>NZ_PGEN01000001.1:1672500-4398689 GCF_002797435.1 Sphingomonas koreensis | reverse complement strand
GCGCTCGCGCCTCCTCGATCGCATCCACGATCAGGGGTCGTTCGGCTTTGAGGCGCTTCAGTTCCGCCGAGAGCTTCTCATAGCCCTCCTGGAGCATCGGCATCTTTTCGACCGTCGCCATCGCATTTCGTCCTTCGTCAAAACCCCTTTTCCCGGCGCGCCTGAATTGGCTCGCCCGCACCCTAACCTTCGTTGTGGGGATCAATTGTGCGATTGCGAATAGTAGGACTGCAACGGGCGGACTTCAAGGGACTGGACCGCAAGTGCAGCAATTGCCCGCGCCGCCGCCACGCTCGCCGGGGCGGTGGTGAAGTACGGAATCTTGAGCGACAGCGCCGACGCACGGATCGATTCGCTATCCTTGAGCGACTGCCAGCCTTCGGTGGTGTTGAAGATCAGCGCGATGTCGCCATCGACGATGCGGTCGACGATGTGCGGACGGCCCTGGGCGACCTTGTTGACGCGCTCGACCGGTACGCCATTGGCCTCCAGATAGTCCGCGGTGCCGCCGGTCGCGACGATGGAAAAGCCCTGTTCGACCAGGATACGCACGCCCGGCAGCACCACCGGCTTGTCGCCGTCCTTGACGCTCACGAACACGCGGCCCTCGGTCGGCAAGGTCATGCCGGCACCGAGTTGCGACTTGGCGAAGGCGATCGGGAAATCGCTGTCGATTCCCATCACTTCGCCCGTGGACTTCATTTCCGGTGACAGCACCGGATCGACGCCCGGGAACTTGTTGAACGGGAACACCGCCTCCTTCACCGCGACATAGTCGATGTCGCGATCGATCTTCGGCAGGTCCTTGAGCTTCTCGCCCGCCATCACCCGGCTCGCGATCTTCGCGATGGGCGCGCCGATCGCCTTGGCGACGAACGGCACGGTGCGCGACGCACGCGGATTGACCTCGATCAGGTAGACTTCGCCGTCCTTGACCGCGAACTGGATGTTCATCAGCCCCTTGACGTTCAACCCGCGCGCCAGCGCCTCGGTCTGGCGCTCGATCTCGGCGATGATCTGCGCCGACAGCGAGTAAGGCGGGATCGAGCAGGCGCTGTCGCCCGAATGGACGCCCGCTTCCTCGATATGCTGGAGCACGCCCGCGACCACGACATCGTCGCCGTCCGCGATCGCGTCCACATCCACCTCGACCGCATCGCGCAGATACTGGTCGATCAGCACGGGGGCGTCGCCCGACACCTGAACCGCGGTCTGGATGTAATGATCGAGCTGCTCGACCGTATCGACGATCTCCATCGCCCGGCCACCCAGCACATAGGACGGCCGCGTCAGCACAGGGTAACCGATCCGCTCGGCCACCGCGATCGCCTCTTCCCGGCTGCGCGCGATGCCGTTGGCGGGCTGTTTGAGGCCGAGCTTCGACACCAGATCGGCAAAGCGCTCGCGATCCTCGGCCAGATCGATCGCGTCAGGCGAGGTGCCGAGGATCGGGATCCCCGCCGCCTCCAGCGCGCGCGCCAGGTTGAGCGGAGTCTGCCCGCCGAACTGCACGATCACGCCGAGCAATTCGCCCTTCGACTGCTCGACATGCAGGATCTCCAGCACGTCCTCGGCCGTCAGCGGCTCGAAATAGAGGCGGTCCGACGTGTCATAGTCGGTGCTGACCGTTTCCGGGTTGCAGTTGACCATGATCGTCTCGAACCCGGCGTCCGACAGCGCGAAGCATGCGTGGCAGCAGCAATAGTCGAACTCGATCCCCTGCCCGATCCTGTTCGGACCGCCACCCAGGATCACGATCTTCCTGCGATCCGAAACCTGGCTCTCGCACTCGGGCTCGCCGAAGCTCGGCGCTTCATAGGTCGAGTACATGTACGGCGTCTTGGCATCGAACTCGGCCGGCAGGTGTCGATCCGCTTGAACACCGGGCGTACGCCGAGCTTGTGGCGGTGCGCACGCACATCGGCCTCGGTCACGCCGCCGGTCATCGCCTTGACGACTTCGCCGATCAGCCCGAAGGAGCGCGCCATCGCCCCCGCGCCCTCGCGCAGATTGGCCGATTGCAGCGCCAGCCAGGCCAGCCGCTTGTCGGAAAAGCCCATCGACTTGAGCTTGCGCATCCCCGCGCGCGTCCTGCGGCAGGCCATTGGTAGCGACCTCGGTCTCGGCGCGGACGATCTCTGCCATCCGCTCAAGGAACCACGGGTCGTATTTGGTGAGCGCATGAACCTCGGCGACGGTGAAGCCTTCGCGCAGCGCCTGCGCCGCGATCAGCAGCCGGTCGGGCGAGCGGATCGCCAGCGCCGCCTCGATCTCGTCGCGCGGCGCGCCGGCGAGATGATCGACATTGTTGAAGCCGCTGAGGCCCGTTTCGAGGCCGCGCAGCGCTTTCTGCATCGATTCATGGATGTTGCGGCCGATCGCCATCACCTCGCCGACCGACTTCATCGCGGTGCCGAGCGTCGCCTCGGCGCCCTTGAACTTCTCGAACGCGAAGCGCGGGATCTTGGTGACGACATAGTCGATCGTCGGCTCGAAGCTCGCCGGGGTCGCGCCGGTGATGTCGTTCTCGATCTCGTCGAGCGTGTAGCCCACCGCCAGCTTGGCCGCGACCTTGGCGATCGGGAAGCCGGTCGCCTTCGACGCCAGCGCCGAGGAGCGCGACACGCGCGGGTTCATCTCGATCACGATCAGGCGGCCGTCCTTCGGATTCACCGCGAACTGCACGTTCGAACCGCCGGTTTCGACGCCAATTTCCCGGAGCACCGCGATCGATGCGTTGCGCATGATCTGGTATTCCTTGTCGGTCAGCGTCAGCGCCGGCGCGACGGTGATCGAATCCCCGGTATGGGTGCCCATCGCGTCGATATTCTCGATCGAACAGATGATGATGGCGTTGTCGTTGCGATCCCGCACGACCTCCATCTCATATTCCTTCCAGCCGAGCAGCGATTCCTCGATCAGCACCTCGGTCGTCGGCGACAGGTCGAGGCCGCTGCGGACGATGGTGAGGAATTCCTCGCGGTTGTAGGCGATGCCGCGCCCGAGCCGCCCATGGTGAAGCTGGGACGGATGATCGCGGGCAGGCCGACCTTCTCCAGCGCCGCCAGCGCATCGGCCTCGCTGTGCGCGATCGCCGAGCGGGCCGATTCCAGCCCGATCTTGGTCATCGCGTCCTTGAACTTCAGCCGATCCTCGGCCTTGTCGATCGCCTCGGCATCCGCGCCGATCATGATGCAGCCGAACTTCTCCAGCGTGCCGTCGTTCGCCAGCGCCAGCGCGGTGTTGAGCGCGGTCTGACCACCCATCGTCGGCAGGACGGCGTCGGGCCGCTCCTTCTCGATGATCTTGGCGACCACCGCCGGCGTGATCGGCTCGACATAGGTCGCGTCGGCCAGCTCGGGATCGGTCATGATCGTCGCCGGGTTCGAATTGACCAGGACGATGCGATAGCCCTCTTCCTTGAGCGCCTTGATCGCCTGCGTGCCCGAATAGTCGAACTCGCACGCCTGACCGATCACGATGGGACCGGCGCCGATGACGAGGATGGAGGAGATGTCGGTGCGTTTGGGCATTATTGCTTCTTTTCAGGGCGATTAGGGTAAAGGCGCGCATGCCGGGTCGATCTCGCCTTGGCCATGCAGGCCACTTGGCTATCCGTCGCCATCGGCGGCAGAATCACGGTGAAACGCCAAGCATCTGCAATGATTTTGAGGCCATCGTCAGGCTCCGGGCCAAAGGTCACCGTCAGGCCACAAGTTTGCGCGTCGCTATTAATGATTTGGGTGACCTGCGGGCAGGCGCCGGCTCGCGTCGAACAGGTCACCACTTCGGGATCAGCCAGCAACGCTGCTGCCAGAAGAATCACGCCGGTTGCCCCAACATCCCCACAAACCGCTCGAACAGATAGAAACTATCCTGCGGCCCCGGGCTCGCCTCGGGGTGGTACTGCACGCTGAACGCGCGGCCGCCGTCGATCTCGATCCCGCAATTGCTGCCGTCGAACAGCGAGACATGGGTCTCGGTCACATTCGCGGGCAAAGTCGCGCGATCGATCGCGAAGCCATGGTTCATGCTGGTGATCTCGACCGCGCCGTCGCTGAGGCGCTTGACCGGGTGGTTGGCGCCGCGATGGCCCTGGAACATCTTGGTGGTCTGCGCACCGACTGCGAGGCCGAGCAGCTGGTGGCCAAGGCAGATGCCGAACAGCGGCTTCTTGGTCTCCAGCAGCTCGCGGATCACCGGTACCGCATATTCGCCGGTCGCCGCGGGATCGCCCGGGCCGTTCGACAGAAAGATGCCGTCAGGGTTGAAGCTCAGCACCTGCTCGGCGGTCGCGGTGGCGGGCAGCACCGTCACCTTGGCGCCGGCCTGAACCAGATTGCGGAAGATGTTGTGCTTCGACCCATAATCGATCGCCACGACATGCGGGCGGCCATCCTCGGCACCCTCTTCACCATAGCCGAAGCCGAGCCGCCACACACCGCCTTCCCAGCCGAAATGCGTCTCGGTGGTGACGGTGATGGCGAGGTCCATGCCCTCGAGCCCAGGCCAGGCGCGCGCTCGCTCGAGCAGCCAGGGAATGTCGAACTCGCCGCTCGCCGAATGGGCGATCACGCCGTTGGGCGCGCCCTGCCCGCGGATGCGGCGAGTCAGCGCGCGGGTGTCGATCCCGGCAAGACCGATGCGGTCATGCTGCTTCATCCAGTCGTCGAGCCGCTCGACGCTGCGGAAGTTGCTCGGCTCGGTCACGTCCTCGCGCACGATCATGCCGAGCGCATGGGGATTGTCCGCCTCGACATCGTCGGGGTTGGCGCCGACATTGCCGATATGGGGGAAGGTGAAGCAGATCATCTGGCCCGCGAAGGACGGGTCGGTCATGATCTCCTGATAGCCGGTCATCGCGGTGTGGAAGCAGACTTCGCCCGCGGCATGGCCCTCGGCCCCGAATCCACGCCCCCAGATCACTTCGCCCGACGCAAGAACAAGAACGCCTGTAGCTCCTTCAGGCACGGTAAAAGGCGTCGCGTCGGCCATTATGAGAGGGCGCTCCTACAGGGGTTTCCGGCAATGTGTGCTAAGGCCCGCCCGCTAGACCCCTCCCCCCAATTCGTCAACCCTCGCGTCGGACGGCTGCGGGGTCTAAGGCCGGATAATTCCGATTCACCTGTGGGTAGAGACAAAATGATCCGCGACGATATCCAGGCTGCCGTCATCACCGCCATGAAGAGCGGCGACAAGGAAGGCACGGCCGCCATCCGCCTGATCCAGAGCGCGATCAAGAATCGCGACATCGAGGTGCGGACCCAGGGCCCGGTCACCGATGACGACGCGCTGGTGGTCGAGGTCCTTCAGAAGATGGTCAAGCAACGTCGCGAGTCGATCGAGATGTTCGAAAAGGGCGGGCGCCAGGAGCTTGCCGACAAGGAGAAGGCCGAAGTCGCGGTGATCGAGCGGTTCCTCCCGGCGCAAATGAGCGAAGCGGAGACCAGCGCGGCGATCGAGGCGATCAAGGCCGAGCTGGGCGCATCGGGCATGAAAGACATGGGTAGGGTGATGGCGGAGCTGAAGGCGCGCCACGCCAGCCAGCTCGACATGAGCAAGGCGTCGGGGCTGGTGAAAGCGGCGCTCAGCTAAAAGAGGGGCAAATGGGGGTTTCGCACAAATCAATCGTCATAGCGCTGACGGTGCTTCCGCTCTTGTCGGGCTTTTCGGTCAGCCCGGCCTTTGCGCAATCGACACAGGCGTCTTTGATCAATCCGATGCGCCACTTCATGTTTCATGCGCCGGGAGTGTCGGAGGAGACCGCGCTTGCCGATTACCGTTTCTGTGCGGAGCAGGCGCTTCCAGTGCTCTCGCTCAACGACATGATCGGCAACAACAAGGGCATTCTCGGCAACTACATGGGCGGAAAGGATCGCCGCGACATGCGTGCAGCCGTCATGCGGCGTTGCATGCACGCGCACGGCTATGATCGCTATGCCATGCAACCGGACGCATGGGACGCGATCGTCGGAAAGGGCGACATGGCCGTCGTCGATGACGGGTTGAACGAACCGGCACTGCAGAAATTTGCGGCACTCGCGGCTTCCGCACGGCCTGGTGAAGAAAGGCTGGCTCCATGAAACGCGCACTTCTCCTGCTCGCGGCTCTCGGAACGGCTCTGGTTATTCCGGCCGCGAATGCGACCAAGCCCGTCAAGCCGAACGAGCTCAAGGTCGACCATCAGCTGGGCTACATCGTGATTGCCGTTCATCCGCAATCCGACATCCCTTTCATCTATCTCAACCGCCTGGATCCGACGACCGGGAAGCTGGTCTGGAAATATGGCCTGGGCTCTCCGGGTTCGAGCAAGAATCTCGATGTGGCCCAGATCACCAAGGGTCGCGCATGGGCGACCAACGCGCATGGCTCCTTCTTCGTCATCCCGGTTACCCCGGGGCGATGGGTGATCGGCGGAACCGGAGATCATGGCGGGGAAACCGCGCTCTCGCTGGGGTCTTACGGGTTCGATATCGAACCCGGCAAGTTCACCTATGTCGGCCGGGTCAGCGGAAGCTGGGAAAACGGCAAGGCAAAGGATACGCGGTTGCAGGCCGCCAAACTGTCCGACGACCTTGTCCGTTTCGGAACGTTGATGAACATCGTCATGTCGTTCACGATCGTGCACGACGAACCAAACGCTTCGGATGCCATCCCAGCCGACCTGCAGGCACGCGGCGTGACAATCGCCCCGATCATAGCCGATGTCCGGTTCGACAATGCCTTCCGGGGTCTGGTCAGCCGGGCCGCCGATCTGCCTCCCATTCGCTCCCGTGCCGCGGAGGCACCCTGAACATGCTGTACTGAGGGAATGAGTCTCACCCCCGCCTTTCTCGACGAACTGCGCACGCGCACCACGCTGTCCGCCCTGATCGGGCGCAGCGTGAAGATCACGCGCGCGGGGCGGGAGTGGAAGGCGTGCTGCCCGTTCCATAACGAGAAGACGCCGTCGTTCACGATCAACGACGACAAGGGCTTCTACCATTGCTTCGGCTGCGGCGCGCATGGCGACGCGATCCGGTGGATGACCGATCAGCAGGGCCTGCCTTTCATGGATGCGGTGAAGGAACTCGCCGCCGCAGCCGGAATGGACGTGCCTCAGGCCGATCCGCGCGCCGCGGAGAAGGCGGAAAAGGCCAAGGGCCTGCACGAAGCGATGGCCGATGCGGCCAGATTCTACGTCGATCAACTCCACGGGCTCGCCGGGGCGGAGGCGCGCGCGCTGCTCGAGCGGCGGCGGATCACCGCAGATACGGCGCGCGACTTCGGCATGGGGTTCGCGCCGGATTCGCGCAGCAAATTGCGCGAGACGCTCAAAGCCTATGGCGACCCGATGCTGGTCGAGGCCGGGATGCTGATCCAGGTCGAGGGCAAGGAGCCGTACGATCGGTTCCGCGGCCGGCTGATGATCCCGATCAAGGATGCGCGCGGCCGGGTGATCGCGTTCGGCGGCCGCATCATCGGCGAGGGCGAGCCCAAATATCTGAATTCGCCCGAGACCCCGCTCTTCGACAAGGGGCGCACGCTCTACAATCTCGATCGCGCCCAGGCCGCGTCGCGCAAGACCGGGCGGGTGATCGCGGTCGAAGGCTATATGGACGTGATCGCGCTGGCGCAGGCGGGGTTCGGGGAGGCGGTGGCGCCGCTCGGTACGGCGCTGACCGAGCATCAGCTGGAGCGGCTGTGGCGGATGGCGGACATTCCACTGCTCGCGTTCGATGGCGACGCGGCGGGACAGAAGGCGGCGATGCGGGCGGCGCATCGCGCCCTGCCCCATCTGGCGCCCGGCCGCAGCCTTGCCTTTGTCACCCTGCCCAACGGCCAGGACCCCGACGATCTCGTCCGTTCCGCGGGCCCGCAGGCGTTCGAGGCACTGCTTCAGGCCGCCCAGCCGCTCGCCGACCGTATCTGGCAGCACGAGCTTGCCGCCGAACCGCTGGAGACGCCCGAGGCGCGTGCGGGCCTCAAACGCCGCCTGTCCGATCTTGCGGCGACGATCCAGGACGGCAATGTCCGCCACGAATACATTACCGAGTTCCGCAATCGTTGCGACGCCCATTTCGCCCCTGCACCGCGCACCTTCACGCCGCGCGCGCAGGGAGGCCGCGCGCCTGGCCGCTCCGGCCAGCGCTGGCAGCCGCCCGAACCGCCCCCCGGCCCGGCCACACAGGCGGTGGGTGCGACCGGGATCGACCGCGTTCTCGCCAAGGCGGTGCTCGCCGGTCTGATCCGCCATCCGGCAGAGATCGCCCGTCACATGGAGACACTCTCCAGCCTTCGTGTCGCCGACGGCGCACTGGGCCGGCTGTTCGAGGCCGTGATCGATGTCGCCCTTGAAGATCAGGCGCTTGATACCGCTCGCCTGCGCACCATATTGGCGGCGTCCGGTTTTGATCAGATAGCTGCGGAACTGCTCCGCGCCGACGCGCTTCGCTTCACCTTCACGCAGAAAGAGTGGGACGCGGAACGGGCGGCGCTCGATCTTGGCGAAGCGATCGCGGTGCTTGTCGCAAGGCCGCAGGTCGATGCTGCGTTGGCAGAGGCAACCGCTGCGGTTCAGGCGCGTTTCAGCGACGAAGCGTTCGATCGTCAGGTAGCGCTGGTACGGCGCAAGGCGGAGCTTGAGACGCGACTCGCGAATCTGATGCTTGCGGACGAGGCATAATTCAGGAATAGGCGGCGTATAATAGCCGCCATCCGGTTTTCGAAGGTAATCGATGGCAAAGGCAATCATGGCAGACGACGGGGATACGACCGAGACCGGCGATGCGCCGCTGATCGATCTCAACGAAGGCTCCATCAAGAAGCTGGTCGCCCGCGCCAAGAAGCGCGGTTACATCACCGTCGATCAGCTCAACGAAATGCTCCCGCAGGATCAGTTCACGACCGACCAGATCGAAGACGTGATGTCGGCGCTGTCCGACATGGGCGTCAATGTCGTCGAGAACGAGGATGTCGGCGAGGACGAGCAGCCCGAGGATGACACTCCCGACGAGGTGGATTCGTCCGACAAGGACGACGAACCGTTCGAGATCGCGAAGAAGAAGGAGACGGTCGATCGCACCGACGATCCCGTCCGCATGTATCTACGCGAGATGGGCGCCGTCGAGCTGCTCAGCCGCGAGGGCGAGATCGCGATCGCCAAGCGGATCGAGGCCGGCCGCGACACGATGATCCTCGGCCTGTGCGAATCGCCGATCACCTTCAACGCGATCATCGGCTGGTCGGACGCGCTCAACGAAGGCACGATGCAGCTGCGCGAGATCCTCGATCTCGACGCGATGCTCTCCAAGGGTCCGTCGGCCGAGCAGGTCGAGGGTGCCGAGGACGACGATTCGGGCGAGATCAGCGAGAAGACCGCCGGCGCCAGCTTCAAGGAAGAGGAAGAGCCCGAAGAAGCGAGCGCCGACGAGGACGACGAGCTGACCGAGCGCCGCGCCCCGCGCATTTCGGACGAGGAGGAAGAGGACAACACCCTCAGCCTCGCCCAGATGGAAGAGACGCTGAAGCCACAGGCGCTGGAGCGCTTCGCAAACATCACGTCGATCTACAAGAAGTTCAGCAAGGTCCAGCAGCAGCGGCTCGACGCGATGGCGGCGGGCGGCGAGCTGACCGCGGCGGACGAGAAGAAGTACCACAAGCTGCGCGAGGAGCTGACCGCCGAGGTCGAGTCCGTGCAGTTCCACCAGGCGAAGATCGAGTATCTCGTCGATCAGCTCTACAGCTTCAACCGGCGCCTGACCGCGCTGGGCGGCCAGATGCTGCGCCTTGCCGAGCGCCACAAGGTCAACCGCAAGGATTTCCTCGACCGTTATATGGGCCATGAGCTCGACGAGAGCTTCATCGCCTCGGTCGAGAAGCTCGACAAGAAATGGGCCGCATTCGCCGCGAACGAAGGCGCCGCGGTCGACCGCATCCGCGTCGAGGTCAGCGAGATCAGCCAGCAGACCGGCATGGCGCTCACCGAATTCCGCCGCATCGTCAACATGGTGCAGAAGGGCGAGCGCGAGGCGCGTATCGCGAAGAAGGAAATGGTCGAGGCGAACCTGCGCCTCGTCATCTCGATCGCCAAGAAATACACCAATCGCGGCCTGCAGTTCCTGGACCTGATCCAGGAGGGCAATATCGGCCTGATGAAGGCCGTCGATAAGTTCGAATATCGCCGCGGCTACAAGTTCAGCACCTATGCGACCTGGTGGATCCGTCAGGCGATCACCCGCTCGATCGCCGATCAGGCGCGCACCATCCGTATCCCGGTGCACATGATCGAAACGATCAACAAGCTGGTCCGCACCAGCCGCCAGTTCCTGCACGAGCAGGGCCGCGAACCGACGCCGGAGGAAATGGCCGAGCGCCTGTCGATGCCGCTGGAGAAGGTCCGCAAGGTGATGAAGATCGCCAAGGAGCCGATCAGCCTCGAAACGCCGATCGGCGACGAGGAGGATAGCCATCTCGGCGACTTCATCGAGGACAAGAACGCGATCATCCCGGTGGACGCCGCGATTCAGGCAAACCTCAAGGAAACGGTCACCCGCGTCCTCGCCAGCCTGACCCCGCGCGAGGAGCGCGTGCTGCGCATGCGCTTCGGCATCGGCATGAACACCGACCATACGCTCGAGGAAGTCGGCCAGCAGTTCAGCGTGACCCGCGAGCGTATCCGCCAGATCGAGGCCAAGGCGCTGCGCAAGCTCAAGCACCCGAGCCGGTCGCGCAAGATGCGGTCGTTCCTCGATCAGTGATCGAGGGTCAGCGATAGAAACGGAAAGGGCGGGATTTTCCCGCCCTTTTTCGTATCCGCAAGACCTCGGCGGTTGCACTCGCACGCATACCGGCATATTCATATTATGACTTATGATAATATGAAATGGAGAGCAGCGAGATGGCACGGCGGGTGATTGCGATTGCGGCGGCACTGTTGGCGGCGCCCGTGTCCGGGCAAAACTACAATCTCGACCAGCGCGATGCCAGCTTCCGCGAGAAGCTGACGATCATCGAGGAAACGCAGGGCCCGGTGATCGGCCCCGACAGCAATCAGCTCGGCGACAACAAGTCCGGTTTCGAGACCGGGATGACGCTCAAGATCGACGGCACTTACCACCTCTTCATCTCGGAGATGTTCGGCCGCCCCCATCTCGACCTGCGCATCGCCCACTGGACCAGCGCCGACGCGACCAGCTGGACGCGCCAGGGTACGGTGGTGAACAGCGTGCCCGGCCGCTCGCACCTCAACCACCGCTCGGAAGTGTGGCTGCAGGGCGTGATCTTCGACGAGAAGACCGATCGCTGGAACCTGTTCTACATCGCCTATCGCGGCGGCAATCGCGAGAAGGGCGAAGCGCTCAACCTCGATTATGAGGGCATCGCGGTTCGCGCGGTGTCGCAGACGCCCGGCCGCAAGGGCATTGGCGGGCCTTACAAGGACGCCGACGTGTCGATGGCGCCGGGCGGCAAGGACGCCGCCAAATGGGAGGGGCAACAGGGCCTCGACAGCTTCTTCCCGTACAAGATCGGGAACAACAAATGGGTCGCGCTGCACGGCAGTCACAACCACTTCCCGGTCTCGCCCTGGTATGTCGGCGTCGCGACGGGCGACAGCCTGACCGCGACTAAATGGAACCGCGTGCCGAGCGAGCAGCCCTCGCCGATCGAGAGCCTGTTCATCGAGAATCCGATCGTGGAGAAGCTGCCCAACGGCCATTACATGGCGCTGTACGATTCCAACCACTTCACCCCGGTCCAGCCCGACCTGCCGGCCCGTCCCAACAACTCGGTCAGCTACAGCGTGTCGACGGACGGCATCCGCTGGCACCAGGGCCGCTCGCTGATCGTGCAGAGCGACGCAAACAACTGGGCCTCGGACCTGCGCACCCCGCTCGGCCTGGTGGCGGAGGGCAACGGAATCTATACGATCCTCTACACCGGCCGCATGAAGGACAAGCCCTTCTGGGCGATCGGCAAGGTCAAGGTGAAGCTCAGCGAGTGAGCAGAGCCGATAGAGCCGCGATGTCGGCCAGTCGGGCCGTTTGAGCGGAGCGACTGCAACGGGGTCGCTTCCAGACTGCCTGCTTTCCGAACGTCAGCAATGTTGGCGAACAGGGACCGCGCCCTCCTCACTCAAGCGTATCGCCATAGCGCCGCACCGCGATCACCGCGAACACAGCGCCGAGCGCGGCGAGGATCAGCAATTGGGTCAGCGCCTCGCCGGGGTACCAGCCCTTGAGCATCACCCCGCGCACCACGCGCAGATAGTGGGTAACCGGCAGCAGCTCGCCCAGCCACTGCGCCCAGCGCGGCATACCCGCATAGGGGAACGCAAAGCCGGAGAGCAGGATGCTGGGCAGGATGTAGAAGAAGCTCATCTGCATCGCCTGCATCTGCGTCTTGGCGAAGGTCGAGAGCGTGAAGCCGAGCAGCAAGCTGACGGTGATGAACACCAATGTCGCCAGCGCCAGCAACCATGCGGCACCCGCAAACGGCACGTGGAAGATCAGCCCGGCCAGTACCACGATGATCACCGTCTGCGCCGCGCCGATCAGCACATAGGGCAGGATCTTGCCCGTCATCACCTCCATGGGTCGCAACGGCATGGCGAGAAGGTTCTCCATCGTCCCGCGCTCCCGCTCGCGCGCGACGGCGATCGAGGTCATCATCACCATCGTCATCGACAGCACCACCGCGAGCAGGCCGGGGACGATATTGTGACTGGTGATCCCTTCCGGATTGTAGCGCCGCTGGATCACCACCTCGACCGGAGACGGCGTTCCCGCGCGCGCCGTCAGCGGGCCGATCAGGTCGTGCCGCAGCCCCGAAAGCACCGCCTGCTCGACCGCAAAGGTCGCATTGCCGGTCGCGGCCGGATCGGTCGCGTCGGCCAGCACGAGCAGTTGCGGCCGCTCGCCGCGGACCAGGTCGCGCGTGAAGTTGCTCGGCACGACGATCAGGAACTGCACCGATCCGCGGCGCAGCATCGCCTCGCCCTCTCCCGGCTTGCTCACCGGCACCAGCTCGAAATAGCTGCTCGCGCGAAGCGAATTCTCGACGGTGCGGGTGATCGAGCTGTGATCGTTCATCTCCAGCGCCGCGCGCAGGTGTCGGGGATCGTTGTTGATCGCGAAGCCGAACAGGATCAGCTGGACGAGCGGAAGCCCGACCACCATGCCGAAGGTCAGCGGATCGCGGCGCAGCTGATGCACCTCCTTGACCAGCACGGCCCAGATGCGCCGCCAGGCGAGGGTGAACCCCTGCGTCATGTGCGCGGCTCCGTGCTGTTGTCGGTGGCGCCACGCATCAGGTGGATGAACACATCCTCCAGCGTCGGCTCGGTCTCGCGCCAGCTGATGCCGGGCGCGATGTCGGCCACCGCCGCCCGCAATGCCGCCATGTCGCGGCCGCAGACATGCACCGTCGGCCCGAACGCAGCGGCCATCGCCACGCCCGGCGCACGCTCCAGCTTGGGCGCAAGCCGGTCGGCGCCCGGCCCCTCACCCGCCAGCGCGACCAGCCCCGATTGCACGACGATCTCATCCGCCGTGCCGCGCGCGAGCAGCACGCCATAGGCGATGTACGCGATATCGTGGCAGCGCTCGGCCTCGTCCATATAATGGGTCGAGACGAGGACGGTCGTGCCTTCCGCCGAGAGCATATGGACCTGATCCCAAAATTCGCGCCGCGCGAGCGGGTCGACGCCGGCGGTCGGTTCGTCGAGCAGCAATATCTCCGGATCGTGCAGCACGCAGGCGGCCAGCGCGAGCCGTTGCTTCCACCCGCCCGAAAGCGTGCCGGCCAGCTGACCGGCGCGAGTCTCGAGACCCAGCCGCTCGAGCGCGGCATCGACACGCTTCATCTTCTCGTCCAGCCCATAGGCGTCGGCGACGAAGGCCAGATTCTCGCGGATCGTCAGGTCCTCGAACAGGCCGAAGCGCTGGGTCATATAGCCGATCCGGCGCTTGATCAGCTCGCGCTGGGTAAGCAGATCCATCCCCAGCACCTCGCCGCCCCCGCCGTCCGGGATCAGCAGCCCGCAGATCATCCGCAGCGTCGTGGTCTTGCCCGATCCGTTGGGGCCCAGAAACCCGCAGATCCGGCCGCGCCCGACCTCAAGGCTCACAGTGTCGACCACCGTCCGGTTGCCGAATCTCTTGGTCAGCCCCTCGACCGAAATGGCCGCGTCGCCGGTCACTGCGGTTGCACCTCGACCGGCAGGCCCGGGCGGAACCGCTCGATGCCGCTGTCGGGATAGGCTTCGACCAGAAAGACGAGCTTGGCGCGCGCGCGTTCGCTGTAGATCACCGGCGGCGTGAATTCCGCCTGTGCCGCAACATAGCGCACAGTGGCAGCGACCGGCCCGCCACAGCCGTCGCAGGTCACCGTCACCTTCGACCCGGGCTTCAGACCGGCGACCGCCGCTTGCGGGGCATAAAAGCGGATCTTCACCCGGCCCGGCGGCAACAACCGAACCACGGGCGTGTTCGCGGGTACCCATTCGCCGGGGTTGAAATAGGTCTGCTCGACCAGCCCCGCAGCCGGTGCCAGCGGCGCGATCTCCTCGCCGCGGCGGCTCTGCACGGCGATCGCGGCCTGCGCCGCCGCGATCTGGGCATCGGCGGCGGCGATCTGGTCGACACGGCCTGCGAGTTTGCCCGATGCTTCGCTGGCCTGCGCCTGGCTCAGCGACGCCCGCGCGCCGTCTGCTGCCGCGCGCGCCGCATCCAGTTGGCTCTTGGTGGCGAAACCACGCTGGGCGAGCGTCGCGATCCGCTGATACTCGCGCGCCGTCCGCGTCACTTCGGCCCGCGCCGCCGCCTGTTGCGCACGGGCGATGTCGAGCTCGGCGGGCCGCTGGCGCGCCTTGGCCAGGTCATCGCGCTGCGCCTGTGCAGATGCCAGCTGCGCCCTCAACCGCTTGAGCTCGGCCTCGGTGGTTGCCGCGTTGAGTGCGAACAGCGGCTGCCCCGCCGTCACCTGTCCGCCGCGCTGGACGTTGAGTGCCGCGAGCTGGCCCGACACCGGCGCCGCGACCTCGATCGCCTCGCCCTCGACATAGCCTAGCCATGGCTCCGGCCCCTCGTCCCGTCCGAACGCCCACCAGATCAGCGCGGCGAGCACCGCGATCCCGATCGCTGCCAGGGGCAATATCCGTTTCATCGGCGCACTCCTGCGAGAAGCCCGTTCAACACGATGTCGATGTGCGAGGCAGCCAGCCCTTCCATATCCACCGGGGCGGCGCCGACCGGTTCGAACACCGTCTTCCACAATGCGCCGAGCAGCAACGCGCCGGCCACCGTCCGCGCCGTCAGATAGGGATCGACCCGACGGAAACTGCCGTCGGCAATTCCGCGCGCGACGATACCGGCGACTAATGTCAGGATGCGATCGACCGCACGGTCATGATAGGTACGCGCGATCTCCGGAAAATTCCCGCCCTCGCCGATCACCAGCCGCGGCAGAAACGCGATCTCGGGCTCGGCGAGCTGACGGGCACCCAGCCGCACCAGCGTCTCCAGCTGGACCGCGGGCGGCGCCGATTCCACTTCCGGCGGCAGCGCCGCGGGCAGCCGCGTCAGCAGCGTCCCGTCCACCATTTCCCGGAACAGCGCCGCCTTGTCGGCGAATTGCAGATAGAGTGCGGCCTTCGAGATGCCGACCCCGGCCGCTACATCCTCCATGCGAGTTCCGGCATAGCCGCTCGCCGCAAACTGGATGCGTGCAGCGTTCAGAATGGCCTCGCGGCGATTGGGCGGGGTACGGCGTGGCATGGATAATAAATAACTGACTGGTCAGTTATTGTGAAGCCTGTTTTCCTTTGGTCGCTCCGGACAATCCCTTCACCGTGGTAAACCGGGTATCAACCAGGTCTTTACGTGGTTCGGTATAGACCTGTGGGCCACAGCAGTTCCGCAGGCGCCGGATCGTCCGGTGCGGATCGAATGCGGGGATCGAATGGCTTTGAAGTCGGTGCAGACGGCAGGACTTGGCGGCGCTTCGGGCACGCTGACGGCGCTCGTCGCCGCAGACGGCAGTGCGAGCCATCGCTTTCTTGCGCGCCTCACCACCGGCATCGCGCCGATGCGCGACCTGGCCGACGCCGTGCACATGATCTGCCTGCTCCACGCGCGCCACCCCGATGTCGTCGAGCAGGCGAGCCTTCATTCGCGCGAACCGGCCACCGCAGGGTGGATGGCGCAGGCCGCTGAGGGATTTTCGGCGGAGCGCGCCTTCATTGTTCGCCTCGTCGCAGCCGCAGGGCCGCTGCCCAGCACGCCGGGGCAGGCCCAGTCCGAAGCCGCGGTCGCGGCCCAGCGTCATGCGCTGGACATGCTCGCCCAGTCCGATCGCACCGGCTGCGCGGACGGAACGGCGATCGCGCTGGTGCTCGACTGGCCAGTGATCCGCGGACTGCTGGATATCGCGGCTGAGCGGCTGGGCCTCGACTCCCCCGAGTCGATCCTGCCCCCGGTGCATGAGACCGCCACGGTGATCGATGCGCTGGCCGCTACCCTGCCGGTCGAGCGTGCCATGCTGTTCGGCGCCCAGCAGATGCTTGCCCAGCATCGGGGCATCTGGGACGTGCTCGAAGCCCGCTCCTCCGCCCGCGACATGCTCTGACGAAAAAGGGCGGGACGCCTTCGCGTGCCCGCCCCGGTCAAGTCGGCGCTGGATCAGCCCTTGCGTTCGCTGCAGCTCGAAACCTTCTTCTCGTCGGCATCGGTACCGCCGACCTTGCCCTCATAAAGCGTGCCTTCCGGCCCCTTGGTCCACCACACCAGTGTCTTGCCCGCCGAGCGGCCCTGATCGGTCGCATATTTGGCGCCGCTTGCCGCCTGAACGCCGGTCAGGTCATAGCTCTTGTCGCCGATCGTCAGCTTCGCCTTGGGCGTCGCGCCGCTATTGTCATAGGTCGCGCTCAACAGCAGCGCAGGCATACAGTCATAGGCTGCGGTCAGCGGCGCAGCAGCGGCGTCATTCGCCGGCAGCGTCTCGTTCGCCGTCATCGCCGGTTCGGTGGTATTCGCCGGTGCGGTCTCGCTCTTCTTGCCGCAACCGGCGAGAAGCGCGAGTGCGAACAGGGGCGAGGTGGCAAGAAGGATTCCGGAATACGGCTTGGGCATCGGACGTTCCTCTTTTTCAGCGCGGCGATGAGTCGAACCGCGGCGGGACCTTACGAAAGCGCCGGGATACAGGCAAACCGCTTGCGTCCCCGAACCCAATCCCGCTACCCCATACCCGATCTTCCAATTTCCGGCGGGAACACAGATGCGTTTCGAAGGCACCCAGAGCTATGTCGCCACCGACGACCTCAAGGTCGCCGTCAATGCCGCGGTCACGCTGCGCCGCCCCTTGCTGGTCAAAGGTGAACCGGGCACCGGCAAGACGGTGCTGGCGTACGAGATAGCGAAGGCGGTCGGCGCGCCGCTGATCGAATGGAATGTCAAGTCGACCACCAAGGCGCATCAGGGCCTGTACGAATATGACGCGGTCGCCCGCCTGCGCGACGGACAACTCGGCGACGAGCGCGTCCACGACATCGCCAACTATATCCGCCGCGGCAAGCTGTGGGAGGCGTTCACCTCCCCCACCCTGCCCGTGCTACTGATCGACGAGATCGACAAGGCCGATATCGAGTTCCCGAACGACCTGCTTCAGGAACTCGATCGCATGGAATTCCATGTCTACGAAACCGGCGAGACCGTCCGCGCCGCCGAGCGCCCGATCGTCGTCATCACCAGCAACAACGAGAAGGAACTGCCCGACGCGTTCCTGCGCCGTTGCTTCTTCCACTATATCAAATTCCCCGATCGCGAGACGATGCAGGCGATCATCGACGTCCATTTCCCCGGCATCCAGAAGATCCTGGTGAGCAAGGCGATGGATATATTCTACGACATCCGCGAGGTCCCCGGCCTCAAGAAGAAGCCCAGCACCAGCGAGCTGCTCGACTGGCTCAAGCTGCTGCTGCACGAGGACATGCCGCTCGACGTCCTCCAGTCGCGCGACCCAAGCAAGGCGATCCCCCCGCTCCACGGCGCGCTGCTCAAGAACGAGCAGGACGTAATGCTGTTCGAACGGCTGGCGTTCATGACCCGGCGCCACGGCGGGAAGGGCTAGTCCTCCAAGCTTCCGGCCACCAGATCGCCGGGATCGTGCGCATAAGTAAGCAGTTCACCCGGCTGACAATCGAGCGCCAGGCACAGGCGCGCGAGCGTGGCGAAACGGATTCCCCGCACCTTGCCCGAACGGAACAGCGAGAGCTGCGTCTCGCTGATACCGATCTGCCGCGCCAGTTCCTTGCCGGTGATCCCGCGATCGCCGAGCACCACGTCCAACGTCACCACCATCGGCATCAGAGGATCGCATCCAGTTCCGCGCGCATCCAGGCAGCGTGACGCAACGGCCGGGCGAGCAGGATGAGGAACAGCCCCGCGGTGCCCAGCGTGATCGCCGCGACATCGAAATTGGCCCAGGGCCAGGGCCGCCCGAGCGCGAGCCGTGTAAGCCACGGCTCTACAAAGACGCGCAGAAGGCCGCCAAGGAACATGCATGTGCCGACCCGGACGAGCAGCGTCGCGACGATCCGCTCCACCGCATCGCCCCGCGCCAATGCCGAGAAGGCGAGGTGGATCATCCAGACCGCCGCGAGGTAGCACAGCATCGGCAGCATCGTGATCGCCTGCAGCAGCTTCGCCGGTCCGCTGCCCCCCGGCATGACCAGCCCGCTTGCGTTGAGGGCCAGCCCGAGCGCCAGTACGGCCAGCACGACGCCGGTCAAGTTGCGGGCAATCGCCGCGTCGCGTTGGTTTCCCTTCTTGCGCAAAGTCGCCTCCGCTAAAATTTACGCCTTAGTTAAATACTCAGCCGAATATTTAAGCAAGAGATAAATTTCAGTCCGGCACGGGTGCCCTTTGCCGGGCAATGACGAACGGCGGAAGCGCGCCGATTTGACACCCACGGCCCCGGCGTCCTACGCTCGCGCCATGTCTGAACTTGTGTGAACATCCTAGCGTCCCGGTGACCGGGACTGCCGGCGAACAGAGCCGACGCGCGTCTGCGCGCGACAGCGATCGCCTGAGGATCCGTCTCATCCACGAGTCATCCAATGAACGTTTCAAGACTGGAGCAGCGCGTCCTGCACGTGCTGGCTCAAGGCGGCTATATTCGTCACCGTCGTGACGAACACGGCCGCGTCTGCGAAGTCCTGTGCTTCACGCGCGAGGGCTATGTCCTGTCGGACTGCACACTCGGCATCTTCAAGGCCTTGCGGCGCAAGCGTCTGATCGAGTCCCGGGCGTCCAGCCCCTATCGCATCTCCCTGAAAGGGCGATGCTCGGTGCGGGCACAGCTCGACAATCGATAGCTGCACGACCGGCGGCAGGCGGCGCAGGCCGTCTGCCGCCCATCCAATTTCAATCCCCGATCTTCACCACCAGCTTGCCGATCGCGCTGCGCCCGGCAAGCCTGGCGATCGCCTTTCCGCCATCCTCGAGCGCAAAGGTCTCGCTGACATGCGGGTTGATCTTGCCTTCATCCCACAGCCGGAAGAGGTGCTCGACATGCGCGGCATTGGCCTTGGGGTCGCGCGCGGCGAAGGCGCCCCAGAATACGCCGCACACGTCGCAGCTCTTGAGCAGCGTCAGGTTGAGCGCCAGCTTCGGGATCCCCGCCGGGAAGCCGACGACGAGGTAACGTCCCTCCCAGCCGATCGATCGCAGCGCCGGTTCGGCATAGTCGCCGCCGACGGGATCGTAGATTACCTGCGCGCCGTCCGGCCCGACCGCGGCCTTGAACTGCTCGGCCAGCGCCTTGGACTGGTCCTTGTCGAACGGCGCGCGGCCATAGACGACCGTCTCGTCCGCCCCGGCCGCCTTCGCCGCCGAGGCCTTCTCCTCGCTCGACACCGCCGCGACCACACGCGCGCCGAACGCCTTGCCCAATTCGATCGCCGACAGCCCGATGCCGCCCGCCGCGCCGAGGATCAGCAGCGTGTCGCCTGCCTTCAGACGCCCGCGGTCGAGCAATGCATGGATGCTGGTGCCATAGGTCATCAGCAGCGACGCGCCCTGCGCGAAGCTCTTGCCCTCGGGCAGCGGATAGAGGCGACGGCGATCGACCGCGATCTTCTCGGCCATCCCGTTCCAGCCCGTCGAACCGAGCACGCGGTCGCCCGGCCTGAGGTCGGTGACGCCCTCGCCCACCGATTCCACCACGCCCGCAATCTCGCCGCCCGGCGCGAACGGGCGCGGCGGCTTGAACTGGTATTTATCCTCGATGATGATGACGTCGGGATAGTTGATCGCGCACGCCTTGATCGCGACCACCACCTCGCCCGGCTTTGCTACCGGGTCGGGCAGCTCACCGATGGTTAGAGTTTCAGGTCCGCCCACTTCCCGCGACAGCAAGGCCTTCATCCGCTCTCTCCCGTGCGATCCACGGGCGCGATTGGGCGACCGTCGATTCGTATTTCGAAATCACGGTATCCTTTGCCAGCGTCAGACCGACCTCGTCCAGCCCCTGCATCAGGCAGTCGCGGCGGAACGGGTCCATCTCGAAGGCGAACCGGTCCTGATAGGGGGTGGTGACGGTCATCGTCTCGAGGTCGATCGTCACCGGATCGGTCTTCGCCACCTCGACCAGCCGGTCGACCGCGTCCTGCGGCAAAACGACGGCAACAATGCCGTTCTTGAACGCATTGCCCGAGAAGATGTCGGAGTAGCTCGGCGCGATCACCGCGGTGACGCCCATGTCCTTCAATGCCCAGGCGGCATGTTCGCGGCTAGACCCGCAGCCGAAATTCTCGCCCGCGATCAGGATCGGCGACCCGGCGTAGCGCGCGTCGTCGAAGATGTTGTCCGGTTCCGCGCGCACGCTCTCGAACGCGCCCTTGCCCAGCCCCTCGCGGCTGATCGTCTTGAGCCAATGGGCGGGGATGATGATGTCGGTGTCGATATTCTTGGCGCCCCACGGATAGGCACGCCCCTCGACCTTCTTCACCGGTTCCATTGTGTCAGCTCCGTTCCATCGCCGGACGCCGCATACCGGAAAGGGCGCCCGCCCCTGCCCGGACGGCCGCCCGATAGTCTTCAACAATCGCGTCGATCAGCGCGCGACGCGGCCCTGCGGCTTCGTCACGCCCGGCTTTGCCGCCGGTGCGCCCGTCTTCGCATTTGCCGCCGCGTAGACCGCCGCTGCGCCGCTCAGCACGGTACCCGCCACCAGCAACACCAAAACACGCTTCACGGGTCATCCCCCTACAAGGTCACGCACATCGGTGAGCCTTCCCGTGACCGCCGCCGCCGCCGCCATTGCGGGTGAGACGAGGTGCGTTCGGGCCCCCGGACCCTGCCTTCCTACGAAATTCCGGTTGGAAGTGGAAGCACAGCGTTCGCCGGCGGGAACCTTGTCCGGGTTCATCGCCAGGCACATCGAACAGCCCGGCTCGCGCCATTCGAACCCGGCGTCGAGGAAGATGCGGTCCAGCCCCTCGGCTTCCGCCTGACGCTTGACGAGGCCGGAGCCCGGCACGATCAGCGCCTGACGGATTCCGTCGGCGACATGGCGGCCCTTCACCACATCGGCCGCGGCGCGCAGATCCTCGATCCGGCTGTTGGTGCAACTGCCGATGAAGATGTTCTCCACCGCGATGTCCTGCATCCGCGTGCCGGGGGCGAGGCCCATATAGTCGAGCGACTTCTGCGCCGCGACGCGCTTGGCGGGATCGGCAAAGCTCTCGGGGTCGGGCACGACGCCGGTGATCGGCACCACGTCCTCGGGGCTGGTACCCCAGGTGAGCGAAGGCGCGATGTCGCTGCCGTTGAGCGTGACGACGCGGTCATACTGCGCGCCCGCATCGGTCGGCAGCGTCTTCCACCACGCCACCGCCTGTTCCCATTGCTCGCCCTTGGGCGCCATCGGGCGCCCTTTGAGATAGGCGAAGGTCTTCTCGTCGGGCGCGATCAGGCCGGAGCGTGCGCCGCCCTCGATCGACATGTTGCTGACGGTCAGCCGCCCCTCGATCGACAGCGCGCGGATCACCTCGCCGGTATATTCGACGACATAGCCGGTGCCGCCCGCGGCGCCGGTCTTGCCGATGATCGCGAGAACCACATCCTTGGCCGAGACGCCGAAGCCCAGCGTGCCGTCGACGCGGATCTCCATCGTCTTCGACTGGCTGAGTAGCAGCGTCTGCGTTGCCAGCACATGTTCGACCTCGCTCGTTCCGATGCCGAACGCCAGCGCCCCCAGCGCGCCATGCGCCGAAGTGTGGCTGTCGCCGCAGACCAGCGTGGTGCCGGGCAGCGTGAAGCCCTGCTCGGGTCCCACGACATGGACGATGCCCTGCTCCGCCGCGGTCGCGCCGAAATAGTCGATGCCGAACTCGGCGACGTTGCGCTCCAGCGCCGCAAGCTGCTGCGCGCTCTCGCGATCCGCGATCGGCAGGCGGTTGCCGGCCGCGTCGACACGCGGCGTGGTCGGAAGGTTATGATCGGGCACCGCAAGCGTAAGGTCCGGCCGCCGCACCCGCCTTCCGTTGGCGCGAAGCCCCTCGAACGCCTGCGGGCTGGTGACTTCGTGGACGAGGTGACGGTCGATATAGATCAGGCACGTGCCATCGTCGCGGCGCTCCACGACATGCGCGGCCCAGATCTTCTCGTACAGGGTGAGCGGTCTGTTGGACATGATGCCGCCCACTTACGCCTTTGTTGCGCCGGAGCAAGCGCAGGCGGCATTTTCGTGCGTGAAGCTGGGGTTGGGGCGGACAGGCTCAGCTGAACTGGGTGAAGTCCGGCTCGCGGCGCTGGGCAAAGGCCATGAACGCCTCCTTCGCTTCCGGGCTCTGTAGCCTTGCGGCGAACTCCTCGCCCTCCACAGCCATCTGGGCGGTGAGCTGCTCTGCATCACGCATCAGCCGCTTGGTGGCCTGGATCGCGCCCAGCGGCTGGCGGGCGATGCGGGCCGCAGCAGCCTCGATCGCGGGAACCAGCTCGCCCAGCGGGACGACCGCGTTGGCCAGCCCCCACTCGATCGCCTGACTCGCCTCGACGGCCTCACCCAGCGCCAGCATCGAGAAGGCGCGCAGGTGACCGATCCGGGCAGGCAGCAACAGGCTCGACGCGGCTTCGGGGACAAGAGCGAGGTTGACGAAGGGCGTGGTCAGCTTCGCGTCCTCGGCCAGCAGCACATAGTCGCAGTGCAGCAGCATCGTCGTACCGACGCCTACCGCTCGCCCCTGGACCGCCGCGATCAGCGGCTTGGTCGTCTGCGCGATCGCGCGGATGAAGCGGCCGACATTGCGCGGGCTTTCGCCCGGCTTGGCCGCCGCGAAATCCGCCAGGTCATTGCCCGCGGTGAACATGTCGCCCTCGCCGCGAATGACGATGACGCGGGTGGCGCTGTCGGTCTGTGCGCCCTCGATCTCATCGGCGAGAACGCCGTACATCGCGTCGGTGAGCGCGTTCTTCTTCTCGGGACGGTTCATGACCAGCGTCAGGATGCCGTCCGCCTTGGTCACCTTGATGTGCGCCGTCATTTCATCGTCTCCCTCGGAAATTTCTCGCGGACCGCATCGAGCCACCGCGCGACGACGGCCAGTTCGGCGTCGTCGAACCCTTCACACAATTTCTCGTTCAGCAACCGCGCCACCGGCACTGCCTCGGCGCGCCGTGCCTTCCCTGTCTCGGTCAGTGCGATGTTCCACGCGCGCCCGTCATTCGGATCGGGGCTGCGCACGATCAGGCCATCGCGCGACATCCGATCCACCAGCCCTGAAAGTGCAGAGGCGCTGAGGTCGAGCGCTTCGCCCAGCTGCCCCAGCGGCACCGGCGCTCCGTCCGCGCTCAGCGCCATCAGCAGGCCAGCCCGCGCGGCGGTCTTGCCCTCCGCATCGCCCTGCGCCGCCGCCAGCAGCCGCCGGTGCGCGACGTTGAGCAGGAAGAGGAAGCGTGGCTTTCGCCCCCGGCCGCCTGGCTCATCCCTAACAATCGCCGAATCGCTTCGCATACGAAGCATATATTTCGTATACGAAGTATATGCGCAAGAGGTCGTTCAAACGGCCCCGGCGGCAGCTTCCCCGGCGTCCGCCCAGTCGTCCCGCCGCCTGAGCCACGGGTTGAGGAACAGCACGGGCAGCTTGAAGAACAGCAACTCCGAGTGAATGAACCCGTCCACCGCTCGTTCCCACCATCTCGGGTCGCGCTTGCCGTGGGCCTTGAGCCAGCCGTCATAGGGCGCCCAATGGCTCGGCTCGTCGCGATGGATCACCTCGAAGATGCGCACCAGCGCGCGGTCGTGGCGGACCAGCGGGTGGCGCAACAGGATCTCGACCTGGCGGAAGCCGCGCTGTTCGGTGAGCGAGATGACGCGGCACAGTTTCTCGAACAGATCGTCGCGCGCGATGATCGCGCTGGTATCCAGCTCGTCGATCGTCTGGCGGAACATGATCTCGACGAACCGGTCGATATGGCCGCAGGTGCGATCGACCCGCAGCGGCATCTGCCCGCGCAGCTCGAACCAGCGCTTGAACATCATATAGTGTTTGTGCTCGTCTGCGCGGTGCTGCTCGATCGCGGCGATCAGCGCATGGTCGTCGGGGGACCGCGCCCGAACCGCCTCCAATACCCTGTCGATGCTCGTGTAACCGCGATGCTCGTTATAGATGTATATCGAGCAGAGAAGGTCGAGATATCGGCGGCGAAACCACGCGATCATCGCGCGATGCTACGCCTCTCGGGCGCGCCCTACAAGCGAGCGATCGGGGCGATCAGGCCACCTCCTTGGGCGAGATATAGTCCGCATCATGCTCGAACGGCAGCGGCGCACCATCGCGCAGGGCCGCCAGAATCTCGGGGAAACCGGTCTCGAAGCGGAACCCCAGTTCGCGCACGATCCGTCCGCTGTCATAAACCCGTCCGATCCGCTGGGGCAGCACCCAGCCCCGCGCCGCATACAGGCCGGGTGCGTCGGGGAAGTACCGCGCAATGACCGAAGCGGCATCATGTTTGAGTTCCGCCGCATCGCCGCGTGCGAACGGCGTGGGCGCGGAAACGAGATAGGTGGCGAAGCCCATCTCCGGCGCTTTCTCCAGCGCCGCGACATGCGCCCGCGCCGCATCCTCGACGGTCAGCCGGCGATGGAGAAACTCGTTGGCCTTCAAATTCTCGCCCGGCGGGTGGCTGTGGGTATCGTCTTCCTCGGGAAAGAAACGCCCGGTGCGCAGCACGATGCTGTTCAGGCCATGCTCGGCATGGAACAGGCGGCACAGCTGCTCGGCGGCATATTTGGTCGTGCCATAGATATTGCGCGGCTCGATCGGCCCTGACTCCTCGTCGAGCCATACCGCCGCGTCGCCCGCCTCGTCGCGGATCGCCTGGCTGATCATCAGCGAGGTGGTGGAGGTGGAGACGAACCGGTCATGCCCCGCACGCACCGCCGCTTCGAGCAGGTTGAGCGTGCCGGTCACGTTGACATCGACGAACGTCTGTTTGGAATAGCGAACGATGTCCGGCTTGTGCAGCGCGCCGCCATGGATGACGGCTTCGATCCCGTACTCGCCAAACACCCGCTCGATCAGCGCGGCATCGGCGACGCTGCCGACCACGTCGGTATCCACGCCCGGCGCGACATCGAGGCCAGTGACCTCATGCCCAGCCCCACGAAGCATGGGCGCAAGATAGCGGCCGAGCCAGCCGGACGAACCTGTCAGAAGAATACGCATGGCAGCGCGATTAGCCGGTCCGCGCGCGCAACGAAAGTGCCAGAGGGCCTGTAAGCCGGGTTCTGTCCACGCGGCCCTTTCCCTTGCGGGAGGTGCACGCGATGGGCGGCCATTCCTCTAGGCCTGCACTTGCGTGCAGGCTCAAGCAATCAACCCGGGCCGCGAGGCGGAACACCCCATAAGCGGCCCCTATTCGATCTTGCTCCCGGTGGGGTTTGCCGTGCCGCTTCCGTTGCCGGTCGCGCGGTGCGCTCTTGCCGCACCCTTTCACCCTTGCCCTCAGTCCGAAGACCAGTGGGCGGTCTGCTCTCTGTGGCACTTTCCCTGACCCCGGCCGAAGCCGGAACCGCCGGGCGTTACCCGGCACCGTGTTTCCGTGGAGCCCGGACTTTCCTCGGTGCACCGAAGTGCAACGCGGCCGCCCGGCCCTCTGGCACGGCCGGAATAGGCAGAAAACCCGCGCAATGCAATTTGCGTTACTTGGCCGCGCCGCCCTTCACCGTCGCGGGGAGCCGGTAGCGCGCATCGTCGATCGTCACTTCGATCGTTCCGCCGCCGACCACCGCGACCTTCGCCTCCTGCGCGCCATCCGCCGCGATCACGCCACGGCCGTCCGTCGTGACGCGCAGGCGGTGGAAGCCGCCATCGGGGTGCCGGACGGTCAGGATCAGCCCGTCCCCGGTCTGCGCGCGCTCGACCGTACAATTGGAAGCGAATTCGGTCGCGCCGCCAAGCGCACAGGGGATGCGATCCCCCTCCCCGCGCGCGGTCTTGTTCGCATTGTCGCCACAGGCGGAGAGCGACAGCAGGGCTGCGCTCACCGCCAGCGTGTTAGATATCCGCGTAGACATGCTTTTCGGACTTTGCCCCCGGGTGCGTTACCGCTCCCTTATAGGCCGGTCCGACATTTTGCGCATAGCGCCAGAGTGCCCCGGATTGGTACGCATTCTCGCGCGGCTGCCAGCGCGCGCGGCGCTCGGCGAGCACATCCTCGGCGACGTGAAGGTCGATCGTCCCCGCCTCGGCGTCGATGCGGATCGTGTCGCCGTCCTCGACCAGCGCGATCGGCCCGCACTCCGCCGCTTCCGGCCCGACATGGCCGATGCAGAAGCCGCGGGTCGCGCCGGAGAAGCGCCCGTCGGTGATCAGCGCGACCTTCTCGCCCATGCCCAGGCCATAGAGCGCCGCGGTGGTCGACAGCATCTCGCGCATGCCCGGGCCGCCCTTGGGGCCCTCGTAGCGGATGACGACGACCTCGCCCTCCCGGATCTCGCGCTTCTCGACCGCGGCGAAGGCGTCCTCCTCGCAATCGAAGCAGCGCGCGGGCCCTTCGAAGACCAGCCGGCTCATCCCGGCGACCTTCACGATCGCGCCATTGGGCGCCAGCGTCCCGCGCAGCCCGACCACGCCACCCGTCGGAGTGATCGGAGTCCTGACGTCATAGATGACCTTCTGGTCGGGGTTCCAGGTCACCTGATCGATATTCTCGCCCAGCGTCTTGCCCGTCACGGTCATGCAATCGCCGTACAGCAGCCCGTTCTCGAGCATCGACTTCATCAGCATGTAGACGCCGCCGGCCTCGTACATGTCCTTGGCGACATACTTGCCACCAGGCTTCAGGTCGGCAGCATAAGGCGTTGATTTGAAAACTTCCGCGACGTCGAACAGGTCGAAGTCGATCCCCGCCTCGCTCGCCATGGCGGGCAGGTGCAGCGCGCCGTTGGTCGATCCGCCGGTCGCCGCGACGATGCGCGCGGCGTTGATGAACGCCTCCCGCGTGCAGATGTCGCGCGGGCGGATGTTCCTCTCCAGCAATTCCATCACCTGATAGCCCGCGGCGACCGCGATCTGCTCGCGGCTGGTATAGGGCGCGGGCACCATGTTGCTGTTGGGCAGCGACAGCCCGATCGCCTCGCCGACGCAAGCCATGGTGTTGGCGGTGTACTGGCCGCCGCACGCGCCGTGACCCGGGCACGCGACCTTCTCGAGCGCGTGGACCTCGCTGATCGGACAGGTGCCGGCGGCGAACTTGCCGACCACTTCGAACACGTCGACCACGGTGACATCGCGGTCCTGATAGCGGCCCGGCAGGATCGATCCGCCATAGACGAAGATCGACGGGATATTCAGCCGCAGCATCGCCATCATCATGCCCGGCAGCGACTTGTCGCACCCGGCAAAGCCGACCAGCGCGTCATAGCAATGACCGCGCACGCTGAGTTCGACCGAGTCGGCGATCACCTCGCGGCTGACCAGCGAGGACTTCATCCCCTGATGGCCCATCGCGATGCCATCGGTCACCGTGATCGTGTTGAACCGGCGCGGCAGGCCGCCATTGTCCGCCACGCCCTTGCGGGCGGCATCGGCCTGCGCGTCGAGCGTGGTGTTGCAGGGTGCGCTGTCGTTGCCCGCGCTGGCGAGCGCGACGAACGGGCGGGCGATCTCCTCCTCGGAAATGCCCATGGCATAGTAATAGCTGCGGTGCGGGGCACGTTCGGGACCGACGGACACGTGGCGCGACGGCAGGCGGGACTTGTCGAAACGATTGGTCATGGCGCGAACGCCTATGTCGCCGGGGACCCCGTTTGCGCAAGTCTGTTGCGCACATCATTTGCTATCGACGCCAGAAGCTGCGCCCAATGTGCCACACCCGAGGCGTCGGAAATCAGGTCGTTGCGAATCTCGATCCCCAGATAGGGGATACCGTTGCCTTCGGCGTGACGGTTCATCGTCGCGTTGAGGATTCGGCCCGAATAGGGCTCATTGTCGCCGGTGACGATGCCTGCGGCTTCCAGCAACGCGATCCCGATCCGCGCCGCGCGCGCATCGCGATTGTAGAGGATGCCGATCTCCCACGGGCGGTCGGCGCCGTCATGCTGCTCAAGCCGGGGGGTGAAGCTGTGGACGGAGACGATCAGCTTGGGCGGCTTCGCGCGGATCGTCTCGGCGATCAGCCGGTGATAGGGCGCGTGGAAACGCGCGATGCGTTCGCCGCGATCGGCATCGTCATTGCCAGGGATCGCGTGTCCGTCGCTGCTGTGCGGGATCAACCCCAGACGGTCCGGCTCGCGGTTGAGATCGATGACGAGGCGCGAGACGGTAGCGAGGATCGCGGTCGCTTCCAGCTGTGCCGCCATCGCCTTGCTCACCGCTGCCGCTCCGATATCGACAGCGATATGCCTGGTCAGCAGGTCCGGATCGATCCCAAGGTCGATGCCGGACGGCACCGCGCTGGACGCATGATCGCACAGGATCAGGATGTCCGCGGCACCGTCGATAATCTGTGCCACGCTCATCTTTTACCCTCCAGAAACGCGCCAAGCCGGCCCCGGAACGCATCCGAACCAAACGCATCGTCAAATATCTGTTGATGGCCGGCGCTCGCCGGATCGCGCAGCACGCATTTGAGCGCTCGGACTGCCTCCGGCACATTCGCTGCGATGGCATTGGCCATCTCGTGCGCGGCGGGCTGAGCGTGAGCGACCCGGCGATGCGCCAGCCCGATCCGTGCCGCCTCGTCCGCGTCGATCCGCGTGCCGGTGAAGAGCATCAACCCCGCCTGCCCCTCGCCCACCCGCGCCTTGAGCCGCGCGACGTCTCCGGCCGGATAGGTCAGGCCCAGCTTGGCGGGGGTCGTGGCGAACACCGCCTGATCCCCAGCCAGCACGATATCGCACGCCAGCGTCAGCGCTACCGCCGCACCGAAACACCCGCCATCGACCGCGCAGATCACCGGCACGGGCAGCGCCGCGACCGCTTCGATCCCGGCGGCCATCGCCTCACGGAAGCGAATGCGCAGTGCGGGCTCTTCGGTCAGTTGCCGGAACTCGGCGAGATCGGCCCCTGCCGAAAAGATGCCCGGCATGGCCGAGCGCAGGATCACCGCCCGCGCATCCGACCCGGCGATGTCACGCGCCGCTTCGGCCAATTCGTCCCAAGCCGCGATCGGAATCGCATTGCGCGCGCCGCCACGGTCTAGGGTCAGGGTCGCGATGCTGTCATGGAGTTGCCAGCCGATCATCGGCGGCCCCGCCGCTGGCGAGGATAGCGCCCGCTCGCATCAGCGAGCGGGGGCCATCCACGGACGTTTCGCTCCCGGCGCCTGGCCCGCACAAACGCTACAGCAAGAGCGATGCCAATCGCCCTTCCCCAGAGGGGGGCCGCAGCGCTATACGCCGAACGTCCCGCTTTGAAACAAAAAACTGTCACGACAGCACCGTTTCGAGACACCACCAGCTGGGTTGAGCCTGTCGCACGGCCGCGGCGGCGTGATCGCGCGCCGCGATATCGTCGAACAGCGCGAAGCAGGTCGCACCCGATCCCGACATCCGCGTCAGCGTCGCACCCGCTTGCCCACCGAGCAGCGCGAGCGCTGCGCCGATTTCCGGCGCTACCGCGAGTGCCGGCGGTTCCAGATCGTTGCGTCCTGCCTTTGCGGCCGCCAGCAATTCGCCTTCGCCCAGCGGGCCGCGATCGATGCCATCCCAGCGCGCGAACACCTCAGCAGTCGAAACGGCGACGCCGGGGTTGACCAGCAGCACCGGCGTGCCCGGCGCACCGTTCACCCACGCCAGCCGCTCGCCGCGCCCGCGCCCGATCGCGGTGCGGCTGTAGAGGCAGGCGGGCACGTCCGATCCCAGCGCATCGGCGCAATCGAACAGGCGCGGATCGTCGATGGCAACGCCCTCGCGCCGCGCAAGCAATCTCAACGTGGCCGCGGCGTCCGCCGATCCGCCCCCAAGCCCCGAAGCCACCGGCAGCCGCTTGGTCAGCGTGATCTGCCCCGTTCCCCCGGTCCCGAACATCTCGGCGAATTTCGCCGCCGCGCGGGTGACGAGATTGTCGCCCTCCCCGGCCAAAGCGTCCGCGAAAGGCCCCTCGACACCAAAGCCGGCGCCATCGCTCAGCGTCACCGTGTCGCCATCCGCGACGAAGGCGAACAGCGTCTCCAGCTCGTGATAGCCATCGTCTCGCCGCCGCCGTACGTGCAGGGCGAGGTTGAGCTTGGCCGGCGCGGGCTCGACGATAGTCAGTTTGCCGCCGTCCCCTGACCCAATCCATCGGCCAGCTTTGCCGACAGCCGGGTCTTCTGCTCGCCCTCGGCATAGAGCGCGGCCGCACGCCAGGCATAGCGTGCCTCGAATCGCCGCCCGGTCCGCCAATAGGCGTCCCCAAGATGCTCGTTGATCGTCGCGCTGCCCGGATCGCCCTGCGCTGCCCGTTCCAGAAGCGGCAGCGCCTTGTCGATATCGCCGCTCCGGAAATAGGCCCAGCCGAGCGAATCGGTGATCGCGGCATCGTCGGGACGCAGCTTGCTTGCCCGTTCGAGCAGTGCGGTCGCCTCCTTCAGATTCTCGCCACGCTCGACCTGTGCATAGCCCAGATAGTTCAGCGCGATCGGCTGTTCGGGCGCCAGCTCGACCGCCTTCTGCAGATGCGGCAGCGCAGCCGTCCATTTGCCCGCGCGCTCGAGCGATCCGCCCAGCTGGAGATGATGGACCCAGGTCGCGCCGTCGCCGGCCTGTGCCAGTGCTCGGGCATAGACGTGCGCGGCCTCCTCTTCGCGTCCCTGCGCCGACAGCAGGTCGGCATAGCGCTGGCTGTCCGCGATGTTCGCACCGGCGGCATTGGCCAGCGACGCCGCCAGCTCGAGAGCCCCCGCAACATCCCCCCGCTTGCCGCGCAGCCCTACGCGCTCGCTCAGCGCCGTGGGGTAGAAGGCGCTGTCCTTCTTCACCGCGTCGAGCGCGGCGAGCGCGCGGGGATAGGCCTGCTCGCCCGCAAGCGCGTCGGCAAGCAACAGCCGTGCGCGGTCTTCGGCCGGATCGAGCAGCAGTGCCGATCGCGTCAGCAGGATCGAAAGTGCCTGAGTCTCCTGCCCGGCCAGATCTGCGGCCAGCCGTGTGAATGCACGGCTTGCACCGAAGGCGGCGCCGGGCTTCGGCCCTTTCCTCAACCGCGCACGAAGCGCCGAGAGCACCGGATCGCTGCCGGCCAGCAGCGATTCGGCGATGTCGCGCTTACCCTTCGCCGTCAGCAAGGTCGCCGCGTTCCACCGCAGGTCGATGCTCCCCGGATCGGCACCCAGCGCCGCACGCAATGCCGCGACGCCGTCCTCGACACGATTCGACGCGATCAGCAGCAACGCGCGATGCTCAGCAATATATCGGCGGCTAAGCCCACTCTCGCTGGCCTTTTCGAGCAGCGGCATGGGATCGGTACCGCGATCGAAGGCGATCCAGGCACGCAACACCGGCGCAAGGAAATCGAGCGGGCCGGCCCCGATCTTCCCGAGCGCGTCGTCTGCCGCGGTCACATTGCGCGCTCGAAGCGCAGCCGCAAAATCGAGGATGGAGACGTCCGCCGGCGCGACGTCGGCGCGTTTGAGCACCTCCGCGGCGCGCTGTGCCAGCAGCATGTCACCCGCCGCGAGCGCGTTGCGATAGGCGCGGATCGCAACGACTTCGTCGTTCGGCGCCGTCGCCATCGCTGCGGCATAGCCTGCCGCGGCCACATCGACCGCCCCGTCCGCCGCCGCCGCACGCGCGCGGACATAGGATCGCGCATCGGCCAGCGCCGCTTCGGGCAGCATCAGCCCCAGCGCCGCAAGCGGCAGGATCAGGCGGCTACATGTTGGGATAGTTCGGTCCTCCGCCACCCTCGGGCACCACCCAGTTGATGTTCTGGGTCGGGTCCTTGATGTCGCACGTCTTGCAATGGACGCAGTTCTGCGCGTTGATCACGAACTTCGGCGTTCCCTCGGCCTCGCCCACGATCTCGTACACCCCCGCCGGGCAATAACGCTGCGCCGGCTCGTCGTACATCGGCAGGTCATAGTCGACCGGGATGTCGGGATCCTTGAGCGTCAGGTGGATCGGCTGGTCTTCCTCGTGATTGGTGTTCGACAGGAACACCGAGGAAAGCCGATCGAAGCTCAGCACGCCGTCGGGCTTGGGATAGTCGATCGGCTGGACTAGGTCCTTGCGCCACAGGCTCTCATGATCGGGCTTGTGACCCAGGGTGAAGGGCATCTTCACACCCCAGCTCTCAAGGAACATGGTGACGTTGGCCAGGCCCGATCCGACCATGTCGCCGAACTTCTTCACCAGCGGCACGACGTTGCGGACGATGCTCAATTCCTTGTGCATCCAGCTCGCTTCGAAGCCTTCGGTATAAGCCGTCAGTTCGTCGCCGCTGCGGTCCGCCTGCACCGCCGTGAACGCCGCTTCGGCCGCGAGCATGCCGCTCTTCATCGCGGTATGCGTGCCCTTGATCCGCGGCACGTTGAGGAAACCGGCGCTGTCGCCGATCAGCACGCCGCCGGGGAAGGTCAGCTTGGGGATCGACTGCAGCCCGCCGTCGCTGATCGCGCGCGCGCCGTAGGACACGCGCTTGGCGCCCTTCAGGATCTCCGCGATCTTCGGGTGGGTCTTCCAGCGCTGCATCTCGTGGAACGGCGAGAGGTACGGGTTGGTGTAGTTCAGCCAGGTCACGAACCCCAGCGCCACCTGTCCGTTGGCCTGGTGGTACAGGAAGCCGCCGCCGTTCGATCCCTTGGTCTCGTTGAGCGGCCAGCCCTGGGTGTGGATCACCCGGCCCGGCTCGTGCAGCGCGGGGTCGATGTCCCACAATTCCTTGATGCCGATGCCGTAGATTTGCGGCTCCACGCCGTCGCGCAGGTTGAACTGGCGCTCGATCTGCTTGGACAGATGCCCGCGCACGCCTTCGCCGAAGAAGGTGTAGCGCGCGTGCAGCTCGAGGCCGGGCTGATAATCGGGCTTGCGCGTGCCGTCGCGCGCCACGCCCATGTCGCCGGTCGCGACGCCCTTCACCGACCCGTCCTCGTTGTAGAGGATCTCGGCGGCGGCGAAGCCGGGGAAGATCTCGACCCCCAGCCCTTCGGCCTGCTCGGCCAGCCAGCGACAGAGATTGCCGAGGCTGCCGGTATAGGTGCCCTCATTGTGCATGAACTTGGGCACGATGAAGTGCGGGACATCCCACTTGCCGGTCTTGCTCAGCAGCCAGTGCTGGTTGTCGTTGACCGGCACCTGCGCCAGCGGGCACCCCTGCTCGCGCCAGTCGGGCAGCAGTTCGTCGAGCGACCGGGGATCGATCACCGCGCCCGACAGGATGTGCGCGCCGACCTCGGACCCTTTTTCGAGGATGCACACGCTGATCTCGCTGCCCGCTTCGGCAGCAAGTTGCTTCAGCCGGATCGCCGCGGCCAGACCTGCGGGTCCGGCGCCGACGATCACGACATCGTATGGCATCGACTCGCGTTCGCTCACATTCTGTCTCCCCTCGGGGACTCGACCTGCACATGTCGTCGCATCTGCGGCGCGTCCTGTCCCTCCCCCGATGGCGGTAGATTGACGGTGGCGTCAAGGCATGACTCTGTGAAATCGATGGGTATATCGGGGGCATTCGACTGGCGCGCCGAAGCGGCAAGCGCTCTGGAGTGGTGGCGCGACGCAGGCGTGGACGTGCTTGTGGACGATGACCCGCGCGACTGGACCGCTCGCGAGGCTGCGCCTGCCGTAGCGTCGACTACGCCCCAACCCGTCGCGCTCGCCGAACCCGAGCCGGAGGTTCCGCTTCCCGCGACCCTTGAAGCATTCATCGACTGGCGTTTCGGCAGCGGCGCACCCGAATCGGGCTGGGTCGAGCCCATCGTCGCGCCGACAGGCAATCCCGCCGCGCCGCTGATGGTCATTACCGACTTTCCCGAATCGGACGGTGAGACGCCGTCGCTGCTCTCCGGTCCGGCCGGACGGCTGTTCGATCGGATGCTCGCCGCGATTGGCCTCGACCGCGATGCCATCTATTTCGCCCCGCTCTGCGCCGCGCGCCCGATCACCGGCTCGGTCCCGCGCGACGCGGAGGAACGGCTGGGCGAGTTGCTCCGCCACCACATCGCCCTGACCGCGCCGAAACGGCTGCTCCTGCTTGGGCAAACGGTAAGCCGTGCGGTTATTGGGAGTGATGGCGGGCTTCAACGCGGTCGTTTACAAGCCGTTAACCAGGAAAATGGACAATCGCTGATGGTCGCGACCTTCCATCCGCGGTTCCTGCTGACCAGACCCGCCGCGAAGGCCGATGCCTGGAAAGACCTGCAATTGCTTCTTGAGGAGCAAGCCGAGTGAACCCGCGTATCCTTTTCCTCGCTGCCATTTCGGCACTCGCGCTCACCGCCCCTGCCGTCGCGCACGCTGCCGATGAATCGGCGCCGATGGAGCGCGAAAGGCGGGCCGACAAGGACGGCGTTCCCGAGCAGCTCGACCGTTCGGAGCGCGAATCCTATCGCGCCGTTTTCGCCGCCATCCGCGAAGCCCGCTGGGCAGATGCGCAACTCCGCCTCGATGCGATGCGCCCGGGCTTGCTACACGCCACCGCGCGCGCCGAGCTGTATCTTGCCAAGGGCTCGCCCAAGGTGGAGCTGCCTCAGTTGCTTGCGCTGCTGAACGAAGCGCCCGAGCTTCCCCAGGCAGAACAGATCGCCCGCCTCGCCCGGACGCGCGGAGCGACCGAGCTTCCCGCGCTCCCGGTCGCGAAGCGCATGGTCTGGCACAACGCCGCGCCCGCACGTATCCGCTACAAGGCCACTCCGGCGGCGGATGCCGCGGCGATGCAGGTCGTGTTGGCAATGCAGCCGCTGATCAAGGCCGATGACGCCACCGGCGCCGAAACGTTGATCGAATCTCGCGGGCCGGAGCTTTCGCCCGAGGTGCTCACCGAATGGCGCCAGCGTGTCGCCTGGATGTACTATACGACCGGTCGAGACGCGGATGCGCGCCGCGTCGCCGCCAAGGCGCAGGCGGGCAGCGGCGAGTTCGCCCCGCTTGCCGACTGGGTCCAGGGCCTTGCCGCCTGGCGCCAGAAAGACTGTGCCACGGCGCAGGCGGCGTTCACTTCGGTCGCGCAGCGCGCCGCCGACATCGAGAAGCGTACCGCTGGCCTCTATTGGGCTTCGCGCGCCGATATGGCGTGCGGCCGCCCGGATCTGGTCAGCACCCGGCTCAAGAACGCCGCTCAGCATGGCGAGACCTTCTACGGCCTGCTCGCTCGGCAGATGCTCGGGATGAAGGAAGCGCCGGTTCGTCCGGAGAAGTTCGTGTCGAGCGACTGGAAGGCGATCGAACGGCGTCCCAATGTCCGCGTCGCCGCGGCGTTGGTCGAGATCGGCGAGGATAATCTCGCCTCCGACGTGATCCGCTATCAGGCCCGCATCGGCGACGCGCGCGAGCACACCGCCCTCACCCGTCTTGCCGCGCGTCTGGCGCTCCCGGCCACGCAGCTGTGGCTCACCCATAATTGCCCGCCGGGCGCCAGCCCGCTTGAGGAAGCGCGCTATCCCGCGCCCGATTGGACGCCCGATGGCGGCTGGCGGATCGACAAGTCGCTGGTGTTCGCCCACGCGCTCCAGGAATCGCGCTTCAACCGCACGGTCGAAAGCCCCGCCGGCGCTTACGGCCTGATGCAGATCAAGAGCGGCGCCGCAATCGATGTCGGGCGCCGTCGCGGCCTGACGATCGGCCGCGGCGACCTCTCGCGCCCCTCGACCAATATGGAGGTGGGCCAGTCCTATATCGAGCAGCTGCGCGATCAGAGCTTCACCGGCGGCCTGCTCCCCAAGGTGATCGCGGCCTACAATGCCGGCCCGACGCCGGTAACCAACTGGAACTACCAGATCCGCGATAACGGCGACCCGCTGCTGTATATCGAGAGCATCCCCTATTGGGAGACACGCGGCTACGTCATGACCGTGCTGCGCAATTACTGGATGTACGAGAAGAATGACGGCCGCGACAGCGCTAGCCGTGCCGCGATCACCCAGGGCCTGTGGCCCAAGGTGCCGGGCCGCAACGGCGGCGGCGCGGTACGCGTTCAGGCCACGGCGAGCCTTTCGAGCGTCACCAGTGCCAATTGACCCGGAAGTCGCGTTCCGCCCGGTGCGGATCGCGGTGCTTACCGTGTCCGACACGCGCACGCATGCCGATGACAGGTCGGGCGACACGCTGGTCGGCCTGCTGACCGATGCGGGGCATGAACTCGCCGACCGCGCGATCGTCCCCGACGACCCCGACCTGATCGTCGGCAAGCTTCACGCCTGGATCGACGACGAGACTGTGGATTGCGTGATCACCACCGGCGGCACCGGCGTCACCGGCCGCGACGTCACGCCCGAGGCGCTGGAGCGCGTCGCCGACAAGATGATCCCCGGCTTCGGCGAGCTGTTCCGTTTCCTGAGTTACGCCAAGATCGGCACCTCGACCATCCAGTCGCGCGCCACCGCCTGTGTCGCGCGCGCTACCTATGTCTTCGCGTTGCCGGGCTCGACCGGCGCCGTGCGCGACGGCTGGGATGGTATCCTCGCTCACCAGCTCGACAGCCGCCACAAGCCCTGCAACTTCGTCGAGCTGATGCCGCGCCTTACCGAGCGCTGACAGGAGAGGCTCGGGACCAACGCCCCGAGCCCCGATCGTCGCTCAGTTCGCCGCTGCGGGCGGACGAATGGCATGGAAGAACTTGTTCATGATCTTCCATTCCCCATCGACCTTCAGCAACGGCATATAGTCGATGAAGGTCACTCCCGGGTAGATAAGCTCGACCCGTGCTATGCCAGTCGTCGGGGTCAGGTCCAGAATCCGGAAGCTGCGCTTGCGCTGGGCCTCATCGGCGTTGGGCGTACCCCTCAGCCCCTTCATCCACTCCTCGATCGGCATCGAAACAAAGCCGTCGCGGCCGTGCCCGATCATCCGCGCGTCCTTGTGAAAGGCCAGCCGGGCATGGTCGATGCTGCTCAGCTGCAGCGCCTTGATGTAATTCTCCACCGGCACCGAAGCAGCCTTCATCTCCGCATCGTCAACCGGCCTTTCCGCGACCGGTTCCGGCGCGTCCGATGCCAGAGCAGACACCGCGAATACCGGCGTCAGGAACAGGGCGGTGAGCGCGTAAGCGAGCTTCATGAAGTGCCTCTCCTGATTGAGATGGCAGCACTAACCGACCGGCGTGAAGCTTGCGCCGGTCTTTGACCAAGCAGCGCTTCCGTTCGACGAACAACGCGGTTCGCCGAACTTCGGCTGGATCATCCGGCTTTAGTCGGCGCGCTTCGCCTCCACCGCGTTCCACGCCGCAACCTTGTTTCGTGCCGCCGTCAGTATCGAGTCGAGCGCGAGGCGATCATGCACCTTGCCGTTCATCACCACCGTGCGGATCGCGCGCGTCGCGGCGATGTCCTGCAGCGGGTTGCGGTCGAGCAGGACCAGATCCGCCGCCATGCCCGGCCGGATCGCGCCATAGCGGTCGAGCTTGCCGAACCAGGCCGGCCCCGCCCGCGTCGCAGCCGCCAGCGCCTGCGCAGGCGTCAGTCCATACTTCACGAACACCGACATCTCGTCATGCAATCCGATGCCCGGATAGTTGTACGAATTGAGGAAGCCCGCATCGGTCCCTGCGATGATCGTCACGCCCGCCTTCTGGAGCATCGGCAGAATTGCGCCTATCCGATCGATATGTGTATGGCGCGCTGCGATCGCGGCGGCATCAGCCTGCGCCGCACGCTGGACGCGCCAGTCATAGGTCTTGCGCAGCTTCGGCCCGATATAGGCGAGATAGGCATCCTTCGAATGATCCTCACTGTCGAGCCAGGCAATGATGCGGCTGCCGTTCAGCGTCGGGGTCACGAACACGCCCTTCGCCGCGAAGTTCCTGTACGCCGCCATCGCCGTCGCAGGGTCGGATCCCGCCGCAAGCCGCCGGTTGGCCTCGGCACGGTCGATGCGCCCCGCGGCGAAATCAGCGGCGATCTGCTCCTCGTCCTTCACTCCTGCTTTGAACGCATAATCGAGATGCTCGATCGAGCTGATCCCGGCGTCCACCGCCTGCCCGACGGTCAGTGCCATCGGGATATGCCCCGATGTGCGCATCCCCCGCGCCTTGGCCTGGCGCAACGCATAGAGGAACAGTTCCGGCTTCAGCGTGCTGTCGGTGATCTTGACGAAATCGACCTTGTCGCGCTGCTGGAGCCGGCCGAGCGCGCGATCGACATCCGCCTCGCTTCCCGTTTCGATCGTTCCCTTCCAGACCGGCGCCAGCCCTTCGATCTTGGCGCCCGAGGTCAGCAGATGCGGCCCGAACAACTTGCCGTCCGCGATCTCGCCCCGCCATGCCAGCACCTGGTCTGGCAGATCGCCCGACGCGTCGCGGATCGTGGTGATGCCGTACGCGATATAGAGCGGCAGCAGCGCCTTGTTCTCCTCGACCAGCTCCGGTCCACCGCCGAAATGGACGTGCATGTCCCACAGGCCCGGGATCAAGAAGCGGCGCTTGCCGTCGACCGTGCGTGTGGCGCGCCACTCCCGCGCAATCCGCGCGTCAGGCCCGACCGCGACGATATCCTTTCCGCGCAGCACCACCGCTTGCCCGGCGACCGGCCTAGCGTGCTCGACATCGATGACCGTAACGTCGCGGATCAGCACATCTGCATTCTGTTGCTTCGCAGCGGCGGGAGACACTGTGATGGCCAACATCACCCCCAGGATTGTCAGCAACTTCCTCAACGCGCGTTCCTCTCGCAATATATCGACTCGAATGATGGCCTCCTGCCCCGGGGCTCGCGGCCCGCCAACCTGATCGTCCGCGAATCCTGCGGGCCTAGCTCGACCGGGTCGCATCGGTCACGGGGTCGAGCTCGCGCGCATCGGGATCGCGCGCATCGGGCAGCGAGCCGGTCTGGCGCTCGATCCGGCGGTGCACGACCGGCTCATAGTCCTCGATCTCGAGCGCGCGGATCGCCGCGCTGTTCGCGGCGTCGGCATTGGTGCGCCGCTGGTTGTGGCGGACATAGTCGATCCAGGTCGGTACATGATATCGCTCGACCCACAGATCGGGGTCGCCAAGATCGCGCAACAGGGTCCAGGCGAACGCGCCGTCGCGGCGGCGGATTCGGCGCCGCTCGCTCATCACGCGCAGGAACTCGGGCACGTTCGCCGCCGCGATCCGGTGTTCGATCGTGACCACGATCGGCCCGCTTCGCGGCTCGACGGGGATGGCGGTCTCCGGCTCCTGCCAGCCTGCGCGCGGGTCGAGGTCGAACTGGTTGATCGCCGGAACGCGATAGCGCAGCCCGGCAAGGATGCTGACAAGCAGCACCATGGCGGCCGCGATCAGCGCCGCGGGCAGCCCGCGCGCCTCGACGATCGTGCCGAATGCCCAGCTGCCGCCCGCCATCCCGCCGAACGCGGCCATCTGGTACAGGGCAAGCGCGCGCGCCACGACCCAGCGGGGCGAGGCCATCTGGACGCTGACGTTGAAGGTGGAGAGCGCACTCACCCACCCTGCTCCGCCCAGCACCAGCGCGAGCAGCGTCAGGACGAGCCCCGGATCGAGCGCGATCAGCCCGGCGCCCGCCGCCAGCATCACCGTGGCGAGCCGCACCAGCGCTTCGGTCGAGAGCCGCGTGCGCAGCCGCCGGCTGCCGATCGCGCCCAGCACCGCACCTGCGCCGAACCCGCCGAGGAGCAGGCCGTAGGTCAGCGCTCCGCCGCCGACCAGATCGCGTGCGATCAGCGGCATCAGCGCAGGCAGGGCACTCGCGCCGAACCCGAACAGCGCCGCGCGGGCCAGCACGACGCGGATGTTGGGCGACAGGCGCACATAGCGGATGCCCGCGGCCATCGCGACGCCCAGCCGCTCGCGCGGCAGACGCCGGGGCGGGAGGTCGGGCTTCCAGCGAAACAGCACCGCGATCAGTCCGATATAGCTCAGCGCGTTGACCAGGAACGCCGCTGCCGCGCCCGCCACCGCGACGATCGCGCCGCCCAGCGCCGGACCGGCGCTGCGGGCGATGTTGAACCCCATGCTGTTGAACGCCACCGCATCGGGCAGCATCGGACGCGGCACCATGTCGCCCACCGACGCCTGCCAGGCCGGACCATTGATCGCGGTTCCGCAGCCGATCAGGAAGGTGAAGATCAGCAGCGACCAGGGCGTGATGAGCCCGGCCCAGGTCAGCGCCGCCAGCGCCGCCGAGACGATCAGCATGAACGACTGGGCGGCGAGCATCACGCGGCGGCGGTCGAGATTGTCCGCCACGGCCCCGGCCCAGAGCGAAAGCAGCATGATCGGCAGCGTCGTCGAAGCCTGGACCAGCGCGATCATCTGCGGCGACGCGCCGAGACCGATCATCATCCACGATGCGCCGACCGACTGGATCAACCCGCCGAAGTTCGAGAACAGGCTCGCCATCCATACCGACCGGAACAGCGGGATGGCGAACGGACTCGGATGACTCGACGGCATGGCAAGCATCCATGCCGGACCAGACCGGGCGATCCAACAGGCAACACGCTTCGGGCTACCGGAAGCAGGCCTTTATCCGCCCTCTCGATCGCCGCCGGCGTGCAGCAACCCTTCCAGCATCGCCTTGAATGCCGGGATCGCGCGGCGCGAGGTTTCGGCGGGATCGGCGGAATTGGCGATCCACATCGCCGCATCGGTCGACGCGCCGGAGATCAGCCGGGCGGCCGCCTCGGCATCGATCTCGCCACGCACCACGCCATCGGCCTGAAGCTGTTCCACGCGCCGCCGGATCGACGCGATACAGGCGAGCGCGCCCGGCCAGTTGGCGGGATCGCCCAGCACCGCCGGGCCGTCCCGCAGCATGATCCGCTGCACGCCGGGCTCCAGCGCCAGCTCGATATAGCCGATATTCTCCGCCACCATTCCTTCCCAGCGGGTCGGCGCGGCCGCGGCCACGTCCTTGAGCCGTTCCGCCATCTCGGTGTCGATCTGCGCGATCACAGCCTCCAGCAGGCCCTGTTTGCCGCCGAAATGATGATAGAGCGCACCCCGCGTCAGCCCCACCGCGGCGGTGAGCTCGTCCATCGACGCCTCGGCATAGCCATGTTCGGCAAAGGCCTCCCGCGCGGCCGCGATCAGCTTGGCGCGGGTTTCGGCGATCATTTCGGGGCGCGATCGGCGCGACATGTTCGTCCTCGACCTTTTTCGGGAGCGCCGCATTGACATACGCAGCGTATGTCACCACCTCACTCACATACGAGACGTATGTAAGCCCTTGCGGCCTGCATTTCCAGTGAAGAGAGTGAGCGCCATGTTTTCAGCCTATCGCGATATCTTTCGGGCCCCCGGAACCAAGGGATTCGCCGCCGCCGGCTTCGTTGCCCGCCTCCCCATCGCCATGGCGCCGATCGGGATCGTGACGATGATGGCGCAATCGGGCACCGGCTATTGGCTGGCCGGCGCGGTTGCGGCGACCTTCACCCTCACCAATGCCTTCATGGCGCCGCAGATCTCGCGGCTGGTCGATCGCTATGGCCAGAGCCGGCTGCTGATCCCGGCCACCGCGATCGCCGTCGCCGCATTTGCCTTTCTGATGCTCGCCGTCCGCTTCGACTGGCCGGTCTGGACGCTCTTCGCCTCGGCGCTCGCCGCCGCCGCGATGCCCAGCATGCCGGCGATGGTCCGCGCGCGCTGGACCGAGATCTTCCGTGACAAGCCCGAGCTCAACACCGCCTTCGCGTTCGAATCGGTCGCGGACGAGTTGGTCTATATCGCCGGCGCCTCGCTCTCGGTCGGGCTCAGCGTCGCCTTGTTCCCCGAGGCGGGGGTGCTCGTCTCCACCCTGCTGCTCTCCGCCGGAATGACCGCCTTCGTCCTCCAGCGCGCCACCGAGCCCAAGGTGCGCGTTGGCGAGAACAGCACGCATCGCTCGGCGATCTTCCTGCGCCCGGTCCAGTTCGTGACCCTCGCGCTGATCTTTGTCGGTTCGATCTTCGCCACCGCCGAAGTCACCACGGTCGCACTCACCCGCGATTTCGGAGAGCCGGGCGCCGCCAGCCTGGTGATCGGCGTCTATGCGCTCGGCTCGTTCGTCGTCGGCCTGATCCTCGGCGCGCTCAACCTGCGCTTCCCGCTCCACCGCCAGCTGCTCGTCGTGCTGGGCGTGCTGCTCCTCACCACGCTGCCGCTGCTGCTGGTCGGCAGCGTGACCGCACTGGCGATCGCAATCTTCCTCAGCGGCGTTGCGGTCTCACCCACCTTCATCACCGCATTCGGCCTGGTCGAGCGCCGCGTCCCGCCCGATGTCCTGACCGAAGGCGTGACCTGGGTGATGACCGGCATCGGCATCGGCATGGCACTGGGGGCATTCGTCGCCGGCTGGGTGGTCGACACTTTCGGGGCACAGAACGGATTCTGGGTTTCGGTCGCGGCTGCGGTGCTGGCGCTGCTCGTCACCGCGATCGGCCAGCGTGCGCTCGGCGGCACGCGGGACAGCGGCACCGCGACCGAAGACGCGGCGCTCGTCAGCGGACAGCGCGCCTGAAGCGCCCGCCGCCCGCCTACTTGGCGGGCGTGGCGCCCTTGGCCCTGGCGGGGTCTTCCTCCTCGAAGAATTCGAACAGGTCGCTGGAAAGCACCGTCCACCAATCGAGGCTGTCCGCAAACGATTCACGCGTCCCGCCCAGCGCGGTGATGTCCATATAGGTCGAAAAGTCGCCATCCTTGTCGATGGCCGCCTTCACGAAGCGCTTCTTCGCGTTCCACTTGTCGGTCAGCGCTGCATTGTACCAGGGCTCTTTCTTGTACCAGGCGAAGAACTGGATCGACGTGCACTTCACCGCCTTCTCGCATCCGTAGAATTCGATGCTGAAGTTCGAACCGTTGGCAGCACTGTTGATATAGGGTTCGCCATTGTCACGAGCCTTGAGCTCGGCCTTGTAGCCCAGATCCTGGACCAGCTTGGCGACCGTCGCCGGATCGGTGAGATCGACGGGAGTCGGCGCCTTCTGCGCTTGCGCGCTCGTTGTGACCGCGGCCAGCGCCGCTGCGAACCAGATCATGTTGCGCACGGTTATCCCCTTGAATTGAGGCATCGCTACAGCGCAAACCCCGTCCATAGGCAAGGGGTCATCCGCACCACTGGATCATCGCGCCGATCAACACGTCCGGCCCCGCCGCCTGCCAGAGCCACCAGCCGCCGGCGAGCACCAGCGCGAGCGCGATCAGGCCGAGCGCTTTCATGCCGCCGCCTCGCGCAGCCGCGGCACGGGCCGGTCTGGGATCGGGGCATGGACGATCGCCGCCATGAAGCCGAGCACGACCGAAGCCACCCAGATACTGTCATAGCTACCCGTCAGGTCGAACATCAGCCCCGCGCTCCACGCGCCGAAGAAGCTGCCGACCTGATGGCTCAGGAACACGATGCCGTAGAGTGTCGAGAGATAGCGGATGCCGAAAATCTGCCCGATCAGCCCGCTGGTCAGCGGCACGGTGCCGAGCCAGAGAAAGCCCATCGCGGCGGCGAAAGCGAGCGCGGTGAACGGCGTCAGCGGCAGCGCAAGGAAGGCGATCATCACCACGCTGCGCGCGGCATAGAGGCCGCTAAGCAGGTATTTCTTGCTGCGCTTGTCGCCCCACATGCCGAAGAGATACGAGCCGAAGATGTTGAACAGGCCCACCAGCGCCAGCGCGTTGGCGCCGATCGACAGGCCCAGCCCCTTGTCGGTGAGGTAAGCGGGAAAGTGCGTCGCGATGAACGCGATGTGGAAGCCGCAGACGAAGAAGCCGGCATTGAGCAGCCAGAAGCCGCGATGCCCCGCCGCCTCGCGCAGCGCTTCGCTCAGCGTCTGTGTCGGCGTATCTCCGTTGGACGCCTGCGCGGCGGGCTTGCCGGCAACACCGATGGCCAGCACCAGCATCACCGCGACGATGCCCGCCATCGCCACCAGCGCCATCCGCCAGCCCAGCTCGCCGATCAGCAATTGCCCCGCCGGCACGAGCAGGAACTGGCCCAACGATCCGCCCGCGGTGACGATGCCGAACGCCATGCTGCGCTTTTCGGGCGGAACCGCGCGGCCCACCGCGCCCAGCACGACGACGAAGGTCGTCGCCGACAGCGCCATGCCGATCAGCACGCCGAAGGAGAGGTGCAGGCCGATCGCGCTCGTCGCCAGGGACGCGCCGATCAGGCCGACGACATAGACCAGGGTGCCCACTGCGACGACGCGGCCCGCGCCATGCTTGTCGCCCAGCGCGCCGACGAACGGCTGGACCAATCCGAACAGCAGATTCTGAAGCGCGAGCGCCAGGCCGAAGCTGGACCGGCCGATGCCCAGGCTGACGCTCATGTCCGGCAGGAACAGGCCGAATGCCTGGCGCACGCCCATCGCGACGGTCACGATGATCGCCGCAGCGGCGATGACGATGGATGCGCGCTTCATACTCGACCCCCTGTCAGCGGACAGGCGCCCTATATCGTGCATCCCCCGCTACTTTCCATGCCTCTTCGGTTGCGAAATGAAATCTTTTCAAGCGGCGCGTGCTGGTGCAGCTTCGCGCGACCGGCTTTCGGGGGAGGACAATCGATGCACGCACAGATACTGGGACCGGTGATCGCACTGGTCGGCTGGTCGCTCGTCATGTGGATATGGCTCTACGCGCGCCGTATCCCCGCGATGCGCGCCGCCAAGATCGACGTGAGCAAGCTCAGCGGCGGTACCGGCAAGGATCTCAAGCAGATCATCCCGGCGCAAAGCCAATGGCCCGCGGACAACTACAATCACCTGATGGAACAGCCGACGATCTTCTACGCGATCGCCCTGGCGCTCGCGCTGATGGATCAGGGCGACGGTCTCAACGCCCAGATCGCCTGGGCCTATGTTATCCTGCGCATCGCCCACAGCCTGGTGCAGGCGACGGTCAACCGCGTCATGGTGCGCTTTGCGCTCTTCACGCTGGCGACGCTTCCGCTGGTGATGCTCGCCGTCCACGCCGCGATGGCGTTTTGGGGATCGACCCATCCCTAGGCGAACAGCCGTCCCAGGCTGCGTTCCAGCATCATGAGCTGCCACAGCGTCCGCCCGTGCTCGGCGCGGCCGCTGCGGTGCTCTTCGGCAAGGCGGGCGATCGCCTTCGGCTCGAACCAGCCACTCCCTGCAAGCACCGCCGATCGCGACAGCGCCGCCGCGTCGTCCGCCAGCGCCGTGCGGAACCATGCCGAAACCGGGGTCACGAACCCCATTTTCGGACGATAGAGGATGTCCTTGGGCAACCACGGCTCAAGGGCCTTCTTCATCAGCCATTTGCCCTGCCCGCCCCGGATCCGCATCGACGCGGGCAAGGTGGCGGCGAACTCGACGAAGCGATAGTCGAGCAGCGGCTCGCGTGCCTCCAGGCTGACGGCCATGCTGGTGCGGTCCATCTTGGTCAGGATGTCGCCGGGCAGCCAGTGCTTGAAATCGGCATATTGCGCACGATCGAGTCCGTCGCGCGCCGGGGCGTTGCGCATCGTCTCGACATAGCGGGTCTCGGCGCGGTGTCCGCCCAGCAGCGCGCGCGCGGCATCGGTGTAGAGGCCCATCCGCACCGTCAGCGCGGTCACCCCCACTGCCTTGGCATAGGCCGCGCCGCCGTCCTCGGCGAGGGCGAGCAGCGTCGTCTTGGCGCGCAGCGGACGCGGTGCCCAGTCGGCCTTGGGATAGAGCCGTCCCAGCGTTCCGAACACGCCCTGCCGCGCCGTCGCCGGGAACAGCCCGCGGACGCGTTCCTCGGCGGCGTGGAATCTGTAGCGGCGATATCCCGCCAGCGCCTCGTCCGCGCCGTCGCCCGACAGCGCCACCGTCACCGTCTCGCGCGCCAGCTCGCACACCCGATAGGTCGCCAGCGCTGAAGCGTCGGCGAACGGCTCGTCGAAATGGTGGACCAGCGCATCGATCAGCGCAAAATCGTCCGCCGCAACGGTCCGAGTGCGATGCTCGGTGCAGAACCGCTCGGCAACCGCGCGGGCATAGACGCGCTCGTCATGGTCCGTTTCGTCGAACCCGATGGTGCAGGCCTTCACCGCATTCCGGCTCGCCTCGGCCATCAGCGCGACCACCGCGCTCGAATCCACTCCGCCCGACAGGAATGCGCCGAGCGGCACGTCGGCGATCATCCGCGACTGGATCGCCGCGCGCATATGCTCGATCAGCTCGGCCTCGAGATCGCGGGCGGAGCCTTTGGTCCGCTTCGAGAAATCGACGTCCCACCATTCGGTCGGGGCCGGCACCGGTTTGCCGCGCTCGAGCAGCAGATAATGCCCGGCCGGCAGCTTCTTCACCCCGGCCAGCACCGACGCATCGTCCGGCACATAGCCAAGGCCAAGGAAATCCTCGATCGCATTGAAATCGGGTTGCCGCCGGAACAGCGGATGCGCCAGCAACCCCTTGATCTCCGAAGCGAATGCAACCGCGCCGTCGGACAGCTCGACATAGTGGAGCGGCTTTACTCCCAGCCGGTCGCGCGCCAGCATCAGCGACTTGCTGCGTGCATCGTACAGCGCGATCGCGAACATGCCGTTGAGCTTGCCCAGCATCGCCGAGCCCCAGGCTCGCCAGCCGTGCAGCAGCACTTCGGTATCGCTGTTGCTAAGAAACTGCGCGCCCTTGGCCTCGAGCTCGCGGCGCACCTCAAGGAAATTGTAGATCTCGCCATTGTAGCTGACGACGACATCTCCCTCGGGCGTCGCCATCGGTTGTGCGCCACCGGCCAGATCGATGATCGACAGCCGCCGGTGGCCGAGCCCGATGCCCGGCGCGGTCCACGCACCCGATCCGTCGGGGCCGCGATGCGCGAGCGCGTCAGCCATGGCCTTGATGCGCTGGGGCTCGACCGGCTTCGGCACGCCCGGATAGTAGAGCCCAGCAATTCCGCACATCAGTCGATCGTTCCCGCCCCATATCCTGCGCCAGCTCCCGCTTTCGCGGGGTTGGCGTCAAGGTGCAAGCGTCACGCGGTCGGCGACCTGCTCGACCGGGCCAATCGCACCCAGGAAACGCTTGATCGCAGCGCGAGTAGGCAGTTCGCCCTTCTCCGCCGAGATCATCACCGCCACCGCACGCTGCTTCCCGCCCAGCAGCTTGGCCTTGAGCGTCTCCGCCTTCACCCGCGAGTCACTCGGCGTCAGCACGTTGCCGACGCGGTACCAGGTCACGACTTCGCGCTCGATGGGGCCCGGCGCGGTCATTCGCATCGCCTTGCCACCTTCCAGCGCGGGCAGATCCTCGATCCGCACCCATTGGTCGTTCTCGCGGATCGCGCCCTGGCCGAAACCGACCAGCTCCTTGCCCTCCCGCTGGCTGCCATAGACGGCCAGCACCAGATCGACCTGCGCACCCATGCCGTCCGAATAGCGTCCCATCAGGAAATGATCGGCACCCGGGAAATTAGGCTTCCACTCCGCGCGCTTGCTGAGCGGGACCTGCGTCCAGCCCGCAATCTGCGGCATCGCGACCTTGGCAGGCAGCGTATCCGCACGCGAGGCGATCGCCCCGCCCCACGCCATGAACAGGCTCACGATGAACAGCCCCGTCAGCGCGACCACCGCGGGCATCCGCGCGATGCCCCACCAGCGCCGCTGGAGCTTCGACGCGTCGAACCACGGCGCATCGGGATCGCGATCGAACCATTTCCAGCCGATCGCCAGCACCCCCGCCATCACCGCGCCGAAGAAGAACCAGCCATAGACGATGTGATCATAGCCCGTCGCCGCCTCGACCGAGGTCAGGTAGGCGGCATAGACCGTCCCGAACGCCCGCACGCCGTTGGCGAGCATCGGCACGATCAGCGCCACCGCCATGAACGCCGCGCGCCGCGCCCAGCTGACATAGCAGACGTTCGCGACCAGCGTGCCGTACGCAACCATCGCGATCACGAACTTCGAACCGGAGCAGGCCTCCGCCACCTCGAAATAGCCGTTGGGCGTGGTGATGAGCACGCCATCAACATGCGCGGGCACGCCGAACAGGTCGAGCAACGGCACCATGATCGCGACCGTCAGGTCCTGAAGCGGCTTCTCCAGCGCATCGCCGAAGGGGACGAGGAAGATCATGTAGCAAAGCGGGAAGAGCAGCGCCCGACCAACATTGGGGCCGAGCAGCGCGACCACTGCGCCCTGTAGCATCACCACCAGGCCAAGGTGGCGGAACAATGCCACTCCCGCCGCATCACCGAGCAGCCAGGCGAACCCGCCGCCGCCGATCACCAGCAGCCCGGGCCACCACGCCTCCGCACGGACTGCGGGCAGATCGGCGCGGCGCTGCCACACCAGCCAGGCCACGACTGGCGCGATGAACAGGCAGTGGCCGAACGTGGTGTTGGTCCAGTAGATCGCCAGCAGATCGGCGACATCGCGGTGGAACAACAGCAGCAATACGGCCCAGACGCCGGCCAGCAATGCCGCATTTCGCCGCCATGCCGCATCGAAACTAGCCGTAGGCGCTTCGATCTCGCCATTCGCTACCGTACTCGTCATGCCGCCGCCTTGCTACGCGGCTGGGGATCGCTGCGCCCCTTGCCGAAGCCCATGATGGGGTCGAGCGCGGACAGCTTGGCGTCCCAGCCATAGAGGTCGATCACGCGCTGCCGCGCTGACACGCCCAGTTGCGCTGCGCGCGGCGGATCGGCGATCATCGCGTTGACCGCATCGGCCATTCCGCCGACGCCCGCACCGATCTCGATCGTGCCGCCGTGATCGATCCCCGTCGCCGCGGCGGGCGAAGCGACCACCGGCCGTGCCATCGCCATCGCTTCCAGCACCTTGTTCTGCACCCCGCGCGCGAGCTTCAGCGGCGCCACCACCACGGAGGCAGCAGCAAGCCAGGGACGCACATCTGGCACTTCGCCGGTCACCGTCACCCCTTCGATCTTCGCCAGCGCCTGCACCGCTGCGTCGGGCTTGCGCCCGACGATCGCGAACTGGGCGTCGGGATGGCGAACGCGGATGTGCGGGAAGACGCTCTCGGCGAACCAGGCCACGCCCTCGATATTGGGACGATAGTCCATCTGGCCGGTAAAGACGATCAGCGGCGCCACCGCCTCGATCCGCGCGAAGGACGCGGCGGGGTCGAACTTCACCGTATCGATCCCGTTTTCGACCGTATGAACGCGTTCCGCACCGGTGCGTTCGCGGAACAGATCGGTCTCGGCTTCACTGACGAGCAGGCTGGCGTCGGCCTTCGCCGCCACCGTCTTCTCGAACTGGGCGAGCATCCGCGCCTCACGCCGCATCATCCAGCCGGTGAAGCCCCGCGTCGTCTTGCCGTAGGTCGCGAACTTGGCCGAATCCATGTCGACGAAATCCATCACCACGCGCTGGCGCGGCTTGGACGGCAGATACTGCGCCATCTGGCTGGAGAAGACGTAGATGGTGTCGATCGAGCGCTGCGCGAGCGCCGAGGCCACCGCGTTGCGAAGCTCGGGATTATCGAACGCGGTGAGCGAAAAGGGCCGCCGCGCTGCCAGCGCCTGGAGACCGGCCGCCGCCTGTCCCTTGCCGCGCCAGACAATCTCCCGGCTCGCCGTGACCTTGGCCAGTCCGCTGCGATGCTTGAGATCGGCAGGGTCGTCGGCAAAGGCGATCAGATGGACGCGCTTATGGCGCGACAGATAGCGCAGGATATTGAACGCGCGGATCTTGTCGCCCCGATCGGGCGGAAACGGCACGCGATGAGCGAGGAACAGAATGTCGCCCATCAGCCCAGCCCCCGCGAAATCCACGGGCCCACGCGATTGGCGATGGCAAGCGGCAGCTTGCTCCACACCGCGACCTGCAGCCGGTATTTGGGGTTGAGCGGATTGGCATCGCGGATCGCCGCGCCGTCCGCCACGCGGTCGTAATAGACCAGAGGTTCCGGCTCGAACCCCCAATTCTTCTTGAACGCCGCGGCGCCGGTACCCACCTTCGACCGGCCGAAATCGAAGCGTGTGCAGCCGCGCGTCCGGGCATGGCGCATGAGCTCGAAATACATGCGGTCATTGGCGCGCAGCCGGCGCGCATCGGCGGTTCCGCCGCCCCAATAGGGATAGACCGTCCCCCGCCAGTACAGGCTCAACACTCCAGCCACTGCCTTCCCCCCGTCCCGCACGATCAGGACGTCGGCAGCTGTGCCGAATTCATGCAACATTTCCGTGAACAGAGCGCGCGGAAAGACGGGCGTGCCCAGATTCCGTACCGACTCGGCGTAGACCGCATAGTGCGCGGCGATATCCGCGGTGGCCTGCCCCACCGAAATATCAAGATCATAGCCCAGCGACCTGCGCACTTCCGCACGTTGCTTTCGCGGGATCTGGAGCAGTTCCGTCTCGTCGTTCGCCGCCAGATCTCGGGAGAACCCGAGATAATGCGTGTCGTCAACGCTCCATTCGGGTCCGGGCCGCGGTCCGCCGCGGACTTCCGCGCTCGGACAGCTCAACTGCACCGCGAGCGTCCAGCACGCGTCGGCCAGTTGCCGCGCCACTTCGGGCCGCTCGGTCAGAATGCCCCCGCCCACCCCGAACCCCGCCGAAGCGAGGACTCGCCCGAACAGCGGCGAATGGAGCTCGGTGAGCGGCATCACCCCGGCGATGCCCTGCCCATCCCGCTCGGCGACCAGATAATGCGCCTTCTGTCCGCACCCCTTCTCCACCGCCGCACTCCATGCGGGCAGGTGGAACGGGGTGCCGTCCGGATGGGCCTCAACGAACGCCTCGATCCGTGCCCGCTCCCCGGCATCGGCAAGGTCGGCCACGCGCAACGCGGTCATCGGCAGGCGCACCGGCGCATTCACCCGAGCTTCGCCGCTTCGGCAGCCGCGACACGATCGGTGCGGTCCCAGCGATGCCGCTGCATGAGCGTACCGAGCTTGCCTGCCATCGCGCCGAGCCGGCTGTAGTGACGCAGCTTCGACTTGAGCGGTGCGTTGGCGACGCGGGGCTGGCCGGGATCGACTTCCCAGGGGTGGAAATAGAAGATCGCGGGCTTCCCGGCGCCGTTGAGCGCGTCGATCGCCCGGTAGATGACGTTGCCCGGCAGCAGCCGGAAGAAGCCGCCGCCGGTCGTGACCTCACGGCCCAGGAACTTCGCGGTCGTCACCGGCAGTTCGATCAGGTCGCTGCCTGCGACGGGACGGAAGGCACTGCGCGGCGCATCTTCCCAGCCGTAGTGATCATGCCCGATCGGCGCGACGCTAGACGAATAGGCATAGCCCTGTTCGGCCAGAATTTGATGTGCCCAGGGCGTCCGTTTTTCGATCGAGAAGCTCGGCGCGCGGTATCCGGTCACCTTCTGCCCGCTCGCATCCTCCAGCGCCGCCCGGGCGCGGGTGATGTCATCACGGAACTGGTCCGGGGTCAGGTTGAACACGCGCTGGTGGTCCCAGCCATGGCTCGCCACCTCATGCCCCGCCTCGGCGATACGCCGCATCAGCGCGGGATATTTGTCCGCGACCCAGCCGAGCGTGAAGAAGGTCGCTTTCACCCCGCCCGTGTCGAACAATTCCAGCACCTTGTCGGTGTTGGCCTCGACGCGATGGTCGAGTCCGTCCCAATCGCCGCGCGCGATTACCTTCTCGAACGCGCCGACCTGGAACCAGTCCTCGACATCGACGGAAAGGGCATTCGCGGTCATTGCCAGGCAGCAGTTTCGCGCCGCGGCGCTCCGATACCTGCCGTCTCTTCCTCGCGCTCGATGAAATCGACCATCAGCGTCAGCACGCGGCGCAGCGCCGCATCCTGCTCCTCGAGCCGGGCCTCAAGCCGTGCCATGCGCGCATTGAGCGCGTCGATGGCGGCGGTATCGACCGCCGGAGCCGTTTCATGACGAACCGGCTCAACCGCTTCGGCCATGTCCGCGGCGCTGAGCGCCACGGCGCTCCCGGTCGCCGCATTCGCCGCGGCAGCGAGCGGACGCCCGGCGACCACCGTGTCGTTGTCGAGATCGGCGATCACCGCCTCGACCTCATCGGCGCCGAAGCTGTCGAGCTGCTCGATCGCGCCGAACAACATCACCCGCCCGGCGAGCTGGTTGACCCGGCGCGGAATGCCGTCGGACCAGCGGTGCATCGCAGCGACCGCATCCGGTTCGAAGCGCGGCCGGCCGTTCCAGCCGACCTTGGACAGGCGATGGACCAGATAGGGCTCAAGCTCTTCCAGCCCCATCGGATCGAGCTGATGCATCGCAATCACGCGCTGACGCAGCTGTTCCAGCCGCGGATCGGCAAACAGAGCACGGAATTCGGGCTGGCCGAGCAGGAAGATCTGGAGCAGCGGATAGCCGCCTGCCTGGAAGTTGGAGAGCATACGAAGCTCCTCCAGGCTCTCCATCGGCAGCGCCTGCGCCTCATCGACGATCAGCAGCGTGCGCTTGCCGCTGCGCGCGACGCTGTGCAGCCCCTTCTCGATCGCGGCGAGCGTCTGCGCCTTGGCAAGGCCGGTCGTATCCGCGCCAAGTCCTGCCGCGACGAGATGGAGCAGATCCTCCGCCTGCACCTGCGTCGTCACGATGCGGATGAAGTTCAGGCGCTCGCGATCGATCGTGTCCATCAAATGGCCGACCAGCGTGGTCTTGCCCGCGCCCGGCGAACCGGTGATGACGATGAAGCCCTCGCCCTGGCTCAGACCGTAGCCGAGATACGCCATCGCCTTGCGATGCGTTGCGGTATCGAACCAGAAGGCCGGGTCCGGCGTGAGCTGGAACGGCCGACCGTTGAGGCCATAATGCTCGTCGTACATCATTCCACCCGTCAGAAGCCGTAGCGAAGACCGAGCAGCGCCTGGGCAGAAGTATTGCCCGCACCCTCGACATCGAACGTCGAAATCCCAAGCGTCGCCATCGCACTGAGCGCGCCGAAGCTACGATAATAGGAGCCGTTCGCACCAGCCCCGAACACACCGGGCGCCCCCGGCAGATTGCTCTCATAATAATTCGCATAGACGTTGCCGCTGAGGCTCGAAACCGAGTCCAGCATGTGCGACGCGAACAGCTGGCCATACCAGTTGTCGTCGCTCGTCCCGGCCACGATCACACCCGGCGGCACCAGATAACGGCGGTTGGCATAGCCAAGACCGAGACCCAGCGTCGTCGGTCCCGCATTCATCGACAGCACCGCATTGACGCCGCGCGCACGATAACTGGCGGTCGAGATCGAACCCAGCGAATTGGTCAGGCACCCGCCCGCCGCAGTCGCGGTATCGCCGAACACGCAGCCGTTGAAACCGTCACCGAACGGATCGCCCGGGATGTTGAAGCTCGTCGGCAACGCCGAGAGATCGCGCACGAGCTGGCGGCCGAAGCTGTCGACGGAGTCATAGACCCCGACCTGAAGCCCCGAGCGGCGCGAGATCTGCCACTGGAGCGATCCGGTATAGCTCATCGAATCATAGCGGCGGCCGACGCGTGCCTCGAGCATCAGCCGCGAGCTGGGCTTGTACATCACCCCCGCGTCCCAGAAGAGGCCGTCCGTCTCATAGGCGATGCGCGGCGGCGATGCCGGATCGGTGACGAAGCGGCCGTTGCGGTCGCGCACGATGTTGCCGGCGCCGTCGCGCAGCGGATCCTTCTGGGTGATCTCGATCTTCTCGTAGCCGAGCCCGCCGACGACCGCGAGGCCGCCGCCGACCGGCAGCACGGCGTCGATCCGCGCGAACTTTCCGTCATAGGTCTGGTCGAGCTGGCTCGCATTCTCGCGCTGCCACGCGCCGGCGACGCTGAGGCCGACCGGCAGGATCACCCCGGCCTTCACGCCCGCCCGCACCTGGGCGAGGTGGCTGGTCGAGCTGTCATAGACGTCGAGCGGCGGCAGCAGCGGATCGACCCCGATGATATCGGGCGCTTCCGCCTTGACGTAGCCGAAGCGGTACGCCGCGCTGACGTCCACCGGACCACTGCCGGCATGGAAGGTCGGGCCGGCGTAGAGCGAATAGATCTGGCTGACATTGCGGACATTGCCGGCCAGGTTGCCGGGCGCGTCGCCGCGGAAATCGCTGCGGGTCCGCGTGGCGAGCGCGCCGCCCTCGAGCGTCAGACCGCGCCCGACGCGCATGGCTGCGCGTGCGATGCCGCTGTGCGTGTCGCTGTCGGCAACATCCCGGTCGTAGGAGAAGCGATGCTCGTACTTGTACGAAAGCTGCACCTCGACCCGGCGGGTCTGGATCGACGCGTCGATCCCGGCACCTACCGACGTAGAGGTCAGCACCTCGTCGGAATCGAAATCGGCGACGAGCACCTGCGCGGCATCGACATGCGCCTCGATCGACTTGCTCCGCTCCTGTGCGGCGGCCGGAAGCGTCAGAACGGTCGAAGCGGCGATCGCCGCAGCGAGCAACCTCATGACTCGGTTTCCCCGTAATAGGCACCATAGCTGCCGAAGCGGCGTCCGCCCGGCTGGAATGAAACACTGTTGAGCACGAGCTGGATATGCTCGCACCCGTCGAGCAGGCCGACCGCTTCGCGCAGGTCGCTCTCACTCGTGCGGTCCGCGCGGACCACCAGCATCACCTGCCCTACCTTACCCGCCAGCACCGAGGCGGGCGATGCGGCAAGCGCGGGCGGCGAGTCGAAGATCACGATGCGGCGCGGATCGGCAGCAGCCAGCGAGTCGAGGATCGCGCTCGCCCGTTCGCTCGCCAACAATTCGGTATCGGCATGCGATCGCGTGCCCGCGGGCAGCACGGAAAGTTGCGGCACATCGGTCGCGATCACGCAGGATTCCACATCCTCGACCGTCCCCGCCAGCACGTCGAGCAAGCCTGTCGTCTCGCTCGCGCCCAAGCGGCTCATCACATCGGGCTTCGCGAAATCGGCATCGACCAGCAGGACCTCGACGTCCTTCTCGGCTGCCATCGAAAGCGCAAGGTTGATCGCACAGAAGGTCTTGCCGTCATTGGGCTTGGCCGAGCAGACGAGGATCGACCGGGCCCGGTTCTCGTTCGCAGCACTGTCCGCCGCCCAGATCGAACGCGCGGAATTGAGCAGCTGGCGCTTGATGAGCCGGAACTCCTCCGCCAGCGCAGTCACCGGTGCGCCCGGAACCAGCATGCCCTCTTCGGCCAGCGCTTGGCGATCGATCGCGATCCGTGTCCGGGCACCTGCAGCGCGGACCGGCCGAACGGCTGGCCGCCCGGGTGCTTCTGTCGCCAGCGTTGCCGCCGCGACCTTTTCGACTGGAGCGTGCGGTGTTTCAACTGGTGCTTCGACTTCCGAAACAGCGTCGGGCGTCTCGACCACTGCCTCTGCAACGGGCGTTACGGGCCCTTCAGGCACAGGCTCATCCGCCGGCACCGACGGAATGACCCGCGGCTCATGCATCAGGTCGTATCGCTCGGCTGCGCGCTCCAGCAGCGATCCGCGATAGCGGCGGGGGGTTTCGTCGTTCATCGCTTTCCCCGTCATGCCGCCATGCCGCGCTGGAACATCTCCAGCCCGAGCAGCGCTACCCAGGCGACCAGCAGCCCGCCGGTCGCCGCGGCGAACATCTGCAGCCGCTTTCTGCGAAGCGCAGTCTGCGCCTCTGTTACAACCTCACCAACCGATCCGATCACCGGCATCCCGGATGCCTTCTCCAGCCGCTTGGCGGTCGGGAAGGTGCCGGCCAGCTGGCTCAGGCCGAATGCCGCCGCCACGCCGCCGCCCAGGCCGACGATCAGCACGCCGGTCAGCAGCAGCATCCGGTTGGGCGCGCTCGGCGCGGTAGGCGTGACCGGGGGATCGACGACGTCGAACTTCACCGCATTGGCCTGGCTCGCCGCCTGGCTACGCAGCTTCACCTGCTCGCGATCGGTCAGCAGCTTGTCATACTCGGTCTTGAGCACCTGATAGTTGCGGTCGATCTCCGCCTGCTCTTGCGCGGCGGCGGGATCGCTGGCGATCTTCTGGTCGAAGGCGTTGATATCGGCCTCGATCTGCGCCTTGCGATTGGCCAGTGCCGCCACCTGCGCGGCGCGCTCGGCCTGCATCGTCTTGAGACCCAGATAAAGCGGGTTCGCGCCGGCGCCGCCACCGCCGCCCGCAACCGGCTTTTCGCCGCGTGCGGCGATCTGCGCCTGCGCCAGCTGGCTGCGCAGCGCCGCAACATCGGGATGATTGTCGGTCCAACCACGCGCGCGAGCTTCGGCCAGCTGTCCTTGAATAGCCGAAACACGCGCGCGTGCGGGGCCGGCGACAGCGGTGCCACCAACCCCGGGAGTCGTGGCGGCGGTCCCGGCCATCTGGCCGTTCACCGCCGCGAGTCCGCTCTGCGCAGCGGCAAGCTGAGCGTTGACATCGGCAAGCTGGCTGCGCGCCGTCGCCAGCCGCTCGGTGAGCGTACCTGTGCCGGGCAGCGAACCCAGATAACGCGTCTGGAACTCGGCCTGCTTGCTCTCGGCTGCCTGAAGCGCCTTCTGGCGTTCGGCCAGCTGCTGATCGAGGAAGGTGAGCGACTGGCTGGCCTGATCGCGGCCCTGCGTCAGATTATCCTCAACAAAGATATCGATCAGCTTCTGCACGATCGAGCGCGCCAGCTTGCCGTTCGACGCGGTCGCGCTGATCTCGAACAGATTGTCCTGCTGCGCGACGACCTTGATCTTCTGCTGCAGCCCTGCGACCCGCCCGGCGACGTCCTGATCTGTGACGACGGTGTTGGCGAGCTCTGTGCCGCGGACGACCTTTTCCAGATTCACCGCGCTGGTCAGCGTCTGGCGGATCCGGTCGATGTCCTTCTGCTGCTCCTGCTGCGTATCGGCGCCCTGACCCGGCAGGATCTGGCGCAGCTGCACCATGATGCGCGCGCGGCTCTCATATTGGTTGGGGATCTGCGACACGACCAGCCAGCCCGCCAGGCACAGCGCCCATGCGATCGCCAGCGCGATCCAGCGGCGTTGCCAGATCCCGTGGATCAGTGTCCGGATTTCTTCCCAAAGGCCTCCCATCAGTGCCAGCCCCTAGAACATGCTTTCGGGGATGATAATCACGTCGCCCGGCTCCAGTCGGACGTTCGCGCTCGTATCCCCGTTCTTGAGCAGTGCCGACAGGCGCAGACGGTATTCGCGCTGCTGGCCGGTGTTCTTGTCGAAACGGACCAGCCGGGCACGGTTGCCGGCCGCAAATTCCGAAAGTCCACCCACCGCGATCATCGCATCGAGCAGGGTCATGTTCGCGCGATAGGGCAGCGATGCCGGTTTCTCGGTTGCACCGACGATGCGGACCTGCTGGCTGAACGTGCCGCTGAAATTCTCGACGATGACCGAGACGATCGGATCCTTGATATACTCGCCAAGCGCGATCTTGAGATCGTCGGCAAGCATCGCCGGGGTCTTGCCGACCGCGGGCATGTCGCTGATCAGCGGTGTGGTGATGCGGCCGTCCGGACGCACCTGCACCTTGGCCGAAAGCTCAGGATTGCGCCATACGAAGATCTGCAGGCTGTCGAGCGGGCCGATCACATATTCCTCGCCCGGCCCTTCGCGGCTGGCGACAAAGGTAGTGGACGGCAATTCGGGCCGATTATTCCCGCCCGCGCAGCTCGAAAGCGCGATCGCGGCGATCGACACGGCCGTCAGAACCCTCGCATTATGCCCAAAACGCATCACCCAAAACCTCCGTCCCGCACGCAACTGGAGCCGGCGTCCCGCCTCCACATATCACGCGCCTTGCGGAACGCTTAGGGTTACATGGGTAAAGATACCGTTAGGAAAGAACAGCGCGCGACTTGCGCGTGACGCACGCTATGCTTGAGAAAAGAAGCGATCCCGATTCGATTTCGGGCGAGTGTTGCTGTGGGAGACTTATATGAGCGGGGATCATGAACTGTCGATGAGCGGCCAGCACGGTGGTTGGCCGCCTGCGCCCCCGCCGCCGCCTGCACCGGCCCCGACCCCGCCCGCGCCGCCCAAGCCTTCCAAGCCCGTCTGACCGAGTGCCCATGGGGCCGGGGCACCTCTACTATCTCGGCATCATCCTGACGGGGCTGTTCGTTGCGCCGTTCAGCCCGCTTGCGCGCGTCATCGTGCTTAGCTGGCTGGCGGGAGAGTTCGTCTTCTGGCTCGGCGCCCCATTCCATTGGGTGAACCTGCTCCAGCACCTCGCCGCCTTTATCATCGGCAGCCGCTATCTGCGCAACGAATGGTGCATGGCCGCCTGGGTGATGTTCATGCCGATGCTGGCCTGCGACGCGCTGGCGCTGATCCGGGAGCAAGAGGTGCTTGCCTGGTGGGGCCTGCTCTGTACCGCGCTGGCTCAGCTTGTCTTCCTGCCGCTCGGCATGGATTTCAGCGAGGCACGCTCCGGCTTTCCGGGGAAGACGACGGGTGAGACGCATGCCTCAAACTATCTCCGTTTTCGTCTCTTTTCCGGCTGATCAACAGCCTGCGACGATCTCTGTCGCCGGGCCATGGCCCAGAAAGGCAGCCGGGCTCGCGCTCGCGCCATAGGCGCCGGCCAGGAATACTGCGATGACGTCGCCTGGCTCCGTGCGCGGCAGCGCCACCCGGTCGGCGAGCCGGTCCAGGGGCGTGCACAGCGGCCCTACGACGGAGACGGTCTCGACCGGCTCAGCATCCATCTTTTCCGCCACGGCGACCGGATAGTTGCGTCGTACCACCGTGCCGAAATTACCCGATGCGGCGAGTTGGTGATGCAGCCCGCCGTCACAGATCAGGAAGGTCTCGTCCCCGCTGATCTTCCGGTCGATCACGCGCATCAGATAGACGCCGCACTCGCCTGCTATCCAGCGCCCAAGCTCGATCGCGAAACCCGATTGCGCGAGGATTTCCTGCCGAGACTCCAATGTCTTGCCCAACGCGGCTCCCACCGCATCGATATCGATTGGCATATCGCCTGAAAAATAGGGGATTCCGAACCCGCCGCCCAGGTTCACCAGCGGCGGCGACACGCCGGCTTCCTGTGCCAGCCGCGCGGCCAGCGCTACCGTCGCCGCCTGCGTCTCGATGATCGCCGCGGTATCGAGCGACTGCGACCCGGCGAAGATATGGAACCCTCGCCAGTCTGCGCCCGCCGCGATCAGCCGGTTCACCAACGCCGGCACGCGTGCGGCATCGACCCCAAATGGCGAGGCGCGCCCGCCCATCTTCATGCCCGATCCGCGCAGCTCGAAATCCGGATTTACCCGCACCGCCAGCCTTGGCGTCGTACCCAGCACTCGCCCGATCGTCAGTGCCCGCTCCGCCTCCCCTTCGGATTCGAGGTTGAGCGTCGCGCCCGCCACGATCGCCGCTTCCAGTTCGGCATCGCGTTTGCCCGGTCCCGCAAAGCTGATGTGCGCCGCGTCTTTGACCTTGAGCGCCTTGGCCAGTTCCCCGCCCGACGCGACATCCAGCCCACCAACGAGCGGCGCCACTGCCGCTATGAATTCGGGCAAGGGGTTGGCCTTGATCGCGAAGTGGATCTCGCATGCATCGGGAAGCGCCGCACGTAGCCCCCTCAGTCGTTCATGCACGATCCCCATGTCGTAGACGAACAGCGGCGACCCTGCCTCCGCCACCCAGTCCGCCGCGGCTCTCCCCGCGATCGTCAATTCGCCCTGCCTCATGAAATAGGGAGGAATCGGCCCGATCGGCTTCATGACGTCAACTCCGCCTTCAGGCCCGACCGGTCGAACTTGCCGTTCGCATTGCGCGGCAACGCCTCGCGCCACTCGTAGCGTGTCGGCTGCATGAAGCTCGGCAGTTCCCGCCTCAGTCGCTCGCGCAGCGCTGCCTCGGCCATCGCCGCATCGCCCCGCGCCGCTGCGACCACCACGATCGCCTGCCCCAATCGCTCGTCCTTGATCCCAAATGCCGCCGCCTCGCGCACCTCACCGCCGGCCAGCACCGCTTCCTCCACCTCGGTCGGGCTGATCCGGTTGCCCTGCGACTTGATCATCTCGTCATCACGCCCGACGAAACGAAGCAGCCCATCCGGCCCCTCGATCACCGTGTCGCCCGAGAACACCGCCATCCCGCCATAGCGGGAGAATGCCGGCGCGGGCTTGAAGCGTTGCATCGTGCGCTCCTCGTCCTGCCAATAGCCCTGCGCGACCAGCGGCCCGGCATGCACCAGTTCGCCCGGCTCGCCCGGTTCGGCGCCGGTCCCGTCGGCACGCACCACCATGATCTCGGCAAAGGGGATCGCCCGCCCCATCGACTCCGGATTGGCGTCGACCAGTGCCGGATCGAGATAGGTCGAGCGGAACGCCTCGGTCAGCCCGTACATCGGATAGAGGTCCGCGCTCGGAAACATCGCCCGCAACCCACGCACCATGCCTATGGTAAGCGCGCCGCCCGAATTGGTCAGCCGCCTAAGCCGCCAGGCCGTCGTCTCCGGCCACTCGGCGTCAAGCAGCTGCACCCATAGCGGAGGCACCCCGGCGATCGTCGTAACGCCATGCCGGTCCACCGCCTTGATCACGTCCTTCGCGGTCAGATAGTCGAGCGGGATCACCCGCCCGCCGCCCGCCCAGGTCGAGAAGAGCTGGTTCTGCCCATAATCGAAGCTCAGCGGCAGTACGCCCAGCACGCGGTCGTCCGGCGTGATCTTCAGATAGTGAGCGACCGAGATCGCCCCCAGCCACATATTGGCGTGGCTCAGCATCACCCCCTTGGGCCTCCCGGTCGATCCGGAGGTGTAGAGGATCGCCGCCAGTGCCTGCGGGTCGGCGCCGGACGCCGGCAGCCCCGCTCCTTCGAATGCCACCTCGTCGTCCCCGGCAACCCGGCAATGATCGGGCAGGTCGCCGCTCTCCAGCGTCATCGACCGCGAAGGTTGCGTGATCAGCAGCGATGCGCCGCTATCCGCCAGGATATGCGCGACCTGAGCGCGCTTGAGCACGGGGTTGACCGGAACATGGACCAGCCCGGCGCGCGGCACGGCCAGCGGCATCAGGCAGGCGACCCGCGTCTTGGGCAGCCAGGTCGCCACGCGCGCGCCGGGTGAGAGGCCTTGGGCCTGGAGCCAGCCCGCCATTGCGGCAACAGCAGCTTCGAGCTCGGCGTAGGTCAAGGTGCCGTTGCGATCTTCCAGCGCGACGTCTTCGGGCGCCCCCATGCCGGGCAGCGCATCGATCGGCCGGGGTGTCGGGTCCAGTTCAACCATCGCGCCTCCTTACCCTGCATCGGTTAACGATACAGTGCGTGTTTGCTGTTAGCAGGTGCAGCACTTGGCAGCGCCGCGCGCAACCGGTAACGGAAGCGCAAAAATAGCAGGGGGACGCACGTTGCAACCGGACGGATTTCACGAGGTCGAGGAGACGGTGCGCGGCGTATTGCGCGATGTGCTGGGGATCAGCGCCGATCGCGCTGCCGCCTTCGACGAGGCGACCCCGCTGTTCGGCGCGCTGCCCGAGCTCGATTCGATGGCGGTCGCCGGCGTGCTGACCGAGATCGAGGATCGCCTCGGCATCATCATCGAGGATGACGAGGTTGACGGCGACATGCTCGAAACCTTCGGTGCGCTGGTACGCTTCGCCGCCTCCAAGGCGCTCACCTGATCGCGTTCGACGCCTATGACTGGCCCGGCGGGCGCGAAGCGATGCTCCGCTTCGGCCCTGCGGCCGGCCCCGTCGTCGTCGTTGCATTGCCGCTGTTCGAGGAAGCCAATCGCACCCGCGCCTTCGCGGTGGCGATCTTGCGCGCGCTGGCCGAGCGGGGTGTTGCGGGCGCGTTGCCCGACCTGCCAGGCCAGGGTGAGAGCCTGATCCCGACGCACGAAACCGATCTTGGGAAGTTGCGAAGCGCATTCGCCGCCGCAGCGGCAGGCCTTGGAACCCCTGCCATCTCGCTGGGCATCCGTAGCGGCGCGCTGCTCGACGGTGAGGCGACGCTTGCGGGCCGCTACCATCTCTCCCCCATGAACGGCGCCGATCTGCGCCGCGAGCTGGTGCGCGCGCGCCAGGCTTCGTCGCGTGAATCGGGCGAGGCATTCGACCCGGCATCACTCGACACCGCGGCCGACCCGGTGGAACTTGCGGGCAATCTCGTCGCCCCGGCCCTGCTCGCCGAACTCACCGACGCGACGCCGTTAACGGGGATTGCCCGCACCGTCCGCCTCGAAACCGAAGCCAAGCCCGCCGATGCCAAGCTGCCAGGCAGCCCGCTCTGGCGCCGGGCCGAGCCGGACAACGACATCGCCTTCGCCAACACCGTCGCCGACGATGTGGCACTATGGGTCGCGACATGCGTTGCCTGACCCACTTCCCCTGCGCCGGAGAGACCCTTGCCGCCACGCTTGACGAGGCATCGGGCACCACCGGTCTGTTGATCGTCTCGGGCGGAAACGAGATCCGCATCGGCGCGCATCGCGGCATGGCCGAGCTCGCCGCAACCGTCGCAGCGGCGGGTCACCCCGTGTTCCGCTACGACCGGCGCGGGATTGGCGATTCAACCGGTGAAAACAACGGCTTCGAATCCACAGCTGAGGATATTCGCGAAGCCGCTGCCGCCTTCCGCCAGGCAGCGCCGCATCTCACCCGCATCGTCGCCTTCGGCAATTGCGACGCCGCCAGCGCGCTCATCCTGTTCCATGCGGGCACTGGCATCGACGCCCTTATCCTCACGAATCCCTGGACGATCGAGACGGATGAAGACGGGGGCGACGATCTCCCTCCCGCCGCCGCCATCCGCTCGCGCTATATCGAGAAGCTCAAAAACCCCCGCGAGTTGCTCCGCCTGTTCACAGGCGGCGTCAATATCCGCAAACTTGCCAGTGGGTTGCTAAAGGCATCTTCCAAGCTGTCGCAAGCTCCGCAAGGGTTTCCAGCCCGCCTTGCGGCTGCGCTGAACACCACCGGAATCCCCGTCACCATCCTGCTGGCCAGAGCTGACAACACCGCCCTCGCCTTTGCCGATCAATGGAAGGGCGAGGCCTTCGCCCGGGCCCACGCCCATTGCGACCTCCAGATCTGCGACACCGACAGCCACAGCTTCGCGCGGCCGGGGGACAAGGCATGGCTGACTGAACGCGTCCTCTCAGCGCTCGCGAGGACCTGACCCATTGCCGGATATCGCTTCTACGATAAGCTGAAGCGATGGTCTCAAAACGACGCGACACCGCTCTGCCACCCCCGTTCCTTCGCCGCATCTGGTTGCCCCTTGCGGAAGGCGAGGCCGGGGAGGCGCGCATGCACTATCCATTCACCCTTCCATTGATCCGGAACGACGGCTTCGATTTCCGTTTCGAGAAGTCGGTGACGATCCTCATCGGAGAGAACGGAACGGGCAAATCCACCATACTCGAAGCCATTGCGAAGAACGCGGGCTTCAGCGACGCCGGCGGTGCTCAGGGCATGCGGGCAGTCGATGCTGCTCCCCATTCAGGGGCAGATGCCGGATCCCTCGGCCTGCAGCTTCGGTCGTCCTGGCTTCCCCAGGTCAAGCAGGGCTGGTTCTTCCGCGCCGACACCTTCTTCACCGTCGCCCGCTACCTCGACGATTCGGGTTCGCCCTTCGCCAACTATCTGTCGGCGTCGCATGGAGAAGGGTTCATGGCCTTTTTCGAGGAGCGATTGAGCCGACAGGGTCTCTATATCCTTGACGAACCCGAATCCGCTCTCTCCCCGCAACGCCAGTTCGACTTCCTGAAGCTGCTACGCCAGCTCCAGCGCGCCAATCGCAGTCAGGTCATCATTGCAACGCATTCGCCGATCCTGATGGCACTGCCCGATGCAGACCTCTGGCAGATTGACGAATTCGGCGTGCAGCCGACCAGGCTCGAGGAAACCGCGCACTACCGCCTCTACCGCGAGTTCGCGCTCTACCCCCACGAAACGGTGGAGGCGATGATCGACTGATCATCCCGGCAAAAACAGTCACCCCTGGTGCCGCTGTATGCAGCGCTCTGCGCCGTCTGCAGAGGAAATCGGGTCAGCGCGTTAACTTCGGCGGCCCAGGGGCCCTAGCCCGTATCAACCGCGCCCGAAAGAACGCGCTAGAACCGTCAACTTGGGACGATTACTCCGCCGCTTCGGCGACCGCTTCGAAATCGGCCTCGGCCAGGAAGCGCTCGGCATCCAGTGCCGCCATGCAGCCGGTGCCCGCCGCGGTGATCGCCTGGCGATAGACCTTGTCCATCACGTCGCCGCACGCGAACACGCCGGGCACGCTGGTGCGGGTGGTGCCAGTCTCGACCTCGATATAGCTGTCGCTGTCGAGCTTCAGGTGGCCGCGGAACAACTCGGTCGCCGGGTGATGGCCGATTGCGACGAAGCCGCCTTCGACATCGATGTCGGACAGTTCGCCGGTCACCGTGTCCCTGAGCTTGAGACCGACCAGTCCTTCGGGATCGCCGCCGCCGACGAACTCGACGACTTCCTTGTTCCACAGCGTCTTGATCTTGGGATTGGCGAACAGCCGCTGCTGCAGGATCTTCTCGGCGCGCAGGCTGTCGCGGCGGTGGATCAGCGTCACGTCATGGCTGTGGTTGGTCAGGTACAGCGCCTCCTCGACCGCGGTGTTGCCGCCGCCGATCACCGCGACCTTCTTGCCGCGATAGAAGAAGCCGTCGCAGGTCGCGCACGCGCTCGCGCCCTTGCCCTTCATCGCCTCCTCGCTGTCCAGCCCCAGCCACTTGGCCTGCGCGCCCGTCGCGATCACCAGCGTGTCGCCGAGATAGACGGTGCCGCTGTCGCCGACCATGCGGAACGGGCGACGGGTCAGGTCGACCTCGACGATCGTGTCGTACAGCATCTGCGCGCCGACATGCTCGGCCTGCGCCTGCATCTCGCCCATCAGCCAGGGCCCCTGGATAACCTCGCGGAAGCCGGGATAATTCTCGACATCGGTGGTGGTCATCAGCTGGCCGCCCGGCTGGATGCCCTGCACCACGATCGGCGCCAGGCCGGCGCGCGCGCCATAGATGGCGGCGGAAAGCCCGGCAGGGCCGGAACCGAGGATCAGCATGCGGGTCGAGTGAGTGGCGGTCATCTTGTGTCCTGTAGGCCGCGAAATGGCGGTAGCGATACTGCATCTAGGGGAACGGCATCGCTTTTCGCAACATGGGTGACGTCACGCCACGTACCAGCAAAGCGATTCTGTTGTGGACGAAAGCCGGTTGAAGCGGTCCGCCGCCTGGGCGAAGCTGGCTGAATGATGATCCGCCGCACCCTGCTCACCGCCGCCCTGCTGGCCCCTCTCACCGCCCTTGCGCAGACCGTGCTGCCGGCCCCGCCTGTCACGCCGACGATCCAAGAATCGACACCCAAGCCTGCGACTCAGAAGGTCGCGATCGAGACCAGCCTCGGCCGGATCGTGCTCGAGCTGGAGACCGCGCGCGCCCCGATCACGGCACGCAATTTCCTGCGCTATGTCGACCAGAAGCGGCTCGACGGTGTCGGCTTCTATCGTTCGGTGAAAGTTGCGGACAAGTTCGGCTTCGTCCAGTTCGGCGTGGAGGGAAACCCCAAGCGCATTCTTCCCCCGATCGCGCATGAACCCACCACCAAGACCGGCGTGAAGCACGTCGACGGCGCGATCTCTACCGCACGCCTCGCCCCGGGCACCGCGCGCGGCGAATTCACGATCAGCGTCGGCGATCAGACCTCGCTCGACGCCAATCCGTCGGCGCCGGGCGACAATCTCGGCTATGCCGCGTTCGGCAAGGTGATCGAGGGGATGGACGTGATCTGGAAGATCCTCGACGCCCCCACCTCGCCGACCCGCGGCGAAGGCGTGATGAAGGGCCAGATGCTCGAACCCCGGATCAAGGTGCTGAGCGTGCGCCGCGTGCCTTAGCGGATCACTTCCCCTTGGCGGCGTCCGCTGCGCGCATGATCCGCAACACATTGCCTGACCAGATCTTGGCGATGTCCGCTTCGGAATAGCCAGCTGCGATCAGCCGTTCGGTGACCTTGGGCAATGCGGTGATGTCCTCGAACCCGCGCACGCCGCCCCCGCCGTCCCAGTCGGCCCCCATGCAGACATGATCCGGCCCCGCGACCTTCAGCAGATAGAGCAGATTGGTCATGAAGTTCTCGAAGTCGGTGTCCTGAACCGGTGCCACCTTGTCGAGCGCGCGCACCTGTGCGGTCAGCTTCGCCTGCTCCCCGGGCGAAAGCGTGCCGATCTTGTCGACCAGCGCCGACAGGCGATTGCGCTCATCGGTATAGTTCATCTTGGTCAGAAAGACGCTGTTCATGCACACCGCCCCGCCCTTCGCCGCAAGCTTGCGGATGCGATCGTCGTCGATATTGCGGTTGTGTCCCCACAGCGCCTTGGGACCGGAGTGCGAGAGAATGATCGGCGTCTTGCTAAGCTCGAGCAGCTGATCGAACGTCGCATCGGACGAATGGCTGCCGTCGATGACCATGCCAAGGCGGTTCATCTCGGCCACCCACTGCTTTCCGAGCGGCGACAAACCCTTCCACGTCGCCTGCCCCGTCGCGCTGTCGGCGAACTGGTTGTCCTTGGAATGGACAGGCCCAGCCATGCGCACGCCGCCGTCGTAGAAGGTCTTGAGCAGCGACAGGTCCTCGCCCAGCGGATAGCTGTTTTCGATGCTGATGAATCCGAAGCGCAGCCCCGCCTTGTCGGCGCGGATCGCCTGGTCTGCAGTCGTCACCAGCTCGATCCGGTTCGGATAGGCGCCGAGCGTCTTCCGGATCTCATCCAGCCGCTTGAGCGCGAACGCCTTGGCGTCGGCAAAGCCCTGCGGCGTCACTTCCTTCTGCGCAGTATAGATGACGAACATCCCGCCATCGAGCGCGCCTGTATCCATCCGGCCCAGATCGACCTGGGCAAGATCCGTCTCCCAGTCATGCCGGTCGCCGAACTTCCAATTGGGGTTGGAGAACCAGACTGGCGTGTCCAGATGCGTGTCGAGCGTCATCAGCCGCTGGTGCAGCGACTGCGGCGGCGCTGCCGCCTCCTGCGCGATCGTGGAGGAGCAGCTGGCCGCGGCAAGCGCAAGCAACGGCAGGCAGATCAAACGCATAGCGGCTCCTTCACGCACAACGACAGCTCCTCTCATTTCACCGGCTTGACGTCGAGTCCGGTCCATTTCGCCGCAAAGGCCCACAGGTCCGAGGTTTCCTCGATGACCTTGTCGGTCGGCTTGCCAGTGCCATGGCCGGCACGGGTTTCGATGCGGACCAGATGCGGCTTGGGGCCGATATCCGCCGCCTGCAGCGCCGCCGTATATTTGAAGGTATGGCCGGGGACGACGCGATCGTCCGTGTCCGCAGTCGTGGCGAGGATCGCCGGGTACGCCTTGCCCGCACCGATATTGTGATAGGGCGAATAGCCACGCAGCGTCTTCCAGTCCGCCTCCTTCGAGGGGTGACCGTAATCGTCCACCCAGTAGCGGCCGGCGGTCCAGCGATCGAAGCGCAGCATGTCCATCACGCCCACCGCCGGCAGCGCCGCAGCGAAAAGATCGGGCCGCTGGTTGACCACCGCGCCGACGAGCAGACCGCCATTCGACCCGCCCTGAATGGCGAGACCGTCCTTCTTCGCGATGCCCTGCGCGATCAGATACTCGCTCGCGCCGATGAAATCGTCGAAGGTGTTCTGCTTGTTGGCGAGGCGGCCGCCATCGTGCCATGCCTTGCCATATTCGCCACCGCCACGAATGTTGGCGAGGACGAATACCCCGCCCTGCTCCATCCACGCGATCCGCGAGGCCGAGAAGGCCGGGCCGTAGCTGACGTTGAACCCGCCATAGCCCCAGAGCAACGTCGGTGCCGGACCGGTCACATCCTTCCGCTTGACGATGAACATCGGCACCCTGGTGCCGTCCTTCGAGGTGAAGAAGCGCTGCTCGACGCCGTACTTCGCCGGATCGAACGCCACCTTGGGCTGTGCCCAGACCTTCGTCTCGCCGGTCTTCACGTCGAAGCGGTAGACAGTGGTCGGCATGTTGAAGCTGGTAAAGGCGTAGAACAGCTCGCTGTCGTCGGGATCGCCACTCGATCCCGCGATGCTGCCGATGCCCGGCGTGGCGACCTTGCCCAACAGCTTGCCGTCGAGCGAGTAGCGCCGCATCTCGTCCTTTGCATCGACCATGTAGCTGACGAGCAGCTGCCCGCCGACGATGCCCGCGCCTTCAAGCGTCGCCTTTTCCTCGGGGATCAGATCGGTCGCGACAGGGTTCGCCTGCGCGACATCCATCGTCACCACCTTGAGCTTCGGCGCGCCCTTGTTGGTCGTCCAGTAGAAGCGCGTGCCGACATTGCCGACGAGGCTCCAACGGTTCTCCAGACCCGCGATCAGCTTGCGCGGCTTGGCGCCAGGCGTCTTGATATCGAGCAGCGTGATCTCATAGCGGTCGTCGGTGCCCTCGGTCGTGGTGATGACCAGCCAGTTGCCGTCGTCCGTCACCTGCGCGAAATGCCCGCGCCTGGGCGTTTCAGGCGTCGCATAGACCAGCGTGTCGGCGCTCTGCGGCGTGCCGATCCTGTGGAAATAGACCGACTGATTCTCGTTGAGCTGCTGGAACGCCTGCCCCTCGGCCGGGGCCGGGAAGCGGCTGTAATAGAAACCGGATCCGTCCTTCGCCCAGGCGAGGTTGCTGAACTTGATCCACTTGACCTCGTCGTCCAGCGTCTTGCCGGTGGCGACGTCGAGCACCTTGACCGTGCGCCAGTCGCTGCCGCCGTCCTGGATGCCGTAGACCAGCAGCTTGCCATCCTGCGACGGCACCCATTCGGACAGCGCGGTCGCGCCGTCCTTGGCCCAGCCATTGGGATCGATCAGGACACGGCCGGGCGCATCGACCCCGTCGCGCACCCAAAGCACCGCCTGGTTCTGCAATCCGGTATTGTGGCTGTAGAAAAGTCGGCCTCCCTTGCGCGTGGGCACGCCGAACCGCTCGTAATCGAACAGCTGCTTGATCCGCGCCTTGAAGATATCGCGGCCGGGCAGCGTCGCCAGATAGGCATTGGTGACCTTATTCTGCGCCTCGACCCAGGCAGCGACCTCCTTGTCGTTGCGCACGTCATTCTCGAGCCAGCGATAGGGATCGGCGACTTTCTGTCCGAAGCTTTCGTCGGTCACGTCGACACGTTTGGTCTCAGGATAGGCGATCGGGGCAGGCATCGTGCTGGGCGACTCCGGGCTGGCGTGAACGATGGGGGCTGCGAACAGCAGCGGAAGGGCGATCAGCGACGCACGGCGCATTGGTATCTCCTGAAACGGGAACCGCGGCACCCTATTGCGGCAGCGCTGGCGGTCAAGCGGACCGCTTCATGAAGTTCGCATAAAAGCGGGGATTTCCGGCGAACGCGCCAGCGACGCGCCCATGACGCGACAGGTTCGCGACCATGACGGAACATCGACGCGACACCTGCGCGACGGGTACGCGACGACGTCAAGCCGAGGACGGGTGAAGACACTGCCGGTTGCCGCTTCATCGCCAAGGGTAAACCAGATGAAGTCCAACTTTGGAAGATCGCTCAGGAAAACGCGCTGAGGCCCGTCGAGTAGCTGACCCAGCCCATCACCAGCAGCGGCACAGTCGCGAAACCGATCGCCACCGCATTGCCTGCACCATTTCGCGTATTCGAACGCATCCGAACCTCCGACGCGAGGACATCCTCACGATCTGTCGACGCTCAAATGGGAAGTCATTTCGGTTTCGAAAGAGCAGCGATTCTTTCGAGGCGAAAATACCCGCTTTGCACATGGCAAAAAGGCGGCCGCACCGGAGTGCGACCGCCCTTTCGATCGGCTTGCGAGTCCGCGGATCAGGCCGCTTCGTCGAAATCCTCGTCGTTCATCACCGGGCCCGAATCCTGGCCCTTGGCCGAGACGTCGCGATCGACGAACTCGATGATCGCCATCTGCGCCGCGTCCGAAGCGCGCGGGCCGGTCTTGATGATCCGGGTGTAGCCACCGTTGCGGTCGGCATAGCGCGCGGCCAGAACGTCGAACAGCTTCACCAGCTGAGCATCGTCGAGCAGACGGGCATGCGCGAGACGGCGGTTCGAAAGGCCGCCCTTCTTCGCCAGCGTCACCAGCTTCTCGACGTAAGGACGCAGTTCCTTCGCCTTGGCGACGGTGGTGGTGATCTGCTCGTGCTTGATCAGCGCGGCCGACATGTTGCGGAACAGCGCAATGCGGTGTGCCGAGGTGCGCTGAAGCTTACGACCGCCGTACTTATGGCGCATGATATCTTCCTTCGTTCGTTAAGGGGCCGTCTTACGGAACCCCAGACCAGGTGGGACGGAGAGCCACCCATCAAGCCGTCATCCCGGCGAAAGCCGGGATCTCCATAAGGTTGCCCCCCGCCGCACGAGACCCCGGCTTTCGCCGGGGTGACGGCCAAGGGAGGAGCCGAAGCTCCTTACCCCATGATTTCTTGTTCGAGCTTCTTGGCCATCTCTTCGATATTCTCAGGCGGCCAGCCCGGGATTTCCATGCCGAGGCGCAGCCCCATCGACGACAGCACTTCCTTGATCTCGTTCAAGGACTTGCGGCCAAAGTTCGGGGTGCGCAGCATCTCGGCTTCGGTCTTCTGGACCAGATCGCCGATATAGATGATGTTGTCGTTCTTGAGGCAGTTGGCCGAACGGACCGACAGCTCGAGCTCGTCCACCTTCTTGAGCAGGTAGCGGTTGATCGTCGCGGTGTCGCCCGCGCCGCCTTCCGCCGCGGCCGGAGCGGCCACGCCGATCGGTGCCGAACGGGTGATCGCCGAATCGTCGAAGTGGACGAACAGCGCGAGCTGGTCCTGAAGAATGCGCGCGGCATAGGCCACGGCGTCTTCAGGGGTCACGGTGCCGTCGGTCTCGACCGAGAGGCTGAGCTTGTCGTAATCGAGTTCCTGCCCGACGCGGGTGTTCTCGACCTTGTAGCTGACCTGACGGACCGGCGAGTAGAGCGCGTCGACCGGGATCAGACCGATCGGCGCGTCGGCCGGACGGTTCGACGCGGCCGGGACATAGCCCTTGCCGGTGTCGGCGACGAGTTCCATGTTCAGCGTTGCGCCATCGTCGAGGTGGCACAGCACCAGATCGGGGTTCATCACTTCGATGTCGCCCGAAACCGCGATGTCGCCGGCCTTGACCTCGGCCGGGCCGGTCGCGCTGAGCTGGAGACGCTTGGCGCCTTCGCCCTGCATCTTGAGCGCGATCTGCTTCACGTTGAGCACGAGATCGGTCACGTCCTCACGCACGCCGGCGAGCGACGAGAATTCGTGGAGCACGTTCTCGATCTTGATCGAGGTCACCGCCGCACCCTGGAGCGACGAGAGCAGCACGCGGCGCAGCGCGTTGCCGAGCGTCAGGCCGAAGCCACGCTCCAGCGGTTCAGCGACGAAGGTCGCCTTCCGCTTGCCGTCACCGCCCTTTTTCTCAAGGCCGTTCGGCTTCTTCAGTTCCTGCCAGTTCTTTGCGTTGACAGACACAGGCTTCCCCTGGGTTGGGCAGGACGGGGGGCAGTCCTGCCAGGATTGGAGCCGCCTGCCACCCGATCCGGCATCCCGGACCGCGATGGCAGGCGGAAAGTCAAATCAGACGCGACGACGCTTGCTGGGGCGAACGCCGTTGTGCGGGATCGAGGTCACGTCGCGGATCGACGTGATCTGGAACCCAACCGCCTGCAGCGCGCGCAGTGCCGACTCACGGCCCGAACCCGGGCCCTTGACCTCGACCTCGAGCGTGCGGACGCCGTGCTCGGCAGCCTTGCGGCCCGCATCCTCGGCAGCGACCTGAGCCGCATACGGGGTCGACTTGCGCGAGCCCTTGAAGCCCATCATGCCGGCCGACGACCAGCTGATCGCGTTGCCCTGGGCGTCCGTGATCGTGATCATGGTGTTGTTGAAGCTGGCGTTCACATGGGCGACGCCGGCGGTGATGTTCTTGCGTTCGCGACGGCGAAGACGCTGCGGTGCTTGTGCCATTATTCAGTAATCCTTCGAATCTGCGAAGAAAGGCGGGCCACCGGTCAGGCGGCCCAGCGGCTTACTTCTTCTTGCCAGCGATCGGCTTCGCCTTGCCCTTGCGGGTGCGCGCATTGGTGTGCGTGCGCTGGCCGCGAACGGGCAGACCCTTGCGATGACGCAGGCCGCGATAGCAGGCCAGGTCCATCAGGCGCTTGATGTTCATCGCGGTTTCGCGGCGAAGATCACCCTCGACGGTGTAGGCGCCGTCGATGGTTTCGCGGATCTGAAGCACTTCCTGGTCGGTCAGGTCCTGCACGCGACGCTCGGCGGTGATGCCCAGCTTGTCGGTGATTTCCTTGGCCTTCGCGGGGCCGATGCCGTGGATATACTGAAGCGCGATCAGTACGCGCTTGTTGGTCGGGAGGTTAACACCCGCAATACGTGCCATGAATCTTGTTCTCCCAGCTCCACGGGGCGTGCATGGCAGCAAGCCCCATCTCGTAGCGTTGACCCGAAACGCAGTCGCGCGGCACACGCCCACAAGCGCTGCCGGTCGAACAGGTTTCGGAAGATGCGCGACATATGGAGTCGGACCCGCGCTGTCAAGCGCCGGTGCCGAATGCGTTTCGCGTTAGGCGGACATACACCATTCGGGCGGCCCGGCCAAGCGAATGACGCTCAGCCGCCCTGCTCGGCCGCCTTCTTGAGTGCGGGCCATTGCGCGGCAAGCACGCCGTCCACCGCCTGCGCAAACCCGGTGAGGCCGGCGGGGTGATAGCCGCCGACGACATAGGTGACGGTCACTACCGTCCCCTGCCCCTCCGGCTTGAGCGCGAAGGTCATCGTGCCGGTGACCGCGCCGCTCTGGAGCGGGCCGAAGGCGCCGTCGACGCGCAGGACCTTGCCGCGATCGGCATAGATCACCCGCGCATGTTCGATCGCGCCGCCCGCCAGCTTCTCGCACCAGCAGCCGCCGGGCCGCGGGTCGATCGACAGGTTGGCGGCGATGCCGGAATAGCTGTGATCCTTGCTCCACCAGACCGACGGCCGGACGATCGTGTCCCACACCTTCTCGGGCGGGGCGGCGACGACCAGCTTGTGGCTCGACACAAAGCCGCCCGGCTCCGACTTGGTCACTTCGCCCGCCGCGGGCCAGCCCGCCACCAACGCCACCGCCATGATCATCTTGCGCATCGTTCCGCCCTCCTGCCCGAAAAAGGCTGATCCTGCGGCGGCGCCCCGTCAAATCATTTTGCGGGCGCCTCCGTCTTGGCGGTGCTGCGGTCGAGGAAGTCGAGGATCGTCTTCCACAGATGGACGCTGACGCCCGGGCCGCCGACCTTATGGGTCTGGCCGGGGTAGAGCATCACCTCGAACGGCACGGACGCGCCCTGAAGCTTCGACATCATCACCGTCGAATGCTCGAGCACGACATTGTCGTCGGCCATGCCGTGGATCAGCAGCAGCGGATCGCTGATCTTCGTGGCGTCGGCGACGGTGTTGGCCTTGTCATAGGCGCCCTGAACCTTGCGCGGATCGCCCATATATCGCTCGGTATAATGGGTGTCGTACAGCTCCCACTTGCTCACCGGCGCGCCCGAGACACCCGCCGCGAAGGTGCCGGGCGCGGCCTGGAGCATCTTGAGCGTCATATAGCCGCCGTACGACCAGCCATAGGTGGTGATCCTGGCCGGATCGACGAAGTCGAGCGTCTTCAGATACGCGGCGCCGGCAAGCTGGTCCTGGACCTCGACCCCGCCCATCGCCTGGAACAGGTGATCCTCGAACGCCTTCCCGCGATTGGCCGCGCCGCGATTGTCGAGCACGAACCAGATATAGCCGCGATCGACGATATATTGCTGGAGCGCGCCGCCCCACTGGCGGCTGACCTGTTGCGAGTGCGGGCCGCCATAGTGCTGGAAGAACACCGGGTATTTCCTGCCCGGTTCGAGCTTCGGCGTGATCATCTCCCAGTGAAGGTCCGTGCCGTCGGCAGCCTTGATCGTGCCGAACTGTTTGGCGCGATGCGCGGCGAGATAGAGCGCATAGGGATGGTCGCCCGCGACCTTGTTCTCATTGACCCAGGCGAGGCGCTTGCCCGCCGCGTCGGTCAGCATCACCTGGGCCGGCTGATCGCCCTTGGAGCGGGTGACGATGATCCGGCTGGCACTCTCATTCCCCTTGGCCGCATGCCAGAAGCCAGGCTCGCTGATCCGCGTGACCACGCCGGGCCTGGCCAGATCGACGGTGTAGAGGTGCCGTTCGAGCACCCCGTCCTTGTTACCGAGGAAGGTGACCCGCCCGTTGACTTCATCGACACCGACCAGCTCGGCGACTTCCCAGTCGCCCCTGGTCAGCTGGGTCCAGTTGCCGTCCTTGAAGCGATAAAGATGGCCATGGCCGTCGCGCTCGGACCACCAGATCAGGCTGCCGTCCTTGAGCGGCCGGTAGGCGTCCGAAAGATTGACCCAGCTGCGCTCGCCCGACTTCTCGCTGAACAGGATGCGCGATTTGCCGGTGGCGGGATCGACCGCGAGCATATCGAGCACGGTCTGCGCGCGGTTCTGGCGCTGGACGAGCAGGGTCTTGCCGTCGGGCGTCCAGTCGACGCGGGCGAGGTAGATGTCGGTCTCGGCGCCGAGATCGACCTTCACCTTGCCGCTGCCATCGGGGTTGATGACGTAGAGGTCGACCAGCACGTTTGCGGTACCCGCCTTGGGATAGCGTTGGTCATAGACCTTCGTCCCCTCCGCACCGATCGCGGCGCGGCTGACGATGCCGACCGGCGATTCGTCGAAGCGCTGGACGGCGATGCGCTTGTCGTCGGGCGACCACCAATAGCCGGTGCGGCGTCCCATCTCTTCCTGCGCGACGAATTCCGCCTCACCGAAATAGACATTGCCCTTGCCTTCGGAGGTCGCCTTGCTCTCGGCGCCGGTGGCGAGGTTGAGCACCACCAGATTCTGGTCGCGCACATAGGACGCGAAATGACCGCCGGGGCTGATTTCCGGGTTCAGTTCCCCGGCCTCGCTGGCGGTCAGCCGACGCACGTCGCCGGCCAGGGTCGCGAGGTAGAGGTCGCCATCGAGCGGCACGAGGATCGCCTTGCCGTCGGGTGCCCAGTCATAGGCGACGATGCCGCGCGTCCCGCCGATGCGCGCACGCTCACGCTGCATCTTCTCCGCCTCGGACAATTCAGCACCGGTGCCGATCTTCTTGCTATCGACGAGCATCCGCCATTCGCCCGTCGCGGTATCCATCGCCCACAGATCGTAGCGGTCGCGATCGTCGGCGCGGTTGCGCAGTACCGTCACATATTTGCCGTCGGGCGAGAGCTTGAGCGCACGCGGATTGCTGCCCGCCAGATCGGGGCTGGCGAAAACCCGCTCCAGCGTCAGCCGTTGCGGCACCGCCTGTTGCGCTTCAACCGGCATCGTCAGCCCGCAAACGCCCGCCATCATCACGCCCGCCAACCATCGCTTCATCAAACCTCTCCGGAACAAGGTGCCGCTTATTGCGGAGCGTTCACGACCGGTAAAGCGCGATGGCGGTTGAAGGGCAAATGGATGGGGGGAATATCCATTCACGGAACGGACGCGTAACGGTGCGAGTTGTCGCACAGTCCAGTAACAGAGGAACGATCATGACCAAGCGAATGACCAAGGGCATCGCTACCCTCGCCCTGATGGCGACGGTGCTGACGCCGATCGCCGTCGCCGCGCAGGAGAACGACCTGCAGGGCATCCGCTCGAGCCGGGGCGACTCCGAACTGCAGCGGCGCGGCTACAAGCTCGAGAAGCGCTCGGGCGATTCGCAATTCTGGTGGAACTCGCGCACCGATACCTGCATCCGCGTGAATGTGTGGCGGGGCCGGTACGAGAGCATTTCGAGCGCATCCAAGTCGGACTGCGGCAAGGGCGGCCCCTCGGCCGGAGTCGTGGTCGGCGCCGCTGTCGCGATCGGCCTGATCGCTGCGCTCGCGAGCAAGAAGGACAAGGGCCCCGACTACAAGCGCGGCTACGACGACGGTCTGAACGGCAACCCCTATGATCGTCGCGGCAACGACCGCTATCGCGAAGGCTATCAGGCGGGCGAGACCGAGGCGCAGAAGCGCCCCGATCCGCAGCGCGACCCGGAGTTCAAGCGTGGCTATGACGACGGCCTCTACGGCAGGGCCTATGACCGTCGCGGCAACGACCGCTATCGCGAGGGCTATCGGGTCGGCCAAGACGAAGCGCGGCGCCCCGATCCGCAGCGCGACCCGGAGTACAAGCGGGGCTATGACGACGGCCTCTACGGCAGGGCCTATGACCGCCGCGGCAACGACCGCTATCGCGAGGGCTATCGGGCCGGCCAGGACGAAGCGCGTCGCCCCGACGACCGCGGCTCGCTCCGCAACGTGCCGCAGGCCGCGCGCGACGCCTGCGCCCGCCGCGCCGACGAGGACCTGAATGCGCGTCGCGGGACGAGCGTTCCGGTCAGCGCCCGCGAGCTGAACCGCAGCGAGTGGGAGATCGTGGTCGAGACCGGGCGCGAACGTTCGCGCTGCACGGTCGATTCGCGCGGCTATGTGCGCAGCCTGACCGCCTATTGATCCGGGCCGGGCCGCGCTTCCGACAGGACGAAGCGCGGCCCGGGACCGTCGGCGGCCATCCGATCGCCCGGATTGTAGAGCCCGCACGTCCTGAGCGACAGGCAGCCGCAGCCGATGCAGCTGTCCAGCGTATCCCGGGTCCGCTCCAGCAGCGCGATGCGCCGGTCGATCTCCTTGCGGAAATGCCGGCTGATCCGCTCCCAGTCCGCCTGGGTGGGGGTGCGCCCCTGCGGCAGCTGCGCCAGCTCGGCGCAGATCTCCTCGATCGTCAGCCCCAGCTTCTGCGCGATCAGCGTGAAGGACAGACGCCTGATGTCCGATCGCAGGAAACGGCGCTGGTTGCCGCTGGTTCGTATCGACGAAACCAGCCCCCGCCCCTCGTAGAAACGGATCGCGGAGACCGACAGGCCGGTCCGCGCCGCAAGCTCGCCGATCGTCAGCAGGTCGCATCCGCGCATTCCGGGCCTTTCGAAATTTTGGGCTTGATCTCAACTTAAGTTGAGGTTGTACCGGGGGCGGGCAATCACGCAACCGCAAAGGATATGTGGATGTCCGGCCCGATCATCGAACACGTCAATCTCACCGTCACCAACCCCGCGCGTACAGCAGAACTGATGGAGCGGCTGTTCGGCTGGCACATTCGCTGGGAGGGGCCGGCGCGCGACGGCGGCACATCGATCCATGTCGGGGACGAGCGTTTCTACATCGCGCTCTACGCGCCCCCGGGCGAACCGGAGGCGCGCTTTCCCAAGGGCGCGCCGCTCAACCATGTCGGCATCCTTGTCCGCGACCTCGATGCGATCGAGGACAAGGTCACGCAGGCCGGGCTGAAACCGTTCGCGCATGGCGACTATTCGCCCGGCCGCCGCTTCTACTTCCTCGACTATGACGGGATCGAGTTCGAGATCGTCTCCTATGGCTGACGTGCCAGCGGAACCGCGCAGATGCTGAGCATCCGGTTCGCGATCTCGCGTTCGCCCATCACCACTTCGCCGGCGCCGGCGCCCTCGAGATGGGCGACCTCGGCCTCCGAATGGGCGCGCGCGACGATCGCGATGCCGGGGTTGAGCTTGCGCACGGCCTCGACCACCGCGCCGCCTTCGAACCCTTCGGGGATGGCGATGAGCAGCTTGCTCGCGCGTTCGATCCCCGCCGCTTCCAGCGCGGCGGGATCGAGCGCGTTGCCGCGCACGACGTTGAGCCCCGATTCCTTCGCCTCCCTGGCGGTATCGGCCTGATCCTCGATCAGGATGAAGGCCCGGTCGCGCGCCTTCAGGTCGCGCGCGATCAGCTTGCCCACGCGGCCATAGCCGATCAGCACGACATGGTCGCGCAGATCCGCGGTATCGGCGGGCATCTCGACCGGATCGGTCTTCTCCTGCCGCTTGGGCACGAACCAGTTGAAGATGAACGGGTTGACGAAGATCGACAGCAGCGCACCCGCGAGGATCAGGTCACGGCCCGCCGGAGGCAGGATGGCGAGGCTGGTGCCGAGCGTGGCGAGGATGAACGAGAACTCGCCGATCTGCGCGAGGCTGGCCGCCGCGGTGATCGCAGTGCGGTGGCTGTGCTTGAGCGCGCGAACGATGAAATACGCCGCGACCGACTTGCCGAAGACGATGATCAGCACCGTCGCGACCAGCGCCAGCGGCTGATCGACGACGATCTGCGGATTGAACAACATGCCGACCGACACGAAGAACAGCACCGCGAACGCGTCGCGCAGCGGCAACGTCTCTTCGGTCGCCTGACGGCTGAGCGGGGTTTCGCCCAGGATCATGCCCGCGAAAAAGGCGCCGAGCGCGAACGACACGTCGAACACCACCGCCGCACCGAACGCGACACCCAGCGCGATGGCGAGCACCGCGAGGCGGAACAGCTCGCGCGAACCGGTGTTGACGACCCAGTGCAGCGCCCATGGGATGACGCGGCGGCCGACCACCAGCATGACGAAGAGGAAACCGGTGATCTTGAACCCGGTCTGGGCCAACGGCACCAGCAGCGCCGACCAGCTCGCGGGCGCATCGCCCTTCATCACCTCGGCGAGCGCGGGCAGCAGCACCAGCGCGAGGACCATCACCAGATCCTCGACGATCAGCCAGCCGACTGCGATCCGCCCGCGTTCGGTATCGACGATGCCGAACCCTTGCAGCGCGCGCAGCAGCACCACGGTGCTGGCGACCGACAGCGCGAGGCCGAAGACGAAGCCGGCGAGCGGGTCCCAGCCCATCGTCCAGGACAGGCCCATGCCCATCAAGGTCGCGACCGCGATCTGGCCGATCGCGCCGGGCACCGCGACATTCTTCACCGACAAGAGGTCGCGCAGCGAGAAATGCAGGCCGACGCCGAACATCAGCAGGATCACGCCGATCTCGGCGAGTTCCGCGGCGAGGTCGCCGTCGCCGACGAAGCCGGGCGTGTGCGGGCCGACAAGGATGCCGGCGAGCAGATAGCCCGCGATCGGCGATACTTTGAGCTTATGGGCGATCGAGCCCATGATGAAGGCGATGACGAGGCCGGCGACGATCGTGGCGATGAGCGGCGTGTGATGCATAGGCAATGAAGTCCCTGTTTGGTGGCCGGGCCGTCAATGCGGCCCGGTCAACGGCTCACTCGGTCGTCGCGCCGACCAGTGCCGCGGCGATCGCGGCGCTGCCGGCAATCCCGCTCCAGATCGCGGGTGCAAACCACCAGGGCGGCCGTTTGTTGCGTGGCGTTTCCATGACGTATCTCCCAATGTCGCCGCCCGCGGACGGCGGTTGGCTGAGGGAAGGTCAGGAAAGCGGCGGACCACGCGGACTGCCGTCCAGAGCAGGGGATGACGGCAGCGCAGGTGCCGCCGTCAGTGGATTGGGAGGGTCAGGGAGGCCGTAGTCGAGCGCCGCCGGGACGATGGGCAGCGGCGCGAGAGCGAGCGCATCGCCCTGCCCGCTTGCCGGCTCATCGTCGGAACGAACGGCCTCCGCCACGATGCGCGGCTGGGCACGGCTCGGCTGGAGCGCGACCGCGGTGGTCGCCGGGTTGAAGGCCGAACCGAGCGTCGTGGTGCGCGGCATTCCGACCGGCATCAACGAGGAAAGCAGGGCGGTGGCGAGCGCAAGCCAGAGCGACGCGACGTGGAGCGGCAAGCGCCGCCGGGTCATCGTCATCGTTCGGATCGCCCGTGTCGCCATCTTCCCAACCTAGTGTCGACCGGCCGAGATGCAATCGCGCCGAACGGCTCAGCGTGGAATCGACACCGTGACGCGACGATTCTTCGCGCGACCGGCCGGATCGTCCTTGCCGTCAGACGCCTGGTTGGCCGCAACCGGTTCGGTCTCACCCTTTCCGGCCACGAGATACCGGCGCTGGCGAATGCCCACCTGCTCGCCCATCCAGTCAGCCACGGCTTGCGCACGCCGCTTGGAAAGCTCGAGATTATAGGCGTCGTCGCCCTTGGCGTCGGTATGGCCGACCATCTCGACCGGGCCGGCCGGAGCCTGACGTACAAGCTCGGCGACCTTTGCCAGATTGGTGGCCGCCGCTGGCGTCAGATCCGCCCGGTCGAACTCGAACAAGGTGTCAGCGGGCAGATCGACGATCGTCTGTGTCTCCGTCGTCCGCACGTTGAGACCGCTGATGTCGGCTTTCAGCGCGCTGACCGATCCGGCAAGGGCGCCGCCGGTCCCGGCTGACCGGCTAGCTTGTGGAGTGACCGGCGTTGCCGCCGGCTCGACGCCGTTGGCGGGAGCCGCGCCGTTGTCGGAACACCCGGCCAGGACCAACGCCGCGACCAGCACCTGCCTCACCGCGTCACCGGTACGCCGTCGAACGGCACCACGCCGGGGAGATTGATCGATACGGTCTTGCTCGTGGCGGGCGGCGCCGGGAATTTGAGCCAGACGATCTGCGGCGAACGCCCCAGTGCGAACGACAGATTGTCCTTGCTACCGGAGGAGAGCGGCGCGGCGAGCGGCTTGCCCGAAGCGTCCTTGAGGACCCCGAGCTGACGAGCGCTTGCGTCGTCGATCACGCTGATGTCGTCGACCTTGAGATATTGCGATCCCGTGCCGCCCGTATAGCTGAGCTGGACGGTCATCACGTCGCCCGTGACCGCGACCTTGTTGAGGGCCACCTGCGATCCCTGGGGCCCAGGCTCGGTTCTGATCGCCGCCTGGGGTGCCGGCACCGGAGTCGGCGAGGCGACAACATCCGTCCGCATCACGCCTGAGACCTCAGCCTCGACCGGAGCGGATGCGGCAGGTGTTGCCTGATTGGCCTCCGGTGCTGCCTTGCAAGCAGCGAGCATCCCAAGAACGATCAACGGCAAGTGGTTGCGGAACGTCCTCAATCGTCATCTCCCGGCTGTGCCGGGCAACTACGTTCGGGCGCTGCGCGGGTTCCGAAACGAAACGGGGCGCGGAAGTGATGACTTCCGCGCCCCGCGCTGTTCGTCTGGCGACGCGGCTTATTCGGCCGCGGCGACGTCCTTCGACGGGCGCGGATCGCGGCGCTCGGCGATGCGCGCCGACTTGCCGGTACGGCCACGCAGATAATAGAGCTTCGCACGACGCACGACGCCGCGACGGACGACTTCGATGCTGTCGATGTTCGGCGAATAGAGCGGGAAGACGCGCTCGACGCCCTCGCCGAACGAAATCTTGCGAACGGTGAAGTTGCTGCCCATGCCCTTGTTGGCGCGGGCGATGCAGACGCCTTCATAGTTCTGAACGCGGGTGCGCTCGCCTTCGACGACCTTCACGCCGACCTTCAGCGTGTCGCCGGGGCGGAAATCGGGGATCTTCTTGTCGGCCAGGAACTTCGCGACGTTCTCGGCCTCGATCTGCTGGATGAGGTTCATCTCATTCGTCCTTCTTCTGCCGCGCGCCAGAGGGAGACTGGACCCGAGCGCCCTCATGGCGCTCCCAAAGATCCGGCCTCCTTAGCCGTGTATCGATCTCCGCCTGTTGCTTTCGCCAGGCCGCGATCTTCGCATGATCCCCCGATCGCAGCACTTGCGGGATCGTGCGCCCTTCCCATTCGACGGGCCGGGTGTACTGCGGATATTCGAGCAAGCCGCTTTCGAAGCTTTCCTCGACCCCGCTGGAAGGCGCGCCCATTACGCCGGGAAGCAGCCGAATGCAAGCGTCAAGCAGCACCAGCGCGCCCATCTCCCCGCCCGAGAGGATATAGTCGCCGATCGAAACGGGTTCGATGGCGCACGCCTCGAACAACCGCTCGTCGAACCCCTCGAACCGGCCGCAGAGGATCGACACGCCGGGACCCGCCGCCAGCGCGCGCACGCGCTCCTGCGTCAGCGGCGCGCCGCGCGGGGTCATCGCCAGCATCGGGCGGTCATAGCCGACATGATCGCACGCCGCGGCGAGGATATCCGCCTTGAGCACCATCCCCGCCCCGCCGCCGGCCGGCGTATCGTCGACCGTGCGATGCTTGTCGGTGGCGAAGTCACGGATCTGGACAGTGTCGAGCGACCACTTCCCGTCCGCCAGCGCGCGCCCGGCGATCGACGTGCCGAGCGGCCCCGGGAACATCTCCGGATAGAGGGTCAGGACGGTTGCGGCGAAACTCATGGTGTCAGAGAGTCCAGTCTTCGATGCGAAGCCCGGGCACGTCCCGGAAGTCGCGAACATTGTGCGTCACCAGCGTCGCGCCCAGCGCCAGCGCGTGCGCGGCGATCAGCCGATCGAACTTGCCCCGCGCTTTCCGCGCGGCCGGAAAGCGCCGCGCCGCATCCGCGTCGAACGGCAAGACCGCGACGCTTTCGGCAAAAGCGTCCGCCGACGCAAGCGCGCCCTGCGCCAGTTCGGCGAGGGAGACGGCGGAGATCGCCACCCCCTCCTCCCGCGCCGCCCGCAGCGCGACACGGCATTTCGGGTCACGCAGGATGCGGATGCAGATATTCGTATCCAGCAGGTACCGCGTCATTCCTCCGCGTCAGTTCCCAGGCCGCGGCGCGAAGCGCAGCGCCTGGATCGTCGGCGGGTTGGTCGGCGCCATCAGGATCTGACCATCGAGCTTGCCCTTCTCGCAGTTCCAGCGGAAGCCGGTCGAGAGGTTCCCGGTCGGCGCCAGCGGCTCGGCGGTCGCGCACGCGCCGACCAGCCCCTTGATCCGCGCGAATTCCTTCGCCCAATTCTCCGCCGAGCGATCCATGAGGAAGTTCATCGCCAGCTTTCCATCGAGCGGCTTGAGATTGCCGGCCTGATAGGCGGCGCGCGCCGCATCCTGCATCTGGCCGAGCAGCGGGTTGAGCGGCGTTTCGCGCGGGGCAATCGCATTGGTGCGGGCGAGCGCCCAGAGCGACTGCCAGACCGGAACCGACGGTCCCTGATAGGTGCGGTTGGCAAAGCCGAACGCCGCCGTGCCCGTCTCGGGCGCGAGCACGACGAAGCTGCCGTAACCGGGATAACCACCGCCATGCGCCAGCGTCAGGCCCAGATTGCAGTCGGGCGTGACGCGGAATCCCATGCCATAGGCGGTGGCATGGACGCAGTGATCGTCATCCGCCCCGCCGGGGCGCGGCGTGATCCGCACGAAATTGAGGCCCTGCGCCATCTCGCGCACCGTGGCGCGCTTGACCGGGCCGGTCTCGGCCCCGTCGCGCGCGGGCCAGGCCGAAAGCAGGAAAGCGACCCATTTCGCATAATCATTGGCCGTGGTGACGAGCCCACCCATCGCCCCGAAGGCGCCGTCGCGCATCTGCGGCTCCTCGACCCAGCGCTCATTCTCCCAGCGATAGCCGACCGCGAGCTTGCCCCTGGGCACCTCACCCACCTCATAGGTCGAGGCGGTCATGCCCAGCGGGCGCAGGATCGTGTCGCGGATATAGGCCTGATAGGGCTTGCCCGAGACGTTGGTGACGATGCGGCCGAGCAGCGCATAGCCATAGTTGGAATATTCGTGCTGGCTCTGCCCGACGCGGCTCCACGGCACGCCCGCGGCGATCATCGCGCTGAACTCGGCTTCGCTCAGCACCTGCTGGCGATCGCCCCAGGGATCGTCGGTGACCATGCCGCCGACATGCTGGAGCAGGTCTCGGATACGGATGCGCGGGGCATCGCTGGTCGGATATGTCCAGCCGCGCATCTCCGGAACGTGTTTCTCGGCCAGGTCATCGAGCGACAGCTTGCCGTCGTCGCGCAGCTTGAGGATGGCGAGCGCGGTAAACGCCTTGCTCATCGATGCGATGCGGAACCGCGTGTCCATCGTCACCGGCGCGCCGCCGATCGTCTGCACGCCCTGCGTCGATGAAAGCGCGATCTTGCCGTCCTTGACCACGGCATAGACCAGGCCGGGTACGGGCGTGCGCTGCTGGAACTTCGCGAAGGCGTCGCCGACCTCGACGACCGCCGCGGGCGGAAGCTGCGGGGCGGTCTGCGCGGCGGCGGGCAGCGCGACCGATGCGGCGAGGATGGCGAGCGGGCGGATCAGGCGATTCATCATCCGCCGACGCAACCAGAGAAATTCCGATTCTGAAAGCGAAAATCAGCCGTTGCGGCCGCTGCGCAGGGCTTCCGCCCAATCCTCCCGCCCCTCGCGCGCCGCCTTCGCGGCAGCGGCAAGGTGATCATAGGGGATAGCACACAGATCGACCGTGGTACCGCTGACCAAGGCGTAGCGGGCGAGCGGGTCGCCATTCTCGACCGAATAGAAGGCGGGATGGTCGTCGGTATAGGCCTGGAGCCCGACGCTGCCGGGGTTTGCGATGACCCGGCCATCGGCAAGCGTGACGACGCGCGGGACATGGGTATGACCGCAGAGGATGAGTGGCGCCGCGGCATCGTCGAGCCGCTCGACGATCTCGGCGTCGGATGCGTCCCGGAGGCCGATGCCCTCGACGCTGTGGATCAGATGCTCGACATCGCTGCGTGGGGAACCGTGGACGCAGAGGATCGCCGGGATGACGGTGATGCTTTTGGGCTGGGCCGCCAGCCAGGCGAGATGCGCGTCGCTGAGGCATCCCCGCGCGAACCGATCGGAAGCGTTCATCCGCTCGAGCGGATGCGTCAGCAATTGCCGCTCGTGATTGCCCGCGATCGTCGGCCAGCCTTCGCGCATCAGCAGATCGGCAGTCTCGGCCGGCCAGAGCGGGCCGGACAGGCTGTCACCGAGATTGACGAAACCGGTCGCGCCGGCGGCGCGGGCATCGGCGATGACCGCTTCGAGCGCGGGGAGGTTTCCGTGGATATCGGAGAGGATCGCCAGCATCGCGCCGGCTATTCCGCCCAGCCGTCGGCGACGGTCAGCGTGGACTCGTCCCAGCGCGGCACCGCGACGGGCCGCATCGGGACCATGAAGCGCCTGGCGCCCTGCCCTTCCACCGGGGTCCGTTCGATCTCGATCACATCGCCCGCACCGAAATTCTCGACCGAAACGACGGTACCGATCGCTTCCCCGCTCTCGGAGACCGCGGCGAGGCCGAGCAGGTCGGCATGATAATATTCGCCGTCTTCGAGCGGCGGAAGCGCGCTGCGCGGCACGACGAGCTCGGTGCCGCGCATCTTCTCCGCAGCGGTCCGGTCGGCGATCTCGGCAAAGCGCGCGATGGCGCCGTTATTGCCGTGGCGCACCGACTTGAGCGTCAGCGCACCGCCATTGAAGCTGCGGTGCACCGACAGGTCTTGCGCAAAGACCTTGAGGCGGACTTCCCCCGTCACACCGTGCGCGCCGATGATGACGGCAAGCGTGACAGGGGAGTCTTTAGCCAAGGATCAGCCCTCGGCCTTTTCTTCGCCGGCTTCGGCAGCCGGAGCTTCCTCGGCGGTTGCTTCCGCGGCGGGGGCCTCTTCGGCCGCGACGTCTTCAGCCGGAGCTTCGGCGGCGGGCTCTTCAACCGGGGCCGCGGCAGCGGCTTCGGCAGCGGCCTTCGCCTCGGCGGCGGCTTCCTCGGCGGCCTTCAGCTTCTCGGCACGCTCTTCAGCGCGCTCGACGGCCTTCTCGCCCGGCTTGCCCTTGTTCGGGTTGTTCTTGGCTGCACGCTCCTTGACGCCGGTTACGTCGAGGAAACGGGCGACGCGGTCGGTCGGCTGCGCGCCGACGCTCAGCCAATGCTTGGCGCGGTCGGTGTCGAGCTTGATGCGGTCCGCATTGTCCTTGGCGAGAAGCGGGTTGTAGGTGCCGATCTTCTCGATGAACTTGCCGTCACGCGGCGAACGCGCGTCCGCCACGACGATGCGGTAATAAGGGCGCTTCTTCGAACCGCCACGCGACAGACGCATGCTGAGTGCCATGATGTACTTCCTTGCTTTCTAACTCGTCACCCCAGCGAAAGCCGGGGTATTTTGGTGGATATCGTGCCCTTCCCGCTTGAGACCCCAGCTTCCGCTGGGGTGACGGTCGAGGCGGGTGGGTTACTTCTTGTTATTCAAAAGCTTTGCCAGGTCCGGCGGAATCTCGCCGCCGGGCAGGCCGGGGATGCCGCCGCCCGGACCGCCGAGCTTGCCCATCATCTCGCCCATCTGCGGACCGCCCAGCGCATTGCCGAGGCCGCCCATGCCACCCTTGCCGAGCATCCCGAGCATGCCCTTGAGGCCGCCCATCTTCTTGATGCGCTTCATCGCGGTGGACATTTCCTGGTGCATCTTGAGCAGCTTGTTCACGTCCTGAACGGTCGTGCCCGAACCCTTGGCGATGCGGATCTTGCGCTTGGCGTTGATCAACTCGGGCTTGCTGCGCTCCTTGGGCGTCATCGAAGTGATCATCGCGTCCATGCGGAGCAGGATGCGCTCGTCGACATTGCCCGCGGCCATCGCCGCCTGCGCCTTCTTCATGCCCGGGATCATGCCTGCAAGCGCCCCGAGGCCGCCCATGCGGCGCATCTGCGCAAGCTGATTGCGCAGGTCGTTCATGTCGAACTGGCCCTTGGCCAGCCGCGCCGCCATCTTCTCGGCGTCTTCCTGCTCGATCGCCTGAGCGGCCTTCTCGACCAAGGAGACCACGTCGCCCATGCCGAGGATGCGGCCGGCAACGCGCTGCGGGTGGAAAGGCTCGATCGCGTCGAGCTTTTCGCCGACGCCGGCGAACTTGATCGGCTTGCCGGTGACGGCGCGCATCGAGAGGGCAGCACCGCCACGGGCATCGCCGTCCATACGGGTGAGCACGACGCCGGTGAGCGGGACCTGATCGGAGAAGCTCTGCGCGACGTTGACCGCGTCCTGGCCGGTCAGGCTGTCGACGACGAGCAGGATTTCCTGCGGCTTCGAGATGTCGGCGACCGCCTTCATCTCGTCCATCAGCTGCTGGTCGACGTGCAGGCGGCCCGCGGTATCGAGCATCAGCACGTCGAAGCCCTGGAGCTTCGCCGCCTGGAGCGCGCGGCGGGCGATATCGACCGGCTGCTGGCCAGCGACGATCGGCAGCGTCGCACCCTCGATCTGCGTGCCGAGGACCGCAAGCTGTTCCTGCGCGGCCGGGCGATTGACGTCGAGCGACGCCATCATCACCTTCTTGCCCTGCTTCTTCAGCAGCCTGGCGATCTTGGCGGTGGTGGTGGTCTTGCCCGAGCCCTGCAGGCCGACCATCATCACGACGGCGGGCGGGGTGACGTCGAGCGCGAGTTCGGCCGTGTCCGGCCCGAGCATCTCGATCAGCGCGTCGTTGACGATCTTGACGACCTGCTGGCCCGGCGTGACCGAGCGCAGCACCTTCTCGCCGACCGCCTGCTCGGTGACCGTCTCGACGAACTGGCGCGCGACGGGGAGTGCGACGTCGGCCTCGAGCAGCGCGATGCGCACTTCGCGCATCGCGGTCCGCACATCGGCTTCGGTCAGTGCGCCACGGCCCTTGAGACGGTCGAATACGCCGCCAAGCCGCTCGCTCAGACTATCGAACACTCGCTTCTCCTAATATCCCGGGGCCGAAACGCATAAAACGCCGGCGGACGAAACCTCGTCGGCCAGCGTGCCCTTGGGCAACATGCGTCGCGTTCCTGGGAACGGTCGTTGGCGCGCTTAGCCGGAAACGAAGATAGGTGCAACCTCTACCCACTTTAACTCCATCTACACCCTCGACGTGGAAAATCCCGCGATTGACAGGGGTGGGAGATTTGCCGGCATGGCGCTGGATCTCGACAAGCAAGACGAAAACAGGGACGCAGCGCCGGGAACGGACCTGATCACGGGAGCGATCAGCGTTGCCGCGATCCTGATGTTCGTCGGGACCGGCAGCTCGGTGCTGTCGAAGACGCTCAAACATTATTTCGAGGGCGGGGCGCCTGCGGATCGCACGCTGGTGATCGCGCTGCTGCTCAACGTCGCGCTGATCCTGTTCGGCTGGCGGCGCCACACGGCGCTGCGCCACGAGGTACGCATCCGTGCCGCCGCGGAAGAGCGGGCGCATATGCTGGCGAGCCGCGATCCCCTGACCGGCTTCCTCAACCGCCGCAGCCTGAACGAGGAAGGCGCGGCGATGTTCATGCGCGCGCACAACCGCCGCAAGGCGATGGCGCTGATGATCGTCGATCTCGATCACTTCAAGACGATCAACGACATGCACGGCCACGCCGTCGGCGACGCCCTTTTGCGCGCCGTCGCGGGCGAAATCGCCAACGCCATGCCCCCGGTAGCGCTCACCGCGCGGCTGGGTGGCGACGAGTTCGCGTGCGGCTTCCTGTTCGATCCGACGCACCCCGACACGGTCGAGCGGATCGCTGAAAAGCTGGTCGCGCGCCTTTCCCAACCGATCGAGGCGGACGGGTTCCGGCTCCACATCAGCTGCTCGGTCGGCGTCGCGCGATCCGACTTCGACTGCCAGAGCATCGACGCGCTTTTGCGGTCGGCGGATATTGCGATGTATGTCGCGAAGAAGTCGGGGCGGAACCGCTATGCCTGGTTCGACCAGTCGATGGAACGCGAGCTGCAGACGCGCAACGAGCTCGAATCCGGGCTGCGCGCGGCGATCCCGCGCGGCGAGATCGTCCCCTATTTCGAGCAGCAGATCGACCTCGCCACCGGCAAGCTCCACGGCTTCGAAGTCCTTGCGCGCTGGGAGCATCCGACCCGCGGGCTGATCAGCCCCGAACTGTTCATCCCGATCGCCGAGGAAACCGGAATGATCGCGGAGATGTCACTGTCGATCATGCACCAGGCCTTCACCGCCGCGCGCGACTGGGACCCGGCACTCAACCTTTCGGTCAACATCTCGCCCTGGCAGCTGCGCGACGCGTGGCTTTCGCAGAAGATCATCAAGGTGCTGACCGAGACCGGCTTCCCAGCCCATCGGCTGGAGCTGGAGATCACCGAAAGCGCGCTGTTCGAGAATCTGGCGCTCGCCCAGTCGATCGTCGGCAGCCTCAAGAACCAGGGCGCAAGCCTTGCGCTCGACGATTTCGGGACAGGCTATTCCTCGCTCGCGCACCTGCGCGCGCTGCCTTTCGACCGGATCAAGATCGACAAGAGCTTCGTCATCTCCCTGAACGAAAGCGCCGACTCCGCGGCCATCGTCAACGCGATCGTCAGCCTGGGCGAGAGCCTCAACCTGCCGATCACCGCCGAAGGCGTCGAGGACGCCGCGATCGAGGCCCGGCTGAAGGCACTCGGCTGCGCCAAGGCGCAAGGCTGGCATTACGGCAAGCCGCTGTCGATCGCGGGTGCGCGGCGGATGCTCGCGGAGAAAAGGCTGCTGGTCCAGCCTCCGGGAACGCCCCAGCCCGCGGCCTCCGCGAACCAGGTCACCGATAGCGAACGGCGCGCAATCTGATCCCCCTTCTCCCGGCGCCCCGCCTGATCTAGACTTCAGGTCGACGCAGAAGGGGCGACGATGATGGCATTCGATCGACGCATCATACTGGCGGCTCTGGCGGCCGGCGCGGGGGGCACGCTTGCCATCCGCAACCTGATGGCGCAGCCATCCGCGCCCGGCCCATCGGTCTCGCCCGCTTTACCGGCGGCACGGCCCAACCTCTACAATTGCGAAGGTTGCGAAGCGGTAGGCGAACGCCGCGCCACGACGCTTGCCGCAACGGTCGACCTGGCCGGCCCCGACGAGCCGGGCGAGCGGATGATCCTGACCGGGCGGGTGCTGACCGCGGACGGAAGCGCACCCGCGGCCGGCGTCGTCATCTACGCGCATCACACCAACCATGACGGCCTGTACGCGAACGGATCGAACGAGAGCATGTGGAGCCGCCGCCACGGCCGGTTGCGCGGCTGGGCGCGCACCGGCGCGGACGGGCGATATACCTTCAACACGATCAAACCCGCCCCCTACCCCGACCGGACGATGCCGGCACATGTCCACCTGTTCGTCGGCGAACCGGGGCGGCGGCCCTATTATATCGACGACGTCGTCTTCGAGGGTGAGTTCGGGGTGACGGCGGCCTATCGCAAGGCATGCGAACTGCGCGGCGGCGACGGAGTCGTCCGGCTAGGCAGGACCCCGGACGGCATCCTGCTGGCGCAACGCGATATCAGGCTGGAAACGCACCCGGCCTGATCACCATCCGGCATCCGGCCGTTCGAGATACTCGCGCTCGGCAGCCGTGGACTCGCGGCCGAGCGCGGCGTTACGGCTGGGGAAGCGGCCGAACTGCTCGATCACCACCGCATGATCGATCGCGTACTTCACCTGCTCGTCCTTGCCGAGCGCCGCCATCTTCGCGATGCACAGCTTCTGCGCCTCGGGACTCTCGGCATGCATCAGCGGCATGTAGAGAAAGACGGCACGATCGGCCGGCAACCGCGTGTCCCAGCCCTTGCCGATCGCCTCGAGCGTCAGCGACAGGGCGAGCTTGTCGGCGGCATAGGCCTGTGCCGTGCCGCGATGCATGTTGCGACTGAACTGATCGAGCACGATCACTGCCGCAACGAGATTGTCGGGCTGATCGCGCCAGCCCGCCGCGCCACTGGCCATCAGGAAATCATGCAGCCGCGAGAAGCGGGTGCGAATGGTTTCGTCGACCGCATCGTCCTTGGTGAAATGCTGTTCGGGCGTGAGGTCGCCGAACCAGAAGTCGAGCACCTCCCCGACCTCGTCATGGACTTCGCCGTCCGCCAGCCCTAGATCGCCGCTCATGTCGTCCTCCTGTTCCGGACCAGAGGTAATCAGCCTGGGTTGCAGGCTCAACCTCGCTGAAAGCGAAACGATCCGGGCCCTGATAAGTTCTGGGCCTGGGTCCGGGGACGTCGTCGTGGTCAATAGCTGCGCCGTGACCAACGAGGCGGTGCGCCAGACCCGCAAGGCGATCCGCCAGGCACGGCGTGCACGGCCGGACGCCCAACTGGTGGTGACCGGCTGCGCCGCGCAGATCGATCCCAACAGCTTTGGCGACATGCCGGAGGTGGACCGGGTGATCGGCAATGCCGAGAAGCTGATCCCCGCGTCATGGGCATCGGGCGAGGTGGCGCTGGTGCAGGACATCATGGCGGTGCGCCAGACTTCGCCGCACCTTGCGGCGAGCTTTTCCGCGCATGCCCGCGCCTTTGTCGAGGTGCAGAACGGGTGCGATCACCGTTGCACCTTCTGCGCCATCCCCTTTAGCCGCGGAAACAGCCGGTCGGTGCCGGCGGGCGCGGTGGTCGAACGGGTTCAGGCGCTGGTTGCGGCGGGGCATCGCGAGATCGTGCTGACCGGGGTGGACCTGACCAGCTACGGTCCCGACCTGCCCGGCGCACCGACGCTGGGGATGCTGGTCGAGCGGATATTGGCGCACACCGGTGTCGCACGGCTGCGCCTCTCATCGCTCGACGGGGTCGAGATCGACGCGCGGCTGTTCGCGCTGCTGACGCAGGAAAAGCGGGTGATGCCGCATGTCCATCTGTCGCTTCAGGCGGGCGACGACATGGTGCTCAAACGGATGAAGCGCCGGCATTCGCGGGCGCAATCGGTGGATCTGGTGATGCGGTTGAAAGCCGCACGGCCGGAGATCGCGATCGGCGCGGATCTGATCGCGGGCTTCCCGACCGAGGACGAGGCGATGTTCGCCAATACGCTGGCGCTGATCGACGATTGCGACATCGTCCATCCGCATATCTTTCCCTATAGCCCGCGCGACGGCACGCCGGCGGCGCGGATGCCGCAGATCGCCCCGGGTGTCGCCAAAGCGCGGGCGGCGGCGTTGCGCGAGCGGGCAGCGGCGCGGCGGGCGGTGTGGCTGGACACATTGATCGGCACGCGGCAGTCGATTCTGGTGGAACGGCCGGGCGATCGCGGCCATGCGGGCAATTTCGCGGAAGTGCTGCTTCCGCCACAGGAAATCGGGGCAATCGCGAACGTGAAGATCGAGACGGTACGGAACGGCAAGCTGATCGGGGCGATGGCATGAGCGGGCCTTCGTGGCGCGAGCGGCTGCTCGGCGGGTTCAAGAAGACGTCGGACAAGCTGGTCGGCAATCTTGCCGGCCTTGGCGCGGCGCGGCTGGACGACGCGACGCTGGATGAGATCGAGGAAGCGCTGATCGCCAGCGACCTTGGCCCCGGCACCGCGGCGCGCATCCGCAACCGGCTGGCCGACGGGCAGTTCGAGCGCGGCATGGAGGATCTGGGCATCCGCCTGGTCGTCGCCGAGGAGATCGAGAAGGCACTGGTGCCGGTCGCCCAGCCGCTGACCACCGACAAGGCCCGGCCGCAGGTGATCCTGGTGATCGGCGTCAACGGATCGGGCAAGACCACGACGATCGCCAAGCTCGCCGCGATCCTCAAGGATCAGGGGCTGAAGGTGATGCTGGCGGCCGGCGACACGTTCCGCGCGGCGGCGATCGGCCAGCTCAAGACCTGGGCCGAGCGGGTGGGCGTACCGATCATCGCGGGCGCCGAGGGCGGCGACGCGGCGGGCATCGCTTTCGAGGCGCTGAAGCAGGCGACCGACCAGCGCGCCGACGTGCTGATCGTCGACACCGCCGGGCGGCTTCAGAACAAGCGCGAGCTGATGGACGAGCTGGCCAAGATCCGCCGCGTGCTCGGCCGGATCGATCCGGGGGCGCCGCACGACGTGGTGCTGGTGCTCGATGCGACCACCGGCCAGAACGCGCTGAGCCAGATCGAGGTGTTCAAGGAAGTCGCCGGCGTCACCGGCATCGTCATGACCAAGCTCGACGGCACCGCGCGCGGCGGCGTGCTGGTCGCGGCGGCGGAGAAATACGGCCTGCCCATCCATGCGATCGGCGTCGGCGAGAAGGTCGACGACCTGCGCGGGTTCGATCCCAACGAGGTCGCCCGGATCATCGCCGGGGTCGAGGCGTTCAACAGGGGGTGAACCCTTCGCCTCGCACGGTCGAGAGGCCGAGGCGGATGCAATCCTTCAAAATGTGTCTCGACTTCGCTCGACACGAACGGAATTCTAGGAACCGATGACCGAATCCACGCCTCAATCCGCTGCGGGCAAGCCCGCCCCCACCCCCGGCCTTCGCATGCTGATCGATTTCGGTCCGCTCGCGGTGTTCTTTGCCGTCAACAGCCTGATGGGCGGGCCGCAGCTCGCGCGGATGATGGCGGCGACCGCGGCCTTCATGGTCGCGATCTTCATCGCCATCGGCATCTCGTTGTGGAAGACTAAGCACGTCTCACCGATGCTGTGGATCTCCGGCGCGCTGGTGCTGGTGTTCGGCGGACTGACCCTGTGGTTCCATGACGAGACCTTCATCAAGGTGAAGCCGACCATCGTCTATTCGATGTTCGCCGCGGTGCTGGCCTATGGCCTGATTACCAGGAAGCCGCTGCTTCAGATGCTGCTCGAAAGCGCCTATCCCGGGCTGACCGCCAAGGGCTGGCGCCTGCTGACGATCAACTGGACCGTGTTCTTCGTTGCGATGGCAGTGCTGAACGAGGTCGTATGGCGCACGCAGAGCTGGGACTTCTGGGTCGGCTTCAAGCTGTGGGGCGTGGTGCCGCTGACGCTGATCTTCGCGATGGGCAATATCCCGATGTTGCTGCGCCACGGTCTGACGACGGATCGCGAGATCGTCGACAAGGCGCTGCCGCCGGAGCAGTGATCCTCCTCCCTAGGCAAGAAAAAGGGCCGCGGTTCGGTGAACCGCGGCCCTTTTCATTTACACCGTCCGGCAATCAGCCGTTCTGGTCGGCCCGGCTCACGCCCTCACCGTCGAGGTTCGCCGCGACGAAATCCCAGTCGATGATCTTGGTGATCGCTTCCAGATAGCCCGGGCGCGCGTTGCGGTAGTCGATGTAATAGGCGTGCTCCCACACGTCGATCGTCAGCAGCGGCTTGTAATCATAGACGACGGGCGTGTCGGCGTCGTGGAGCGAGGTCACCTTGATCTCGTCGCCGTCGAGCACCAGCCAGCCCCAGCCGTTGGAGAAGTGGTTGGTCGCCTCGGCGATCAGCTTCTTCACCAGCTCTTCCTTCGACCCGAAGGTCTTCTCGATCAGCTCGGCGAGCTTGTCGGTCGGCTCCTTGGGCTCAGGCGTCAGGCCGAACCAGTAGAAGCTGTGGTTCCAGATCTGCGCCGCGTTGTTGAACAGCGCCTTGTCGCCGGTTTCCTTGGCGTGCTTGATCACCTCGGAGAGCTTCTTCCCCTCCAGCCCCTTGTCCGCGACGAAGCCGTTGGTCTTGTCGACATAGGCCTTGTGGTGCTTGCCATAGTGGAAATCGAGCGTCTCGGCCGAGATGGTCGGGGCGAGCGCGTCCTTGGCATAAGGCAGCGTGGGAAGTTCAAAAGCCATGGGAGACCCTCCTTGTTCTGGTGTCGCGCCCGCCTAACGCATCAGCCCGGGCTTCGCCGCACAAATTTTTCTCGTAGCGCAATCGAAATGAGCGATCAGTGCGGCAGCCAGTTCCAAATCGGGTTGGCCGGATCCGACAACAGCTTCACGGTGAGCGCGACCGACATGAGGACCAGCAGCGGGCGCACCCCCTTGCCCCCGTAGCGCATTGCCAGCCGCGCGCCGATCTGGTTGCCGGCGATGTTGGCGGCAGCCATGCCGAGGCCGAGCATCCACAAGACCTTCCCGCCCGCGATCATTGCCAGCAGCCCGGCGACATTGGTGGCGAAATTCAGGAACTTCGCATTGGCGATGGCCCGGACGAGGCCAAGCCCGGCAAGCGCCACCAGCATGGTCGTCAGGAACGATCCGGCGCCGGGCCCGAAGAACCCGTCATAGAAGCCGAGCACCACCGACACCGCGGTGATCCCCGCAGTGCCGAGGCGGGCGTGGCGATCCGCCTCCCCCATCGGCGGGGCGAGCAGGAAATACATCGCCATCAGGATGAGCAGGATCGGCACGAAGGCGGTGAGGAAGCCCGGATCGATATGCTGGACGGTGAAGGCACCCGCCGCAGACCCCAGGAATGCGCCCGCCGCCGGCATCGCGAAGCGCCGCAAGTCGAGATGCCCGCCGCGCCAATAGGCGATGCAGGCCGAGGCAGTTCCGAATGCGCTCTGCAGCTTGTTGGTGGCGATCGCCGCGACGGGGGGCACGCCTGCCGCCATCAGCGCGGGAATGGTCAGCAGCCCGCCTCCCCCCGCCATCGCGTCGATCGTGCCTGCGACGAAGGCGATGGCGAGGAGGAAGGCGATGATCTCGGTGCTGAATTCCATGCCGGGCGCGATAGGCCTACGCGGCCCCGGATGGCAACCTATCCGCCGGCGTTGAGCAGCTCATGCCGTTTGAGGGCATGCCGGAGCTGGTCGTAGCTCAGGCCCAGCGCTTCGGCGGTGGAACGCTGGTTGAAGCGGTTCTCGGCCAGGGCGCGGCTGAGCAGCTCGCGCTCGAACCGGTTGACGCGGCTCTTGAAATCGCCCGCCAGATCGTCGTCCCGACGCGGCAGCGGCCCGGGCTCCTCGGTGACCAGCTGTACCGGCGCGGCGTTGCCGGGGATGCCGTGCGGCATCGGCGCCGGACGATAGGGCGAGGCGAAGGGATCGATCTGGATGGCATCGACGGGCCCGTGCCGGTCCCAGCGATAGACGGCGCGCTCGACCACGTTGCGCAGCTCGCGGACATTGCCGGGCCAGCCATAGTCGGTGAGCGCATCGAGCGCGGTCGGGCCGAACCCCTCCCACGCCATGCCGATCTCCGACGCCATGCGGCGCCCGAAGAAATCGGCAAGGACGAGGATGTCGCCCGCACGCGCACGCAGCGGCGGCAGCGTCACGACCTCAAACGAAAGCCGGTCGAGCAGGTCGGCACGGAACGTTCCCCGCTCCACCCGCTCGGGCAGATGCTCGTTGGTGGCCGCGACGATGCGGACGTCGACCGTGATCGGCTTGGAGGCGCCGATGCGGGTAATCTCGCCATATTCCACCGCGCGCAGCAGCCGGTCCTGCGCGGCCATCGAAAGCGTACCGAGCTCGTCGAGGAACAGCGTCCCGCCATCGGCCTCTTCGAACCGGCCGGCCCGCCCCTTCGTAGCGCCGGTGAAGGAGCCCGCCTCATGCCCGAACAGCTCGGCCTCGATCAGCGTCTCGGGCAGCGCGGCGCAGTTCATCACCACCAGCGGCTGATCCCAGCGCGGCGAGAGGCGGTGTAGACGCTCGGCGACCAGCTCCTTGCCCGTCCCGCGCTCCCCGATCACCAGCACCGGCCGGTCGAGCGCAGCCGCGCGCGAGGCAAGCTCGAGCGCATCGAGAAAGGCGCCGGATTGGCCAATGACCTGGGTCGTACGCTCCATATCCGAACCTTTGGGGTATTTTCCCAACACTTGGCAATAGGACAATTGCAGCGACAGGCCAGAACCGGTTGAGAATGGCGGATTTCAGCCAGTTTTCAAACTTGGCACGCCCCCTGCAATATTCCAGTCATGCCGCATCGGGCGGCGAACGAGATACCAAGGGACGGAACGACAATGTACAAGGGCAACAACAGCTTTCGCAGCACGATGGCGGCGCTGATCTGCACCCTGGTCGTGAGCACCACCTGCCTGGCCAGCGTCGTCGGCCCCGCCGCCACCGCGACGGCAGACGTTTCCACTCAGGCCACGGCCTGAGCGGTCCCGCCGGGCGGGTATCCCCTAGCCCGTCCGGCGGCACGAAGTTTCCAAGGAGCAAGTTGAAGATGGGCATTTTCTCTCGCACCCGCGACATCATCGCAGCCAACATGACCGACCTTCTCGACAAGGCGGAAGATCCGGCGAAGATGATCCGCATGATCATCCTCGAGATGGAGGAGACTCTGGTCGAGGTTCGCGCCAGCGCGGCGCGCACCATCGCCGACCAGAAGGAAATGCGGCGCCATATCGCGAAGCTGGAGAACCTGCAGCTGAGCTGGACCGAGAAGGCCGAGCTGGCGCTGAGCAAGGATCGCGAGGACCTGGCCAAGGCCGCGCTGGTGGAGCGCCAGAAGGCGTTCGACATGTGCGATCAGCTTCAGGCCGAGATTGCGGTGCTGGACGATGCGCTGCGCGCCTCTGAAGAGGATATCGCCAAGCTGCAGACCAAGCTGCGCGACGCCCGTGCCCGCCAGAACGCGATCACCACTCGCCTGGAAAGCGCCAACAATCGCGTCAAGCTGCGCGAGATGACGCACGGTTCGAAGGTGAGCGAGGCATTCAGCCGCTTCGACCTGCTCGAACGCCGGGTCGACTTTGCCGAGGGCCGCGCCGATGCGCTGGCACTGGGCGCGCCCAAGAAGACGCTGGAGGAGGAAATCGCCGAACTCCAGTCGGCCGAGAAGGTCGATGCCGAGCTGGCCGCGCTCAAAGCGCGCCTGAACAAGGAGGGCTGATCCGATGGAAGATGTTTTCCTGCCGATCATCATCGTCGGCATGCTGTTCATCGGCATGCCCTGGGTCATCCTTCACTATGTGACCAAGTGGAAGCAGGCGAAGACGCTGACCGGCGAGGACGAGAACCTGCTCGACGAGCTGCACTATACGGCGCGCCGGCTCGAGGATCGTCTCATGACGATCGAACGGATCATCGCAGCCGACAACCCCGAGTTCCGCCTGCGCGGCAATGACGAGCTGCCGCTCCGCGAACTCCCCGACTATGAACGCGCACGGAGGAACTGAGAGATGTCTGCAAGCCGCACGCAACTCTATCGCGACAAGGTCAACGGCAAATGGCTCGGCGTTTGCGAGGGTCTCGGTGAGTATACCGGCGTCGACCCGCTGTGGATCCGCCTGGGTTTCCTGGCCCTGCTGGTCGCCACCTTCCCGCTGATGTTCTTCGTTTATATCGGCCTGGCGATGGTCACCTCGCAGAAGCCGATCGGCCTCTATCAGAACAATGAGGACGCGAAATTCTGGCAGGGCGTGCGGGCCAATCCGCGCCGCTCGACCCAGGAGGTCCGCTCGAAGCTGCGCGATATCGACCGCCGCATGGCCGACATCGAAATGTTCTACACGAGCCGCAACACGCAGCTCGCCGACGAGATCGAGCGCCTGCGCTGAACCGCGGCGTTAACGGGAGGGAATGAACCATGAGCTGGAGTGGACCGGGCTTCGTCATCGCCATCATCGCGATCTCGACCTTGGGCTGGCTCGTATCGACCTGGATCCGCGCGAAGCACGGCTATCCGATCGAGAATGAGTGGACCGGGATGACCACCAAGGCGGACCCAGCCGCGGATCGCAAGATCGAGCTGCTGACCAGCGAGAATGAGCGGCTGACGGGACAGATCGGCCGGCTGGAGGAGCGGATCGCGGTGCTCGAGCGCATCGCCACCGACCCCGCCGAACGCACCGCCCGCGAGATCGACTCGCTGCGCTGAAGACAAGAGGAAACAGGGAAGATGGAAAAGGTGCAGATGATCGGTGTCCTGGCCCCCACGATCGCGATCGTCGGCGTGGCCGGAATGGTCGCGTGGATGTTCACCACCTGGCTGCGCATCAAGAATGGGTACCCACTCGACGGTGCCTGGGGTCAGGCAGTGTATCCCAAGAAGAATGAGGAGCTGGTCGAGCGCATTAAGCTCATCAGCCAGGAGAACGCCCAGCTTCGCGCCGAGATCGGTTCGATGAAGGACCGTCTGGCGAATGTCGAGCGCATCGTCACCGACGGCAGTGTAGCCTTGGATCGCGAGATCGAAGCGCTGCGGATTACCAAGAACTGAGGAACGACCACAATGGAAAAGGCCCCTTTCGTACTTGGCTTCTTCTTCATCGTGGTGGGGCTGCCAGTGATCCTGGGGATCGGCGCGGACATGTTCCGCCGCTGGCTGAAGCATAAGGAGAAAATGGCCGAGGCGCTCAATGCCCAGACCGCCGAGAAGGCCGCGCAATATGCGGCGCATACCGAGCGGCTGGAGCAGCGGGTGCGGGTGCTGGAGCGGATCGCGACCGACAAGGGTCTCGATCTCTCCGACGAGATCGAGCGGCTGCGCGACGAGCGGCCGGTAAACTGAACCAACCCCCGAGTATTAGGGAGTAGCAACAATGTTGATCGGGTTCTTCGCGGTACTGGGTGTGATCGGCGCAATCGGCGTCACGCTCTCCGAGATGCGCGACCGGCCCGTCCGCCGTGCCGAGAAACTGGCACGCGAACAGGCGAACGCAACGAACTGAAACGACGCCGGACCAACGGCGCAAAGGCCAAGGAGGCTTTGAATGAATCCGTTTGAGATGGTGATCGGGATCGTGCTGATCGTGACCATCGGCAGCATCATCCGGGCGAAGCTGGGTGTACGGAAGGACAAGTGGGGCAATGAGCACCACGTCAGAGACGGCGCCGACACCGCCGAAGCCCGCCGCCTGCAGGAAGAGGTGCGCACGCTCAAGGACCGCATCGCCGTCCTAGAGCGAGTGATCACCGACAATCACAGCGCGACTGATCTCGACCGCGAGATCGAGAAGCTACGCGACGGCCGGAACTGACCGGCTCCACCGAACCAACGCGTCTGATGGAGGGCGTGATGAGTGACCCGAATTTCTACCTTGTCATAGCGTCCGCGGCCCTTGCCGGCCTGGGCATGGTCACAGCGGCGGGCCTCGCCGGCTGGCGCGGCTGGCTGGCGCTCAAGCGGCAGGAGTTGAGCCTGGCGCATGCAGGCGACAGCCACCAGCCGATGCCGAGCAATGCCGGTGCGCGGATCGAGATCGCCGATCTCAAGGAACGCATCCGCAAGCTCGAGGCGATCGCCGCCGGCGTCGACCTCTGACCCGAAACCGGGGGCGGCATCCCTTGCAGCCGCCCCCGGCCCCGCACCGAATCAGCGTGTGATCCGGTGACGTTCAAGGAACCGCAGCGCATCGGCATAGAGCCGGGCCTGCGCCTCCTCCCCTAACTTGCCGTGACCGCCACCGGGCACGATGTGAAGTTCGGATGGGACGCCGGCCCGATCGAGCGCCGCCTTCAACTGCCGTGACGACTGGATCGGCACGACATTGTCCGCATCGCCATGCACGATGAACACCGGCACCTGCCCCTTGCGGACCAGCGTGAGCGGTGACATCCGCTCTGCCAGCGCTGGTGCATCAGGCCCCTCCCCGATCCATTTTGTCACCGATGGACTGCGCCATTTCCCGAGCGATTCGGGACGAAGGTCGGTCGGCCCGTAAAAATCGATGATCGCCGCCGCGCGCGGCACCGGGCCGCAGGCGGGCAGATCGATGTCCGCCCTGCCGCCCAGCATCCCCGCCATCAGCGCCAGGTGGCCGCCCGCGCTGGTGCCCAGCACGACGAGGCGGCGCGGATCGAGCTGGTGGCGATCGGCATTCCGCGCCACCCAGGCCATCGCGCAGCGCGCGTCCTGCACCGCCGCCGGGGCCTGTGCCGTACCTGACAGACGATATTGCACGCTGACGATCGCATAGCCGGCCTCGACAAAGGGACGAAGCCCGGCCCAGCTCTTCGGCCGCTCCCCCCGTGCCCAGCCGCCCCCGTGCAGGACGACCAGCACCGGAGCCCGCCCCTTCCCCGCAGGGCGGTGCAGGTCGAGGTGCAGCGGACCGGTCGGATGGGTGGCGTAGATGACGTCCGTGCTGCTCGTGACTTGCGCCGGCGCCGGGGTTTGCGCAGGACTTGTCGCCGGCATCGCGAGCATCAACGCCAGAGCCGCCAGTCCCGATCGCTTCGCCATATGCCGCATCCCTACCCCCTTTGCCGTACAGCGGCATACAATGCCGGGCTGGCACGGCGGCGCAACCCCGCTATAGCCGCGGCCATGCCGAGCCTGTCCGATATCCGCGACGACTATGAGTTCCTCGACGCCGACGATCGCTATCGTCTGCTGATCGATCTTGGCCGCGCGCTCGAACCGATGCCCGATGCGCTCAAGACCGACGCGACGCTGGTGCGCGGCTGCTCGGCGGCGGTGTGGGTCTATCCGATGGTGCGCGATGCCGGCGGTGATGGAGGCACGCTCCACTTCCTCGCCGACAGCAATGCCGCGATCACCAAAGGGATCATCGCGCTGGTGCTGCTGACCGTTCAGGATCGCAGCCCCGCGGATATTCTGGCGACCAGCATCGAGGACGCGCTGGCGCCGTTCGACTTGCGCAACCAGCTCAGCTCGAACCGGACCCAGGGCATTCCCAACATGATCGCGCTGATCCGCGCGACCGCGGAGCGTTACGCCTAGGGCTCAAGCCCCGCTGCGCGCGCGACTTCGTCCAGATCGGCGCCCTCCGGGACGATCAGCCACTCGCGGCTGGCGGACGCATTGACCATCGTCACCGCGCCGCGCGGACACACGCCCAGACATTTTACATCGACGACGCCGGCCTCCGCCTTGCGGCCCTTCTTTAGACCCAGATGCTTGCGCAGCGCCTTGCCCAGCGACTGTTTGCGCTTCGGCCCGAACCCGCCGCCCAGCTTCTTCGAGCATTTGGCACAGACCAGAACGGCGCTGGTCCAGTTGGAGCGTATGCGCGGCTTCAACCGGCGATCACTCGGGCCGCCACTGGCGGCGCTCCTCGGCGGCGCGGAGCACTTCATACGCCGCCTGGATCGCCTGAAAGCGCTTCGCTGCCTCGGTATCGCCGGGGCGGATATCCGGGTGGTTTTCCTTGGCGAGCCGCCGCCATGCCGCGCGAATTCCCTCGAAATCCGCATCGGGATCGAGCTCGAGCACGTCGAGCGCACGCATCTCGTCGCGCGAACGACTGCCGTCGCCGGGGCCGGCCCAGGCGTTATGACGGCTAGAGGTGAAGCCGTCGGCGGTGCGCCGTTCGTCCGCTTCGCGCTTGGCCGCCTCCTCGGCGGTCAGGCCTTCGAAGTAATTCCAGTTGCGGTTGTATTCGGCAGCATGCGCTTCGCAGAAATACCAGCGTTCGGGGCTGTTGGGCGATTTGGGCGCGGGGCGGTCACCCGGCTCCTCGCATCCCTCGCGATCGCACAGGCGCACGCGCACGGCCTCACGCTCGGACCCGTAGGGCCGCCAGCGGGGGAAGCCCCAGTCCATCGAACGGGTCGAACGCGCCATCGCCCGCCAGATAGGCGCAGACGGCACGGATTGCCAGCGCCCGCGGCGGGTTTCGAAAAGCCGCGCGGAGATGCTTGACGCCCCCGCCCGCCCCCTGTAGAGGCCCCGCTTCCGCTCGCACGGCCCCTTCGTCTAGCGGTCTAGGACGTCGCCCTCTCACGGCGAAAACACGGGTTCGAGTCCCGTAGGGGTCACCAGCGACGCGCTTTATCCCGTTGATTTATTTCGGAATCGTTCCGAGCGTCATGAGGCTGGACGCTATAATCGCTGCTGGGTCTGGATCATATCGCGCGACCTGAATCGGCCTTCGCCGCACCGGTCCTTGGCCAGCCGTCAATTCGGGCGGCGTCCAAACCGCGTTCGTCGCAGAGTCGAGCTGCTCCTTGCCGTCGCTGTAGCGGCGGACGAACATCGCCAGTCGCGGGCGCACCAGCCCGCCGGCGGTCGAGCGCAGGCTCGCCGCCGGCATCGGATTCAGCCGATTCCGCGCAACCCGCCGAGTTGATCGGCGATCCGCTCCGCCTCAAGGCTGGCGACCGGATAGGCGCAGTAATCCGCAGCATAATAGGCGCTCGGCCGGTGGTTGCCGGAGTCGCCCAGACCGCCAAACGGCATCGACGAAGCCGCACCCGTGGTGGGCCGGTTGCGATTGACCACGCCCGCGCGCGCCTGTGCCTGGAAACGCGCCCATAGGGCATCATCGTCGCTGATCAGACCCGCCGCGAGCCCGAAACGGGTTTGGTTCGCAGCGGCAAGCGCTGCATCGAAATCCGCAACGCGGCGGACCTGAAGCACCGGCGCGAAAATCTCCTCGTCCGGAACTTCCAGCCCGGTCACGTCGAGGATCGCCGGCCGCACGAACGCACCCGAGCGCCCCTCGACGCCGCCGAACGGGCGAATTTCCCGCGCGCCGAGCCCGACCAGTGCCGCGACCTGCGCCGCAGCGCGCTCCGCGGCGCCCGTCGAAACGAGCGGCCCCATGAACGGCTCGGGGGTCTCGTCCCATCGTCCGATGCGCAGCCGATCGGACAGCGCCGCGACGGCATCGACGATCGCGTCGCCCGCCGCCCCCTCGGGCACGATCAGGCGCCGCGCGCACGAACAGCGCTGTCCCGTCGTGATGAAGGTGGATGCCACGACGATCGAGGCGACCGCTTCCGGCTCGCCGTCCCACGCCACCAGAGGGTTGTTGCCACCCAGCTCGAGCGCGAGGATCACGGCGGGCCGCTCCGCGAAGCTGCGGCGGAAATGCATTCCCGCTCCCGCCGATCCGGTGAACAGCAGCCCGTCGATATCCTGTGAGACCAGCGCAGCGCCGGTCTCACGTCCGCCCTGGAGCAGGATCGCGACGTCCTCCGGAATCCCTGCGGCATGCAGCGCCTCGACCATCAACTGGCCGACGAGCGGCGTTTCCTCGGACGGCTTGAACACAAGCGTATTTCCGGCGAGCAAGGCCGGCACGATATGGCCGTTGGGCAGATGCCCCGGGAAGTTATACGGCCCGAGCACCGCCATCACGCCGTGCGGGCGATGCGCCAGCACCGCGCGTCCGAACGGCATTGCGCTCTCGCGCGTGCCGGCGCGCGCCGCCATCGCCTCGATCGAGATCGCAACCTTGCCGATCATCGATGCGACCTCGGTCGCCGTTTCCCACAGCGGCTTGCCCGTCTCGCGCGCGATTGCCTCCGCCAGAGCGTCTTTGCGCTCTCCGAGTACTGCCGCGTACCGCGTCAGGATCGCCGCGCGCGCATCTGGCGATTGCGCAGCCCAAGCAGGGAAGGCTGTCCGGGCCCGCTCCACAGCGCGCGCGCAATCCTCAGCGCTCGCGACAGGTCCTTCCCACAGCGTCTCGCCGGTGGCGGGATTGGTCGAAGCGAACAGCGCGCTCATGCCGCCACCTGCACATTGGCCATCGCGTGGCATGCGGTATCAAGCCGATCGAGTATCTGATCGGCTTCGGCGACCGTCAGCGTCAGCGGCGGCAGCAGCCGGACGCAATTGTCGCCGCCGCCCGCAACCAGCAAACGCTGCTCGCGCGCCGCTGCCATGAATGCCCGGTTATTGGGTACCAGCCGCACCCCGACCAGCAGACCCTTGCCGCGGATTTCGGAAATCACCCCGGGGTGCGTCGCTGCCAACCGGTCGAGACCGGCGCGCAGATGCTGCGCGACCTCACGGGCATGCGTCAGCGTCTCGGGCTTGGCGATCTCGTCGAACGCCGCGATCGCCACCGCCATCGCCAGCGGGTTTCCGCCCGCGGTAGTGCCGTGCACGCCCGGCACCATCCCGCTCGCCGCCTCGGCGGTCGCAAGGCACGCGCCGACCGGGAAGCCCGATCCCAGCGCCTTGGCGAGCGCCATGATGTCGGGCGTGGCATCGGGATACCATTGATGCGCAAACAGCTTGCCTGTCCGACCCATCCCCGTCTGCACCTCGTCATAAATCAGCAGCACGCCATGCGCAGTGCAGGCCGCGCGCAGCTTGTCGAGGAACGGTTCGGTCATCGCGCGGGCGCCGCCCTCGCCCTGCACCGGCTCCACCACCACTGCAGCCGTCGCCGAATCGGCGATCGCCAATGCCAGCGCCGGCCAGTTATCGACCGCGAAGTGCACGAAGCCGGGAAGACGATCACCAAAGCCGTCGAGATGCGCCGGATTTCCCGCGGCATTCATCGCGCCATAGGTGCGGCCATGAAACGCACCGCTGAACCCGATCACGGTCTGGCGCTGCGGCTCGCCGCGCGCAGCATGGTAGCGGCGTGCCACCTTGATCGCGCATTCGACCGCCTCGGTCCCGGAGTTGGTGAAGAAGACGGTGTCAGCAAAGGAGGCCGTGGTCAGCCGTTCGGCCAGCGCGTTCTGCCCCGGCATTTCGAACATGTTCGAGATGTGCCACAGCTTCGCCGCCTGAGCCTCCAGCGCGGCAACCAGCACCGGATGGCAATGACCGAGGGCATTGGTGGCGACCCCCGCGACACAGTCGAGATAGGGCTCGCCGCCGTCCACGGGGTAGAGCCAAGCCCCCTCCCCGCGATCGAACGCGATCGGGGCGCGGGCGTAGACGTTCATGAGCGAGCTGGTCATGGGATCCTCGGATGGCTGCGATCTGCCCAATCTAATTCCGATTGATCAATAGGGAATGGGATAGTCGAGCAGTCCTGAGGAGTTTTTGTCGGACCTATATTCGAAATGGTAATAGATGGGACGAACGACGCCCCTACCCCACTCCAAGGCTCAGAAGAGCCTTGTCCCGATCAAGGACGCCCCTTCGACCTTAATACAGGCGCTCGGCGTCGATCCGGATGGTGAGATTGTCAATCGGCTTGATCTGAACGCGCCGGCCGGTACCGCGCGCAGCGCAGCACCGCCAAGGAGCGGCGGCTTATGCGTGCTAGTCATGTCAACGGCCTCCCATGTTCCGACCCTTGCTTTTCCAATAAGCAGGCCATTGCCCGATCCCCACCACCAAAAACCTTGCTTGCTTGCGCGAATGGCGCTTCGCGTCTTGCGGTTCCTTTGCAATCCAATATTCACATTGCTCATGAACGAGCATGCCCGCCGCCTGCTGCCGCCAATGGCCGCGCTCCACAGCTTCATGGCGGCCGCGCGCCACGGCAGCTTCTCCCGGGCCGCGTCCGAGATCGGCCTGACACAAGGCGCGGTCAGCCGTCAGATCGCGACCCTGGAGGACTGGCTGCAGACGCAGCTGTTCCAACGCAACGGCCGCCGGGTGCAACTCAGCGAAGCAGGCCGCGCCTATGCCGATGCGATCGGGCCGGCGCTCGCGGCGATCCGCCTCGCCACCGCGCGCGCGCTGGCGGAGCCTGCCGAAACCACGTTGCGCATCGCGACCTTGCCTACCTTCGGCATGCGCTGGCTGGGACCGAGGCTCGGCCGCCTCACACGCGACCTGCCCGATCTGGTGATCGAGTTCGCCGCGCGCAGCCATGAATTCGATTTCGCCGATGAGGGCTTTGATGCCGCGATCCATTATGGCCTGCCAAGCTGGCCAGGCGCGCAGCACGACCTGCTGTTCCGCGAGCGCGCCATCCCGGTGATCGCGCCGGCGCTGCTGCGCGAACACCCGGTGCGCACCCCAGCCGATCTCCTGCATTTCCCGTTGCTCGCTCAAGCCGCTCGGCGCGATGCGTGGCGCCAATGGTTCCGCCATATGGACGTGCCCGCCGGTCAGATGATCCCCGGCCCGGTGGTCGAGCATTTCCTGATGCTTGCCCAGGCCGCAGTCGCAGGCACTGGCGCGGCGCTGCTGCCAAGCTTCATGGTCGAACCCGAGCTGGAGGCCGGGACGCTGGTGTGCCCCTTCGACGAAGCGGTGGTCGGCGAGAATGCCTATTACCTCGTCCATCCCGCCGGCCAGCGCGAGCGCCCGCAGTTCGAACGCCTGCGTGCCTGGATCCTTGCGGAGGCCACTGCGCAGCGCTGAAAGGGTGCGGCTAGTACGCAGTTCCAGCTGCCAGCGCGAAGTTCGAAGCCTGGACCGCTGGCGAGCTCGGCCATCCGCATCGCACCCCGGCAGCCCTTAGCCATCCCTCGCTTTTCCTGTAAGCTGTCCATGCCATGCAGCCGGAGCCATCTTCGTCGGAAATACTCGCTCCCGAGCGTCGAATAGTCACGATCCTGGCAGCGGATATTGCCAACTCGACGCAGCATATCGTGGACTGCGACCCCGAGGACGCCCTGCTGCTCTTCGACCATTGGTTCGAGCATTTCCGCGAAACCGTCGAACGGAGCGGCGGCAAGCTGGTGAGTTACGAAGGCGATGGCGGCATCGCGGTCTTCGGATGGCCGACCCCGCTCGAGGACCACGCCGATCGTGCCTGCGCGGCGGCATGGGATCTCCAGATCGTTCCCGAGCGCCGGCTAGGCCCCGGCGGCCAGCCGATCCGCTTTCGCGTCGGCGTGCATTCAGGCCTCGCCGCCGTGCGCCGCGTCGATCGCGACGGCAATTTGCATCTGAACACCGTCGGCGCGACGGTGAATATTGCCGCCAAGCTGCAACAGGCCGCGCAAGGCGGCAATATCCTGGTGAGCGCGCAGACGGCGAAGCTTTGCCGCATGCGGCTTGCCCTGGCCCCCGAGGAGGCGACGGAGGCACTGCGGACGATCGGTTCGCTTCCCTACAAGCTCGAAGCGCGGCCGGAGAACAGGCGGACAACCGACATCGCCCAGCGCTACCGGCTGCCCATCGTCGGCCGCCACGCCGAAGTCGCGCTTCTCGCGGCTGCGCTGCCGCGAAACGGGCAGCCGAGCCGCTCGATCGCGCTGGTGGGCGAACCGGGCATCGGCAAGAGCCGCCTGGCGTTCGCTGCCGTCGCGGACGCAATCGCGCTCGGCATCCGGCACATGATCTTCTTCGGCGATGCGCAGCGGCGAACCACGCCCTTTGCCGCAGCCCGTCACCTTGTCGAAAGCCTGCTCGATGCTGCGCTTCAACCTTCCAGCCGCAATCTGCGCGATACGCTCGCCGCGCTTTCACTCGACACAGACGATATCGCGGCGCTTGAAGCCGCCCTTGCCTCTCATTCATCGGAGCTTGGCAAGCAGTCCGCGGCGCTGAACCAGAACCAGCTCGCGCGAGCCTTCGTCAACGCCTTCTGCGCGCTGGCGCTCGACCGGCCAGCGATCCTGCTGGTCGAGGATCTGCAATATGTCGATCCGGAAAGCAGGCTGTTCCTAAGGCTCCTCGCCTGCGAGCGGACCGGACAGCCGCTGTTTCTGCTCATGACCGGCAGGCCCGAGGCGCGCGCGGATGCCGACAAGATAGCGGACAGTATCATCGTCGTCGAACCGATGCCGGCGGCCGACATGGCGAGCCTGGGGCGGCGGCTATGGGCGGGGCGTCGCGATACCGAAACGATGCTCGAACATTTCGTCGCGCGCGCGGAAGGCATACCCTTCGTCCTCGAGGAACTGGTTCGATCGGTCGAGAACCGGCCGGCCACGCCACCGCTGGCGCTGCCGCCCAGCGTCGAATCCGTCATACATGCCCGGCTGGAGCGGCTTCCACCCGGCGGCAAGGCGCTTGCACAGGCGCTGAGCCTGCTTGGCGAGAATGTGGATATCGGGTTCGTCGCCGCAGTGATGGGGGTCGAGGAGGAAGCGCTGCAAGGCGATCTCGACGCCCTCGAACGCTTCGCGTTCATCCACCCGCCGTCACAACGGTCGACCCATTTGCGCCACCATATCATTGCCGAAGCATGCGCGAACACTATCGGACGCCATCGGCGCAGACGGCTTCATGCCGCCGCCGTCAGCGCGCTTCTATCCCGCCATTCCGATCTGGCGGGGCGATACGAACAACTCGCCATTCATGCCGAGGGTGCGGGCGACGATATCGCTGCGCTCGACTATCTCTGGAGGGCCGGTCTCGAGGCGCGGCGCAGTTCGGCGGCAGCGTCGCTCGATCTGATCTTCGATCGCGCACTGGAGGTCATCGGCCGCATCGGCGACGCCGCCGAGGAGAAATATGCCGACTTCGTCCTGATGGCCTTCGCCTCGATGGTGCAGCTCGGCGAGTTCGACAAGGTCAATCTGCATCTACCGCGGGTGATGGATCTGGTGCGACGGTTCGACCGCCCGGCGCTGATCTCCAGTACGCTCTCCCAGCTCGGCATGATCTGCTGGTTCGAGGGACGCTACGAAGAAGGACTGCGGGCGACCGAAGAAGGGATCGCCATCGCGCGCATTCTGGAATCGCCGGCGCTGATCTTCTCCAATCAGATCATGCAGTCGAACATCCTGCACGGCATGGGCGAAGTGCACCGCGCGATCGCCGAGGAGCGTGCGCTGTGCGACATGCTGACCGGCGAGCTGGAAACCGCGCGCCTCGGTGCCGCGGGTATCCCGAGCGCCACGGCACTGGCATTCATGAGCTGGTTCCTGGTCGATGTCGGACAGCTGGATGAGGGGCTGGGTTTCGCCGAACGCGCCCTTGCCATCGCGATGCGCGAGCGGGATGCCTATTCGGAAGCACTCGCACGTAATGCACTCGGCCGGAACCTGCTTCTTCTCGGGCGTAACGCGGAATCAGCGGCGTGCCTGGCCGTTGCGCGCGCGATCAGCGAGCGCAACGGCTATGACGCGATCCGGCCCAATCTGGCGGGCCGCTCGGCGGCGGCGCTATCGCGGATCGGCCGGACGCGGGAAGCGATCGAGATCGTCGAGGAGTGCCTGCGTCTGGGGCTGCACGAGCGGACCGGGCAGCTTGAGGTGTATAATCTCCATATCGGCCATGCGGAGGCGCTCTATCGGAGCGGCAGGACCGATGAAGGGCTGGAGAAACTTGCCGAGGCGCTGGACGTCGCGCGCCGCACAAACAGCCCATGCCTGATCGTTGACGGACTCGGCCTTCGTGCCCGGTTGCTCGAGGAAAGCGTTCCCGGCGATCCGCGTATCGCGGCGGATCTGGCTGAGCGCGATGCGATCTGCGCCCGCCATGGCCTGGTCGCCGTCCCGGCTTTCCTGCCCAACGGCGATGCTACGACGTCAGCCGCGTGAAGCGCGCGAGCAACCCGATGGTGACCCCGGCAAGCTTCTGGGGCTCCCCCGCCCGCCCGGCGACGCGGCGAAGACCGGTCAGTCGGCTGCATGCACGAATGCATTCCTGAAGGACCGGCATCGCGACCCGATTGCGGCCCCAGCAATCCTTGTGGCTGCCGGGAATGCCGAACAGCAGGTAATCCCCGATTTTGCGGGCAGGCGCGTCGCCGACCCCCGCCCCCTTGAGCGAGAAGCGCGTCGGATCGGGGAATTTTCTCGGATCCATGTTCGCCGCCGCGATCAGCGCGGCGACCGAGTCCCCCGCGGCGATCCCGAGCTCTCGCGACCAATCGGTATCCGCTTCGCAATGGCGCATCCGCACCGGAAGATTGGGGTTGAGCCGCTCAGCCTCGTAGATCAACGCCTCGATCGCGGCATTGTCCAGGCGGGGCAGTGCCGGGAGTGCGATCCGCAAGTTGAGCAGGCTGGTCATCACCGACGCGAAGGTCAGCGGAATCACCGCCAGCGTCGAGCCGAGGATCTCGATCAGGATCATCGAGACGTCCTGATAGTATAGCTTCCGCCAATCCTCTCCCGCCGGCACATGCTTGTAGAGGTCCTGAACCTCGTGGAGCGCTTCGTTCGCGACAAAGGCACCCACCAGCGTTCCGGCAGCCGCGGCAGGGCGACTGCGCACCTCGGCAAGCCGGGCATCGATATGGATCAGCATCTCAGACCCGGCCTGTCGTGACAGCGCGTGCAGGGTAGCCTGATTCTGGAGGTTACCGATGAGATCGACCACCATCACCGCGGTCCAGACCTGCATGGTGGTAAGTCCCGGATCGGCCGTCCGCTCGCCCTTGAACGCGGCGAGCCAGTCGGCAGGCAGGTCGCCCACATGCTGGCGAGCGAACGGCAGTGCGAGACCGAGCTCGGTCACCCATGACGGGCCAGGCATGCCGAACAGATCGGTGACGACGCCATAGGCCGCCTGAGTCGCGATGTCGGCGACCAGATCGATCCGGCGAGCATGCGCCGTCCGCCGCAGCGCCGCGTCGAGCCTGACCCGCGCGATGTCGCGCAACGCGGCATCGATCCCACCGGTCTGGCCGTAGTGCTGCGCGAGCGTGTTCCAGGCGTGGTCGAGGATCGGCTTCAGCCGATGCCGCGCCGGACAGGTCGGACCAGTCTCATCGGTGCCGATCAGCATGTCGCTGCCGCGGGTGATCCGCTGGCTCGCCTCGTGATAGGCGCGGACGGAAAACTCGACCGTGTCACCGGCGACCCGGTTGCTCAGGATTCGGGTGACGTCGTCATGACGGCCGACGAAGCTGACGACCCTGCCGTTTCCAGGCGTCGCGACGCGCACCGCGCGCTTTGGCGTGGCGAGCACGGTCCGTGCATAGGTCTTGATACGGCTCTCGCTGTACAGAGAGGGCGTGACTGCATCGCCCATGCTGTAGCCGCCATAGGGAAGCTGGCTGGACGGAACCGCGAAGGTCTCGCCTTCGGCGATCCCCTTCAGCGCCTCGATCCCCGGCAGAAAGAAATAGTCGCCCCCCTTCGTGTAGACGAAGCGCGGAATGTCCGTGACAGGCGCTGTTGCACTCGCTTCGAAGAAACGGTCGGCCCTCGTGCCGCCATTCGCGCCGGTCAGCGGGCAGCGGTCGAGCCCCGCCTGGCCCAGGAATTCGCCGCTATTGATCCAGTCCGCCTGGATCACCTCGAACTGCAGGTCGATCCGCGCATTGGCGGCGACAAACAGCATCCCGCGCTTCTCGCCATCCCCCGCGGAATTCTCGGGCAGCAGAGGACCGCCATAGCTGATGCCGCGCCGAAGGATACGATGCCGCCGCACATCGTTGCGCCCCCCGATGTCGCGCGGATTGGAGCGGCGAACATGCGCGCCCAGCGGACAGCGTCTGCCGTCCGGATCATCGGCCGCATAGCGGAAATCATTGAGCGTACCCTCCGCATCGGCATCGACATGCGGCTGGTGCCAAGGGGCAGCGACGAGCGATGCGCCATTCTTCCACCGGCCGACCATCTGGGCACCGAGCGCGTCCTGCGCCTGTGGATCGCCGGGCCGCTGACGGCCGAGATACGATCGGAAGCCCGGGACATCCTGTTCAAGCTTCCGGAACACGAGGAAGGTCGATCCACGGCGGAGCACCGGGTGGACGGGCAACGCATGCTCTTCGCCATCCTCGTCGCGCTGATCGAGGAAGATCTCGCCAGGCGCGACGGGCGTCCAGCTCGGCAGCCGCGACGCCGTCCCGCCGCCTGGCAGCGTATCGCCAAGGCCGAGATCGACGAAGGGCTGGCTGAGATTGTCGCGATAGCCGAAATGCTCCGTTCGCGGCGTCTGGCGCGCCGACGAATCCAGCAGCGCGGCCTGATCGTCAGCATGCTGATGCGGATCCTGCCCCAGCTCGATATGGACGATTTCCAGCCCGACCGACCGGAACAGGACGCCGATCAACTCGCGCAGTTGCTCCTTCGCGTCGTCCGTGGCGTCATTGAAGGCGCGGGCTTCGGCGCGCAGCTTCTTCCAGAATGCCTCTGACGTGGGATAGGCATGGGTACCAAAGCCTCCGGTAAAATAGCCGTGCACGCTCTTCAGGCCGAGCTCGCCTTCCCAATATTCCGGCGCGCTCGGGCCGGTATCCCTCAGCCGCCGGGCGCGCGCGGCCATTCCTTCCTTGAAGGCGTCCGGAAAGGAGGCGAGCGTGTTCGCATCGAACCGGAGCGCCTGAAGCCCGGAATGAGTGAAGGCGAAGCTGATCGGCATCCGATCGGCATTGTCGGCATCGCCAGCCAGCGCCTTCTGATCGGCCTCGCTACGGATCGCCGGCGGCAGGCCCCTGCCCGGCTCGAACGCCGGAGCGCCCGCGCGAAGGAACTCGTAGAAAAGCAGCGGCGGCAGGACCGGACCGGCCGCGTCGTCCGCGTCGTCCGCGGCGACCGCCTTGAACTGCTCCTCCGCGCGTTCGACGAGGTGGGCATAGCCCGCTTCGGTCATGAAGCCGCGCAATAGGTCGAGAAGCATTGCGGCGCTGGCATGCACCGCGCCGGGCGAGGCATCGAGGCCAGCTGGCAGTGGCATTTCCGCCTCGCCATCAGCCATCGCGGCGACCGCCATCCCGGCCTGGATCGCTTCGCCGAAGCCGGCGAGGGTCGCCCGCATCGGTTCCGCGTCCTTCGACACCAGTGCCTTGAGCCAATTGCGGAATGCCTCCGCCGGCGCAGCCTCTGCTTCGGGATCGGCAAGTGCGGCGTTCAGCACGCCCGGATGCGCGAGGTCGATCCGGAGCTTCTCCTGCGGCCCCATCTCACCAGCGACGCCCTCCGCGCTATCATGAAGCGCAAGAATACGCTCACGAGTGGCCGCGAGCTCGTTCTCGCTCATGATCCGGAAAAAGACGAACAGCGCCCAGCTCCGTGTCCGCTGGTGGTCGCCGCCGGTCTTTGGCGCGCGAAGCAAGCTCGCCTGGACATTCGCGCGCGTTGCCGCGACGGAATCCGGTACTGGATCAGTCCTGTCCAAATCTAGCTCCCATCCGAAGTGCTGCGAGGACGATAGACCCCGCCTGGCGACGGGAAGTCGCGGGCATATTGCTGATTCTCGCGCAGAAACTCGTCGAACAGTTCGTCCATCGACCGCACGGTCGGGCCATGCGGAGAACGCACGCGAGCGACGAACTGGTCGAAGCGGCGCTTGAATGCCTCGAGCTGCTTGAGCCTCGCGACGGACAGGTCCGCGTAGGGCGCGTAGAACAGATCGGTGTTGATCTGATAGCGCCGGATCCATTGCCAGAACTGCTCGAACCGCCTTGTGCCGGGATAGTCTTCGCAATTGCGGAAGACCTTGTCGAAATCCGAATTCAGGATGCGCGCGATGTCGCGCATATAGACCTTGAGGTCGCCGTCGAACTCGACGAGGGTCAGTATCCAGGACCGGAACTCAGGCACAGGGACCGGCGCGCTGGTGGTGGCGACTTCACGGAAATCGTCGATCGGCCGCGGAATCCGCCGGCCGGCCGCATCGGCAAGCCCGGCGCCATCCTCCTCGTAAGACAATCCGGCGACACTCTCGGAATAGACTAGCCTGAATTATTCACCGCGGTGGGGGTGAAGGGTTGGCGGGAGTGGCGTAAGCGTTTGCTTTGCAGTAGGAAAATGGGTGTCTAGACCAGTCCTGCAGCGAGGCAAAAAATGCCACAGGCCACACCCGCCGAGAGCGAGGATAACGCGCTTGGATTTTCGTTTCCAGCCATTGGCGGCAAAAAGCTCACAGCCGCGTTCGACGGTGGCCGGCTGACCTCGGATGGCGGTGTGCTGCTGCTGGCGCAGGCCGAGCGCGCGATGGGGATCTGCCGTCGGCTTGCGGCTTGCATTGCCGACCCGCGCGATCCTGCGCGGGTGATCCATCGCCTCGATGACATCCTGCGTGCCCGCACGTTCGCGATCGCCTGCGGCTATGAGGATGCCGATGATCTCGATGCCCTGCGCGACGATCCAGGCTTCCGCCTGGCGCTGGGCAAGTTGCCGGGATCAGGTGCCGGGCTTGCGAGCCAACCGACGATGAGCAGGTGGGAGAATGCACCGACCACGCGTGAGTTGGCCAGGATGATGGGTGCGATGATCGACATCTACTGCGCCAGCTATCCCGCCCCGCCGGCGGCGGTGACGCTGGACATCGATGATACCTGCGATGTCGTCCACGGCTACCAGCAGTTGTCGTTCTGGAATGGTCATCACGGTGAGCGCTGCTTCCTGCCGATCCACGTCTACGACACTGCGACCGGCCGCCCGGTGGCGATGCTGCTGCGGACCGGCAAGACGCCGTCGGGCGCCGAAGCTGCCGGCCACATCCGGCGCCTGGTGCGCCATATCCGCCGGCACTGGCCCGATACCCACATCACCATCCGTGGTGACGGGCACTATGGGCGGCCCGAGGTCATGGCGTTCTGCGAGGCGCACCGCGTCGATTACGTGTTCGGCTTGCCAACCAACGCCGCGCTGCGTGCCGATCCGGTCATCGTCGCGGCCGCCGATGCCTGCGCGGTCAAGCGCGCTCAGCGCCAATACCCCGTCCTGCGCAACTATGCCGAGACCCGCTACGGCGCCAAAAGCTGGAAGTGTCGGCGCCGCGTCGTCGCCCGGATCGAGGCCAGCACGCTGGGTATGGACATCCGCTATGTCGTTACCTCGCTTCAGGACGGATCGGCCGAGCATATCTACGACACGCTCTACTGCGCGCGCGGCCAGGCCGAGAACCTGATCAAGCGCCACAAGTCGCAGCTCGCCAGCGATCGCACTTCGTGCCGCTCAGCCAATGCCAACCAGATGCGCCTCATTCTGCACACCGCCGCCTACTGGCTGATGTGGCGCATCCAGCAGGCCATTCCCAAGGCCACCGCGCTGGCCGCTGCCGAGTTCGCGACCCTGCGCCTGCGGCTGCTCAAGGTCGCTGCCCGCGTCATCGAAAGCGCCTCGCGTATCCGCATTGCCTTCGCTTCAGCCTGCCCGGATGCCAGCGTGTTCAAAGACATCGCCACCAGCTTCCGGCCAACTCCTACATAGCCAGCGCGGCAGCGCCGCCCAGACCCCGAGCCCTCGTCCTTCAACCCTGAAAAGCCCATCGCTCCTGACACGGTGAAAAACACCGCCGATGGCGCTCGCCCAGGTCAAACCGCTATCGGCTGAACACAATCAGAACAGCCCAAAATCCCGGCCTCGTGAATAGGAGAGGCTAGATACTGTTCGGGGCGCAGGATGATCATCCGTCCGAAATGGATCGTCGGAACCTTGTCGAGTTCCGAGGGCAGCCCCTGCTGAAGGCGCTGGGTGATGTTCGCGATCGTTGCGCGCAGCGCTTCTTCGAAGGTGGCGGTCTCGCCGGGCACGCAGCCCTTGCGGATCGGCGCGAGGACCGCGATTTCCGATACATTGCCCGTCCGCCTGGACGCCGCCCATTGGATGGGGCCCCGGGCAAGATCGTTCGTCGCAGGAACTTCCGCCTGTGAATCCGGCATGCTGTACCACCCCCCGGTCGCCGTGGATCAGACTTGCACGATGAGGGTGGAATCACAACAGGCAGCAGACCCATTCAGGAAACAAAACAGACCGGACCTTCAAAGAACAGCTCAAGACAAGCCCTTGCAAGACTCATGAGGCGTCGGTCACCACCACCCTGAATCACCCGCGGGATCGTGCAGAGCGGCCGAGACGACTTCCTCCAATCCGGCGAGATCGAGAAATTCGAGGCGCCTGCGGCCTGCGCGGATGATCTTCCGTTCCGCTAGAATGGCAAGTTCGCGCGTTACCGCTTCGCGGTGGGAGCCGATCCGGTTCGCCAGCTCCGCATGGGTCGGGGCGCTCGCGCTGTCGCCGTCACGCGATCTGGCGAGCCGAAGCAGTTCGCAATGGAGACGGGTGCGGACGTTGAGCGCGCTCAGCTCGAACACACGATCGGTGAGGCTGCGGACCTGCTCGGTCAGCCGGCGGATGAGCCAGTCCGCAGCATCGGGATGGCTTCGGATCATCGCGCGAAAGGCCTCTGGCGGGATGGCGAGCAGGCGGCCGTCGGTCACCGCGACGATGCCGACCGATCGCGCGGCGCCGTCGATCGCCGAAAGTTCACCGAACAGCTGTCCTTCGGTCAGTTCGCGCATCGAGACTTCGCGCCCGTCGACCGAATAGCGTACGACGTTGAAGCGTCCCTCCTGAACGACGAACACGTCGCCCGAGGGTTCGTTGCGCGCGACCACCGCCTGCCCCTTGCGCACCCGTATCGTGCCGGAACGGGCAAGCAGGTCGCGGCGCGCCTCCGCGCTCAAGATTCCGAGCAATCCGCGCCGTTCGCCCTGTTGCATCGCAGCCCCCGCCGGACACGAATAAACAGCAGTGGTCCGGGCAAGGCAATGGCGATCGGACGCCGAAGCACCCTTCCCCGGATCCCGAACGTGCGAAAAATCACAGAAGCTGTGTGTGCAGGCTCACCGCGCGCCGCAACGATGGCCGCTATCCCGTTTGAAGAACGCAAGCGGGGGCCGATTGCCGTGATCAAAGCCATCTTCTTCGATGCGAAAGACACGCTGGGTTATGTCGACCGACCGGGTCATCTGGTGACCTACAAGCCGTCGACCCAGACGCTGCTGGAAACCGTGGGCGGCACGCTCGGCTGCCGGATCGGCATCATCACCAACCTGCCGAAGAACGTCGACAGCGCCGCGGGGCTGAAGATGATCACCGATGCCGGGATCGCCGGGTTCCTCGACCCGGCCGGCTTCATCACCAACCATGATGCCGGGGCGGACAAGCCGAGCGCCGAGATCTACCGCTATGCGGCGGCGAAGCTTGGGCTCGTGCCCGAGGAATGCCTGTTCGTCGGCGAAAACTTCCTTGAGGTGCTCGGCGCACGCGCGGCGGGGATGCAGGCCGAGCTCAAGCCCTGCCCGCCCGGCCGCGAATTCCTGACCAAGGACATTGCCGCACGCCCCTCAACCGAAACGGACAGCGGGCGGCTGGCCGAACAGATCATGGAGGAGGATCACCTGATCGGTCGGCGGCTGGTCATGGCCTCCGCCGCGATCTCCAAGAAGATCGGCGCGGGCGAGGCACCGCCGCTGCGCGCGATGGGGCTGCTCGTCTTCCTGCTCCACGAATTCATCGACCGCTATCACCACAGTGTCGAGGAGCGGGTGCTGCTGCCGCTCGCCTTCGCCAACGGCTTTCCCGAAGCGGACGCCGCCTATGTTTATGCCGACCACGATGCCGGGCGGAAGTTGTTCGCCACGATGCGCGACACGCTCGCGCGGATCCGTGCAGGCGATATCGCCGCGACCGCCCTGTTCCGCGAGGCGCTGGACGATTTCGTCGCGCTCTACCGCGAGCATGCGCGCCGCGAGAATGACGAGACGCTGCCGGGGATCGGCAAGCACCTGAACGGCCATTCGGACGCAGTGATCGTCGAACTGATGGAGCGGTTCGGCCCGGGCGACCTTGGCCCCTGGCTGATGCTGATCGCCGACCTCGAACAGGAACTGCAACCGCAAAGCGGAGGAAACGGGATGCCCGACATCAAGACCGTGGCCGTCATGGCCTATCATCGCTGCGGCGAGCAGGACACGCTCGTCCCCTATGAGATCCTGAAGCACGCCACGATGGTGCTCGCCGAACAGGGCAAGCAGCTTCGCGTCCGGCTGCTGCGGGTCGCCGAGCCCGATCCCGAGGTCGTCGAGATGCAGATGGGGACGCGCGTCTTCACCGACGGCGCGGTCGAGCCTGAAGACCTGTTCGACCTGCTGTTCGTCCCCGGCGGGCTGGGCAGCGGCGAGGCGAGCAAGGACGAGCGGCTGCTCGACATCGTCCGCAAGCATCATGCCGCCGGCAAGGTCGTCGGCACCAACTGCTCGGGCATCTCCATCCTGCATCGTGCCGGGATCATCGGCGACACACCGGTCACCTGCGCCGCAACGGTCTCACGCCGGCTCAAGGAGGAAGGCGCGAACGTCCTCCAGCCACGCACCATGTGGGCGGGCCAGGTCGACGGAAAGATCTGGACCTCCGCCGGGGGAAGCGGCGTGCATGGCAGCACCATAGCGATGATCGCCAACTATTTCGGCCGCGACGTCGGCCAGTATCTCGGCATGGGCTGGGATACCTACCCGGCGCTCGGCGAGCAGATCTTCGAGGAGCGCGGCCCGCAATATCTGAGCTTCCCGGCACTCGAGGCCGGAATCCAGGACGCGCTCGAGGACATATTGCTGCCGCGCCGCGCGCCGGCCGTGGCGGGCTGACCGTCATGGCCTGGGACATCGAATTCCGCCTGCCCGAGACGCGCTACTTCACCGATGCGGAGCGGGCGCAACTGGCGGTGCTGTTCAGCGCGATCCAGCCGCGCGACGCGGCACGCGGAATCCCCGGGGCGGGCGACTGCGGCGCGGTCGATTACCTCGACCGGCTGCTGGAGATGGACCCAGCCGGTCCGGTCAAGCTGCACGAGGACCTGGCAAGCTGGCAGGCTGGTTATCACGACTGGCTCGCCGCGCTTGATGCCGCGGCGACCGCGCGGTTCGGAACGCCGCTCGCGCAACTCGGCGCGGACGACGCCACCGCGCTGATCGACCTGCTCGAGCGCGGGGAACTCGCGCGAATGGGCAGCGCCGCGGATCAGAGACGGCTGTTCGACACGCTCTGGCGCCACTGCCTCCAGGGCTGCTGGGCCGACCCGCGATGGGGCGGGAACCGCAACCGGATCATGTGGCGCTGGCTCGGCTATCTCGGCGACGCCGAGAAGCTCGAGCTGGTCTGAAGGGGGAAGCGAATCATGCCGACCATCGACAAGCCCGATGTCATCATCGTCGGCAGCGGCGCCGGCGGATCGACGGCCGCGCGCGCGCTGACCCAGCGCGGGTTCAGTGTCCTTGTCCTTGAGCGCGGCGGGCCGAGCAATGCAGAGGATTTCATCCCGCTCGACGAGCTCCACTTCCTCGATCACAAGGCCATGGTCCCGTCGCGCCGCGACGATCCGATGCTCTACATCGATACGTCAAAGCCGGATGCGACGCCGGTATCCAGCGAGCGCTGGTGGATCACCAACATGGTCGGCGGATCGACCAACCAGTGGGAAGCCAATCTTCCGCGCTACACGCAGGAGGACTTCTCGGTCACCCAGTATCTGCGCGACATCCCCGGCGATGTCAGCATGATCGACTGGCCGTGGACCTACCAGCAGTTCCAGCCCTATTTCGAACGGGCCGAATGGGACTGGGGCGTGTCCGGCCAGGCGCGGCAATCGCCCGCGCAGGAGCCGATGCGCGCGGGGTATGACTATCCGATGCCGCCGATCCGCGAGCATGGCTCGTCCTCCTTCCTCCGCTTCATCTTCAACAAGGCGGGGATGTTTCCCTATCGCAGTCCGCGCGGGATCAACTCGCGGACCAACGACAGCCGCCCCGGCTGTCCCTTCTGCGGCTTCTGCCAGGGCTTCGGCTGCGCATCCAACTGCCGGTCGGGCGCCGCCGACACCGTCCTGCGCAAGGCGCTGGCTTCGGGCCTGTGCGAGCTCCGCACCGGGCACAATGTCCTGCGCCTGCTTCACGAGCCGGCGCCGGGCAGCGAGCGCGGCCATCGCGTGACGGGGGTGGAATATGTGACCGAACCGGGCGGCGCGCCGACCACGCTCACGGCGCCGATCGTCATCGTCTCGATCCAGGCGATCGAATCCGCGCGGCTCTATCTGCTGTCAGGCCTGCCCAATCCCAACGGGCTGGCCGGACGCTATCTCACCTATCACACCAAGGGCGACCTCGAATTCACCTTCCCCAACCAGCCGGTCTGGGGATCGATGGACCCGACCTATCCCTATCAGCCGAGCACTTCGCTCGGCAGCCTTCAGCTCCGCGACCTGTACGTCATCAACGACAGCAATTCGCCGCTGAGCAAAGGCGGTAAATTCTCCATCTACGATCCGATCACGATCAATCCGCCGCTGAAGGCGCTGTACCGGACCGGTATGCCCGAAAAGGGATCGCGCCTTTGGGGGCGGCATCTGCAAGAACGGCTGATCGAGCTGCGCGAGAATGGCGGCGTCTCCTTCTCGTTCACCGGCGAGACGATGTCCAAATACGACAATCGCGTCGAGCTGGCCGACGGCCTGGGCGGGCGCCCGCTCAAGACCGATCCCTATGGGCAGCCGGTCGCGCTGACCTACTACCAGCACCACCCCTATGACCTTGCGCTCAGCGCCTATGCGCTGGATCGCGTCGCCAATATCGTCGGCAATGCCGGCGGTGAGCTGCGCGTCAACCGGCCCCAGACGCTCGCCAACCCCGGCTATGGCCACAACCACGGATCGCTGCGCGCCGGAACCGATCGGGGCGCATCTGTGCTCGACGCCAACTGCCAGGCCCACGAGGTCGAGGGGCTCTACGTCATCGACGCCGCCTTCATGCCAACGGCGGGGGCCAGCAACCCGTCGCTGACGATGATCGCCAACGCCTATCGCGTCTGCGACAACATCCCCGAGCCCGCGCAGCGGACCCGCGTCGGCGCGGAAGGCGGTGCGGCATGACCGCCCGACTCTGCCATGTCGTCGTCTACCGGCTTGTCGAAAACCTCGATCCGGATCGGCTGACGCAGGTCGAAGCCCAGTTCGAAGCGCTGCCCGGCGAAATTCCAGAAGTCCTCGGCATCGAGGCAGGTCGCAATGTCAGCCCGTCGCGGCTGGCGCGCGGTTGGGATTTCGGCGCCGTCATGACCTTTACCGGAGCAGCGGAGCGCGACCGCTTCCTCAGCCATCCGGCGCATGACCGGCTGACCGAAGCGACCGCCAACGGCTTCTTCCGCGAGGCGATGGTGTTCGACCTGCCGATCGGCAGCACCGTGCTTTCGGGGATGAGGTGATGGTCACGCTCCGCACCCATCTGGAGACTTATCTCGCCGGGTGGCGAGACGATCTCAACCCTGCCTGGCGGAGCCTGTTCGGTGAGGTCGAACCCGATTTCGGCGCGGTCCCGCTGGAGCTGACCTATGACGCGGAGCATCCGGTGATCCCGCCGCTTCGCTCCCGCCCCCTCCCGGGCGCCCCTGCCGGCGCGCATATCTTCCGCGCGTTCGATGGCGTCGTTCCCGATGCGGTTCGCGTGGTGCTGATCGGGCAGGATCCCTACCCTCGCGCGTCGCGGGCCACTGGCCGCGCGTTCGAGGACGGGGCGCTGGCCGGCTGGCAAGCGTCGGTCGCGATCAGCCTGCAACGGCTGATGCAATCGGCAACGGCACTGCGCTACGGCGAGCCCGATTTCGCGCGAACGCCGGGCGACTGGCAGCGGGTCCGCGCGGCCGCTGCGGCGGGCGACATCTCCCTCGAGCCGCTCGGCGCCTATTTCGACCGGCTTCAGGCTGGCGGCGTGCTGTTCGTCAACGCCGGCTGGACGCTGACGCGTTTCGTCCCCGGCGGGGGCGAAGAGCAGAAGGCGCATATCGCGATGTGGCGGCCGCTGATGCGCCGCCTGCTCCAGGAGCTCGCCGAGCGGCCGGGGCGTCCGACGGTGTTCCTGCTGCTCGGCGGGTTTGCGAAGAAGCTGTTCGCGGAAAGCGGCGTCCAGGCCCGTGCCGAAGCTGGCGGCTACGCCGATCGCATCGCATCCGTCGTCCACCCCCACCCCAATACCGTCGGCCCGAACGGATATCTGGCCAAGGGCAATCCGCTCGAACGCGTGAACGTGGCGCTCGCCAGGCTCGGCGCGCCGGCGGTGGCGTGGTGAAGGAGGCGACACGATGAGGATCATCGCTCTGGGCGGAAACCGCCTCCATGCTCCCGCCAACAGTCTCGCCGCGCTGACCAGCGCCTATACGGGCGGCGCCGATGCGCTGTTGATCGGCGTGAAACAGACCGCCGACGGCGTGCTGGTGCCGGCGGACGACGATCACGTTCCCGGCTCCACCGCCCTGATCTCGACGAGCAGCTTCGCCGATCTTCAGGCCCATGATTTCTCGGCAGGCTGGTTGCCCCGGCACACCCCGGCGGGAAGCTTTCACTATTGCGATCCCGCGGTGCCCGCCCGGCGGCTCAGGCTTCCCCGGCTCGACGACGTCATCGACGCCCTGCCGCGCGACGTCACGCTATTGCTCGACGCGGGTACGGCAGCAGAGCCGAGCCTCGCGCTCTGCGAGAGTCGCGGACGACTGAACGCGGTGATGCTGATCGGTGACTCTCCGGCACGGCTAGCCGATGCGCGGGCGCGCCGCCCGGCACTCCGTACCGCGTTCTGGTCGGACGATACCAACGTCGTCGCAGACGATGCCGATCTGCTGCTGCTGCGCGCCGCACTGCTGCACGACGGCAATGACTGGACCCGTGTCGGCACCGATCTGCGCGACCGACAGTCCGCGGGCGAATGGCCGATGGGGATCTGTGCCGTGCTCGACGATCATGGCGCCGATGCCGCGACCCTCGACGCGCTGGCGGGCGCCGCCTGGATCTGGGGGGTCTGCACCGGATCGACCTTCGATGTCGAACGACTGCGCCCGTCCTACGTCCACACTTCATCCGACTTCGCGGGACGCGAGATCGATCGGCGTCAGTTCGCGCTCGGCTATGCCAAAGCGAACCGCTTCGCGAACGTGCATTGCGATGACGGGGTCCATGTCGAGATCGCGCACTATGCCGGTCCGATGCCGGGTGGTGGCGGATCGGCGATCGAACGCCGGCTCGATCGGCTCGAATGGGACCTGATCAACGTCGCGAGGGAATGGCCCTTCTATTCGGGCGGCGGGGTTGGGGTGGTGCGGGGGATTGGTGACGATTTTGCGGCGGAAGTCGCGTACCGCGTCGCGCGCGTCGGGCAGGCGACGACGCTGGAGATGGCGATCACCAATGTCGATCCGGGCGCCCACCGGGCCGCTCCGCCGCAGAGTTTCCGCGACAAGGACAGCTTCTACGACCCGCATGGCGCGCCGCCCTATGTCGGCGTGGAGCATGACGAGGATGACGGGTTCCGGATCAACTGGAACCTCGGCTCCGAATATGACAGCAACCAGTATGGCCGGCCGGTGTCCGAAGGGCGCACGCCGCATGGCGGCCGCCTGCGCCTCGAGCGCCGCGGCGCATTCCACGCCGCCTATTATCGCGACCCCGTCGACGCTCAGGACAATCCGGTCTCGCCACGCGACTGGGTCTGCGTCGGCGTCATCGCCAACGAGAGCCTGAACCGCACCGTCCATCTGCGCTGCGTCGGCAAGCGCTGGCGCCAGGAGAAGGAATCGGACCCGTCCCAGTACGAGCCGATCCTGCCCAACCATTTCACCTTCCGCGACCTGCGGATCACCTGTTTTCCACCGGCCCAAGGGGGGTAGATCATGCCACAACCGCAACGTCCCGACTTCGCGCGCGAGATCATCGACTTCGGACTCGACGACAGCGACTTCAGCCCGGCACCGCTGGCGGCGACACCGTTCCTCGACCTCGGCCTGCCCTGGCCCGCCGGCGCCCGCCCGGTGCCCGAACCCTGGGGCCCCGGCGAGATGCCCCAGCCCGGTGACGAACTGCCCGAAGCCGATGTGCTGGTGGTCACCTGGACCGTGGCCGAGCATGAAGCGCTCGCCGATGTGCTGACCCCCGGCTTCGGCCGCAACAGCTGGGCGCGCTACGCCCGCCGTTTCCAGGACCATTACGAGCCGCAGATCCGCGACGGTGCACCCTCGCGCAAGGTCCGGCGGCTCGGTTCCTATTTCCGCACCACCATCGCAGGCAAAAGGATCCTGTGCTTCAAATCCGAGCTGCACCTGAACCAGGACGGCAAACGGACCGCTCCGGGCAAGGCGACGCTGCCGGTCCGGGACCTGTTCGAGCAGATGATCGACGAGGTGAAGCCGTCGCTGGTGATCACCGTCGGCACCGCGGGCGCAACCTTCGCCCCGGACGACACGCTGTCGGTGGGCGGCATGAACTGCCCGCCGCACGAGCTTGGCGACGTGGTGATCACGCGCGGCGCGAAGTTCCGGCTCAGCCGCGAGTTCGCCCAGGAGGATTTCGCGCACGATGCGTATCGCTGCGACACCTTCACGATCCCGACCGCGCGGCTCGCAGCGGCACGCACCTTGCTGGCGCACCATGCCGACAAGCTGGTCGAGCCCGGCTTCGGACCGCCGCACACCAAATATGACTGGCCGCAGGGCGGCTCCCTGCCGGGATTTGCCAATACGCCCGATTTCAAGATCGACGGCGTCGATTTCCCGGCCTTCCATCCGATCCTGACGACCGACTTCTTCGAGTTCGGCACCTCGACCAACCGGCTGTGGGAACAGGGTTGCGGGGTGGAAATGGGCGATGCCGTGCTTGGCCTGGTGGTCGAGACGCGCAAGGCGGAAGGCCGGCCGGCGCCCGACTGGCTCGTCATCCGCAACGCATCGGACCCGCAGATCAACGGGCGCCTGCCCAACCGCGAGACCCCCGGCATCCCGCCGGAGCTGCGCCGCAGCCTGGACATGCAGGCGCATTGGGCGGTCTGGTACTATGAGACCTATGGCTATTGGACGAGCGTGAACAGCGCGATCGCCGTGTGGGCGATGGTCGCCTGACATGCCCGCCAACCGCACCCTTCCGGTCGAGGTCGAACTGGCGCTGGAGGTGATGCCGTGCCAGGCGATGCGGCGCACCTATGACGGCGCCGGTGCACCGCATCCCTGCGCGCATTTCGGCCAATGGGGTGCGTTCCACAGCTATGACTATCGCGACACCGGCGCGCCCGCCCAACCGGGCGTGGTCCAGCAAAGCGTCTATGCCGGCAAGCGGCCGCTGGTTCCCGAGATCCTGAGCGGATGCCGCAAGGCGCCGATCCTCGCGGTCGGCATCAATCCGAATCTGCCGGGATGGACCAACGGATCGCGCAACGCCGTCCACCCCTATTTCGAGGATTATCTTCAGTACGCGCATCACTTCCGCTGGCGCGCGACCGAGAAGCTGCGGATCCCGATGGCAGCGTTCGACGCGCTGCGGGGCGATCGCGCCGACGGTCCCTATGAGACGCGCGGCCTGACGCGCGAGGGCGAGGACATTCCGGTCGAGCCAGCACCGGTCACCATGTACCATGGCTATCAGTCGCTGCTCGATGCGCTGGCGCAGCGGATGGGCTGGACCGGTCACGAGCTCACCGTCGGCGAGGACATCGCCTACGCCAATATGGTGGCGTGCGGATCGGCGCGCTGGACCACCCGGCCCGTGGCCGGCAATCCGCCGATGCCGGTGATGGGCGAGGCCGGCGCGCGCGGGATCGTCAAGGAGTGTTTCCACGACCGGCGCTATTTCCTGCGCCAGATGCTGCAGACGCTGCCCCGCGTCGTCATCGTCTTCAGCCAGACCACGGCCGACGCCTTCGTCATCGCGATGCGCGACCATTTCACCCAGGGCGACCCGCGCCCCGGCGAACCGATCGCCGAGCTGCTCAAGCGCGAGATCCGCCTGCGGTTCGGCCGGACCGCGACGGGCGAGGAGCTCGACGCACGTATCGTCTTTTCCCCCCACGCCTCGGCGCGGCAGGACGAGTTCGCGCAAGCGCGCGACGCCATCGTCGATCATCTGGCGGCAGAGGTCCACGCCGGAAGGCTCGCACTCAACCCATCCACCGGCCATCTGACGCGCCCGCGCGGCGGCTGCCTGTTCTGCGACAACGCGCTCTACCGGATCGGAGACTGTGCCTATCGCGCCGAATTGCAGCCGCTCGCCGGTGCCGCGATCGGCGCCATGGCCGATTCCGGCACGCCCGATCCGCTGGCCGAGCGTGCCGAACATCAGCGGCTGCTGGCCGCCTTCACCCAAGGGGAGCGCAAGATGTCCGACACCAGCGAGATCATGGCGTTCGACGATGCGGCGCGCGATGCGCCGAGACTGGCCCTGCGCGGCAAGATCGTTCCGATGTCAGGGCCACCGGTCGAACGCGGAACCGTCTATCTGCACCGCGGATCGATCATCGACGTCCGTGACGCCGATGCGCCGCCGCCGGCCGGGTTCGAGGGCGTGACGCCGGTCGATACCGGCGGGGTGATCTATCCGGGTCTCGCCGATCTCCACAACCATCTGGCCTATAACGCGCTGAGCCTGTGGTGGCCCGATCCAAAGTCGACCAACCGGTCGCAATGGCTGCGCAAGCCGGGCTACAAGCGTGCCGTTGGCATGCCGATGGAAGTCGTCGCCAACCGCCAGGATCTGGTGAAGGCGCTGATCCGCTACGTCGAAGTGAAATTGCTGCTGGGCGGAGTTACCTCCGGCCAGGGGATGAAGAGCAAGTACAGGCACAGCGACAAGCTCTATCCCGGCCTCGTCCGCAATTTCGAAGCCTCAGACGACGTGGACCTGCCACCGATCGGCCACGCCATCCTGGACCTCAAGGATCAGCCGGAAGCGATCGAGAAGTTCCGCACATCGCTTTCGCGCGGCCGCCAATTCTTCTTCCATCTTTCCGAAGGCGTGGACGCCAACGCACATCGCCAGTTTCAGCTGCTGGCGGACAATAACCTGATCCGGCCGACACTGGTCGGCGTGCACAGCCTGGGCCTGAACACGCCCGACTATGCCACGCTCGCCGCCGCCGGCGCATCGGTCGTCTGGTCGCCCTTCAGCAACGCCGTGCTTTATGGCCAGACCCTCGACGTCGCCGCGATGACAGCATCGGGGGTGCGGTTCGCGCTGGGAAGCGACTGGACGCCATCAGGCAGCCGCAACATCCTGCAGGAGATCAAGATCGCTTCGCTGACCGCGGCGGCGCAGGGCGCCCCGATCGCCGACGAGCAGCTGGCGCGGGCGATCACCATGGACGCATTCGCGATCGCGGGCTGGGGCGACCGGCTGGGTCAGATCCGCCCGGGCTATCACGCCGATCTGACGATCCTCGATCCGATCGATCCCGACCCTTACGCCAACCTGCTGCGCGCCAACGAAGCCAATGTGCGCATGGTGGTGATCGCCGGCCACCCCCGCTATGGCGACCGCGCGCTGATGGCGGCGGCGGGGTTCGACGGGCCGCGAACCGAAGCGCTCCCCGTCGGCGGCCGCGAGCGACTGCTCAACCTCGACCACCCATCCTCCCCGCTCAATCACATCAGCTTCGCGGCCGCGCGTGACGCGCTAGCGGCGGCGTTTGCCGACCTGCCGGCTGCGCGCGACGCCACGGTGTTCGAGCCGTTCGACGACGGCGCTGCACTCGACCTCGAGCTCGATCTTCAGCCGCCGGAGCCCGAATGGGGCGAGATCGAGGAACTGGCCGACGTCACCCTCCCGGATTCGGTGCCGTTCGACGCCGCCACGGTGATCAACGACCCGGATTACTGGACGGTGTTCGATTCGATTCCGCACCTTCCCGCCTTTCTCAAGGGGCCGGGAGGGTTGCGGCGTTTCTACGCATAGGAGAGTCCGATGCAGCTCACCGCCCTTCCGATGACCGAAGGCGAACGCCGGACCGCGATCGACATTCTCGGCGAGGACACGATCGAGAACGGGCCCTATCTGACCGCCGAGGCGGACGAACCGGCGATGGAGGCGCTGCGCGCTGCCGGCATCCTGTTCACCGCGGAGCCGGTACCGGAGGCCGTTGCCGAAACCGGCGCGGAGGCGATCGACGCCATGCTCGATGAGGCTGCCGATCCGGCATCCTATGGTAGCGGGGTGCAGATCGAGAGCATCGACGGCGGCGGCGCGGCAGCAGCGGCAGTAGCGGAGGATAGCACCCCCGAGGAGCTTTGGATCGCGACCGTGGCAGGACCGCTGACCGCCGAGCGGCAGGCCTGGATCGAAGACCAGGGCCTGACCCTGGGATCGCGGATCGGGAAGTCCCGCTTCTCCGTCAACGCGCGCCGCGAGCGCATCAGATCGGCGGACGCCGATGCCGACTGGCTGAGCTTCGGCCGCTACGGGCTTCGGGAAACCGTGGGTCGCCGGCTGGCGGGCGCGGTCGAGGTCACGCTGGCCGGAGGCGGCCTGATGAAGAGCGCCGATGCGCCCGAAGGCATGGCCGATATCGCGGCCGCCGAAGGGCCCGCGCTCTACGATGTCCGCTGCACCGATGTCGCGAGGCTGGCCTCGCTCGCGGCGCAGCTCGAGCTCGATCCGCGCGTCGAGCGGGTCGAACGCGGCAGCGACCGGCTGCGCTATCATGTAACCGCCGGCCCGGAGGCGGAGGCCGCGCTGCTCGCGGACATGGGCCGCGACGGCACGGTGGAACTGGTCGAGCGCTATGTGCCGCCCGAGCCGATGCTGAGCTATGCGCTTGCCGCGCTGGTCGGCAACAGCGTGCCGCTCGCCACTCCCCTGCCCTGGCAGGGCACGGGCGAGACGATCGGCATCGCCGATTCCGGGATCGATGCCGCCCATCCCGATTTCGGGAACCGCGTGACCGTCGTCCTGCGCGAAACCCCGCTCTCTTCGCGGGACCCCAAGGGCCATGGCACGCATGTCGCGTCGATCGCGGCGGGGAGCGGCGCGGCGAGCGGCGGGTTGCTGAGCGGTGCCGCGCCCGCCGCCCGCCTGTTCGTGCAGAGCATCGCCGACGAGACCCTGACCTATCGCTTCGGCATCGGACTGACCGATATGCTGCAGGAGGCCTATGCGGCGGACGTACGCATCCAGAACTATTCCTGGGGCGCCTATGTCGGCGGCCGCTACACGCTCGACACGCTCGATATCGACGCGTTCGTCCATGCGCACCCCGACCTGCTCGTGGTCATCGCCGGGGGGAATGACGGCGATCAGGACATCGACGATCCGGTCGGCCGGAACCGGCTGGGATCGCTCGCCTCACCGGCGGGCGCGAAGAATGCGCTGACCGTCGGCGCATGCTGTTCGCCACGCCCGGACGGGCCCTATGCCGCCCGGCAATGGCGCCACTATGACGGGCGGCGCGCACCCACGCGTCCGGCAATGGCCGACCTGGACCTGACGGGCGACGCCGATATCGTCGCGGCGCTATCTTCGCGCGGGCCGTCCGACGACGGGCGGGTCAAGCCGGACCTGGTCGCGCCGGGTGTCGGCATCCTTGCCGCGCGGAGCCATGATTCCGGAACGCCGGTCCATCCCTACCCCCAGGACCCCGCCCGCTACCAATATATGTCGGGCACCAGCATGGCGGCACCGCTGGTCGCAGGTGCGGCGGCGGTGGTGCGCGAATATTACCGCACGCAGCGGGCGCAGGCTCGCCCTTCGGCGGCGCTGCTCAAGGCGACGCTGATCAACGGCACCGAATGGATCGATCGGGCACCGTTCACCGACGACCGGATCGGCAAGCCCAATTTCCACCAGGGCTATGGCCGGCTGAACCTTGCTCGCGCAATTCCGTTCGACGCCGGTGCCGGTTTCACGCTGGCCTTCACCGATATCGACAATGCGTCGCCACAGGCGCTGATCGCCGGGAACATGAGCCGTGCGGTCTTCATCCGGCAGCTCACGCTCCCGAAGTCCGGTCCGCTCTCGGTCACCATGGCCTGGACCGACCCTCCGGCACGGTTCATCCAGCACAATCTCGATCTGGTGCTGATCGCTCCGGACGGCACCAAATATGTCGGCAATCACGGCCTCAACCGGCTGCCGTTCGAGCAGTTCGATCGCGCCAACAATGTCGAGCAGGTGCGTGTTGCGGACGCCGCCGCGGGCGACTGGACGATCAGCGTGACCGCCCAGAACACCTTCCGGGGCCCTCAGGGCTTTGCGCTGGCAGCGACGGTGCCGGCCTGACGAAAGGACGCATCATGCGCAGCCAACTCAGCGTGACGCTCGAAGATGCCCAGGCGATCATTGCCGCGGCCTGCGCCAAAGCGCGCGCGGAAGGCTGGCTGGTATCGATCTGCGTCCTGGACGCGGGCGGGCATCTGCTGGCGTTCGAGCGCCTGGACGGCGCGCCGGCGGGGTCGGTCTCCGCCGCACTGGAGAAAGGGCGCACGGCGTTTCTCTTCCGTGCGCCGACGCGTGCCCTGGAGGAAGCCGTTGCCGGCGGCAGGACGGCGCTGCTGTCGCTCCCCGGCGCGACCCTGCTCGAGGGCGGGCTGCCGCTGATCGCCGGCGACGCGCTGGTCGGCGCGATCGGAGTGTCCGGCGCGAGGGGCCCGCAGGACGGAGAGGTTGCACTGGCGGGTGCCGGTGCGCTGGGGCCAGGCTAAGGCCGGGCGCCTCCACGCGGCGGCAGTTGCAACCACATTCAGCCGGCAACCCGGCGCGTGAACGCACGCGCCGGGGAATGCCCGATCAGGGGAGCGGCACCACCGACGGCGGCAGGGTCGGCGCGGCCGAGCCATAGGTGATCGGTCCGCCCGCCCCGATGCTGATCTTGCTCGCGTCGTTGAAGCCATTGGCATCATCGACCTCGTTGGCGATCGCGCTGCCCGTCGCTGCCAGCTGTGTGAGGAAGAACTGCCCACCCCCGCTGGCGCTGAGCCGGATATACTGGCCGTTGCCGGCCTGACCGGCGATCGTGCCGAGGAACTGGTTGCTCATCAGGCTGAGACGGACCGTCGGAAGCGTACCGGTATTCTGGTTGTTGTTCACGATGATGCCGCGGCTGTTGAGGATATCGCGGATCGTGTTGTTCAGGATCGTGAGGTTGGTCGTGCCGCCGCCCGTCGCCTGGCCCACCAGTCCGACATTGACCGCGATCGCCGACGAGCCGCTTACGCCAGCCTGGCCGATCTGCTGGATGGTGTTCCCGCTGATCAGATAGTTGGCGTTGACCGCACCTTCGTTCGAGACGCTGATGCCGTTGCCGAACTGGGAGCCCGACAGCGCAACGCCGTTGATGCCGATGATGTTGTTCTGGATCGTGCCGTTGACGGTGCGCGAGAACGGTGAATTGCCGTTGTGGAAATCGTTGATCGCCGTCGAGCGCGAGCCGGTGATGGTGTTGCCGATGATGCTGTAGGTCAGCGTCGTCGACCCCGGGCCGGTCGACATGTTGATGCCGTTGTTGTTGTTGTAGAAATTCGACGTGCTGACGTTCGCCGTCATGCTCGTGCCCGAGCTGTCGACGAACAGGCCGCTGCCCGTGGTCAGCACCGGCGGGCTCGACGGGTTCCAGTTGCCCGTGAAGGTGCTGCCGGTGACCGTGAGCCCCATGGTCGAGGTGCCGGTGCCCAGGAAATTGACCAGGTTGCCGTGCGCACTGGCGCTGTTGCTGCCGGTATAGGAGATCGTGGAATTCACGATCTGGAAGTTCGTCAGCGTGCCGCCCGAATTGGTGATCTGCACCTCGAACTCATAGTTGTTCTGGATCGTCGAGTTGAAGATGCCGGTCGGGCGCAAACCGCCCGAGGCGCTGCCGGTGAGCCCAGCGATATTGATGCCCGATTCATCGGTGCCGCTGTCGGTGCCGTTGCCCGAGATCAGAAGATTGTCGATCACGAAGCCGTTGATGTTCGATCCGCCGATGCCGTCGCCCAGATTGTTGGTGACGTTCATATAGTTGAGGCGGACATTCTCGGTGCCGGTCAGGCTGATGCCGTCGCCGGTCGAATTCTGGATCGTGCCGCCCGAACCCGCCGCACCGGTACCGAGGACGCGCAGGCCCCCCGCCGAACCGGTGTTGTTGAGGATGATTCCGCTCGCGGCACCGTTCGACGAGATGCTGCGGAAGTTGACGCCGTTCGACCCGATATTGGTGTTGACGATGTTGAGCGCGGTGCCGGTGCCGCTGGTGATGGTGCTGTTGGTCCCCTGCACATCGACTGTGCCGCCGCCGGTGGCGTTGAAGCCGGTGCCGCTGGCGGTGGTGATATTCAGCCCGCCATTCGGGAAGCTGATCGTGCCGCCGGTGTTGTTGAGCAGACTCACCGCGGTGTTCGCGCCAGTGCTCAGCAGGACCGTGCCGCCGAACTGGACGGTGCCGCTGTTGACGTTCTGGACGACGATGCCGTTGTTGAACCCGCCCGTGGCACTGATGTTGCCCGAGAAGTTGACGGTGCCGATCTCGTGGTTGTCGACCAACACGACATTGACGCCGGTGGTCTTGGTGACCGAGGAGGCGATGTTGACCGCACCCGAGCCGCCCAGCACATACACGCCGAAACCGTTCGGATCGTTGATGGCGCCGATCGCGCCGCCCGACAGCGTGACCGAGTTAGTCGCGCTGCTGATCTCGACGCCGTTGCCGCCGGTATCGTTGATCGTGACACTGCTGGCAGTGAAAGTGCCGTTGCCGGCACCGTTGATCTCGATGCCTTCGTCCGCCGTACCGGTGATCGTCGTCGAACCGAAGTTCATATTGGTGGTCGATCCGAAGCCGTAGAAGATGCCGTCCGAACCCGCGCCGCTGGTGCCGGCGATCGAGACGGTGCCGCCATTGAGCGTGCCCCCGTCGACGTTGCTGACGTTGATCGCGGTGGCCGCAACCGTTCCGGTGCTGGTCAGCGAATCGAAGGTCAGTCCGGCGACGCTGACATTGCCATTGGCAAGGTTGAGGATCTGTCCATTCGCGGTCTGGACGGTGTTGCCGCTGCCCCCGATGGCCAGCAGGCCGCCGCCGGTAAAGCTGATGCCCGTGCCGGTGCCGCTGGCCAGGATGTCGAGGCCATTGCCTCCGCCCGCCATCCCGAACAGAATCGAGCTGCCGGTGTTGTTGGCAAGGGTCAGCGCGGTGGCATCGGCCACCGTCGACAGGGCGATCGACGGACCGGTGAAGCTGACGGTGCCGCCGGTGTTGTTGGCGATGTTGATGCCCAGCGCATTGTCGGTGATGTTGCCCGAGAAGGTGGCGATGTTGGCTGTGCGGTTGGTCACTTCGACCGAGCGCGCGGCGGCGCCGCTGGTCGTGATGCTGCCGCCATAGGTAAAGGTCAGCGCATCGCCGTCGAGATCCACGCCGCGGTTGGTGGCGGTGATCGCACCGCCTGCGATGTTCACCGAACCGGCGAGCGTGCCCGCGGTGCGGCTGATCAGGATGCCGTTGGCGCCCGACGTGTTGCTCGCCGCCCCGAAGTTCAGGTTGAGCGCCGTGGCGCCAGCCGTGGCGTTGGAGACGTTCAGCAGCGTGCCGCTGGTGCTGGTGATGCTGTTGTTTGCGCCAAGGACGTTGACCGTGCCGCCGCCCGAGATCAGCAGGCCGGTGCCCGAGGTCGTGACGATGTCGAGGCCGTCGCCGGCCGCGCTGAACGAAACGGTACCGCCGGCATTGCTGTCCAGCGTGATCGCCGTGTTCGCGCCGGTGTTCAAAGCGATGGCGCCGTTGAAGCTGACGGCACCGCCATTGCTGTTGATCACGCTGAGGCCGAGCGCGCCGGCACCATTCGCGCCGATATTTCCGGTCTGGAAGGTGATCGCGCCGGCATCGTGGTTGTCGATGCGGATGGCATAGCCGTTGCTGTCGTTGATGCTGCCCGAATAGGTCACATCGGCATTGCTGTCGGTCAGCACGAAGGCATCGCCTGCAGCGGCATGGGTGATCGCGGTGCTCGCGCCGAAGCCGAAGGTGCCAACCGAGCCGTTGACGATATCGATGCCGGCATCGCCGCCGTTCAGCGTCGAAGTACCGTTGAAGTTGTAGATGCCGTCGGCATTGTTGAACTGCAGGCCGGTGCCGTTGCTGGCGACCAGCGTGCCGGTCTGGAAGGTGATCGTGCCGCCCGAATGGTTGAGGACGTTCACCAGCGCGGCGTTGCTCGCCTGGGTGATGCTGCCGCTATAGGTGACGGCCGCGGTGCTGCCCGCAACATTGAATGCGGCGCCCGTCGGGCTGGTGATCGACGTGCCGGTCCCGAAGGTGAAGCTGCCGCCCGAGCCGTTGAGGATGTCGATCCCGGCATCGCCGCCGTTCAGCGTCGAAGTGCCGTTGAAGTTGTAGATGCCGTCGGCATTGTCGAACTGCAGGCCGGTGCCGTTGCTGGCGACCAGCGTGCCGGTCTGGAAGGTGATCGTGCCGCCCGAATGGTTGAGGACGTTCACCAGCGCGGCGTTGCTCGCCTGGGTGATGTTGCCGCTATAGGTGACGGCCGCGGTGCTGCCCGCAACGTTGAATGCGGCGCCCGTCGGGCTGGTGATCGACGTGCCGGTCCCGAAGGTGAAGCTGCCGCCCGAGCCGTTGAGGATGTCGATCCCGGCATCGCCGCCGTTCAGCGTGGTCGTGCCGGTGAAGTTGTAGGTGCCGTCGGCATTGTCGAACTGCAGGCCGGTGCCGTTGGTAGCGCCGATCGTTCCGGCATAGGTGAGCGTGCCGCTATGGCCGCCGGTGACGCTGAGCGCGCTGGCATTATTTCCCTGAGCGATCGAACTGGTCGCGTCGAAATTGTAAGTGGCAGTGCCGCCAGAGACGGAAATCGCCGCGCCGCTGGTATTGGTGATATCGACATTGGTCGCGGTGACCGTGCCGGTCGTACCGGTGAACTGCAGGCCGAAGCCAAAAGCGCCGGTGACGCTGATATTGGTGAGTGTCAGCCCGGCGACTCCGCCAAAGCTCAGCGCGTTGCTCGCCCCGGTGCTGCTGATGTTGCTGAACGTGGCCCCGCTGCCGCCGTTGATCAACACGTCAAGCGCGTTGCCCGAGAAGGCGACATTGTCGATCGCCGAGCTGTTCAGGCCAGCAAGTACGACACCGCCGACACCGACGAAATTGCGGATCGTCAGACGGTCCAGCTGGGCGTTTGCCGTGCCGGCACCGCCGTCGAAGATACCGCGCGCGACGCCACCGACGCCGTCGAGGATGAAGCCCGAGAGACGGTTGCCGCTGGCCGCCAGTGTGACCACGCTCGGCGCGCCGACCGAGGAAGTGAGCGTCGCTGCGCCCAGCCCGGTGGGATCGGCAATGTTGATCGTCGAGCCGCCCGAAAGGAGGATCGTCGAAGGCACGGTGATGGTGAGCGCGATCGGCGCGCTGCCGCTGCCCGCCCCGCCACCCGCGCCGTTGCCGAAGCCACGCACCTGCGCACCGGTAGCGAGCGCGAGCGACGAAGCGCCAGTGCTGATCAACTGGCCGTTGTTGACCAGGACGATGATGTCCTGAACGCCGGCGACCGCCGCCGCGGCCGCGATCGTCATCGGATTGTTGCCGTCGGAGCCGCTGCCGTTGCCGCCGCCGGTGGCGCCGTCCGCGTCGACGAACCAGATCTTGTTGACGCCGAAGCCCGCACCGGGGCTGCCCGCGAATGCGACGTCGCGGAAGTCGTAGGTTCCGGCAAGCGGTGCGTTGGTCGCGTCGATCGCAGTGCTCGCGGAGATCGTCGAGGCGATGTCGCTGACCGACTCGCCGTCGCCATAAGTGAGCAGCGCGTTGGTCGTTGCATTCAGAGCGATGCCGGTGCCCACACCCGCGATCGAGCTCGAGGCACCCGACTGGCCACCCAGCAGGATGCTGGCGCCGCCAAGCGTGCCCTGCAGATCGACGGCGATGCTGGTACCTGCGGCGCCCGCGTTGGTGACATCGAAGTCGCCGATGATGATCGGGGCCGAAAGCGTCGCTCCGTTGAGATCGAGCGCGACCGCGCTGTTGCTGTTCAGCGCGATGTCGAGATCGGTGATCGTTAGGCCAACCGGGTTGTTGCCGGAGATGTCGATGCCGCGCGAGGTGATCCCCTGGAGGTTCACCGTGCCAAGGCTGAGCGCCGGGCCGGTGGTGCCCACATTGTGGATCATCATCCCGATCGCCGCGCCATTGGCACTGACGCTGTTGAATTCAAAGCCGTTAGCGCCGATCGTGACGTTCTGCAGATTGAGCGCCATGCCGGTACCGGTGGTGCTGATCGAGTTGCCTGCGCCGCGCACGATGATCGTACCGCCGCTAGCGGCGTCAAAGCCCGCACCGGAGCTGACGATGTCGAGACCGCTGCCGCCCGCTGCAGGGTTGAAGTCGATCGTGCCGCCGGCGTTGCCAGACAGCAAGACGCCGGCGCCGGTGGCGTTCAGCGCGAGGGTGTTGCCGGTGAAGGTGACCAGGCCGGAGTTGACACCAACAACCAGGATGCCGCTGACCGTCGACGCCATGTTTCCGCTGAAGGTGACGGTGCCGGTTTCATGATCGGAGATGCGCACCATGTTGGTGCCGCTGAGCGCCGAGCCGACCGTAATGTTGCCAGTGCCGCCGGTAACCGAAACCGCGTGATTGGCCGCTCCGGTGGCAGTGATGGTGCCGAGCCCCAGTGTGACCGGGCCGGTCGAGCCGTCGATGACAACCGTGGAGCCGCCGCCGCCAGACAGATTCATCGTGCCGAACGTCACTGCCGAGCCGCTGTTGAGCAATTCGATCGCGTTGCTGCCAGCCGCCCCGATCGTGGTCGCGCCGAAGTTGATCGCCGCGGTACCCGTGCTCACCTTGATGCCATCATTGGCTGCGCCGCTGGTGCCGCCGATATTGACCGTGCCGCCGCTGAAGGCGTCGCCGGTGAGATTGCTCAGCAGAATGGCGTTGTCGGTGACGGTTCCGGTCGCGGTCAGCGACGCGAAGTTGATGCCGCCGGTGCCTGCGGTCACCCCGCTCAGGTTGAGGATCTGGCCGGTGGTCGTATCGATCCGGTTGTTCGCGCCGGTGACGATGATCGTTCCGCCGGTCCCGCGGAAAGCGGTGCCGCTGGTCGAGTCGATATCGAGCCCGCCGCCGGTGAAGGACAGCGTACCGGTGCCGGCCATGCCGACTGCAGGGCTGGCGCCCGAGTTGAACACCTTGCTCGCACCCGAGAAGGTGATCGTGCCGCTACTCGACGCATCAACGACGACGCCCATGCCGCCAGTTTGGCTGACGTTGCCGGTGACGGAATAGATTCCGTCGGCGTTGTTGAAGACGAACATCGTGCCGAGGCCGGTCGAGTTGCTCGCCCCGGTCAGGGTGACCTGCGAGCTGCTGTCGGACACCCAAAGCGCCGCACTGCCCGTCGTCTGGGTGATGGTGCCGCCATAGCTCAGCAGGCCACCGGTGCCGCCAGTCACACGGATCGCTGAGCTGTCGGCGCTGATCGCGGCACTGCCGCCGCCCATGCCGATATTGACGTTCCCGCTGGTCACGCCGTTGAAGAGGATCGCCGGCGTGGCGCTATTGATGGTCAGCGTGGAGCCGGCCGCGTCGGCGATGTTGATCGTGCCCAGCGTACCGCTGAATTCGAAGCCGGAGCTCCCGTCGATATCGATCGTGCCGGTCAGGTTGACGCCCGCGCCGCCCGTCAGGTTGCTGAAGCGCGCGGCGGTGCCGCCGCCGAAGACGGTGAGCCCGCCGATCGACAGCGCCCCGTTCAGCGTCACCGTATCCGCGATGACCGCCGCAGCGACGCTCGTCGCCGCATTGATGCTCTGGAAGGTCACGCCGCCCGAAGCGAGCGCAACGTTGTTCAGCGACAGCGCGGTGGCGCTCAACGTCGTGATCGCGTTGCCGGCACCGTCGACCAGCACCGTGCCGCCGCCGCTCGTGGCGAAGCCCGTGCCGGTGATGGTGGAGATGCCGAGTCCGCCGCCGCTGAACGACAGCGTGCCGGTGCCAGCGGTGGTGATCGCGGCATTGTTCCCGGTGTTGAAGGTCTTCGATGCGCCGGAGAAGGTGATCCCGCCCGCGCTCGCCGCGTCGATCGCGACGCCTGCGCCGCCCGTGTGGCCGACATTGCCGGAGATGGTGTAGTTGCCGTCCGCATTGGCGAAGTTGAACGCGGTGCCGGCGGTGGTCGAGGTGATCGCGCCGGACAGCGTGACATTGGCAAGGCTGTTCGCTGCGTTCAGGACCGAACCCTGCGCCGCGTTGATCGTGCCGCCATAGTTCAGCGTGCCGCCGGTATCCCCGCTGAGGTCGATCGCCGAATTGACCGACCCATTGATCGCGGCGCTACCGGCACTGCTGGCCACGTTCACCGTGCCACCGGTCACGTTGAGGAAGCGGATCGCCTGCTGGGCGCCGTCGATCGTCAGCGACGAACCCGCCGAGTTCGCGATGTTGATCGTTCCGAGCGCGCCCGAGAAGCTGAAGCCGACGCCGCTATCGATATCGAGCGTGCCGGTCAGATTGACGCCGCCGGTGCCGGTCAGGTTGCTGAATACGACCGCGTCATTGGCCGCATCCAGATTGAGCCCGCCGATATTGAGCGAGCCTGCCAGATTGACGCTGACCGCGCCGACCGCGGTGCCCATCGTCGGCGCAGCGGTGATCTGGTCGAAGGTCACCCCGTCTGCCGCCACCGTGATGCCGCTGAGGATGAACCCTGCCGCATTGCCCGTGGTGATCGTATTGCCGCTGCCGGTCACGCTGATCGTGCCGCCGCCGGTGCTGGCGAAACCCGTGCCGGTGGTAGTGACGATCCCCAGCCCGCCGGTGAAGTCCACCGTCGCGCCCGCATTGTTGGTGAGCAGGACGCCCGCGCCCGCGGTATTGTTGATCGCGACCGCACCCTGGAACAGCACGCCCAGCGCGGTATTGTCGCGAACCGAGATTCCGGCGCCGGTCACGCCGCTCACATTGACCGCGCCAGTGACGGTGAAGTTGCCGAGCACCTGATCGAGCAGGATGCCATAGGCGCCTCCGGTCGCGGATACCGAGTTGAGCACCATGTTGATGCTCAGCGGATCGAGGTTGATCGCCGTGCCGTTGGTCGTGTCGATCGCGCCGCCGGTGGTACCGAGGGTGAAGTTGTTCACCTTCGAATTGGCGACGATCAGGCCGGTGCCGCCATTGTTGGCGATGTTGAGATCGCTGAAGTTCAGCGTCCCGGTGACGTTGGTCAGGCTGAGGCCGTCGCCGGTGATCCGGGCACCTGTGGTACCGAGCGTCAGCGCACCCGCGTTTACCGCCTGAAGGCCAGCGGTGAGGGTGTCCGAATCGAACGTCACGTCGGAGAAGAGGAAGCCGCCTGTCTCCGTGCTATGGTTGACGGTAAGGTTCGCCAGTTGCGTCAGCGTGAACGTTCCTGCGCCCGTGCCGTCGAGGTGCAGGATGTTGCCGCCGTTCGCGGCGAGAGTGAGGTTGCTCAGCCCCAGCACGACGTTCGCGGCGTTGTCGTAGATGCGCAGCGCACCGGCCGCACCGCCCGAGATGGTGCTGTTGCGGATCGTGAGCGTGCCGCCGACTCCGTTGCCGAGGATGCCGGCGCCGGTGCCGCTGTTGGCGATGATCACGCCGTCGAGAATGTTGTTGCCGCCCAGCGTCAGCGTCGCGTTGGCGCCGCTCGCGGTCAGCGTCGGTGCGCCCGAACCCGCGAACGGGTTGGAGATCACGCCGGTCTGGACATTGTAGAGGATGATATTGGCCGGGGCGCCGCCGCCCACGGTGAAGCTGTCGGTATCGCGGAAGCTGTACAGGATCTGGCCGCCGTCAAGGTCGAACGAACCGCCCGCGCCCGCTGTGGCGTCCAGAATGTCGTTGCCGCCCAGCGGATTGTTGAGCAGCACGATATAGGTGGCGTTCGCCGCCTCGGCGCCGGCCAGGCTGCCCGGATCGCTGCGCGTTCCGCTGCCGGTCGCGCCCTCGAGCACGAAATAGGCGGAGACCGACAGATTCGTGGTGTCGCCGTTCAGGTTCACATCGGCGAAGTTATAGTTGCCGGTGCCGCCATTCAGGCCCGCAATCACAAGCGGGGTCACCGCATTGATGTTCGACGCCGCGCCGTTCGCATCGGTGTTCAAACCGTCACCATAGCGGAAGTTGCCGGTGATCGCGGCATTGGTCAGATCCACGCCGATGCCGAGGCCGCTCATATTGCTGCTGCCGCTGACGATCACATTGGCGGCAGTGGTGCTGCCGGTCATGTCGATGCCACGCGTGCCGATGGCCGAAGCCGCGGCGATGTCGAGCGTCGCGAAGGTGACGTTGCCGGTCGCGCCGGTCAGATCGACCGCGGTGGTGTTGGCCAACAGCCCGGTGATATCGACATCGCCGAAGGTGAAAGCGCCCGCCGAACCGCCGAGCAACGCAAGCCGCGCGCCGCCCGAAAGCGCCACCGCGCCGAAGCCGTAGCTGCCATCGGCGTTGTTGAACGTCAGCCCGGTGCCGCCCGTCGCGGCAATGGTCGCGCCGGTGAAATTCAGCGCGCCGGTCGAATGAGCCGAAACGTCGACTGCCGCCACGCCCGGCGTCGACTGGCTGATCACGCCCGAATAGGTGACCCCCGCGGTCGAGTTCCCGATGCTGATCGCCGCGCCGGCCGCATTGGTGACGCTGGTGCCGCTCCCGAAGGTGAAGGTGCCCGCAGACCCATTGGTGATCGCGATGCCCGCGCCGCCGCTGAGCGCCGCGTTGCCGAAACTGTAGACGCCATCCGCATCATTGAACGTCAGCCCGAGTCCGCCGGTCACGTTCAGGGTCGCGCCGCTGAAATCGAGCGTTCCGACAGAATGTGCCGATACGTTGAGCGCCAGCGCAGCCGCGATCGACTGGTTGAGCGTACCCAGATAGGTCACGTTCGCGATCGAGTTATGGATGTTGAACGCCGGACCGCTCGGGTCGGTGATCGTGGCATTGGTGCCGAAGGTGAAGCTGCCACCCGAACCGTTCAGGATATCGATACCCGCGTCGCCGCCGTTCAGCGTCGTCGTGCCGTTGAAAGCATAGGTGCCGTCGGCATTGTCGAACTGCAGGCCCGTGCCGTTGGTCGCGCTCAGCGTGCCGCTCTGGAAAGCGACCGTACCGCCCGAATGGTTGAGCACCGAAAGCAGGGCCGCGTTGTTCGCCTGGGTAACGCTGCCGGTGTAGCTCAGGCTGGCCGTGCTGTCCGCGATACTGATCGCAATGCCGGTCGGGCTGGTGATCGACGCGTTGGCGAAGGTGAAGCTGCCACCCGAACCGTTCAGGATATCGATACCCGCGTCGCCGCCGTTCAGCGTCGTGGTGCCGTTGAAGGCATAGGTGCCGTCGGCATTGTCGAACTGCAGGCCCGTGCCGTTGGTCGCGCTCAGCGTGCCGCTCTGGAAAGCGACCGTACCGCCCGAATGGTTGAGGACCGAAAGCAGGGCCGCGTTGTTCGCCTGGGTGACGCTGCCGGTATAGCTCAGGCTGGCCGCGCCGTCCGCGATGTTGATCGCGGTGCCGGTCGGGCTGGTGATCGACGCGTTGGCGAAGGTGAAGCTGCCACCCGAACCGTTCAGGATGTCGATGCCGGCATCGCCGCCATTCAACGTCGTCGTGCCATTGAAGAGATAGGTGCCGTCGGCATTGTCGAACTGGAGACCCGTACCGTTGGTCGCCGACAAAATGCTGCCTGCGCCAAAGGTGATCGTGCCGTTATGGCCCGCCACGCTGAGCAGCGCCGCGTTGTTCGCCTGGCTGACGCTGCCGTTATAGGTGAAGTCGAGCGTGCCGGTGCCGCTGGCGATCGAGATCGCCGAGCCCAGGGTGCCCGTAATGCTCGAGCCCGCGCCGAAGCTCATCGTGCCGTTGACGTTGCCCGAAACCGCGATGCCGCTGCCGGCGGTCGTGCTGACGTTGAGCGCGCCAATCTGGAGCGCCCGGCCGCCGGTGCCGATGCCGGTCAGGCCGTTGACCAGGATACCGCTGCCCGAGCCGACATGGACGACGCTATCGAGGACGAGGTCGGTCCGTGCGCCGGCGAGGGCGAGCGTGGTGCCGTTCAGCGTGTCGATCGTGCCCGACATGCTGGCCAGGTTCAGCGCCGAACCGGTCATGGCCAGACCACTGCTGCCCTGGTTGAAGACGCCGAGGCTGACGAACCTCAAGTCGCCGCTTGCGCCGTTGAACGCGACACCGGCGCCGTTCAGACGCGTGCCGCCCGTGCCGACCTGCAGCGTGGAATCGACCCGCTGATAGCCTGCAGTCGCCAGGTCGGCATCGAAGGTCACGCCGTTGAAATAGGCGCCGCCCATCCCGCCATGGCCACCCTGGATCAGGATGTTGCTAAGTTCGGTGATCGTGGTGGAACCGCCGCCGGTCGTCTGAACCGAAAGCGCGATCGAATTGTTGCTGGACCACAGGTTCAGGACGCCGAGCGCCAGGCTCGCGTTGAGGCCGCCGTCCCTGAAGTCGATCGCGCGACTCGTGCCCGAGATGTTGCTTCTGTAGATCGTGACGTTGCTCGCGCCCGAGCCATAGACGCCCGCGCCGCTGCCGCCATTGGCGATCACCACGCCGTCGATCACCGTGTTGTTCGCAACGACGACGGTGTTCGCCCCGCCGCCCGCCGTGGTCGTAAGCGTCGGCGCGCCCGATCCGGTGAAGGGATTGGACACGCTGCCGGTCGCAACGTTGTAGAGGACCACATTCGCCGGAGCGCCGCCCGGCAACGCGATCATGTCGCTCGACAGGAAGCCGCGCAACTGCTGGCCAGTCAGCAGCGTGAAGGTGCCGCCGGTGCCATAGGTCGCGTCGTTGGCGTCGAGCGTGTCGTTGCCGCCGACCGGATTGTTAAGCAGGATAATGATGTCGGCGCCCGACGCCGCCGCCCCGCTCAGGCTGCCCGGATTGCTGCGCGTGCCCGCGCCGCTCGCGCCGGCCAGCACCCAATAGACCGTGGACGATGTAGCAAGCGCGCTGGTATCGCCAACCAGGTTCACATCGGCGAAATTATAGGTGCCGACAGCGCTGTTGAGACCGGTGACGACAAGCGGAACCGTGGCGTTGATCGTCGACGCCGCGCCGTTCGCATCGGTGTTCGATCCGTCGCCATAGCGGAAGCTGCCGGTAATCGCCGCGTTGGTCAGATCGACGCCGATACCGACGCCGGTGATCGTGCTGCTGCCCGCGATGGTCAGATTGCCGCCGAAGGTCGCGCCGGTCAGATCGATGCCGCGCGTGCCCGCGGTCGAGATGCCGGTAATGTCGAGCGTGCCGAAGGTGACATTGCCCGACGCATTGCGTGCGTCGAGGCCGGTGCTGTTGCCGCCCAGCGCAGTGATATCGACGTCACCGAAATTGATCGTACCGGCGCTGCCGCCGCCCAGGCGGATGCCCGTGCCGCCCGGGCCGGTGATGGTCACGCCGCCGGTGAAGGCCGCCGAACCGTCGATATCCGTGAGCGACAGACCGGTGGCGCCGCCCGTGATCGATCCGCCAAGCGCGGTGAACGCGCCTTGCATCCCTTCGATGCGCAGGCCGGTGCCCCCGGCTCCGCTGATCGCGAAGGTGCCGAGCGTGACATTGCCGGTGTTTGCGAGGACCTCGACGCCGTCGCCGGCGGCGTTGGCGACCGTCACCGCGCCAAGATCGATCGCCACGCTGTTGCCGCCGAGCGAAACCCCTGCCCCGGCGCCGGTGCCGCCGACATTGATGCTGGTGAAGCTCAGTCCGCCGCTGCCGCCGATATTGTTCAGTGCGACGCCGGAGCCGGACGCGGTCTGCGTCGCGACGGCGCCGAAGCCTAGATTGGCGCCCAGCGTGACGCGATCCATGACCAGGCCGCGCGCATTGCCGGTGGCCGCGATCGAGATGCCCGATCCGCGAAGGGTCAGCGACCCGCCATTGGTACCGAGCAGGTCGAGCACCGTCCCGCCCGTGCCTGACAGCGAGAGGTTGGTGAGCGTCGCCGATGCCGCCGCGCCACCGTCGCGCAGCAGGATTGCGCCGTTGCCGCCCGCGATGATCGAGTTGGCAATCGACACGTTCGAGACGCCGACGCCCGAAACGCCAATGCCGGTGCCGCCGATGCGGATGCCGTCGATCGAGGCGCCGTTCGCCAGCGTTACGGTTATGCCGCCGCCGGTGTGGGTCAGCAGCCCCGCGCCCGATCCGGCATAGGGATTGGTGACCACGCTCGGCGTCAAGCCATAGAGGAGCATGTTTACCGGCGTGCCGCCGCCGACGGTCTGACTATCGCCGTTGAGGAAGCCGATCAGGCGCTGGTTGGCGTCGAGCGCGAAGGTGCCGAGGCCCGCTACGTCGAGCGTATCGTTGCCGCCCGTCGGATTGTTGAGCAGGACGATCACGGTCGCGTTCGAAGCGAGCGCCGCAGCGAGGCTGCCCGGATCGGTCTTGGTGCCTGCGCCAGTGCGGCCTTGCTCGACGAAGAACAGGCGGACCGGATTGGTCACGAGACCCGTGGTGTCGCCGTTCAGCACCACATCGGCGAAATTGTAGCTGCCGACGGCTTCGTTGATCCCGGTCACGGTGATCGGCGTGATCGCGTTGATCGTCGATGCCGCGCCATCTGCGTCGGTATTCGACCCGTCGCCGTAGCGGAAGCTGCCGGTGATCGCCGCATTGGTCAGGTCGATACCGGTCCCCACGCCGGTGATCGTGCTGCTTTCGGCGACGGTGATGTTTCCGGCGAAGCTCGCGCCGGTCATGTCGATGCCGCGCGTACCGGCGGTAGAAATGCCCGAAATGTCGAGCGTCGCGACGTTGATCGTGCCGGACGCATTACGAGCATCGACGCCGGTCATTCCCGCGCCGAGGCCGGTGATATCGACATCGCCAAAGCTGATCGTGCCGGAGCTGCCCGCACCGAAGCGGATACCGTTGCTGCCCGCGATCGTGGTGGCGCCGGTGAAGGTGGCGGTGCCATCGATATCCTCGAGCACGATGCCGGTGCCGCCGCTACCGTTCACGCTCAGCGCGCCGATCGAGATGGCGCTCGATGCAGATGCGCCCTGCACCCTCACGCCGCCGCCCGTGGCACCGGTGATCGTGGCGCCGGCGACGTTGAGGTTGCCCGACACATTCTGGGCGAACAGGCCGGTGCCGCCGATATTGGCAAGCGTCAGCTGGCCGAGCGACGTCGCGCCGTTGCCGGCCAGATGCACACCGTCGCCGGTGCTGTTCGCAACCGTCACGGCACCGAGAGTGAGAGCCCCGGCGTTGTTCAGCAGCGAAACGCCATGGCTCGCGCTGTTCGATATCGTGACCGCGCCGAGCGTCACTGCGCCGGTATTGCCGGAGACGGCGAGCCCCGCGCCGCCGCTGTTCGCGACCGAAACCGGGCCGATGGTAACGGCGCCGCTATTGTTCTGGATGGCCACGCCTGCGCCGGCGGTGTTGGCGACACTGGCTGCGCCGATATTCACCGCAGCCGCACTGTTCGCCACGGTGATGCCCGAACCGGCACTGGCACCCCCGACGGTGACGCTGCCGACATTGACCGCGCCGCCGGCGACCTGGTTGAGGTAGACGGCTCCATTGGCCCCAGCGGCCGTGCCGGTGGTGACCGACGCGACATCAAGGGTGCCGACCGTGACATCGTTGATCGCAAGCCCCTGTCCGGTGCCCGTCGCGGCAATGTTGATGCCGGTGCCCGAGACATTGACCGTGCCCGCGCCCGTGCCATTGAGATTCAGCACCGTGCCGCCGCTGGCCGACAGGTTGAGGTTGGCCAGCGTGACCGAGGTCGCCGCGCCGCCGTCGGTGATGCTGATCGCACCGCCGGTGCCCGAGATCGTCGAGTTGCGGACGATGACGTTGGAGACGCCCGATCCGACGACGCCGATGCCGAACGCATCGTTGTTGATGATGACGCCGTCGATCCGGGTGTCGTTCGCAAGGTTGACCGTCGAACCCCCGAGGCTGCTGGTCAGGATCGCGGCGCCCGAGCCCGCAAAGGTGTTGACGATGCCGGTCGGGCCGAGATTCGAGACGATCAGGTTGGCCGGCACAGTGGCGCCGGTGACCGCGAAGAAATCGGTATTGAGGAAACTGACCAGCGACTGGCCCGCGGTCAGGCTCAGCCCGCCGCCCGCGAGACCGCCGGTATCGATGACGTCCTGCCCGCCATTCGGGTTGTTGAGCAGCACGATATATTGCGCGCCCGAGGCTGCGGCGCCCGCGATGCTACCGGGATCGAGCGCGGTGCCCGTGCCGGTCGCGCCGGCGAGGACGTAATAGGTGGTGAAGCTGCCACCGGTGATATTGTTCGTGTTGCCGTCGAGCTGGACGTCGGCGAAATCATAGGTGCCCTGGGTCGCGTTCATGCCCGCGACGACGATCACCGTGTTGGCGGTGATGCGGCTCTCCAGTCCGTCGGCGGCGTTGCCGTCGCCATAGCGGAAGCTGCCGGTAATATGCGCATTGGTCAGGTTCGCGCCGATATCGACGCCCTGGATCACGCTCGGGTTGACGATGGTGACCACGCCGGCATTGGCGGCGTTGGTCAGATCGATGCCAGTCGAGCCGGCGGCGCCGGTGCCGGTGATATCGAGCGTCGCGAAGGTGACGTTACCCGAGGTGCCGGTGAGGTCGAGGCCGGTGGCCGCGCCAAGGCCGGTGATATCGACGTCGCCAAAGGTCACGCCGCCCGGCACTGCGCCGATCACGATGGCGGTGCCTGCCGGGTTGATGATGCTGAGCGCGCCGGTGAAGGCGGTGGCGCCTGCCAGATTGTTGAGCGACAGCGCGGGCGCGCCGGCACCGGTGATCGAAGTGGCGCCAGTGAAGGCCACGGTCGAACCGGCCGCGCTGTTGCCGATCAGGATCCCGCTGCCAGTCGGATTGGTGATGGTCACCGTGCCGGTGAAGCCCACCGTGCCGGCGACGTTGTTGATCGACAGCGCAGGGCCGGTCGCGCCGTTGATCGCTACATTGCCAGCGAAGACGATGCTCGACCCCGCAGCCGTGCCATCGATGGCGATCGGCCCGGTACCGCTGACCGCGCCGGTGAAGCGGATCGCACCGCCGGTGTTGAAGAGCGAAACGAGCGGTCCTGGCCCGCTGTCGGTGATCGTCGCGCCGAGATTGAGCCCGATCGTGCCGCCACTGCCCGCGACGCCGGCCTCGCCGATCTGGACGGAGGCGCCGCCGCTGTTGGTGATCGTGCCGCCGCCAATCGTCACCAGTCCGGTCGAACCGCCGGTGATGAGCAGGCCCTGCTGGCCGCTGTTGGCGATCGTCAGCGTGCCGATGTTCAGCGCGCTGCCGCCGGTGCCCGCACCCTGGACATTGTCGAGGATGATGCCCGCGCCCGCCGCGCCGGTCGAACTGACAGCCGCAAAATTCAGGTTGATCAGCAGCGGATCGAGGTTGAGCGCGGTGCCCGCGATGGTGTCGACCGTTCCGGTGGTGCTGGTCAGCGTGAAGGTGCCGGTCTTGGTGTTGTTGACCGTCAGGCCCGTCCCGGCGTTGTTGGCGATATTGAGCGAGGCAAAGCTCAGCGCACCATCGACTTCGGTCAGCGAAACACCGGCGCCGTTTACCCGCGCCGTCGTGCTGCCCACCTGCATCGAACCGGCATTGACCGCCTGTATGCCCGTCGCGGTGCTCGAATCGAAGGTCACATTGCGCGCAGCAAAACCGCCGGTCTCGCCATAGCCGCCCGCGATGAAGATCCCGGAAAGCCCCGCGATCTGCACCGTGCCCGCTCCCGATCCGTCGATGTCGAGGACCGTGCCGCCGGTTGCCGTCAAAGTGAGGTTCGACAGCGAGGCCGTCAGGTTGCCGCCGGCATCGTTGATGTCGATCGCCCCGGCGCCGCCGCCGATGGTCGAGTTCCGAACTACCAGACCGCTGCCGCCATTGACGAGGAGGCCCGCCCCGGCGCCGCCGCGGATCGTGATCCCATCGACCACTACCGTGCCGGTGGTGTTGGTGAGCGTCAGCCCCGCCCCGCCGGTATTCTCGATCGTCACGCGATCGAGCGAGAATCCGCCCACGCCATTCGCAAGAATGCCTGCCCCAGCGCCGCGGACGGTGAGGTCGCGCACCACCGAGCCCTGGCCCAGCGTGACCGCCGCGCCGCCGGCATTGCTGCCCACGACCGTGCCGTTGCTGCTGCCGAAGCTGAAGGCGCTGACCGTGCCGTTGGAATGGCGCACGCTGACGCTGCTCGCGCCGCCGACCAGATACTGGTTGGTGGCCAGCGTCACCCCGCCGGTGGTGATGTTGCCGGCATTGCCCATCGCCACGACGACGCCGTTCGCGCCTGCGCGGGTGACCGCGTCGGCAAGGGTGGTCGGGCTCGAGCTGGTTCCCGCCCCCGCTGCAGCCGCGCCCCCGTTGACGTAGTAGATGCCGCCGAATTCATTGCCGGTACGCGCGTCGATCGCAAAGCTGTTGCTGGTGAGATCGGTGTAGCGGGTGCCCGACGGTGTCACGTAGTCGCGCCGGATGCGGTCGCCCATCTGGCGGTCGAGACCGGAGGTGCCCGCGCCGCGATCGCGCCCGCGACCGCCGAATGGAATCGACAGGCGCACGGTGCCGCGCGCCTGGGTGCCCCAGCGATTGTCGTTCTGCAGCTCGGCGCCGATCGTGAAGCGACCGCCGGTGCCAAGCGGATCCTCGACACCCAGCTCCAGTGCGCCGCGAACGCCGCGATAGGCCTTGCTCGCCGCATCGTCGCGATAGTCGAAACCCGCCGCCGATGCGCGCACGCTGAGCTTCCTGCCCACCGGAATCGTCGCGCCGATTTCGGCATTGGCCCCGCCCAGCGGGACATCCTCAAGTCGCCAGCCGCTCTTGCGCTCGATCAGCCGGTTGTTCTCGACCAGCAGCGCGCCGACGGGGCTGGCATTGGGATCGAGATAGCCGATGGTGTAGCGATTGGTGACCGGCAGGCGATAGTTGAGGCGGACATCGAAGACCGAGGTGAAGCCTTCCAGGCCGAACGAGACCGCCGTCTGGTCACGCTTCGAGAGATTCGACTTGTAGAAATCGACTCCTGCATTCACGCCGATCGCGAAATCGTCGCCGATCTTGCCGCGTCCGCCGATGGTGACGGATCCGTTGCGGTCGAAGTGTTCGTCATAGCCGATCCGGCCGGAGACGAACAAAAGGCTCGAGTCGTTCTGCGCGACCGGCGCGAACAGTTCGAACGAGACCTGGCTGCTCCCGTCGGATGCGCGAGCGTCCACTTCGGCGCGCGGCTGCCAGTTGGGATCCGTGTCCTGGGCCTGTGCGCCAGCTGCGGATGCGAGGGCGATGCCCGTCAGACACGTCGATAGCAACAGGCGGCCACGATGCAGCTTCTTCACGGACAATTCTCCCCCGGGGCGGCGCCAATCCTGGCAATGGCCTGCTGGTTAATGACTCGGCAACGGATTGATACGCCCCGTCAACGATTACCATCGCAGCGCCATTGTCTCAAGACGGCAGTGACTTACACACGAGTGTAAAGAAACTAGCGACGGGCGATCGCTCCAAAACCGGGCAGTCTGAACCCAAGCCCTATGGCCAGCCCTCTCTGTTTCCGCTACGGCCTGAATCGGGGTACTTCGGGGGATATTGCGATGGCGGAACCATTTCTGTCGGAAATCCGACTCATGTCGTTCGTCTTCGCGCCCAAAAACTGGGCGCTGTGCAATGGCCAGCTCCTGCCGATCAACCAGAATCAGGCGCTGTTCTCTCTGCTGGGCACCACCTTCGGGGGGGATGGTCGAGTGAATTTCGCCCTGCCCGATCTGCGCGGCCGCGTGCCGATTCATGTCGGCAACGGCCATACCCTGGGGGAGCGCGGCGGCGAGGCAGCGCATACCCTGAGCATCAGCGAGATTCCCACGCACGTACATCTGCTGCAGGCCTCCAATTCGGCGGGCAATGTCGTGAACCCGAATTTCGGCGGCACCGGCTATGTGCTCGCCAGTGAGCCGGCAAATCCTTACTCGCCCGGCTTCACGCCCACAGCCGTCGCACTCAATGCCGGGACCGTGGCCAATAACGGGGGCAGCCAGGCGCATCAGAACATGCAGCCCTTCCTGACGCTGAACTACTGCATCGCCCTGAGCGGCATCTTCCCGTCCCCGAACTGAGGAACAGCCCATGGCACAACCTTATGTCGGCGAGCTTCGCATTTTCGCCGGAAACTTCGCCCCGGCGGGATGGATGTTCTGTGAAGGGCAACTGCTGCCGATCTCGGAGAACGAGACGCTCTTCAACCTGATCGGCACAACCTATGGCGGCGACGGGCAGAGTACCTTCGCATTACCCGACCTGCGCGGCCGGCTGCCCATGCATCAGGGCAACTCCTATATCCTCGCCGAGACGGGCGGCGTTGAAGAGGTCACGCTGTCCGTCAACCAGATCCCGGCCCACTCGCACCCCATGTTGGGCGCATCGGGCAATGGGTCGCAGGCCAATCCCAAGAACAACGTGCTTGCCAGTTCGACGCTGCTGAAGCTCTATTCGGGCGAGGCGGCGGACACAGCCATGGCCCCGACGTCGATCACACCGGTCGGCGGCAGCCAGCCGCACACCAACTTCCAGCCCTATCTCTGCCTCAACTATATCATCTCGCTGTTCGGCATTTTCCCGAGCCCGACCTGACAGGAACGCACCATGGCCGATCCCTTTGTCGCCGAGATCCGAATCTTCCCGTTCAACTTCGCACCGAAGGGCTGGGCCTGGTGCGACGGCCAGCTGTTGCCGCTCTCGCAGAACACGGCGCTGTTCTCGCTGCTCGGCACCACCTATGGCGGCAACGGGAAGAGCAATTTCGCGCTCCCCGACCTGCAGGGCCGCGCGCCGATGCACCCCGGTCAGGGCCCCGGGCTGTCGTTGCACGACCTGGGCGAGACAGGCGGCAGCGAAACCGTCTCGCTGCTCGAATCAGAAATCCCGAGCCATTCGCACATGCTGCGCGCCTCGGTGGAAGAGGGTACCCAGGGCACGCTTGCATCCGGCGTCACGCTCTCCACCTCCAGCGGCGGCGCGCTCTACAACAGCACCACCAATGCCAACCTCATCCAGATGTCGCCTCAGGCGCTCTCACCCGCGGGCGGCGGTGCGCCGCACAACAACATGCAGCCCTATCTGACCTTCTATTTCTGCATCGCGCTGCAGGGTGTGTTCCCGCCACGCAGCTGACCTCGTCCGCCACACCATGCCGCCGCCCCTTCGCGCCGCCGCGCTCCATGCGCTCGTCTATCGCTCCTATACCGAGGAGGACTTCGCGTTCATCGAGGCCCTCTATCGCTCCACGCGGGAGGCGGAGCTCGCACTGAGCGGCTGGCCGGACGGCGAGAAAGAGGCCTTTCTCACCCAGCAGCATCGCGCCCAGCACCACCATTATCAGGCCTATTACCCGAATGCGGAGCGACTGATCCTGGAACAGGACGGGGCCCCGATCGGGCGCCTCTATGTCGACGCCTGGCCGCTGGAGTTTCGTATCGTCGATATATCGCTGCTACCGGCGGCACGCGGCCAGGGATTGGGCGAGGCGATCCTGCGCGATATGATCGCCTGGGCGCAGGATCAGACGAAGGGCGTCTCGATTCATGTCGAGAAATTCAATCCGGCGCGACGGCTGTATCTGCGACTCGGCTTCGTGGTGACCGAGGACAAGGGCGTATACGAGCTGATGGAGTTCGGGACGCCCGGCGCGGCCAAAGCGCTCGCCTAGAAGAAGACGGCTTCGTACCGTATCCCGCCCTCGGGCCGGTAGCCGATCGCAACGATGAAGATATCGTGCGCGGCGCCATCGATCACGAACCGATAGATCGACTGCGGCAGCCGGGGCTCCGGCGGTCCCGCGAATTCGAGCCTGAATCCCCCTTCGGGACGGGTGGATTGCGGCATCGGTTCGACAACGGCCAATTCGAGCGTGTGAGCGCCAAGCTCCGTTTCGATCGCGAACCCGGTGCCGATATGTCCTTCGAAATCGCCAAGCGTCAGCCCTCGAACCGCATCCGCCGTCATCGTACCTTCCCCAGCCGCACCACGCGCGCAGCGTTCCCGCTATAGGCAGACCAGACCCGCCGAGCCAATCCCGCGTTGAACCGCATCCATAACGATTCATGGGATGCGGTCCGGCCAAGCAGATGATAAAGGTCCATTTTGGGGGAAAGGCCGTACGCAATCGTCGTATTCCGGCCTGGCCATTTGAAAAGTAAGAAACAATGACTGACAGCGCGCGTCGTCGCTTCATGGTTGGAGGACTGGTCGTCATGGCCGGCGCCGGAGTGGCTGGCTGCGGAGGCGGCGGATCGGGCAGTGTCGTCGCGCCCACCACCGGTGCCACGCCTGCCGGACCGCCGCTCACCGCTTCCGAAGCCGGCGAGTGGGACAAGCTGGTCGGCAGTTCGTTCCTGATCGCCACCCCGACCGGGAAGGTATCGGCGGTGCTCGCCAGCCTCGAGCGGATCGCGGACACGTCGCGGCCGACAAGCCTGGGGCGGCAACAGCCCTTCTATGCGGTTTTCCAGATGGAGGCGCGCCTGGCGCCTGAGGGGGGCGCGACCTACCAGCTCTCCCACGCCACCAAGGGGAATTTCGACCTGTTCCTCGGCATGTCGAGCGAGGTTCAGGGCAAGGGCGTGCTTACCGCGCTTCTCAACTGAGCGCCCGCCCCGCTCTTTCGCGACGATCGCCGGCCTGTCCTTCGATCGTACCCACCGCGGTATGGGATACGCTTTGAAGCGAAGGCGGCATATCTGTTTGCGGCGAGAGACCGCTCCCTGCCCGACACCTATGGAATAGCCCCGGTACCACGATTGGGTGGTGGCTAATCCCGATGCCCGAATCGCTTCCCGCCACAGCTTCCCTAGTCTGTGACGACCAATCTGGCATGCCCAGTATGGTGGGAGGAGCGGCGCGATGCAGGTCGTATTATTGGCGGGGGGCTTGGGCTCACGTCTTTCAGAAGAAACCGTCCGCGTGCCCAAGCCGATGGTCGAGGTCGGCGGCAAGCCGATCATCCTGCATGTCATGGACATCTATGCCCAGCACGGCGTCACCGATTTCGTCGTCGCCTGCGGCTACAAGATGCTGCTGCTCAAGAAGTTCTTCCACGACCTGCATTTCATGAGCAACGACTTCACGGTCGCGATCGGCAACGGCCATGTCGCCTTCCGGCAATGCCGGTCGCTCGACTGGAACGTTTCGGTGGTCGATACCGGCGAGCTTACCATGACCGGCGGGCGCCTGCTGCGGCTGCGCGACTGGCTGGAGGGCGGGACCTTCATGGTCACCTATTCCGACGGCGTGGGCGACATCGATATCGGTGCGCTGCTGGCGTTCCACCGATCGCACGGCAAGCTGGCGACGGTCACCGCAGTGCAGCCGCCCGCGCGGTTCGGCAATCTGGAGCTGGAGGGTGCACGCGTCGCCGAGTTCACCGAGAAGGTGCGCAAGCACGAGACCTGGATCAACGGTGGCTTCTTCGTCTTCGAACCCGGCGTCCTCGATTACCTGAGCGGGGACGAGGAACCGCTGGAGCAAGCCCCGTTGAGCCGTTTGGCGCAGGACGGCCAGCTGTTCGCCTACAAGCATACCGGATTCTGGCACCCGATGGACACGATTCGGGATCGCGATCACCTCAATCAGCTTTGTGTAGCCGGTTCGCCGCCATGGGCGAAGAGCCCCCCTGCTCCATGGCAGCTCGCCGCACCGCCCACAGGAGCGCATGCCCATGCGTGAGGTGCGGTTCGACGAAGACCGGTTGAGCCGCGCGCTGGCTGGCCGCCGGATCCTCTTGACCGGTCACACCGGTTTCAAGGGGGGCTGGCTAGCGTTGTGGCTACGGCGGCTGGGCGCCGACACCACCGCGGTCGCATTGCTCCCGCACGATCGCGAACCCAGCTTTTTTCAGGCCGCCGGCATCGCCGACATCGTCGATCACCGGGTGTGCGACATCGGTAACGAGACGGCCTTTCTGCGCACGGTCGAGGATTGCGATCCCCATCTCGTCATCCACATGGCGGCGCAGGCGCTGGTCCGGCCATCCTACGCCGCGCCCGTCGCGACGCTGCAGACCAATGTCGTCGGCACCGCGGTCGTGCTCGAAGCGGCACGACGCTTTCCGTCGCTGCAGGGCGCGATCATCGTCACCAGCGACAAATGCTATGAGAATCTCGGCTGGCCCTGGGGCTATCGCGAGACCGACCGGCTCGGCGGCAGCGACCCCTACAGCGTATCCAAGGGCTGCGCAGAGCTTGTGGTCGAGGCGTATCGCCGCTCCTTCTTCCGCGATCCCGGCAGTCCGGTGCTCGCCACCGCACGCGCAGGCAATGTATTCGGCGGCGGCGACTGGGCCACCGACCGGCTCGTGCCCGACATTGTCCGGGCTGTCGCAGCCGGCAAGCCGGTGCATATCCGCAATCCGGCGAGCGTCCGGCCCTGGCAGCATGTCCTCGAACCTCTGGCGGGCTATCTCATGCTGGCCGCCCGGATTGCCGAAGGCGATCGCAGCGTGGCCGGCGCCTGGAATTTCGGGCCGGATTCAGAAGCGACGGTCGACGTCGCGACGCTCGCCGCGCTGCTGGAAAGCGCCTGGGGCCATCGCAGCCCGCAGTTCGTGTTCGGCGACGAGAAGGATGCACCGCCCGAAGCCCATTTCCTGCATCTCGACAGCGCCAAGGCGCGATCGGCGCTCGGATGGCGCCCGCGCCTGGCGCTCCGCGACTCGGTCGCGCTGACGGTCGAATGGTACCGGGCAGCGCTGGACGGAAACACCAGGCTGCGTGCGCTGAGCGAGCGTCAGATCGACCGCTACGTGCGCGGCGTTCATCCCGTGCAACCCACGGGATTCGCGTTCGACCCGGTATTCGGAGGGGCTGCCGCATGCGCGTGAACTATGGTCAGAGCGTCCATGGCGAGGAGGAGATCGCCGCCGTCGTCGATGTGCTGCGCACCTCGACGCAGATGGGCACCCATGTCCGCGCGATGGAAGCGCGGGTCGCCGCGCTCTTCGCGAAGCGGCATGGGATCATGGTGAATTCGGGTTCGTCGGCGAACTATCTCGCCGTCGAACTGCTTCGCCTTCCGCATGGCAGCGAGGTGATCACGCCCGCGCTCACCTTTGCCACCACCGTGGCGCCGATCGTGCGCCATGGCCTGGTGCCGGCATTCGTCGATGTCCGCGAGGGAACCTACAATATCGACGAGGATGCGATCGAGGCGCGGATCACGCCCTGCACCCGCGCGATGATGATCCCTTCGCTGATCGGCAATCTTCCCGACTGGGACCGGCTCCGCGACATAGCCGACCGGCACAACCTCATCCTGATCGAGGACAGCGCCGACACGCTGGGCGCGACGTTGCGCGGCGAAAGCACTGGCAAGCGATCGGATATCAGCACGACCAGCTTCTATGGCTCGCACGTCGTCAACGCGGCCGGCAATGGCGGCATGCTATGCATCAACGACGAGGACCTCGCCCGGCGTGCGCTGCTGATGCGCTCCTGGGGACGATCTTCTTCGCTCTTCATCGAATCCGAAGCGATCGAGCGCCGCTTCGACGTCAAGCTCGGCGACATTCCCTATGACGCCAAGTTCCTGTTCGAAGAGCTGGGCTACAATATCGAGCCATCCGAGATGGGCGCCGCTTTCGGTCTGGTCCAGCTCGACAAGCTGACGCGCAATATTGAACTGCGTGAACAGCATTTTGCGCGGCATTGCGCATTTTTCTCCGACTATGCCGACTGGTTCGTCCTGCCACGGCAGCTGCCCAGAACGCACACCGGCTGGCTTGCCTTCCCGCTGACGATCCGGCCGGAAGCGCCGTTCGACCGGCGCGAGCTGCAGATCTGGTTCGAACGCGCCGACATCCAGACGCGCGTCGTATTCACCGGCAATATCCTGCGCCAGCCGGCGATGGCGAACGTGAAGGTCAACGCGGACCCGCGGGGCTATCCGGAGGCAGACGCAGTCACCCGCGGCGGCATCCTGCTCGCCTGCCATCACGGGCTGAGCGACGAGCAGATCGAGCATATCCACGCCACTTTCCGCAGTTTTGCCGAGCGTCAGGTGGCGCCCGCAGCACGCGTGGCCTGAGGACCCGGCACCGGAGAAAGGATTTCCAATGGAACGATTGCAGCACTGCCGCGCATGCCTGGCCCCGGCGCCCTATCTGTTCCTGCCAATGGGGCAGCATCCCCCGGCCAACATGTTCGTGCGGCCCGAGGAATATGATGCGGACCAGCCGACCTTCTCGCTCAACACCGAAGTGTGCCTCAATTGCGGCCTGATCGAGATCGCGGACCAGATCCCCGCCGACTTCTTCCGCCACTATCTCTACGTTCCCTCCGGTGCGGCGACGATGCACACGCATTTCGACACGCTGGCCGGCGTCCTGGGGGACATCGCAGGAAACGGGCTCATCGTCGATATCGGCTGCAATGACGGGCTGTTGCTCGCGGCTTGCAATACCCGTGGCGCGAGGACGCTGGGGATCGACCCGGCAGCGAACCTGGCTGAAGCCGCCGCCGCGCGCGGAGTGGACGTCCATGTCGCCTATTTCGATCCCGCTACCGCGGATGCGGTACGCGACGCCAACGGGCGCGCGCAGGTGATCGTCACCACCAACACGTTCAACCATATCGGCGACCTTCACCGATTCATGGAGGGGATCACCCGCCTGCTCGCCGAAGACGGCACCTTCGTGGTCGAAGTTCCCTGGGCCAAGGAGCTGCTCGACCGGAACGAGTTCGACACCGTCTATCAGGAACATGTCTCCGAATTCAGCCTGCTCTCGATGCAAAAGCTGGGCGCATTCTTCGAGCTGGAGGTCGTCGATGTCCATCGATTGCCCATCCATGGGGGCTCGATGCGTGTATTCTTCCGCAAGACCGGCACCGCCGAGCCGACGCCCGAGGTCCGCGCGATGCTCGACGAGGAACTGGCCGGGGGCATGCTCGACCCCGAGACCTATGAGCGCTTCGCCGAGCGCGTCGAGGCCGTCCGGGTCCGGCTTCTGGCGATGCTCGACGAGCTCAAGGCCCAGGGCAAGAAGATCGCGGGCTATGGTGCCCCGGCAAAGGGAAACACGCTGCTCAACTATTTCGGGATCGGTCCCGACCGGCTCGATTTCCTGGTCGACCGCAATCCATTGAAGCAGGGGCTCTACTCCCCCGGCATGAAGATATCGGTCAGATCGGTCGATGCGATCGCCGATGAAAAGCCCGATGTCCTGATGGTCCTCGCCTGGAACTTCTTCGACGAGATCCGCGAACAGCAATCGGACTTCGTGGCGCGGGGCGGACGCTTCCTCGTCCCGCTGCCCGAGCCCATGCTCGTCAGCTGAAACGGGGCCGGGATGCCCGAGCGCGTGCTGATCACTGGCGGGGCCGGCTTCATCGGTTCGCATCTCGCCGCAAGCCACCTCGACAGCGGCGACGAGGTGCATCTGATCGTGCGGCCCGAAGGAGTGCTGCGCGCCGAACGGATTCGACCCGGTGCGATCGTCCATGCGCTCGACCTCAAGAACCTCGATCGCGTGCGCGCCTGTTTCGACCGGTCGGGTCCCACGATCCTCTATCATCTGGCGAGCGGCACCGGTCGCGCACCCGGCGTCCCCGATCCGTCCGAATGGCCGGCCATGACCTCCGATCTGGACAATCTCCTCGTCCTGCTGGCCGCCGCGGCCGGAAGCCCGGATCTGCGGGTGATGGTGCGCGCGGGATCGATCGCCGAATATGGCAACCAGCCGACCGCGTCGCCGGAAACCCGGCGCGAACAGCCACGCACCGTCTACACCGCTGCGATGGTCGCCGGCGCGCATTATTGCGCGATGCTGCAGCCGCGGCTCCCTTTTCGGGTGCTCACGGCGCGCTTCGCGCTCGTCTATGGTCCCGGCCAGTCGGATGATTTCCTGCTGCCCGCCCTGCTGCGCCGATGCCTTTCGGACGAGCCCGCAATCATCCACCAGCCGGACAGCCGACGCGACATGGTGTTCGTGGACGATGTCGTCGCCGGGCTCCGCGCGATGGCGCAGTCGGACCTGCCCGGCGGGACGATCCTCAACCTTTCGAGCGGGAACGCGCGAAAGATCCGCGAGATCGTCAAGCTCGCGCTCCGGGTGACAGGCACCCCGGCCGATCATGTTTCCATGGAAGCCGCCGAGAGTCCCGGCCTGCGCATCGATACCGTTTCGGGTGCCCCGGATCTGGCGGCGTTGAACCTCGACTGGCGCGCGCGCACGCCGCTCGAGGACGGCATCGCCATCACCGCCCGATCGCTCGCGGAGGTCATGGCATGACCGATCTGGTCTCCGTCATCGTTCCCGCCTTCAACGAAGAGGCCACGGTCGAGCGTGCCTATCGGAGCATCGTCGAGGTGTTCCGGACGCTGCCGGACTATTCGCTCGAGCTGATCTTCATGGACAATCACTCGACCGACGCGACCTTCCCGCTTCTGCAGGAGATCGCCGCCGGCGATCCGCGCGTCCGTGTCGTGCGTCTCTCCCGCAACAACGGCTATCAGCGCTCGCTGCTGGTCGGCTATCAGCGGGCCCGTGGCGCCTGCGCCGTTCAGATCGATTGCGACCTCCAGGACCCGCCAGAGCTGATCCCCGAGATGCTCGCGCGCTGGCGGCAAGGGCATCAGGTCGTCTACGGTATCCGCCGCTCGCTTCCCGACGGATTCGTCACCGCGCAGCTCCGCCGGGCCTTCTATGCCGGCATGCGGATGCTGAGCGACGACGATCTGCCGCGCGACGCAGGGGAATTCCGGCTTGTCGATGCGTGCATCCTGATCGAGCTGCGCAAGGTCAACGATACCAGCCCCTATCTACGCGGCCTGATCAGCGCGATGGGATTCTCACAGGTCGGGCTGCCTTATGACCGCGAAGCACGCGTCGCAGGGCAGAGCAAGTTCCCGCTCAGCAAGATGCTGGGCATGGCGCTCGACGCGATCCTCAACCACTCGCTGGTCCCGCTCCGCGTCGCGTCGATCACCGGGCTGGTGATCGGTATCGCCACCTTCCTCCTCACCCTTATCTATCTCGCCGGACGGCTGGTCTTCGGCCAGCATTGGCCCGCCGGTTTCGCGACGACCACGATGCTGCTGCTGATGGGGATCACGCTCAACGCGATCTTCCTCGGGATCATCGGCGAGTATCTCGGCCGCATCTTCCGGCAGGTCAAAGCACGGCCGACACCGATCGTGGAGGCCGAGATCGGGCACGCGGCTCCCCGCCCCCTCCGCCCGGTGAGCAAGCCGGACCCGGCGCGCCCAACGCTGGGTCGTGCGCGCACCGCCGATCAGGGCGCCAGATAGAGGCGGACTCGCTCCGCATCCTCCGCCTTCTTCAGCGACAACGGGATTTCCCGGTAGCCGCGCGACTTCGCGAAGCTGTCGAACGGGGCATCGTTGGCTCCCTCCATACCGGTCAGGATCGCCGACGGGGGCTCACTGCCGAGCAGCGCCGGAACCGCGTTGGGCGTGATGAAATAGGCGTAGTGGCGGCGATCCTCCGCCGGGATCCAAGGTGCGGCCCGGACGATGAACGGCCCGAGCGCGAACTGCGGATAGATGGGCAGATGCCCTTCCAGCGCGTGGATCGGCGAGACTGTCGCGACGGGGCCAGCGGGCGATCGCTCCCCGACCAGCGCAGCGATCGCACGCCCGTCGCGTGCCACTTGAACGCCTGTCCATCCGCCGGGCCTGACGAGCCCCGCGAGCGACGGCAGCAGCTGCGGCGCGCCGGTGACCAGCGTCAATCCCAGCACTGCCGCAAGCACTGGCCTGGCGATATCCCGCCCCTGCGTATCGAGCGATCCGAACAACAGGCCCGTCAGCACCACCGCGAAGGGCAGCGGTGGTGTGAAATATTGCGGGAAGGCAGGGCTGGGCACGAACGAGATCACCATGCCGATCGCCGCGAGGCTGCCGGTGAGGAGGAGCGGCCAGCGCAGCACGAATGTCCGTCGCCGCATGACAGCGATCCCCGCCAATGTCAGCAGCAGCACGAGGATGAGCATCGTGACCCCGGACAGCCACAGGCGATGCGCGAGCAGCAGCTTGTCGGCGATCCCGATCACCTTCGGATCATTGGGGTCCGCATGCGCCGCCCAGTAAGCGAGCTGCGGACCACGATGCGCATTCACCACATGGGCGACGAAACCCTCCGCGTCGCTCAGCGCATAGAGAATGGACGGGAGGCCGCCGATCACCCCGCCCGCCAGAAGCGGCAACGCGATGCGGAGCAAGCGGCTGCGGAACGGCAGGGTTCGCGGTACCAGCAGCGCCGCGGCTGCAAAGGGGACCAGGAACAGCAGGTAGTTCGCCTTGAAGCCCGCCCCCATGGCCAGCACAAACCCGCTCGCCAGCGCCAGCACTGGTGACGGCATGTCACGGTCCGCCGCGCGGAGGAACAGATACAGGCCGAACAGCATGAAGGGTACTGGAAGGAAGTTGTTGGTCGCGGTCATCCCCGTCGCATTGAGCAGCATCGGATTGAGCGCGAGCAGCGCGAGCATCAATCCGCCGATCGGCACGCTTCGCACATAGCTGCGCGCGATCAGCAGCAAGACAGCACAGGTTCCCGCCCACGCGGCAAAGACCAGAAGGCGGCCGATGAGCAGGTAATGAGCGTCGCCGAGCAGCGCGAATGCGCCCGCGAAGAGCAGCGCGATGTTGGGAAGGTGGCTGAACCCGATCCCCGAATAGAGCGGGTAGCGATCGAACAGGACTCCGGCGGCGATGTAGAATTGCTCGTCATGCTGCATCGGATAGGTCATGATCCGCGCAAACACCGCCAACAGGCACAGCCCGCATCCCGCCAGCGCTGCGAAACGCCACGAACGATCCAGTGCGCCGGTTCGCGGCGTGTCGCGAAAGCCCGATGCTTCATGAAAATCGGTCTTCAGCATCATCTTGTCCCCGGTTGCTGCGACACCATGGATAGCCTGACGCGTCCGCGCGCGCCGGTGGGCAGGAGGAGTACCCCGACCGTTCCGCTCTCTACGGCGCGTGCCGGTGCTACACCGGAGCATGCGCCGCACTGCTGCGGCAGGAAACCATGCGGGAGCTCAGCCAGGATGCATCGTGCAAGCGCGTTCTTCTCCGCTGCCCCGGAAGACATCACCCCCCGCGACGAAGCGCGCTTCTTCGGGCTGCTCAAGACCGCGAACAACACGTTCAAGCGAACCGGGGCGTCCCGGCTTGCCGGGGTCGATGCCGCGCTGATCGCGGCGCTCGCGAACCATAATTGCCGTGTCGATACCGTGCTCGACCTCGGCATCTCGTCCGGCGTCACCACCCTCGAACTGATGACGGCGCTGCGAGCAGCCGGTCATCCGGCGCGTGTCACGGGCACCGACCGGTCGGTGCGGGCACGGCTCGTCCCGCTTCCGCACGGATGCCGGGCACTTGTCGAGCCGTGCGGACATGTGCTGCAATATGAGGTGCTAGGCCGCGCCATCCGGCCATGGGAACGGCGGCTTGACCGCTGGACCGGCATGGCGCTGGCACGTGCGCTGGTCGAATGGCGTCTGCGCGACCCCGCCATTGCGCACGCCGCCGCAGGTGACGGACTGGAAGTGGCACTTCTCACCCCGCGCCTGCGGCGATCGGGAGCCTTCCAGTGGCGGGAGGATGACATTACGCAGCGCAACGAGGCCTTGATCGGACGGTTCGACCTGGTGCGTGCGGCCAATCTGCTGAACCGGCATTATTTCGAACCTGCGGTGCTGCGCGCCGCGGTCGCCAACGCCATCGCCTATCTCTCCGGCCCCGGCGCCTGGCTGCTCGTCCTGCGGACCCACGGCGCGGCCGATCATCGCGGCACGCTGTTCCGGATGGACGACGCCATGCGGCTCTCGGTCGTCGAGCGCTTTGGTACGGGGTCCGAAGTCGAAGCGCTCGTCCTGGAACTCGGCGGCGGATAGGACCGCAAGCGGCTATCGCACGCGCCGGCCGGCCAGCCGCGCGCGATGCGCATGGTTGAGGAACTCTTCGAGATTGTCCCAGCCATTGCCGTCCGCATCGCTCCAGCCATCGTTGCGCTTCGGATCGAGACCGCGGCGGCGCTCCCACGCGTCAGACATACCGTCGCCGTCCGCATCGGCATAGGGCGCGCCGCTCTGCAGCGCCGGCAGCACGCGATTGTCGCGGCCGATCCTGCCGCCGCGTGTCCGCACCTCGTCCACGATCCGCGCATCGACGCTGTCGTGCGGAAACGCCCCTGCTCCCTCAAGCACCCGCAAATAGGCAGTCCGCGCATCGAGCACCGCGCTTTCGAGCGGGCAGACAGGCTTGTCGACGAACGCTTCGGCGGCGATCGGCGCAAAGGTCACGCGATCGCCGTCGATCACATTCCCCGCCTGGTAGATGCGCGCTCTGCCGGTGGAGGCGACCAGCGGTCGGTCGATCGCATAGGCGCGCCCTGCCGTGCTCGGCCCCTGGCGGTAATAGTTGCCGACGATGTTCGCCGGGGTGCCGCCATAGCTCTCCCACACTTCGGTGAACTGCGAGCTGGCATTGTACAGCACGTTGTTGATCACCTCGACGCAGGAGCCGGGCGGGAAGTTCACATCCGGATTGCGATCGCCATTATGTGCGCAGAGGTTCCGCACGAAGCTAAGCCGCTGCGGCCCCCTGGGGTCGCTCGACAGCAGCGCGCACTTGTCGTGCCGCGGCACGCCCTCGGCGAAGATCGACCAGGAAATGGTGATCGTGTCATTGGCGCCGTAGCCGCCGACATTCTCGTCCAATGCCCAGGACGCGCTGACATGATCGAGGATGACGTTGCGGCTGTTCTCGATGATGAACCCGCTATTGGCGCCGCGCTGCTCGCCGCGCAGGTCCGTGCGGACGCGGATATGGCGGATCACGACATCGTGCGTGTTCTTGATGACGAGCGGCGTGAAGGCGAGTTTGCCCCCCGAATGGGTGATCAGAATACCATCGCCGGGCGCCGTCTCGCCGGCGATCGTGAGATAGGGATGCACGATGACCGGGCGTTCGCGGACATAGCGGATCACGCCTGCCACGCGGAACACGCAGACGCGCGGCCCCGCCGCGTCGATGCACGCGCGCAGCGATCCTGCGCCTTCGTCGGCCAGCGTGGTGACCGGGATGATCCGCCCGTCGCGTCCTCCGCGGGCGAAACGGCCATGCCCCTCCGCCCCCGGAAAGGCAGGCCGGTCCTGTCGAGCGACCGGGGCGAGCGGCTGATCGGCCGCCGGTTCGTCCTCATCCGCCTCCTGACATGCTCCCGTCGTCGAGCAGGACAAGGCGACCGCCAGCAGCGCGATACCGATACGCCCACGGTCGCGGATAGGATGGTGACAAACCTGCAGCGGCCGGAGCGCACGCATGACGGCCCTCAAAAACGTGCCCTGATCCCGGCCTGCAGCTGGGCGCGGGAGAAGCGGTCGAGACGGTCGCGAGCGGTGCGCCGCGCATAGTTGACGCCGACAAAGAGCGAGAAGGTTCGGTTGACCAGATACTCCCCTTCCGCTGCCAGGCTCCATGTGTTCAGCGTGTCGGCGCCCACCCCGCGATAACGGCTTTGCGTCCAGCCTGCGCGTCCATGGAGCAGCACATTATGATAGGCCTCCTGGTCGATCGTCAGCGCGACGCGCGTGTCGGTCCGTCCGCTCGATCCAGCGCGTGCGGTCGCGACGTCACCGCGAAAGAGCTGTGCCGTCACTGCGGTCCGAGCGCGGGGGTTCCAGCTGACGTCGCCGCTCAGCGCAAAGCCGGTATAGCCGCCGAGTGCCCCGTCGTCGGGATCGAAGCGGAAGACGCCGGCGCCGATCCGGCCCCGCAGCCGCGGGCTCACCTCGCGGCTGACGCCCGCGATCAAGCCATAGGTCGTCGCATCGCGGTTGATGCCGCTCAGATCGACCGCGGTGCGGAAATTGCGGCGATTGATATAGGCCTCGGCAAAGAACGCGACCGGCGCCGCCGGCCGCCACGTGGCGCGCGCCGAGCCTCGCCAGCTGGTGAAGTCGCGATCCTGTTCATTGGGATCCAGAAAATCGAGCTTCTGGACGCCGCCCGTCAGATTGAGCCCGAGCCGGGTCCCGGTGAGCGTGTAGCCAATCTCGCCGGCCAGAATGTTGATCTTGCGCGGTGGAAGCAGGATGCTTGCCCGCGCTTCCGGATCGGCCCGGCTCTCGATATCCCGGTCGAACCGCATCTCGCCGGAAAGGACGTGCCCTGCGGCCGGCGCTATCTGCCCGGACAGGGCGGCACCGAAGCGGCTCGCGCTCTCCCTCCCCTGATCGAGGTAGCGTCGTATATCGGCATAGGCTTCACCATGAAGCTCGGCATTTGCGCCACGCCAGTCGATCGCGACACGCGGGCGCGCGACCATCGCAGCGTCGCCTGTTGTTGCAGTCGATGTCGCATAGACATTGGTGTCGTAGAGCGCGGCGACCTCGACATCGATCCGCACCTCGGCCGGGCCGATGCGGGTCGTGCGGCGTTCATATCCCGGCCGCGGAAGATCGAGCGGCGAAGCTCCGCGCTGTACCTGCTGCGCGTCCGCGACCGGCGGCGCCGCCAGCAGGACCGCGATCAGCGGAAATGCCCCGCAACGCACCGCACACGGGCGCATCGCCGGGGCGGTTCGGCGCTTCGCCACCGCCCGTCCCTCAGAACCAGGCTTCGGGAATGACGATGGTGTCGCCCGGTTGGATCGACGAATCCGCGTCGAGCCGTGCCTTGCTCCGCGCGGTGCCGCTCATCCGCTCGACCCCGGCGACACGCTTGTTGGCGCGGAAGGTGTAGCCGCCCGCGATCGAAACCGCGGTCAGCACCGTCATCCCCGGCACATAAGGATATTGGCCGGGTCGCTGCACTTCCCCCAGAATGTAGAAGGGACGGTATTTCTCGACCTGCACGCTGACATTGGCGTTCGGCGCGAGATCGCGTGTGCGCAGCACGGCCGCGATTTCGGCCTCGAGCTCAGGGGCCGACTTGCCGGCGACGCTCAGCGTACTTACCATCGGGAGCGAGATGGTTCCGGCGTCGCTGACGGTGTAGCTCCCCGCCATCGCGTCGAAGCCATAGACTGCGATCTTGATCGAATCGCCCGGTCCCAATGTGTAGCGGTCGGCCGGTCCGGCGGTTGCGATCGGAAGATCGGAATAGGCCCCCGCGCACGCAGCCACGGGCAGTGCCAGCACCCCACTCAATAGCATTCGGCGGTTCACGTCGGTTCCCCTTCAAGATGCCGCACGAGTTTACCGCCTGAACCTGTCCGATGGTGAACGCATGGTGGGCAGCCCGCGCCCCAAAGGGATTAGCTCGACGGGACTGGCCCGTTTGCGCCTGCAGGACGCGTCAGCGCAATGCCGAGCGCTAGGATCAGCGGTACCACCCAACTGCGCGCGTACATGTGCGGCGCCGCGTTGGAGAAGATCAGGAACGACAATGTCACCGCAATCAGCAATGCGGCGGCCGCACGGTCCGTCGCGAAACGCCGTATCGCGACCGACACCGGCACAAGCATCATCAGCAGCCAGCCGAACAGGGACAAGAGCCCCCCTTCAGCCCAGGCGAGCAGATAGATGTTGTGAACCGGCGCGCGATCGATGCTGACGACGCGATACTGATCGACGCCAAGGCCGACCAGCGTCGTGTCGCCGACGATGTTCCACGCCTCGCGCACCAGTTCCATCCGCCCGGCGAACGTCCCCGCCTGGCTGATGTCGCCCTGCACGAGCGCGGTCGCTACGCGGTTCTGGAAGGTCGCGGGAAGCGCGATTCCGGTGGCGGTCATGGCGCTCGCAAGCGCGACGATACCGATCAGCATGCCGATCGACCGTCTTCCCCAGTCGAGCAGCAGGAAAGCCAGCGCTCCCACCGCGGTGCTCGCGAAGCCGGTGAAGGAACCCGACAGCAACAGCCCCGATCCGAAGATCCCCAGAATGGCAAAGGCGACAGGCAGCTTCAGCTGTCCGATCCGCGCAAGGTAGAGGACGAAGGGCGTCGTCATCGCGATCATCGCTGCGTTCCAGTTCGCGTCCGCCATGAACGCGCCCAGCCGCTGCGCTCCGGTGATGAACTCGAAGCCGAAGTGCCTGGCCTGCTCGTGCGACGCGTCGGTGGCATAATAGACGATGGTCCCGAACAGCTCCATCGCGGCGACGCCAGCGATCAGCGCCATCACCGCAAGAATCAGCGATCGCCGCCGCTCGCGCAGCAGCAGCGCAGGCAGCAACGCGAAGGCGAAGCCGTATTGGCCGGCGACGATGATCCAGCGCAGCGGGTCGCCATTGACTACGCTGCCGATGAAGAAACCGAGCAGCAGACCCGCCAGTCCCAAAAGCCAGAGCGCCGACCAGTCCTGCAGCGGGCGGACCACGATCCCACGCCCGGCGAGCAGCAGTATCCCGGCGATGCAAAAGAGCGCGTCGCTGAGCGTGAACAGATAGGGCGGCACCACCCGCCAGACGACATAGGGTGAGAGGAACACCGCCAGCAGCAGCATGGGCGCCGCCAGCCGCAGCATCGCATGGTGATAGGAGGTCCGATCCTGATCCTCGGCCACCCAGACGGACGAAGCGATATCGCTATAGCTCATGACGCGGTCTGGACAGGGCTGGTCCAGGCGCCGAGGTCACGCCCGAGCGTCCGCGCAAGTTGCTCGATATCGTCGCGGTAGAAGTCGGCCAGCCGTCTGCGCGTGTCGTCAGACAATGGCGGGTAGCGGACCGGGCGCGCGATCAGGCTGCGCGCTCCTTCGAACAGGCGATTGCCGCGTAACGGCGCAGCGAGCCGTTTTACGGGTGTCGGCAATCGCCGCAACGCAAGCGGAACCAGCGCCGAAGCGCCGTCATTCACACGCGCCTCGATCCGTGCGCTATCCGTCTGAGGTGGAAGCGCTAGCATATCGAACACATCCGCCGCGACTGCCGCCGGATCGCGCTTGATCTCGTCGTGCAGGATCACCTTCATCTGCGCGGCGGGAAAATGGTCGAGGAAGCGGCGCAGGTGGCGGCCGTAAAGCCCGTCCTCGAGGAAACGCCGTTCGGTCGCGCGTCTGCCGTCGAGATGACGGTCGATATCGCCATCGACCTGGCCGCGCCGGAACAGCATGCAATAGTCGGAATAGGCCCGCTCGACCGGATTGCGCAGCTGCGCGATCAGCCGGACCGACGGGAGCAATGCCGCTATGCGTGCCGCCGCTTCGGGATGCGCGAGATAGTCGGCGGACTTCTCCGCGACGAGTTGACCGGGCCGGGCGTCGGCGAACAATGATCGATACCATTCCTCGCCGCGGTGGAACTCGCGGCTGAAATAATGCGGCTCCGGGCCCGGCATGCAGACGTCCGGCCGGGTGCGAAGCTGGTGGGCGATCCATGTCGTCGCCGCTTTGGCGGCTCCAATCACGATCAGCTGCGGGAGCGGCGGTGACTCCATCGATGTCCCTCGTCAGGCGGTGGCGCTTGCGATCACCGATGCGACGATCGCTCCCATCCGCTCGACCATTGCGGTGTCGAGCGTCGGGTCGACCGGCAGCATCAGGCTGGTCTCCCCCAGAGTTCGGGAAACGGGCAGCGGATTCAACGGCACGGACGGGCTACCGACAAAGGCTTGCTCGCGGTAGATTTCGGGGCAGCTGCCCGTGCCGCACGGTACGCCGGCAGCAATGCAGGCGCCGACGATACGATCACGGGTCCACCCCCGCGCCAGCCGCTCGGGATGCACAAAGGCATAGTATTTGTAATAGGCGTGCCGGACACTCGACGGCGGCAGCGTCAACCGCACCGCGCGAAGCGGCGCCAGCGCCGCGTTCAGGATGCCTGCATTGCGCTGACGGGCTTCGATCCAACCGTCCAGCTTCGCGAGCTGGCAGAGGCCGATCGCGGCCTGCATCTCGGTCATGCGATAATTGCTGCCCAGGCTGCCGTGCAGCCAGCGGAAAGTGCCGGGCGGGCCGATCACTGCGCCGACATGCGGCGACTTGCCATGGTCCTTGTAGGACCAGGCACGCTCCCAAAGCGCGTGGTCGTGCAGCACCAGCATGCCGCCCTCCCCGCCCGTCGAGATGATCTTGTCCGTGCAGAAGGAAAAGGCGGCGGCATCACTGCACGCGCCGACCGGAAAATCGCCTTGGACTGCGCCATGGGCCTGCGCGCAATCCTCGATCACGAACAGCCCCATTGCACGGGCCAGAACCATGATCTCCTGCATCGCGGCAGGCCAGCCCGCGAGATGCACGACGATGATCGCGCGGGTACGCGGCGTCAGGGCGCTCGCGATCGTGTTCGCGGTCAGGGTCTGCGTATCGGGATCGACATCAGCGAAGGCAGGGATTGCGCCTACCGCGGCGACGCAGCTCGCCGACGCCATGAAGCTGCGCGCCGGCACGACCACCTCGTCCCCGGGCCCGACCCCGAGCGCACGCAGCGCCAGCTCCAGCGCCAGCGTCCCGTTCGCCACGGCGATCGCGTGAGAGGCATTGCATTTCTCGGCAAAGGCCTGCTCGAACGCATGGGTCTGCTCGCCATGATGTAGCGAATTCACCTTGCCGCTGCGCAGGATCGCCGCGACCGCGGCGATTTCTTCCTCGCCATGAACCGGCCAGCGCGACCGGATCTCGCCGCCGCCTTCTGGGACTGCAGTCCGCGGTGCCGTCAGGGTTGCAGGGCGGGCATGGGCGGTCGCCATCTCAACCCGCCTGCGCCATGATTGCCGGGCGGCGCGCGCCAACGACCGCGATATCGGCCACCGGCGCGCGCCTACGGTCGAGCAGGCCAGTCGCGATCGCCACGCACGCGGCGTCATCTGCCTCGTCGCTCGCCCGTTCAAGCGCATCGAATGTCTTGTTCAGTGTCCGCAGCGGGATCGGCCGCGGCTCCGCCTCGAACACACCCGGGATCGACGACGGCAAACGCGACTCCTCGGCATCGAACAGCTCCTCGTAGAGTTTCTCACCCGGCCGCAGCCCGATGATATCGATCCCGACATCAATCTCGGGATCGAGACCGGCGAGCCGGATCATGCGGCGCGCGATGTCGATCACGCGGATCGGCTCTCCCATGTCGAGCACGAAGATCCGTCCGTGCCGCATCCCGTCACGCAGTCCGCGCGAGGCGCTCTGCAAGATCAACTGTACGGCCTCGTGCACCGTCATGAAGAAGCGTTCGATTTCCGGATGGGTGACCGTGAGCGGCCCGCCCCGGCTCAGCTGACGCTGGAACAAAGGGATGAGTGACCCACTCGACCCCAGCACATTGCCGAACCGCACGGTGATGAACCGCGGCGCTCCGGGATCATCACTGCCGGCCAGATCGAGCGCCTGACAGTAGAACTCGCCCAGCCGCTTGGTCACGCCCATGAAACCGACCGGGTTGACCGCCTTGTCCGTCGAGACCTGCACCATCGCAAGGGCGCCGTAGAACCGCGCCGCATCCGCCACGTTGCGCGTGCCCAGCACATTGGTCTGGACGCCGGCTGCCGGGTGCATCTCGACCAGTGGAACATGCTTCAGTGCCGCAGCGTGAAAGACCAGCTCCGGGCGATGCTCGGCGAACACCTGCATCAATTGGCGGCGCTGGCGGATCGAACACAATACCGGCGTGCACGACACCTGCGGATGGCTCTCGCGCATCTCGAGGTCGGCGTCGTAGAGGTTGAACTCGTTCGCATCGAGCAGAATGAGCCGGGCAGGACCATGTTCGGCGATCTGGCGCGCGAGCTCGCGTCCGATCGTGCCGCCGGCACCGGTGACCAGGATACGGCGTCCACCGATCATGTCAGCGACCGCACGATCGTCGAGCACGGCCTGAGGCCGCCCAAGAAGGTCCGCGACATTGAGGAAACGGAAGTCGAGGCTGGCACCTGGCTCGGGCGCGAAGCCGATGAATCCCGGACGGTAGGCGATCTCGAGATCGAGGCTTTGCGCCTGCGCGACGATATTGACCATCGCCATCCGCTGAAGCCGCTCGACCGGACCTGCGAAGATCAGGCAGGCCGGACGCGCATCCCTGGCCGTGAGACTGCCGACCACGCTCACGAGGTCAGCAGGCCGCCCGACCACCGGCACGCCGCGTACCCGGGCCCCGGTATGCGCACCGGTTTCGTCGAGGATTCCGACCGCGCGGAACGCTGCATTGGGCTCACCCTCGAGCTGCCGAAGGAGCTGCTCGATATCGTCGCTCGATCCGAAGAGCAGCGCGGTGCGCTTGGGATGCTCCGGGTTCGCCGCCGATGCGGGCGGATGGAAGCGCCCGCCCAGATATTCGGCAGCGAGGCGTCGCGCCATGCGGACGCCGCCCATCAGTACGACCAGCACCAGCCACTGGATCACCGGGATCGATCGCGGCAGCCAGCCCGCGCCGCCGATCAGGATCAGGAGCAGGACATAGGCAAGGATCGCCACGGTCGCGGCCTTGACGACCTCGAAGACCTCTTCGGTCGAGGTATAGCGCCAGACCCGCCGATGCAGCCGCATCGCGGCGAAGGTGACCAGCGCGACGACGACGAACAGCGGCATCGCGGCGAGATGCTCGTTCAGCACCTGTCCCGCGCGCAGCGAACCGACCCGCAGACTGATCGCGGCAATCAGCGAAACCGCCGCGATCACGCCGTCGATCAGATAGATGAGCGACGCGCGGATCAGCGATGAGGATCGGTTTTCGAGAGTAATGGTCATTCCGCTGCTCCGTCCCCAAGCCGTCACCGCTTGCGCGGTTGCGCCCGGGATGCCCGTGATCGAGCGAGGTTAACTGCGAAGCGAGGGGCCAATAAGCCGGGCATAGAGATTGCGTTCTAAAGGACAGGGCGATCACCTTTTGGCCGGCCGCCTACCCCTTCTCGATCTTGCGCAGGAAAATGAGGGGCATCGTCGGATCGGTGGCCTAATCCGGCGCGCGTACCGCCATCGATCTTGAGGCGCAGCGAAACCTTTCGGCCAGCGACACTGATTCCTTTGGGCAGTGTCCGAAGTTGCCGTGGTGAGCAGGTGTCCGATGCGCGACAGTCCCCGCTTGTTTGAACACCTGCTTGTTTGAATAGGGGCCATCCGATCGATGCAACTGGAGCGACGAACCACCGGGGTTTCGGAAAGCATCGCGTCGCTCGGGACGCGGGGCCATGGCAGCGTGCACCCTGTCCGGCCGCGGCGCACGCGCATCTGCTTTCCCTTTGCAGGCGGGCTTATCGGCGGAAGCCATGTGTCGGCACTGAAACTCGTCCAGTCGCTTGATTCGACGGAGTTCGAGCCTCTGGTTCTCCTCCACAGCCTTGAAGGCCCGCTGCTCGAATTCATCCAAAGCGCAGGCGTCCGCTTCGAACTCGCGCCGCCTGTCCACGTCTGGCGGCCGGGTGATCCGCTCGCGCTGCGCCAAGTTGCCCGCGCACTCCCGGACGCGCTTCGCATGCGCGCGTTCCTGAAACGGCGGGGCATCAGCCTCGTGCACACGAACGAGGGTCCGATGCACGCGACCTGGACGCTGCCTGCCCGACTCGCAGGGGCCGGTCATATCTGGCACCACCGCGGCAATCCACGCGCAAGGGCATTGCGGCTGCAGGCGCCGCTGCTGGCCAGCCGGGTCCTTTGCGTCTCGAAGTTCGCAGCGCCCAAGGCAGGGCTCTGGTCGGCGCATCGCAAGTCCACGGCAGTCTACAGCCCCTTCGATACCTCGATCGCGCAGATAGATCGTCAGGCAGCGCGCACCGCGCTCGACGCGCGGCTCGGTATCGGTCCGGAAACCGTCGTCCTGGCCTTTCTCGGGCAGTTCGCGACGCGCAAACGCCCCCTCGTCTTCGTCGAGACGATTGCCGCGCTGCGCCGCATGCGGCCTGATCTCCCGCTGATCGCACTCATGCTGGGCGAAGAGTTCGAGCCCGGTATCGAAGCGCAGATCCGCGCGCGGATCGAAGCGCTCGGTGTGGGCGACCTGATCCGCATGATGGGGTTCGTTCGTCCGGTCGAGCCCTGGCTCGCGGCCTGCGACATGCTCGTGGTCCCCGCGGTCGAGGAACCCTTCGGGCGGACGCTGATCGAAGCGATGCTGGTCGGCACGCCGGTCGTCGCGGCCGCTTCCGGCGGCAATATCGAGGCGATCCGCAATCGCGGCACCGGCATCCTCGCGCGCGTCGATGATCCAGACGATCTGGCGGCGCATATCCTTGATCTGATCGATCATCCACAGCTGGCGGAGACGATCGCTCATCGCGCGCGGCAGGAGGCGTTGACCAAGTTCAGCGTCGAACATCACGTCAAGAAAGTCACTGCAATCTATCGGGAGGTGCTGGCGGAATGACTGAGCGCGCCTGTCACACAGCATCGGCGATGCCGGGTCTGGTGCAACACCTCACCACGAGCCTCGATGTCGGAGGCGCGCAGGCGATGCTGGTGAAGCTGATCGAGGCCAATATCGCCAAGCGCAAATGCGCGCGTCCCGCTGTGCTTTCGCTCATGCGCCCCGGCACGTTTGCACAACGCCTGCGGCAGACGGGTTGCCCGACCTATACGCTTGGCATGTCGCGGGGCGTTCCTGGTCCGGTCGCGACGCTCCGCCTGTTACGGATCACCGCCATGCTTCAACCCGACATTTTGCAGGGCTGGATGTACCACGGCAATCTCGCCGCAAGCGTCGCAGGCCTCGCCGCGGGGCGGAAGGTTCCGATATTCTGGAACGTGCGTCACTCGCTGGCCGATCCGATGGTGGAGAAACGCAGCAGCCGCGCGTTGTTCGCGCTCAGTGCGCGTCTGTCGCGATCCGTGCAGGGGATCATCTACAATTCGCGCACTGCGGCACAGCAGCACGCAGCGATCGGCTTCGACCCGTCGCGCGCGATCCACATCCCCAACGGGTTCGATCTGTCGACCTACCACCCCGATCCGGCCGCCCGCGCACGGCTCGAAGCGATCTTCAACCTCACCCCCGGGGGTATTCTGATCGGCATGGTCGCCCGCAATCACCCGATGAAGGATCATGCGACGCTGGTCCGCGCCGTCGCGCGCGCGCGCTCGGCAGGCCATGATCTGCGGCTGCTGTTCGTCGGGCCAGGCATGGACCGGCCCGATCCGTCGCTTTCCCAGACGATCGCGCAATATCTGCCGGCCGGAACCGCGACGCTTGCTGGAGAGCGGACCGATCTCGCCAGCTGGCTGCCGGGGCTTGACCTCCTCGCGCTCTCCTCCGCCTGGGGAGAGGCGTTCCCCAATATCCTGGGCGAGGCGATGGCATGCGGCGTACCGTGCATCGCTACCGATATCGGCGACAGCGCCTGGGTGGTCGGAGAAGGTGGCCTGATCGTCCCCCCGCGCGACGCCGAGGCGATGGCGGTGGCGATCGAGCGGCTGGCTGCACTCGACACCGGCGCGCGGCGGAACCTTGGCGCTGCCGGGCGCGCGCGCGCGATCGCGCATTTCGATATCAACGACATCGCAGTCCAGTACCGCCGACTGTACGCCAGCGCGGTCGAGCGGGCCACGAAGGATACCGCCCCCGCCAGCACGAATGCGCTGGCCAGCGACGCGGGAGTGAGCCGGCTATGAGGGTTCTCGTTCTAGCCAGTCTGGCCTATTCGCTGGTCAACTTCCGCGCCGCGCTGCTGCGTGAGATGGTCGCCGAGGGGCATGAGGTCATCGCCTGCGCGCCGGATGAGGATCCGGCGACGATCGCGGAGCTGGCAGCGATGGGCGTCCGTTTCACCTCGGTGCCGATGGACCGGGCCGGAACCAACCCGATCCGCGACCTCGCCACCTTGCGTGCGCTGGTCCGGACTATCCGGCGGGAAGCCCCCGACATCTGCCTCGCCTACACGCAGAAACCAATCATTTATGGCGGCATCGCTGCGCGGATCGCCGGCGGGAGTACCCGCTTCTTCGCGATGGTCAGCGGATTGGGGCATGTCTATTCGGACGACCGCCCGGTAAACTGGCCGCACCGGATGCTGCGATCGGCGGTCTCGATGCTCTATCGCACGGCGGTTGCCCGCGCGGCAGGAATCTTCGTCTTCAATGCCGACGATGCAGATGAGCTGCGCCGTCACCGGATCGTCGGGCGGGATCGCCGGATCGTCCAGGTTCCCGGCTCGGGCATCGACACGGCGAAGTTTCCACATGTTCCGATACCCGCGGGACCGCCCGTCTTTCTCCTGGTCGCGCGGCTGATGCGCAACAAGGGGATAAGCGAGTTCATCGAGGCCGCATCCACTGTCCGGGCGCGATACCCCGAAGCAAGCTTCCGAATTCTCGGCCCGCGTGAGTCCGGATCCGCCGGCTTCACCGCCGAGGAGATCGATGCCTGGGGTACGCAGGGCATCGAATATCTCGGCGCGACCCGCGACGTGCGTCCCCATCTCGCGCAATCAAGCGTGTTCGTACTCCCGTCCTGCTACCGCGAAGGATTGCCGCGCACGATTCTCGAGGCGCTGGCGACCGGCAGACCAGTCATCACCACCGACACACCAGGCTGCCGCGAGACTGTCGTCCCGGGCGAAAACGGCTTGCTCGTGCCGCCACGCGACGCCCCGGCGCTCGCCCGTGCGATGGAACAACTCGCCGGTGATCCGGAACGCGTCCGGTCGATGGGCGCACATTCGCGGCAGCTGGCACAGCAGCGCTTCCGCGTCGAGCGCGTCAACGAACAGTTGCTGTCGGAGATGGGGCTGGCCGGCACCTCGCTGGCACCGGGCCGGCACCGCGCACTGGGAGACTATCGCCTCGCCGAGCGCGGACTCGCCGTACTGGCACTGATTCTCGCCACGCCGCTTCTCCTGCTCGTCGCGGCCGCCGTGGCGCTCGCGCTCGGACGGCCGGTGCTCTTTCGCCAGCGGCGCGCCGGTCAGGGCGGACATGCGTTCGATCTCGTCAAGTTCCGCTCGATGGCGGCCGCAGGTGCCCACCCCCTCCCCGACGCCGCTCGCCTGTCGTCCTTCGGCAGGCTATTGCGCCGCACCCGGCTCGATGAACTGCCCGAGCTGTGGAACATCGTCCGCGGCGAGATGAGCTTTGTCGGTCCACGGCCGCTGCTTCCCGAAACGGTGGCGGCGATGGGAAAGGCCGGTGCGCGGCGCGGCCAGGTCCGGCCGGGGTTGACGGGCTGGGCGCAAGTGAACGGCAATGCGCTGCTAAGCGATTCCGACAAGCTAGCACTCGACCTCTGGTACATCGACAACCGCTCGCTGACGCGGGATGGCAAGATCATTCTCCGCACCTTCACCATGCTGGCTCGTGGCGAACGCGTCAGCCCCGCCAATATCGGGAGAGCCTATGCGCGCGTTGCTGATCGGCGCGGTTGAAGGTACGCGCGTCGCGGCGGAGGCGATTGCCCGGGTTCCGGACTGGGAACTGGCCGCGATCGCAACCCTGCCCGCGGCGCTCGCCACTCGCCATTCCGATTTCGTCGATCTGGCGCCTGTTGCCGCGCGCCACGGTGCGACACTGCTTCCCGTCGAACAGTGCAACGCGCCAGCCTTTCTCGAGCAGGTGAAGGCGATCGCCGCCGATATCGTCTTCGTCATCGGCTGGTCGCAGATCTGCGGGCCGGAATTTCGCGCCGCCGCGGGCGGACGCGTGGTGGGCTACCATCCTGCCCCACTGCCCCGTCTGCGCGGACGTGCCGTCATTCCCTGGACGATCCTGCTCGACGAAAAGATCACTGCGTCGAGCCTGTTCTGGATCGACGACGGCATCGACAGCGGCCCCCTGCTCGCCCAGCGTTTCTTCCACGTTGCTCCGGCCGAGACCGCCGGGTCGCTCTACGCCAAGCATATGGCTGCGCTCGACAAGATGCTCAGCGAACTGCTCCCGCGGCTGGCACGGGGCCCGGTTTCCGGCGAACCGCAAGACGAAACCGTCGCGACCTGGGCAACCCGCCGCCGCCCGGATGATGGGCGGATCGACTGGCATGCACCGGCCGCGGAGGTCGAAAGGCTGGTCCGCGCGGTCGGACACCCCTATCCGGGCGCGTTCACAGATGCCGGCGGCGATCGCATCACGATCTGGGCCGCGCGTGCCTGTGACTGCGCCGGGCGCCAGCATGCCCGCGCCGGTCAGATCGTCCTGCGCGACACGGAAGGCTTTGCCGTCCGCTGCGGCGACGGTCGTGCGCTCCACGTGCTCGACTTCGAGACCGCGGCCCGCGGACCTGCGCTCCATAGCGTGCTGGGGACCGGACGATGACCGGGGCGCTGACGAACATGGGCACCGTGCTGGTCATTGCGCCGCACCCTGACGACGAGATCCTCGGGTGCGGCGGCACCATCGCACGCCTCACGGCGGACGGTCAGACGGTCCATATCGCGATCGCCACGCGCGGAAAGCCACCGCGCTACCCGCCGGAGGATGTCGAACGTGTCCGTGCGGAAGCTGCCGCCGCGCACACGCTGCTCGGCGTCACCCAATCGCACTGGCTCGATCACCCTGCAGCCGAACTCGATCGCGTTCCGCATGCGGAGCTCAACGGCTCTATGGGCGCGCTGTTCGAGACGGTAAGGCCTGACACGCTGTTCCTCCCGTTCGCCGGCGACATCCATCTCGACCATCAGCTGACCTTCCGCTCCGCGCTCGTCGCGGCTAGACCGCGGAACTGGCGTTACCCCACACGCATCTACGCCTACGAAACGCTGTCGGAGACCAACTGGTCGGCCCCCTGCCTCGCGCCGGGCTTCGCGCCGAACGTCTTCGTCGATATCCACGAAACGCTCGACCGCAAGCTCGACGCCTTCGCCTGCTATCGATCGCAGGTCTGCGCCTTTCCGAACGAACGCTCGCCCGAAGCGCTGCGTGCGCTGGCGACGCTTCGCGGCGCTACGGTGCATCGGCGCGCGGCCGAAGCTTTCCTGCTCATCCGGGAGGTATCATGATGCACCAGCTCGTTGCAGACCGCACGCTGGATATCCCGCCGCCAACCGGCCCCGACCGGCAACTGACCATGTTGCTATGTTCGGCCGGCCGGCGCGTCGGCCTGCTCCGCGCATTCCGGCGCGCCGCCGCCAACCTGCACGTCGATCTCCAGATCGTCGCGTGCGACGCGCAACCCGAATGGAGCGCCGCGTGCCGACTCGCCGATCTGGCAGTGCAGGTACCCCGCGCCGACTCCCCCAGCTATATCCCGGCGATCGAGGCGATCTGCCGCGAGTACAACGTCGGGCTCGTCGTGCCGACGATCGATCCGGAGCTGCTGCCGCTGGCGGCTGCTCGTGATCGTCTTGCGGCATCGGGCACGACCGTTGCGGTGAGCACGCCTCCGCTGATCGAGATTTGCCGCGACAAGCTACGGACCGCGGATTTTCTGGGCGCGCACGGGATCCCGGTCCCGCGCACGATCGACCTTGCGTCGGCGGATTCGCGCAGCTGGAGCGGCCCGGCGATCGTCAAGCCACGGCACGGCAGCGCCGGACGCGCAGTCACCCGGATCGGCAGTCTCGATATGCTGCCCGGCGCCGCAACCGAACCGATGGTCGTCCAGGAACTGCTCGAAGGCGAAGAGTGGACGGTGAACCTCTATTTCGACGGCGCCGGCACCCTGCGCTCAGTCGTGCCCCATCACCGGGTACAGGTGCGCGCCGGCGAGGTGGAGAAGGGCGTTACCGGCCGGCAGTCGCACCTGATGGAAATCGCCAGGCAGATGGCCGCCTGCCTCCCCGGCCCGCGCGGCGCACTATGCTTTCAGGCCATCACCGCAACCGACGGTTCGGCAAAGGTGTTCGAGATCAATGCGCGTTTCGGCGGCGGCTATCCACTCGCCGACTACGCCGGTGCATCCTTCGCACAATGGCTGATCGAGGAACGGCTGAGGCTGCCGGACACAGCCACCGATGCCTGGGCGACAGGCGTTGCGATGCTGCGGTTCGATGCGGCGATCTTCGTGACGCTATGAGCACCGTCATCGTCTTCGATCTCGACGACACGCTCTATCGCGAACGGGACTATGTGCGCAGCGGCATCGCTGCGGTGGATGTGTGGGTGCAATGGCGGCTCGGCATACACGGGTTCGACGCGACGGCCACAACGCTGTGGAATGCAGGTCGGCGCACGAAGCTTTTCGACATGGCACTGGCCGAACTGGGGGTGACAGCCGATCTCGCCACGATCGCAGCGATGGTCGCCATCTATCGCGACCATCTTCCCCGCATCCGGCTCGCGCCCGATGCGCTTGCCTTCCTTGCCAGCGACCACGGGTTCGGTCTTGCACTGATTACCGACGGCTTCGGCGCAGCGCAGCGGCGGAAGGTGGCCGCGCTTGGCCTGACGCGCTACCCCTTCGACCCGATCGTCTACACCGACGACTGGGGACCGACCTTCTGGAAGCCGCATCGCCGCGCCTTCGATGCTGTCGAAGCGGTGCATCGTGGGCGATCGAACCGCTTCGTCTATGTCGCCGACAATCCAGCCAAGGACTTTCTCGCGCCCCGCGCTCTTGGCTGGGGGACGGTACAGATCGACCGGCCAGATGCCGTCCACCCCCGCGTGGCACCCGGTCCGCCCTATTGCGCTGCCACGCATATCCGGTCCCTGCGCGACCTGACTCAGCAGCGCACCGAGGCCCTGTTCGCTCCGGCATCGTTGGAGGTGGACGCGTGAACATAGCGTTCGTCCTGTCGGCACTGGGAGCGGGCGGCGCGGAACGCGTCATCAGCTCGATCGCCGGGGCTGCGATCGCGCGGGGATGGACCGTGACGGTCATTACCTTCGATGCCCCGGACGATCCGATCTTTCACGCGATCGATCCGCGCGCGCAGCTCATCCGCCTCGCTGTACCGGCAGGGAGCGGCGGCCTCTCCGCCTATGCAGCAGGCATCCGACGCGCGCGCGCGCTTCGGCGCGCGCTCGACGCCGGCAGCTACGATGTCGTCATATCTTTCCTAACCAAGATCAACGTGCTCACCTTGCTCGCGACACTTGGCCGGCACACACCCGTCATCGTCTCGGAGCGCAACAATCCCGATCGCCAGCCAGCCCATCCGCTCTGGCAGATGATGTTGCACCGGCTCTACCCGCGCGCCGCGGGGGTCGTGACGCTCACCGAACGCGGGAAAGCACGGATGCGGATCACGGACAGGTCGAAGGTGACGGTCATCCCGAACCCCATCCCGGCGCTCGCCTTCGAGCCGAGGCGGGAGAAACCGCCACAGCTAGTCGCGGTCGGCCGGCTGACGGAGCAAAAGGGATTCGATCTGCTCATCGATGCATTCGCCGGAATTGCGGCCCGTTTCCCCGACTGGAGCCTCGTCATCTTCGGCGAGGGGCCGGAACGGCCGCGCCTGGAAGCCTTAGTTCGGGACCACGGACTCCAGCACCGGATACGTCTTCCGGGCAATACCGAACGGCACGCGGAATGGATCAGCGCCGCCAGCATGTTCGTGCTCTCCTCCCGCTATGAAGGCTTTGCCAATGTCGTGGGCGAAGCGATGCGGGCGGGTCTGGCCGTTGTCGCCAGCGATTGCGATTTCGGGCCAGGCGAGATGATCGAACAGGAAGTGAGCGGCCTGCTGGTTCCCCCCGAAGACTGCGCACAGCTCGCAACGGCGCTCAGCAGGGTCATGTCCTCCGGTACACTGCTCCGGCGATTGGGGAGCAACGCCAAACGACGTGCCACGCTGTTCGACGAGCGCATCATTCTCGATCGCTGGCTAGGCCTGATTGCCAGTGCCGCAGACCGCCAGCCGGCGACCTCCAGCGGCAAATCCTTTCGATCCGGATCCCGACTTCATGCGTTGATCAGATCGCGCTGAATTCAGCGACACGCGTATAAATTGACACGCATGTAAAAAGAATGGCGGCTCAAACTAAAGCCGCCATTCGAGTGATGGACAGTACCTAACGCACCGTCCAGGTCGCCACATTACTTTAGCCCGTGCTGCGATGAATCAAACTAGGGATTCTACTGATATCCAGCGATATCGATACGGCAAGATACCATTGTCATATATTGGTATTCATCCTGGAACCCACCAATCGTGGTATCAAAGTTACCGACAGTTCCGGATGAAACTTATGATTTGTCCGCGACGATCGTTAACATGATCCGGCGCTCATACTGATCTTCACATAGCCATAGACTGTCTCGAATTGACACCGATACGTTCGTTACCGAAATATATTGGTACATTTTAAACCATGACATTTTTTTCCGGGCTAGGGCTATATAAGAGAGTATTTGGGTCGTCATCGTTAACTAGAAGTAGTCCAGTCGTCCGGAAGGGCGACAAGAATCGACTGCCGTAAATAGCGGTAGGAGGTAATCCATGTTGAGCGAACCCATTCACGTCAATATCATTGGCAAGAACGAGATTGTCAGGGAAGGGCTGAAGCGAATTCTAGCTGACCAAGATTTTTCGGTCGATTGCGCAGTATCTTGCGTCGATGATCTGGACATCGAGAACGAACCCTCGCTCATCATCATCGACGTCAACGACATCGATGAAGGCCTGAGCGTGTGCGCCGATGTGCGCGAACGCTGTCCCAAGCCGCGCATTGTCATCATGACCGATGGGTTCAGCATGGAGGACGTTTCCCGCGCTTTTGCGACGGGGGACGTGGACGGATACCTCGTAAAGGAGATTTCGTGCGATCCACTGGCGGGCGCCCTGCGCCTGACCGCCCTTGGAGAGAAGGTTCTGCCGTCTCAGATCGCCAGTTCGCTCGCCAGTGCGCCTGCCGGCGCGATTTCGCGCTGCTGGGATATGGGCGCCAGCGGAACCAATCTGTCGGCGCGCGAGGTCGATATCCTGCGCTGCCTGGTCGATGGCGAGCCCAACAAGGTGATTTCGCGTCGTCTGAGCATCGCCGACGCGACGGTCAAGGTCCACATCAAGGCGATCCTGCGCAAGCTGCGCGTCCGCAATCGCACGCAGGCGGCGATCTGGGCGGTCAACCGCGGGCTGGCGGGCGAAGCGCCGGTGAATGCGACTCCGGCGCTGCGTCCGCAACCGCCCTTTCCCGCCGCATTGCCCCCGCAAAGAGCGCCAGAGATCCAGCTAGCCAGAGCAAGTTGAAGGCGATGTGGGCGATTCCGGCACCGCTGACGCCAAGCGCCGGGATCGCCACGTAGAGCGTCACGAAGAAGGCAGTTCCAGCCACGATCGCGACGCCCAGGACTTTCGGCTGCAGCCCCATCGTCATCAGCGCAGGCCGGAGCGCGCTTCCCGCGAGGAAGAGCAATGCCGCGATCGACTGGACGACCAGCGGGCCGGCCGCATCCTCGAACTCGGGACCGGCAATCAACCGGATCGCGATGTCGCCGGCAAAGATCACGCCGACGACGAACGCTACGCCAACGCAGAGCGTGAACAGCTCGATCTGTCGGATCGCGTTCGCGAAGCCAAGGAGGTCGCGCCGCGCCCATAGCCGCGCCAGATCAGGAAAGACGACCTGCTGCAGCATGGCGCCGGCTTTCATCGCAGCCAGGGTGAACTTGCGCACCAGTTGATAGATGCCGGCACCGATCGGTCCCGCGACGGCGCCGACTGCCAGAATATCGAGCTCCTGGGTGCTCTTGCGCACCAGCACGGCGCCATTGGCGGAAACGATGAACGTCCAGATTCCCTCGAACTTGCCGGTATTGATCAGCGCGTCGAACCGCGGCCGGATCCGGTAGCCGCGGCGGCGCAGTTCGTGCCACGCCATGACGGCCAGGGTCACGCGCTGGAGGCAAGGGACCGCAATCGCGATCGCCAGCAGTTCCCAAACCGAGCCGCCAAGAGCCCAGACCAGGGCCACGGCGATCAGCCGCAGCACCGCAAGCACCGGATCGACCCAGGCGATGAGCGCGAAACGATCGAACAGGCGCAGGACGCCGGTTGGCGTCGACGAGATACCGAAGGCGACGGCGATGGCGTAGAAGGCAGCCATGGTCTGCGCCTCCGTACCCCATCCGATCCAGCTCCCGACGAGCGGGATGGCGAGCAATGCGACCGCGCCGGCGGCAAGCGCGCCGATGATATCAAGCGCGATTCCGAACCCCACCAGTTCGGCGAAACGATCGTCGTCCCCCGCCTCGAGCGCGCCTGCCCCGTAGCGGATTACCGCTTGCCAGGTCTCAAGGCGAATGATCTGGTCCATGAACCGGCCATAGGCTTCGACCATTGCGAGCAGCCCGAGCAGCGCCGGGCCCAGCATGTGCGCCATCAGCGCGAGCGTCACCATGCCGATCCCGATGGCGGTGGCATTGCCGGAGGCAAGGTGCGCAATCTGGAGCAATGTCCAGCGGATGCGCGATCGCCCCCCGCGGCTGCTCGTTTCCATGGGGCGTACCATTCCCTTACCAGCGCAATCGATGCCGCAGGTCTGGCGGTCCGGGAAACCGATTTCTAGGCGAGCAAGCGGGATAGCCCCACTGGGGTAGTGCCTGCCACCCCGACGATACCTGACAGCCCTTTCCCGCATGCGCGCATACCCGCAATCGCCCCATTTGCCCCTTCTGACCAATATCCGCCGGGCGCAGGCAGCCTAAGCTCCTCCACCAGCCGCGGTGGCGGGGAGTTGGCCGATGAACATGCAGGAACGAGCGTTGATGGAGATGCGCCCAACTGAGGTTGCCGTACCGCAACAGGCGTCCGGCGTCGATTTTCTGCGCGTTCTGCGCCGGCATCAGCGGCGACTGATCATCACCTTCCTCGTGGTGATGGTGCTTACCGCGCTGGCGCTGGTGTTCATCGAACCGCGCTATCAGGCAACTGCGGTGATGCGCGTCGATGTCGAGGAATCGGGGCTGCAGACGGAGGACGAAACCGCCGCCTCGATCCGCGACGCCGAACTTCGGCGCGAACATCAGATCGAAACGCAGATCCAGCTGCTCCAGTCGCGCCCGGTCGCCCGGCAGGTGGTGCGAGACCTCGCGCTCCACGACGATGCCGAATTCAATCCCGACGCCAATCCCGACAAGAAGACGGGCTGGGACCGCTTCCTCGACCGCCTGAAATTCTGGAAGGGCGATGCGGTCAAGGCAACGCAGACCCCGGCGGGCACCGTCTCGCCACAGCTGGTCGAGCGCACGACCGACCGGCTACTCGAGGTGCTCGATGTCGCCCAGGACGGACAGTCCAGCTTCATCGACGTCACCGTCACCTCCAGGCACCCGGAGAAGGCCGCGTTGATCGCGAACAAGATCACCCGCGTCTATGTGAAGACTCAGGTGGAGGAACGCCAGGCTGCGATCCGCCGCCGTATCCAGACGCTGGACGAACGCGTCACCGAATTGCGCGATCAGCTCGTCTCCACCGAACAGACGATCGCGTCCTACCGGCGATCGCACGGTCTCGACGCCGGTGCTGGCAGCCAGGCGGATGCGGCGCAGATGGGACGCGCGGCGGCCGAGCTCGCCGCGATCCGAGGCCAGCGCGCCGAAAGCGAACGGCGAAGCGGATCAGCCGGGCAGATCATGTCCCCGCTGCTTGCGGACCTGCGCAGCCAGCAGGCAACGGCACAACGCCGCCTGGGCGAACTGACCACCCTCTACGGCAGCGCGCATCCGGACGTGCTCAAGGTGCGGGCAGAACTCGCGCAGCTTGACGGGAGCATAGCCCGGGAATCCGGACGGGTCGGCGCCCAGCTTGCCAACGAGGCATCCGCTCAGCGCTCGCGCGAGGCACAGCTGGCCGGGGATCTCGCTTCGCTCCGCGCCCGCTCGCTCAATGACATTGCGGAGGGCGTGCCGCTCGCCGATTTGGAGCGGAACGCGCAGGCGACACAGACCGTCTATCTCGCGCTGCTCGGGCGGCTGAAGGAAATCACGCGCAACGAGAAGACCGTCAAGGCAGACGCGGCGATCGCCTCGCCGGCGCTTCAGCCGACGCAGCCGAGCTTCCCTCGGCGTACCCAGATCATGGGCGCCGCCGCTGCCGCTGCGCTCATCTTCGGAATGATCATCGTCATGCTAAGCGAAGCGCTCGACACGCAGGTGCGCAGTGCAGCCCAGGTCTGGGCGATCAGCGGGCTACCGACGCTCGGCATGATCCCGGAGCTCCCCAAAAGCCGGCGACGCATGCCGACCCATCTTCGCGTGATCGGCCAGCCCTATTCGGTCTTTGCCGAAGCCATCCGGTCGGTCGAAACGCGGATGGGACGCAACGCGACACGCGCGACGGGCAATATCGTGCTCGTCACCTCGCCGCTTCCCGACGAAGGCAAGACGAGCGTGTCGATCGGGCTTGCCGCCGCCGCCGTCGCGCGCGGGCGCCGCGCCATTGTCGCCGATTTCGATCTGCGCCGCCCCGGCCTGGCCGGCCTGCTCGAAGACACGTCGGGCGAGAAGGATTTGCTGGACTATATCCGCGGCGATGCGGAGATCGACGAGATCATCTTCACCAGCAGTTCCACGCCGGCGGTGCATGGCGTGAAAGCGAACAGGCCCGCGCCAGACCCGGGCGCGGCGATCGCCTCGCCGCGCGTAGAAACCCTGTTCGCGATCCTTCGGGACCGCTACGACCTCATCGTCATCAACACGCCCCCCGTCCTCGCAGTGAGCGATGCGCAGCAGCTTGCGCGGTTCGCCGAGCAGAGCCTGCTCGTCCTGCGGTGGGGCCGCACCACGCCGGATCTGCTGCGATCGGCGATCCTGCAGTTCGGCGAAACGCTGACTGGGGTCGTCTTCAACCGCGTGCGCTATCGCAAGCATGCGCGGCTCGATTACGGGGACGGCATTCATCAATATCATCGCTATGCGCGCGACGACCAACCCTATGCGCTCCTGCGCAACCCGCTGCTGCGGTTGCGCGGCCGCCGTTCGGAGCTGGCCTGAAACGGACGGATCGCGCGATGGCCGGACGGAGATCAAGAGTCCCCTGTGACGAGGCAAAGCGTTGACCGCAAACCTGCGCGCGATAGGCGGAGAGCGGAACCAGGGCAGAAGCAATTCCGACGAGTTGCATCTGCTGGTGATCGATCCGCGGTCCCTCACCCGCGACTGTCTTGTGGCGGCGCTGGAGAGTGCGCCCGGTATTGCCTCGGTCACAAGCGCCGGAAGCATTGACGAGGCCGCGACGGCCCTGGCCGGGATCGAAGGACGCAGCGCGGCACTGCTGAACCTTGCTTCCGACGCCTTCGACCATTCCACACTCTCGCATATGATCGCACCGCTGCGCGACCGCGCGCCAGGTGGCATCCTGATCCTCACCAGCCATGTCGACGCAGAGCATGCCCGCGCCGCCCTGCGCCTCGGTATCGCGGGCCTGCTCAGCACCGAAATGTCGTTCGACCTGACCATCGATGCGATCCGGATCGTCAGCCGCGGCTGGATCACCTATCCCCGTTCGGTACTCGACCCGCCGGTCATGGAAGCGATCGCACGATCGTCCCGCACGCACCGCAGCCATGACGAGATGCTCACCGGACGCCAGCGCCAGGTTCTGGACGGGCTATCCCGTGGAATGACAAACCGGCAGATCGCCAAGAGCCTGATGGTCACCGAACGCACGGTAAAAGCGCATGTGAAGGAGCTCATGCGCCGACTCGGTGCGAGTAACCGAACGCAGGTCGTCGCAATCGCCAGCGCCTATCCCTAGTCAGAACCGTCCAACCCAACAGCATCTTCTACGATATTGTACCAATGGACATGTCCATTGGTACAATAGTTTCTATCTAACTACCCACGGCTGAGCTGAATAGAGGCAAATCCGGGCTAGGATTCATTTTTTTTAAATCGATATCACGTTAGACGACGGCGAAATTGACCACATCTTTCATAGACGAAAGATTTACAGAACAGAGGGTCGCAACATCATGTTTAAATTGAATACTTATAGTATTCAAGAGACTGATTCGCGCCCTCGCCAGTAAACAAGGGGCGCAAACCATGGATTTCATCTCCAAGCGTGGAGCGGGGCTGGGCGCGGTGGCTGTCATTGCATTGGCAGCCACCGCGATGGTCGCTGCCCGCGCTAACCCGATTACGCTGGGCGCAGGCGTGGAACTGACCGCGAAATTCCGCGTGATGGGAAGCGATCTTCAAACGGGCGTCGGCATGCAGCAGGGCGGCGCGGTCGGCACGGTCGTGGAGGGGCCAGTCCTCCGCCTCGGAAAGCGCTGGTGGCGGGTTGATTTCGGTCAGGGAGTCGATGGCTGGGTGAACGAGTCGCTTTTGCGGACCACCGGCGGGATCATCATCACGCCGCCGAGCCCCACGCCGACGCCAACGCCGTTACCGCCAATCGTCACCCCGACCCCCACGCCGCCGCCTTCGGCGGGCGCCGCTGCGGCCTTCGCAAACCCCGACAATGGCGCCATTCCCGACCGGGCGCGCCACCCCCTCGCCTTCCCGACCGCGACCGGATTCGGAAAGAAAACCAGCGTCCGCAGCACCAATGCGGTCGTGTACAAGATCAATACGCTGGACGACGTCGCCAATCCGAACGACGGCAAGATCAGCTACCGGGAGTGCGCGCTCGCACTACCGGTAACCAGCCCTTACAACATTCCGGCCAATCGCCCGCGCTACTGCGTCTTCGACGTCGCGGGCGCGATCGTTCTGCAGTCGTCGGCATTCATCACCCAGCCGCAGATCTACATTGCCGGGCAGACCTCGCCGGGCGGGATCGAGTTCAGGCTCGGCGACAAGTACAACCCGGTGGATTCGCTGATCGACACGCGCCACGGCGGCAACAACATGATCCTGCGGCATGTGCGCACGCGCACGGGCCCGCATGTCGGCCGCAGGTCGGAGAATGGCGACCCGATCCGCATGTCCGGCACCCGGAACCAGATCATCGATCACGTCTCGACCATGTTCGGGACCGACGAAAGCCTCGACATGGCGTGCATCGACTGCACGGTCCAATGGTCGATCATCGGGCCGAACATCTGCCGCAACGCCGGGCACACGTCTGCCCTGCACTGCAAGACCTTCTTCCTGAAGCCTGCATCGCGCGTGACGATCGCGCACAATCTCTCGCAGCATGGCGAACAGCGCGGCATCAACATCGCCGTCGGAACCAACCCCGCCACCGCCGGCGCCACCGGCCAGGTGGATGTGGTCAACAATGTCCTCTACCACTTCATTGCGGAGGCGGGACTTGTCTCCAACCAGTTCGGCAGCGTCTATGCCAACTATGTCAACAACGCCTATCTCCGCGGGCCGCGATACAATGCAAGCGATGGCAACTACCTGATCGGCCTTTATGGCAACGGCGCCCGCTTGCCGTTCGGCTTCAACATCCATTCCGCGGGCAACGTGACGCCGCGCACCCGCATCGCCGGTCAGTTCGGATCGACGACGACCGACCCGTTCCAGAACACCGCGGGCTTCATTGCGCACGTGACCGCAAGCTCGATCTGCGGCGTCACCAGCACCGGAGCGCAGGATTGCAGCCGCACCGGCCTCGCCACGGTGCAGAATTCCGCCTTTGCGCTGATGCCCGGCACCACCGAGCCTTCGTTCGATCCGACCCGCATCGCGACGGCCCAGCAGGCGCTCCTCGATGTGCTCACCTTCGCCGGCGCCGACCTTTGCCGTGATGGCATCTGCCGCGACAATGTCGATCAGATGTATGTGGAGGATGTGCGCAGTTGCGACACCGCGCCCTATCTCTTCGCGTCGAACTGGCCGTCGTCGGTCGCGGAGGCGGGCGGCTGGGCGAACCTGACGCAGGGGGCCGCCAAGACCGACAGCGACAATGACGGCATGCCCGACGATTGGGAGCGCCGCTTCACCAACACCAACCCCAATGTCTGGGATGCGAATGCCGATGCCGATGGCGACGGCTACCCTAACATCGAGGAGTATCTGAACGCGCTGGCCCAGGACGATGTGCGCTACTACGGCATGGTCGGCTCCGGAACGGGACGCGTACCGGCCTATAATTGCGGAAGGCCGATGTTCTGATGTGCGCCGGGGCGCTATCGACGGGCGCCCCGGACCGTCTCGCCCGATCGAAGCCCGCAGCCGCGCGGGAAGCTCGAAGGCGCTTCTTCAGTCGACCAAGAACAATCAGCCGCTGTAGCGAATAGGATGCAACAGCAACAAGGATAGTACGGATTAGTACTTATTAACAGCTTGGTAGCATTCGTTAAAATCCCGATCCTGTATCCGATCGTTCAATGACGGCGATTTTGTATCGAAGGTGACCGTGCTCAACCCGCTCTTCTCCAAGCTCGATGGTAAGATGCCGCTGGGGCAGGAGGAAAGGGCAGCACTTGCAGGGTTGATTCAGAGCAAGGCGCGCCGCCTTCCGGCGCGGCAGGACCTCTATGTCGAAGGCGACGCGATATCGCCGATCCGTATCATCCTCGACGGCTGGGCCTGCCGATACGAACAGTTTGCCGATGGCCGGAGGCAGATCGTCGAGCTGTTTCTGCCCGGCGACATCATGGGTCAGGATTGCCAGTTCGTGGAGCGCCAGGACCATTCTGCCTGCTCGATCTCGGCGCTTTCCTATGCGCTGGTTCCTCGAAGCGAGCTCGACGCCGTGGCCCGGCAATTCCCGGCGATCGGACAGGCCCTGCTCTGGGACGCCTCGGTCGCCGCGGCAATCCATCGGCAATGGATCCGCTCACTCGGAAGGCTCAGCGCAACCCAGCGGATCGCACATTTGTTCTGCGAACTGCTCTACCGCTCCGCGCGGGCAGGCCTGGCGCGCGGGACCACATTCGACATGCCAATGGGCCAGCGCGATCTTGGCGATGCGCGCGGTCTCAGTACCGTCCAGGTCAACCGAACCGTGCAATTGCTGCGATCGGCAGGTCTGCTCGAATGGCGGCGGCGGATCGTCGAGATCTCGGATCTGCCGCGCCTGACCCGCATTGCGATGTTCAGGCCCAACTATCTGGAACTGGCGCCGGACAGCGAATTGCTGATGTCGCGCTCCGACACCGGCCCTGAAATCGCCGCTCGCACCGGCCCCGAGGATCGCGACCTCCCCCTGTTCAGATAGCAGCAACGACAGGCGCGGCTGACTGTATGCCGCCCGGCCTCGATATGCCGTTATAGTCGCAATACCAATCGACAAAAGCGGCGACGCCGTCTGCGACGCCGGTCTTCGGAACATAGTCGGTCAGCGCCCGCAACAGCGACGGATCCGCACAGGTGAGTGATACGTCGCCGGGCTGCATTGGCAGCATGTTCAGCCTCGCGCGCGTCCCTACACATGCCTCGATCGTCCGGATGAAATCCATGAGTTCGATCGGGCGTCCCCCCGCAATGTTCACGGTCCGGCAGGGTGCGACCGGCGATAGGCTGTCGATGACGCCTCTTTCCCGGATTCCCATACCCTGTACCGGCACCGCATCGATCAGCCTGACGATCGCCTCGACTAGATCGTCGATATAGGTGAAGTCACGCGCCATCCGGCCCTCGCCGTAGACATCGATCGAACGGCCCGCGAGGATGGCGCTGGTGAACTTGAACAGCGCCATGTCCGGCCGGCCCCATGGCCCGTACACGGTGAAGAAACGAAACAGCGTCGTCGGGATCGCGAACAGATGCGCATAGGCGTGCGCCATCGCCTCCATGCCCTTCTTGGTTGCGGCATAGAGGCTCAGCTGATGATCCGCGCGGTCGGTTTCACCGAACGGCATCGCCTCGTTCGCACCATAGACGGACGACGTTGATGCCATCAGCAGATGCTTTGGCTGTATCATCCGCGCCAGCTCAAGCACCGCCCCGGAGCCGGTCAGGTTGCTCGACACATAGGTTTCGGGTTCCTCGATCGAGTAGCGCACCCCGGCCTGCGCCGCCAAATGCACGATTACCTCGGGCACGTTCTTCTCGACCGCCCGCATCAGCGCGCCCCTATCCTCCAGCGCACCCTCGATGAAATGATAGCCCGGGAATGCCTTGAGAATGGCGTTGCGTTTGCGCTTCAGCGCCGGGTCGTAATAGTTGGTGAGCGCATCGAAGCCGACCACGTTGTGACCGTCCTCAAGCAGTCGTCGCGCCAAGTGAAAACCGATGAAGCCGGCGCTGCCGGTGATCAGGAACTGAGTCATCCCATCGACTCCGATTGCCGCTCGATCGTGATCGATGGGTAGCGGATCGCAGCGCCCGCGTGCGGGCGCATTGGTGGAGGTGAGTGACCCTTGTTGGGGATTGCACCGCGGCAGAGAGCGCAAGGCGCAGGTGAGGCGGGCCGCGTGCATGCACAGACCGAAGGCCTCCCGGCAAGTTGCGGCCGGGCCGTCTCGCTACTTCCGGGCTACCTCGCCTTCGCCGCCCCATCAGCGGGTGTTGCAATTTCCAGCGCCGACCGGAACCGCCATGCTGGCTGTCATCCGAGGCCGAGCAACGGAAGATATCATGCGTCCAACGCCGCCGCTTCTGCCAACGCTCTCGCATCTCGAGCGACTGGAAGCCGAGAGCATCAACATCCTGCGCGAGGTGGTCGCTCAGGCTGCGCGCCCTGTCATGCTCTATTCGGCGGGCAAGGATTCCGCCGTGATGCTGCATCTTGCCCGCAAGGCCTTCTACCCCGCCGCCCCGCCCTTTCCGCTCCTGCATGTGGATACGACTTGGAAGTTCCAGGCGATGTATGCCTACCGGGATCGCGCGGCCGCCGACGCCGGGATGAGGTTGATCGTCCACCGGAACCCGGAAGCGCTCGCGCGCGGGATCAATCCGTTCGATCACGGCGAACTCCACACCGAGATGTGGAAGACGCAGGGACTGAAGCAGGCCCTAGACGCATATGGTTTCGACGCCGCGTTCGGCGGTGCCCGGCGCGATGAGGAGAAGAGCCGAGCCAAGGAGCGGATCTTCAGCTTCCGCGACCGGGATCACCGTTGGGATCCGCGCGATCAGCGCCCCGAGCTGTGGAGGCTCTACAACGCCAGGATCGCGAGAGGCCAGAGCTTGCGGGTGTTCCCGCTGTCGAACTGGACCGAACTCGACATCTGGCAATACATCCAGGCGGAGCAGATCGAAATCGTGCCGCTCTATCTTGCGGCACCGCGGCCGACCGTCTTCCGCGACGGCCTCCTGCTGATGGTGGACGATGCCCGCTTTCCTCTCGCCGATCGAGAAGTGCCGGTGACTCGTTCGATCCGCTTTCGCACCCTCGGCTGCTACCCGCTCACCGGCGCGGTGGAGAGTAGGGCGAAGACCCTGACGGACCTGATCGAGGAGACGTTGCTCGCCACGACCAGCGAGCGCCTTGGCCGGGCAATCGACCAGGAGCACGGCCTCAGCATGGAGCGCAAGAAACAGGAAGGGTATTTCTGATGGCCGAACCCTATCGGGTGATCGCTTCGAATCTGCAGGATTGCCTCGCCCAGCGCCACGAACCCTCGCTGCTGCGCTTTCTGACCTGCGGGTCGGTGGATGACGGAAAGTCCACGCTGATCGGCCGGCTGCTCTACGACGCAAGGCTACTGTTCGAGGATCAGCTCGCCGCCCTCGAAGCGGAGGCACCCGCCCCGGGGACGCAAGAGCGGCGGATCGACTTCGCCAGCCTGCTCGACGGTCTCGCCGCCGAGCGCGAGCAGGGCATCACGATCGACGTCGCCTATCGCTTCTTCGCGACCGAGAAACGCAAGTTCATCGTCGCCGACACCCCGGGGCATGAACAGTACACGCGGAACATGGTGACCGGCGCCTCGACCGCCGACCTCGCGGTGATCCTGGTCGATGCGCGCAAGGGCGTGCTGACCCAGACCCTGCGCCACAGCTATATCGTCCACCTGCTCGGTATCCGCCATATCGTACTGGCGGTGAACAAGATGGACCTCGTTGGATATGAGCGGGAATCGTTCGACGCGGCGGTAAAGGACTATGCCGATTTCGCGCGCCGGATCGGCATCTCCAGCTTCACCGCCATTCCTATCTCGGGCCGCAACGGCGACAATATCGTCGCCCGGTCTGAAGCGATGGCATGGTACCCCGGCCCAACATTGATGGCGCATCTGGAGACCGTGGAGGTCGATGTCACGACCGACGCGACCAAAGCGTTCCGCATGCCGGTGCAATGGGTCAACCGGGCCAATCAGGACTTTCGCGGCCTTGCAGGCACGATTCCGAGCGGAACCGTCCGCCCGGGAGATCCAGTGCGCATCCTGCCTTCGGGGCAAAGCACCCGCGTCGCACGCATCGTTACGATGGACGGCGACCTCGAGCTGGCCCGCGCTGGCCAGTCGGTGACGCTCACCCTAACCGACGATGTCGATTGCGCTCGTGGCGACCTGATTGCCGCCGCCGACACGCCAGTTCAGGTCTCCGACCAGTTCGAGGCCTCGCTCGTGTGGCTCGACACAGCGCCAATGCTACCCGGACGCCGCTACCTCCTGCAGACGGCGAGCGCCACAGTCGGTGCGACGGTGACCCAGATCAAGCATGCGGTCGAGCTGGAGACGCTGGGCCATGCTTGCGCACGCATGCTCGAGTGCAACCAGATCGCAACCGTCACCCTCCGGCTCGATCGCGCTATCCCCTTCGTCCCCTATGTCGAGTGCAACACGCTCGGCAGCTTCATCCTGATCGACCGGGAAACCAACCGCACCCTCGCGGGCGGGATGTTCCATTTCTCGCTGCGCCGTGCCGACAATATCTATTGGCAACCCCTGGAGGTCCGCCGCGAACAACGCGCTGCGATGAAGGCCCAGGCGCCGCGAGTCCTTTGGCTCACCGGAGTTTCGGGAGCAGGCAAGTCGACCATCGCCAATCTGGTCGAGAAGAAACTGCACGCGCTCGGCTATCACACCTTCCTTCTGGACGGCGACAATGTCCGGCACCGGCTGAATGGCGACCTCGGCTTCACCGATGCCGACCGGGTCGAGAATATCCGCCGCGTGGGAGAGGTAGCGGCGCTGATGGCCGATGCGGGGCTGATCGTGCTCGCCGCCTTCATCTCCCCCTTCCGCGCCGAACGCGAGATGGTCCGCGCGATGCTTCCCGATGGCGAGTTCGTCGAGATCTTCATCGATACGCCACTGGCCGATGCGGAGGCGCGCGACGTGAAGGGACTCTATCGAAAGGCCCGGCGCGGCGAGCTCGCCAACTTCACCGGTATCGACAGCCCCTATGAGGCACCACAGGCGCCCGAACTGCGGGTGGATACCACGCAATGCTCGGCCGACGAGGCCGCCGACCGGATAATCGCCGAATTGTTCGCGAAGGATCGTGGCGACGCGTAACGCGACTTCACGCGCGCCCTTCACCCATCCCCGCGGCAAAGGCGATGCGCAGCGCCCCCGACAGGCTGCGGGTCTGCAGCTTCGCCATGATGTTCGCTCGGTGCACCTCGACCGTACGGGGCGATATGCCAAGATAATAGGCGATGGTCTTGTTCGGATAGCCCTGCGCGAGCCCTTCCAACACCTCGCGCTCCCGCTCGCTCAGCACGCCGATCACCGCTTCGGCATCGGCCACCCGCCCCGTTGCCCGGCTCACTGCGGCGAGCCGTTCGAACGCTCGGTGGATCGCGTCTTCTAGAGCGTCGGTCTCGAAGGGTTTCTCGAGAAAGTCGATCGCCCCCGCCTTCATCGCCTTCACGGCCATGGCGATGTCGCCATGGCCGGTCAGCATGATGACCGGCATCGTGACGCCGCGCACATTGAGTTTCTGCTGGACCTCCAGTCCGTCCATCTCCGGCATGCCGATGTCGAGGAGGATGCAACCATTCTCGACGCGATCGACTTCCCTGAGGAACCGTACGCCCGACTCCCATGTTCGCACGGCATAGCCTGAAGTCTTGAGGAAGAAGCTGGCGCTGCGGCGGATGCTTTCCTCGTCGTCGATGACATGAACCAGAAGCCGGTCGGTCATTCGGGAATCTCCCTGTCGGCGCGGACCAGTGTGAAGTGGAAACGTGCGCCCCCTTCGGGCCGTTGCTCCATCCAGATGCGCCCCCCGTTTGCCTCGACGATGGTACGACAGATCGAAAGGCCAAGGCCAAGGCCATCGCACTTGGTGCTGTTGAAGGCTCGAAACAGATTCTCCGCGATTTCCGGGGCCACGCCGGGCCCGGTATCGGCCACGGTCACGCGAACATAGCCGCCTTCGTCGGACTTGCTCGACACGGTGAGAAGCCGCACCGCAGATTGTCCCATCGCTTCCATCGCATTGCGCATCAGGTTGATGAGCACCTGCTGGATCTGGATCTTGTCGACGAGTACCAGGCGTACGGCGCGGTCAACTTCGAACTGGGCCCGGATCCCCTTTTCGCGCGCGTCGATCAGAGCCAGTTTAGAGGCCTCATCGACCAGCGTGACCAGATCTTCCACCGTCTTCTCCATGTCGCCGCGTGCAACGAATTCGCGCAGACGCCGGATGATTCCCCCCGCCCGCAACACCTCCTCATAGGCGCCGTCCAGCCCCCGCTCGATCATGTCGCGGTTGCCAGCCCCCTCTTCGTGCAGCAGCTTCTGGACACCGCGCACAAAGGTCGCGACCGCGGTGATGGGCTGGTTCAGCTCATGCGCCAGGGTCGAGGCCATTGTTCCCATCACGCTCACCCGGCCTGCATGGACCAGTTCGGAACGCAATTCGTTGACGCGGTGCTCGGCGGCCTGTTTCTCGGTTAGATCACGGATGAAGCCGGTAAAGACGCGCGCACCGTCCGAGATCGCCTCGCCGACGGCGAGCTCGATCGGGAACAGGCTACCGTCACGCCGTCTGGCGCTCACCGTACGCCCGATGCCGATGATGCGTTTTTCGCCCGTGGCGATATGGTGCCTGATATAGTCGCCATGACGCTCGCTGTGGTGCGGCGGCATCAGGCAGCTGACATCGAGCCCGATGACCTCCGCTTCCGTGAAGCCGAACAGCCGTTCGGCAGCGGCGCTGAACCACAGGATCTTGCCAGACTCGTTGATCACGACCATCGCGTCGGGAACAGTGGCGAGGATCGATCGGAGGTGCGACGCGCTGGCAGCCAGCTTCTGTTCGGCTGCGCGCTGTTCGGTCACGTCGCGAATGACCTTGCCAAATCCCTTGAGCTTGCCTCGCTTGTCATGCAGCGCGGTCACCGTGATGTGAGCGAGAAACTCCGAACCGTTCTTGCGGACGCGCCAATCTTCCTTCTCGAGCCGCCCTTCCTTGCGCGCGCGCGCAAGATCGAGTTGAGGCCGCCCCGCGGCAACGGTCTCCTCGGGAAAGAACAGCCCATAATGTCGGCCGACCACTTCTGCCTCGTTCCAGCCCAGAAGGCGCTCGGCCGCCTTGTTCCAGATCGTCACATTCCCATCGGGGTCGAGCATGTAGATGCCGTAGCCGCTGGCGCCATCGATCAGCAGGTTGAGTTCCTCCGCCAGCTGATCGGCGCGCGCCGCCCGGAGTTCGGCCCGCTGCTCGCTCTCTATCGCCTTGAGATACAGCGACCGGACATGCCCAGTCACCCAGATGGTCAGTCCCGACGCCAGCACGAAGACGAATAATACCGGCGACCAGAGCGGCTCGGGAAACCACCCCAATGCCCTGACGGCAACGATCGAAGCCACGGCAGAAAGAAGTGCGGGCCCACGCCCTGCAAACGCACCGGTGGCGAGAACCGCGACGCCGAAGAACAGGAAGTAGCCACGCCCCGGCACCCAGGGGTCGAACGCCAGGCGCACGAGCGCTGCCACGGCTACGGCAACTATCGCCAATCCGTAGCCGAACCAGATACGATCGCTGATGGACTTCCCTTCAGCTTTCATGTGGCCCCCGCCAGACGGTGAGCAACCGACGCGGCAAAACTGCGCCTGCGCCAGTCCACCGGCCAGCAGCTACGCCATACCATATGTCCAGAATCGCGCAAATTCCGCGGCGCGTCCCCCTGTCTCGGAACAGGTCATGTCGCCGCAGGTTCGCCGTGCAGGGCTTCGATCAGGTTCGCGTCCGAGAATGGTTTTGGCAGGATCGCGGCAAATCCCGCACGGAGCGCAGTCCGGCGGAGATTCGCCGTATAGCAGGTCGTCATCAGCACCGCGCGCCCGCTCCATCCGTGCAACTGCAGGAGATTGAGCGCCTCCACGCCATCCGCTTCAGGCAGGACATGATCGATGACGAGATGGCTCGCAGTCATCACCAGCGGATCCGCCAGCGCGCGCATTATCCTGGAAAAGGCATAGACCTGATAGCCTTGCCCGGTGAGCAGCAGTTGCAAACCACGCCGCAGCGCATCGTTGCCTTCGACCAGGAGGAGACGTGGCGCGCGCGCGCGCCGGGCGACTGCATTCATACAACGTCACGCCTTCAGTTGCATGTGTAACCGGCTTCCGCACGTTCCAGGTCAACCGAACCGACACCGCAGCTGGCTGGAGATTCGAAGAATGCAATCACCCGCCGGTACTCAAGATGGATGCTGCGCAGACAGCAGGACCGGTATCGAGGCCCGGGAACACAGGCTTACGATTGAACCCCGGCTTTGTGCCTTTCCGTGCGGACCGCTGGAATCGCGGCGCCAATCTAAGGCCGGTTTGCAGCCGCGCGAGTAGGAATATTACGTAGCAAGCTGCACCGGCGGCGCATCAAGCAGCACCGATCGTCGATCGCAAAAGTCGGCCCGACGCGAATTGGCAACCATATATCGCGCCTGCAGCTTCGAACCGCTCGGAGCCGCAACGGCCCAACGCCCGGAAATTGCTGCACGAACGAGCTGCGCGGCCCCCCGCGCGCACCGATCCGCTGCCGCATCGCGACATCGCCCTGTCCCTTTGGCCAACTGGTGAGCCGAAGGGCGCGCCACTAGAAGCAACTCTGGTTTAGGGCTCCGGAAAGTTGTGGGTAAGTATATGGCAGTATCCGATCTGCGACGGGATCGGCCCGTTCGGTTGCAAGCAGCGCTGACGCTCGTCTTGCTGATGGCCGGCTGCGACGGTGGTGGCGGTGGCAGCAGCAGCACAGGCGGGGTGGTGACGCCCTCGCCCAGCCCGCCTCCGGTAGTCACCCCTTCCCCCACGGCAACCGTCACCCTCACCGCCTCGTCCACAACGGTCGCGCCCGGCGCTTCGATCGTTCTCAGCTGGACCGCCTCTTCAGGCGCGACTGGCTGCACAGCCAGCGGCGGCGCATCCTTCAGCGGCGCTCAGCCCGCCAGCGGAAGCGTCACCGTCACTCCGGGCGCCACCACCAACTACGTGCTGAGCTGCACCTTCCCCTCCGGCACAGCGGCGGGTTCGGCGACCGTGACAGTGCAAGGATCGCAACCGCCTGCCGGCGCCGCCGCCGCTTTCGCCAATCCCGACAATGGGGCTATTCCCGACCGCGCCCTACACCCGCTCGCCTTTCCCACCGCGATCGGGTTCGGCCGAAACACCTCGGTCCGTGCGGCCAATGCCGTCGTGTACAAGATCGACACGCTGGACGACGTGGCCAACCCCAACGACGGGAAGATCAGCTATCGCGAGTGCGCGCTCGCGCTGGCCGTCAATACACCCTACACAATCCCCGCCGGACGACCGCGCTATTGCGTCTTCGACGTCGCCGGCGCGATCATCCTTCAATCGCCCGCACAGATAACCACGCCCAAGATCTATATCGCCGGCCAGACGTCACCGGGCGGCATCGAGTTTCGGCTGGGCGCCAACTACAATCCGGTGGATTCGCTGATCGACACGCGGCGCGGCGGCGATCACATGATCCTGCGCCATGTCCGCACACGGCTGGGCGAACACCCCGGCCGGTCGTCGGACAATGGCGATCCGATCCGGCTGCAGGACACCAGCTACCAGATCATCGATCACGTCTCGACGATGTTCGGCACCGACGAGAGCCTCGATACCGCCTGCAACAACTGCACGGTTCAATGGTCGATCATCGGTCCCAATATCTGCCTCAACGCCGGCCATAGCTCGTCGCTGCACTGCAAGACCTTTTTCCTGAAGCCGGCCAACAACATCACCATCGCACACAATCTGTCGCAACATGGCGAGCAGCGTGGGATCAACCTGGCGGCCGGAACCAACCCGCCCACCGCCGGAAATACCGGCCAGGCCGACATCTTCAACAATGTTCTCTACCACTTCATCGCGGAGAGTGGACTGCTCTCCAACCAGTTCGGCAGCATCTATGCAAACTATGTCGGCAACGTCAGCCTGCGCGGGCCGCGCTACAATGCGAGCGACGGCAACTATCTGATCGGTCTTTATACGCCGGGTGGCGCGCTGAACTTCGGGTTCAACGTCTATGCGCGCGACAACGTGACCCCGCGCACACGGATTGCCGGGCAGTTCGGATCGACCGTCACCGACCCCTTCGTCAATGCGGCGGGTTTCATCACTCATGTCGTGCCCACCACCATCTGCGCCGTGACGCCCGCGGGTGTCGCCGATTGCTCGCGCAGCGGACTCAACGTCGTGCAGAACAGCAGCTACGCGCTCGCACCCGGACGATCGCTGATGTTCGACCCGAGCCAGATCACCTCGCCCGAACAGGCGATGCGCGACGTCATGGCCTATGCCGGTGCGGACCTGTGCCGCGACGGCGGGTGCCGCGACAATGTCGATGCGCTCTATGTCGATGACCTGCGCACCTGCGACAGCGCACCCTATCTCTTCGCGTCGAGCTGGACATCGACTGTGGCGCAGTCCGGCGGCTGGGCGAACCTGACGCAGGGGGCCGCCAAGACCGACAGCGACAATGACGGCATGCCCGACGACTGGGAACGCCGCTTCACCAATACCAACCCCAATGTCTGGGATGCGAATGCCGATGCCGATGGCGACGGCTACCCCAATATCGAGGAGTATCTGAACGCGCTGGCCCGGGACGATGTGCGCTATTCGGGCTTCATCGGATCCGGAACCGGCCGCGTCCCGGCCTATAATTGCGGCCGGGCGATGTACTGACCGAACCTGCTGCCGCCCGCTGGGCAGCAGACTTCCCGGCCCGCAGATGCGGGCCGGGAACCGATCCGGACGGGACCGCGCTCAATCCTTGACCGGCGTCAGCGTCGGATACTTGACACCGAGCTGGTCGAGATAGCTCGGATACTTCACCGGGTCGTAATAATATTTGCTCAGTTCCGGCCGCATCCGCTCCATCACCTCCTTGTTGAGATGGATAGCTGGCTGGTCGGCCGCGGTGAGCACCGGATCATACTTCTGATCCTTGGTCTGGACGTCGCGGAAATAGGCCTTGGCGTCCGAGACGAGCCTGGGCGTCGTCATGGCATCGAGCACTGTCATCGCGACCGCCTTGGCCCCTGCCACCGCGCCCTTGTGGGCGACCGGCGTGGCCATCGCGATCGCCGCGGTGACGTTGTGGCCAATCATGTTGGGGATGTTCGACGGGAAGCGGATCGTGATGGTCGGCACCGTCCACATGATGTCCCCGATATCATCGGAGCCGCCGCCGAGTGAACGGCCGCGCTTCTCGGGCGTGGAGAGCTTGTCCACGGTCGTCTTTAGCGGCTCGACCTTGAACTTCAGCCCCTCCTGAACCGCCTTGGTGAACGCCTGATCGTCGGCGCTCCACTTGGGCATGCCGACCAGCTCGATATTGGCCTGCGCCGCCTCCGCCAAAGGCCGGTTGGCGTGGTTGGGCGCGGCATAGCCCAGGATACGGCGGGAGACGGTGGTGCCCGTCGCCTTGGCCGCGGCCTCCGAAATCTCGTTCCCGGTCTCGAACAGCTTGCGGATCGAATCGAAATTCTGCTCGCGGAAATAATACCAGACCGTCGCTTCGCCCGGCACGATGTTGGGCTGGCTGCCGCCGTTGGTGATGACATAGTGCGAACGCTGGGTGAGCGGGAGATGCTCGCGCCGCATGTTCCAGCCGATGTTCATCAGCTCGACACCGTCGAGCGCGCTGCGTCCGGCCCAAGGCGCGCCCGCCGAATGGCTGGTCAGGCCTTTGAAGTTATACTCGACCGAAACCATGCCGGTGTTGCCGAGATCGCCCCAGCTGGTGCCGAAGCTCGAGGCGACATGGGTGAAGATCGAGACGTCGACGTCCTTGAACAGCCCGGCGCGAACATAATAGGCCTTGGTCGCGAGCAGCTCCTCCGCGACGCCAGGCCACAGCATCAGCTTGCCCTTGATGTTGTGCTTGCTCATCACGTCCTTGGTCGCGAGTGCTGCAGCGACGATCAGCGGCATGCCGGCATTGTGTCCCTCACCATGGCCTGGGGCGCCGGGAACGATCGGCTTGACCTGGGGAATGCCCGGTATCTGCGAAAGGCCGAGCAGACCGTCGACGTCCGAGCCGAGCGCGACCACCGGTCCCTCCCCGTTGCTCCAGGTCGCGGTCCAGGCGCTGGGGATGCCGGCGACCCCCTTCTCGATCTTGAAGCCGTTCTTCTCGAGGATCGCGGTCAGATACTCCATCGTCCGGAATTCCTGAAATCCCGGCTCCTGAAAGCTGAACACCGAATCGACCATCTCCTGCACCAGCTTGGCGCGGGCATCGATGCCCGCGGCGACCTCCTTCTTGAGGGCAGCCGACGCCTTTGCGTGCGCGCTCGCAACCGGGGCGCTTGCTAGCAATGCGGCGGCGAAGGTCTTCAGCACGAGTTTCCGCATAGGCGTCTCCCTGACCAAGTGGTGATTCCAAATCCCACTATGGAAACAAAACCGCAGGAGGCACAGAGCCGTTGCGGGTTCGAAATGCCCGAAACTTCAGCTAGGTGGGCCGCCGCTCGGTGTGATTCGCGCATTGCCGCGGTGCCTTCGAGCCTCCGAACCAGAACAGGAGATGCGCGTGGACAGCGCCATACGCCCGGGCGCGCTCGGGCTCGATTTCGGTACAACCAACACGGTCGTCGCGCTGGCCGACGGCCACGGCGATTCCCGGCTTGTCGAGTTTGCGGGCAATGCCGGCGCCGTGTTCCGCACTGCCCTCTGTTTCTGGGAAGAAGAACGCGGCTGGAACGGGATCGCGCACGAGGCCGGCCCCTGGGCAATCAGGGAGTTCCTCCAGTCACCGCTCGACAGCCGTTTCGTCCAGTCGTTCAAGAGCGTCGCGGCAAGCCCGCTGTTCGAGCGCGCGCAGATCTTCGGCAAACCGTTCCGCTTCGAGGATCTGGGACAGAAGTTCCTGGCCAAGCTCGTCGTGCATGCCGACGGCGCGCTGAACGAGCGTCCTCGCCGCGTGATCGTCGGACGCCCGGTCGAATATGCTGGCGCCCGTCCCGATCCCGCCCTCGCCCGCCAGCGCTACGACGCGATGCTCGAAGGGTTCGGAATCGAGCTTCACTATGTCTACGAGCCGCTCGGTGCCGCCTATAGCTATGCATCCCGGCTCACCGAGCCCGCGATGATTCTGGTCGCCGACTTCGGTGGCGGCACCACCGATTTCTCGATCGTCCGCGTTGCCGAACCGGGGGCAGTGCGCCGCTGCGAACCGCTCGGTTCGGCCGGCATCGGGATCGCGGGCGACCGGTTCGACCAGCGCATTGTCGATCATCTCGTGCTTCCGTTGCTCGGCAAGGGCGGGAACTACCGCTCGTTCGGCAAACTGCTGCCGATCCCCGGCGGCTATTTCACCGAGTTCGCCGATTGGTCGCGGCTCGCGCTGATGCGCAACCGCCGCACGCTCGAAGAACTGCGCCGCCTTCAACGCGACACGATCGATCCCGAACCGATCGGCCGGATGATCGCGCTGATCGAGCATGAGCAGGGCTTCCCGCTGTACGACGCGGTCGGAGAGCTCAAGCGTGCATTGTCGAGCGATACCGAAGCCCAGTTCCGCTTCGAGGGCGGCGGTGTGACCATCGCCGAACCGGTACGGCGCGTGGATTTCGAGCAATGGATCGCCGGTGATCTGCGCCGGATCGAGGCAGCGCTCGACCTCGCACTTGACCGGGCTGCGACATCGGCCGAGAGGATCGACCGCGTCTTCCTGACCGGCGGCTCGTCACTGATCCCCGCTATCCGCATGTTGTTCGAACGCCGCTTCGGCGCCGAGCGGATCGCGACCGGCGGCGAGCTGACCTCGATCGCGCACGGGCTGGCACTGATCGGCGAACAGGACGATCTCAGCCAGTGGGTCGCATGACCCTTTCGACCTAGCGGAACGTGACGATGCGGTGGCCGACCCAGCTTGTCGCGACCGGCGTCGCGATCGCGATCGCATGTCCGATCGCTTCGGCGTGAAAGGTCATGCCGACCGCTGGAAAGAGCACCTCGACCAGCAGCCAGGCGACGCCGACCGTCGCAGCCATCCCGAACAGATTGACCAGGCAGAAGTCCCGCGCCTGCCCGCCGATCGGCCGCGCGGAATCGAATACGAAGGCGCGGAACAGATAGAACGCCACGACCATGCCGACGCCATAGGCGGCGACCACCGCCAGGCTGAACGGCAGGATCAGGCTCCACAGGAAGCGCGACCCCCAGTTTGCCAGGGCGGCGACGCCGCCGCAGGCGAGGAACCGGACGAAAACCGGTATGCGATCGATCGCGGGGGCCGCGAGCGCCATGTCAGAGCTTCGTGCGATGGAAGATTGGTGTCGGGACCGAGCGGACGATGGTCATGATCAGGCGCCAATAGCCGGGCGCGTACACGATCGTCCCCTTCCCGTCGGCCGCCTTGCGGATCCGCGCGGCGATCTTCGCCGGCGAACTCCACAATGCGCCCTTGGGCTGGATATGCGCGGTCATGGCGGTATCGACGAAGCCAGGCTTGATCAGCACCGCCCGCGCACCCGTCGGCGCGAGCCGGTGTGCGATCCCTTCGACCAGCGCCGCGAGACCCGCCTTGGTCGCGCCATAGAGGTAGTTTGACTGGCGGCCACGATCCCCTGCAACCGATCCGATCACCGCCAGCGTGCCGCTTCCGGCCGCCTCCAGATGACGGGCCGTGGCGAGGCACCAAAGACTGGCCGAACGGAAGTTGGTATCGATCATCGCCGCCGCTGCCGAAAGGTCCGCCTCATCGATCCGCTGATCACCCAGAACACCATAAGCGAGCAGGACCAGATCAAGCCCCCCCAGAATGCCGATCCATCGCTGCGTGCATGTTTCCACATCCGCCGCGGCAAGGTCGACCGCATCGACCTCTGCCAGGCTGGCGCCCCGCACCCGCAAATCCGCGGCGATGTCCGCAAGCCGCACAGGATCGCGCCCCGCCAGGACGAACCGCGCGCCCTCCGCAGCATAAAGGCGCGCCGTTTCCTCCGCGATCTCGGAGGTTGCACCCAGAACAAGGATCCGTTTCGTCATTGAGCCACTCGCGTCCAGAAATCGGATCGACAGCACGGGTCGATCATCGCTTCAAATTGTTTCGATTGGGGATAGCCCGCCCGGAACAGCGCCGCCGGCATGCGCAAATCCTTGGCCGGATAGAGCCGGCCGCCCGCTTCGAGGACGATGCGGTCCAGCCGATCGAACAACGAGAGGGTCGCCGCGCCCCGGTTGCGGAAATCGAGGGCCAGCGTCAGCCCCTTCGTCGGGAAGGACAGCATGCCGGGGCTCGGGAGGTCTCCGAACGTCTTTAGCACCGCCAGCAACGATCCCTCGCCGGACGCAGCGATCTCCGCGAGCAGGGCCGCCAGCGGCGCTCGCCCTGCCGCTGCCGGGATCACGCATTGATACTGGTAGAAGCCCTGTTTTCCGTAGAGCCGGTTCCAGTTGAGGATAGCGTCCAACGGATAGAAGAACGGCGAATAATGGATCTGCGCCCGGCCCGCCCGCATTTGCCCCATCGTGAAATAGGCGCCGTTGAACAGCTTGAGCGTCATTGGATTGAGCGGCGTCGGAACACCGATTCCGGGTACCGATCGCCGGGGCGGCGCATGAACAGAAAGCGGTCCCGTCTCGGCCCAGTTGGCACGGCTGACAATACCGCGCCCGTTGCGTGCGGTGCAGTCGATCCATGCGACGCTGTGTTCGAAACCGGTTTCGCTCCGCTCCAGCGTGTCGCACAAAGCGTCTAGATCGACGCAGGCGATGGTCTCCACGTCGAGCTGCGACGACGCGATCCGCTGGAGCTGAAGCTCGACCTCGACGATGATGCCGGTCAGTCCCAACCCGCCGATCGTCGCGGCAAAGAGCTGCGGATTCTCGCCCGGCGAAACGCGTACCCGGCCCATGTCCGAACGCTCCAGCACGATGCTCCGGACGTGGCGGCCAAAGGTGCCTGCGCGGTGATGGTTCTTGCCATGGACGTCGTTGGCGACGGCACCGCCCAGCGTCACGAACCGCGTGCCGGGCGTGACGGGCAGGAAAAAGCCGCGCGGAACGAACGTCTCCAGGATCGCGTCCAGCATCACACCCGCTTCCGCGACCAGGATCCCGGTTTCGGGATCGAAGCTGCGAAAGCGATCAAGCCCGCCCATCGCGATCAGATTGCCCCGGTCGCAAAGCCCGACATCGCTGTAGGAACGGCCATTGCCGATCGCCAGGCGGGTATCGCGGCCGCTTTGGTTCCAGGCTGTTAGCTCCGCAGCGAAGCGCGGCCGGCCGACCCGGTGTTCGCGCTTCCCGACACGGCTCCACGACGAAACCCCGCTATCGGGGTGGAACGCCATGCTCACCGCAACAGCGCCGCGCCGGCAAAGCTGCACATCACGCCGGCGCCGAGAAGGATGCTGACCCGGTCGTGCACGGTGAACTGCACCGGATCGTCGTTGAGCTGGCCACGAGTGCAAAGCAGCCAGATCCGGCCGAGCCAGAGCCCGATCAGGACCGGTGCGGCCCAGAGCACCTCCGGATGGCTGTAGAGCGCGCTGGGGAAGGCCTCGTGGATCAGGTAGAGTACCATGATCGCGACCGCGGTGAGCGCGGAAGACACACCCAGCGTCGAGACGAACGGTGCGTCCGCAGGAACATAGCCTCGCCCGTGCATCGCCGTGATCGCCGATCCCCGGCTGATCGTCCGCGTAAGCTCGATCGAACGCTTGGCCAGCGCCAGCGAGAAGAACAGGAACATCGAGAATACCATCAGCCAAGCCGAAAGCCGGACATCGACGATCACCGCGCCGACCGCCAGGCGCAGCGTGAAGAGTCCCGCCAGCACAGTCACGTCGAGCAGCGGCACCCGCTTGAGATAGAGCGAATAGGTCAGCGTGGCCGCGCAATAGAGCAGGACGAGCGCCAGCGTCGGAAGGCCGCCCGCCAGCATGGCTAGGCCGAAGCCTGCTCCCAGAAGAAAGATCGAAGCCAGTGTCGCGGCAGGAATACTAATCGTGCCGGAAGCGAGCGCGCGGTTGCGCTTGCTCCAGTGCCGGCGATCCTCCTGCAGGTCCATCAGGTCATTGAGCAGGTAGGTCGCCGAGGCGGTGACACCCATCGCGACGAAGCCCAGCGTGCAGGCCAGCCAGGCATTGAGATCGAGTAGCACGCCGGCCAGCATCATCGGCAGAAAGATCAGCCCGTTCTTCGCCCATTGATGGACACGGAGCGCCTTCATCCAGCCGGTCAGACCGGCGCGCTCACGCTGGAAATGGGCTTCGACCGGAACCAGCGCCTTGACCCGGTTGAAGACGCCAGCGTCGTCGCCGGCAAAGATGGCGAAGCGTGCAGCACGCCAGACATGCAGGTCCGCAGCTGCGTCGCCCGCATAGACGAATCCGTCCGGATAGCGTGCGGCCAGCGCCTCGGCCTTCCGCTTGCCCTTCAAATTCAGCTCGGCGGTCGAGGCCAGCGCCTCGCGCGCGAAATCGAAACGATCGCACACATGCTGCGCAAGAAGCTGGTTCGCCGCGGTCGCGATGATTACCTCGCGCCCATTGTCGGCCGCGGTCTGCGCATAGGCGGCTAGCGCTTCGTTAACTGGGAGCAGGTCGATGGCGAGTTCGGCCCGTTCGGCGAGCTGCTGCTTCAGATATGCGATCCCGTGGAGCGCCCACCACAGGAGCAGGAAGACCCGCAATGGACGCGTGCGTACAAACTGCAGTGCGCATTCGAGGAGCAGATCGGTGCGAAGCAGCGTACCATCTAGATCGAGGACGAGCGGATAGAAGCCGCGGATTTCCGAAGGTGAGACTTCCCCTGCTTCGTCTGGCCGAATTGCAGTTGCAACACTCACCGTTCCGCCCCCTCATCAAGCTGCGAAGGCAATCCCACGACTGTGGTTAACGAAACGCTAAACCCGCACCCTTTCTATCGGGGGCGCCGCACCTGAAGCAGCGAGAAGAAGCTGCCCTGCCTGACCATGCGCAACGCCTGCGGATCGAAGTTCGGATTGGTCCCGAAGTGATAATAGACGACATAGTCGAAGCGCTCCGGCCAGCGATGCGCGTAGCTGACCTGTTTTGACAGCACCGGATAGCGCGTCAGCGCGTCGGGCAGCTTGAGCGCGATCGCCGCCTCGACCGGGAGCGGCATCGACGCCGGCACGTCATAATCGACGAAACGGCCTGTCGCATGCAGGGGCTGCATGCCGATCCCGGTGAACTCAAGCGGGTTGAAGACCCGCCGGTCCGCGGTGGCATAGCTTGCGAGGTGGCTGTACGCTACCGTCGGTGCGATGTTGGTGCGGGTATCCCCCTCATCCGCGCCGACGCTCAGGATCGTGGCATGCGCAGGCAGCACCGCAATCGCCGTACGGAATTCGTCCACCTGGCGGCTGAACGGCGCCCACACCGCCACCACGGTGACGAGATGCGCGATCAGCGGGACCGCCGCCAGCAGCGAAAGCAGCTTCGCGACGGGCCGGCCAACCCCCGCCGGGGCCAGCGACGCGAACAGCAGATAGGCAAGCGCTACGGAAGTCCGGGAGTCGATATCGACCGCATCCTGCAACTGGCACGGGACGATCACGATGTAGATCGCGACCATCAGCAGCGGCAATCGCATCCGTCGGTGCAGCGCGATCCGGCCATGCCGCCACAGGAGATAGAATGGCACCACCAGCGCCACGGGGATCAGGATCGCCTGCGCACCTGAATGGACCAGGAAGGGGGCGAACAATGCCCTCGTCTTCGCCATATAGCCGATGGAGAGCTCGGCGCTCTCGCTCGGCACGAACGGGATCAGCGCAAGCGGAACCGCGAACATCGCGAGCGTCCGCAGCCAGGCCTCGATGAGGCCGCGCAACCGTATCGGCCATTTCAGGAACCATCCAAAGAAGAAGACCACCGCGAAGGCCAGTGCGAAGATGTGGGCGAAGAACAGCAGGACGCCGCCCGCATTGCCGATCAGCACCAGCGACCGCATCCGTGGCCGCGCGAGTGCAAGCGCGATCATGGCGGCCGCGATCGCGACGCCAAACAGGAAGTTGATGTACCCGATGGTGGTGACCACGTTGAGGCTCATGGCGGGCACGAAGAGAAGGAACGGGTTGGTGGCCCCGTAGAGAGAACGCTGGATCTGCCAGCACGCGCAATAGAGGATGGCCAATGCGGCGATGATCGTCCCCTTGAGCACCAGTGCAGGCGCCGCGATCCCGCACAAAGGCGCGTTGATCAGGTCCGCCGCCAGATTGGGAATGAGCCCAAGCCTGAAGCCGTACATCGCCGAGACGACGGGATCGCCCATCGCGCATTGCAGGCCCAACCGGGCCGCATGGTTGGGAAAATCGACAATCGGCGGGTTGGCGACGGCGATGAACGGTACGACGCTGAGCGCGCAGAAGATCAGATACAGCCACCACGGCAGCGCCGCGGTGGCAGCCGGCTCCACCTGCGCGTGCTTGGCGGTCGCGGATGGCTGGGTGTCTTGCGAAGCGTACATCGATTGTCCCTATCGCGCGCGCTGCGGCGCAGCGTTGCCGGTGTCCGGCACGGTCCGCCCCGGCGGATCGATGCGGTACACCACATACTCATAGTCCTTGACCGGCGAGAGCGGCTGCAGCGTCCACCCCGACCGTTTCAGCGCCAGCGCCAGCTCGCCCCAGAAGCCCGGAGGATCGGCCAGCGCGACCAGATACTGCGCCTTCGCGCCGTGCGCGATCCCGTTCAGCGCCACGTCGCGCTTCCCGGTCTGCGCGGTATACCGGCGGTGCCATGTCATGCTCGCGGTGCTCTTGAGGCCCACCACATCGACCAGCCGATGACCGGGCAAGGCCCAGGCGAGATAGCCTGCGTCATGGACCAGAATGACGGAATCGCGCGGCAACTTCGTGCCGATGAGCTGTGCGGCGCGATCGAGCGCCTCGGTATGCGACCGGTCCAGATAGCTCCGCACGCCGATCGCGCCGGTGAAGAAGGTCCAGCCCAACAGCAGCGCGAGCAGCGGCGGATGCCAGGCGGCCTTGCGCGCGAAGATGATCGCCCAGCCGAGCAGCAACACGGGCAGGATCATGCTCACATAACGAAACCAGTTATGGTGGAGGCCGCCCGGAAAGACGAGCGCGGTCAGTCCGATCCAGCAGATCAGGAAGACGAGCGCGCAAAGCCCGGCCGGCCGGCGGGCCAGCGCCGGCATCGACAGCCAGAGCGGACCGAACAGGCACGAGATGACGACGCCGATCAGGATCCCCCGTCGCGCCCGCCAGCCCAGCGTCGTTTCTGCAAAGAACGCCACCTTGGCGCCGCCGGTATTGGGAATCGGCCAGCCGGTATAGACGGTGTAGAAGATCAGCCATGGCGACGCTGCGGCCAGCGCGAGCGCTCCGTTGGTTACCAGCCGGCGCAGGTCGCGCCGGTCGAGCCAGCAGCGATAGAAGAACAGCGGCGCGGCGAGAAAGGCGAGCTCCGGGCGCACGAAGGGCATCGTTCCGCAGAGCAGCGGCAGCCACTTGCTGTCGATCAGCACGAGCCCCCAGACGATCGCCGCGACCGCCAGCCCGCTCTCCAGCCCGTTGAGCAGATTATAGGGCATATAGCCGACCATCAAGCCGGTGATGAGGAGTATCGCGCGTGCGGCTGGCGGACACTGCAAGCGGCGCAGCAGCACGATCAGGCCAGCGGCGTAGAGCAGGATCGCCGCCAGTGTCACGAACTTGGACGCAAGCTCGAGCGGCATTGCCAGTCCCAGGATCGCGATAAGGACGAGATGGATCGCGCTGGTGGCGCCAGTCAGCGCGGTCGAGCCGGCATAGACCGGGTCCGTGCCCCCGGCGAGCAGCGTTCGCGCATTGTGAAGCGTGATATAGGCGTCGTCGAGGGGAAGGCCCGGCCGGGCGAACAGCAGAATCGCGAGGATCAGCAACGGCGCAGCGCAGATCCAATCCCAGGCAGAGGCCGGACGAAGAAACGTTCTCCCGCTGAACGCTGCCCGAGCAGGGGCGAGCCCAAGATCTGCCATTAATAGACCGTTTCCAATTGCCGGACCGGCGCAGCCCGCCCCCGTTTCGCCGCATCGACAATGGCGAAGCATGGTTACCCGAAGATTAAAGATCGAGACGGCGCGCCCGGATCCGGCCCGCGTGATGCCCGGCGGGGCATGGCGCTGCGATATTGTTCGGTTCGCGCAACAAACAGTCGATGATAGCGTTCTCCCGGCGCCATCCCTGCCCAGGAGAGTCCAGATGCAGAAACCGTTGATGCTTGCCGCCGCCAGCCTGTGCATCGTTGTGCCGGCCGTTGCCCAGTCGCCGGCCCGCAGCGAGCGCGTGCAGTTTCCACGCGGCGCCACATCCCAGGTCGTTCGCGGAACGATCCGTGGGTATTCGACCGTCGATTACATCATCAATGCGCGAGCAGGGCAGGCGATGCGGGTGAACATGCGCAGCGGCAACGCATCCGCCTATTTCAACGTCATCGCGCCGGGCGCGCAGAGCGCGATGTTCATCGGCTCCAACGGAGGCAACAGCTTCAGCGGACGGCTGCCGCAGACCGGCGACTATCGGATTCGCGTCTATCTGATGCGCAACGCCGCGCGGCGTGGCGAGAGCGCAAGCTATTCGCTCGATATCGGGGTGAGCGGGCAGATCGGCGGAGGTCCGGGTGGTCCCGGCGGCCCGGGCGGCATCGGTTCCGGTCAACCGATCGCGGCAGGCAACATGGCCGCTTATTGCCGGGGCGAGGCAGCGGGCCTTTATGGCCTGCGCCCGGCCTATGTCCGCACCGGAAGGCTCGCCGCCGCCCCAGGTGGCGGCACCCGGATCGAGGGCACGGCGGACAAGGGCCGCGAAGGAATCAAGCGCTTCCGCTGCCGCTTCGACGCGCGCAACCGCTTCATCGAGGTGATGCCGCTCGACCGCGACGGCGAGTGAAGCAATTCGCGGCGTGCGTCAGCCGGCGCGCGCCGCGGCCTGCCGGGCGAGGATCAGCGCGCCTTCGAGCCCGGCATGCTCGAGCGCAGCGGAGCGGATGAAATCCGCCTCGCCGACCGCGCTGCCGACGCCATAGCCACCGAGTGCCACGCGCATCCGCACGGTTGCCGCTTTCCCGAGCCCGGGTACATCCATCACACCGCCGCCGACGACGATCCGGTGCGGCGACCAGGCGAGCACGATCGTCGCGAAGAGCTGGCCGAGATAGTCCGCAACCGCGGCGAAATCGGCGGGCGAGTCCTCGAGTAGCTTGCCGCCGAGCCGCCGCTGCACTGCCGGGCCAGCCGCCATCCCCTCCGCGCAGCCCGAATGGAAGGGGCAAGCGCTCGGGGTCGGGTCCCCCTCGAATCGCAGCACCGGGACGTGCCCCATTTCGGGGTGCAGCGCGCCCGTCAGCGTTCGCCCGTCGCGCGCGAGACCGGCGCCGATGCCGGTGCCGACGGTGACATAGGCGAGGCTTGAACAGCCCTGCCCGGCGCCCGCCGCAGCCTCGGCCAGTGCGGCGGCATTGACGTCGGTATCGATCGCGACCGGAACGCCCAGCGCCTGTTCGAGCGCGGCGCGCAGATTGGCGCCAGTCCAACCGGGCTTGGGGGTCGCCAGCACCTCGCCATAGTTGGCAGCGGCGGGATCGACGACGACTGGTCCGAAGGCGGCGATGCCCACGCCCGCCAGCGGCGTGCGCCCGGCGAAGGCGAGCAACGCCGCCTCCGCCGCTTCCGGACTGGTGGTCGGCCAGCGCGCTTCGGCGACTACGCCTTCATCCCGCACCAGCCGCGCGAGTAGCTTGGTGCCGCCGGTCTCGATGGCCAGCCAGGTTCGCATGTCACTCATACCGCGCAGCCTATCCGGCCAGCGCAGTCTGCGCGAGCATCCAGATGCCGATGGCCAGGAACATGAGGGCCGCGACGATACGGACGGTGCGCAGCGGGACGCGCCTGACCAGCTCGTTGCCGAGGAAGACCGCCGGAACATTGGCGATCATCATTCCAAGGGTGGTTCCGGCGGTGACCCAGCCGACCTCGGCAAAGCGGGCGCCGAGCGCGATCGTCGCGACCTGGGTCTTGTCGCCCATCTCGACCAGGAAGAAGGCGATAGCCGTGGTCGCAAATGCACCGTATTTCAAAGGCTTGCTATCCTCATTGTCGAGCTTGTCGGGGATCAGCGTCCACGCCGCCATGACGATGAAGGAGGCCGCGATCAGGTAGCGGAACCACGCCCCTTCCAGCCAAGCCGCCGCCTGCTGCCCCACCAGCGCGGCGAGGAAATGATTGGCGAGGGTCGCGACGAGGATGCCGAGGATGATCGGCATCGGCCGCTTGAAACGGGTGGCCAGCACAATCGCCAACAGCTGCGTCTTGTCGCCGATCTCGGCGAGCGCGACCAGCGCGGTAGAGGTGAGGAAGGCTTCCAAGACAGGTCTCCAGGCCGGGCGGTGCGAAGTTCCAACGACACCACACCCTCCCGCCCAGCCTGAGCGGAAAGCATGGCGCCATTGGTCTCGCCCGAACGGGACGCAAGTCCCTGTTCCCTTCGCGCCATGGCCTCTCGACCAAGTGTGTTGACGCGGAGGCCCGTCGCAAGACGGCTGGCTACTCCCCAGATGACTGCGGCGGCCCCTAGCGGCTTCGCCCGCGCAACGCAAGTTGCCCTGCCCCGCCGCTTCATGGCATACATACCGCAACCACGAAAAACGGAGAGGGTATCATGGCCACCGCCGCCGCCGAGACCAGCCGCGTCATGACCGACGCCGAATGGGAGGCGCGCCAGCAGCTCGCTTCCGCCTACCGCGTGTTCGACATGCTCGGCTGGTCCGAGATGATCTACAACCACATCACGCTGAAGGTGCCGGGCGAGGATCATGCGTTCCTGATCAACCCGTTCGGGCTGCATTTCAGCGAGGTGAAGGCGTCGAACCTGGTCAAGATCGATATCGACGGCAACAAGCTCGACGGCAGCCCGTACCTCGTCAACCGCGCCGGCTTCGTCCAGCATTCGGTGTTCCACCGCAACCTGCCCGACGTGCATTGCATCATGCACACCCACACCACCGCGGGGATGGCGGTGAGCAGCCTGGAGGGCGGGCTGCAGCCGATCAACTTCTACGCCTGCAACTTCGCCGGGCAGATCGCCTATCACGACTTCGAGGGCGTGACGGTGCGCGACGAGGAAGGCGACCGGCTGATCGAGAATCTGGGCGACAAGCGGATGCTGCTGCTGCGCAACCACGGCATCGTCGCGATGGGCCGTACCCTGCCCGAGGCGTTCGTCAAGCATTGGGCACTGCAACGCGCCTGCGAGATCCAGCTCGCCACCCTGTCGATGGGCAAGCCGCTGGTGGTGCCGGACGAGGTGGTCGCGGTGCATCAGCGCGACCTGCACATGGCGCAGGCATCGATCGCCCCGGGCGCGGCCGACTTTGCCGCAATGGTGCGGCTGGTCGACCGCACCGACAAGAGCTGGCGCGAATAGCACGAACGGCGGCCGGCAAAGTTCACACTTGAATTGGCTGCGCGGTGCATCCTGTTCTCTTTCGCTTTCCCGTCCAATGCCGAGGATCGCAGTATAACCCATTTGGCTCGTGTAGGAAAACTTCACCAGGTTATTACGGTTATCCCGTGACTTACACGGCTGACGGGTTTCAGCGGGTGAGGACAACCGTACCGGACGGCGGAAGGCAGGGCGAAGGGCATTGAGGAACAGGTGGAGGTCGATGTTGCGGCGATGCTTCCGACGCGATTGCAGATCCGCCAGCGCAACGGCGAGCATGTCGATGCCACGCGGCGCTCCGGCAAACCGGAGATGTCGCACGCGCCTGCCAATCGCGCAGCGCATCCACCCTGCCCGCTTGCTGCGGCCCGATCTTCGCGACATCATCGCGGCATGACCAAATACCTCATCTCCTTCCCCGCCGAGGCCATGCAGGTCTCACAAGACGAGCTTCCGGCCGTGTCGATCGACGCGCATGCGGTGGTCGAGGAGGCCAAGGCCGCGGGAGTCTATGTATTCGGCGGCGGGATCGACGAGAGCGTCGCGCCGGTGCGGGTCTCCGGCGACGGATCGGTATCGGGCGAGACCTATCCGGGCAGCCGGCTGAATGGCGGGTTCCTGGTGCTGGAGGTGCCAACGCGCGACGAGGCGGTCGAATGGGCGCGCCGGATCGCGGTCGCATGCCGTTGCGCACAGGAGTTGCGCGAATTCGCATACGATCCTGCGAGCTAGGACGCCGTTGTCGCGCTAGACCGTCCGCACAAGATCCCGGACCAGGTTCAGCACCGTATCCGGCATCTCGCGATGCGGCATGTGGTGGCAGTCCTTGAGGATCACCGCGCGGGCCGGGCCGCCGGCGAGCGCGGCGATGCGTTCGGGATGCGCGTTCGAGCCATATTCGTCGTGATCGCCGTGCAGCGCCAGCACCGGGCAGCGTAGCCGGCGAAGCTCGTCGTCGAGCGACCAGGTCGCGAAGGCGGGCCTCCGCCAGGTCCCGATCCAGGCGTCGAGCACCCAGCGCGCCTTGTCGCCATGATATCTGGCGACGCGTTCGACTTGGCTTTCGGCCTCGAACGCGATCCTCGCCGCTTCGATGCCGGCGAGGGTCCGGTCTTCGGTAAAGGCCTGCGCCGCCAGTGTGATGATCGCGTCGGTTTCGACGGGGAACGCCGCGCCGCTCGCGATCGCCATGCCGCCGCCGACACTGTGCCCGAACAGGATCATGCGATCGATCGCGAACGCCGCCCGGATCGGGGCCAGACCCGAGCGCGCCTCGTCCTGCACGAAGTCGTTCCGGAGCGTGCCCGGATGCGGGTCCGACCGCCCGAAGCCGAGCCGGTCATATGCGATCACGGTGCGGCCGGTGGCCGCGGCGAGCTGTGCGGGGAAATCGCGCCACTGTTCGACCGAACCGAGGCTGTCGTGGAACAGGACGAACGGCGCAAGACCATTTGCCGGGGCGGCCTTCCATTCGCGGGCGAAGAGACGGCCGGCGGGGGTTTCGACATAGCGGTCGAAGGACGAAGGGTTATTCATGGCGCGCACATATGACACCCGCGGCGGACGAGCCGCCGCGCGGCCTCACTCCCCCTTCGCGACCTTGACCAGCAGCGCGTCGACCTGAACCTGAGCGCCCGCGACGGCGTTGAGGGTTTCGATCGTGCCGTCGAACGGGGCGGTGAGCGCCTGCTCCATCTTCATCGCTTCGAGCACCAGCAGCTTCTGGCCGGCGATAACCGCCTGCCCCTCCGCCACCTCGACCGAAACGATGCGGCCCGGCATCGGGGCAAGGATCGAGCCGTCTCCCGCCGCGGCGCCCGCGGCGCCGTCGGTGCGGTCGGCGGTGACGCGGAAGGTCGCGCCGCCATGGACGAGCAGCGCCGCGCCGTCGCGCTCATGGCCGTAGAAATGCGAGGCGATGTCGCCATGGTCGGCGGTGAACACAATCCGCTCACCATTCACGGCGAGCGCACGCTGGGTTACCGGCGAGCGGTTGAGGCGGAAGCCTTCGAGGCCGTGTGCCATCGACAGGGTGTCGGACGGGATGTCCGTTTCAAGCCAATAGGTCGCACGGGTCAGATCGGCCGCGGTCGGAAGCGGATCGATCGTCAGCACCTCGCCGCGGCGCTCGATCAGCCCGGTATCGAGCTGCGCACGGACGAAATCGCCGTCGCCGAGCAGGCGGAACAGGAAGCCGGCATTGGTGCGCACCGGCCAGACGGTGAGGTAGCTGAGCTCCGAGCGGAGCAAGGCGATCGCTTCCTCCCGCGTATCGCTGTGAACGATCAGCTTGGCGATCATCGGATCGTAGAAGGGCGAGATCACCGAGCCCGCCTCGACCCCGGTATCGACGCGCGCGTTGACCGGGAAGTCGAGCACCTCGAGCTTGCCGGTGCTGGGCAGGAAGCCGCGTGCGGGATCCTCGGCATAGAGCCGCGCCTCGATCGCATGGCCGCTGATCGCGATCTCTTCCTGCCGCAGCGGGAGCGGTTCGCCGCTGGCGACGCGGAGCTGCCATTCGACGAGATCGACGCCGGTGATCGCCTCCGTCACCGGATGCTCGACCTGAAGCCGCGTGTTCATCTCCATGAACCAGATCCGGTCGGCGTGCAGGCCCTGCGACGCATCGGCGATGAACTCGATCGTCCCCGCGCCGACATAGTTGACCGCGCGCGCGGCCTTGACCGCCGCTTCGCACACCGCAAAGCGCGCCGACTTGTCCATGCCCGGCGCGGGGGCTTCCTCGATCACCTTCTGGTGGCGGCGCTGCATCGAGCAGTCGCGCTCGAACAGATGGACGATGTTGCCGTGGCTGTCGCCGAACACCTGCACCTCGATATGGCGCGGGGCGAGGATATACTTCTCGATCAGCACGCGATCGTCGCCGAACGACGAGGCGGCCTCGCGCTGGCAGCTGGCAAGCGCGTCGGCGAAATCCTCGGCCACGTCGACGCGCCGCATCCCCTTGCCCCCGCCGCCCGCGACCGCCTTGATCAGAACGGGGTAGCCGATCTTGTCGGCCTCACGCTGGAGACGGTCGAGCGACTGGTCCTCGCCGAGATAGCCGGGGGTGACGGGGACGCGGGCGTCCTGCATCAGCTTCTTGGCGGCATCCTTGAGGCCCATGGCGCGGATGCTGTCGGGGTTGGGCCCGACCCAGATCAGGCCGGCGGCGACCACCGCCTCGGCGAAGTCCGCATTCTCCGAGAGGAAGCCGTAGCCGGGGTGGATCGCCTCGGCGCCGGTCTCCTTCGCGGCGGCGATGACCCGCTCGCCGACAAGATAGGATTCGCGCGCCTGCGAGCCGCCGATATGCACCGCCTGATCGGCCTCCCGGACGTGGAGGGCGTGCGCGTCGGCGTCCGAATAGACCGCGACGGTGCGGATGCCGAGCTTCCGCGCGGTGCGGATGATGCGGCAGGCGATCTCGCCGCGATTGGCGATGAGGAGGGAGTTGATCATACAGTATTCCTCAATACCGGTCGCCGAAGTCGGCTCGCCGTTGTTCTCGGGCCTTTTTCCTGCGATTGAGCGGCTCACGAAGCTGCTTTTCTCTCATGCGAGGACCAACGCCACTCTTGATCATGTATTCTTGCAAGGCCATTCCGGCGCCATAGACCTGATCAGCAACGGCGAGCAGCTCTTCGACTTTCACCGGCTTGATTTCGGCCTGGAGGCTACCGCGGGCTTTTTCCCGCAAACTATAAATTTCACCGCTATCGGGATGGATGGCGAATGCGTTGTGAGCCACCTCATTCCGAAGCTGCATTGCAGCTCTAATATTGTCTAGAATATCGTCGACTTCATCGACAGCGCTAGCGCTGGGTGCATTTAGTTCGACCACAGCACGAATGATGTCGTCTTTCATGGGCAGGGACATATGAGTGCCCAAGGCGATCGTCTCGATGATATCCGCACCGAGTAACGCCCCAAGAAAGCTTCTCATGATCTCTTCGGTCTGAGAGGCGCAAGAAATAACAAGGCCAATTGCTCTGAGGTAATCGTCCGGCAACTTATTCGGATTGAATTCATAAACTGTCATCACATCCGGAACACGCCGAAGCGTGTCCCCTCCTCCACCGGCGCATTCAGCGTTGCCGCGAACGCCAGCCCGAGGACGTCGCGGGTCTGGGCGGGGTCGATGATGCCGTCGTCCCACAGGCGTGCCGTCGCGTGCCAGGGGTTACCCTCGTCCTCGTACTTCTGGCGGATCGGGGCCTTGAAGGTCTCGGCCTGCTCGGGCGTCCAGCTGTCGGCGTCGCGATGGACGGTGGCGAGCACCGATGCGGCCTGTTCGCCGCCCATCACGCTGATGCGGCTGTTGGGCCAGCTGAACAGGAAGCGGGGCGAGTAGGCGCGGCCGCACATGCCGTAATTGCCCGCGCCGAAGCTGCCGCCGATCAGCACGGTGATCTTGGGCACGCTGGCGGTGGCGACGGCGGTGACGAGCTTGGCGCCGTGCTTGGCGATCCCCTCCGCCTCGTACTTGCCGCCGACCATGAAGCCCGAGATGTTCTGGAGGAACAGCAACGGGATGCGGCGCTGGCAGGCCAGCTCGATGAAGTGCGCGCCCTTGACCGCGCTCTCACTGAACAGCACGCCGTTATTGGCGAGGATCGCGACCGGCATGCCCCAGATATGCGCGAAGCCGCAGACGAGGGTCGAGCCGTAGGGCGCCTTGAACTCGTGGAACTCGGAGCCGTCGACGATGCGGGCGATGACTTCGTGGACGTCGTAGGGCGCGCGGACATCGGTGGGGACGATGCCGTAGAGCTCCTCGGCGTCGAATTTGGGCGGGCGCGGATCGAGGATCGCGACGTCGGGCGTGCGATCGCGCGGGAGATGGCTGACGATGTCGCGGACGATGGTCAGCGCATGCTCGTCATTCTCCGCAACATGATCGACCACGCCCGACTTGCGGCCGTGCAGGTCGCCACCGCCGAGATCCTCGGCGCTGATCTCCTCGCCCGTCGCCGCCTTCACCAGCGGCGGGCCGGCGAGGAAGATCGTGCCCTGATTGCGCACGATCACGCTCTCGTCCGACATCGCCGGGACATAGGCGCCGCCGGCGGTGCAGCTGCCCATCACGCAGGCGATCTGCGGGATGCCCTTGGCGGACATGTTCGCCTGGTTGAAGAAGATGCGGCCGAAATGCTCCTTGTCGGGAAACACCTCTGCCTGATGCGGCAGGTTCGCGCCGCCGCTGTCGACGAGGTAGATGCAGGGCAGCCGGTTGGCCTCCGCGATCTCCTGGGCGCGCAGGTGCTTCTTGACGGTCATCGGGTAGTAGGTGCCGCCCTTCACCGTCGCGTCGTTGCACACGATCATGCACTGGCGGCCCGAGACGCGGCCGATGCCGGCGATCATGCCCGCGCCGGGCACTTCGCCTTCGTACATGTCACATGCGGCGAGCTGGCCGATCTCGAGGAACGGCGAGCCGGGGTCGAGCAGCCGCTCGACGCGCTCGCGGGGGAGCAGCTTGCCGCGTGAGGTGTGGCGCTCGCGGCTCTTCTCGTTGCCGCCGAGCGCGGCCTGCGCCACATCGGCATGAAGCTTCTCCGCCAGCGCGCGATTGTGCGCAGCATTGGTGCGGAAGCCCTCATCCTCAGGGGAGAGCGCGGATCTGAGGACGGGACCGCTCATCTTGCGCACTCCGCGCGGGCGGCGCACAGCGGCGCGAAGGGGGACTTCATGACGACCATCCTGCTGCTCATTATTTCCAACGTCCTCATGACCATCGCCTGGTACTGGCATTTGGGGAAAGCGGGCCTCGACAAGCCCCTCATGACCGTCATCCTGATCTCCTGGGCAATCGCCGGAGCCGAATATTGCTTTGCAGTACCCGCGAACCGCGTCGGGTTTCTGGCAGGCTGGACGCCCGGCCAGCTCAAGATCGCGCAGGAGGCGATCGCGCTGATCGTGTTCGGGGTCTTCATGGTCACGGTGCTGGGCGAAGCGCTGCACTGGCGCCATGCCGCAGCGTTCGTCTGCATCATGGGCGGCGTCGCCTTCCTGTTCGTGGGGAAGTAGCTCACGCCGCGCCGATCAGCGCGCAGATGCCGGCACCGCTCAGCACCGGCCAGCCGACATGCTTGCCGCGGGTCCAGACGAGGCTGACCAGGCCGAGCCCGAGCCAGATCGCGCCGATCGCGCGGATCAGTGCGGCGGGCGTGCCGGGCCAGACGACGGCGATCGCCGTGGCCGCCATCAGCACGCTGGTGACGTGCCAGGCATAGCGGATGATCGTGCGCGCAAAGCCGCCGGCCAGCACCCCATGACGGGCGCGCAGCATCGGACCGATCAGCTTCGCCTCACCCAGGATCGAATGGGTGATCCCGGTCGCGAGCATCAGCGCCGCCGAGGCCCAGAGCCAGATCACGCGGCACCGATCAGCTCGCGGCCGATCAGCATGCGGCGGATCTCGTTGGTCCCCGCCCCGATGTCGAGCAGCTTGGCGTCGCGCAGGAAGCGCTCGACCGGCCAGTCCTTGGTATAGCCCGCGCCGCCCAGCGCCTGAACCGCCTCGCCGGCGACCCTGAAGGCATTCTCGCTGGCGAGCAGGATCGCGCCCGCGGCGTCGAAGCGCGTAGTCTTGCCCGCGTCGCACGCCTGGGCGACGGCATAGACATAGGCGCGCGCCGAATTGAGCGCGACATACATGTCGGCGACCTTGGCCTGCATCAGCTGGAAGCTGCCGATCGCCTGGCCGAACTGCTTGCGCTCGCGCAGGTACGGCAGGACCACGTCGAGGCAGGCCTGCATGATGCCGAGCTGGATGCCGGCGAGCACGGTGCGCTCGTAATCGAGGCCGGACATGAGCACGCCGACGCCGCCGTTGAGCGGGCCCATGACGTTCTCCTCGGGCACTTCGCAATCGTCGAACACCAGCTCCGCGGTGGGCGAGCCGCGCATGCCCATCTTGTCGATCTTCTGCCCGATGCTGAAGCCGGGCATGTCCTTCTCGATCAGGAAGGTGGTGATGCCGCGCGAGCCTTCGCCGGTCTTGGCATAGACCACCAGCGTATCGGCATAGGCCGCGTTGGTGATCCAGAACTTGGTGCCGTTGAGGACGTAGCGGTCGCCCTTGTGCTCGGCGCGCAGCTTCATGCTGACGACGTCCGACCCGGCGCCTGCTTCGGACATGGCGAGGCTGCCGACATGCTCGCCGCTGATCAGCCTGGGCAGGTATTTCGCCTTCTGCGCGGGGCTGGCCCAGCGGCTGATCTGGTTGACGCAGAGATTGGAGTGCGCGCCGTAGCTGAGGCCGATCGAGGCCGAGGCACGGCTGACTTCCTCGCACGCGATGACATGTTCGAGATAGCCGAGGCCCAGGCCGCCGAATTCCTCATCGACGGTGATGCCGTGCAGGCCGAGCTCGCCCATCGCGGTCCACAGCTCGTCGCGGGGGAACCAGTCCTCGGCGTCGATCTTCGCGGCGAGCGGCTCGATCCGCTCCTTCGCGAAACGCTGGGTGGTGTCGCGGATCATCTCCGCGGTCTCGCTCAGCGCGAAATCCATCTGGGGCAGGCTCATTCGGCTCTCCTGGGACTTTTGCCGTACTCTAGCGATGGAATGCGCCGGAGAAAAATTGAAAGGCGGCGCGCAACAGCATAGATGACATCTATGATCGACCGCTATCTGCTGCGCTATTTCCTCGCCGTCATCGATAGCGGGACGTTCACCGCGGCCGCCGCTCAGGTCAATGTGTCCCAGCCCACCCTCTCGGCCGGCATCGCCAAGCTGGAGCGCGAGGCCGGCGCCAAGCTGTTCCGGCGCAACAGCCAGCGCGTCGAGCTGACCGAGGCGGGCGCGCGCTTCGCGGTGCATGCACGACGGATCGAACGCGAGTTCAATCTGGCCCAGGCGTCGATCGACGGCGTCGCGTCCGGTGGCACGCTGCGGCTGGGCGTGCTCAACACGATCGCCAGCGCGGAGCTGGCCGCCTTCGCAGCATTGGCAGCGCGCGCGGCGCCCGAGCTTGCGGTCGAGCTGGTCGAGGGCAATGCGGCGGCGCTGTCGCAGCATCTGTCGCGCGGGCGGATCGATCTTGCGCTCACCGCCACGCAGCGCGAGCCGGGCGCGGAGATGGAGCCGCTGCGCAGCGAGGCGTTCGTCCTTGCGCTCACCGCGTCGCATCCACTTGCCGGCGAGGCGGCGGTGCCCGGCGAGGCGCTGGCAGGCGAAACGATGATCGTCCGGCGCAATTGCGAGGCGCTGTCGGAGACCAGCCGCTATTTCACCCGGCGCGGTATCCGCCCCTTCTTCGCGCTGCGTACCACCAATGACGACCGCGCGCTGGAGATGGTGGCGGCGGGGCTCGGTGCGACGGTAATTCCCCAGTCGCATCGCCATCCCGGCGTCGCGAGCCCGGCGCTGCTCGGCTTCGGCGCCGCGCGCACGCTGGCGCTGGCCTGGGGTGACGACACCGCGGCGATCCGCGAGGCGGCGGCCCCCCTCACGGATGCGCTGCGCACCCAATTCGGGGGCTGACAGGCGGCGAAGCGGCGCTATGTGAAGCGCAAATCAAGGGAGAGCAGGACATGGCCGGGCGCTATTTCGACGAGTGGCGGGTGGGCGACAGGATCGTGCACGACCTGCGCCGTACGGTGACCGAGACCGACAATCTGCTCGTCTCTACCCTCACCCACAATCCGCAGCCGCTGCACCTCGACGCCGACTATGCCGGCGCAACCGAGTTCGGCCGGATCGTCGTCAACGGCACCTTCACCTTCGCACTGCTGATCGGCATCTCCGTCGGCGACACCACGCTCGGCACGCTGGTCGCGAACCTCGGCTATGACGAGGTGCGGATGCCCAAGCCGGTCTTCATCGGCGACACGCTGCGCGCCGAGACCGAAGTAGTCGAACTGCGCCCCTCCAAGTCCCGCCCCGGCCAGGGCATCGTCACCTTCCGCCATGTCATGCTCAACCAGCGCGACGAGACGGTGTGCACCTGCCTGCGCAGCGCGCTGCTGCAAGCACGGAGCTGAACGCTCGTGCCGCTCCCGCCCGCCACGATCACCCGCGACTGCGTGATCCTGGGGAGCGAAACGTGACCGCCTCGCTCCGGCGCGATCGTACGGGAACGGCGGCGGATGCAGGGCGCGGCCTTCCTGGCGAGGGGCGGATCCGCGTCGCGACTGCTCGAGGCGGCCCCCGCGCTCGACTGCCCCCTGTTCCAGCGTCGCTGAAGCGCATGCAGGCATTGCTTCTGCCCCGCTGAAGGGATTCGACCGTCCGGGCTTGGGTTTCGTGCGGCATCCGCTAGGGTGCGCCCCGCATGACCCGGTTCACCGTCAACAACCAGCCCGTCGAATACAAGCTCGATGCGCGGACGCCGCTGCTCTGGGCGCTGCGCGATGCATCGAACCTGACCGGCACCAAATATGGCTGCGGCACGGGCGATTGCGGCGCATGCACGGTCGATATCGATGGTGCCGCGGTGCGATCGTGCCAGGTCACGATCGGGGCGATCGAGGGGAGCTTCGTCACCACGATCGAAGGGCTGGCGGAGAATCGCGCGCATCCGGTGCAGCGCGCCTTCCTCGCCGCCAATGTCGGCCAGTGCGGCTATTGCATCCCCGGCATGGTCATGGCCGCGTCGGTGCTGCTGCGGAAGAACCGCAACCCCTCGGACGAGGAGATCGCCGCGGCGATCACCAACCTCTGCCGCTGCGGCGTCTATCCCCGCCTGATCGAAGCCGTGGGGCGTGCGGCCCGGCTTGCCCGCGGCGAAGACGACAGCAGCGCGGGGGAGCCCGACGATCAGCAGACCGCGATCGAGCCCGAAGCCTGAATCCTTTCGCAATGCTGTCAGCGCAATTCAGACGCGTGTCAGCCGACTCGGTGCATTAGCGGGTTATTCTGAACGCCGGCGCTCTGCCGGAGCGGAGGACCGAGATGAAAAAGTTTGTTCTGGCCGCGCTGATCGGTGCGACCATCCTGACCCCCACCATGGCGGTCGCGCAGGAGCGTGGCCAGTGGCGCGGCCGTGACGGCGGCGGCGAAGCGCGGCAGCAACAGCGCGAACAGTTCCGCGCGCAGCGTGAGCAATTCCGCGCCCAGCGCGAACAGCAGCGTGCGCAGCAGCCGCAGTTCCAGCGGCCCGAGCGCCCCGATCGGCCTCAGTTCCAACGCCCCGAACGGCCCGAGCGGCCGCAATTCCAGCGCCCCGCACAACCCCAGGGCGTGACGCCGCAGCCGCAGCAGGATCGCCGCGACTGGCGTCAGGATCGCCGCGACGACCGCCGGGACTGGCGTAACGACCGGCGGGACGACCGCCGCGACTGGCGACAGGACCGCAACGACGACCGCCGGGACTGGCGCAACGACCGCCGGGACGATCGCCGCGACTGGAACCGTGACCGCCGCGACGACAATCGCCGCGACTGGAATCGGGATCGCGACTGGAATCGCGACCGGGGCGACAACCGCAACTGGAACCGCGGCTGGCGCCAGGATCGCCGTTACAACTGGGGCGACTATCGCAACCGCAACCGCAACATCTACCGCCTGCCGCGCTACTACGCCCCGCGCGGCTACAATTACGGCTATCAGCGCTTCTCGATCGGGCTGACGCTGGGATCGATGCTGTTCTCGTCGAACTACTGGATCAACGATCCGTTCTACTATCGCCTGCCGCCGGCCTATGGGCCGTATCGCTGGGTGCGTTACTATAACGATGCGCTGCTGGTGGATATCCATACCGGCCAGGTCGTGGACGTCGAATACGACATCTTCTGGTAGGGCGATCGCCGATCGTCACGCGGAGGCCCGGCCGGCAACGGCCGGGCCTCTTGCGTTTCACGGCGCCCTCGGCAAGTTGGCCGCCATGAGCATCTTCGCCAAACCCAAACCCAAACAGGGCGGCGCCTCGATGACCCGCGCGCGCGCCGGGCAGCAGGTCACGACCCGGCTCGAGGCCAATCCGGCAATCCGCAAGGCCAAGATCGATGCCGCCCAGATCTACTATTATCCCGGCTTTCTGAACGATGCCGAGTGCGACACGCTGATACGGCTGATCGACGCCAATCGCCGTCCCTCGACGCTGCTCGCGGCTTCGGAAGACCCCGAATTCCGCACCAGCGAAAGCTGCGACCTCGACCGCTGGTCGCCCGATGTACGCCCGCTGGACGAGCGGATGGCGAACCTGCTGGGCGTCCCTCCAGAACATGGCGAGACGATGCAGGGCCAGCGCTATGCCCCCGGCCAGCAATTCCGCCCGCACTATGACTGGTTCAGCGAGAATCAGGAATATTGGACCGCGATGAAGGCGTCGGGCGGCCAGCGTACCTGGACGACGATGATCTACCTCAACGACGTCGAGGAAGGCGGCGCGACCTGGTTCCCCCAGGCCGGGATCCGCGTGACGCCCAAGCGCGGGCTGCTGCTCGCCTGGAACAACATGAAGCCCGACGGTTCGCCCAATCCCGGCACGCTGCACGAGGGCAGCCCGGTGGTGAAGGGCACCAAGTACATCATCACCAAATGGTTCAGGGAGTTCCCCTGGATCAACCTGCCGATCAAGACCTATTGATTGGGGTAGGACGGCACCGGCCCGCTCCCCCACCCGGCCACCCATCCAGAATAGGCTGTGGGTGGCCGGGTGGGGGAGCGGGCCGGTGCTGCTCGCCGCGTGAGCGGCGCAAACGTCTAAAGCAGCATCCCGTCGCCGCCGCTGCGCAGCGCGAGCACGCGGCCGATCGTGTCGAACAGCGCGTCCATCGCCACCGGCTTGAACAGCACCTCGTCCGCCCCCGCGGTCAGGCAGCGTTCGCGCAGGTCGATCGCGGTATCGGCGGTGACGACGATAATCGGCAGTTCGGCCTTGGCGTCGTCGCGCGCCCGGATGCGTTCGATCGCCTCGATCCCGTCCATCCCCGGCATCCGCAGATCGACCAGCACGACATCGAAATCCTCGGCACCGATACGCCGCAACCCCTCTTCGGCATGCTCCGCCTCGGCCATCGACGCGCCGGCCACGTCAAGCATGTCGCGAACGACACGGCGGTTCATGGGATCGTCTTCGATAAACAGGATATTCATGTGCGGGCCATGCCCATCTCGTTGCCGTCGCGAGGTGAGGATATCATATGTGTGCTATCGTCTTAAGCCGCTTGCGACACAAGTCGGGATGCGGTGGATTGCCCAGAATTCTGTGGGCGCCCGGCCACCAGCGCTTCGACCAGCGCCGCCCCCGCGACGGGCTTGGCGACGACGGTATCCGCACCTGCTTCCGCCAGCGCCGCGAGCATCGCTTCGTCCGGCTTGACCCAGAGCACCGCGCTCCGTCCGCCCTTTTCCTTTACGGCCTTGGCGAGGCTGGCCAGAACCGCCACCGCATCGTCCCCCGCCGCCTTGAGCGTCGCCTCTTCGCCGAGCAGCAGCGCCGGGCCCGAACCGGTCAGCATCGCCAGCGCCTCGTCGGGTGTCGCCGCAAACTGGACTGAGGAGAAATGCGGTTCGAGCAGGGTGCGCAGCATGCCGCGTGCGATCGGGTTGCGGTCGAGCACGATCACCGGCTCGCCCGGCCCGCCGGCCGCGCCCGCGCCGTCCGGCGCCGCAGCCTCGATCAGCGGCAGATCGACGGTGAAGGTCGTCCCCTCGCCTTCCACGCTCGCGACCGAAACGTCGCCGTCGAGCGCCCGGGCGAGATTGCGCACGATCGCAAGGCCCAGCCCGGTCCCGCCGAACTTGCGCGTGGTGCCCGCATCGACCTGGCGGAAGGATTCGAAGATCTCCTCATGCTTCTCGGCAGGAATGCCGATGCCGCTGTCGGACACCGCGATGCGCAGCCGCCCGTCCGTGGCAAAAGCCTTGACCGCAACCGTCCCCTTTTCGGTGAACTTGAGCGCGTTGGAGAGCAGGTTGAACAGCATCTGCCGCAGCCGTCCGGCATCGGTTTCGACCCAGGCCGGCGCGCCTTCGGTCTCGAGCTTGAAGTCGAGCCCCTTGCCGCGTGCCTGCTCTTCCCACATCCGCGTCACATCGCGCAGCATCGCGTGCAGATCGGCGGCGGCCAGCTCGACCGTCAGATTGCCGGTCTCCATCTTCGCCACGTCGAGAATGTCGTCGACCAGCGCCCGCATCGTCATGCCCGCGCCGTGCACGATGCCCAGCCGGTCGCGCGTCTGCGCCGGCACCGTCGGGTCGCGCAGCATGATCTGGGTCATGCCGAGAATCCCGTTGAGCGGGGTGCGGATCTCGTGGCTGGTCGTCGCGAGGAACTCGGTCTTGGCCTTCAATGCCTTTTCGAGCGCGACGTTGGTCTCGCCCAGTTCGACGTTCGCGGCGCGCACCTGGTTGCGGCTGCGGCGGATCGTGAACAGGCCGATGCTCAGCAAGGTGATGATGATCAGCGTCGCGCCGCCCACCCCGAACAGCAGGGTGCGCTGGAATTCGGCTTCGCGCCGGGCTTCGTCCGCCTTCAGGTTCGCGATGCGCAGCTCCTGATTGGCATAGTCGAAGCGCGCGGCCATCAGCGCGATGTTCGTCGACGTGGCGAGCTGAGCGGCCTCGTCGCCAAGCTTGCGGACGCGCTCAAGATGCGGCAACGCCAGTGCGCTTTCGCCGAGCTTGCGATAGATATTATAGGCAGTCAGGTGCGCGTCGCGATACGCGATCGACGTTTGCGAGAGGTCGACCCCGGCGAAACTGCGCTCGATCAGCGAGCGGGCGCGGTTCAATTGCCCGCGGTGATAGGCCGCGTCCGCCGAGATTGCCAGGAGTTGCGCCTCGGGGCCCTTGCCGTCGTTGCGGCGCACGATCTCCATTGCCTCGTCGAGAACCGCGTCCGCCTCGTCCAGCTTGTCTTCCGAGATAAGTGAGCGTGCGAGATTGGCAAGGATCGGAGGCAGGACGGTTTCACTTCCCAGGCTGCGTGCCGTCGCCAGCGCGCGCCGGTACTGCGCCGACGCGTCCGCATTGCGTTCCAGCCGCAAGAGCACGTTGCCGCGATTATTGTAGAGGAACAACAACAGCCGCGGATCGCCCTCATAGATTTCAGACGCCTGGCGGAAATATTTGTCGGCGCTCGCGAAGTCGTTGGCCTCGGTATAGAGGTTCGCGATCGTCTGAAGGGCGATCGACTGGCTCCGCTTCTCGCCCACCGCGCCGAAGATGTTGAACGCTTCCTGGAGCGATGCCAGCGCTTCGGCCGGGCGCATCTCGTCCTGCTGGACGCCGGCCCGCGCGAGCAGCAGATCGCCGCGCAGCTTGCTCGGCTCGGGATAGGGACTGATCAGCTGCAGCGCGCGGGCGATGCGGGGCTCCGCCGTCTTTGAATCGCGTGTGCGGATCGAAGCCTCGCTCTGCAACCACAGCGCAGTCGCGATCGCCGTCGCCTTTGCGCGCGGATCGGTGATCACGGCCGCGCGGCGTTCGGCCTCGCCCGCCAGTTTGAGCGCCTCGCCAGGCTGCGTGATCATCGCAGCCTTGGCGCGGTCGATCAGAGTTTCCGCGGCACTCTGTTGCGCAAGTGCCGGAGCCGATAGCCCCAGCGTAATCGCCGCAACGATGGGAAGGAGCCGGCGCATCAGCCGCTCTTGCGCCAGAAGCCCTCGGGCCGCGCGAAGGTGGGCCGGATCGCCGACGCCGCCTTGTGCCCTTCCTCGTCGAGGAAGCGGATAAAGGCGTCAAGCGCGACCGGGCGGCTGATCAGGAAGCCCTGAACCATGTCGCAGCCCATCACGCTCAACAGCGCCAGCGCGGCCGGCGTCTCCACACCTTCCGCCGTCACTTCCATCTCCAGTGCGTGCGCAAGGTCGATGGTCGAGCGGACGATCAGCGGATCGCGATTGCTGCTGGTCAGCTGCATCACGAACATCTTGTCGATCTTGAGTTCGGTCGCTGGCAACTGCTTGAGATAGGCGAGCGACGAAAGCCCCGCGCCATAGTCGTCGATGGCGAGCGGGATGCCGATTTCCGAGAAGGACTGGAGGTGGCGGATCGCGCTGTCCGGATCGCGGATCACCGCCGTCTCGGTGATCTCGAACCCGATCTTCGCGCCGGTCTCGCGGATGATCCGGCACGCCTCGGTCACGAACGCGGCATCGGCCAGGAGCACGCCCGAAATGTTGATGAACACGGGCATGTCATGGCCATGCGCGGCCAATACCTGCTGATCGGCGATCACCTGGCGCAGCGTCCACAGCGTGAGGCCGGCGATCTCGCCCCCCTCTTCAGCGGCGGAAATGAAGTCGCCGGGCAGGATCAGCCCGCGCACCGGATGCCGCCAGCGCACCAGCGCCTCGGCACCGGTCACGGCTTCCTTCCGGACATGAACCTTGGGCTGATATTGCAGGAACAATTGCCCGGAGCTGATCGCGCGCGGCAGTTCGCGGATCAGCGCCAGCCGGTCGAAGGCGATGTCGGTCTGCGACAGGTCGAGCGTCACGATGCGCGATTCTGCGCGTGCCTGCGCAAGCGCCGATTCCGCGGCCTCGGTCAGACGCACCTCGTCGTCCTCGATCGCGGGCGCCACCGCAATGCCCCAGCGGAGCTGAATCACGTGCCGTTCGCCGTCGAGATCGACGGTGCGAGTGAATTCGCGCGCCAGTCGCTCGATCACCCCGGTCGCGGATTCGGCCGAGTCGGCTTCGAACGACATTTCGAGCAGCGAGCGGCCGGCCGCGGCAAGCCGGACATCGGGTTCGAGCCGGCCGATATGGTCGGCCAGGTCGCGCACCAGCGTGTCCGCGCGGGGCCGGCCAAGATGCCGGCGAAGCGATTGAAAATTCGAGATTTCGCAGAGCGATAGCGCGCGCCACAGGCCGGTTGCCGGGCCGGCGTCGCCGTCTCTGCGGACAACCGCGCCACGCTTGCGGGAAAGCACCATGGGCATCGGCATGTCGAGCCGCGCCGGAAGGCCGGACGACACGGCGTCATCCGCCAGCAAGGGCGGATTCGTGACTTCGGCGGGTTCGACACGCTCGGACATCAGATCCGCGAATAACTCCCACTCTTGAAGGAACTCTTAAGGACGAAACGCACGCCGTGCGGTGGCGCCCCTGTCCACCGCTATCAGTAAATCTTGATTTAAAGTTAAAATTCAATTAAGCATTCGCCCGTGCGCGTAATTGCGCACATGGGAGAAAATGAATGTTCGATTTCCTGTTTCGGGAAACCTACGGCGAGTCGCTTCGCCCCTGGTAATTCCGGAAAGCCCGGATGGGCGGTGCCACGGACGGTCCGCGGCTCTCGACCCGTCCGGGCTCTCTTCCCGTTCATGACATTGGTAACGGCAGCGCGCGTACCCCTCCGGACCGCGCTTTTTTTGCGTCCGCAGCGCATCGTTGGTGGACACCGCATCGGCAGCCGCCCCTTGCCGTCCCACCCTGTTGCGCTAAGAGCACGCTGACGTTCAACGAAAGGTCTTGGCGTGCGTATTGCGATGATTGGTACCGGCTATGTGGGCCTCGTTTCGGGGGCCTGCTTCTCGGATTTCGGGCACGATGTGGTTTGCGTGGACAAGGACGCGCGCAAGATCGAACTGCTGCACCAGAATGTCATGCCGATCTATGAGCCCGGCCTGGCCGAGTTGGTCGCGTCGAACGTGCAGGCGGGACGCCTGTCGTTCACCACCAACCTTGCCGAAGGCGTGAAGGGCGCGGACGCGGTGTTCATCGCGGTCGGCACCCCCAGCCGCCGCGGGGACGGTCATGCCGACCTTTCCTATGTCTTCGCCGCCGCCGAGGAGATCGTCGCCGCACTCGATGGCCCGGCGGTAATCGTCACCAAGTCCACCGTCCCGGTCGGCACCGGCGACGAGGTCGAGCGGATCGTCGCCCGGATCGCGCCGGACAAGTGCATCAAGGTCGTCTCCAATCCGGAATTCCTGCGCGAGGGCGCGGCGATCGAGGATTTCAAGCGGCCGGACCGCGTCGTGGTGGGCAGCGAGGACGAGGGCGCCAGCGAGGTGATGCGCGGCATCTACCGCCCGCTGTCGCTCAACCAGTCGGCGCCCGTCATGTTCACCGGCCGCCGCACCGCCGAGCTGATCAAATATGCCGCAAATGCGTTCCTCGCGGTCAAGATCACTTTCATCAACGAGATCGCGGACCTGTGCGAACAGGTCGGCGCCGACGTGCAGGAAGTGTCGCGCGGCATCGGCATGGACAACCGCATCGGCCGCAAGTTCCTGAACGCCGGGCCCGGCTATGGCGGTTCGTGCTTCCCCAAGGATACGCTGGCGCTGCTCAAGACCGCCGACGACCATGAGACGCCGCTGCGCATCGTCGAGGCGACCGTGCAGGTCAACGACCAGCGCAAGCGCGCCATGGGCCGCAAAGTCATCAAGGCGATGGGCGGCGAAGTCCGCGGGAAAACCGTTGCAATTCTTGGACTTACCTTCAAGCCCAACACCGACGACATGCGCGACGCACCGTCGATCGCGATCATCCAGACGCTGCAGGATGCTGGCGCGACCGTGAAGGCGTTCGACCCCGAGGGCGTCGAACAGGCCAGGCTGGTCATCAAGGACGTCGAATTCTCCGCCAGCCCCTATGCGGCCGCGGAAGGCGCCGACGCGCTGGTGATCGTGACCGAGTGGGACGCATTCCGTGCGCTCGACCTCAATCGGATGAAATCACTGCTCAACCAGCCGCTGCTGATCGATCTGCGCAACATCTACCCCGCCGCCGAGGCCGAACGCGCCGGCTTCACGTTCGTCGGCGTCGGCAAGCCACGGCGGGACAGCAACGGCTGACCGATTCCGCCTGCACCCTTCACGCGAGATCGGCGTTGTGGTGACGCCCCGTCCTGAGGTGAAGGATCAGCATAGCATGAGTATTCTGCAGCTTGCGCGTTGCGCGCTAGGCCAGCACAAGCGCGATCGCTCCAGCGTGGTCATCGGCACGCATTGGCATCACGGGCGCTGCAAGGGCTGTGGTGCTGCGATGGTGAAGGATGCGGTCGGATGGCGGCTCGATCGCGATCGCGCGGCCTGAGATCGCGCCCCGCGCCAGACTGGAGCGGCCTAAACTTTATCTAGATCGCAGCCGCGGGTTCGTGTGACTAAGTCGGCGGCCATGCAGTCGCTTACCCATCTTGCCCGGCTAGAGGCCGAGAGCATCCATATCCTGCGCGAGGTCGTGGCCGAGGCGGAGCGTCCCGTGATGCTCTATTCGATCGGCAAGGACAGCGCGGTGATGCTCCACCTGGCCAAGAAGGCCTTCTACCCCGCCCCGCCGCCCTTCCCGCTGCTTCACGTCGATACGACCTGGAAATTCCGCGACATGTACGCGCTGCGCGACAAGGCCGCGCGCGACGCGGGCATGGAGCTGCTGGTCCACCGCAATCCCGAAGCCGAGGCGCGCGGGATCAACCCGTTCGACCATGGCGGGCTGCATACCGACCTGTGGAAGACCGAGGGACTGAAGCAGGCGCTGGACAAATATGGCTTCGACGCGGCGTTCGGCGGCGCGCGACGCGACGAGGAGAAGAGCCGCGCCAAGGAGCGCGTGTTCAGCTTCCGCTCGGCCAGCCACCGCTGGGATCCCAAGGCGCAGCGGCCCGAGCTGTGGCGGCTCTACAATGCGAAAAAGGCCAAGGGCGAGAGCATCCGCGTCTTCCCGCTCTCGAACTGGACCGAGCTCGACATCTGGCAATATATCCGCGCCGAAGGGATCGAGATCGTCCCGCTCTACTTCGCGGCGCCGCGCCCGACCGTGGTGCGCGGGGGCCTCACGCTGATGGTCGATGACGATCGCTTCCCGCTGGACGGCGAAGTGCCGGTCGAACGATCGATCCGCTTCCGCACCCTGGGCTGCTACCCGCTGACCGGCGCGGTGGAGAGCGAGGCTGCGACGCTGGACGAGGTGATCCAGGAAATGCTGCTGACTACCACCAGCGAGCGCCAGGGCCGCGCGATCGATCACGATCAGGCCGCATCGATGGAGAAGAAGAAGCAGGAGGGGTATTTTTGACGTGCCACGGAATGCGAAGCGTTCCGAAGCGTCAACCCCGGCGCAAGCCGGGGCCGCGCGCCAGGAACATCACACTCACGACCGAAAGAGACCCCAGCTTTCGCTGGGGTGACGGATTGAAACCATGACCTCCAGCTATCGCCCCGACGCATTGATCGCGTCCGACATCGGCGCCTATCTGGCGCAGCATCAATCCAAGTCGCTGCTGCGCTTCATCACCTGCGGATCGGTCGACGACGGCAAGTCCACACTGATCGGCCGCCTGCTCTACGACAGCAAGATGATCTTCGAGGATCAGCTTGCCGCACTCGAGGCCGACAGCAAGCGTGTCGGCACGCAGGGGCAGGAGATCGACTTCGCGCTGCTCGTCGACGGTCTCGCCGCCGAGCGCGAGCAGGGCATCACGATCGACGTCGCCTATCGCTTCTTCGCGACCGAGAAACGCAAGTTCATCGTCGCCGACACGCCGGGGCATGAACAGTATACGCGGAACATGGTCACCGGCGCCTCGACCGCCGACCTCGCCGTGATCCTGATCGATGCGCGCAAGGGCGTTCTGACCCAGACGCGGCGGCACAGCTTCCTCGCCCACCTGATCGGCATCCGTCACATCGTCCTGGCGGTGAACAAGATGGATCTGGTCGGCTATGATCAGTCGGTGTTCGACGGCATCGTCGCCGACTATCGCGCATTCGCGGCTTCGATCGGTATCGAGGATTTCACCGCGATCCCGATTTCGGGCTTCAAGGGCGACAACATCACCGCCACTAGTGCAAACACGCCTTGGTACACCGGCCCGGCCCTGATCGCGCACCTCGAGGAGGTGCCCGTCGGCGAGGGCGGCGCCGCCCGTCCGTTCCGCATGCCGGTGCAATGGGTCAACCGCCCCAATCTGGATTTCCGCGGCTTTGCGGGAACGATCTCCGGGGGCACGGTGAAGCCGGGCGACAAGATTCGCGTCCTCCCCTCGGGTCGAACCAGCACCGTCGCGCGTATCGTCAGCTATGACGGCGACCTGGACGAGGCCGGTCGCGACCAGTCGGTCACGCTGACGCTTGCCGACGAGATCGACTGTTCGCGCGGCGACGTGATCGTCGCGGCGGGCGATCCGCCCCAGGTTGCGGACCAGTTCAGCGCCACGATCGTTTGGATGGACCAGCAGGAGATGCTGCCCGGCCGCAGCTACTGGCTGAAGCTCGGGACGCAGACGGTGAGCGCCACGATCCGTGAGCCCGAGCACGCGATCGATGTCAACACGCTGGCCAAGCTGTCCGCCAAGACGCTGGGACTCAACGACATCGGCGTCGCCGAAATCGCGACCGACCGGGGCGTGGTGTTCGAAACCTATGCCGCCGAGGCGGGGACTCCCAACAAGGACCTGGGTGGCTTCATCCTGATCGACAAGATCACCAACGCCACCGTCGCGGCGGGGATGATCGACCACGCGTTGCGTCGTGCGCAGAACGTCCACTGGCAGGCAGTGGAGATCACGCGCGAAGCGCATGCCGCACAGAAAGGCCAGCACCCGCGCCTGTTGTGGTTCACCGGACTGTCCGGATCGGGCAAGTCGACCATCGCCAATCTGGTCGAAAAGAAGCTGCACGCGATGGGCAAGCACAGCTTCCTGCTCGATGGCGACAATATCCGCCACGGCCTCAACCGCGATCTGGGCTTCAGCGATGCCGACCGGGTGGAGAATATCCGACGCGTCGGTCAGGTCGCCAAGCTGATGACCGATGCCGGGCTGATCGTGCTCACCGCGTTCATCTCGCCCTTCCGTGCCGAGCGCGAAATGGTGCGCAGCATGATCCCCGATGGCGAGTTCTTCGAGATCTTCATCGACACCCCGATCGAAGAGGCCGAACGCCGCGATGTGAAGGGTCTCTACAAGAAGGCACGTGCCGGCGAGATCACGAACTTCACCGGCATTTCAAGCCCATATGAAGCACCCGAGAACCCCGAGATCCGAATTATCACCAGTTTGATGACGCCCGAGGAAGCTGCCGAATTGATCATCGAGCGTATCCTCGGTATCTGGTCCCCAGTGTTATGACGCGCCGGTTTGTCGCGCTTGCTTGCGGAGTAGAGAGTTGGGGGAGTTTGAAGTTCGGGAGTGGATCGCCTTTGGGATCCTCGCTGCGCTCTTCACGGGTGCCACTGTGGCGGGGCTGGTGTACCGCCAACGCGCGCATTGGCGTAAGCTGCGCATGGCGGGCAGTTCAGAGGCAAAGCGCCGCGAGCTGCAGAAACGCCCTTAGGCTGGCCCCGGTCCGATCAAGGCCATACGGGTATGGCTGACGCCGAAGTTGCGCGCGCCGTCGCGGATGCGGCCGGAGCATTGCTGCTCAAGATCCAGGAGGAAGGCGCCGACGGCGATCGCGGGGACCGCGAGGCGAACCGCCTGATCCTCGACATGCTGCGCAGCATGCGGCCGGACGATCCGGTGCTGTCGGAGGAGTCGGCGGACGATCCCATTCGCCTCGCGTCCCGCCGGGTCTGGATCGTCGACCCCCTGGACGGGACCCGCGAGTTCGCCGAAGGCCGCGAGGATTGGGCCGTGCACATCGCACTTGCGATAGACGGTGCCCCGGCCGTGGGCGCCGTGGCGCTGCCCCGCCGCGGCATCACGCTTTCGAACGATGCGCCCCCGCCCCTGCCCCCCGCAGCCGCCCCGCCGCGGATGCTGGTCAGCCGCACGCGTCCGAGCCAGCTGTGCGCCGCGGTATCGCAGGCGCTCGACGCGCCGACGCTCGGCATGGGTTCCGCCGGCGCCAAGGCGATGGCGGTGGTGCTGGGCGAAGCGGAAATCTACCTCCATTCGGGCGGCCAGCATCAATGGGACAATTGCGCGCCGGTCGCCGTAGCGCTTGCCGCAGGGCTGCACGCCTCGCGGATCGACGGATCGCCCCTGGTCTACAACCAGGCGGGATCGAGCATGCCGGACCTGTTGATCTGCCGTCGCGAGCTTGCCGATACGGTCCTCGATCAAGTCGCCAAATGTGACTTTTGATTCCACGCGACTCGTGGACTCAGCACGAGTCGCGCTTTGACGAAGGTTAGCGGATAAGGTAAACAGTCCCTTGGCAAGGGGGCATGATGACGGCCGATTTCTGGTTCGTGACCGCGATGGGATTCAGCTTCGCTGCCTATGCGGTCTATCTGCTCGGGCTACGACGCGAGATCGTCCAGCCCAACCGCGCGTCGTGGCTGATCTGGAGCGCATCGGCAGCGGTCGAAGCGCTCACCTACAACGCGGTGAACCCCGGCTCGCCGCAAAGCTGGGTCTTCCTGCTCTCCGCCATCTGCTGCATCGTCGTCACGCTCGCGCTGTGGCGGCGGTCGAACTGGGCACAGCCCAGCACCGTCGAATCCCTGTGCATGGCCGCCTGCCTCGTCGCGCTGATCCTGTGGGTCGCGTTCCGCGAGACCTTCTGGGCGCACATGCTGGTGGTCGCGGCCGTCCCGATCAGCTTCTGGCCGACCTGGGCGAGCGTATGGAAGGACCGCAGCCGCGAGCGTTCCCCGGCATGGGGGTTGTGGACGCTGGGCGACCTCGCGACGCTGCTCGTCGCCGCACGCGCGGGGGGCACCGGCGTGGACGAGTTCGCCTATATCTTCGTCGAACTCGCCTGCCATGCGAGCATCTGGTTCATGATCGGTCTGGCCACGATCAACCCGTTGCGCTCGCTGGGGTCGGCACGCGGCAACTTCCTCATCCTCGACCGGTACCGCCCCGACCGAAATCTGTTCGCGGTCGGCGACAATCATCTGGGCAAGGCCGTGTACGCCCGGTGTCGCTTCGCCGAGGGGGCGGAGCTGATGCGCTTCACCGGCCGCCGTTTCCATGTGACGGAGGTGCCGAGCCTGATGCGCGGGAGCGAGGACCGCTTCGTGCAGGTCACCCCCGACCATTATATGGGTCCGTCGGGGCAGCTCGACGATCTGGTCAACCATAGTTGCGATCCCAACGCCGGGCTGCGCTTCACCGATGACGGCGTGATCCTGGTCGCGATCCGCGACATCGCATTCGGCGAGGAGATCAGCTGGGACTATTCCACCACGCTGGCGCAGTCGAACTGGCATATGATCTGCCAGTGCCGTTCGGCGAACTGCCGCCGCGTGATCGGCAATTTCGAGACACTCACGCCCCACGCCCAGGAATTCTTCCGCGCCCGCAACCTCGTCGCACCCTATCTGCGGCGCAGGGACGATCTGGCACCACCGAAGCGGGTCGGCTGGGGCTAGGGGCTGGCGCGATCCGCGTGCCCTAGGCCGCGATTCCCGCTTTCGCCGCGTCGGCGGCCTGAAGTGTCAGCACCGCGCGCGCGCCCGTCCCCTTGCCGTCGCTGCGCAGCGCCAGGCTGCCGCCCATTGCGATCATCGAATTGGCGCACCAGTGCAGGCCGAGCCCGCCCATCTTGCTCTCGCGGGTCGAGAAGCCGCGCTGGAACAGCTTGGCGGCGATCTCCGGATCGAACCCCTCGCCATCGTCGCGGATCGCGATCTCGACCTTGCCGTCATGCTCGCGGATCGTGACCGAGATGCTGCCACTTTCATGTCCGGTCGCGGCGATCGCCTCGGCGGCATTGGCGAAGAGGTTGCCGATCACCTGGCTGAGCAGCACGCGGTTCGCTATCGCCCAGTGCGCCCGGGACGGGAAGTGGAAGGCGATCGAGCTGCCGCCCGAATAGCGCGCGATCGTCGCGTTGCGGGCGACGATGTCAGTGACGTCGCACGGGTCGAGCGGCGGGCGCTCATGCGCCTGCTCCTGCTGGCGGCCGATGATCTCGAGGACATTCTGCAAGGCGTCACGGCCGATCGCCATCTGGCCGTCGCGTTCCTCACGCGCGCCCGCCTCGCTGGCAAAGGCCGCAGCCACGAACGCCGCCAGCTTCTGCCGCCGCACCGCCGGGATCTCCGGGTCCGCCAGTTCGGCCAGTGCGCGATCGACCAGCGCGCGATCGGCAACCGGCACCGGCGCCAGACCCTGGCTCAGCACCGTGCTGACCGGGTTCAGCGCGTTGCGGACATTGTGCATCACCGCAACCGCACTCTCGGACTGACCGAGCTTGAACGACTGCGCCTCGACCTGCTCGCGCAGATCCTTGAGCTGGCTCAGCATCCCGTTGAAGCTGTTGACCAGGCTACCGATCTCGTCCCCGCGCGATTTTTCGGTCAGCGGCAGCAGATCGCCCGAACTGCGTACCAGCCCCATATGCCGTTCCACCCGATGGAGCGGCCGCAACACCAGCCGCGCGATCATCAGGCTGAGTACGGCCATCACCACGAGCAGCAGCAACACCGTTCCGCCGACGGCGAACAACAGCATATTGCGTCCCAGCGCCGATAGATCGCGCGACACCGAATAGGTGGCACTCGCGACCGGGACACCGCCGGGTCCGCGGATGGGCACTGCAACCATCTGGCTGTACTCGTGGCGCGTCACCGTTGCGTCGGGCACCGGATGCGGCACATCAAGCGCCGCCTTTACCTGCAAAAGGGTCGACAGCTGCTTGGAGGAGAGAAGTCGCGCCATGACGACATGCCCCCGCGGTTCGCCGGTGCCGTCGGTGCGCCGGACCTGTGCGATGCCGATCGCGGCGATCTGGTCGCCAAGCCGAACATAGAAGCTCGCCGAATTGTCGCCCGCCAGCGCCGTGGCAAGATCGATCCGGCCGATCGCCTCGAGCATGCGGCTGCGCATCGCCGGAACGTCGCGCCCGCTGTCGATATCGAGCCAGCGGGCGATCACCACTTTGCCCTGCGGCGTAACATAGGCCATCCCGTTGACGCCGAGGTTGATCATCGCGGACGTCGCGAAGCTATCCTCCTCGAACGCCTTGTTCGGTGCGCCCATATAGTCGTAGCTCTCGCTCCAGTCGCCATAGTCGCGGACCGAGGCTTCGACCTTCGAAGCATATTCGGTGAGCGCGGCGCGGGTACGCTCGACATGCCCCTCCACCGCCGCCTGTTCGAGCTGGTCGAAACCGGGCGTGATGACGAGGGCAAGCAGCAGCGTCACCGCCCCCGCCCCCAGCAGCGCGACGCCGGTCAGGATCGCGACCAGCTTGGCGCCGAGAGAAACGGGAATGCGCCGGCGCAGCCGCGCGAAAGTGGTCCGCCAGCGCGGCATCAGCCCCGGGTGCCGTTGCCCGGCATCTCTGCATCGGCCTCCGCGATCGCGATCGGGTCCGCCGCCATGAATGGCTCATGCGCGAGCGCCACCGCGTCCTCAGCCTCGAGCGGCCGGGCGAGATAATAGCCCTGATAGTGGCTGCAGCCGGCGAGCTGGAGCGCTCTCAGATGCGCCTCGGTCTCGACGCCTTCCGCGACGACTTCGAGCCCCAGGGCGCGGCCGAGATGGATGATCGAATGGACGATCGCTGCGCTTTCGCGCTCGCGGCCCATCCCGTCGATGAAGCTGCGGTCGATCTTGAGGCAATCGAGCGCGAACTTGCGGATATTGTAGAGCGAGGAATAGCCGGTGCCGAAATCGTCCAGCGCGATCCGGAACCCCATCTGACGCAGACGATAGAGCGTTTCCGCCGCCCGTTCGGCATTGTCGAAGATCGCCGTCTCGGTGATCTCGATCTGAAGCCGATTGGGCTCGATCCCGGCGCGCTGGACGCGTTCGACGACATGGCCGACGAAATTCTGGCGGCGGAACTGGCGCGGGCTGAAGTTCACCGAGACATATTGCCCCGGCCATTGCTGCAGGGTCCGCAGCGCCTCGTCGAGCACCCAGTCGCCCAGTTCGTGAATGAGGTTCGATTCCTCGGCGATCGGAATGAACAGGCCGGGGGAAATATGGCCATATTCGGGGCTGCTCCAACGGAGCAGCGCTTCGAACGCCACGACCTCCAGTCCGTCGCGCGCGACGATCGGCTGGTACATGAGGCGCAACTCGCCATTGGCGATCGCCTGGCTGAGCCCTCCCTCGATCTGGCGGCGGAAACGGATGGATTCGTCCATGCTCTCGTCGAACAGTTTGACGATGCCGCGTCCGGCCTTCTTGGACTCGTTGAGCGCAAGGTCTGCGCGGCGCATCACGTCGATCGGGTCGTGCTGCATCCCCGGCTGGACGATGACGAGACCGGCCGAGGCCGAGCCCTGCACCGAATGACCGAACACGGTGAAGGTCGTCGAACAGGCGAGGAGCAGCCGCTCGACCGCCATCACCGCCTCGTCCTCGCCGGTCACCTTCATCAGCACCGCGAATTCGTCGCCGCCGAGCCGGGCGACGAAGCCACCCTCCGGCACCGATTCCTGCACGACGTTGCAGACCATGCGGATCAGCTCGTCACCCGCCAGATGCCCGAACGTATCATTGACCAGCTTGAACCGGTCGAGGTCCATCATCGCCATCGCAAACACGTCCGGCCCGCGGACATGATCGGTCAGCGCGCGCATGAAGGCGAGCCGATTGGGCGCATCGGTCAGGCTGTCGTGATTGGCGAGATGCGTGGCCTTGCTCTCGTTCGCAGCAAGCTCGGCCTTCTGCTCCTCGAGCCGCGTCATCGCCGCAGCGAGCGCGCGGTCGGCTTCCCAGCGATGCGAGAGCGCGATCGCGGTCTGCACGACTTCTTCGGCCTGAAACGGCTTGGCGATGTAGAAGATCTTGTCCGCCGGGCCCGCCGCACGGCTGATTTCGAGCGGCGAGAAATCAGAGAAGCCGGTCACGATCACGAGGTTGATGTCGGGATCGAGCTGACGGATCCGCTTTGCCGTTTCCTTGCCATCGATCCCTGGTGGCATGCGCACGTCGATGAACGCGACCGCGAACCGCTCCCCGCGCGCAAGCCCCGCCGCGACCGCCTCGACACCCTCGACGCCCTGCATGCAATGGACGGTCTCGAACCCCGCGGGCTCTTCCGCAGCCGCAGGCGCAGCTTCGTCGCCGAACAGTTCGGCCGCCATCGCATCGAGCGCGTGCCCCTGATCCCCGCTCGCGCGCCTGAAGCACTGGCGATAGGATTGGTGCATCCCCGGCTCGTCGTCCACGATCAGAATGCGCAAGGCGAACTCCCCTTCTTCGGCCCTTGCGACGGGGTAACCATACAGGGTTAAGGGGCGGTAAAAGGGTTAACGCCCGCCCAACCCGCCGCGCGCGCCCCCCTTGAGAGGCGTCACCTTCAGGCAACAGTTTCGGGCGGAACCGTAGATGATAACGTTCCCATCGCCTGGGCAACTATCCAGCACAGATGAAACCGGTTACATTTTTCAATCGAAGAACATAAGAGCGCGCCGTCGAGTCGTTTCGAGTCGCGAGACGCCATCGAAGGTAAACGTTGTCACGCTTGTGTAACAAGGGGGGATGCAGTGAATTCAACACATATCGCCAAAACCGGTGTCGTTCGCCGTTCGCGAATCCGCGCGGTCGCGGCCGCACTTGCCTGGACCAGCGGCGCCGCGGCGCTGGCGGTCGGAGTCGCCGCCCCCGCGCAGGCGCAGGTGTCCTCGTCGCTGCGCGGCAAGGTGACTGCCGAGGGCGGCGTCAGCCAAGTCACGATCGTCAACGTCGATACCGGCTTCACCCGCACCAGCACGCCGACCGCCGATGGCGCCTATCAGTTCGCCTCGCTTCCCCCGGGCAACTACCGGCTTGAGGTCACGACCCCCAATGGCGTGCGCCGCACCGACGAATTCCGCCTTGCGGTCGCGCAGAATGCCGAGTTCGACTTCGATCTCTCGACGCCCGACGTCAGCACGCCTGGCGGTGAAGAGGTCATCGTCACCGGCAGCCGCATCCGTTCGATGCAGGGTGGTGAAATCGGCACGACGATCTCGCAGCGCCTGATCCAGCAGCTGCCGCAGTACAACCGCAACTTCATGGCCTTTGCCGACCTCGCTCCCGGCGTGCAGTTCGTGACCAGCGGCAGCACCCAGCAGGCTCGTCTTCAGGGCGGCGCGCAGACCTCGAACACGGTCAACATCTTCATCGATGGCGTCGGCCAGAAGGACTATGTCCTGAAGAACGGCATCACTGGCCAGGATTCGAGCCAGGGCAACCCGTTCCCGCAGTCGGCGATCGGCGAATATCGCGTCATCAGTTCGAACTATAAGGCTGAGTTCGATCAGGTCAGCTCGGTCGCGATCACCGCGGTAACCAAGTCGGGCACCAACAAGTTCGAAGGCTCGGGTTTCGTCGACTTCTCCAACGAGCACCTGCGCGACGCGCGCCCGGTCGAATTCATGCCGACGAACGCGACCGGCATCAAGGTCAAGAGCAAGGATCTCCACTTCGGCGGCACGCTCGGCGGCCCGATCATCAAGGACGTCCTGCACTTCTTCGTGGCCTATGAGGGCAAGCGCATTTTCAACCCGCGCGACGTCACTTTCCCCAGTCTCCTGAGCTCCGGCCGTCCGCTGCTCCCCGCGAACCTCGCGGGGAACTACGGCTCGTTCACGGAGGAGTTCAACGAGAACCTCTACTTCGGCAAGATCAACTTCACGCCGAGCGATCGCGACCTGTTCGAATTCTCGGGCAAGTATCGTGACGAGAATGGCGAATCGTTCGGCGGCGGCATCACTGCCTATGAGACCCGCACGGTCGCTCGCGTGAAGGAAATCCGCGGCCTGGCGCGCTGGGAACATACCGCCGACAGCTGGATCAACGACTTCAAGGTCGCCTATGAGGACGTGGAATGGAACCCGCGTCCGTTCACAGACGCGAACCGAAACGTCTATCGCATCCGCATCCCTGATCCCTCTCGTGCCGGTGCATTCCTTGACGGCAACGTCCTCGAGACCGGCGGCGGCACCAACTTCCAGAACAAGGGCCAGAAAGGCTGGCAGATTTCGAACGACTTCACCTACACCGGCCTCGAAGATCACACCTTCAAGGTCGGCGTGAAGACGAAGTGGGTGACGCTCAATTCGCTGCAGCTCAACGGCTTCAACCCGACGTTCCGCTACTTCACGCCGCTGGGCGCGACGACGCTCAACACGACGGCGCCGTACCAGATGACCTTCCAGGCGCTGGCTGGCGGCTTCAGTGATGCGCAGATCCGGTCGAAGAACTTCCAGCTCGGAATCTATCTGCAGGACGACTGGGACGTAACCGATCGCCTGACCGTCAACCTCGGCCTGCGTTGGGACTATGAGCGCACGCCGGCGTTCCTCAACTATGTCCATTCGGCGGCGCAGGTTGCCGCTGTGAGCCCGGCCAACTACTCGAACCTCAACGGCGCCAACTACAACATCAACGACTATATCTCGACGGGCAAGGAACGGAAGGCGTTCACCGGCGCCTGGCAGCCGCGCATCGGCTTCAACTACAAGCTCGACGAAGCCGGCCGCTTCGCGATCTTCGGCGGTTTCGGCCGTTCGTATGACCGCACGCAGTTCGACTTCATCCAGCAAGAACTGGCGCAGGGCCAGGCAGCGGGCCGCACGTTCAACTTCAACGTCCCGGGCGACACGGTGAACGTCTGCACGCCGAGCGTGACCTGCATCGCCTACAACGCCAACTATCAGACCGCGGCCGGACGCGCCGCGCTGATCGCCGGCCTACCGGCGGGTGCCGGACGCGAGCTGCGCTTCATCAAGAACGACATCAAGATGCCGTATTCCGACCAGTACAGCCTGGGCGTGCGCGGCAATTTCGGTCTGCTCGATCTTGAAGTGGGCTATTCGCATGTCGAAAGCCGTGACGGCTTCGTCTATATGCTGGGCAACCGTCGTCCGGGCGGACTGTTCTTCCCGGCGACGGGCGCGCCCGACGCGCCCTTCGGCTTCACCCCCGCACCGTTTGGGTCGATCATCATCGGCGACAACGGGCTGGAGACCAACGCCGACACCGCCTTCGTGAAGCTCATCAAGCGTTACACCAAGGAATCGCCGTGGAGCATCGACGCCACCTATACCTACACCAAGGCGAACGAGAACCGGCAGTTCGGTGAGACCTTCGCGCTCGATTACGAGGACATCAGCGACTATCCCTTCCGCCCTTCGGCGGGCGTGCGCAGCCATCGCTTTGTGATGGCGGGGACGGTCGATGTGCCGGGCGGTATCACGCTTGCGACCAAGTTCCAGATCGCCTCGCCGGTCTGGCTCAAGCGCTTCGTGACGACGCCGGGCACCGGCGTGCCGGGGACGAAGGACATCGTCGCGATCGAGGCGGCCGGCAATGGCGACCGCTGGGGCTATCGCCAGATGGACCTGTCGGCGACCAAGGAGCTGAAGCTCGGTTTCCTGAGCGACGCCACGCGGGTCTGGGTGCGCGTCGATATCATCAACCTGTTCAACGACTATAACTATAACGGCTTCAACGCCACGACGGGTCGACGCGACCCGAACAATTACAACATCGACGGTCCGCCGCGGACCGTGAAGCTGTCCACCGGCTTCAACTTCTGATCACCCACTCCTTTCAGGGCGTGCGGCCGGGTTCACCCCGTCCGCACGCCCTTTTCTTTGCGCGGATGAGATCTCGGACCAGCTCGCGAGCCCATCATGGGCGGTCAGAGAGGCAACTCCGGGGCTGGGGCGCCAGGACACAAGCCCGGCACTAACGCGCGCCCTGCCCGCTCCAGTGGCGAAATCCCGAGACATCCGATGTTGCGCGGGCGCTACCAGGCCGTCCCGCGCCGGCTTGCGATGCGCGGCGCCAGAAGCAACAAAGCCCCGCCGGGTCCTAAGACCTGGCGGGGCTTTGAATGGCGCGCCCGGAACGATTCGAACGTCCGACCCTCAGATTCGTAGTCTGATGCTCTATCCAGCTGAGCTACGGGCGCGCAGTGGAGGGGCGCAGATAGAAGCGCTTTTCGGGAAAGGCAACCCCGTTGCGCACACTTTCTTCGCGGCATAGAAAAAACGCAATGCGACGCACCATTCTCCTCTCCGCGCTGGCTCTCCCAATGGGCATGCTGGCCGCCTGCACCGCTACCGATGCGGGCTACCCATCGCTGCTCCCGCGGCCGATCGAAAGCCGCGACGATCGCGAACCCGTGCACCCCGATCCGGTTGCGGCACCCGATTCCGCGCTCGACGCGCGGATCGCAGAGAAGCGCAGCAAGGCGGCGGACGCTGCGAAACGCTTCCAGACGGCGGCGGCCATCGCCGAATCGCGTGTCGCTGTCGCACGCGGCGTCGCAGCGGGCAGCCAGCCATGGGTGGCCGCACAGATGGCGCTGTCCGATCTGGATGGCGTGCGTGGCGAAACGGTCGAGCTGATCACGGAACTGGAGCAGGAGGCCAGCGCGCGCGCTCAGGCGGGTACGCCGGCCTATCCGGCGCTCGATGACGCAATCGACGCGATCGCCGCACAGGCGCTCGCCCAGACCAAGCGCGTCGAGATGCTCGAGGGAGCGCTGGCGGGCTGAACGCCCCTGCGCACGGAAACACAGGTTTCCCGAATCGTTGTTTGACCGCGGGGGCCGGCGCGCCGACAATCCCCGCGCTTTTCCGACACTAGTTTCCGACAAAGGGGAGTCCTGCCAATGCGCCTCGTCCTCGCCGCCTTCACGGCCAGCATCGCCATCGCCACGCCGATCGTCGCCCAGCAGCAGATGCAGTTGCCGGGCTCAAAGAACAGGGCCGCGATCAGCGGCGGCAGCTACACCGTCGATCCGGGGCACACGCTGGTCCGCTGGGAAGTCGATCATTTCGGCTTCACCCCCTATTGGGGCCTGTTCGGCGGCATCACCGGCACGGCGACCTTCGACAAGGCGAATCCCGCGGCCTCGAAGGTCGACATCACCATTCCCGTGTCCAAGGTGATCACCGCCAGCGAAGGCCTGACCGGCCATTTGCTGCGCGCGGGCAAGGACGGCGGCAAGCCCGACTTCTTCGGCCCCGCCCCTGCCGACGCCAGGTTCGTCTCCACCAATGTCGTGATCGACGAGGATGGCGACGAAGCGAAAGTGACGGGCAACCTCACGCTCAACGGCGTGACGAAACCGGTGACGCTCGACGTCGATTTCTATGGCGCGGGCAAGACCCCGCCGCAGATGGGCGGCAAGGAGAATGTCGGGTTCGAGGCCGAGGCGACGATCCGCCGCAGCGATTTCGGCATCACCTATGCCATCCCGCTGGTCAGCGACGCCGTCGATCTCAAGATCGCGGCCGCATTCGTCAAATAGACGGGTTCAGGCAGCTTCGCGCGCCGATACCAGTTCGAGGAACGGCGCGCGAATTTCCTCGGCGGCATTGGCCATCATCCGCCGGACGCGCTGATCGTGCACGTCGGCCAGCGTTTCGGCCGTCTTGTGCGCCATCGCCCAATAGCCGAACTCGCGGCGATCGACCGTGCGCTCGACAATCGTCACGATCGCGCGATGCCGGGTGTCAGCGCGAATGCGTGCGTAGCAGGCATCGACCGCCTCTTCGCCGCCTTCGATCACCTGCAGGAATCGGTGGCCGTCGGTCCATAACAGCCCGGTGATCCCGTCGAGCGCGTTGTTGTGTCGCGACTCCTCAAGGATGGCGATCACGTCCACCGGCTGCTCGCCGGGATGCGCGCTGACGCTGGCGTACAGAATTTGCTTCATCTTTCAGGAGCTTGCACGCTGAAAGCCAGGCTTGCAACTGATCGAGATCAATCTTGGCTGCGGCTATGGACATTTCTTGCTTCCACGGTCTATCTGCGACCCCAGATGTTGCGCACGCTTCGCCTTCGCCTGCTTCGACTTACGCGCCCTTAGGCGCGTGCATTCGCGTGGCCGCCGTGCCGCGCACACGGCCTAAGGGCAAAGCCACTCCCGAACGCCACGTCAGAATCGAAGCGAGACCGCAAATGTTGCGCGACCCCAGCGTCAAATACCGCCCTTTCCCGCCAATCGCCCTGCCCGACCGGCAATGGCCGAACCGCACGATCACCCGCGCACCGCGCTGGCTGTCGACCGACATGCGCGACGGCAATCAGGCGCTGATCGACCCGATGGATGCGGAGAAGAAAACCCGCTTCTTCGACTTGATCTGCCGCGTGGGCATCAAGGAAATCGAGGTCGGGTTCCCCAGCGCGGGTGCGACCGAGTTCGACTTCATCTCCGGCCTCGTCCGCGACAATCGCATTCCGGACGACGTGACGGTGCAGGTGCTGACCCAGGCCCGGCGTGACCTGATCGACACGACATTCGAGAGTCTGCGCGGTGCCAAGACCGGCATCGTCCATGTCTACAACGCGGTCTCGCCGGCGTGGCGCAAGATCGTCTTCGGCATGGACCGCGCCGAGGTGAAGCAGATCGCGATCGATGCGGCGAAGCTGCTGCGCGACAATGCCGCCGCCCAGCCCGATACCGACTGGCATTTCCAATATTCGCCCGAAACCTTCTCGACCGCCGAGATCGATTTCTCGGTCGAGGTCTGTGCCGCGGTGATGGACGTGCTGCAGCCCACGGTCGAGCGCCCGATCATCTTCAACCTGCCCGCGACGGTCGAGTGCGCGACGCCCAACATCTATGCCGACCAGATCGAGTATTTCTGCCGCAACATCCCCAATCGCGACGCGGTGGTCGTCTCGCTGCACACGCATAACGACCGGGGCACCGGCGTCGCGGCTGCGGAGCTGGGCATGATGGCCGGCGCCGACCGCGTCGAGGGCTGCCTGCTCGGCAATGGCGAGCGGACGGGCAATTGCGACCTCGTGACCGTCGCGATGAACATGTACACGCAGGGCGTCGATCCCGGCCTCGACTTCTCCGACATCGACGAGATCGTGAAGACGGTGGAATATTGCACCAACATCCCGGTCCACCCGCGCACGCCCTATGCCGGCGATCTGGTGTTCACCGCCTTTTCGGGCAGCCATCAGGACGCGATCAAGAAGGGCTTTGCCGCGCAGGAGGCGCGCAACGACCAATATTGGGAGGTGCCCTATCTCCCGATCGACCCCGCCGATCTCGGCCGCAGCTATGAAGCGGTGATCCGCGTCAACTCGCAGTCGGGCAAGGGCGGCGTCGCCTGGGTACTGGAGCAGGACAAGGGCCTGAAACTGCCCAAACGCCTCCAGGCCGATTTCAGCCGCCACGTCCAGCGCGTCGCCGACGAGAGCAGCCGCGAGCTCAATGCGCAGGATATCTGGGCGACCTTCGTCGAAACCTACCGGCTCAAGCATCCGCAGCGGTTCACGCTGGGCGCCTATGACGAGACGCGCGCGTCGAATGGCGAGCGCATCTTCGCCGGCTCGATCGAGGTGGACGGCGTGCAGCAGTCGGTCAGCGGGCGCGGCAACGGCCTGATCTCCAGCGTCGTCGCAGCGATGCGCGAGGGCTTCGGCGTCGATCTCGACATCGCTGACTATGCCGAGCACGCGATCGGCCACGGATCGGGCGCGCAGGCCGCCGCCTATGTCGAGTGCCGCACCGCCGACGGTCGCACCGTCTGGGGCGTGGGCATCGACGAGGATGTCGCCACCGCCAGCGTCCGCGCGGTACTCAGCGCCGCGGGCGCGGTTGCGTAACGCCCCCGCTACCCCGGCCCTGTGCCGGGATGACGTTCGAACGACAGGATTGAAGATGCAGCGCTCCCCACTCGCCCCACTCGGCTTCCCCTATCTCCCCCCGATCGAGGGCGTGACGCTGCGTGTCGCGCGCGCCCGCTACAAGACCTGGGATCGCTGCGACCTGACCTTCGTCACGCTCGACGAAGGCACCAGTGTCGCGGGCGTCACCACCACCAGCAAGTGTCCCTCGCCCGAAGTCGAATGGTGCCGCGAGGCGCTGGTGCTGGGCAAGGCGCGCGCGCTGGTCGTCAATGCGGGCAACTCCAACGCCTTCACCGGCAATCGCGGCCGCGCGGCGGTCGAGGCGATCGCGGCGCGGGTGGCGGGGCATCTGAGCTGCCAGCCGTCGGACGTGTTCGTCTCCTCGACCGGGGTGATCGGGGTACCGCTGCCGATCGACAAGGCCGAAGCCGGCCTCGACGCCGCCTTTGCCGCCGAACCGTGCGGTTGGGAGGATGTGGCCAAGACCATCGGCACCACCGACACGTTCGAGAAGGGCGCCGTGACGACCGCGGTCGTTGGCGGCAAGACGGTGAGCCTCGTCGGCGTGATCAAGGGCAGCGGCATGATCGCGCCCGACATGGCGACGATGCTGGGCTATGTCTTCACCGACGCTGCGGTCGATCCCGCCTTTCTTCAGCGCGCGCTGTCCGACGCCAACACGCGCAGCTTTTCGTGCATCACGGTCGACAGCGACACTTCGACCAGCGACACCGTCCTCGCCTTCGCCACCGGCAAGGCCGGCAACACGCCGCTGACGGACGACGACAGCGACGGCGCCGATGCCTTCCGCGCCGCGCTCGCCGATCTCTGCCTTCGCCTCGCCCACCTCGTCGTGCGCGACGGCGAGGGCGCGTCCAAGTTCATCCGCATCGATGTCGAGGGCGCCGAGAGCGACGCCAGCGCGCACCGCATCGCGCTCAGCATCGCCAACTCCCCGCTGGTCAAGACCGCGATCGCCGGCGAAGACGCCAATTGGGGCCGCATCGTCATGGCCGTGGGCAAGGCCGGCGAACCCGCGGATCGCGATCGGCTCGCCATCACCTTCGGCGGCGTGCAGGTGGCTTCGGGCGGGCTAGCGGTCGAAGGCTATGACGAAGCCCCCGTCGCCGCGCATCTCAAGGGCCAGGAGATCGAGATCGGCGTCGATCTGGGCCTGGGCGAAGGCCGCGCCACGGTGTGGACCTGCGATCTGACGCACGGCTATATCTCGATCAACGCCGACTATCGCAGCTGAGCCTGGCGGTCACCTTAACCTGAGATAAGCCTGCCGTCGCCGCGGGTTCAGACCCGAGGGCGTATCCAGAATCGTCGCCCGTCCCCGGATGGGTATGATCTTGGAGAGCAGACATGCGAATCTTGATTCTAGCAGCGACGCTGGGCGCCAGCGTGCTCGCAACCACCGCTCCGGCAAACGCGCAATATTACGGCTCCCGTCACCGCGAGGTCCGCCAGGAGCAGCGCGAATGCCAGCGCGAACTGCGCCACGCCCGCAATCGCTACGAATATCGTCGCGAACTGCGCGAGTGTCGCCGCGAGATTTCGCGCGCCCGGGCCGGCTATCGCGATCATGATCGCTGGAATCGCTGGGACGATCGCCGCGACCGGCGCTGGCGGGACCGCCATGACCGATACGATCGCTATGACCGATATGGCCGCCGCTACTGATGACTGAAAAGAAGACGGGCGGGGCCGCAATGGCTCCGCCCGTTTTCGCTACAATGCGCAGGGCGAACGACCGCCCTACCCGGTCAGACGACGCTTTCGATCCACGCCTTGAGCTTGGACTTGGTCGAGATGTCCTGAATACCCACCTGCTGAGCGATCTTCTGCCCGTCCTTGTAGACGAACAGGGTCGGGATACCGCGGATGCCGAGGCTGCCCGGCGTATCCGGATTCTCCTCGATGTTGAGCTTGGTGATCGTCACCTTGTCGGCCAGCTCCTCGGCCAGCTCTTCCAGGCTCGGCCCGATGATCTTGCACGGCCCGCACCACTCGGCCCAGAAATCGACGAGGACGGGCTTGTCCGACTGAAGAACGTCGGCTTCGAAGCTTGCATCGGTGACGGCCTTGGCCATTTCAAAATCTCCTTTGTGTTGGCTGTAACCTAGGGAGGCGCCCTCGCCCCCTCAAGCGTTTCAGATCAAGCTTTGCTCCGCCGCGGCGAAGCCGGGCTTGTGCGTGGCGAGCAGCGCGTTGGGCAACGCATAGAGCACCGGTCCGGCTGTGTAGAGCAGGCCCGCGACCACCTGTCTTCCCGGAAAGACGACTTCCAGCGCGGCGACATAGGCGGCCATCTGGCGCAGATGATAGGGCGGCACATCATCCAGCGTCGCGGGCGCGCGACGGCCAGTCTTGAAATCGACCACCAGCACGCCGTCATCGGTCACCAGCAGCCGGTCGGCGGTGCCCGACACGACATGCCCGCCCGCCACCACCGCCGCGATCGGCGCCTCGGCCAGCGCCTCCGGTCCGAACAGCTCGGCGAAGTCCGGGTCGGCGATCACGCCGAGCGCAGCTGCGGCCAGTTCGGAACGCATCGCCGGATCGGCAACGCCGCCCGCACCCTCGAGCCAGCGCGCGGCAATATCGGCGCGCCGCTCCGCCGCAACGGCAGGCAAGCGTTCGAGCAGGGCGTGGATCAGCCGCCCCCGCTCCGCCGCCGCACGCAGCGCGGGCGCAGGCGGCGGATCGGCCACCAGATCCTCACCCAGCGAGGAAGGCGCGAGCGGCCGTGGCGGACGCGCCTCGGCCGGCGCGGGCCGCGTCACCCATCCGGGCAGTTCCACCCGGGCGTCGGCAACCAGCGCCTCGCGCGGCTTGCGGGCCACCGGCGGCTGCGGGCGGTGGCCGGTGAAGCTGCGCTCGGCTTCGCTCTCCGCGACGCCCAGCGCGTCGAACGCGGCGCGCGACGCCGCATACCAGCTTGCCCCCGGGGTCTCACCCTTGGCCTTCGGCCCCAGCGCGCCCGCGATCACCAGTCGCTCCTCGGCCCGTGTCGCGGCGACGTAGAAGAGGCGCCAATGCTCCTCCAGCTCGCGTGCGTCGACCAGCGCCACGGCGGCGTCCACCGGCCCGCCCCGCTCGGCCTTGCCGGGACGAAACACCGGGAACGGCGCACCATCATGATCCTCGGGCGCCCATTTGACGAAGTCGCCTCGATTGCCCCCCTGCGGATCGGCGGTGGCATCGGCCAGAATCACCAAAGGCGCCTGAAGCCCTTTCGCACCGTGCGCGGTCATCACCCGCACCGCATCCTGCGGTTGCGCGGCATCGCGGACGATTTCGACATCGCCGCGATCGAACCAGTCGAGGAAGCGTTGCAGGGTTGGCGTCGCCAAGCCTTCGAACCCGAGTGCCGCAGTCAACAGCTCCTCGACCGGGTCGAGCGCTTCCTTGCCCAATCGGCGCAGCAGCTTGCGCCGCCCGTCCATCTCCCCCGACAGAATCGTCTCGAGGAAACGATGCGGCGTCATCAGGTCGGCGCGCGCGAGCAGACCGTAGAGCGGCGCGAGCCTGTCGTCGGCTTGGGTTGCGCGCAGATGCCGCCACAGGCTGCCCCGCTCACGCAACGCCGCGTGCATCAGCTCGTCCTGGCTCCACCCGATCAGCGGCGAGACCAGCAGCGCGGCGAGCGACAGATCGTCGTCAGGCTGGAGCGCGAAACGGACGGCGGCGAGCAGGTCCTGCACCGCCAGCGGGGCGTTGAGCCGCAGGCGATCGACACCAGCGACCGGCACCCCCTCGGCATGCAGCCGCGCGACCAGCAGCGAGGCGAGCTCGCCGCGCCGCTTGACCAGGATCATCACATCCTCGGGCCGCAGCGTCCGTCCCTTGCTCTCCAGTTCGAGCGTACCGATCCAGTCCTTGATCTGGCGCGCGATGCGGTTGGCCACCTCGCGCGTCGCGTCGTCGATCCAGCCTTCCTCGTCCTCGGGATCGCCGCCCGCCACCACCGGCGGCCAAAGCGTCACCGTCCCCGGCCCGGCGACGCGGCTGGCATGCGCTTCGGACTCGGTCCCCATTCCCGGCTCGGGCAGCGCCGCCACCGCCGCGTCGACGAATTCGAGGATCGGCGCGGTCGAGCGGAACGAGTGCGTCAACGACAGCGTCTCCAGCGCGCCGTCCGATCGCTCGCTGAAATGCAGGTGCGCCGCCGCGAAATTGACCGGGTCGGTGCCCTGGAAGCCGAAGATCGCCTGCTTATAGTCGCCCACCGTGAACAGCGTGCGCACCTCCTCGCCATGCGCGCCCTCGCCCGCGAAGAACTCGTCGGCCAGCGCACGGACGATGCGCCATTGCGCGATATTGGTGTCCTGCGCCTCGTCGATCAGCACATGGCTGGTCGCCTGATCGAGCTTGAAGCGGATCCAGTCGCCCATGCCCGGCTGGTCGAGCAGCGCCACTGTCTTCCCGATCAGATCGTCGAAATCGACCGCCCCCATGCGGCGCTTGGCGGTCTGGTACGCCGCCGCATATTCGCGCCCGGCGGTCAGCCCCTGCGCCAGCAGATCGGCATAGCCCGCACGCGCGATCATCCCCGAAACCGCGATGCATGCCTCGCCCAATTCGCCCGCCAGCGTCTCGTAATCCGGGTCGAGCGCGGCAAGCTTGGGCGATACCTTCTTGGGCTCGTCCTTGGCCGTCAGCACGATCTTGCGCAGGTCGACCAGCATCGCCACCCGCACCGCAGGGTCCGCCGCCAGCCACGCGCCCGCCACCGCAGCATTCTCCTGCCCCGTCGCGGTGCCCCATGCGTGATTGGCATCCGCGATCCGCCGCAACCCTTCGACGTCGAAGGCGTCGTCCGAACACCAGCGCGCGGCTTCCTCCAGCACATCGCCCTGCGGCAATCCCATCGCCCGGCGCAGGAACGGCTGCATGCCCGCGGGGAGCGCCGCCATCGCATCGGGCGCCTTGGCGCAGACATGCAGGAACGCCTCGGCCTTGCCCTCGCCCAGCCTCAGGCTGAGCGCGCCGACCGCGTCGATCAGCGCTTCCCTTCCCTCGCGCCCGGCATCCGCCAGCATCGCCGCCAACGTGTCGCGGGCCAGCGCCGTCTCTTCGCGCGCTTCCAGCGGGCGAAAGCCCGGCGTCAGCCCCGCCTCGACCGGAAAGGCGGAGAGCAGCGTCTGACAGAAGCTGTGAATCGTCTGGATGCGCAGGCCGCCACCCGGCGCGTCCAGCACCTTGGCGAACAGCGTGCGGGCAAACGCGATCCTGTCATCGTCGGCGTCCTCGCCCAGCGCCTCCAGATCCTTGAATACCTCCATGCGCGGCGCGCGCACCCAATGCGCCAACCGCCCGCTCACCCGCGCCGCCATCTCGGCCGCGCCCGCCTTGGTGAAGGTCAGGCACAGGATCGCGCCGGGGTCGACGCCACGCAGCAGCAGGCGGAACACGCGCGCGGCCAGCACCTGCGTCTTGCCCGTCCCGGCGGAGGCAGACAGCCATACGCTCGCGCCCGGGCTGGACGCCGCCGCCTGATTGCCCGCCAGAGGCGGCAGCGCGCCGGTGCTAGCGCCGCTCACGGCCATACCATTCGTCGCGGCGCATCAACTGATCATAGTCCGCATAGGGGGCGTATTCGGGGTGAAGCTTGGCGGTGAACGGCGCATCGCCGGTCAGATAGGCGCGCGCGGTCTCGGTGAAGTTCTCGGCGGCGGTCGGCACGAACTCATCGGGCAGCATCTTGCCGTATTTGCCCGCGGCGTCGACCGGCGACTGGACGTAGCCGAATTCGCCGCCCTTGCGCGCGAGCGACCAATATTCGAAGGCGCTCGCGCGGCCGGATATCCCCTGGAACCCACCTCGTTCGGCGATCAGCCCGAGCAGGCCCAATTGCAGGCTGTAGCCCGCACGCACCGCCTTGGTGCTCGGCGGCTGGCCGGTCTTATAGTCCACCACCCCCAGCGTGCCGTCGCCCATCGCATCGATCCGGTCGAACTTGCCCTTGAGCGTCACCCCGGCAAAGTCGATCGCGCCCTCCTGCTCCACCGCCAGCACCCGGCGTTGCGGCCGCGCCTCGATCTCGCGGACGATCCAGCGTACCGCCTCGATCAGACGCGGCTGCCACAGCGCGCGCATCATCGGGTGCGCCTGAGCGAGCATGGCCAGTACGCGCGGCTCGAGCGCCTCGGGGTCGCACGCGTCAAGCTTCGCCCATTTCTCCAGCACATCGTGCACCGCCGTCCCGCGCCACGCCGCGCTGGGATCGGCATCGACTGGGTCTAGCTGACGCAACCGCAGCATGCGCTTGGCGTAGAAAGCGTAGGGATCGGCCTTGAGCCGGTCGACATCGGTCACCGGGATCACGCGAGGACGAATAGCGGCGGGCGGGCACGGTTCGGGCCGCGACGCGGGCTCATATGCCCCCGGATCGTCGATTGCCCGCGCCCACGCCTCCAGTTCTTCCGCGCGGTCCAGCCCGCCCGACAGCGCCTCAAGCCGCAGCCAGAAGCGCGAGGCGATGGTCGGCGCACCGGCATCGCGCCTCGCGCGCGTCAGCAGCACCTCGCGCGCGCCAAGGCCCATGGCCAGATCGTGCGCCGAAAGCCCGATCCGCCGCTCCAGCCCCGGCAGCCCCAGCTCGGACCGGATGCGTGGCGCGAGCCAGGGATCGGGCGCAGGCAGCCCCGGCCACACCCCCTCGTTGAGCCCGCCGAGCACCAGCAGATCCGCGGTCTGCAACCGCGCTTCGATCAGACCATAGATGGCAAGCCGCGGATGCCCGCCCTGCGGCGGACGCACCGCGATCTCGTCCATCAACGTGCGCAGCATCGCCGCAAGACTCTCGGGCTCGACCAGCGCCGGGCCATGCGACGCCTCGCGCTCCAGATCATCGAGCAGCGCCGCCGCAGCACGCCCGTCAGCACGGGCCCACAGCCCATCCCCGCACAACGCCGTCGCGGTCTCACGCAACTGCGCCAGCAAACCGGTCAAGGGCGCTGCACCGCCCGCATAGAGCGCTTCGAGCGGCGCGAGCAGCGGCTCGACTTCACGCCACCAGCCCAGCGCCGAACGCCGGATGTGCGCGTCATAGCCCTCGCCGTCCGCGAGGTGCGCCTCGACCCCGGCCAGTCCCGCCGCCGGGCGCGGGCCGCGCAGGGCGAGGTCGAGCGCCCTCGCCCCGTCCAGCCATCCAAGCCGTCCATCGCCCGCAGCGACCAGCGGATGCTTGAGCAATGCTAGCAGCGCCATCGGCGCGAAGGCCTGCGCGCCGGCCTCGGCAAGCGCGAGCAGCAAGGTACCCGGCGGCTGGCTGGCAAGTGCCGCACCCGCCGAATCGTCGATCGCCAGCCCCCAGCGCGCGCAATGCGCGGCGACTCGCTTCGCCAGCGCTCGGTCGGGCGTCACCAGCGCTGCGGTGCGCCCCTCGGTCTCCAGCACCTCGCGCAGTGCCAGTGCGATCGCCTGCGCCTCCTCGGCCGGGGTTGCGACTTCAAGCGCGCGGACCTCCGCAAGCCGACGTTCGGCGGCGGGCAGGTCGCTCCAGCCCCTGGTCAACTCGGCGGGCATCATCGCGCTCGCAATCGCCTTGCTGCGCGCTGGCGGCGCGTCAAGCTCGGTCGCGACGCGCCAGGGCTCGATCTCGCCGCGCTGCACGCCCATCCGGTCGATCAGCAGCTTCAGGTGGAATTGCGGATGGGTCTCCAGCGAACGCCTACGCCTTCCGGTAACCGGATCCGCTTCGAACGGCCCCAGCATCGCCCATTCCGCGTCCCCCATCGCCAGGTCGATGCCAGGGAACACGACCATGCCTCCGGGGAGGCCCGCAACGACGCGCAACAGCCGTGCGATCGCGGGGGCGGAAGTCGTGATGCCCGCAGCGCAGACGAACCGGTCGGGCGGATCACCCCGCCACCGCTCCGACACGCGATCGAGCAACTGGTTGCGCCGCTCGGCCAGATCGATCCGGCCAAGCTTCTCAAGCTCTTGCGGCCATTTGCTCAGGACGATTTCGAACAGGTCGAGCGATCGCTGCCAATGTTCGGACAGTTCACCCGCGGCCACGTCACGCATCCGTCGCGGGTCGATCTCCTCGACCAGCAGCTGATCGAGCGTGCGGCCGAGATCGCCGGCCAGCCGCACCGCCTCCGCCGCATCGATCCCCGGCTGTCCTGCCTGAACCAGCCGGGCGAGGATCAACCGCCGCTGAAGCGGATCGACCGCTGGCGGTATGGGATCGTCATCATCCGCCGGGTCGAGAAACGGCCCCGCCGCCTCGTCCAGCTCCGGGTCGCCCACCGCGACCAATCGCGGCAGCAGCAGCCCGCCCCCGCTCGCACGGACGAACGCGTCGGTGACGGCCTTCTTCGCGCGATTGGTCGGCACCAGCACGATCCCCCGCGCCAGCCGCAGCGGATCGCCGCCGAAGCGGCGGATCAACCCCTGGGCGAGCGCGTCGGCAAAGGCCCGGTGCGGCGGGATGGAATAGAGGTGGAGGCCGCGGCCCTCACCCATCCGCCAGGACCGCCTCCGTCGCGGCAATCGCGGGGGGCGAGCCGACGTCGAACCACAGGCCTTGATGCACCACGCCATAGGCGCGACCCGCTTCGATCGCCCGCTGCCAGAAGAGGTTGGTCGAGAATGGCCCCTCCGGCCAGTCGCGGATCACGCGGGGCGATAGGATCTGCACGCCGGTGTAGACGAACGGTGCGAGCCGCCCCGGTGCGCGGCGGCGAGTGATCTTGCCGAAGGCATCGATGTGGAAATCGCCATTGCCCGGGTGGCAATGCGCGCGGGCAAGCGGGACGAGCAGCAGCAGCGCGTCCATCTTCTCGTCGTCCCACGCCGCCGCGAGCTGGCGAATCGCATCGATCGGGCCATCGATCCAGAGATTGTCGCTGTTGACGCACAGGAACGGTTGGTCGCCCAGCAACTCGCGCGCCTGGACCAGGCCGCCGCCGGTCTCCATCAACTGCTTGCGTTCATCCGAGACGACGACTTCGACGTCCTTCACGCGATGCGTGACATGCGCCTCGAGCGCGTCGGCAAGGTAATGGACATTGACCACCGCACGCCTGACGCCGGCGCTGCGCAGCCGGTCGAACGCGTGGTCGATCAGCGGCTTGCCTGCCACTTCGATCAGCGGTTTGGGGCGCGTCGCGGTGAGCGGGCGCATCCGTTTGCCAAGGCCCGCAGCCATCACCATCGCGGTTTCGGGCACCGCCGCACCAGGCACCGGACGCAACGCAAGCGTCTTCTTCGTCGTCACGCTATCACCGTCATCGGGTCGCCGCGCAGATGCACGGGAATATTGGCGTCGAACCACGCGGCAACGGGCGCCAGCGCTGGATGCTTGAGATCGCGCTCGAGATAGCCCCAGACACGCGGGCAGAGGCTGGGATAACGCGGCTTGCCATCGCGCTTCCACAGCCGGGTGAAGATGCCGATGATCTTTGCGTTCCGCTGCGCGCCCAGCACGTGATAGGCGTCGAAGAACGCCTCGTCCGCGCTGGTGATCCGGCGATAGCGGTCCAGCATCGCCGCCTCCAGATCGGGATGCACGTCGCGGCGGGCGTCCTGCAGCAGCGAGACGAGGTCATAGGCCGGGTGGCCCGCCAGCGCGTCCTGGAAATCGAGCAGGCCGAAGGTTTCGCTGCCCTCGATCAGCATCAGATTCTCGGCATGATAGTCGCGCAGCACCGTTACCGGCGTGCCATCGAGCACCGGTGCCAGCACAAGGTCCCATGCCGCGACATAGCCGTCGATATCGACGTCCAACCCTACCGCCGGGCAATACCATTCGGTCAGCAACGCTGCCTCGCGCTGATAGACGTCGCGGTCATAGGGAGCGACCTCGGCCGCTGCATGGTCGCGCAGGCGGACCAGCACGTCGATCGCGGCCTCATACAGGCGCAGCTCGCTCTCGGGTGCGGCATCGACCGTCTCGCGTAGCCGCGCGTCGCCGAAATCCTCGATCAGCACCAGCCCAGTGTCCAGATCCTCACCATAGATTCGCGGCGCGGCGAATCCCCGCCCGACCAGCCAGCGGGCGACGTCGATGAACGGCCGCGGATCCTCATGCGGCGGCGGCGCATCCATCAGGATCGCGCTGCGCCCAGGCGCCTGCACGCGGAAATAGCGGCGGAACGACGCGTCACCGGCCAGGGGCAGGATCTCGCCATCCCCCCAGCCCAGCTCGTCCAGAAAATACGGCGCCCGTGCGGGCGGATTCATGTCGGGAACCATCGGTCCTTCCATGACGCGGGCACCTGCGCTGTCAAGCCGCGCGCGCCGTCCGGCTCGATCGTCAGGGTGAGCCACAGCGCATCGCTCCATGCGGACGCCGGCAACCGCTCCGGCCACTCGACCACCAGCAGCGAATCATAGCGGGCATCGTCCAGCCCCAATTCCTCTGTCTCGGCCGGATCATCGATGCGGTAGAGATCGACATGCAGCACCGGAAATCGCACTTCTGGCGGCGCATAGGGCTGGACGATCGCGAAACTCGGGCTCGGCGCCTCACCCTCGAGGCCGAGCGCCGCGAGCAATCCGCGCGCGATGCTCGTCTTGCCGGCGCCCAATTGGCCCGACAGTGCGATCACGTCGCCCGGCCGCGCCAGCCCGGCCAGCCGCGCACCCAGCGCCTCGCTCGCGGCGGCATCCTCCAGCCGCATCATGTACGGGGCAGCTCGACGATCACCATCGTTCCCTGCCCCGGCTCGGAGATCAGCTCGATGGTGCCGCCATGCGCCTCGACGAACTGCTTGGCGAGCGGCAGGCCAAGCCCCAGTGCGCGGTCCCCGTCGCGGCTGATGCCGGGCTGGGCGAAGCGCTCGAACGCCTTGTCGGCCAGCTTCTTCGCCATCCCGGGGCCATTATCGGAAACGACGATCCGCGCGCCGCTGGGGCCCCCGTCGATATGCAGCAGCACGCGCCCCTTGTCCGGCGTCCCCGCCACCGCATGGCGCAGCAGATGTTCGACCGTCTGGCGGATGCGCCGCGCATCACCCTCGATGATCCCCGCGCTGCCTTGCACTTCGACGGCCAGCTCGATCCGCTTGGCCTGTGCGGCCGGTGCCACGGCTTGGGCGGCGGCATCCGCCGCCAGTTCCAGATCGACCTTGCCGCGCGCAACCCCGTCATCCTCGCGCGTAAGGTCGAGCACGTCATCGACCAGCGCACCGAGCCGATCGACGGAGGCGAGGATCGCCTCGGTATATTCGCTGCCGCTCTCGCTGAGTTCGCCAGCATAGCCGCCGTGCAGCATCTCCGCGAACCCCTGGATCGACGTGAGCGGGGTGCGCAGCTCGTAGCTCATGTTCGCGACGAACGCGGTCTTGACCCGATCTGCGGCCCGCAACGCTTCGTTGCGCTCGCGCAGCGCATTCTCCACCCGGCGGCGGTCGGAGACGTCAAGCATCGTGAACAGCGCGTTTCCGTCGGGCAGCGGCACTGCCGCGACTTCGAAATAACGACCGTCCTTGAACTCGATCGTCGCGCCGCGCTGCTGTCGCTCGACCGTGGCGGCGCGGATCAGCTCGCCCATCAGCACCGCGCGGCCGGGATTGGCGAGCAGACTGCCCGCCTTCTGCGCCAGCGCGTCGACCCGCGGGTGACTGGAAACGAACGCCTCGTCAAAGCCCCAGAGCTGGCGGAAGCGGTTGTTCCACAGCTGCAAGCGCCCGTCCGCAGTGAATACGCCCAGCGCCTCGAACAGATTGTCGAAAGTCGCGGTCCGAACCCGCAGCAGCGTGTCGCGCGCGCTGGCGAGCTGAACCTGTTCGGTCAGGTCCTCGAAGAACAGCAGCAACCCGCCCTCGGGCAAGGGCTGGGCGACGACGCGCAGGTGATTGCCGCCCGGCAGCGTCCAGTTTTCCTCGCGCGCGGTGTCGGCAACGAACCAGTCGCGCCGTTCGGCCTTCCAGCCGGGGAAGTCGCGGACTACCGGCAGCCGGTTGGACTCGCGCATCCGCTCCAGCACGCGTTCGAACTCCGGCTTGTCGGCCAGCCACTCGTTGCGCATCGCGAACATGCGCCGGAAGGGCTGGTTGCAGAAGACTAGGCTGCGGTCCGCGGCGAACTGGGCCACCCCTGCGGACATGCGGTCGAACATTTCGCGCTGGGCATCCTCGGCACGCTTGATCCCGGCGCGCGCCCGCTCGAGCTCCTCGACATCGACCGCAAAGCCCGCGACACCGCCGGTCGGCAGCGGCACGTCATGGATGTGCAGCATCCGCCGCGCACCCGCGATCGTCGCTGGCAGCTTGACCATCCTGGGCCGCCCCGCCTCCCGCGCCTTGGCGGAGCTGGCGAGCGGGCCGCCCGGCGCTGACGCATCGACCAGTTCGATCCCCGCCTTGACCACAGCCTCGGCATCCTTGCCGTTGACCGCCGTGACATAGGCATTGTTGACCATCGCCAGCCGCAGGTCGCGGTCGCGATACCACATCGGCATCGGCGCCGACTGGATCAGGCCGGTCAGCGACTCGAACGCCTCGCGATAGCGCGTGGCGTTGCCGGAAAGACGCGCCACCTCTTCCTGCGCCTCGGTCGCGTCGAACACCCAGAGCAGCACGCCGCCAGGCGCCCGGATCGCGTCGGGCGCACGCTGCCCGATCATCAGCAAGGTACGCGAAGAGCCCTGCGCACGGACCGTCGCGCGGAACGGGCGCGCGGCCTTCTGCGCTGCCGCTATGTCCTGTTCGAGCGCGGCCGCCTCCGCAGGCGCGAACACCGCTTCATTGCCGGTGATTTCGGACAGGTGCGTCGGCACCGTCTCAAGCCCCAGCAGATCCGCCAGCTTGTCACTCAGTTCGACGCGGCCATCGGCGCGCACCACCATCGCCTGTGCGGGCGCGCTGGCGGAAAGCGCATCGGCGCGCCGATGCGCGTCGAACAGAATTGCGGCCCGGGCTCGAGCGCGAAGTCCGGCGAACAGCATTGCGGCGCTCACCCCGACGAACAGAGCCACGACCGCCCCGGCCGTTACGGCTGCAGCATTTGATATCTCGATCACTGCGTCACGCCGTTCTGCATCCTGCGGCTCTTAGGCCATGGTTCGACGCCCGAAAACCCGGTGCGGCGGCGAAACGCACCATGCATTCGTTGTTGCAACTTTACTACATAGCTCAGCGAACATCGTAACGCGCGCGACATTTTTGTTATCGGGGCTTGCGCTTCCCAATCCATAGAGCAAGGATCGCAACTACTAGTGTAATAGGGGACACTGTAGAAATGGCGAAATCCACGTTCCTGGGCGCAACCGCGCTCCGGTCAGCCGCGCTTTTTGGCTTGGCGATCACCAGCTTCTCATCGGCGCTCGCGCAAGACTCCAGCGACACTGCGGCACAGGTAGAAGATGATGGCGACGCGGTTGTCATCACCGGTTCGCGCATTGGCAGTGTCACACCGTTCAACAGCCCGGATCCTATTTCGGTGATCGATCCGGCGATTATGACGAAGGAGGGAAAGTCCGATCTCGCCGCTATGCTGCAGAACTCACCGATTGCAGCAGGCTCGACACAGATCACGGCAGCCATTTCGTCTAACTTCGTTACCAATGGCGGTCCCGGCGCACAAACAGTCGATCTTCGCGGCCTCGGTCCCAACCGTACGCTTGTCTTGCTGAACGGCCGCCGTGCCGGCCCTGCAGGCACGCGCGGCGGCGTCTCGTCCTTCGATCTCAACGTGCTGCCGGTATCGATCGCCGAGCGGATCGACATCCTCAAGACCGGCGCCTCGTCCATCTATGGTTCGGATGCGGTCGCGGGCGTGGTCAACATCATCACCAAGGCCGATACCAACGGTATCGAGCTGAGTGGCAATGTCTCCGCGCCGTTCGACGGCGGCGGCGAACAGTATCGCATCAGTGCGATCTGGGGAAAAACCTTCGAGCGGGGCCATATCCTGATCGCGGGCGACTATAGCCACACCAACGAATTGAAGCGCGGCGATCGCGATTACCTTGCCTGTCCGGAAGCCTATACCTTCCGTGAGGACGGCAGCCGCGCCGACCTCATCAACCCGCGCACCGGCAAGTACAAGTGCGAGGATCTGACCTGGGGCCATATCTGGCTGTACAACACCGGCCGCCCCGGCAACCTGCAGCTTGACGGACCGGGTGGACCGAACACGGGGCTCAACACCTCTCCCAACCGCCAGACGATTCTGATGCAATATCAGTATCCCGGCGAGAATCTGGGTATTCCCGCCTATGGCGCGCCCGTCAATGGAAGCGATTTCGGCGCCCCCGCCGGCTGGTTCCCCACCGGCTATACGACGGGCACGCTCGCGGTACAGAATTCGTACCATCCGTTCCAGGAAGAGCAGACGATCATCCCGAAGACCGATCTCTACACGGCCTATGCAGAGGGTTCGTATGAGATCACCAACAATGTCGAACTGTTCGGTGAATTCCTGTTCAACCGCCGTGAGACCTATCAGAACGGCTGGCGCCAGTTCTGGAACTATGGCTACACCAGTTCGATCTGGGCATCGGGCTTCACGGGGCCGAACCTGCTCAGCCCGCTTGCCATCACCAATCAGAACGACAGCAGCCAGAGCGTCGACTATTATCGCGGCGTCGGCGGCCTGCGCGGCAAGTTCGGCGGCAACTGGAAGTGGGAAATCTACGGCCAGTACAGCCGGAGCGTCGGCAAGTACCGCAATCAGCAGATCCTCCGCGATGCGTATCAGGCAGGGTATTTCCAGACATCGTCGTGCGTCGGTACCACGACCCCGGTTTCCGGGCGCAAGTGCGTCGACGTTCGCTGGGGCAACCCCAACTTCCTGCGCGGCGACCTGACGCCGGAGGAAATCGGCTTCCTGTTCGAATGGGATGAAGGCAGGACCGCCTACACCCAGCTCACCGGCGAAGCGACGATTTCGGGAGAGTTGTTCAAGCTTCCTGGCGGCCCGGTGGGTATCGCGCTTGGCGCCAATATCCGACGCGACGAAATCAATGACACACCGAGCCAGATGGTGCGGGACGGCAATGCGTGGGGCACTTCGACCGCCGGCATTACCGCCGGTTCGAGCGTGACCACGGAAGCCTTCGGCGAACTCAGCCTTCCGTTGCTTGCGGATATCTCGTTCTTCCGGGAGCTCACGCTCTCGGCCGCCGGGCGCGTCACCAATGTGAAGGCAACCCGGGCCACCCCGATCCCGGGTGAAATCAACGAGTCCAGCACCAACGGCAACTGGACCTACAAGGTCGGCGCCAATTGGGCGGTGAACGATTGGCTGCGCTTCCGCGGCAGCTACGGAACATCGTTCCGGGCCCCTGCCCTGTTCGAACAGTTCCTGGCCGACGAGACCAGCTTCCCGTCGCAGGGGAACATCGATCCGTGCATCAACGTCGATACCAACCTTGCCCTTGGCCGGATCAATCAGCGGACCCGCGACAATTGCGTGGCCGGCCGATCGGCTGCCGACCGGATACCGGTCGACTATGTCGGCGGCACCATCACGGCCACGGCGGTTTCGCAGGGCGGCCTTGGCAAGCTGCGGTCCGAAACGTCCAAGGCATTCGTCGTCGGCGGGATCCTGACGCCGAAGTTCAACTTCATGGGCGAATCGACCCGTATCAGCATCGCCGTCGATTATTTCGACATCCGGGTAAAGGGAGAGATCACCCAGCTCGGTGCCCGAAACATCATCTATGGCTGCTATAACTCGCTCGATTTCCCGAACGATCCTCTGTGCAGCCTGTTCACGCGCGGTCAGAGCGGAAATCCGCTGGGTATCGATGAGGTGTTCGACAAATATGTGAACATCGCCAGCCAGCGGAACAGCGGCGTCGATCTGACCGTCAACATCCGCCAGGATCTGGGCCGCTTCGGTTCGTTCAGCGCCACCGCGGACATGACCTGGCAGACCACCGACACGTTCCAGTTGCTGCCGACCTCACCGACGACGTCGGATAATGGCGAAGCAGGCTCGCCGCGCTGGATCGGTGACTTCCGGTTCGTCTGGGATCTTCCCAGCACCGGCACGAGTGTCTTCTACGGCCTCAACGTCATTGGCGGCACGTCGGATCTTGGGGACTTCCTGCGGAACAATGGCGGAAATCGCTGCATTGTTTCGTCACTGCGCGGAACCTACTGCCCCAATCTCGATGTCCCTGCGGTCTTCTACCACAACCTGTCGGTTACGCAGGAGGTTGGCGACAGGTTCGAACTGACGCTTGGCGTCAGCAACCTGTTCAACACCCGCCCGCCGCGCGTCTCCGTGCTCAACGGGGGCGAGATCTCGATGATGGGTCCGGTGGTCGCAGCATCGCAGTACAGCTTCGTCGGGCGTCGCGCGTTCATCAACGCCCGGGCAAAATTCTAGGCATATCGAAGCTTCCGATCGACCGGGCGGCATGGCAACATGCCGCCCGGTTCTTTTGTGCCTTGGATTGAGAAAGCGTCCCGTTCATGCCTGAAGTTATGGTGAAGCCAGACACCCTCGACGCCGAAAATCGCCGCTTCGCCCAAGCGCCACTCCGCCAGCCCGTTTTTCTGAACAGCGTGCCCAAGAGTGGCAGTCATTTGCTGCGCAACATCGTGCGCATGTTCGTACCGGTCGAACAGCAATATGCCGCCGATTTCATCCAATGGCCCAACCTGCAGCAGCACCGGCACGCGTTCGACCCTCGCGCACCGAAGCTCAGTTGGGGCCACCTCTTCCTGGCAGACGCTTCCGCGATCGAGACGGCGCCCGCACGTCGTATCCTGCTCTATCGCGACCCCCATGATTGGGTGATTGCCCGCGCCCGCTTCTTCCTGTCCGAACAGTTTAGCGGCAATGTCGACCGTCTGAAGTCAGGAGACCTCAACATCGACGAACTGTTGACCATGATGATCTTCGGACTTCCGGGTAAGGCCCCTTCGCTCCGCGACATCTACGAGATGAACGCCGCCGCCTGGCTCGGCGCGCGCGCCCATGTTGTGAAGTTCGAGGATCTGAGCGCGAGTCTGCGCGATCTCGAAGCCCCTGCCGCGGCCAGTTTCTTTAGCAACCTGCTGGAAGCCTGCGGCATCGATCTTCCCGGAGATTGGCGCGAGCGTGTCCGGATCGGTTCGGATCCGCTGCAAAGCGGCACCGCGCGCGAAAATCTGACCGGGATTACAAAAGAGCTTCCGCAGACGCTCGGGCCGCGCCATCGCGCGCTGGTCGATTATCAGGCCCCCGGCCTGCGCGCGCTGCTCGGCTATCAATGACCAGAAGATCGGGACCAGCATCGATTCCATGATCACCGCCTATCCTCTCCTAAGCGAAGCGGCAGATCTCGCCGCCAATGGCCAGCTTGACCAAGCCGCGCAGCGAGCGATCGAACATCTCCGCCGGCATCCGAACGAACCTCGCGGCCTTGCCCAACTCGGTGAAATCGCGCTGCAGATGGGTGCGCTCGGCCAGGCGGAGAGCTTTCTGCGCTCGGCAATCGCGAATGGCGCGTCCGACCTCGCGGTCCGCCGCAACCTTGCGTCGATCCTCCACCAGCAGGAGCGTCTGGACGAGGCAAACGCCATACTCGAACAGCTGGAGCGGGAAACGGACGATCCCACCCTTTCGGCGACGCGCGCGCTCATCCTCGACAAGCTCGGCCGCAATGCCGACGCATTGGCGGTGCTCGAGCAACTGATCGTCTCGCACGGCGACCGCACGCATTTCTGGATCGCATACGGCCATGCGCTTCGCGCAGCGGGCCGGGTTGCCGATTCCATCGACGCCTATCGCAAGGCCGCGACCATCGATTTCGAGTGCGGCGAGGCCTGGTGGGGGCTGGCCAGTATCAAACAGCGGATCCTCACGGACGAGGATATGGTGGAAATTCGCCGTGGCATCGACATCGCGATCGATGTGCGCAACAGCGCGCCGCTCCACTTCGCCCTTGCCCGCGCACTGCATGACCGGTCGCAGTTCGAAGACGCGTTCCATCACTATGCCGAAGCCAACAGCCAACGCGCGGAAAGCATCGGCTATGACTCCCGCGAGCTTACCGGCGAGGTGACCGAGGTTGAGCGCAGGGTCGATTCTGCCTTCATGCATCGCCTCGGCACGCGGCCGGTCGGCGAAGCGACCCCCATCTTCATCGTGAGCCTGCCGCGCTCGGGCTCAACCTTGCTGGAACAGATGCTGGGCAGCCATCCGGAGATCGAGCCCACCGACGAGCTGCTCTACATTCCCGCCATCCTCCGTTCGGCGATGGAAATGGCGACGCGCCGCGGCCCCGTGACCGTGCCGCAGCTCATCGCCGGTATCAGCGACGACTATGCAGCCGCGATGGGCACGGAGTATCTGCGCCGTGCCGCGCTGCACCGAAAGACCACCCGCCCCTTCTTCATCGACAAGCTGCCGAACAACTGGAGCAATGTCCTCTTCATCCGCCGCATCCTACCACACGCCCGTTTCGTCGACATCCGTCGCAACCCGATGGATTGCTGCTTCTCGAACTTCACCCAGTCCTTCTCGAGCGCCCATGCTTCGTCGTTCGCGCTTCGCGATATCGGTCAATGCTATGCCGACTATGTCCGGTTGATGGCGCATCTCGACCAGGTCGCGCCGGGCATGATCCATCACCTAAGCTATGAGCAGCTAGTCGAGGATGCCGAGCCGAACCTGCGGCAGATGCTCAACTATCTGGGTCTCGACTGGGATCCCGCGCTGCTCGACTTCCACCGTCTCGATCGCGTCGTGCGCACGCCGAGCAGCGAACAGGTGCGCCGTCCGCTCAACCGCGAGGGAATGAACATTTGGAAGCCCTATTCGCAATGGCTGGATCCGTTGCGCGACGTACTCGGCCCGCTCGCCAGCTGACATGAAAAGGGCGCGTCCATCGCTGGACGCGCCCCTCTCGTTCGGCTTGCGCCGATCTCAGTAGCGGTAGTGATCCGGCTTGAACGGACCGTCAACCGGCACGCCGATATAGTCGGCCTGCTTCTGGCTGAGCTTGGTCAGCTTCACGCCCAGCTTCTCGAGGTGCAGCTCGGCAACCTTCTCGTCGAGATGCTTCGGAAGGACGAACACGTCGTTCGCGTACTCGCTGCCCTTGGTCCACAGTTCGATCTGCGCCAGCACCTGGTTGGTGAAGGACGAGGACATCACGAACGACGGGTGGCCGGTCGCGTTGCCGAGGTTCACCAGGCGGCCCTTCGACAGGATGATGATCTGCTTGCCGTCCGGAAACTCGACCAGGTCGACCTGCGGCTTCACTTCGGTCCACTTGTAGTTCGACAGGGCGGCGATCTGGATCTCGCTGTCGAAGTGTCCGATGTTACACACGATGGCCATGTTCTTCATGCCCTTCATGTGCTCCGCGGTGATCACATCGGCATTGCCGGTCGCGGTGCAGAAGATGTCGGCGCGCTCGACGGCCTCTTCCATCGTCACGACCTCAAAGCCCTCCATCGCTGCCTGCAGCGCGCAGATCGGATCGATTTCGGTGACGAGGACGCGCGCACCGCCGTTGCGCAGCGACTGGGCCGAGCCCTTGCCGACATCGCCGAAGCCGGCGACGCAGGCGACCTTGCCGGCCAGCATCACGTCGGTGCCGCGGCGGATCGCATCGACCAGCGATTCCTTGCAGCCGTAGAGGTTGTCGAACTTCGACTTGGTGACGCTGTCGTTGACGTTGATCGCCGGGAAGGGCAACTCGCCCTTCTTCGCGATCGCATAAAGCCGATGCACGCCGGTCGTGGTCTCTTCCGACACGCCCTTGATGTTCTTGACGGTCTCGGTGAGGTAGCCCGGACGCTTGGCGATGAACGCCTTCAGCGCGCGCTGCATCTCGACCTCTTCCTCGTTCTCGGGCTCAGGCATGGTGTGCCCGGCCTCGAGCTTCGCGCCCCACAGCGCGAACATCGTGGCGTCGCCGCCATCGTCGAGGATCATGTTGCAGGTCTGGCCTTCGACCTCGCCGTCCCAGCTGAAGATGTCGCCGACATAGTCCCAATATTCGGCCAGGCTCTCGCCCTTCACCGCGAACACCGGAACGCCCGACGCAGCGATTGCGGCGGCGGCATGATCCTGGGTCGAGAAGATGTTGCACGTCGCCCAGCGGACCTGCGCGCCGAGCGCGGTCAGCGTCTCGATCAGCACCGCGGTCTGGATCGTCATGTGCAGCGAGCCGGTGATGCGCGCGCCCTTCAGCGGCTGCGAGGCACCAAACTCGGCACGCAGCGCCATCAGGCCGGGCATTTCGGTCTCGGCGATGTTCATCTCGGCGCGGCCGAAATCGGCGAGCGAGATATCCTTGACGACGTAGTCGGTTTTTTCGAGCACGGTGGCCACGCTGGTTCTCCGGTGATGAATCTTCCTGGCGCCGGGAATCCCGGCGGCATCACCGCGCCCCTAGCGAATAAGCCGCGTCAGCGCAAATGAAACATAAAGATATCTTTATATGCCATTCGCGCCGACTGGCGAACCGCGTGCGATTCACGCCGCGACGCGGGTGAAATCCATGTGCCAGTTGCTCTCCCAGCTTTTGCCGCCGTCGGTAGAGAAAGCCTGCTCCCAATGCGCGGAGGTCGCGGTGATCGCGGACCAGCGGAACATCGCCGTTACCGGGATGCCCTCATGCGTGTCCGCGCCCATGAAGGTGCCGACCCCGTCCCGGAACTCGCCCCAGACCGGCGGCTCCATCCGGGCATAACGGGAATCGATCCACCAGATTCCCCATTTGCGGGTCTCCGGATTGAAGCAGCGCACGCTGACCCCGCGATAGTCGCCCGCGGGCAGCTCGATCACATTGTCATCGACATTCGCGGCGCCGCCCATCAGCGGCCAATTGACGCAGGTGCCGTCGAACTCCTGCCATTCGGTACTGCCAGTCAGCCGCGACTTGAGCCGGCGGTGCCGCACCTTCCAGCTTCCGGCGAGCCAGGCCCAATCCGATTCCGGACCTTTCGATGCCGGCCCTGCCGCATCGGCGCGAAAACCCTGAACCAGCAGTCCGCCGGCCGCGGCGAGCCCCAATGCCTGGACAAGCGCACTGCGGCGCGTTTCGAGAGTCGGCATATGCATAGCGTGTATCTCCGGTCGATTGCGTGCGGCCGGACATTGCGCCCCTAAAGCTGACATCTTTTGTCAGCTATTCCTGATACACGTTCGAAATGCGCGCGAGCCGCCTCGTTTCGATCCTTTTGCTGCTGCAGGCCCGCGGCCGAATGACCGCGCAGACGCTGGCGGACGAGTTCGAGGTTTCGGTCCGCACCATCTATCGCGACATCGATGATCTCAGCGCCTCGGGCGTTCCGGTCTATGCCGATCGCGGGCGCGAGGGCGGGTTTCAGCTGCTCGAAGGCTATACGACGCGGCTGACCGGCATGACCCCGGCCGAGGCGGAGTCGCTGTTCCTCTCCGGGCTCGAGGGCCCGGCGGCCGAGCTGGGTCTCGGCGAATCCACCGCAGCCGCGCGGCTGAAGCTGCTGGCCGCGCTTCCCTCCGCCCGCCGCGCCGACGCCTCGCGCGTCGCAGCCCGCTTCCACCTCGATCCGATCGACTGGTATCGCACGGCGAGCGACATCGCCTTCCTGCCCCGGCTCGCCGCTGCGGTATGGGGAGCCGAACGCATCCAGGTGCAGTATGAAAGCTGGAACGCCACGACCGAGCGCACCCTCTCCCCGCTGGGCCTCGTCCTCAAGGGCGGCATCTGGTATCTCGTCGCTGCCGGCCGCTCGGTGCCGCGGACCTACCGCGTCGATGCGATCCGCGCGCTCGACCTGACCGGCGAGCAGTTCGAACGTCCCGCCGATTTCGACCTTGCCGCGCACTGGACCGCCAGCGTCCGCGCGTTCGAGGCGAGTCTGTATCAAGGAACCGCGACGATCCGTCTTTCGCCGCTGGGCATGGAGCGGCTGCCCGTCCTTGCCGCAGCCGCGGTCGAGATGGCGCGCCGGACCGCATCTGCGCCCGGTGCCGACGGCTGGGTGCAGGCGACGATCCCGGTCGAGACCATCGACCACGCCGTGCGCGAGTTGCTCAAGCTGGGGATCGAGACCGAAGTGCTGGCGCCGCCCGGTCTGCGCGACGCAATGTGTGATGCCGCAGCAACCCTCGCCGCGCGGTACGCAAGCTAGGCGGTGCCGGTGACCGGCGCGAGCAGCCGAGGATCGATCCCTTCGCGCGCGAACCCCTGCTCCCAGCGCCGATAGACATCGACGTCATAGAGCAGATCGATCGCACCCGGCACGTTGAACCAGCCGTGGCGAGTCATTTCCTCGTCCAGCTGCCCCTCGCCCCAGCCAGCATAGCCCAAGGCGACCAGCCAGTGCGACGGCCCCTTGCCTTCGGCAATCGCACGCAACACGTCGATCGTGCCCGACAGCGCCCAGCGCCCGGCGACATCGACCGTGTCCTGCCCGCCCCAGTCGGGCGAGTGGAGCACGAAACCGCGCTGCGGTTCGACCGGCCCGCCGAAATGCACCGGCGCGTCGGGAGCCTCGCCCGGATCGATCTCGAATTGCTGGAGCAGTTCGTGCAACCCCAGGCCCGATACCGTCTGGCCAATGCCGATGCCCAATGCGCCATGCTCATCATGCGCGCACATCGCGATCACCGCGCGCTCGAACCGCGGGTCGCCGATCCCGGGCAATGCGAGCAGGATCTGGCCGACAAGATACGCTGAGGACTCCATATCCGCTCAACATATCGGCAGCCGATCGGCTCCGCCACGCTTGAAAAAGCCGCGCCGTGCGCCAATTGAGGCACGGCCCGCATGTCGCGGCGCGAGAGGAGATTCAGCATGACCATCCAAGTCGGCGATCGCGTGCCCAGCACCACCTTCGTCAAGCCCACCGAGAACGGCCCGGAACAGGTCAGCTCGGACGAGTTCTTCGCTGGCCGCAAGGTCGCGCTCTTCTCCGTACCCGGTGCCTTCACCCCCACCTGCTCGGCGCGCCACCTGCCCGGCTATGTCGAGAAGGCGGCCGAGCTCAAGGCCAAGGGCGTGGACGAGATCGCCTGCACCGCGGTCAACGATGCGTTCGTGATGGGCGCCTGGGGCAAGAGCGCCGATGCCGGCGACATCGCAATGCTCGCCGACGGCAATGGCGAGTTCGCCAAGGCGGTCGGCCTGGAAATGGACGGCAGCAAGTTCGGCCTCGGCACCCGCGGCCAGCGCTTCTCGATGCTCGTCAATGACGGCGTCGTCGAGCAGCTTCACGTCGAGGCGCCCGGCGAGTTCAAGGTCAGCTCGGCCGAGTATCTGCTCGACAATCTCTGATCGCGTTCACGATCGCCTGAAACGTTTCGCGGGCGCGACGGTCCCCTCGGCCGGGGGGAACCGCCGCGCCCGCAATCGGTTCTTTCGGTGGAAAGGAGACGCGTGATGATGGAAGAGACCACGCCGCCTGTGCTTGAGATCGAAGCCGAAGAAAAGTTGCTCGACCGGACCAGGGATGCGCTCGCCGATGCCCGCGAAGCGGTGACCGAGGCTGTGAACAGCGCGATCGAGACCGCGAAGAAGCATCCGGCGGCTACCGCAGCAGTGGCGGCCGGGGCGGCGGCTGCAGTCGCGGGCGCTGCCTATGGCATCAGCAAACTCCGCGAGAAAGAAGACGCCAAGTAAGCCGGTCTAAAACTCGGCTGGGCGCGCGGGTTCTGCCCGCGCGTCACATTCCCGGCGCGCGCCAGTCTTGCTAATGTCATCCTGGCGCATTAGCCGTGGAAGATGACAACAGCAGAAAACATCGTCGCCGAACTGGATCGGCTTTACACAGCGTCCGTCACCCGCCTTCAAGACGCCCTTACTCTTTATCTGACACAGGGTACTCCGCCGGATCCGGCGCGCCGCAAGGACGGCAGCTTCGCCTATCCCGAGATTCGCGTCAGCTACCGCAACGAAGTCGATCGCCCGACGCCGGCGCGCAGCTTCGGCCGCCTCGTCACGCCTGGCGACTACGCCATCAGCGTGACCAAGCCGGCAATGTTCGCCGACTATCTGGTCGAACAGCTCACCCTGCTGATCGAGGACTATGACGTCGAGGTGACCGCGGTTCCCGGCCGACAGGAGATCCCCTTCCCCTATGTTCTCGATCCCGGCCATGCGCTGCGGCTGGACGAGGTCTCGGCGCTGGAGCTGGCGCGCCACTTCCCCGCGACCGAGCTGGCGCATATCGGCGACGAGATCGCCGACGGCACCTGGATCAGTCTGGACCAGACCCGCCCGCTCGCACTGTTCGACGGGCTGCGCACCGACTTCAGCCTCGCCCGACTGCGCCACTATACCGGCACCCCATCGGAGCACAGCCAGCAGTACATATTGTTCACCAACTATCATCGCTATGTCGATGAATTCGTTCGCTGGGCATGCGCGCAGCTGGGCGCGAACGAGGCTGGAGAGGACAGCCGCTTCACCGGCGTTTCCGGTCCCGGCGGCATCGTCATCCGTGCGGGCGACGACCCTGAAACGCTGCTCACCGACGGCGCCTGGCGCCGGCACCAGATGCCCGCCTGGCATCTGATGGCCGAGGATGGCACCGGCATCACGCTGGTCAATATCGGCGTCGGGCCGTCCAACGCGAAGACGATCACCGATCACCTCGCAGTGTTGCGGCCCGAGGCATGGATGATGATCGGCCATTGCGGCGGCCTGCGACCCAGCCAGCGGATCGGGGACTATGTCCTCGCTCACGCCTATCTGCGCGACGATCACGTCCTTGATGATGTGCTGCCGCCCGAAATCCCCGTCCCCGCCATTGCCGAGGTCCAGCAGGCCCTTGCACGTGCCGCCGAAGTCGTTTCGGGCCAGTCGGGCGAGGAACTCAAGCGCCGCCTGCGCACCGGCACGATCGTCACTACCGACGATCGCAACTGGGAATTGCGCTTCTCGCGCTCGGCGCTGCGCTTCTCATTGAGCCGTGCCGTCGGCGTGGACATGGAGAGCGCGACGCTTGCCGCTCAGGGCTATCGCTTCCGCGTCCCCTACGGCACCCTGCTCTGCGTCTCGGACAAGCCGCTTCACGGCGAGCTCAAGCTGCCCGGCCAGGCCAACCGCTTCTACGAACGCGCGATCGCCGAGCATCTCAAGATCGGGATCGAGGCGTGCGAACAGCTCCGCCGCGAGGGCGCCAAGCTTCATTCGCGCAAGCTGCGCGCGTTCAACGAGCCGCCGTTCAGATGAACGGCGGCGGCGCTGCGCCGCCCTTCCCGCCAGCCATCCTGCATTGACGGTGGAAACCGATTTGCTTCACGGTGGTTACAGACACGAAACCACTGGAGGATCGTGATGGCCAAGGCGCCGACCAAGACGACGACCGACGGGGCCGAGGCCCCGGCCGCAAAGAAGCCCGCCGCGCGGAAGGCGCCGGCCAAGAAGCCCGCGGCAAAGCCCGCTGCTGCGCCCAAAGCGGAGGCCAAAGCTCCGGCCAAGGCCGCTGCCAAAGCTGCGCCGCCCCGCCGCAAGGCTGCCGCGCGCAAGCCCGCGGCGACCGCGGCGAAGCAAAAGGCTCCGGCCAAGCCCAAGGCCGCGTCCAGCGGCCCGCGCGCCGCCGCGCAGGCTGCAGCCGCCAAGGTCAGCGCCGCTGCCCAGTCGGCTGCGCATACCGTCAGCGAATCCGCGCCGGCCCAGTTCGTCGCCGAGAAGCGCGAGCAGATGGGCGACCGCAACTTCTTCGCCTCGGTGATCGGTGGCGTCGCTGCGATCGGCGCGGCGGCCGCGGGAATCTTCTACGCGGTAAGAAAGGGGGGCGGCGGCTCCGCCGGCACCCCGGCCGCCAAGGACGGCAAGCCGAAGAAATGACGACCCGCGCCGCGCCTCATCGAGGCGCGAGCGCGAAGCCGTTCCACAATGTCACGCGCGGGTACACCTCACCCGCCGAGATCGGTGTTCCGACATTGCCCGGCATGAAAAGCGACGTCATGGGCTCGCCGCCGAAATAAGGTGCTACTTCTTCGCCGGCCGGCAATCCTTCAGCCAGATCTGGGACCGGCCGGCCTCGTAGCTGTCGAACATACCCGTCATCTCGACATGCTTGTCCGGCTTGAGGCCCAGTGCGAACACACCCTGCCCTTTCGCCAGCACGCAGATAACCGCTAGGTTCGCGGTCGAACGCCCCGGAACGATGTCGGTCAGCATGTTGGCAAGCAGCTTGTACTCGACGCGATAGCTGTCGCCCATCGCATCGACCGAGGCGACGGGGCCATAAAGGGTGAAGGACTTGTTGCGGTAACGCAGCGGGATCGCCGCCGGGTTCTTGTTCGCCTCACCGCTCAGGTCCTGGGAGAAGCGCAGCACGCTCATCCGCAGCGGTGCCGCCGCGGCGGTCTGCGTTCCCATGCCCCTGGCTGCCAGCGCCTGCCCAGCCTTGCCGCCCTTGAGCTGCGCCAGGATACCGCACATCTCGGCCTTTGCCGCGGCTTCGGGCACGCCCATCGCGCCGCGCAATTTCGCTTCCATGCGGACCGAACCAACGCCACCGGCCTCGGTCGCGGCGATCTCGATCGGGAAGGAACGCGCCTTGCCGGTCGCGGGCTGCTCGATCAGCATCGACCCGCCTTCGGGCTCGGCGACCAGCACGTCATAACCCTTGGCGGCGACGATGCCCTTGAGCTGCCCGATCGCACTGTCCGGCGCCATTCCCGGCACCGTGGTCGTCGCGATGAAACGCAAGCCGGTCACCGGATTGCCCTTCTTGACGAAACCATCCTCGCACGGTCCCGCATGGGCCGTGCCGGCAGCGCCCAGCAGCGCCGCAGCCGTCAACATCAGCTTTCTCATTGGCTCCCGCTCCCCACTATTGATTGCAGCATAGACGGACTGGCGGATCGCAACCCGCCAGTCGGTTTGTTTCCCGCACTTACCAGCCGGTCGGCTTGCCCTTGTTCTGCTCGTCGAGCCATGCCTTGAGCGGCGCGAAATACTCGACCATCGCGGCGCCGCTCATCTCGCGGCTGCCGGTGAAGGCTTCGAGCGCGTCGGGCCAGGGCTTGGACGCGCCCATTTCAAGCATCGCATCGAGCTTCTTGCCCACGTCCTTGTTGCCGAAGAACGAGCAGCGGTGGAGCGGCCCCGTCCAGCCTGCCTGATCGCATGCTGCCTTGTAGAACTGGAACTGCAGCAGCCGCGCGAGGAAGTAGCGGGTGTAGGGCACGTTGGCCGGAATATGGTACTTCGCGCCCGGATCGAACTTGGTCTCGTCGCGCGCGACCGGCGGGGCGACTCCCTGATATTGCAGCCGCAGCGCATCCCATGCGCCCTGATAGCCGGTCGGCTTGATCCCGCCCGAGAAGACGCCCCAGCGCCATTTGTCGATCAGCAGGCCGAACGGCAGGAACGCCACCTTGTCCATCGCCTGGCGCAGCAACAGCCCGGTGTCCTTGTCCGCGCTCGGCACCTTGTCCTTGTCGAGCAGGTCGATCGAAACAAGGTAGTCCGGCGTGATCGACAGCGCGACGAAATCGCCGATCGCCTCGTGGAAGCCGTCATTGGCGCCGGTGCGGTACAGCAAGGGCTGCTTGTTGTATGCGCGCTGGTAGTAATTGTGGCCCAGCTCGTGATGGATCACGACGAAGTCGTCGCCATTCACCTTGATGCACATCTTGATGCGCAGGTCGTCGACATTGTCGAGGTTCCAGGCCGAAGCGTGGCACTGAACCTCGCGGTCGGCAGGCTTCACGAACAGCGAGCGCTTCCAGAACGTGTCCGGCAGCGGCGCGAAGCCGAGCGAGGAATAGAAGCCCTCGCCGGTCTTCACCATCTTGATCGCGTCATACTTCTTCGCGTTGAGCAGATCGGTGACGTCATAGCCCAGGTCGCCCGAACCCGGCGGTGCGACGAGATCGTAGATATTACCCCATTCCTGCGCCCACATATTGCCGAGCAAATCGGCGCGGATCGGGCCGGTCTTGGGCTGGACGGCGTCGCCATATTTCTCGTTGAGCTTCCAGCGGACATAGGTGTGGAGCGACTCGTAGAGCGGCTTCACCTCGTTCCAGAGCTTGTCGGTAAGCTTCGCGAACTCCTCGGGCGGCATGTCGTAGTTCGAGCGCCACATCGCGCCGACATCCTTGAAGCCCAGCTCGCGCGCGCCTTCGTTGAGCAGGCCGGCCGCGCGCTGATAGTCAGCGCGCTGCGGTGCGCCGACATTGTCGTGCCAGCTCGTCCACATCTCCTTGAGCTCGGCCGGGTTGCGGTTGGTGCCCATCGCCGCCTCGATGTCGCTGCCGTTGATCGGCTGCCCCTTCAGCGTGCCCTTGCCGGTCCCGTAGACCGTCTGCATGTCGGTCTGCAGCTTGGAAAGCGACGCCGCGGCGCCTGCCCGGGTCGGCGCAGGCGAAGTGATGCCGCTGCGCAAGATGTCGAGCTGGCGCTTCGTGTCGGGCGACAGGCCGCTCACCTTATCGAACCTCGCCGCTTCCAGCGCAAAGCGCACCGCCATCTCGGTGCCTTCGGCGCCGCTCTTGGCGACCAGCGCAGACGTGTCGTCGTTGATATAGGTCGCGTAGAGCCACTGGATCCGCGCATCGTCCTCGGAGAACTCGCTATACTCCTTGGTCGCGCGCTCGAGGAACGCGTCGGCTGCCGCCGGAGTCGCGGCGCCGGGCGCCACCTTCTTCTCCTGCGCGACGGCAGGCGCCGCCAGCAGCATGGCAAGCGCGATGGTCGAAATTCCGGTGCGGATCATGGGCCCCTCTTAAGACTCGTGTTTTGGGATAGCGGCGGACACTGCGCCCGCCCTCGGAACGGGTCAAGCAGTCAGGAATGTTACGATCGCGTCGCCCAGTTCCGCACGCGTCACCGCGCTCATATGGTTGCCTGGGATCTCGACGAAGCGGCCGTCAGGCAGCATCCCGACCAGCCCTTCGAACGATCCTACCTCGTCGTCTGCCTCACCGCCGACGACCAGCACCGGCAGGTCGAATGTCGCGACCTCGGCTTCCGGCGTATCCACGAAGGTGTCGAGGATGCCGAGCAGCGCCTGCGGATCGCCGCCGGTGGTCTTGAGGAAAGCCTGCGACATGAACTCCTTGTCGCCGTGCCTGAAGCTGCCGAAGTTGGTCAGCACCCGCCGGAAGAAGCCCGCGCGCCGCCCGGTATCGACCACGCCCTCGTCGCCCAGCCCCGACAGCACCGCCCGGCGCGGCCGTGGCGCGATACCGCGCGCCAGCACGCGGACAGTGGTCCGCGCACCCAGCGAATAGCCGCCAAGGTCGTAATCGGTCAGACCAAGGTGCTCGATGAACGCCTCCGCATCCATCGCCAGCGCGTCGGGCGGATAGGCCTCGCTCCCGTGCGGCCGCCCGCTTTCGCCATGCGCGCGCAGGTCGGGCATGATCACGCGGAAGCCGGCCTCCACCAGCTTCGCGGCGGTGCCATATTTGATCCAGTTGGTGTTGGCGTCCGAGAAATAGCCGTGGATCAGCACCACCGGCCTGCCCTCACCCATCTCACGCCACGCGATCCGGGTGCCGTCGAAGCTCTCGAAAAACTGAGTCTGCATCGCTGCGGGATGCCGCACTTTGCCGTACCATGAAAGCCTTGCTGGTTGCACAGGATGCAATCGTCAAATCTAACAATGCAATTCGTGAGCCTCGCAATATATAAGCGTGCTTATTATGTCGCGCGCCATGACCGACTCACTTGGCTTCCTGATCAGCGATATCTCCCGCCTGATGCGCAAGCGCTTCGACGAGCGCGCGCGCCTGATCGGCGTCACCCGCGCGCAATGGCGCACGCTTTCGATCCTCAAGCGACATGAGGGCAGCAATCAGGGCATGCTCGCCGAGCTGCTGGAAATCGAGCCGATCACGGTCGGCCGCATGATCGACCGGCTCGAGGAAGCGGGACTGGTCGAGCGCCGCCGCGACCCCGCCGACCGCCGCGTCTGGCGCATCCACCTGACCGAGAAGGCGCAGCCGGTGCTCGCCCAGCTCCGCTCGCTCGCCGATGCGATGTTCGACGAGATGATGACCGGCATTGCTCCGGAGGAGCGCGAGCAGATGCACAGCGCACTCGCCATACTCCACGCGAACCTCACCCTCGATGAGACCCGAAAGGCCGCCAATGGCTGACGCAGACCCCAAGCTCGATCCTGCCGAAGCGATCGAGATCGCTGCCCCTGCCCCCCGCAAGCGCAACTGGCTGCGCCCGATCCTGATGTTCGGGGTGCCGCTGCTGCTGATCGCGGCGGTGGGAAGCTGGTGGGCATTGTCAGGCGGAACCGTCTCGACCGACAACGCCTATGTCCAGCAGGACAAGGTCTCGGTCGCCAGCGACGTCGCCGGTCGTATCGTCGAGGTCGCGGTGAAGGAGAACCAGCCGGTCAAGGCCGGCGACCTGCTCTTCCGTATCGACCCCGAGCCCTATCGCATCGCCCTCGAACAGGCGAACGCCGCCGTCGCCAATGCGCAGGTCCAGGTCGGCACGCTCCAGGCGAGCTATGCCGGCACCGGCGCCGACATTCAGGCCGCGCGCGACCGCATCGCCTCCGCGCAGGAGGATTATGACCGGCAAAAGGCGCTGATGGACCGCGGCTTCACCACTCGCGCCCGCTACGAACAGGCGCAGCACTCGGTCGAGCAGGCCAAGGCGAGCTACCAGAGCGCCGTCGCCAGCGCCGCTGAGGCGCGCTCCAAGCTCGCCGACGGCGCCGCCGTCCCCGGCGTCAATCCTGCCATCGCCGCCGCCCGTGCCCAGCGCGACAAGGCCGCGCTCGATCTCTCGCGCACCGCGCGCTATGCCCCCGTCGATGGCATCGTCAGCCAGGCGGACCGGCTTCAGGTCGGCCAGATGATGATGTCGGGCCTGCCGGCCGTCACCGTCATCCGCTCTGGCGGCTCGTGGGTCGAGGCGAATTTCAAGGAAACCGATCTCGACAAGATGCGTGTCGGCCAGCCGGCCGAAGTGAGTTTCGACGCCTATCCAAAGCTCAAGCTCAAGGGCCATGTCGCCTCGATCGGCGCGGGCACCGGCAGCGAATTCTCGGTGCTCCCGGCCCAGAACGCCAATGGCAACTGGGTCAAGGTCACTCAACGCGTGCCCGTCCGCATCGCGATCGACGAGAAGAGCCCGCGCGAGCTGATCGCCGGTCTCTCTGCCGATGTGAAAGTGGATGTGAGCAAGTAAGCCGCGCGATGGCCACCGCCGCCGCCTCGCCCGCTGCCGCCGCACCCGCCACGCCCCCTCGGGCGCGGCGCTGCCGGTGCGCAACAAGGGGCTGCTCACCTTCGGGGTGATGCTGGCGACGATCATCCAGATCCTCGACACCACCATCGCCAATGTCGCGCTGCCGCACATGCAGACCTCACTGGGCGCAACGGCGGACACGATCACCTGGGTACTGACGAGCTATATCGTCGCCTCGGCGATCGCGATTCCGATCACCGGCTGGGTTTCCGACCGGATCGGCTCGCGCAACCTGTTCCTCATCTCGATCGTCGGCTTCGTCGTCGCCTCGGCGCTGTGCGGCATGGCCCAGAATCTCGAAGAGATGGTGTTCTTCCGCGTGCTCCAGGGCATCTCGGCGGCGTTCATGAACCCCCTCAGCCAGACGGTGATGCTCGACATCAACGAGCCGAAGGACCAGCAGCGGGCGATGGCCGTATGGGGCATGGGCATCATGATCGGCCCGATCCTCGGCCCCGTCCTCGGCGGCTATCTGACCGAGAATTTCAACTGGCGCTGGGTGTTCTACGTCAACCTCCCGCTGGGCGCGATCTGCCTCGTCATCCTGTGGTGGCTGCTGCCCAGCCGCCCGATCCGCAAGCGCGGCTTCGACGTGTTCGGCTTCTCGCTGCTCGCCATCGGCATCGGCGCGCTTCAGCTGATGCTCGACCGCGGCCAGGGGGAGGACTGGTTCAGCTCGGCCGAGATCTGGGTCGAGATGCTCGTCGCGGTCATCGCGCTGTGGATGTTCGTCGTTCACATGGCGACCGGCAAGAACCCGATGTTCGAGCGCGGGCTGTGGAAGAACCGCAACCTCGTCACCGCCCTCGCCTTCATGCAGGTCGTCGGCGTCGTGATGATGGCGACGATGGCGCTGCTCCCGCCGATGCTCCAGACTCTCTACGGCTATCCGGTGGTCGATACCGGCCTGCTGCTGATGCCGCGTGGCATCGGCGTGCTGGTCACCATGGCGCTGTCGGCCCGGCTGATCGCGCGCGGCCTCGATCCGCGCATCGCGGTCGGCCTCGGCTTCGCGCTCGCAGCCTGGTCGCTCTACGACATGACCCAATGGACGCTCGAGATGGGCAGCACGCCGTTCATCGTCTCGGGCTTCATCCAGGGGCTGGGCATGGGCCTGATCTTCATGCCGCTGAACGGCATGGCCTTCGCCACCCTCGCCCCGCACCAGCGCACCGAAGCGGCGAGCCTACTCAACCTGTCGCGCAACATCGGTGCGTCGATCGGCATCTCGGCGGTGACGACGGTGCTCGCGCGCAGCAGCCAGACCAGCCATGCCGATCTCGCCCAGCACGTCACGCCCGAACGGCTCCAGACGCTCGATCCCGGCCTGCTCGCCAATCTCGGCGGCTCGACCGATACGCTGCTGGCAATGGCCAATGCAGAGGTGACGCGCCAGGCGGCGATGATCGCCTATTTGAATGACTTCAAGGCGATGATGATCGTCACCGCGCTCGCGATCCCGCTGGTGCTGTTCCTCAAGAAGCCGAAGGGCCGGGTAGAGAACGATCCGGCCGCTGCGGGGCACTGATCCACGGCAACACTGTGAGGCACCCCAGCAGCGCCAGCGCCATGTCCTTGGGCGCGTCGAACATGTCGCCCTGCTGCCCGTTATACTGATCCGCCGCCTCGGCGTTCATGCCGATCGTCAGCATCCATTCGAAGATCTCGTAGAGCGCGCCGATCGCCAGCACCGCGAGCACCATGACGACGATCGCCATGCGCCGTGTCAGCCCGGCATAGCGCATCCCGATCTCGACCAGCGGCCGGGCGAAGCACAGGCCGGACGCGAAATGCACCAGCCGGTCGAACATGTTGCGCTTGAACCCCAGCGCATTGTCGATGCTGAACCCGAACGCCGCCTGCCCCCAGGCGTCATAGGGCACGCTGCTATAGGTCCAGCGCGCCGCGAACAGGTGAAGCAGGATGAAGGCGCCAAGCCAGCCGACACTGGCATCGCTCAGCGGCCAGCGCCGCAGCGCCCACCAGCCGAGAACGACGCCGATAACGACCGGCCCGACCTGGAGCCAGGTATTGGGCGGATACACCGCCCCCACCGCGCTCAGCGGCACGCCCGCCAGGCAGGCGAGCAGCCACCATCGCTGCACGGCGGGAGGGCGCATCCCCCTATCGATCACGCCTTTTTGAGGTGCCGGCGGCCGAGCAGTTCGGCGATCTGCACCGCGTTGAGCGCCGCGCCCTTGCGGAGGTTGTCGCTCACGCACCAGAAGGCGAGGCCATTCTCGACGGTCACGTCCTCGCGCACGCGGCTGACGAAGGTCGCATAGTCGCCGACGCACTCGACTGGGGTGACGTAGCCGCCATCCTCGCGCTTATCGACCAGCATGATGCCGGGCGCCTCGCGCAGGATCTTCTGCGCGTCCTCGGCCGACAGCTCGCGCTCCAGCTCGACATTGACCGCTTCGGAGTGGCCGACGAACACCGGCACGCGCACGCAGGTCGCGGTCACCTTCACCTTGGGATCGAGGATCTTCTTGGTCTCGACGACCATCTTCCACTCTTCCTTGGTGTAGCCATCGTCCAGGAAGCTGTCGATGTGCGGGATCACGTTGAACGCGATCTGCTTGGTGAACTTCTTGGGCTCGGCCTGATCGCCGACGAAGATGTTGCGCGACTGTTCGAACAGCTCGTCCATGCCTTCCTTGCCGGCGCCCGACACCGACTGATAGGTCGCAACGACGACGCGCTTCACACCCGCGGCATCGTGCAGCGGCTTGAGCGCAACGACCATCTGCGCGGTCGAGCAGTTCGGGTTGGCGATGATGTTCTTGGCCTTGTAGCCGTCGATCGCCTCGGGGTTCACCTCAGGCACGATCAGCGGGACGTCCGGGTCCATGCGGTAGAGCGACGAATTGTCGATCACCGTGCAGCCCGCCGCGGCGAAGCGCGGGGCGTGGACCTTGGTCGCCTCGCTGCCGATCGCGAACAGCGCCATGTCCCAGCCGGTCGGATCGAAATGCTCGATATTCTGGATCTTATACTGTTTCCCGGTCTCGCCGAAGTCGACCATGTCGCCGGTCGAGCGCGACGAGGCGAGCACCGCCAGCTCGTCGATCGGGAATTCCCGCTCGGCCAGGATGTTGAGCATCTCGCGGCCGACATTGCCGGTAGCGCCTGCGACAACGACACGATAACCCATGTGAGACCCTTTCATGCGGTCAAGCCACCCGGAATTCGGGCAGCGACATAGTCATTTTTCGGTGGGAAGTCAGCGGGCCGTTCGCCCGCCGGTTGAAGATGTTTCGCGGCATAACCCGAACGCCACGACCGGCTGGTTCAGCGGGTCGCGTTCCGGGTGGTCATAATGGGCCGTTTTCGAAACATGAGCGCGCCCCTAGCAGCCAAATTACGCGGGCGATAGCGAATTTCTTCTTTCGTTGCGGCAAAGCGCGGGTTCATCCGGTGGACGCAGCGGCGGGGCGTCGCCTAGAACGGGCCAGTTCCTCAGGAGATGACCCCTTGGCCGATCCCTATGTCCGTCCGGACGTCCGTGTCTTTCTCGACATGCTCGCCGCGATGCCCCAGCCCGAATGGCCGCCGCAGCCTGCGGTCTTTCGCGCGCAATATGCGGGGATGAAGGATCTGGTCGATCTCCCGCCCGGCGACCTCGCGGTGATGCGCGACCTCGCGATTCCCGGCCCCGCCGGCACCATCCCCGCCCGGCTGTTCGACGCGCGCGAGCGCCGCGAACCCGGCCCGGTCGTCGTCTATTTCCATGGCGGCGGCTTCGTGATCGGCAATGTCGATACCCATGCATCGATCGTCGCCGAAATGGCGCGCACGCTCGATCTGCCGATCGTATCGGTCGACTATCGCCTCGCTCCCGAACACCCCTGGCCCGCCGCCTCCGACGATGCCGAGTCCGCGGCCCGCTGGGTCGCCTCGAGTCCCGCCGAACTTGGCCGCGCGGTCACCTCGATCGCACTCGCCGGCGACAGCGCGGGTGGACAGATGTCGGCGGTTGCCGCGATCGAGTTTCGCGACAATCCCGCCGCAGTGCCGGTGATCGCCCAGCTGCTCATCTACCCCGCCGCGGATCTGCGCACCGACTATCCCTCGCTCGACAGCTTCGGGGAGGGCTATCTGCTCACCAGACGAAGCCTCGACTGGTTCGCCGAATGCTATGCCGCCGACACCGCGCACCGGCGCGCATCGCCGATGGCCAATGACTCGCTCGCCGGGCTGCCGCCCGCGGTGATCGTCACCGCCAGCCTCGATCCGATCCGCGACCAGGGCCGCGCTTATGCCGCCGCGCTGATCGGCGCCGGCGTGCCGGTGGTGTTCCGTGAGGCGGCGGGCAATATCCATGGCTTTATTACGCTGCGCCGCGCGATCCCGTCCGCGCAGGGCGATGTCGCGGGCATGCTCGTCGCCTTCAAGGACGTGCTGGTCGAGGCCGAGGGCAATCGCGTGATGATGCAGGCCGCGGCATGAAGGACCTCGCTTCCCTCCCCTACCGTCCCTGTGCCGGGGTGATGCTGCTCAGCCGCGACGGGCAGGTCTTCGTCGGCCAGCGTCTCGATTCCACGCTCGAGGCCTGGCAGATGCCGCAGGGCGGGATCGACCCGGGCGAGGACGCGCTGGAGGCCGCCTATCGCGAGCTCTGGGAGGAAACCGGCGTCGTCCGCGACGCGGTCGAGTTCGTCGCGGAAGCGCCCGAGGAGCTGCAATACGACCTGCCCGACGATCTGATCGGCAAGGTGTGGAAGGGCAAGTGGCGCGGCCAGCGCCAGCGCTGGTTCCTGTTCCGCCTCACCGCCGGCGACGAGGCGATCGACATCGCCACCGCCCACCCCGAATTCCGCGCCTGGCGCTGGATCGACCCGGCCGAGCTGCCGCATGTCATTGTCCCGTTCAAGCGCGCGCTCTATGTCCGCCTGCTCGAACTCTTCGCCGAACCACTGGGCTTTCCGTCGAGCGAACCCGATCTCGGTGGTAACGCAGTTTAAGCCCTCTCCCTTTCAGGAGTTGCTTCACTAACCTCTCCTATTCACGAGGCCGGGATTTTGGGCTGTTCTGATTGTGTTCAGCCGATAGCGGTTTGACCTGGGCGAGCGCCATCGGCGGTGTTTTTCACCGTGTCAGGAGCGATGGGCTTTTCAGGGTTGAAGGACGAGGGCTCGGGGTCTGGGCGGCGCTGCCGCGCTGGCTATGTAGGAGTTGGCCGGAAGCTGGTGGCGATGTCTTTGAACACGCTGGCATCCGGGCAGGCTGAAGCGAAGGCAATGCGGATACGCGAGGCGCTTTCGATGACGCGGGCAGCGACCTTGAGCAGCCGCAGGCGCAGGGTCGCGAACTCGGCAGCGGCCAGCGCGGTGGCCTTGGGAATGGCCTGCTGGATGCGCCACATCAGCCAGTAGGCGGCGGTGTGCAGAATGAGGCGCATCTGGTTGGCATTGGCTGAGCGGCACGAAGTGCGATCGCTGGCGAGCTGCGACTTGTGGCGCTTGATCAGGTTCTCGGCCTGGCCGCGCGCGCAGTAGAGCGTGTCGTAGATATGCTCGGCCGATCCGTCCTGAAGCGAGGTAACGACATAGCGGATGTCCATACCCAGCGTGCTGGCCTCGATCCGGGCGACGACGCGGCGCCGACACTTCCAGCTTTTGGCGCCGTAGCGGGTCTCGGCATAGTTGCGCAGGACGGGGTATTGGCGCTGAGCGCGCTTGACCGCGCAGGCATCGGCGGCCGCGACGATGACCGGATCGGCACGCAGCGCGGCGTTGGTTGGCAAGCCGAACACGTAATCGACGCGGTGCGCCTCGCAGAACGCCATGACCTCGGGCCGCCCATAGTGCCCGTCACCACGGATGGTGATGTGGGTATCGGGCCAGTGCCGGCGGATATGGCGCACCAGGCGCCGGATGTGGCCGGCAGCTTCGGCGCCCGACGGCGTCTTGCCGGTCCGCAGCAGCATCGCCACCGGGCGGCCGGTCGCAGTGTCGTAGACGTGGATCGGCAGGAAGCAGCGCTCACCGTGATGACCATTCCAGAACGACAACTGCTGGTAGCCGTGGACGACATCGCAGGTATCATCGATGTCCAGCGTCACCGCCGCCGGCGGGGCGGGATAGCTGGCGCAGTAGATGTCGATCATCGCACCCATCATCCTGGCCAACTCACGCGTGGTCGGTGCATTCTCCCACCTGCTCATCGTCGGTTGGCTCGCAAGCCCGGCACCTGATCCCGGCAACTTGCCCAGCGCCAGGCGGAAGCCTGGATCGTCGCGCAGGGCATCGAGATCATCGGCATCCTCATAGCCGCAGGCGATCGCGAACGTGCGGGCACGCAGGATGTCATCGAGGCGATGGATCACCCGCGCAGGATCGCGCGGGTCGGCAATGCAAGCCGCAAGCCGACGGCAGATCCCCATCGCGCGCTCGGCCTGCGCCAGCAGCAGCACACCGCCATCCGAGGTCAGCCGGCCACCGTCGAACGCGGCTGTGAGCTTTTTGCCGCCAATGGCTGGAAACGAAAATCCAAGCGCGTTATCCTCGCTCTCGGCGGGTGTGGCCTGTGGCATTTTTTGCCTCGCTGCAGGACTGGTCTAGACACCCATTTTCCTACTGCAAAGCAAACGCTTACGCCACTCCCGCCAACCCTTCACCCCCACCGCGGTGAATAATTCAGGCTAAATTTGCGCATGAGCCGGACAAGAACGGCAACGTGATACGCCGAACGCGCATGCAATGGCATTGAAATAGATACAACCAGATCGGAATGCAAAATGGAAAGTAGAGATTTCACGCGGGAAATATCAAGATACCGATATCGCAACACAGACTACATGTTCTTTCTGGAGCATTATAGAGATGGATTCGGCATCCTCATAGAGAACGCCGAATCAAAGTATGATCTTAAACACCATGCCAGCCGTGAAGATTCCGAAGGTAAGGTTGTGTGGCACATTTCCTGGCATCCTTCATGGGGTTCTGAAGATCTTCCGGAAACCGGGCGCAAGATTTGCGATCTGGTTCGTGAATTCCTCGTTTTCTATGAACCGGATAAGCAAGTCGAAGTCTTGTTCGGCCGATAAGTCCCATCAAGCGGGGGCGATGCGGGCCGGTAACGACATGTCGCCACTCGATCTCGATTTTGCCGCATTGCCGCATTAACAGGACGCCCATGCGCCGGACGATCCCCCTGATCCTCGCCCCGCTGCTGCTCGCAAACGCGCAGGCGGACGAAGCCCCGCCCGAGATGCCTGACACGGTCAAGGCAATGCTCGACGCTGCGATGAAGGCGGGCGACGAGGCCGCGGTCAACGCCATCGTCAAATATGCCAAGGCCGCCGACAAGGCGAGCGTCGAGGTCGCCGAAAAGGCGGCGGGCTCATGGAAGCGCGAGCGCCGCGAGGCTGCCGAACGCCGCGTGCGCGAGGCCCGCTTCCTCGATCTGGTGAAGGGCCGCGCCGAACTGGGCGGCTATGTCACCACCGGCAATTCCGAGACAGTCGGCCTCACCGGCGTGCTCGACGTCAAGCGCGAGGGGCTGCAATGGCGCCACAAATGGCGCGCGCAGGCCGACTATCAGGAAAGCCTCAACCGCGTCGTCCGCGAACGCTATCTCGCCAGCTACGAGCCCAACTACAAGGTCAACGACCGCCTCTACGCCTATGGTGCGGCGCTGTTCGAAAGCGACCGCTTCCTCGGCTTCAACGAGCGCTACTCGGTCTCGGCCGGGGCGGGCTACACCGCGGTCAACGACGGCAGGCTGCGCATCGATGTCGAGCTCGGCCCCGCCTATCGCCACACCGCCTTCACCGACGACACGATCGAAAGCCAGATCGCCGCACGCGGCAAGCTCGATCTCGACTGGAAACTTTCGTCCGCGATCACGCTCAGCCAGGACGCGTCCGCCTATCTGCAGCAGGCGAACAGCACCATCACCACCAAGACCGCGCTGCGCGTCCGCCTGTTCGGCCCGCTCTCGACGCAGATGTCCTACGCCGTGAACTATGAAAGCACGCCACCGGCCGGACGCAAGACGACGGACACGACGAGCCGCGCATCGCTGCTGATCGATTTCTAGGTACGCATGTCCGCAACCGGCTCCACGAACCGCAGCTGGTCAAGGCGGCACTTGATCGGCGCTATGGCGGCGACGCCCTGGCTCTTGCCCGGGCGCCCCACTGCGTCCGGACTCACGCCCGGCCCCCTTGCCGACCTGCCGCTGGATGGTGCGCCAGGCCTCGCCGCAGGCGTGGTTCGCAACGGCAAGGTCGTGATTGCCGGAGGCGAAGGATCGGTCCGCAGCGGATCGCAGACCGCGCCGGATGCGCAGACAGTTTTCGAGATCGGCTCGCTCACCAAGATCTTCACCGCATCGTTGATCTTCCAGCTCCAGGAAGAAGCCAGGCTCCGGACTGAAATCCCGATCGGCAGCTATGTCGCAGAGCTTCCGGCCCGATGGCGCGAGCTCACGCTTGCCCAGCTGCTCAGCCACACTTCGGGTCTTCCCGAGTATCTCGACGAGAGCAATTTCTTCGCGGTCATGGGACAGGATCTCAAACCGCGGGAAATTGTGGCGATGGCGACCGATCGGCCCATGCAGTTCGCCCCCGGCGAAAAGCACGCCTATAACAATCTCGGCTTCATTCTGCTGGGGATGGCCGCGGAAGCGGTGACCGGCAACGGCTATTGGGACGAGCTGGAGCGCCGGTTCTTTGCCCCCGCCGGCATGTTATCGACCGGCCCGCGAAACCGCCTGCCCGGCAACGCACCCTGCGCCTCGGGCCATTTCTGGAGGGGCGACAGCTATGAAGACAACCCGCCTCGCAGCGCACCGGGCGCAACCTGGTCGGCAGGCGGCCTGCTCTCGACCGCCGCCGACATCAACCGCTGGTCGGTTGCGCTCGATCGCGGAACGATTCTCAGCGCCGAGGTTCGCCGGAGGATGTGGACGCCCGCCCAGCTCGCCAACGGCCAGCCCGCCGGATGGGGCTATGGCTGGGAGGTCGAGACTGTCGGCGGACGGACAATCGTCTCGCACGGCGGTGGCACAGCCGGCTTCTCCTGCTGGTATCGCCGTGACGTCTCGCAACCGCTCTCCACGATCATCCTGACCAACCAGAATGGTCGCGCGGACCCCAAGGCGATGACCGGCAGGCTGCTGGAACTGATGGCGCGCGGCTGAGTGTCCTTTAGCCGCCGCTGGTGACCAGCGCGGAGAAGATCCGGCCCTCGCCTGCTCGATCTGCATATCGGGTCCGCAATGATCCATCCCAGCAGCGCGGCGCTCGGGCAAGATGACCCGTCTTGCTCGGTTCAGCCTGGTCAGCGTCGTACAGGTCGCACGGGCCAATTCTGCGGAATTGGGTCGGAGCCTTCCGCACACGGTCCGGGCCGCCGCCTTGCAATGTAGGATTCCCCCTGCCCCACTCTCCGTGCCCGGTATGCCGGGCCGCCCTTTGACGCCGTAGATCAGCGCCTGACACCCGCACAGAAAAACGCGCCAAAACCGTCAACTCCGTCAGCCCTTGCGGACGCGCAGGGGCGTGACCTTTGGGACTTTCCAGAGCGTCCGGCGCCCCAACCGGTACCGCAGGAAACTTTCCACGCACCGGGGGTTCACCCGCCGCGTATCACCCGATACACCTGCCGCGCATGGCTCTCACCGCAATCGAATCCGCCGCGATCGAGCACGCCCGCGCGGCCCCGATGCTCGCTCAGGTCGAACGCTGGGTCGCGGTCAACAGCGGCACGCGCAATCTTCCCGGTCTCGCCACGATGGCGGATATGCTCGCCAGCGCCTTTGCCGCGCTTCCCGGCGACCCGACCCTCGTCGATCCCGCGCCGGTCGAGACCGTCGATACCAGGGGCGAAGTCCTCCCGCTTGCCCATGGCCGCCACCTCCATCTGCGCGTGCGGCCAGAAGCGCCGGTCCAGATGCTGTTCACCGGCCATATGGACACCGTCTTCCCCGCCGATCACCCCTTCCAGTCTGCGACCTGGCTGCCCGACGGCCGTCTCAACGCGCCGGGGGCGGCGGACATGAAAGGCGGGATCGCCGTAATGCTCGCCGCGCTCCGGGCCGTCGAAACAACGCCCGCCGCCGAACGCTTCGGCTATGAGGTCGTGATCAACTCGGACGAGGAGACCGGCTCCTTCGCTTCCGCCGCGCTGATCGCACAGGCAGCCCAGGGCAAGGTCGCCGCACTCACCTACGAACCCGCCCTTCCCGACGGCACATTGGCCGGCGCACGCGGCGGCACCGGCAATTTCTCGATCGTCGTCCATGGCCGCAGCGCCCATGCCGGCCGCAATCCGGAGGAAGGCCGCAACGCGATCGTCGCCGCCGCCGACCTCGCCCTGCGCCTCGCCGCTGCGAAGGGCGAGGGCCTCGCGGTCAACCCCGCGCGGATCGAGGGCGGCGGTCCCAACAATGTCGTGCCCGATCTCGCCATCCTGCGCGTCAATTTTCGCCCCGCCTCGCATGAGGCGATCGCCCGCGCCGCCGCATTGGTCGAGACCGCGACCGCCGAAGTCGCCGCCGCGCACGACGTCCACATCCATGTCCATGGCGGCTTCAACCGCCCTCCCAAGCCCCTCGATCCCGGCGCCGAGCGGCTGTTCGGGCTGGTCAAGCAGGCCGGCGCGGATCTCGACATCCCCGTTGCGTGGAAGGCCACGGGCGGGGTGTGCGACGGCAACAACATCGCCGCCTGCGGCGTGCCCGTGGTCGACACCATGGGCGCCCGCGGCGGCGCGATCCATAGTGCAGAGGAATTTCTTATCCCTGAAAGCCTGCCCGAGCGCGCCGCGCTCTCCACCCTCACCATCCTGCGCATCATCGAGAAGGGCCGCGTATGACCTTCCTGATCCGCCCCGCCCGCGAAGACGACCTTCAGGCGCTCTATGAGATGGCGAAGCTCACCGGCGGCGGCTTCACCAATCTGCCGCCCGAAAAGCCGGCGCTGCGGGCCAAGCTCGAGCGCAGCGCGCTGGCCTTTTCCCGCACCGACGATGCGCTCAAGGACGAGCTGTTCGTGCTCGTGCTCGAGAATAGCGAAACTCACGAAGTCCGCGGCACCTGCCAGATCTTCACCCAGGTCGGCCAGCGCTGGCCCTTCTACAGCTATCGCCTCGGCATCGAGACCAAGCACAGCGAGGCGCTCGCGCGCACCTTCCGCGCCGAAATCCTCAGCCTCACCAACGATCTGGAAGGCTGCAGCGAAGTCGGCGGCCTGTTCCTCCACCCCGGCGAGCGTGCCGGTGGCCTAGGCATGCTGCTCGCCCGCAGCCGCTATTTGTTCATCGCGATGCATCGGGCCCGCTTCGGCGACCGCGTTCTCGCCGAACTGCGCGGGGTGATTGACGAGGCCGGCGGATCGCCATTCTGGGACGGCGTCGCGGGCCGCTTCTTCGGCATGAACTTCCAGCAGGCCGACGAATTCAATGCGATCCACGGCAACCAGTTCATCGCCGATCTGATGCCCAAGCACCCGATCTACACCGCGATGCTGACCGAGGGTGCGCGCAGCGTGATCGGCCTGCCCCACCCCTCCGGCCGCGCCGCGATGCGGATGCTGGAACAGGAGGGCTTCGCGTTCGAGAACTACATCGACATCTTCGACGGCGGCCCGACCATGACCGCCCGCACCGATCAGGTGATGACCGTCCGCGATTCGCGGACCGACAAGGTCGTCGACATCGCCGATGGCGGCAGCGCCAGCATCATCGCCCGCGGCACGCTGAGCGACTTCCGCGCCTGTCACGGCCGCATCGGCCTCAGCGATGGCGGAGTCACCGTGGACGCCATGTCCGCATCGATCCTCGGTGTCGAAGCGGGACAAGAGGTTCGTCATGCCCCGCGTTGAGATCAATTTCGACGGGTTGATCGGTCCCAGCCACAATTATGCCGGCCTCAGCCCCGGCAATCTCGCCGCGACCCGCAACAGCGGTGCCGTCTCGCAACCCCGCGCCGCCGCGCTTCAGGGCATCGCCAAGATGCGCGCCAATCTGGCGCTCGGGCTGACCCAGGGCATATTGTTGCCCCACGCCCGCCCCGACCATCGCTGGCTGGACTCGCTCGCGACGAGCTACACCGACGCCGCCGCGCACCTCCAGGCACAGGCACTGTCGGCCTCGTCGATGTGGGCCGCCAACGCGGCGACCGTCTCTCCGGCCCCCGACACCGCCGACGGCCGCTGCCACCTGACCGTCGCCAATCTCGTGACGATGCCGCACCGCAGCCACGAATGGCCGGGGACGCTGGCGCAGCTGCGCCTCGCCTTCGGCAACGACGCCTTCCGGGTCCACGGCCCCGTTCCCGCCCCGTTTGGCGACGAAGGCGCCGCCAACCACATGCGCCTCTGCCCGGAGCATGACGCACCCGGCGTCGAAGTGTTCGTCTATGGCGTCTCCGGCGGGCCCTTCCCCGCCCGCCAGCACCGTGAGGCCAGCGAAGCCGTCGCGCGCCGCCACGGTCTGGACCCGGCCCGCACGCTGTTCGTCCAGCAGTCGGAAGCGGCGATCGCCGCCGGCGCCTTCCACAACGATGTCGTCGCGGTCGCCAATGGCCGCGTCCTGTTCGCGCATGAGCAGGCATTCGCGGACAAGCAGGGCTTCTACGCCGACCTCCGCCGCGTGATGCCGGAGGTCGAGATCGTCGAGGTGCCCGCCTCTGCGGTCAGCCTTGCCGACGCCATCTCCTCCTACCTGTTCAACGCGCAGCTGGTGACCCTGCCCTCGGGGGAGACCGCGCTGGTCCTCCCAACCGAGGCGCGCGACACACCGAGCGTCTGGGCCTGGCTTCAGGCGCATGTCGCCGGGAACGGCCCGATCCGGCATCTGGAGGTGGTCGATGTCCGCCAGTCGATGGCCAATGGCGGCGGCCCTGCGTGCCTCCGCCTGCGCGTCGTCGCCGATCCTGCCACGATCGATCCGCGCTTCCTGGTCGATCCGGGAAAGCTCGATCGCATCGCCGCGCTGGTCGAGATGCACTGGCCCGAGACGATCGCGCAGGACGAGATCGGCGACCCGGCGCTGATCGCCCGGATCGAAGCGGCCCGCGCCGCGCTGCTCGACCTGCTGGGAATCGTCGAGTTAATTGACAGCTAACCATATCGATTGGCGCGGAATCGCGGTTTTCCGCCACTGGCCCGCTTCTTGCGTCAATCCGGCCATGCTTGCCCGCGTCAAACGCCTGTTCACCATCAAGACCCGTTTCGAAGCCTTCATGGTGATCTACGCGCTCGGCGTCGGCGCAGTAGACCGCGGCCTGCACTATCTGGAGCAATATCCCGGCATGGGCGGCTGGATGCTCTTCGCCGCCTGCCCGATCACGGTGTTCATGGCCGGCGCGCGGATTCTGGACTCGCTCGATACGGAATTGAACTAGCGCCCGCCAGCCGACGATCTCCGTCATGCCCGCCTGCGCGGGAATGAGGAAATGGATCGGTTGTCGTCAGCCTATTCGAACTCGAGGATCGCCGCGTCTACCGCTAGGCTCTCGCCCGCGCCGAAATTCACCGCCTTGACCACGCCCGTCTTCTCGGCGCGCAGGATGTTCTCCATCTTCATCGCCTCGACCACGGCGAGCGGCTGACCGGCCTCGACCTTGTCGCCCACCGCAACCTCGACCCGCGTCAGCAGGCCCGGCATCGGTGCGAGCAGGAAGCGGCTCATGTCCGGCGGAATCTTCTCGATCATGTGCTTTGCCAGCTCGGCGACACGCGGGCGATAGACCTCGACGCGATGCGCCGCGCCGCGGGTCGTCAGCACCCAGCCGGTCCGCGTCTTCGCGACCCGCACCGCCAGTTCGCCATCGTCGCCGCGCGCCACCGCAATCCGGTCGCCCGGCGCCCATTCGACGCTGCCCTCGACCAGCTCGCCATCGACGATCGCGCCGTCGCCCAGCGACACCTCATGCGCGATCGCGGCCAGATGTACGACCCAGTCGCGCTTCGCCACCGGCATCGCGCCCAGCTGGCCCGAGATCATCGACGCGCGCTCCGACTGTCGCCAGCTCAACACCGCTGCAATCGTCGCGAGCCGGCGGGTCAGCATGGCATCCGCCGGCGCACCCGCGAACCCTTCGGGATATTCCTCGGCGATGAATCCGGTGGTGAGTTCGCCCGACCGGAAGCGCGGGTGCTGCATCAGCGCGGAGAGGAAATCGATGTTGTTGCCGAGCCCCTCCAGTTCGAACCGGTCAAGCGCCGCGACCTGCAGATCGGCCGCCGCATCGCGCGTCTGTCCCCAGGTGATCAGCTTGGCGATCATCGGGTCGTAGAACATGCTGACCTCGCCGCCCTCGGCAACGCCATCATCAACGCGGACATAGCCCTCGCCACCAACCTCGCCATAGGGCGTGTCCTGCGCCGCGGGCGGGCGATAGCGCACCAGCCGCCCGGTAGAGGGCAGGAAGCTGCGATACGGGTCCTCGGCATAGATGCGGTTCTCGATCGCCCAGCCCGTTAGCTTCACATCGTCCTGCCCGAAGGCCAGCGTCTCGCCCGCCGCGACGCGGATCATCTGCTCGACCAGATCGAGGCCGGTCACCGCCTCGGTCACCGGATGCTCGACCTGAAGCCGAGTGTTCATCTCGAGGAAGTAGAAGCCCTCGCCGCTGGTGTCGGCGCCGCTGACGATCAGTTCGACCGTGCCCGCGCTGTAATAGCCCACCGCCCGCGACAGCGCGACCGCCTGTTCGCCCATTTTCCGGCGCATCTCCGGCGTGACGAAGGGCGATGGCGCTTCCTCGACAACCTTCTGGTGGCGCCGCTGGATCGAGCATTCACGCTCGCCAAGGTAGACGATGTTGCCATGCTGGTCGCCCAGCACCTGAATCTCGATATGCCGCGGGCTCTCGATGAACTTCTCGATGAACACGCGGTCGTCGCCGAACGATGCCAGACCCTCGCGCTTGGTCGCCTCGAAGCCTTCGCGCACATCCTGCTCGCTATAGGCCAGCCGCATCCCCTTGCCGCCGCCGCCGGCCGATGCCTTCATCATTACCGGATAGCCGATCTCGGCGGCGATCTTCACCGCATGCTCGGTATCGTCGATCACCCCGACGAAACCGGGCACCACGTTGACGCCCGCTTCCTTGGCGAGCTTCTTGGACTCGATCTTGTCGCCCATCGCCGCAATGGCCCCCGGCGGCGGCCCGACGAACGCGATCCCCGCCTCCGCGCACGCCCTGGCAAAGCTCTCGCGCTCCGACAGGAAGCCATAGCCGGGATGGATCGCATCCGCGCCGGTCGCCTTCGCCGCCGCCAGGATCAGCTCGGCCTTCAGATAGCTTTCCGCTGCCGGCGCCGGCCCCAGCCGAACCGCCTCATCCGCCATCAGCACGTGGGGCGCGCGCGCATCGGCATCCGAATAGACCGCAACCGTCGCGATCCCCATCCGCTTGGCGGTACGGAACACGCGGCATGCGATCTCGCCACGGTTGGCGACCAGGATCTTCTTGAACATTCGGGTTTCCCTGTTGAATCAGTTCTTGCGCAGATCGATCAGCTGTTCGGTACGATCGCGCGTCAGCGCTTCCCTGCAGCCCCACACGAGCATCGGCTCGGCCGATCCGCCGCGCATCTGGTATCCCATCGTCCGGCAATGCGCGTCGCGAAAGGCGATCCACGCGCGCTGCGCTTCGGTCAGCGCTGCGGCATAGCCGGGGCGCGTATCGCCCGCCGGATGGCTGCCCGGCTCGGCATCGAGCTTGCGCATGATCGCCATCGTCTGCCTGTACTCGGCGTTGAGCAGCGCATCGGCCTTGGCGAAGGATTGCTGCGCGCACTGCGTCATCGCGGATTGCGTGACCGCATTGTCGCAATCGATCGTCTGCGTCTGCGCAGCGGCGAGCAATGTCAGCAGGATCATGTCACTTCCCCTTTTCCGGCAGCACAGGAAAGAGCTGGCGGATCGCCGCAAGCGCGGCACCGTGATAGATGGTCGCGTGAGCCTCATCCGGCCGCGGCGCATAGGTCCAGACCAGCCCGGCAGGCGCCTGTTCCTTGAGCAGCGTGGCGAAGGGCGCGACACCCATCCCCTGCTCTTCGGCGACGGTCAGCCACAGCCGCCCTCGCGCCCTTGACAACAGTGCGGGCGCGGCCTTCACCAACGCCTCATTGTCCCACCACAGGCTGGGGCTGATCGCGATATGCGTGTCGAACAGCCCTGGCGCGCGCAGCATCGTCTCGACCACGAACAGCCCGGCGAGCGACTCCCCAATCAGCGCATTCTCGCCGCTGGTGCGAAAGGTCTTCTCGACCCACGGTTTCACCTCGTCCGCGATGAAGCGGCGGAAGCGTTCGGACTGACCCGCGGCGGGATAGTCCGCCTTGAGCCTGGCGTCGGTGACAATCGGAAAGGCCAGCTCGTTGCGCCGGTCGACCGTCTCGATCCCCACCACGATCACATCGCGCGTCGTCCCGGCGATCGTGCCGAGCTGCGCCAGCCCGGAAATATGGTGGAAGTCCTGATCCACACCGCCGTCGAGCAGGTACAGCACCGGATAGCGCTGTGTCCCCTTCTCATACCCCGGCGGCAGCCAGACATTGATCGTCCGCGCCGCCCCCATCGTGGCCGAAGGGAACGTATGGGACTGACCAATGACAATGGGTTTGTTGACGGTCTGCGCCAGCGCAGGCAGCGGAATCAACACGACCAGCAACGCGACGAGAAGTCGGACAATCACCGGCGGCTCCAGCGTCTGAAGAGGAGAAGTGTGACCTTGTACCCGGCCAGAGAACCGCCGAATGCGAGAAGCAACGCGTAGAGTATCGCATTGTCGCCTTTGCCGACAATCAGCGAGAACACGAGAAAAAGAACCGGGCCGCCGATCATAACCCACAAAGTGGAAAGCAATGCGCGGCCGAGATAGCCCCAGCTTCCCTGCTTGCGAGCGCGCCGCTCAGCCCAATTTGTGAAGCCGGCGGAGTTCACTCCGCCGCTTCCAGTTCGACCTTCACCTCGCCCTGCATCGGCCGCATCCCCAGGCGTGCGAACAGCGCCGCGTCCTTGTCGTCGCCGGCGTTGCCGGTGGTCAGCAGCTTGTCGCCGGTGAAGATCGAGTTCGCCCCCGCCATGAAGCACAAGGCCTGCGTCGAATCGCTCATGCTCTCGCGCCCGGCGGACAGGCGCACCATGCTCTCCGGCATCGTGATCCGCGCCACCGCGACCGTCCGCACGAACTCGATCTCATCGATCTTGGCGAGCGGTGTGTCGGCGAGCATGTTGCCCAGCACGGTGCCCTTGACGGGCACCAGCGCGTTCACCGGCACGCTCTCGGGATGCTTGGGCAGGGTCGCGAGCGCATGGATAAAGCCGACGCGGTCGCCGCGGGTCTCGCCCATGCCGACGATGCCGCCGCAGCACACATTGATCCCCGCCTCGCGCACATGCTCGAGCGTATCGAGCCGATCCTCGAAGGTCCGCGTGGTGATCACCTCGGCATAACGCTCGGGCGAGGTGTCGATATTGTGGTTATAATAGTCCAGCCCCGCATCGGCGAGCTGGGCTGCTTGCTTCTCGCTGAGCATCCCCAGCGTCATGCAGGTTTCCATGCCCATCTGGCGCACGCCTTTCACCATCTCGACGATGGCGGGCATGTCGCGGTCCTTGGGGTTGCGCCACGCCGCGCCCATGCAGAAGCGCGACGAACCATTGTCCTTCGCCTGCGCCGCCGCCTGCAGCACCGCGCGCACGTCCATCAGCTTGGTGGCCTTGAGGCCCGTCTCGGCGCTGGTCGACTGGTTGCAATAGCCGCAATCCTCCGGGCAGCCGCCGGTCTTGATGCTGAGCAGCGTGGACAGCTGCACCTCATCCGCCGCAAACTGCACGCGATGCACTTCCGCCGCGCGGAACAGCAGCTCCGGGAAGGGCAGGTCGAACAGCGCCGCAATCTCCTCGCGGGTCCAGTCGGTACGCATCATAACATCGGCAGTCATTCGGCCGCTTCCTCCTCGGGGGGCAAATTGTGGCCCAGCAGCGTCAACACGTCCGCGGCCGCATTTACAAGGTTCGTTCCGGGTCCGAAGATCGCCTGCACCCCGGCATCGCGCAGGAACTGATAGTCCTGCGCCGGGATCACCCCGCCCGCGATCACCTTGATGTCGCCGCGCCCGGCGTCTTTCAGATGGCCTATCATCTGCGGAATCAGCGTCTTGTGACCCGCGGCAAGGCTGGAGGCGCCGACCACGTCGACATTCTCCGCAATCGCCAGTTCGGCGGCTTCCTGCGGCGTCTGGAACAGCGGCCCCGGCACGACCTCGAAGCCCAGGTCGCCGAATGCGGAGGAGACGAGGTTGGCGCCGCGGTCGTGACCGTCCTGCCCCATCTTGGCGACCAGCATCCGCGGCTTGCGGCCGAGGCGCCGTTCGGTCGCCGCGACGCCGTCCTTGAGCCGTTCCCAGCGCCTGTCCTCGGCATAGGCGCCGCCATAGACGCCCGACACCGGCGTCGGCACGGTGCCGTGGCGTCCGAACACGTCTTCCATCGCCAGGCTGATTTCGCCCAGGGTGGCGCGATGGCGGGCGGCTTCTACGGCGAGGGCGAGGAGGTTTTCCGTCCCGCGCGCGCCTTCGCGCAGCGCATCCAGCGCCGCCTGGCACTTGGCCTCGTCGCGGGCAGACTTCACTTTCTTGATCCGCGCGATCTGCGCCTCGCGCACCGCGTGGTTGTCGACGTCGAGGATGTCGATCGGATCTTCCTCGGCCTTGCGGTATTTGTTGACCCCGACGATCACCTGCTCGCCGCGGTCGATCCGCGCCGCGGTGGCGGCCGACGCCTCCTCGATCATCGCCTTGGGCCAGCCCGCGGCGACCGCCTTGGCCATGCCACCCTCGGCCTCGACCCGCTCGATGATCTCCCACGCCTTGTCGACCAGTTCCTGGGTCAGCGCCTCGACATAATAGGAGCCGCCGAGCGGATCGACGACCTTGGTCATCCCCGTCTCTTCCTGGATCACGATCTGGGTATTGCGCGCGATCCGGGCCGAGAAGTCGGTGGGCAGCGCGATCGCCTCGTCCAGCGCGTTGGTGTGCAGGCTCTGCGTCCCGCCCAGCATCGCGGCCATCGCCTCGATCGTGGTGCGGATGACGTTGTTGTACGGGTCCTGCTCGGTCAGCGACACGCCGCTGGTCTGGCAGTGCGTCCGCAGCATCTTGCTGCGCTCGTCCTTGGCGCCGAGCTTCGTCATCACGCGATGCCACAGCACCCGCGCCGCGCGGAGCTTCGCCACTTCCATGAAGAAGTTCATGCCGATCGCGAAGAAGAAGCTCAGCCGCCCGGCAAATTTGTCGATGTCGAGGCCGCTGGCGACCCCGTATTTCACATATTCCATGCCGTCGGCGATGGTGAAGGCCAGCTCCTGCACCTGCGTCGCCCCGGCCTCCTGCATGTGATAGCCGGAGATCGAGATGCTGTTGAACTTGGGCATCTCGCGCGAGGTGTAGCCGAAGATGTCGGAGATGATCCGCATGCTCGGCTCGGGCGGGTAGATGTAGGTGTTGCGGACCATGAACTCCTTGAGAATGTCGTTCTGGATGGTCCCGTCGAGCTGCGCGCGCGGCACGCCCTGCTCCTCGCCCGCAACGATGAAGAAGGCGAGGATCGGGATCACCGCACCGTTCATCGTCATCGAGACCGACATCTCGCCGAGCGGGATGCCGTCGAACAGGATCTTCATGTCCTCGACGCTGTCGATCGCGACGCCGGCCTTGCCGACATCGCCCGGCACGCGCGGATGGTCGCTGTCATAGCCGCGGTGGGTCGCCAGATCGAACGCGACCGACAGGCCCTTCTGACCGGCGGCCAGGTTGCGGCGATAGAAGGCGTTCGATTCCTCGGCGGTCGAAAAGCCCGCATATTGCCGGATCGTCCAGGGCCGCCCCGCATACATCGATCCGCGCACCCCGCGGGTAAACGGCGCGAAGCCGGGCAGGCCCGGATCGGCCGTCACGTCCTCCGCTGTGTAGAGCGGCTTGACATCGATCCCCTCGGGCGTGCGCCAGGTCAGATCGCGGCCCTTCACTTCCTTTTCGGACAGCGCCTTCCAGGCGTCGAGCGTCGGCTTGTCAGTCATAATGCTACCTGTTCGAGCGCGGTCCATCCGAACAGATGACGTCGCCCCGCAATGGAAAAGGCGTGGACATTGCCCCCGCCGGGATGGCCGCCCTCAGCGGCCTGATCCGCCGTGCGGGCGATCGGTTCGCCCTTCACATGGCATTTGAGCAAGGTGCCGACGCCGCCATGGCCGACGAACAGCACCGGTGCTTCTCCGTCGGCCAACGCCGCATCGACTGCGCCGACGATGCGTGCCTGCGCATCCGCGGCCCGCTCCCATCCGCGCACCGACTGCTCGGGCGCGGCGAAGAAGGCGTCGGCCGTCACCTCGAACTCCGCAGGCGGCAGGAAGCCGGTTGCCGACCGGTCATTCTCATGGAAGCCGGGCAGGATCTCGACCCGCGCGCCGTCGGTCATCGGCATGAGCGCTTTCGCCGTCTCGATCGCCTTGCGCTCGTCGCTCGACACGATCCGCCGCACCGTTCCCAGCCAGCCCGCGCCGGCCAGCGTCGCCAGCCGCGCGCGGCCCGCATCCGACAGCCCCCATTCGGGCACCGGCACCGCCGGATCGATCTGCACCTGCGGGTGCGAAAGATAATAGGCGATGGTCATCGCCCCCTGAACTCCGGTGCGCGCTTCGCGAGAAACGCAGTCACGCCCTCACGGAAATCCTCGGTCTTGCCCGCGGCGCGCTGGTTCTGTGCCTCGATGCTCAGCGTTTCCGACAGCGTCGAATTGAGCGCGGCCTTCACCTGCGCACGGATCAGGCCGAGCGCGACCGTCGGCTTGGCGGCAAGCTTCGCAGCGATCCCGCCCGCCGTCGCCAGCAGTGCGTCGTCCTCGGCCACGCGCGCGACGAGCCCCGCGTCCTTGGCGTCGTCGGCGCTCACCTTCTCGCCGAGCAGCGCCATCTCCAGCGCCTTGGCGCGACCCGCCGACTTGGCGACCAGCCAGGTCGCGCCGCAATCGGGCACCAGCCCGATATTGCTGAAGGCGAGCAGCAGATAGGCCGACTTCGCCATCACCACGATGTCGCCCGCGAGCGCGATGCCCACGCCCGCCCCCGCCGCCGGACCGTTCACCGCCGTCACCACGGGGATCGGCAGCTTCGACAGCGTCTCGGCCAGCGGGTTATAGTGGAATTCCAGATTGTCGGCGGGATCGATCGGCTTGCCGTCCATCCGCCCGACCAGGTCGGCGCCCGAGCAGAAGGCTCGCCCCTCACCCGTCAGCAGCACCGCCCGCGCGCCCTCGTCCACCGCGCGCAACAGCGAGGCGCGGATCAGGTCGAGCATCTCGCCGGTCACGGCGTTCAAGCGGTCGGGCCGGTTGAGCCGCAGCGTCGCAACGCCATCGGTCAGGTCATACAGAACCGTCTCTTGGCTCATACCTGGCCCTCTCCGTCACCCCGGCCTTGTACCGGGGTCCACTTCGCCGCACGCAATGCCCTCACCTTGGGCACCATCACTCGCAGCCCTGTGGATCCCGGAACAAGTCCGGGATGATGGTGGCGAGGATCAGTGCAGATCGTCACGCGGCGACTCCATGATCTCGGTCAGCACCCCGCCCATATCCTTCGGATGGACGAAGAAGATCGGGGTCCCGTGCGCCCCGATGCGCGGCTCGCCCAGCACCTTGGCGCCCTTCGCCTCGAACCATGCCTTGGCTTCGTGGATATCGGGCACTTCATAGCAGACATGATGCTGCCCGCCCGCCGGGTTCCTGGCGAGGAAGCCATGGATCGGCGAATCCGCGCCCAGCGGCTCGATCAGCTCGATCTGGGTATTGGGCGTATCGACGAAACACACCTTCACCCCCTGCGCAGGCAGGTCGAACGGGGCGTGGATCGTCTGCGCCCCCATCACGTCGCGGTAGAAGGCAACCGATGCCTCGATCGAGGGCGTGGCGACGCCGATATGATTGAGACGGCCGAGTTTCATCATTTCTGCTCCCAGCCCAGAACGGACAGCCCCTTGCGCTGCCACTGGCCGTAGTCGCCATAGCTCGTCACTCGGATCAGCCGGCGCGTGCGCGCATGGGTGAAATTCGCCACGCAATACCCATCGCCCGAACAGGCCTCGATCTCCGGAAGCTCGCGGCAAATGTTGGGCTGGCCCGGCTTGCGGGTGCCGTCACCGCCATAGACATTCCGGACGCAGTCCGGATCGGCCTTGGCCCGCCAGCCGGCGGCCAGCAATGTGCGGCGGAACGCGGCATAATCCATGCCAGCGCGTACCACGCCCTTGGCAAGGCCCGCGGGCACCGGCGAGGCGAACGAACGCTCGCTCAGTTGGGCGGCGGCGGGGTGCGTCATCGCAAGGGCGCCAAGCGCCGCGAGGATCGGAAGCCTGCTCATCTCAGCACGTCTTCATCCGGGTCTTGCCTTCCAGCGTATAGCGTCCGTCGGCTCCGCGGACATAGCGTTCGGAAAAGCTGTCCGATCCCGCATAGCTGACAGTGAAGCTGCGGCCGGGTTCGGCGGCGGTGATCGTTCCGCGCAAGGTCGGTCCGTTGTCGCGGCTGGCGTCGGAATAATAGATGGGAAAGCGCGCGATCTCGACCGGGCCCTTGGCACCAAGTTCGGTCAGCACGGCGACGTCGCAGCTATAGCCCTGCCAGGTGCCGCCGCCCTGCGTGTAGAGCACGGGGGTGCCGGTGATCGCGTCGGTCGTGCCCCACCGCGCCGCCGGATTTCCCCAGGTGCCCCTCGCCCCGATATCCAGCCATTCTCCGATCTTCGCATAGCGATGGCCGGCCTTGTCGCGCCGCAGATAGTGGACCGAGTTGAAGCCCGCACAGGCATGGGCCTCGCAATCGCTGGCGCCGGTGCTGACCAGCGCAGTGACCTCGCCCGGCAGCTTGACCAGCGTCAGCGGGACGAAGGTGACCTTCTCCCCCTTCACCGTCCGCTCCGCTTCGTTCCTGGGCGACTCGCCGAACACCGCCCAGAACGCCTCCGGTGTTCCGGCCGGCACCGTATCGCGATCGACATCGGTAACGGGAAACAGGGGTTGAACGGTCTGCGCCGCAGCCGGAAGCGCCAGAACCAACCACGGCAGCACACCAACAAGGAGTCGCATTCACTTCACTCCGATCGCGAGATCACAACGGAATATTGTCATGCTTCTTCCACGGATTCTCGAGGCTCTTGTTCCTCAGCTTCCGCAGGCCCAGCGCGATGCGGCGGCGGGTCGAGTGCGGCATGATCACCTCGTCGACGAAGCCCTTGCTCGCCGCGACGAACGGGTTGGCGAAGCGCGCCTCATATTCCGCTGTGCGCTCGGCGATCTCTTCGGGCGTCTTGCCGCGGAAGATGATCTCGACCGCGCCCTTGGCGCCCATCACCGCGATCTCCGCGGTCGGCCAGGCATAGTTGAGGTCACCGCGCAGATGCTTCGACGCCATCACGTCATAGGCACCGCCATAGGCCTTGCGCGTGATCACAGTGATCTTGGGTACCGTCGCCTCGGCATAGGCGAACAGCAGCTTGGCGCCATGCTTGATGATCCCCGAATGCTCCTGCCCGACGCCCGGCAAGAAGCCCGGTACATCCACGAACGTCACGATCGGAATCTCGAACGCGTCGCAGAAGCGCACGAACCGCGCCGCCTTCTTCGACGAGTTGATGTCGAGCACGCCGGCCAGCACCATCGGCTGGTTGGCGACGATGCCGACGGTGCGCCCCTCGATCCGGCCGAATCCGATGATGATGTTGGCGGCGTGGGTCGGCTGCACCTCGAAGAAGTCGCCCTCGTCGACCGTCTTCCGGATCAGCTCGTGCATGTCGTACGGCTGATTGGCGCTCGGCGGGATCAGCGTGTCGAGGCTGTCCTCGATCCGGTCCCACGGGTCCTCGCACGGTCGCTCGGGAACCGGCTCGCGGTTGCTGGCGGGAAGGAAGTCCACGAAGTCGCGGGCCGCGAGCAGCGCCTCGATATCATTTTCGAAGGCCACGTCAGCGACCCCCGACTTCGTGGTGTGCGTCACCGCTCCACCCAAATCCTCCTGCGTGACGATCTCGTTGGTAACGGTCTTCACTACATCGGGGCCGGTGACGAACATGTACGACGAGTCCTTCACCATGAAGATGAAGTCGGTCATCGCGGGGGAATAGACGGCGCCGCCTGCGCAAGGGCCCATGATCAGGCTGAGCTGCGGTACCACGCCGCTCGCCAGCACGTTGCGCTGGAACACCTCGGCATAGCCCGCAAGGCTGGCGACGCCCTCCTGGATGCGCGCACCGCCGCTGTCGTTGAGGCCGATCACGGGCGCGCCGACCTTCATCGCCATGTCCATGATCTTGCAGATCTTCTGCGCGTGCCGCTCCGACAGCGACCCGCCGAACACGGTGAAATCCTGGCTGAACACGAAGACGAGGCGGCCGTTGATCGTGCCACTGCCCGTTACGACGCCGTCGCCCGGCACGACCTGATCGGGCATGCCGAAATCGACACAGTTATGCTCGACATACATGTCGAGCTCCTCGAACGATCCTTCGTCGAGCAGCACCTCGACCCGCTCGCGCGCGGTGAGCTTACCCTTGGCGTGCTGCGCGTCGATGCGCTTCTGCCCGCCGCCCAGCCGTGCCGCGGCACGGCGCCGCTCCAGTTCCTCGATCGTCGAAGACATGCCTTACTCCCTGGCTCGCGTGCCTGCACAGGACACGGCGCCACTTGCAAATGCAATGTTGCGAAGTTGCATCGTTCATATCTGCAGATATTGTGGAGTCATGGATCAGCCTCGCCGCCGCCTCTTCGCCGGAGCCCGCGTCCGCGACCTGCGCAAGCAGCTCGGCATGCCCCAGGCGGCGATGGCCGCCCGGCTCGGCGTGTCGGTCAGCTATCTCTCGCAGATCGAGAATGAGGAGCGTCCGTTGACCCCGCCGGTGCTGATCGCGCTCACCCGGGAGTTCCCCCAGACATGGGGCGATGTGGGCGAGGATCACAACGTTGGCGATCTCGTCCGCGCGATCGAGGCGGGCATGGATTCCAGCATCCCTGCCGCATTGATCGACGAACCCGCCGCGCAACGCGGGGTCGAAAAACATCCCGCGCTTACCCGCCGCATGGTCGCAATCCATGATGCATGGCGCCGCAGCCAGGCGCAGCTCCGCGTGCTCGACGACAAGGTGGAGAGCGGTGGCGGCGCGGCGGGTTCGCTTCCCTGGGAGGAAGTGCGCGACTGGTACCAGGCCGAGGGCAATTATATCGACATTCTCGACCGCGCCGCCGAATCGCTGGTCGACACGCTCGACGGCCCGCGCGGCATCGAAGGCCGCCTGCGCACCCGGCATGACGTCAAGATCGAGGAGGCGCGCGACGACGACACCCGGCTCTCGCGCTTCGCCGCCGACAGCCGTCGGCTGGTCATCAGCGGGGTGCTCCCGCCCGAAAGCCGCGCCTTCCTGCTCGCTCAGCGGCTCGCGGTGCTGGAGTTCGGGGAGGAGATGCGGGCGGTGAGCGAGGGCAGCGGCCTCGCCTCTCCCGCGGCGCGCGAATTGCTGTCGCTCGGCCTCGCCAACTATGCCGCCGGCGCGCTGCTGATGCCGTATCACCGCTTTCGCGACGCGGCTCGCGCGGTACGCCACGACATCGACCGGCTGCGCCAACGCTTCGGCACCAGCTTCGAGCAGACCTGCCACCGTCTCTCGACCCTCCAGCGGCCAGGCGCGCAGGGCATCCCCTTCTTCTTCTGCCGTGTCGATATGGCCGGCAACATTACCAAGCGCCACTCGGCGACGCGGCTGGAATTCGCGCGCTTCGGTGGTGCCTGCCCGCTGTGGGTGGTGCATGAGGCGGTGGCGATCCCCGACCGCATCCTCGTCCAGCTCGCCGAGACGCCTGACGGTGCGCGCTACGTCTCGATGGCCAAGGGGCTGGTCAAGCCGTCGGCCAGCTACGCCCGCCCGCCCCGCCGCTATGCGGTCGCTTTAGGCTGCGAGGAGGCGCACGCCGCCGACTTCGTCTATGCCGACGGCCTGCGTACCGGCGGCGTCGCCACGCCGATCGGCACCAGCTGCCGCATCTGCCCGCGCCCGGATTGCGACCAGCGCGCCTTTCCGCCGGCGGCGAGCGAGATCCGCATCGATCCGGATGTCCGCGCGCCAGTGCCCTATGAATTCTAGCGACGCACTCGACGCCACGCGTTCGTCACGGCACAACCACGCGCTGGACCGGAAGGGAGTGTGCGAATGACGGACTCGGCGCTGGTGCGATATTCACGCGGCGCGATCCTGCTTCACTGGCTGATCGCGGCGCTGCTCATCTTCAACCTCGCTTATGGCTTCCTGCACGACAGCCTGCCGCGCGACTGGCGGATCATGCCGATCCACAAGGCGATCGGGATCACCGTGCTCGTCCTGACCCTGGCCCGGATCGGCTGGCGGCTCACCCACCCTGCGCCCCGCCTGCCCGCACATATGGCCGGGTGGGAGCGGACCGCCGCGCATGTCTCCCATTTCCTGCTCTACGCCTTCATGCTCGCGATCCCGTTATCGGGTTGGGCGATGGCGTCCGATCCGAATCCGAGGCCGCTCACCTGGTTCGGCCTGTTCGACATTCCCTATCTGCCGGTGTCCGAAGCGATGTCCGAATTCGGGCATGAGGCACATGAAATCCTCGGCTATGCCGCGCTTGCGCTGCTGCTCGTCCATGTCGGGGCGGCATTCCGCCACCATTTCCTCATCCGTGACGAGGTGATGGCGCGGATGACCCCCGGGGTGCGGGTGCCCGCCCCACCGACCTGACGGTTGAGCGTCCGGCGAGCGCCGCTCGCCGGACCTTATTCCTCGCCCATCCGCAGCGCGGCGATAAAGGCTTCCTGCGGGATGCTGACCGAGCCGTACTCGCGCATCTTCGCCTTGCCCTTCTTCTGCTTTTCCAGCAGCTTGCGCTTGCGGGTCGCGTCGCCGCCATAGCATTTCGCGGTAACGTCCTTGCGCATCGCGCTGATCGTCTCGCGCGCGATGACCTTGCCGCCGATCGCCGCCTGGATCGGGATCTTGAAGAGATGGCGCGGGATCAGTTCCTTGAGCCGCTCGACCATCCCGCGGCCGCGCACCTCGGCGGTGGAACGGTGGACGATCATGCTCAGCGCATCCACGGGCTCCTCGTTGACCAGGATGCCCATCTTCACCAGATCGCCGTCGCGATAGCCGATCTGCTCGTAATCGAAGCTGGCATAGCCCTTCGAAAGCGACTTCAACCGGTCGTAGAAATCGAACACCACCTCGTTGAGCGGCAGTTCGTACGTCACCTGAGCGCGCCCGCCGACATAGGTCAGGTTCTGCTGGATGCCGCGCCGGTCCTGGCACAGCTTCAGGATCGAACCGAGATACTCGTCCGGCACGTAGATGACGGCCCGAATCCAGGGCTCCGCGATGCTCTCGATCTTGTTCGGCTCGGGCATGTCGGCCGGGTTGTGCAACTCGATATGCCCGCCGCCATGCGTCAGCTCGATCTGATAGACCACCGAGGGTGCGGTGGTGATCAGGTCGAGATCATATTCGCGCATCAGCCGCTCCTGGATGATCTCCAGGTGAAGCAGGCCGAGGAAGCCGCAGCGGAAGCCGAAGCCCAAAGCCGCCGAAGTCTCCATCTCGAACGAGAAGCTGGCGTCGTTGAGGCGCAGCTTCGAAATGCTCTCGCGCAGCTTCTCGAAGTCGTTGGCGTCGACCGGGAACAGGCCGCAGAACACCACCGGCTGAACTTCCTTGAAGCCCGCCAGCGGTTCCGCGGCAGGCCTCTTGGCGTCGGTCAGCGTATCGCCGACGCGCGCCTGCGCCACTTCCTTGATCTGCGCGGTAATGAAGCCGATCTCGCCCGGCCCCAGATCGGACAGGTTCTCGATCTTGGGCCGGAAACAGCCGACGCGATCGATCAGGTGCGTCGTGCCCGACTGCATGAACTTGACCTGCTGGCCCTTCCGGATCGTCCCGTCCATCACGCGGACAAGGATGACGACGCCCAGATACGGGTCGTACCAGCTATCGACCAGCATCGCCTTGAGCGGGGCGTCGGGGTCCCCCTTGGGCGCAGGGATGCGCTCGCACACCGCATTCAGGATCTCGTCGATGCCGATGCCCGACTTGGCCGATGCCAGCACCGCGTTCGACGCGTCGATGCCGATCACCTCTTCGATCTCGTGCCGGACCTTCTCGGGTTCGGCCGACGGCAGATCGATCTTGTTGATGACAGGCACGATCTCGTGATCATGCTCGATCGACTGATAGACATTGGCGAGCGTCTGCGCCTCGACGCCCTGCGCCGCATCCACGACCAGCAGCGCGCCTTCGCACGCGGCGAGCGAGCGGCTCACTTCATAGGCGAAATCGACATGCCCCGGCGTGTCCATCAGGTTGAGGACATAGTCGAGCCCGTCCGGTCCCTTCCAGTCGAGGCGCACGGTCTGCGCCTTGATGGTGATGCCGCGCTCCTTCTCGATGTCCATATTGTCGAGCACCTGGCTCGACATCTCGCGCTCGGTGAGGCCGCCGGTGCGCTGGATGAGGCGATCGGCCAGCGTCGACTTGCCATGGTCGATGTGCGCGATGATCGAAAAGTTGCGGATACGGGAGAGTTCGGTTGCCATGATTCCGCGCGCCTAGCAGGGGTAAAGGGTCTTGCGAAGTGGGTTGCAGCAAGACAGCCTGCACCGATGCGCAACCTGATCCTCGCTTTCGCCTGTTTCCTCGCCGCTCCCGCCCTGGCGAAGGAGCCCCCGATCTACGTCACCCGCCACTATGATACGCCCGCTGGCGAACGCGATCCCGACCTGCTCCCGCAGGGCAACGCACGGGCCGAGAAGCTCGCAAAATGGTTCAGGGGTAAGAAGCTCAAGGCGATCTACGTCAGCGATTTCAAGCGCACCCGCCAGACTGCGGGTCCCCTTGCCGCAGCGCGCGGCATCACGTTGGAAACCTATGACCCGCGCGACACCCCCGCCATCGTCGCCCGGGCAAGAGCCGCGAAGGCGCCGGTGCTGATCGTCGGCCACAGCAACACCGTGCCCGATATCGTGGCCGGGCTCGGCGCAGAACGCCCCGCCGAACTCGTGCATGAGAACTTCGGCGATCTCTGGAGGGTTAGCGCAAACACCGCGTCCCATTTCCGGATCGAGCAGGACTAGTACGTTTTTTCGCATGACGTCCGCCCTGCCCCTTTGGTAATGGCCGGGCCTCAGGGGGAGGCGCGAGCCTCCAGTGTCAGAGCGTATTCGTCGGCCGGTCGGGGGAGTCCCGAATGGCGGCATGCAGACTGCGGGACCTACTTGTCCCGCAAGGGAGGACTATTGATGCGTATCGTTCATAGTGTCGTCGCCACCGCCGCGCTCGCACTTTGCCTTGCCGCGCCCGCCGAGGCGCAGCGACTCGCAAAGAAGAGCGGCGGCCAGAAACTGCAGGACGCGACGATGCAGGATGTGCCGCGCTGCTTCCGCAAGCTCGGCACCATCTCCGTCGTCGATGGCGACGATCCCCGTCCCTGGACGCAATACTCGCTCGCTCCGCCGCAGAAGCTGCTCAAGGTGCTGATCCAGCGCTCCGGGTGCTTCAACCTGGTGGATCGCGGTTCGGGCCTGCAGGCGGCTGAACGCGAGCGCGCGATCGGCGGCAATCTCGGCCATCAGCGCGGCGCGAATGTCGGCCAGGGCCAGATCAAGGCCGCCGATTACGTCATGGTCGCCGAAATCCAGGGCGCCAACAGCAACGTCAGCGGCAGCGGCGCAGGCGGCCTTATCGGCGGCCTCATCGGCGGCCGTCTGGGCGGACTTGCCGCTGGCATCGGCAGCAAGAAGATGGAAGCCAACACCGTCCTCTCGGTCACCAACGTCCGCACGACGGAAACCATCGCCACGACCGAAGGCTATGCCGCCAAGAACAACCTGACCTTTGGCGCCGGCGGCGGTGCCGGCTTCCTCGGCGGCGGCGTGGGCGCAGTCGGCGGCGGCTATGACAACACCGATATCGGCCGCATCGTCACTCTGTCGTTTATCCAGGCTTATACCAAGCTGGTGACCGAGCTCGGGCTGGTCCGCGCCGGCGACACGGGCACCGCAGAGGCGACCCCAGCCAAGACCTTCACGGCGCAGCGCCCGGTGGCGATGCGCGCGACGGCGGCTGCCGGCGGGAAGATCATCCGCAACCTTCCGGCGGGCGCGATCGTCTATCCGACCGGCAACAAGAACGGCCTGTGGTGGGAAGTCGCCGACGAGAACGACAATGTCGGCTGGGTGCTCAACACGGGCCTGGCTCCGTCGCAATAAGCTGCTTCGGATAGGTTTCGCAAAAGGCCCGCTCCACGATCGTGAGGCGGGCCTTTTCGCTTGCGGGGCCCCACTGAAACGCACAGTCTTCCGCCGCTCAAGCCGGAGAGACCGATGCACCGCCTGATCCTCGCTGCCGCCCTCCTCGCCACCGCCGCCCTTCCCGCCGCAGCGCGTGACCTGCTGCTGGTCGGCAACAAGGGCGAAGACAGCTTCGGCATCTACGACCTCGCCGATGGCAAGCAGCTCGCCAAGCTCCCCACTGGCAGCCAGCCGCACGAGATTGCGGTGATGGGCGACGGCACCCAGGCCGCGGTCGTCAACTATGGCAGCACCACCATCGACATCATCGACCTCGACCCGCTGGGCAAGGTCGCGACGATCGAGCTTGCTCCCAACAAGCGGCCCCATGGCCTGCTCTGGATGCCGAAAAGCGAGCGGCTGATCGCGACGACCGAGGGCAGCAACTCGGTCGCGATCGTCGAACCCGACGGCAAGATCACCTCGATCGCCACGGGCCAGCAGGGCTCGCATATGGTCGCATTGCTCGGCGAGGAGCGCGCGTTTGTCGCCAATATCGGCTCCGGCACGGTCAGCGTGCTCGATCTCAAGGCCAATACCAAGCTGCGCGACCTCACCATCGGCGGCAAGCCCGAGGGGATCGCAGTCGCGAGCGGCAAGGTCTTCGTCGGCGATCTCACCGCGCTGCGGCTCAGCGTGTTCGACGCCGCGACCTACGAGAAATTGGGCGAGCTGACGATCGACGGCAATGCGATCCGCGTCATCGCCAGCCCCGACGGCAAGACCGTCGCCACCAGCAACGTCAACAAGGGCACGGTCACCCTGGTCGACGCGGAGACCCATAGCGTGCTGCGCAGCTTCCCGGTCTCGGGCGACCCGGCCGCGGCTCAGGTCACGTTGATCTGGTCGAGCGACGGCAAGCGGCTCTACGCCGCCGAGACCATGCGAAACCAGATCGCCGAGATCGATGCCGATACCGGCAAGGTGCTGCGCCGCATCGATGTGGGCAAGAATGGCGACGGGCTCGCGGTGACGCGGGTCCCTTAGTTCAGGAAGCCGCCTCGACCGCGCGCAGCACGCTCTGCCACCTTGCTTCGCCCTCGCCGCTGACCAGCGCCCAGCGTACCCCGCGCCGCTCGAGCTCGGCCTTGGACAGGTCGAAGAAGCGCTGCCGCTGCGCCGGTTCGCCGAACATCCGAGTGCCGTCTGCGACCCACGGCAGGTCGATGTCGAACAACAGATAGAGGTCCGCGGTATCGTTCCAGGCGTCGAACCACGGATCGCGCCGTCCGAACAGCATATCGGCCCACACTGCGGTCATCAGCGGATCGGTATCCAGGATCAGCGGCGTCAGCCCGGCCGCGAGCATCGTCTGCACGCCCGCGTCGTGAGTCCGCGCGATCTCGACCAGATCCTGCATCGTGAAATCGATGCCGCGCGCCTCGGCATATTCGCGGCCATATTCCTCGGCGACCTCACCGCCGAGATGGGCAGCGAGCCGTGGCGCGAGCGTCGATTTCCCGGTGCTTTCAGGGCCATGGAGGCAGATGGTACGTGGCGTCATGCGGCCGCCCTACGCCGGCTATGCGCCCGAGACCAGTCGATCAGTCCCCAGATCGAGAGGCCAAGCAGGATCACGTAGACGCCGGACGTCAGCCACAGCCCGCGCACCGCGAACAGCGGGATCGCGACGATATCGACCAGGATCCACAACACCCAATTCTCCAGATAGCGGCGCGCGAGCAGAATCTGCGCTGCAACGCTGGTCATCGCCACGCCCGCGTCCCACCAGGGCATCGCCGCATCGGTCATCCGATGCATCAGCCATCCCCAGCCGCCGGTCAGCAGGGCACATCCCGCCAGCCAGCCGAGCCGCGCAGGCCAATCGAGCGTCAACACGACAACCTCGCCGGCATCGGCCTTCGACCGAGACCAGTTCATCCAGCCATAAAGGTTGAGCGCAACGTAGAAGAGCTGCAGCAGCATGTCGCTGTAGAGCTTCGTCTGGAAGAACAATACGCCGTAGAGCGTGACCGCGGCGATCGCGAAGGGGTAGTTCCAGATACTCCGCCGCGCGACCAGCGCGATATTGGCAAGCAGCAACAGCGATGCAGCGACCTCTAACGGGTTCATGCCCTTGGCATGCCGCAGGAAATCGCCCACGTCGAGTGCTTGCCCTCGCCGCAATCCCCGCTAGGCTCGGTATCCACGTGGCGCCGGCCCGCTCCCCCGCCCGGCAACCCGGCGCCAGCATCCTATGGGTGGCCGGGCGAGGGAGCGGGCCGGCGCCGCCTCCGCGAGCCGTAAGGCTCGCCTCAAGAAACGAGGGTCGGGGCATGCGGCATATCGCGGTGATCGGTTCGGGGCCGGCGGGCTACTACACTGCAGAGGCGGCGCAAAAGCAGTTCGGGGATGATGTCCGTGTCGACATCATCGATCGCCTGCCCGTTCCATTCGGCCTGATCCGCACCGGCGTCGCACCCGATCACCAGTCGATCAAGGGAGTTTCCCGGCGCTATGAGGCCACCGCGCTGACCGAGAATGTCCGCTTCGTCGGCAATGTCACGATCGGCGAGCAGGTCACGATCCCCGAGCTGGTCGATCTCTACGACGCCGTCGTCCTCGCCACCGGCGCGCCGCGCGACCGGCCGCTCGAAATTCCCGGCGCCGACCTGCCCGGCGTCACCGGTTCGGCGGCATTCGTCGGCTGGTACAACGGCCATCCCGATTATGCCGCGCTGAACCCCGATCTTTCGGGGCCTGGCGCTGTGGTGATCGGCAACGGCAATGTCGCGCTCGACGTGGCGCGCATCCTCGCCAAGACGCAGAACGAGTTCGCCGGATCGGACATCGTCGGCCACGCGCTCGCCGCGCTGGAGGGATCGTCGATCGAGACCATCACCCTGCTCGGCCGCCGCGGCCCGCACCAGATCAACATGACCCCCAAGGAGCTCGGCGAGCTCGGCGAACTCGAGCGCGCCGCGCCGGTCATCGACGTCGCCGATTTCCCCCCCGAAATCGACGATGCGATGCTCGAGCCCGGCCACCGCAAATCGGTGACCCATCTGCGCAACTTCGCGGCCGCGCATGTCGAGAAGCCGGTCCACATCATCTTCGACTTCTATGCCAAGCCCGTGGCGATCGAAGGCGACGGCAAGGTCGAGCGGGTGATCGTCGAGCGCACCACCCTCGACGCGCGGGGCGCCGCGGTTGGCACCGGCGAAACCTATGCCGTGCCCGCCAGCCTCGTCGTCTCGTGCATCGGCTATCGCACCCCGCCGATCGACGGCGTCCCCTATGACGATCGCGCCGGACGCTTCGCCAATGACGAAGGGCGCGTGCTTCCCGGCCTTTACGCGGTCGGCTGGGCGCGCCGCGGCCCGACCGGCACGATCGGAACCAACCGGCCTGACGGGTTCGCGATTATCGAAAAGATCGCCGCGGATACCGAAGCCGGCAGCCGCAAGGCGGGCCGCCCCGGTCTCGACGCACTGCTCGCCTCGCGTAACGTCGATGTCGTCACCTTCCGCGACTGGCAGAAGATCGAGGCTGCCGAGGTCGCCGCAGCTCGCGACGGGGCCCCGCGCGAGAAGTTCACCAGCGTCGAGGCGATGCTCGCAGCACGCACCACCTGAAAAAGCTTGCGAACACCCGCTTGCGCAGCACGAAAGTGCTGGTTATAGGCGCCGCTCCAAGCGAAAGCCGGTCCGCCCAACCCGGGGCATTTTGAAGGACTCGGCACTCCGTCGGGGAGTAGCTCAGCCTGGTAGAGCACTGCCTTCGGGAGGCAGGGGCCGGAGGTTCGAATCCTCTCTCCCCGACCACATCTTCTTTCGCGTAAGCTACTGGAACATCGGCACTTTCCGCGTCTCGCCGGATTTTTTCGCGCTTTGTCGAAAATAGTTCGTCGCGCGTGTCGATTCCCCGCAAGCTCGCTCGTCGTCAGGATAGAAGGCCGATTCAGGCCTTCGCCAACGAAGGAGAATTCCGATGCGTGTGATGGTGTTCGTCAAGGCGACCGAGGACAGCGAAGCGGGCATGAAGCCGTCGCCCGAGCTCAACCAGCTGTTCATCGACATGGGCAAGTTCAACGAGGAACTGGTCAAGGCCGGCGTGCTGGTCGCGGGCGACGGCCTCAAGCCCTCGTCGAAGGGCAAGCGCGTCGCCTTCGATGGCTCCAGCCGCACTGTGATCGACGGCCCGTTCGCCGAAACCCGCGAGTTGGTCGCCGGCTATTGGCTGTGGGAAGTCAAGGACATGGACGAGGCCGTCGAGTGGGTGAAGCGCTGCCCCAACCCCATGTTCGGCCCGAGCGAGATCGAGATTCGTCCGCTCTATGAAATGGCGGATTTCGGCGACGTCATGCCGGACGAGGCCGCCGTGATCCACGACGGCATCGGCGAGAAGCTCGCGAATAGCTGATCCGCTTGCCCTGCCCCGCCATGCTCCCCTAACCCTTGGGCATGGCGACGGACAGGGAAACCCAGCGGGCGATCGAAGCGGTCTTCCGGATCGAGCGGGCGCGGCTCATCGCGAGCCTCGCCCGCATGACCCATGATGTCGATCGGGCGGAGGAGCTCGCGCAGGATGCGCTGCTCGTCGCGCTCGCCGAATGGCCGAAGACCGGCGTGCCTCAGAACCCCGGCGCATGGCTTACCGCCGCGGCGAAGCGCCGCGCGATCGATGGCCTGCGCCGCGCGAAGATGCAGGAGCGCAAACATGCCGAAATCGCCCGCGGCCTCGACGAAGCGGACAGCAGCGAGGTCGAGGCGCTGGAGGCCGCCATGGACGACGATATCGGCGACGAACTGCTCGGGCTTATCTTCACCGCCTGCCACCCGGTCGTCTCGGCCGAGGCGCGCGCGGCGCTCACCCTGCGACTGATCGGCGGCCTCACTACCGACGAGATCGCCCGCGCCTTCCTCTCGCCCGAACCGACGATCGCCCAGCGCATCGTCCGCGCCAAGAAGAGCATCGGCAATGCCGCCCTCGCATTCGAGGTACCGCGCGGCGCCGAGCGCGACGCCCGGCTCGCCTCGGTGCTCGAGGTCGTCTACCTCATCTTCAACGAAGGCTATGCCGCAACCGCCGGCGAAGACCTGATTCGCCCTGCCCTCTGCGCCGAGGCGCAGCGGCTCGGCCGTATCCTGGCTGGCCTGATGCCCGGCGAGCCCGAGGTCCACGGTCTGCTCGCGTTGATGGAGATCCAAGCCTCCCGCCTGCGCGCCCGCACTGCCCCCGACGGCGCCTTTGTCCCGATCACGCAGCAGAACCGCGCGACCTGGGATCAGCTGCTGATTCGCCGTGGCCTCAACGCGCTCGCCCAGGCCGAAGCACTGGGCGGCGCCGATGGCCCCTATGCGCTTCAGGCTGCGCTCGCCGCCTGCCATGCGCGCGCGCGCAGTTCGGAAGATACCGACTGGCCGCGGATCGCCGGGCTCTACGACCGATTGCGCATGGTGATGCCTTCGCCCGTGGTCGATCTCAACCGGGCCGTCGCGTACAGCATGGCGTTCGGGCCGGAGGCGGGCCTTATCCTGGTCGACGAACTCGCCGAGGCCGCGGCGCTGCGCAACTACGCCCCCCTTCCGGCCGCGCGCGCGGACTTCCTGTTCCGGGCCGGCCGCCTTGCCGAGGCAAAGACCGCGTTCGAAACCGCGGCCGCCCTCACCCGCAACGCGCGCGAGCGCGACTTTCTGCTCGAACGCGCCGCCGCCTGCGTTTCACACGGCTGAAGCTTTGCTTTCGTAACTCCAAAGGATGATCGCGCGGTCGCATCTTGCATGACTGCCCCCCGGTTTGGCATTTTGCGCACAAGGGAGACTGCCATGACGCTCGCGCTTGCACCCGCCCCGCATCGCTTCTCGGTGATCACGCTGAGCGAATCCGAGACGCCCGCCTGGAGCACCCGCTTCGGCTGGCCGGCATTCGGCGACACCCATCTTGCCATCAACCCGGACGCAAACCGATCGATCCTCGCGGCGCAGATCGATGATGCCGTGCTGCGGGCCGACCGCGCGGTCCTGCTGGTGGCTGAAGGGCTGGGCTGCTTTGCCGCGTCCTGGTGGGCACGGCTCTCGCCCTCCCACTATGTCGAGCGCGTCGCAGGAGCGCTGCTGTTCGATCCCGAAACCGCCGAGGAAAGCGCGGGGCGCCGCGATCGATTCGCCTCGCCGCGCATCGCGCTCCCCTTCCCCTCGATGGTCGTCGCAGACCGGCTTCCGGGCAGCGATCCCGCCGATCTTTCTCCCCTCACGCAAAGCTGGGGCAGCCGCCTGATCGCGGGCAATCGCCACCGCACTGCCGAAGCCTCGGCATGGCGCAGCGCGCAGCGGCTGGTCGGACGGCTCACGGCGTCGGTCGTCGCCCGCGATATCGAGCGCGGTCTGGCGCTGCGCGGCGAGGGTTAGGCTGGACGGGCTCAGCTTTGCTGAACCCTGGGGGCTAGAGCCCCTCGCCCCCCACCCAATGCGCATTGGATAGCCGTCGCGCGACATCCCAGGTCTGGCGACGGATGTCCGGCACCGCGACGATCTCCCAGAAGGCGCCGCGCGTCATCGGCCCCAACGCATAGAGCCGTTCGCTCGCACGTCCGTTCGCGCCGATCACCTGCCCCACGCCGTTGACGTCGATCCCCAGATGCGCCGCGTCGGGTCGGATCGCGCCGCGCTCGCGCAACGAAACCAGCAACGGATCCGTCGTCCGGTTGAGATCACCCAGCGGCCCCGTGCAGTTGACGATCCGCCGCACCGCCATGGCCTCGTTCGTATCGCCTCCGCGCGGCCGCCAGGTCATCGTCACGCCGCCATCGCTCGACGAGAATGCGATCGTCTTACCCGCCAGCACATGGAGCTGCCCGCGATCCTGCATCGCCGCCAGCCGGTCCGCCACCTCGGGCGCGAGCCGGTGCCGGTGCACGTCCCACCAGGGCCGCAGATGCCGCAGAAAGCGCGCGCGCTCTGCCTCGGTGGCGTTGGCCCACATCGGCTGGGTAAAGGGGCGCAGTTCGTCGACTGCATTGCGCCAGCCCACCGCGTCTGCACGCTCGCGAACCTGCCGCACAAGCCCCGACGCCACCGTCGCGGGCCTGTCACCGATCTTCGCCCAGTCGTTCGCGGCCTCGTGCCGCCTCGGCAGCAGCCCACGTCGGGACAGCGCGACGATCCTGCCTTGAAACCCGCGCGCTTCCAGCATCAATGCGACGTCGATCATGGTGAGCCCGGTGCCGATCACCAGCACCGTATCGTCGGCGGTCAGTCCATCGGCGACGCTGCCGGCCCAGGGATCGCCCTTGTAAAGATCGTCGGGCAGCGCGCCGTCGTTCAGTCCAGGCGGATCGTGCGGCGGCAGATTGCCCACCGCCAGCACCGCCGCATCGGCATCGAGCGCCTCGCCATCGGCCAGCTTGAGCGCGACTCCCCGCCCGCTCTCCACCGCGTCCACGACCTCGCCATAGCGCACCGTCAACCGGCCGGCGCTGGTCGCCAGCGCCGCGTCGAGCATCTCGCGCAGATAGATGCCGTAGGTGACTCGCGACGCGAACGAATTCGCCGCATCCGCAACACCGCGGGCCTCCAGCCAGCGCGCGAAATGCCCGGGATCGTCAGGCAGCGCGCTCATGTTCCCGGCGCGCACGTTGAGCACATGGCTCGGATGCGCGGCGCCATAGGCGAGTCCCTCGCCCGCGCGGCTTCCGCGTTCGATCAGCGTCGCGCGCGGACCTTCATGGCGGAGCAGGTTGATCGCCTGGAGCGTGCCCGAAAAGCCCGCGCCGACAATCGCGACATGTTCGACCGGCATCGATGCCCCCCGCCCTGACCTAGATCTCGTATTCCATCTGCCAGGACGGCTCGGTGAAGGCCGGCGGCTTCTCGGCAAAGGCGGGCTGGCGGGCCTTCATCCGGCCATAGAGGCCCTTCACCGTATCGCTCGCCGTGCGCACGAACAGCGCCGGAATAACTCCATGGACGATGCAGGCAAGCCCGCCCACCACCATGCGCGCGCCAAACCCGGTCGCGGTCGCGAAATGCTCGCCATAGCTCTCGCCCACATCGCGCGGGTGCTTCAGAAAGAGTTTGTCGAACATGTACGCTCCTTGGTTTCGGCAGAAACTATAGCCGGGTTCGCTAGCCCCTTGGGGTGAAATCTTCGACCAGTTGATAATGATCCGCCGGGAACACCTGCCGCGCAGAGGTGACGGGCTCCTTGCCCCGCCACGTCCAGCGCTCGATCTGCAGGCACGGCGCGCCCGCGACGATGCCCAGCTCCTTCGCCGCGACCGGTTCCGCGCCGACCGCGCCGATCCGGTGCCGCGCCTCGGTCCAGGGCACATTGGCCAGCAGCCACGCGCCCGGCGCATTGGCGGCGAAATCCGCATCCTCGGCGCCCGGCGCCACCGCCAGGTCGAGCCAGCGCTCCTCCCAGCCGAACGGGGTCTTGCCCGCATGATGCACGCCGCTCAGCGCCAGCCAGCATCCGCCGGCGCGTGCAGGAAAGCCCTCGGGGGCGCGGCGTTGCAGTTCGACCGATAGCAACTCCCAACGATAGGGCTCACCCCGCGCTTCGATCAGCGCGCCGATATCGGGTACACCGACCACCGCCGTGCGGATCTGCGGCCGCGCGACAAAGCTGCCCGCGCGCCGACGGCGCTCGATCAGCCCCTCGCGCGCCAACCGGCTCAGCGCCTTGTTCGCGGTCGCGCGGGCGCAGCGATAGGTCGAGACCAGCTCATGCTCGGTCGGCACGCGCATACCCGGTGCCCATTCGCCCGAGCGGATGCGAGTCTCGATATCGTTGCGGATACGCGCTTCGATGCTCACGCCATCAGCCTGTTCAGCGCCACGCGATAGCGCGCCTCGATCGCGTCGCGATCCCGATGGCGTCCGCCCGCGACCTGCTTCGCCCCGCCGCGCCACACGCAATCCACGCCGGCCCGGCTCGCAAAGACCCAGCTGTCGACCAGCGCATCGCCCTTGCGCTCGGCAAAGGCGGGATCGTCACGGTTCAACGACACGATATCCGCTGGCCGCCCCGCCGCGAGGCCCGTTTCGACGCCCAGCGACCGCCCGCCGCCAGCCACCGCCGCCGCGAACATGCGGGCGCCCGTCGCCGGGCGATCCCCGCCCGCCAGCACATTGCGGGCGCGCCGGGTCAGCCGCTGGCCATATTCCAGCAGCCGCAACTCCTCCGCCGCGTCGATCCGCACGTTCGAATCGCTTCCGATCCCGATCATGCCGCCCAATGCCATGAACTCGGCCGCGGGAAACACCCCATCGCCCAGATTCGCCTCGGTAATCGGGCACAATCCCGCCACCGCGCCGCTGGCGGCGATGCCGGCGACCTCGCCCGGCTCGACATGAGTCGCGTGCACCAGGGTCCAGCGCGCATCGACCGGCATGTTGTCGAGCAGCCAGCGCACCGGCCGCTTCCCGCTCCACGCCACGCAATCCGCCACTTCCTTGACCTGCTCGGCGATATGGATGTGCACCGGGCCGCGATCCGCCATAGCCAGCAGCGCGCGCAATTCCCCGGGCGTCGCCGCGCGCAGGCTGTGCGGCGCGATCCCGATCACCCCGTCCGACGCCAGCGTCGCCCCGGCACGCTCGACCAGCGCGGCAAAACCATCGACATCGTTGAGGAACCGCGCCTGCGCCGTCCCCGCCGGCTGACCGCCGAACCCGCCATGCGCGTAGAAGACCGGCAGCAGCGTCAGGGCGATCCCCGTAGCTGCCGCCGCCGCCGCGATCCTCCCCGACATCTCGGCAACGTCGTCGTAGCGCCCTCCGCCCGGCGTGTGATGCAGATAATGGAATTCGCCGACTCGAGTGAATCCACTCTCCAGCATCTCGGCATAGGCCAGCGCCGCGATCGCTTCGCACTCCTCAGGCCCGATCCGCCCGACGAAGCGGTACATCAGCTCGCGCCACGACCAGAAATCATCATCGGCGCGCCCGCGCGCCTCGGCCAACCCGGCCATCGCGCGCTGGAAGGCATGGCTGTGGACATTGGGAATGCCCGGAAGCGCCACGAAGTGCCGCTCGTCGCCCGCCTCCGGATCGACCCCGGCCTCGACCGTCTCGATCTGCCCGTCCGCCAGCGTCAGCCGCACGCGTTCGGACCAGCCATTTTCGAGCAGCGCGGATTCAAACCACAGGTTCATGCCGATTATGTCTAGACATATTAACGCGCTTGTCCAACCATAAGCGCATGGCGATTCCCGCGGACACACTCTGGCGCAATGCCCGTCTGGCGACGATGACGGGCGACGGGCTGGGCATTGTCGAACAGGGCGCGATCGCCGCGACCGGCGGCACGATCAGCTATATCGGCCCCGACTCGGACGCCCCCGACGCCGCCGAGATCGTCGATTGCCAGGGCCGCTGGATCACGCCCGGGCTGGTCGATTGCCACACCCATCTCGTCCATGCCGGCAACCGCGCCAGGGAGTTCGAGGCGCGGCTCGAAGGCGCGACCTATGAGGAGATCGCCCGCGCCGGCGGCGGCATTCTCTCCACCGTCACCGCGACTCGCGCCGCGAGCGAAGACGAGCTGATCGCCAGCGCCCTGCCCCGACTCGATCAGCTGATCGCGGAGGGTGTCACCACGGTCGAGATCAAGTCGGGCTATGGCCTCACCCTCGACGACGAGCTCAAGATGCTTCGCGCCGCGCGCAGCCTCGGCGAAGCACGCAACGTCCACATCCGCACCACCCTGCTCGCCGCCCACGCCGTCCCGCCCGAATATAAGGGCGATGCCGATGGCTATGTCGATCTGGTCTGCGAGACGATCATCCCCGCCGCTATCGGCCATGCCGATGCCGTCGACGCGTTCTGCGAGGGCATCGGCTTCTCGCCCGAACAGACCGACCGCGTCCTCGCCGCCGCCGTCGCCCATGGCCTGCCCGTCAAGCTCCATGCCGAGCAGCTCTCCAACCTCCATGGCGCCGCGCTCGCCGCGCACCACAATGCCCTCTCCGCCGACCATCTCGAGCATCTCGACGAGGCGGGCATCGCCGCAATGGCCGCCAGCGGCACCGTCGCCACACTTCTTCCCGGCGCCTTCTACTTCACCCGTGAGGAGCACCGCCCGCCCATCGCCGCCCTGCGTGCCGCCGGCGTCCCGATCGCCCTCGCGACTGACTGCAACCCCGGCACATCGCCAATGGCCTCGATCCTGCTCGCCGCGAACATGGGCGCGACCTTCTTCCGCCTGACCGTCACCGAATGTCTGCGCGGCATCACCGTCAACGGCGCGCGCGCGCTCGGCCTCCGGACCGGCACGCTAGAACCCGGCGGGCCGGCAGACCTCGCCATCTGGAACGTCACCGACCTTGCCGAGCTGGTCTACCGCATCGGCGCCAACCCCCTCCATTCCCGGATTTACGCAGGCACATGATCACTCCCGGCTACACCCCGCTCTCGACCTGGAACGCCATCTATCGCGGCGAGGCCGCGCCGCTCGACCCGTCGTGCCGTGACAAGATCCAGGCCAGCGCCGATGCAGTGGAGGCGATCCTCGCCCGGCACGAGCCGGTTTACGGCATCAACACCGGCTTCGGGAAACTGGCCTCGGTCCGGATCGGCGACGAGGATCTGGAGACGCTCCAGCGCAACATCGTACTCAGCCACGCCGCCGGCGTCGGCGCCCCGATGCCCGCCCCGGTCGTCCGCCTGATGATCGCATTGAAGCTCGCCAGCCTCGCGCAGGGTCATAGCGGCGTCCGCCCTGCGACGATCGCGATGCTGCAGGACATGCTCGACCGCGGCATCACCCCGATCATCCCGTCGCAGGGCTCGGTCGGTGCCAGCGGCGACCTCGCCCCGCTCGCCCATCTCGCCGCCGCGATGATCGGCACCGGCGAGGTGCTGGTCGACGGCGTCGTCCGCCCGGCGCGCGACGTGCTCGCCCCGCTCACCCTCGGTCCCAAGGAGGGCCTCGCCCTTCTCAACGGCACCCAGTTCAGCACCGCCTATGCCCTTGCCGCGCTGTTCGAGACCGAGCGGCTGTTCCGCGCCGCGCTGGTCACCGGCGCGCTCTCGACCGAGGCGGCCAAGGGCTCCGACACGCCGTTCGATCCGCGCATCCATCAGGTCCGCGGCCATCGCGGCCAGATCGAGGTCGCCGATGCGCTTGCCGGCCTCATGTCCGGCTCGGCGATCCGCGCCTCGCACCGCGAGGGCGACGAGCGGGTGCAGGACCCCTATTGCCTGCGCTGCCAGCCTCAGGTGATGGGCGCGTGCCTCGACCTGATCCGTCAGGCCGCTGCCACGCTCGCGATCGAGGCGAACGGCGTCACCGACAATCCGCTGATCTTCCCCGATACCGGTGAGGCGCTGTCCGGCGGCAACTTCCACGCCGAGCCGGTCGCCTTCGCCGCCGACATGCTCGCCATGGCATTGTGCGAGATCGGCAGCCTGTCCGAACGGCGCATCGCGATGCTGGTCGATCCCGCGCTGTCAGGGCTCCCCGCCTTCCTCACTCCGCGTCCCGGCCTCAATTCGGGCTTCATGATCCCGCAGGTCACTGCGGCGGCATTGGTGAGCGAGAACAAGCAGCGCGCGCACCCCGCCAGCGTCGATTCGATCCCGACCAGCGCCAATCAGGAAGACCATGTCTCGATGGCCGGGCATGGCGCGCGCCGCCTGATGGAGATGGCCGCGAACCTGGCCAATGTGTTGGGCATCGAATATCTCGCGGCGGCGCAGGGCTGCGACTTCCACGCTCCGCTCACCTCCAGCGAACCGCTCGAAGCCGCCCGAAGCCTGCTGCGCAATCAAGTCCCGCATCTTGAGGACGACCGCCACTTCGCCCCCGACATGGCCGCTGCCACCGCGCTGGTCGCCGGCGGGATGCTGGGTCCGTATCTTCCGGGGATCGAGCGATGATCCATGTCGAACAGGGCAGCGCTCCGCTGATCGTCAGCGTTCCCCATGCGGGTACGGTCATTCCGGCGGATATCCAGGGTCTCGTCTCGCCCGAGCTCGCCCGGTACGACGCGGACCTGTACGTCGATCATCTCTACGCCTTCGCGCGCGGGCTCGACGCGACGATCGTCCGCACCACCGTTTCGCGCACGGTGATCGACGTGAACCGCGACCCCAGCGGCCAAACCCTCTATCCCGGCCAGTTCACCACCGGCCTCTGCCCGATCCAGACCTTCGACGGCACCCCGCTCTACGAGCCCGGCGCGCTGCCGGACGCGCATGAGATCGAACGCCGACGCGCCGAATGGTTCGATCCCTATCACACCGCGCTCGCCATCCAGATCGAGCGGCTGCGCGCGATCCACCCCGCGATCGTGGTCTATGACGCCCATTCGATCCGCAGCGTCGTCCCCAAGCTGTTCGACGGCGAGCTGCCCAACTTCAACATCGGCACCAATGACGGCACCTCCTGCGCGCCCGCACTGACACAGGCGGTCGAGGCGATCTGCGACGCCAGCCCGTACAGCCGCGTCACCAACGGCCGCTTCAAGGGCGGCTGGATCACCCGTCACTATGCCCGGCCGGCCGGCGGCGTGCACAGCATCCAGATGGAGCTGGCGATGCGCACCTATCTTGTCGAGACCCCCGCCCATTGGCCTCCGCCTTGGCACGAGGAAACGGCGCAAGCCTGCCAGTCCGTCCTTCGCCCGATCCTCTCCGCAGCCATCGACTTCGCGAAAGCCCCAAAATGACCAGCGCCATGACCAACCGCACCGACAATAGCCGTCACATCAAGGCCCCCACCGGCACCGAACTGTCCGCCAAAAGCTGGCTCACCGAAGCGCCGCTACGGATGTTGATGAACAACCTCGACGCCGACGTCGCCGAGGCGCCGGAATCGCTCGTCGTCTATGGCGGTATCGGCCGCGCTGCGCGCGACTGGCAGAGCTATGACCGCATCGTCGACGCGCTGCGCGCGCTCGACGCCGACCAGACGCTGCTGGTCCAGTCGGGCAAGCCGGTCGGCGTGTTCCGCACCCATGCCGACGCCCCGCGTGTGCTCATCGCCAACTCCAACCTCGTGCCGCATTGGGCGACCTGGGAGCATTTCAACGAGCTCGATCGCAAGGGGCTGGCGATGTACGGCCAGATGACCGCGGGCAGCTGGATCTATATCGGCACCCAGGGCATCGTTCAGGGCACTTACGAGACCTTTGTCGAGGCCGGCCGCCAGCATTATGGCGGCGACCTGTCGGGCAAATGGGTCCTCACCGCCGGCCTTGGCGGCATGGGCGGCGCGCAGCCGCTCGCCGCCACCATGGCCGGCGCCTCATGCCTCGCGGTCGAGTGCCAGCCGAGCCGGATCGAGATGCGGCTCAAGACCCGCTACCTCGATCGCGCCGCCAACAGCATCGACGAAGCGCTTGAGATCATTCGCACCTCGGACAAGCCGGTCTCGGTCGGCCTTCTCGGCAACGCCGCCGAAGTGCTGCCCGAACTGGTCCGTCGCGGTATCCGTCCCGACATCGTCACCGACCAGACCAGCGCCCACGATCCGGTCAACGGCTACCTTCCCGCCGGCTGGACGCTCGACGAGTGGTTCACCAAGCGCGAGACCGCCCCGCACGAGGTCGAGAAGGCGGCGCGCGCCTCGATGGCCACGCATGTCCGTGCGATGCTCGACTTCCATGAGATGGGGATCCCGACGCTCGATTACGGCAACAACATCCGTCAGGTCGCCAAGGATGAGGGCGTCGAGAACGCCTTCGCCTTCCCCGGTTTCGTCCCGGCCTATATCCGCCCGCTGTTCTGCCGCGGCATCGGCCCGTTCCGCTGGGCCGCGCTGTCGGGCAACCCGGAGGACATCTGGAAGACCGACCGGAAGGTGAAGGAACTGCTCCCAGGCAACCACCACCTCCACAACTGGCTCGACATGGCGAAGGAGCGCATCGCGTTCCAGGGCCTGCCCGCGCGCATCTGCTGGGTCGGTCTCGGCGACCGCCACCGCCTCGCCCTTGCCTTCAACGAGATGGTCGCATCGGGCGAGCTCGAAGCCCCGATCGTCATCGGCCGCGATCACCTCGACAGCGGCTCGGTCGCAAGTCCCAACCGCGAGACCGAAGCGATGATGGACGGCTCGGACGCCGTGTCCGACTGGCCGCTGCTCAACGCGCTGCTCAATACCGCGTCGGGCGCGACCTGGGTCTCGCTCCACCATGGCGGCGGCGTCGGCATGGGCTATTCGCAGCATTCTGGCATGGTCATCGTCGCCGACGGCACCCCCGAAGCCGCCAAGCGGCTCGAGCGTGTCCTCTGGAACGACCCGGCTACCGGCGTGATGCGCCACGCCGATGCGGGCTATGAGATCGCAAAGAACTGCGCGACCGAAATGGGGCTGGATCTGCCGGGGATTCTGTAGGCCGACCGTTCAAGTCACCCCGGTAGAAGGCCGGGGTGACATCGCCAGCGTTCGACACCCCGATCGTCACACCGATCTTTCGAGCCCTATGGCCGCCCGTCGCTGAACTTGTCCACCGGGCGAACCCCTCCCGGCGACAACCGGCCGGCCACCCGTTCCTTGGCGACATGATCGATAAGCGGCTGCACAGCCTCGACCAGCAAGGTCTTCGGGTTTTCGCTACACCATTTGTCGATGACATTCTCCGTCAATGGGTCATCCGCGACCCCGATCGCATCTCCCAACGGGTCCGGCCCCCACTGGTTGTACGCGGTAATGTGGCCGTGCAGCAGGGTGACATAGGTCAGTCGCAGAATCCTGTTCTCGCGCGCGTCGATCCAGTCGCGACAGCTATATGCTGCGACAACCATCGCCTTTCTGTTGGTATTCCATTGGGCGGTCGCTGGAATTTCCCGCCGTCGAATGATTGCGGTAATGACCGGTCGCATCGCATCGACCACCATCCGCGACGGATTGCGGGTACAATAGCCGTCGATGGCACCATAGACCTCCTCGCGCGTCGCAGTGCCGAGCAGGTCGCCGGTCTGATCCGGCCCGATCATATTGAACCCCGTAATGTAACCAAGCACCCAGGTCCGGTAATAGGCGACGAACAGGTCGGCATTCTCGCCCTTGCCCGCGCGCGCGTCACGCCAACTGGCGCAGGCCGGCGAGTCGTTCGCGCGAAACACCGCCTTGGTGTCGGGAGGGAGCACCGGCGTAGGCGAGATAACCGGAGGTGTTGCTGACTGAAACGTGAGCAGCAGCACGAGATAAAGGTGATTCATTCCGCCACGATCCCCCCGATCATTCTCGCGCCGTACGTCCCGGAAGTTTGCCGCCAGCATTTAACTTGCATTCTATCTGGCCGCCACGCCGATATCCGCATCGAACGGTCTCGACGTCAAGCAGCCGTGGCTTCGTAGGCCTGGAGCCATCTGCCCGCCTTCCACCGACCACGGCCAATCGAGCCGGCCTCGCATCCGTCCAACGCCGCCCGTTCGCCTGATGCGCCGTTGAGACCCATATGTTCTTCGTCGTGCTGGCCGGGCCGATCGCTCCAGTAATCGGCTTCGCCCGGTACCAATTCGGTCTAGCGCCATGAACAGGGCGCCGCGGCGGGCCCGGTCGCAGCCGCGCAGGGGCTCGGGTTCATCACCGGGCCGCTGGCGGGCACCACGATCTCACGATCGACAATGGCCTGCCCTATGCGCTGGTCGGTGCGATGCTGGTTGTTGCCGCGCTCTGGCCGGTACGTCGCACGCTGCCCGGGCGACCCGCAACAGTCTAGGCTGCTACCCGCCGCCGCCAGTTCACGATATGCGCTCCGGCGAGCAACACGCTGCCGGCAACCGTCACGCCCGTCTCGACCGCGACCCAGCTCTCGAAGGCCAGCCCCAGGGCCAGCAACGCCAGGCCTGCGCTTCCCACGAACAACGGAGCCACCCCGCGATGCCGCCGCCACCCCTCGATCAACGCGAATGCACTGGTCGGGATTGCGAACAGCAATACGCCAAGATGGAACCCCTCACCCGGATCGAACCGGCTGGCGATGGCGGGAAGCGCCGCGATCAGCAGCGGAAGCGCAAGGCAGTGGATCAGGCACAATGCCGAAGCGCCCACTGCAAATCCGTCAAACCACTTGCCGATCGTCGTCCGCATCACGCCACTCCAAGCCTTGAGCAGCGCAGATGATATAGTATATCATAGATTTCAAGGGACTGATCGCTTCCCATGTCGGATTTCACGCGATCCGGTCTTGGCGTCGGCCTGCCCCACGCCCTTCGAACCGTCGAGCCCGCAGTGATATGCGCCGCGAAACCCCGCAATCGCGTCAACTCTGTCAAGCTGCACCGCCGCTCGCGCGCGCGGCAGTGTGACTATTGAAACTCTTGCCGCCTTCAGCCGCCCGCCAGCGGTGCCTCAGGCGGGACGGCGGCATTGCGCCAGCGTGCCACCGGCAGCACCTCGACCGAGCCGCGGTCGTCGCGCTTGCGCTGGATCAGCGTCGCACCATCCTGCGCGGTTCCGCCGATTGTCGCTCGCACCCGCACCCAGAAGGTGTTCGACTGGAACGAGGTCCCCGGGGGCTGGCGCACCTTCTGCTCCGAAAGGTCGCGTAGCGTGATCTGCCCGTTGCGCTTGCGGATCGCGACCAGCCGTTCGGCGACCACCGGGTCATCGAACAGGATCGCAAGCAGTTCCTGATCGGCCGTATTGAGGTTGACCTGCGTATTGCCCGGCAATGCGGTCACCATCCGTTCCAGCCGCGCGACGGCGTCCTGCGCCACGCCGGGCAGCAGCCGGATCGGCCGAACATCGGTCACCGGCCCCTGCCCGCGGACATAGGCGATCGCCTCCGTCACCTGCGCTTCGTCAAGCCCCGCGATCGCCGCGAGCTTCTGGAACAGCAGCACGGAGGCGACCTCCCCGCTGCGCAACGAATTGACGTTGAAGCGCCCCTCCGCATCGCTCACCGCCAGGTCGAAGCTGCCTCCGTCGATCGAGACGCCCTTTGCCCCGATCGATGCCCAGCGCTCGCCCGCATGGTCGGCGTCCGGCGCCTCCTTGGCGTCCTTCCGCAGCGCGCTGATCGCCGAAAGCTCTCCGCCGCGCACGATCGCCGCCGCCCGCGCCGCCTCGCGCCCGCGCAGCGACCGGTCGAGCGCGAGTTCCTCGCGGCTGATCATCAGCAGCACCAGCCCGCTCGCGATCGCCACGAACATCAGCACATTGACCAGGATCATGCCCTGTTCGTCGCGATCGCGCCGCATCACTTGTCCCTCGGCTGATCGGGCAGCACGACGACACGGCGCAAAGCGCCCTGGGGGCCCTGTACTCCGGCGATCTGCATCTCGAGCGAAACGGCGCGCGGCCATTCGTCCTTGCGCTGCTCGTTCACCGGCCAGCGATCCACCCAGCGGTCTTCATCGCGAAAGCGCCATCTGGCTCCAGCCACCCCCTGCAGCAACAGCTGCGGCTGCGGTGCTGACCGGACCAGCGCGCCTTGGGCTGCGTCATAGCGCACCGGCATCGGCGGCCCGCCCTGCCCCCCGGCGATCCGGGTAAAGGCTATGCCGCCGTCGCCGCCCGAAACGGCGCCTCGGGTGATCTGGTCGAGGTCGCTCTGCACCACGAACATCGCGCGCTGCAGATCGGACAGCCGATTCAGCCGCTCCTCGGTTCGCCCCTGCACGTTCAGCACGCTGTCGAGCAACCCCAGCCCCGCCACCGCGATCAGCGCGAACAGGCCAAGCGAGATGATGAGTTCGAGGAGCGTGAATCCCGAGTCCTTGTCTGAAGGACCGCACCGGCCCGCTCCCCCGCCCGGCCACCCACATGATGCTGCCGCTGGGCGGCCGGGCGGGGGAGCGGGCCGGTGCCGCTCGGCAGGCATCGTCACGCGCCCAGGCTCACCGCGACAGGCTCATAGCCCTGCGGCCCGGCGAGCAGGATCGCGAGTTCACGCGCAACGCTGCCGTCGCTGCGGAACCGGGCGTTGCCGGTCACGCAGGGATAGCTCGTCTCGGCGAGCAGCGCCTTCTCGCTGATCTCGCCCTTGCCCCTCAGCACCTTGACGATCCCGCCTGCGTCATAGGCCAGCGCCGCCAGCGCGCCGGGATCGCCGCCATGCCGCGCGCGATACTCGCCAGCGAACCGCCCGAACGCCGCCGGATCGGGACTGGCGAGCCATGCACCGTTCAGCACCTCGAGCGCCGCCGGCCGGTGATCCAGCGCCTGCACCGTGCCGAGCAACTGGATGCCGGTCTCCTTGAGGTTGCGCGCCGCCGCCAGAACCGCTTCGCCACTGCCCGGCAGCAGCACTGCGTCGGGCGCGTCGCCGGCTACCGGCAGGGGCTGTCCTTCGGTCACAGTCAGCACCCGAACATCGATCCCGACCTCGCCCTGCACCTTGCCCGCGGCCAGCGCCGCTGCGGCGCTCCAGGGCGATGCGTCGTCGATCACCACGACATTCCTGATCCCGCGCGACCGGGCATAGCGCAGGATCGCGCTGGTCACCTGGCTGGGCGTGATGCCGAACACCCAGCTGCCGGGCGCCCGAACCACCGAATTGTTGCTGAATGCGACCACCGGCACGCGCCCCGCGACCTCGCGGGCCGCCGCGGTCATTTCCTCGGCGGTCACCGGCCCCAGGATCATCGCGGATTTGGCCTTCAGCGCATTGCGCGCCGCCAGCGCGGCTCCCGCCGCCGTCCCGCCGGTGTCATAGGCGGTGATTTCCGGTCCAGAATCCGCAAGCAACGCCGCCTGCCGCATGCTAAGGCCCAGCGCGGCGCGCGGCCCGGACAGCGGCAGCAGCATCGCCACTTGCCGCTTGTCGCGCTTGGGCTTCTTGTCCTGCACGGAAACGGCCAGAACAGAGGGACTCGCAAGCAATGCCGGCGGCAGCAACAGGCCTGATTTCAACACATCGCGGCGATGAAACGCCGGTGTCCGGATTGGCATCTTGGTCGGCACGGCGGCGTCTTACCGTCTTCGTCGTGCTGGGCATAGCCGCTTATGCGCTGGCGATGTTCGCGACGATGCCCGCCAGCGTGTTCCTCAAGAACCGGCCGTGGCGCACCGGCGTCGCCGGCACCGTGTGGAATGGCGAGGTCGGCGTTGCCGGCGGCAGCAAGTTCGAATGGAGCTGGGCGCCGCTGCGCTCGCTCACCAGCCTCGCCTTTGCCGTTGACTGGAAGGCGACCGGCCCCGACACCGACATGGGCGGCCGCGGGCTGACGCGGTTCGGCCGCACGGTGCTCGACGACGTCAGCGGCAGCGCGCATAGCTCGGTCCTTCAGGCGCTCCAGCCCAATCTTCCCTTCACCTGCGATCTGGTGATGCAGCTGCAGTTCGCCCGGATCGCGATCGGCGGCGGCGATCAGGCGATCGACGGCAAGCTCACCACCGAGCCTGGCACCTGCACCGCCAAGAGTGGCGGCACTGCCACCGCGGTCCCCGCGCTTGCGCTCACCGCCGAGAAGACCGGCTCCGCGACCCGCATCCGCATCGCGCCAGCGACGCAGCGCCGCCAGACGCTGATGGAGGCGACGCTCGGCGAGGACGGCCGGCTGAGCATCCACATGACCGCCGACGGTGCCCGCATCCTGCCCTTCACCGGCATGCCCGCGGGCGCAACGATCGAAGGAGCCATGTGAGGATGCGCAGGTTTCTGGCCGCGATCGCGGCGCTGCTCGTCGCCGCTCCGGCCACCGCCCAGACCCCGGCGACCCGCTGGCCGGTGGAGGAAGCCAATTACGAGATCGCCCGGTTCCGCTTCCACGATGGTGCTACCCTCCCCACCGTCCGCATCCATTATCGCACCCTCGGCAAGCCGCACCGCGATGCCTCCGGCGCCATCGACAATGCCGTGATGGTCCTTCACGGCACCGGGGGCACCGGCGCCCAGTTCCTCCAGCCGCAATTCGCCGACCGGCTGTACGGCCCCGGCCAGCCGCTCGACATCACTCGTTACTGGATCATCCTTCCCGACAATCTTGGCCATGGCGGCTCGTCCAAACCATCGGACGGCCTGCGCATGCGCTTCCCCGCCTATGACTATGACGACATGGTCGCGGCCCAGCACCGCCTGCTCACCGAGGGGCTCGGCATCCGCCGGATGCGCCTGATCATGGGCACGTCGATGGGCTGCATGCACAGCTTCATATGGGGCGAGACCCATCCCGACTTCGCCCGTGCGCTGATGCCGCTCGCCTGCGAACCGATCGAGATCGCCGGGCTCAACCGGATGTGGCGGCAATTGCTGATCGACGGGATCAAGGCCGACCCCGCCTGGGCCAATGGCGATTACAGGGCCCAGCCTGCTCAGGGGCTTCGCACCGCGGCCAGCATGTTGTTCGTCGCTGGCGGCGCACCGCTCTACTTGCAACAACAATTCCCGACGCGCGACGCTGCCGTCGCCTATGTCCGCGAACGCGCCGAACGCTCGATCGCCGGGCTCGACGCCAACGACCTGATCTATCAGGTCGATGCCTCGCGCAGCTACAATCCCTGGCCGCGGCTCGAAGCGATCACCGCGCCGATGATGTGGATCAACTCGGCCGACGACTTCATCAATCCGCGCAATCTCGACGCGCCGGAACGCGCATTGAAGCGGATGCCCAACACCCGCTTCCGCATGATCCCCGAGACCGCCGAGACGCGCGGCCATGGCACGCATACCTGGGCGGTCTTCTGGGAACAGGATCTGCGCGACCTGCTGACCCGCACGGAGAGATAGGCTCTCTCAGGCGATCGCCCTACCTGATTTGAGGGAGGCGCGAATGCCTCAGAGCGTCACCAGATCGTTGAGGTTGATGATCGGCAACAGGATCGCCAGCACCATCATCAGCACGATCCCGCCCATCAGCAGCAGCACCAGCGGCTCGACCAGCGCCACCATCGCGCTCGTCACCGCGTCGAGCTCGCGATCGAGCTCGTCCGCCGCACGCGACAGCGCCGGACCCAGCTGCCCGCTCGCCTCCCCCGACGCGACGATCGCGGTCAGCATCAACGGGAACACCCCCGCCTCGGTCATCGCCGCGCGCAGGCTGATCCCCTCGCGCACCCGCGCCGCGACATGCAGCGCGCGCTCGCGCACCCAGCGGTTGGGCGTCACCGCCGCCGCCGCGTGCAGCGCCTCGACCAACGGAACCGCGCTCGACACCAGCGTGGCGAGGCTCCCGGCGAAGCGCGCGGCATTATGCTGGCGGCTGAAACGGCGGAACGGCCAGCGCTCGGTGAAGGCGCGATGGACCTTGAGCCGGTTCGCCGGGTTCGCCACCCAGCGGCCATAGATCACAAAGCCGATCAGTGCCGCGATCAGGATGTACAGGCCCCATGCCTGCAGGAAGCCCGAGATCGCGATCAGCGTCCGCGTCAGCAGCGGCAGATCGGTCCCGCGCGAGACGAACACCTTGACGATATCGGGGATGACATAGACCAGCAGCAGCACGATCACGCCCAGCGACACCGTCGCCAGCAGCCCGGGATAGAGCAAGGCGAGCTGCAATTTCTGGCTGTTCGCCTGCCGGTTCTCGACGAAATGCGCGAGGTGCTCCAGCACCTGAGTCAGCTTGCCCGAGGATTCCCCCGCCGCGACCGATGCGCGATAGAATTCAGGGAAAGTCTTGGGATGCGTTCCTAAGGCATTGGCAAAGCTACGCCCATCCAGGATCGCCGCGCGCACCTCAAGCAGGATCGACGAGACTCGTTGCGCCTCGGATTGGCTCGCCGCCAGCCGCAGCGCCTCCTCGACCGGAATGTCCGACCCCACCAGCGTCGCGATCTGCCGCGTCGCCGTCGCCAGCTCGCGCGCGCTCATCCCCGAACGGCCGAGCCCCGGCAGCTTGATGCTCCCGATCGAGCGCCGTTCCGAAGCTGCATCCACCGCCAGCGGCAACAGCCCCTGCTCGCGCAGCATTGCCCGCGCCGCGGCGGCGCTGGTCGCTTCGATCAGCCCCTTCTTCTCGGCGCCCGCGCTCGTCGCCGCGCGATAGGCAAAGGCGGGCATCAGGCCTCTTCCCGCACCACGCGGGCGACTTCCTCGACCGTTGTCACGCCAGCCTTCGCCTTGGCCACGCCATCGTCGAGCAGCGCAGGGCTGGTCTTGCGCGCATGCGCCTCGATCTCGGCTTCGGACGCGCCGTCATGGATCATCGCCTGAAAACGCTCGTCGACCGGCACGACTTCGTAAAGCCCCGCGCGGCCGCGATACCCGTCGCCGCCGCAATCCTCGCACCCCACCGCGCGCCACACCGGTTCACCGGCTTTGATCGCGCCGCCCAGCAGCATCGAATCGCTCTCGCTCGCGACATCCTCGCGCCGGCAGCTCGGACATAGCCGGCGCACCAGCCGCTGCGCCGCCAGCCCCACCAGCATCGGCGCGAGCAGATAGCGCTCGACCCCCATGTCGATCAGCCGCGTCACCGATCCCACCGCGCTGTTGGTATGCAATGTCGAGAGCACGAAATGCCCCGTCATCGCCGATCGCACCGCGACCTCGGCGGTCTCATGATCGCGGATCTCCCCGACCATGATCACGTCCGGGTCCTGGCGCAGGATCGCGCGCAGCCCGCGGGCGAAGGTCATGCCGGTGCGCGAATTGACCTGGGTCTGGCCGATCCCGGCGAGTTCATATTCGATGGGATCTTCGACCGTCATGATATTGCGTTTGCGGTCGTTCAGCCGCTGGAGCGCGGCGTAGAGGCTGGTCGTCTTGCCCGACCCGGTCGGCCCGGTGACCAGCAGCATCCCGTGCGGCCGTTCGAGCAGACGCGCGAACACCTCCCGGTCGCGCGCGCTCATCCCCAGATGCTCGAGATCGAGCTTGAGCGATCCCTTCTCCAGCAAGCGCATCACCACGCGCTCCCCATGCTGGGTCGGCAGCGTCGAGACGCGCGCGTCCACATCGTGCCCGCCGATGCGCAGCGTCACGCGGCCGTCCTGCGGCACGCGCTTCTCGGCGATATCGAGTTTCGCCATCACCTTGATCCGGCTGACCAGCAGCGGCGCCAGCTCACGGCGCGGCTCGAGCTTGTCGCGCAGCACACCGTCGATGCGGAAGCGCACCACGACGCGCTTCTCCTGCGTCTCGACATGCACGTCCGACGCGCCTTCCTTCACTGCTTCGAGCAACAACGCGTTGATCAGGCGGATAACCGGCGAATCGTCGCGCGTGTCGAGCAGGTCGTCCACCGCCGCAGCGCTGTCGGCCAACGCCGCGAGATCCATCCCACCCAGGTCGAACTCGGCCGCGGCGCCCGCGCTGCCCGAATAGCTCGCCGCCAGCGCCTGATCGAACGCCGCATCCTCGACCGCCACGAAGCGCGCCGCCGGTGCGATTCTCTGAACCTCGAGCAGCGCGTCGAGTGCCGCATCGGGCCGATGCACGCATTCCAGCCCGTCACTGCCTGCCCGCAGCACAACGCCCGCGCGCCGCGCATAGCCATAGGGTAAAGTCGACTCGGCGGTCATTGCGCGAACTCCACGCTCGCACTTACCCGCCCGGTCGCGCCGCCTTTGCGCAACTCGACCTTGCGCGCACGAAGCGGCGTCGTCCGTTCGACATTGGCGATCCAGCCGACCACCGATTCATAGGGTGCCTCGGCCACCTGCGCGGTCAGCCCTGCCGCACCCGGCACGATGTTCGCGGTGATCCCCGCTTCGCCCGCCGCCGCCTGCGCCGCTTCAGCGGGCGAACCGCCGCGCTGCTGTGGCTGGCTTCCCTTGGGTACCAGGGTACCCGCAGCGCGGACTCGCGCGGTCAGCGTCTCATAAGTACGGATATCCGCCAGCGCGTCGGCGCGTGCCGCCTGCAACGGCTGGATCACGGCAAACACCAGAACCAGCACGCCCAGAAGCACGCCGAGCGATCCGACCATCCACCGCTCGCGCGAGCTGAGGCCGCTCCACCATGCACCGATCTTCGCGCCCCACGCATCGAGCGTCGGGCTGCGGGTGATCCGGATCGCGCTCATGCCCGCACCGTCAGGCGCAGCGCGCCGTCCTGGCCTGCGGCGAGGTCGGCAGTCACCCCGGCCGCGCGCATCGCATCGCGCACCCGCCCGGCAAGCCCCGGCTCACCCGGCTCGATCTCCATCACAAGCGCATTTCCTTCAAATCGCATCGACCGCGCGGTCACCGCACTCGACAGCGGCGCAAGCGCGTTCGAGGTGCGGGTGACGAGCGGCACGAACTGGCTCGCGGCCGCTCCTGGCGGTGGCAGCATGTCGGCGACACTGACCCTAAGGTCATCACCCAGATTAGCCCCCGGCGCAGCCTGCGCCACCGCGGCGCGGGTATCGTCTGCGCGCCGCTCGGCGATCGCGCGCAGCATCAGCGTGTCCGCCCCGGCGATGACGACATGCGCCGCGACGCCTGCCGCCGCGATCCAGCCGAGCCGCTTGACCCAATTGCTCCCGCTCGCGGTCCGTCGTGCATAGATGCCTTGCCGCAGATCGATCGCGGGCCTGGCCAGCCGCTCCGTCAGCCCGCCATTGCCTGCGGGCCACGGTTCCTGAGGAAGTTCGCCGACCGGCGCCGCCCCGCAATTCCAGATACGTGGCCGGCCTGCGGCTTCCCATGCCTGCCCGATCAGCGCCGCCGGCATCGCAAAGCCGGTGCCGTCCGCGCCGCGCACCAGCACCCGGCCATCGCCTGCTTCGGCCGACCAGCCTTCGCCCGGCACGGGCAGCGCCAGCGCGTCGGGCACCATCGCTGCGTGCGCGAGTCCCTCGGTGTCGGCAATCTCCACCCACTCGCGCATCACCGCATGCCGCACGACAGCGACCAGATAGCGTTTGGGTGCGATCTCATCGCCCAAGGCCAGATGGACCGATTCGAGCGGGTCGGCGATTCGGTCCTCGATCGCGAAGGGAAGCGCCGTCAGCCGCTTGGCGTGCGTGCCCAACGGCAGATCGACGGCCAGGACTAATACCGATTCGCTCGGCACCAGCACGGTTGCAGGACCATCCGGCTCGGCTATGATCGCCCGCCCGCCGGACAGCGTCCAGACGCCGCCGGTGCGGGCTTCCGCGGCACCGGATTGGACTTGGCGAGTCATCATTCCGGGAACCTCGGCTGTAACATTGCTTTCACGAGAAGGACGCATGGGGCCGCGATGCGCATAGTTTTGAAACAGTTCCATGACACGGTGGCAGGCAAGCCCAATAAGGGCAAGCGCCGCAACATACCACACGCAGAAGCCGGCCTTACCCTGCTCGAGATGATCGTCGTGCTCGTCATCATCGCGATTGTCGCGGGCCTGGTGACGATGAACGTGGTCGGCCGTCCCGATCAGGCCCGCGTCACCACCACCAAGACCAACCTTGCCAGCCTGTCGAGCGCGCTCAAAATGTATCGTCTCGACAACGGCCAATACCCCACGACCGAACAGGGGCTCAAGGCGCTTGCCGAAAGGCCGGTTACGCCGCCCGTTCCCTCCGCGTGGCCCGAAGGCGGCTACGTCTCGGAAAACCCGGTCGATGCCTGGGGCAACCCCTATGTCTATTCCTCGACCGGCAACGGCTTCGACCTGAAATCGCTCGGCAAGGACGGCAAGCCGGGCGGCGAAGGGCTCGACGCCGATCTCGACGCCAAGGGCGGATAAGCCAGATGCGGGGGCGTGTCTTTTGCGGTCGCTCCGCGACGCGGGACCAGCCCGCTCCCCCTCCCGGCCACCCAACGGCAGTATCATATGGGTGGCCGGGAGGGGGAGCGGGCTGGTCCCGCACTTCTCGCAATGACTCCGGCATGACGCTCATCGAGATGCTGATCGTGCTCGTCATCATCGGCGTCGCCGCGGGCGGCGTCGCGCTGGGCGTCGGCGCCGCGACCCGCGCGCCCTCGGTCGAGACCGAAGCCCGCCGCCTTGCCCTGCGGCTCCAGGCAGCCGCGGACGACGCGATGATCGGCGATCGCGTGATCGCTTTCACCGCTCAACCGCATGGCTATGGCTTCGCGGCGATCGGCCGTGACGGCAAGCTGGCTCCGCTCGGCGACGCGCTCGCCTTCCACACGCTTCCCGGCGGCATCGTCGTCACGCTCGATGTCCGCCCGCCGGTGGTTCTCGGCGTCGACGGCGGCGGCAAGCCGCTCACTGCCACGATCGAGAATGGCGCTCAGCGCTGGGTCGTCCGCTATGACGGCATGACCGCCACCGCGACCAAGGTGGAGGCTGCTTCGTGATCGCGCTGCGCGCGATGGCGGTACCGGCCCGCTCCCCCGCCCGGCCACCCAGCGCCAGCATCCTGTGGGTGGCCGGGTGGGGGAGCGGGCCGGTACCGCGTCCCGGCAATGCCGGGACACAGATCGAAGAAGCCGGCTTCTCGCTGATCGAGGCGCTGGTCGCGCTCGCGGTGCTCGCCATCGCCACCGTCGGCCTGATCCGCGCGGTCGAAAGCCATATCGATTCGACCCGCGCGATGGAACGCCGCGCCGCCGCGATGTGGGTGGCCGAAAATCGCCTCGCCGAGATCCAGCTGGCCGATCCCGCCGCGAACGCGTCCGAGACCGATCTGCTCGGCCAGCAATGGAAGGTCGAAATCGCGCGCACCCGCACCGAAGACGCCGGAATCGACAAGGTTCGCATTCAGGTATTCGCGGCGGGCGAGCGGTCTCCGCTTGCATCGCTCGACGGGTTCGTCGAGGGCAGCCGTACATGATCCGTCTGCCCGACCTTTCGCCGCGCCAGGCCCGCACCACGCTCGACATCGCGACCGCTGCGGTGGTGGTGTCGGTGGCGATCGCGCTCGCCGGGTTGACCTGGCGAATCGCCGGTCATGCCAGCAGCGGCGCGGTCACCGTGCCTTCAGGGGTCCGCTCCGCCGCGGCCCCGGCCGACGTCACCGCCGCGCTCGCCTTCGCTCCGTTCGGCAAGGGCGCCGTCACCGATGCGTCGCAGGCGACCGCGCTCCCCCTCAAGCTCAAGGGCGTGTTCGCCGCCTCCCCGGCCGACCTCTCGGTCGCCTATATCGAAGTCGGCGGCGAACCCGCCAAGGCCTTCCGCGTCGGCGAAGCGCCGGGCGGCGGCACGATCGAAGGGATTTTGCGCGATCGCGTCCTCCTGCGCGTCAACGGCCGCATCGAATATCTCGCCTTCCCCGATCCCACCTTGACGGTCGAGCAACAGGCGCAGGCGGCGGCAGGGCCCTCACAGCCAACAGCCGCCCAGCCTTCGCCCAACACTCCACCGGCTCCATCCGCGCTGATGTCCAGCCTGACGCCGGTCCCCGGCGGGGTGCAGATCGGCAGCAATGCCCCGCCGGGACTTCAGCAAGGCGACGTCATCACTTCGGTCAACGGCCAGGCGATTTCCAGCCAGGCCAGCGCCGCTTCCGCTCTCGCCGCCGCCCAGTCGCGCGGTACCGCCCAGATCCAGATCACCCGCGACGGAAAGCCCGTGACGCTGACCGTCCCGACCCGCTAGGTATCCCGCCCGTGCCGCATCCGATCCGCAACATCGCCCTCACCTTCGCGCTTGCCTCCATGGTCGCGCAGCCGGTTCTCGCCCAGCAGGGCGAGGCCGCGGACATCGTCGTCAACATGCGCGGGGTCGAGATCGCCGATGTCGCGGACCAGATTTCGCGTCTTACCGGCCGCACGCTGATCCTCGATCCGGCGGTCAAGGGCACGGTCACCGTCACATCCGCACAGCCCCTCTCGCCCAGCGGCGTGTGGGAGCTGTTCCAGTCGGTCCTGCGCGCCAATGGCTATGCCGCGGTCCGCTCGGGCCGCGCCTGGCGCATCGTGCCTCAGGGCAATGCGGTGCGCGACGGCGGCGTGCCCTCGCGCGGCGCATCGGGCCAGGAACTCGTCACTCGCATGATCCGCCTGTCGAACGTCCCGTCGGCCGAGGCGGCACGAGTTGCGCGCCCGCTGGTCGCCAGCTTCGGCAGCGTGGAACCGCTGGCTCAGCCCAATGCCGTGGTCGTCACCGACTATGCCGACAATGTCCGCCGGATCGAAGGCATCCTGCGCGCGCTCGATGGCAATGGCAGCGGCCTCACCTTCGCCACCGTGGCGCTGCGCAACGGCAACGCGGCGGATGTCGCGCAGGCGCTTCAGGGCGTGCTCGGCGATCCAGCGGCAGGCGGCGCGCGCGTCGCGGCCGACCCGCGCAGCAACACCATCATCATCCGCGGCACGCCGTCCGCCGTCGCCGATGCCCGCCGCATGGTCGCCTCGCTCGACGCGCCGGGCGGCGCGACCCCGATCACGCGCGTCTTCCGCCTGAGCTATGCCGACGCCGAATCGGTGACGGAGGTGCTGCGCGGCGTGCTGGGCCAGGAGGCGACGACCAACAATGCCGTCGCACGCAGCCTGTCGAGCCGGAACAGCAATTATCGCAGCCCCACCAGCGTTCTCGGCGGGCTGGCCCGTTCGGGTGGCAGCAACCCCGCGGATACCGCGGCCGCCGCCGCCACTGCCGCGCTCCAGGCGCAGCAGAGCCAGCTTGGCCAGCGGACGAGCGAGACGCCGCAGGGCTTCTCCACCCCGGACCTCAGCGTCCAGCCCTCGCCCGACATCAACGCGGTGGTCGTGCGCGGCACGCCCAGCGCCATCGCCGCGATCGAGCCGCTGATCACCGATCTCGACGTCCGCCGCCCGCAGGTGATGATCGAGGCCGCGATCGCAGAGATCACCGGCGAGGAAGCCGAAGCGCTCGCCGTCCAGCTCGGCACCAGCGGCGCGGCGCTCAGCCAGATCGAAGGTGCGGCAACCTCGTTCAGCACCAGCCCGGGGCAGCTCTCGCTCGGCACGATTCTCAACGCGCTCGGCGTGCCGATGGCCAAGGCGCTCGGTCCGGGCCTCACCGCCAATATCGGCATCGGCAATGATTTCTCGATCCTGGTCCAGGCGCTCGGCACCTCGACCAAGTCGAACCTGCTTTCGACACCGCAGATCACCACGCTCGACAACAAGCTGGGCGAGTTCGTCGTCGCACAGGAAGTGCCGTTCATCACCGGATCGATCCTGACCGATTCGTCCAGCAACGTGCGCCCCTACACCTCGATCGAGCGCAAGGATGTCGGCATCACGCTCAAGGTGCTGCCGCGCATCAACGCCGGCGACACGATCCGGCTCGAAGTGGTTCAGGAAGCCTCGTCGATCGCGGCGACGCAGCTGAGCGAGGCCAGCGACCTCATCACCAATCGCCGCGCGATCAACACCACCGTCCTCGCCGACAATGGGCAGACGATCGTGCTCGGCGGTCTCACCTCGGACGATTATGGCCAGATCAAGAGCCAGGTGCCGATCCTGGGCGACATCCCGATCCTCGGCGAGCTGTTCAAGAGCCGCAAGGAATCGCGCAACAAGCGTACGCTGTTCATCTTCCTCAAGCCCACCATCCTGCGCAGCGGCGAGGAAGCGGCAGCGCTCGCCAAGGCGAAATATGCGCGCCTGCGCAGCGAGGAACTGGATCTCAACACGCCCAGCAACCTGCTGCTCAAGCCGCTCCGTCCGCGGCTGACGCTGGAGATCGACGGAATCTACTGACCGGCCGGGGCCTCGGCTTCTTCCGCCGCGGGTTCGGGCGTCGTCATCGCCACCCGCACACGCTCGCGCCCGCGGGTGAAGAACGCCGCGTCGATCGCCAGGCTCTCCAGCCGCCAGCCATCGACGCTCTCGCCGACGCTCAGGCTGCGGGCGCTTCCGTCGGCGAGCCGCACCATCGCCACCGCATCCTTGTTGAGCCGCCCCGCAATCCCGACCAGCGCGGGCGCGTCGGCAGGCGCTTCCTCTCCGCCCTCCGCGACTGCGAAGACGGGACGCTCATAGATCGCGGCAATCGCCGGCACCGGTGGCGGGATCACTGCACGCTCGGCCGCAGCAGGCGCCGGAGCCGCGCTTCGATTGTCCGGCCATAGCAGCAGCACCGGCATCGCCACTGCGAACATCGCCGCCACGCCAAGCGCGATCCCGCTTTCCCGCGTCAACGCCATGCCGCCACCGCCTCGCCTTCGACCCGCAATCCTCCGCCGGCCAATGCGCTCACCTGCCACGATGCGAAGCGCAGCAGCGGCGCCTCACGCTCGATCCGGTCGGTCAGTGCCACCACGGCCTTGTCCGGGCCCGACAGGCGAAGCCGCAGCCTCACCAGTCCTTCGCCGCCCGGAACCCGCGCCGCCTGTTCGACGAGCACGCCGCCGTCCGCGGCAAGCCGCTTTACGCGCTGCGCCAGCGCCGCAGCGGCAGCCGCCTCATTCCCGCCCGGCGCGCGCAGGCCGGCGGCGGTCAGCGGCACCGCGGCACGTACCGGCGCGTGCGCGGCTGCCCGCGCCCCGGCCGCCGCCGTGCGCGCGCGCTCGAGCTTGCCGAGTGCGGTTCCGGTCGCCGGCGCCAGCAGCGCCACTGCCGCAAGGCCACCGGCAACTCCGGCGATCAGCGTCGCCCGGTTCATGCGGCACGCCTCAGCGTCACCGCGATCATCGCCCCTGCACGGCGCTGCCCCGTCTCGCGAAACGACGCCAGCGCCGGATTCCGTCGCAGCGCCGCGCGCAACAGATCGGGGTCCGGCGCAGTGATCTCGATCTCCATGGCGCCATCCGCGGCCTTGCGCATCCGCGCGACCCGCGCATCCGCGGGGATCGCCGCCGCGACATGGTTCAGCAGGATCGCCGCCCCGGGTTGACGCACCGCTTCGCGCAGCACGGCACGGGCTGCCCGCGCGCTCGCCTCCGCCTTCAACCGCGGCGCGGCCTGCGCGGTCAACCGTTCCGCTTCTGCCCGTGCGCTCCGCTCAATGATTGCGGCCCCGGTGATCGTCGCCAACGGCCCCAGCGCGATCACCGCCGCCAGCGCCAGCGCCAGCCGCCAGTCCACCGGCGCGCCCGGCAATCGCGGTACCCGCGGCGGCCCAGCGGCCAGGCGCTGTGCCATCCGGTCGGCAAGGCTGTCCTGCTTGTCCATCGCCGCCCCCTACCCCGCACCGCCGCCCTCGAACAGCCTGTCATCGAAGAGTCGCGAAACCGACACGACTTCGTCAACGCTCGTCCATCACGCCGTAAGACGGCCCCGCCACAGCCCCGGGCAACCGCATCCGTACCGGATTCGGATCATAAAGGGGGTCTCAGAACATGACCGCGAGCACCGATCTGGCCATTGGATACAGCGACGGCGACGTCGATACCAACAACACCGCCAATCCCACGCTCAATGCGCTGATCGAACAGCGCTATTCGCGCCGCGACACGCTGCGTTCGGGCGCCTCCGCTGCTGCGGTCGCGGTGTTCGGTGGCGGCATCCTCGCCGCATGCGACAGCGCCAATGCCGGTGCGGACCCCTTCCCGAACCTGATCTCGGTCGGCTCGTCGGGTTCGGCGACCTCCGGCCAGGTGGTCACGCTCACCTCGAACGCGACCGACAATGGACCGATCACCTCGGCTTGGGTTCAGACGGGCGGCCCCGCCGTGACGCTGATCGGCGCGAGCTCGCCGAACGCCAGCTTCATCGCGCCCAGCGTCGCCTCGACCACGACCCTGAGCTTCCAGTACAGCGCCACCGATAGTGCAGGGCAGACGACTCAGGGAACCACGACGGCCGCCATATCGCCTGCCGCGCTCAGCTTCACCTCGCTGTCGAAGAACAAGAACGACGTCGTCACCGTCCCGGCCGGCTACACCGTCACCGTGATGACGCGCCTCGGCGATCCGATCGCCCCGGGCGTCGCCGCCTACAAGAATGACGGCACCGACACCAACTTCGCCCAGCGCATCGGCGACCATGGCGACGCGCTCTACTGGTACGGCCTGTCGGCCGCCGGCGCACGCGACGACAACAATTCGGTCCGCGGCCTGATGGTTCAGAACCACGAGAACCTGAACGTCCAGTACCTGCACCCCGCCGGCCCGACCAACACCCTGCCCCGCCCCGAAGCCGAGGCGATCAAGGAAATCGAGGCGCACGGCGTGTCGGTCACCGAATATGTCGAAGGGGCGAACCGCGCCTGGACCTATGTCCAGAACTCGACGTTCAACCGCCGGATCACGCCGAATACGCCGGTCGTGTTCAATGGCCCGGTGAAGGGCACGCACTGGCTGTTCACCGCCTTTTCGAACGACGGCACCGCTGGCCGCGGCACCATCAACAACTGCGCCAATGGGCACACGTTGTGGGGCACCAACATCACCTGCGAGGAAAACTGGGCGGGCTATTTCGCGCGCCCGAGCGCTGACAACGCCGCGCGCAGCCCGCGTGAACTCGTTGCGCTGCGCCGCTACGGCGTCACCAGCACCAACGGCAATTATGGCTGGGCTTCGGTCGTCCCCGCCGACGCATCGAACACCGTTTTCAAGCGCTGGGATGCCCGCGCCACCGGTGCGTCGGCCACGGCCGACTATCGCAACGAGCCGAACCAGCTCGGCTGGTGCGTCGAGTTCGATCCCTATGACAAGGCCGCCGCGCCGCGGAAGCGCACAGCGCTCGGTCGCCTCGGTCACGAGGGCGCCTGGCTCGGCAAGCTGACCCCGGGCAAGAAGGTCTCGGTCTATCTCGGCGACGATTCGCGCGGCGAATATTTCTACAAGTTCGTCTCGAACGCGAACTGGGACGCGGCCGACGCACAGAGCGCCAACCGCCTGTCGATCGGCGACAAGTATCTCGACGCCGGCACCCTCTACGTCGCCAAGTTCGCGGCGAACGGCACCGGCAGCTGGGTTCCGCTGACCTTCGGCACCGTCCCGAACCGCCCTGCCCAGGGCTCGGACATCGAATATGTGTTCGAGAGCCAGGCCGACATTCTCGTCAACACCCGCCTGGCGGGCGACGCGGTCGGCGCGACCAGGATGGACCGTCCGGAATGGACCGCAACCAACCCGGCGACGGGCGAGATCTACCTCACCCTCACCAACAACAACGCCGGAACCCGTCCGCTGAATGGCACCGACGCGGCCAACCCGCGCCACTATAACGACCCGACCGGCCCGTCGAACTCTGCTCAGTTCGGCAACCCGAACGGCCACATCCTGCGCCTGCGCGAGACCGGCGACGACCCCGCCTCGCTCACCTTCGCCTGGGATATCTATCTGTTCGGCGCCGACTCGGCGGACTCGAACAGCGACGTCAACATCTCGGGCCTCACCGCCGCCAACGACTTCTCCAGCCCCGATGGTCTGTGGTTCTCGCGCCCGACCAACGCGGGCGGCCTGGTCAAGCCGCTGCTGTGGATCCAGACCGACGACGGTGCCTTCACCGATCGCACCAACAACCAGATGCTGGTCGCGATACCCGGCACGGTCGGCGACGGTGCAGCCGTGACGATCACCAATCGCGGCACTGGCGGCGCCACCGCGACGCAGACCACCCGCCGCGGCGCACTGGCGACCGACACGACGCTCAAGCGCTTCCTGATCGGTCCGGTCGAGTGCGAGATCACCGGTGTGGACTCGACGCCGGACGGCCGCACGCTGTTCGTCGGCATCCAGCACCCAGGCGAAAACGGCACGCCCGCTTCGCCGTCCAGCGCCTGGCCGGCCAATCAGGCTACCGGCAGCGCGCCTGCCGGCACGCGTCCGCGCTCGGCGATCGTCGCGATCACCAAGAATGACGGCGGCGTCGTCGGCCTCTGAGTTCAACCCCCGACTCGATGGGGAGGCAGGTCATGGCCTGCCTCCCCTATTTTTTCGGGTCAGTTCGCGTCCGTCCGGCTGACGATCTTGGCGGTGCCGTCGCGGGTGATCGAGATGATGTGCGGGTTCTTGCCGCAATAGATGCGCCAGCTGGGATTGCTGTTGACCGGATCGATACGCTCGGTCTGCGTCACCTCCTGACAATTGAACCCGGCATCCCGCACCGCGCGCAGGAAAACGCCGTCCCGCGCCGCAGGTGCCAGCGCGATCACTTCGGCCTGATAGTTGGTCGCGTCCGCCGCATTGTCCGCAGCAGCGTTGACGGCCGCCACATTCTCGGCCTTCTCGCCGCCGCCGCATGCGCCGAGCAAAAGCGCGCCGGCCATCGCCACAACAGTTTTCCGCATGTTTCGCATCTCCTTCACGGCGACAACGCCGATCGTCACGGCTTCGATCCGACCATCTTGAGAAACAACCGCGTCGCGCGTTCGACGCGGAAGCGGATCGCATCGGGGGTGGGCGGAGGTTCCAGCCCCAGCTTGATCCCCATGTCCGAAAGGCCCTGCCACAGCCCGCACAGATCCTCCGCGGCCATCCAGGGATCGTCGATCTCGATCTCGCCCTGATCCGCAGCTTCGCTGAGCGCATCGGCCAGCCGGCCGAGGCAAAGCGCCGGCCCCGCCTGAAAGAAGCGCTCGGCCAGACGCCGCGACTGGGCGATTTCGTTCATCAGCACGCGATCGACCGCGATATGCTCCTCGCTGAAAATGAACTCCATCAACGACGTGCCATAGGCGTTGAGCCGTTCCTCGAGACAGCGGCCCGCGGCGACCCCGTCGTCGAACACCGCTGCCATCCGCCCGCTCTCCGCGCGGATCACCTCCTCGAACAGGGTCTCCTTGTCACCGAAGCGGCTGTACACGGTTACCTTGGAAACGCCTGCCGCCTGCGCGATGTCCTCGATCGTCGCGGCCTGGAAGCCGCGCGCGAAGAAGGCTGCGCGCGCGGCTTCGATGATCGCACCATATTTGGCCGGATCGCGCGGACGGCCGGCGCGTCGCGGTCCGACCGCGAAGCCGCCGGCTTTCTCGGCCACGCTCAGCGCTCGTACGCCTTGGGCAGGGCGCCTTCCTTCGGATCGAAGTAGCGCTGCTTGAGCCTGTCCTGCCGCGTCGTCAGCGGCTGCTCGACCCCGTCGATCCACACGCGCGTGGCCGCGGTGCCGATCTCCAGCGGATCGCCGTCCCACACCACCACGTCGCCGCGGCGGCCGGGACGGAGTGACCCGAACTCGCCGCCCATGCCCATCGCTTCGGCGGGCTTTGAGCTGATCGACGCGAATGCCTGTCCCCAGTCGAGGCCTGCCGCACCCGGCAGCTTGCCCAGCGCAACAAGATTCCCCGCATATTGCTTTACCAGCCGTGCCTGCCGCGTCTCGTCGTCATTGATCATGCCGATCCCAACCATCACCCCCGCCGCCTGCAGCCGCCCGATGTTGGACTGGGTTGCGGCAAGCTGCTCGAACGACGCGGGCAGATCGGCCAGCGCCGACGCCAGCACGGGCACCTTAGCCGCTGCGATCTGCCGCGCCACGCTCCAGCCCTCGGTCGCGCCGACCAGCACCAGCTTGAGCGCCGGCACCTCGCGCTTCAGATCAAGGATGACGAGGATATCCGACGCGCGCTCGACATGCACCAGCAGCGGTACCGCGCCGGTCACGACGGGCACCAGCGCCTGTGCGTCGGCGCGGGTCAGCAGCGCGTCCTTGCCGCGATCCGAGAAGCTCGCCGGCGCACGCGCGTAATCGCGGACCTCGAACAGGATGTTCTTGAGCATCGCATAGGCTGCCGGACGGCTGCCTCCGGCGCGTGCGGCGCCGGACTCGCCATATTCCATGAACTGGAAGGCGCGTGCCTTGGTCACCGCATCCATATCGGCACCCAGGTCGATGATCGCGCCCTGTCCACCGAAGATCGATCCGCGTGCCTGAGGGGCAACCACGGCGCGGGTGATTCCCTCTGCGCGATTGAGGATAATCGCGCTGGTCTTGGGGTTCACCGCGGGTACCACGTCGATTGCGGCGTTGAAGGGCGAGCTACCCGCTCCCGCGTCATTGGTCTCGCTCACCCCGTCGACCTCGACGATGCCCATGCGGGTGAAGCCGGCGAAGATACCCGGCGTCACCCAGCGGCCGCCAGCGTCCACCACCGGAACGCCTGCAGGCACTGCGACGCCGCGCCCGGCTGCGATTACCCGCCCGTCGCGTACCACCACGGTACCGCCCTCCACCGGGGCCGAGCCGTCACCGATGACGAGCTTCGCATTGGTCACCGCCACGGTCTGGGCGGCGGCGGGGAACGCCACGCCCAGCGCGACTGCTGCTGTAAGAAGGAGCACCTTCATTTCACGTCTCCCTCGCCCGGCTGTCCAAGCTCGAAGTCCGATACCGGTCTGCGTTTCGGATCATTGGCATCATAGAGCAGTGCGCCATCGATCCAGACCTTCTCCGGCCGCGTGTAGACGCTGAACGGATTGCCGTTCCACAGCACCACATCGGCCATCTTGCCCGCCTTAAGGCTGCCGGTGACCTTGTCGATTCCCAGGGCCCTGGCCGGGGTGATCGCCGCCCATTTCCACGCCACCGCCTCGGACACGTCGAAACCGGCACGCTTCGCCGACGCACGCACTTTGGCGATCTCCTGGTTGAGCCGCTGGATGCCGTTGGCGTCGTCCGAATGGATCATCCCGCATGCGCCTTCACGCTCGAGGATCGCGAGATTCTCCCCGATCGCATCATAGGACTCCATCTTGAAGCCCCACCAGTCCGCCCACACCGCTGCGCAGGTGCCGTTGGCCTTGAGCAGGTCAGCGATCTTATAGGCCTCCACCGCATGGTGGAACGTCCCCACCTTGTACCCGAACTCCTTGGCCATATCGAGGACGATGGCCATCTCGTCGGCGCGATAGCAATGGTTGTGGATGATGATCTCGCCGTCGAGCACGCCGCGCAGCGTATCCATCGCCAGATCGCGCGCGGGCGCTTCGCCGCCCTTCTCCTCATATTTGTCCCAGCGGCGCTTGTACTCCTGCGCCTTGGCCCAGGTCGCGCGATCGACCGCGATATTGCCCATCCGGGTCGACGGCATCCGCCCCTTGCCGCCATAGACGCGCTTGGGGTTCTCGCCGCACGCCATCTTGAGGCCATAGGGGGCGCCCGGGAACTTCATCCCCTGCATCGTCCGCGCATAGACGTTCTTGAGCGTCACGCTGCGCCCGCCGAACAGGTTCGCCGACCCGGGCAGGATCTGCAGCGTCGTCACGCCGCCATTGGCCAGCGCGCGGCTGAAGCCCGGGTCCTGCGGCCACACGCTATGCTCGGCCCACACCTCGGCTGTCACCGGCCCGGTCATCTCGTTGCCGTCGGAATGCGCCTGCACGCCGGGGCTGGGATAGTCGCCCAGATGGCTGTGCACGTCGATCACGCCTGGCGTCACATATTTTCCGCGCCCGTCGATCACGCTCGCGCCCTCGGGCGCCGCGATCGACTGACCGACCTCGACGATCTTGCCGTCGCGGAACAGCACCGCGCCATTGTCGATCCGTCCGCCTTCACCGTCCAGGACGGTGACGTTGGTCAGCAGCGTCGGCACCCCCGGATAGGGTTTGTAGGTCGAAGGATAGGGATTGTGATCGAACCCCTTGCCCTTGCCGGGCCCGCGCTGCGCGGGCGCATCGGATGCGGCGGTCTTGGGCTTGTCCTCCGCGCTGGCTGCGCAAGCCGCCAGGCTGGCGGCGGCGGTGACGCCGATAATGATGCGGATCAACTCGTACTGCTCCCCTGCTCGATTTGTCCGGTATCGAAAGCCACCGGTTTCCCAACCGTTAGGAGCGAAAAGCGTTGCGCGCAATTTGGCGATTTGCTCCAACCGTCGCGATGGGGGGATTCACGTGACGACGGCACCGGCCGCACAGGGAAGCGCCCCGCAGGCCCCGGTCTTTGGCGATCCTGCAGCGGTCGATGCCGCGCATCGGGCCGTCCGTGCCGATTCGTCGATCCAGTTCGACCTCCCTTGGCAGCAGCCCGACCCTTCAAATCCGCCCCCGCGCTGGCTGATCGAGCTGTTCCAGTCGCTCGGCCGTTTCGTCGAATGGGTCGGCGGCGGCTGGTATCTACTGATGTGGATCGCGATTGCAGTGGCCGTCGTCGCGATCCTGCTCGCGCTGTTTCCCGCGGCCCGCGAATGGTTCGCCGCGCGCCTGCTCCGCCGGGGCGAAGCCGCGCCCGAACCGCCGCGCTGGGCGCCCGATGCCCATGTTGCCCGCGCGCTGCTCGACGAAGCGGATCGGCTCGCCGCCGCCGGTCGCTACGCCGAAGCCGTACGCCTCATCCTGCACCGCAGCATCGAGGATATCGAAAAGTGGCGCGGCGATTCGCTCCGCCCCTCGCTCACCAGCCGCGACATCGCGGCGTTCGAAAGCCTGCCCGACACCGCCCGCAGCGTGTTCCGCCGCGTCGTCGCCGATGTCGAACGCAGCCTGTTCGGCGGCAACATGCTGGGCGAGGGTGATTGGACGCGTGCCCGCGCCGATTATGCGGACTTCGCGCTGGGCCGCCGATGAGCAGCGAGACCGTCAGCCCCTTCCGCAAGCGCACCGTGCTGCTCCTGATCGCAGCCGGCCTCGTGCTCATGCTCGGCTTTCTGCTGGTCAACGCCTATGGCGACCGTATCGACCGCCAGCGCGGCAACACCCCTAGCCCCACCTCGCGCTTTGCCACGGGCTTCAAAGGGCTCAGCGACCTGATCGAGAAGTCGGGCGGCACCGTCAGCCTTTCGGGCGATGCCGCCGATCGCCCACAGCACGGGATGATGATCCTCACCCCCAATCTTCGTACCAAACCCGACGAGCTCATGGCGTCGCTGAGCGATGCGGCGGGTGAGGCAGCGCCTGTGCTGATCGTCCTGCCAAAATGGGCGACCCGGCCGCAGAAGCGCAGCCCAAGGCGCGAGGAGCGGATGACCGGGATTCCTCCGGTGCAGCTCGCCGGGATGCTCGCTCCGCTCGTGAAGGTCGAGGTGCGCCAGACCGAAAAGGTTCAGCTGCGCTACCCCACCAGCCTCGACCTGCGCCCGTTCCGCACGCCGGAGACCCTCCAGACAATCGACGGCGAGAAGATCTACCCGTTGATCACCGCATCGGACGGGAACGCCGTGCTGGCCGAGGTGCCGGGCAAGAATATCTACATCCTCGCCGACCCCGATCTGCTCAACAATTTCGGCCTCGCCGAACGCCAGAATGCCTTCGCCGCGATCGCTCTCCTGGCAGCACTCGATCCCGACAATCCGGGAACGATCGTGTTCGACACGATGCTTCCCTTCGGCGCGGGGGGCCGGAACCTCGCCCAGCTGATGTTCGAGCCGCCCTTCCTTGGCGTCACGCTCGCTTTGCTCGCCGCCGCTCTGCTCGCCGGGATCGCCACCTGGGCACGCTTCGGCCCACCCCGGCGCGAACCGCGCGCGGTTGCGTTCGGCAAGCGTGCGCTGATCGAGAATATCGTCAGCCTCGCCCGGCGTGCGCAGCGCGTGCGCGACGGCGGCGGCGCTTATGCCGATTCGGTGCGCGACTGGGCCGCGCGCCGCCTCGCCCTTCCCCGCACCTTGCAGGGCGAAGCGCTCGACGCGCATCTCGATGCGCTCCCGACCCAAACCCCCTATGCCGCCACGATCGACCGCGTGCGCAACGCAAAGACCGAGGCGGAACTGCTCCACGCGGCGCAGAAACTCGACGATTGGCGAAAGGAAGTGAAGGCATGACACTCGAAGACGTCCGCGCGTTCGGCGCGGCGATCGATGCCGAAGTCTCGAAAGCGGTGGTGGGCCAGTCGGTCGCGACGCGCCTCCTCACCGTCGCCCTGCTATCGGGCGGCCATGTCCTGCTCGAAGGCGCTCCGGGTACTGCGAAGACCCTGCTCGCCCAAAGCTTCGCGCGCACCCTCGGCCTGCAGTTCGGGCGCATCCAGTTCACGCCGGATCTGATGCCCGGCGACATTCTCGGTACCAGCCTGTTCAACTTCCAGACCTCGACCTTCGAGCTGAAGCGCGGCCCGGTCTTCACCGAGCTGCTGCTCGCGGACGAGATCAACCGCACCCCGCCCAAGACCCAGGCCGCACTTCTTCAGGCGATGCAGGAACGCACCGTAACCATCGATGGAGACACGGAAAAACTCTCCGATCACTTCACCGTGGTCGCGACGCAGAACCCGATCGAGCAGCAGGGCGTCTATCCGCTGCCCGAAGCCCAGCTCGACCGTTTCCTGTTCAAGCTCGCGATCGACTATCCCGGCGAAGAGGCCGAGCGCGCGATCGTCGCGCAATATGGCACGCGCACCGGATCGCCCCGGCCTGAGGACAGCGGCGTCGCCCAGGTCGCCGATCATGCCGGAATCGCCGCGGCGAGTTCGGCGGTCCTCGGCGTCCGCCTTGCCGACGAAGTGATCGCCTATGTCGTGTCGCTGATCCGCTCGACCCGCGGCCATCCCGACATCGCCAATGGCGCCTCGCCGCGCGCTGCCTCGGCACTTGCCGCTGCCGCCCGCGCCGCCGCGGCGCTGGAAGGGCGCGACTACGTCATCCCCGATGACGTAAAGCTGCTCGCCCAGCCCTTGCTTCGCCACCGAGTCGTACTCTCGCCCGCGGCGGAGATCGACGGACGCCGCGCCGACGACATCGTTGCCCAGCTCATCGACCGGGTCGAGGCGCCGCGTTGATCGTTCCCACCCAGCGCGCCGTGACGCTGGTGCTGGCGGGGGCTCCGCTGGCGCTGGTGCTCGGCGTCATGCGCCCCGACGGGTGGCTGCTGGCGTTGCTCTGGATATTTGCGATCCTTGTCCTCACCGTCCTCGACGGCGCGCTGGCGCCACGGCTCCGTGACGCCGACCTTGCCGTTTCGCCGCCCGGTTCGGTCGAGGTCGGCGATCGCGTCCAGCTTGCGCCCGCGGGCGGCGGTGCCTTGCGCTACGCCGCGGATGTCGGCGCGCCGCTTGATCCAGCTGATGCGCCCCTCACCTGGTCCGCAGCCCGCCGCGGCACGGCCAGGATTGCGCGCATCTGGGGCCGCACCGGCGGTCCGCTCGGCCTCGCCTGGCGTCAGCGCAGCCGCGCGATCGACGAAGAGATTCGCGTCCTCCCCAGCCTGCGCCCGGTGCGCGAGCAGGGCATGCGCCAGTTCCTTCGCAGCCGCCAGTTCGGCTCGCGCATCCGCCCCGACAGCGGCGACGGCACCGAATTCCAGTCGCTCACCGATTTCCAGCCGGGCATGGAGCGTCGCGCGATCGACTGGAAGGCATCGGCCCGCCACTTCTCGCTGCTCGCGCGCGAATTCCGCACTGAGCGGGACAACAGCGTCGTCTTCGCGATCGACTGCGGCCGCGCGATGAGCGAGCCGGTGGACAGCCAGCCGCGTATCGACCGTGCCGTCTCGGCCGCGCTGCTTGCCGCCTTCGTCGCGTTGAAGTCGGGCGATCAGGTTCGCCTCTTCGGTTTCGCCGGCCGCCCCAGTGCGGATTCGGGCAGCGTTTCGGGCACCGCCGGCTTTGCGACGCTTCACCGTACGGCGGCGGGGATCGACTATGGCACGCAGGAGAGCAACTACACGCTCTCGCTGGTGACCCTCGACCAGCGGCTCCAGCGCCGCAGCCTCGTCATCCTGTTCACCGAGTTCACCGACCCCACCGCTGCGGAACTGATGATCGCCGCCGCCGCGCGGATGCTCAAGCGGCACCGCGTGCTGTTCGTCCTCTTCCACGACACCGAACTGGACGCGCTGCTCGGCGCCCGACCCGAAGAGGCAGACGACGTCATCCGCACCAACATAGCGCACGGCCTGATCCGCGAGCGCCGCATCGTCATCGAACGTCTCCGCCGCCTCGGCATCGACGTGCTCGAGGCCGCGCCCGACGATCTCGCCCTCGCGCTGGCGGAACGCTATGTCCGGGATCGCGAACGCCCATGAGCAGCGCAGCAACCCCCGCCTTTGGCGTCCGCCATTTTCGTGCCGAGCGCGAGGCCGACTGGCAGCGGCTCGAAGCCCTGCTCGATCTGGTCGAGAAGAAATCGCCCAAGCGGCTCACCAACGACGATCTCGTCGAACTTCCGCGCCTCTATCGTGCCACGCTGTCGGCGCTGTCGATCGCGCGCGAAACCTCGCTCGACGCATCGATGACCGCCTATCTCGAGAGCCTTTCCACCCGCGCCTATTTCGTTCTCTACGGCTGCCGCGATCCGCTCTGGCGGCAGATCGGCGGCTTCTTCACCCATGGCTGGCCCACCGCGGTGCGCGGCATTGTTGGCGAGACATTGCTGATCGCCGCGCTGTTCTTTGCCTGCGCGCTTGCCGGCTATTTCCTCGTGGCCGGCGATCCGGCCTGGTTCAACGCACTCGTCCCTGCCGAAATGGCTGGCGGGCGCGACATGAACGCCACCGCCCAGTATCTCCGCTCGACACTTTACGACGCCCCCGATCAAGGCGGGCTCGAAGTATTCGCCACCTATCTCTTCACGCACAATGCACAGATTTCGATCCTGGCGTTCGCGCTCGGCTTCGCTTTCGCCATCCCCACCTTCTTCCTGATCGCCAGCAACGGCGTGCTGCTCGGCGCCATGTACGCGGTGTTCGTGCCCAAGGGCTTGGGCTTCGGCTTCACCGGCTGGCTGCTCATCCATGGCTCGACCGAGCTCAGCGCGATCATCCTGGCGGGCGCCGCAGGCCTGCACATCGGCCGTGCTGTCGCCTTTCCAGGGCAGCGCACCCGCGTGGCCGCCGCGGGCGAAGCGGGGCGCCGCGCCGCGCTGGTGATGATCGGCGTGGTCATCATGCTGCTCGTCGCGGGCCTGCTTGAGGGGTTCGCGCGCCAGCTCATAACCGACGACTCAGCGCGCTACGGGATCGCCGCGACGATGTTCGCGTTCTGGGTCGCCTATTTCGCGCTCGGAGGTCGCCGCGCGCATGGCTAAACGTCCCAAGGTGAAGGCAACTCCGGCCAACGATATCGCCCGCCGCACCCGCGCGCTGGTGACGCCGGAAGGCGTGACGCTGCATCTGCGGCTCGCCACCGCCGGGGCCCGCGCCGGCGCCTTCACGATCGACGCGCTGATCATGCTCGCGGTGCTGATCGCGCTCACGGCCGGAGCGATCACGCTGTGGGGCAGCACGGGCAGCGGCGGCCCGGCCGCGATCATCTGGCTGCTCGGCTTCTTCCTGCTGCGCAATTTCTACTTCACGCTGTTCGAAAGCGGCACGCGCGCGGCGACCCCGGGCAAGCGTGCGCTCAAGCTGCGCGTCGTCGCGCGCGATGGTGGACGGCTGACCGGCGGCGCGATCCTCGCGCGCAACCTGATGCGCGAGGTGGAGGTATTCCTCCCCCTTATCTTCCTGATGGTCGCGCAGGCGGAGGGATTCAGCAATCGCTGGCTCGGCCTGCTCGGGCTCGGCTGGACCGCGATCTTCATGTTCATGCCATTGTTCAACCGCGACCGGCTGCGCGCGGGCGATCTGATCGCGGGAACCTGGGTGGTGGAGAATGAGCGGCCCAAGATCGCGCCCGACCTGCTCGCCGCCAACGACCGCGACGCGATCGACGCCTATGGCTTCACGCCGCAGGAACTGGAAACCTATGGCCAGTTCGAGATCCAGCGGCTCGAAGAGGTGCTCCACCGCAACGATCCCGACACGCTCACCACGGTTGCATGCGTCATCCGGCGCAAGATTGGCCGCCGGGACGAAGGCGTGACATGGGGGCACGACCGCGACTTCCTCGAAGCCTATTATGCGGCGGCTCGCCTGCATCTCGAGCGCCGCCTGCTGTTCGGTCAACGCAAGCGCGACAAGTTCGATTCCGCCGGTTAAAGGACCGGCATGACCGACACCACACCCCCCGCCGCCCGGTCCGCACGTGACACCGCCGGTGTCGTCGCGCCGCCGCCGCTGATCTATCTGGGCTTCCTGATCCTCGGCCTGGCCCTCGAATTCCTGGTGGTGCGCACTCAGGGTCTCGACATGCCTGTCTCGCTACGCTGGACGGTGGTCGCAGTCCTTATCCTCACCGGCGGTGGCGCGATCACGGCAGCGGTGCTGCGCTTCCGCCGCGCCGGTACGCCTGCTCCGCCCTGGCAGCCGACCACCGCATTCGTCGCGCAGGGGATCTACCGCTTCACGCGCAACCCGATGTACCTCGGCATGACGCTTATCTACTGTGCGCTCGCCGTCGCTGCGGACGCGCCCGTGGTGTTCTGGATGCTGATCCCGCTCTGCGTCACGATCCATTACGGCGTGGTGCTGCGCGAGGAACGCTACATGGCCGATCGATTCGGCACGGCCTATATCGACTACGCCAACAGCGTTCCGCGCTGGCTATGAGCCGCTGCGCGTGACCCGGCACGAATCCTCGCAGACGCCACAGATGTGAGCTGCCGCAAGATCGTCCGGCTGAACATCGATGCGCTGAGCGCGTCGGGCAGCGGCATCCGCTGCGCGACGCAGCAGCAGCCCGTCTGAGGGTTATCCCTCGCGCTTCCCGAAGAAATGCTCGACGATATGCTCGGCGATCCGTGCCGGGCGCAGGGTCTGCGCATCGACACAGCACCAGCGCGACTTGACCTCGGCCAGCACCTCGTCGCCGCGACGGATCACCGTTTCGTAGAAAGCGCTCACGCCCTGCACCTTCTCCAGCAGCACGGTCGCCACGACCTCGTCGTTCAGAAAGGCGGGTTTGCGATAGGTGATCTCATGCTTGAGCGCGACCCAGAGATGCTTCGCCACCTCCTCGGCCGGCGCCAGCTTCTGCCAATGGCTCAGAACGGCTTCCTGTACCCACTTCAAATAGCTGGCATTGTTCACATGCCCCATAAAGTCGATATCCGCCGGATCGACAGGGATGGGAACATCGAACGGAGCGGAAGCGCGGGTCATGAGCTCACCCTAACGTAAAGCGCGGAACTACGCGAGAAGATTCAGCTTCAACACGGTGCTTGAAGACTTTTTTGAATTGACGGTATGCTCGACACGATCAGGAGAAACACCACGATGACCGACCTTCCGTCACAAGCCCGCCAGCTCTTCTCGACCGTCACCGAGGACGGCCAGCTCCAGCTCTCCCTCCGCGAGGTCCCGGTACCCGCTCCTACAGGCGACGAAGTGCTGGTGCGGATCGACGCGACCCCGATCAACCCGTCGGACGTCGCCGTGCTGCTCAGCGCCGCCGACGGCAACGCTTTCACCGCCACCCCTGACGGCGCGACCGCCGCCATCCCCGAAGCGTTCCTTCGGGCGGTCGCCCCGCGCCTCGGCAAGCCCCTCCCGATCGGAAACGAGGGCGCCGGCACGGTCGTCGCCGCGGGCGATGATCCCGCCGCGCAGGCGCTGATCGGCAAGACCGTCGCCGCGGCCGGCGGCGCCTTCTACGCGCAATACCGCCTGCTCCGCGCGCGCGAGTGCTTCGCCCTCCCCGACGGCATCAGCGCGGAGGAAGCTGCGTCCTCCTTCGTCAATCCGATGACGGCGCTCAGCATGGTCGGAACGATGCGGCGCGAGGGCTTTACCGGCCTCGTCCACACCGCTGCCGCTTCCAATCTCGGCCAGATGCTGGTCAAGCTGACGCAAAGCGAGGACGTGCCGCTGGTCAACATCGTGCGCAGCCAGGCCCAGGCCGATCTGCTCCGCAGCCTCGGCGCAACGCATGTCGTCGACAGCAGCGCACCCGATTTCATGCCTCAGCTGATCGAGGCGATCGCGGAAACCCAGGCCTTCCTCGCCTTCGACGCGATCGGCGGCGGCAAGCTTACCGGGCAGATCCTCAATGCGATGGAGGCAGCCGCAGTCCGCACCAACCCGGCCAACGGCCCGTACGGCTCCAGCACGATGAAGCAGGTCTATATCTATGGCGGGCTCAACATGGCACCGACCGAGATCAGCCGCGGCTTCGGCATGCGCTGGGGCGTCGGCGGCTGGCTGCTCACCCCCTATCTGATGGCCGCCGGTCCCGAGGAGATCGGGCGGATGCGCGCCAAGGTCGCGGCGGAGATCCGCACGACCTTCGCCAGCAGCTACACCAGCCGCATCACCCTCGATCAGGCGATCCAGCCCGACATCATCGCCGCCTACAACCGGCGCGCAACGGGTGAGAAATATCTGATCCTGCCCAACGGCTAGGACGCGTCGACGTTCAGTTCAGGCGGAGCCGAAACCTGCGATGTTCGAGCATCGATGCGCAGCGGACTCTCGGTCCCTGAGCACCGAAGCACAGAACAGCGCGCTTTGCCGGCCCACATGGGCTGGATGTCGCTCCATCCTAGGCCACCGCCATCAGGCTGGCGTTGCCCCCCGCCGCCGTGGTGTTGACCGAGGTCGAGACTTCCTCGACCAGCCAGTCGAGCCGCGGCGTTCCGGCCTGCGCCAGCACGATCGGGCCCGGCAGCGCGGCGATCTCCGCCAGCGCCGCGCTTCGTGCCGCCGCATCGCCCTCGATCAGTGCGCCGCCATATGGCCCGGCCTTGCGCCAGTCGTCCGCCCAACTCAGCCGCGCCGCTACCCGCTCGGGCAGCCCGGCCAGCTCGCCGCGCAGCGCGGTATTGCCGATCACCGCGCGGTTCCCCGTCGCCAGCGCCGCCGACACCTGAGCGATCAGCCCTTCGCGCGTCTTCGGTAGCAACAGCACGCTCCCGCGCGGATGCAGCGCGTAGATGTTGCGCTCGCCCACCGGCCCGGGCAGTTCGACCTCGGCGCCCAGCAGGGAAGCCTCGCCCGCGGCGCGCGCGGCCTCGCCCTGCTCGCCCAGCCACAGCGCGAAATCGCGCAGTGCCGGATCACTGGTGTCCGAGGCTACGCCGGGCGGCACCGTCGCCGTCTGCACCAGCCGGCCGAGATAGAGCGGCCCGCCCGCCTTGGGCCCGGTGCCCGAAAGACCACGCCCGCCGAACGGCTGCACGCCCACCACCGCGCCGATGATGTTGCGGTTGATGTAGAGGTTCCCCGCCTCGACCCGCTGGCTGACATGCGCGATCGTCTCGTCCAGCCGGGTGTGGAGGCCGAAGGTCAGGCCGTAACCCGTGGCGTTGATGGCATCGATCACCCGATCGAGGTCGCGGCGCTTGTAGCGCACGACATGCAGCACCGGCCCGAACACCTCGCGCTCCAGATCGGCGATGCTCTGAAGCTCGATGATCGTCGGCGGTACGAACGTTCCCTGCGCGGTCTCGCCGGCGAGCTCGATCTGCTCGACCCCGCGCCCCATGCCCAGCATCCGGGCGATATGCCCCTCGATATTGGCCTTGGCCTCGGCGGTGATCACCGGGCCGATATCGGTCGACAGACTGTCGGTCCGCCCGATCGAAAGCTCGTGAAGCGCGCCCTTGAGCATCACCAGGATACGGTCGGCGACATCGTCCTGCAGGCACAGCACGCGCAACGCCGAGCAGCGCTGGCCGGCGCTGTCGAAGGCGGAGGCGATCACGTCGCCCACCACCTGCTCGGCCAACGCCGAGCTGTCGACGATCATCGCATTCTGCCCGCCGGTCTCGGCGATGAAGGGCACTGGATCGCCGCCATCGGTCAGACGCTTGGCCAGCTCCTTCTGGATGATCCGCGCCACCTCCGTCGAACCGGTGAACATCACCGCCTGCGTGCCAGGCGCGGCAACCAGTGCCGCACCGATCCGCCCGTCGCCCGGCACCAGTTGCAGCGCGGCCGCCGGAATTCCGGCCTCATGCAGGATCGAAACGCCCTGCGCGGCAATCAGCGGCGTCTCCTCGGCCGGCTTGGCCAGCACGGTGTTGCCCGCCACCAGAGCCGCCGCGACCTGTCCGGTGAAGATCGCCAGCGGGAAATTCCAGGGGCTGATGCACGTCACCGCACCCAATGGCTTGTGCGCCGCGCCCAACATCGCGCGCGCCTGTTCGGCATAGTAGCGCAGGAAATCGATCGCTTCGCGCACCTCCGCGATCGCATTGGGGGCCGACTTGCCCGCCTCTCGTATGATCAGGCCCATCAGGATCTGCATCCGATCCTGCATGATATCCGCTGCGCGATCGAGACACGCCGCGCGCTCGGCGGGCGCCACCGCCGCCCAGTCCGCCGCGGCCGCCTGCGCCGTCGCGACAGCAGTCTGCGCCGCCTCCGGCGTCACCTCGACCACGGTGCCGACCACGTCCTTGCCGTCCGCCGGATTGTACACCGGACGCGAAGTGCCGATCCGGTCGGCCGGCTCCGCCGCCCAACCCGCCGCCGCGCTCACCTTGAGTGAGGCGGCGAGCTCAGCCAGCACGTTCTCGTTCGACAGGTCCAGCCCTTCCGAATTGCGCCGCGCGCCATAAAGACCGGTCGGCAGCGCGATCAGCGGATGCTTGGCGCCGACCACGTCCATCGATCGCACCTGATCGACCGGATCGGCGACCAACTCGGCGATCGACACTTCGGGATCGGCGATGCGGTTGACGAAGGAAGAGTTCGCGCCGTTCTCCAGCAAGCGCCTAACCAGATAGGCCAGCAGCGTCTCATGCGTCCCCACCGGCGCATAGATGCGGCACGGCCGGTTGAGCTTCGTCGCGCCGACCACCTCGTCGTACAGCGGCTCACCCATGCCGTGCAGGCACTGAAACTCATAGTCGCCGACGGAAAAGTCCGGCCCCGCCATCTGGTAGATCGTCGCCAGCGTCTGCGCATTATGCGTCGCGAACTGCGGGAAGATGCGGTCGCGGTTTGCCAGCAGCTTCCGCGCGCAAGCGATGTACGCGACGTCGGTATAGATTTTCCGCGTGTAGACCGGGAAGTCGGGCAGCCCGTCCACCTGCGCGCGCTTGATCTCGGCGTCCCAATAGGCGCCTTTGACCAGCCGGACCATGATCCGCCGGTCGGCACGCTGCGCCAGATCGACGATCCAGTCGATCACGAACGGACAGCGCTTGCCATAGGCCTGCACCACGAAGCCGAGGCCGTCCCACCCCTTGAGGTCGGGATCAAGCGCAAGGCTCTCGAGCAGGTCGAGCGACAGTTCGAGCCGGTCGGCTTCCTCGGCATCGATGTTGAAGCCGATGTCATAGCCCCTGGCGAGCACCGCCAGCGCCTTCACCTTGGGCAGCAGCTCGTCCATAACCCGCCCAGCTTGGGCCCGAGCATAGCGCGGATGCAGCGCCGAGAGCTTGATCGAAATGCCCGGCCCGCCGACCACCCCGCGCCCGGCCGACGCCTCGCCGATCGCACGCACGGCATTCTCGTAATCCCGATAATAGCGATCGGCGTCCGCCATCGTCGTCGCCGCCTCGCCCAGCATGTCGTAGCTGTACTGGAAGCCGCGCGCCTCCAGCGTCCTCGCGCGCTTGAGCGCCTCGGCGATGGTCTCGCCGGTCACGAACTGCTCGCCCATCATCCGCATCGCCATGTCGACGCCGCGGCGGATCACCGGCTCGCCCGCCCGCGCGATCAGGCGGGTCAGCGCCGCGCCGAGACCGGCGTCGTTGACGCTGCCGGTCAGCTTGCCCGTGACCACCAGGCCCCAAGTCGCGGCGTTGACGAACAGCGAGCGCCCGTCGCCGATATGCGACTTCCAGTCGCCATCGGCAATCTTGTCGCGGATCAGCGCGTCGCGCGTCGCATCGTCGGGGATGCGCAGCAGCGCCTCGGCCAGGCACATCAGCGCCACGCCCTCCTGGCTCGACAGCGCATATTCCTGCACCAGCCCTTCGACACCGGTGCCCTTGTGCTTGGCACGCAGGGCAGTGATCAGCGTCGATGCCGTGATCCGGGCCGCCTCGCGCGTGCCCTCGGGCAAGCTCGCCTGCTCGACCAGCGGCGGCACGCACTCCGGCTCGGGCCGGCGATAGGCGGCCGTAATCGCGGAACGAAGCGGGGTCTGCGGGCGGATCGGCGGGGCGAAATCGGCGAAGGGCGCGGTCATCGGACAACCTCGTGAGGGGTGATTGCCGCACCATATCAGCTTTGCGAACCGCGATTGGACTTTTGCGCGCCAACCGGCGTATCACTTCGCCTTCATTTTGAGGCATTCGAAGGCAAATATGACTGAGAAATCAACCGATCCGGTCATTCTGGATGCGTTCGACCGCAAGATCATCGACGTGTTGCGCGCCGATGGCCGTATCGCGATCACCGACCTCGCCGCGCGCGTGGGCCTGTCCAAGACGCCGTGCCAGGTCCGGGTGAAACGGCTGATCGCCAACGGCACGATCCGCGGTTTCCGCGCGATCGTCGATCCTGAGCGCCTTGGCCTCGACCATATCGCCTTTGCCGAGGTGAAGCTGTCCGACACGCGCGAGGAGGCCCTAGCCGCCTTCCGCAACGCGGTACTGAAGATTCCCGAAGTCGAGGAATGCCACATGATCGCGAGCAGCTTCGACTATCTCCTGAAAGTCCGCACTGCCGATATCCGCCGTTACCGCGAAGTGCTGGGCGAGCGCATCTCCAGCCTGCCGCACGTCGCCAGCACCTCCACCTTCGTCGCGATGGAAACGATCCGCGATTCCGGCATGGGCGGCGCTTAGGCTGACCTTCCGGCCGGCATCCGTATGTCGCACGCGGTGAAGGCGCCCAAGCGACATAATTCGACATGGCCTTTGTGCGTCGGCCCAGCCACCAAAGGCACGGGCAATCCGCGCGATCACCAAAAGCGTTTGGTGTCGAACAACTCGTCATGCGCACGTTTCGCGCGCTCGAGCATTTCCTTTTTGCCTGTTTCACTGGAAAGAAACGCCTCTGCTCCGTCTTGATCGGCGATTCCAAGTTTAGTCAGCAGGACCGGGACAGTAGCGAGGTCGTTGAGCTTCCCCAGACGATCCTGTAGTTCTTCAAGCGCCACGACAAAGCGCCTGTGCCTCCGCTCCTCGCCCTTTCGATCGAACAGGGAAGCGAAAAACTCACTCGCATAGCGCAGCTTTTTCGCATCTTTGCGGAGCTCGTGGCGTGTTTCGTCGTCGGCAGATGCAAGCCCCTCACCCCGGCGTTTGACCTTGCGCCGCAGGTGCGCGAGCGCCTTTGCAGCAAAGGTACGGGCCAGATCATCTCCATCGACCTCTCCGCCATTGCCGTCAGTCCAGCGGCTCTGTTCCAGCCAATGCGAGAGGTTCAACATCACGATGCGGACCCGGTGATCCGCCAATGTTTCGATTAGCCTGAATTATTCACCGCGGTGGGGGTGAAGGGTTGGCGGGAGTGGCGTAAGCGTTTGCTTTGCAGTAGGAAAATGGGTGTCTAGACCAGTCCTGCAGCGAGGCAAAAAATGCCACAGGCCACACCCGCCGAGAGCGAGGATAACGCGCTTGGATTTTCGTTTCCAGCCATTGGCGGCAAAAAGCTCACAGCCGCGTTCGACGGTGGCCGGCTGACCTCGGATGGCGGTGTGCTGCTGCTGGCGCAGGCCGAGCGCGCGATGGGGATCTGCCGTCGGCTTGCGGCTTGCATTGCCGACCCGCGCGATCCTGCGCGGGTGATCCATCGCCTCGATGACATCCTGCGTGCCCGCACGTTCGCGATCGCCTGCGGCTATGAGGATGCCGATGATCTCGATGCCCTGCGCGACGATCCAGGCTTCCGCCTGGCGCTGGGCAAGTTGCCGGGATCAGGTGCCGGGCTTGCGAGCCAACCGACGATGAGCAGGTGGGAGAATGCACCGACCACGCGTGAGTTGGCCAGGATGATGGGTGCGATGATCGACATCTACTGCGCCAGCTATCCCGCCCCGCCGGCGGCGGTGACGCTGGACATCGATGATACCTGCGATGTCGTCCACGGCTACCAGCAGTTGTCGTTCTGGAATGGTCATCACGGTGAGCGCTGCTTCCTGCCGATCCACGTCTACGACACTGCGACCGGCCGCCCGGTGGCGATGCTGCTGCGGACCGGCAAGACGCCGTCGGGCGCCGAAGCTGCCGGCCACATCCGGCGCCTGGTGCGCCATATCCGCCGGCACTGGCCCGATACCCACATCACCATCCGTGGTGACGGGCACTATGGGCGGCCCGAGGTCATGGCGTTCTGCGAGGCGCACCGCGTCGATTACGTGTTCGGCTTGCCAACCAACGCCGCGCTGCGTGCCGATCCGGTCATCGTCGCGGCCGCCGATGCCTGCGCGGTCAAGCGCGCTCAGCGCCAATACCCCGTCCTGCGCAACTATGCCGAGACCCGCTACGGCGCCAAAAGCTGGAAGTGTCGGCGCCGCGTCGTCGCCCGGATCGAGGCCAGCACGCTGGGTATGGACATCCGCTATGTCGTTACCTCGCTTCAGGACGGATCGGCCGAGCATATCTACGACACGCTCTACTGCGCGCGCGGCCAGGCCGAGAACCTGATCAAGCGCCACAAGTCGCAGCTCGCCAGCGATCGCACTTCGTGCCGCTCAGCCAATGCCAACCAGATGCGCCTCATTCTGCACACCGCCGCCTACTGGCTGATGTGGCGCATCCAGCAGGCCATTCCCAAGGCCACCGCGCTGGCCGCTGCCGAGTTCGCGACCCTGCGCCTGCGGCTGCTCAAGGTCGCTGCCCGCGTCATCGAAAGCGCCTCGCGTATCCGCATTGCCTTCGCTTCAGCCTGCCCGGATGCCAGCGTGTTCAAAGACATCGCCACCAGCTTCCGGCCAACTCCTACATAGCCAGCGCGGCAGCGCCGCCCAGACCCCGAGCCCTCGTCCTTCAACCCTGAAAAGCCCATCGCTCCTGACACGGTGAAAAACACCGCCGATGGCGCTCGCCCAGGTCAAACCGCTATCGGCTGAACACAATCAGAACAGCCCAAAATCCCGGCCTCGTGAATAGGAGAGGTTAGATGGTCATAGGATTTCTCGCGTGCGGCAGCGATGCGATCGCGTAACGCTCCCGATGGCGCCCGTTCGAGAAGCACGTCGAGGTCGCGGGCCTCCCCAAAGCTTGCGGCGAGCCATTTAAGCTCCTCGCGCAGGCCCGCGCCATCGTCTCCGATCATCGGTCTGAAAACTGAAAAGGCCGACCGCATCCGGCGGATTGCTACACGCGCCTGGTGCACCGCATCTGGGTTGCGGCTGGAAAGGAGCAGGTCTTCGTTGAGCCGGAATTGGCGAATGCCTGACTGGACGATCTGCTTGAAGGCCGCTGCGGCGCCTATATCGGCTCCCAGGGCAAGAGGCTCGGCCTTGACGCTTGTCAGGTCGGGCTCTGCCAACCGGTAACCACGTTCCGATTTGGTCAGCACGCCGAGGCGTATCGGAGCGATGACGTCGATCTTGCGCGCAAGGCCGAAAAGTGCCGCCGGACTCCCCGCCTTTAGTTCGAGTTCGATCTCGCAGACTGCGTCCGACCGGTCGCCTGCGTTGACAGCGCCGCGATCGAGAACGACCTCGATTGACGTTCCATCCTCTTCGACAAGCCATTTGCACCGCTCGACCTTGACAATGAAGCGAGGCGTAACCTTGCCGGCATCGCCGCCGATGACGGTGAGCAGCGGGGTCGCATGGTCGAGCACGGGGGTGTCATCGTCCACCGCACGCTCCCATTCGGTGCGGGCAAAGAGCCCGGCCGAACTTCCTCCACCGGCTTTGATCGTCTGAACGCGCATATTGCCGGTGCGCCGGATGCGGAGTGAAAGGCCAGCCTTCGCAAGCGAATTCTTATCGGTATCGAAATAGGTCGAGACCTGCTCAGCGACCTTTGCCTTTTCACCGAACAGCTTCGAAGCAACGATTCGAGCCGCATCGGCAGGGGACAATTCAAGTTTCAGTTCGATTTCATCGCCCATGAAAAGCCGGTCCCGTTGAGCAAAGCTCGGCATTGCCGAGCGCGGTCGTCCAGTCCGCCGACACCGCACCATTGAGCGCTGTCGCGCCTAGCCATCCTCCTCGGCATCGATCAGCTGGTCATACACGAGTAGCTGCCCGATCTCTTCGACTCAAATCGGCCATTCCTCGATACCAACAAGAACGGTTGGTTCACGCGCAGGAATTTTTCCATCTCAAGACGCCCTGCGCGCCGGCACGGGCCCCGTGCCGGCTTCTTTCCGATCACGCTTCGTATCAGAAGATCGCGGCCTTTACCCCCAGCAGGAACCGCGGGCCGTAATATTCGACCTGCAATGGCCGCTCTTTGCTGCCGAGATAGTAGTGGAGCTTCTGGTTGGTGAGGTTGCTCGCCTCGCCGAACAGCGTGAGCGAGGGCTTCACCTTCCAGTTCACGGTGAGGTCGAGGCTGGTATAGGCGCCATAATAGCTGTCGCTCGCGGCACTTGATCCATATTCCTCGATGAACGCATCCTTGTAGTTCATCGCGAGGCGCGTCGAGAAGGCGCCGTCGTCATAATAGACCGCGACGTTGGCAAGGTTGTTCGCTTGGCGCGGCACGCGCACCTCGCGTCCGTCGGGCAGCGTGAAGTTGGAGCGGATCAGCGTGTAGTTGGCGTTGACGCCAAGGTTCGATAGCGGCCCGGGCAGGAAGGTCAGGCGACGCTGGACGTTGAACTCGAAGCCGTAAAGGTCGCCAGCCTTGCCGTTGTCGGGCGTCAGGAAGGCGACGCCGTCGATTCCGCGATAGGTGCCGATGCGGCGTGAATCGTAGATCGGGTCGCTGATGCGCTTGAAGAAGACCCCCGCCGAGATCACCCCGGCATTGCCCCAATAATGCTCGAACAACAGGTCGGCGTTCCAGGCGTAGCTCGGCTTGAGGCCGGGATTGCCGCCGGCGAACTCAAGATCGGCCTCGCTGAACGCGCCGCCGGGGGCAAGGTCACCGAAATCGGGCCGTGCGAAGCTGCGCGTGACCGCGGCGCGAATATTGGTGTCGCGGTCCAGACGATAGGTCAGGTGCAGCGAGGGCAGCACCGCAAGATAGTCGTTCGAACGGCGCTCGCGCTCAAGGGCGCCGTTGACCAGCACCTGCCCATCGACGGTGGTTTTGGTATGCTCGAGCCGCACGCCACCGAGTAGCGTGACCGACTCGCTGGGCTCCCAGGTTGCCATCGCGTAGCCGGCGAGGTGCTTCTCGGTGAGGCGGAAGGTACGACCAAGCGCGCCGCCATTCGCGGCGGTCGCCGAACCGGCGGCGTCGAAGAGCAGGTTGCCGCGATTGGCCTGATACCAGTCGACCAGCCCCTTCTCGGAAACGACCTGCGAGAATTGGCCACTATATTGCGATCCGATCGCCAGCTCGTCGAGGAAACCGCCACGGCCCGGCTGGTTCATCAGCGTGAAGTTCGCGAGCGTCGGCACCGGACCCATTGCGGGATTCCAAGTAAAGAACAGGTCCTCGAAGGTAGCGTCGCGCAGCTTGTCGCGATATTTCGCGCCGGTCTTGAAGGTCAGCCCGTCGCCAGCCGGGACGGTCAGATTGCCCTCGAGCACGATCCGGTCGGTTTCCTTGACGCGGATCTTGTAGAGTTCGACATTGGCGAGGCGAGTCAGCGCCGGATCCATCCGGAACGCGGACGGAAGATGATTGCTGATCGCCTTGGCCGGATCGCTGCCGCCGTCGATCGTGTTGTAGGCGAGCGTGCCTGCGCCACGATTCTCCAACCCCTGATAGCCGACACCGCGCTGGTCGAAGCGGACCACGAAATAGCTGTTGTCGCGCCCGTCCGGCGTATCGCCATAGCGGAACAGATTCTCGTAACGGGCGACCTTCCAGTCGAACTTGGCGCCGTCGCCCAGCGTATGGACGCCGCCAACCTCGCCACCGGCCAACTCGGTGATCAGCGTGTTGAAGATATGCTGCACCTCGACCCGGTTCGAGGCGAAGTTGAGGCGGTGTTTGTAGTGCGTCTCATCGTCGATCAGCGTGCCGTAGATGCCGCGGGCATAGAGCTTCCCACCATCATCAAAGGCATATTCCATTGCGCCGTTGATGCCGATCGTCTCGCGCACGCCGGTATAGTCGCGCAGCTCCAACCGGGTGATGCCGATGCCGTCGCCGCCGCGGCGCGGTTCGTAATTGTCGGTCGCCCATTGGCGCTTGAAATAGGTGCCGGAGAGCACGAAGCCGAACTTGCCGAGCCGGTCGCCATAGAGCGCACTGGCGAGATACCCGCCCTTGGCCGCCTTCTCCGAATAGTTGCCGCCAGCGGTGAGCTGGAGCGTGCGCTTGTCGGGCGCGGTCTTGGTGATGAAGTTGACCGAACCCCCGATTGCGTCGCCCTCCATGTCCGGCGTGATCGCCTTCGCGACGATGACCTGATCGATCAGTTCCGACGGAAAGAAGTCGAACGCGGTCGCGCGGCTGGTGGTCTCTTCCTCCGCAGTTGGCAGGCGGCTGCCGTTGATCAGGGTCGAGTTCCATTGCGAAGGCAGACCGCGCACCGCGACGAAGCGGCCTTCGCCCTGGTCGCGCTCGATCGCGACACCAGGCAGGCGCTGCACCGCCTCGGCGGCATTGCGGTCGGGCAGGCGGCCGATGCCGTCGGCGCTCAGCACGCTGACGATGTTGTCCGCCTCGCGCTGCGCCGCGATCGACTTCATCTCGCCACTGACGATCGTACCGGTGACGACGATCTCCTCGGCGGGTGCCTCTTCGGCCGGCGGCGTGCTGGCCGTACCAGCAAGCGTCTCGGCATTGACGGCGGTGGCAAGCATCAACACGCTCGCACTGACCGCCGACTTAAGAATAGCGCGCTTCATCCTGTCACCCCTTCGCAATTGACGGTGGCAACCTTGGCCACCTGATTACGAAGCGGCGCTTGCCACGTGACTCGCGCGCGCTCCAATTCATTGGGTGCATCGCAGCAATAGACGGCGGATCGCAATTCATGTACGAAAATACCCCGCCCAGCGTCGCCGGGCGAGGTTGTGATGCATATGGTTCGCGCCTTTTACTGGCGTTTCCGGTTCGACTATTTGAGACGGCTCCAGAAATAGAATGCGGAGACGGTCGCCATGGCAAAGCACATCGCGGCGCCGGCATAGGCAAGCCAGATGAAGAAGTGCAGCCAGTCGAGAGTCACGCCGGGCAGGTTACGCAGCAGCGTCAACACGACGCTTCCGGCATAGCCCGACGCGTCCGCGACATAGATCAGGAACGCGGCCGTCCCGGCCCGCCGCGTCGCCGCCACCAGCCGGTCGAACAGCATCGCGTTGAACGGGGTATAGCCAAGATAAAGCCCGAGCCCCGACAGGATCATCCAGGGCAGCGGCGCGAGCCACCCGGCCTGGAACGCAAGTGTGGACAGCGCGATCAGCGCAGCGCCGCCCACCACGATGGCATGGATCACCATCAGTGCGCGCAGATTGTCACGGATGAACACGAGGCTGGCGAGGATCGCGAGCGTGACCAGCGCGATCGGCAATTCGCTCGCGGTGAATATGCCCGAAACGCCGGCGTAACCGAGATCGGCCCAGATCTCCGCAGCGAAATTGTCTCGGAAATCGCGGATCGCAGTGAACATCACATAGGCGAGGACGATGAACGCGACGCCAGGCCCATAGTCGCGCAGAAAGGCGCGGCGTGCGGCCTGCGGCATCGGTGGCCTGGCCATGCGCTCGGCCTGTTCGGCCGGCGTTGGCGGCGGAAGCTGGGCAAGCCCGATTACTGCGGCCAGCAGCACAGGAAAGAACAGGAAGCCGGTCGCAGCGGGCATCCAGAACTCACTGACCTGCAGCTGCGTCATCAGCCAAAGGCCGACCGACTTCACCATTCCTGACGACACGATGAAGCTCGCGCACAAGATCGCGCCAAGTACCTCGCTGGTGCGGCGGCCCTCGACATAACCGAATACCAGCCCCCAGATCATGCCGAGCGGCAACCCGTTGAGGAACAGCGCCGCCACCTTCCATGCGGGCGGCAGGATCGCGAACAGGACGAGCGCGAGCCATGACAGCCCGATTAGCCCGACGATCGCCAGCCCGCGGCGTCCGGCCGCCATTTCGGAGACTACCTTGACGCCGATGAACTTGGACAGGGCGTAGCCCGCGACTTGTGCGATCACGAGCGCGATCTTGAAGTCGATCACCCCGTCCCAGCCGGGCACATCGGCATAGGTCGCTGCAGTGAATGGCTTACGAAAGGCGTACATCGAGAAATAGGCGGCGAAGGCCGCGAGACCGCCATAGAGCGCGAACAGCACGGGATGCGCGGTGGCAAGGCGCTCGCTCAGCCTCCTGCGACGCGTCACCGGCACGTCTGTCGCGGCCAGCGTGATCATACCGGCTGTTCGATAAGCGTGCGGGTCGGTCGAGCACCCGGCAGTTCGCCCTTCGCGAGTGCTGCCTCGATCGCGCCAATTGCGGCAGCGAGATCGGCGACGCTCTCGATCACGAAGTCCGCGCCGGCTTCGGCAAAGGCGTCAACCACCGGCGCCATGCGTGCAGCCCGCGCATCGAGCGGCAGCGCAGTGAAGTCCGCATGCGTCATGCCGACGCCATTGCCCGATCCGGCCACACCGATCGTCCAAAGCCCGGCATTTCGCCCCGCGGTTATCCCCACCGGCGCATCGTCGACGGCGACGCAGCCGCTCGCCGGCCAGGCGCCCAGCTGCGCCATCGCCGCCCACAGCATCAGCGGCGCGGGGCGGCCCTGCGCAGTCTCGCCAGCACAGACGATCGCATCCGGCGAATAGCCCTGTTCGGCTGCGGCGGGGATGATCTCCGCCATCATCGTGCGTGTGTAGCCTGTGGTCGAACCGACCATCACGCCCTTGTGGCGCAGCGCCGAGGCGGCGGTCGCGGCGCCCGGGATCAGCTCGCGGCACGCCCCGGCGCTGGCCTGCATCGCCGGCTCGAGCTCGATCATCAGCGCATCGACGTCGCGCTCTTGCCAATCCGCGCCCTTCGCTGCCCGCCAGCGCGTCGCCATCGCGGGTTCGGACAGGATCGACACGACATGCTCGCGCTTAGCCATGCCCATGTAGCGGCGGATCACCGCCTCGTCGGCGGGAGCGCCTGCCCGTTCGAACACCTGAGCCATCGCCATGACCGGCGCGCGCGAGCCGAAATCAATCATCGTGCCCGCCCAGTCGAACAGAACCGCAACGATATCGGACATCATGCAAACTCCTTGATCGGGGCGTTGAGCGCCGCGCCGACCACCCGCTCGCCGATGGCGAAGGCGGTCGACATGCCCGCGCCATTTGTCACGACGGTGACATGCACATCGGAGGCGACGGTGCGGCTGAACCAGTTCTGCTTTGGCGATGAGGCATAGACGCCGATCCATCGCTCGATCGTTGGCGGCGGCGCGCCCAACACCGCGCCGAACTCCTCGAGCATCAGCGCGTCGATCCGGTCGTGATGGAAGGGATCGGGGGCGTCGCCATAGTCATGGCTGTCGCCGACCACCAGGGATCCGTCGGCCGACTGGACCGCAATCAGGTGGATGCCGGCGTCGAGCTGCGCGGACTGCTCCGCATGCAACTGGGCCTTGAGCGGCTCGGCCTCGGGGAGCGCGGCATAGCCCTCATAACGGGCGAGGCCGAGGTCGCTCATCACCGGCCGCGCCATGCGCCAGCCGGGTGCAGCGAGCCGCAGCATCTGCAGCTTGCAACGAGTGACCGCATGTTCGGCCATAACCTGGGGGAACAGCGCATTGAGATCGTCGCCGGGGCAGACGAAAATCGCCTCCGCGCGTATTTCGCCTGCACTGGTGACGACGCGGCCCTGTTCGCATGCGATCACGGCTGTCGGCGGCGCGAAAGTAACGTCGAGCTCGCGCGCCATCCATTCGGCCAGCGCCGGGATCGCCGCGCGCGCCTCGACGCGCAGTTCATGGGGGCTGATCAATGCCGCCTCGCATCTGGCGAAGGGCGTATCGGGATCGAGCTGGCGCAGCCCGCTATCGTTCACCAGCGTGCAGCCCTCGCCCATCTCGGTCGCCAGAAAGGCTTCGAGGAGCGCAACGCTGGCTTCGCGGCGTACCGGCAGCACCATGCCGGTCTGTTCGATCGCGATGCCGGCGCGCGGCGCCACTTCGGCCCAGATGTCGCGCGCGCGCTTCGCCAGGGGCCACATCTCGTGGCGCTCCTGGCCGGTCACAGTAACGAAGCCGAAATTGCGGATGCTGGCGCCGGTGGCACGCGCATGACGATCCACGACCACCACGCGCTTGCCCGCGCGCGCCGCGGCGAGCGCATGAGCGAGACCCACGATCCCGCGCCCCACCACCGCCACGTCGAAATTGCTGTCCATTCTGTTGCCTGTGACCTGACTTGTAACAATCCTGCGGCACAGGGCTTTGATCGCCCCGGCGCATCAGCGCCAATGCATTGGGGGCATGGGGATCATAGACGGTGCGACGCACGCACCGCGGGAGTCGGTTTGAGCATCAATTTCCTGCATCTGCGCTCGTTCTACGCGGTCGCGAGCGAACGCAGCGTCAGCCGCGCCGCACGACGGCTGAATATTTCCCAGCCAACGCTGTCAAAGCAGCTCAAGGCGCTCGAGGAGCGTTACAAGGTCAAGCTGATCGAAGGCTCCCGCCCGCCGCTCACGCTGACCAATGCCGGCCAGGAGCTATTCGAGAAGGCGCGGCAGCTGTTCGCCGTCGCAGACGAGATCGGCGCGCTGCTCGGCGAGGACGATATCGACAGCGGCACCCTGCTCCGCCTCGGCGCGGATTCGCCCCCCTATGCCGCCGAGTTCATGGCGGCGTTCAAGGCAGCAGTGCCCAGCGCTCAGTTCCGTGTCACCATCGCCAACGCCCTCCAGACCAACGAGCTGTTGCTCCGTGCCCAGGTCGATATCGGCATCATCTGCGAACCGACAATCCAGAACGACTATACCTATTCGCCGATTTACAGCGACCGGCTCGTGGCGATCATGCCCGCCTCCTGGCCGGACGAAGGTCTTGCCGCCTTTCCGCTCGAGCGGCTCGCGCGCGAGACGCTACTGGTTCGCGAATCCACCTCGCGCACGCTCGCGACGGTCAATCGCCTGCTCGCCGATGCGGAGATCGCACCGGGCAGAACGATGGAACTGCACACGCGCGAGATGATCCGGGAGGCGGTCGCGCAAGGGATCGGCATGAGCCTGATGTTCGAGAAGGAATGCCCGCCCGACAGCCGCATTCGCGTAATGCCCCTCGATACGCGTTCGTCGCTGATCGAGATCAAGGGCTATCTGGCGGTCCGCACTGAACGCAAGCGGATGCCGTTGATCCGGCAAGCGCTGGCGATCGCAAATCGAATGTCGACCATGTGAGACAGCTTCCTGCAGCGCTCAGGACAGCAGACCGATAAATCGTGCGCTAGCCAGTCGCGCGCCCGGAAACGCCGACTAGATTTCGATAAATCCTCGCTTGGCCGCGATCACGACCGCGTGTGCGCGATCGGACGCGTCGAGCTTGGCGAAGATGCTCTTCATATGCGCCTTGACCGTATCTTCGGTGATCGAGAGCTGCCAGGCGATCTGCTTGTTGGCGTTGCCCCCGGCGGCGAGTTGCAGCACCGATATTTCGCGGTCGGTCAGGTCTTCGTCGCCGAGGTGCGCCGCAATCTGGCAGGCGATGTCCGGGGGAACGCGGCGTTGCCCCGCGTGCACGACGCGAATCGTGTCGAGCAGATCCCGTCGCACCGCACTTTTGAGAAGATAGCCGACGGCCCCGGCCTTCAGCGCCCGCACCGCCTTGTTCTCATCGGCGTAGGTCGTCAGCACGATGATCCGCGCGCTCCCGAATTCGGAGCGGATCGCGGCAATCGCGTCGAGTCCGCCCATCTCGGGCATCTGTAAATCCATCAGCGTGACGTGGGGCTGGAAGCGTCGGTAATATTCGAGCGCCTCGATCCCGTTCGAGGCTTCGGCGACCAGTTCGATATCGGATTCGGCGCGGATCAACGAAGCGAGGCCGTCGCGCAGCAGTGGATGATCGTCGACCGTCATCAGCTTGATCACGGGCGCTGGTTTTCGAGCGGGCATCATTCACTTTCCGAGCAAGGCACGGCAACCGAAGAGGCGTTTCCTTTTCCCCTTCTGCAGATAGGCTATGGACGCCGGCACGGAGAGTGTCACCTGGGTACCGCTTCCGGGCCGGCTGGCGATCGAAAAGCGGCCCCGGATTACCTCCGCCCGCTCGCGCATGCCGATCATGCCGAAATGATTGTGCCGCCCTCCCTGTTCGATCAGGTCGGGTGCGATGCCGATTCCATCGTCGTCGATGTGAAGCCTGAATTCACGCGGATGATAGACGATATTCACCACCGTCTTCTGCGCACGTGAATGGCGGATGGCATTCAGGATGGCCTCGTCGCCGATGCGGAAAATTTCAGTGCGGACGACCGGCTGAAGCGCACGGGGCCGTCCTTCGGTGACGATCTGAAACGCACCGCCGTTCGCTGCGTCGCTCTGCGCTGCGATGTTCGCGAAATGCTGCGCGACATCGTGATCGTCGACCGGGCCGGTCCGCAGATTGCGCACGCGGTCGCGTCCTTCGGCGAGTGCAACGTCGGCGAGGTCCAGCGCTTCTTCGAGATCGGCGCGCGCGCGATGCGACTTCGGGAGCTGATTGATCGCTGACTGAAAGCGATAGACGAGTCCCTGAAAGCCCTGCAGCAGCGTGTCGTGGAGTTCGCGCGCGATGCGTTCGCGCTCGCGCAAACGCTCCTCGAGCTGCAGCCGGATCGTCGCGGCGATCTGACGCATGCGCATAGAATAGAGCCACCAGGCACCGGCCAGAAGCGCGCCGGCGATCATGATCTTGAACCAGATGCTCTGCAGAAACGTCGGGGGAATGATGACGGTCAGCGTCGCGCCGGTATCGTTCCAGACTCCATCGTTGTTGGCGGCTATAACCCGGAACCGATATCGGCCAGGTCCAAGCCCGGTATAGAAGGCTTGCCGCCTCCGCCCCGGATCGACCCAACCGGGATCGACGGTTTCGAGCTGATACCGGAAGCGCACGCGTTCGGGTATCGAGAGGCTGAGCGCGGCATAGTCGATCTGGAAGCTGCTTGTTCCGGCAGGAAGCTCGATCGTCGCAAGTCCTGCGAACGATTGCCCGCCGGCAACGAGCCTGACAATCGATACGGGAGGCGGGAGCGGATTTTGCGACAGGTTGCGCGGATCGATCGACGCGACGCCATGGCTGGTGACAAACCACAGCCTGCCGTCGCTCGCGGAGATTACCGTCGGTGTATTCGAATCCTGTTGCGCGACCCCCGGCAAACCGTCGTCGAGATCGAAGAGCGTGGCGCGCAGATCGCCATCGGGACCGGCAAAAGCCGAAGCCAGATCGGCAGGCTGGATGCGAACGACACCTTTGAGCCCGTTGAGCCAGATCGCGCCGTCTGCGCCTTTGGCGATGCCTGAGATGCGGCTCAGCGCGGGATGGCGATCGGATCGCAGCGTCCGGAAGCGTCGTCCGTCGAACCAGGCCAAGCCAAAGTCGCCGAGCGCGTAGACCTTGTCATCGAGGGCCGTAACGATCTCGATGCTGCCGATCGCAAGATCCTGCTTTGCCTCGAAAACCCGCCGCTGCGCACCATCGAGCATCACGAGCTGGTCTTCGTAATTGAGCCAAAGCCGGTTCGCGTTATCCGCGATCATCTGTATCGGGGCGCGCTGCAGGGTGCCGAGCGGTGCCGGGGCGCGCACCCAACCGGTCGGACTGTCACAGTAGATGCCTTGACCGAGCACAGATGCGCAGAGCAGGCCGCCCGGGGTTTCGAGCCAGCCGAAAACGGCGCCGCTGGCACCCCCGTGCAATGTCACGAAGCGGAGACGCGTGCCATCGAGACGGGCAATGCCCCGATCGAACCCGATCCAGACGCTGCCCGCACGATCGACATGAATCGATCGAGGCCGCTGTTCAAGCCGCGTAATCACCTCGGCATTGCGGTCGGGACGGACCTTGAACAATCGGTCACCCGTGACCACGAAGACGGCGCCGTCTTTGTCGGCTGCGGCCTGGAAACCCTGGCGCGACGTGGTGGGCAAGCCTGACGCCGCGATCGCATTGGTGGCGCGAAACCGATCGAGGCCGAGATTGGTACCGACCCAGATATTCCCTTCGCGATCCTCCAGCAGCGGACTGGCGATGTCGGAGCTCAGCCCGTCGGCAAGCGTGAAGCGCTCGATCGGCAAATCGGTCGACCCGGTGCCGTGCCGCGCGGGAGCAATCCGGAAAATGCCGCCGCCCCTCCGTGCGCCCCAGAAAACATTGTCGCGATCGACCCAGAGCTGCTCACCGCTTCCCTCGACGCCCGGCGCGACGGGCGCCATCGGCGAAACACCGAGTCCCGGCGGCTGAAGCGCATCCGCGATGGCATGGATCGGCAGGCTGCCGCCCGGCGAGAGCCAGATTCGGCCGTCGCGCGCCTGGAAGATGCGCGCGCGATCGAGAGCTCGCTCACGGGTCCGCTCGAAGCGTTGCGCCTTGGGCCGCAGTACCCATAGCCATCCGGCTGTTGCGGCCCAGACCGATCCGTCGCGCGCAGCGAGCACGCTCGAGACGCCTCCGGGCGGCAAGCCGCGCTCAGGCCCCACAATCGTCCATCTGCCGCCGGCGAAGTGCGTAAGTCCGCCCTGCCCTCTGCTCGTCGTCGCCGCCCAAATGCCGCCGTTCCGATCGCCGGCAATCTGAAAGACCGACGCGCCGCTACCGGTTGGCGAGAAGGTCTTCAGCCTGCCGCCCCGCAACCGCGATATCTGCCCCGCTTCGAAGCCGATCCAGAGATCGCCGCCGGGAGCAGCGTAAAGGGAGTTGATATTGGCCGAAGGGAGGCGCTCGCCCGGAGCGGGCCGAAACTCCTCGAATCGAACGCCGTCGAACCGGTAGAGGCCGCCCCCGGTCCCCAGCCACAGAAAGCCGTCCGCCGATTGCGCGAGCGCCCAGACATCGGGCGGCGCGCCATCCTCGATCGTCCACGCCGTGTGGTGGAGCTGGGCGAGCTTGCGCTCAGGGTCGAGCGCGCGCGCGGGCAGGATCATGGCGAGCATCAGCGCGCCGATCAGCCAGGCGCCAACCCGTTTCCCACCGCGAATCCCGATGTCCCCGTCTCCTCGCAAATCCTTGCCGATGGGAGCGGCCATGCGCCGCGCGGCGAGCGTGCGGCAAACCCGAAAGTGTAGTCGCGCTTCCCCCCTTTCCGGCATAGCGAACGGCAGGCCCGCTTCCTAGTCTCGAGCTGTGACCAGGAGCCTCTTTCAGTATCCGACGGGCCTGGTTGGATGGGCTCTCCTGCTCCTCCGGTTGTCGGTGGCGGCCGCGCTGGCATTCAGCGCAACCCTGACTGCGGCGCCGTGGGCGGAGTGGCCGATCTTTATGGTCGCGGCGATGCTCGTCCTCGGCGCCCTGACGCGCTTCGCGGGGGCGTGCGGCCTGGTCGCGGCGGTGTGGATCGGTTCCGATATCGGTGGGGCGCTGGGCTTGTCCGCGCTGCTGCATGGCGTTGCCGCGGCAGCGCTCTCGATGATCGGGGCCGGTGGCTATTCGATCGATGCGCGGATCTTCGGGCGCAAGGTCATCGCGCTGGAATAGGCTCCTCGAAGGCAGGACGCGATGGGAGACGAAGGGACGGCTATGAACAAGGGACCACAGATCGAACGCCGAGAGCTTCTCGGCGGGGCCGCCGGAATGGCGGCTGCAATCGCTTTCGCGGGAACAGCGGAGGCAGGCGCCACTGCGGCCCTGCCGATCTCACACTCAGCTTCGACGGGAGATGCTCCAATGAGCCAGGATTACGTGACGACCAAGGACGGAACGGAGATTTTCTACAAGGACTGGGGTCCGAAGGACGCGCGGCCGATCGTGTTCCACCACGGATGGCCCCTGTCGGCGGACGACTGGGACAACCAGATGATGTTCTTCCGGCTGCAGGGCTTTCGCGTCATCGCGCACGATCGCCGCGGGCATGGCCGCTCGACGCAGACCGACACCGGTAACGAGATGGACACCTACGCGGCCGACGTCGCCACGCTGACCGACCATCTCGACCTCAAGGGCGCGGTGCATATCGGCCATTCGACCGGCGGCGGCGAGGTCGCGCGCTATGTCGCCCGAGCGAAGCCGGGCCGCGTCGCCAAGGCGGTGCTGATCGGCGCCGTGCCGCCGATCATGCTCAAGACACCTGCCAACCCCGGCGGCCTGCCGATCGAGGTGTTCGACGGCTTTCGTGCGGCGCTTGTCGCCAACCGCGCGCAATTCTTCCACGATGTGCCCGCGGGCCCCTTCTACGGCTTCAACCGGCCGGGCGCGAAGGTCAGCCAGGGCGTCATCGACAATTGGTGGCGCCAGGGCATGATGGGCGGCGCCAAGGCGCACTATGACTGCATCAAGGCGTTCAGCGAGACCGATTTCACCGAGGATCTCAAGGCGATCACCGTGCCGACGCTCGTCATGCACGGCGATGACGACCAGATCGTCCCCTATGCGGACTCCGCGCCGCTCTCGGTCAAGCTGCTGAAGAAGGGCGAGCTCAAGACCTACAAAGGTCTCCCGCACGGCATGTGCACAACGCACCCCGACACCATCAACGCCGACCTGCTCGCCTTCATCAAAGCCTGACCACGGAGCCAATCATGACTGACCCCAAACTTGAACTGCTGACCCCCGACAATTGCCAGCTGATCTTCATCGATCACCAGCCGCAGATGGCGTTCGGCGTCCAGTCGATCGATCGCCAGACACTCAAGAACAACACCGTCGGCCTCGCCAAGGCGGCGAAGCTGTTCGATATCCCGACGACGATCACGACCGTCGAGACGCTCGGCTTTTCGGGCCATACCTATCCCGAGCTGCTCGCCGTGTTCCCCGAGCATCCGATCCTCGAGCGCACATCGATGAACAGCTGGGACGACCAGAAGGTGCGCGATGCGCTTGCAAAGAACGGCCGGAAGAAGGTCGTTGTCTCGGGCCTTTGGACCGAAGTGTGCAACAACAGCTTCGCGCTCTCGGCGATGCTCGAGGGCGGGTACGAAATCTATATGGTCGAGGACGCCTCGGGCGGCACCAGCCAGACGGCGCACGACTATGCGATGCAGCGCATGATCCAGGTCGGGATCGTCCCGGTGACCTGGCAGCAGGTTCTGCTCGAATGGCAGCGCGATTGGGCACGCAAGGCACGCTATGACGGCGTCATGGCGATCGTCCGCGAGCATAGCGGCGCTTACGGCATGGGCGTCGATTACGCCTATACGATGGTTCACGGCGCCGACGAGCGCGTCGCGCACGGGCAGCGCCTCGATCCGGTCGCGGCAGCCTGACCCTCGCGGGCCGGCTAGCCCGGCCCGCACCCATCTTCCGGAGACCCGCGATGGCTGACTTCAAATCCTATGCGATTGCGCTGGCGGTCGGTTTGCTCGTCGGCGGCATCTATGGAGGGCTCAACGTCCGCTCACCCGCCCCGCCCGTGATCGCGCTCGTCGGCCTGCTCGGCATTCTCATCGGCGAACAGATCGTACCCGTCGCCAAGCGGCTGATGCGAGGCGACGAAGTGGCGGCATATGTCCGCACCGAATGCGCCGAGCATGTGATGGGACAGCTTCCCACGGCGCGGCCGGATCAGTCCGACAAGCAAGGGTGATGCACGCGGCCATGCCCGAAAGGAATCTGCGATGACCTATCTGCAGCTGATCACCGTGGTTCATACCGCGATCTGCTTCGCCGCGATCGGCGCCGGCGTGGTTGCGGTTGCGGGCCTGTTTCGAAGCGATGGCTACCCCGGCTGGACCCGATGGTTTCTCATCCTTGCCGCGGCCGTCAGCATCACGGGCTATGTCTTTCCGTTCCAGGGTATCACGCCCGCCGTCATCGTTGGCGTGATCGCGCTCGCCGTCATCGCCCTGGTGCTGTTCGCGGTCTATCGCTTCCGCCTCGCGGGCCGTTGGCGCGGGGTCTACGCCGCAGGCCTGGTGGCGAGCCTCTATTTCCTCGTATTTGTCAGCATTGCCCAGGCGTTCCAGAAGATCGCCCCGCTCAACCGCCTGGCGCCGACACAAAGCGAGCCACCCTTCGCAATTGCTCAGGGCATCGCCCTTCTCCTGTTCCTGATCCTGGGCTGGCGGGCCACGCTCCGATTCCAGCCGCTAGCGATCAACAGGCGAAAGGCAGAGGCTGAAGGATTTGCACCATGACCGAGCTCAACCGCCGCACCATTCTCGCAAGCGGCGCGTCCGCGCTGCTCGCGACCAACGCATGGGCCCGGAACAAGGAAAACAACATGCCCGACATCCTGATCCTCAACGCCAAGATCACAACGCTCGACCGCGCCAATCCTAGCGCGCAAGCGGTCGCGATCCGCGGGGGCAAATTCCTCAGCGTCGGAAGCGAGGCCGAGGTGCGCGCCGCCGCCGGGCCCGATGCGGAGATCATCGACGCCAAGGGCCGCCGTCTGATCCCGGGGCTGATCGACAGCCACATCCACGTCATTCGCGGCGGTCTCAACTACAATATGGAGCTGCGCTGGGAGGGCGTCCCGAGCCTCGCCGACGCGATGGCGATGCTGAAACGCCAAGCTGCGAACACGCCGCCGCCCCAATGGGTACGCGTCGTCGGCGGCTTTACCGAGCATCAGTTCGCCGAAAAGCGGCTGCCGACGCTCGACGAAATCAACGCCGCCGCGCCCGAGACGCCGGTGTTCATCCTCCACCTCTACGACCGCGCGCTGCTCAATGCCGCGGCACTCCGCGCCGTCGGTTATACGAAGGACACGCCGAACCCGCCGGGCGGCGAGATCGTCCGCGATGCCGCGGGCAATCCGACCGGGCTACTGCTCGCGCAGCCCAATGCGACGATCCTCTACGCGACCCTCGCCAAGGGACCCAAGCTTCCGCAAGACTATCAGGTCAATTCGACGAAGCATTTCATGCGCGAGCTCAATTCGCTCGGGGTCACCAGCGTCATCGACGCGGGCGGCGGCTACCAGAATTATCCCGACGACTATGCGATCATCGAGAAGCTGCACCAGGACGGCGAATTGACGCTGCGCATCGCCTACAACCTCTTCACGCAGAAGCCGAAAGAGGAACTCAAGGATTTCGCGACCTGGTCGACTAAGGTGAAACCCGGCGACGGCGACGACACCTATCGGCACAATGGCGCGGGCGAGATGCTCGTCTATTCGGCCGCCGACTTCGAGGATTTCCGGGTCGAGCGCCCCGACATGCCGCCGAACATGGAGGCCGACCTCGAACCCGTCATCCGCCTGCTCGCCGAACGCAAATGGCCTTGGCGCCTTCACGCGACCTACGACCAGACGATCTCTCGCGCGCTCGACGTGTTCGAGAAGGTGAACCGGGACATTCCGCTCAAGGGGCTCAACTGGTTCTTCGACCATGCCGAGACGATCAGCGAGCGCAACATCGACCGCATCGCAGCGCTCGGCGGCGGTATCGCGGTACAGCATCGGATGATGTTCCAGGGCGAATATTTCATCGAACGCTATGGCGCGAAAGCCGCCGAAACGACGCCGCCGATCAAGCGGATGATGGATGCAGGCCTGCCCGTCGGCGCGGGCACCGATGCGACACGCGTCGCAAGCTATAACCCCTGGGTCTCGCTGTCATGGCTGGTCACCGGCAAGACGCTCGGCGGCACGACGCTCTATCCTGTGCGCAACCGCCTCGACCGCGAGACCGCGCTGCGCCTGTGGACCGAAAAGAACACATGGTTCTCGAACGAGGTCGGCAAGAAGGGCCAGATCAAGGCCGGCCAACTCGCCGATCTCGCGCTGCTGTCGGACGATTATTTCAGCGTCGCCGAGAGCGAGATCGTCCACCTCCGTTCGGTCCTGACCATCCTCGGCGGCAAGGTCGTGCACGGCGAGGGCGATTACGGCCCGATCGCCCCTGCGCTGCCGAAACCAATGCCCGACTGGTCGCCGGTTGCCACCTTCGGCGGCTATTATCGCCGGCCCGAAGCCGCGCAGAAGATGGCTTCGGCCTGCGGCTGCGCTTCGGCCTGCGCGGTCCACGGCCACGACCATGCCGCGGCGCTCGGCGCCAATGTGCCAGCCGCCAATGTCCAGAGCTTCTGGGGCGCGTTCGGCTGCGGCTGCTGGGCGGTCTGACCGATGGCCACCCCGACCCCCATCGCTCGCCTGCTCGGCGACGATCGCTTCGCGGTCCTCGCTGCAACGCTGCTGACGCTCCCCTATTGGACGAGCGGCACCGCCAAGCTCACCGACCTGCCCGGCGCGCTCAGCGAAGCGCGGCATTTCGGGCTCGAGCCCGCGATCCTGACCGTTGCCGCGACGATCCTCGTCCAGATCGGCGGGTCGCTGCTGATCATCCTCGGCCGCCAGGCTTGGCTCGGCGCGGGCGCGCTCGGCGTGTTCACCGCAATCGCGACGCTGATCGCGCACCCCTTCTGGCAGGTATCCGACCCGATGGCGCGTTTCCACGAGCGCAACACCTTCCTCGAACATCTCGGGCTGATCGGCGGACTGATGCTGGCGGCCATCCTGCGCGACCGCAAGGGATGAGCGACGCCGCCCAACCCGATCAGCGCCCGCTGGCGAATCCCGTCTTCCGCGCGCTGTGGATCGCGACCGTCGTGTCGAACATCGGCACCTGGATGCACGATGTCGGCGCGGGCTGGCTGATGACCTCGCTCTCGCCAGATCCGCTGATGGTGGCGCTGGTGCAGGCCGCGACCACCTTTCCGATGTTCGTGCTCGCGCTCCCCGCCGGCGCGCTCGCCGATATCGTCGACCGGCGCAGGCTGCTGTTGGGCGCCCAGCTCTTCGGCCTTGTCGCCGCGATGACGCTCGCGGCAATCACGCTCGCCGGCTTCACGACCGCTTGGATCCTGCTCGTTTTCACCGCCGCGATCGCGATGGGTGCCGCATTTTCGGCGCCCGCCTTCCAGGCGATCGTCCCCGAACTCGTCCCGCGATCCGCGCTGCAACAGGCGGTCGCGCTCAATTCGCTCGGGGTGAATATCGCGCGCGCGATCGGCCCGGCGCTCGGCGGGCTGATTATCGCCGCGTCGGGACCCGCCGCGGTGTTCGCGGCCAACGCGCTCTCGATCCTCGGCATATTGGCGGTGCTAGCACGCTGGCGGCGCGTGGCGCCCGACCGCCACCTTCCCGCCGAACATATGGTCGGCGCAATGCGCGCCGGGCTCCGCTATGCGCTGCGCGCGCCGGAACTGCAGGTGGTGCTGATCCGGTCGGTCGGCTTCTTCCTCTTCGCAAGCGGGCTCTGGGCGCTGCTCCCGATCATCGCAAGGCGCGATCTCGAGCTGGGCCCGCTCGGCTATGGCGGCCTGCTCACCTTCATGGGCCTCGGCGCCATTACCGGTGCGGTGCTGATGCCGAAGCTGCGCGGGCGAATGGGTGCCAATGCGATTACGCTCGCGGCTTCGATCCTGCTCGCTGCGGCGATGGCCGGCCTGTCGCAAGCGAGCGTGTTCGCGACCGCCGCCGCCGCGCTCTTCGTTGCCGGGCTCGCGTGGATCGCGATGATGGCGTCGCTGAACGGCGGCGCGCAGGCGACCTCGCCCGGATGGGTCAAGGCGCGCGCGCTCGCCATCTATCTTCTCGTCTTCCAGGGATCGATGGCGGCGGGCTCGACCTTGTGGGGCTCGGTCGCCTCGGCAATCGGCGTGCCTTTGACGTTGCTCGTCGCGGCCGGTCTGCTCACCGCCGCCAGCCTGATCCTCGCCTGGCGCTTTCCACTCGACCGCGCGAGCACGCTCGACCTCGCCCCCTCGGCGCATTGGCCCGCGCCGCTCGTCGATGGCACGGTCGAGCATGACAGCGGCCCGGTGCTCGTGACGATCGAGTATCGCGTCGATCCTGCCAAGGTCTCCGACTTCTTTGCCGCGATGCAGGAGATGCGCCGCATCCGCCGCCGCGACGGCGCGATCCATTGGGGCGTCTACGAAGATACGTCGCAGCCCGGCACTGTGGTCGAAACCTTCACCGTCGAAAGCTGGCTCGAGCATTTGCGCCAGCACGAGCGCGTCACCAATGCCGACCGCATTCAGCAAGAGGCGCTCGCCGCTTTCCGTTCGGGAGATGCGCTGCCCGTCGTGCGCCACTTCGTCACGCGCCGCTGATGCGCGCGCTGGCGCTTCTTGCCGCACTCGCGCCCGTCGCCGCATGGGCGCAGCAGGTCGAGCAGACGAACCTGCGCTATGACGAGGACTGGTCGGTGCTGCGCGAAAAGGAGCAGCACGACTGGCGTCAGGCCAAATATTTACCGCTCGACGCGGGCGGCGACATCTATCTGACCCTCGGCGGCGAAGCGCGCGCGCGGTTCGAGGGCTTCGACAATAATCTCTGGGGCGATCCGCCCGCACCCGACAACGGCTATCTCTGGCTCCGCGCCATGCCGCATGCCGATCTGCAGGCCGGCCCGGCACGCGTTTTCGTGCAGAGTATCGCGGGCTATGCGCGCGGCGTCGGCGCAGGCAAAGGCCCGTCCGACGAGACCGGGATCGACCTGCTCCAGGGGTTCGCCGAGATCCGCTTCCCGCTCGGCCAAGAGAGCTTCCTGACCCTGCGCGGCGGGCGCGAGCTGATGGCGCTCGGATCGGAGCGGCTGGTCGGCATCCGCTACGGCCCCAATATCCCTCAGGCCTTCGACGGGGCCCGGCTCATCGCCGGGCATGGCGCGATCCGCGTCGATGCGTTCCATCTGCGCCCCGTCGCCATCGGCGGCGGCGATTTCGACGACGAGGCCTCCAGGACCCGGCGGCTCGACGGCATCTACGCGACCATCACCGCCGCAAAGGAAGTCGGTATCGACGTCTATTGGCTCGGCTATGAAAATGAAGCCGCCGGCTTCGCCGGCCGTACCGCACTCGAGACACGCGGCACCTTCGGCATCCGCTTCTTCGGCAAGCGGGGCAATTTCGGCTGGAACTGGGAAGCGATGCTCCAGCGCGGACGCTTCGATGGCGACAGGATCCGCGCCTGGTCGCTGGCAACCGAGACCGCGTGGAGCTTCCCGCACACGCCCCTCAGCCCTCGCTTTCGCTTGCGCGCCAATATCGCGAGCGGCGATCGGGACGCAGCCGATGACAAGCTCGGCACCTTCAACGCGCTCTTTCCCAAGGGCAAGTATTTCGGCGAACTATCGCCGATCGGCCCGCGCAACATCGTCAATATCCATCCAAGCACCGATCTCGACCTGGGCTCCGGGGTCAGTGTCGAGATCGCCGCCGCTGCCTTCTGGCGTCAAAGCCGCGGCGACGGCATCTACGATATTCCCGGCCAGCTGATCCGGCCGGCAGCCGGAAGCACCGCGCGCCATATCGGCAATCAGGTCGAGATTTCGGCGAGCTGGCAGGCGAGCGAGATCCTTTCCTTCACCGCCTCGCTGTCGGCCTTTCGCCCCGGTGCCTTCATCGAGGAAACGGGTCCCGCACGCACGATCCGGATGGTCGGGGCGGAATTCATGCTGAAACTCTAGTCTCCGCATGCGTTGGCCGGCAAACGGACTGTTGCCCCATCGTCACGAACGCCCGGGCGAATGCGATACGTTTGCTCCACTTCCCTGGAACCCCGGCCGTATACCCGCCTGGCGAACGTACTGATTGGCGCTTCCCATGAGGCAGATATGCTGAGCCAGGGCCTCAGATGTCGGGAAGTCCCGGTCGGACCCCGGCTTCGTCGCCGATCGCCACGAACCGGTCCAGTAACCAGGCTGCGGCAGGGCCCGGTGGGGTGTCTCGGCGATAGATGCCAGAAAAACGATAGGCGCCGCCCGGCTGCTCGGGCATCGCGAGCCGAACCAGCGTGCCGTCCACCAGATCGGGCTCGACCATCGGCAGCGGCATATTGCCCCAACCGATCCCCTGGCGCAGCAACTGGTGCTTGGCGCCAAGATCGGCGAGACGCCAGGTCCGAGGACTTTGCACGGCGAAATCGCGCCCCTGCGTGAGCGGAGAGCGATCGGTCAAGACGAGCTGGATATGCCCTCGCGCGGCACCTGGCGGCATCGGATGAAGCTGTGCGAGCGGATGATCGGGCGCGGCGACCGGGATCATCTCCACCGATCCCGCCGCGACCAGTTCGATGCCATCGGCATCGGTGGCAAGCGGACCGCTGATCCCTACTCCGGCCTTCCCATCGAGCACCAGCGCGGTCACCGCGCCCAGCGCCTCGACGTGCAACCTCAGCGACACGGTCGGAAAGGCGATGCGGAACTCGCGGAGCGCAGTACCGAGCCTCTCTGCCGGAACCATGACATCGACCGCTAGGCTCACCTCCGCCTCGAGTCCCTCAAGCAGCCCGCGCACCTTGGCCCGCAACCCGTCCATTCCCTGCGCGACCGTTCGCGCTTCTGCCAGAACAGCACGCCCAGCAACGGTGAGTTGCGGGCGCCGCGAGCCTTCACGCTCAAACAGGTCGACGCCAAGCTGCGCCTCGAGATTGGTGATGCCGTAGCTGATCACCGAGACCGCGCGGTTGAGCCGACGCGCCGCCGCGCCAAAGCTCCCCGCCTCAACCACGGCGAGGAAAATGCGGAGCTGGTCGTAGGTCGGCGTACCGGGCTGAACCATTCTATTTTCTCGAACAAATCGAACGATTTTATTCCACTGATCAATACCCATGACAAGGCCTATCTCCGCCTCACAGCTGCCGCGACCAGACAGCGCGGCAGCAAGGAGACAAACAATGATCGAACTTCGTCCTTTCGACAGCCTTGGCGGCGACAATCATGGCTGGCTGGATGCCAAGCATCATTTCTCGTTTGCCAATTATCACGATGAGAAGCGCGTCAACTGGGGCAATCTGCGCGTCTGGAACGACGACACGATTCAGCCCAAGACCGGCTTTCCGCCTCACCCCCATCGCGACATGGAAATCATCACCTATGTCCGAAAGGGTGCGATCACCCATCAGGATAACCTCGGCAACAAGGGCCGCACCGAAGCGGGCGACGTACAGGTGATGAGCGCCGGCACCGGCATCACGCACAGCGAATATAATATGGAGGATACGGTCACCCAGATCTTCCAGATCTGGATCATTCCGACCCGCAATGGCGAGAAGCCGAGCTGGGGCTCGCGACCCTTTCCCAAGGGCGATCGCACCGGCCAGTTCGTGACGCTGGCGAGCGGTTACGATGGCGATGGCGACGCGCTGCCGATCCGTACCGATGCGCGTGTGATCGCTGCAACGCTCAAAGCGGGCGAGAGTGCGGAGTATCCGCTGACCGCAGCGCGCAAGGCCTATCTCGTCCCCGCGACGGGATCCGTGGAAATCGAGGGCGTTCGCGTCAACGCCCGCGACGGCGCCGCGATCAGCGATCTCGAGACGCTGCGCGTCACCGCGATCGAGGACAGTGAGATCGTGCTCGTCGACGCAGCCTGATCCCCCGGCCGCCGGGCCATACCCCTCCCCTGCCCGGCGGCCACCTTTTTTGAAGACAACAGGAGACCCAAGACATGAACACCACCACCGCTTCGCCTGCCCTTGCCACGGCTTCGGCCGTCACCACCGCCGGCGTGCTTCCGCTGATTGCACGCGTGTCGATCGCCGCGATCTTCATTCTCAGCGGCCTGTCCAAGCTCGGCGCGCCGGCCGGCACGATCGGCTACATCGCCTCGGCGGGACTCCCGTTGCCCGAGGCAGGCTATGCCATCGCCCTTCTGGTCGAGATCGTCGGCGGGCTCCTGCTCGCTATCGGCTACCGCACCCGCTTCGTAGCGGCCGCGCTGGCGCTCTTCACCGTCGCCGCGGCAATCTTCTTCCACAATGCACTGGGCGACCAGAACCAGTTCATCCACTTCTTCAAGAATCTCGCCATCGCCGGCGGCCTGCTCCAGGTCGTCGCATACGGAGCCGGCCGGATCAGCTTCGACAAGCGCTGAGCCAGCATACAGACAAAGAGACCGGGCGGCCGAGGGGTGGCCCGGTCTCCTATGTCTGCGACACACGCAATTTAGGATTGGTAGCGGAGGAGGGACTTGAACCCCCGACCCCAGGATTATGATTCCCGTGCTCTAACCAACTGAGCTACTCCGCCCTACCAAGGCGGCCCGCGATGCGGGCGAGCGGCGCACATAAGAGCGGTTTGAAACCGGGTCAAGCGAACATATGTCGCGACAGCGGTTCCCATGGCCCGCCGCGATACCACCACGCCGCCAGCCCCGCGATCTCCACATCCCGCGCGCGGAATTCCTTGCCCAGCGCGCCCAAAAGCAGCTTCGCCATCGACGGAGCGACCTTGTTCTGGATCGTGATGTGCGGCCGCCATCCGCCGGCATCCTGCGGCATCAGCAATCCCGCAAACGCTTCGCTCAATTCGTTGCGGATCGCAGCGAGCCCCGGCGATTCGATCTTCACTGCGACCCCGCGCCCCAGCGACATCAGCCCCGCCGCCTTTGCCGCCGGCGCCCGTACGCCACGCGTGGCCGCGTTCAGACGATGTTTCAGTTCCTCCTCCACCGAAGGCGGGAGGTGATGGAACAGCGTCAGATGCGCGGGCAGCACGTTGCGATCGGGCGGATAATGCTCGCGCCGCATTGCATCCAGCGCCGCCTGATCCGCACGCCCGAGCAGCGCGGTAACGATGATCGGCGCGCTGCCCGCCCGGACCTGATCCGGGGTCAAATCTCGACCTGGCTGCCCAGTTCGACGACGCGGTTGGTGGGCAGGCGGAAGAACTCCATCGCGCTTTCCGCGTTGCGCAGCATCCAGGCGAACAGCTTTTCGCGCCAGATTCGCATCCCCGGCCGTTCCGAGGGCAACAGCGTCTGGCGGGACAGGAAAAAGCTCGTGTCCATCATGTTGAACGCACCGCCGCACTTGCCGCCACAGGCCCCCACCGCTTTCAGCGCTCCGGGCACGTCGGCTTCCTGCATGAAGCCGTAATAGAGCAGCATACGGTGAAAGCCCTGCCCCAGATCGTCGACCTTCACCCGTGCTTCCTCGGCGACATAGGGCATGTCGGCGATCTTGACGGTCAGCAGGATCACCCGCTCGTGCAGCACCTTGTTGTGCTTCAGATTGTGAAGCAGCGCATGCGGCACGCCTTCGGGGGTCGAAGTCATGAACACCGCGGTCCCCGGCACCCGCGCCGCCGATCCCGCGGCGGACTGGATGAACACCTTGATGGGCATCGCGCTCTCACGCATCCGCTCGACCATCAGGCGGCGCCCCTTGGCCCAGGTGGTCAGCAACGTGAAGATCACCACGCCCGCCAGCAGCGGGAACCAGCCGCCATCGGGAACCTTGGTGAGGTTGGCAGTGAAGTAGGCGAGATCGACGAGGAAGAAGAGCGCGAGCAGCGGAATCGCGTAGCGCTTCTTCCACTTCCACAGCGTGAACAGCACGACCGCGATGAGGAAATTGTCGATCAGCATCGCCCCGGTCACCGCGATGCCATAGGCCGCGGTCAGGTTGGACGAGGTCTGGAAGGTCAGCACGAGCAGGATGATCGCGATCATCAGCGCCCAGTTGATCAGCGGGATGTAGATCTGTCCCGCGGTCGACGCGCTGGTGTGCGTGATGCGCAGGCGCGGGATGAAACCGAGCTGGATGCCCTGCTGGGTCACCGAGAAGGCGCCGGTGATTACCGCCTGCGACGCGATGATCGCGGCCATCGTCGCAATCCCGACGAGCGGCAACCGCAGATATTCGGGCGCGAGCATGTAGAACGGGTTCTGTAGCGCCGTCGCGTCGCGCATCAGCAGCGCGCCTTGCCCCAGATAGTTGCACATCAGCGCAGGCAGCACGAACCACAGCCACGAGAAGCGGATCGGCTTGCGGCCGAAATGCCCCATATCGGCGTAGAGCGCCTCGGCGCCCGTCACGGCGAGCACCACCGAACCCAGCGCAAGGAACGCCGCGAATGGATCGACGACAAAGAAATTAAACGCGTAGCTGGGCAGAAAGGCCCACAATACGCCGGGCGTCTGCGACGCGCTGATCAGCCCAAGCGTCGCGATCGTCGCGAAATAGGTGAGCATGATCGGCCCGAACATCGCGCCAACCCGCGCGGTGCCGGTGCGCTGGATCGAAAACAGGATAACCAGGATCGCGATCGCGATCGGAAGCACCCAGTTCGAGAAGGCTGGCGCGGCGACCGCAAGCCCCTCGACCGCCGACAGCACCGAAACCGCCGGGGTAATCATCGAATCGCCATAGAAGAGCGCCGTGGCAAACACGCCCAGCAACACGATTCCCGCGGTCCATCGCTTCTGCCCGCTCGACCTGTTGATCAGCGCGAGCAGTGCCAGGCTTCCGCCCTCGCCCTTGTTGTCTGCGCGCATGATGATGCTGACATATTTGAGCGTCACCACCACCATCATCGACCAGAACATCAGGCTGATGACGCCGAGGATGTGCAATTCGTCGAGCGGCAGGGGGTGTTCGGGGTGATGCGCCGCGCTGAACGTCTCGCGAAACGCATAGAGCGGGCTGGTGCCGATATCGCCGAACACGATTCCGATCGCACCGACCGCGAGCTTCCACAACGCGGCCTCGCGGCCATGCCCATGATGCTGAGCGTGCGTGGGATGCGAAGACGAGTCGTCGGCCGGCTCGGGGCTTCCGTTGGCCTCGCTCACGGGAGAAACTTGCGCACCGTGGCGAGCAATGCAGTGGTCATGTCAGACCGGCTACCTGTCCGTTGAAACGGCGGCGCAGTTAGCACGTGCAACATCAAGGTGCAATTGCGGGGACCTTTACCGTCCCGTCGCTGGAAACAGCGCATTGGCCTCGCTCCGTGTCGGCACGGCACGCAGCACGAAGCTGGAGCTGATCTTCACCACGCCGGGCAGCCGCCCCATCTCCTCTCGGTGAAGGCGCTCATAATCGTCCAGATCACGGCACAGTATCTTGAGGCGATAGTCGTATCCGCCCGAAACCAGCGCGCATTCGACGATTCCGTCGATCTGCGCCACCGCCGCCTCGAATCGCGCCAGATCCTCACCCACTTCGGTCCCCAGCGTGATATCGACCATCGCGGTGACGCTATAGCCCAGCCGCCGCAAACCCAGCCGGGCGCTGTAGCCCAGGATATGCCCCGACGCCTCGAGCGCCTGGATGCGGCGGGTGCAGGCCGATTGCGACAGGCCCACCTGCCCCGCAATCTGGCTCACAGGCGCACGGGCGTTGAGCGAAAGCTGCTTCAGGATCGCTTCGTCAATCCGGTCCATTTTGCATAAATCTCACTTAAGGGCGCAAGGATCAGCATATTCATGCAATCCGACCACGCAAGGCACATAAGTTTGCAGAGATTCACGGCGGTATCCTGCGTTACGCTCCGCTTCGAGACAAATCGAATCCAACAGATCGAATCCGGAGAGTGAAGATGCGCGTCGGCGTTCCCAAAGAGATCAAGAATCATGAATATCGCGTGGGCCTCACGCCCCCGCTGGTCGCCGAACTGACCGCGTCGGGTCACGACGTGATCGTCGAGACCAAGGCGGGCTCGGGCATCGACTTCGAAGACAGCGACTATGTCGCCGCCGGCGCGCGCATCGTCGCCACCGCCGCCGAGGTCTTCGCGCAGGCCGACATGATCGTGAAAGTCAAGGAGCCGCAGCCGCAGGAAGTGGCGATGCTCGAACCGCGCCACACGCTCTTCACCTACCTTCACCTCGCCCCGGATCCCGAGCAGGCGGCAGGCCTGATCAAGTCGGGCGCGACCTGCATCGCCTATGAGACCGTCACCGCCAACGATCGGTCGCTCCCGCTGCTCAAGCCGATGAGCGAGGTCGCAGGCCGCATGTCGGTGCAGGTCGGCGCGCACTATCTTGAGAAGGAACAGGGTGGCCGCGGCGTGCTGCTCGGCGGCGTTCCGGGCGTCGCGCCTGCCAAGGTCGCGATCCTCGGCGGCGGCGTGTCGGGCATCAACGCGGCGCAGATGGCGACAGGCCTGCGTGCCGACGTCACCATCTATGACATCAACAACTCGCGCCTTGCCGAACTCGACATGCATTTCGGCAGCCAGATCAAGACCGCCTATGCCAGCAAGGCGGCGATCGCCGCCGCGGTGGCGAACGCCCATCTCGTGATCGGCGCGGTGCTGGTGCCCGGCGCCGCTGCACCGAAGCTGGTGACGCGCGACATGCTCAAGACGATGAAGCGCGGCTCGGTGCTGGTCGATATCGCGATCGATCAGGGCGGATGTTTCGAGACCAGCCATGCCACCACGCATGAGGATCCGGTCTACGAGATCGACGGCGTGATCCACTATTGCGTCGCCAACATGCCGGGCGCGGTCGCGCGCACCAGCACCTTTGCACTCAACAACGCGACGCTGCCCTTCGTGATGAAGCTCGCCAATCTCGGCGCGGAGAAGGCGATGGCGGCCGATCCGCACCTCGCCGCCGGTCTCAACGTCTACAAGGGCGCGATCACCCATGAGGCGGTGGCCGAAGCGCTCGATCTCCAGTTTACGGCCTGGAAGCCGTAAGCCGCTCGCTCGCCGCCGCCTTTCCCTCTTCCCGGGCGGCGGCGGGCAACCCTGAACGGTCCTAGTCCAGCGCCGTCAGCCAGGTCTCCGCCGCGCTCGGCGACAGGAAGATGTTCTGATATTCGACCAGCGTACGGCGGAGCTGCATCTTGAGCAGGCTCGATTCCACGATCAGCGCGACTCGATCGCCGTCGCGATACAGCGCCAGATTCCCCGTCCGCATCCGCTCGGCCGCTTCCTGGGTACGGATCGGCGAATTGCGCAGATCGGCAAGGACACGCACCTTGCCGAAGCGAAGCCGTGCATCGCGCACGACATCGCCCAGTGTCGCCAGATAGCGATCGACATCGGCGAGCTGCTGAACGGCAACGCTGTTGATCCGCAGAATCTTGACCCGGTCGTCGCGGACGATCTCGTACAGGCCGGGCTCCGACGCCACGACCACGCACTCCGCATCCGCCGCCGATGATGCCACCGGTGCCACTGCCCCTCCCCCGCTATCTGTTGGGCGCGTGGTTTGGCGTGCCAAGGTAAACAATCCGTGTTGACCCATGGTGCGGCACGCGAATTCTGGGATTTCCTTGCCTTTCGCACCCGCTGCGGCTAAGGCGCGCTCCGTCCGGCGGGCAAGTGCTCGCGGAGGGGGGCGCGGAGAGATGATCTCACGCGCCATTTTCGCTTTGAACAAAGCGCGACACCCGCTCCGCAGCGCGCGCTCACCGGATGCCGTGACCGGCATGCGGCCGCCACGGCATTTCGGCCTTCAAGACCGCTGGATCCAACCAGCCGGCCGGAAAAACGATAGTTAGGACTGAACCCTTTATGGCCACTTCGGCAAACCCAACGCGCGACGATTTCGCCGCGCTGCTCGACCAGACCCTTGGCGGTGCGGAGAGCTTCGAAGGCCGTGTCGTCATCGGCACCGTCACCGGCATCGAAAACGACCTCGCCATCATCGACGTCGGCCTCAAGAGCGAAGGCCGCGTGCCGCTGCGCGAGTTCGCAGCCCCCGGCCAGCCCGCCGAACTCAAGGTCGGTGACGAAGTCGAGGTCTATGTCGACCGCGTCGAGAATGCGAACGGCGAAGCGATGCTCAGCCGCGACCGCGCCCGCCGCGAAGCGGCATGGGACAAGCTCGAGCTCGAATTCTCGCAGGGCAACCGCGTCGAGGGCATCATCTTCGGCCGCGTCAAGGGCGGCTTCACCGTCGACCTGTCGGGCGCCGTGGCGTTCCTCCCCGGTTCGCAGGTCGATATCCGTCCGGTGCGCGACGTGCAGCCGCTGATGGACCTGCCGCAGCCGTTCCAGATCCTCAAGATGGACCGCAAGCGCGGCAACATCGTCGTGTCGCGCCGCGCCGTTCTCGAAGAGAATCGCGCCGAGCAGCGTTCGGGCCTGATCCAGTCGCTGGCCGAGGGCCAGGTGATCGACGGCGTGGTCAAGAACATCACCGATTACGGTGCGTTCGTTGATCTCGGCGGCATCGACGGCCTGCTGCACGTCACCGACTTGAGCTACAAGCGCGTCAACCACCCGTCGGAGATGCTGAACATCGGCGACACGGTGAAGGTGCAGATCATCCGCATCAACCGCGACACCCAGCGCATCTCGCTCGGCATGAAGCAGCTCGAAAGCGATCCGTGGGATGGCGCGGGTTCGAAGTACCCGGTCGGCGCCAAGCTGTCGGGCCGCGTGACCAACATCACCGAATATGGCGCGTTCGTCGAGCTCGAGCCGGGCATCGAGGGCCTCGTCCACGTCTCGGAAATGAGCTGGACCAAGAAGAACGTCCATCCGGGCAAGATCGTCTCGACCTCGCAGGAAGTCGATGTCGTGGTGCTCGAGGTCGATCAGGACAAGCGCCGCATCTCGCTGGGTCTCAAGCAGGCCCACCAGAACCCGTGGGAAGCCTTCGCCGCTGCTCATCCGGTCGGCACCGAGGTCGAGGGCGAAGTCAAGAACGCCACCGAGTTCGGCCTGTTCATCGGTCTGGACAACGACGTCGACGGCATGGTCCACATGTCGGACATCGCCTGGGGCATCTCGGGCGAGGACGCGCTGGCGCTTCACCGCAAGGGCGAGATGGTCAAGGCCGTCGTCCTGGCCGTCGAGCCGGACAAGGAGCGCATCTCGCTCGGCATGAAGCAGCTCGAGCGCGGTGGCGTCCCCACCGGTGCGGCTGCTGCCGGCGCGAGCGCACGCGTCAACAAGAACGAAGTGGTTACGGTCACGGTTCTGGAAGTGCGTGATGCGGGCCTCGAAGTGCAGGTCGGCGACGACGGCGCAACCGGCTTCATCAAGCGCACCGATCTCGGCCGCGACCGCGACGAGCAGCGTCCGGAGCGTTTCCAGGTCGGCCAGAAGTTCGACGCGATGGTCACCGGTCTCGACCGCTCGAAGAAGCCGACCTTCTCGGTGAAGGCGATGCAGATCGCCGAAGAGAAGCAGGCCGTTGCGCAGTATGGCTCGTCCGACTCGGGCGCGTCGCTGGGCGACATTCTCGGCGAAGCTCTCAAGGCGCGCGAAGAGAAGAAGTGATTTGGTGCGGGGCGAGCGGTTTTTACCGCCCGCCCCGCCAATCTTTTCAACAGCTTCCCTGCCGCCCCTCCAAAAACGGGATTCCCGCCGCAAGATTTTATTGATGCCGCTGCGGAATCGGGCCTAGACTCAGTCCCACGCTCCCCCTGCGAAGGGCCGAGAGGTGATTTCCCGGTTTGATGACACCGCCGGGCATTTTGGGGACACGGAATGATCCGTTCTGAACTCGTGCAGATGCTGGCGGCGGACAATCCCGACCTGTCTGCGCGTGAGATCGAACGCATCGTCGATACTTTCTTCGAAGAAATCACCACGCGCCTGGTTTCCAATGGCCGCGTCGAATTGCGCGGTTTCGGCGCTTTCTCCACCCGCGCCCGCGATGCACGCACCGGCCGTAACCCCCGCACCGGCGAGACCGTCGATGTCGGTGCGAAGCGGGTCCCCTATTTCAAGCCCGGCAAGGAAATGCGCAGCCGCCTCAACGTCTAGAGGCTGCACCGCCAACGCGCTTGGCACCCATCCATTGAACCGATAGAGGCTTTCCGCACGCGCGGGCGTGGCGGAATGGTAGACGCACCGGACTTAAAATCCGTTGGGCTTAGGCCCGTGGGGGTTCAAGTCCCCCCGCCCGTACCAGCAGCATTCTCGGGCCGTACCGGGACCTCATCGATGATCAGCCCCGGCGCGGCCCTGTCGATTGGCGCACAGTCAGTGACGGGAAAACCACAACCGGCCCGTCTGGTGCGGCCTCCCCGCCCCGTTCGGCGATGATCAGTTCGACGGCGCGCGCCGTCACATCAGCGATGGGTTGCGTAACCGCGGTCAGGGACGGGTGGTGAAATCTTGCGATCGGCGTGTCGTCGAAGCTGATGAGAGAGAGATCACCAGGTACCTCCAGCCCGCGCTCGCGCGCGATTTCCAGCGTTCCCAGCGTCATCTGGTCATTGCTTGCGATGATCGCAGTCGCCCCCGCCTCCAGCAGGCTCGGGGCTGCGGCACGGCCCGACTGACGCGAGAAGTCGCCTTGCGCCAGCAGTCCTTCAATCGACAGCCCTGCCTCGGCCATCGCCGCGCGCCAGCCATCGACACGCCAGCCGCTCAGTTCATACTCGTCCGGCCCGGCGATCAGCCCGATCCGCTCATGGCCCAGCTCGATCAGATGCCGGGTGGCGAGCCCTGCCGCGATATCGTCCCCCATCGTCAGCCGGAACCCTGGCCCTTCGGCCAGCGACCCGATCCGGGCGAGCCCAATATGCGCGTCGTCGAGCAAGGCCAGAATCGCGGGATTGGCCGAGTGCGGCGGAGTCAGGATCACGCCATCGGGCTGCAGCGCCGCAAGGGCCGCGCTCAGCTCGCGCTCGATATGGTCGCTATGTGTGTCGACCAGCTCGACGATCAGTCGGTAACCATGTTCGGCGCAGGTCAGCATGCCGCCGAGCAACATCTGATCGACCCAGTCGGTGCCGTCGCGCGCACGCCAGCCGTCGATCGTGCGCTCGCGATCGTTGAGCGCCATGATGAGATAGGACCGCGATCCGCTCATTCGCTGCGCCGCGATCGAGGGGACATAGCCCAGCTTGGCGATCGACGCGCGGACACGCTCGGCCATTTCGGGCCGGACATTCGGCTCCTTGTTGATCACGCGGCTCACCGTCTGGAGCGAAACCCCAGCATCGGCGGCGACGTGCCGGATCGTGACGGCCTGTTTGCGGCGTGCCATGTGTTCGTTCGTTCCTTCAGGCCGCCAGCGGATCGGCCGCGCCGCAATATTGTGCGACATAGGTATGATGTTCGGGCAGCGTCGCCACGGTTCGCGTCACGTCCTCACGCAGCGTCGACATCAGGCGCATCAGTTCCTCGTCGGACAGCTTCTCCGCGATCGGGTGCCAGCTCTGCGGATCGATCCCCTGCCCCATCATCACCTGCACCCAGCTATTCTCCGCGAACAGTTCCTCGTTCCTGCGGAAGGTACGGCCGGTCTCGCGGAACAGCTCGATCTTCTGAGACAGCGAATCCGGCACCGGCATTGCGGCAACGTGCCGCCAGAAGGCACTGTCACGCCGGTCCGTCGCTTTGTAATGCAGGATCACGAAGTCGCGGATCTGCTCGATATCCTGGCGCTGCTGCTCGTTGAACTCGGCAGCATCGCGCTCGCTTACCCGGCCGTTGGGCATCAGCCGCACGAAGCGCAGCACCGCGCGCTGGATCAGGTGAACCGTCGTCGCCTCCAGCGGCTCGACAAAGCCGCCCGACAAGCCGATCGCGACGCAGTTGCGATACCATTGCTTTCGCCGCACGCCGCCGCGGAACTTGATATCAAAGGGCTCGATCAGTGGTTCGCCCACGGTCGAGATCAGCCGGTGATGCGCCTCGTCGCGCGACAGATAACCGCTCGAATAGACGATGCCCGCGCCCATCCGGTGCTGGAGCGGGATGCGCCATTGCCAGCCGGCATCGTGCGCGATCGCCTGCGTATAGGGTTGCGGTGGCCCCAGATGCCTCGCCTGCACCGCGATGGCGCTGTCGTTGGGCAGCCAATGGCCCCAATCCTCGAACCCGGCATGCAGCGCGCCTTCGATCAGCAGGCCTCGAAAACCGGTGCAATCAACGAATACATCTCCCTCGATCCGCCGCTCACCATCGAGGTGCAGGGCGGCGATGTCGCCGGTTTCTCCATTCAATTCAACGCGTTGGATCTTGCCCTCGACGCGCTTCGTTCCGGACTCCTCCGCGAGTTTGCGCAGATAACGGCCGTATAGCGTCGCATCGACGTGATAGGCATAGTTCATCCGGTCCTGCGGCAGGTGCGCGAACTTGCCCTGCATCGCCGCAGCAAGCTCAAGGCAATAGTCGTCATAGGGCTCGGGACAGCCTCGCGAGCGCGCGTACAGCCAGAAATGCTGAAACCCCGCCGACCAGTGATCCTTCCCCGACAGGCCGAAGCTGTGGAAATAGCTGTGCCCGTCATGCTTCCAGTTGTCGAACAGGATGCCGAGCTTGAACGTCGCCTGCGCCGCGGCCATGAACTCGGCCTCGCCGATCCCGAGGATGCGGTTGAAGTTGACCAGCGGCGGGATGGTCGACTCCCCCACTCCGATCGTACCGATCTGCTCGGATTCGACCAAGGTCAGGTCGACCGTGCGGCCCATCGTCCGGCTGATCGCGGCGGCGGCCATCCAGCCCGAGGTGCCGCCACCGGCAATGACGACGCGCGTGGGGCGTTTCTCCGTCATTGGCTGAGCTGCCGCAGCAGATAGGCGCGGATGCGCGACGCGGTTTCGGGTGTCAACGGATCGAGAATGCCGCGCGCTCCTTCGGGCAGATGTTCCGTCACGTCATCCCCATTGGCAAAGACATAATGATCGAACAGCGCGCGCCACCGCGCCTTCTCCTCCCGCGGCAGATCGCGGATCGCGAGCAGCGCATGGTGCAGCGCATCCTCGGGCTGGCCAAGCCAGCCGGGCGTCTCGCGCCACCAATAGTTGATCAGCACGTTGAACGCCGAGCGCCCCTCGACATTGTGGTACCACATCGAAGGGATGAAGATCGCGTCACCGGGCTCCAGTTCGGCGACCTGGGCGTGCGCCAGCGCCTCGCGGAACCTGGGGTGCGCAGCGAAATCGGGCTCCGCGAAATCGACCATGCTCACTGCGCGGCCCGCAGGTGTGTTGTCGAGCGGCCCCAGATAGAGATTGCCGAACTGATCCGGCGGAAACAGCGTGAAACGCCGCCGCCCCACCGCGACGCAGGCGAGATTGTCCGGGAAATCGTTATGCGCCGCGATCCGCGTGCGCGTGCCGATCCAGATGCCCGCCCGGCAGCGGCGGTCGCCCAGCGCGACATGATTCTCGGCGTGCAGCCCGTCGAAATAGTCGTGCACGTCGGTCGATGCGACATAGATGGGCGGCGCGGCAGGATCGTTCTCCGCCGCATCGATGTCCGCGAAAATGTCGCTCAGCCGCCCGCGCAGGGTCCGGAAGTTCACCGCCATTGCAGGATCGTAGAAGATCCGCGCATCCCCGGCCGCATTGCCGACCGCGACGGTGAAGGGCACGTCGCGATGTTTGCCCAGCAGATAGTCGCGCGCAGCCTGGCCCGACCACTTGCCCGCAGCGACCAGCGGCCAGTCCACGACCAGCCCGCGCACCACGAACGGCGCCCCGGCGGTACGCAAGCGCGCATCGAGTTCGGCCGCGCTCGCCACCGCGATCTCCGGCACCGTGGCCAGTCCGCTCAGGGCGCCGGGATCGGCTTCAGCCATTGCTCAGCCGCAGGTTCTTGCGCGCGACCAGCGCGTTGAAATTGCCGATCGACGCGACCGCCATGAAGATGGGCATCAAATGCCCCTCCGCATGCAGCGCGCCGAGCGCTGAGGCATCCAGCGCAGCCAGCCGTGCCTCGTCGATCACATGAAACCCGACCAGCCGGTTGACCGATCCGTCGTCCAGCGTGATCTCCAGCGTCAACGGCTCGAGCAGCTCGTATCGCCGCAGCGCCGCGAAGAAATCGCCCGACGCGCGATAGCCTTCGTCGAGCTCGCCCAATTGCCCGGCGACCGCCTCGAGATAGGGGGTCGGCTGTCCCGCATCGTCGAACACGCGCTCGCCCGCGCCGATCCGCGGGCTGGCCAGATCGACATGCACCTGTCGCGCATCGGCCGTCCCGCCGATCAGGAAGGGCTGGATATCGATCGCGAGCGGCACATAGTCCGCACCCCACATCCCGCCTTCCAGGAACAGGTTCTCGCCCTCCTGGAAGCCGAACAGCGCGATCGCGGTGAACGCGTCGCGCTCGGCATTGCGCCGGAACAGGATCGGATAATGCACCTGCACCCGCCGGAACTCGGCGGGCATGGTCACGCAGCTCATCACCGCATCGCCCAGCGCCGGCCCGCGGTCGCGGCGGACGCTCAGCTCGCGATGCGCCTCCGCCGTCAGCAGTGCGTGACCCGTCGTCGTCACCGTTTCGCCCATTGCCTCTCCAGTTTCCCCACCCGTAACAAAAAAAGGCCACCCTCCGAAGAGGGTGGCTGGGGAGGAGGCTCAGAAATTGAAACGGACACCGGCCGCGTAGCGGGCATAGCCAGGCGAGGCGAAATAGACGTTGCGATCCGACCGGCGATGTCCGCGCCGGCTTTCGCCCGTCAGGTTGATCACCTCGCCGAATACGGTCAGCCCGGGCATGAACTCGTAGCTCGCACTGGCGTCGATCTGGCCATAATCCTCGACATAGGACGGGTTGGCCCCCGTCCCGGACAGGAATTTCTGGCGCCAGTTGTACGCGACGCGGGCCTGGATACCGTTCTTGTCGTAGAACAGCACCGCGTTCGCGCTGTCGCTGAGGCCGGTCAGCGCGAACTGAGGCGGCGTCACCGAGGACGGCTTGCTGTTGTCGTAGGTCGCATCGCCCCGGACGATCGTATAGTTGAGGATGGCCCCGAAGCCGGTATCCCAGAAGCTGTGCTGGACCGCGAATTCGAAGCCGTAGAGGTTCGCCGTCCGGTCGTTGTTGACCGGCGTGTTGACCTGGAACGGCACCAGCGGATCTTCGGGCAACGCAAAGATCTTGCCGGTGATGTAGCCAGACGGATCGACGCCGGTCCGCTGGGTCGAACCCGGGAAGTTCACGAAGATATATTGGCGGATATCCTGCGCACTGGCGTTGGAGCCGAGTGCCGCGAGCGCCGCCTGGTAGCGCGGCCCGCCCGCCACGGTGCGCAGACCGAACGCAGTTTGGGTCACGCGGTCTTGCGCGATGAAGTTCTCGACATCCTTGTTGAAGAAGCCGACCGAGATGTAGCTGCTCGGCCCGTAATACCATTCCGCCGACAGATCGATATTCTTCGACTTGTACGGAAGCAGACCTGGGTTGCCGCGGCTGCCGCCGCCGAACGCGATACGGAACTGGGTGTCGAGCGTCAGACCGCCCTGGAGGCTCGCATAGTCCGCACGGGTGATGGTGTGGCTGTACGAAGCGCGCAGCTTCACATTCTCGAACGGCGAGATGTCGAAGTCGATGGCGGGCAACCAGAGCTCGTAATCGCCCTTGAAGCGCGAGAAATCCGACTGGCCCGAATAGGAGATATAGAATTCGTTGGCCGCGTCCCACGACGTGCCGTTGGGGATCGGCACCAGCGCCATCGAATCGATGCTGGTATGCTCGTATCGAAGACCGGCAACGACATGCGCGTCGTTTCCGAAGGCGCTGAACTTGCCCGCGACCTGTACATAGGGCGACAGCGTCTTCTCGGTGATGCGCCGGTCGATCGTGAAATCGGCCAGGCAGCTTCCCGCCGGCGCCTTGCCCGTCTGCGGACGGCTGCAGGTGCCGTAGCGCTGCTCGATGATATCGACCATCCGCTCGAAATCGAAGCTGTAGAGGCTGGGGATGATATTGCCTGCGCCGTCCAGCCCGCGGAACTTGTCGGGCAGGCTCACCAGCTTGAAGATATCGTCGGGAATGTCCGAAGCCGGCCCTGCCCCGCTCCAGGTTTCGTTCTGAAGGAATCCATAGGCCGAACGGACCTTGTTCTCGACGTACGAGACGCCGAAATCGATGCTGTCGAGCAGCCCGCCTTCGTGATCGTAGCGCGCCTTCAGCTGCGCCTGATTGATCTCGTCCCGGAAATAGGCGTTGCGGAACGCGTTGCCGGTCGGGGTGATCTGTGACGTGTCGAGTGGATTGAAGCCAGGGTGGAAGCTGGTGGTGATGACCGGCAGATAGGTGTCGAAGTTGATCCGCTGGTTCGCCAGGCCGAATACCGCGTTCCCTACCGATACGCTGGTGCCGTACTTGTTGGTCGGCTTCGACGTCGCGGTCGAATGATGGAAATCGAGCTGCGCAGTAACGCCGCCAGGCGCCTCCCAGGCCAGGTTGCCGCCGAACGAGTGATTCTCGCTGCGGTTCGCGGTCAGCGCGCCGCTGTACGACAGGTCCTTGCGCTCGTTCGCGCCGAACGCTTCCGAATAGAAGACCGGTCCGGCGACCGGCCCGTCGGTCCAAGCGCTCGATGTGTCGTTGTGGTTGAACCAGATGCCGACGCTGCTCGTCCGCACCTCCACCGTATTGCGGGAATAGGTGTAGTCGAACGTCGCGGTCAGCGATTCGATCGGGCGGAATTGCAGCACCAGCTGGCCGTTGATCCGCTCGCGCTCGATATCGTTGAGGTTGTACGATCCGTTCTGCGCGACCTCGTACACGTCATTCGCATCGGGCCGGTTGGTGATGTTGGCGTAGCGCGGGTCGCCCGGCTGCGCGAGCGAGCCCCAGTTGTTCTCGCTGCCCAGATAGCCGTCGCGCCAGTCGGTCTTGTAGTCGTTGTTGCTCGCCTTGCGCTTCTGGTACGAGCCCGCGATCAGGATCCCCACCTTGTCGTCGGCAAGGGTCGTGCTGAAGATGCCCGACACTTCGGGCGTGATCTCGTCGCCCTGATTGTAAGAACTGTCGAGCACGCCCTTGACCGCGATGCTCCCGCGCAGACCGGGCCGGTCGAGCGGGCGCGGCGTCTTGATGTTGATCGACGAACCGATGCCGCCCGAAGGGATCGCCGCACGGCCGGTCTTGTAGACCTCGACCCCGGCAATCCCTTCGGACGCGAGATTGGCGAAATCGAAGGAACGCGTGGCCGGCGCGCTGGCGCCGTCGCCAAGACCCGATGTCGGCATCTGCCGGCCATTCAGCGTCACCAGGTTGAATTCCGGGCCGAAGCCGCGGACCGTGACGAACGAACCCTCGCCGTTCGAACGATCGATCGAAACGCCGGTGATGCGCTGAAGCGATTCCGCCAGATTCGTATCGGGAAATTTGCCGATATCCTCGGCGGAGATCGCATCGACCACGCCCTGCGCGTCGCGCTTGATCGTCATCGCCTGCGCGAGGCTGGCACGGATGCCGGTGACGAGAACCTCTTCCGCTTCCTCGGTCGGAGGCGGCGCGTCCTGCGTGTCCTGAGCCAGTGCCGGAGTCGCGGCGATCGCGAGGCTCGAAGCCCCGATCGCCAGTCGAATCGAAAGGCGCGCATTGTTCAGGCGCGCATTTGAGCGAGTCGTGCCCCGCATCCTCATCCTCCCCTTCAGCGGCACGGTGAATCCGCACTCGTTGAGAACGTTCACTTGAACCCGTTGTACAACGTTGTCAAGTGCCGCGCACCCGGTGCACGATCTACAGAAATGGCGGAAAACCGATATTGTGAACGTTCCCAAATTATGCTGTTTTGCCTGCACGCAGCCAGACCGGGCGCACCGAAAATCAGGAGAGGAAAACGCATGAGCAGGACCATCGCCGCATTGCTTACGGCCAGCGCGCTCGCTGCCTTCACGGCGACGCAGGGTGTTGCGCAACAGGCGCCTGTCCCCGCCGCGACCGACGCCCGAGTCCGTGCCGAATCGATCGTCGCGCGGATGACGCTCGATGAGAAGATCGCGCTGGTCCACGGCCTGTTCCCGCCCCTGACTAAGGTAAAGCCGGTCAACGAACTGGTGCCGTCGGCGGGACATATCGAAGGCAATCCGCGCCTTGGCGTGCCGCTTGTACGGGAGAGCGATGCGTCGCTCGGCGTGGCCAACCAGGTCGAGCAGCGCAAGGGCGACGTCGCCACCGCCCTCCCCTCCAGCCTCGCCACCGCCGCGACCTTCGATCCGGAGATCGCGCGTGCAGGCGGCGCGATGATCGGCGCAGAGGCGCGCGCCAAGCGCTTCAACGTGCTGCTCGCGGGCGGGGTCAACCTCAACCGCGACCCATGGGGCGGGCGCAACTTCGAATATCTGGGCGAGGACCCGCTGCTCGCCGGCGAGCTGGCCGGCGCGCATATCGCTGGCGTCCAGTCGAACCGGATCGTCTCGACGATCAAGCATTTCGCGCTCAATTCGCAGGAAACCGGCCGCATGGTGCTCGACGCCCGCATCGGCGAGGCGGCGCTGCGCGAGAGCGACCTGCTCGCCTTCCAGATCGCGATCGAAAAGGGCAAGCCGGCGTCGGTCATGTGCGCCTACAACAAGGTCAATGGCGACTGGGCGTGCGAAAACGACTTCCTGCTCAATCAGGTGCTGAAGCGCGACTGGGGCTTTTCCGGCTGGGTGATGAGCGACTGGGGCGGCGTCCATTCGACCGAAAAGGCGGCGAAGGCCGGGCTCGACCAGCAATCGGGACAGGAACTCGACCGCGCGATGTATTTCGATGCGCCGCTCAAGGAGGCCGTCGAGAACGGCCGCGTGCCGATGGCGCGGCTCGACGACATGGTCGTGCGCTATCTGACCGGCCTGATCGAGAGCGGCGCCTATGACACGCCGATGCCGGCCACCGCACAGACTCCCGACTATGCAGCGAACGCGCTGGTCGCGCAGCGCGCGGCCGAGGCGGGGATCGTGCTGCTCAAGAACCAGGGCGGGATCCTGCCCCTTGCCGCCACCGCGAAGAAGATCGTCGTGATCGGCGGCGGCGCGGACGTGGGTGTGCTCTCGGGCGGCGGGTCGAGCCAGGTGCGGTCGGTCGGCGGCGCGCCGATCGAGATCCCGCTGGCGCACGGCCCGGCGGCTTCGTTCGTGCGCGTGACCTATCACGCCTCCTCCCCGCTCGAAGCGCTGCGCAAGGCTCTGCCGGGGGCGCAGGTGAGGTTCGTCGACGGGCGCAACCTCAACGCCACGGTCGATGCGGCGAAGGCCGCCGATCTCGCCATCGTCTTCGCGACCCAATGGACGACGGAGGCAGAGGACGTGCCCGACCTCAGGCTCCAGAACCATCAGGACGCGCTGATCGCGGCGGTCGCCGCCGCGCAGCCGAAGACGGTCGCCGTGCTCACCACCGGCGGGCCGGTGACGATGCCCTGGCTCGATCGGGTGCCCGCGGTGGTCCAGGCCTGGTATCCGGGCCAGCGCGGGGGCGAGGCGATCGCCAATATCCTGACCGGCAAGGTCAATCCGTCGGGCCGGCTGCCGATCACCTTCCCCGCGCATGAGGGGCAGGCGCCGCGCCCGCAGCCGGTGGGGCTCGATACCTTCACCGCGCTTCAGGCGGCCGCGGCGGCGAACCCTGCCAATCCCGGCGGCTACGAACTCAAAAGCTTCCCGGTCGACTATGTCGAGGGCAGCGATGTCGGCTATCGCTGGTACGAGAAGCAGGGTCACAAGCCGCTCTTCGCCTTCGGCCATGGCCTCAGCTACACCAGCTTCGCCTATGGCAAGGCGGCCGTCACCGGCGGCAAACGCCTCACCGTCGCTTTCGATGTCACCAATACCGGCAAGCGCGCGGGCGCCGACGTGCCGCAAGTCTATGTGACCCGCGAAGGATCGAACATCCCGATGCGCCTCGCCGCCTTCAAGCGCATCGAATTGCAGCCGGGCGAGACGCGTCGCGTCACGCTCACCGCGGAACCGCGCATCCTTGCCGACTACGACACCAGCCTGCCCGGCTGGCGCATCCGCGGCGGCACCTATCGCATCGCCATCGCGCGCGATGCGACCGATCGTTCGATGCTGCTCACGACGAGCCTCGACCCTGCGACGATGAAGCCCTAGCTTCGCGATCGCTCCGGCGGTGCCTGCGACCCATGCGGGCGCGACGACCGGTGCGCGGGGGTGCAGGTTGGCGAGCGAGTTTCAGTCCGGGCGACGGTCGCTTCGCTTCATCCTGCTCGTCGCGCTCGCAAATGCCGGCGGTGTCATCGGCTTTCTGCCGCTGCTCACGCTGCTGCTTCCGGTCAAGATCGCCGAGGTGGCGGGCGACGATCGCATCGCCGTCTTCACCGCCACCGTCATCGCCGGAGCGATCGCGGCAAGCGCATCGAACATCCTGTTCGGCTGGCTCAGCGACCGCTCGGTCGCCCGCGGCAACGGACGGCGCAAGTGGATCGTCCTCGGCTTGGCCGGTCTCGCCGCGTCCTTTGCAGCGGTTGCCGCCGCCGCCGCGCCATTGCAGATCATTCTGGCGGTGGTGCTGTTCCAGATCGCGCTGAACGCCGTCCTTGCCCCGATGTTCGCAGTCATGGCCGACGAAGTCCCCGACTCGCAGAAGGGCCTGTCCGGCGGCCTGATCGCCTTGGGCGCGCCGCTTGCCTCCGCAGTCGCCGCGCTGATGCTTGCGATCGGGTTCAGCGACGAACCGACACGGCTTGCCTTCGTCTTCGCCGCAGCGCTGCTCTGCATCCTGCCGCTGATCGTCACGCCCGCACGGACCGCGCCCGCGGCCATTGCCGCGGAGGAAGACCCGCTGCTGGGTCGCGACCTCGCGATCGCCTGGACATCGCGGCTGCTGGTGCAGGTCGCCGGCAATGTGCTGTGGCTCTACCTCGTCTATTACTTCGCCAGCATCGACCCCCACACCCCCGCATCGAAAAGCGTGGGACCGCTCGGTCAGCTGATGACCATCGCCTATTTTGCCTCCGTACCCGTCGCGGTGCTGGCGGGGCGCTGGTCGGACCGGATCGGGCAGCGGAAGCCGTTCCTGATCGCCTTCGCGCTGTTGGCTGCGCTGGGCCTGGTCGGCCTCGCCTTCGCGCGCGACTGGACTATGGCGGCTTCGTCGTTCACGCTCTACGCGCTTGGCTCCGCGGCCTTCCTCTCACTCCATTCGGGCTTCGCCATGCAGTTGCTGCCCGATCCGCGCCACCGCGGCCGCGATCTGGGGATCATCAACCTGACCAACACGCTGCCCGCGCTGATCGGGCCCCTGCTCACCTGGGCGCTCGCCAAGCCGCACGATTTCCGCGCGGTGATGCTGGTGCTGGCCGGCCTTACTCTGCTGGGCGGGCTGCTGGTCCCGGCGATCCGGCATCGGCGCTAGCCCAGTAGCGCACGTAATCGACCTGCATGCGCTGCGGCAGCGCGGTATCGTCCACGCCCTTCTGCCCGCCCCAGTCGCCGCCGACCGCCAGGTTGAGGATCAGCTCGTACGGCTTGGTGAACGGCCATGCCGCCGCACCACCGGGCTGATCGTCCTTCACCCGCATATGTCCACGCCCGTCGATGCCGATCGTGATCGAATCCGGCCGCCAGTCGAGTTGGTAGGTGTGATATTGCGTACAAGCCGTGGGCAGCCTCACCTGCGCCCCGCGCTGCGTTCCCTTGACGTGGTAGAATGCGGAGCTGTGGACGGTCGCGTGGATCACGTTCGCGTCCCAGCCGACCATCTCCATGATGTCGATCTCGCCGCCTTCAGGCCATTTGCCGTCGGTCGGCAGCATCCAGATCGCCGGCCACATGCCGCGCCCGCACGGCAGCTTGGCGCGGATCTCGTAGAAGCCGTAGCCGTAGCGCTGGCGCGTCACGAGTTTGGCCGAAGTGTAGGCCTGCCCGCCCCAGTCCTTCGCCCTCTCGAGCGCTTCCCGCCGCGCCTCGATCACCAGTGCGCCCTTCTCGATCCGGGCATTCTCGGGCCGGCCGTCGGCGTAATATTGCAGCTCGTTATTGTACCAGCCGGTCTTGTTGCGGTGCGTGTCGAACAGCCATTTACCGGTGTCGATCCGGGGCCCGTCGAACTCGTCGGCGAAGCTGGGCTTGGTCGTCGGCGCGACCATGGGCACGTCGGCGGAGACGTTGGTCGCGCTCAGGGTCGATTGCAGCGCCAGCGCAAACGTGACGAACATCGCCTACCCTCCCCTCGGCACTGTGAACGTTCACAAGATGCCAGATTGGAGGCGCTTTGCAAGAGCGGCAGTCAGGCCTGCGGGGCGACCAGCCGGTAGCCGACGCCCGGTTCGTTGCGGATCAGCGCGGGGCGGCTGGCGTCGGCCTCGAGCTTCTGGCGGAGGTTGCGGACGACGATACGCAGATAGTCGACGCGGCCCTCATGCGCCGGGCCCCAGACGGTGCGCAGCAATTGTGCGTGGCTGATCACCCGGTCGGGGCGTTTCGCCAGTTCGGCGAGGACGTCATATTCCTTGGGCGAGAGATGGACTTCCTCCCCCGCCCGCTTCACACGGCGATGGGTCAGGTCGATCTCGACCTCGCCCAGCGACACCGTCGCCTGTTCGGCATCGCTCGCCAGCCGGTGACGCAGCGCGGTGCGAATGCGCGCGAGCAGCTCGTCGGTGTCAAAGGGCTTGGTCAGATAATCGTCGGCGCCGAGATCGAGCGCGGCGACCTTTTCCGCCACATCCTCGCGCGCGGAGACCACCAGCAGCGTGGCGGTCGAGCGCGCCTTGATCGGCTGGATCAGCTCCAACCCGTCGCGGTCGGGCAGGCCGAGGTCGAGCAGCACCGCGTCGGGCTTGTCGATGTCGAGCAGCGACAGCCCCTCGCGCGCAGTCGCAGCCTCGACCACCGCATGCCCCGCGCGCTGGAGGGCGGCGCGGAGCAGGCGGCGGATGTGGACATCATCCTCGACGATCAGAACCTTGGTCGGCAATGCCATCCCCGGGGCTTAGCGCCCGGCCGTCATCTGGTCGAGCGCGCGGTTGAGCGCGAGGACATTCACCCGCGGCTCGCCAAGGAAGCCAAGCAACGCGCCTTCGCGATGCTGCTCCACCAGCGCCCGCAGCTTTTCCGGTGCGATCCCGCGCGCTCTGGCGACGCGATCGACCTGAAAAAGAGCCGCCTCGGGGCTCACATGGGGGTCAAGCCCCGAGGCGGAGGTCGTCACCAGGTCGGTTGGGACCGAATTGGCTGGTGCGTTGCGGATGGCATCGGCATCGGTCTTCACGCGATCGATCAGCGCTTGCGATGTCGGGCCGAGGTTGGAGCCGGCGGAGGCGGCAGCGTCGTAGCCGTCACTGCCCGCCGCGGAGGGGCGGCCGTGGAAATAGCCCGCGCCCGCGAACTTCTGGCCGATCAGTTCGGAGCCGATCACGCGGTCTCCCTCTCGGATCAGGCTGCCATTGGCCTGATGCGGGAAGACCGCCTGACCAATGCCGGTGAGCAGGGCGGGATAGGCGAGACCGAGCAGCGCAGCGAATAGCAATGTCAGCACGATCGCCGGGCGCAGAGCGGATTTGAGGTCGGTAAGCATGTCTATTGTCCTCAGGCGAGGTTGAGGCCGGTGACGGCGAGGTCGATCAGCTTGATGCCGATGAACGGTGCGACCAGGCCGCCAAGGCCGTAGATCGAGAGGTTGCGCGCGAGCAGCGGCCCCGCCCCCATCGGCTTGTAGGTCACGCCCCGTAGCGCCAGCGGCACGAGGCACGGGATGATCAGCGCGTTGAAGATGATCGCGCTGAGGATCGCGCTCTCGGGCGAGCCGAGGCCCATCACGTTGAGCACGCCCAGCCCCGGATAAAGGGTGACGAACATCGCCGGGATGATCGCGAAATACTTCGCCACATCGTTGGCGACCGAGAAGGTCGTCAGCGCCCCGCGCGTCATCAGCAGCTGCTTGCCGAGGCCGACGATCTCGATGAGCTTGGTCGGATCGCTGTCGAGATCGACCATGTTGCCCGCTTCGCGCGCCGCCTGGGTGCCGGTGTTCATCGCCACGCCGACGTCGCTCTGGGCGAGCGCGGGCGCGTCGTTGGTACCGTCGCCGCACATCGCGACGAGCTTGCCGCCCGCCTGTTCCTTGCGGATCAGCGCCAGCTTGTCCTCGGGCGTCGCCTCGGCGAGGAAGTCATCGACCCCCGCTTCGGCCGCGATCGCCGCGGCGGTGAGCGGGTTGTCGCCGGTGATCATCACCGTGCGGATGCCCATGCGGCGCAGCTCGGCGAAGCGTTCGCGCACCCCGGCCTTGACCACGTCCTTGAGCGCGACCGCGCCGAGCAGTCGCCCGTCCTTGGCCACCGCGAGCGGCGTCATGCCGGCGCGGGCGATCTCGTCGGTCAGCTTGCGCAGTTCCGCGGCGGCAGGCGTGTCGCCCAGGCCGGGATTGGCGCGAAGCACCGAATCCACTGCCCCCTTCTGGATCAGCGTCCCCTCGACCTTCACGCCCGAGATGCGGGTCTGCGCGGTGAAGGGGATCACTTCGGCGCCAGCGGGCAGGTTCGGCACCGAGATGCCGAACTTCTCGCGCGCCAGCGTCACGATCGAACGGCCCTCGGGCGTCTCGTCGGCAAGGCTTGCGAGCAGCGCGGCACGGGCAAGGTCGTCGACCTGTACCGCCGCGAGATGGCGGAACTCGCTCGCCTGGCGGTCGCCGATCGTGATCGTGCCGGTCTTGTCGAGCAGCAGCACGTCGACATCGCCCGCCGCCTCGACCGCGCGGCCCGATTTGGCGAGCACGTTGAAGCGCACCAGCCGGTCCATGCCCGCAATGCCGATCGCCGACAGCAGCGCGGCAATGGTGGTGGGGATGAGGGTGATCAGCAGCGCGGCGAGGATCGCGACCGGGATGCTGCCGCCGGCATAGCTGGCGAAACCGGGGATGGTCGCGACCGCGATCAGGAAGATGATGGTCAGGCCGACGAGCAGGATCGTGAGGGCAATCTCGTTCGGGGTCTTCTGGCGCTCGGCACCCTCGACCAGCGCGATCATGCGATCGAGGAAGCCCTGTCCCGGCTCCTGCGTCACGCGCACCTTGATCCGGTCGGAGATGACGCGCGTGCCCGCGGTGACGGCCGAGCGATCGCCGCCCGCCTCGCGGATCACCGGCGCGCTTTCGCCGGTGATCGCCGCCTCGTTGACCGAGGCCACACCCTCGATCACCTCGCCATCGGCGGGGATCAGGTCGCCGGTCTCGACCAGCACCACCTCGCCCCGCTCGAGCCGGGCCGCGCCGACCAGCTCCCACGCCTCACCCGTGCCGATCAGGCGCTTGGCCTGAAGCTCGGACTTGGTGGCGCGCAGCGACGCGGCCTGCGCCCGGCCCCGGCCCTCGGCCAGCGCCTCGGCAAAGGTGCCGAACAGCACGGTCAGCCACAGCCACACGATCAGCTGCGCCTGGAAGGGGATCGAGAGCCTCTCCCCGCCCAGCGCAAGCAGCACCGTCAGCAGCAGTGCCACCACCGCGGTGGTGAACAGCACCGGGTTCTTGATCAGATCCCGCGGGTTCAGTTTCTTGAAGGCGTCGCCGATCGCCGGAAGGATCAGCTCGCCCGAGAACATCGTCTTGGTCGTCATGGAATGCGTCCTCAGAAGAGCTGGCCGTTGATCATCGAGAGATGATCCGCGATCGGGCCGAGCGCGAGGCTGGGAAGGAAGGTCAGGCCGCCCACGATCAGGATGATCCCGACGAGCAGGCCCACCCACAGCGGTCCGGTGGTCGGGAACGAGCCCGCGGTGGCCGGGGTGTACTTCTTGGCGGCAAGACTGCCCGCGATGGCGAGCACCGGCACGATCATGAAGAACCGGCCGAGCCACATCGCGACGCCGAGCAAGCCGTTGTAGAAGGGCGTGCCCGCGGTGAGGCCGGCAAAGGCCGAACCGTTGTTCCCGGTTGCCGAGCTATAGGCGTAGAGGATCTCGCTGAAGCCGTGCGGGCCCTTGTTGAGCGGCCCGGCCAGGCCCGCCGGAAGGACGGCGGACAGCGCGGTGAAGCCGAGCACGCAGAGCGGCACGATCGCGATGGCGAGCACCGCCAGCTTGACCTCACGGCTTTCGATCTTCTTGCCGACATATTCGGGTGTGCGGCCGACCATCAGGCCCGCGACGAACACCGCGAGGATGGCGAACAGCAGGAAGCCGTAGATGCCCGCGCCGACGCCGCCGATCACGATCTCCCCCAGCTGCATGTTGAACAGCGGGATCATGCCGCCCAGCGCGGTGAAGCTGTCGTGCATCGCATTGACCGCGCCGCACGATGCCGCGGTGGTGATGACCGAGAAGAGCGCACTGGCGGCAATGCCGAAGCGAACTTCCTTGCCCTCCATATTGCCGCCCATCGCACCCAGCGCATGCAGGTTCGGGTTGCCCGCGGCCTCGGCCCAGTAGGTGACGCTGACGCCGGCGAGGAACAGCACCAGCATCGCCGACAGGATCGCCCAGCCCTGGCGCGGGTTGCCCACCGCCTTGCCGAAGGTCCATGTGAGGCCTGCGCCGATCACGAAGATCGACAGCATCTGGACGAGGTTGGTAAGCGCGGTCGGGTTCTCGAACGGATGCGCCGAGTTGGCGTTGAAGAAGCCGCCGCCATTGGTACCGAGCATCTTGATCGCCTCCTGCGAGGCGACCGGGCCGAGTGCGATCGACTGTTTCGCACCTTCGAGCGTGGTGGCGTCGATCATCGCGGCGAAGGTCTGCGGCACGCCGCTGGCGATCAGGAAGGTCGCATAGACGATGCAGACCGGGAGCAGCAGATAGAGCGTCACGCGCGTGAGATCGGCCCAGAAATTGCCGACCGTGCCGCTTTCCCGGCGCGCAAAGCCGCGGAAGATCGCGAAGGCGATGGCGATGCCGGTCGCGGCGGAGAGGAAGTTGTGGATGACCAGGCCGAGCATCTGGCTCAAGTTGCTCAGTGCGACTTCGCCCGCATACCATTGCCAGTTGGTGTTGGTGGTAAAGCTGATCGCAGTGTTGAACGCGCCGTCCGCGCCGACCGGCGCCAGCTCGCGCGGGTTCATCGGCAGCACGCCCTGCAGGCGCAGCACGGCATAGGTGAACAGGAAGGTCGCCAGCTGGAACAGCAGCATATGGATGGCATAGCGGCGCCAGCCCTGCTCCGCCGCGGGATCGACCCCGGCAAGCTTGTAGAAACCCCGCTCGACCGGCCCCAGCACGACGTGGAGCGGCGTGCGGCGGCCTTCATAGAGCGCGAACAGCCACATCCCCACCGGCTTCGCGAGCGCGACGAGAATGGCGACAAAGACGAGGATCAGCCCCCAGCCCTGGATGGTCATGTCGGTTCTTTCAGAACTTCTCGGGCCGCACGAGGACGGCGACGAGGTAAAGGAGGAGGCCGAGCGCGGTCAGCCCGGCGAGCGTCAGATGGATGCTCATCTCAGGCCTCGTCGCAGAGGCGAAGATAGGCGAGCGTCACGAGGAAAAGCCCGCCGAGCGCGGCGAGCCAGATCACGTCCTGCATGGGGCAGACTCCGAATGGTTTCGGACGCTCAATTAGGCGTGCATGCCGTTAAGGTTCGCCGGTGAAAGCCGCGGGCGGGCATTAAGAAAGCATAAGGATGAAACCCCGCCGGTGGCGTTCGCCGCTGCGCGCGCGTAATTGTCGCGCGATGGAATCGCGTCCCTCGCCCGAAGCCCTGCTCCGCGCCGCCAAGCGCGAGGCGCGCGGCAAGCTCAAGATCTTCCTCGGCGCCGCGCCCGGCGTCGGCAAGACGTTCGAGATGCTGCGGGAGGGGGCGGAACGGCTCAAGGCCGGCACCGATGTCGTCGTCGCGGTGGTCGAGACGCATGGCCGCGCCGAGACCGCGGCGCTGCTCGAACCGTTCGAGGTGATCGCGCGCCGGACCATCGACTATCAGGGCCACGCGCTGCCCGAGATGGATCTCGACGCGATCCTCGCGCGGCGCCCGTCGCTCGCGCTGGTCGACGAGTTCGCGCACACCAATGTCGAGGGCAGCCGCCATCCCAAGCGCTGGCAGGACGTGCAGGAATTGCTCGACGCCGGGATCGACGTCTACACCACGCTCAATATCCAGCATGTCGAGAGCCTCAACGACGTCGTCGCCAGCTTCACCCGCGTCCGCGTGCGCGAGACCGTGCCCGACAGCGTGTTCGAAGGGGCCGAGATCGAGGTGGTCGACCTTCCCCCCGACGAGCTGATCGAGCGCCTGAAACAGGGCAAGGTCTATATCCCGGACGAGGCCAGCCGCGCGCTCGGCCACTTCTTCTCCAAGCCCAACCTCTCGGCGCTGCGCGAGATGGCGCTGCGCCGCGCCGCGCTGAGCGTCGACCGGGCGTTGCTCGACGAGCTTGATGCAAGCGCGGTGCAGGGCACCTTCGCCGGCGGCGAGCGGGTGCTGGTCGCGGTGAGCGAGCTGGCCGGGTCCGACACGCTGGTGCGCGCCGCCAAGCGGCTTGCCGATGCGCTGCGCGCGCCGTGGCAGGCCGTCTATATCCGCACGCCCCGCGCCGAGGGGTTCGACGAGGCGCAGAAGCGCCGCATCGCCGATACGCTGCGGCTCGCCGCCAGCCTGGGCGCTACGATCGCGACGGTGCCTGCCGAAAAGGTGATCGACGGGCTGGCCGAGCATATCCGGATGACCCGCACGACTCAGCTCGTCATCGGCAAGTCGGTGCGCAGCTGGTGGTTCGAGCTGCGTCACGGATCGGTGGTCAACACGATGCTGCGCACTGGCGACGGCGTGGCGGTGCATGTGATCCCCGCGGTGGTATCGGGCGAGAGTTCGTCTCGCGCGCCACGCACGCTTGGGCGTTGGGGCAATCCCGCCACCTATGCGGTGGTCGCTGCGCTGGTTGCGGCGGCAACGCTGCTCGGCAAGCTGGTCGAGCCGCTGATCGGGCGCGGCGGGGTGGACCTGATCTACCTCTCGCCGGTGATCCTCGCCTCGGGCCGCTATGGGCTTCGCCCGGGCCTGCTCACCGGGTTCGCCTCGGCAATGGCGTATAATTTCTTCTTCCTGCCGCCGGTTCATACCTTCACCATCGCCGATCCGCAGAGCCTTCTGACGATGTTCGTGCTGATCGGGATCGCGGCCTTCACCGCCAACCTTGCCGGACGGCTCAAGACGCGCGCCACGCTCGGCGCCCGCAGCGCACAGGAGAATGCCGCGGTCGCTGCCTTCGGCCAGATGCTCGCGCGCGTCTCCGACTGGCAGACGACCAGTCAGCTGGTCTGTGAGGAGATGGCCCGGCTGCTCGAAGTCAACATCATCCTGCTGCGTGAACGCGGTGGCGAACTCGTCCGCGCTGGTGCCTCGCCGGAAACCGGCCCGCTCAATCCGGTCAACCAGGCCGCCGCGGAGTGGGCGATGAAGCGGGGCGAGCCTGCCGGTGCGGGCACCGCCACGCTCAACGCCGCGGACTGGCAGTTCCATCCGCTCAAGACCGCGCTCGGCGTGCTCGCCGTGGTCGGCCTGTCGCGCGACGACGGCCGCGAACCGGTAACCGCCGATCGCGCGGTGCTGCTTTCCACCCTGCTGGGCCAGGCCGCGCTCGCACACGAGCGGCTGAAGCTCGAGAGCGAGGTACGCGAGGTCTCGGTGCTCAAGGAACGCGACCGGCTACGCGCGGCTCTGCTCTCCTCGATCGGGCATGATCTGCGCACGCCGCTCACTTCGGTCGCCACCGCGATCGAAGGACTGGGCGTCGAGCAGCCCGGCTCCCCTGCCCTCCCTGTCGCTCGGATGGAGGTCGCGCGCCTGCGCCGCTTCCTCGACAATCTGCTCGACATGGTCCGCATCGATTCCGGCGCGCTCACGCTCGCGCCCGAGCCGATCGACCTGACCGATGCAGTCGCCAGCGCCGTCCATGACCTCAAGGATCTGTTCCGCGGCCGCCATATCGACCTCAAGGTTCCCGCAAACCTGCCTTTCGTCACCGCCGATCCGACGCTGCTCCACCACATCCTGATCAACCTGCTCGCCAATGCTGCGCAGCATGGCGGAGAAGCGGGCCGGATCACGATCGAGGGTTCGCGCACGCCCGATGCGGTGCTGCTCGCGATCCGCGATCAAGGACCAGGTCTGGAGCCCGGGATGGAAGAACGCATCTTCGAGACGTTCGCGCAGGGCCGCGGCAGCGATCGCCAAGGCGGCAGCGGTCTCGGCCTGGCGATCGTCAAGGGCTTTGCAGATGCCATGTCGATCGGCGTGCGGGCGGGCAACGGCCCGGACGGCGGCGCGGTGTTCACCATCGGCTTCCCGAACCAGCTCGTCCATAGCGGGACGCATGCGGGCGAGGTCTAGCGCCTCCCCGATTGCACGCACTCGCGATACACCGACGCCACACCCGAAAGCTGCTGGCACCAATCGTGGGACAAGGCCGATCGCGCCGCCGCAGCGCCAAGCGCCGCGCGCAGCGGGCGGGAGATGACGAGCCGCTCCAACGCATCGGTGTAGGCCGCTATCGCCCCGGCCTCGACCAGCAGCCCCGAAGATCCGTGTGCGATCAACGCCTCGGCGCTGGCCACCCGTGCCGAGATCACCGGAACGCCACAGGCCATGGCTTCGAGGTTCACATTGCCGAACGCCTCGGTCACCGACGGGTTGATGAGGACATCCGCGCTGGCGACAGCCATGCCGAGCCGCTCGCCCGAAAGATGCCCGAGGAAGGTCGCATCCGGCAGCTGCCCTGCGAACCACCGGCGCGCGGGTCCCTCGCCGACGATCATCGGCCGCAGCCGGTACCCCCGCTCGCGCGCGGCGCGGATGACGCCGGCAAAGACGGCAAGACCCTTTTCGTGCACCAGCCGGCCGAAGAAGAGCGGCGCGATCTCGTCCGGTGCGTAGCCCAGTTCGCGGCGCAGTTCCGGGCTCCGGCGTCCCGGGTTGAACTGGCCGCGATCGACACCGCGCCCCCAGACCGCGACACGCCCGTCCAGCCCCTGGCTCCGGAATGCGCCGGCAATCGCCTCGGTCGGTGCAAGGACGCGATCGCATCCGCGATAGAAGCGGTTCAGATAGTGTTCGACCGGCGCCCTGAGCAGCCGGAGGCCGTAATAGTCGAGATAGGTCTCGAAGCGGGTGTGCAGGCTGCTCACGACAGGCACTCCGATCTCGCGCGCGAAACGCTGGGCGCTCCGGCCCAGCCAGTCGGGTGCCGACAAATGCACGATATTGGGGGCGAAACGCCGGATATCCTCCCGCACTTTCGCCGGGAGTCCGAGCGCGACCCGGTACTCGCTGCGACCAGGAATTGCGACGGAGGGCACCGGAACGACGTCGCCGGCCGACTTGAACGCCGGCACCGCCGCCACCGGCGAATAGACGCGCACGGCGGCACCTTCCTCGGTCAGCAGATGATCGACCAGCCGGTTGAGCGCCTGGTTCGCACCGTCCCGCACGCAATCGTAATTGCCGGAGAACAGGGCGATGCGCAGCCCCGGCCCCTCGGTCCGTGGCGCTTCCCAGGCGCGCGCGCCGTTCATCGGATATGCCGCCATCACTCGCCTGCATCGAAGCTGTTCATCGCATTGCGGTGAGCCGGTTCGATGCAGCCTGCGTCGGCAGAGGATGGAGATTCCATGGATCGCCCGCCGGATCGGTTCCAACGCGCCTGGCTCGACCCGGCATCGGCACAGCCTCCACCGAAGCTCCACGGATCGGCGCCAGAGGACGTTCCGTCGATCCGATCCGGGTCGCTGTTGTGGAGTTAGATCAATGAAGAAGACTATCCTGCTTAGCGGGCTCGCGCTTGTCGCCGCCCAGACCGCGCATGCGCAATCCGGCGAAGACAAGTCGTTCGACGGGTTCAAGGTCGGTGCCTCGGCCGGCCGGACCAGCCAGGATGTCGATCGCAAGATCACCGGCGAGACCGCCAAGCTCGACATCGACAAGAAGTCGTTCGATTGGCGCGGCTATCTCGGCTACGATATCCAGACCGACAGCAACATCGTGATCGGCGCCGAAGTCGGCATCGGCGGCGGCGGCAAGACCCTCGAGCAGAAGGTCGGCGCGACCAACGTCAAGGTCAATCCGCGCCGCACGATCGATGCGACCGGCCGGATCGGCTACGCCGCGGGCAATTCGGTCCTCTTCTTCGCCAAGGGCGGCTGGGCCTGGCAGCGCTTCGACGTCAACGCCAAGTCGACCGCGGCGGGCGCGAAGGCCGTCGACACCAAGATCAAGGAAAACGGATTCCTGTATGGCGCAGGTATCGAATACGCGCTGAGCCCCTCCTTCTCGCTCCGCGGCGAATTCGACCGGGTCAAGTTCAGCGATGAACTGAAGCGCGACCGCCTCCTGGTCGGCGCAGCGGTCCGCTTCTGATCTTCCTTGCAGGACTGAGGCGGTTCGCTTCGGCGGGCCGCCTCTTTTTGTGCCTGCGCTTCCCTCCATCAACTCTCCACAATTCGTCCGCTTGGCCTCGACCGTGTAGGGACAGAGCGATTCCCGGGAGTTGTACATGGAAAGCGCATTGATCCTGATTGTCGAGGACGAGCCGGAAATCGCGTCGATCCTCGATGCCTATTTCACCCGGGACGGCTTTCGGACGGTGCTGGCCTCCAATGGCGAGATCGCGTTGCAGCATCATGCGATGCTCTCGCCCGACCTGATGGTCCTCGACGTCAAGCTGCCCAAGGCGGACGGCTTCGCGGTGCTGGCGGAGATTCGCCACCGCGGCGGAACACCGGTGATCATGGCGACCGCGCTTGCCGAGGATCTCGACAAATTGTCGGCGCTGCGCCTTGGCGCGGACGACTATGTCGTGAAACCGTTCAACCCGCTCGAGGTCGTCGAACGGGCGAAGGCGATTCTGCGCCGGGGCCGGATGCGTAGCGACGGCGTCGTGCGGCACGGACCGCTCGAGCTCGATAGCGCGGCGCATGCCGCCTATGTACAGGCTGGCGGCCGGCGGCAGCTGCTCAATCTCACCACAACCGAGTTCAAGCTGCTCGCGCACATGATGCGGACGCCGACCAAGGCCTTTTCGCGCGGCGAGCTGCTCGATGCGTGCATGCCCGACAGCGATGCGCTCGAGCGTACGGTCGACAGCCATGTCAGCAATCTGCGCCGCAAGCTGCACGTCGCGGGGGCCACCGATCTGCTCGGGGGTGTACGGGGCGTTGGGTACCGCCTGCTGCCGCTGTGAGGCGCACGGTCGCTCGTCCGCAATGGCACGGCACGATGCCGTGCTGGGCATCAACTCTTGCGGCGCACGGGAACGAACCACAGCAGCCAGAGAAACCAGCCCAGCGAAAGAAATTGCCACGCGCTTTCGCGCCCGTGCAGGGCAAGGAGCATGTCGGGGACGTTGTAGAAACCGATCAGACCGAAAAACCCAAGCCACCATCGTTGCTGCATCTGCACGGTCAACTCCTCGCAATGCGCTTGCCCCTGTGCAGCGCGGATCCGCTATCACGACGGCGCGTCGAGATACGGTCGAGAGTTGATGCGTGCATCGGGCAGCGGCCGGCGCATCCGGACTTCAACCCCATGGCCTGTGGCAGACGCATATGAAAGCTGACCCCGACACCTATCCGCGCCGGGCAAGCCGGCCAAGTCCGACCAGCCTTGCGGGATTGCGCGGGGTGATCGGCCGCGCGCGGCACCGCCGCCGCGCGCGGCTCGCGACCCAATTGACCGCCGCCATGGCGATCATCACCTTTCTGAGCGTCGTGGTGATGCTCGGCGGCATGATCGCCTTCTATGTCTGGTCCTACAATCTGTTCCGCGGCACGCTCTCTCCAAGCGCGCAGCGTGCCTACGATCTGGTCGAGCTGAACCAGCTCCCGTCGCAGACGGAGCTCGAAGCGCTGCTGAACGCCTATCAGGCATGGGAATCCGGCTTCGAGTTCCGGGAGCTGATCGCACTGATCGGGCTCGGCATCGTCGCGCTTCTGGTCGGCATCATCGCCGGGCGATGGCTCGCGGCGCGGATCAGCGACCCCGTGCACCGGGTCGCCGCCGCCGCCCGGCGCGTGGCAGCGGGGGACCGCACGGTGCGGGTCGCGGTGCCCGGCCACGGTGTGGGTGAAATCCATCAGCTGATCGCGGACTTCAACATGATGGCGCGCGAAATGGAGCGATCGGAACGCGAGATGCGCGAGAGCATCGCGGCCATCGCGCACGAACTGCGCACCCCGCTGACGGTCCTGCGCGGTCGCCTGCAAGGCATGGCCGACGGCGTCTTCGCGCCCGACCGGAACGGACTGGACGGCCTGATCCTGCAGACCGATGCGCTTTCCCAGATCATCGAGGACCTTCGGATCCTCAGCCTTGCCATGTCGGGCCGGCTGGTGATGCGGCCAACGATGATCGAGCTAGCGACGGAAGCCGGCCAGACGATCGATGCCTTCTCCGCCGAGCTGGCACGAGCGGGCATGACCGCCGAACGCGATCTCGGGCCGGTACGCCTGGCGGCGGATGGCGCGCGATTGCGCCAGATCCTGCTCGCGCTGCTCGACAATGCGCGCCGCTACGCCGCATCGGGCGGGACGGTAAGGATCGAGACGGGCTCCGACGCCCGGGGCGCTTTTCTTCGCGTACTCGACCGCGGCCCCGGCATCAGCGCCGAGGATGCCGAACGCCTGTTCCAGCGCTTCTGGCGTGCCGACGATTCCAGATCGCGCGATTCGGGCGGGACCGGCCTTGGACTAGCGGTGGTGAAGGCGATCGCCGAAGCGCATGGCGGCAGCGCGTGTGCGGCGCGGCGCGACGGCGGCGGCGCCCAGTTCGAAGTCCGCCTCCCCTGTTGAGCCTCGCTCTCGACAGCGCCTCCACATTCCGCGGGGCCTAGCTCCACGCTCCCCCGTCATTGCGCCAGTCATGATCTCGCTGGCCCGCAAATCCATCCTGCACGAATGGCGCCGCTTCGCGCCTGCGATCTTCGCGATCGCCTTCTCCGGCATCCTGCTGGTGATCCAGGCGGCGCTCGCTGTCGGCCTCTTCGCGACGGTCGCCGTCTATATCGAGAAGTCGGACGCCGAACTCTGGGTCGGATTCCCGGGCACCCCGAGCATCGATCAGGGCCGCTATATCTCCAGCCGCACCGAATCCTTCGTGCGAATGCATCCCGATGTCGACCGGACCGAGCCCTTCTCCTGGGCCGGCGGCGTCTGGCGCTCGCGGCCCGGCGCGGGCGACGTGAGCGTCGTGCTCGCGGGGATCGATCCCCGCCCCGGCTCGCTGACCTTCGCGCATGCGGTCTCGCCCGACCTGCGCGACAAGCTGACGATCCCCGGTGCCGTGCTGGTCGACATCGCCGACCGCGACAAGCTGGGCGTCTCGATCGGGTCGAATGCGGAGATCAACGGCAAGAAGGTCCATGTCGCCGGCTTTACCGAAGGGCTGCGCGGCATCGGCAGCATCAACGTCATCTCCTCGCTCAGCACCGCGCGGCATCTCGATCCCGGCCTCCACCACACCGACGACGTCGCTTATTATCTGGTGAAGCTGCGCGCCGGCGCCGATCCGGCAGCGGTCAAGGACGCCCTCTCGCCCAAGGAGCAGAACGCCCGCTACCAGGCGTGGACGGCGAAGGAATTCGGCGACCGTTCGACCAATTACTGGCTGTTCGAATCGGGCATGGGAACCGCGTTCGGCCTCTCCTCGCTCGTCGCGGTCATCGTCGCGATCGTGATCACCAGCCAGACGCTGATGGCCGCCGTCGCCGCATCGATCCGCGAGTTCGCGACGCTGCGAGCGCTGGGCGCACCCGGCAGTCATCTGCGCAGCGTCGTGCTGCAGCAGGCGCTGTGGGTCGGCATGGTCGGCCTGGTGGTCGCGGGCCTCGTTTCCGCGCTCATCCTGTGGCTCGCGAAGCTCGCCTACATCCCGGTCTCGGTCTCGGTGCCGATCACCACCGGCTGCGCCGTACTCGTTCTCTGCGTCGCGATCCTTTCCGGCTTCGTCGCGCTCAGTCAGCTTTCCAAGGCCGATCCGGCCGCTCTCCTCCGGTGACCATGATGATCAAGGCCGATGCGGCAATCGACGCCCGCGAAGTCAGCAAATCCTACACGGTGGGCCAGGTCCGCACTCAGATTCTGTTCGGCGTCAGCGTATCGGTGATGCCCGGCGAGTTGACGCTGGTGGTAGGCCCCTCGGGCTGCGGCAAAAGTACGCTCCTCGCCATTCTTTCCGGGCTGACGCTTCCCGACCAAGGTGAAGTCGACGCACTCGGCAACCCGATCTGCCGGATGAAAGCCGGTGCGCGTGATGCCTTTCGTCTGGCGAATACCGGCTTCGTCTTCCAGGGCTTCAACCTGTTCAACGCGCTCACCGCCGAAGAACAGGTCGCCTATGTGCTCCAGTGCATGAAGGTGAAGCCCGCTGAGGCAAGGCAGCGCGCCCGCGCTGCGCTCGAGGCGGTCGGGCTCGGCCCGCGGATGCGATTGCGGCCGTTCGAGCTGTCGGGCGGCGAGAAACAGCGCGTCGCGATCGCGCGCGCGCTGGCGAAGCAGCCCCGCATCCTGTTCGCCGACGAGCCGACCAGTGCGCTCGATTCGCACAATGGCCATGCCGTCATCGCCCTGCTGCGCGACATCGCCCACAATCAGGGCGCTGCCGTCCTGTGCGTCACCCACGACCCCCGGCTGCTCAGCTTCGCCGATCGCATCATCCACATGGAGGATGGCCGGATCATCCGCGACGAGCGCCCCGATCCCACATCCGCCGTTCAACGCGAGACCCATTGATCATGTCCAACCGCTCCATCGTGCCGAGCTTCGGCCTCATGTTCCTTTCCGCTGCCTTGTTGAGCGGTTGCGGGGATCCGGCCGAGCTTCCCGCCGCCACTGCGACTCAGCGCGACTTCGTCGCGATCGCCAAGGGCAAGATCGACGTCGAAGGCGGGGTGATCCGCCTCGCCGCCCAGCGCGAAGGCCTGATCCAGGCCGTGTTCGTCGAGGAAGGCGATCGCGTAAAGAAGGGGCAAGTGCTCGCCCAGATCGATACCCGTCAGGCCGAGTTGGGCGTGGCACAGGCACGTGCCGACTTAGGCGAGGCGCAGGCCCGGCACGGCATCGCAGCGGCGCGGCTGCAAGCCGCCGAGCGCGAGGCCAAGCGCCTCGCCGACCTGGCCGCGACCAAGGCGGTTCCGGTGCAGGACGCCGACAAGGCGCGTGACGAGGCACGCGTCCAGCGCGGCGAACTGGCCACGGCCGCGGCCGCAATCGCGGTGGCGCGGGAGAAGCTCAAGCGCGAACTGTTCGAGATCGAAGCACGCCGGATCCGAGCGCCGCTTGACGGCCGCATCGTCCGCCGCTCGGCGAAGCCCGGCGACGGCGCCTCCACCTTCAACGTGACCGAATTGTTCTTGCTCGCCCCCGAAAGCGACCGCATCGTCCGCGCCGAGCTCGACGAACAGTTCGTCAGCAACGTCCGCCCCGGCCAGCGGGCGCGGATCCTGCTGGACTATGACGGCAAGCAGGCCTTTGCCGGCCAGGTCTTGCGGCTGGGCGAAGTGTTCGGTGCGCGCAAGCTCGCCAATGACGATCCCAACGAACGCCAGGATATGCGAGTGATCGAAATGGTCGTCAGCGTCCGCGACAGCCAGGCGCTTCGCATCGGGCAGCGTGTCCAGGTCCAGGTGCTCAAATGAGCCGCGCTGCCACCCTCCTGCTACTGACGGGAGCGGCGCTCGCCCTCCCCGCATGCGCGAGCTTTCCCGATGCGGCGGGCGCAGGGCGAATCGTCCGCGCCGCCGATCTCCAGCCCGCGACCCCGCGCAGCTGGCATTATGATCTGGGCGACCCGGCCTTCGCCGCGCTTCTCGATCGCGCCGATCTCGGATCGCTCGACGTGAAGGCCGCGCTCGCCCGGGCAGCGGCGCGTGACGCGGCGATCAGCGTCCAGCGCGGCGGGAACCAGCCTGGGGTCGAGGCCTCTGCCGGATGGCAAACAACGCTCACCGGTGCGGAGCGCCATTCGCGGGGAGTCGATCTGGGTGTGACCGCGAGCTGGACGCCCGATCTCTGGGGCAGCGTGCGCGCTGCGGTCGATTCCGCGCGTGCCGAAGCGCGAGCGGCGGGCCACGATGTGGAGGCGGCCCGCGCCCTGCTCGCCGCCGATCTGGCACGCAGCTGGCTTGCGCTCGTCGCCACTGACGACAAGCTGGCCCGCATCGCCCGGCGCGAGGCGATGGAGCGCGAAGGCCATGCCCTTGCCGGCCGGCGCATCGCGGCCGGCTATGCCACGCGCGACGAACTGCTGGCCCGTGAGACCGCGCTTGCGCGGCTTGCCGACGAGAGGCTGACCGCTGCAAGCGATCGCGAGACGATCCGCCTGCGCCTGGTCGCACTCGCCGGGCTCGGCCCAACCGCTCGTTTCGACGCGCCGCAAGGGCTCGACGCGCTCCAGCTCTACCGGCCCGCAACGCTGACGCTCGAGCAGCTCGATACCCGTCCCGATATCAAAGCCGCCGAGGCGCGGCTGGCCGCCGCGGACTCGCAGCGCCTTGCGGAGATCCGCAACGCCCGCCCGCGGATCGCGCTCAGTATCGGCGGCCAGGGCGGCAACCAGACGCTCTCCAGCTTCCTCAGCAATCCCGGCTTCAGCCTCGTGCCCGGTATCCGGCTCGAAGGTGCGATCTTCGACGGCGGCAAGTCCCGCGCACGCGCGGACAGGGCCGCCGCCGAGGCTGCCGAGGCAGAAGCTCTGTATCTGAAGACGATGATCGGGGCGCAGCGTTCGCTCGCGACAGCGCTTGCTGCGTTCATGTCCGCGCAGGATCGCCAGGCACCGGCGGGCGCCGCCGTCGGACATGCACGGGAACGGCTGAAACTGGTCGGTGACCGCTTCGCCCGCGGTACGGCGAGCCGGATCGACCAGATCGAAGCCGAACGCGCGCTGGTCGAGGCCGAGGAAGCCGGCGCGGAAGCCCGCCGCGCATGGCTGGCCGCCAGCATCGAGGTCCATGCCGCCTTGGCGGGCGCATGACCGCCACCGTCCTGATCGTGGCGAAATCCCGTTTGATCCGGGAGCGATAGCGCGACTTTGTCCGGCGTCGTCGGCGCGGCTATGGTCCGGGGCGCGTGCCGCGGGATCAAGGCGCGCGGGAGCGGAATCGAGTGAGCGAGATGCAGGAAATGCGCGGGTTCGAACGGATCGATCCCTCCGGCAAGCACCAGGCGGTGGATCGTCTTCTGGCTCAGGAAGTGCCGGTCGCACTCGAGTTCAACGGCATCGGCTACGCGACGCTCATGGCGACGCCGGCGGATCTGGAGGATCTCGCCCGCGGCTTCGCGTTGAGCGAGCGCCTGATCGACCGCGCATGCGACATCCTCGACCTGGAGGTCCACCCGGTCGAAGGCGGGTTCATCGTCCGCACGACGCTTGTCGCGCATCTGTCCGATCGCCTCTTCGAGCGGGTGCGGCATCGCACGACCGATTCATCGTGCGGCCTGTGCGGTATCGAGAACATCGAACAGGCCATGCGCCCGCTCCCGCGTGTCGCCGAGCGCTGGTCGGGCTCAGCCGATGCGGTCTTCGCAGCGGCTGCGGCGCTCTCCGTGCACCAGCCGCTCAACCGCGCGACCGGAAGCGTCCACGCCGCCGCGCAGTGCGCGTTCGACGGCACGATCCTCGCGGTGCGGGAAGATGTCGGCCGGCATAACGCCTTCGACAAGCTGATCGGTGCGATGCTGCACGCCGGGGCCGGATGGGATGGCGGGTTCGCCCTGCTCTCGTCACGCTGCTCGTACGAGCTGGTCGAGAAAGCCGCGATCTCCGGGTGCCCGATGCTGGCGACGATCTCCGCACCGACGGACCTGGCACTGCGCCGGGCACGCGAAGCGGGCCTGACCCTCCATGTGCTCGTCCGCCCCGACGCGCTGCTGGCGGCGCGCGTATGATTCTCGGTGCGATCCTCGCCGGAGGGCAGTCCTCGCGCTTCGGAAGCGACAAGGCGATTGCGCTGCTCGAAGGACGCACACTCATCGAGCACGTCGCGAGGGCGATATCGGGCGAAGTCGACGGCATGATCGTTTGCGGGCGCGCCTATCCGGGCCTGCAAGCCGTGCCGGATCGGCCCCGCTCCGCGCTCGGCCCGCTCGGCGGGATCAATGCGGCGCTCCGCTACGCGGCGGACAATGGCTTCGCGAAGGTTCTGACGGTGCCGTGCGATACCCCCTATATCGGCAGCGATCTGCTCGCCGCCCTGATTTCGGCCCCGGCACCGGCCTATCTGGCTTCGCTGCCCGTGCTGGCATGCTGGCCTGGCGATCTGGCGGTTCGGCTCGATGCCTATCTCGATCAGGCCGCCGATCGCTCGGTCCGGGGCTGGGCCCGCACCGTCGGCGCGACGGCGCTGGACCATCCGGCGCCGGTCAACCTCAATTCGCGCAACGATCTGGATATGCTGAGCCGCCGCTGACCAGCCCGGCTAGCCGCCGCACAACCCCGTCAGTACGCGGCGCGACGGCGCAAAGAAGACGGTGCCGGTCGTTGCCGTCGAAAAGTCCAGCAGCCGGTCGTAGCTGCCCGGCGGATCGCCCACGAACATCCGTTCGAGCATCCTCTCGATCACCCACAGGCGGCGCGAATAGCCGATGAAATAGGTCCCGAACTCGCCGCGCCCGGGGCTCCCGAACGGCATGTTGTCGCGCAGGATGTCGAGCTCCTCGCCATGCTCGTCCTCGATCGTCGCGAGCGATTTGTGCGACTTGCGCGGGGCATCGTCGTCGTCGATCTCGACATTGTCGATCTTGGTGCGACCGACGATCGCTTCCTGCTCGCCGGTGGGCACGGCATTCCATGCGGCGAGGTCGTGCAGATATTTCTGCACCACGACATAGCTGCCGCCCGCGAAATCGGGATCCTCATCGCCCACCAGCGCCGCGAGCGGAATGTCGTTGCCCGCCGGATTAGCGGTGCCATCGACGAAGCCGAGCAGGTCGCGCGCATCGAAATATCGGAAGCCAGTTACTTCATCGACGACGCGCACGGCATCACCCAAAGCCGCAAGCAGCAGGCGCTCGAACTCGAAGCACAGATCGGCACGCTCGGCCCGGATGTGGAACAGGATGTCCCCCGGCGTCGCCGGCGCTGCGTGCACCGGGCCCTGCACCGGCCTGAACGGGTGGAGCTCGGCGGGGAGCGAGGCCGCGCCCAGCCGCACCCACAGCCCGTGCCCGATGCCGACGACACAGGACAGGCGTCCGGACAGGTCGCGGAACCCGACCGTCTTGATCAGGTCGTCGATCGCCGCCAGTTGCCCGCGCACGCTGGCCAGTGCGGTTTCCCCCTCCGCGACATCGACCACCAGGAATACCGCCGCGCTCGACAACGGCGCCTCGACGCTCTGCGCATCGATTGGAACGCGTTCCCAGGTCTGTCCGGTCATGGTCTGCTGTTTCCCCGCCATTCTCTATGCCGGTGCGGCCTCAAGGACCGTCACGCCGCGACGACCTTGACCGGGATCGACTTCGCCGTCGGTGTCCCGCTGATCTCGTCATAATAATCAAGCGGCAGTAGCGGGTTGAGCTCCGGATAATAGCCCGCCACCGCGCCGCGCGACATCGGATAGTCGATCACCGTCAGCCCCTCGACCCGGCGGGTGACCCCGTCGCGCGCGATCGTCTCCAGCGCGATGCGCGCGCCCGCCTCAAGCCCGCGCGCCGCACGATCCTCGGCGCTCATGAACAGCACCATGCGATCATTGTACACGCCGCGATAGCGGTCGTTGTAGCTGTAGATGGTGGTGTTGAACTGATCGTGGGAGCGGACCGTCGCGAGCCGCAGCATCGCCGGATCGTCGATCACGTCGTTCACTTCGAGGCCCGGCAGCGGCAGGAAATTGGCCTTGCCGTTCGGGGTCGGCCACACGCGCCGGCGTGGCGGGATGTCGAGGTGGAACCCCGCGGGGTTCTCGATACGCTTCGAGAAATCGGTGTAGATCGCGGGATAGACTTCAGCGATCTTGTCGCGGATCGGGCCATAGTCCGCGATGTAGCTCGCCCACGGTACCTTGCTGTCCGGCAAGGTCGCCATCGCCATGCGGCAGACGATCTCGACCTCGGGCAGCAGATCGGGGCTGGCGGGTGCGAGCACGCCGCGCGACGCGGTGACGTTCGACATCGAATCCTCGATCGTCACGAACTGCTCGCCGGCTTCGGTCTCGATCCGTTCGGATCGCGCGACTACCGGCAGCAGCAACGCCTCCTTGCCATGGATCAGGTGCCCGCGGTTGAGCTTGGTCGTAATCGCGACAGTCAGGTCGAGCTTGCGCATCGCCGCATAGGAGCGCTCGGTGTCGGGGATGGCGCGGACGAAGTTGCCGCCGAGTGCAATGAACACCTTGGCGGTCCCGCGATGCATCGCCTCGACCGCCTCGACCGTGTGGTGGCCGTATTCGCGCGGCGGCTCGAAGCCGAACACGTCGCGGACCCGGTCGAGATAGGCCTGTGACGGTTTCTCGTCGATCCCGACGGTACGGTCGCCCTGAACGTTGGAGTGGCCGCGGATCGGCGAGATGCCAGCGCCCGGCTTGCCGAAATTACCGCGCAACAGCAGCAGGTTCGCGATCTGGCGGACCAGCCTCGATCCCTCGCGATGCTGGGTAATACCCATGCCGTAGCAGATGATCGTCGCCTTCGAACGGATGTAGATTTCCGCACAGCGCCGGATCTGCGCCTCGTCGATCCCGGAGACGCGGACGATATCGGCCCAGTCGAGCGAGACGACCTCATCGCGGATCGACTCCATCCCGACGGTGTGCTCGCTCAGGAAGTCATGGTCGAGGATGGTCTCGCCCGCCGCCTCGCGCTCGAACATGACCTTCATCATGCCCTTGATCAGCGCCAGGTCGCCGCCGATGCGGATGTGCACGAACTCGCTCGCGATCGGCGTCGAGCCGAACGTCGCCATCTGGACGATGTCCTGCGGTTCGGTGAAGCGGATCAATGCGCGTTCCGGCATCGGGTTGACCGCGACGATCGGCACGCCGCGTTTGCGCGCCTCGACCAGGTTGGTCATCATCCGCGGCGAGTTGGTGCCGGTATTCTGCCCGATCACGAAGATCGCCTCGGCATGCTCGAAATCCTCGAGCACCACAGTCCCCTTGCCCACGCCGATCGCCGGAGGCAGGCCGCGGCTGGTCGGCTCGTGGCACATGTTGGAGCAATCGGGGAAATTGTTGGTCCCGAACTCCCGCACGAAGATCGAATAGAGGAACGCCGCCTCGTTGGGCGTCCGGCCCGAGGTGTAAAACTCCGCATGGTCCGGGCTGTCGAGTGCGCGCAGGTGCCGGCCGATCGTCGCAAAGGCATCGTCCCATGCGATGGGGACATAGCGGTCGCTTGCCGCGTCGTAGCGCATCGGCTCGGTCAGCCGGCCCTGCATCTCGAGCCAGTAGTCGGACTTCTCGTTAAGCTCGGTCACGCTGTGCTGCGCGAAGAAGTCGCGAGTAACGCGGAACTTGGTCGCCTCGTGCGCCAGCGCCTTGGCGCCGTTCTCGCAGAACTCCAACTTCTTCGTGCAATCGGCATCGGGGAAGGCGCAGCTCGGGCATTTGAATCCGCCCGGCTGGTTCATCGCCAGCAAGGCGCGCGAGCCCTTGGTCACCACACTCTGTTCGAGCAACACCTTGGCGGTCGCTGCGGCGGCCCCCCATCCCCCCGCAGGACTGTTGTAGGGGGCGTATCTCGCTTTACCGTCCGCCACGATCCGACTCCATCCAGGCGGAGGCATCGTCGCATCGATTGCCGCGCGCAGCAATCTGGCTCAGGCCCTGAGCCAGAAGCGGATGACGAATGCGACCGCGCCCAGCACGGCGAGGCTCATCGCCCAGATCGCCACCAGCCAGGCGACTCGCTTCCACCAGGGACCTGCGTCCTCGCCGTCCATCGTCAATGATATCCCTCTGCGGTCACCTTCCCGCGGAAAACCCAGTAGGAAAAGGCCGTGTAGCTGAGGATGATCGGGATCAGTACCACCGCACCGACCAGCATGAACCATTGGCTCGATGCGGGCGCCGCGGCCTCCCAGATCGTGAGGTGATCCGGCACGATATAGGGATACATGCTGATGCCGAGACCGATGAAGCTCATCAGGAACAGCGCCAGCGCGAGGAAGAAAGGCCGCGCCTCGCGCCGCTTGCGGATCGAGCGGTAGAAGGCGAAGGCGATGATCGCGGTGAGCAGCGGCACCTGAGCGGTCAGCAGCACCGCCGGATAACCGAGCCACTTCTCGCGATAAGCATAATCGAGATTGAGCGTCGCGAGGCTGACCAGCCCGATCACCGCCAGCGTCGCGATGCCGGCGGGCTTGGCGAGGCGGAAGGCGCGCTCCTGTATGCTGCCGTCGGTCTTCCAGATCAGCCAGGTCGCACCGAGCAGCGCATAGCCGCATACCACGCCGGCGCCGGTCAGCAGGCTGAACGGGGTCAGCCAGTCGAGCCAGCCGCCCGCATAGACGCGGTTCTCGATCGCGATACCCTGAAGCATCGCGCCGAGCGTGACGCCCTGACAGAAGGATGCGACGATCGATCCGCCGGCAAAGGCGATGTCCCACCAGCGCCGGTGATCAGGATCGCGCCAGCGCGCCTCGAACGCGACGCCGCGAAACACCAGCCCCAGCACCATCGCGATGATCGGCGGGTAAAGCGCGGTCATCACCACGCCATAGGCCAGCGGAAATGCCGCCATCAGCCCGCCGCCGCCCAGCACCAGCCAGGTTTCGTTGCCGTCCCACACCGGCGCGATCGAATTCATCGCGGTATCGCGCTCCTGCCCGACCTTGAAGGTCGGAAAGAGGATACCGATCCCGAGGTCGAACCCGTCCATGACGATGTATGCGAAGACCGCAAAGGCGATGATGAACGCCCACACCGTCGCGAGGTCGAAATCGACGGCGTTCATTGCTTGCCCTCCGGGCGCTGTGCGGGTCCGGGGGTGATGCCGGCGGTGCGGATCGGTGCGTCCACGTCGATGGCGTCCTCGCCGCGATGCGCGCCCTTGGCCATCAGCTTGAGGATGTACCAGGTGCCGAAGCCGAACACCGCGAAATAGACCAGAACGAAGGCGATCAACGATGCGCCCACTGCGGGCGCTTCCAACGGTGACGCGCTATGGGCGGTGCGCAGGAAGCCATAGACGGTGAAGGGCTGACGCCCGACCTCGGTGGTCACCCATCCTGCCAGCACCGCGACGAAGCCGGATGGCCCCATCACCAGCGCAGCGCGGTGCAGCAGCGGCCAGTCGTACAGCCGCTTGCGGAAGCGCGCGAACAGACTCCACAGTCCGATGCAGAGCATCGCCATGCCCATGCCCACCATGATGCGGAACGACCAGAAGACGATGCCGACCGGCGGCTGGTCTTGTGGTGCGACCGTGTCGAGCCCGGCGAGCGGCGCGTTCGCATCATGCTTCAGGATCAGCGACGAAGCCTTGGGAATCTCGACGGCATAGTCGACGCGCTTTTCGGCCGAATTGGGGATGCCGAACAGGATCAGCGGCGCGCCGTCCGGGTGGCTCTGATAGTGGCCCTCCATCGCCATCACCTTGGCCGGCTGATGCTCAAGCGTGTTGAGACCATGCATGTCGCCTGCGACGATCTGAACCGGCGCGACGATCGCCGCCATCCACATCGCCATCGAGAACATTTTCCGCGCATGCGGATCGGCGCGATCCTTGAGCAGATGCCACGCCCCGACCGCGCCGACGACGAACGCGGTGGTAAGATAGGCGGCGATGACCGTGTGGGCTAGGCGATAGGGGAAGCTCGGGTTGAACACGATCGTCCACCAGCTGCCCGACGGGACGAACTGGCCCGCCGCGTTGATCTCGAACCCGACCGGCGTGTGCATCCAGCTGTTCGCCGAGAGGATCCAGGTGGCGGAGATCAGCGTGCCGATCGAGACCGCGAGGGTGGAGGCGAAGTGCAGTCCCCGGCCCACCTTGTTCATCCCGAACAGCATCACGCCGAGGAAGCCGGCCTCGAGGAAGAAGGCGGTCAGCACCTCATAGGCCATCAGCGGCCCGATGATCGGCCCAGCCTTGTCGGAGAATACCGCCCAGTTGGTCCCGAACTGATAGGACATGACGATCCCGGACACGACACCCATCGCGAATGCGACGGCGAAGATCTTCACCCAGAATTTGAACAGGTCGAGATAGAGCTGCTTGCCGGTCTTGAGCCAAAGCCCTTCCAGCACCGCAAGGTAGCTCGCCAGCCCGATCGAGAAGGCGGGGAAGACGAAGTGGAAGCTGACGGTGAACGCAAACTGGATCCGCGCCAGCAGGATCGGGTCAAAGCCCTCGAACATGAAATCCAACCTCATGCCCTTGCCCGCCTGGAATGCGCCGGGCTTCGGGTGCCGGTCAATCCCTGGATCGAACCGGGCGGCGATCCCATTGGACAGATTGTCTTGGACAAATCGTCCAGGGCACTCGCTCATTGCGACTAACCGGTTATCTGCTGTCTGGCCCGCCCTTTTCGGCCTCGCGCCGTCCCCAACGGCCAAGGCGCAGGAACGCGATCGTTCCGTAGAGCAGGGTCAGCCCCAGGAGATTGACCAGCTCCGGCCATTGCTCGGTGAGCGACGCCCCCATCTGGTTGACCCCGACCATCAGATGGATGCCCGGTGTCGTCGGAAGCAGGCGGCCGAGCATCGCGAGCCAGTCCGGCGTCGCCTCCACCGGCCAGGACAGACCGGACAGGAAGAAGATCGGAACGGAGGTGACGATCCATAGCTGGATCGGCCGCTCGCGCGTGCGGAAGAAACTTGCCAAGGCAAGCGCCCCCGCCACCGTCGCGGCGATGAACGCAGCCGCCGACACCAGCAAGACACCGATATTGCCCTGCGCCCGGGGATAGTCCTGAAACCAGAAGACGAAGCCGGTGAAATAGGCAACGTCGGCGCAGCCGATCACGAAGAAGGCAAGCGCGACACCCAGCAGCGTTGCTGGCGCCAGCCGCCGCATGCCGTGCCGTTCGCGGATCGTGCCCGCCAGCAGCGCGAGCCCCATCAGCAGTGTCTGATGGATGATCAGAAAGGCCACGCCGGGAAAGATCGTGCTGCCATAGCCTTCGCGCGTGTTGAACAGCGGCCGCTGGATCAATGCGAGCGGCGGCGGCGCAGGGGCACCCAGCGCCATCGCCTGGCCGGTCGCCGCCTCCAATCCAAAGGCGCCAATCGCGCTGCCCACCCCGGCCAGCGCGGTGCTGCTGCGCAACAGATAGGCCCCGTTACCGTATAGCGCGACATTGCCCTGCTCGCCGCGCAGGATACGCTGTTCGAACCCCGCCGGGATAACCACCGCAGCGCTGGCGCGACGATCCGCGATCCACTTCGCGGCTTCGTCGGGCGAGGACAGCCGCGCGACGAGCCGAGCCGACTGAACCGCCGCGAGCTTGGTCGTGAGCGACCGGCTCGATCCGCTATGATCGAGATCGACCGAGACCACCGGCATCCGCTCCGGCACCTCTCCCGAATAGGCGGTGGGATAGAAGAAGGAATAGAGGATCGCCGATCCGATCAGCAGAAGCAGGGCGCTGCGATCGCTCAGGATCGTTCGGAACGCACCGGCGAACCCGCGCCAGATCACCGGCGCCCCCAGCTGTCGGGCTGTGCCGCGGCGGCGATGTAGCGCGGCAGGCCGATGGCGAGGCCGACGGGGAGGAAGATCAGCATGACCAGCAGATGCCGCAGCGAGACCACCACCGGCGATCCCATCATCCATTGCTCCGCCAGCAACTGGGCGAAGGCGGTATAGGGAAGCAAGGCGCTCCACAGTTGCGCAAAGGCCGAGGCAGCCTCGATCGGAAAGATCGCCCCGGCAAAGGCGAAGGAGGCACCGGCATAGAGGCCAGTCAGTGACAGCGCCGAACCCATCGACAGGGTCAGCCCGGCGAACAGCAACGCGACCCCGACATAGGCGAAGTACATTGCCGCATATCCCGCCAGCAGCAGCGCGACGCTCCCCGTCACCGGCCAGCCCCGCCCAAGCGCGAGATAGGCGGTCGCGAGTGCGCCCCAGCCCATGAAGACCAGGAAGTACGGCGCGATCTTGCCCGCGATCCGCATCGCGGCCTCTCCCTTGCCCGTCTCGCCGATCCACGCGCCGATGGTGCCGTCGCGCAGTTCCCGTCCCAGCGCGCCGGCGACCGCGACCATGAAGATGAGGTGGAGCAGCGCCGGATGAATGAGCGCTACCAGCTGGAGTTCGTAGCTTCCCTGCGGGTTGAACAGGATGCGCGACTGGACCGCGATCGGCGGGCGGCGGACCTTGCCGGGCCCGGCGACGATCGCGGACTGCTCCGCCGCGAGCTTCGCGGCGTAAGCCTGAACCACGCCCGCAATCTCGCGCAGCGCGGCCCCCGACGCGGTCGAGTAGCTGGCATTGTGGAAGGCGAGCACGCGCGCGGTTCCACCGCGCATCACGGTGCGTGCGGTCCCGGTGGGGATCAGCACCACCGCATAGGCATGCCGCGCACGCACCAGACGCTCGGCCTCTTTCATGTCGCCCGCGAGCGCGGCGACGCGAAGGCCAGGTGCTGCGTCCAGACGCCGCGCGGTCTCGCGCGCGATGCCGCTGCCGTCCTGATCGACGACGATGATGGGCAGGTCGCGCATGACCCCCGCCGAAAGCTGGATCGCCACCGCCGCAAGCAACAGCAGGGGCACCCAGGTCAGCAGCGCCAGGTCCCAGAAACTGTGCCGCAGGAACCGCGCTTCCCGCCGGAACCCCGCAGCAAAGGCGGCGGCTGGCTTCATTGCGGCCAGTCGAACAGCACGGTCATCCCGGGTCTGAGATTGCGGATCGGCGCCACCGGCACCACCCGGATCTCGAAGCTCTTGACGTCGAACCCGCTAGATTGGCGGGTCGCGCGCCAGGTGGCGAAATCGCCCGCCGGCGCCAGATAGGCGACGCGGAAGCGCGCGCGCTGCCGGCCGAGCGCCGGGATCGTGCCGCTGATCTCGGCGCCGCGGGCAAGGCCGCGCAGCTGATCCTCGCGCAGGTTGAGCGTGACCCAGGGCCGCGCCACGTCGGTCAGCAGGAAGACGGGAAAGCCCTGCGGCACCAGCTCGCCCGGCTGGGCAAGGCGCTTGCCGACTTCGCCGTCCGATGGCGCAAGGATGCGCGTCTCGGCCGCGGCTGCCGCGACTTCCGCCGCAGCGCCGCGCGCCTGCTGCACCTGCCCGGCCGCCGCCGCCTTGTCCTGCCGCCGCGCACCTGCACGCGCCAGGTCATATTGCGCGCGCGCGGCCTTGGCCGCTTCGGCGGAGGCGATGGCGTTCGTGCGCGCCTCGTCCGCCTTCTGCCCGGCGATCACGCCTTCGTTGAACAGCCGCTGAGTCCGCGCCGCCGTCGCTCCGGCCAGATCAGCCGCAGCCTGTGCACGGCGCCACTGGGCTTCGGCAGCGCGAATATCCTCGGTCCGCGCGCCCTCCTCGGCCTTGCTCTCCACCGCCTGTGCTGCTGCAAGCGCGCCGCCGGCCTGCTGCTCCTTCGCGGCGACTTCGGGGCTGGTGATCGTGTAGAGCAGCTGCCCTGCACGCACCGCCTGGCCTTCCTCGACATGGAATGCGGCGATTCGCCCGGTCACCTTGCTGGTGACGCGCAACTCACGCGCATCGACCATGCCCTGAATCTGGTCGGGCACGGGCCGGTAGCTGAGCCACAAGCCAGTGCCGAGCGCTGCAATGATCGCAATGACGATGACCTGGAGCAACCAGCGAGGCCGATCGCGCTGTGCCGGCTCCGCTTCAGGTACGGGATCAGGCTCCGTCGCCGGGGCGGGCGCAGCTTCCGGCTTTTCAGGCACCACAGCCTTACGAGGGGGCGGCTCGGGCTTGGCGGCTTCTGCGGGCGTCTCTTCGTTCATGGGATCACCTTGTCGGCCTGTGCGACATAGTCCGGCATCTTCGACATCTGCCCGCTGACATTCAGCAACTGGGCGAGCGCCTGCACATATTCGTTCGCCGCCTGCGCGCGCTGAACGCGGACGCGACCCAGCCCCAGCTCGGCATCGATCACGTCGAGCGACGTCGCCTGCTGCTCGCGGAAGGACAAGGTCTGCAGCCGCAGATTTTCCTGCGACGAGGCCACCGCGCCGTCGAGAAGCAGGAAACGTTTCCGTGCGGCCTCGACCGCGTACCAGGCTTGGGTGACGCCGATCTCAAGCTGCGTCCGTGCCTCCCGGACGCCCGCTCTTGCCTGCTCCGCGACCTGCCTTGCGGCCTCAACCGACTGGCGACGGCCAAGGCCTGAGGCGAGCTTGTACTTGACCCCGATCCCGACGGACCAGTCCGGATCGGTGAGCAGCGAATCCCGGCGGTCGAAATTATACTGGCCGAATGCATAGACCGTCGGCCGCAGCTTGCTCTGCTGCAGCGTGACGCCGGCCGCCGCCTGATCCTCGAGCGCCTCCAGCCGGGCAAGCTGCGGGTGGTGGTCGAGCGCCGCCGCCTTGAATACCGCAAGAGGGGGAAGGCTGTGCGAGATAATGAACAGCGGACTGATCGGTCGTACCCCGGCAGGCGCGCGGAGCAGGCCGGCAAGTGCCGCGTTCGCCGTGGCTAGGTCCGCGATCGCCTTTTCATATTCGCGCGCCGCATCGTCGCGCGCGACTTCGGCCTGCAGCCGTTGCGCCCGGCTGATGAACCGTTCGCGTTCCAGTTTCGTCGCGTCGGACACATGGCGCTCGAGACCGGTCAGAACATCGCGGCGTACCCCCAGCGCCCGCTCCGCCAGCTGCTGCCCGTAATAGGCGTTCACCAGCTGAACGAGCGCATTGTCGACCGCGAGCGCCTGGTCCGCCCTCGCCTGCGCGACCTGTGCCTTCGCGCCGGCCTGGGTGCCGGAAATCTGCCCGCCGGTATAGATCGGCAGCGTCGCGGTGACGATCGGCCTGGCGCTGTCGCGCCGCTGCTGGAAGCGCAGCGGATCGCGGATCCCGAACGCCTGCGCCACCGGTGCCAGCGAGCCGAGCGGCAGATACAGGGTCTTCTGATATTCGAGCAGCTGCGCCTCGAAATCCACATCCGGACGAGTCAGCGTGCGCGTTGCCCCTTCCTGCGCCTCCTTGCTGCGAACATTGGCGTCCGACGCGGCGATGGCATCCGATCGCTGAAGCAGCCGCGCCTGCGCAGCGCCATAGTCGAGTGCGGCCGGATCGGCATCTTGGGCCAATGCGGGTGTCGCGACGGCGGCAGCGCAGATCCAGAACCACCGGTAGATACTCATCGCCCCTCCCGAGCCTGATGCGGGGTCCCGCCAGTCTAAGCCGAACCACGCCGGGACCGCCACGGGATTTTCGCGCACGGTGCCCGCCAATCGGAATTGCCGCAAAGGGCGTCCGATCCGTCGCGCGCGTGCCGAACGATTCGGCAAGATGCGCAGAAACGGAATCGATCTCGTGGCGCCGCCGTTCCGGGCGTTTCGACGCGGATGTTCGGTCAGATCAAAGCCATCGGAACCATCCCCCCCTCCGCACGCTTGACGGTCTGGAGGTTCCGCATGGCTGCACGCGCATATTGGCAAGGCCAGATCAAGCTGGCGCTCGTGTCCATCCCGGTCGAGGTCTATCCCGCGACCAAATCCGGCGCCGCGGTGAGTTTCCGCCAGATCCACGAACCCACCGGCAAGCCGATCCGGTACGAAAAGGTGGTCAGCGGCGTCGGGCCGGTCGATCGCGACGAAATCCTAAAAGGGTATGAGCTGTCGAAGGGCAATTACGTCCTGCTCGAGCAGGACGAGATCGACGCGGTGAAGATCGAGAGCCGCAAGACGCTGGATCTCATCCAGTTCGTCGACGCGGACGCGATCGACGTCCTCTATTACGAAAAGCCCTATTTCGTCGTCCCCGCCGACGATCTGGCGGAAGAGGCCTATGCCGTGCTGCGCGACGCCCTGCGCCAGACGAGGAAGGTCGGCCTCGGCCAGCTTTCGGTGCGCGGGCGCGAGCAGCTTGTCTCGCTCAAGCCGTGCGGGCGCGGACTGGTGCTCGAAGTGCTGCGCTATGCCGATGAGGTGAACAAGGCGCAGACCTATTTCCGCGGCATGCCGGAGGAGACCGCCGATGAGGACATGCTCGACCTTGCCACCAGCATCATCGAGAAGCGCACCGCCCCGTTCAAGCCGGAGGAGTTCCACGATCGCTATGTCGATGCGCTCCACCGGCTGATCGACAAGAAGAAAAAGGCCAAGGGCAAGCGCATCATCGAGGAGGTCGACGACCAGCCGGGCGGGCGAAGCGGAAGCAACGTCATCGACCTGATGGCCGCTCTCAAGAAATCAGCCGGCGAGGCCGCACGCAAGCCCGCCGCGAAGAAGGCGCGTAGCCCAGCGAAGGCACCCGCGACAACCAAGCGGGCAAGCCCCGCCAAACGCAAGCGCGCAGGATGATCCTAAACCCGGATACACCGCTTCACCTGATCGACGGGCCGGTGCTGCTGCGGCTCGGGGCCGCGACCGTCCTGGGGCTGCTGCTGGGACTGGACCGGGAGCTTCGCGGCCATCCCGCGGGTCTGCGCACGCATGGCATGATCTGCTTCACCAGCGCGCTGATGACGGTCTGTGCCATCGCCCTGCACGGACAGCTGCGCGGACAGGGCAGTATTGACCCGCTGCGGGTATTCGAGGCGTCGGCCGCGTTCACCGGCATCATCGCGGCCGGGCTGATCGTGTTCAGCAAGGGCGAGATCAGGAATCTCACCACCGCCGCGCATGTCTGGCTCGCCTCGATGATCGGCATCGCCTGCGGCGCAGCGCTGTGGCCGCTCGTCGTCAGCGCCACCATCGTCGCGGTCGCGATGCTGAGCCTGCTCGGCTTTGTCGAACGCCGCTGGCTGAATCCGGATGGCGAGGACAAGCAATGACGGCCGCGAACCCCCTGGATATCTACAACGCTAAACGCGACTTCACCCGCACGAAGGAACCCAGGGGCAAGGTCGCGAAGAAGCGCGGCAACAGCTTCGTCGTCCAGAAGCACGCCGCGACGCGGCTTCACTGGGATTTCCGGCTCGAGATCGACGGCGTCCTCAAAAGCTGGGCGGTCACAAAGGGCCCGAGCTGCGACCCCGCCGACAAACGCCTGGCGGTCCGCACCGAGGATCACCCGCTCGACTATGGGGAGTTCGAGGGGAATATCCCGAAAGGCGAATATGGCGGCGGCACCGTCATGCTGTGGGATCGCGGCACCTGGGAGCCGGTCGCTGGCAAGCGCGCCGACGACCTGGAGGACGGCCATCTCCACTTCGTCCTCCATGGCGAGCGGATGAAAGGCGAATGGCTGCTGGTGCGCATGAAGGGTCGCCCGGGCGAGAAGCGCGAGAACTGGCTGCTACGCAAGATCGACGATGCGGAGGCGGGCCAGGGCGACACGCTGGTCGAACGCGGCCTCACCAGCGTGCTCACCGGCCGGTCGCTGGCGCAGATCGAGGCGGACACCGCCGGCACCCAGTCGCTCAAGGGCATCAAGGGCAAGGCATTCGCCCGGAAGATGCAGGCGGCGAAAGTGCACAATGCCCGCATCGGGGGCAAGGCACAGGAAAAGAGCAAGTCGCGCGCGGCCCCGCTCCCCCGCTTCGTCAAGCCGCAGCTGGCGACGCTGGTCGATGATGTGCCCACCGGCAATGAGTGGCTGCACGAAATCAAATATGACGGTTATCGCCTGCTGATCGCGGCGCGCGGCGGCGAAGTGAAGGTCTACACCCGCAACGGCCTAGACTGGACCGCCAAGTTCGGGCCTCTGGTACAGGCCATCGCCGCGCTCGACCTTCCGCCCGCGCTGATCGACGGCGAGGTGGTCGCCTTCGATGCGAACGGCAATCCTAGCTTCTCCGTGCTGCAATCGGTGCTCAAGCGCGGCCACGGCGAACAGCGCGCCGACACGCCCTTTCACTTCTTCGCCTTCGACCTGCTCTCGCTCGACGGAGCCGACCTCAAGCCGCTGCCCATGATCGAGCGCAAGGAGCGGCTGGAAGCGCTGCTCGCCCATGCCGAGTCACCGATCCGAGTTGCCGATCACCTGATCGGCGCGGGGGAAAGGCTCTACCGGTCGCTATGCGATGCGGGGCAGGAAGGGATCATCGCCAAGCGCATCGACGACGCCTATCGCAGCGGTCGCACTCGCAACTGGGTCAAGGTCAAATGCACCCGCCGGCAGGAATTCGTGGTGATCGGCTGGACCGCGAGCAAGGCGAAGGGCCGCGCCTTCGCCTCACTCCTCCTCGCCCAGCATGAGGGGAAGACGCTGACCTACAAGGGCAAGGTCGGCACCGGCTTCGACTCGGGCACGATGGACGAACTCGCCGCCGCGATGAAACCGCTCGCCACCCGGGACGCCCCCGCCGAAGTTCCCCGCGCCGAGGCGCGCGGCGCGCACTGGATCGAGCCGAAGCTGGTCGCGGAAGTCGCCTTCGCCGAATTCACCGGTGACGGTCGCGTCCGCCATGGCAGCTTCCTCGGCCTGCGCACCGACAAACCGGCAAAGTCTGTGAAACCGGAAAAGCCGGCCCCCGCGCCGCCGCCCGAGAGCGGGGTGAAGATCAGCAGCCGCGAACGCGTCATCTTCCCCGACAGCGGTCAGACCAAGGGCGATCTGGCCGACTATTATGCGCGCATCGCCCCGCTGATGCTCCCCTTCGCCGCCAACCGCCCGGTCAGCCTGGTCCGTTGCCCGCAGGGGCGCTCCAGGAACTGCTTCTTCCAGAAGCACGACAGCGGCGCATTCGGTGATCATGTCCATCACGTGCCGATCCGCGAGAAGGACGGCGGGACAGAGGACTATATCTATGTCGACGATGCCGACGGCCTCCTCGCCTGCGTCCAGATGGGAACGATCGAATTCCATGGCTGGGCGTCTCGCGCCGACGCGGTCGAGCTGCCCGACCGGATGATCTTCGACCTCGATCCGGACGAGGGCATGGACTTCGCCCGCGTGCGGACGGCTGCCGCCGACATCCGCGACCAACTGAGCGCCATCGGTCTCGTCTCCTTTGCCATGTTGTCGGGGGGCAAGGGCGTGCATGTCGTCGTGCCGCTGACGCCCGGTCATGACTGGGAAACGCACAAGGATTTCGCTTCCCGCTTCGCCCATGCGCTTAGCGCGGCCGAACTGGATCGCTTCGTCGCGACGATGAGCAAGGCGAAGCGCAAGGGCCGCATCTTCATCGACTGGCTTCGCAACCAGCGCGGCAGCACCGCAATCCTGCCCTATTCCGCGCGGGCGCGGGCAGGCGCGCCTGTCGCGATACCGATCGACTGGACCGAGCTTTCGGGGATGAAGGACGCGCACCCGTTCGATATCGGGGACGCCGAAACGCTGTGGGAACGGTCGAAGACGCTGAAAGGCTGGGGCTTCGCGGCGCAGCGATTGCCGCAACTATGAATCCCTCCATCGGCCTGCCCGCTGCGCACCGATCCGGCGAAGATCTTCCACGAAGCGCGCATATTCCTCGTCTTTGTCCTCCCGCACGCGCAGCAAATAGCTGGGATGGACGGTGACCCAGGCCTCCCCGCCCTCGGGCAGCGGCTGCGCTTCGCCGCGCAGCGCCGAAACCGTCACGGCCCTGCCGAACAGCGATCGCGCCGCCGTCGCGCCGAGCGCGACGGTGATCCGCGGGCGGATCAGCGTCAGTTCGCGTTCCAGCCACCAGCGGCAGGCTGAGATTTCACCCGCGTTGGGCTTGTCGTGAATGCGCCGCTTGCCCCGCCGCTCGAACTTGAAATGCTTGACCGCATTGGTGACGTAGGCGCGCGTGCGATCGATTCCGGCCTCAACCAGCGCACGGTCGAAAAGCTGCCCCGCTGGGCCGACAAAGGGTCTGCCCGCGAGATCCTCCTGATCGCCCGGTTGCTCGCCGACGAAGACAATGTCGGCATCCAGCGGCCCCTCACCGAACACCGTCTGCGTCGCGCATCGATGAAGGTCGCAGCGGGTGCAGCGCTTGGCCTCGGTGCGCAGCGCGTTCCAGCTCTTCGTCGCATTGTCGCCGGTCATCCCGGCGGCGGAGGTCGCGACCATTGCCCTCTCCTGCCTCTGTGCGCCCGCGATCAGGCCCGGCACCAGCGCGGTCTCGGGCATGTTTCTCCAGTACTTCTTCGGCATCTCCTTCAGCATCGCGCCGATCTTCACGCGCGCCGGGTTGAAGATTGACGCATAGTAAGTCTTCCAGACTGCCTCCACCGGATCACCGTCCGGCGCCTCGGCCCTGCTCGCGCCCGGCCCTTCCGACAGCGCTTCACCGTCCCAGTGGAGCGAGAGGTCGGGGGTCAAAATCGACCAGCGCATGCTGGCAAAGCGGCGCACGAAGAACCCCGCATTGGCGCGCACGATGTGATGCTCGGGCTCGAACCAGGCGACATAGCGCCCCTCCTCCCCCTCACTCAGCTCGCGGAAACGCAGAAAGGCGCGCATCTTGTGCATGTCGCGCCGGACCGCGCTGGCCAGGCGGGCGAGCCGGCGAATCAGCGGATCGGCCCCGTCCTCCATCGCCCGCGGCTCTTCGCGCAGACGGCAGAGCAATCCGAATAGCAGCGAGAAGCGCTCGGGATCGCGGTGACAGATCACGGTCCGCGCGAGATCGACGAAGGGCCGCGGAACGGAAAAGGCACCTTCGGCAATGGCGGCCATCGTGGGTGGCGCACCGAACAGATCGTCTTCGCCTTCGACCTGCCATAGCACGTCATCCGGCGCGGTGCCGTCCAGGATCAGCGCCCGGGCCGCGCTTCGCCAGCCATCGAAATCGTCCGGCGCGGCAAGATGGGCCGTGCGGAGTTCACGCACCGAACAGCTCCAGCTGCCTCGCCTTGGGTGCGCGCGGCGCCAGCAGCGCATCGGCGAGCGCGGTGGGGCGCCAGTCGGCGGCGATGAGGAACGGGCGCAATCGCGCGATCGAGACGGTCAGGCGGCCGATATCCTCGAGCCGAAGCCGGCGATGGCGCCGCGCGGCGATGATGCCGTCCACCGCGCGCACACCGAGCCCAGGAATGCGCAACAATGCCTCGCGCGGTGCCCGATTGGCGTCGAGCGGAAAGAAGTCGCGGTGCTTGAGCGCCCAGGCGAGCTTGGGATCGATATCGAGCGGAAGGTTGCCCCCGGCGTCCGCCGAATCCGCGACCTCACGACTGGAATAGCCGTAGAAGCGCATCATCCAGTCCGCCTGGTAGAGCCGGTGTTCGCGCATCAATGGCGGCCGGATGAGCGGGAGCACCGCGCTCGCATCCGGAATCGGCGAGAAGGCCGAGTAGTAGACGCGGCGGAGGTGAAACCGGTCATAAAGCGACGCCGCGCGTTTCACGATCGCCGCATCGGTGGCCGCGTCCGCCCCGACGATCATCTGGGTCGACTGGCCTGCCGGGGCAAAATCGGGCGCCGACCTGTAACGCGCCTTCGCATCGGCGCCGTCAAGTATCGCCGCGTCCATCGTGCCCATCGCACCCTCGATCCGTCCCGCGTTCTTCTCGGGCGCTAGCCGCTCCAGGCCCGCGACGGTCGGCAGCTCGACATTGATCGAGATCCGGTCGGCGTGGAGGCCCGCACGGCGGATCAGGTCGGGATCGGCATCGGGAATGGTCTTGAGATGGATATAGCCGCGAAAATCATGATCTTCCCGCAATGTCCGGGCCACCTCGACGATCTGCTCCATCGTATAGTCGGGTGAGCGGATGATGCCGGACGAGAGGAATAGCCCCTCGATATAATTGCGCCGGTAGAATGCGAGGGTGAGATCGGCCACTTCCCGCACCGTGAAGCGCGCACGGCGAACGTTCGAACTCTTGCGGTTGATGCAATAATGGCAGTCGAAGATGCAGCTGTTGGTCAGCAGGATCTTGAGCAGGCTGATGCAGCGGCCGTCCGGCGCATAGGCGTGACAGATGCCCATACCTTCGGTCGATCCGATCCCCTTACTGCCGGCGCTGTCGCGCTTCTTCGTCCCGGACGAGGCGCACGACGCGTCATATTTTGCCGCATCGGCAAGGATCGCGAGCTTTTCCCGGACATCGAGCTGGGCCATGAGTTCTTTATATGTTCCACATTTTCCCGCATCAAGACAGTATGTTGGTCAGATCCAACCCCCGCCATGGATAGGGGCACTTCAAGATAGGCACGCAACCGCCGCCTTCGATTCAGCCGGACGCAAGCCTGAGCGCCGAGAACATCCAGCGCGCGGCTGGTGGGAAGAAGTTACGGTAGGTCGGCCTGGAATGGCCGACCGGGGTCGCGAGCGATCCACCGCGCAAGACCATCTGATTGACCATGAATTTCCCATTATATTCGCCGACGGCTCCTGCAGCGGGCGCGAAGCCGGGATAGGCGACATAGGGGGAAGCGGTCCATTGCCAGCCCTGGTCGAATAGCTGCCGGAGCGAAGATCGGGTCGCCGCGGTCTCCCATTCCGCTTCGGTCGGCAGGCGGTGGCCCGCCCAACGGGCATAGGCATCCGCTTCATAATAGCTGAGATGGAGAACGGGCTCGGAGAGATCGAGCGGCTGGCGTCCGTCCAGGGCAAAACGGGTCCAGCCGGAGTCGCTCTGATGCCAGTAGAGCGGCGCGCCCCAGCCGTTCGCCTCAACCGCGGCCCACCCGTCGGACAGCCACAACTCCGGCCGCCGATAGCCATTATCCTCAATGAAGCGGAGATACTCGCCCGCCGTTGTCAGCCGGTTGGTGATACGAAAGGGCTCCAGCCATATCCGATGACAAGGCCCCTCGTTGTCGAAGGCGAAGCCTTCGCCGTTATCACCGATCGTGTACAAGCCACCCGGGATCTCGCTCCATTCAAGCTCGCCTGGTGCGGCGAACCCGGGGCCCTTCTCACGATAGGCCGGCGCGATCGGATTGCAGGAAAGCGCATGCTGAATATCCATCAGAATGAGTTCCTGGTGCTGTTGCTCGTGATGGATACCGAGCTCAAGCAGACCCAGCCACCGCGCCGGAGCGACGCTGGCGATGAGATGGAGCATGGCCTTGTCGATATGCCGGCGATAGGCATGGATATCTTCGAGCGAGGGGCGTGAGATCAGGCCCCGTTCGGCGCGCGGGTGGCGCGCGCCGACACCCACATAGTAAGAATTGAAGAGGGTCGCATAGGCGGGATCGAAGGCGCGATAGCCGGGAAGCAACGGCAAAAGGAGGAATGTCTCGAAGAACCAGCTTGTGTGTGCAAGATGCCATTTCGCCGGACTGGCGTCGGGCATCGACTGAACCTGACAATCTTCCGCCGACAAGGTCGCGGTGAGGGCTTCGGTTGCATCGCGGACCAATCGAAAGCGCTGCTCGGGATCCGGTCGGCCGGACCGCACCGGTCGGGCGTTCTGCGTCACGGCCCGGCCTCATCGTCGGCCGCGGCCCAGACATGCAGGCCGAAACAATTGTGCGGATCGGTCCAGAACGCCAGCGGCTCCCACCCCGAGGCTCGCGCGAGCAGCCGCGCTTCCTCAGGGGTATACTTGTAGCTGTTCTCGGTATGGATCGTTTCGCCCGCTCGCATGCTGAACTGCTGCCCCGCCACACGGAACGTCATATCCATATTCGCAAGAAGGTGCATCTCAATCCGGCCAAGCCCATCGTGCCAGACCGCACGATGCTCGAAGGCGTCCACGGCTATCGTCCCGCCGAGCTCGCGATTGATCCGGTGAAGAAGGTTGAGGTTGAAGGCAGCCGTCACGCCGCACGCATCGTCATAGGCCGCTTCGAGAAGCCGCGGATTCTTGCGTGTGTCGATGCCGATGACGAGACGGGCATTCTCGCCGAGGATCGCGCGAAACGAACGCAGCAGGTCCGTCGCGGCCCGGTGTCCGAAGTTACCGATGGTCGAACCGGGGAAGAAGCCGGTAAGCGGGCCACTGAAACGGGGAAGAACAAGGGACTTGGTGAAATCGCCGATAACCGGGAGCACCTGCACCGTCGGATAGCGTTGCTTGAGGGCGGCGGCCGAATCGTTCAGGAACTCGCCCGAAATGTCGATCGGGACATAGGTGGGCGCGGCAATCGCGGTCAGAAGCAAAGGAGTCTTGGTCGCCGAACCCGCCCCGAATTCAACCAGCGTACGGCCGTAACCGGCAAGCCGTGCGAGATCGCCGGCATGCACGCGGAGAAGATCGGTCTCGGTACGGGTCGGGTAATATTCGGGGAGCCGAGTGATTTCCTCGAACAGCTCGGAGCCGCGCCGGTCATAGAAATAGCGCGCAGGGATCGCCTTCTGCGCAAGCGAGAGGCCGTTGAGAACCGCCTCGCCAAAGTCGTCCAGGACGTCCGTATCCGTTTCGAGCATGCGCCCTCCTTCTGTCTGGGTGCTAGGCGGCCAACGCGTCGAGGCTGCCGCTTTCGGGCACCGCACGGCCGCGCGCCTTTGCGCCTTCGATATATGCGAAGATGCTAACGACCGGATCGTCCGCCTCGTCGAACTCGGCCCGTGTCTGCGCCAGCTTTCCGTCTCCCATCAGCGCCTCGAGCGTGGCCCGGGCTCGCGAAACCCGGCTCTTCACCGTACCGGTCGCGACGCCGGTGATCTTCGCCGCCTCTTCGTAGGAGATGCCTCCGGCGCCGACGAGGACCAGCGCTTCTCGCTGGTCCGGCGGAAGTTGCTGAAGCGCGCGCAGCATATCGCGAAGCTCGACGACACCATCCTGCGCGGCCGGCGCGCAGAGCAGGCGCTCGGCGACCAGATCGTCCCACTGCCCAACGAAGCGCTTGCGGCGCTGAAGCGTGAAATAATGGTTCCGCAGGATCGTGAAGGTCCAGGCCCGAAAGTTGGTGCCGGGTTCGAACACCGTCCTGGCTCCCCAAGCCTTGAGCATCGTCTCCTGCACCAGGTCATCGGCAAGCTCGCGTTCGCCGCAAAGGCTGCGTGCGAATGCGCGCAATTGGGGAATGACGTCGGCCAGCATTTGCTTGAAATCGCGATCCGCGATCGGCGTTGAACAGGAATCCGATGATAGCGCGCCACCCATGGCATCTTCCCAGCTGCTAGAGATAAAAGCACAACATTCCAATCACGTAACGGTTCCCCAGCAGATTTGGCGGGCGCTTCCGGACGGCTGTCCTGGCGTGCCTCCAGAGTGGATAGGCGAAGCGGGAACTCTTCCCCCGTGCGGCGGTTTTCTGCGAGAGGATCGGCGAGAGCAGAGCACCAACCCGAATGCGCCCAAGGTCACCCTCGCCGGCCGTCTCCGCCCGCCCGGCACATGATGAGCACGCGTTGACTTCGTCGTGGTGAGCGCGGGCGCGGCGAGCTGGGTCGAACCCCATTCACACGGGCTGTATGTGCGGCCTGCCGATCTGTGGATTGATCCGTCCCAACCGGTAGAACGCGCCGTCGTGACGCATGGCCATGCCGATCATGCGCGCAGCGGGCATGGCGCCGTGTTCGCAACGCCTGAGACATTAGCAATCATGTCGCTGCGCTACGGTGTGGATGCCGGGGCGGCTCACAATGCTGCCTTTTCCTATCAGGACGGATTCGAACGCGGCGGGGTGCGTTTCACCTTTCATCCGGCCGGGCACGTGCTGGGCAGCGCACAGATCGCGATGGACTATGCAGGCGAACGGATCGTCGTGACCGGGGACTACAAGCGACGGCCGGACCCGACCTGCGCGCCGTTCGAGGTTGTGCCGTGCGATATCCTCGTTACCGAGGCGACCTTCGGCCTGCCGGTGTTCCGACACCCGCCGACCGCGGACGAGGTTGGCAAACTGATCGCCGCGGTCCGCGCCGAACCTGAGCGCTGCGTCCTCGTCGGCGCCTATGCGCTGGGCAAGGCGCAGCGGGTGATCGCCGAACTGCGCGCGGGTGGATGGGCGCTGCCCATCTATATCCACGGCGCGCTGGAACGGATGTGCGCGCTCTATACCGAGCATGGCGTCGAACTGGGTGATTTGCGGCTGGTCAGCGAAACCGCCAAGGACGCGATGCGGGGACAGATCGTGCTCGCGCCACCCGCCGCCCTGAATGACCGCTGGTCCCGGCGGCTGCCCGATCCCATCACCGCCATGGCCTCGGGCTGGATGCGTGTGCGGCAACGCGCGCGGCAGCGGATGGTCGAGCTGCCGCTCGTGATTTCGGATCATGCAGACTGGGATGAACTGACGACGACGATCGCAGAGGTGAACCCGAAGGAGAGCTGGATCACGCATGGCAGTGAGGAAGGCTTGTTGCGCTGGTGCGCGCTCAACCAGCGCAAGGCGCGAGCCCTGCATCTCGTTGGACGCGACCTGGAGGAGGAGGCTTGAAGCGATTTGCCGCCCTGATCGACCGGCTGATCTACACCCGCTCCCGCAATACCAAGCTGGCACTGATCGCCGACTATCTGCGCCATACCCCCGACCCCGATCGTGGCTGGGCGATCGCCGCGCTGACCGAGACGCTCGATTTTCCGGCGGTTAAATCCGCGATGGTACGGGCATTGCTCGCGACGCGAGTCGACGAGGAGCTGTTCCGGCTGTCCCGGCATTTCGTCGGCGATACGGCGGAGACGGCGGCCCTCCTCTGGCCGGACGCGCTGCGCAAGCAGGATGATCCCAGCGTATCCGAGGCGGTCGCCGCGCTTTCCGCCGCGACGCGCGCCGATGCCCCGCAGGTCGTCGCGGGGCTGCTCGACCGGCTCGATGCCGATGGGCGATACGCGCTGCTCAAGCTCGCGCTTGGCGGCATGCGGATCGGGGTATCGGCGCGGCTGGCGAAACAGGCATTTGCCCAGGCTTTCGACGTGCAGATCGACGATGTCGAGGAGGTCTGGCACGCGATACCGCCACCCTACGCGCCGATCTTCGCATGGGGCGAAGGCAGAGCGGCGCGGCCGGATCTTTCCGATCTTCCCTTCTTCCGCCCGTTCATGCTGGCGCATCCGCTCGAGGCCGGGTCCGTCGATCTCGATGACTATGCCGCAGAATGGAAATGGGACGGGATCCGCGTCCAGATCGTGCATGGCGGTGGCGAGACCCGCATCTACAGCCGCGGCGGGGAGGAAATCAGCGGAGCGTTCCCGGAACTGATCGCGGCATTCGATCAGGATGCGGTGATCGACGGCGAGCTGCTGGTACGCGGCGACGCGCAGGGCGGTGAGGCGGCAAGCTTCAACGCCCTCCAGCAACGGCTCGGCCGCAAGACGGTGTCGAAGCAGATGCTGGCCGAGTATCCGGCATTCGTGCGGGTCTATGACTTGCTGGCGGTGGATGGCGAGGATCTGCGCAGTCTGGCCTGGCATGATCGGCGGCGCAGGCTCGAGACCTTCCTGCCCCGTCTTGCCGCCAGCCATTTCGATCTTTCGCAGGTGATCGATGCCAAGGACTGGGACGACCTTGCCGCGCGGCGTACGGGCGCGCGCGACGCTGCGATCGAGGGCGTCATGCTCAAGCGGCGGGATGCTCCCTATGTCCCGGGACGGCGTGCCGGCCTGTGGTATAAATGGAAGCGTGATCCGCTTACCGCCGATTGCGTGATGATGTACGCGCAGCGCGGCAACGGGCGCCGTGCGAGCTTCTATTCGGATTACACATTCGGCTGCTGGAGCGATGCGGGCGAATTGCTCCCGGTCGGCAAGGCCTATTCGGGGTTCACCGACGAAGAGCTGAAATGGCTAGACAATTTCGTGCGCAACCACACCGTGGCCCGGTTCGGGCCGGTCCGTGAGGTGGAGAAAACGCTGGTACTCGAAGTGGTCTTCGACTCCATTCATTTGTCGAAGCGGCACAAATCGGGATTGGCGATGCGCTTTCCCCGGATTCTGCGGATCCGTCGCGACAAGCCCGCCGAGGAAGCCGATCGGGTCGCCACCCTTCGGGTCATGGCAAGCTGATTGCCGTATCTCCACTCAGCCCGAGATACACAGGGAACTGCCGATCCATTCGCGATTGCACGCCGCCCCCACCAGCGAACCGGACCGCTCAAATCAGGAATTCAGTGAAGAACTGGCTGGGGCGGCTGGGTTCGAACCAGCGCATGGCGGTAGCAAGAACCGAATTCCTACCGCCGGCAAGCGCTCGAAAAAGCCTATAAGCACTTGAAATGCGGTATATTCTCTTGTGAATTTGACCCACTGTCCCAACCGAGCCACCCGACGAAGCTTCTTCTCCCGCGGGCCAACGGCAGTGTCAGGCGGCTTCAAGCCGTGAATTTTCAACAGCTTCGTATGCTAGCTCATCGTTCAGCCCGAGACCTTGGACGTCGATTGACGGCGCTGCTTCCGGTATCGGGGCTCGCCGCCGCTCGGAAAGCGAACCCCAGAATATAGACGTAACCGATCATCGGTATCACGAAGGTCCAACCGAGGCCGGCCAGATCAGCGATCCGGCCGACCAGGAAGGGCAGCACTGCGCCAGCGCCGATGGCGACGCACAGCAGTCCCGACGTCGCCGCCTCACTCACGCCAGACCGTTCGAGCGTTAGGCCGAAGACGGTCGGGAACAGGATCGAGTTGAACAACCCGATCGCGAGCACGCACCAGGCTGCGGCCGGTCCGGGCAGGACAAGCGCCGCCAGGCACAGGGCTGCGGCGCTCCCCGCGAACAGTGCCAGCAGTCGCGCCGCGGGGATGAAGCGCAACGCCCAGCTGCCGAGAAAGCGTCCGGCCAGCGCGCCACCCCAGTAGAGATTGGCGACATAGGCCCCCGCGACCGCGGCGGGGAGCCCCAGCGTGTCGGGAGATGACAGAAACGGGATCAGCACGCTACCGATCGATACCTCGGCGCCGACATAGAGGCCGATCGCAGCTGCGCCCGCGATCGCCCAGCGCGACCGCAACGCATCGCCCAGCCCGCCCCCCGGCGCAGGGGCTGGCGCAGCACGCTCGATCGTCCGACGCACGGCCAGGGTCAGCAGGGCGAGACCGAAGGTGAGGCCGCCGATCACCAGAAAGGCGTGCGCGATGGTCGGTGCGCCAGCGACGCGACTGGCGGGCATCGCCGGCGTGAGATTCACTTCCGCCAGCAGGAACTGCGCGCCGAAATGGGCGCCGCAGACCATGCCGAGCGAGTTGAGCGAATGTGCCAGCGTGAGGCGGAAGTGACGCTGCCCGGGCGGTCCCAGCGCCGCCGCGAGCGGGTTGGCGGCGACCTGAAGCGTGGCGACACCGGCGGCGAGCAGGAATAGTCCGCCGAGGACGACTCCAAACGCTGGTACCCAGCGCACCGCCTGAATGACGAGGCAACCGGCTAGCATCGACCCAAGCGCGATCAGGATCGTCCGCGTCGCCCCTGCCCGTGCGAGCAATGCAGCAGCCGGAAGCGAGACGGTCGCGAAGGCGAAGAAGAAGACGATATGCGTAAGCAGCGCCTCGGTCCAGGACAGGCGGAAGACGTGACGAACCGCCGCAATCAGCGGATCGTTATTGGCGCAGACGAAGCCCCAGGCGAAGAAGAGCGCCGCGACCGCAGCAAAGGCGGCGCGGGTGCTCAGCGCGGCGCCCGCCATCGGAAGGTGACCGCCGCGCCCGGCGCAAGAGTATAGGCGAAACGTCGGCCATCCGCCTCGACGGCGAAGGCCTGCCCCGCGGCGCCCGCATTGAACGCCAGCAGCACTCGCGTCCCCCCCGGGTTGAGGAACGCGACAGTCTCGATCCCGCCCGGAGTGCTCGCGGAGGCGATGCGCCATGCGCCCTGCTCGACGAAGCGGCTGGCATGGCCGAGCGCATAATATTCAGGGTTGCGGGTCACCTGGCCGGTCTTGCTGTCGATCCTGACCACGCCGCGGCAGTTCCCGCACCCGCCGAGACGCGGCCCGTAATTCTCGTCAAGCGCCAGGTTCCACATCAGCACGCCGCGCGCCCAATGCCGGACACTACCGATCACCAGCGTCCGCACCGTCCAGGCCCAGCTGTCGGGCCAGGCCTTTGACCATTCGCCGCCCGAGCATTCGGTGAAGAAGGCATCCTTGTCGGGATGCGCCTCCCGCACCTTCGACTGCGCGGCGACATCGCCGCCATAGCAGTGCCACGCGACACCCGAGACATATTTGGCAGCCACCGGATCGGCCAGCACGCCGAGCGGCTGTTCGGGTTTGTCCCAGTTGTGGTCCCAGTCGAGGATCTTCGTATTCAGCCCCGCACGCGCGAATTCGGGTCCGACATGCCGGCCGATCACCTCGGCGCGCTGGGCGGGGCTGAGCCGCATGCCCGGATAGTCTTCGGGTTCGAAATCCGGCTCGTTCTGGATGCTGAGATAATCGACCGGCCCGGCCTCGCGTGCGAATTCCTGCGCGGTGCGGCGCAGATAGGCGGCGAAGGGCGCATAGGCCTCCGGCTTTAGCGTGCCCTTGATCAGCGAATCCGTGCTCTTCATCCAGCCCGGCGCGCTCCACGGCGATATCATCAGCGCGATCTTCGGATTGATCCGCCGGGCAGCCCGTACGGCGGGGAGCACCACCTCTCTTGCCGGAGCGATCGAGAAATGCCTTAGCTGCGGATCGGTCTGGCCTTTGGGCCTGTCGTCATAACTGTAGTGCGTGCGCGAGAAATCGGACGCGCCGACGGTCAGGCGGGTGAAGCTCAGATTGATCCCCGGCGCGGGACCGAACAGGTCCTTGAGCAGCGCGTCACGCTGCGCCGGAGACATCTTCTTCTCGATCAGCCAAGCCGAAGCGTCGGTGATCGAGGCCCCAAAGCCGACAATCTTCTGAAAGCGCTGCGCGGGGTCGACAGCGATCACTATCGTCCCGCCCTCGCCACCGAAAGGAATCGGGGATTGCTGCGCGAGCAGCGCCGACTGGTCCGGCAGCGTCAGCCATGCCTCGACGCTGTCCGTCCCCGGCGTCGCAGCGGCGGCACATCCAGCCAGCGCCAGCGTGGAAAATCCGGCCATGATCCGCATCGTTTCTCTCCTCACCACGCCGTCAGGAAGCTCGTGCCGGGCAGGTCCTCGCGACATAGGCCGCGTGGTCGGGCATCACATCGACGCACTTGCGGATGACCCGCTCGATGTCGCCCAGATACTGCGCGATCTCGCCCTCGTCCTTGACATCGACCAGCGGGTCATAGCCGCGCGGCATCACGCCCTGGCCCAGCAACACCTGGATCCAGCTCTCTTCCGCGAACAGCTCTTCGTCCTCGCGGAAGATGCGGCCGTTGGCCGCGAACAGGTCGATCTTGCGCTGGAGCGTGGTGGGGACGTCCATGTCACGGCAATAGCGCCAGAAGGGCGTGTCGTCCCGCTCCGTCGCCTTGTAGTGAAGGATGATGAAGTCGCGGATGCGCTCGTACTCGAAGTCGGTCTGACGGTTGAATTCGGCGATGCCGGCGGGATCGAAGCCGGCATCGGGCAACAGCCGCACCATCCGGATGATCGACGACTGGATCAGGTGGATGCTCGTCGATTCGAGCGGCTCGAGAAAGCCCGAGGCGAGCCCGATCGCGACGCAGTTGCGGTTCCAGATCTGCTTGCGCTTGCCGGTGGTGAAGCGGATGCGGTTGGGCTCGGCGAGTTGCGCGCCGTCGAGATTGTCGAGAAGCTGACGCTCGGCCTCGGCATCGTCGATATACTGGCTCGAATAGACATGACCGTTGCCGGTGCGGTGCTGGAGCGGGATGCGCCACTGCCAGCCCGCAGTGCGCGCCGTCGCCCGCGTATAGGGAGTGAACGGCTCGATCCGCGCGCAGGGCACCGCGATCGCGCGGTCGCAGGGCAGCCAGTGCGTCCAGGTCTCATAGCCGGTCTGCATCGCCTGTTCGATGATCAGTCCGCGGAAGCCCGAGCAATCGACGAAGAAATCAGCGGCGATCACTTCGCCGTCGGCCATCGTCACGGATTCCACGAACCCGTCATCGCCCCGCAGCGTTACGTCCATCACCTTGCCCTCGCGCCGCCGGACGCCGCGCGCCTCGGCGTAGTCGCGCAGGTATCGGGCATAGAGGCCAGCGTCGAAGTGGAACGCGTGCGCAATATGCCCGATCGGCGATTCAGTCATCCGCGGATCGGCGCGCATGAACTTGTCCGCGAGCGCGGCGGCGGTGTTGATCGAATAATTTGAGAAGTCCGATGCGCGGCCCTGCCCACGCATCTTGAGCCAGTAATGGTGGCAGCGCAGCCAGCCGAGGTCCTGGCCGATCAGGCCGAAGCCGTGGATATAGCTCTCGCCGTTGCGCCACCAGTCGACGAACTGGATACCCAGTTTGAAACTGCCCTGCGTACGGCGCATGAAATCGTCTTCGTCGAGCGCCAGGAGTTCGTTGTACTTCTTGATCGCGGGGATCGTCGCCTCGCCCACGCCGATGGTGCCGATCTCCTCGGACTCGACGAGGGTGATTTCGTAAAGCCCCTCGAACAGGCGCGCGAGCAGCGCGGCGGTCATCCACCCCGCCGATCCGCCGCCGACGATCAGTATGCGCTTGATCTGCTTCATGTTCCCCCCGGGAACGTCATCGGCATGCGGCGGGCACCGCCGGCTCGGGAAGCCGAACGGTCCGCTTCGCCTTGCCATAGCTCAGCCCATAGCCGCGCGGAAACTGCACGATGTCTCCTGGCGCCTCGCCGGTCGAGCACGCCGAGCCTGGCCAGGCGAAGGACAGCCGCCCGGTAAAGTCATGCCCGCGCTTCAGCAGCACGTCTGCCAGGCCATCCGCCTCGGTCCCCGGAAGGAACGCCGCCACGAACGCATCGGAGCGGTTGATCAGGTCGTTCGCATAGGCCGGGCGCCCCGAATAGAGGATTGTCACGACCGGCACGCCCTTCCCCGCAACCGCGTCGATCACCGCGCGGTCGGACGGGCGCAGCTGGCTGTGCGCCACCGGCCTGGGGAAGCGGACGTCGCCGTGATATTCGGCATAGGGCGTCTCGCCGATCACCGCGACAACGCGATCGAACCGCGTCACATCGACGTTGCTCCCGTCGGGCGAATAGGTGACGTTGGCCTCGCCGAGCGCCTTGCGCAACGCGGCGAGCAGCGTCGTGCCACCGCGGAAATCGGCATTGCCGTTCTCGGTTCCCTGCCAGGTGAGCGACCACCCGCCGGTCTGGTTGGAAAGGCTGTCCGCGCTTGCGCCCACCACCAGTACGCGCTTGTCCGGCGCCAGGGGCAGCGCACCGCCGTTCTTGAGCAGCACGACCGACTTGCGCACCGCCTCGCGTGCCAGCGCGCGATCGTCGAGCGCCTCGGGCCGCGCCGCCCAGGCGGTTGCAGCCGGATTGCGCTCGAACAGTCCTGAGCGGAGCTTGACGCGCAGGATGCGGGTCACCGCGTCATCGATCCGCGCCATTGCGATGCGGCCTTCGCGCACATCGGCGACGGTGTTCGCGATGAACGCCTTCCAGTCCTCCGGTACCATCACCATGTCGATCCCGGCATTGATCGCCTGCGGGCAATGCGCCTTGCTGCAACCGGGCACCTGCTCGATGCCGTTCCAGTCGGAAACGACGAAACCGTCAAAGCCCAGCCGCCCCTTGAGCACGTCCGTCAGCAGCTCGCGGTTGCCATGAATCTTTCCGTAATCCTTGCTGGCAGCGACATCCTTCCAGCTGTTGTAGGTCGCCATCACCGTCTGCACGCCGGCATCGAGCGCAGGATAATAGCCCGCAGCCTGGACCTGGATCATGTGCTTGCGGCTCGCGCGGTTCTCGCCCTGATCGACGCCCTGGAAGGTGCCGCCATCGCCCAGATAGTGTTTCGCGGTCGCGACCACGTCGCCGTCGCCCTTGAGGCCGCCCTGCAGCCCCCGCACCATGGCCGCGCCATAGCTGGCAACGATCGCCGGATCGCTCGAATAGCTTTCATAGGTCCGGCCCCAGCGGCGATTCTCGCCGACCGCGAGCGTAGGCGCGAACACCCAGCTTATGCCGGTCGCGCGAACCTGCTTCGCGGTCGCGCGGCCGATCCGCTCGACCAGGCCGGGATCGCGCGCCGCGCCGAGGCCGATATTGTGCGGAAACAGCGTCGCGCCGGCGACATTCCCATGTCCATGTACCGCGTCGGTGCCCCAGATCACCGGCACTTGCACCTTCATGTCGGTGGACATCGACGCGCGGTAATAGGCGTCGGACAAGGCAGTCCAGTCGGCCAGCGCAGCGTCCTTCCGCATTCCCGGCCATGCGCCGCCGCCGTTCAGGACCGAGCCGATATAGTGGGTCCGCACCTCATCGGGCGTGACGTAGCGGATATCCGGCTGGGTCATCTGCCCGATCTTCTGCTCGAGCGTCATCGCTGCCACGATCCCGGCGATCCTCGCCTCCATCGCGTCATCGCGCAGAATCGGCGAAGTCTGCACAGGCCAGTCGTCCCCCCGCCATGACGTACTGCGCCGCGCGTCCTGCGCGGCCGTGGACCCGACAAGGATCGGGAGGAGCAAGGCAAGACCAGTCAGGCTACGCATCATTGCAGGCACTCTTGGCTAGGCCGGATCAGCCCGGCACCGTCGAAAAAGGGGCGGGAAGGCACTCGCATGCCCTCCCGCAATGCCCCGGGGAAGCGATTGTCCGGGGAGAGGATCAGAACCGGTAGTTGAACCCCAGAAGGAACTGCCGGCCGTACTTCTCGTAAGTCTCGAGCAGCGTACCGCCATCGGCAGTCGTCGTGCCGCCGCCATCGAGGCCGAGCCGCGTACGATAGGGCGAGTCCGTCACGTTGTTCACCTGGAACAGCACGCCGAGCCCTTGGAGCGGCCCGCGCTCGAACGTATAGCCGATCTGCGCATCGACCTGCCGGTCGGCGAGAATTTCGGTAAAGCCGCGCGTCGCGAACAGCTGCACCACCTCGCCCTTGAACTTCGACCGGTAGCGATAGCTGGCGCGCGCCTGGAAGCCGCCGCTCTCATAATAGCCGGTGATATTGTAGATCGTGCCCGACAGGCCCGGGATCCGCACGTCCTGACCATTGTCGGCGGGGTTGAGGTCGGAGTCGGTCAGCGAGAGGCTGCCGATCACGCCGAGCCCGGCGAGCGGCCGGACGATCGTGCCGAAATCCAGCGCGCCGCTGATTTCGACTCCCTTGATGATGCCGCCATTGCCGTTGGCGGGCAGCGTGATCTGTCCGATCGGACTGATCACCTGATTGGCATAGGCGGTCTGGCCGATGACGGGAACCGGAATGCCGCTGAAATCGAACTTATCGGTTCGCTGATAGATATAGGTATCGAGATCCTTGTAGAACCCGGCGACCGAGAAATAGGTCGTCCGATTGATATACCATTCATACGCCACGTCGAACGCCGTGGCCCGCCACGGCTTGAGGTTGGGGTTGCCGCCCGTGGCCGACCAAGGATTGACCGTCTGCCCCGGCGCGCAGCCCGGACCGCTCGAACATTGCATCGCGTTGAAGCTGGGCGTGACGTTCGCGCGCATCTCGTCCATGCGCGGGCGCGCCATGGTCTTGGACGCCGCAAAGCGCAGCCGGTGCCCCCCGCCGAGTTCCCAGATGATGTTCGCGCTGGGCAGGATATCGAGATACTCGGCGCCCGCGGTGCGCGTCGTCGGCACGATCGGCTGACCGGGCTCAAGCCCGTTGATCACCATACCGGTCGATTTCTGCCGCTGCTGGACGAACTGGACGCCGATATTGCCGCGCACCGGCCCGGCTTTGAAGTCGGCCTTGACGAAGCCGGTGAGCAGCTCTTCCTCGATATCCCAATTCTTGTCGAAATAATTGGCGTCTAGGATCGGCGCGCGATTCCAGTAGACGTCGAGCGCCCGTTCCAGGTCGATCGCGAGGACGTCGCCGAAGCCGGTATAGCCGAGCGAGGTCGGCTTCTCCAGATACTGGGGATCGACATAGACCTGCTGGCGGCCATTCTTGAGGAACAGGTCGAAATCATCGACGCGCTTGCTCTTTTCGCGACGCGTGAAATTGATGCCGGCGGTCAGCTTGTCGATGAAGCCGCCCACCCTGTGCTCGATGCCAAGGTCGATCGCATAGATGCTTTCCTTGACATCGGGGAAGCGGATCGAACCGTCATGCGCCCAGCCGCCCCAGGGCGCACGGTCGCCGAGCGAGACCTGCGCCGCATCGGCATAATTCAGCCCCGCACGATAGGTCGGATAGCCATTGTCGGGCACGTTGAAATCGATCGAGTCCATCGTGCGCCCGACATTCGGCGTCGCGCCCGAGACGAAGCCGGTGCCCCGGCCATAGCCCGCATAGGTTTCCAGGATCTGCTCGCGGCGCTTGTTGGTCGAATAGGACAGATCCGCCTCGAACGTCGTCCGGTCGTCCATCTTGAACTCGCCGTTGAGGCCGGCGGAGAACAGTTCGTCGTTGCGCGTGTTGCGGTCGTTGCGGATGATCGGCGCGACATTGTTGACCCTGCCGCTGACGCCGAACAGCGATCCGCCGCGGTCCTCCGTCTGGACGTTGGTGAAGGTCGCATTGTCGGCCCAGCCGTTCGAGAACCATTGCGCGCCGCGCATCGTCTCTTCCTGCCGGAACTTCGAATAATAGAGATCGGCGGTCACGTGCACGGTCTCGCCCGGCTGCCATTCGAGGATGCCGATCCAGGCGTCGCGCCGGTTGAGGCGCGAGGTGGCGAAGACCTCCTGGCCGTTGAGCAGCAGCGCCTTGTCAGCGCTGTCGGGCGTCACCGCAAAGCCGAACGCCTCGTAGCCATAGGCCTTGTAGTGCATGTTCTTGGACGGCGAATCGAGATGCGCATAGCCGATCGCGATGCCGATCGTATCGTTGGCGAACTGGTCGATATAGCTGGCGCTTATGCGGCCGCCCCAGTTGCGGACATCGGCGTTCAGCCGCTTGCCCTCGGTAAGCTCGCCGCGGATGTTGAGCGCGATCGCCTGCTTGCCGAAGGCGAGCGGTCGAACGGTGCGCAAGTCCGCGGTGCCCGACAGGCCCATGCCCGAGATGCCCGCATCGGGCGTCTTGTAGATGACGACGCTCGACAGCAGCTCGGAGGGATATTGGTCGAACTCGACGGCACGGTTGTCGCCCGAACTCGCCTGCGGGCGGCCGTTGAGCAGCGTGGTGGTGAAATCCGGCGCCAGGCCGCGGATGGAGATGACCTGCGCGCGGCCGTTGACGCGCTGGGCGGCAAGGCCGGGCAGACGCGCAATCGACTCGGCGATCGAGGTGTCGGGCAGCTTGCCGATATCCTCGGCCGAGACCGCCTCGACGATCGAGGTTTCGTTCCGCTTGGTGTTGATCGAGCTTTCAAGCCCGGCGCGCAGGCCGGTGACGACCACCTCCGCCTCGGGTTGAACCGGATCATCCTGCGCTGCGGCCTCCTGTGCGACGGCGATCGACGGCACGCCCGCGATCAGCGCCAGCGACGATGCCGTCAGGCCGAGCTTCCACAATGCTGAAGTGACGCAACCTGCCCCAGGCGCCTGCCCCATCTCGAACTCCTCCCCTTCATTCTACGTGCGGACTACCTGTCCTGCATCCTTGGAACACCACCGATTGGAAGCGCTTCCAGTTTCTCTATCGCTGAAGCTGGCACTCGTCAATCTGTGCTCATCAAAGGCCTCTGGCAGCGGCTATATGGAAGCGCTTCCAGAGACACGGAATCTCACATGCAATGATGGCCGCGGGCAGATGGCAGATGGAGTCTAGCGGTGCTCTGAATGCGGAGCGGCGGCCGATTCGCGTATGACGAGGCGATGTTCAACCGCTTCGAACGCGGCCATCGGGGCCGGGCCGCGTGTCGCGATGTCGATCAGAAGCTCGACCGCGCACGTCGCGATCGCGCGGACGGGCTGATGGACAGTGGTCAGCGGCGGCCAAGTATGGGCCGAAATCGGCGCGTCGTCGAAGCCGACGACCGACAGGTCGGCAGGCAGAGCGAGGTTCATCCGGTGCGCTGCCAGCAGCGCTCCGACCGCCATGTCGTCGTTCGCGCAGACGATCGCGCTGGGCGGTTCGCCGGTATCGAGCAGCTGTTGGGTGCAAATCACGCCGCTGCGAAAAGTGAAGTCGCCGCGCACCGCGGTGACGGCGCTCCGGGGCAGGCCAGCCTCGCGCAATGCCCGCAGGAAACCGGCATAGCGCTCCCCCGCGGACCGATGGCCCTCGATACCGAGCAGGTAGCCGAAACGGCGATGGCCGAGCGAGATCACATAGGCGCCCATCTCGTGTCCTGCGGCCTCCTCATCGAGACCGACGCCGGAGAGGATGCCTCGCACCTCCTCTCCGGGCGCGATGCAGACCACCGGGCAGCCCAATTCGACAAGGCGACGCGCGAGCGCAGCGTCGTCCGACATGGGGGGCGTCAGGATCGCGCCTGCGCAACGCCCGGACGTCAGCAAGGCGACCAGCCTGTCGGCGCCGCGCGGGTCGTTGGTGAACAGGCTGAGGGTGGACAATTCGAACCCCGCCGCCGTAGCGGCGCGCAGCGCGCCGAGCTCGAGCGCGGAATCATAGTAGGAATTGGGGTCCGCATCGGGCGCGGTGCAATGCACCAGCACCAGCGTCTTGCCGACCTTACTGGCGAGGCCGCGCGCCTGCGGATTGACCCGATAGTTGAGCACATCGATCGCGCGCATGACCCGGTCGCGCACTTCCGCGCGGACATGGGCGTGCTGGCTCAACACCCGCGAGACCGTCGATCGTGCGACACCGGCAAGTGCAGCAACGTCGTCCATCGTCGGCTGTGCAGGCTTGCCTGCGCCCGAACGCGCGGCTTCGGATCTCGAACGGGATTGCATTGCGCGGCAGTTGGCTGGGACGGCGCTGCGCTGTCAAGCACGTCCCGTCGATGGCCAGAGCACCGCCTGATCGACGTTCATGCCGGTCGTTCACGAGCGCCTGCAGACAGCCAATGAGCGACGCGACATCGTTCCTCCTCAACGCCGGATCGGGAATGGCCAGTGCCGAAGGCTTGGCACCAACCCAGATCAGTCGATACCGCCGGGCGGCTCCGCAGCTGCCTTGCCCTCCAGGTCGGGATCCTTTCCACGCTGGCACCAGGCAGTCTGCGCGGCTTCGATGAGGTTCCGGCCGGTCACGTCGGCAGCGTGCGGGGTCATCGTCATGGCAATGCCATTGGGCCCGTCGAGCAGCACAAAGCCCTGCTCGGCCGTGGCGATGCCGGGATCGTCGCGCGGCATCGACAAATCGGATGGGGTAGTCATCACGCTCTCCTTCCGCGACCTCGCAAATAACGGCTGAGTTTCCAGCGTGTTGCGTAGGAAACTGAAGAATTATGCTGATCCAGATCAAGGACTGGGCCTGCTAAGCCAGTAACAGGCTGATAATCGTATCGCCCAACGTCCATGGTGGGTAAGCTCGGCGCGATGATCGACCTCGCACGTCACCTTACCCGCGTCTCGCAGCGCCATGTCCTCAATGCCGACGAGATCGCGGCGATCCGTGCCCTGCCCGATGAGGTTCGCATCTTCCCGCCGCGCTCCACCGTGATCCGGGAAGGCGAGGTCATCGACCGCAGCACGCTCCTGCTCAGCGGCTTCATGTGCCGCGCCAAGCAGCTTCCCAATGGTAAACGGCACATGGCGGAGCTCCATGTCTCGGGCGACTTCATCGACCTGCACAGCTACACGCTCAAGCGCCTCGATCACGACATCGAGACGCTCAATTCATGCCAGCTGGCATTCGTACCGCACCATCGCCTTCAGGCGATGTTCGAAGCCTTTCCCCGCCTTGCGCGGATCTACTGGTTCCACACGAGCCTTGATGCCGCCAACCATCGGCACTGGGTGACGTCTATCGCGCAAGCGCCGGCGCTCGAGCGCATCGCGACGCTGTTCTGCGAAATGGCGCTGCGCCTTGAGATCGTCGGCCTGACGCGCGAGGGCAGCTTCGACTTCCCGTTGACCCAGACCGATCTGGGCGATTGCCTGGGCCTCACACCGGTTCATGTTAACCGGGTTCTCAAGACATTGCGCGAGCGCGAGCTGGCCGTGTTCCGCAACGGGCGCGTAGATATTCTCGATCAGGCTGGCTTGCGCGATCTTGCACAGTTCGATCCAGCCTATCTTTATCTTGAGCCAGAACCGCTTTGAGCGCCCAGTTGCCATGACGCGCATTGGTAGTCAGCGCAGTGGCGCAAACCAGCCGACATAAGGCGTGTTGCGTGCCAGGTGACGGCGCAAGTCAGGTTGCCCCATGCTGGCCCCGTTCGCGCTCCATCTCCATCGCCCGCGCGATCGCTTCGGCAAGGTGAACCTGGTTGAACGGCTTGCTCAAGCGCACGGTGTCGCGGCCCGGCGTCTCGACACCTTCGCCATAGCCGCTGGCGATGATCACCGGCGTGCCGGGCCGGATGCCGTCGATGGCGGCGATCAGATCGACTCCGGTCATATTGGGCATCGCCTGATCGGTGACTACCAGATCGATATCGTCGCGGTCCTGAAACGCCTTGAGCGCTTCAGCACCCGAATCCGCCTCGATCACCTCATGTCCGAGATCCTCGAGCAGCGCAGCAGTGTTGATAAGGACAAGCGCATCATCGTCCACCGCGAGGATGCTGAGGCGGGCGGTGTGCCGGGGGCCTTCCTTGGCGGGAGCAGAGTCTGCAACCGCGGCCGGAGCCTCCTCCGCCACCGGCAACCACAGCACCGCCCTCGTCCCCTCGCCGATCTCGCTCAGCAGCTCGAATGTGCCACCGATCTGCTGCGCCATGCCGTGCACCATCGGCAAGCCGAGCCCGGTGCCCTTACCCACACCCTTGGTCGTGAAGAACGGCTCAGTCGCGCGCCGCAGCGTTTCTGCGTCCATGCCCATACCCTTGTCCTTTACCACCAGCTTTACATAGCTGCCTGCCGGCAAGCTGGCGGCCATGCCTTGTTTCGTCATCTCGCAGCTGGCCGAGATCAGGATCGGCCCCCCGGCAGGCATCGCGTCGCGCGCATTCACGATCAGATTGAGCAGCGCCATCTCCAGCTGGTTGGCGTCGGCGCGTACCGCGGGCAGCTTGAGCGGGAAGCTGGTCGAGATTGGCCACTCCGGGCCGATCGAACGCTGGACGAGGTCGTTCATGCCGGTGAGCAGCTGCGAGAGATCGACCCGATCGACCTTGAGGTCCTCGCGCCGGGCAAAGGCGAGCATGCGTTGGGTCAGCGTCGCGCCACGCTGGGCACCCTCGACGGCATTATTGAGCAGTCGCTGCGACAGCGGATCCTCGGGCAGGCGCCTGCGCAGGAGCTCCAGGCTGCTCAGCACCGCCATGAGCAGATTGTTGAAGTCGTGGGCCACGCCACCGGTCAGCTGCCCGATCGCATCCATCTTCTGCGACTGGAACAAGGCCTCGCGCGCCACCTCGAGTTCGCGCTGGGTCTGCTCGCGCTCGGTGATGTCACGCGTGATCTTGGCGAAACCGATCGGCCGGCCTTCGTCGTCGCGGATCGCATCGATCACCACACTGGCACGAAAGCGCTCTCCATTCTTGCGGACCCGCCAGCCCTCGGCAATGAAACGCCCTTCGCTCCGCGCGGTCTCCAACGCACGAGACGGCTCCCCGGCCTCGCGATCCTCCTCTGTATAGAAGCGCGAGAAGTGCTTGCCGATGATATCGCCCGGCTCATAGCCCTTGATCCGGCGCGCGCCCTCGTTCCAGCTCGAGACGCGGCCGTCCAGATCGACCATGTAGATAGCATAGTCGGTGACGCCTTGGACCAGATGACGGAACTGCTCCTCGCTGTCGCTCAGCTTATCCTCGACCAACCTGCGCTCGGTCACATCGCGCCCATAGGCATAGACCAGCCCGTCCTCGAGGGTCGTATGCCATTCGATGCGATGATAGCTGCCGTCCGTGGCCAGTAAGCGGTTCTCGTAGTTCGTCAGCTCACGCGCGCCGAACGCGTTCGCGAGCGCCTTGTTGCTCGCTGCGACATCGTCGGGATGCATGAACTCTGTGAAAGGATGCCCGATCACGGCTTCGACCGGATGCCCCAGGATGCGCGTCCAGGAGGGGCTAACCAGGCGGAATACGCCGCTCGCGTCGACCGCGACCATCAGGTCGCGCGAGATGCTCCACATCCGGTCACCGCGCCGCCGCTCGGCCTGGAGGGCGGCGATACTGGCGAGCGCACCGCCGATCTGCCCGGCGATCAGCCGCGCGACATCCAGGACTTCCGTATCATCCCCGCGATAAGGATTGAGCCCCAGCAAAAGCGCGCCGGCGTCGGCCCCACCGGCGATACCGGGGATTGCAATCGCGATCGCCTCTCGAGGCGGCCGGTCCCAGTCGCCGGCAGGCCAGGCCATGTCCGGCGAAAGGGCAACGATCTGCCCGGCCTCAGTCAACTGCGCGGGCAAGCTCGGGGCAGCGGGCTCGAACAGCAACTCGTCATCCTCAGCGGACGCGCCGTCAGCAATGCGCAAAGCGATGAACGGAAAATCGCGTCGATTGGCGGCAAAGGCACCGTGCACCGCAGCCCGAACCGCATCATGATCGATGGTGCCGGCTAGTGCGAGCCCGAGTTGACGCATGGTTTCGAGACGCCGCTCGCCGATGATCCGCGCGGTCTCCTCATTGACCACGCAAAGCAGACCGCCGACGCTCCCGTCGGCCTGGTGAAGCGGACTGTAGGAGAAGCTGTGATAAGTCTCTTCGGGAAACCCGCTGCGCTCGAGCAGAAGGCACAGCGCCTTGTTCCAAGTCGCCTCGCCCGCCCGAACGCGTTCGACCTGATCGGCAACCTCGTCATAGACTTCTGCCCATACCTCGCGGAATGGCCGGCCGAGCATCGCCGGATGCTTGATGCCGAGCGTCGGGATATAGGCGTCGTTGTAGAAGAAGCGCAGATCCGGCCCCCAGCCGAGCCACATTTCGAAGCGGGTCGTCAGTAGCATCCGCAGCGGGATCTTGAGCGCGTCGGGCCACCCGCTGGCGTCGCCCAGCGGCGTGTCCTCCCAGCGATGCTCGCGCATGATGCGCGCCATCTCTCCCTTGCCGGGAAAAATGTCGGCGTTCCCCTCAACCATGCCCAGCCCATCTCCTCGTAGAAGCCCTTCCTAACGCCTGCATATTCAAATGTATTCAAGTGGATGCGTTCAATCATCTGCTGTTCGGCGCGAAGTCGCCGGCCTATCACGGCCAGGTGAGGATCTGCGCAGCGGGTTGGCCGCCTAGGCGCGACCAGGCGGCGGGACCCGAAAAGCGTGGCGGAAGATTGGGGGCGAGCGATTGCAGGCCGGCGAGATCCGCGATCCTGAGCCACCCCCTCCCCCTGACGATGAAACCGGTCTGGTCGAGCCGCTTCAATGTGCGATTGACGTGCACCGCGGTAAGCCCGAGCAACTCGCCCAATTGCGGCTGCGTGAGCGGGAAATCGAAGCGCCCGCCCTCCGTCAGCCGCCCAGCATCGAGCCGGGCAAACAGATCGAGCAAAAAGGCGGACATCCGCTCCATCGCATTACCCGCGCCCACCCAGGAAAGTTTCTGGGTCAAGGCGACATGCTCCATCTGGGCGTTCAGGAACAGGCCGATGGCAAGGCGCGGACGATGCTCGAACAGCTCTCCGATCGCGGCGGCGGGAATGAGCGAGACCTTGATGTCTGTAACGGCTTCGAGCGTTTCGCCCGCGGTCGGCAGCACGAGGCTCGGTATGCCGAGCATGTCGCCGGGCAGATGTACTTTCGCGATCTGCCGCCGCCCATTGCGCAACATCAGGGACGAGCACACCCATCCCTCGAGCAGAAAATACACGCCAGTCACGGGATCACCTTCCCGCCGCAGCGTCCGCAAACGGGAAACCTTGCGGTATCCGGCAAGCCATCCGTTCATGACGTCCATATCCTGCGACGTCAGGCTCACGAATTCCGCAAGCCTGTGAAAGGGTGGCTGCATTCCAGTCTCCTGAATTGCAGTACCCATCGATAAAGATTTAACCTCATGCACTTACCGAGGTTAGTCGCGCTGAAAGAAGCCGATGCCCAAGCAGGCGAAAAGCAATTGGCGGTCGCGCCATCAGGTCAGGCGCCGCTGCCTCCCGCTCGGTTCAGTTCGGTCTGATCAAAGCGAAGTTGGGTCATGCCCCTGCCGCCCTCATCTATGACTGCGATCGAACCGGAAATATCCGCGGACTGCTCTGCCGCTGCCAAGAGAGGATGGGACGCTCGCCGCAAGCGCGGTCGCACCTGACATCGGGCCTTACAGCCCGGTGGGCTCGGCATGGGCCGGCGATACCGCATCCTTGAGCATCTGAGCGCGGCGCTCATACTCATCCGCCATCCGCAGATGCACCAGCGCTACGCAATTGTCTTCGCTGGCGAGCGCGACGGTGCGTTCGTGACGCGCGCGCGCTCGTAGATAGTTGAGGTTAGAGTCGTTCATGGCTTCTCTCCTGACCCCACCCGATTTGCGCCATCCTACAGGGATTCGAGCGGGCTTCCCTAAACCAGGTTGGTGTTCAAGGCGCTGACTGCGCATCCTCGTTATCGCGTCAATGCGGCTGCGCATGGCCGTGCGTGCGCAGGAAACGGTGGTCGATATCGGCGATGATGGCGTCGGCTTCGTCGCCGGCCTTGAGCCGGATCAGCGCGTCGATCTTCTCCTCCAGCCGGTCATATCCTCCTTGGACGCTGATCCAGCGTAAGCAGATTTCTTGGCGGAACTGCTGGCGTCGCCTCAGATTCACGACACGCCACCAAAGCCTGCTGGGCAGGGTGAGACCCCTACGATCTCAATAGCATAACATGGGTTAGAGCACGGCCATTCTTGCTTCGCTGCGTGGAACTCCACACGAAGTCGGGCTTTGCTGTGCAGTGTCACTATGCACGGAGAGACCCATGGCAGAGCAATCCTATACCGACGCGATCGCAGTGCTGAAGGCCGACCATCGCAAGGTCGAGGACCTGTTCGAGCAATTCGAAAAGGCCGGCGGCGCCGCAGCGAAACGCAAGCTCGCGCAGCAGATCTGCCTCGAGCTCAAGATCCACACGATGATCGAGGAAGAGATCTTCTATCCGGCGTTCCGTGGCAAGATCGACGACGACCTGCTCGACGAGGCCTATGTCGAGCATGATGGCGCGAAGGTCCTGGTCAACGACATTGCGGCGGCCGAGCCGGGCGACGATTTCTACGATGCGAAGGTCATGGTGCTCTCCGAAGAGATCAAGCACCATGTCCATGAGGAGGAGATGCCTTCCGAAGGCATGTTCGCTCAGTGCCGCAAGACCGACGTCGACCTGGTCGCGCTGCGCGATGCGCTGCTCGCCCGCAAACAGGAATTGATGACGCAGGCGGAGACCGGCGGTCTGCCTCCGGCAGAGCCACGTGCGATACGACTGCAACCGGCCTGAGCGGGGCACCGCTGACAAGCGCGACGAGGCGTCGCATGCTGGCTGGGCGGCTGGATTCGAACCAGCGCATGGCGGTACCAAAAACCGAATCCCTACCGCTTGGGATTGCCCACTAGAGCTGAAAACCCTTGAAGAATGCGGTATATTTTCTCGGTGATTTCGCCCGCATGTCTCAACCCAAAATAGTGAGACAAGTCGTAAGACAGACGCCGAGTGTCGAATGGCGGCAATTGGGCCTGTAGCTGCATGTCCGCTCATCTCTGCACCCATGCGAAAGCTGCCATTCGCGCTTTGGTTGATCGCGCGAACGCTACTGTGTCCAATGCAAGGCTCGCGTCTCTCATGAACTCTCAATTTGCGGGTTGGTGGCACGCCGCACGCGGCTCGCTCCAGAACGCCTGCCCATCACATGGGCGGTCAGGCATCGGCCAGGGCACGTGAGGAAATCACCTCGAAGCACAGCGTCTCGCCCGACGCCTCGGTCAAGGTCAGGAAGTCACCTTCGCGCAGCGGATGCGTTTCCAGATGAAACAGCGCTTCGTCATCGCCCTCGCCCGGCTCATATGAAAACACCCAGCCCGCACCCGCGCGACCCACATGTCCGGTGCGCTCGGGCTGGTCGGGCCGCGATCGCAAGACCGTTGCCTGCTCCGGCGCGGCGTGAAGCGCTGCCTGGTCGATCAGGCCCGCGTCATCGAGCGGGAGGCGTAGCAGATAGCAATGCTCGTGCGACCCATCCGGGTAAGCAGCGGCGCGCGCGAGATCGAGGCGGATCAGGTGCCAGGTCATGGAAATATCCTTCAATGCGAGAGCAGGACGGGGATCCGCGCATCATCGATGATGCGGCGTGTGACGCCGCCGAGCATCACTTCACGGATCCGCGAATGCGCGAAGCCGCCGAGCGCGAGCAGGTCGGCATGCCTCTCGATCGCGAATTGCTGGAGCGCATCCGCCTCGCAGAGTCCGCCATCCGCAACGCGGTGAAGCTCGGCGGCGAAACCGTGCCGGGTGAGGTGCCGCTTCACTTCCGCCCCGGTGTCGTCGCCCGCCTGCCGGGGCCGGTCGCTCACCATCACGATGTCCACTCGCGCTTCGGGCTCGAGCAAGCGGACAAGATCGTGCAGGGCGCGGATGGCCTCCGGGCTCGGCTTCCAGCCGAACACGGCGTGACGCACGCGCGCGATCCGATGATCCGGGGGAAGAATCAGGATCGGCGTTCCGGATGAAAGAATGAGGGTCTCGACCACCCGGCGCCGCAGCCAGTGGAGTTCCCACGCCTCGGGCGTGCCGATCACGGTGAGATCGGCGATCTGCCGACTTCGGCGCAGATCGCCGGCAAGCCAGGCGACGTCATCGTACAACCCGAACACAGCCACGGAGCAAGATGCACCTGCGACGAGCGCCTCGACCGCAGCGACATTCGCCCGCGAGTCGCGCGCCACCACCTCATCAAGCAGGTACATCGCGCCAAAGGGAACCAGCGCCGGGCTCGCCACGGGCCCTGGCGTGAGAACGGCAATGTCGAGGCACGCTTCATGCGCCAGCGCGAGCGCTGTCGCGGCGTCGACAATCGGCGCGGCTTTTGCGGGGGCTTCCACGATCACCAGAATATTCTTCGGCATCCGTCTTCTCCAGGACTCGCCCGGCGCCGTATGGCGTGGGCAAGTCGAAAGACGACGGCGCTCGCGCGGGTGCGGAGGGTGTGCGGCGCGCGAGCGCCGTCGCATGCTCAGCCGGCGTTGACCGGGATCTTGCGCGCCTGCTGCGCTTTTCGCTGGTCCTTCGCGATGGTCAGCGTGAGCACGCCCTTCTTGAACTTGGCATCGATCTTGTCGGCGTCCGCGTCGGACGGCAGCCGGATCTGCCGTTCGAACGCACCATAGCGCCGCTCGCTCAGCATGAAGCTGCCGTCCTTGCGCTCCTCGTTCTCGTGCTTCTCGCCCTTCAGCGTGAGGACGCCATCGGTGATGGAGAGGTCAACATCGTCTTCCTTCACGCCGGGAAGCTCGGCGGTCAGGCGATAGTCCTCTTCGCGCTCGACTAGTTCGACGACCGGCACCGGGCCAAACCCGGCCGCTAGGTGCGTGAGCCCGCGCGCGGGGCGTCCGACATCCTCGAACAGCCGATCGATCTCGTGCCGGAGCCAGCCGAACGGCGTCTCCGGGGCGGGGGAAGGGTCGCGTGCAATCGGTGTAATGTCATTCATCGCATCTCTCCTGGTCGAATGAACTGAACTCAGGCGAACAAAGCTCGCTCGCCCGCCTCCTCGATCGGTTTGGGGACGGCAAAGTCATGATCGGCGGATCGCCGCCCGTATGGCGGGCAGGCAGGGCACCAGCTGTCCAGCACGAGATTCCACCACGCCGCGAACAGCATCATCGGCAGATACTCGGGCTGGAGATCCGGCGATGGCGTCGAACCGCGAACCAGTTCACGATCAAGCATGGCAATCCTCCATGACTTCGATCGAGGCTAGGCAACCCGCCACTCGCGCATAATCGGTAGATTCCCGAAGGCGGCATCTACGGGCCATCCCGGATAGGCCGCGCCCACCAAGCCGAGCACCCTTTGCGGGATCACCAGCGAAAGGGCGCCCCGATGACCATTCGAAACCTCGACAAGCTGCTGCAGCCGCGCAGCGTGGCGATCGTCGGCGCATCGAGCCGTGCCGGCGCCCTCGGACAGCGCGTGCTTGAGAATATGCTGGACGGCGCCTTCGATGGACCCGTGTTCACGGTCAATCCCAAGCAGGTCGAGCTCGACGGCGACTGGTGGGTGCCGAGCGTGACCGACCTGCCCGTCGCACCCGATCTCGCGATCATCGTGACGCCGGCCTCCACCGTTCCGGACATCATCGCCGAGCTGGGCGCCAAGGGCACGCGCCTCGCTATCGTGATCTCATCCGGGTTCCATGAGCCGGCGCTGCGCCAGGCGATACTCGACGCCGCGCAACCTCACCTCCTCCGCATCATCGGGCCGAACTGCCTCGGCGTGATGATGCCACACGCGCGGGTCAACGGCTCGTTCGCACAAGCGGCACCCCGCCCGGGCGGGCTCGCGCTGGTGTCGCAAAGCGGGGCTCTGGTGACCTCGATGATCGACTGGGCCAACGAGCGCGATGTGGGATTTTCCGGGATCGTATCGCTCGGCGACGCAGCGGACGCGGATTTCGGCGACCTGATCGATCTGTTCGCCGCCGACCCGAAGACCGATGCGATCGCGCTCTACATCGAGAGTATCAGCGACCCAGCGAAGTTCATTTCGGCTGCGCGCGCCGCAGCGCGGATCAAGCCCGTCATTGCGCTCAAGGCGGGACGCACCGAAGCCGCCGATCGCGCGGCACTGACGCATACCGGCGCGATCACCGGCGCTTACGACGTGCATCTGACCGCCTTTCGGCGCGCCGGGATCGTCACGGTGGAGACGCTCACCGAATTGTTCGACGCGACCCAAGTGCTGGCGCGCCGTCAACCATTTCGCGGCGACTCGCTCGCGATCGTCACCAATGGCGGCGGCGCGGGCGTGCTTGCGGCCGATGCCGTTCAACGGGTTGGCGGCCGCCTCGCCCAGTTCGCGCCGAAAACCATCGCAGAGCTCGATGCAACACTGCCGCGCGGATGGTCGCGCGCCAATCCGGTCGACGTCGTCGGCGATGCGCGCGCCGAGCGCTTCGTCGCCGGCCTGGAGGCCGCGGCGGCGGACCCCAACGCCGACGCCATTCTGATCATGCACTGCCCGACGGCGTTGGCGGCCGGAACCGAGATCGCGCGAGCGATCGTGGATCAGGTCGGCAGGAACGACTTTCCCCGCCACAAACCGGTGCTGGCCTGCTGGATGGGACCACATAATGCCGATGCCGCAAGACCGATATTCGCTGGTACGGGAATTCCGGTGTTCGACAATCTGGACGATGCCGTGCGCGGCTTCGGCTATCTGATCGCGGCGCGCGCCGCTCGCGAATTGCTGATGCGCGCGCCCGCGCGCCTCGGCATGGCGGTCCGGGACCGCGCCAAAGCGATGGCCGTGATCCGCGGCGCACGCCTCGATCGACGGACCACGCTCACCGCCACGGAGGCGAAGGCGATCCTCGAGGCATTCGGCGTGCCGATCCAGCATGGCCGCTTCGCCCAGACCGCCGGGGCGATCTGGGCCGCATGCGCGCTGATCGACCCGCCCTATGCGGTGAAGATCGTGAGCCACGAGTTGACGCACAAGTCGGATGTCGGCGGCGTCGCGCTCGATCTCCACGATGCCGCAAGCGCGGTCCACGCCGCCGAGGCGATGGCCAGGCGCATCGCACAGGAACATCCGTCGGCAAGGCTGCTCGGGTTCGAGGTCGAACCGATGGCGGACCTGCAGGGCAAGCACGAGCTTCTCGTCGGCATGTCCGACGACCCGACCTTCGGCCCGGTGCTCGCGGTCGGAGCCGGCGGCAAGGCGGTCGAGGTGATCCATGATCGCGCGCTGGGATTGCCGCCGCTCGACGATGCGCTCGCCCGCGACATGATCGCAGGCACGCGGGTCGCACGGCTGCTCGCCGGTTATCGTGACAAGCCGGCAGCGGATATCGACGCGCTGGTGCAGGTCCTCAATGCGGTCGCAAGGATCGCGGCGGAGCTGCCGGATATCGCCGAACTCGATATCAATCCGCTTCTCCTGGACCAGAATGGCGCCCTCGCCCTCGATGCGCGGATGCAGATCACCGAGCGGCCGGCGCAATCGCGCATGGTGATCCGCCCGGTGCCGGCCGAATGGGCCGCCGATCTCACCACGCGCGAGGGGGTTGCGCTTCACGTGCGGCCGGTGATGCCCGACGATGAGCCCCGGCTCGCCGAGTTCTTCGGCCAGGTCTCGCCCGAGGACCTGCGGTTCCGCTTCCTCTCCGCGATCCATGAGGTCGGTCACGAGCGCCTCGCCGCGATGACCCAGATCGATTACCGCCGCGCCATGCACTTCCTCGCCTTCGCCGGGGATGAGCTTGTCGCCAGCGCCTTCCTCGTCAGCGATCCGGATCGCACGCGCGCCGAAGTTGCGATCTCGGTTCGAACCGGATGGAAACGCAAAGGCGTCAGCTGGACGCTCATGCAGCACGTGCTGCGTTACGCCGAAGCGGAGGGGATCGGCAGCGTCGAGTCGCTCGAAAGCAGCGAGAACCATGCCGCACTCCAGCTCGAGCGCGAGATGGGCTTCACGACCACGCCATGCCCCGACAGCCCGACCGAGACGCTCGTCCGCAAGGTGCTGCGGCAGCCCGAACCGGTCAGCTGACATGGCGACGCAAGCCAAGCGCCGGATCGCGATCATCGACGGGCATCCCGATCCCGACCGCGCCCGCTTCGTCCACGCGCTGGCCGACGCCTATGCGGACGGCGCGCTGATCGGCCGTCTCGAGGCCCGGCGGATCGAGCTGGCCGGGATGGATTTTCCGCTGATCCGCTCGCGCACCGAATGGACCGACGGCAAGCCCGTGCCGGAAATAGCGGAAGCGCAAGCGACCATCGCCTGGGCCGACCACCTCGTGATCCTGTATCCGCTGTGGCTGGGCGATGTGCCCGCGCTGCTCAAGGGCTTTCTCGAGCAGGTCGCGCGGCCGGGCTTCGCGATCGCCGAAGGGCCACGCGGACCGCGCGGCCTGCTCAAGGGCAAGTCCGCGCGCCTTGTGGTGACGATGGGCATGCCGGCCTTCTTCTATCGCTTCTATTTCGGCGCTCACAGCGTGAAGAGCCTGGAGCGCAACATTCTGAAGCTTGCGGGCATCCGGCCGGTCGCTCAGACGCTGATCGGCGGTGTCGAGGGCTCGGCCGAGCAGCGCGAGGAATGGCTCGCCGAAATGCTCGATCTTGGCAGCCGCGGGGCGTGAAACGCATCCCGGCGTTCGCCATCGCCGTCGGGCTGGCCTGCGGCGCCACGATCAGCGCAGCAGGCCATTCGCTGGACTCGGGCTCGGTGCGGGACGCAGTCGAGCGGTTGAAGCCGGGCGCCACGGCTATCCTCACGCCCGATGCGCTCAAGCCTGGTGCGGCACGGGATCTCCTGGAGTCCCATGCGTCCCCCGCCCGCTTGAACTGACGGGCGTTAGATCCTGCTTCAAAGACGCGCACCCGCGCCAAGCCTGCGACAATCGGATCGATGCTGTCGCCGACTGTGACCTCCCCGCCCGGGAAAGCGGGGAACACTGGGGGCCGACAAAGCGATCATGCTCCCCATCCGAATCAGAACGTCTTCCGCTTCGGTCCGGGCATCGGCAGGTCTCGCCAGCACACCGGCGACGGCAGGTGCGAGAAGGCAAGCGCGCATTCAAGATCTCCTCCATCCAGGAGGTTCGCTTAAGAGTCGCCGGGAAAGCCACCCATGGGTAATGTTCCGAATGGGATTGTACCGCAGTGGACGGGATGGAGACTTCGTGACCAGCCAAGCGCTTCCTGACCCGGACGAACTCGCGCTCTTCGTCGAGAGCGTGAACGATCGTGCATCCTTCCTCATCGACACCGAGGGTCGGATCAAATCGTGGAACCGGGGTGCGGAACTGCTCACCGGCTGGACCGCCGAGTCGGTGCTCGGTCAGCCGTTCGATCTGCTTTACCCCGCCGACCGGCGCGAGCGAGGCAGTCCCGCCGACGATCTTGCCAAGGCGCGCGAGCGGACGCACCTTCGCGATGAGGGCTGGCGCGCGCGCCGCGACGGCTCGGAATTCTTTGCCGACATCACCTTGATCGCGCTGTGGGACACCGATTGCGTCCTGCGCGGCTTTGGCCAGACGCTCTACGACATCACCGCGCGCAAGGCGACGGAGACCGCGCTCGCGCGCAGCGAGCTGCACTTGCGCTCGATCCTCGCGACCGTGCCTGACGCGATGATCGTGATCGACGAACATGCGACAATCCTGTCGTTCAGCGCGGCGGCGGAGCGGCTGTTCGGCTGGACCGAGGCGGATGTGGTAGGGAAGAACATCGACATGCTGATGCCTTCGCCGGACCGCGAGCGGCACGATCATTATATTGAGCGGTATCTCGATACCGGCGAGCGGCGGATCATCGGCATCGGCCGGATCGTGTCCGGCCAGCGGCGGGACGGCACCATATTCCCAATGGAACTTGCCGTCGGCGAGGCGGCCAGCGAAGGGCATCGCATCTTCACCGGCTTCATCCGCGACCTCACCGAGCAGCAGCGCGCCGAGTTGCGGCTGAAGGAACTCCAGTCGGAGCTCATCCATGTCTCGCGTCTCAGCGCGATGGGCACGATGGCATCAACGCTGGCGCACGAGCTCAACCAACCGCTCGCCGCGATCACTTATTTCATGCAGGGCGCGCGCGACCTGCTGGCGGATCCGGGCAGCGACGCCCGTGCCATGCTCGAGGAGACGCTGGACGAAACCGCGAACGAAGCGCTGCGTGCTGGCAATATCGTCCGGCGCCTGCGCGAGTTCGTCGCGCGGGGCGAGGTCGAGAAGCGGGTCGAGGACCTCAATCACCTGGTCGATGAGGCCAGCCGGCTCGCCCTCATCGGCGCGCGCGAGCGCGGCATTCGTACATTCTTCGAACTCGATACGCGCGTGAGGCACGTGCTTGTCGAACGCGTGCAGATCCAGCAAGTGCTGGTCAATCTGCTTCGCAATGCGGTCGAAGCGCTCGCCGGCTGCTCGATCTGCGATCTGACGATCCGTACCGCGCGCGAGCCCGGTGGCATGGTCCGCATCTCAATCGCCGATACCGGCGCCGGCATTCCCGAGAGCATTGCGCCGCAGCTGTTCCAGGCCTTCGCCACCACCAAGGACAGCGGCATGGGGCTCGGTCTCTCGATCTGCCGTACCATCGTCGAAGCGCATGGCGGGCGCATCTGGGCCGAGTCGCGCGAAGGCGGCGGCAGCATTTTCAACTTCACTTTGATGAGCGCGGAAGTCGAGGCAAATGATGGAAAAGAAACTGGTTCATCTCGTCGATGACGATCCGGCGATCCGGCGATCTGTCAGCTTCGTGCTGAAGACCTCTGGATTCGAGGTCAAACCCTATGAATCCGGTGCGATCTTCCTGAAGGAGGTCCGCCATGCCGACCCCGGATGCATCCTGCTCGACATCCGGATGCCCGACAAGGACGGGCTTGAGGTGCAGCGTGATCTCAACGCCATGGGAGTCAGCATGCCGGTAGTGATGCTCACGGGCCATGGCGACGTGACCGCCGCGGTGCAGGCCATGAAGGAAGGTGCCGTCGACTTTCTCGAGAAGCCCTCCGACAAAGCCGACCTGCTTCGCGCTGTCGAAGCGGCCTTCGCTCGCCTCAATCGAACGGACGATGTCGCCGCGACCGAATCGGAGGCGAAGGTACGGATCGCGGCGCTTACACCGCGCGAGCAGGAAGTGCTCGAGGGGCTTGCGCAGGGGCTGCCCAACAAGACGATCGCCTATGATCTCGGCATCTCCCCCCGGACTGTCGAGGTTCATCGCGCCAATGTGATGACCAAGCTTGGTGTGCATACATTTCCCGACGCGCTGCGGATCGCATTCGCAGCGGGTTTGGGAAAGATCGCAGCTTCGTAGGAATACGTAACGACCAGGGGCTCGCCGGTACGCATGAGTCCTTGGGTGATGCAGGAAAGTATGCGCTTGTCGCCCTCCCCTTCGGCTCTGCGGAAACGCCCCCAGTTGCTGCTGGTCGAGGACGATGACGCGCTGCGGCGGGGGCTGCAGCTGATGCTCTACAATCGGGGGTTCGAAGTTCGCGCATACCCCTCCGCGGCGCATGCGCTTGCCGACCCCTCGGCACCGCAGGCCGCCGTGCTGGTGGCGGATTATCGGTTGCCCGATTCGGACGGCATTGCACTCTTGAGCGAACTGCGCTCGCGCGACTGGAACGGACGTGCGGTGCTCGTAACCGGATTTCCTTCCGCCAAGCTCAAGGCAAGCGCTGTCGCGATGGGCTACGCAGCAATTCTCGAGAAGCCGGTTCCCGACCATCGCCTCCTCGCCGCGATCGGACCGGGCTGAATCGCAACCTTTCAGGCGGCCGCGCTGACGATCGGTCGCTCCAGACTGACAAACCGGTCCGCGACGGCATGCGCGAACGCCGCGCGATGACTCACCAGCAACAGGCCCTGCCCCGTCCTGGCCAGCCGTGTTCTCAGCCGCTCGGCCACCTTGTCCTCGGTCTCGCGGTCCAGGCCTTCGGTCGGTTCGTCGAGCAACAGCCAGGGAAGATGAGCGAGATAGGTGCGCGCCAGTGACAGCCGCCGGCGCTCGCCGCCGGACAAGCGCTCGCCATTTTCGCCGATCCAGCTGTCGAGCCCGTCCGGAAGCGCGCGCACCCGCGCGTCGAGCGCGGCATCGTGCAGCGCCTGCCATAACCGTGCGTCACTCGCGTGTGGATCGGCGAGAAGGAGATTCTCGCGCACCGTTCCGGCCAGCAGTGCCGAATCCTGGGGCGACCACGCGAAAGTGCGACGAAGCGTCTCGACCGGGAGAAACGCGATATCAACGCCGTTGAGCCTCGCCTGCCCGGGTCGCACTGGCCGGAGCCCGATGAGCTGCTCGATCAACGTCGTCTTGCCGCTTCCGGATCGCCCGACCAGCGCGCCGCGAGTTCCGGCTGGCAGCGCGCCGCTCTCGAGCTGCGGAAACTCAAGTGTCGGAAGGTCCGTCAGCTCATATGACACCGAGGACACGTGCTCGGCTTGCGAGAGCGCGGCGGCGAGCCGTTCCCCGGCGGCGCCCGTGCTGCCGCGCTCGGCAAAGCGTCGCAGCAATGGTGCGGCACCATCGATCGTCATCGCCGCCGCGAGCGCAGCAAGCGCTGCGTTCGCCGCGCCGGCGGGTGCAGCCAATGCGAGCGCGGACACTCCGGCGACCGCGACGGCCCCACCGTGCAATATGGCACTCCATCCCAGTTGATCGGCCTGCGCGACCCGCGCGGCCGCGAGCTCGCGGCTTGCAGACCCGGCGATGCGCGTGGCCCAGTCGTCAAGTCCATAGCAGCGCAGTTCCGGCGCCGCCTCGGCCAAGCTCCCTACCACCGCCTTGAGTTCGCCATTGGCGCGCTGCACGCGCATGCCCAGCGGCTCGAGGCGGCGGGCGAGACGATCGCCTGCCCAAAGTGTTCCGCCGAAGCATAAGGCGACCGCCGCAGCCGCTTCCCAGCCAGCGAGCGCGACAAGGCAAATACCGGAGACCAGCGCGGCGCCGGCGCCAGCGCTCGCGGAGCGGCGCACCATGTCCTGCTCAAGCGCGCTCACATCGTTCACCAGCCGTGCGCTGGCATCCCCGGGCGTGAAGGCAAGCGCTTGCCCGACCGGAGTCGCCGCGATGCCGCGGAACAGCGCTGGGCGGATCCGAGCAAGGGCATGGAGGGAGGCTGCATGCGCGGTTACGGCTTCGCCATAGCGCGCGCCGGTTCGCACGATCGCGAGCAGCCGGATTGCCGCGCTTGGTAGCATATAGTTGAACGTATGCGCCGCCACGGGTCCTGCGGCGCCGGCGAGTGCGGCTGCGGTGATGAACCAGCCCGACAAGCCGAGCAGCACCACCGAGGCAGCGCTGACGAGCGCAGCGAAGATACTCGCGCGCAGCAGGTTCCGGCGTTCGCGCCGACGCTCTCGCGCCAGCAGGAAGGACAGCGGTTCGTTCATCGGATTCCCTCGAGCTCGACAACCTGATCCGCGATCGCCGCGAGCCGTTCGCTATGGGTCGCGAGGATCGTCGTCCGTCCGCGCGCTGCCCTCGCGATCAAACGGACGAGATCGTCTTCGGCTTCGCGATCGAGATGCGCGGTCGGCTCGTCGAGCAGCAGGATCGGCGCGGGCTTGAGGATGGCGCGGGCCAAGCCGATGCGCCGCCGCTCGCCACCCGAAAGACCGCCGCCGCGCAGGTCCACGCGGCCGTGCAGGCCGCCGGGCCGCGTTGCCAGCATCATGTCCATGCCGGCTTCGCATGCCGCGCGTGCAATATCCGACGAGGTCGCGGCCGGAGCGGCCAGGCCGATATTGAATGCGATCGTTCCGGGCAGGATGAGCGGCGCCTGTCCCGCCCAGGACGACGAGTCCGCGAGGCTCGCTCCGGGCGGCAAGGGTTTCCCGTCGATCAGGATCGTGCCGCTGCCGAGCGGCGCCAGGCCGAGCAGAAGATGCAACACGCTCGATTTGCCGCTTCCCGAAGGGCCGACCAGCGCCACGATCTTTCCGGGTTCGGCATGAAATGACAGGCCGCGGACGACTGCATCGCCATCCGGGTAGCAGATCGCGACATCGACCAAGCGCAGCGACGGCGCGTGCGCGCACCACGGCTCTGCCGCGACGGCAGGCGCAGCGGCCGCCTGCAGCGCGCCAAGGCGCTCAGCCGCGCTCTCGGCCGCCTGCCGGTCATGATAGGCGGCCGCTAGGCGCCGCATCGGCAAGTAGAATTCCGGTGCCAGCGCCAGCACCAGAAAGGCGCGGCCGAGGTCAAGTTGCTCGGGCGCCGGAAACGGCAGCTCACCCAGCAGATTGAAACCGGCATAGACCGCGACCAGCGCGACTGACAGCGCCGCGAAAAATTCGAGCGCACCGGTGGACAGGAACGCGACGCGCAGGACCTTCATCGTGCGCCGCGCCACTTCCTCCGCCGCGACACCGATGCGGTCTGCCTCGCGTCCTTCGGCCCGGAAGGCGAGGATCACGGGCAAGGCGCGGACACGATCGGCGAGCAACCCCGAAAGGCGCGACAGCGCCTTGAATTGGCGTCGCGACTCGCTCGCGGCCGCTCCGCCGGCGAGCGCCAGCCCGAAGACGAACGGAAGCAACGTCCCGGCGAGGAGCGCCGCGGCAACCGGGCTGGCGATCGCGACGGCACCCAGCACGAGCAGCGGCGCCATCGCCGCCGCGCGACGGGCCGGCAGGAAACGCGCGATATGGCCGTCGATCGCCTCGACCTCATCGACAACGGCTTGGATCAGCGCGCCCGTCTCGCTGTCGCTGCCGCGCGCACGGCGAAGCGTCGCGCCCAACGCGGTTTCGCGCAGGCGCAGCTTGACCTCACGGGCGCGGCGTGCCCCGACACGCAGCGCGAGCATGGCAGCAACCGCCCGCGCGCCCCCCGCAGCGACCGCGATCGCCGCCCCCGGCAGCATCGACCCGCCATCGGCCAGCCCCGCAACGGCCATCGCCAGACCGGCCGCAAAGCCGATCGCCGTCAGCGCATCGCACAGCAGCAACGTCGTCGAAAGCGCAGCCGATGCATCGCCGACAAGCTCCGCAAGGCCATGGCGGCGACGGCGGGTCGCCTCGCGTTGAAGGGCAATCGTGGACATTGCCATTCGCTAGGTTTCGGCCGTGGCGCGCTGAATACGGGAATTCCCCAATATTGGCAGCACCGGTTCTGGCGCTTGAAAGCGCGCATTCGGCCATGTGCCGCAGGGACGGAGACTTGACCCCATGGATTCGCTCGACCCGAGCGTCGTCGACCTGTCGCGACTGCAGTTCGCGCTGACCGCGCTCTACCACTTCCTGTTCGTGCCCCTGACGCTCGGGCTGAGCTTCATGCTCGTCATCATGGAAGCGATCTATGTCATGACTGGCCGCCCGATCTGGCGGCAGGTCACCCGCTTCTGGGGCAAGATCTTCGGGATCAACTTCGTGCTGGGGGTCGCCACCGGCCTTACCATGGAGTTCCAGTTCGGCACCAACTGGTCGTACTTTTCGCACTATGTCGGCGACATTTTCGGCGCGCCGCTGGCCATCGAGGGGCTGATGGCCTTCTTCCTAGAGGCGACCTTTGTCGGCCTGATGTTCTTCGGCTGGGAGCGGCTGTCGAAGGTCGCGCATCTCGTCGTCACCTTCCTCGTTGCGCTCGGCACCAATCTGTCGGCGCTGTGGATCCTGATCGCCAATGGCTGGATGCAAAACCCGGTCGGCGCGGCGTTCAATCCTGAGACGATGCGCATGGAGGTGACCGACTTCGGCGCGGTGATCTTCAATCCGGTCGCCCAGGCCAAGTTCGTTCACACGGTAAGCGCCGGCTATGTCACCGCCGCCGTCGTCGTGCTCGGCGTATCCTGCTTCTACCTGCTGCGCGGCCGATGGACCGCATTTGCCCGTCGCTCCTTCGTCGTCGCGGCGGCCTTCGGTCTTGCCTCCTCGCTCTCGGTCGTCGTGCTTGGCGACGAGAGCGGCTACGCGCTGACCGACAACCAGAAGATGAAGCTCGCCGCGATCGAAGCCGCCTGGCACACCGAAGCGGCGCCGGCCGGCCTGACGCTGATCGGCATGCCCGACTCCGCCGCACAGACGACGCGCTATTCGGTCGAGATTCCCTGGGCGCTCGGCCTCATCGCCACGCGCAGTCTCGATGGCGAAGTGACCGGCATGTCCGAGCTGGTGCTGCACGCGCAGGAACGCATCGCTTCTGGGCAGATTGCCTATCGCGCGGTCGAGGTGCTGAAGCGCGATCCGCAAGATGCCAGCGCGCGCGCGCAATTCGAGGCGCACAGGCGCGACCTCGGCTTCGCCCTGCTGCTCAAACGCCATGTCGCCGACCCGGCGGCAGCGACTCCGGAGCAGATCCGCACGGCGGCATGGGACACGGTGCCGAGCGTGCCGCTGATGTTCTGGAGCTTCCGCGTCATGGCCTTGATCGGCTTCTTCATGATCGCGCTGTTCGCCACCGCCTTTGCGTTGGCGAGCTTCAGGCGGCACCTCGAGGCGCGCTGGTTCCACCGCCTGGCGCTGTTCGCGATCCCGTTGCCATGGGTAGCGATCGAACTTGGCTGGATCGTCGCCGAGATGGGCCGTCAGCCCTGGGCGATCGACGGCGTGCTGCCGACCTTCCTGGCGACTTCGACGCTGACGCCGGCGGCGCTCTGGACGACGATCATCGGCTTCACCCTGCTCTACGGCGCGCTCGCGGTCATCGAGATTCGCCTGATCCTGGCCGCCATCAGGCACGGTCCCGTGGAAGATGAGCCGGACGCCTTCCCGTCGCCCGCAACCGTCGCACAGGCCGCCGAATAAGGAACCAAGCCATGGAATTCCTCGACTATGAAATGCTGCGCCTGATCTGGTGGGGCCTGCTCGGTATCCTGCTGATCGGCTTCGCGCTGACCGACGGATATGACATGGGCGCGGCCGCGCTGCTCCCCTTCGTCGCCCGCACCGATGTTGAGCGCCGTATGGTGATCAATTCGGTCGGCCCGCACTGGGAAGGCCACCAGGTCTGGTTCATCCTTGGCGGCGGCGCGATCTTCGCCGCCTGGCCGTTCGTCTATGCGGTGAGCTTCTCCGGCTTCTACCTGGCCATGTTCCTGGTGCTCTCCGCGCTGATCCTGCGGCCGGTCGGGTTCAAATACCGCTCGAAAAGAGCCGATCCGAAATGGCGCACCCGCTGGGACTGGGCATTGTTCGTGGGCGGGCTGGTTCCTCCGCTCGTGTTCGGCATCGCGGTGGGCAATGTGCTCGCCGGAGCCCCCTTCCGGATCGATGGTGATCAGCGCGCCTGGTATGAGGGCGGCCTGCTCGGCCTGTTCACCCCGTTCACCCTGGTGTGCGGCCTGCTCTCGGTCGCCATGCTGGTGCTCCACGGGAGCGCCTGGCTCGCGATCAAGGTCGAGCATGGCCCCGTCCACCGCCGCGCCCGCCGCTTTGGCGTCGTCGCCGCGCTTGCCGCGATGACCCTGTTCGCGATCGGCGGCGCGTTCGTCGCGTGGACCGGGCTCGGCTACCGTGTCGTAGCGAGCCCGGGTCCGCTCGGCTTGTCCAACCCGCTGCGCACGGTGACCGAAGCCGCGCCTGGTGCCTGGCTCGACAACTATGCAGCTTTTCCGTGGACGCTCGCGGCGCCGCTACTCGGCTTTGCCGGCGCGCTGCTCGCGCTCTTCGGCATCCTTCGTCAGCGCGAAGGTGCGGCGTTTCTCGGTTCCTCGCTGTCGGCAACGGGGATCATCGCGACGGTGGGTCTCTCGATGTTTCCGTTCATCCTGCCGTCCAGCATCGACCCGCGCTCGAGCCTGACCGTGTGGAACGCCTCGTCCAGCGAGTCGACGTTGCTCCTGATGCTGATCGTGACCTTGATCTTCCTCCCGGTCGTACTCGCCTACACGGCCTGGGCGATGCGCGTGATGTGGGGCCGGGTGACAGCGCAACAGGTCACCACCTCCGCCGACTTCTACTGAGGATCAACGATCATGTGGTATTTCACCTGGGTATTGGGCCTCGGGCTCGCGGTCGGGTTCGGCATCATCAACGGCTTGTGGCACGAGTTCCACCTGCCGGTGGACGACGGCGAGCCGTTCGGCGCCGACGAGGCCTGAGCCCGGCGCACCGCTACCTGCCCGATCATTTCGCGCGACCCGAGGACGCCCGGCAGCGTGGTCACACGACGCAGGTCTTCGCCGAATCGCTCGCGCGGCTGGGTCCGCTGGTTGAACGCGGGATCGTCACGCTCGGCAAGGACAGGATCGCCATCGCTTCCTGGGCCCGTCCTTACGGGCGGGTCGTGGCATCGGCATTCGACGCGTATCGAGGCACCGAGACACCGCGCTTCAGCCGGGCGGTGTAGGTATATATCCCAGTGACGGTGCGCCGCCCCCCGCAATAGCCTCTCATCAGAACAGTGATGGAGGCGATCCCATGAAGAATGTTCTGGTGCTCCTGCACGACGATGCGGGGCAGGAAGCGCGCTTCCAGTGCGCTCTCGACCTCACCCGCGCGATCGACGGTCATCTTACCTGCGTCGATGTCGCGATGCTGCCCGTGGCCGTCGAAGACTACGGGGTGTTCGCCAGCACGGCGACGCTTATCGCCGACGAACAGGCAGCCGAGCGAGCAAACCGCGCACGGATGCAGCCGCGACTGGCCGATGAAGAGGTGGGCTATAGCTGGATCGACGTAACCGGCGACCTCGCTTCTTCGCTCCGCGATGCAGCCGCGATCAGCGACATCCTCGTGGTCAACCGGCAGCTCGATAGCACGAGCTATCCGGACATGTTCGGCACGGCCGGCGAGGTCGTGGTGAAGTCGGGCAAGCCGGTGCTCGCGGTACCGGAGACCGCGCGCCGTTTCGATGCCTTCGGCCATGCAATGGTCGCGTGGGACGGATCGCGCGAGGCTGAAGCCGCGCTGCGCGCCGCGGTGCCGCTACTCCAGCTTGCCGATCGCGTGACGATCCTCGAAGTCGATGACGGCTCGATCAGGGTGCCGGCGTTCGAAGCGGCGGAGTATCTGTCGCGGCACGGGGTCAAGGCGAGCCTGCTGCAGCGGTCCTCGGGCGTGGACATTCCGAGCACGGTCATTCTCGACGAACTCGAGGAGATGACGGCGAGCTATCTCGTCATGGGTGGGTTCGGACACAGCCGGATGGTCGAGGCGATGATCGGCGGCGTTACGCGGCGTATGCTGCGCGAATGCCCAGTGCCGCTGTTCCTCGCGCACTGAAAGGAGGAAAGGATGCCGACCTCCGCAGTGTCGGCGCGCCATCTGATCGTGCTCGGTCATCCGGCGCCCGGCAGCTTCAATCATCAGGTTGCCGAGACCTATCAAACTGTCGCGCGCGAGTGCTGGCAGGACGCTGACATCCGCGACCTCTATGCACTCGACTTCGATCCGCTGCTACGCGCTGGTGCATCGCCCTCGCCGGACGTCGAGGCCGAGCTTGCAATGCTGCAGGCTTGCGACGTGCTGGTGTTCGTCTACCCGATCTGGTTTGGCACGCCGCCTGCGATCATCAAGGGCTATGTCGAGCGCGTGCTCGGCGCCAACTTCCGTCCCGCCTACCTCAAGAGCGAGGCATCCGCGGCGCTTTTCCACGGCAAGCGGCTACTCACGCTGTCAAGCTCCGCGACCAGCCTGCCCTGGCTCAACGAGCGGGGTCAGTGGCTCTCGCTTCGCCAGGCCTTCGACACCTACCTCGCCAACCTGTTCGGTTTTCGCGAGGCGGAGCATGTGCATTTCGAATCCGTGGTTGAGGGTGCGCGCGAAAACTACATCGCGGAGCTGCTCGGCCGGGTGAAGCAGACCGCACGCTTCATGTGCAGCGAGCTCGCCCGGGAGCGCCATGCAAGAAGGACCGCACAGCATCTGGACCCAGCGAACAGCTAATCGCCTGCTACCGTCAAGGAATGCGACCGATGCCGACTCGACCGCCAATCGCCCCAAACGATCCCGCGAAACCGCCCTGCCCGCCCGAGGCGCCACGGGCACCACTGCCCGAAGCACCGGTGCCCGCCGTGCCCGAGTTCGCGCCGCCGCCGCCCGATCGCTGCGACCCCGACACGACGCCGATGGAGGATCCGCAACCCGACGAATCTCCCCCCGCGATCCTGCCCGGCGAGGACGAATAGCCAGATTGCGCAGTCTCTCCGGCCATGGGAAAGCTCGACGATGGCTCCGCAAAGCGCTGGCGTGCTTCTCTATCGTCTCACCAATATAGGGCTCGAAGTTCTGCTCGTGCATCCTGGAGGTCCTTTCTGGCGCAATAAGCAGATCGGTGCCTGGCAGCTTCCCAAGGGCCTGATCGAAGCCGGGGAGGCGCCTGAGACCGCCGCGCGGCGCGAGGTCGAGGAGGAGCTGGGGATCGCGATAAGCGGCACGTTGCTCCCGCTCGGCAGCATCCGTCAGGCCGGCGGCAAGATCGTCCATGCGTTTGCTTGCGAGGGCACGTTCGATCCCGCGGACTTGCGCAGCCATACGTTTGATCTCGAATGGCCGCCCCGCAGCGGCCGGCAGATGCGCTTTCCCGAGATCGACGCAGCGCGCTGGATGCCGCTCTCCGAAGCTTCGGACTGGATCCTGCCAAGCCAGCGGCCGGTCCTCGGCCGACTGAAGCAGACGCTCGCCCTGTGATGCGGGGCGGCGCTAGGGTTGCAGCCAAGCGATGACGATGATCCAGAAATCGCGGACGAGCATCATGCCGAGCTTGACGAGCACGCCGACACCCGCCAGCCCGAGGACGATCGTCAAGAGCATGGCCGCCGGGTACCGGGCGGCGTCACACCGCGCCGTTCTTCGATGATTCATCGCAGTGGCTGAAGCGCCGCGATTGCGGCGAGCATGACCACTATCCCGACCAGCAGCCAGACACCCGAAAGCGCGCGGCGGTTGCGGTTGGCCTGAATCGTGGCAAGCGAGACATATTTCGGTTCGATCATGACCGGCTCCTCCGATTGGAGACCTCGATTTGGTCGAGACGCCGAGGTACCGGAATCCGTGGGTATACGGATGCACGCTGCTCGCTCCGGTTCGGTGAGGCGGACATTAGGGACATTCCCAATGCCGCCTCTCTTCGAGCGCCATCACTCTCGTTTCCGGCTCGAGGCATGCAACCAAGCATGCCCGGGGCAACGCAAGCGAGAAGGCTCACCGGACCGCATATGTCGCTCGAACTCACCTTTCACGGCGCAGCAGGCACGGTCACCGGATCGTGCATGGAGCTCTGCTCGGAGCGCCATCGCGTGCTCATCGACTGCGGCCTCTACCAGGGTTCCCGCTCACTCGAAGCGCTGAACTACGAGCCACTGCCCTTCGATCCCGCCGAACTCGACCTCGTCATCCTGACGCACGCACATCTCGATCATTCCGGTCGCTTGCCGCTTCTGGTCCGCGAAGGATTGACCGCACCCGTCTGGTGTGCGCCGCCCAATCGACAGCTTCTCGGACCATTGCTCGCGGATGCCGCGAACCTGCAGGCGGCCGACGCGGAGCGCCGGAATGAACGGCCCGACCGGACGGGCCTCCCCCCCTTCGAGCCACTTTACGACTTCGACGATGTCGAGCGGCTTATCGGGCAGGTCAAAGGACTCGCGATCGGCAAATGGCTGGAGCCGCTTCCTGGCGTGTCGTTGCGCTTCTGGGACGCGCATCACATCCTCGGCGCCGCGTCGGTCGAGCTCAGGATCGATGGGCAGTCCCTGCTTTTCTCCGGCGATATCGGTCCGGGCGCAGCTACAATATCGGGCCCGTCCGCGCCGGCGGGCGGCTGGGACCATGTCATATGCGAGGCGACCTATGGCAATCGCGACCGCACGATTCCGACGATCGGCCAACGTCGCGAACTGCTCGCCCGCGAGATCGAGGCGGCACTCGGGCACGGCGGCAACCTGGTCATTCCGGCTTTCGCGCTCGAACGCACGCAAGTTCTGATCGAGGATATCGTCGCGGGATTCGACGCGGGACGTATCGCGCCGGTGCCGGTGTTCGTCGACGCGCCGCTCGCCGACCGGGTCACCCAGGCGTATCGCCGGTTCCAAGGCCCGCCCCATGGCGGTCCGTCCCCGTTCGATCATCCTGAGGTGCGCTTTACGCGCAGTGTCGAGGAGTCGAAGAGCCTCAACCGGCTGTCGGGCGCCATCATCATTGCCGGTTCTGGCATGTGCACCGGTGGCCGGGTGCGCCATCATCTGCTTCGCAACCTGCCAAGGGGCGACTCGACCATATTGCTGGTTGGCTATCAGGCGCAGGGCACGCTCGGCGCGGTGCTTGCCGCCGGCGCAACAGCCGTCCGAATCTCCGGTGCCGATGTGCCGGTGCGGGCGCGGCTGCGCACGATCGACGCATATTCCGCTCACGCCGATCGTGATGGCCTGCTCAGATGGCTCACCAAACGGGCGCCGGTGAGAGGTACGATCTTCCTCGATCATGGCGAACAGCCAGCGCTTGTGCAGCTTGTTCGCGATGCCGCGGCAATTCCCGGCCTCCCTCAGCCGCTCGCACCCCTGCTCGGGGAACAGTTCAGACTTGAGGTTGGAGAACCGGCCCGGCGCATCCGCGGCGCGCGGCCTGACGCCGCGACACTCCTCGCGCCGGATGACTGGCGCAACCGCTACGCCGCATTCATCGCGAAGCTCGAGGCCCGACTGCTCGCACTGCCCTCCGACGCGGAGCGCCGGACCGCGCTGGATGCTGCCGATCAGGCAATTGCCGCGGTGGGCCGCTCGCCGTTGCGCAGGGTGCTGCCCCGAGCGCGTGATCCTCGGAGCGAGCGCCGGCCCGCGGAGGACGCCCGTGCCGAATAGCCAGCGACGCAAATCGCCAGACGATCGGCATGCCGCATCCGACTGGCGGGCGAAGCGTGCTGCGCGGAGGGCTGCAATCATGGCAACCTATGCTGTTAGCGGGCTGCTCCTTTTCTGGCTGCTGCAATTCATCTCGACCGCGCTGATCGATGGCTGGGTGGCAGTGATCGCCTGGACCCATCGCTGAGCACGAGGGCCTCTGCCCTCGCGAGGTGACCGCAAGGAGGATTTCACATGGCCAACAAGATGCGCGCGACGATCTTCCTTGAGCCGGGCCGGCTGGTCCTGGGTGAAAAGCCGGTGCCCGAGGTCGGCCTGCTCGATGCGCTGATGCGCATCACCACGACGACCATCTGCGGGACGGATATCCATATCCTCAAGGGCGAATACCCCGTCGCTCCGGGCCTGACGATCGGCCACGAACCAGTCGGCATGATCGAGAAGCTCGGCTCGGCCGTGCAAGGCTATCGCGAAGGCCAGCGAGTCATCGCCGGTGCGATTACGCCGTCGGGCTGGTCCAACGCATCGCTCGACGGCTGCCACGCGCAGTGCGGTGCAGGCACCGCGCACGGCTGGAAAGCGATCGGCGGCTGACGTTTCGGCGACACGGTCGACGGGGCGCAGGCCGACTATCTGCTTGTCCCCAACGCGATGGCCAATCTCGCGCCGATCCCGGACGGTCTCACCGATGAGCAGGTGCTGATGTGACCCGACATGCTCTCGACCGGCTTCGGAGGCGCGGAGACGGGCAAGATCCGTATCGGCGACGCGGTCGCAGTGTTCGCGCAAGGGACCGATCGGCCTCTGCGCGACGGCTGGCGCTCGGCTCATGGGGGCGGCAGCGATCGTTCCGAACGTCAGAAATGGGGGCGCGTTGCAGTCTTTCAGCAACAGCCAATGAAGAGACGCTCAGATTCCCTGCCACGGCCCGCTGATACGCGCATCAATTATCAGGATTACGACACGGTGCCCCTTTTTCGGCCCGGGCCTTGTCTCTGATGGCGATGTCGCCGACGCGCTGGTGAACGGGCTCGGTCCGGCCAGAATGTAGATCGCGTGTGGGCACCAACTCTACGACCGGGATAGCTGACGTTCTGTTCCGGACGCTTCGCAAGGTTGGTATCTGGCTTCGTTCTCACGGAATTTGAGTCTCACCGACTGTCAGCTACAACGTAGTTCTAACTCCCACACTCATCATCGTTCGCCGCACGAGGCCGCGGCGCATCAAGCGCGGCAGCACGCGATCCCGTGCCTGGTACCAACCCTGTGTGCGCGGACCTTCCATTCGTTCGGCCGGGAAAACCCACTCATGATTGGATGGATCAGTCGCCGCCCCCAAGCAACAAGCTCGATACGACGCGCGCAGCTGTTCTTGGCGCGATGGGCGGGTATCTCCCATACCCCCCGACGACTTCATCGCATAGATGCAACGCTGAGCCAGCGTCGGCGCGATATCGCGGGTGTAGATGCCCAACTTGTCCTTGATCGTACGGGGCTTGTTCGGCTTTTTCGCACGAGAAGCACGCGCTTCACGTGCACGCTCTGCGGCTTCTTCCGCTCGTCTGACCTCACGCGGATCGATGCCGGTCTCGACCTGATCATTTAATGCGGCCGCCCATTCGCGGGCGTCCTCATCCTATGCGTGGGGAACCTACCGAGGGTCCGCCTGATCAATGCGCCGTCGCCGGCCAGCCGACGCTCGTACTTCCACACCTTCCTGCCGCTTGGCAGCACCTCGATCATCAGGTCTGGCGTGCGAGGGTCCTGTAGCCTGCCCTGCCTGAGCGAATCGATCGACGCAGGGCTGAAGGTTGCAATTCGTGCCAGTGCCGACTCCTTGGCCGGCACCCCGAAGGCACAAAATCATGAGACAAATCGTGAGACAATTGCCGCCCAAACCGGTCAAACCCGGTCCAACTCGCCGAACAACTCATCGCAGTGCTTCTCCCGTGATTTCAACTCCTTGGAGCCGAAACACAAGGGAATGCTGGCTGGGGCGGCTGGATTCGAACCAGCGCATGGCGGTACCAAAAACCGCTGCCTTACCGCTTGGCTACGCCCCAGCATGTGCGGAAGGCACGCCCTTAGAGCGCGCCTTCCGACTTGAAAAGGGGGTCAACCGAAACGATGCACCCAGCCATGGATGTCGGGCGCCTGGCCGCGCTGGATCGCGGTGAGGCGGGCCTTCAGCGCTTCGGTCACCTGGCCCGGACCGCCGCTGCCGATCGTGAACTCGCCATCCCGGCTCTTCACCTTGCCCACCGGGGTCACCACCGCTGCGGTGCCGCAGGCAAAGGTCTCGACCAGCTTGCCGCTTCCCGCGTCCGCCTTCCACTGGTCGATCGCATAGGGTTCCTCGCGCACCGTGATGCCCTGCTCGCGCGCCAGCGTCAGGATCGATTCGCGGGTGATGCCGGGCAGGATCGTTCCGCCCAGCGGCGGGGTGACCATGCTGCCGTCGTCGAACACGAAGAACAGGTTCATGCCGCCCAATTCCTCGACCCAGCGGCGCTCGACCGCATCGAGGAACACCACCTGATCGCAGCCCTCGCGGATCGCTTCGGCCTGCGCAACGAGGCTTGAGGCATAGTTGCCGCCGCACTTGGCCGCGCCCGTGCCGCCCGGCGCTGCGCGGGTATAGTGGTCGGAAACCCAGATCGTCACCGCCGGCGCGCCGCCCTTGAAATAGGCGCCCGCGGGCGATGCGATGACGAGGTAGAGATATTCCGACGCCGGCTTCACGCCCAGGAACACCTCGCTCGCGAACATGAACGGACGCAGATAGAGCGAGCCGCCCTCGATCTGCGGGATCCACTCGCGATCGGCCTTCACCAGCGCCTCGATCGATCCCAGGAACAGGTCGTCGGGCAGTTCGGGCATCGCCATGCGCTGCGCGGATTCGCGGAAGCGACGAGCATTCTCCAGCGGACGAAACAGCGCGGTGCCTTCGTCGCCGGTACGATAGGCCTTGAGGCCCTCGAAAATCTCTTGGGCATAATGGAGCACCGCGGTCGCGGGATCGAGGCTGAGCGGCCCCCGCGCGACGACCTTGGCGTCGTGCCAGCCTTTGGTATCGCTCCAGCGTACCATCGCCATGTGATCGGTGAACAGCTTGCCGAAACCGGGGTTCTCCAGAAGCGCGGCACGCTCGCTGGCGGGAACCGGATTGGGGTTGGCTTCGAACTCGAACATTGCGCTGCTCACGTCACTCTCTCCTGTTCAAGGCGTCAGCACCATCACGCCAATGGCATCCAAGATGCCGGTTGCGCACGCCTAAGCCCGATGGCAAAACAGGTCAACATGGCTGTCCCAACTGCCTCTCCCCTGTTCCTCCGCGAAGCCGAGATCCGGCGCGGCGTAGAGCTGCTCTATTTCGGCTACAGCCATTTGACGCGCTCGATCGACGAGGGGCTGGCGGCGCAGGGCCTTGGTCGCGCGCATCACCGCGCGCTCTACTTCATCGCGCGCCAGCCCGATCTGACGGTGGGGGAGCTGATCGCGCTGCTCGCGATCACCAAACAGTCGCTCGGCCGCGTCCTTGCGGATCTCACCGATCGCGGGCTGATCGAGACGCGCCCGGGCCGCGAGGACCGCCGCCAGCGCCTGCTGCGCCTGACCGCAGAGGGAACGGCGCTGGAGAGCCAGCTCTTCGAAGCGCTGCGCGACAAGCTCGCCGCTGCCTATTCGAGCGCGGGCCAGGGTGCGGTCGGCGGCTTCTGGGCGGTATTGGAGGGGTTGATCCCCGAGGCCGAGCGCAAGCGCGTCTCGGCCCTGGGGCGATAGTTCAGGCGACCTTGAACCCTTCCTTGTTCATCGCCTTGGTGAGCAGCGCATTCTTCTCTTCCGTCAGCTGCGTGCGCAGCGCAGGAAACAGCCGCTCCTCCTCCTCGTCCATATGCTCCTCAAGATCGGCGCGGAACTTCCGCACCTTCTCAAGGAACGCCGGACCGGTCTTGGGCATGTTCTCCAACTCGTAGAGATACTGCTTCACATAGCCGTGCTCCTTGGTGAGCGCGTCGGCCTCCTCGATCTTCCCCGCCTCGCGCAGCGCGGGGTAGATCACATTCTCTTCCTCGATCGCGTGCTTGGCGAGCGCGTGCTTGATCTGCATCAACAGCATCGTGCGCCGTCCCGTGTCCTTGTCGTCCGTCGCCTCGATGGTATCGAACAGTTTGAGCACCGCCTGATGCTCGGCGATCAGCCCGTCCATCCAGTCACCGGCCAGCGCCGTTGCCGATTGTACTGCGGCCTTGCGGCCCAGCATCGCCAGCACGCCGAGCGCAGCACCGCCTGCGACCGCGCCGGCGATCGGACCGTAGCCGCCGAACCACGAACCATTTTCTTCCTTGAAGCGGCCCTTGCTGTCGCGGGCCTGCGTCGTCGTCGCCATGATCTGCCTCCGTCGAAAGGGTGTGGCACATCAACCCTTTGCGACCGGCGACGTTCCGTTCAGCCGCGTGCGGCAGCGGCCATTTCGGCGTCCCGGCGCACCGATGCGGCGAGCGTCTCCGTTATCAGCCGAATGAGCGCATCGTCGGCGTCGAGCACATTCAGGCCGGCACGCGTCGATCCGCCCGGGCTCGCCACCTTGTCGGCCAGCATGCCCGGCGTGTCCGTCGATCCCGCCGCCAGCAGCGCCCCGCCCTCGGCCGTCGCCAGCGCCAGCCGCAGCGCCTGCTCCGCCGGAAGCCCGAGCGCGGCCCCGCCTGCTGCCAGCGCATCGACGAACCGGTAGACAAACGCAGGCCCGCTCCCGGCGAGCGCGCCAACCACGGCGAAGTGCACCGCCTCGACCCACTCGACCAGCCCGAGCGGCGCCATCAGCGCCTGGGCCTGCGCGCGCGCATCTGCGCTCGCGCCCTCCGAATGGAGCGCCACGACGCCCATGCCGATCTCGACCGGAAGATTGGGCATCGCGCGCACGATCGCCCGCGCCTCGAACCGCGCCGCCAGCGCAGCCTCGTCCGCGCCGGCAAGGATGGAGATCAGCAACGGCACCCCGGCAATCCGCCCGGCGATCTGCCCCGCGACCTCGTCGATCTGCTGCGGCTTCACCCCCAGCATCACCGCATCGGGCAGCGCGCCTTGGGGCAGTACCCGCCCCTGCCGCACGCCCTCGGGCAGGTCCTGCTCGCGCCGGTTGAGCACGAACACGTCCGCGCCACGCACGGTCCCCGCCGCAACCCAGCGCCGCAGCATCGCCCCAGCCATATTGCCGCAACCGATCAGCCAGAGGGTCTTTGGAAGGGTCACAGGGCGTTGCCTCACTTGTTCAGCTCGATCCGGATACTGTCAGCCAAACGGACATTCAGAGCAGCGACATGCTCCATGATCCCATCAAGACGCCCGGCCGTTAGCGGTTCTTCCTGGTTGGTCAGTGCCATCAAATGGCCCGCGAGATAATGGAGCAGACGTTCCCGTGACGCCGTTGCGAGTTCAGTTCGAAGCAAGGCCGGCATCCCTTATCAACCCCGCCGAAGCGCAGATGATCGCCGATCGCGAGCCTGATCCTCAGGCCTCGCCCTGCGTCTCGATCAGCGCTGCGGCGATCGCCTCACGCGGCGACTTGCCGCCCCACAGCACGAACTGGAACACGGGGTAGAAACGCTCGCACTCGTCGATCGCGCTTTCGACCAGCAATTCGGTCTGGGCGAGCGTCATCGACGCGCCGCTCGTGTCGCCGTCGCCCTCGCCCGGAATCATCGCAGCGTGGCGGAACAGCAGGATGCCGCTCGACGACCACAGCTCGAAATGGCCGATCCACAGCTGCTCGTTGACCAGCCCGATCGTCTCGTAGATGTCGCCGCGCCGCTCCTCGGGCACGCGCACGTCGGGGAAGCCCAGGAACTGGAGCACGCCGTCATCCTCGCGCCAGATCGCGCGCAGCTCATATTCGGTCCAGCTGCCCTTTACGCGTGCGACGATCTCGTCGTCCTCGCGCTCATGGCTCCAGCCATGCGCGGCGTAATAGGTTTCCAGCATGTCGATCGGCGCGGCATCGTCGCGCTCATATTCGCTCTCATCGAGCATCCGGTCGTCCCTCCGCCCGGCCCTTGCCTGAGCGCATGGGTGCCTTGCGGCGCTGCGCCGCACAAGCGGGTTATGGTTATTATAGCCTAAATAGGTGTGGAAAAGCGGGGCTTACGCTTCAGCCGCACCCTTTTTCGGCTTTGCGGCCTTCGGGGCCGCCTTGGGCGCCGCAGCACCGGCCAGCTTCGCCTCGAGCGCGTCGATCCGCGCCTTCAGCGCCTCATTCTCGTCGCGTGCGGCCGCTGCCATCGCCTTCACCGCCTCGAACTCGTCGCGCGCGACGAAGTCCATGCCACCGACGAAACCCTTGAATCGCTCGCGCGCCGCCGCCTCACCCTCGCGGGCCATGCCCGCCATGGTGCCGGCCGCGCCGTTCACGAACTTCACGAAATCGTCGAAAATGCGGTTGTCGCTCTGCATGTCAGTCAAGGCCCAGATAGCACGTGTTTCAAACACTCATTTGGGATGTCGAAGAGCCGGGCACAAGAGTTTCCGCATTCGGGTTCAGCCGGTCGATCTGGTAATTGAGCACCGCGGCGAAGCAGAGCCAGGCCAGATACGGCACCATTAGCCACGCCGCACCCTTGCGAATCCGTGCGAAGACGAACGTCGTCGCGAGCGCCAGCGCGAGGATCAGGACGAGCAGCAGCAATGCCGCCGACACCTGATGATAGCCGAAGAACAAGGGGGACCAGGCAAGGTTCGCCGCCATCTGCGCCGCAAAGAGGATCAGCGCCGGCCGTCGCAGCCGCGAACCGCGCGCATTGACGATCATCGCCAGCGCCAGCCCCAGCAGCACGTAGAGCGTGGTCCATGCCACGGGAAACACCCGTCCCGGCGGCGTCGCCTCCGGCTTGACCAGCATCTGGTACCAGCCATTCTCCTCTCCGCTCGGGAACAGCCGTCCCGACGCGAAGCCCAGCAGCAGGATGAACGGAACCGTGACGATCGCCCAGCGCAGAAAGGCGAGGCGCAACTGACCCTTGGACGCTATCTCCATCGCACCCCTCTACCGGGCGAGTTTTACCCGGACGTTACGCGACCATATCCATTCCGCGGCCGTCACTCGGCAGCCTGGGGTTCGCCCATCGCCGCTTCCAGCTCGCGGCTCACTGCTTGGGGCGAACCGGTCCACTTCGCAAGCCTGCTGTACAGGATCGGGATGAGGAACAGGGTGATCATCGTCGCGAGGATGACGCCAAACACGATCACGACGCCGATCGCCTGCCGCGCCGCCGCACCCGCGCCGCTCGCGAACATCAGCGGCACCGCGCCCGCGGCCATCGCGATCGAGGTCATCAGGATCGCCCGCAGGCGGCGGGCAGAGGCCTGGCGGATCGCCTCGGCGATGCTCCTGCCCTCGTCGCGCAGCTGGTTGGCGAACTCGACGATCAGGATGCCGTTCTTGGCCGCGAGGCCTACCAGCATCACGATGCCGATCTGGCTGTAGAGGTTCAGCGTCTTCCCCATCACCGCCAGGCCGAGGACGCCCCCGGCCACCGCCAGCGGCACGGTCATGATGATCACGCCGGGATGGACGAAGCTCTCGAACTGCGCCGCCAGCACCAGATAGACGATCAGGATGGTCAGGCCGAATACCAGCAGGATCGACCCGCCGGTCTCGACGAACGCCTGGCTCTCGCCGCGATAGCCCACCGCGATCACCTCGGGCGACGCCGCGGCCTGTTCCTGCAGGAAGGTCAGCGCCTCGCCCAGCGAATAGCCGGGCGCGACCGCACCCGACAACGTGATCGCGCGCAGCTTGTTGAACCGGCCCAGGTCGCGCGGCCCCGAAACCTCGCGCGTGGTGACCAGGTTCGACAGCGGCACCAGCGACCCGTCGCGAGCGCGCACCTGGATGGTCGACAGGTTCGCCAGCGTCGCGCGGCCCGCCGCGTCTGCCTGCACGATCACGCGATATTCCTCGCCGCGATCGACATAGGTCGATACGCGCCGCGAACCGAGCAGGGTCTGCAACGCCTGGCTGACATCGTTCACCGACACGCCGAGGTCGCCCGCACGCGTCGTATCCACATCGACGCGAAGCTGCGGCTTGGTTTCCTTGTAATCGGAATCGAGGTTGATGATTCCCGGATTCTGCGCCGCCGCGGCCAGGATGCGGTCGCGCGCCTTGGCCAGATCCTCATAGGTCGTCCCCGCCAGCACGAAGCCGATCGGCTGCCCGCGTCCGCGGCCCAGTGCCGAGCGGACCTGCGCGTTGCCGCGTATCGCCGGCTCGTTGACGAGGATGCGGTTGATCTGCTGCGCGACCTGCTGCGTGGTCGTCGTTCGGTCCTCCCAAGGCTTGAGGAAGACGATGAACATGCCGCTGTTGAAATCGTCGCTCGCGCCGAACCCGCCCGGGGTGCGGCTGATCACGGTGCGAACCGCACCTTCGTTGAGCAGCGGGAGCAGCTTTTCCTGCGTCTGGACGACATAGCGGTCCATCTGGTCGAAGCCGGTACCCTCCGGCGCGCTCAGCTGCACCTGCGCCACGCCCTGATCCTCGGCCGGCACCAGCTCGGACTGGAGCGTCAGGAAGCCGCCCACCGCGACGCCGAGAAACAGCAGAACGCCGATCATCGGGATCAGCGGCCGGTTGATCGCCTTGTCGAGCCAGCGGCCATAGAAATTCTCGAGCTTCTGGAACTTGTCGTCCACCCAGCCGGTGAAACGCCCGCGCTCCTGCTTCTTGAGCATCTTGGAGCACAGCATCGGCGTCAGGCTGAGCGCAAGGAAACCCGAAAACGCCACTGCACCGATCATCGCCACCGCGAGCTCGCGGAACAACAGACCGGTCTGCCCGGCGAGGAAACAGATCGGCACGAACACTGCGCACACGACGAGGGTGGTGGAAATCACCGCGAAGCCCACCTGCCGCGTGCCCTTGAACGCTGCGACCAGGGGCGGTTCGCCTTCCTCGATGCGATGGTACACATTCTCGAGCACGACGATCGCGTCGTCGACGACCAGGCCGATCGCCAGCACCAGCGCCAGCAGCGTGAGCAGGTTGATCGAGAAGCCGAACGCCCACAGCACCGCGAACGCGCCGAGCAGGCAGATCGGCACCGTCACCGCCGGGATCAGCGTCGCGCGCCAAGATCCCAGGAACAGGAAGATGACCAGCACCACCAGCACCGCGGCTTCGGCCAGCGTGTGCCACACGCCCTCGATCGCGCGGCCTATGAACAGCGAATCGTCCGATCCGACCGTGATCGTCATGCCTTCGGGCAGGTCCAGCCCGGCCGCGGTCTTCTTGGCCGCATCGGCCACTGCCAGCGTGTTCGCGCCCGATTGGCGGACGATACCCATGCCGACCGCCGACTGGCCGTTCATGCGGAAGGTCGTGTACGGGTTCTCCGCGCCCTGCTCGACCTTGGCGATGTCACCCAGCTTGACCTGATAGCCGTCCGGGCCGCGCCCGACCACCAGCCGCGTGAAGCTCTCCGCCGACGCAAAGGGCCGGTCGACGCGCAGCGTCACATTCTGCTGCTGCGATTCGATGCGTCCGGCCGGAAGCTCCACATTCTGCGTGCGCAGCGCGGTTTCGACGTCCGCCGGGGTCAGCTGGAACGCGGCGAGCTTGTTGGCGTCGAGCCATACGCGCATCGACGGCCGCGCCTCGCCGCCGACGAAGACGCGGGCAACGCCATCGATCGTGCTGAACCGGTCGACCAGGTTGCGGTCGACATAGTCGCTGAGCTCCAGCCGCGACCAGCCCGGACGCGATACGACCAGGAAAAGGATCGGACTGGAATCGGCGTCCACCTTGCGCACTTCGGGTGCCAGCGCTTCCTCGGGCAGATCTTCGGTCACGCTGCCGATGCGGTCGCGCACGTCGTTGGCGGCGGAATCGATGTCGCGGCCCGGGCGGAACTCGATCGAGATGTCCGAGGATCCGTCGCGCGATCGCGAGGTGATCGTCTGGATCCCTTCGATCCCCGACAGTGCTTCCTCGATCGGCTGGGTGATCCGCGCCTCGACCACACTGGCCGCGGCGCCGGTATAGACCGTCTCGACCGACACGACCGGTGGATCTGTGTCCGGATATTCGCGAACCGACAGGCTCAGGAACGCGACCACGCCGACGATCGTCAGCAGGATCGAAAGGACGGCCGCGAAGACCGGCCGCCGGACCGAGACGTCGGAAAGCTGCATCAGCCGGCCTTGCCGCCAGCCTTGGGCTCATCCGCCTTGGCGGCCGCGCCCGATCGTCCCTTGGCATTGTCCGCCGCGCCGGTGCGCACCGCCTGGCCATCGGCAATCTTGACGACCCCCTCGGTCACCACGCGCTGACCGGCGCGCAGACCGTCGACGATCTCGACCATCCCGTTCTGACGCAGCCCGGTACGGACCTGCACCCGCTTCGCCTTGCCGTTCTCGACGGTGAAGACGAACATGTTCTCGCCCTCGCCCACCAGCGCCAGCTCGGGAACCGCGGGCACGGTTCGTTCGGCGGACTCGATCGTCACCGTCAGCAACATGCCCGGCTTCAGCCTGCGGTCGCCATTCGCCAGCACCGCGCGCACGGTCGTCGCGCGGGTCTGGGGGTTCAGTACGGGATCGACGGTATCCACCGTCCCTCGAAAGGGTTGGTCGGGATAGGCGGCGGCGACTGCCACGATCGGCTGGCCAGGCTTCAACTGCGCCAGCAGCGTCTCGGGCACGGGGAAATCGAGCTTGATGCGGCTGACGTCGCTGACGGTCACGATCTCGGTCCCCGCCGTCACCACCGCCCCGGCGGAGATGTTGCGCAGCGAGACCCAGCCGCCGAACGGCGCGCGCACGACGCGGTCGTTGATCCCGGCGCGGGCCTCTGCGGCCTGGGCGTTGGCCTGCCCTGCGAGCGCGACCTGCGTATCGACCGCGCTGCGCGTCGCGAAACCGCGCGCCTTCAGCGCCTCCAGCCGCTCGAGTTGCTGATGCGCCTCGCGGGCCCGTGCCTGTGCCTGTGCAAGCTGGGCGCTCTGCGTCGCGGTCTCGAGCACAGCGATCACCTGTCCCTTCGCCACATAGGCGCCGTCGTCGAAATTGAGGCGAACGATGCGCTGGGTCACCGGCGCGGTCAGCGTCACCTGCTCGTTGGCGCGCGCGGTGCCGACTGCATCGATCCGCTCGACGAAGCGCGCCGGCTGGACCGCCGCCAGCGTCACCAACGGGGCTTCGCGCCCCTTCTTGAGCGCCGCATCGTTGCCGCCGCAGGCCGCCAGAAGGGTTGCGGACGCGCAAAGGGTGAGAATCATTCGCATGGGGGAACGCGCTATGAATACCGGGGAAGGAAGGCAAGCTTGTCTCACCTATTTGTCGCAAAAGTGTGTCAACACCTTGCGCCGCAGCATTGCCACGCCCCGCCGCTGTCCACAGGCTTTGACGTCACACAAACGTCACATCATTGTAACATTCGGCAAAATCGGGCATCGGCGCGCCGGGAGCCGCCACCATTCGCCAGATCGCCGCCTTGCCGTACCGTTCCGAAGGGACCGCCATCGATGCGCCCGTGCGCATCCTGCTGGTCACGTCGCGCGGCACCGGGCGCTGGGTGATCCCCAAGGGCAATGCCGCGGCCGCCGGCTCGGTGCCGCACGCCTGCGCCGCGCGTGAGGCGGAGGAGGAAGCCGGCGTCCACGGCGCCGCCTGCCCCACCCCGCTCGGCTCGTTCCGCTATCGCAAGACGCGCGGCAACGGCGCCTCGCTGATGGTCGATGTCGATGTGTTCCCGCTCGCCGTCACGCATGAGCTGCCCAAATGGAAGGAGCAGCATCAGCGCGAACGGCGCTGGTTCACCCTCGCCGAGGCCGCCAATGCGGTGGACGAGCCCGACCTCGCCGATCTCATCCGCAGCTTCGGCGCTTCCGAATTCAACGCGGCCGCGCGCCGCACCGGCGTGCTTGCCGCCGCCGCCCATAAATCAAGGGTTTCCGAGATGTTCGCCTGGTTCCAGCGCCTGCTCCCGAAGACGGGCAATTTCTTCGAGCTGTTCGAGGCGCATGCGGTGACGATCACTGCGTCGGCCGATGCCCTCGCCCGCCTGTTCCAGGGCGGCGGATCGCCGCAGGACCATATCCGCGAGATCATGGAGCGCGAGCATGATGCAGACGGCATCATCCGCGAAGTGCTTCAGACCGTGCGCAAGACCTTCCTCACCCCGTTCGACCGCAGCGCGATCACCAGCCTGATCGGCGCGATGGACGATGCGGTGGACGAGATGCAGGCCGCCGCCGCCGCGGTCGACCTATACGAGGTCACCGAGTTCGAGCAGGAAATGCGCGACATGGCCGCGATCATCGTCGATGCCGCACGCCTCACCGCCGAGGCGATGCCGCTGCTGCGCGACGTCGCCAAGAACGGCGTCCGCCTCCACGAGCTGACCGAACGTCTGGTCCGCATGGAGGGCCATGCCGACGACATCCACGACGCCGGCGTCAAGCGCGCATTCAAGGCCTATGGCCACGACCCGATGAAGTTCATCGTCGCGCGTGAGATCTACAAGCATCTCGAACGCATCACCGACGCGCTCGAGGACGTCGCGAACGAGATCGACGGCATCGTCATCGATCACGCCTGAGCCGCACGATGCACGAGCTCGCCTTCCCGCTCCTTGTCGGCCTGATCCTGGTCGCGCTGGCGTTCGACTTCCTCAACGGCCTGCACGACGCCGCCAATTCGATCGCCACCGTCGTCGCGACCCGGCTGCTCGGGCCGGTCCAGGCGGTCGCCTTCGCCGCCTTCTTCAACTTCGCCGCCTATTTCCTGACGCTCGCCTGGCCGGAGCTGCACAAGGTCGCCGAAACGATCGGCAAGGGGATCATCGACAAGGACCTGGTCACGCCGGGGGTGGTGTTCGGTGCGCTGATCGGGGCGATATTCTGGAACGTCGTCACCTGGATCAAGGGCATCCCCTCCTCGTCCAGCCACGCGCTGGTCGGCGGCATCGTCGGCGCCGGCGTCGCGCATGCCGGGGTCACCGGCATCGAGTGGAGCGGCCTCAACAAGACGCTCATCGCCATCGTCCTCTCGCCGCTGCTCGGCATGATGCTGGCGATGCTGATCATGCTCGTATCGAGCTGGGCCTTCGCCCGCGCGACCAACCGCACGGCGGAGAAGAGCTTCCGCGCCCTCCACCTCTTCTCCTCGGCCGCCTATTCGGTCAGCCACGGCCTCAACGATGCGCAGAAGACGATGGGGATCATCACCGTCCTGCTCTACTCGACCGGCTACCTCTCGGGCGAGTTCCACGTGCCGCACTGGGTCGCCATCGCCTGTTATGTCGCGATCGCGCTCGGCACGCTGTCGGGCGGATGGAAGATCATCGAGACGATGGGCAGCCGCATCACCAAGCTGTCGCAGCATCAGGGGTTCAGCGCCTCGATGGGCGGGTCGATCATGGTGTTCACCGCGTCGCTGCTCGGCATCCCGGTGTCGACCACCCACACGATCACCGGCAGCATCATCGGCGCCGGCACCGCCCGCCGTGCCTCGGCCGTGCGTTGGGGCGTCGCGCGCAACGTCATCTGGGCGTGGTTCATCACCATCCCCGCGTCCGCCGCCGTCGGCGCGCTCTTCTACCTGCTCACGCGCCTGTTCTAGAGGACGTTTTCCAGCCGCCCCCCTTACAATCCGGTTCCGGCACCCCATATAGGGCCTGCTTTAGTCGCAAATCGACGGTACTCGGAGCTTTGCGGCCCCTTTCTCCTTCTTTCTGCAACCGCGGCACCGGGCGAATCCGGTCTTCGGCTCGCCCAAACAAGAAGGAAATATCATGAGCATCACCGGCACCGTCAAATTCTTCAACCCCGACAAGGGCTTTGGCTTCATCGCTCCCGATGGCGGCGGCAACGACGCCTTCGTCCACATCTCGGCGGTCGAGCGTTCGGGCATGGCCACCCTCAACCAGGACCAGCGCGTCAGCTACGATCTGGAAGAGGATCGCCGCGGCAAGATGGCCGCGGTCAACATTCAGCACGCCGAATAATCCGTGATCCGCGTGCGGCCTCGCGCCGCACGCGGCTTGCCTCAAGGGAGCCCTGCATGGCCCAAGTCCCCTATCGCGAGCACGCCGCGCGTGCGCGTGCCGATGCCGAATCCGCAACGCTGGACAATGTCCGTGAGCGGTGCCTTCGCGCCGAAGCCGCCTGGCTGGAAATGGCCGAACGGCAGGAAGGCGTCGACCGCGCCCGCGCCAAGCGCGAGCAGCAACATCTTATCCAACAGGAACCTACGTGAATTTCAATTACCACTCTATCGAACGCCCTCTCTTCACCCCACTTCGCGACGCGCCCTACCGGCCTCGCACCTGCCGCCGGAGCGCGGCTGACGCCCGCGCCGCCGCGATCGCCTTCGCCGCAGCTCGCGAGATTCTCGGCTAGCACGCTTTCGCTGGCCGCGCGGGCTCCCGCCTGCTAGACCGGCGGGATCAGCGGACCTTCCTTCGTAAGCACCGTTGGCTGAGAGACATTGCGCGCTCCCGCTTACCCGCCGGAGACACGCTATCGATCCCCAACTGATGAGCGCCTATGCCGTCGCGATCGCGCTTGCCGCGGTGGTCATGACCTTCGCCACGGCCGCCTTTCACCGCGCGCGTGCCCGCCATACCCTGCGGCAAGGCTCGCTTCTCCGGCAGCAACGCCTGCTCGGCTGGTGGCGGCGCTGAGCCGCCCCCTTTTCCCGCACGCGCGTTGACACAATGCCAACCTTTGCCTGCCAACGCCGGGTGACGCCGGATCACAAGCAGGAAGCGCGGCCCCGGGAATGTTCCAGTCGATCGAATTCAGCAGCAAGCCGGGAGACCGCTATGCGCAGCAATTGCGCCGCGGTTTCCGGCGGCTGCGGTTCGAGCCCGAGATCGAGGCCGAGTATCGCCGCAAGCTGATCGAGACCGAACGCCTCCCCGCCGCGATCTGTGCCGGCGCGGGTGCGCTTGTCTGGTTCGCCTTCACCCTGCTCGACCTTCATCGCCTCACGATTCTGGGCCTCTGGGGCCATTTCGATCCGATGGTCTGGCTCTGGGTCGGCGCGCGCTGGTCGGTGCTGGCCCTGCTGGTCGCCGGCGCGATCGTCATTCGAAGGGGGCGTGGCGACTATGGCTGGCTTTCCTGGACGATGTACTCCGCGATGGGCCTCGCCATCGCGGTCACCACAATGATCGTCCACGGCAAAGGCGCGTTCGCGGCGGAGAATGCCCAGATCGTGGTGGTGATGGCGGCCTTCCTCCCGCTCGGCCTCACCTTCCGCCGGGCGCTTGCCGCGGCGCTGCTGGTCGCGCTCGTCTCGGCCTTCATGCTGCTCTTCCTCGATACGCGCCACGGGTTCGGGCACAGCCTCCAGATCGTCGCGATGCTGCTGATGGCGGTGCCGGTCTCGGCGATGGGCGGCTATCTGCGCGAGCATTCGCAACGCCGCCAGTTCCTGCTCACCGCGATTCTCGACCGCCAGGCCAATACCGATCCCCTCACCGGCCTCGCCAATCGCCGCAGCCTGTTCACGCATGCCGAGCGGATCGTGCATCTCGCCACGAAGCAGGGCGTGGCGGTCGCGCTGGCGATCATCGATGTCGATCATTTCAAGCGCTTCAACGACAGCTACGGGCACGGCGCGGGCGATCTGGCGCTTCAACGGATCGCCCACACGCTGTCGGCCGATCTGCGCCACCCGCTCGATATCGCCGCACGCCTTGGCGGCGAGGAATTCTGCATCCTGCTCTACGGCGCCACGCCCGACGACGCGCACGCCCGGTTCGATGGCGTGCTCGCGCGCATCCGCCGCCTCGCCATCCCGCACATCAGATCGCCGGGCGGATTTCTGACCCTCAGCATCGGTGCCGCGACCCTCGCCCGGGGCGAGCGCTTCAACACGCTCGTGTCCCGCGCCGACGCCGCACTCTACCGCGCGAAGCATGAGGGCCGCGACCGGTTGTGCTGGGCGTAGGCCATGCGCCTCCTTCCAGAACCCAGAGAGCGAGAGACCGCCATTCTAAGGATTAGCGGCCAATCCAGACAACCGGGTCTGTGCGGCTTCCCGAAGTTCTGGCCATTGCCGCTCCGGCTTGAGCTGCAATGGGCCTGCCTTCTCACTGATGGCGGCGCTCATTGCAGCCATGCCGGACCTGCAAACCCACCAGGGCTGCGTATCGGCCGGCAGCTTCCGTTCTTCGGCCAACGCAGCATCTACAATCGCGGGCGAAGGCCGCCCGGCACCGAAGAGAAAGCGCAAATCGGGCAGGATGAGCATGTCCCATGCCCGCAGGCTTTCGAGGCTCGCCGGATCGGCGCAGCGGCTCGCATCGTAGGTCATTCGCGTACGCGCGACGAGATACGTCGTCAGGCTTCTGGGCGCATCCTTTACCGCCAACCGCCGGGCGAGTTCATAGAGGTAAGGTGTCGGCAGGCTGGCGGCTTCCCGTTCCAGCCGGGCCAATGTGGCCGGGTCATCATAGGGTGCGTCGTGCACTGCCTGAAACGCGGGATCGAAACCGAAGTTCGGCGGGATGTCCGGATTGTCGAAGGTGCCGTATCGTACCGCCTTGACTTCCGCGGGGTTGGCTGAAGGAACAAGCTGGAAATTCGTAACCTTCGCCTGATTTCTTGCCAGAGCGGCAAGGTGCGCTGCTTGGGCCGTGTTCACGGCTGCAGCCGCATCCAGCCAGGCCAGCCCACGCGCTTCGTCCTTGGGCACAAGCCTACCGGCCAGATATAGCTTGCCGAGTGCCACCGCCGCCTTCGGGAAGCCGTTTGCGGCAGCCATCTCGTACAGGCGTATCGCGCGAGGCACATCGCGCGGCGCTCCTTTGCCGGCCAACAACAGATTGGCGAGAAGGTCGGCCGCCGCCGGGTTACCTCGAGAAGCCGCAGTATCGAGATGTCGAACGGCTTCCGTGTAATTTGGCTGAACTCGCTCGGCCGTTCCGAGAACCGATCCCAGAAAATAGTGCACGGCAGGGTGGTCAGTCGCTGCCGCTGAACGCTTCAACAAATGCACGGCGTCGGCGCTTTTCGCGGGCAAGGACTGTAACGTCGTTACTGCGATTGCCAATGACGGTGCAGCCTCTCCTTTTGCCACACGGGCCGCACAGCTTGGATTGGATTGAACCGTGTCGAGCGTATAGTCTCGACACGCCGGGTCAAACTGCAACGCGCCGTCGTCGCCTTTGAACGGAGCCGTAGGGTCGGCAGGGTTGACCGTAACTGCGGACTGGGGAGTCGCAGCGGCGAGCAAGAGGACAAGTAACGCCATAGCTCGATATGGCACGAATTCTATCGTCTTGGGAATCCCGGCAACCGCAGATATCTTCGTGCGTTACCCGGCTTCTTTCTACCCCTTGCCTCTCGCTTCTCAATCCCCCGCAAACCCGAACGGCGACACCCCTGCCTCGCGCTCGTTGACCAGCATCGTCCGGCCCGCAGGCGCTGCGCTCCGCTGCGGACATTCGCGCGTGCACGCCCGGCAGCCCAGCCCCACCGGGGTTGCCTCGCCGCCGAAGTCCAGCCCGCGCGCCGCCGCCAGCCCGCGCGCCGCGTCCGCCGCCAGCCCCAACGTCACCACGAACCGCGCCTTGACCGCCCCGGCCCAGCCGCCGGGCGGGAAGACGCAGCGCGACGAGGTGAACCAGCGCGACCCGTCCTCCAGCTCGACCAGCTGAACCACCCGCTCGTCGGCGCGCTGGAACGCGGCGTAGGCGTCGAGCAACGGGCACGGCACCGACGATTCCACCAGCGGCGATCCGCTCGCCCCGGCGAAGCGTTTCGACACCTGCCCCGCCCGGTCGATCCGCAGCATGAAGAAGGGCAGTCCACGTGCGCCCACGCGTTGCAGCGTGGTCAGCCGGTGCGCCACCTGCTCCGCGCTCGCCCCGAAGCGCCGCCGCAGCAGTTCCAGGTCATAGCCCGTCGCCTCGCATGCACGCAGGAAGCGGGCATAGGGCATCATCACCGCCGCAGCGAAATAGCTCACCAGATGGCGGCGATAGAGCCGCTCCGCCACGCGGTCGGCGAACCCCGCGCCGCGCACCAGCGCATCGATCTCCGCCCGCGCCTCGACCGCCAGCTGCCGCGCCAGCGCGAACACCCGGCTCGGCGGATCGAGCGCTTCGCTCAGCTGCAATTGCCGCGCATGCAGGTCGAGCCGCACGCGCAGGCCCGATAGTACCTCGATCGGCAGCACCCGGATCGACAGCTGATGCTTGACGCGCAGCCGTTCGGCCATCGCACCCAGCGGGTCGCTCGATGCGATGCGCAGCTCGTCGGCCAGCGTCTCGGCCGCAGCGTCGAGATCGGCGAAATGGTTGCGCCAGCGCTCGACCTCGCGGCGCACCGCCATGCCGGGGTCCTCGCCCTCGCCCGGCATCGCCGCTCCCGCGCCGCCCGCGCCGATCCGGTCATAGGCGCGCGCGAACGCCTCGGCCCCGCCCGGCGCCCCCGCCAGCCATTCGGTCAGCTCGGCACGGTCGATCTCGATATCGGCGAACAGCGGATCGGCCAGCCGTCGCCGCATCGCTTCCTCGCCTCCGCCCGGCTCGCCCGCCGCCAGCGCGCGCGGATCGAAGTCGAACGTCTGGGCAAGGCCCAGCAACAGGGTTGCCGACAGCGGCCGCTGGTTGCGCTCGACCAGGTTGAGATAGCTTGCGGAGACGCCCAGCATCTCCGCCATCGCGGCCTGGGTCAGCGCCTGCGCGCGCCGCAGCCGCCGCACCGCATGCCCCGCGAACAGCTTGCGCTCCGCCATTTTCCTACACGCCCCGTTCCTGTTACGTTCGCCACGCAAAGCGCATGAATACGATTGTCAATTCTTTACAATGTTTCGGATCGCCTGTCACGTGCCAATCACACCGTGACCACGCGCAATCGGCATCGTCTGTATGAACTTCGGGAATCACGAGTCATACAGGATGCAGAGAAATTTACAGGAGAAGCCACCATGAAGACGCCCGAACCCGCCAGCGCCCGCCCGGTCTTCTCGACCGCCGACTTCGCGCTGCTCAAGGAAGCGGTCGCCGACTATACGCGCAAGATCGCCGACGATCCCCGCTCGGTCCAGTTCGCGAACCTCTATCACCGCCTCGGCCGCCTCGGCTGAAGCAAGATTCCTGGGGAGGAAGGTGCCCGCTGGAGGAAGCTCCGGCGGGCACTCCGTCTCACCCCTTCGCGGCGCCGATCCGCGCATCATGCTCGGCCTTGCCGAACGGGAAATGCGCGTAGAACCACGCCGCGGCCCAGCCGAGCGCGAGATAGCAAAGGGTGAAGATGATGGTCAGCCGATCGACCGTCTCGGCCGGCACCTGCCCCGGCTTCGCCCCGTCGGGAAACCCGGCGATCCACAAGATCAGCCCGGCCAGCCCGATGCCGACCCCGCTCGTGCATTTCTGGACGAAGAAGGATCCGGCAAAGAATACGCCCTCGGACCGCCGCCCGGTCTGCGCCTGCGACTGTTCGACCACGTCGGCCATCATCGATCCGCCGAGCATGAAGGCGGAGACGCTGCATGCGACGTTGACGATGTAGATGCCGAACAATGTGGGCAGCAGGGCCGGATCGCCCGGTTCTGGAAAGACGCCGGCCAGCCGCAGCCAGAACGGCAGGCCGAGCAGCACCGGCGCCAGGGTCATGAACACCGCCGCCGCCTTGCGCTTGCCCCATCGCCGGGCGACCCGCGGCGCGATGAAGAAGGCGGCGAGCACGCCAGCGAACAGCACCCCGCCCAGTGCAGCGAAGGCTGCGGCCGGGAACAGCCAGACGAAGGTGTAGAGATAGTTGGACAGCGCAAAATTGACCCCTTGCGCCGAATAGGCACAAAGACCGGCAAGCATCAGCAGCGCAAAGGCGCGGTTGTGCACCGTCTCGATCAACTCGCCGAACGTTTCCCTAAGCGTCGCCTTCCCGATCTCGGGTCGCGGCAGCCGCGCGATCTCGTGATGGGTGCCCAGTGCGGAGATCAGGATCGCGCCCGCCATCGCCGCCGCGCCGACGGCCGCGAACAGGCCATAGCCTTCGCGGTTGAGCAGGCCGTTGGGTTGCCCCTCGCCAGGAACCAGGAACAGCGTGTACGCCGCGACCAGCATCGCCAGACCGCCCGCCCAGCCGAACAGATAGCGATAGGCCATGATCCGCGTCCGCTCGTCATAGTCCGCCGTCAGCTCCGGCGTCAGCGCGACCGACGGCACCTCATAGGCAGACACCGCCGTGCGTACGACCACGGCGGTCGCGAACACCCAGGCGAGCATCGCCGCGTGCGGCAGCTCGGGCGGGTTCCACAGCAACAGCCAGCCGAGCGCGATCGGAATCGCCGATCCGTACATCCATGGATGCCGCCGCCCCCAGCCGCTGCGGGTGCGGTCCGACGCCGCGCCGATCGCCGGATCGATCATCGCGTCCAGGATCAGTGCGGCCATGATCGCCGCGCCCACCTGCACTGCGGGCAGCCCGATCACCTGATTGTAGAACAGCAGCAGAAAGGTCTGGAAGCCCGCGTCCTTCACCCCATAGGCGACAGCGCCGAAGCCATAGGCCAGCATCGACCGGCTGCTGATCCGTCGCGCCCGGGGCGCCGCCGCGGGTTGAGTCGTGCCGTCCATCGCTCTCTCCCGCTGCCGCCGGCCGCATCGTACGCGCCGCATTTTGCAGTTTTCGGTCAGCATATGGCCGCCCTGCAATGCGTCAATCCGTCAATTTTCAAAATCGGGGTATGTTGCGGAGCCGCACCCTTCGGGTATAGCTGGGGCAAATTTCAGGAGAGGATGGCATGGCGCTCGACCCCGAGACGTTCGACGCCCTGATCGATACGGTCCGCCGCTTCGTCGCGCAGCGGTTGCGCCCGCTCGAGAGCGAAGTCGAGGCCGCCGACGCGATCCCCGACACCATCGTCGAGGAGATGAAGGCGCTCGGCCTGTTCGGCCTGTCGATCGCGGAGGAGTTTGGCGGGCTCGGCCTGACGATGCTTGAGGAATGCCGCGTGGCGATCGAGATGGGGCGCACCACCCCCGCCTTCCGCTCGACTTTCGGCACCAATGTCGGCATCGGCTCGCAGGGCCTGGTCATGGCCGGCACGTCCGAGCAGAAGGCCGCGTGGCTGCCCAGGATCGCCAGCGGCGAGATCATCACCAGCTTCGCGCTCACCGAACCCGATGTCGGCAGCGACAGCGGCGCGGTGAAGGCGCGCGCCGTCCGTGACGGCGACGTCTATCGCCTCTCCGGCACCAAGCGCTTCATTACCAATGCCGACAAGGCGTCGCTGTTCACCGTCATGGCCCGCACCGGCGACGAACCCGGGGCGCGCGGCGTCTCGGCCTTCCTCGTACCCAGGGACCTGCCCGGCATCTCGATCGGCGAGCCCGAGAAGAAGATGGGGCAGAAGGGGGCGAAAGTCGCCGACGTGATCTTCGACGATGTCCCCGTCCCCGCCGCCAACCGGCTCGGCGAAGAGGGCGAAGGCTTCAAGATCGCGATGCGCGTGCTCGATCGTGGCCGCCTGCATATCAGCGCGGTCAGCGTCGGCGTCGCCGAGCGGCTGATCGCCGACTGCGTCGCCTATGCGTCCGAGCGCAAGCAATTCGGCAAGCCGATCGCCGAGCACCAGCTGATCCAGGCCATGCTCGCCGACAGCAAGACCGAATGCCTCGCCGCGCGCGCACTCGTCCTCGAAACCGCCGCCGCCAAGGACGCCGGCAAGGATGTCGTCATGGAAAGCGCCGCGGCCAAGCTGTTCGCGACCGAGATGGTCGGCCGCGTCGCTGACCGCGCGGTCCAGATCTTGGGCGGCGCGGGCTATATCGAGGATTACGGCATCGAGCGGCTCTATCGCGACGTCCGCCTGTTCCGCATCTACGAAGGCACCAGCCAGATTCAGCAGCTCATCATCGCGCGCGAGACGCTGAAACGCGGGGGCTAGACAACACAAACCGTCACCCCAGCGAACGCTGGAGCCTCCGTGGCGGAGCGAACGGCCTGACGAACAAGACTCCGGCCTCTAGCTGGGGAGACGAATTGGGAGAGAGACGTGGACACCAGCAACTTCTTCAGCCTCAAGGGCCGCATCGCACTCGTCACCGGCGGCAGCCGCGGCATCGGCAAGATGATCGCCGAAGCCTTCATCGCCCAAGGCGCCAAGGTCTATATCTCCTCGCGGAAGGCCCCGGCGTGCGAGGAGACCGCCGCCGAGCTCGGCCCCAATTGCATTCCGATCCCGATGGATGTGTCGACGGTCGAGGGCTGCAAGGCGCTCGCCGCCGAACTCGCCAGCCGCGAAGACCATCTCGACGTCCTCGTCAACAATGCCGGCGCGGCCTGGGGCGTAGCGTTCGAGGAATTTCCGGAAAGCGGCTGGGACAAGGTCATGGACTTGAACGTCAAGTCGCCCTTCTTCCTCACCCAGGCATTGCACGATCTGCTCAAGACCAATGCCAGCCACGCCGCCCCGTCCAAGGTGATCAACATCACCTCGATCGACGGGCTGCGGCTCAATCCGTGGGAAACCTATAGCTATCACGCGTCGAAGGCGGCGCTGATCTACCTCACCAAGCGCATGGCCGCCCGGCTTATCCGCGATGGGATCATCGTCAACAGCCTCGCCCCCGGCGCCTTTGCCAGCGAGATGAACAAGGCGGCGCGCGACCATGGCGATACCGTCGCCAAGGCGATCCCCATGCGCCGGGTCGGTACGCCCGACGACATGGCCGGCGCCGCGATCTTCCTCGCCAGCCGCGCCTCGGACTATGTCGTCGGCGATACGCTGGTGGTCGATGGCGGGCTGGTCAATGCGTCGCTCGGCGTCAGTATCGACGGCTAGAGCTGCCGTCCCTTTACCCCGGCCTCCTTCCGCGCGAGGAAATAGGCGCGGCGGAGGTCCGGACGCATCTTGCCGACGATCCACGACCGAAACATGTCGGCGCAATAATAGGGATCGGCGCGCGCGCCATGCGGCGTCATTTCCGCACCGTAGACCGCACAGTAGGTCTGCGCCGCCCGGGTCACGCGCTGCCGGAGCGCCGCCCTTCCATCGCGACTCTCGAGTGCAAGGTCGCCATAGGCCAGCTTCGCGACCGGCTCCGCCCGTCCCTCGGCACAGGCGCTCAGCAGCAGGATCGAAAACAGGATCGTCCGTCGCATCTTCCTTCTCCCTTCAATGTCGTCAGGCAAGCCGCTCCCGTGGCGGGAATCCCGCTTCCGGTCGCAATCCTGATGATGTTCGCCGGCTAGTCGGCGATCAGCCGCCCGGCCCTCTCAATGCGCGTGCCCGCGCCTCGAATTCGTCGGCCTGCGCACGCATCTCCCTGACTTGCTTGGCAATGTCTGCGCGTTCTTCGCCATCGACCCCGGGCAGTTCCGCGGTCAGTTCGACATTGCGCGCGCCGTTCCGGATTTCCCGGGCGGCCTGGCTAATCTCGTTGGCAGCTTGCTTCGCCCACTCGGGCGTTTCCTCGCTCCGCGGCAGGGGTGGCGACGAAGGCGATGCCGTGACCGCCTCGTCACCCCGCCTGATCACCGACGCGCCTGTCTGGCCGACGATACGGAGGGGTGCCGACTGCGGCGCGCTTGCGACCCGCGCCGCCGGGACCGGGGTGGGTTGAGGCAGCGCCCTCGACGGATCGCCTGCGAACGGTAGCGGCGCCCTTGCAGCCGGACGCGCCGAGAGACGATCTGGCTCTGCCCGGGCGGGAGCGGTGGCCGACGCGGTCGCTTGAGCCGCCCCGGGGCCTGCCGCCCGCGTGATGGGCGTGTCGCTGGCTGGCGCAGCAGGCACCAGCCGGGCGACCGCGAGCGGCGGCGCCGCAATCGCCGTGCAGACCAACGCCGCCGCCGGGATCGCGCAGCTTCCGGGGCGGTGCCGGTGCGTCGCGATATGCGTGATCCGTTCGGCCAGCGCGTTGGGCCACAATGCCATCCCGGTCGCCACCCCGCGCGCTGCCGGCGCCGTCGCGAAGCTGAGCAGCGCTTCGGCATAGTCGGCGCGTTCGATTCCGCGAACCGCGGCCTCGTCCGCAGCGGTCTCGCCACGGCGCACGAGCGTCCGGTTGAGCAGCCAGACCAGCGGGTTGAACCACAACAGCGCTGCTACAATCCGCGCCGTAACCAGCATCGGCCAGTCGAACCGGCGGATATGCGCCATCTCGTGCGCGATCACCGCATCCGCCTGCGCTGCACGTTCCAGCGTCGCGCGATCGATCAGAATCCAGGCCGGCGCGATACCCCAACTGATTGGAGTCACGACATCGTCGGAAACCAGCAGCCGCACCGGCCGCCGGAGCTGTGCGCGGCTCCGGGTCAGCGCTGCCTGCCAGCGCGGTTCGACTGCGTCCTTGCCCCGACTCGTCCATCGCGCCAGAACGGCCATGCCGATGCCGAGATGGAGCAGCGCCGCCCCGGCCCCCAGCATATAGAGCAGCCCGACAAGATCGATACCCGTTCCGGTCGCCGTCGGCGGGATCGGCGCAACCGCTGCCGACGTGGGCGCGCGTACTCCTTCCACTGCCTCCGGGGCTGGAAGCAACGCGACATCCAGCGACGGCAGCAACAGAATCGCGGCCGGAAGCAGCACGAGCGCGACCACCGCGGCCCGCAACACGAACACCCGCTCCGCTGCGGGTCTGCCGCGCATCGCCCGATCCGCAATCAGCGCCAGCACGGCGATCAGCGCAGATTTCCACCCTAGTTCGATCAGAACCGGCAGCATCACTTCGCCTCCTTCCGCGCCTGATCGATCACACGCTGGATCGCGTCGATCTCGTCGGGCTCCAATCTTGGCTGCATGCCCAGCAACGCCGTCGCCGCGCTGGCGGCGGAACCTTGGAAGAAGGTCTGCACCAGCTTCTGCAGCGCAGTCTCGGCGACCGCCCCGGCGCGCGGCGCGGGCGCATAGACATAGGCCTGGTTGGCGGTGCGGTGCGTCACCAACCGCTTCGCTACGAGCCGCCCAAGCAGCGTGCGCACCGCCGAATCCGACGGCGGATCGGTCATCGCGTTGCGCACCGCGGAGGCGGTCGCCTCTTCCAGCCCGCACAGGATTTCGAACACCTCTCGCTCACGGCGTGGCAACGACTCGATCATACCCATCTCCTGCTACACCTGTAGCATGCTACAAATGTAGCAGCAACCGGTTACATGATCATGGCCGATCGAGACGCGGAACGGCGCCCGCCCGCCTTGCCAGCACGCCGCTGGCCGCCGCCTTCACGATCCGCCGAAAGGTCGGACACTCCATATGGCTTGGCGCCGGACAGGCCGCCGCATGGCGCAGCCCGTCGCGCATCGCACTCAGCCTTCGGACCAGCGTATCGATCTCGTCCGCCTTCGCCATCAGCATGCCGCGATCGATCACCGCCATCCCGCGCGGATCGAACATCGCCGCGATCTCGTCGAGCGAGAACCCTGCTTGCCGCCCCAGCGCGATCAGCGCCAGCCGATCGAGCACGCCCGCCCCGAAAATCCGCCGCAATCCGCGCCGCCCGATCGATTCGATCAACCCGCGCTCCTCATAGTAACGTAGCGTCGATGCCGGCACGCCGGAGCGTTTCGCAACCTCGGCAATATCGAGCGGCATCATGGCTTGACCTCAAGTCGGCTTGAAGTGGCAGGGTGCGGCACCAGCACCCCCGAATCAAGCGAAAGGAGTCTTTATGGGTGAGCAGAACATCGCGGCGATGAGCCAGTCCGACCTATGGAACGGGCCTGCCGGTCAGGCATGGCTGCACATGCAGGCCCTGCTCGACAGCCTGTTTGAGCCCTTCGAGGCGTTGCTGGTGGATGCCGTCCGTTGGCATGGTCCGCATGCGGTTCTCGACATCGGCTGCGGCACCGGCGCAACCACACTCGCCATTGCCCGCGCGCTCGCCCCGTATGGGAGCTGCACCGGTGCCGATCTGTCGCAGATGATGATCGATCGCGCCCGCCAGCGCGCGGCCCAGGAGGCCGAAGGCGTCCACGCCAACTTCCGCAGCGGCGACGCTTCACGCCTCGAAGGCGCCGGTCCGTTCGACATGGCGACCTCGCGCTTCGGCGTCATGTTCTTCGACGATCCCGCTGCAGCCTTCGAACGCATCCGTGCCGCGATGGTGCCGGACGCGCCGCTCGCTGCGATCGCCTGGCGTTCGCCCGCCGAGAACCCGTTCATGACCTGTGCCGAACGCGCCGCCGCACCGCTGCTGCCCCCGCTCCCGCCGATGCAGCCCGGCGCGCCCGGTCAATTCGCTTTCGCCGATCCGGAGCATGTCCGCGCGATCCTGGACGCGAGCGGCTGGCGCGACGTCACGCTCAGCCCGATCGACATCGCCTGTACCATGCCCGAAGCGGAGTTGATGCCTTATCTCTCCAATCTCGGCCGGATCGGCATTGCGTTGCAGAAGGCGGACGCGGCGACCCGCGACCATGTCTTCGGCATCGTCCGCGCCGCCTTCGACCCGTTCGTCGATGGCAACACCGTCCGCTTCAACGCCGCTTGCTGGATGATCGAGGCCCGCGCCTAGCGGGTAACGCCCCCGGCCGCGAGCACCGCCAGCGTCACCAGTTCGCTTGCAGTGCTCGTCATCGGCGCGACCTGAACGGGCTTTTCCATGCCCACCAGCATCGGCCCGATCACCGAATCCCCGCCCAGCTCGCGCAGCAGCTTCGCCGAGATGTGCGCCGACTGGAGGCCCGGCATGATCAGCACGTTCGCCGGGCCGGAGAGGCGAGCGAACGGATAGTTCGCCAGCTGGCGCGGGTTGAGCGCGACGTCGGGCGTCATCTCGCCCTCATATTCGAAGTTCACCTTGCGCTCGTCGAGCAGCTTCACCGCCTCGCGCATATTCTCGAGGAACGCGCCCTTGGGATTGCCGAAGTTGGAGTAGCTCAGGAACGCGACGCGCGGCTCATGCCCCATGCGGCGCGCGACCTGTGCGGTCTGCTCGGCAATGTCGGCCAGTTCCTCGGCGTTGGGCCGTTCGTTCACCGTCGTGTCGGCGATGAACACCGTGTGGCTTTGTCCGACCAGCAAATGAACGCCGAACGCGGTGCGTCCCTCGCCCACATCGATCACGCGCCGGATCTCGCGCATGTTCTGCGAATAAGGGCGGGTGATGCCGGTGATCATCGCATCGCCCTCGCCCAGCTGCAGCAGCAGCGAACCGAAGATATTGCGGTCCTGATTGACCATCCGCTCGCAATCGCGGCGCAGATAGCCGCGGCGCTGAAGCCGCTTGTAGAGGAAATCGACCATCGCCGGCACCAGCGGCGAATGACGGCTGTTGTGCACCTCGAAGCTCTCGGGGTCGCTCACGCCCAGCGCCTTGAGGCGATCATGGACATCGTCGCGGCCGACCAGCACCGGCGTGCCGTAGCCGCCTTCGCGGAACGCGATCGCCGCGCGCAGCACCACTTCTTCCTCGCCCTCGGCAAAGATCACGCGCTTGGGATGCGCGCGTGCGCCTTCATAGGCCAAAGTCAGCACCGACGTCGTCGGGTTGAGGCGACTGCGCAGCGTGTGGCGATAGGCCGCCATGTCGAGGATCGGCTTGGTGGCGACGCCCGAATCCATCGCGGCCTTGGCGACGGCGGCGGGGACGACTTCCATCAGCCGCGGATCGAACGGCGCCGGGATGATATAGTCGGCACCGAAGCTGTGCGCGCGGCCATAGGCCATCGCCACTTCCTCGGGCACCTGCTCGCGCGCCAGCTCGGCGATCGCCTGCGCCGCGGCGATCTTCATCTCGTCGTTGATCCCGGTCGCGCGCACGTCGAGCGCACCACGGAAGATGAACGGGAAGCCGAGGACGTTGTTGACCTGGTTGGGATAGTCCGAGCGCCCGGTGGCCACGATCGCGTCGGGGCGAACGCCCTTGGCCAGTTCGGGCCGGATCTCGGGCTCGGGGTTGGCCATCGCAAAGATGATCGGCGCAGGCGCCATGTCCTTGACCATCTCGGGCTTGAGCGCGCCCGCGGCCGAAAGGCCCAGGAACACGTCGGCGCCGACCAGCGCGTCGGTCAGCGTCTCGCGGTCGGTGGCGACGGCGTGCGCCGACTGCCACTGGTTCACGCCTTCACGGTCCGGGGTGATCACGCCCTTGCGGTCGCACATCAGCACATGGTCGTGCTTGACGCCCAGTGCCTTGATCAGCTCGGTGCAGGCGATCGCCGCGGCGCCCGCGCCGTTCACCACCACCTTGATCTCGCTCATCCGCCGGCCGGTCAACAGGCAGGCGTTGATCAGGCCCGCCGCGGTGATGATCGCGGTACCGTGCTGGTCGTCATGGAACACCGGGATGTTCATGCGTTCCCGAAGAGTCTGCTCGATGATGAAGCATTCGGGCGCCTTGATGTCCTCAAGGTTGATGCCGCCGAAGCTCGGCTCCATCAGCTCGACCGCGTCGATGAAGCGATCGACATCCTCGGTCTTGAGCTCGATGTCGATCGAATCGACGTCGGCGAAGCGCTTGAACAGTACCGCCTTGCCTTCCATCACCGGCTTGGACGCGAGCGCTCCGAGATTGCCCATGCCCAGGATCGCGGTACCGTTGGAGATCACCGCGACGAGGTTGCCCTTGGCGGTATAGTCATATGCCGTCGCCGGATCGTCGGCGATCGCCTGCACCGGGACGGCGACGCCCGGCGAATAGGCGAGTGCCAGGTCGCGCTGGGTGGTCAGCGGCTTGGATGCGACGATCTCGATCTTGCCCGGCCGGCCCTCCGAATGGAACAGCAGCGCCTCGCGCTCGGAAAACTGGACATTGGCTTCTTCGGACATTCTTCTCTCCCGGTCACGATCCCTTTAGGCACGGCCCCGCGTCACCGCAATCTGGCGCTTTGCAAGAGACACGCGGAAACCCGATCCTGCGCCGGCCCCGAAATCGAGCCATTCTGTGCGGAAATCCGCACATGGTGATCCGCCGTCGCGCGATTGCCGCATCTCGGAGCCTTCGGTATCCAGCGATCATGACAGTCGATACGCCCGATCAGGACCGCATTGCTCAGCTTGAGGCGAAAGTCGCCGAGCTCAGCACCCGTGAAGCCGTTTTCGGCCCGCGCCTCGGCAAGCTGGTCAAGCTGCTGCCCTGGCTGATGGCCAGCCATCTCCTGATCGGCGCACCGGCGATGCTGATTTCGGTCGGAGTCGCCTATTTCACCTTCGTCCAGGCGGAGGCGACGAAGAAGATGCAGCAGGCCGATGCCTGGCCCTTCCTCTCCTATGGCACCAGCAACAGCGGCCTCAACGACAAGGGCGAGCGGATGATCTCGCTCAACCTCTCCAATAACGGCGTCGGCCCCGCGCTGCTCGGGCCGGTCGAGATCCGCTATCAGGGTCAGCCGGTGCGCGACCCGCGCGATCTGCTCACCAAATGCTGCGGCTTCCAGCCCGATAGCCGGCTCAATCTCTCCACCTCGCCATCGTCCGGAATTGTTGCCCGCCCCGGGGAGTCGGTCAAGTTCATGCAGGTCGCCGAGATCCCTGCGAGCAAGGCACTGTGGAACCGCTTCGAGACCGAACGGTGGAAGCTTCAGGTCCGCTCCTGCTATTGCTCGATCTTCGACGAATGCTGGACGATCGAAGGATCGCAGGCCAGGCCCAAGCCGGTTGCGCAATGCCCCACCGACTGGGTCCAGTTCCGCGAGCGGTGATCCATCCACAGTTTGTCGGCGCGTCCGCTCTTGCCGCTCGCGCCTGAATCCCTATCGAGTCCCCTGATGGCCGACGCCGCTCCCACCCCCATGATGGCGCAGTATCTCGCGCTCAAGGCCGAGGCGGCCGATTGCATGCTCTTCTATCGCATGGGCGATTTCTACGAGCTGTTCTTCGATGATGCGAAGCTCGCCAGCGGAATCCTCGACATCGCGCTGACAGCGCGCGGTGAGCATGGCGGTGAGAAGATCCCGATGTGCGGCGTGCCGGCCCATGCGATGGACGGCTATCTCGCCCGCCTGATCAAGGCCGGACAGCGCGTCGCCATCGCCGACCAGATCGAAACGCCCGAGGAAGCGAAGAAGCGCGGCGGCTCCAAGGCGCTGGTCGCGCGCGCGATCATCCGCGTCGTCACCGCCGGCACGCTGACCGAGGAATCGCTGCTCGACAGCCGCTCGGCCAACTGGTGCGCCGCGATCGGCGAAGCGGGCGGCGAAACCGCGATCGCCGCCGCCGACATATCGACCGGCCGGTTCGAGATCCTCGAATGCGCGCCCGAAGCGGTCGGCGCAGCCCTCGCCCGGCTCAGTGCCGCCGAGGTGATCGCCGCCGACGGGAGCGAAGCGCTCGACGTCACCGGCTACCGCCCGCGCGGCGAGTTCGACAGCAGCGGCGGCGAAACTCGCCTCAAGCGCCTGTTCGACGTCGCAACGCTCGACGGTTTCGGCCAGTTCGGCCGAGCTGCCCTGTCCGCCGCGGGCGGCCTCGTCGCCTATCTCGAACATACCGCCAAGGGCGCGCTGCCGTTCCTGCGCCCGCCGCGTATCACCCGCTCCGACGCCAGCATGGCGATCGACGCGGCGACCCGCGAAAGCCTCGAGCTGACCCAGAGCCAGGCCGGTACGCGCAAAGGCAGCCTGCTCGATGCGGTCGACCGCACCGTCACCGGCGCGGGCGCGCGCCTGCTCGGCGCCGACATCGCCGCGCCGCTGATGGACCGCCCGGCAATCGAGACGCGGCTCGACCTCGTCCAGCGCTTCCACGACGAGCCGGGCCTGCGCGAAGACCTGCGCGCATCGCTCCGCGCCCTGCCCGATATCGGCCGCGCCATCGGACGCCTTGCCGCAGGCCGCGGTTCGCCCCGCGATCTCGGCCAGCTGCGCGACGGTCTCGACGGCGCATGGCGCCTCGGCGAGACGCTCGGCAAGCTGCCCGAACCGCCCGCGCTGCTGGCGTCGCTAGCGCCCGATCTGCGCGGCCATGGCGCGCTGATCGACCTGCTCCAGCGCGCGCTCGTCCCCGCCCCACCCATCGACGCGTCCAATGGCGGATACATCGCCGAAGGCTATGACGCCGCGCTCGACGATCTGCGCGACGCGGGCGCCGGCGGTCGCCGCGCCATCGCCGCGCTCGAGGCCGATTACAAGCAGCGCACCGGCATCGCCGCGCTCAAGATCAAGCATAACGGTGTGCTCGGCTATCATATCGAAGTCGCCGCCAAGCATGCCGACGACCTCATGCGCCCCGACAGCGGCTTCACCCATCGCCAGACGCTCGCAGGGGTGGTCCGCTTCAACGCACCCGAGTTGCACGAGATCGCGATCAAGGTGACCCAGGCCGGTGCCCATGCACTCGCCGCCGAGGCCGCGCATCTCGAAGACCTCACCGCCGCCGCGCTCGCCCGCAGCGAGGCGATCGCCGCCACCGCCGATGCGCTCGCCCGGCTCGACGTGGCATCCGGCCTCGCCGAACGCGCGGCCGAGGGCGGCTGGACTCGCCCGGCGCTGGTCGACCATGCCTGTTTCGAAGTCGAGGGCGGGCGTCACCCGGTTGTCGAGGCGGCGCTCGCACGCAGCGGAGAACGCTTTGTCGCCAACGACTGCGTTCTTTCCGAAACCGACCGGCTCTGGCTCGTCACCGGCCCGAACATGGGCGGCAAGTCGACCTTCCTGCGCCAGAACGCGCTGATCGCGGTACTCGCCCAGGCCGGCGCCTATGTCCCTGCCACCCGGGCGAAGCTCGGCCTGGTCGATCGCCTGTTCAGCCGCGTCGGCGCGTCGGACAATCTGGCGCGCGGCCGCTCGACCTTCATGGTCGAGATGGTCGAGACCGCGGCGATCCTGGCGCAGGCGACCCCGCGCAGCTTCGTCATCCTCGACGAGGTCGGCCGCGGCACTTCGACCTATGACGGACTCGCCATCGCCTGGGCGGTGGTCGAGGCGATCCATGAGGACAATCGCTGCCGCTGCCTGTTCGCGACGCACTATCACGAGCTGACCCGCCTCGCCGAGCGTTGCGACGCATTGTCGCTGCACAATGTCCGCGCGCGCGAGTGGAAGGGAGACCTCATCCTGCTGCACGAGGTCGCCGAAGGGCCGGCCGACCGCAGCTACGGTCTCGCCGTCGCGCGACTTGCGGGCCTCCCGCCCGTTACCATCGCGCGCGCCAAGGCGGTGCTGGCCAAGCTCGAGGCCGGACGCGAAAAGACCGGCGGCATCGCCGCAGGCCTTGACGATCTGCCGCTGTTCGCCGCCGCCGCCGAGCATGAGGAGGAGGCCGTCGATGCCCTCCGCACCGAGCTTTCCAGCCTCGACATCGACAGCCTCAGCCCGCGCGATGCGCTCGATGCGCTCTACCGGCTCAAGGGGTTGATCGAGGCGTGATGCGCGAATCCGGCTTTCTCGGGCTGCTCCAGATCATCTTCGACTGCGTGCGCGACGGCTTCGGGCTGCGGCGCGCCTGGGCAGTGATGGCCGTCATCGTATTGATCCTCGCCGCACCCTTCCTGTTGTTCGCGCTGCTCGTCTATCTGATTTCGCTCATCTTCTAGCCGCTCTTCGCGCGCTGAGCGCTAGCTGCCTCGATCCACCACAGGAACTCCGCCGCGAAGCGCCCAAAGCCGCGCTCCAGCGCCGCGCCGCCCTCTCCCTGGGGCACGTCGTCCGCGTCGAGCGTCTGGCCGATCTGCGCGACGGTGATCGTCGCCGGCACCACCGCCATGCCCATCTCGGTCAGCGTCGGATGCCACATCGAGTTGCTCCGCGCGCCGGCCAGCCGCCCGCCCGAATAGCTCACGATCGCCGCAGGCCGCCGCGCCCACTCGGCCAGGAAATGATCGGTCAGGTTCTTGAGCCCTGGCTGCATGCCCCAATTATACTCGCCCGCGACGAACAGAAATCCGTCGGCATTGCGCAGCTTCTCCGCCAGCGCCTCCATCGCCGCCGGCGCCTCGCCCGGCGCATAGTCGATATAGCGCTTGTCGAGCATCGGAAGGCCGACCGCCTTCGCATCGATCAGCTCGGCGTCGCAGCCGCGCTCGGCCATCCGTGCGGTCACCCAGCGCGCCAGCCTGATGCCCATGCGGGCCTCGCGGTACGAGCCATAGAAGGTGAGGATCCGGTGTTCTGGCATCTGATTCCACTTTCGCATCAAGCCGACGGGTTGGGTTTGGCCGCCTTAGCTGATAGGGTCCCCATGCCAAACCGGCCGGACCATTCTGGTCCATTTCATCGAGCGCCATCCAGCGCCGCGCCCTGCCATCTGCGGGGCAAAATCGTCCGCGCTACGCCACAGCACGCGCCTCATGCCCGGACAAAAGTCAGAAGGGGAACACCCAATGTCTCAGCCGATCATCGTCGATCAACCCGGAGAAACCAAGGCGAACATGGACGCCATCTACGGTGAAGCCGATCCGCGCGCCTATTTCCGGGAACTCGGCAAGTTGGACTACCGGATTCCCGAGCTCGCCAAGCCGATCTTCGAACGCATCGTCGGGCTGCTGCGGCGCGAGCGGCCGGCACCGATCCATGCGCTGGACCTTGGCTGCTCTTACGGAATCAACGGCGCGCTGCTCAAGCATGGCCGATCGATCGACGAGCTTGGAAACCACTGGTCCCGGCCCGAAATTGCCGCGGCGGACTCCGCCGAGGTGATCGCCGCCGATCGCGACTATTTCGATCCCGCCCGTGCCGATGACGATCTCGTCCTGCTCGGCCTCGACGTGTCCCGCCCGGCGATCGACTATGCCGAGCAGGCCGGTTTGATCGACAAGGGGCTGGCGATCAATCTCGAGACCCAGCCCCTGCCCGGGGATGCCCATTCCCTGTTGGAACCGGTCGATCTGGTGATGTCCACGGGCGCCGTGGGCTATGTGACCGAAGCGACGTTCGAACGGCTGCTGCCGGCCGTGACCACCAGCAACCCGCCTTGGATCGGCAACTTCGTCCTGCGCATGTTCCCCTTCGACGCGATCGACGAAACCCTGAGCCGCTGGGGCTATGTCACGGAGAAGCTGGAAGGACACAGCTTCATCCAGCGCAGCTTCGCATCAAGCGAGGAAGAGCAGCGCATCTTGGCCGAGCTCGAATCGATCGGGCTGGACCCGACCGGACTGGAGGCCGAGGGCAACCTTCACGCGGAGTTCTTCCTGTCTCGCCCTCGCGCGCAGGCCGGATTGACCGTCAACGAATTGCTCGCCGCCTAGAGTATCGCGCAAAATGAAAGAGGCCACCGGGGCCATCCCTGGCACCCGGTGACCTCCGACATGGTCAGCGGCCGGAAGCTCCAGCCCGGGAGACCATGCGGGCCGCTTGTCCGCTGCTGGCGCCGTTGATTGGGGGAGGATACCCCCCGTGCGCCTTACCGGTGGAGGGCTTCCACCGGATGCAGTCTGAACTTAGCGGCGCGTCTCCCGAACGAACTGAACCGACCCCATTGCTGAACCATGAGACATCGGATCACCTCCTTTCGCTTGTTAGAACGCTGTACCCGGCCTGGATACAAGGCGACTTTGAATCATCCGGATTCGGAGAACAAGTCTTGTTTTAAATTGCGAAATCGGCGATTCATGGAGGTCTGGGCGTTTAACCCCGGCAATCCTCCACTACCCGCAGCACTTCAGCCCAGGCCGGCACCACCAGCGGTGGCGCGCCGGGTGTCTCGACGATGAAACGCCCGCGGCTGTAGCCCATCGCATCGACCAGCTGATCGCTTGCGGGCAGCGTCGCCGACGCACCGTCGGTCGAACCATTGGTGGTCAGGCTGCGCGCGGTCGAACTGGTCCGCACCGTCATCGTCCCCGGCGCGACGCCGCGCCGGGTGAGCTGCAGCTGGCGCACCGAGCGGTCGCAACGCAAGGTAAGCGCCGGATCGCCCCCTTGCCCGAACAGAGCGAGCGAACCGCGCGAATCCTGCCGGTAGTTCCACCCGCCCGGCGTCAGCGGCCAGTCGCGCCAGTCGCTGCTCGCGGGCGGCGGTGGGGGCTCCGGCGCTGGGGCGGGAGCCGGAACCGGGAGGGGCCGCGCGGGCGCTGGTGGCGGGGCGGACGGCGCCACGCAACCGGCGAGGACGGCGAGCGACGCGAAAGCAAAAATGACACGCATATCGAGCCTTATGGGCGAAGCCGCCCGGCGGCTCAACCGCATGGGACGCCTCAGCGCCGCCCCCCGCCCCACTTGCGCTGCACCTTGCCGAACCTACCCTTGCGCGTGCCCGGCTTGCCTTCGTTGCTGCGACCCATCACCGGCGCGCGATGCTGGTCGTGCGGCAGGCCCAGTTCCTCGGCCTCGAGCGAGCGGATCTCGTCGCGCAGGCGGCCGGCTTCCTCGAATTCGAGGTTGGCGGCAGCATCGCGCATCTTCTTCTCGAGCTCCTCGATATACGCGCGCAAATTGTGGCCGACCATGTGCGCGGGGCCGTCCTCGATCTCGACCGTCACCTGATCCTTCGACGCGACATGCGCGATGATGTCGCCGATGTTGCGCTTGATCGTGGTCGGGGTGATGCCGTGCTCGCGGTTATAGGCTTCCTGCTTCTCGCGGCGGCGGCTGGTCTCGTTGAGCGCGCGCTCCATGCTGCCGGTGATGCGATCGGCATAGAGGATCACGCGCCCCTCCACGTTGCGCGCGGCGCGGCCGATCGTCTGGATCAGCGAGGTCTCCGATCGCAGGAACCCCTCCTTGTCCGCGTCGAGGATCGCAACCAGCCCGCACTCGGGGATATCAAGCCCTTCGCGCAGCAGATTGATCCCGATCAGCACGTCGTACACGCCCATGCGCAGATCGCGAATCAGCTCGATACGCTCCAGCGTCTCGACGTCCGAATGCATGTAGCGGACCTTGATCCCCGCCTCGTGCATATACTCCGTCAGGTCCTCGGCCATGCGCTTGGTCAGCGTGGTGACGAGCGTGCGATACCCCTTCTCGGCGGTCTTGCGGCACTCGACGATCAGGTCCTGCACCTGCTCCTCGACCGGCTTGATCTCGACCGGAGGGTCGATCAGGCCGGTGGGGCGGATCACCTGCTCGCTGAACACGCCGCCGGTCTGGTCCATCTCCCATCCGCCCGGCGTCGCCGATACGCATACCGTCTGCGGCCGCATCGCATCCCATTCGTTGAAGCGCAGCGGGCGGTTGTCGATGCAGCTCGGCAGGCGGAAGCCATATTCGGCCAGCGTGATCTTGCGCCGGTGGTCGCCGCGCGCCATCGCGCCGATCTGCGGCACGGTCTGATGGCTCTCGTCGACGAACAGCAGCGCATTTTCGGGCAGATATTCGAACAGCGTCGGCGGCGGCTCGCCGGGCAGGCGGCCGGTGAGGAAACGGCTGTAATTCTCGATCCCCGCGCAACTGCCGGTCGCGGCGATCATCTCCAGGTCGAAATGGGTGCGCTGCTCCAGCCGCTGATGCTCGATCAGCTTCCCCTCGGCCTGCAATTCCTTGAGCCGCTCGGCCAGCTCGTGCTTGATCGCCTCCATCGCCTGTTTGAGCGTCGGCCCGGGCGTGACGTGGTGCGAGTTCGCATAGACGCGGATGTGATCGAGGTTCGCGACCTTGGCGCCGGTCAGCGGGTCGAATTCGGTAATCTCCTCGATATCGTCGCCGAAGAAGCTGATCCGCCAGGCGGTATCCTCATAGTGCGACGGGAAGATCTCCAGGCTGTCGCCGCGCACCCGGAAATTGCCGCGCGCGAAGGCGGCGTCGTTGCGCTTGTACTGGAGCGCGACGAGCTTGCGGATGATCTCGCGCTGGTCGGCGACCTGGCCCTTTTTCAGGTCGAAGATCATCGCCGAATAGGTCTCGACCGATCCGATGCCATAGAGGCACGAGACCGAGGCGACGATGATCACGTCGTCGCGTTCGAGCAGCGAGCGGGTGGCGGAATGGCGCATCCGGTCGATCGCCTCGTTCACCGAGCTTTCCTTCTCGATGTAGGTGTCCGACCGCGGCACATAGGCCTCGGGCTGGTAATAGTCGTAATAGCTGACGAAATACTCGACCGCATTCTCGGGGAAGAAGCTCTTGAACTCGCCATAGAGCTGCGCGGCGAGGATCTTGTTGGGCGCGAGGATCAGCGCTGGGCGCTGAAGCGCCTCGATCACCTTGGCCATGGTGAAGGTCTTGCCCGAACCGGTGACGCCGAGCAGCACCTGATCGCGCTCCCCCGCCAGCGCCGCCTCGGTCAGTTCCTTGATCGCGGTCGGCTGGTCGCCCGAGGGAGTGTATTCGCTGACCAGCTTGAACGCCTTGCCGCCCTCGCTCTTCTCGGGACGGGCGGGTCTGTGCGGTACGAAACCCGGTCCGGTCTCAGGCTCGGCAAGGCTGGTGCGGATCTGAATCGTCATGGCGCGAATATGGGGCCTTCAGATGGGGGTGCAATCGGGTCCGGTTGGCAGCCGATTCACAATGTTCACGGAGATGCGGGGTTTTGCACGGCGGCCCCAGAGAGAGGGGCATGACACGCGACCGCGACGCGACAGGTCGGCGACAGTGACGCGACACCTGCGCGACGGGAACGCGCCTGACAAGCGACGGAAATTGTCAGTGCGAGCCTAGACCTACAATCGACCGGATTCTGCATTGGCACCTCACCCATGAGAGGTTAGCACGATCCAGAGAACAAATAAAGAACAATCTGTGCCGCCACGAACCAGACTGCTGCTTGCGCCTCCTTTGTGGTCGCTCGCGATGAAATACTAACGTGGGTGGCTGAATACCGTCCGTGATCTGACCCCACAACAGGGCCATTGGGCAATCGATACATCGATGGTGTGGATCAAGTCGTTGATCATGCGGCTCTAGCTGTTCGGAAATACGGCGAGCAACAGCAAGGGAGTTGAGTCAATATGACGAACGCCCAGCCAGTTCGTGCGGACAAGTAAAATATGTCTAAAATACGGCAAACTTCGCCACATTGTTGACAAATTTTGTTCCGCGTGCGTTATGCGCAACGGGCCGTGCCCCAAGCGTAACGAAGCAGGAGCCAATTATGTCCCGACTGAACCCGCTGTTGTTGCTTTGCCCCCTCGCCCTTGCCGCGTGCGGCGGTGGCGGGCCCACCGTGAAGGGTGAGAATGTGTCGGTCGCCGACGTCGCCAAGGCGACTCAGGATGCCGTGAAGATGCAGCCCGGCCAGTGGCAGACCCAGATCAAGTTCGTCTCTGTCGACATGCCGGGCCTGCCCAAGGCGCAGGCCGATGCGATGGGCCAGCAGATGGCCAAGGCATCGGAAACCACCGTCGAGACCTGCCTGACCCCCGAAATGGTCAGCAAGCCGCCCAGCGAGATGTTTGGCGGCAAGGCCGGCGGCGGCTGCATCTATGACAAGTACGAACTGGCCGACGGCAAGCTCAACGCGGTGATGACCTGCAAGCCGCAGGGCGGCGCCGGCGGCGAGGTGAAGGCGACGACGACCGGCACGATCGGCAGCGCTGCCTATGAACTGGCCAGCGACACCGAAATCTCCGGCGGCCCCGGCGGCACGATGAAGATGAAGACCCAGGTCATCGGAAAACGCGTGGGCGAATGCACCGCGCCGCAGACCAAGGGCTGATCCAGGCCCTAGTCCGCGGGGCGATAAGCCACCCGCCACATCGCCAGCGCAATTCCGGCCGCGGCCAGTGCGATCAGCGCACTGGTCGCGGTTGCGCTCAGCCAGCGGAACAGCGCAACCCGCCCGTCACTGGGCGGCGCATCGAACAGACCGAAGCCATGGGTCTGCGCGGCGACGAACACGACCATCGCCAGTGCCGCGCCCAGCGCCGCAGCATGCCACGGCTTGCGCCAGCCCATGACATGAAAGCCGAGCCACAAGGGCGCAGCGACCGCCGCGATCCCGAGCGTCACGAACAGCGCGCCCAGTGCCCAGGCGACCATCAGCGACGTCGCGTCGGCCTGCCCGCCTGCGAGGACGAGCAGCAGGACCAGCACCCCGCCCAACGTCCCGCCCGTGGCGAACGCGAAGCCCACCCGGTCCAGCGTCGTTTCGTAGCGGCGCAGCGGCGCACGCGAGCGATCTTCGTCCACCCAGCCCCTCCCCGGAGGCGCGCTGCATATCACCAGCGCGCGCCGTCGCTCAAGCGGAACGGACCGTCTCATGCGTAACCGCTTGCACCGTGTATCAGCTTTGCGCCACACCTCCCCGGCATCATAGGGAGAATCGCATGCCCCGCTGGCTTCGCCGCGCACTGATCGTCAGCCTCGCCACCACCGCCGTCCCGGCGCTGGCGCAGGACGCCCCCAGGCCACCCGTCGCGGCCAAGAAACCGCATCAGGTGAAGGCGCCGTTCGGCGCGAGCCGCGAGGACGAATATTACTGGCTGCGCGACGACACGCGGAAGAATCCGGAGATGCTCGCCTATCTCAAGGCCGAGAACGCCTATGCCGATGCGGTGATGGCGCCGACCAAGCCGGTGCAGGAGGCGCTGTACAAGGAGATCGTCGGCCGCATCAAACAGGACGACAGCACCGTCCCCTATCTCGACAACGGATATTGGTACTACACCCGGTTCGAGACCGGCGGGAACTATCCGATCGTCGCGCGCAAGAAGGGCAGCATGGAGGCGGCGGAGGAAATCATCCTCAACCAGCCGGAAATGGCCAAGGGCGCGAACTTCTTCCAGATCGGCGGACGCGCGGTCAGCCCGGACAACCGCCTGCTCGCCTATGCCGAGGACAAGGTCGGCCGCCGCCAGTATATCCTCAAGGTCAAGGACCTGACGACCGGGCAGACGCTCTCCGACGAGATTCCCAATGCGCAGCCGGGCTTCGCCTGGGCGGGCGACAACAAGACGATCTTCTACATCGAGAAGGATCCCGTCACGCTGCTCGGCAAGCGGGTGAAGGCGCATGTGCTGGGCACGCCGGTCAGCCAGGACCGGCTGGTCTATGAGGAGAAGGACGACACCTTCTCGCTCGGCATCGGCACGACCAGTTCGGAGAAGTTCATCTGCATCTATTCGGGCAAGACCGTCAGCGACGAGCAGCGCTGCGCGCCGGTCGACAATCCCGAGACCTTCACCGTGCTGGCGCCGCGCGAACGCGACTTCCTCTATGGCGCAGACCATGTCGGCAATCGCTGGGTGATCCGCACCAACTGGCAGGCACCGAACTACCGCCTGATGACGGTGCCCGACAGCGCGACCGGCGCAGGCAAGGTGGCGTGGAAGGACATCGTCCCGCACAGCGCAGACGTCTTCATCGAGAATGTTCAGCCCTTCGACGCCTACCTCGCGATCGAGGAGCGCTCGGGCGGCAACAAGCGGCTGCGGCTGCTGGGCAATGACGGCAAGTCGAGCTTCGTCGAGGCGGACGAGCCGGCGTACAGCATGGGCCTCAGCACCAATGCCGAGACCGCGACCGACTGGGTTCGCTACACCTATAACTCGCTGACCACCCCGGCGACGGTGATCGAGGCGAACATGAAGACCGGCGAGCGCAGGACGCTCAAGGTCACGCCCGTTCCCGGCTACGACAAGTCCAAATACGTCACCGAACGGGTGTGGGCGACCGCGCGCGACGGGACCAGGGTTCCGGTGAGCCTGATCTATGCCAAGGGGTTCAGGAAGGACGGCACCGCGCCGCTCTTTCAATATGCCTATGGCAGCTACGGCTATTCGACCGATCCGGCCTTCTCGCCGATGCTGCCAAGCCTGCTCGACCGCGGCATGGTCTATGCCATCGCGCATATCCGCGGCGGGCAGGAAATGGGCCGCAAATGGTATGATGACGGGCGGATGTTCAACAAGAAGAACAGCTTCACCGACTTTATCGACGTGACCGAGCATCTGGTGAAGGCAGGCTATGCGAAAAAGGGCCGCGTCGCCGCGATGGGCGGCAGTGCCGGCGGGCTGCTGATGGGCGGAGTCACCAACATGGCGCCGCAGGATTATGGCGCGATCATCAGCCTGGTCCCGTTCGTCGATGTCGTGACGACGATGCTCGATCCCACCATCCCGCTCACCACCGGCGAATATGACGAGTGGGGCAATCCGGAGAACAAGGCGAGCTACGACTATATGCTCAGCTACTCGCCCTATGATCAGCTGAAGCGCGGCGCTTATCCGGCGATCTTCGTCGGCACCGGCCTGTGGGACAGCCAGGTGCAATATTATGAGCCGGCCAAATATGTCGCACGGCTGCGCACGCTGAAGACCGACGCCAACCCACTGCTGTTCCGCGTCAACATGGAGGCGGGACATGGCGGCAAGTCGGGCCGGTTCGAGCGGTATCGCGAGCAGGCCGAATATCTCGCCTTCGCGCTGGATCAGTTGAAGGTAAAGTGAGGTCGCGGTAGCGGGGAGCCATGAGCAAGCTCCCCGCCACCGAAGCCGAGGCCGCCGCCGAACTCGAAACGCTGGCGAGCGAGATCGCGCGCCACAACCGGCTCTACCATACCGACGACGCGCCCGAGATCAGCGACGCCGACTATGACGCGCTGATGCGGCGCAACACCGCGATCGAGGCGGCCTTCCCGCACCTCGTCCGCGACGACTCTCCCTCCAAGCTGGTCGGCGCCGCGCCTGCGGGGAACCTCGCCAAGGTCCGCCACGCTCAGGCGATGATGAGCCTCGACAACGCCTTCTCGGACGAGGAGGTGATCGAGTTCGTGCTGCGCGTGCGGCGCTTCCTCAAGCTCGGCGAGGACGACCGCGTCGCGCTGACCGCCGAACCCAAGATCGACGGCCTGTCCTGCTCGCTGCGCTACGAGAACCGCAAGCTCGTGCTCGCCGCCACCCGCGGCGACGGACAGGTTGGGGAGAATGTCACGCCCAACGTGCTGACCATTTCCGACATCCCGACCGACCTGCCCGCCGGCGCGCCCGACACGTTCGAGGTGCGCGGCGAGATCTATATGGCGAAGGACGACTTCTTCGCGCTCAACGCCCGGCTGGCGGCCGAAGCTGAGGAAAGCGGCAAGGAAGCACGCCAGTTCGCCAACCCGCGCAATGCCGCCGCGGGATCGCTGCGCCAGAAGGACCCCGCGGTCACCGCCTCGCGCCCGCTGCGCTTCCTGGCGCATGGCTGGGGTGAGACCAGCGCCCTGCCCGGCGACACCCAGTTCGCCGTGATGAAGGCGATCGAGGCCTGGGGCTTTCCGCTTCATCCGCTGTTCGTCGATTGCGTGCAGGTCGAGCCGGCACTGGCGCAGTATCGCAAGATCGAGAAGCTGCGTGCCGACCTGCCCTTCGACATCGACGGCGTGGTCTACAAGGTCGATCGGCTCGACTGGCAGGCACGGCTCGGCAGCGTCGGCCGCGCGCCGCGCTGGGCGATCGCGCACAAATTCCCGGCCGAACGCGCGGAGACGACGCTCAACGCCATCGACATCCAGGTCGGCCGCACCGGCAAGCTCACCCCCGTGGCGCGGCTCGAACCGGTGACCGTCGGCGGCGTCACCGTCACCAACGCGACGCTGCACAATGCCGACGAGATCGAGCGGCTCGGCGTGCGTCCGGGCGACCGCGTGCTGCTCCAGCGCGCGGGCGACGTGATCCCGCAGATCGTCGAGAACCTCACGCGCGACGAACCGCGCGAACCCTATGTCTTCCCGACCCATTGCCCGATCTGCCAGTCCGAGGCCACGCGGGAGGAGGGCGAGGTCGACTATCGCTGCACCGGCGGGCTGATCTGTCCCGCCCAGCGTCAGGAACGGCTGCGCCATTTCGTCAGCCGCGGCGCACTCGATATCGAGGGACTGGGCGAGAAGACGATCGTCGAGTTCCTCGACCTTGGCTGGATCGCCGAACCCGCCGACATCTTCCGCTTGCACAAGCATCGCGACGCGCTGCTGGAGCGCGAGGGGTGGAAGGACAAATCGGTCGACAACCTGCTCGCCGCGATCGAGGCGAAGCGCGCGCCCGACGCCGCGCGGCTGCTGTTCGGCCTCGGTATCCGTCACATCGGGTCGATCACCGCGCGCGACCTGATGAAACGCCTCACCACCCTCCCCGCCCTCGCCACGCTGGCGGACGAGGTGATTGCGTTGCGCGAGAGCATCGCCCCCGCGATCGGCGAGACGGATGCCAAGTTCCTAGCCCGGCTGGACAAGGCGATCGCCGAGCATATCGGGATCGAGAATGTCGGTGCCGCCGTCGGCCACGCGCTCGCCGATTTCTTCCACGAGCCGCACAATCGCGCGGTGTGGGACGATCTGCTCGCCGAGGTTGCCCCGCCCCCCTTCCTGGTCGAAGCGCGTGCGTCGGAAGTGACTGGAAAGACGATCGTCTTCACCGGCAGCCTCGAGACGCTGAGCCGCGATGAGGCGAAGGCGCAGGCGGAGTCGCTCGGCGCCCGAGTCGCGGGTTCGGTGTCCGCAAAAACCGATCTGGTGGTCGCCGGCCCGGGCGCCGGATCGAAACTCAAAAAGGCTGCCGATCTCGGAATCCAGGTGATCGACGAGGCGAAATGGGCGGAAATCGTAGGGTCCGCCCACTAACTTGGGGGGTGATGCTTTTTTGCAACGCACAATGGACTTGAATCAATTGTAACAATCTCGCAAAGAATCCTTCCCATGGGCGGCACAAGACGGTGGGAGGACCATCGCAGCGTAGGCTTTGAACGGCCGCTCCTAAGGGGACAAATATGCGAAACTATCTGCTTTTCAGCGTGGCTGCTGCCGCGCTCATCCTTCCGGCTGCAGCGAACGCGCAGTCGACCGGCTCGACCGAGTTCGACGAGGGTGAAATCGTCGTCACCGGCACGAACGTCACCAGCGTCGGCGGTGTCGAAATCCCGAGCTCGCCGAAGGCGAAGGTTGTTCTCGACAAGGAGATCATCCAGCGTCAGCGCCCGGGCCAGTCGGTCAACGAGATCATCAACCTCGTGCCGGGCGTGAGCTTCACGAACAATGATCCCTGGGGTTCCAGCGGCGGTTCGTTCACCATCCGCGGCTTTGACTCGGCGCGTATCTCGCAGACGTTCGACGGCATTCCGCTCAATGACTCGGGCAACTATGCGATCTACACCAACCAGCAGCTCGATCCCGAGCTGATCGAGACGGTCAACGTCAATCTGGGCTCGACCGACGTCGACAGCCCGACCGCGGCGGCGGTCGGCGGCACCGTCAACATCAACTCGATCACGCCTTCCGACCAGCTCAGCGCGATGTTCAGCGCGAGCTATGGCGACATCGTCGCCAAGGGTTCCGGGCACCGCCCCTATCACCGCGTGTTCGGCCTCATCCAGACCGGCGACCTCACTGGCGCGGGCACCAAGGCATGGATCTCCGCCTCGCGCGCCTATAACGAGGCGACGTTCTCCGACTACGGCAAGATCGACAAGCAGCAGTACAACGCCAAGATCTATCAGGAGCTCGGCGCGAACGGCGACTTCATCTCGCTCGCCGGTCACTACAACGTGAACCGCAACAACTTCGGCGGCTCGCCCTTCCGCGCCAACGCCGTCGCGGGCGACAAGAATGCGCGCTTCTATAAGGTGGCCAACGGCGCGGTCTGCAACACCGACACGCCGCAGACCGGAGTGGTCGACCGCCCGAACAATTGCGGTTCGGATTTCGAGCGCCGCTACAACCCGTCGAACACCGGCAACGTCCGCCTGAACTCGCGCTTTAGCCTGAGCGATAAGCTGACGCTCACCGTCGACGGCTCGTATCAGCATGTGAAGGCCAATGGCGGCGGCACCAGCGTTGCGCTCGAGCGGACCCACGCGACCGGCGCCACCGGCGTCATCTTCGCGACCGTGCCGGCGTTCGGTTCCTCGGGCAGCTCCTATTACTTCGCCAATCGCGACCTGAACGGCGACGGCGATCTGCTTGACGGCGTTCGCGTTGTTTCGCCGAGCCAGACGCAAACGACCCGCTGGGGCGCGATCGTCAACCTCGCCTACGAGCTGAACGACGCCAACCGCATTCGTCTGTCCTACTCGTTCGACCGCGCGCGTCACCGCCAGACCGGCCAGGCCGGCTTCCTCACCGTCGGTGGCGAGCCGTTCGACGTGTTCCCGGTGAACGATCCGATCGGCGATAACGGCGGCAACGTGCTCAACAAGCGCAATCGCAAGTCGTTCGCGACCCTGCACCAGATCGCCGGCGAATATCGCGGCAGCTTCCTTGCCGACGCGCTGGTGGTCCAGATCGGCGGGCGTCTGCCTTTCTTCGAGCGTGACCTGAACCAGTATTGCTACACCACGTCGGCGAGCGGGTTCGTGGATTGCATCGCCAATCCGGCCACGGCTGCGGCCTATGCAGCGGCCAATCCCTATGTGATCAACCCGACGACCGGCCGGCCGACCGGCTCGGCACCGCCCCAGAGCCGGAAGTACGACTACAACAAGTTCCTGCCGAATGTCGGCCTGACCTACAACTTCACCCAGGCGCTGAGCCTGGCCGGCAACTATGCGAAGAACCTGTCGGTTCCGGGCACGGACACGCTCTACAACTCGCTGTACGTTCCCGCGGACAACCCGGCGGCGAAGCCGGTGGCGGAGACGTCCGACAGCTTCGACCTGAGCCTGCGATACAAGTCGGGCAAGGTGCAGGCGGCGCTGACCGGCTGGTACTCCAACTACCAGAACCGCATCGTCTCGGCCTACAATATCGACTGCGACTGCAACGTCGACACCAACCTTGGCGAGGTCAAGAAGTACGGTTTCGATGCAAGCATCTCGATCCGTCCGATCCCCGAAGTTCTCGTCTATCTGTTCGGCTCGTACATCAAGTCGGAGATCCAGGAGAACGTCCGGACCGCGACGGGCGAGCTGCCCACGGCAGGCAAGCGTGAACGCGGCGCGCCCGAATATCTGTGGGGTGGCCGCATTCAGGGAACGCTGGGTTCGTTTGACCTGGGCGCCCAGATCAAGCGCACCGGTTCGCGTTTCCTCAACGACATCAACAGCTTCAAGTTCGACGGCTATACGGTGGTGGACCTCGACGTGCGTTACTCGCTCGCCGATGCGGGCCTGAGCAACACCTATTTCCAGCTGAACGTGTCCAACCTGTTCGACGAATACTATGTCGGTTCGTTCAGCGGGGGTCTCGACCAGGCTCCCGGGTCGAGCTCTTCCTTCGTCAACTTCGGCGCGCCGCGCGCCATCAGCGCCTCGCTGATCGTCGGCTTCTGATCCGGCCATCGCCCTTGGCGAAACGAAGCCGCCGCTCCGGAAACGGGGCGGCGGTTTTCATTTGAGAACAAGGGGCTAGCGCAGGACACGGCGCACGCTACTCTGCCCCCGGGGAAGTCGGGGGAGCAACGCCATGAGTCCGTTCGAGCTGGTTTTCGCGGTCTACGGCCTGTTGCTCGGCCTTGCCATCGCTGAGGTGCTCGGCGGTTTTTCGCGCACGCTCAAGCTCAAGCGCGGTACCCGGCCAGTCAAGATCGGCTGGCTCACCCCGCTGCTGGGCCTTCTGGTCATCCTCGATCTCACCAGCTTCTGGGTGATCGCCTGGGAAGTCCGCGAGCAGATCGCCGCCAATTATCTGACGCTGATCGGGGTGCTGACCATCGTCGGCATCTACTATCTCGCCGCCACGCTGATCTTCCCCGACGCCCCGGAGGAATGGCCTGACTTCGACGACTGGTACGACAAGCAGAACCGCCTGGTGATCGGCGGGCTGCTCGCCGCCAATGTCGGGACCTGGATCGGCCATATCGGGCTGGAGATCGCCAAGCCGACGCCCGACGCCGAACTGGCGATGACGGAGTCGGAGATGGTCGTGGTCTGGGTCGGCCTCGCTGTGCTGGCGCTGCTGATCGCGCTGCTCAAGGTGAAATCGCGTCGGTGGAATGTCGCGCTGCTCGTGACCATCAGCGCGCTCCTGCTGGTGTTCGGGATCGCCGAGGAGTTCGTCTGAGCCCCGTTGACTGCCGCCCGGCCGGCCACCACCTTGCCGTGATCGAAGGAGAGCAGCATGGTCCAGGGGATTGCAATGGCAGCACTCTTTGCCGTCGCCGCACCCGCCGACGCGCAGAGCCATGTCGTCGCCGCGCCGGTCTACCAGCTCCGCGTCTATGAACTCTATCCGCACAGCAAGGCGGCGTTCCACGACCGCTTCCGCGATCATGCCACGCGCATCATGCGCCGCCACGGGTTCGAAATCGTCGCGATGTGGGAGAGTGGGACCGCCGAGAAGCCCGAATTCGCCTATCTGCTGCGCTGGCCGGACGAGGCGCGGATGAAGGCGGCGTGGAGCGCGTTCATGGCGGACGCGGAATGGGCGCGGATCAAGCGCGAGACGCCCGCGGAGCATCGCCCGATCGTCGGCGCGATCCAGGATCGCACGCTGCGCCTGACCGATTATTCGCCGACGGTGAAGTGAAGGTGGGAGCCGGGACGACCCGACACGAAAATCGTTACGGCTGCTTCCTTCCGGACCTGACCGGGTTGGCGACGGCATCGTCCGCCCGACTCCCGCGGCGCATATGGGGGAAAGTCCCCGCGATTGCAACGCCGCCGGTTCGCATGCCTCAGCCGAACAGAAGACCCACCAGTTCACCGACCTTGGCATGCGCGGCATTGGCCTTCGCCGCCGGCAGCATCGGTGCATCCATATAGCAGGTGATCAGCAGCGGCTTGCGCCCCGGCGGAGTTGCGATGGCGACGTCGTGGACATAGCCTTCGCCGCTCGTCCCGGTCTTGTCGCCGACGCGCCACGTCTTGGGCAGTCCGGCACGCAGGCGGTCCTTGCCGGTGGGGGACGCTTCCATCCAGCCGATCAGCTTCGTGCGCGATGCCGGCGCCAGCGTTTCGCCGAGCAGCAGCGCGTTGAGCAGCCACAGCATCGCCTGCGGCGTGGTGGTGTCGCGCACCTCGCCGTTGCGGACATTGTTGAGCGTCGGCTCGTCCCGGTCCGAGCGGGTGAGCGTGTCGCCGGCCGAGCGGATGAAGGCGGTCAGCCCGCGCGGGCCGGAGATCTGCCCGAAGACGAGGTTGGCGGCGGCATTGTCGCTCATCACCACCGCCGCCTCCAGCAATGCCTCGATCGACATCGCTCCCTTCGCCAGATTCGCCTTCACCACCGGCGCATAGTCCAGCAAGTCTGCCTCGCTGAACCGAAGCTCCCGCGTCAGGTCGATCTCGCCGCGATCGGCGCGTGCCAGCACCGCCGCGGCCAGCGGCACCTTGAAGGTCGAGCACATCGCAAAGCGCGCCTCGGCCCCGTCGAAATAGCGCCGCCCGGTGCCGCTGTCATACACCGCCAGACCGATGCGGGCGCCGGTCTCCTCGCGAAGCTGGTCCATCCCGCTCTTCCACTGCGCCAGCGCGGCGGAGGGGAATGCGGCGAGCGCTGCGGCTCCGGCGATCATCTGGCGGCGATTGGGTGTCATGGTCATCGTCCCTGCATATCGCGATGTTCTGAAGGCAAGCTGACCGTCAGGCCGTCAAGCTCGGGCGTCAGGACGATCTGGCACGAAAGCCGGCTGGTCCGCGTCGCCCCGACGGCAAGGTCGAGCATGTCCTCTTCCTCCTCGCTCGCCCGTGGCAAGCGGTCGAAATCCGCGGCGGAGACGATGACATGGCAGGTCGAGCAGGCCATCTGCCCCTCGCACGTCCCCTCCAGCGGCATGCCCTTCGCCTGCCCCAGCTCGAGCAGCGAGAAGCCCGCCTCCCCTTCGGCGTCGCAGGCGAGGTCGCCATCGGGGGTGAGGAACCGCACCCGGATCATGCCGCGAACCGTTGTTCGCGCGCCGCCGCATCGATCCGCTCGACCGCGGCGAGCAGTTCCTCCTCGGTGGTGTAACGCCCGAAGCCCAGCCGGATGCTCGACCGCGCATCGATATCGCTCAGCCCCATCGCCTTCAGCACATGGCTCGGCCGCCCCGATCCGCTCGCGCAGGCCGATCCGGCGGAGAAGGCGATGTCGCGCAGATCGGACATCAGCCGCGCGACGTCGAGGCCGGGGTAGCGCATGTTGAGATTGCCCGGATAGCGGTCGTCCATCGATCCGTTGAGCGTCCAGCCCGATCCGCCCAGCGCCTGATAGGCCTTGCGGAACAACTGCGACACATGCCCGCGATCGGCGCCGAACCGCTGCTTGGCGAGCGTCGCCGCGGCGCCGAACCCGGCGCACAAGGCCGGCGACAGCGTGCCCGATCGCCCGCCCGGTTCCTGCCCGCCGCCATGCAGCAGCGGCTCCAGCTCGACCCCGTCGCGGATCCACAGCGCGCCCACGCCCTTGGGACCATGAACCTTGTGTGCCGACACCGCCACCAGATCGCACTCCGCGGGGATGATCTCGCGGCCATAGCCCTGCACCGCGTCGCACAGCAGCAGTGCGCCCGCCTGCTTGGTCAGCGCCGCCAGTTCCTCGATCGGCTGGACCGTGCCGATCTCGTTGTTGACCAGCATCACCGCGACCAGCCCCGTGCCCGGCCGGATCGCCTCGCGCGCCGCAGCCAGCTCGACCAGCCCGTCGCTGCCCACCGGCAGCACGGTCACATCGCGCCCGCGCCGCATCTCGGCCGCAACCGTGTCGAGCACCGCGGCATGTTCGGTCGCGATCGTCACGATCGGCCCGGTGCTGCCCTTGATCGCCCAGTTGAGCGCCTCGGTCGCGCCGCTGGTGAAGCTGACATTGCCATTGTCGGGCATCAGGTCGGCGACCGCCTCGCGCGCCGCCTCGACCGCAGCCTTGGCCTTGCGCCCGGCGGCGTGCGCCGAATGGGGGTTGGCGAACCCGGCATTGAGCCAGGGCAGCATCGCCTCGACCGCTTCGGGCGCTAGCGGCGTGGTCGCCTGATAGTCGAGATAGGTCATCCTGCTTTCGCCGCTGCCCCCATTGCAATATCGATCCAAGTGTCGGTGAAACGCCGGATTTCTTCGGCGGTGGTGCTCCAGCCCATGCTGACCCGGATCGTCCGCGCCGCCACCTCCGGTTCCACCCCGAATGCTTCCAGCACCCGGCTCTGCTTCAACGTTCCCGATGCGCAAGCGCTCCCGGCCGATACCGCGAAGCCCTTCATGTCGAAGCGCACCAGCTGCGCCGCGGCGCTGAGGTTGGGCATGGCGATCGCACGGATCTCGCTCACATAGTCGCCATAGCCCATCAGCTGCTCGCCGCCGTAGCTCTTGAGCGTGCGGAACATGTCGACCAGCGCCTCGTGCCGGTCCATGTCGGGCGCAGCCACCCGCTTCGCCGCCCAGCCCTCGACCGCCGCGGCGAAGCCCAGCACCGCGGGCAGATTCTCGGTCCCTGCGCGATAGCCGAACTCCTGGCCGCCCGACGGTTCGAGCAGGCCAAGGTCGCCGACCAGCAGCGCGCCGATGCCGATCGGTCCGCCCAGCTTGTGGGCGGAGATGACCATCATCTGCGCCTGTGTCGGAAAGCGCGTCAGCCCCCACAGCTGCGACGCATCCGTCACCAGAACGCCCCCGCCCGCCTCGATCATCGGGGCATAGCGTTCGATCGGCTGGACCTTCCCGGTCTCGGGATTGACCCACTGGATCGCGATCACCGGCCGGTCGCCCGCGGCCAACGCGTCTTCGATCGCGTCGGGATCGACGTCCCATTCGCGGTTGACCGGCAGCAGCTGTGCCTCGGGCGCGGCGCGCAGCACCGCGTCATGCTCGACCGAGGAGCGCCAGCGCGTGCCGCCCTTGGTCCGCCGCATCGCGATCGCCAGCGCCTCGCTCGCGCCGCTGGTGAACAGGACCTGCCCCTCCCAGCCCAGCGCCGCCTTGATCCGCGCCCGCGCATCCTCCAGCGCCGCACGTGCCGCGCGACCCTCGGCATGGGGGGAGGACGGGTTCGCCCAGCGCAGCATCCCCTCGATCATCGCTTCGCGCACCTCGGGCCGGAGCGGCTGGGTCGCGGCATGGTCCAGATAGATGCGGTCGCTCAGGACGGGACTCGTTTGAAATTGCGTGAAGGGGCTTCACGACTATATAGCCAGCATCGCATTCCGCGCCACCGCGCGTCTTTTCAAGCAGGTAGCATTTTGCCCGAAGTCATCATTCCCGGTCCCGAAGGCCGTCTCGAAGGGCGTTTCGCCCCCGCTCCCCGTCCCCGCGCACCGGTGGCGATGATCCTCCACCCGCATCCCAATGCGGGCGGCACGATGAACAACCGAATCGTGCAGGAGCTGTACAAGACCTTCCAGCGCCGCGGCTTCGCGACCCTGCGCTTCAACTTCCGCGGCGTCGGCAAGAGCCAGGGCGTGTTTGACAACGGCACCGGCGAGCTGTCGGACGCGGCGTCGGCGCTCGACTGGGTGCAGAGCTTCCACCCGGAAGCGTCGACCACCTGGATCGCGGGCTTCGGCTTCGGCGCGTGGATCGGCATGCAGCTGCTGATGCGCCGCCCCGAGATCCGCGGCTTCATCTCGGTCGCGCCGCCCGCGAACATGTTCGACTTCACCTTCCTCGCCCCCTGCCCCTCGTCGGGCATCATCATCCAGGGCGAGAATGACGAGGTGGTGACCCCGGGCGCGGTCCAGAAGCTGGTCGACAAGCTGCGCACGCAAAAGCACATCACCATCCACCACGACACCATCCCCGGCGCGAACCATTTCTTCGAGCATGAGATGGACGAGCTGATGGGCAGCGTGGACAAATATCTCGACATGCGCCTCGACCCGAACTCGCCGATCCGGTGAGGGGCGCGCCAGCAAGGGCGATCACGGATATTGCGAAAGGCCGGAGGCAAGCTCCGGCCTTTTTGCGTTTAGGAAACGCCTGCGTGCCGTGACCCGTTTTCTTTGCTGAAGAACGACGCCCTAAGGCCCCCGGCGCTCCCACGCCTTGTCTTCAATGCCTGGGTCGAATGAGATTGTCAGGCTTCCCGGCGGGAGCGACATCTGTCGCTGATACGCTGCGAAAAAGGCACCGAATAGCGTAGCATAGGTCTCAACGCCGACGCTGGTTTGTGCGGTGCCCTGGGAAGCGCCTATCGTCCAATTATACTCCGGCCCTTGAAGGCCGGAAGTCTGATCGACCCAAGCGAAGAACGATACTTCGCGCCTCCCGTCTATGAAGAGCGTGAAGCGCTCACCGACTCGTCTCCCCTCACGTCGCATCTCGTACTTGGCGCCTTGGGCGAACCAGCCTTGCGGAGTGCGTTCAAAATGGATCGGCATATGCGGAAGCATAGCCGCGATCTGTGCACGTCCGCTACCACGAGTCATCGCGGTCGCTCCTCATTGGATTCTCCCTTCACCCCCTATCCTTCCACCGCTCCCCAGCGCATGATGCCGTCATGAAGCAATCGACCGCGATCAAGATCGCCACCGGCGTCGCCGCCGCCGCCATCGGCGGGCTGTTCCTCTATTCGCGCGCCTCGCGCCCACCGGTGATCAACCCCAGGGTGTCGCAGCCGGCCAAGCCCGTCGAGCTCGCCCGCTACCTCGGCAAATGGTACGAACTCGCCCGGCACGAGAACCGCTTCCAGAAGGGCATGGACGCGGTCACCGCCGAATATTCGCTGGAAAAGGACGGCAAGGTCCGCATCCTCAACAGCGGCCTGCGCGCCGGCGAGACCGAACGCGACACCGCCGAGGGCCATGCGATCGTCGCGGACGAGGAGACCAACGCCAAGCTCAAGGTCTCGTTCTTCGGCCCGCTCTACACCGGCGACTATTGGGTGCTCGATCATGGCGACGATTATGACTGGTCGATCGTCGGCGAGCCGGGCGGCCGCTATCTCTGGGTGCTGAGCCGCGATCCGCACCCCTCGCCCGAACTGGCCCAGATGCTCCGCGACCGGGTCGAGGCGCTGGGCTATGATCGCTGGGCGCTGCGCATCACCCAGCACGATTGAGCGCACGGATCAGGGCAGCGCGTCAATCCACGCATCGACGATGCCCGTTCCTGGATAGTCCGGATCGCCGAGCGCGCGGTTGATCTCCATATGCCCGCGCAGCCCCCGGCCGCGCAACGCGCGCACCTCCGCCTGCGTCCCTGCCTTGCGCAGCGCCGCCGCAAGCGCCTCGGACTGGCGCCGCCCGTCCTCTCGCTCGACATGGAGGATCAGGAAGCGCGGCGCGTTGGGCGCGGCGGCGTGGAGCGTGGGCGACAGCGCCCGCTGCCGCGCGGGATCGGTCCCGAACGCCTGGGTATAGGTCGGCCGCATGATCCCCGGCCCCTCGCCCGCCTGAACCGGCACGTCATAGGCCGCGCCGTCGAGCAGGATGACGCCCTTGATCCGCTCCATCCCCACCCCGGCGCGCCTGAGATATTGCGGGTCGGTGGCGACCAGCGCCGACAGATGCGCGCCCGCGCTGTGCCCGGCCAGCACGATGCGGCCCGGATCGACGCCCAGCGAACGCGCATCGCGGATCAGCCGGGCGATCGCATTGGCGACGTCCTGCGCCTGATCCTCGACCCTGGCATCGGGCACCAGCCGGTAGTTGACCGAGGCAAAGGCATGGCCGCGCCCGGTGAAGTGCGCGATCTTGGCCGCACCCGTCGCGTTGCGCTTGTCCCCGCGCTTCCATCCGCCGCCATGGACGAAGACGAACAGCGGCGCGGCCCCGCTGGCATTGGCGGCAGGGTAGAAATCGAGCCGCTGGAGCGGGTCCGCGCCAAAGGCGATCTCGCGCGGCTGCGGCAGCGCCGGGCGCTGCGCCGCGACGGGCGCCGCCAGCAGCGCGGCAAGGATCAGCGGCGAGACGATCGATCGGAAACGCATCGGGCGGCACCTGTCGGTTGGTCGAAAAAACCTATCCCTCACCGCCCGGCGCGGCCATCAAAACAGTGTATCAATTTGTCGCGAGGACCCCATGAAACGGATCGACGTCACGGTGACCGGCGGGTGCCAGTGCGGCGCGGTCCGCTATCGCGCCACCGCGATGCTCGACAATTCGCACCTCTGCCATTGCCGCATGTGCCAGAAGGCGGTGGGCAACCTCTTCGCCGCGCTGGTCGCCGCGCCCAACGACGCGCTGACCTGGACCCGCGGCACCCCCGCCGCCTTCCGCAGCTCGCAGCATGTCGATCGCGGTTTCTGCGCCGACTGCGGCACCCCGCTCTACTATCGCAACCTTGAGGGCAGCCGCACCAACCTCACGCTGGGCTCGCTCGACGATCCCGCCGCCTTCCCGCCCAGGACGCAGATGGGCAGCGAAGCGCGGATGCCCTGGTTCGGCGACCTCCCCGCACTCGAGGATATCGGCGCGACCGAGGCGCAGGATGCCGATTGGGCGGCAGCGATCGCAGCGAGCAACCGGCAGGCGCCCGACCGGGACTAGCCTTCGCTCAGCCCGTGCGTTCGAGCCAGCGTTCCACCGCCGTCACGAAGTTCCGCCCTTCGCTGGCATCGAAGCGGGGGTAGAGATACAGTTCGATCAGTTCGCACTCCATCACCGCCAGCACGCCGTCGGAACGGCGCACCAGATCGATGCGCGCATAGAGCGCCGCCGCCCCCAGCGAGTCGACCACCGCCTGCGCGCTCGCCAGATCGCTCGCCGCCGGAGCGAAGGCGTGTTCTGCGCCGTCAAAGGCCGACTGGACGCGATAGTCGGCACGCGCCGGGGTCTTGCGCACCGCGTGGCTGAACACCCCGTCGAAGAAGATGAAGCTGAGCTCCCCCTCCTCCGCAATGCTCGCCATGAACGGCTGGATCATCACGCCCTGGTGCCACAGCGGGTGGTCGCGCGCCGGCAGCGTGTCCAGGCCTCCCTTATACTGGTTCACCCCGCCCGCACCGATCACGGGCTTGATCACGATCTGCTGGGCCTCGATGCCCGTGCGGATATCCTCGGGCGTCAGGTCGGCAAGCCGGTCCGCCCACAGGGTCGGAATGGAAGGAACCCCCTGTTCGGCGAGCTCGGCCAGATAGCGTTTGGACAAATTCCACTCGATCAACGCCGGCGGGTTGGCGAGCGGGATGCGCGAACCGATCGCCTTCAGGGTCGCCAGGAACCGGTCGGGCTGCGCCGCATAGTCCCAGGTCGTCCCGACGATCGCCGCGTCGAAATCTTCCCAGGCGACCTCGGGTGAATCCCAGGCGATCTCCTCGAGGCGATAGCCCCGTGCCGCGAAAGCCGGACCGAAGATGCGCAGCGAATGATCATGCTCGAACGCGTCGTGGCGCCGTTCGGACGAGCTGGTCACCGTCCCGCGGCAGGCAAGATAGGCGATGCGCCCGGAATTGCGTGTCATGACCGTTCTTTAGCGCCGCGCCGCTGGGCTACAACGTCCAGATCAGCACATTCCCCAGCGCCACCAGCGCGCACACGATCATCAGCACGCCCTTCTGCCGCTCGCCCCTGCGGATCAGCCGCACCCCGCCCCAGGCCAGCGCAAAGGCGGCAAGCATCAGGATCGCAAGGACGGTGGCGCCGGCGGTCGGAAGTTCCTGCATCACGCCACCTTGCCCAAAGCTGTCCTGCGCGTCGAGCGGGAAGATCGATGCGTCCTGCGCGCTGGGCGCGAAGATATTGCGATTGACTCGCAATAGCCGCATGCTAGGAGCGGCGGCGAAGGGAGTACCCGTGTACCATTATCTCGACCGCACGACCTCGTCGCTTGATCTGGGCGGGCGTTTCATCGTCTGGGCGACGCGCGGCTGGGTGCAGGCGGTCGGCCGGCGGCATTGTCCGTGCAACGCCCTGATCGAGGGATTCACGCGCTGGAATGCGGCGGAGGCATTGCAGCCCTTTTCAATGGCCATGGCAATTCTTCATTGCGAAGCGCGCGAACCGCTTTATTTCCGCGCTCCGGGCCATAGCCGCGTCAGCGACGACGAGGCGCTGATGCTCGACCTGTTCGAGCAGGCGCCGCGCCGGCCCCAAGCCGAGATGCGGGAGATGCTGGGGATGATCGTGCCCCCGGAGAGCGCACCTGCGCTTCAGATCGCGATCGAAACCGCGGCGGCGGCGTTCGAGGCCATTGGCCTCAGCCCATCGGCGCAACAGTAAGTTGAAGTGCTGGGAAACCGAACTGATGAGTGACCGCAACCATATCCCCCTCGCCCCTTCGGCGGCGCTGACGGTCGAGACCGTGACCAGCGTGCGTCACTGGAACGAGCATCTGTTCAGCTTCACCATCACCCGCCCGCAAAGCTTCCGCTTCCGCTCGGGCGAGTTCGTCATGCTCGGCCTGCCGGGTGAAGGGCGCCCGCTGCTGCGCGCCTATTCGATCGCCAGCCCCGCTTATGCAGAGGAGCTGGAGTTCCTGTCGATCAAGGTGCCTGACGGTCCGCTGACCTCGCGGCTCCAGCTGATCCAGCCGGGCGACCAGCTGTTCCTCGGCCGCAAGCCCACCGGCACGCTCGTCACCGACGCGCTGCTGCCCGGCAAGCGGCTGTTCTTCCTGTCCACCGGCACCGGCCTCGCGCCCTTCCTCAGCCTCGCGCGCGACCCCGACGTCTATGACATGTTCAACCAGATCCTGCTGGTCCACTCGGTCCGCCGCGTCAGCGACCTCGCCTTCCGCGAGGAGCTGGAATCGCAGCTCGCCGGCGACCCGCTGGTCCAGGATCAGGCGCTGCTCCAGTTCGGCTATCTGCCCACCGTGACGCGCGAACCCTTCCCGACCAGCCAGCGCATCGGCACGCTGATCGAAAATGGCGCGCTGTTCGGCCCGCAGATGGGCGGCGAGAAGCGCCTCGATCCCGAGACCGACCGCATCATGCTGTGCGGCAGCATGGAGATGATCAAGGACCTCTCCGCGATGCTCGACGGCCTCGGCTTCGAAGAAGGCTCGAACGCCAAGCCGGGCCATTATGTGATCGAGCGCGCGTTCGTCGGATAAACGGGCGCGCCGTCGCCACCCCGCTGGCTGGAACCGCTATAGCCCATTGAGGTCCAGCTGGCCGGCGAGCAGCTTCACGAATTCCCGAACCTTTGCCGGCGCCAGTCGATTCTCCTGCCACAGGACGTTGATTGGCACCGGTGCGGGTTCGAATTCCTCCAGGACCGTCTCGACCTCGCCGGTTTCCACCAGATGGTGGATTTGCCAGAGCGGCGAATATCCCAGCCCCATGCCGCTTCGAACCGCCGAGTAGATCGCGGTCATGGTGTTGGTCCGGAAACTGCCCTGCACGGCTACGCTGCGGCTCTTTCCGGCGATCTGGAAGGTCCAATGCCCCACCCGCCGATCGATAGTCCTGACAATGCAGGAATGTCTGCGTAGTTCGCTCGGATGCTGTGGCCGGCCATGTTTCTCGAAATATGACGGAGCGCCGAACACCACTCTTCTCAGCGCGCCCAACCGCCTGCTTTGCAGTCCCGAATCGGGCAGGTCGGCAATGCGGATGACAACATCCAACCCCTCTTCCGCGAGGTTCGCAAAGGAATCCGCAAGCTGGAGATCGATCTCCATTGCCGGATATCGCGCGGCATAGGCGCTCAGGATCGGAACGAGAAAGTCAGGTCCGAACAGGACCGGAGCGCCAACGCGAAGCGTTCCCCTCGGCTCCATCCGGCTGTCCGCCATCTCACCTTGCGCTTCCCGTATATCCGTCACCGCCGGCTTCACCCGTTGATAGAAGGCTCTCCCCGCCTCGCTCATCGTCGAATGGCGGGTGGTACGGTGGACAAGCTCGACACCCACATCGGCTTCGAGTGCGGCCAGCGATCGGCTCACAGTCTGCAAGGATCGCCCAAGTTCCCGGGCAGCTGCCGTCAACGAGCCCGCCTCTGCAATTGCGACAAATGCCTCCAGGTCGGTGATGCGCAACGATTATCTCGATCCAGTTGATAAAGCTTATCGAATACCATCAATTATCTCGATTTCCGACATGATCTAGATCTGCTCCGACAGCTTCTGAAAGGGCAGCATATGGAACGATCTTCGATCAGGGTCCTGGTCATCGGCGCGACCGGCAAGTTCGCCGGTCTCGTGGTACCGGCATTGCGCAGACAGGGTGCGTCTGTTCGGGCGCTGGTTCGGGACGAACGCCGCGCCGCGATCGCCACCGCTGCGGGTGCGACCGAAACGGTGTTGGGCGATCTCCGCGATCGCCAGTCGCTCATCAGGGCGGCCGACGGAATGGATGGCGTCTTCTACATCGGCCCCGCCTTCGCCGCGGACGAGGCGGCGATGGGTCTGGCGGTCGTGGAGGCGGCCATCAAGGCGAACGTCCGCAAGTTCGTCTTCTCGTCGGTGATCCAGCCGACGAACCTGCGGCTGCAGAATCATGCGAGCAAGGTCCCGGTCGAGGAAGCGATCTACGCGTCCAGCCTCGAATACACGATTCTCCATCCCGCCAACTTCATGCAGAATATCGGCCTGATGTGGCCGTCCATCCTGCGCACCGGCCGATTTGCCGAACCATTCCCCAACGGCAGCCGAATTGCCCGCGTCGATTACCGCGATGTCGCAGAGGTGGCCGCGACCGCATTGACGCGCGACGGTCTCGCCTATGCCACGCTCGACCTATGCGCCGGGATGTACAGCCGTGTGGAGATCGCCCGGATCATGTCGGAGGAGCTGGGCCGTCCGATCGAAGCGCAGGAATTGCCCTTCTCCGAATGGGCGCTCGCGTCGCAGCTCCCCTATGACGATCGCCAGTTGGGGCTGCTTGCCAAGGTCCATGATCACTATCGGCGATACGGCCTTGGGGGGAATCCGCTCACGCTCGCCGCCGCGCTGGGCCGTCGCCCGACCACGCTGAAGGACTATGTCCGCGATCTGGCCGCAGACTGGAACCTCACCGGAAACCCGGGGGAGACGCTTGATGCATGACGGCGCCCGGCCCGACCGTCGAAAGCTACCCGCCGCCTGTGCGCGATGGCTGGCGCCGCTCCTGATCTCGATCCTCATGTCGGCCATCGTATCCGCGGTGGCGACCCTCATGAATACCGGACCGGGCACCGCATTCATGCTGTCATGGCCCCGGGCCTGGGGCACGTCCTGGGCAGTCGCCTTCCCCGCGTTGCTGGTCATCCTGCCCCTGGTCCGACGAATCGTGGCAGCAGTCGTGCAGCAGCCGGAATAGGGGCGGCGCGCCCTTCCAATGTTGGAATTCGTCTGATCTATCCTGATCGGTGGAATACCGGCCAGCATCTTCCGGCTGCAACACACATCGCTCTTCGCTGGCGCATGGGTGTCGCGCACCTGTCGCGTCGGTGGCGCGGAGGTGTCGCGTCACCGTCGTCTATGTGTCGCTTGGCTGTCGCGTTCCCGTCCCGAACCCGCCGCGTTTCCGTCGCATCGCCCGCAAACCCCGCATTGCGGACTACCTTCGCGAACTTCGCCGGCGCTCAGTCGCTCGACGCCAGCACCCTGGCATAGGCATCCGGATCGGCATTGCCGCCCGACAGGATCACCAGCGTGTCCGGCGTCGGATCGACCTTGCCAGCCAGCAATGCGGCGAGCGCCACCGCGCCGCCCGGCTCGACCACCAGCCGCAGCTTGCGCGCCGCCCAGCGCTGCGCCGCCCGCACCTCGGCTTCGCTCACCGCCACGCCGGTCGCGCCACGCCGCGACAGCACGTCGAAGGTCAGTTGTGCGGGCTGGAAGGTCTGGAGTGCGTCGCACGCCGTCGGCGGCGGGGACTCGCCGATCGATTCAATCCAGCCATTGGCGAGGCTGCGGCACATGTCGTCCCAGCCCTCCGGCTCGACGATCGTGGTCTGCGCCTCGGGCAGCGCCAGCGTCACGCCCGAGGCCAGCCCGCCGCCGCCGCACGGCACGACGATCCGGCCAGGATCGGGCAGCCGCATCTCCGCGGCTTGCGTGAGCACCTCGATCGCCATGCTCCCCTGCCCCTCGATGATCCACGGATCGTCGAACGGCGGCACCAGCGTCGCGCCGCGGGCATGGGCGAGGTGCGCGGCGATCTTGACGCGATCTTCCTTCATCCGGTCGTACGCCACGACCTCCGCGCCCAGCGCCAGCGTCGAATCGCGCTTCGCCGCCGGCGCATCGGCCGGCATCACGATGACCGCGGGGATGCCGAGTCGCTTCGCGGCCCAGGCCACGCCCTGTGCATGGTTGCCCGACGAGAAGGCGACGACTCCCTTCTCGCGCTGCTCGGGGTCGATCGCGGTCAGCCGGTGCCATGCGCCGCGGATCTTGAACGCGCCGATCGGCTGCAGGCACTCGGCCTTGAACATCACCGGAATTCCGCGGATTTCCGCCACAAGCAGCGGCGTCGGCGGCAGGATCGCCGCCACCTTTGCTGCCGCATCCCGCACCCCGGCCCGTGTCGGCTGTCTCAGAATCGTCACAAATCACCCCGCATCGTTAATTCGCCCCCGGAATCACTTTACAAGGGGGGGGACCGACCCTAAATGACCCCTCCGCTGCCCCATGGGACTTCCACCGCAAGGCAGTGTTTTCACCGTATGCCGCAAGGCAATTGGAGGTCCCTTGAGTTGCACAAGCATCATAGCGCGCTCGGGCTAGCGAAAGCCCTTCGTCCCGTCGAGCCGGTAACGCTCGTTCGTCCGCACGCAGCAAAGCGAGCAGCCCGATTCTTCGTCGAGAAGTTTCCGGGGACGACGATGTATGCCGTCAAGGCCAACCCGTCTCCTGAGCTTCTCCAGATCCTCTGGGATGCCGGAATCACGCATTACGACGTCGCGTCGATCGGCGAGGTGCGCATGGCGCGCCGCGCCCTGCCCAAGGCCGTCCTGTGCTTCATGCACCCGGTCAAGGCCGAGGAAGCGATCGAGGAAGCGTATTTCGTCCATGGCGTGCGCACCTTCAGCCTCGACACGATGGACGAGCTGGAGAAGATCGTCCGTGCCACCCGTGGTGCGCAGGATCTGAACCTGTGCGTGCGCATCCGCGTCTCGTCGGATCACTCGAAGCTCAGCCTCGCCGCCAAGTTCGGTGCGGAGCCGGAGGATGTGGCGGAGCTGCTCGTCGCGACCCGCCAGGCCGCCGACGCGCTCGGCATCTGCTTCCATGTCGGTAGCCAGGCGATGACCCCCGCGGCCTATGCCGAGGCGATGGAGCGCGTTCGCGTCGCCATCGTCGCCTCGTCGGTCACGGTCGACATCGTCGATGTCGGCGGGGGCTTCCCCTCGACCTATCCGGGCATGGAGCCGCCGCCGCTCGACGCCTATTTCGGCGTGATCCACAATGCGTTCGAGAATCTGCCGATCTCGTACAGCGCCGAGCTGTGGTGCGAGCCGGGCCGCGCGCTGTGCGCCGAGTACAGCTCGCTGATCGTGCGCGTCGAAAAACGCCGCGGCGACGAACTGTACATCAACGACGGCGCCTATGGCGCGCTGTTCGATGCGGCGCATGTCGGCTGGCGCTTCCCGGTCACGCTGTTGCGCGAGGGCGTGGCTGCAGAGACCGAGGCGTTCAGCTTCTACGGCCCGACGTGCGACGACATGGATCACATGGCGGGTCCGTTCGAGCTGCCGGCGGACGTGGCTGCGGGCGACTATATCGAAGTCGGCATGCTCGGCGCCTATGGCTGCGCAATGCGGACCGCGTTCAACGGCTTCGGGTCCGACACCGTCCATGAAGTGACCGACGAACCGATGGCGACGCTCTATTCGGGCATCGCGATCGAGCGGCCGACCAACGTCGTCAGCCTCGACCAGTTCAAGCGCCGCGCGCGCCGCTGAGGGTCGAGACCGGACCAGAAAACCGGGCCGTCGTCCTCCGGGGCGGCGGCCCTTTTCCTTGCACGGCAGGGCGCGCTACTGACACCAAAACGCAGCGAAAGCGTCTATACTCCGCCAGCGCCGCGTCAGGCGGCCGAACCAAGGAGAGCCTGTCATGAAAATCGTGACCAGCCTGAGCTTTCAGGGCCAGTGCCGCGAAGCCTTCGAATTCTACGCCAAGGTGCTGGGCGGCACGATCACCGCCGCCATGCCCTATGGCGACGCACCGCCCGAAATGCCCGTCGCCGAGGACAAGAAGGACTGGCTGATGCATTGCTGGATGGACGTGGGCGATCAGTCGATCATGGGCGCCGACATGGACATCGAATGGGCCCCGAACATCGACAAGCCCAAGAACGGCTTCGACGTCACCCTGCACAGCGAGGACAAGGACGAGGCCCAGCGCTGGTTCGATGCCCTGTCCGAGGGCGGCCGCGTGGTCATGCCCTTCGCCGAGACCTTCTGGTCGCCCGGTTACGGCTCGTTGGTCGACCGGTTCGGCGTGCCGTGGATGGTCAACACCAACCCCACCGACGGCTGGACGCCTGGACAGGGCTGATCGCCGGATGAGCCGGGCCGCTGTCCTTGGAGGCGGCGGCCCGCTTCACAATAGGCCGTGACCGCGACCGGTGCGGAAGGGCCGAGCCTGCGCGCCGACAAAGAACAGGCCGCCTGAAACCGCCGCTGGCCCCCGCCGCTTTTATCGGTTGGACGTATCCGGAGCGCGCAGGTCTGCCTTAGATGGTCCGATGCGAACCGATCCCGAACCGAACGGCACGCCGATCACGCGCCGCGCCCTGCTCGCCGCTCCCGCAGCCTTCGCCGCGTCCCAGGCCCTAGCCACCTCCCGTCCTGTCGTCGGGACGAACTCGATCACCGCGATGGACGCCGTCGACCTCGTCACCGCCATCCGTCGCCGCGTCTTGTCGGCGCGGGAGGTGATGACCGCGCACCTCGAGCAGATCGACACGCTCAACCCGCGCTTCAACGCGATCGTCTCCCGCGTCGCTCCCGAACGGCTCCTCAAGGCGGCGGCCGCCTGCGACGCGGATGCCGCCGCCGGACGCTTCCACGGCCCGCTCCATGGCTTTCCCCACGCCGTGAAGGATACCGCGCCCGCAGCCGGCATCCCGTTCACCCAGGGCACCCCGATCCTGCGCGAGAATGTCCCGACCGCCGACTCGCTCGTCGTGTCGCGGATGCGCAACGCCGGCGCGATCTTCATCGGCAAGACCAACGTCCCCGAATTCGCGCTGGGCTCGCACAGCTTCAATCCGCTGTTCGGCGTAACGCGCAATGCCTGGAACCCCGCGGTGTCGGCCGGAGGCAGCAGCGGTGGAGCCGCGGTCGCGCTGGCACTCCGCATGGTGCCGCTGGCAGATGGCAGCGATTTCGGCGGCTCGCTGCGTAACCCGGCGGGCTGGAACAATGTCTTCGGCTACCGCCCCTCGTTCGGCCGCGTACCGTCGGTGCCGTCGAGCGACGTGTTCGGCCAGACCTTCGCAGTCTCGGGCCCGATGGCGCGGCGTGTCCGTGACGTCGCCTTCCTGCTTTCGGTTCAGGCCGGGCCGGATTCCCGCTCCCCCTTCTCGCTCACGGAGGATCCCGCCCGCTTCGCCGGATCACTCGACCGCGAGTGGAAGGGCCGCCGCGTCGGCTGGCTCGGCGACCTGCAGGGTGCGCTTGCAACCGAGCCGGGTGTGCTCGACACCTGCGAAAAGGCGCTGTCGGCCTTCCGCAGCATCGGCATGGCGGTCGAGGCGGCGCGGCTGAGCCTGTCCGCCGAGGAGATGTGGCGCACCGCGGTAACGCTCCGCCACTGGTCGGTCGGAGCCGACCTGATCGGTCATTACTCCGACCCGGCCAAGCGCCGCCAGATGAAGCCGGAAGCAATCTGGGAGGTTGAGGGCTATCTCAAGCTGACCGGTCGGCAGGTCGCCGAAGCCTCGGAAGGACGCGCGCGCATCTATCAGGCGTTTCGCGATCTGTTCGACCGCTACGATTTCCTGATCCTGCCCACCGCGCAGGTCTTCCCGTTCGACGTCGAACAGCACTGGCCGCGCAGCATCGCGGGACGCGAGATGGACAGCTATCACCGGTGGATGGAGGTCACCCTACCCGCGACGATGGCAGGACTGCCGGTCCTGGCGGCACCCGCCGGGTTCGGCGGGGCGCGGCGGCTTCCGATCGGGATTCAGATCATCGGCCCTAACCATGCGGACCTCGCCGTCCTGCAGGTCGGCCATGCCTATGAGAACGCATCGCCCTGGATAGCGCAGGCGCTTCCCGGCGCGCTCCGGCGCTGACCGCCGCGCCCCGTGATCGGGGCGCGGGCGGCATACCCTATTTGCCGTCCAGGATCGCCTCGATCGCCGCGGTCACCTCGGCGATATCGGCCATGCCATCGACGCGCTTCACCAGGCCGCGCGCTTCGTAGATCGGCAGGATCGGCGCGGTCTTGGCGCGATACTCAGCCATGCGGGTGCGCACCGTTTCCTCATTGTCGTCGGGGCGGCGCTTGAACTCGGTCCCGCCGCACTGGTCGCACTTGCCCGCGACCTTCGGCTGCTTGAACGTGTCGTGATAGCCCTCGCCGCAGTTGGCGCAGGTGAAGCGGCCGGTGATGCGCTCGACCAGCGCGTCCTCGTCCACCACCAGCTCGATCACATGGTCGAGCGTGCGGCCGCGGTCGGCCAGGATCGTGTCGAGCGAGTCGGCTTGCGCAGCGGTGCGGGGATAGCCATCGAAGATCGCGCCCTTCTCGCCGAGGCCGTCAAGGCTCTCGCCGATGATGCCGCTAACGATCTCGTCGGAGACGAGCTCGCCCGCCTCCATCACCGCCTTGGCCTTGAGACCAACCGGCGTGCCCGCCTTCACCGCAGCGCGCAGCATGTCGCCGGTCGAAAGCTGGACCATGCCGCGCTCGTCCTCGAGCCGCGACGCCTGGGTACCCTTGCCGGCCCCCGGAGGCCCCAACAGGATGATGTTCATGCGCTCCTTACCCCCAAACCCGTTCGTACTGAGCCTGTCGAAGCACCGTTCTTCGCTTTCAGCCAGAAAGGAAAATCAGCCCCTCGACAAGCTTGGAGCGGACGCCCCGCCTGTTAGCGGAGACGGCCGCCCTTCAGCTTCGCCTTCTTGATCAGGTCGCCATACTGATGTGCCAGCAGGTGCGACTGGATCTGCGTCACCGTATCCATCGTCACGTTGACGACGATCAGCAGGCTGGTGCCGCCCAGATAGAAGGGGATGGCCAGCGCCGACACCAGATATTCCGGCAGCAGACAGATGATCGTCAGATAGGCTGCGCCGATCACGGTAATGCGCGTGAGCACGTAATCGAAATAGGCCTCTGTGTTCTTGCCGGGGCGGATGCCCGGGATGAACCCGCCATATTTCTTGAGGTTGTCGGCGGTCTCCTCGGGATTGAACACCACGGCGGTGTAGAAGAACGAGAAGAAGATGATGCCGGCGCCGTAGAGCAGCATGTACACGAGGCTGCCGTGCTGCAGATACTGGTTGAGGCTGATGATGAAGTCGCCCCACCAGCCCTGGCCGGCCTGCTGCTGGCCTGCGAACTGGCTGATCGTCAGTGGCATCAGCAGCAGCGAGCTGGCGAAGATCGGCGGGATCACGCCCGCGGTGTTGATCTTGAGCGGCAGGTGGCTGCGCTCCGACTGGACACCGCGTTGGGTCTGGCGCTTGGGATACTGGATCAGGATGCGGCGCTGGGCGCGCTCCATGAAACAGATGAACAGAACGAGCAGCGCGACGGCGACGAGAATCGCGACCAGCGTCACCGGGTTCATCGAACCGCTGCGGCCGCCTTCGAACAGCTGGACCAGCGTGGTCGGCAGGTGGGCCACGATGCCCGCCATGATGATCAGCGAAATGCCGTTGCCGACACCGCGGCTGGTGATCTGCTCGCCCAGCCACATCAGGAACATGGTGCCGCCGATCAGCGAGATGACCGCGGCGACGCGGAACAGCATGCCCGGCTCGACCACCGGGGCAAGGCCCTGGGTCGCGCCCAGCGTCTCGAGGCCCACGGCGATGACATAGCCCTGCACCGCAGTCAGCGCGACCGTGCCGTAGCGGGTATACTGGTTGAGCTTCTTGCGCCCGCTCTCCCCTTCCTTCTTGATCGCGGCAAGCGCCGGCGACAGCGAAGTCGCAAGCTGAACGACGATCGACGCGGTGATGTACGGCATCACGCCCAGCGCGATCACCGACATGCGCTCCAGCGCACCGCCCGAGAAGGTGTTGAAGAAATCCAGCACGCCGCCCTGCGTGCGCTGTGCGAGCAGGCCCAGCTGCGTGGGATCGACGCCCGGCAGCGGCACATAGCTCAGCATCCGGAAGATGATCAGCGCGCCCAGGGTGAACCACAGGCGCTTCTTGAGTTCGGTGGCCTGACCGAATTTGGACAGGTTCAGGCCGGATGCGAGTTGATCGGCTGCGGATGCCATTCAGATATTTCCCGGAAACCAAAGCGGCGGAGAAGCGTCAACCGCTGCCCCGCCGCTCATATAGGTTACTGTAGGATCAGGGCAATGGATGCCATCGCCCCGTCCACAGCTAAGTCAGGCCTTACCGGCCTTCTTCGCGGCGATGACCTTCTGCACCGAACGATGCTTCGCAGCATGCTTATCTGCAGCCGGAACGATCGTCGGCACGGTGACCGAGCCGCCAGCCTTCTCGACCGCCTCGATCGCGCCCTTCGATGCGCCGGCAACGGTGAAGTTCAGCTTCGCCTTCAGCTCGCCCTTGGCCAGCAGACGGACGCCGTGCTTGCCGCCGCGCGCCAGGCCGACTGCCTTCAGCGCCGCGTGGTCGATGTCGGTCGCGGTCAGCTTGCCGGCATCGACCAGCTTCTGGATCGCACCCAGGTTGACCTCGGCATAGTCCTTGGCGTTCGGGTTGTTGAAGCCGCGCTTCGGGATGCGCATGTGGAGCGGCATCTGACCGCCCTCGAAGCCGTTGATCGCAACACCCGAGCGCGCCTTGGCGCCCTTCTGGCCGCGGCCCGCGGTCTTGCCCTTGCCCGAGCCGATGCCGCGTCCGACGCGCATCCGGCCCTTGCGGGCGCCTTCATTGTCCTTGATGTCGTTCAGTTTCATTGTCTGCACTCGCTTTCGCTTCTGTCGCGCTCGATTCCCGGGGAGTCCGGAAATCGGAAAGGGGGCCGATAGCCCCCTCCCCTTCATCTGTCACCTGGAAAGGTGCCTAAGGCCTCAGCCCTCGATCACCTCAACCATGTGATGCACCTTGCGGATCATGCCGCGAACTTCAGGCGTGTCCTGCAGTTCGCTCACCTTGTGCATCTTGTTCAGGCCCAGCCCGACCAGCGTCGCGCGCTGGTCCTTGGTGCGGCGGATCGGCGAACCGGTCTGCTTCACCTTGACGGTCTTGGCGGCTTCCTTCTTGGCCATGCGCCTTACTCCACGATGGCCGCGGCATCAGCCTCGGCGGTTTGCGAACCGCCGCGGCCGAGCAGGTCGGCAATCTTCTTGCCGCGCCGCTGAGCAACCGCCTTCGGCGAGGTCTGGTCGTTCAGCGCCTCAAAGGTGGCGCGGATCATGTTGTAGGGGTTCGACGTGCCGACCGACTTGGTCACGACGTCCGCAACGCCCAGGCTCTCGAAGACGGCGCGCATCGGGCCGCCCGCGATGATCCCGGTGCCCGGAGGCGCCGAGCGGACGGTCACGTTGCCGGCACCGAAATGGCCGCGGCCATCATGGTGCAGGGTCCGGCCCTCGCGCAGCGGCACGCGGACCATCGCCTTCTTGGCGGCAGCAGTCGCCTTCGAAATGGCTTCCGGCACTTCGCGCGCCTTGCCATGGCCGAAGCCGACACGGCCCTTGCCGTCGCCCACGACGACCAGCGCCGCGAAGCCGAAGCGCTTGCCGCCCTTCACCGTCTTCGAGACGCGGTTGATGTGGACCAGCTTCTCGATCAGCTCTTCGCCGCCGTCTTCCGCGCCACCGCGACGATCGTCGCGACGCCCACGGTTGCCGTCACGGCCGCCACGATTGTTGCCGCCACCGGGACCGCCACGGCCACGGCCGCCACGGCCACCGCGCGGCGCACCCGCGTCGGGAGCGGCGGCGCCTTCGACCGGGGTTTCGGTCGTGTTGATTTCATCCGCCATGCTTAGAACTCCAATCCGCCTTCACGGGCGGCATCTGCCAGCGCCTTGACGCGTCCGTGGAACAGGAAACCGCCACGGTCGAACACGACCTGCGTCACGCCGGCCTTCTTGGCGGCTTCTGCGATGCGCAGGCCAACGGCCTTGGCAGCGTCGATGTTCGCGCCGGTCGTGCCGCGCACGTCCTTTTCCAGCGTCGAAGCGGCGGCCAGGGTCTTGCCCTGGGCGTCGTCGATCACCTGCACATAGATGTGCTTGCCCGAACGATGGACCGACAGCCGGGGACGGCTGCCCGCACGCGCCTTGAGCGCGGTACGGTTGCGGCGGCGGCGCTTCTCGAAGAGAGAGAGACCCTTGCTCATTACTTCTTCTTCCCTTCCTTGCGGAAGATGAACTCGCCCTCGTACTTGATGCCCTTGCCCTTATAGGGCTCCGGCTTCCGCCAGCGGCGAATTTCGGCCGCGAACTGGCCGACCTTCTGCTTGTCGTTGCCCGAAATCTCGACCGTGGTCTGATCCGGAGTCTTCACCTCGACGCCTTCCGGCACGTCGAGATCGACGTCGTGCGAATAGCCGAGCTGAAGCTTCAGCTTCTTGCCCTGCGCGTTCGCGCGATAGCCGACGCCGGTGATGAGCAGCTTCTTCGAGAAGCCCTCGCTCACGCCCGTCACCAGGTTCTGGACCAGCGTGCGCTGCATGCCCCAGAACGCCTTGGCGCGCTTGGTGTCGTTCGCCGGCTTCACGGTGATCGTGCCGTCGCCCACCTCGTACGAGATGTCGTCGGCGGTCGGCATCGTCAGGGTGCCCTTCGGCCCCTTGACGCTGATCTGGCCCGCCTCGACGCTGGCGGTGACGCCAGCGGGGACGGTGATCGGCTTCTTACCGGTGCGGCTCATCAGAACACCTCCGCCAGCACTTCGCCGCCAACATTCTGGTCGCGCGCTTCCGCGTCCGACAGAACGCCACGGGGCGTCGAAACGATGGTGATGCCCAGACCGTTGCGGATCTTCGGAAGCTCCTTCGAGCCCGAATAGACGCGGCGGCCCGGCTTCGAGATGCGCGCGATCGACTTGATCGCGGGCTGGCCCTCGAAATACTTCAGCTCGATGCGGATGCCGGCCGCGGGGCCCATCTGCTCTTCGCTGTAGCCACGGATATAGCCTTCGCGCTGAAGCACGTCGAGCACGCGGGCGCGCAGCTTCGACGCGGGCGTCAGGACACTGTCCTTGCGCGCGCGCTGGCCGTTGCGGATGCGGGTGAGCATATCACCCAGGGGATCGGTCAATGCCATCTTCTAACCCTTACCAGCTCGACTTGGTGACGCCGGGGATCATGCCCTTGTTGGCAAGATCACGCAGAATCACGCGCGCCAGACGGAACTTGCGGTAGTAACCGCGCGGACGGCCGGTCAGCTCGCACCGGTTACGGATGCGGGTCGGATTCCCGTTGCGGGGGATCTCGGCCATCTTGAGACGCGCAATCAGACGCTCGGTCTCGTCGAGCGACTTGTCAGCCGCAATCGCCTTCAGCTTCGCATACTTGCCGGCATACTTCTTCACCAGCTGCTTGCGACGCTCGTTCTTGTTCACGGAACTCAGTTTCGCCATGACTTAAGTTCTCTTTCCCTTACGCTGCCTGCTTCGCTTCGCCGTCCGCATCGCGCGGGAACGGGAAACCGAAGAGACGGAGAAGCTCGCGAGCTTCCTCGTCGGTCTTGGCGGTGGTGGTCACGATCACGTCCATGCCGCGCACCTTGTCGATGCGGTCATAGTTGATCTCGGGGAACACGATCTGTTCCTTGATGCCGCAGGCATAGTTGCCACGGCCGTCGAACGACTTGTCGTTCAGCCCGCGGAAGTCGCGAACGCGCGGCAGCGCGATCGTGATGAAGCGGTCGAGGAACTCGTACATCCGCTCGCGGCGCAGCGTGACCTTGCAGCCGATCGCCATGCCCTCGCGCAGCTTGAACTGCGCGATCGACTTCTTCGCCTTGGTGACGACCGGCTTCTGGCCAGCAATCAGCTCCATTTCAGAAGCGGCCGATTCGACCTTCTTCTTGTCCTGGGTGGCTTCGCCGACGCCCATGTTGAGCACGATCTTCTCGATCTTCGGCACTTCCATGACGTTCTTGTAACCGAACTTCTCGGTCATCGCCTTGGCGATGGTCTCGTCATAGAGCTTCCGCATGCGCGGCGTGTAGGTGTCAGCCATTGATGACCTCCCCGGTCTTGACCGCAACGCGCACCTTCTTGCCGTCACGCTCCTCGAAGCGGACGCGGGTCGCCTTGCCGTCCTTGGTCACGTGCGCGACCTTGGAGACGTTCAGCGGCGCCTCGGCGCGCTCCAGGCCACCCTGCGGGTTGGTCTGGGTCGGCTTGCGGTGACGCACCGCGATGTTGACGCCCGATACGACGACCTTGCCGTCCTTCGGGAGCGCCTTGGTGACTTCGCCGGTCTTGCCCTTGTCCTTGCCGGACAGGACGATGACCTGGTCACCCTTCTTGATCTTGGCAGCAGCCATCACAGCACCTCAGGGGCGAGCGAAATGATCTTCATGAAGCCCTTCGAGCGGAGCTCGCGGACCACCGGGCCAAAGATACGGGTGCCGATCGGCTCCTCGTTCTTGTTGACCAGGACGGCGGCATTGCCGTCGAAGCGGATCACCGAGCCATCGGCGCGGCGGACGTCCTTGGCGGTGCGGACGATGACGGCGCGGTGCACGTCACCCTTCTTCACCTTGCCGCGGGGCTGTGCTTCCTTGATGCTGACGACGATGACGTCGCCCACGCCGGCGAAGCGACGCTTCGACCCGCCCAGCACCTTGATGCACTGCACCCGCTTCGCGCCGCTGTTGTCCGCGACGTCGAGATTGGATTGCATCTGGATCATCGATCCGGTTCCTTCTCGTTTGGCCTACCGGGACGTGTCGCCCGGCGGTTCCAGTTGAACTCTCGAGTCCCAGAGGGACTTAAGCGATGTCGGCCCGCTCGGGCGTCGCGTGGGTATTCACCCGCTCGATCACCTTCCAGGTCTTCAGCTTGCTGATCGGCGCAGTCTCTTCGATGCGCACGGTCTCGCCAGCCTTGTACTCGTTCGCCTCGTCATGGGCGTGATACTTCTTCGAGCGGCGGATGATCTTGCCATAGAGCGGGTGCTTGACCTTGCGCTCCACGTTCACGACCACCGTCTTGTCGCCCTTGTCGGACACGATCTGCCCGGTCAGCACGCGCTTCGGCATGTTCGTAGTCCTCTTACTTCGCAGCCGAGCGCGAACGCTCGGACTGCAGCGTCTTGATGCGGGCGATGTCCTTGCGGACTTCCTTCACGCGGCTCGGCTTCTCGAGCTGGCTGGTCGCTGCCTGGAAACGGAGGTTGAACGCCTCGCGCTTCAGGTTGCCCAACTCCTCGGTAAGCTGATCGTCGCTCTTCGCGCGCAGATCGGTTGCCTTGGTCATTATACTCAACCCTCCAGGTGCGACGTGTCGCCGAGGCGGGCCACGACCTTGGTCTTGATCGGCAGCTTCATCGCCGCGCGCTCGAACGCTTCCGCCGCGAGCGGGCCGGGAACGCCGTCCAGCTCGAACAGGATGCGGCCGGGCTTGACGCGAGCGGCCCAATATTCAGGAGCCCCCTTGCCCGAGCCCATGCGGACTTCGGCCGGCTTGCTCGACACGGGCAGGTCCGGGAACACGCGGATCCAGAGACGGCCCTGACGCTTGATGTGACGCGTGATCGCGCGGCGAGCCGCCTCGATCTGGCGTGCGGTGATCCGCTCCGGCTCCATCGCCTTCAGGCCGTACGAGCCGAAGTTCAGGCTCGCGCCGCCCTTGGCCTCGCCCTTGATGCGGCCCTTGAAGGCCTTGCGGAACTTGGTGCGCTTCGGTTGCAGCATTGTCCTTAACCCTTAGCGACGGTCGTCGCGCGCAGGGCGAACGCCCGACGTCTGCGATTCCATGTTCAGGCGATCGGTCGCCATCGGATCATGGCCCAGGATCTCGCCCTTGAAGATCCAGACCTTCACGCCGCAGACGCCGTACGCGGTGTGCGCTTCGGCAGTGGCGTGGTCGATGTTGGCGCGCAGCGTGTGCAGCGGAACGCGGCCCTCGCGATACCATTCCGAACGCGCGATCTCGGCGCCGCCCAGACGGCCGCCGCAGTTGATGCGGATGCCCTCGGCGCCCAGACGCATCGCCGACTGAACGGCGCGCTTCATGGCGCGGCGGAACGCGATGCGGCGCTCCAACTGGTCGGCAATGCCCTGCGCGACGAGCTTGGCGTCGACTTCAGGCTTGCGGATCTCGACGATGTTCAGCGACACGTCCGAGCTGGTCATCGAGCCGAGCTTCTTGCGCAGCTTCTCGATGTCCGAGCCCTTCTTGCCGATGATCACGCCGGGACGCGCAGCATAGATGCTGACGCGGCACAGCTTCGCCGGACGCTCGATCACCACCTTCGAGATCGCGGCCTGCGGCAGCGTCTTGAGGATGTACTGGCGGATCTTCAGATCCTCCAGCAGCAGGCGGCCATAGTCCTGGCCTTCCGCGAACCAGCGGCTGTCCCAGGTGCGGTTGACCTGCAGGCGCAGGCCGATCGGGTTGCTCTTGTGACCCATTATGCTTCTTCCTGCACTTCGCGCACCACGATCCGGAGCCGGCTGAACGGCTTCAGGATGCGGGTCGACTTGCCGCGACCACGGGTGTGGAACCGCTTCATGGTGATCGACTTGCCGACCGACGCCTCGGTGACGACAAGTGCGTCGACGTCGAGGTTGTGGTTGTTCTCGGCATTGGCGATGGCCGAAGCCAGCACCTTGCGCGCGTCAACCGCCATCGCCTTCTTCGAGAAAGCGAGGATGTTCATCGCGTCGCCGGCCTTGCGGTTGCGGATCAGCGCCGCCACCAGGTTCAGCTTCTGCGCCGAACCGCGGATCTGCGTGCCGACCGACAGCGCCTCGTTGTCGCCGACGCGACGGGGAGCCTTAGGCTTCGACATTAGCGCTTACCCTTCTTGTCGGCCGCGTGGCCCGGGAAGTACCGGGTCGGCGCGAACTCGCCGAGCTTCATGCCGACCATGTCCTCGTTGACCGACACCGGCACGAACTTGCGGCCGTTGTAGACGCTGAAGGTCAGGCCGACGAACTGCGGCAGGATGGTCGAACGACGCGACCAGGTCTTGATCGGACCGCCACGGCCCGAATTCTCCTGCGCCGTCTCGGCCTTCTTCAGGAGATGCAGGTCCACGAAAGGACCCTTCCATACGGAGCGAGCCATCGTTTAGCCCTTCTTCTTCGCGTGGCGGCTGCGGATGATGAACTTATCCGTCGCCTTGTTGTGACGGGTGCGAGCACCCTTGGTCGGCTTGCCCCACGGGGTGACCGGATGACGGCCGCCCGAGGTCCGGCCTTCACCACCGCCGTGCGGGTGATCGACCGGGTTCTTGGCGACGCCACGGGTCAGCGGGCGGATGCCCTTCCAGCGGTTGCGGCCAGCCTTGGCGAGGTTGGTGTTGCCGTTGTCGGGGTTCGACACGGCGCCAACGGTGCACATGCACTCGCCGCGGATGTAGCGCTGCTCGCCCGAGTTGAGACGAACGATCACCATGCCGCGATCGCGGCCGACGACCTGTACATAGGTGCCTGCCGAACGTGCGATCTGACCGCCCTTGCCGGGCTTCATCTCGACGTTGTGGACGATCGTGCCGACCGGAGCCTGGCCGATTTCCATCGCGTTGCCCGGCTTCACGTCGGTCTTCTTGGCCGCGATCACCTTGTCCCCGACGCCGAGGCGCTGGGGAGCGATGATGTAAGCCAGACGATCCTTGCCGTTCTCGTCCGCGCCATAGTTGATCAGCGCGATGAAGGCGGTGCGGTTGGGATCATATTCGATCCGCTCCACGGTGCCGTCGACGTCCCACAGGCGGCGCTTGAAATCGATGATACGATAACGCTGCTTGTGGCCGCCCGCGATGCCGCGCGAGGTCACGTGGCCCTTGTTGTTGCGGCCGCCGGTCTTGCGCTTGCCTTCGGTCAGCGCCTTGACGGGGCCGCCCTTGTGCAGACCCGAACGGTCCACCAGGATCAGGCCACGCCGCGCCGGCGAGGTCGGGTTGTAGTTCTTGAGCGCCATGGTCAGTTGACCCCCTGCGTCACGTCGATCGAGTCACCGTCCTTGAGGGTGACGATCGCCTTCTTGATGTCGCTGCGCGTGTAGGGCTTGCCCTTCCAGCGCTTCGTCTTGCCCTTCTGGACGATCGTGTTCACCGCGGTGACACCGACGCCGAAGATCGCCTCGACCGCCGCCTTGATCTGCGGCTTGGTCGCGTCGTTGGCGACCTTGAAGACCACCGCGTTCGCCTCGGAGACGAGCGTGGACTTCTCGGTGATGTGCGGCGCGACGATCACGTCATAATGACGGATGTCCACCTGCTTGCCCTGCTTAGCCATTGAAGCGAGCCTCCAGCTTCTCGACGGCAGCGCGGGTCAGGACCAGCGTGTCGTGCTTCAGGATGTCATAGACGTTGGCACCCGCCGCCGGGAGGACGTCGACGCCCACCAGGTTGCGCGCGGCCAGGAAGCCGTTGCTGGCCTCACCGTCGATCACGAGCGCGGTCTTGCCGACCTTCAGACCAGCGAACTGATCCTTGAGCGCGGAAGTCTTGCTCGCCTCGAAACCGTCGAGGACGATCAGCGAGCCCGCCTTGGCGTGGCTCGAAAGCGCCATCTTCAGGCCGAGCGCGCGAACCTTCTTGTTCAGCGAGATGTTGAAGTCCCGCTTGCGCGCGCCGTGGGCCTTGCCGCCGCCGATGAAGATCGGAGCCGCACGATCGCCGTGACGAGCCGTACCGCCGCCCTTCTGGCGACCGAACTTCTTGCCGGTGCGCGACACTTCCGAACGCTCACGCGTCGGACGAGCCGTCTCGCGGCGGTTCCACAGCTGCCAGGTGACGACGCGATGCAGGATGTCGGCGCGCGGCTCGAGGCCGAACACGTCGTCATTCAGCTCGATGTCGCCCGATGCCTTGGCGTCGAGGGTCTGTACCTTGACCTTCACGTTCAGCCCTCCTGGCCGTCGGTCGCCTCGGGAGCCTCGACCGTATCGGCCGGGGTATCCGCGGGGGCGTCGTTGTTGCTGTTGGCGGCCTGCTTGATGCTGGCCGGGAACGGCGCGTCGGCGTGACGCGCGACCTTCACCGAGTCCTTGACGAACAGCCAGCCACCCTTCGAGCCAGGGACCGAGCCCTTGACGAAGATCAGGCCGCGCTCGACGTCGGTACCGACGATCTCGAGGTTCTGCTGGGTGCGGTTCTTGTCACCCATGTGGCCGGCCATCTTCTTGTTCTTGAAGACGCGGCCCGGATCCTGACGGTTACCCGTCGAACCCAGCGCACGGTGCGAGATCGAAACGCCGTGGGTGGCGCGCATGCCGCCGAAACCCCAGCGCTTCATGCCGCCCGCAAAGCCCTTGCCCTGCGTACGACCCTGAATGTCGACGAACTGGCCCGCGACATAATGGTCGGCCGAAATCTCGGCACCCACGTCAAGCAGACCGTCCTCATCCACGCGGAACTCCGCGAGGATCGCCTTAGGCTCCACTTCGGCCTTGCCGAACTGGCCGCGCTGCGGCTTGGCGACATTCTTCGCCTTGGCGCTGCCAGCGCCAAGCTGCACGGCGGTGTAGCCGTCCTTGTCCATTTCGCGACGGGCGACGACCTGAACGCCTTCAAGACTCAGAACGGTGACCGGCACGTGGCGGCCGTCGTCCTGAAACAGGCGGGTCATCCCCAACTTCTTCGCGATCACGCCAGTGCGCATGATCAGTTCACTCCATAACAGAGGCACCCCTCGGACCATTCCGAAGGGTGCGTGCCTCAGCCCGTAGATGCGATGCGAGCCCCCGTCCGGGCTGAATTCCTGCCCGAAGGCAGGAAAGACGGGGGACGCAGACCCGGACCGAAGTCCGGCGGTATCCCTATGTCGTTTGAGCTTTACGCTCCGGCCGGAACATCAGGTCGGGATCGACCTGGCCAACCCGCGCGATCCCGATGGAATCGCGAATCTCGTGTGGGAAGCGGCGCCTTTACGTGAGCTTCACTTCCCTGTCCACCCCTCACCCGGCCTTTTGCGCGAATGGGGAACGGAAACAGCCCCGATCGACGATCGGGGCTGCGTCAGCCGGCTCAGGCCAGCTTGATCTCGACGTCGACGCCGGCGGCGAGGTCGAGCTTCATCAGTGCATCGACGGTCTGCGGAGTCGGCTGCACGATGTCGAGCATGCGCTTGTAGGTGCGCACTTCGAACTGCTCGCGGCTCTTCTTGTCGATGTGGGGGCCACGGTTGACCGTGAACTTCTCGATCTTCGTCGGAAGCGGAATCGGGCCACGGATGAGAGCGCCGGTGCGGCGCGCAGTGTCGGCAATGTCGCCGGTCGCCTGATCGAGCACGCGGTGATCGAACGCCTTGAGGCGAATGCGGATGTTGTTGTCCATGTCCCTACCGATGTGAAAGAGCGGACCCCGTTGCCGGGGTTCTTGCTGGTTGAACTCAAACTGGAGGCGGGCCCATACCGGCAGACGCCGGCGATATCAAGCCCCCAGATCGCGGTCCGCAGCCGGAAAACGCACTTCACGCGCCTGCGCAAGCGAAAGCGCCTCGATCGCAGCCACCGCCTGTTCGGGGTCGGGCAGCCCGAACAGATCATGTTCCCGGACATCGCCCCCGACCTGCTGGGTCACCGAGACCCAGCCACGCCGGCCTTTCCGATCCACCAGCGCCGCGCCGATGATGCTGTCCCCGGCGATCTCACGATACGCCGCGCCCCGCACCGGCGAGAGCCACACGATACGCCGGTCGGTGACCGCGACATTCCCAAGCGCGTCGAGAACCCAATTACTCAGCATCCGGCGGGCTAGGAGGATCGCCGGGACGATCGACCCGAAGAGCAGGCCGATCGGCAGCAGCGCCCAGAACGCCCTAGGCCAGACGCCCTCCCCAGTCACGATTCTCCAGAACCACCAGCCGATCAGGACCGGAGTCAGCGCCGTCAACGAGAGCACAAGCGCCCGTGACCCCGTCAAGGTCTGCCAGCCCGGTCGCGCGGTCCAAAGGACACGCTCCCCCAGTTTCAGCCCCTCGGCAGCGTGAGAACCTGAAGGATCCGCCGCACGCCGTGCCACACGGGGTATTCGCGCGAACAGCACTGCCAGCATCGCCAGGAACAGGGCGCCGGCAACGATCAGAACCGGCCGAACCTGTTCAAGGGGAACAGGAATGCGCAAGGCTCCGCCCCGGGAGCCCGTCCAACCCGTTTCGTGGGAAGCAGCGATCACCTGAAAGAGAAACAAGCCGATAAAGCACAGCGGCACCACCATGGCTGAGGCGATCAACCCAATCCGGACCCAGCGCGGCTGGCCGCTCAGAAGACCTCTGCCATCTTCTTCGGGCTCGCCCATCTTTCCTCCCCCAGCCCCTGTCCGCCCCAAGCAAAAAGCCCGGCCTCCCCAAGGGAAGCCGGGCTCTTCGATCTCAGCCCTTGCGGGCGTCGATTACTTGTCGATGCCGCTGACGACGCCGGCGCCGACGGTGCGGCCGCCTTCGCGGATCGTGAAGCGCTGGCCGACGTCCATGGCGATCGGCGCGATGAGCTTGACGCCCAGCGCGACGTTGTCGCCCGGCATGACCATCTCGGTGCCCGAGGGCAGCTCGATCGTGCCGGTCACGTCCGTGGTACGGAAGTAGAACTGCGGACGATAGTTCGCGAAGAACGGCGTGTGACGGCCACCCTCGTCCTTCGACAGGACGTACACTTCCGACTGGAAGTCGGTGTGCGGGGTGATCGAACCCGGCTTCGCAAGAACCTGGCCGCGCTCGACTTCGTCACGAGCGACGCCACGGATCAGTGCACCGATGTTGTCGCCGGCCTGGCCCTGATCGAGCAGCTTGCGGAACATTTCGACGCCGGTCACGGTGGTCTTGCGGACTTCCGGATGGATGCCGACGATCTCGACTTCCTCACCAACCTTGACGATGCCGGTCTCGACGCGGCCGGTCACCACGGTGCCGCGGCCCGAGATCGAGAACACGTCTTCGATCGGCATCATGAACGGCTTGTCGAGCGGACGATCCGGCTGCGGGATCGACTCGTCGACGGCAGCCATCAGCGCCAGGATCTGCGCCTTGCCAATGTTGTCGTCGCGGCTCTCGAGCGCTGCGAGCGCCGAACCACGGATGATCGGAATGTTGTCGCCGTCAAAGTCGCGCTTCGAAAGCTCTTCACGGATTTCCATCTCGACGAGCTCGAGGATTTCCTCGTCGTCGACCTGGTCGACCTTGTTCAGGAACACGACCATCGTGGGAACGCCGACCTGCTTGGCGAGCAGGATGTGCTCCTTGGTCTGCGGCATCGGGCCGTCAGCGGCCGACACGACCAGGATCGCGCCGTCCATCTGCGCGGCGCCGGTGATCATGTTCTTCACATAGTCGGCGTGACCCGGGCAGTCGACGTGCGCGTAGTGGCGGTTGGCGGTTTCGTACTCGACGTGCGCGGTCGAGATGGTGATGCCGCGCTCACGCTCTTCCGGAGCCTTGTCGATGTTCTCGAAGTCCACCTTCTCCGACAGACCTTCTTCAGCGAGCACCTTGGTGATCGCAGCGGTCAGCGAGGTCTTGCCGTGGTCGACGTGACCGATGGTGCCGATGTTGAGGTGCGGTTTGGTCCGCTCAAACTTTGCCTTCGCCATTGTTTCCTACCTTCTGATTCAAATTTCCCGGACCGCTACGGGAATCGCGAGAACGCGGCCCCATAGCGGTTCAATTCACGTAACGCCAGCCTTACGCCAGCTTGGCCTTCACTTCGTCGGCCACGTTCGGCGGCACTTCGTCATAGTGCGAGAACTGCATCGAGTACTGCGCACGACCCTGCGTGAACGAGCGGAGCTGGTTCACATAGCCGAACATGTTCGCCAGCGGGACCATCGCCTCGACCGTCTGCGCGTTGCCGCGGCTGTCGGTACCCTGGATCTGGCCACGGCGGCTGTTGATGTCGCCGATCACGTCGCCGAGATAATCCTCGGGGGTCACGACCTCGACCTTCATGATCGGCTCGAGCAGCTTGATGCCCGACTTCTGCGCCGCTTCGCGCATCGCGCCGCGGGCAGTGATTTCGAACGCCAGCGCCGACGAGTCGACGTCATGGTACGCGCCGTCATACAGCAGGACTTCGAAGTCGATGATCGGGAAGCCGACCAGCGAACCGGTCTCCGCGGTCTCGCGGAAGCCCTTCTCGATCGCGGGGATATATTCCTTGGGAATATTACCGCCCTTGATCTCGTCCTTGAAGACGAAGCCCGAACCGCGCTCACCCGGAGTCAGCTTGACCTTGACGCGGCCGAACTGGCCGGTGCCGCCCGACTGCTTCTTGTGGGTGTAGTCGATGTCCACCGGCTTCGCGAGATACTCGCGATATGCCACCTGCGGCGCGCCGACATTCGCCTCGACCTTGAACTCGCGCTTCATGCGATCGACCAGGATCTCAAGGTGAAGTTCACCCATGCCCTTGATGATCGTCTGGCCCGATTCATGGTCGGTCGAAACGCGGAACGAGGGATCCTCGGCGGCCAGGCGGTTGAGGGCGATGCCCATCTTCTCCTGGTCGGCCTTGGTCTTCGGCTCCACCGAGAGCTCGATCACCGGCTCGGGGAATTCCATCCGCTCGAGGATGATCGGGTGCGCGCTGTCGCACAGCGTGTCGCCGGTCGTGGTCTCCTTGAGGCCCGCGATCGCGACGATGTCGCCTGCACGCGCCTCGTCGATGTCCTCACGCGAGTTCGCGTGCATGAGGAGCATACGGCCGATCTTTTCCTTCTTGTCCTTCACCGAGTTCAGATACTGGCCCTTGCTGAGCGTACCCGAGTAGATGCGCGCGAAGGTGAGCGAGCCGACGAACGGGTCGTTCATGATCTTGAACGCCAGCAGCGACATCGGCGCGTCGTCCGCAGGCGGACGCGAATCCGGGGTCTCGCCATCGAGCTTCACGCCCTGGACGTCGGGAATGTCCAGCGGGCTCGGCAGATAGTCGACGACCGCATCCAGCAGGGGCTGAACGCCCTTGTTCTTGAACGACGAACCGCACAGCACCGGCACGAAATCGAACGCCAGCGTCCCCTTGCGGATCAACGCCTTGAGCGTGGGGATATCCGGCTCGTTGCCTTCGAGATACGCGTCCATTGCCGCGTCGTCCTGCTCGACGGCGATCTCGATCAGTTCGCCACGGGCAGCCGCAGCCGCATCCTTCATGTCGTCGGGGATATCGCGATATTCGAACTTCGCGCCCAGCGACTCGTCGAGCCACACGATCGCGCGGTTCTCGACCAGGTCGACGAGGCCGACGAACTGGCTCTCGATGCCGATCGGCAGATACAGAACGGCGGTACGCGCGCCCAGGCGATCCTTGATCATGTTGACGCAACGCTCGAAGCTCGCACCGGTACGGTCCAGCTTGTTGACGTAGCACAGGCGCGGCACGCGATACTTGTCGGCCTGACGCCACACGGTCTCAGACTGCGGCTCGACGCCGGCAACGCCGTCGAAGCAGGTGACCGCGCCGTCCAGCACGCGCAGCGAACGCTCGACTTCAATCGTGAAGTCGACGTGGCCCGGCGTGTCGATGATGTTGATCAGATGCTCTTCGCCCTTGCCCTCGGCAGCGCGCCACTTGCAGGTGGTCGCAGCGGAGGTGATCGTGATCCCGCGCTCCTGCTCCTGCTCCATCCAGTCCATCGTCGCAGTGCCTTCATGCACTTCGCCGATCTTGTAGGACTTGCCGGTGTAATAGAGGATGCGCTCGGTCGTCGTGGTCTTGCCGGCGTCGATGTGCGCCATGATACCGATATTGCGATAACGCTCGAGCGGATGGCTGCGGGCCATGATCGGGGTTCCTTAGCGATGTGGGGAGCCGGACGATCCGGCTCCCCAGAATATAGGTAAGAAAATTACCAATGCCACCCGCCGGCCGCAGCCGGCGGAGAGGCGATTACCAGCGGTAGTGGCTGAACGCGCGGTTCGCTTCCGCCATGCGGTGCGTATCCTCGCGCTTCTTCACCGCATTGCCGCGGTTGTTCGAAGCGTCCAGCAGCTCGCCCGACAGGCGCGCCGACATGGTGTTCTCGCTGCGGTTGCGGGCCGAGGTGATCAGCCAGCGGATCGCCAGCGCCTGCGCACGCTCTGGACGGACTTCGACGGGGACCTGGTAGGTCGCACCGCCGACGCGCCGGCTGCGGACCTCGATGCCCGGCTTGATGTTGTTGAGCGCGTCATGGAACACGCCAAGCGGATCCTTCTTCGCGCGCTGCTCGACGGTGTCGAGCGCCGAATAGACGATACCTTCAGCGACGGCCTTCTTGCCGTCCAGCATGACGCTGTTCATGAACTTGGAGAGAACCACATCTCCGAACTTCGGATCGGGCAGGATTTCCCGCTTCTCGGGACGACGACGACGTGCCATCTTTGAATTCCTTCTAAAACTTCAGCGTATCCGGAACCTGTCCGGGGCTTACTTTGGCTTACTTGGGACGCTTCGCGCCGTACTTCGAACGGCTCTGCTTGCGGTCCTTGACACCCTGGGTATCGAGAACGCCGCGCAGAACGTGATAGCGCACACCGGGAAGATCGCGCACACGGCCGCCACGGATCAGGACCACCGAGTGCTCCTGCAGATTGTGGCCCTCGCCGGGGATGTACGAGATGACTTCGCGGCTGTTGGTCAGACGGACCTTGGCCACCTTGCGAAGCGCCGAGTTCGGCTTCTTCGGGGTCGTGGTGTACACACGGGTGCAAACGCCGCGCTTCTGCGGGTTCTGCTCCATCGCAGGGACCTTGCTCTTGGCCTTCTGCGGTTCGCGGCCCTTGCGGACCAGCTGGTTGATCGTCGGCATGAAGCCCTTCACCTTTTTCGTTACCGGTTGCCCGGCGGTTACTGTGCGGGAGCCCTGGTAGTGCAATACAAAAGGGCCTGGTGGGCGAACCCCCTGGCCCCAAGTCTCCGACACCGTTCAGCTCTGCTCCACCCGGAACGGCGAAAAGCCGACAGAATCGACTCCCTGCCCGGGTGCGGAACGCGCGGCCTATACGCTTGCGGCCCTGGCCGGTCAATGGCGGCGCGGAGGACGGTTCAGCGTACCGCTGTCCGCACCACGCCCCGGCACACCGCAGGCCGTTTGTCCGGTGGCGGCACATGCCACAAATGCACGATCGCACCCCCTGCCCGCCGTGTCGCATCGGGCTTCCAGTCGCCCATGTCGAAGGCATGGCTGACGATCCGCGCGCCGGGCTTCAACTGCGTCAGCAGCCGCGGGCAGAGCCGGTAGTTCACTTCGGGCAGCAGGTACATGGTCACCACGTCGGCGGCGGACAGATCGGCCTTGAACAGGTCACCTGTCTCGAATCGCACCCGGTCCGCGACCCCGGCACTCCGGGCATTGGCCTGCGCCTTGCCGATCAGCACCGCATCGAGATCGATGCCGACACCGCGGGCGCCGCGCTCACGCGCTGCGGCAATCAGGATACGCCCGTCGCCCGTACCCAGGTCGATGACGTGATCGCCCGCCCTGACCTCGGCCATTTCCAGCATCCGCGCAACCACGGCGGGCCGGGTGCCCTTGTACGGCACGTCGAGCTTCGGCCCTCCGCTGAACAGCGTCTCCGCAGAACAGCTTACCATCGTCGGCGACATGCAGCGCCCGCCCAGCGCGATCAGGCCAAGCGCCACCACCGCGGCGGCCGCACCAGCGATCCGGACGGCTACGGGCGACGAAGGGATCGACAATCCGCCCAGCCTGCTCCGAAAGCTCTCGCGGTCCGCCATTCGCCCCCCGGTGCTTGCGATCCTTAACCCGATCTTCAGGCTCGTCGTCCAGGTGCAGACTATGCCGCCACTGCCGCTCAGTCCAGCAACGCCCGCCCCCGCGAAGGCGCTGGCCGTGGCCGCCCTCCCCTTCATTCTGCTCAGCGGCTCACTTTCCGGATGGGGCGCTGCGGCGGGGATCGCCGCGTGCCTGATCGCAGTCGCGGCCGCGATCGGCCGGCAGCATCTCGCCATGAGCCTCGGCTTCGGTCTTGCCGTGGTGTTCAACGTCCATGCCCTGGTCCTCGCGCCCTTCTTCCTCGCGATCGCGATCCGCGACCGGGCCGGCATCCGTACATGGCTCGCCGCGCCGTCCATCTGGCTGGCGCTCGTGCTGCCCTGGCTGATCGCCGGCGGGCGGCCGGCGAATTTCGATCCGAGCGTCGGCGACGCACCCGGCATCTGGTCGATCGCTACGGCAATTCTGCCCGAACACGCGCCGCAGCTTGTCGGGCTGGCCCTCGCCGCATCGCTCGGCACCGCCGCAATCTTCGTCGCGCGGATGCAGGTCGTGCCGCTGGATCGCCGGGGGTTGATCGGTATGGCCAGCCTTTCGTCGCTTCTCACCGCCGGCCTTTTTCCCGGCATTCGGCCCGACGCCTTCATTCTCGCTGCGATTCTAACGCTAACCTGCGCCGCCATCCGTCCGGGCCGTTCCACGCTCCTGATAGCGGGATTGGTCCAGGCCGGACTCTTCGCGACCATCGGCGTCATTCCCGGCGCGAGCGCAGTGCCGGTCGCGGTCGGCGCGTTCTGCATGATCGCCGCGACATGGATCGCAGCACAGCCGCTGATTGCCCCCCACGCGAATGATAATCGCGACGGATCGCATCGAATCCCGCCGGCATACGGGCTGCACGGTACCCTGTCCTTTGATATGATGAGCGCGCGGCCCGCACGGTCGCGGGGGAGTAACACGGATGTTCGGAAGCAAGACGCGTGATGACCGGCCGGCGATGCCGCTGGCGACCGGAGGCAACGGCAATGGTCGGCGCGGCATGTTTTCCGTGATCGGCGCCGATGTCGTGATCGCCGGGAACATCAACGCCAGCGCCGAATTGCATGTCGAGGGCCGGATCGAGGGCGACGTCGATTGCGCCGCGCTGATCCAGGGGGCCGAGAGCCACATCGTCGGCGCCGTCACCGCAGAAAGCGCCCGGATCGCCGGCACGATCGAAGGCACGGTCCGCGTCCGCCAGCTCACCGTGGAGCGCAGCGCACGCATCACCGGCGATGTCGAGTATGAGAATATCACGATCGAGAATGGCGGCCATATCGACGGCCGGATGCGCCGTATCGGCGCCACCACCGTCACCATTACCCCGCTGATCGGCAGCGACGCGCCCCGCGCGCCGCTCGCGACGACGGTCGAAGCCGCGGCCGGTTAGTCGCCGGAGACGAGCTTTCCGCCCTTGATCACCGCCTTGACCGCGGTGAGCACCCCGACATCCTTGAGCGGATCGCCGTCCACTGCGACGATGTCGCCATAGCGACCCACCGCAATCGCGCCGACATCCTTGCTCCGTCCCAGCGCCTCGGCCGCGTTGAGCGTCGCCGCGCGGATCGCTTCCAGCGGGGTCATCCCATAAGTGACCATGGTGCGGAACTGCCCGGCGGCCGTGCCATGGGGCATCACCCCGGCGTCGGTGCCGAACACCATCTTCACCCCGGCCGCATGCGCCTTGCGGAAATTGTCGCGCTGGATCTGCGCCACCTCGCGGTCCTTGCGCAGATTGTCCTCGAGCACGCCGTTCTTCTTGCCCTCCGCCTGGGTATAGTCGGTGTTGAAGATATCCATCGAGAACCAGACCGGCTGCTTGCGCGCGACGGCCAGCCTGATGCCCTCGTCATCGACCAGACTGACATGCTCGATCGTGTCGACCCCCGCGCGGATCGCTGCCTTGATCCCTGCCGCGCCATGGGCGTGCGCGGCGACCCTCAAACCCCATTGATGCGCCTCGTCGGCGATCGCGCGCATCTCCTTTTCCGAGAGCTGCTGCTGTCCCGGCTCGGTGTTACGCGAGAAGACCCCGCCCGTGGCGCAGATCTTGATGACTTCGGCGCCGTATTTCCGCTGCTCGCGCACCTTGACGCGCAGTTCCTGCGGCCCGTCGCCCACCGCCACACCCTTCGCCTTGAACGAGGGGGGCAGATAGGTCTGGTCGCAATGCCCGCCGGTCGCGCCCAGCGCATGCGCCGCCGGCACGATCCGCGGCCCTTCGATCAGTCCCTCCTCGATCGCCTGCTTGTAGCCGACATCGGCATAGTTCTCCGACCCGACATTGCGGATCGTCGTGAAGCCGGCCTTCAGCATTGCGCGGGCATTGGCGACGCCCTGGATCGCCCAGAAGCTGTCGGTGAACTGGAGCCCCGTATAGCCGCCATAGAGCGGGTTGGCGTCGAGATGGACGTGCATGTCGATCAGCCCGGGCAGGATCGTCTTGCCGGAAAGGTCGATATGCCGGACGTCGCTGCCCCAGCGCACCGTGCGCGCGTCGGCGATGCTCTTGATCCGCCCGTCCTCGATGAAGACCGCAGGATGCTCGACCACCGTTCCGGCAACGACATCGACCATGCGGTCGGCGGTGACGACGACGGTCTCTGCAGCCGCAGGCGTGGCGGCAAGCACGGCTACGGCCGCAACGATCATCTGGCGCTTCATCGGATCCCCCGCTGGTGTTTTTCAGAGGCTCGCCGTCACCGCGTCAAAGGTCAACTATTTCAGCGGATCGTGCCCCCAGTTCATCAGCGAATAGCGCCAGCGCGAGGTCGGGATTCGAAATTCGTCATGCGGCCCCTGTCCGCGATGGCGCCGCACGAAACCGACCACCTTGCGCATATGCGCATAGTCCCCGCCGTCGAGTTCGGCCTTCTTCCTGCGCAGGATCGCCACGATCCGCCGGCCCGAAGCGCGCCCGACGCTCTCGCTCTCCCCCGGCCGTGTGAAGCCGACCTTGCGGCTCTCATCGGTCTCCAGCCACGCCTCGATCTCGCCCGCGGTCATGTTCACCGCCTCGCGAAAATTCCGCCACACCTGATCGTGATCGTCCCGCTTCGCCATCTTGCCCCAACGCTCAGACCCGGTCCGGGTTCGCGATCACCCCGTCCGGCACCGATTTTACGCTTGCGATATCGATCACAAATATCGGGGCCACGAGCGCGAATCTGGACCACAGGATCGAAATACCCATGCCCCCGCCCCCTTCTTCGGTTATGGGACGCAAGGTGACGGCGCATGGCTGAACTGTAAAGCGGGGGATCGGATGATGACGGGTCAGGAAGGCGGATGCCGCTGCGGCAAGATACGGTTCCGCATCAACGCCGAGCCCTTCGTCACCGCCGTCTGCCATTGCCGCGGCTGCCAGAAGATGAGCGCAAGCGCCTTCTCCACCACCCTCACCTTGCCCGCCGACGCGCTCGAGATCCTCGAAGGTGAACCGGTGATCGGCGGCCTGCATGGCGACGAAGCGCGCCACCATCATTGCGACTGGTGCAAGAGCTGGCTCTTCACCCGCCTGCCGCCCGAATACGGCGCGGTGAACGTGCGCGCGACCATGCTCGACGATGCGAGCGGCTTCGTGCCGTTCATCGAGACCTATACCAGCGAGAAGTTGCCCTGGGCGCAGACCGGCGCAGCGCACAGCTTCGAACGCTTCCCCGAACCGTCCGATTATCCGCGGCTGATGCAGGCGTTCGCGGAAGCGCGCTGAGCGTCAGACCTTGCGGCCGAAGGTGGGTCGTGGTGCGGCGCTGTCGGGCACCGTGAAGTTCGCCTCTCCGGCGGCCTTCTTCTCGAGATAGCGGCTGATCGCCGCGTCTGCGTCGAAATCGCCGGGCGCGCTGTCGTTGCTCCCCAAGGCCTTCTTGCCTTTGGGCTTCGTCGCCAACCCAAGCAGCTTGAACAGGATCGGAAGGCTGAGCAGCAGGCTGATCGCAGCCAGCCCCATCACCGTGGGCATCAACTGCTGCGACGCCACTCCGCCCAACGCGCCATTGACGCGATAGAGATAGATCGCCAGCCCGCCGAACCAGAAGACGGGCACGATCCCCAGAAACGTCTTTGCCGACATGCCATGCTCCCGCAAATCGCGCGGCAGCATGGCAGGGTTTCACCAATAAAGGCTGAACGGGGCTTGAGAATGCGCTGACCAACGCAGTCTCAAGCCGCCCCTCACATGTGTAGCTGGCGCCCATAAGCGGCCAGCACCGCCTCGTGCATCGTCTCGCTGATCGTCGGGTGCGGGAACACCGTTTCCATCAGCTCCGCCTCGGTGGTCTCCAGCGTCTTGCCGATGGTGTAGCCCTGGATCATCTCGGTCACTTCCGCGCCGATCATGTGTGCGCCCAGCAGCTCGCCGGTCTTGGCGTCGAACACCGTCTTCACAAAACCTTCCGGCTCGCCCAGCGCAATCGCCTTGCCGTTGCCGATGAAGGGGAAGTTGCCGACCTTGACCTCGTAACCGGCTTCCTTCGCCTTCGCTTCGGTCAGGCCGACCGACGCGATCTGCGGGTGGCAATAGGTGCAGCCCGGAATGTTGCGCGGGTCCATCGCGTGCGGGTGCTTGCCCGCGATCGCCTCGGCGGCGATCACGCCCTCATGGCTCGCCTTGTGTGCCAGCCAGGGTGGCGCGGTGATGTCGCCGATCGCGTAGAGGCCGTCGATGTTGGTCTTGCAGTCCGGCCCGGTCCTGAGGAACCCACGGTCGTCGACATCGACGCCCAGCTCCTTGAGGCCGATGTCGGCGGTATTCGGCACGATGCCGATCGCGACGATGACATGGCTGAATTGCCCGTCCACCGCCTTGCCGTCCTTCCCGGTGATGGTCGCTTTCACGCCGGTCGCATCGGCGGCGATCTTGTCGACCTTGGCGCCGGTCATGATCGTCATACCCTGCTTCTTGAGCGCCTTTTCCAGGTGCGCGGAGATGTCGGCATCCTCGACGGGAACGATGCGGTCGAGCATCTCGACCACCGTCACCTCGGAACCCATGTCGTTGTAGAAGCTGGCGAACTCGATCCCGATCGCGCCCGATCCGATGACCAGCAGCTTCTTGGGCATCTCCTTCGGCGTCATCGCGTGGCGATAGGTCCACACCTTGTTGCCGTCGGCGGGCAGGTTCGGCAGGTCGCGGGCGCGCGCGCCGGTGGCGAGGATGATGTTCTTGGCGGTCAGTTCCGTCACCTTGCCGTCCTCGGCCGTGACGCTGAGCTTGCCCTTGCCGGTCAGCTTGCCAGTGCCGAAATGCACCGCGACCTTGTTCTTCTTCATCAGGTGCGTGACGCCCTGATTGAGCTGCTTGGCGACCCCGCGCGAGCGCTTGACCACGGCCTCGAGGTCGGCGGTGATCTTCTCGGCGGCAAGGCCGTAATCCTTGGCGTGCTGCATGAAGTGGAAGATCTCGGCCGAGCGCAGCAGCGCCTTGGTCGGGATGCAGCCCCAGTTCAGACAGATCCCGCCCAGAAGCTCGCGTTCGACGATCGCGGTCTTGAGGCCGAGCTGGCTCGCCCGGATCGCGGCGACATAGCCGCCGGGTCCGGAACCGAGCACGATCACGTCATAGGATTCAGCCATTGTCTCTAGAGCCCCTGGGGAGTGAGGATTGAAGGATAGATAGGGTCGGCGAACGCGCCTTGCATCAGCCGTCCACCGGGCGCGGCTTGCGATCCTCGCCCACCGCAACGAAGGTAAAATTGGCCTGCGTCACCAGCTCGCGCTCCTCGCCGTGGCGGCCGCGGCGCCAGGCTTCGACGTCGATCTTCATCGAACTGCGGCCAACCTTGGTGAGCGCGGCATAAACCGACACCTCGTCGCCGACGAAGACCGGTGCGTGGAACTGCATCGCGTCCATCGCCACCGTGACGGCCCGGCCCTTGGCGCGGCGCGCGGCGACGAGGCCGGCGGCCATGTCCATCTGCCCGATCAGCCAGCCGCCGAAGATATCGCCATAGGCATTGGCGTCGGCGGGCATCGTCGTCACGCGGATCGTCGGCTCGAAAGCCGGCGGCGACCGGTCAGGCATCACTTGCATTCCTCTTGGCGCGGTCCGCTGCCATTGCCCGCCGCATCGGGGCGACACCCATGCCGATCACGCACAGGATGGCGACGGCCGTCACCAGCCACACGTCGCGGGCGGCGAGCGGATAGGCCCAGGCCGAAACCGCCGCGATCAGCAGTGCGACCGCGATTCCGGCGGCGATGTGCAGGGCTTCGACCAGGACGCGCATCGCGGCGTCAGGCCAGCAGGCCCATCGGCGACTCGACGAGCGCCTTGAACACCTTCATCAGCTCTGCGCCATCGGCTCCGTCCACCGCGCGGTGATCGAAGCTGCCGGTCGCCGACATGACGGTCGCGACGCCCAGCGCGTCGTCGACGATGTACGGGCGCTTCTCGCCCGCGCCGACCGCCAGGATCATCGCCTGGGGCGGATTGATCACCGCATCGAACTGCTTGATCCCGAACATGCCCATGTTGGAGATGCTGGCGGTGCCGCCCTGATATTCGTGCGGCTGCAGCTTGCCTTCCTTGGCGCGCTGGCCAAGCTCCTTCATCTGGGTCGAGATCGACGCCAGACCGATATTCGCGGCATCGCGGATGATCGGGGTGATCAGGCCGGTCGGCGTGGAAACCGCGACCGAGATGTCCGAGCGGCTGTACTTGACCAGCTTGTCGCCCGCATAAGTGACGTTGCACTTGGGCACCTGCGCCAGCGCGACGGCCAGCGCCTTGATCAGCATGTCGTTCACCGACAGCTTCACGCCGCGGGCTTCCAGGCTCTTGTTGAGCTGGCCGCGCAGTTTCAGCAGCGCGTCGAGCTGGACGTCGACGGTCAGGTAGATATGCGGGATCGTCTGCTTCGCCTCGGTCAGGCGGCGCGCGATCGTCTTGCGGATGTTGCTGAGCTTTTCTTCCTCGTGCGGGATGCTCTCGTCATACCAGACCGAGGCAGGCGCTGCCGGAGCCGCAGCAGCGGGCGCCGCCGCAGGAGCCGCCGGTGCAGCAGCAGCGGGCGCGGCGCCGGGCTTGGCGCCCTCGACGTCCGCCTTGACGATGCGGCCATTCGGGCCCGAACCGCTCACGCTGCCCAGCTCGACACCCTTCTCAGCCGCGATACGGCGCGCCAGCGGACTGGCCTTAACGCGGTCACCGCTCGCCGCCGCAGGAGCAGCCACGGGAGCCGGCGCAGCGGCAGGAGCAGCCTTCGCTTCTTCCTTCGGCGCTTCGGCGGCTTTGGGCGCCTCGGCCTTGGGTGCAGCGGCTGCCGCGGAGACGTCCTCGCCCTCACCCGCCAGCACCGCGATCACGGTGCCGACCTTCACGCCATCGGTGCCCTCGGCGATCAGGATCTTGGCGATCACGCCCTCATCGACCGCTTCGAACTCCATCGTCGCCTTGTCGGTCTCGATCTCGGCCATCAGATCGCCGGCCTTGACGGTATCGCCCTCCTTCACCAGCCATTTGGCGAGAGTGCCCTCCTCCATCGTCGGGGAAAGGGCCGGCATCTTGATGTCGATCGACATGGGCGGGGAGGATCCTGTCGCAGGGTGGTGGTTTGGCCCTCCCTTGCGCGATGAACGGCGCGGGTCAAGCCTCCCGCACCCGTCAACCTCTTGCGCTCTGGCCCTTCCCGCGTCACCACCAAGGGGAAACGGGAGGGGATGGTTTCATGCGTACCTATCTTGTGGTGATCGATGAAAGCCCTGAAGCGCAGATTGCCCTGCGGTTCGCCGCGCGCCGCGCGGTCAAGACCGGCGGCGGAGTCGAGATTCTCTCCCTGATTCCCAAACCCGATTTCGTCCAGTGGGGCGGCGTGATGGCGACGATCGAGGAAGAGGCCCGTCAGCGCGCCGAAGCACTGGTTGCGGGCGCGGCCGGAACCCTGATCCAGGAATCGGGGCTGAAGCCCACCATCACCGTCCGCGAAGGCGACGGGCCAAAGATCATCCGCGAGTTGATGGACGCCAACCCCGAAATCGCCGCGCTCGTGCTCGGCGTGGCGGTGGGCGGCAAGCCGGGGGCGCTGGTCAGCCATTTTACCGGCAGCGACATGGCCGCCCTTCCCGTCCCGCTGATGCTGATCCCCGGCAGCCTCGACCGCGATGCGATCGACCGGCTAAGCTGAGTCTCATGCGAACCCTCCCCTTCCTCGCGCTGCTCCTCGCAGCCCCCGCCGCCGCACAGGAGTCTCCCAGCCCCGAACGTCTGAAAGCGGACGTCGAGAAGCTGGTGAGCTTCGGCACGCGCCACACCCTTTCCTCCGCCACCGATCCCGTCCGCGGCATCGGCGCCGCGCGCAAATGGGCAGCGGACGAGCTCAACCGCATCGGCGAAGCCTGCCAGTGCATCGAAGTCGCCAACATCGCCCGCACCTTCACCGGCCCGCGCGCACCCAATGGGGTCGAGGTGGTCAACGTCCTCGGCTTCCAGGCCGGCGAGGACCCCAAGCGTGTGGTGATCGTGCAGGGGCATATCGACAGCCGTGTGTCGGATCCGCTCAACTTCACCGCCGACGCCCCCGGCGCCAATGACGACGCATCGGGCGTCGCCCTGGTGATCGAGGCGGCGCGCATCCTCTCCAAGCAGAAGCACCGCGCGACGATCATCTACGCCGCGCTGTCGGGCGAGGAACAGGGGCTGTGGGGCGGCACGCTGCTGGCCGAAACCGCGAAGGAGCGCGGCTGGACCGTGATCGCCGTGCTCAACAACGACATTGTCGGCGGGACGATGGGCCAGAACGGTGTCCGCGTCGCCGACCGGGTTCGTGTCTTCTCTGAAGGTATCCGCGCGTCGGAGACGATCGAGGAGCAGCTGCGCCGCCGCGGCGATGGCGGCGAGGATGACGGCCCGAGCCGTGCGCTCGCCAAGGCGATCGACAAGGTCGCCGATGGGCTGAGGAAGGACTCGCCCGACGCGCTCGACGCCTTCATCGTCCGCCGTCCCGATCGGTTCGGACGCGGCGGCGATCACGAGCCCTTCCTGCGGCTCGGCTATCCCGCCGTCCGCTTCTCGGTCGGCGCCGAGCATTACGACCAGCAGCATCAGGATCTGCGTACCGAGAATGGCCGCGTCTATGGCGACACGGTCGACAAGATGGACTTCCCCTATCTGGCGAAGGTCACCGCGCTCAACGTCGCGACGATCCGCCGCCTCGCCAACGCGCCCGACGCGCCATCATCCGTGGTGCTCGACGGGGCGCTCTCGCACGACATCAAGGTGAAGTGGAGCCCGGTCGCGGGCGCAAAGGGCTATCGCGTCTACTGGCGCCGCAACGACATGCAGGACTGGACCGATGTGCGCGGCGTGGCGGGCCTGACCGAAACCGTGCTCAAGGACGTCCCGGTCGATGATCACTTCGTCGGCGTAGCGTCCGTCGCCGCGGATGGCAGCGAGAGCATCGTCACCTTCGGAACGCGCCCGCCGCGTTGAAACCAGGAGCCCGCCGCCGCCGTCTCCCCCCATGGAACGGCAGCGGCGGGTAGCGCCTCAACGGCAATAGCAGTTCTTGCTTTTCACCGGCGCGCGATAGAGTTTCTTGGTCGGAGCGCGGCGCACGACCTTGCGCGCGCCATAGGTCACATATTCCTCGGTCACGGTCGTCGTGGTGGTCACGACCGGGGCCGACTGGATCACCACCGTCGTCGATGCCGGTGCGGAATAGTATCCGCCATAGCAGTTCGCGACGCATACCATCGGCCGCCGCGCATAGCCGCGATAGCCATGTTCTCCGCGATACGCGTACCGGTCGCCGTGGCGCGCATCGCGATCATAATCGCGTTCGTCATAGCCGGGCGCATCGTAATCGGCGCCACGTTCGCGGTCATCGCGGTCGCGATCGGCATAGTAGCCGTCATCGTCGTCATAGTCATAGCCATGACCGTCGCGGTCCCAGTCGAGGCCGCTCACCGAATCCCACACCTTGCCGCGGCGGTCGATCAGCACCGCATCGTCATAATAGCGGACCCAGTCATAGCCCGCCGCCGGGCGGCTGAGCCCCCAGCTCGACCAGTCGTTGATCCAGAAACCCCCGCCGATCCAGTAGCTGGGCAGCGTCCAGCCGCGGACCGGCCGGCGATAGGCACCCCACCCGCCCGGCGCGCGCCACCCGGCGTACCAGCGCCCGTCGATCCGCTTCCCCCAGCGCCCGGGGCGCGCCGGCTGCCAATTGCCCGGCCGCGGCGTGCCCGGAGTCCAGCTACCGGGGCGCGGATGGCCCGGTTTCCACCCGCCCTGGGGCGGCCGCGCCGGTTGCCAGCCACCCGGCCGCGGCGTTCCCGGCCGCCAGTTGGGGCGTTGTGGTGCGTGGGCCGCCGGCGCCGCTGTTGCGGGCACCACCGCTACCGGCGCGGCCGGCACCATTGCGGCGGGCGCGGGATAGTTGGCACCCCGGGTCTGCTGCGCCTCCGCGGGCGCGGCGAGCGCCAGGCCGCTGACGGCTGCGACGATCAGGGTGGCGGTACGCATGGGCGGCAACTCCTCGTTGGAATCGCGCCAGGCTCAGGCGAAGACGCGAATCTTCACCTTTCCTTAACACCTTCGTTACGGCCGCTCCAAGTCACCCCGCATCCGGTCAAGTCCCAAATCGGGCCAATGACTTAACCATGGCTCCACCGGATCGCGCGAAAGCCGTGCCAATCCGGAACAGGCGACTCGGCCGTTAACCCGCGATCCGCGGCGCCAGCAGCGCCGCCAGCGCCTCGCATCCCGCGGCGTCTTCGGCGTCGAACCGGCCACGTGACGGGCTGTCGAGATCAAGAACGCCGATCAGCCGGCCCTGGTGCGAAATCGGCACGACCAGTTCGGCGTTGCTTGCCGCGTCGCAGGCGATGTGGCCGGGAAAGGCGTGGACGTCCTCGATCAACTGGGTCTCGCCGCTCGCCGCCGCGGCGCCGCACACGCCCTTGCCGAACGGGATGCGGATGCACGCCGCCTTGCCCTGGAATGGTCCGAGCACCAGCTCATCGCCGACATTGCGGTAGAAGCCGGCCCAGTTGAGGTCGGGCAGATATTGCCAGATCAGCGACGCCGCATTCGCCATATTTGCGATCGCATCGTCCTCCCCCGCAGTCAGCGCGTCGAGCGCGGCCAGCAGGTCGCGGTAAAGCTCGGCCTTCGATCCGGCCGCGATGTCGAAACTGTACATGGCGACGCAGGTGGCCTGTCGCGCCACCGCACGCAAGGGGTCAGCTCGCTGCCGCGTTCTTCGCGTCGGCCTTGGCGAAGGCACGCAACGCGTCCTTGCCGTTCCAGCGCGCGGTCCGGTCGGTCGATACCGCGAGCTTCGTCGCCAGTGCGCGGGCCGCCGCGCGCAGCGCCGGATCCTTCTTGCCGCCGATCGCGCGCAACGCCCAATTGGCGCCCTTCTTCACGAAATTGCGATCGTCCTCGGCCGCGCCTTCGATGAGCGTGAGGCCATGCAGATAATCCGCCGGCCGGCGATGCAACGCTAGGCAGGCGAGCAGCGCAAACCCCGCGCGCCGCCCCATCTCGTCGTTGAGCTGAGTCCAGGGCTCGACCAGCGCCGCTGCGCCCTCGACCTTGTCGAACAGCTTGAAACAGGCGGTATCGGTCACCGCCCAATTATCGAACTGCGCGCGCCACGCATCCATCTGCGCGTGAGTCACCATCGCCGGATCGTCGATCAGGAAGGCGATCATCCGCCCCTCATAGACCCGCGTGGCCCACATCGCCGCGGCCAGATCATGGTCCTTGCCCAGCGGTTTGGCGATCGCCTGGATTCGCGCCATCGGCACTCCGAACACGCGGTCGGCGGTGACGATCCCGTAGCGCGGTCCCATCTCGGTGCGGGTCTTTTCCAGCCCCTCGGCTTCCAGCGCCGCCAGCACCGCTTCGACCCGGTCCGTCATTCGACGCGCACCTTGCCGCGACCCGCCTTGATCGCTGACCGGCCCTTCTTTTCGTCCACCCGCCGTGCCCTGGCCGCCTTGCTTGGCTTGGTCTTGATCCGGCGCGCGTCGCGCTCATGCGCCCTCACCAGCAGCTCGACGATGCGGGCGCGGGCGTCCTGCCGGTTCGCTTCCTGCGTGCGGAATTTCCGCGCAGTCACCACCAGTTCGCCGCTCGCGGTCATGCGGCTTCCAGCCAGCTCCTTGAGCTTGGCATAGGCCCATGGCGGCAGGCCGAGCCGGAACACGTCGATGCGCAGCTGCACCGCGGTCGCGACCTTGTTGACATTCTGACCACCCGGGCCGGATGCGGCGAGGAACTTCTCCTCGACCACCGCGGCCTCGGGGAATTCAGGCGGCGTCATCGGCCTGCGCGAACCCGCCGAACCCCATCGCCTTGAAACGTTCGGGCGTCGGCGCCTCGGCATGGACATCGGGCTTGCCCGGCCGCGGCACGGTGAGCTGTGCGGCGTGGAGCATCATCGTCCGTCCGCCCGCGACGCCATAGACCGGGTCGCCGGTGATCGGGATGCCCAGGCCTTCGGCGGCATGGACACGGATCTGATGCGTGCGTCCGGTCTCGGGATAGAAGGCGACGAACGCCCGGCCGTCCTTCGAATCCAGCACCCGCCAGCGCGTCCGCGCCGCCTTGCCTTTCGGATCGCCCGTCATCCGCCAGCCGCGCTCGGCGCTCGATACCTTGATCAGCGGCAGCTCGATCAGCCCCGACGGCTCCTCGGGCACGCCGTCGATCACCGCCAGATAGCGTTTGGTCACCGCGCCCGCCTCGAACGCTTGCTGGAAACGGGCATGCGCCTTGGGATTGCGCGCCAGCAGCAGGCAGCCGCTGGTGTCGCGATCGAGCCTGTGCACCGGTGTCGGCCAGCGCTGGAAGCCGAAGGTCAGGTTGCCAAGATAATTCTCCAGGCTGATCGATCCGTCACGCGGCGGATCGACGGGCAACCCGGCGGGCTTGTCGATGATGATTGCCTCTCCGTCGATGAAGAGAACATGGTCCTGGATCATGCCTCCGCTTTGGGCGTTGCCGCGTCCGCGCGCAATGGCAGAACTAGCGGAGCGAGGTTTGGAACACCGGCAGCGCCTGCCGCGCCGACTGGACCATGGGCCGCTCGCAGCCGCGCTCTGCCGAACGGTCGAGCGACAGGCCGAGTTGCGCAAGCATCATCGACGATACGCGATAGCGCGTGCGATAGCCGCCCTGCCCGTCACTCACCAGCGGTTCGTCGAACTCGACACCCTGATGCGTGCCGCGCGAGCGGCGCACGGTCGCCACCGTCCATTGGCGGTCGCCGAAATCGATCACGAACCGCGTGCCCACCGGCACGTCGACCAGCCCCTCGATCAGCGCCCCCGTCCTGGACAGATTGCGCAGGATCACCGGGTAATAATGGTCGCCATGCACCGCGCCGATGCGGCGGAAGGTCGCGACGCGACTGCCCCGCTGCTTGGCGGGGCCGATCGGCTGGATCGCCGGCTGCGCTTCCGCCACCATCTCCATTGCCGCTGCCGCCGAGACCGGCAGGCTGTAGAGATAGCCCTGGATCAGCCCGACATCGAGCGCGCGGAGCGCTTCGAGCTGGTCGAGCGATTCCACACCCTCCGCCGTGGTCTCCATCCCCAGCGTGCGGGCCAGCGCAACGATAGCAGTGATGATCGCATTGTTGCGCGACGCGGGATCGGCGACCAGGCGCACGAAACTCTGATCGATCTTGATCTTGTCGAACGGCGCGGACCGCAGATAGCCGAGCGAGGAATAGCCGGTGCCGAAATCGTCCAGCGCCAGCCGCACGCCGATCTTCTTGAGCGTGGCAAAGGTGGCCTCCGCTTCGGCGCCACCGTCGATGAACACGCTTTCGGTGATCTCGAGCTCGAGCCGCTCGGGGTTCAACCCGGAATGGGCGAGCGCGCTGAGCACGACCTGAGGCAAGCTCGGATTGGCGAACTGGATCGGCGAAACGTTCACCGCAACGCGCAGATCGCCCGGCCAGGTCGCGGCATCGACACAGGCCTGCCGCATCGTCCATTCGCCCAGCCGTGCGATCAGGCTGGTTTCCTCGGCAATCGGGATGAACAGCGCGGGCGAGATGCGTCCGCGATCGGGGTGGTTCCAGCGCAGCAGCGCCTCGAACCCGGCAATCACATTGGTCTTCGCATTCACCAGCGGCTGATAGTTGACCTCCAGCTCGCCGCGGTCGAGTGCGTCGAGAAGGTCCTGTTCCAGCAATCGCCGGTCTTCCGCCGCCTCCAGCATGTCGCGCGCGAAAAAGCGGTAGCAGCCCCGTCCGGCGTCCTTGGCGGCATAGAGCGCCAGATCGGCGTTGCGGATCAGATCTTCGGCCATGTCGCCGTCATGCGGCCCCAGAACGATGCCGATCGACGCACCGATCACGCAGCGGCTGCCGTTGATGAAATAGGGCTGCGACACGGTGCGGATGATATCTTCGGCCAGCGCCGCCAGCGCGTTGCGATCGGCAGGAACGCTAAGCACGATCTGAAACTCGTCGCCGCCGATCCGGCCCACGCAATCTTCATGGTTCAGCACCCGGCTCAGCCGCGCAGCGACCTGCGTCAGCAACTGATCGCCCGCCGGGTGACCGAGCGTGTCGTTGACCAGTTTGAACCGGTCGAGATCGACCAGCAGAATCGCGAAGGACCGGTCGGACCGCATCGATGCCAGCAAAGCCTGCTCGACCAGGGCGGAGATGCCGCGCCGGTTGCGCAGGCCGGTCAGCGCGTCGTGGCTGGCCAGACGCGAGATCGCCTCGGCCGATTCCTGCACTGCGGTGATATCCGCGCCGATTCCCTGGAAGCCCGTGAAGTTCCCCGCGTGATCGAATTGCGGACTGCCGGACATCGTCCATATCCGCTCCTGCCGGTCGTGGGTGCAGCGCATGTTGACGCCGCGAAAGGGCTTCTGCTTCGCGAGCAGGAAGCCGATCGGCCCGGACGTCTCGGCCGCGTCGCTCTCGATCCTGAATACCGCGGTGAGCTCGCTGCCCGCGATCCCCTGACCGGCAATCGCAAACTCGTCCGCTACCCAATCGCTGATATATGAGAGCCGGCCTTCGCCATCGGTGGACCAGAACCAGTTGGTCCGCAGCCCTTCGATCGAGGCGAGCAGTTCACCCTGCGCCGGATGCGGGGCTGCATTGCCCCCATTCCGCAACTTGCGCTGCGGACGAATCTTCGCCCCGATCAATCGACAGCTCCCGCCTGAATGACGTTACCCAGCGAGCGCTAGAGAGGCTGTACTTGCGAATTGGTGAATTTGCTCCGGACCGGAACCGACTTTGCTACCCGAACTGATAAGCGTCCATCGCCAGCACCCCATAGGTGTAGCTGTGATGCAGCCGCTCACCCGGAATGCCGCCAGCGCCCATCGCGGTGAACAGCGGCAGGATATGGTCCATCGTCGGGTGGTTCTGCTTGCCGAAGGGCGCGCGTTCGACCGCATTCAGCACCGCATCGGCGTCGCCTGCGTCGATCCGCGCCTTCACCCAGTCCGCGAACGCCGACACCCATTCGGGCACCGCCGCGTCGTGATCGCGCCCTTCGACAAAGATCGCGCGCAGATTGTGCGTCAGGCTGCCCGATCCGATGACAAGCACGTTGCGGTCGCGCAGCGGCGCCAGCGCCTGCCCGATGCGGTAATGCCATTCGGGCGCATGGGCGCTGCTGATCGACAGCTGCACCACGGGCACGTCAGCCTCCGGCCATGCCAGCATCAGCGGCACCCATGCACCATGGTCGAGCCCGCGCTTGGGGTCGAGAAAGGCGGGAATCCCCGTCCCCTCCACCAGCGCCGCGACCTCCGCCGCCAGTGCCGGATCGCCCTTGGCCGGATAGCGCAGGTCGAACAGCTTCTGCGGAAAGCCGCCGAAATCGTGGATCGTCGCCGGTGCCTCGACCGACGTCACGACCGCCTCCGCCATGTCGTGATGCGCGGAAACCATCACGATCGCGTCGGGCCGCGCGACCTGCCCGGCCAGCCCGGCGAGGAACTCCCGCGCCGGGCTGGGCTCGAACATGATCATCGGCGAGCCGTGCGATACGAACAAGGCGGGCTGGCGCGCCATGACCCGTCTCAGGCGGCCAGCTTCGCCGCGACTTCGGCGATGCGGCGGCCCTGATAGCGCGCACCGTTGAGGTCGATCGCGCTCGGCTGGCGGCTGCCGTCGCCGGCCGCCACCGTGGTCGCGCCATAGGGCGCGCCGCCCAGCACCTCATCGACCTTCATCTGGTCGGTATGCCCATAGTCGAGGCCGACGATGGTGAGGCCGAAATGCAGCAGGTTGGTGATGATGTTGAACAGGGTCGTCTCGTTGCCGCCATGCTGCGTCGCGCTGGAGGTGAAGGCGCCGCCCACCTTGCCGTGCAGCGCGCCCGACGCCCACAGGCCGCCCGCTGTGTCCCAGAAGCTCGCCATCTGGCTCGACATCCGTCCGAAGCGGGTCGGCGTGCCGACGATGATCGCGTCATAGGCCTTGAGCACGTCGGGGCCGGCAATCACCGGGTGCGCGCTGTCCGTCTTGAAGTGCGCAGCCTTGACCACCGCCTCGGGCGCGGTCTCGGGCACGCGCAGGATATCCACCTGCGCACCCGCGCCGCGGGCGCCTTCGGCGACGGCCTCCGCCATCTGCTCGATATGTCCGTAGGACGAGTAATAGAGGACCAGAACCTTGGCCATTGCATGTCTCCTGATGAAAAGGGGGGTGGAGCGGCCCGCCTTGGGAGGGGGAGGTCGCGGACCGCTCCGGGGGAGGTCTTGTCAGTCGGCATCGACCAGAACGATCTCGGCGTCTTCGATCGCCTTGATCGTCACGGTCTGCCCGCCGGTAAGCGCTGCGCCGTCACGCGCGTCGAAGGGGTTGCCGTCGATCTCGATCTTGCCCACCGCGGGCACGAGATAGGCGTAGCGCCCCTCGCCGACGGTGTGCGTCAGGCTCTCGCCCGCCTTGATCGTCGCGCCCAGCACCCGGGCGTCGGCGCGGATCGGCAGCGCATCGGTGTCTTCCTCGAAGCCCGATGCGAGCGTCACGAACTTGCCCGAGCGCTCGCCCTTGGGGAACGGCTTGGCCCCCCAGCTCGGCGCGCCGCCATTGGCCCGCGGCATGATCCAGATCTGGAACAGCGTCGTGGTTTCCGGCTCGAGATTGTATTCCGCGTGCCGGACCCCGGTGCCCGCGCTCATCACCTGGACGTCGCCGGCACCGGTCTTGCCCTTGTTGCCCATCGAGTCCTGATGCGTGATCGCCCCCTTCCGGACATAGGTGATGATCTCCATGTCCTTGTGCGGGTGCGGCGGAAAGCCGCTGTTGGGCGCGATCTCGTCGTCGTTCCACACGCGGATCGCTCCCCAGCCCATCCGGTCGGGGTCGTAGTAATTGGCAAAGCTGAAGTGATGGCGAGCATTGAGCCACCCATGATCGGCATGGCCCAGGCTGTCGAACGAGCGCTTCTCGATCATGTGTGCCTCCTTGGTTGACGCCCAAGATAGGCTCTGCGATCAGTGCGTAAATGGAAACGTCTGAAACTGATCGTTTCAAGAATCTAGCGGAGATTCACCTTGCGGCTACCCGATTTTGAGGCCTGGGCGATCTTCGCCTGCGTGGTCGAGCACCGCTCGTTCAGCGGCGCCGCGGAGGCGATCGGCGTCTCCAAGGCGACCGTGTCCAAGGCGATCGCCCGGCTCGAGGCGCAGCTCGGCACCGCGCTGTTCCATCGCACCTCGCGCCGCCTGACCCTAACCGACAGCGGCAATGCGCTTGCCGAGCGCGCCGGCCGCATCCTCGCCGAAGCGCAGCAGGCAGAAGAAGCCGCGCTCGACGCGGCCAAGGCGCCTTCCGGCCTCGTCCGCATCGCGGCGCCGATCACCTTCGGCATCCGCTTCGTCGCCGATGCGATCGCCGATCTGCTCGCCGAGCATCCCGGGATCGAGATCGACCTGCGCCTGTCCGATGCCCGGGTCGATATCGTGGCCGACGGGTTCGACATCGCGCTGCGCATCGCCGATCTGCCGGACAGTTCGCTGCGCGCGCGCCGCCTTGCTCCGATCACCGCGCGCGTCGTCGCGGCGCCAAGCTATCTCGAAAAGCACGGCACACCCAAGCACCCGGCAGATCTCGCCCATCATGCCTGCTTTCTCTACGCCAACGTGATCGGCGCCTGGCATTTCCGCAAGGCGGATGGCGAGGAGGCCGCGGTGCGCCCCGCCGGTCCGCTGATCACCGACAATGGCGACGCGATGCTCCCAGCGCTCCGCGCCGGGCTCGGCATCGCCCGCCTCCCCGGCTTCATCATCGACGAGGAGCTGGAGAAGGGCAATCTGGTCGAGCTCCTCACCGGCTGGTCGCCGATGAACATCGCGCTCCATCTCCTCACCCCGCCCAGCACGCTGCGCCCGGCGCGCGTGGAGCTGGTGATCGACTATCTCTCGCACCGCTTCCGCAACATCTGCGTCAAGGAAACGGCAGCGCGGGCGGCGAAGCGCGCCTGACCTTCCACGCAAAGAAAGGCCGGCCCACGCATCCGCGGACCGGCCCTGTTTGTCGAGGCGTGCGATCAGTTGGTCTTGAAACGCACGCCGATGCGGAACCGGCGACCCAGCAGATCCGAATAGGTGCTGTTCGCAGCAAGTCCGGTTTCCGGAAGGAGCAACGGCCAACGGTTGAATAGGTTTGTGACGTTGAAGAAGACCTGTGCTTCCGAGCTGCCGACCGTGATTTTCTTGGTCAGGTTCAGATCAACATAGAAGGTGCCCGAGACATTGATCTCGTCATAGGTCTGATAGGTAGATGTCGTGGTGGTCACCGGGCATCCGGTAGTGCACTCGATCGCGTTCGCCAGATACTTGCCGGCGCTCGTACCGCGCGCAACGGTCGTGATCGAGAAGCTCGGCGTTTCGTAGGCGAGGCTGCCACGGAAGATCCACGTCGGCGTCGTATACTGGCCGCCGTTCGAACCCACACTATCAAGCGGCACGACGCCCGGGATGCCCGTGTCGACGATGTTCTCGATGTAGCGCGTGGCCAGACCACGCAACGTGATGTCGCCCTCGGCATTGTCGAAGATACTGTTCAGGGGCAGGCGATAAGAGGCGTCGAAGTCGATACCGCGCGCAATCCGCTTCGCAAAGTTGAACGGCTGGTTGCGAATGAGGACGCGTGCCGAGCTGTTCGGATCCTGCGTGATCGCCGCGCAATATTCGGCGCGCCCATCAAAACAACGATTAACAATATCCTGCGCCGAAAGCGTATCGATCGCGTCGTCGAGGTCGATCCGGAAATAATCGACTGCTAGGTTGAACCCGGGCAGGAAGCGCGGCGAGAACACGCCGCCGATATTCCACGAATCAGCCTTCTCCGCGCTTAGGGTCGGGTTGCCAACGCTCAGCTGCGAGTAGGAAATGCTCGTGCCATAGCTGCCGCCATTCGGTCCGCTGCCCGCGCCCCAGGGGTTGCTCACCGCATCCGTATTCGACGACCCCGCCTGATACAGTTCGTTGAGGTTCGGCGCCCGGATGTCGCGCGAGCGTGTCACACGTAGACGGATATCGTCGATCGGTTGCCAGGTCGCACCTGCCTTCCAGGTGGTGACATAACCCGACGTCGAATAGTCGGTCGCACGCACCGCACCGTTGAACTCAAGGCCAAAGCCGAGCGGAACCACTGCTTCGAGATAGGCTTCCTTGACGTTGTAGCTACCGTTGCTGGGCAGATAATTGCCCACCGACCAGGTATTGGTGGTGGTCAGGCCACCGCCCGGGTTGGAAGTGACGGTCGGCCGGAACTCAGGCGGGACATAGCCGCTGATCTTCTCTTCACGATACTCGCCACCGACGGCAAGGCTGACGTCGCCCGCCCAGGTCGCGAACGGAGCAAAGGAGAGATTCGCGCCGACGACGAACTGCTCCGCGACCTCGTCGCGATAGGGATTGCCCAGAATATACTTGACCGCTGCAGGATCGGCGACGCCGATGCCCAGACGGTTGAGCGGGCGGCAATTCGGATCGTTGTTGTTCGGGTCCGCATCGACGTTGATCCGGCACTGAATCGATCCGACGGCATAATTGCCCGGATTGCCCGCCTGCGCGAACACCGCGTCCACTGCGCTCGCCGTGCGCTGGGTATGCATGATGTTGGTCAGCTCTTCGTGCATCTCGGCGCGGCCATATTGCCCGAAGATATCCCAGCGCGCCGCCTTGCCGAACGCATCGAACTGGCCTTCCAAGCCCACGACATAGCGCTGCACTTTGCGCTCGTTGTTAACGCCGCGATAGGGCAGATCTGCCGCGGTTGTACCGATCGTGACACCAGTGATGCCGGCAAGCTGCACAGCGCCAAGCGCCTGGATCAGATAAGCGTTATCGGCAGCCAGCGTGCTGGCGCCAGCGGCACCGCGGCCGACATTGGCGGCATTGAACGCTGTCGTGGTGGATGCCAAGTTCGGACCGGCATTAAACACTATCTTCTGGCGATTGTACGAGCCTTCGGCGAAGAAATCGACGCCGTCCGCGATCTCATAGCTGAGGCGCGCGAACAGGCCATAGCGGTCGTCCTGGGGGTCAAGGCCGATGCGGCGACCCGAATCGTTGACCTGCCAGCTGCCGCCCTGATTCAGCGTGGGCGGCGAGGAGCCGTTCGCAGCCGGGAAGGTCAGCCCGCCATATTGGTATTGCAGCACCTGACCGGCCTGGCCGAAATAGATACCGCGCAGCCTATTGGCCGTGCCGCCCGACGAGTTGAGGATCATACTGCCTGGCGTCGAGTTGGCTGCGCCGACCTGGCGACGGATCAGATATCGCGGCGTGGTGCTGACGCCCGACACCCAGTTCGGGTCCTGGATCCGGACATAGCCCGTGTGGTTCCACTCGCGATCGACCGAGAAGATGCCGTCGCGGCGCGCAAGCTCGCCGCTGATCAGCAGGTGGCCACGCCCTTCCGCGAACGACCAGCCACCCGCCGCATTCACTGAATAGTTGAAGCCGTCGCCTTCCTCGGTCACGCCAACATCGGCACCGATCTTGATCCCCTGATACTTGTTGTCGAGGATGAAGTTGACCACGCCGGCTACCGCGTCGGAACCATAAGCTGCCGATGCGCCGCCCGTAACGACCTCGACTTGCTTGACCAGCGCCTGCGGGATCGTGTTGACGTCCACCAGCCCGGTGATCGTGGAGCCTACCGATCGGCGGCCATTGACCAGCACGAGCGTTCGCGTCTCACCCATGTTGCGCAGGTTCAGCGCGTTAATACCCGCCTGGCCGCTCGAGAGATTGAGGCGAGAGTTCGACGGCTGCGTCGAGCCGGCGAGCGCCGGCATCTGATTAACGAAATCGGCGATGTTGTTCGAGGACGAACCGTTCTGGATGTCCTCCAGGTTCAGCACCATGACCGGAGTCGGCGCCTGATATCCGTCACGCACGATGCGCGTGCCGGTGACGACCACTTCGCCCTCACGTTCCGCCTCTGGGGTTGCCGAGGTCGGCGCGGGGGAAGTGTCCTGTGCGAAAGCCGGGTGCGCGAGCGCGCAAACCGTGACGAGAAGCGCGGCTTTGATCTTCATACTGACCCCCTGATTGTCCCGGCCCGCGTTATCGCGTGACCACCCCGGAAATGACGAAACTAACCATGCCTGCTCTCGGGCAGCAAACGCAAAAAAAGGATGAAGCCTATAGACTAGGGATATAGGCAGTCCGGTACGCGATCTATCGCGTCGAGCGCACGCGCTGCCGCCTCCCTGCTCCGGAGCCGGCGCGACATCGAACCGTGCAGATTCGCCGCGACTCGTGGATTCCTGCGGGTTAGCACAAAATTAACCTTTTGCCTTCAGACCTGTTTAGGTTAATGAATCAGTCGCGTTGCGGGTCACAGGGGGCTGCGCAACCGGCACAGGGGGAACCCGCAAATGCGCGTGCTGCTGATCGAAGACGAGCCAACGACTGCCAAGGCGATCGAGCTCATGCTCTCGACCGAGGGCTTCAATGTCTACACCACCGATCTGGGCGAGGAAGGCCTCGATCTCGGCAAGCTGTACGACTACGACATCATCCTGCTCGACCTCAATCTGCCGGATATGCATGGTTACGACGTGCTCAAGAAATTGCGCGTCGCCCGTGTTCAGACCCCGGTGCTGATCCTGTCGGGTATCAACGAGATGGACAGCAAGGTGCGCTCGTTCGGCTTCGGCGCGGACGATTATGTGACCAAGCCGTTCCACCGCGAGGAACTGGTGGCGCGCATCCACGCCGTGGTCCGCCGCTCGAAGGGCCATTCGCAGTCGGTCATCCGCACCGGCAAGCTGGCGGTGAACCTGGATGCCAAGACCGTCGAGGTCGACGGCGCCCGCGTCCACCTGACCGGCAAGGAATATGCGATGCTGGAGCTGCTCTCGCTCCGCAAGGGCACCACGCTCACCAAGGAAATGTTCCTCAACCATCTCTATGGCGGGATGGACGAGCCCGAACTCAAGATCATCGACGTCTTCATCTGCAAGCTGCGCAAGAAGCTCAGCATGGCATGCGACGGCGAGAACTATATCGAGACCGTCTGGGGCCGCGGCTATGTGCTGCGCGACGCCGAAGAGGCGGCGGCACCGGTCAGCGCGGTCGCCTGACGACAGACTTCACGCAGAGGGGCAAATGGCCGCGGCGTCCAACCGGACTCCGCGGCCATCTCTTTTTCGGCACCCCGCCCGCCCGCGGATATGTCGCTTGACTCATTTCGATGATTAGCTAATTATCGATTTATGAGCCAGGTGTTCAAAGCGCTGTCCGACCCCACCCGCCGCCGCGTGCTTCAGCTGCTGCGCAAGGGACCGATGAGCGCGGGCGAGCTCAGCGACCAGTTCGACGTGTCGAAGCCGACCATGTCGGCGCACTTCGCGGTGCTGAAGGAGGCCGATCTGGTCCACACCGAAAAGGACGGCAAATCCGTCATCTATCACCTCAAGCTCAGCGTGCTCGAAGAGGCGCTGCTGGGCTTCGTCCATTCGTTCGGCATCGGCGCCGGGGCGCCCGATCCTGAAAAGGAGACTGCACGATGAACAAGGAACTGATCCCGGGCATCGTCTGGGCCGCCGGTGCCATCGGCACCGCCCTCGCCGCAACCGCCGCGCGCAAGGCCGGGCTGACCGACGGCGACACCGTCACCCGCCTCGTCATCGGCCTCAACGGCCTGATGGTCATGTGGTTCGGCAACCGCATGCCCAAGAATTACGTCCCCAGCGCCCGCGCGCGCCAGGTCGCACGCGTCGGCGGCTGGTCGATGGCGCTGAGCGGCCTCGCCTATACCGGCTTCTGGGCGGTCGCCCCGATCCAGACCGCAGTGATCGGCGGCAGCGCCGCGATCATCCTCGGCATCGCGGTAACGGTGGGTTACTGCCTGTCGCTGCGCAGCAAGGCCAACGTGGCCTGAGCGCGGACTACGCGGTTTCGGCGGGCACGGGGTGTATAGCGGACGCCGATGCGCAAGTTTAGCAGTGCTGTGGCAATGGCATAACGGTAACTTGTGAGACGCTATCTAGTGTCGCGTTATATTGGAAGTGTACCTTCCTCCCCTCATGGTTGAACCAATCCCAAGGGTAAACAGTAAGAGGGTAGTCCATGAATGTTCGGTCATTGCTGGCGACAGGGTCGCCCATCGCTTCCCGAACGGCAAACCGAGAACTTGAAAATGAGAGATTGAATGGTAAGTGGCCTGTATACTCTTCGTAGTGAGCAGAGTTCTTTTCACCAAAGAATTGTACACAGCTGCAAATGTCGTTCCAATCGATCAGTATACAGACACCTTGATCAGGCAGCTCTATATAGCGGTCTAATCCAAACTCCGGGTCGTTCTCGGGTGGGCGGTCCGGAACGATGACTGGATACCCAAGCACGGATATGAATTGCGACAGGTGTTTGCCGATAAGTTGCGATTCTATCATCCTGATCAGGATAGCGCACATTTGACCGGGGTCTACAATTGGTCGCCAGCCGCCCCGCACGCCCCGCCCCGCCCAACCCTTCCAATGTTGGATTTCATCTGATCTACCCTGATCGATGGAACAGGGCGCAAAACCCGGCCGGCTATGTCCGCCATCGCGCTATCCGCGCACCGGTTCAGCCCGAGTGTGGCGTCGGCGTTGCGCCCCTGTCGCGTGCGCGTCGCCTGTCTGTCGCGCCGTGCCGTTTCACGGTCGCGTCCGTGTCGCCTGCCTGCCGCGCCGGTGTCGCGTCACTGTCGCGTCACGGGCGCAAACCTGTCGCGAACCCGTCGCTTCGCGGGCGCATCGCCCGTCAAACACCGCTTTCGTGTCAGCTTTGTCAGGCGCCCCGCGGCGTCAGCGCCCTTCCCCCGCCTTCGCCGCGTCGCTCCGCCGATACACGCGCTGCCCGCCGACCCAGGTTTCCAGCACCACCGTCGCCCGCAAGTCGGTGGGCGAGGCGAGCAGCGGATCACGGTCCAGCACGATGAAGTCCGCCAGCATCCCCGGCGCCAGATGACCGAACAGTTTCTCCCCGAACCCGGCATAGGCGGCATCGATGGTGAAACCCTTCCACGCCTGTTCGCGGCTCACCGCCTCCTCGGGCCGCCAGCCGCCGAACGGCTGGCCCTGCGCGTCCTGCCGGGTGAACCCGGCCGCCCAGCCCTCGAACGGGTTGGGGCTCTCGACCGGATAGTCCGATCCGAACGCCAGCCGCACATTGTTCGCCAGCATCGACCTCCAAGCATAGGCACCCGTCAGCCGGGTCTGACCCAGCCGCGCCTCGGCCATCGTCCGGTCGCTCGTCTGGTGAACCGGCTGCATCGACGCGATGATGCCATGCTTCGCGAAGCGCGGCAGATCGGCCGGATCGACGATCTGCGCGTGCTCGATCCGCCAGCGCCGGTCGCCGTTGAACGTGTCCGCAACCTCGTCGATCGCATCAAGAACCTGCTGATTGCCGCGGTCGCCGATCGCATGGATCGCGATCTGGAAATGATCCATGGCGCCGCGGCTGATCGAGTTGAGCAGTTGCGCGTCGCTCAGGAACGGGAGGCCGGTGACGCCGGGCGCATCGGCATAGGGTGCCTTGAGCCACGCCCCCCGCGAACCGAGCGCACCGTCGACCATCAGCTTGATCCCGCCCATGCGCAGCTTGTCGCCGTACAGCCAAGGCGTCGGACCGGTGCCCGCCGTGACCAGCGCCGTCTCGACGCCCGCCGCATAGCTAATGATCCGCATGCGGAGCGCGCCGAGATCGCCCATCCGGCGGAAGGTCTGCCAGTCGTCCAGGCTGGTGCCCATGTCCGCGCTCGCGGTGACGCCAAGCGCCAGAAGCTGGTCCTGCGCCTTGAGGAATGCGGCGTTGCGGTCACGCGGCGTAGGCTTGGGCAGTGCCTTCTCGATCAGGTCCATCGCCGCATCGACGAACACGCCGCCCGGCTTGCCCGCGATCAGCTCGATCCGGCCACCCGCAGGCGATTTGGTCGCGGGCGTGATCCCAGCGGCCTTCATCGCCGCACTGTTCGCCCAGCCGGCATGGCCGTCCGCGCGGGTGAACCAGGCGGGTTTGTCACCAGTCGCGGCGTCCAGTTCGGCTGCAGTCGGAAAGCGGCCCAGCGCCCAGGCTTCCTGGTTCCACCCGCCACCGGTCAGCCAGGGCCGCGCAGCATTCTCAAGCGCATAGCGGCGGATCGCCTCCTGCGCCTGTGCCAGCGAGGTCGTCGCCGAGAGGTCGAGCGCCAGCGCACGGAACCCCAGCCCCATCACATGGCCATGACCGTCGATCATCCCGGGAATGACCGTCCGGCCCTTCAGGTCCTCCTTCCAGTCGGGTCGCTCAGGGCGCTTCTCGCCGCGCTTGAGCAGCTTCACGATCTTGCCGTCCGGCGCGATGACGATGCCGGTAAAGCGCACCACCTCCCCCTTTTCGTCCAGCGTCATGCCATCGACATTCTCGACCAGCGCATCGGCAGATGCGGGCGAGGCGAGCAGCAGTGATGCGGCCAGTGAAAGCGAAACGGGAAGGCGCACAGGGATCTCCGGACGAACTGACTGAAAAGCCACGCTTGGTTGCGCCCTCGAATAGGCGGTGTTCCCCCATCGCGCCAGATGGTCTACGGCCCGCCCATGGCAACTCAGGCAGCAACCGCAGCGCAACCCCTTCCCGTCACCCTCGCCGACGTTCAGGCGGCGGCGGCGCGGATTATGGGCGCCGTGGTCCACACCCCGACGCTGCACAGCAAGACGCTGTCGGACCTGACCGGCGCGACCGTCTATCTGAAGTTCGAGAATCTCCAGTTCACCGCCGCGTACAAGGAACGGGGCGCGCTCAACACTTTGCTCCAGCTCGACGATGCCGCGCGCGCCAAGGGCGTGATCGCGGCCTCGGCGGGCAATCACGCGCAGGGCCTCGCCTATCACGGTAACCGGCTCGGCATCCCGGTGACGATCGTGATGCCCAAATCGACCCCGACGGTGAAGGTCATGCAGACCGAGAGCCACGGCGCCACGATCATCCTCGAAGGCGAGACCTTCGACGAGGCCTATGCCCATGCCCGCCAGCTCGAGGCATCGAACGGCTACACCTTCGTCCATCCGTTCGACGATCCGCGCATCATCGCTGGACAGGGCACCGTCTTCCTCGAGATGCTGGCCGATGCGCCCGCGATCGATACGCTGATCGTTCCGATCGGCGGCGGCGGCCTCATCTCCGGGGCGCTGACCGTCGCCAAGGCCGCCGACAAACCCATCGAGGTGGTCGGCGTCCAGGCCGAGCTGTTCCCGTCGATGTTCAATCGCTTCACCGGCGCGCACGAGCCGATCGGCGGCGACACGCTGGCCGAAGGTATCGCGGTCAAGGAACCGGGCGGCCTTACCGCCCAGATCGTCGAGGCGCTGGTCGACGAGATCATGCTGGTCAGCGAGCGGAGCCTCGAGGAGGCGGTCAGCCTGCTGCTTCAGATCGAGAAGACGGTGGTCGAGGGCGCCGGCGCCGCCGGCCTCGCCGCGCTGATGACCCAGCCCGAGCGGTTCCGGGGCAAGACCGTCGGCGTGATCCTGACCGGCGGCAACATCGACACACGGCTGCTCGCCAACGTCCTGTTGCGCGATCTCGCGCGTTCGGGCCGTCTCGCCCGGCTGCGCATCCGACTGCAGGACCGCCCCGGTGCGCTCTATCAGGTCGCCCGCATCTTCCAGGAGCAGACGGTCAACATTCTTGAGCTGTCGCACCAGCGGATTTTCACCAACCTGCCCGCCAAGGGCCTCAGCCTCGATGTCGAGTGCGAGACCCGCGACCGCGCGCATCTGGAGCGCCTCATCTCAGCGCTTCAGGAAGCAGGCTATGAGGTGCGGCTGATCGAACTGGCCTAGGGGCCGGGCCCAGCGCGAAGAAATCGGGACGGAACAGAGCAGACAGCGCGCTAGCCGGCGCTGCTTGAACGCGGTCTGGCGCGCGCCGGGCTGCCCGATCCCTGCCCATTCCAGAAAACCCGCCCGCCGTTCGGGCCGGGTCGATACCCTGAATCACAATGGTTACTATCCACGTTTTCCACAGGATGTGGACGAATTGAATCACACGCACGACGAACCGAGTCGCGCGACTCTTTCCGGTGACTCATCAACTCAGTAAGAGCAGTCGCAGATGCGCCCGGCATGGCTCTCCGCGTCGTCCACAACTCCTTACTTCCGTTAACTCTCTTTCATGGTGAATCGCCTTTTCATCACGAATCGGCTGATTCATAATGGCGCCATCGCAACACGCTTCGTCGATCGGCAGGGGGACGGACTAGGGTGACGGCACTGACCCGATTTCCACGGTTCTTCGTAACCAGCCCCTCACCGTGCCCGTATCTTCCGGGCCGGCAGGAGCGGAAGATCTTCACCGAGCTTTCGGGGCCTCACGCCGGCGAGCTCAACGACGCGCTCGGCCGTATCGGCTTCCGCCGCAGCCAGTCGGTCGCGTACCGGCCGAGCTGCGTCGGCTGCAACGCCTGCCTCTCGGTCCGTGTGGTCGCCGACGAGTTCAAGCCGAACGCGACCCAGCGCAAGCTTATCCGCCGCCATTCGGATCTGGAGGTCACCGCCTGCCGCCCTTGGGCGACGGAGGAGCAGTTCGACCTGCTCCGCCGCTATCTTTCCAGCCGCCACCCCACCGGGGGCATGACGGCAATGGACGAGAGCGACTATGCCGACATGGTCGAGCAGTCGCCGGTCGGCACCTATGTCATCGAGTATCGCGAACCCGCCGAGCGCGGGGGCGCGCTTGTGGGCGCGTGCATCACCGATCAGCAGGCCGACGGCCTCTCGATGATCTACAGCTTCTTCGACGCCGACAATGCCGACCGCCCGGGCCTCGGCAATCTCATCATCATGGATCACATCATCCGTGCCCGTGCCGCAGGGCTGCCCTATGTCTATCTCGGCTATTGGGTGAAGGGCAGCGCGCGCATGGCGTACAAGACGCGCTACCAGCCGATGGAAGTGCTCGGCCCCAATGGCTGGCGTCCGTTCAGCGAGGAAGAGATCGCGGTGCGCACGCCGATGCCGGTGCGCGAACTCGCCTGACGCCTAGGCGTCGTTCCCGAGGCGGCCGACGTGCAGGTCCACGTCCATCTCTTCGCCGCCCTGCCCCAGCCTTGAGCCGGCAATCGACGCCGCACCTGGCGCATCCAGCCCTATTGCGACCCGCACATAGCGCTCGTCGGGGCTGATGCCTGCCGACGGGTCAAACCCCACCCAGCCGAGATCGGGCACCCATGCCTCAGCCCAGCCATGCGGCGCGCAGGCGTCGTTGGCGCCTTGCCGGTACCCCGACACATAGCGCGCCGGCACGCTGATCGCGCGCGCGCCCGCGATGAAGATATGGGCGAGATCACGCGAGCTAGGAAGCTGCTTCGCAAAGGCCTGCGCTGCGGAAAGGCCAGTATCGGGCACATCAGGCACACCGGGGAAGCGTTGCGCCAGCGCGATGTTCCAGCGATGGAGGCAATCAAGCGGGCCGCTGCACGCTCCACGCGACTCCTCCGCAAATGCACTCAGCGCCGCGCTGGTGGTGGTCCGTGCCGTCTCGCGCAGGAACAGCCCTTCGGGCAGCGGCTCGTAGCTGCCGCGCACCAGGCCGTTGGACTCGGTCGTCAGCACCTGCCCCGCCACGGTCACGTCAATGCTCTCCAGCGGCCCTTCGGCATAGAGCATCGTCACCTTGTTTCCGAACCCGTCGGTGGTGTCACGCAACCGCACATCGCAATCGACATCGACCCGCCAGCTCAGCACTGTCTGATCGATCGTGTCACTTGGCGTCAGCCGCAGCATCTGCACCAGCCGAGACTGCGGTTCGCTGAACCGGTATTGCGTGTGATGTTCGATCGCCAGACGCATGCCAGCCTCAAATAAACCTGAACTGCCGCGCGATCGAAGCATCGAGCATCGCATTCTCGCGGATGAACGCTTCGAGATACTCGTGCAGGCCGCTCACCAGCACCTCGTGGCTGCGCGTCTTCTGCATCCGGGCGATCCGTCCGCGCGCCATCCGGTCGGCCTCCCCCTGCAGCCCCGTCCGCTTGGCGAGTGCGTTGAGCAGTTCGACGACCTCCTCCACGCACGCCGCCAGACTGCGCGGCAACTCCGCGTGACAGACGAGCAGGTCGATGACGTTCACCGGCTTGAGGCCATCGGAGTAGAGCCAGCGATAGGCGGTGACCGCCGACACGGTCTGGAGAATGGTCGTCCACTGGTCACGATCGACCACGCCGCCCACCCGCTCCCCCTCGGGCAGCAGAAGATGGTATTTGACGTCGAGCAGCCGGGCAGTGTTGTCCGCCCGCTCGATCGCAGCGCCGAGCTGAATCAGCAGCGTCGCCTCGTTGCGCATCATGCGGTGGATCGCGCCCTCGAACCCGCGCGCCTCGGCCATCACCCCTTCGACCAGGTTGAGCGTCGCCGCCGACCCGCCCGGACTGGAGCGATTGGCGAAGAGCAGCCAGAGCCGGTTGATCGCGGTCCACGCCTCACGCGTTAGCGCCGTCCGAACCGCCCGCGCATTGTTGCGCGCCTGCTCCAGACAGCGCACGATCGATCCCGGATGCGTCGTGTCGAGCGTCAGGTAGCGCGCGACCGGCTGCTGCGAGACAGTCTGCCCGGTCGCGGCGAACCCCTCGGCATTGTAGGTGACGCTAAGCGCGCTGGCCCAGGCCGCCTCGCCCGCCGGGCGCGCCGACAGCGCGTCGAGCCGCACCGTCGCCTCCACCAGACGCGCGGTGAAGTCGGCACGCTCGACATAACGGCCGAGCCAGTAGAGCGCCGCCGCGGTGCGTGAGAGCATCCGCATCAGCCAAGCACCTGGGTCTGGCTTTGCGTATCCCCGTCGGGCAGCAGCACGAAACTGTCTTTGGTGCCGCCGCCCTGGCTGGAATTGACCACCAGCGATCCTTCCTTGAGCGCCACGCGGGTCAGGCCGCCCGGCACCACCCGCACCCCGTCCGATCCGGTGAGGACGAACGGCCGGAAGTCCACATGCCGCGGCGCCAGCCCGGTCTCGGTGACGGTCGGCACGGTCGAGAGCGCCAGCGTCGGCTGAGCGATATAGCGATGCGGCTCGGCCTTTAGCGCGCCGCGGAACGCCTCGATCTCCGCCTTGCTCGCAGTCGGCCCGACCAGCATGCCATAGCCCCCCGACCCGTCGACCAGCTTGACCACCAGCTCGCCCAGATGATCGAGCACATAGTTGAGCGCCTCGGGCTCGCGGCAGCGCCAGGTCTCGACATTGGGCAGCTTCGCCTCGCTGCCCGAGTAGAATTTCACGATCTCCGGCATGTAGCTGTAGATCGCCTTGTCGTCGGCGATTCCGTTGCCGGGCGCATTGATCAGCGCCACATTGCCCGCGCGATAGGCCGAAATGAGCCCCGGCACGCCCAGCAGCGAATCCGGCCGGAACACCAGGGGATCGATGAAGTCGTCGTCGATCCGGCGATAGATGACGTCCACCTTCACCCGCCCGGCGATCGTCTGCATGTAGACCACATCGTCATCGACCACGAGGTCAGCGGCTTCGACCAGCTCGACCCCCATCGTGTCAGCGAGAAAGCTGTGCTCGTAATAGGCCGAATTGAAATGCCCCGGCGTCAGCACCACGCATACCGGCACGCCGCCCGAACCGGCGCGCGGGGGCGCGACCGACCGCATCGTCTCGCGCAGCATGTCGCTGTAGCTATCGACTGCCGCGACGCGAAAACTGCGGAACAGCTCGGGGCACAGCCGGATCATCGCCTCGCGGTTTTCGAGCATGTAGGACACGCCCGAAGGGGTGCGGGCATTGTCTTCCAGCACCCAGAATTCGTCCGGCCCGGTCCGCACCAGGTCGATCCCGCAAATATGCGCCCAAATGCCGTGCGGCGGACGAATCCCGGCGACCTCGGGCCGGAATTGCGGATTCTTGAGGATCAGCTCCTCAGGCAGCACACCTTCCCTCAGGATGCGGCGCTCGCCGTAAATGTCCTCCAGGAACGCGTTGATCGCCTCGACCCGCTGGACGAGCCCCTCGCTCAGCCGCTGCCATTCATCGTGCAGGAAGATGCGCGGAACGATATCGAACGGGATGATGCGTTCGCTCGCATCGCTGTCGCCATAGACGGCAAAGGTGATACCGAGCTGGCGAAAGGTCGCTTCCGCGGATTGCTGGCGGCGATGCAATTCGGATTGGGGGGTTTCCGCGATCCACTCGGAAAGAGCGGTGAAATCGGCTCGCGGGTTATCCGGCCCGCCATGACCCCAGATTTCATCGAACGCGCGGCCTGTCCCCATTCAGCCTCCCGGTGCCGATCCCAATTGCGGGCGTGACGGCGCCGCCATGCTGCAACGCTTTGCTGCGTCGCACAAGGGACTTTGCTACCTAGGTTGAAGCCGCCGCGGACAACAAAAAAGGCCGGGGTTCCCCCCGGCCTTCTCGTCGCTCCTGCCCCCTATAACAGGAACGAATGGCTCATTCGGCGTATTTGACCGAGCAGCCATAAGGCTGGCTGCTCGCCACCGAAACGGCCTTACCCGCTTTCATCTCGCCCAGCGCGGCCAGGACATGGTTGCGCGCAGCCCCCATCTCTTCGACCCGCGCGGCGGGCTTGTCGTCGATACCGCCCTGATACCGCAACACGCCCTGTCCATCGATGATGTACATGTGCGGCGTCGTCTTGGCAGCATAACCCTTGCCGACGATCCCCTTGGGATCGAGCAGATAATGTGCAGGCACTGCCTTCTGCTCGGCCACCCATTTCTTCGCGCCCGCGCCATCGACATGGCCCTGTTTGCCCGGAGCGCCCGAATTGATCGTCAGCCAAACCACGCCGCCGGCCTTCGCCGCGGCCTGGGTCTTCTGCATATTGCCCTGATAGTGGCGTTGCACGAACGGACAGCCCGGGTTGTTCCACTCCAGAACCACCGTCTTGCCCTTGAAGTCAGAGAGCTGGACCGTCTTGCCATTGGCATCGGTCAGCTTGAAATCGGTCGCCTTCTGACCGTTCACCTGCTCGGCCGCGACGGGCATCGCCCATGCCGCAAGCATGGCCGCACCAATCGGGATCAACTTGTTCATCACCCTATCTCCTGGTTTCGCGTTACGCGCCGTCCCCCGGAAGTGCCGACAACATGCCTTGCGTCAGCACCTGGGGCAAGACCTTCGGTTCGCTCGATCCCTTGGGATACCAGAGGTATAGCGGCACGCCCGCGCGATTGTGCCGCTCGATGAAGCGGCCCAGCGCCGGATCGCCGCCGGTCCAGTCGCCGACCAGCACTGCGACATTGTTGTCACTGAACGCCTTGTTGACCGCATCGGTCTCGATCGCAGTCTTCTCGTTGACCTTGCAGGTCACGCACCAGTCCGCGGTGAAATAGGCGAAGACTGGACGCCCCTCGGCGCGAAGCGCGGCGAGACGCGCCTCGCTGAACGGCTCGGCGCCCGCCGCCTTGGCTTCCGCTGCCGCGGCGGGCTTGTCGATCATTGCGACCGCCCAGACCCCTGCCGCGGTCACCGCCGCTGCTGCAATCCACGCCGCGCCATTGCCCGCGCCACGCGCCTGCCGCCGTCCGAGCGCCCACAGCACAATCGCCAGCGCCAGCGCGACGATCAGCCCCACCGCCATGCCGTTGACGCCCTTGAGCCCGCCCAGCACCCAGGCAAGCGCGATCGCGGTGAGGAACATCGGGATCGACAGGATCTTGCGGAAAGTGTCCATCCATGCGCCAGGCTTGGGCAGCAGCCGCCGCAGCGCCGGAACGAATCCCAGCAGCAGGAACGGCAGCGCCAATCCCAACCCGAGACCCAGGAAGATCAGCGACGCGACATACCAAGGCAGCACCAGTGCCGCGCCCAGCGCCGCGCCCATGAACGGTCCGGTGCAGGGCGTCGCGATGAACGCGGCCAGCGCGCCGGTCACGAACGCACCTCCGGACCCACCGCCTGCAAGCTTGCCCGCGAAGCGCGGCGTCATCAGCTCGAACAGTCCGGCGAGGTTGAGCGCGATCCCCAGCACCAGCAGCAGCAGGAACAGGATCACCCGCGCATCGGTCAGCTGGAACGCCCAGCCGACGCTCGCCCCTGCCGCGCGCAGGCCCAGCATCGCGCCGCCCAGCGCCAGCACGACCAGCACGACGCCGGCGGTGTAGGCCAGTGCCTCCGCCCGGGCATGGCCCTCGCTCGTCCCGCTCTTGGCCAGGCTCAGCGCCTTGAGGCTCAGGATCGGAAAGACGCAGGGCATGATGTTGAGGATCAGCCCGCCGAGCAACGCCCCGCCCAGCGCGACCAGCGCCGCAGTCCAGTCGATCGCGCCGCCGCCCGCCGGGCTCCCGGCGACCGAGCCCGGCACTGCCGTTAGCGCGAAACCCTGCCCCGACCCAACCGACAGCACGCCCTCGAGCTTTGTCGGCGTCTTCGTTCCTGCCTTCACCTCGACCACGAGGCTGTCGCCGTCACGGGTCAGCTTCTGCGGCGCGGAATAGTTCATCGCCTCGAGCGTCAAGGGGAAGAAATAGGCATCGGCACCCAGCGGCGCGCTTGCCGGATAGGGGATCGCGACCCGCAGAATGCCGTCGGCAACCGCGAACCGGCCTTCGCTTCCCAGCGGCTTGGGGAAGGTTCGGCGCCATTCGTCAAACCGCGTCCGCCGTTCTGCCGAAATCGCGCCGTCGCCGACAATCAGGTTGATCGACAGGTTCTCGGTCTCGGGTACGCACACCTCGTCGGTGCAGACGAGGTAGTCGGCGCGCACGGTGACCGGCAGCGCGGTACCCGGTTTCAGCCCGGCCGGAACCTTGAGCGTCACCAGCTGGGTGTAGCTGCCCTTATAGACATAGTTCATGATCCCAGCGACCATCAGCCGCGTCGGCACCGGATAGCGCAGCTCGCCCGCAGTCACGCCCTGCGGCAGCTTCCAGTCGAGCCGGGTGTCGAGCCCGGCATCGCCGGGGTTCTTCCAATAGCCGTGCCAGCCCTCGTCGGGCTTCGCGACGAAGGCTAGCGTCACCTCGCCTCCAGGCGCCGGATTATCGGTTTCGGCGACCAGCTCGACGGTCAGGTTGTCCTGGCCGGCCTGCTGTGCCTCAGCGGGCAATATTACGGCCAGCACCCAAGCGAACGCTGTCACCAACGCGAAACTCAACTTGCGCATTCACCAGTCCTTGCCGTGCGGGAGCGAAAGGAACATAGCGCCCCCGGCTCGATTTGCCATCCGGAGGAAAGATGCTTCGTTCGTTCGCCGCCGCCCTGCTCCTCGCATCGCCCGCATACGCGCAGGAAACGCCGCCCGCTCCTCCGCCGGCGCCCGCCGGTCCGCCCAAGCTGATCGTCGCGATCTCGGTCGATCAGTTCTCGGCCGACGTCTTCGCCGAGTATCGCCAGCATTTCACCGGCGGCCTCGCGCGGCTCGCCAATGGCGTGGTCTTTCCCTCGGGCTATCAGAGCCATGCCGCGACCGAGACCTGCCCGGGCCATTCGACGATCCTGACCGGCAGCCGCCCTGCCCGCACCGGCATCATCGCGAACGACTGGATCGACCTCAAGACGCCGCGCAAGGACAAGACGATCTATTGCGCGGAGGACGAGAGCGTTCCCGACAGTAATTCCTCGAACTACACCGTCTCGCCGCTCCATCTGAAGGTGCCGACACTGGGCGAGCGGATGCAGGCCGCGACCCCCGCCACGCGCATCGCCGCGGTCGCGGGCAAGGATCGCGCCGCCGTCATGATGGCGGGCCACAAGGCCGACCAGGTCTGGTGGTGGGGTGGCAAGGCGTTCGTGAGCTATGCCGGGCGCCCCATCCCGGAGGCGATCACACGGGGCAACGCCGCCACCGCGGCCCGTATCGGGCAGGCGCAGCCCGCGATGGAGCTGCCGGCCTTCTGCCAGTCGCGCGACATCGCGATCCCGATCGGGGCGGGCAAGACCGTCGGCACCGGGCGTTTCGCGCGCGATGCGGGCGACAGCCGCCGCTTCCGCGCTTCGCCCGAGTTCGACATGGCGGTGATCGGCATCGCCGCCGACCTGCGCGCTGAGATGAAGCTTGGCGAAGGCGCCGCGACCGACCTGCTGATCGTCGGCGCCTCGGCGAGCGACTATGTCGGCCATACCTATGGCACCGAAGGCACCGAAATGTGCCTGCAGATGGTCAATCTCGACCGTACGCTCGGCAAGTTCTTCGATATCCTCGACAAGACCGGGATCGATTATCAGGTGGTGCTGACCGCCGATCATGGCGGGCACGACCTGCCCGAGCGCCACAACCTGCACGGCATCCCCGAAGCGGCGCGCGTCGCCTCCGGCATGGGCGCCAAGGCGATGGGCGAGAAGGTCGCGGCAAAGCTCAAGCTCGGTGATCGTCAGTTGCTGTGGGGCGGCAATTTCGGCGACATCTATGTCGATCCCTCGCTCCCGAAAAAGAAGCGCGAGGCGGTGACGCGCGAGGCGATCGCGCTCTATCGTGCCAACCCGCAGGTCGCCGGCGTCTATACCCGCGCCGAGATACTCGCGACGCCCAGCCCGAGCGGCCCGCCCGAGACCTGGTCGATGCTCGAGCGCGCCCGCGCGTCGTACTTCCCCGAGCGGTCGGGCGATTTCGTGGTTGCGCTCAAGCCGCGGATCACGCCGATCTCGGATCCCACCAACGGCGCGGTCGCGACGCATGGCAGCTTCTGGGACTATGACCGTCGCGTACCGATCCTGTTCTGGCGCAAGGGCCAGACCGGATTCGAACAGCCGATGTCGGTCGAAACTGTCGACATCCTTCCGACGCTGGCCGGCGTCATCGGCCTGCCGATCCCGGCGGGCGAGATCGACGGTCGCTGCCTCGATCTGGATGCTGGCCCGGGCACGACCTGCTCGGCCAAGTGACTCCCGCCTGATCCGTCATCCCGGTCTTGCGCCGGGGTCCACATCGCCGCGCGGCATGCGATGGAGCCTCTACTTCATCGCTCGCCGCGCGGTTGATCCCGGCACAAGGCCGGGATGACGACCGTTGGGATTACACCTTCCCGTCGCCCAGCATCTTGATGATGCCGGAGAAATCGACGCCAGCATTCCCGGCATCGGCGAACTTGGTATAGAGTTCAGCAGCGCGCGCGCCCATCGGCGTCTCACTGTGCGTGCTCTCCGCCGCCTCCATCGCAAGCTTCAGATCCTTGAGCATCAGCCCCGCGGCGAACCCGCCCTGATAGCCGTTGTCGGCTGGAGTCTGCGGACCCATGCCCGGCAGCGGGGCATAGGTGTTGAGCGACCAGCACGCCCCCGACGAGACCGAGGCGATATCGTAGAACGTCTGCGGATCGAGCCCCAGCTTCTGCGCGAGCAGCAGCGCCTCGCAGGTTGCGACCATGGTCGCGCCGAGCAGCATGTTGTTGCAGATCTTCGACGCCTGCCCCGCGCCGTTGCCGCCGGCATGGATCACCGCCTTGCCCATCGCCGCCAGGAAAACCTCCGCCCGCTCGAACGCCGCGGCGTCGCCACCGACCATGAAGGTCAGCGTGCCGCCCGCCGCAGCCGCGATCCCGCCCGAGACCGGCGCATCGACTGCCGCGAGGCCCTTGGCCTGCGCCGCATCGGCGACGCGTCGCGCGGTGGCGACATCGATCGTCGAACAGTCGATCAGGATCGCGCCGGTGTCCGCCGCACCGAACACGCTGTCCTCATAGACCTGTTCGACATGCTTGCCCGCGGGCAGCATGGTGATGACCGCCTCGGCACCCTCGGCAGCGGCAGCAGCGCTCTCGACCGGCAGGCAGCCCGCCGCCTTGGCGCGCTCCAGCGCGTCGGCGGAGAGATCGAAGGCACGAACGTCGTGTCCCGCCTTGGCCAGATTCGCGGCCATCCCGCCGCCCATGTTGCCGAGCCCGATGAAACCAACCCGCGCCATGTTACTTCCCCGTCCAGTTGCCGGGACGCTTCTCGACGAACGCAGCCATGCCCTCCTTCTGGTCGGCAGTACCGAACAGACCGTGGAACAGCCGCCGTTCGAACTGCACGCCCTGCGCCAGCGTCGTCTCGAACGCGGCGTTGACCATTTCCTTGTTCGCCAGCACCGACAGCGGCGCCATGCCCGCGATCGCCGCGGCGGTCTTGAGCGCATCGTCGAGCAGGTCGGCGGCGGGCACGATACGGCTGACGAGACCGGCGCGTTCGGCTTCCTCCGCGCCCATCATGCGGCCGGTGAGGCACATCTCCATCGCCTTGGCCTTGCCTACCGCGCGGGTCAGGCGCTGCGAGCCGCCCATGCCGGGCGCGACCGCCAGCTTGATCTCGGGCTGGCCGAATTTCGCGGTGTCGGCGGCTAGGATGAAGTCGCACATCATCGCCAGCTCGCACCCGCCGCCGAGTGCGAAACCCGAGACGGCTGCGATGATCGGCTTGCGTGTGCGCGTGAACTGGTCCCAGCCAGCGAAAAAGTTATGGCCGTACATGTCGGCGAAGCCCTGTGCCTGCATCTCCTTGATGTCGGCACCAGCGGCGAACGCCTTCTCGCTGCCGGTCAGCACCGCGCAGCCCTGTGACGGATCGGCATCGAACTTCGCGAAGGCATCGAGCAGCTCGGTCAGGACCTGGCTGTTGAGCGCGTTCAGTGCCTGCGGCCGGTTCAGCGTCACCAGCGTGACGGCCCCGTGCTGTTCGACGAGGATGGTTTCGTAGTTCATTTGGACTCCTGATGCAGGCGCTCGACATTGGCGAGGAGAGCGGCGAGCTGCGCGGGAGTCGCGTGCTCATGCGCTTCCTCGGTCGAACTGGGGCTGTTGTCGTAGGGGATCGGCTCGTCGAACTGGTCGGCTGCGAGGTCCCAATAGCGTCCGTCGATCCGGTTGTAGAAATGGGTGCCGCCCTTGGTCGCGGTCTTGAAGATCTCCCCGCCAAACAGATGCTGAGTGGCGAGCGCCGTGACCGCGCACTGGTTTCGGCACGGGTTGAGCGGATCGAAAGCGTCGGGGATCGTTTCCGCGCTCCAGGCGCGTTTGACCATGTGATAGAAATCGGCCGGGGTCTCGTAGCGCATCAGGGCTCCCATTGTTGATCCGCGGACAAAGGGGCAAAAATCTGGTCGATCAGATGATCGCTCACCTCCTCGACATTCGCCGGATTCCATTTCGGCGCATTGTCCTTGTCGATGATCAGCGCGCGGACGCCCTCGATGAAATCGTGGCGCTGCACGACATGGCTGCCGACTGCGAACTCCTGCCGCATTTCGTCCTCGAAGGTCGGCATGGTCTTGCCGTCGAGCAGCAGCTTGAGGCTGACCTTCATCGTCTGCGGCGACTTGGTGCGCAGCGTCGCGAGCTGCTGCGCCGCCCATTCGCCGCCATCCGCTTCGAGCGCGGCGAGCACGTCTTCAAGCCTGTCCGATGCGAAGAGACGGTCGATCGCGCCGCGATGGGCAAGGATACGGGCATCGGGCGCGGGCGAGGACAGCGCGTCCAGCACCGCATCGATCGCCTGAGGATCAGCGATGATCCGCGCCTTGGCATCTTCCAGCGCTTCGGAATGGAGGTAGTGGCTCGCCAACCCCAGCGCGAGGCACTCGGCGCCGTCGAGGCGGTGCCCGGTCAGTGCGAGATACTGGCCGGTGCGCCCCGCAAGCCGCGAGAGATACCAGCCGCCGCCGACATCGGGGAACAGGCCGATCCCGGTCTCCGGCATCGCCAGCTTGGTATTCTCGGTTGCCACCCGATACTTGGCCGGCTGCGAAATCCCGACACCGCCGCCCATCGTGATGCCGTCCATGAAGGCGACGACCGGCTTGGCATAGGTGAACAGCGCATGATTCATCCGGTATTCGACCCGGAAGAAGTCGCGCGCCGCGCTGCCGTCGCCCGCGCCACTCTCAGCGATCATGCGGATATCGCCGCCGGCGCAGAAACCCCGGCCCTCGGCGTGATCGATCATCACCACCTCGACCGCGGTATCGTCGCGCCATGAAATCAGCGCATCCAGGATTGCGGCGCACATACCGGTGTTGAGTGCATGGATTGCCTTGGGCCGGTTGAGCCGGATGCGACCGACCTGGCCTTCGACCGAAATCAGGACATCGCTCATTCGGATTTCGCCCCGGTCATGTTGCCGAGACCCGGATTGGCGTCACGCGAGGGCACGCTGATCAGCGTCACGCCTTCATGGGTGCCGACCACCTTGCCGCTTCCGGCCAGCGCCTGTGCCGCCACGGAACGCGCATCACCGGGGCAGCCGACCAAGGTGGCGCTGTCGTCGAGATAGTCCACCGTCGCCACGCTTTCGCCGATGCGGCGGCACGGATCACCCGCGTTCGGATAGCCATCCCCCACGACATACAGCGTGTCAGGCCAGACGAACGCCGTGTCCGCGGCATTGCCCAGCCCGGCATCGTTCGCGATCAGCGCCGGGCTATTGTCGACCGCGTTCTCGGCAACGGTGTTGGCGTTGTCCGCACCATTGCAGCCGGCGACGAGCACCAGTGCCAGCGGCGCGATCCAGTGTCGCTTCATGGTCATGTCTCCCATCACTGGCGGGTCAACTCCCGTCCGACGATCATCCGCATCACCTGATTGGTGCCCTCGAGGATCGAATGGACGCGCAGGTCGCGCCAGAAGCGTTCGATCGGATAGTCCATGAGGTAGCCATAGCCGCCATGGAGCTGAAGCGCGCGATCGACCACCGACGATCCGGTATCGGTCGCGAAACGCTTGGCCATCGCCGCGAACTTGGTCTTGTCGGGCGCGTTCGAAGTCACCTTGGCCGCGGCGAGGTAAAGCAGCGCGCGCGCAGCCTCCAGCTCGGTCGCCATGTCGGCGAGCATGAACTGAGTGTTCTGGAAATCGGCGATCGCCGAGCCGAACTGCTTGCGGTCCTTGGTGTACTGCACCGCTTCGTCGAGGCAGCGCTGCGCCCCGCCGAGCGAGCAGGCGCCGATGTTGAGCCGCCCGCCGTCGAGCCCCATCATGGCGATACGGAAGCCCTCCCCCTCGCCGCCGACGAGATTTTCTACGGGCACGCGGACATTGTCGAACGTCACCTGGCGTGTTGGCTGCGCATGCCAACCCAACTTGCGCTCATTGGCGCCGAAGCTGACGCCGGGCATGTCCTTTTCGATCGCGAGGCACGAAATGCCCTTGGGGCCGTCGGCGCCGGTGCGGACCATGGTGACATAAAGCTCGTTCTCGCCCGCACCGGAGATGAATTGCTTCGAGCCGTTGACGATGAAGTGATCCCCGTCACGCTTCGCCGTGGTCTTGAGCGCGGCAGCATCGGAGCCCGAGGACGGCTCGGTCAGGCAGTAACTCGCCAGCCAGTCGGCGGTGACGAGCCGGGGCAGATACTTGTCCTTCACCGCCTGCGACCCGAAACGGTCGATCATCCAGCTCGCCATATTGTGGATCGAGATGAACGCGCTGGTCGCGGGACAGCCATAGGCCATCGCCTCCATGATCAGCGCCGATTCGAGCCGACCGAGGCCGATCCCGCCGCTCTCCTCGGAGACATAGATCGCGCCGAAGCCGAGTTCGGCCGCGGCCTTCACTGTCTCACGCGGGAAGATGTGCTTCTCGTCCCACTCGGCGGCGTGCGGGGTGATCGCGTCCGCGGTGAACTTGCGCGCCATCTCCTGGATCGCGCGCTGGTCTTCGTTGAGATCGAACTGCTCCATCATCCCCTCTTTTCATTCGCCGGTTGAACGCCGCCCAGGTCCGTGCGATCCGATGCCGCACAGATCGGGGAGGTTCACCGCATGAAGCTTCGTCTTTTGCTCGTCGCGCCGCTGCTTGCTACCGGCGCCTGCGCCACGCCCGAGACGCTCAACAGCCTTGCCGTCAGCATCTGCCAGAAACAGGAAGGATGTCATGTCCGCGATCAGGCGCCCCGCCACGGATCGCAGCAGCAACGCGCGGTCGAGGACGTGATCGAAGGCCGTCAGGAGCCGATGTAGCGCGACGCTCATTCCGCCTCGCCCAGCACGCGGCGGCGGAAGAGCGGGCCCATGAGATCGGGATCGTTGCGCGCGTACCAGCGCGGCGCGGGCAGACCTTTCTGCCAGGCCAACGCCTCGGTCAGCGTGCCCTGAGCGATGGGAGCGTCGGGAACCAGCGCGCCGAGCGGATCGGCATAGGCGGCGTCGGCGGTGACGATCTCCCACCCCTTCGCCCGCAGCGCCGCGACCAACTCGTCCAAGAACATCGCCGCAACGTCGTTCTCGTGCAGCAGCAGCATCTGGACGGGCTGACGGCCGACGGCCTTCACCATCAGCCCGTCATAGAATTCGGCGGCCTCAACATGGCTTTCGACATAGAGGTCGCGCAGCGCATCCAGATCGACGCGCTTCCCGGCCTTTTTAGCCGCCATCGCCTGATCGTCGATGAACCAATCGACCGATTCGGCGGTGACATAGCCGTTGGACAGGCCGCGCGCCTTGAGCCCCGCACGCACGACGTCGCGCTTGGCCTTGTCCTTGCCGCCTTCGTCGAGAAACGGGAAGCGGAACCAGGGGCGGTAACCGGGGCGATCCTTGAGCCAAGTCCCGGCGCGGTCGATATCGGCAAGATACGCCTCAGCCGTCATCCCGCTCAGCCGTTGATGCGCGAAGCTGTGGTTGGCGATGACATGGCCGGCGGCGACATAGGCTGCGATGTTCGCGGCGCCATTGCCAAAGCCCGCCTTTTCCAGATTGCCGACGGTGACGAAGAAGGCGGCCTGCTTGACCCTGGCCTTGCGCAGCGACTGGACCAGCATCTTCGCCCGCGCATCGGGGGGCATGAAACCGCCCGCATGGCGCGGGGTATCATCGAAGCTGATCGCGATCCGTTTCTGCGCGGCGGCGGGAGCGAGCGTCAGCAGAAATCCGCAAAATGCCGCGATCCATTTCATGCGCCTTGCCTCATCTGCGGATTGCCGGTCGGGATTCGCGATCCTAGCATCGTCGCGACGGAAACGAGAGGACGCCGATGCTCACCACGCTGATGATCGCCGCCGCCGCCCAGGCAAGCTTTACCGCGACGCTCGAACGACACGTCGCCGCCATCCCAAAGCGCGACTTTACGGAGATCGAGGCGACGATCACCAGGGGCGACCGGCTCGAGCTGATCCTTCCCAATGGCAAGCGCATGACCACGCGGGCCGAATTCCTTGCCTTCCACCGCGAATTCTTTGCGGACAAGAGCTGGTCGATGCGCTTCGAACGCCAGTCGCTGATCGAGGGCAAGGACATCGCGATCGCCACCTACCGCACCTACTTTTCCTCGTCCGACGAGGGAAAGCCGGTCAACACCAGCAGCTGGCTCACGCTCACCTTCCGCCGGGAAGGCGGCGAATGGCGGCTGGTTCACGACCAGAATACGCGCATTCCGGCCAGCTGAAGCTTTCCCCAGAGGTTCGCCAGATGCCCGCGCCACGATTCACCCCATTGTCGGGATGACGAACGCGTTGCCGCCGTCCGGCGAACCGTCCGGCCAGCGCTGAGTGACCGTCTTCACCTTGGTGAAGAACTTGATCCCTTCCATGCCGTGCTGGTTGGTGTCGCCGAAGGCCGAGCGCTTCCAGCCGCCAAAGGTGTGATAGGCGACCGGCACCGGGATCGGCACGTTGATGCCGACCATGCCGACATTGACGCGCGCCGCGAACTCGCGCGCGGCATGGCCGTTGCGGGTGAAGATTGCGACGCCGTTGCCATATTGGTGCTCGCTCGGCAGGCGCAGCGCGGTCTCGAAATCGGGGGCACGGACGATCTGGAGCACCGGGCCGAAAATCTCTTCCTGATAGCTCTGCATCTGCGGAGTGACTCGATCGAACAAGGTCGGACCGACGAAGAAGCCCTGCTCATGCCCCTGAAGGGTGAAGCCGCGGCCATCGACGACCAGCTCCGCGCCCTCGTCGACGCCCATCTGGATGTAGCTTTCGATCTTCGCCTTGTGCGCGGCAGTCACGACCGGGCCGTAATGCGCCCCGGCATCGGTCGAGACGCCGACGCGCAGCGCCTCGATCGCGGGCAGCAGCTTGGCGCGCAGCGCATCGGCGGTCTTGTCGCCGACCGGCACGACCACCGGAAGCGCCATGCAGCGCTCGCCCGCCGAGCCGAAGGCGGCGCCGGCGAGGTCGTTGACGACCTGATCGAGATCGGCGTCGGGCATGACGATGCCATGGTTCTTGGCACCGCCCATCGCCTGGACGCGCTTTCCGGCTGCAACGCCGCGGCGATAGACATAGTGCGCGATGTCGGACGAGCCGACGAAGCTGACCGCCTTGATCTCGGGATGGTCGAGGATCGCGTCGACCATCTCCTTGTCGCCCTGCACGACTTGCAACACGCCTTCGGGTAGCCCGGCCTCAAGCATCAGCTCGGCGAGGCGAACGGGGACGCTCGGGTCGCGCTCCGAGGGCTTCAAGATGAAGGCGTTGCCGCAGGCGATGGCGACGCCGAACATCCACATCGGGATCATCGCCGGGAAGTTGAACGGGGTGATGCCCGCGACCACGCCTAGAGGCTGGCGCATCGAATAGACGTCGATCCCTGGCCCGGCGCCCTGAGTGTACTCGCCCTTGAGCACATGCGGGATGCCGCAGACGAACTCGATCACTTCGAGGCCGCGCTGGATATCGCCCTTGGCGTCGGCGATGACCTTGCCATGTTCGGAGCTGAGCAGATGCGCCAGCTCCTCCATGTTCTTTTCGATAAGCGCCTTGAAGTTGAACATGACGCGCGCGCGGCGCTGCGGGTTGGTCGCCGCCCAGCTGATCTGCGCCCTGACAGCATTAGCCATCGCCGCGTCGAGATCGGCCTGCGCGCCCAGCGTCACCTGTGCCTGTACCGCACCGGTATTGGGATCGAACACGTCGGAACGACGCGTGCCGGTCCCGGCCGTCGCCGCATTGCCGATGAAGTGCGAAATCTCACGGACCGCCGTCGCCATTTGAACCTCTCCAAGTTCTTCACCGCCATCCCCGCGAAGGCGGGGATCCATTCTGGCTGGCTTCGCGAGAGAGCCTCAGCACCCAATCGATGGATTCCCGCTTTCGCGGGAATGACGAACCATTAACTTTCTGCACCCGCGCCCACCACGCGAGCAACCCATCGACATGCAGGTAGAAGCTGCATATTTGCAGGCAATGGACTGGAGCGATCTGCCGATCTTCCTCGCGATCGCCCGCACCGGGCAGCTGGCAAAGGCTGCGCAAGCGCTGGAGATCGACGCTACGACGGCAGGACGGCGCCTGCGCAGACTGGAAAAGGCGTTGGGCGAGCGTCTGTTCGAGCAGGGCCAGGATGGCCAGTCGCTGACCCCGGCGGGCGAACGGCTGCTGACCCATGCCCGCGCGATGGAACGTGCCGCCGCCGCGATCGGCAGCCGCGACCCGGGCGGCGCCGTACGCGGCACGATCCGGGCGAGCGTGTCCGAAGGCTTCGGCACCTGGTTCGTCAGCCGTCATCTTGGCGATCTCGCCGACGCGCATCCGGGGCTGGCGGTCGATCTGGTCGCGACCAGCGGCTTCCTTAATCCGACGCGGCGCGAGACCGATGTCGCGGTGCTGCTCGCCCGCCCTCGCCGCGGGCCGTTGCTGACGCGCAAGCTCGCCGACTATGGGCTGCGGCTCTACGCCTCGACCGACTATCTTGCCCGCAGCGCGCCGCTCAACGCGCCTGACCAGCTGCGCGACCATCGCCTGATCGGCTATGTACCCGACATCCTCTACGCGCCCGAACTGCGCTATCTGGACGAGGTTCCCGGCGCGCCCGAGCCGCAGCTGCGATCGTCGAGCATCAACGCGCAATACCGGATGACCACGGCAGGCGCAGGCGTCGCGGTGCTGCCCTGCTTCATCGGCGACGCGGACCGCAAGCTGACGCGCGTGCTGCCCGATATCCGCATCCGGCGAAGTTTCTGGATGGTGACCCATGAAGAGACGCGGCACTTCCCCCATGTGGCGGCGTTCGCCGATTGGCTGACCGCGCTGGCGGGGCGGCATCGCGCGCAGCTGGAAGGTTAACCGCGAAAAGGCGCGAAAAACCGCCATTTGTCTTCAAACTGTCACGCCCGGATAAGGTCGCATTTACCCTGAGCGCCCTAGGTGGACGCCATGTTCCGCGCATCCGCAGCCCCGGTCGACCTGCCCCACGCCCTCACGATGCGGGATTGGCTGACCACGATCGAGCGAACCCCGCCCTTCCTTCGTCAGACCGATACGCTGTTCAAGGCGATCGACCTGTTCCAGACCAACATGGAGCTGCGCCTGCTCCCCGTGGTCGATAGCCGGCATCGCGCGATCGGCGCGGTGTTCGAGAAGGACGTGCGGCGCCTGCTGCTCAATCCATTCGGCCATGCGCTCATGCGCAACCCGGCCTATGGCAATGGCCTTGCAGCGCATATCCGCGCCTGCCCGACCGCCGAGGTCGATCAGGACCCTGGCGCGCTGATCGATGCCTATCGCGCCGCCAACGGGGCCGAGGGGATGATCGTCACGCATCAGGACCGGCTGTTCGCGGTGGTCGCCAACCGGCGCCTCGTCCATCTTGCATCGACCCGCGATCTCGCCGCCGCGCATGTGCGGGTCGAGCGAGCACAGCGGATCGAAGCAGCAACGGCGCGATTCGAGCGGCAGGTAGCGGGGCTCTCCCGCGCGCTCACCGATCTCGCCCGCTTCATCGCGGGCAACGCCAAGGAAACCGAGAGCCGGGCCGCCGACACCGGCGATCGCGCCGCGGCGGTCGCCGCCGCCGCCGGGCAGACCAGCCTTTCGATGCGCGACATCGCCGACCGGGGCCGTCTGCTCGCCGGCGCCTTTGCCGCGATCAACAGCGACACCGCACGCGCCAAGACCGCTGCGGCGGATGCGGTGGCACTGGTGAGTGCGGGCAGCGCGCGGATGGACGGGCTGATGCACTCGGCGCAATCGATCGACGCCGTGATCGGTCTGATCGGCGAGATCGCCAAACAGGTGAACCTGCTCGCGCTCAACGCGACGATCGAAGCCGCGCGCGCCGGCGATGCGGGACGCGGCTTCACCGTTGTCGCGAACGAAGTGAAGATCCTTGCCACTCAGGCCGGCGTCGCCGCCCAGCGCATCACCGCGCATGTCGAGGAGATTCGCGGCGGGATCGTCCAGGTCGCCGATGGCCATGCTCAGGTCGAGGCCGCGATCGCGGCGATGGCGCGCCTGTCCGACACGGTCGAGGACGCAGTCGGCACGCAGCGCGACACGACTAGCCTGATCGCCGCCACGGTCGAGGAAGCCGTCTCTGCAGGCGCGCAGATCCACGACGATGTCGAGGCGATCGGCGCGACCGCACGCTCGGCATCGAGCAGCGCGGGCGAGATGGGCGGCCTTGCCGGACGCATCCGTGCCGAAGCGGACGCGCTGGGGAATACGGTCAACGCGTTCCTTGCGGAACTGCGCGCGGCCTAGGGTCCTACGCCTCGAGCGCCTCCCCAATCACGGTGTAGACGCGCGCCAGATCCTCGTCCGAGATGCAATAGGGCGGCATGACATAGACGGTGTTGCCGAGCGGGCGCAGCAACACGTTGCGCTCGCGGAAGAAGCTCATCAGCCGCGGCCCGAGTACCGAGAGATACGCTCCCTGCGGTGCCTGCACCTCCATCGCGACGATCGTGCCCAATTGGCGCAGGTTGTTGACCTTCCCCGCCAGCGCACGGCTGTAGCTGCGCTGGCGGTGCGCCAGATGCGCGACCCGCTCGAGCACGGGTTCCTCGCGCCAGATGGCGAGGTTCGCGGCAGCGGCGGCGCAGGCGATGGGGTTGGCGGTGTAGCTCGACGAGTGGAAGAACATCTTCGAACGGTCCTTCGACCGGTGCGATTCGAAGATTTCGGGCGTCGCCATCGTCACCGCGAGCGGCAACGATCCCCCGGTCAACCCCTTGGACAGGCAGAGCAGGTCGGGCACGACCGCCGCCTGCTCGCACGCCAGCAGGGTGCCGGTACGGCCCCAGCCGGTCATCACCTCGTCCGCGATGAACAGCACGCCATGCGCCGCGCAAATCTCCCGCATCGCACGCAGCACGCCCGGCGGGTACATCTTCATGCCCCCGGCGCCGAGCACCAGCGGCTCGACGATCATCGCGGCGGGCAGCGGCGACTGGGCGCAAAGCTGTTCGAGCGCGTCGAGCGCGCGATACTCGTTCGCGCCTTCGGGAAACGGGATTGTGTCAACGTCGAAGAGCAACGGCGCATAGCTGCGGTTGAACACGCCGCGTGCGCCGACCGACATGCCGCCGATCGTGTCGCCATGATAGCTGCCCTGCATCACGATGATGCGGTGGCGCGGCTCCCCGCGATTGGCGAAATGGCCCAGCGCCATCTTGATCGCGACCTCGACGCTGGTCGACCCGCTGTCGGAGAAAAAGACATGGTCGAGCGGGCGCGGCATCATCGCCACCAGGTCGCGCGCGACCGTCTCGGCAGGTTCGTGGGTCCAGCCGGCGAAGATCAGCTGATCGAGCTTCTCTGCCTGATCGCGGATCGCTGCGACGATGCGCGGATTGCCATGGCCGTGCGTGGTCACCCACCAGGATGAGATCGCGTCGATCACCCGCCGCCCATCAGCGGTATGCAGCACCGCACCTTCGGCATGGGTCACCAGCGGCACCGGCTCGTTGAGGCCGTGCTGGGTGAAGGGGTGCCAGACCGGGGACTGCTTCATGCCAGATCTGCCAGATCGAGCGCCTGGGCTGCCGTGCGCAACCTCTCCGGCGTCAGCGGATCGAGCACGGGAATCCGCCCGAGCGAGCGGACCTTGCCCATCGCGCAGATCGTCGCCTCGCTGTCCGGCATCGCATTCCCCGAGAAGAGAATGCCACCTACCCATATTGAGCGTGCGCGCAAAGCTTCGACAGTCAGCAAAGTGTGGTTAATGGTTCCGAGGGTCGTGCGCGCGACGACCACGACGGGCAGCCCCCAGCGCGCGAATATATCCGCATAGACCAAGTCGCGGGTCAGCGGCACCAGTGCTCCGCCCGCCCCCTCGATCACCAGCCGACCGGGCGGTGGGGAGAGGCGGTCGAGATCGATCGTCGCGCCGTCGATCTCGGCGGCGCGATGCGGCGAGCAGGGCGTGGTCAACCGATAGGCCTCGGGCAGAACCTCGACGCTAGCGAGCCGCGCGACAACCTCGCTGTCGGTCTCCTCATCCAGCCCGGCCTGGACCGGCTTCCAATAGGACGCCCCGAGGCGCCACGCCAGCGCGGCGGCGGCGACCGTCTTGCCGACGCCCGTATCCGTTCCGGTAACGACGATCACTTCAGCGCATCCGCCAGCCGGTCGATATCGCCCTGAGTGACGTTGAGCGTCAGCGAGATGCGCAACCGCGCCGTCCCCGCCGGCACGGTCGGCGGGCGGATGCCGCGCACGTCGAAGCCCTTCGCCTGCAACGCAGCGGCACGCGCCATCGTCTCGGCGTCGCCGCCGACGATCAGCGGAAGCACCTGCGACCCGGTCGGGGTGACGCCGAGCGGCGCCAGCACGCGCTCGGCATGGGCGATCAGCCAGTGCAGCGTCTCGCGCCGCGCCGGTTCGTCGGCGACGATCCGCAGCGCCTCCCGTACCGCAGCCGCCATCAACGGCGAGGGCGCGGTCGAGAAGATGAAGGGACGCGCGCGGTTGACGAGGAAATCGATGAACACGCGCGCTCCGCACACCAGAGCGCCTTCGCATCCCAGCGCCTTGCCGCATGTATGCAGGGTGATGATGTTGGGCTGCCCCTCCAGCGTCGCGGCGAGACCGCGTCCGCCGTTGCCCCATATGCCGGTCGCATGCGCCTCGTCGATGATCAGCATGGCGTCATGCCGTGCCGCCACCTCGGCGAGCGCGGCAATTGGGGCGCGATCGCCATCCATCGAATACAGGCTCTCGACCGCGATCCAGGGTGTGCCGGCGCCGCCCTGCCCCCGCCATGAAGCGATTGCGTCGTCGACCGCCTGCGCGTCGTTATGTGCTGCCGCCACGGACGGTGCGCGCGACAGCTTGAGGCCATCATGCACGCTGGCATGGATCAGCGCGTCATGGACAATCAGGTCGCCGGGCTGCGGCAATGTCGCGAGCAGCGCCACATTTGCCGCAAAGCCGGTCGAGAAGAACAATGCAGCCTCGGCGCGAAACATCGCCGCGGCCTCGGCTTCTAGCGTTGCGATCTCCGGATCGTTGCCGCGCAGCAGTCGCGATCCCCCCGATCCCACGGCAAGCCCGCGGTCGAGCGCCGCCGCGACCGCGTCTCGCAGCCTTTGGTCGTTAGCCAGGCCGAGATAGTCGTTGGAGGCGAAGTCGATGCCGGTCCGTGGCGTCAGCGAGCGGTAGCGGCCCGCGTTTCGCAACCGCTCCAGATCGCCGCGATGGAAATCCCCGCTCACTCGACGCCGGCGCGCTTCAGAAGGGCCTCGGCTTGCTTGAGGTGCGGGGCGTCGATCATCTTGCCGTCGAGTTGGAGGGCACCCGCCTCCGGATTGGCCGAAAACGCCGCGACGACGCGCTGGGCGTGTGCCACGGCCTCCTCGGAAGGCGTGAAGGCAGCATTGATAATCTCGATCTGAGCGGGGTGGATCGCCATCATGCCCGTAAAGCCGTCGCGCATCGCCCGCGCGCAATAGGCCTTGAGCCCGTCAAGGTTACGGAAATCGGGATAGACGGTCTCGATCGCGCGCACGCCGGCGGCATGGGCACCGAACAAGGTCAGCGCACGAACGATCTCATAGGGTGACGTGTAGCTCCCGTCCTTCTCGCGTGAGGAGACCGCACCGATCGCCGCGGGCAGATCCTCGGCGCCCCAGGTGATCCCAGCGAGGCGCGGCGAGCAGCCGGCATAGCTGCCCAGGCCGAACACCGCAGCCGGAGTCTCGGTCGCGATCGGCAGGATACGCGCGGCGATCCCGCCCAGCATCGCATCGAGCGAGGCGACATCGGCGCCATTCTCCGCCTTGGGTAGCACAATGCCGTCGGCACCATGCGCGGCGGCGAGGTCATCCTGCGTCATCCCCGAATCGAGCGGATTGATCCGTACCCAGTGGCTGACCTCGCTGCGAGTCTCCGCCAGGAACTTCGCCACTGCCAGCCGCGCAGCACCCTTGTTGGCTGGAGTCACCGAATCCTCCAGGTCCAGAATCAGGGCATCGGCACCGCTGGCGAGTGCCTTTTCCATCCGGTCGGGCCGGTCACCAGGAACGAACAGCATGGAACGCAGCTTCATCGGGTACCTCTCTTTGCGCTGCCCCATCCGCCCGATTGCGTGGAAGTTCAAGAAGGGACTTGAACCACAAGCCGCCCGCATCCTATGGCAGCGCTCACCCGAGCGGGTGTAGCTCAATGGTAGAGCAGAAGCTTCCCAAGCTTACGACGGGGGTTCGATTCCCCTCACCCGCTCCAGTTCCCCCTGATCCGCACGCGCGAAATTGGAACGCAGATGCGCCTATTGAGTACCGGGCGACGCAAGGCATTGATCGCGCTTTCCGTGCTGACGCTGGGCGCGGGCGTTCTCACCGCCTCCCACTTCGCCACGCTCCAATCCACGCCCGCTCAACCGCCCGAGGCGACCGCGAATGGCGAGGTGCATCGGCCCGAAACCCCAGCACGCGTCGATTACATGCGGCTAGAGGCACGCATTGCGCGACTGATGCAGGAGCCGGATATGGCCGGCCTTGCGGTCGGGACGGTCGAGAACGGGCAGGTCCGCTTCGTCAAGGGTTTCGGCGAGACGGTCGCGCATAGCGGCACCGCCGTGACCCCGGACACGGTGTTCCGCTGGGCATCGGTGTCCAAGGGCGTCGCCTCTGCGCTGGTGATCAAGCTTGTCGAGGAAGGGAAGCTGTCGCTCAACGCGCCGGTGGCGTCGTTGAACACGACGCTGACGCTGCCCGGCGATTGGAGCAACGTCACCGTCGCCAACCTCTTGTCGCACCGCGTCGGGCTGGTCCGGAACGCTTGGGACGACCGGCTGGAAGCGGGTGACGACCCGAGGGCTTTGCGCGCCGCGCTGGGCACCCTGCCCGTCCATTGCCCGCCGGGAACCTGCTACGGCTATCAGAATATCGCCTATGACGCCGCGACCGAGATCGTCGAGAACGCGACCGGCGAGGACTATGCCAGCCTAGCGCGCAAACGCCTGTTCGAGCCACTGGGGATGCGCAACGCCAGTATCGGCCGCGCGGGGCTGCAAACCGCGACAAGCTGGGCGCAGCCGCACCGCAAGGGCAAGGCGCTCGTCACGGTCAACGACGCCTATTACCGCGTGCCCGCCGCGGGCGGGGTCAATTCGTCGATCCGCGACCTGCTGATCTGGATGCAGACGCAGATGGGCAATGCGCCAAGCGTGCTGTCACCGGCCGCGCTCGAAACCATGCACCGCGCCCGCGTCCCGACGCCGCCGCATGGACCGCGCGGGCCGATGGATCGCGCGCTGACGGACGCATCCTACGGATTGGGCTGGCGCAGCTTCGTCTATGCCGGCCACCCGCTGGTCGGGCATCGCGGATCGGTGGACGGCTATGGCTCGCTCGTTCTGTTCGACCCGGCTGACAAGAGCGGGATCGTGATGCTGTGGAACAGCAACACGGGCAAGCCGGCGCGATTGCAGCTGGAGTTCTTCGACCTGCTTTATGGCTTGCCGTTCACGGACTGGCTCGAGTTCACCGCACCACCGGGCGCTTCCGCGACGCCCACGGCCGGTGCTATACAGGCCCCGCCTAGATCTCGATAATCCGCTGCCCCAGCCGTTCGGCTTCGACGGGATCGTGAGTGACCATCAGGATCGGGAGCGCCGCTTCGTCGCGCAGTCGCTCGATCACTCGCGTCACCTCTTCGCGCCGCGCGCGGTCGAGCGACGAAAGCGGCTCGTCGAGCAGCAGGAAGCGCGGCTTGGCCAGCAGCGCCCGCCCGATCGCCACGCGCCGCGCCTCGCCGCCCGAAAGCGAGCGTGGCCAGCGGTCGAGCAGATGCGCGATATCGAACCGGGCCGCCAGATCGCCCAGCCCGGACGGATCGCCGCCCGCGCCGTAGAGCAGGTTCGCGCGGACGCTGAGATGCGGGAACAGCCGCGCATCCTGGAACACATATCCGGCGCGGCGGCGCTCAGGGGGAACATCCTCGCCGATGGCCGCATCGAACAATGTCTCGCCGCCGACGCGCACATGGCCCGTGTCCGGCTCCAGCAGCCCCGCGACCATGTCCAGCACACTGGTCTTGCCGACGCCCGAGGGGCCGAACAGCACGATGATCCCCTCGCCGCCTTCGATCCGGCAACTGATCTGCGCATCGCCCCGGCGCTTCTCGATCGCGATGTCAAAGGACATGCACGCCCCGCCCTGCCCGGCGCGCGAGCAGTTCCGACGCCACCAGCGCCGCGAGCGACAGCGCGACCGAGATCAGCGCCAGCCGCAGTACCTGCGCCTCGCCATCGGGCGTCTGGAGCGCAGCATAGATGGCGAGCGGCAAGGTCTGGGTCTCGCCCGGCACGTTGGAGACGAAGGTGATCGTCGCCCCGAATTCACCCAGCGCCCGCGCGAAGCCGAGCACCGCTGCGGCCAGCACGCCGGGAAGCGCGAGCGGCAGGGTGATCGTCCGGAACACCCGCTCCCGGCTCGCGCCCAGAGTGCGCGCCGCATTCTCCAGCCGCCGATCGACCGCCTCGATCGACAGGCGCATCGCGCGCACCATCAGCGGCAGCGCCATCACCCCCGCCGCGATCGCCGCGCCCGTCCAGCGGAACATGACGCTGATCCCGAACCAGTTCTCGAGCCAGCCGCCCACCGGGCCCGCGGGCGCGAAGGCAAGCAGCAGCAGCCAACCGGTCACCACCGGCGGCACGACGAGGGGCAGATGCACCAGCCCGTCGATCAGGATCTTTCCCGGAAAGCGCGTGCGGGCGAGCAGCCAGGCGAGTGCGAAGGCAATCGGCAGCGTGACGACGGTCGCGACCAGCCCGACCTTGAGCGACAGAGCGACGACCGGCCAGATACCGCCTTCCAGCATCAGCGCCGCGAGAAACCGAAGCGGAAGAAGATCGCACGGCCTTCGCCCGACAGCAGAAACCGCCGAAAGCCTTCCGCCTCGGGGTGCGTTGAGGTCTTCAGCCGCGCGAGCGGATAGACAATCGGCGGGTGGCTCGATTGCGGGAACACACCCGCGACGCGTACCCGCGCCGAAGCCCGCGCGTCGGTTGCGTAAACGATGCCATAAGGAGCCGCGCCACGCTCGACCAATGCCAGCGCCGCGCGCACATTCTCCGCCCGAACCAGTTGCGGCGCGGCCTTGCCCCAGAGCTTGAGTTTACGCAGCGCCTCCTCGGCATAGCGCCCCGCCGGCACCGACGCCGGATCGGCCACCGCGATCCGCCCGCGCAGCATCGCTGCCAGCGGCCGCCGCTCGGCCAGGGTAGTCGCCCGCGCGACCAGCACCAGCCGGTTGCCGAGAAACGGCGCGCGCGTGGCCGGCGCGAGCATCGCCCGCTGATCGAGGAAATCCATCCACTCCAGATCCGCCGACACGAACAGATCCGCCCGCGCACCCGCCGTCACCTGCCGCGCCAGCACAGAGGATGCGGCGAACGAGATCACCGGCCGTGGATGCCCCTTGTGCGCCCAGGCATCGGCCGCGGCGGTCATCGATTCCTGCAGGCTCGCCGCCGCCAGTACCAGCGGCCCGTCGCGCCCCTGCGCCGCTGCCGGGATCGCCGCCAGGCCCAGCCCTAGCGCGAGCCCGATCAGCCAGCGGCGCGCGATGCGCATTGCGGCTATTCCACCGTCACCGACTTGGCGAGGTTACGTGGCTGGTCGACATCGGTGCCCTTGGCGACTGCGACATGATAGGCGAGCAGCTGGACGGGCACCGCGTAGACGATCGGCGCGATCAGCGGATGGACCTTGGGCATGGTGATGGTCGCGATGCATCCGTCACCCGCCGCCGCGATCCCGTCATAGTCGCTGATCAGCACGACCTTTCCGCCACGCGCCTGCACTTCCTGCATATTGCTGACGGTCTTCTCGAACAACGGCCCCGATGGCGCGATCACGATCACCGGCACATTCTCGTCGATCAGCGCGATCGGCCCATGCTTCATCTCGCCCGCGGCATAGCCTTCGGCGTGGATGTAGCTGATTTCCTTGAGCTTGAGCGCACCTTCCAGCGCCAGCGGATAGTCGGTCCCGCGCCCCAGATAGAGCACGTCACGCGCACCAGCGACCGCACCTGCCATTCCCTCGATCGCTTCGTCATAGGCGAGCGCGGCGTTGAGCGCGGCCGGCGCCTCGGCCAGATGCCGGACGATCTCCTTCTCCTCGGCCGCGTCCATCCGCCCCTTCGCCTTGGCCAGATTGGCAGCAAGCGCGGCGAGCACCGCGAGCTGGCAGGTGAACGCCTTAGTCGACGCGACGCCGATCTCCGGCCCGGCATGGGTGGGTAGCAGCAGGTCCGCCTCGCGGGCCATCGTGCTGGTTGGCACGTTGACCACGGCGGCAATCGTCTGCCCCTCCGCCTTGGCGTGGCGCAAAGCGGCGAGCGTATCGGCGGTCTCGCCCGACTGGCTGATGACGATCATCAGCCCGCCATCCTCCATCACCGGCGCGCGATAGCGGAACTCGGAGGCGACATCGATGTCGACCGCGACGCGCGCAAACTGCTCGAACCAGTATTTGGCGACCATCCCGGCATAATAGCTGGTGCCGCATGCCACGATCGTCACGCGCTTGACCGAAGACAGGTCGAAGTCGGGGATCGGCAGCGTCACCGTATCCTCGAGCCGCTGGAGATAACCGCGCAGCGTCTGCGCCACCACGATCGGCTGCTCGTAGATCTCCTTCGCCATGAAGTGGCGATGATTGCCCTTGTCGATCAGCTGGCCCGACGCGCCCGAGTTGACGATCGGCCGATCGACCGGATTGTTATCGACATCATAGACCTGAACGCCCGAGCGGGTCAGCACGACCCAGTCGCCCTCCTCCAGATACGAGATGCGCTGGGTCAGCGGGGCAAGCGCCAGTGCGTCGGAACCAAGATAGGTTTCATCGTCGCCATAGCCGACCACCAGCGGCGAGCCGAGCCGCGCGCCGATCAGCATGTCGGGATATTGGCGGAACAGGATGGCCAGCGCGAAGGCGCCATGCAGCCGCGGCAGCACGCCCTTCACCGCCTCGACCGGATCGACGCCATTCTCGACCTGCTCGCTCACCAGATGCGCGACGATCTCGGTGTCGGTCTCGCTCTCCAGCTTGCGGCCCCGCGCCAGCAGTTCCTCGCGCAGCGGCTTGAAATTCTCGATGATCCCGTTGTGGACCAGCGCCACCTCGCTCGTCGCGTGCGGATGGGCGTTATTGGTGGTCGGGCCGCCATGCGTCGCCCAGCGCGTGTGTGCGATGCCGACATGGCCGGGCAGCGGATCCGCCGCCAGTTCTCGACCGAGGTTGATCAGCTTGCCCGACGCGCGGCGGCGATCGATCGCGCCGTCGACGATCGTTGCGATGCCCGCCGAGTCATAGCCGCGATATTCGAGACGCTTGAGCCCGTCGAGCAGCCGGTCGGCGACATCTTCCTTGCCCAGGATTCCGACAATTCCACACATTTCAGTTCATCCCCAGCCGCATCAGTGCGGAAAATTGGTATCGACGAAGAACCGGGTAAATTCCTCCGGGTCGGGCGCGCGCCCGTTCGCCGCGACGAACCGGGCATGGCCGCTGTCCCAGACCTGGCGGATTGCACCCGCCATGCCTTCGGGGAACTGCATCCGCGCCACCACGATCTCGCGCCAATCGCCCTGTTCGCCGAAGATCTCGCGGAACTTCGGCGTCATCTCGATCAATTGCGCATCCTGATCGGGATCGAGATGCCCGATCGCATCGAGCACATAGCAATCGACCAGACGGAGGAAGGGCTTGCCTTCGTAGCGGTCACTCATTTCGTTGCCTTCCTCGCCTGCATCATCGCTCTAAACCGCTTCGCCCAGCCAGGCTTGGCCACCTGTTCGGGGCGCACCAGCGCCAAAGCATCGGCCTCGACGTCCTTGGTCACCACCGCGCCCGCCGCCACGATCGCGCCCTCGCCGATCGCTACCGGCGCGACCAATGCGCTGTTCGACCCGATGAAAGCGCCCGCGCCGATCCGCGTGCCGTATTTGAAGAAGCCGTCATAGTTGCAGGTGATGGTCCCCGCGCCGATGTTCGCCCCAGCGCCGACCTCAGCATCGCCCAGATAGGTGAGGTGATTCGCCTTCGCCCCCTTGCCCAGCACCGTCTTCTTGGTCTCGACGAAATTGCCGATCTTCGCCTTCTCGCCCACTACCGTGCCGGGGCGCAGCCGGGCATAGGGGCCGATCTCGGCGCCGGTCGCGATGCTTGCGCCCTCGATATGGCTGAAGGCGCGGATATTGACGTCATCCGCAACCGTTACCCCCGGGCCGAACACGACATTGGGTTCGACGGTCACATCGCGGCCCAGCACCGTATCATAGGCGAACCACACCGTCTCCGGCGCGGTCAGCGTCACGCCTTCGGCCATCGCCCGCGCTCGGCGCACCTGCTGCCAAGCAGCCTCCACCGCCGCCAGATCGCTGCGACTGTTCACCCCGGCCACTTCGGCCGCATCGGTCTCGATCACCGCCGCACCGCGCACATGCGCGTTGGCAAGCTCGACGATGTCAGTCAGATAATATTCGCTCGCGGCATTGTCGTTGCCCAGCCGGTCGAGGAGGGCAAACAGGTCGGCCGATCGCACCGCCATCAGGCCGGAATTGCACAACGTCACCGCGCGCTCCTCGGGTGAGGCGTCCTTATATTCGACAATCTTCTCGATCCGGCCGCCGCCGTCGACGATCACCCGGCCATAGGCGGCGGCATCGGCAGGGCGGAAGCCAAGCACCACCACGCTGGGCGCGTCGGACTCGTGCAGCCGACCGACCATCCGACGCATCGTCTCTTCGGTCACCAGCGGCACGTCGCCGTAGAGGACCAGCACGTCGCCGTCGAAGCCAGCCAGTGCCTCGCGCGCCTGCATGACGGCGTGACCGGTCCCGAGCTGTTCGGCCTGATGTGCGCTGGCCACGCCATGCGGCGCCACCGCGGCCTCGACCTGCTCACGGCGCGCGCCGACCACCACCACCGCCCGCTCGGGCGACAGGCTGGCGACAGTATCGATCAGATGCAGCAGCATCGGCCGCCCGGCAATCGGGTGCAGAACCTTGTGCAGATCCGACTTCATCCGCGTGCCGCTGCCCGCGGCCAGGATGACAGCGGCGATGGGTGATGTGGTCATGGTCGAAATCGGCCTCCAGTCGCGCGCCCCTGCCACGATCATATTGCAATTTCCATAGCTGGGCAGGCATTTGCGCCGATATGACCAATTTCCCTTTCGACATTGTCGGCTTCGATCTCGACGGCACGTTGTTCGACACCAGTGCCGACCTCGCCGCCGCGACCAATCACGCGCTTGCGCTGGCGGGCCGGCCTCTGCTTTCCCTCGACGCGGTCAAGTCGATGCTTGGCCGGGGCGCCAAGCATATGCTCGAACAGGGGCTTGAGGCATCGGGTGGCTATGACGCGGAAACGATGAGCCGCGTCTATCCCGAACTGCTCGATTACTATGATGCCAATCTGACGCGCGGCACGGTCGCCTTCCCCGGATTGATGGCCGCGCTGGACGATCTCGACTCGCGCAGCGTGAAGGTCGCGATCGTCACCAACAAGTTCGAGCGGTTCGCGACGAAGCTGGTGGCGCAGCTTGGCCTTGATCATCGCTTCGCCTGCGTGATCGGCGGCGACACGATGGGCAAGGGCAACGCCAAGCCCTCCGCCGCGCCGATCCACGAGATGATCGCGCGCTGTGGCGGCGGGCGCGCCGCGTTCGTCGGCGATTCGATCTACGACATCCAGGCAGCGAAAAACGCCGGCATTCCGTCGATTGCCGTCAGCTTCGGCTTCCTGATGCAGCCGGTCGAGGAACTAGGCGCGGACGCGGTGATCGACGGCTATGACGAGCTGGTTCTCGCGCTCATCCAGCTGGGCGGCGCCTGCTAGCTATTTTTGGCTTTCCGCCATTTCGTCCACAGGTGCCGCGCCAGCATGAGCGGCGGCATCCGCAGCCAATGGCCGCGCAGGTAGAAGGCCAGCTCGGTCAGCTTGCGCGTCGGCCGGCCCCAACCGTCGCGGGCGAGCAGGCGGCGAACATAGAGGCGATCGACCAGCTTCAGATCCGCGCCTTCGCCGAAAAGATAATCCGAGAGACGTAGCGCCCGCTCCACCTCGCGTGTCAGGCCGTGCTGCGCAGCGCAAGCGGCGAGCTCCAACCCGAACTCGGCGCTCCCGAACTCCTCGGTCAGGCAGCGGATATCCCACAGGTTGCGCAACCCGCCCTGCAAATCGCCATCCGCGAACAGATGTGCGGCGGCATGGACCACCATCCCCTCGGGCGGCAGCACGAACAGCCCGTTCTCCAGCGCGACGCGGCTCTCGATCAGCGCCGCCGCGTCGGGCGTGATCCGCGCGGTGAGCGGCAGGATCGTGTGGTGGACGTCGATCATCCGGTCGCGCTCGCGGTGGATCAGCGGCGGCAGCTCGTGCATCCAGCGGCGGTAATAGTCGTCGTCATAGGGATCGGGCTTCACCCATTCCCATCCCGCCGCGATCAGCGCCGCCTCGGCGTCGCCGATCCGCTCACGCGGCACGAGGATATCGAGATCGCCGATCTGGCGTCCCTGCCCCGCCGACAGCCCTGCCGCGACGAACGCCGTGCCCTTGAGCAGCACGACGGGCATTCCGGTCGGGGCGAGTGCACGCCGCGCCATCTCCGCCTCCCACAGCGCGACCAGCCGCCCCTGCTCGACCGCCGCGCGCGCATCCCCCAGCACGCGGCGTGCCGCGTCGGGTATCCTCAGCCCCTCGACGCGCCAGGCCAGTGTCCCGATCAGTTGCTCTGCCCGCGCGGCGGCGAGCAATGTCGTCCAGCTCGCCGCATTCAGCCCCTCGACCGAGGCAGGGTCGCGCAACGCCTGTGCGAGCAGCACCCCGCTCATGCGAGTTCGCTCCACAGCCGTTCGACCGTCGCGATCGCGGTGCGGGTGTCGGGATAGTCGATCGCCCGCGCCGGCACGTCGCGCACCAGCCCGGTCAGCGCATCGAACCCGGCTTCGCCCAGCGCGACGTAGTTGGTCGATGCCTGGGTCAGGCGCACGAAGCATTCGCTCGGAAACACCTCGCGCTCGGCCGGTTCGAAGCCGAAGGAGGGAAACAGCACAAAAGCGGGCTTTGCCGGTTCGGCCATCGCTGCGATCGACCGGGCGTCTGGCACCAGATGCCGGATCGTGCCCTTGGGCGTGCCCTCCAGCAACGGCCCCCAGCGCCCGCCCTTCGCCTCGCGCGCCATCACACCGATCGCGTCGTTCTTGAGGCTGATCAGCCGCGGAAAGCCATGTACCAGCCCCGTCGCGGGGTCGAGCAATGCAAACTCGTCCCCCAGAAGGCGCCACCCGCGCGTCATCAGCAACGCCGCCAGCGTCGACTTACCCGCCCCGGATTCGCCGGTCATCAAAAGCACCTTGCCGTCGCGCTCGACCGCCGAGGCATGCAACAGCAGATAGCGGCGCTGGCCCAGCGCCATCTGCAGGTTCATCGCCATCTCCGCCGCCAGGAGCCCCTGTGCCAGCGGCAGCGGAGCGGCGTCCGGGATAACGAAGTCCCCGCCGATCTGCACCGACGGCCGCACCCAGCGCCGCCAGAAGCGCGCAGCGAACAGGCGCACGTTGAAGTCCGGGATGCCGTCCTGTGGGGCAGGATAGTCGCGATACAGGTCTTCCAGCGCCGCAACCGGCGCGCGCCAATCGCTGCCGACGCGGAAGCCCACCGGGCCGATGCGGAGTTGCGTCGAATGGCGCATCAGACCGTCTCGACCAGACCTGCGGCGACCAGTTCGTCAAGCCGCGCCGCCAGTGCAGCGCGATCCGGATCGATCAGGTCATGTGCCGCCGCGAGCGCGGTCAACGTCTCATCGAGCGTAAGCGATCGGCCACCAAGTGTGTCGAGCAGTTCCGGCACCGGCGCATCGACGACATGCGTGATTCCCGATGATCGATGATAGACCAAAGTCAGGACATCGAGCGGTACGATCCGAAGCGTCGCGGCGGGCGCGGCGCGATAGCGAGTCACGGACGGCGCCTAGCCGCGCGGCATCTGGAGCGATGCAAAACAGGTAAAGCCGCTCGTCCCGCGCTGCAGGCGGCGGATATAGTTGGTATAGGCGCGGCTCTGCTCGGAACTCGTGCCCGGCAGGATCCCACCGTTCATCGCCTTCCTGACGTCCTCGCCCCGGAAGGGCCGCACGGCCGGCGGAAACGCCCCCTTGGTTCCCGGCGGCACGACCTTTCCATTGGCATCGATATAGCTGCCCGCACGGCCCGGATCGGGCACGGGGATCTCGCAATTGAGCACCGACCCCGCGGTCTGCGCCAGCGCCGGCTTGATCGAGACGATCGCCGAAGCGCTCGCGGCGCCCAGCATCAGCGCGCGGCGACTCGGCCGCGACGTCTCACCTGCGTCCGGCCCGCTATCCTGGGAATGTTCGTCGGCCATGCTCTACTCCCTGCCACATCTGCCTTTCACAAAGGTGAATCGGGCGCAAGCACCGAAGCGGTGGCGAAGTGTCCCGGATGTGGGCTAGAGCCCCGTTATGTTTGGGCTTTCCAGAACCCGCACCGCTTTCGTGCTGCTCACCGTGCTCGTCACGGCCATTGCGGCCTTGCTGGCAGCCGGGATCGAGGCTGGCGGAATCGCGCTGGTCGGCGCGATTATTGCCGCAATGATCGCCGCTTCGCCGGCCGAACATGCGGCATCCGGTCTCCTTGCCCCCGCCCCCGTCGCCGACAGCATCGCCGACGCGATCGAGGCGATCTTCGAGCCGGTGCTACTGGTCGCCGAGAATCGCGTCATCGCCGCCAATCAGGCCGCGCGGACGCTGCTCGGTGCACATATATTGGGCGAGGACGTCCGCGTCGCGATCCGCCACCCCGCCGCTGCGGAACGCCTGCTCAATCCCGAGGACGCTTCCGGCGCCCCGATCCAGCTGGTCGGCCTTGGCGCGCGGGACCAGCATTGGGAGATGCGGGTACGCACGCTGCCGGGCGGACATCGTATCGTGCATCTGGGCGACCGCACCGGCAGCCACGCCGCCGACCGCATCCGTGTCGATTTCGTCGCCAATGCCAGCCACGAGCTACGCACGCCGCTCGCCTCGATCCTCGGCTTCATCGAGACACTGGAGGACGCCGCCGACGATCCCGAGACCCGAACGCGCTTTCTGGGCGTCATGGGCAATGAGGCGCGGCGGATGCAGCGGCTGATCGACGACCTCATGTCGTTGTCGCGGATCGAGGCGGAGAAATATCGCGCGCCCGACGATTCGGTCGACCTGCCCTTGCTGATCGACGAGGTTCAGGCCGAGCTTGCCGCGCTCTCGCCGAAGCGCGCGGGAGATATCGTGGTCGATGCCGATCCCGTAGTCCCGATCCGCGGCGATCGCGTCCAGCTCTCGCAGCTGCTCCACAATATCGTCGGCAACGCGATGAAGTACGGCCGCGCCGGAACCCCCGTCTCGGTCTCGCTTCGTGCCGCGGGCGAATCGATGGTGCGGCTGTCGGTGACGGATGAGAGCGAAGGGATCGCGCCCGAGCATCTGCCCCGCCTGACCGAACGATTCTATCGCGTCGATTCGAGCCGCAGCCGCGCCGCGGGCGGCACCGGCCTCGGCCTCGCCATCGTCAAGCATATCGTCGAGCGGCATCGCGGACGATTGGATATCGCCAGCACCGTCGGTACGGGTACGTCAGTGACGATTCTTCTGCCCACCGCCCCCCATCCGGGGTCGTTGTCATCATAACGTAACGCAACTGCAACACAGGCCCGACGACGGGGCCGGCCACCCGCCACTCGCGACTCGCAAAACGGCCGAGGGGACTTTTCAGATGCGCAGCTTCACTCTGATCGCGCTCACCGCGCTGGCGCTTGCCGGCTGCGACCGTCAGGCGACCCGTGACCAGATCAAGGTGGTCGGTTCCTCGACCGTCTATCCGTTCACCACCGCCGTCGCCGAAGCCTTCGTCAACAAGAGCACCCAGGCCAAGGCCCCTGTGATCGAGCAAGGCGGCACCGGCGCGGGCATGAAGCTGTTCTGCGGCGGCATCGGCGTCGCGCACCCGGATATCGTCAACGCATCGCGCCGGATGAAGAAGTCGGAGCTGGAGCTGTGCCAGAAGAATGGCGTCACCGAGGTGATGGAGATCCAGATCGGCAATGACGGCATCGCGCTGGCCGAATCCAACGCCGGCCCGAAACTGTCGCTGACCCGCAAGGACATCTACCTGGCTCTCGCTGCCAACCCGATGGGCAAGCCCAACACGGCGAAGACCTGGAAGGACGTCAATGCGTCGCTTCCGGCGATCCCGATCAAGGTGCTCGGCCCGCCCTCGACCAGCGGCACGCGCGATGCGTTCGCCGAGCTGATCCTGGAGAAGGGCTGCGAGGAAGCCAATCCCGAGGCCAAGGCGCTCAAGGATTCGGACAAGAACAAGTTCGAGAATCTCTGCCTGCTGATCCGGAGCGACGCCGCCTATGTCGACTCGGGCGAGAACGACAACCTCATCGTCCAGAAGCTGTCTACCGACCCGAACGCGCTCGGCATCTTCGGCTATTCCTATCTCGAAGAGAACAAGCAGCGCCTGCATGGCGTGCCGATCGACGGCGTGACGCCGAGCTATGAGACGATCGCCGGCAACAGTTACCCCGGCGCCCGCGCGCTCTACATCTACGTCAAGAAGCAGCATCTGAAGGCGGTACCGGGGCTCAAGGAGTTCCTGACCCAGTATTCGCAGATGTGGGCGCCGGACGGCCCGCTGGTGAAGCGCGGCCTGATCGCCAGCCCGCAGGCTGCGCGCGACGCCGCGACCAAGGCGATCGACAGCGAGACGGTGCTCGACGCCGCGTCGCTGAAGTAAGGCGAGAGCCAGCCCCGTGAACCCCTACGCGCTTCTCTTCCTCGTCGCGGGGCTGGGCGTCATCGCCTGGCTCACCGGCCGCGCGCGCGCCGCGCGGTTCGGTGCGGCCAGCAAGCACCGGCTCCATTCGCTCCCGGGCCAGCACGGCCTGTACGTGGCGATGTGGACGGTCATCCCGGCCCTGATCTTCGTGATTGCATGGGGCATCCTTACGCCGAGCCTCGCCACCGATGCGGTGCTGAAGGCGCCGCAGGCATCGGGCCTACCACTGTTCGGATACGAGCGCGACGCGATCCTCAACGAGGTACGCGCGCGGGCGGCGGGCGGCGGCTACGGCTTCTATCCGCTCGCCGAGCAGCTCGCTCCGATCTACAGTCAGGCCAGCCGCTTCTACGGCTGGCTGGGCACCGGCATCGCAATCCTGCTCGCCTTCGCGACCGGTGCATTCGCCTATACCCGCATCAAGGCTGAGTTCCGCGCGCGCACCCGCGTCGAGCGGACGGTGATGCTCGCCCTATTGGTCGCATCGCTCATCGCGATCCTGACCACGCTCGGCATCTTCCTGTCGCTGCTGTTCGAATCGCTGCGCTTCTTCTCGATGGTGCCGATCACCGATTTCCTGTTCGGCACATTGTGGAGCCCACAGGTGATCGACCCGGCTGATCCGGGCGCGACGCTAGGCGCAGTGCCGCTGTTCTGGGGCACCTTCTTCATCGGCGCGGTGATTGCGATGCTCGTCGCCATCCCCTTCGGGCTGATGAGCGCGATCTACCTCACTCAATATGCCCGCCCCGCGGTGCGCCAGTGGATGAAGCCGCTGCTCGAAATCCTCGCAGGCGTACCGACCGTGGTCTATGGCTATTTCGCCGCGCTCACCGTCGGCCCCGCGATCCGCGACGTCGCGGTTTCATTGGGCTTCACCTATGCCAGCTCCGAGAGCGCACTGTCAGCGGGGCTCGTCATGGGCGTGATGATCATCCCGTTCGTCTCTTCCATGGCCGACGATTCGATCGCCGCGGTACCTCGCGCAATGCGCGACGGCAGCCTGGCGATGGGCGCGACGACCAGCGAGACGATCCGCCGCGTGCTGCTGCCGGCCGCGCTCCCGGGGGTGGTCGCAGGCGTGCTGCTCGCGGTCAGCCGAGCGATCGGCGAGACGATGATCGTTGTGATGGCCGCGAGCGGCGCCGCCAACATCACGCTCAATCCGTTCGAGAGCGCCACCACCGTCACCAAGCAGATCGTCGATCTGCTGACCGGCGAGGCCGAGTTCGACAGCCCCAAGACCCTCGCCGCCTTCGCGCTGGGCCTGACGTTGTTCATGATCACCTTCCTCCTCAACATCGTCGCCCTGCGCGTCGTGAAGAAGTATCGCGAAGCATATGAGTGAGCTGAGCCACCGCGCGCCCACCGACTGGAAGACGGATGAGATGCAGAAGCGCATCCGCAAGCGCTATCGCGCCGAACGCCGGTTTCGGCTGATCGGCATGAGCGCGGTCGTCATCTCGGCGGCGTTCCTGTTCTTCCTGCTCGCCACGATGATCGGCAACGGCGCCGCCGGGTTCATGCGGACCGAGGTTTCGTTGCCGATCGACTTCAAGTCGGCGCCGCTCGAGGTCGATCGCGCCCAGCTTGCCACGCGCGGCGCCGATCTGGCGCTGGCGGGTGCAGGCCTGGAGGATCGCGTCCAGAACGCCGCGACCGCGGCGTTCGGCGAGAAGGGCGAGGAGCTGATCGCCGAGAACGCCTGGACCGCCGTTCGGGACGCGATCAAGGAAGACCCCAATCTGCTGAGCCAGAGTACGCATATCTGGGTGCCGGCATCGAGCGAGCTCGATGCCGCCGCGGACGGCGGCGGCGAGCCGGAGTTCCGCACGATCGTCCAGCAACTGCGCGAACGGGGTGCACTGCAGAGCGGCTTCAACGCGAGCTTCCTGAGCCGCGCCGACTCGACCGATCCCACCGCGGTAGGCATCTGGGGGGCGCTCAAGGGCTCGATGCTCACCATGCTGGTGACGCTGCTGATCGCCTTCCCGATCGGCGTGCTCTCGGCCGTGTATCTTGAGGAATATGCCCCCAAGAACCGTTGGACCGACCTGATCGAGGTTTCGATCAACAACCTCGCCGCGGTGCCCTCGATCATCTTCGGCCTGCTCGGCCTGGCCGTGTTCCTGGGCATGCTCGGGCTGCCACGCTCGGCGCCCCTGGTCGGCGGGTTGACGCTTGCGCTGATGATCATGCCTGTGATCGTCATCGCCGGACGCAACGCGATCAAGGCCGTGCCGCCATCGATCCGCGACGCCGCGCTGGGCATTGGCGCCAGCCGCGTACAGGTGGTCTTCCATCATGTGCTGCCGCTCGCACTGCCCGGCATCCTCACCGGCACGATCATCGGCATGGCGCGTGCGCTGGGCGAGACAGCGCCGCTGCTGCTGATCGGCATGCGCGCCTTCATCGTCACGCCGCCGGGCGGCGTGTTCGATCCCGCCACCGTGCTGCCCGTCCAGATCTTTCTCTGGTCGGACGAGGTCAGCCGCGGCTTCATCGAGAAGACCAGCGCGGCGATCATCGTGCTCCTGGCTTTCCTGCTCGCGATGAACGCCCTCGCCATCTATCTTCGCAACAAATTCGAGACCCGCTGGTGATGACCTCAGTTATGACCCAAACCGACCTAGCAGACTCCGCCGACACCAGCGCCGCTCCCGCACGGCCGGCTGAACACGCCAAGATGGCGGCGCGCGGCGTCAACGTCTTCTATGGCGAGAAACAGGCGATCCGCGACGTCTCGATCGACGTCGATATGGAGAATGTCACTGCCTTTATCGGCCCCTCGGGCTGCGGCAAGTCGACCTTCCTGCGCACGCTCAACCGCATGAACGACACCGTCGCGAGCGCGCGGGTCGAGGGCGAGATCACGCTTGACGGCGAGAACATCTACGACAAGTCGATGGACGTGGTGCAGCTGCGTGCACGCGTCGGCATGGTGTTCCAGAAGCCGAACCCTTTCCCAAAATCGATCTACGAGAATGTCGCCTACGGCCCGCGCATTCACGGGCTGGCACGCGCCAAGGGCGACATGGACCAGATCGTCGAGCGCTCGCTCAAGCGGGCGGGCCTGTGGGAAGAGGTCAAGGATCGCCTGAACGACAGCGGTACCGCGCTGTCGGGCGGCCAGCAGCAGCGCCTGTGCATCGCCCGCGCAATCGCGGTCGATCCCGAAGTGATCCTGATGGACGAGCCATGCTCGGCGCTCGACCCGATCGCGACCGCCAAGATCGAGGAGCTGATCCACGAGCTGCGCGGCCGCTACGCGATCGTCATCGTCACGCACAACATGCAGCAGGCGGCGCGCGTTTCGCAGCGTACCGCCTTCTTCCACCTCGGCACGCTGGTCGAGTATGGCGAGACGGATCAGATCTTCACCGCCCCGCGTCAGGAGCGGACCAAGGACTATATTACCGGAAGGTACGGGTAATGGCGACGACCGGTCACGAACATACCGTCAAGGCGTTCGACGAGGACATCAAGCATCTGCGTGCGCTGATCTCGCAAATGGGCGGGCTGGCCGAGGAAGCGATCCGCGACGCGATGATCGCGCTTCAGCGGGGCGACACCAAGCTCGCCAAGGAAGTGCGCCGCAAGGACAAGGCAATCGACGCGATTGAGGCTGAGGTCGAGAAGCTCGCCGTCCGCGTCATCGCCCTGCGCGCGCCGATGGCCGATGACCTGCGCGAAGTGGTCGCCGCGCTCAAGATCGCCGCCGTGATCGAACGCATCGGCGACTATGCCAAGAACATCGCCAAGCGCACCCCGCTGATCCACGCCAGCGACGGCGAGCGGATCGAAGCGATCTCGCTGCTGCCGGCGATGGCGCAGATGGCGGGCGACATGGTGCACGACGTGCTCGACGCCTTCTCCGCCCGCGATGCCGAAGCGGCGATCCGCGTGTCCGAGCGGGACGCACGGCTGGACGACTTCTACGACAGCATCTTCCGTACGCTGGTGACCTATATGGTCGAGAATCCGCGCACGATCAGCGAGGTCGCACACCTGCTGTTCGTCGCCAAGAACATCGAACGGATCGGCGATCACGCCACCAACGTCGCCGAGATGGTGTATTTCGCTGCAACCGGACAGTATCTGGCCGATCGCGATACGGATACCGCGGAGAACTGACATGAGCCGCGCACGCATGCTGCTGGTCGAGGACGATGCCGCACTCGCCGAACTGCTCACCTACCATTTCAAGCGTGAGGACTTCGACGTCCGCCACACCCCAGACGGCGAGGAGGCTTTGCTGCTCGCCAAGGAAAGCGCCCCTGACATCGTCCTGCTCGACTGGATGGTCGAGAGCCTGTCCGGGATCGAGGTGTGCCGCCGCCTGCGCCGGATGAGCGAGACGGCCAACGTCCCGATCATCATGCTGACGGCGCGCGGCGAGGAAGAGGACCGCGTTCGCGGGCTCGAGACCGGCGCGGACGACTATGTCACCAAGCCCTTCTCGCCGCGCGAGCTGGTCGCGCGCGTCGGCGCGGTGCTGCGCCGCGTTCGCCCGGCGCTCGCCGGGGAGGCGCTGACCTATTCGGACATCGAGATGGACACGGTCGGCCACAAGGTGCGCCGTGGCGGCGACGTCGTGCCGCTCGGCCCGACTGAGTTCCGCCTGCTCAAGCATTTCCTTGAGCATCCGGGCTGGGTGTTCTCGCGCGAGCGGCTGCTCGATGCGGTATGGGGGCATGACAGCGACATCGAGAGCCGCACCGTCGATGTGCACATCCGGCGCCTGCGCAAGGCGATCAATACCGGCAACCGCCCCGATATCATCCGCACGGTGCGCTCGGCCGGATACGCGCTCGACGCGGGATAGATTCCTGCCCTGACGCGTTGGCGGGCTGAGCAAAATGCTCTGACCCGACCAACGTCAGGAGAGAATCCCATGAAGCTTCCCGCTGTTGCCGCGGCTGCCGCGGCGCTCGCGATGACCAGCGGCTCCGCGCTGGCCCAGGACACCCATGCCGCACCGGCGGCTAGTGCGCCCGAAGCCGCGCCCGCCCCGGACCCCGTCGGCGGCTATCAGCCCTCCACGCCCGCGATCCAGGGCGACACCAGCAGCGGGCAGAAACCGGTCTTCCAGCCCAACCCGCAGACGCCGAGTCAGGCCTTCCCGCCCCCGCCGCCGCTGCAGAAATATCCGCTGTGCAAGAAAGGCCAGACGGACAATTGCCGCCAGCGCGGCGGCTGATTCCGTGGGCGCGGCGGTCCGCCGTCGCGCCCATCGTCAGCGGGGCTTCACGATCCAGTTTCGCTTGGAGAGCCGCACCATCGGCACGTGGCAATAGGCACATTTGCTTTCGTAGGTATCTCCGACAGGACGCACGGCGGACTCTGCGCGCGTATGCTTCCCTCTCAGACAATTCAACCGCCCCTTCAACCACTTGACCATTGAGCCCCCCGCCAGTTGGCCGGGAGAACATGGCTCAGACCCACCGGTCCCGTCGAGTGCCATTTAGCACTGGCGAGCCGTTCACTCTCTTTGCGAGTCTTGCGAAAGTGATGCGCGCGCGCCACTAGCCGTACGAAGATTCGAGGAGGCGGTATGGCGATCAGGTTCGACGGGCGTGTGGCGATCGTGACAGGAGCCGGAGGTGGCCTCGGCCGCGCCTATGCGCTCGAGCTGGCGCGGCGCGGCGCAAGGGTCGTGGTCAACGACCTTGGTGGCTCACGCGACGGTACCGGTCACTCCGATGCCGCCGCAAAGGTCGTCGAGGAGATCGAGGCACTGGGCGGCGAGGCGCTGGCCAACGGCGGCAGCGTCACCGACTATGCCCAGATGGAAGCGATGGTCGCCGCCGCAAAAGAAAAATGGGGCGGCGTCCACATCCTGATCAACAATGCCGGCGTCCTTCGCGACAAGAGCTTCGCGAACATGGAGCCGGAAGATTTCCGCTTCGTGGTGGACGTTCATCTCAATGGTTCGGCCAACGTCACCAAGGCCGTCTGGTCGACGATGCGCGACCAGAATTATGGCCGCATCCTGATGACAGCATCCTCGACCGGCCTCTACGGCAATTTCGGCCAGGCCAATTACGGGGCAGCGAAGCTCGGGCTCGCCGGCCTCACCAAGACGCTGTATCTGGAAGGCGCAAAGTACGACATCCGCGTCAACACCATCGCTCCCACGGCGGGAACACGGATGACCGAAGATATCTTCCCCGAAGCCGCTTTCCAGGCATTCACGCCTGAAAGCGTCGCGCCAGCGGCCCTGTTCCTGGTAAGTGAGGATGCGCCGACCAACATGATCGTCGGGGCAGGCGCCGGGGTGTTCCAGGCTGCCTATATCACGCTGACCCCGGGGGTCCGGCTTGAGGGAGAGGATCTCACCCCGGAGGGTATCGCCGCGAACTGGAGCGCTATTACGGACCGGATGGGAGAAATCGTCCCCAAGTCCGGCGGCGAACAGGCGATGACGATCATGGCCAAGCTTCAGCGTTGATCCCGCCGGGAATCGGCGGAAAATAGACATCCGTTCGCAGTCGGAATGATCCAGCGAACCGCCCGAACGGCCGGATTACGGCGGTCCGGGTGCTTCGTTCCGCCCGAAACTACTCAAAATGACATGACTTCCCGTTCAATCGCGCAAAATGAGTAGTTGATCCGTTGCGCATGTCCTGAATTCCGCCTTCACTTCTCCCGAATTGGGGGATTTCAAAGCGTTGGTGCGTTGCGATTTCATTGCTGGAGAGGCGCCCAGTGATGGCGTTTGAGCCGGCTCAACAGCATCAGGCTGCGGCCCCGCTGCAAGGACCGTTGTTCGAGGGGCTGCTGGCCGAGTTCGCGGCATCCGCAATATCCGCCGGTATCGGAGCGCTCGGAGCCCCCAATCGCGTACTGATCTTCGCCGCTGCAGCGCGGGCCTGCGGGCCATTCGACTATGGGCCCGGGCGATCCTATCCGGTCAGCGTCAATGCGCTCGCCGCTTCGCTCGCCCGCCCTTTCGAGACGATCCGCAGGCAGGCGAACCAGCTGATCGACGATGGCCTGCTGGTCCGCGGCGAAACGGGCCTGTCCGTTCCCCTGCAGGTGATCTGCGACCCCCGGGTCGCGCTGATGGCCGACGGCTGCCACGATCTGCTCGTCCGATTGGTGGAGGATGTGCGCGCCGCCAATCTGATGCTGCCCGAACCGCGGCCGGACCGCGTTTATGACCCGCGCGCGGGGATCGGAATCGCCTTCGACCTGTTGCTCGCGACGATCGAATGCCATCATCACCGGCGCGAGAACTGGACGCGCCTTGCGCTGATCTTCGCGATCGAATGGGCCAATCGCCGCTTCGCACATGCCGCCGGCCCCTACTTGGCGCCGGTCAAACCGAGCACGGTCGCGCGCATCCTGGGCCTCCCCTACGCGACGGTCTCACGTAATATCGAAGGGCTGGTCGCGTCCGGAAAGCTGCGCCGCGTGCCGGAGGGGCTGGTGATCGCACCCGATCTGGTCACCGCACCCGCCGCGATCGACGCAAGGCTTGCGCTCACCAATCGTGCGCGCCAATTGCTCGGCCGCCTGGGTCAAGTGGGCTTTCCGCTCGACCAGCCGGCACACGCCTATATCGGCGCACGGCCCGCGCTTCCGGCGCTCGGCTGAAACCGCTTCCAGACGAAACGCCGGAACCTGGCCAGTGCTCCGGCCGTTCGGACTGCATCTACTTCTCAGGAGATGCATGATGGCCAACCAACAGGAACTCCAAGATAAATTCTGGAAAGCGCTCGACAGCGACAGGACCCTGTTTCTCGGTCTTGACGGTATCGACGACGGTCACGCCCAGCCGATGACAGCGCTGCGCGACGAAGACGCCGCTGGCGGCCCGATCTGGTTCTTCACTACAAAGGACAATGGTCTCGTCCGAGCAATGCGCGAAGGTCATCGCGCGATGGCACATTTCGCATCCAAAGGGCACGACCTCTGGGCGACGATCCACGGCAATCTTGTCCTCGATCATGATCGTGCGACGATCGACCGGTTGTGGAATCCCTTCGTCGCCGCCTGGTTCGAAGGCGGCAAGGAAGATCCCAACCTCCAGCTTGTCCGGCTGGATACTGAGCGCGCGCAGATCTGGCTCAATGAGAACAGCCTGCTTGCTGGCGTGAAGCTCCTGCTCGGTGCCGACCCGAAGCAGGAATATCGCGACAAGGTCGCGGAAGTTTCGTTGAGCTGAACCCATGACTTCGCCCGCGCAACGAATCCCTCATTGCGCGGGCGGGCACCGGCGGCCTACAGGCGCCTGACGCCGCCCGTTCCCCGGCCGCGGCCCGACAGGATCGCCCGACACTCTCCATGGCCGCTCATCCCTTCGCCATCCGCAACTACCGCGTCTACTGGATCTCGCGCCTCGCCTCGACGCTGGCGGGCCTGTCGATGGTCGTGGTGATCGGCTGGCAGGTCTATGACCTTGCGCGCGAGACGATGGGGATCAAGCAGGCTGCCCTCCAGCTTGGTCTTGTCGGCCTCGCCCAGTTCCTGCCGCTGCTCGTCCTCACCTTGTTCACCGGCTGGGTCGCCGACCGGCTCGACCGGCGCTGGATCATCCGCGCGGCGATCGGACTCGAGGTATTCTGCGCGCTCAGCCTCGGCTGGCTGACCTGGAGCGGCACCGTCACCCTCCCCGCGCTGTTCGGCGTCGCCGCATTGCTCGGCGTCGCGCGCGCTTTCCTCGCGCCCGCGCAACAGGCGCTGGCGCCCAATCTCCTCCCCGCCGCGTCGTTGCCCACTGCGATCGCGCTGAGTGCGCTCGCCTGGCAGGTCGGATCGATCGCAGGCCCGGCAATGGGCGGCTATCTCTACGCCGCCGCCCCTGCCCTGCCCTATGCGGTTTCGGGCGGCCTGTTCCTGATCTCGCTGACGATGATGTTCCTCGTGACCCCGGTGCCGCGCAGCCAGATCGCGCGCACCGGCAGCCCGCTCCGCCAGATGCTCGACGGGCTCCATTATGTCCGCCAGAACCGGCTGGTGCTCGGCGCGATCTCGCTCGACATGTTCGCGGTCCTGCTCGGCGGCGCAACCGCAATGCTGCCCATCTATGCCCGCGATATCCTGATGATCGGCGCTGATGGCCTCGGCCATCTGCGCGCTGCGCCTGCGTTGGGTGCGGTGGCAGTCGGCCTCGTCCTCTCCTGGCGGCCGCTCAAGACCAATGTCGGGGTTAAGATGCTGTGGTCGGTGATCGGATTCGGCGCGGCAACCGTCGTGTTCGGGTGGGCCGGGCCGCTGATGCGCAACTGGTGGGGACCTTCGATGATCGGGAGCGATTTCGCCCCGGCGGTGATCGTTTCGCTCGTCGCGCTGGCGGCGCTGGGTGCATTCGACATGATCTCGGTCTATGTCCGCTCTTCGCTAATCCAGCTCTACACGCCGGACGCGATGCGCGGCCGGGTCGGATCCGTCTCTACCCTGTTCGTGTCGAGCTCAAATGAGCTGGGCGAGGCGCGCTCGGGCTTTCTCGCCGCAGCCATCGGCCCGGTGGTCGCGACCGTGGGCGGCGGCTTCCTCGCCATCTTGGTAACTGCCTATTGGGCGCGTATCTTCCCAGAGTTGCGGCGTGCGCGAACCTTCGACCCGCCGGTACACCTTGCGGAGCCTATTCCTGAGGAGACGAAAACGTGAAGGCCAACACCATCCTCGAGACGATCGGCAATACGCCGCACATCCGCATCCAGCGCCTGTTCCCCGGCGCCGAAGTGTGGGTGAAGTCCGAACGCTCCAATCCCGGCGGATCGATCAAGGACCGCATCGCACTGTCGATGGTCGAAGCGGCGGAAGCCGATGGCAGCCTGAAGCCCGGCGGGACGATCGTCGAGCCGACCAGCGGCAATACCGGTGTCGGTCTCGCGATGGTCGCCGCGGTCAAGGGCTACAAGCTCATCCTCGTCATGCCCGAGAGCATGAGCATCGAGCGCCGTCGCCTGATGCTGGCCTATGGCGCGACCTTCGACCTCACCCCGCGTGAGAAGGGCATGAAGGGCGCGATCGAGCGCGCGGTGGAGATCGTCGAATCGACCCCGGGCGCCTGGATGCCGCAGCAGTTTGAGAACCCGGCGAACGTGGACGTCCATGTGAAGACCACCGCGCAGGAGATCCTCAATGACTTCGCCGACGCGCCGGTCGACGTAATCATCACCGGCGTCGGCACCGGCGGCCATATTACCGGCGTTGCCGAGACGCTCAAGAAGAGCTGGCCGAACCTCAAGGTCTACGCGGTGGAACCCGAGCTTTCGCCGGTGATCTCGGGCGGCCAACCCGGTCCGCACCCGATCCAGGGCATCGGCGCGGGCTTCGTGCCCAAGAACCTGCACACCGACGCCATCGACGGCGCGATCCAGGTCGATGCCGGCAATGCCAAGGACTATGCCCGCCGCGCTGCGCGTGAGGAAGGGCTGCTGGTCGGCATCAGCTCGGGCGCGACCCTGGCGGCCATTGCCAAGAAGCTGCCCGACCTGCCCGCCGGATCGCGGGTGCTCGGCTTCAATTACGACACCGGCGAGCGCTACCTCAGCGTTCCCGATTTCCTGCCCGAAAGCTGATCGCGGTACCGGAGCGGAGGCACGCGCCGCCGCTCCGGATGCCCCTCGATGGTTCCAACTTCGTCACGCGTGCGTTATGGGCGGCGGCCTTCGCCGGAAAAAGGATAGCGCACGCCCGTGATCGACCCTCTTTCCTCCACCGACTCTGCGCGTATCTCGCCCGGCCTTTGGGTTGCGCTCGCCCTCACCGCCCTAGCGGCGATCCTGGCGCCGCTGCTGATCGTCCTCAATGCGCCCCCGGTGCCACCGGCCGATGCGGTGACCCTGGCGGAAATCCGCAAGCCCAAGCGCGTCGTGCCCAAGGCAGAGCTCCCCTCGGTCGAGCCGGTCCGCCTCGCCGAGCTTCCCATGGATGAAGCGCGGCGTTTCAATGCGACCATCCCCTTCTCCAGGGCGCCCAACCCCGCAGCGCGCCCCTTCTTCCTCACCGGTGCCGCAGACGATCAGGCGCGCGCGGTCGACTGCCTTGCCGCCGCGACCTGGTACGAGGCCGGCGACGATGCCGTCGGGCAGCGTGCGGTGGCCCAGGTGGTGATCAATCGCATGCGCCACCCCGCCTTCCCCAAGAGCGTGTGCGGCGTGGTGTTCCAGGGGCAGGAACGAAATACCGGCTGTCAGTTCACTTTCACCTGCGACGGCGCCATGGGCCGCACACCATCCGCGGCAGCGTGGAGCCGTGCGCGCGACATCGCGCGGCAGGCATTGGCTGGATATGTCTATACAAAAGTGGGCCACTCGACCCATTACCACACCGATTGGGTCGTGCCATATTGGAGCTCTAGCCTGGACAAGGTTGCGGAGGTGAATACGCACCTGTTCTTCCGCTGGACCGGATGGTGGGGCACTCCGCCCGCCTTTCGCCATTCCTATGCCGGTGCCGAACCCGTGATCGCCAAGCTGGCGCGGCTCTCTCCCTTCCACGCCAGCGGGACCGGCCCGGCGGCGCTCGCAGGACTCGCCGTGGAAGGCGTTGCGGTCGATCCCGCCACGATCCCCGAATCCGCGATTCCCCAGCCGGTGACGGGGGAAGCCAGCAACGTCTTCCACGCCGCTTTGGACACCAGCATGGGCGCGGACGCCTTCGCCGCACTCGCGATCCGCACGTGCGGCGAGCGGCCCTTCTGCAAATTCCTCGGCTGGACCGACCGCAGCAAGGTGCCGTCGGCCGGCGCTGCGCCGAATCCCGGGCAGATCGAGGCGATGTCGTTCAGCTATCTGCGCGATCAATCGCAAGGCTTCGGCAAGGCGTTGTGGAACTGCAACGAATTCAAGCGGCCGAGCCCGGTCCAGTGCATGCGCCGCATGCCGATGCAGCCCGCAGCAGTGCCCACGCCCCTGACCGAGAGCGATCCCAAACGCGCCGCCGCGCCCGACGGTTTGACTGGCATCCGCCGCAAGAGCGATGCCGTCGTACCACCGGTCGTGACCGTGCCCGCAGCCCAGCCGGCGCCCGCGCGCTAGCCGATCCGTTCGACCAGCCCGGTTGCCAGTGTCCGCGCATCGGCGCGATTGAGGTCGACGACATCGGGCGCGCCGCCACCGCCAGCGCCTGCGGTATCGACCAGCACGCTCGCGACGCCGAGCCAGCGCTGGACCAGGCCGGCACGGAGCGTGACCGTCTGCACGTTCTCGAACGGGACGATCCAGTCGCGCTGGGCGATGACCCCGCGCATCACCTGCAGGCTGGTATCGCGCAGCGCATAGCGATGGAAACGGCGCTGGAGCAGCGCCGCCCCGGCGATCGGGATCAGCAGCAAGCTGCCTAGCCAGGCAAACGGAGTCACCGCCAGCGCAGCCCCAAGCATGAGCAGCGGCCAGGGGAGCGCCATCAGCACACAACGGATGACGTGCCCGGCTGCAACCGGACGGAGCGGAAGCCGCTCGAAATGCGGCAGGCCTGCCGTCTCGACGATCCATGCGACTTCATGCTCGCGCGCCAGCGGCGCCATCGTCTGCCGCCCGCTGGGATCGTTGCTCCCGCCGAGCGTCTGGAAACTGAGCGCGTTCCAGCCGAGAGCGCCACGCAGCGGACCGCGCTGGACCATGGCGAGCTGGATGCGGCGCATCGCCACCACCACCTCGCTGCGGGTCAGAAGCCCGCGCGTGCGACGGAAACGCCCGCCCCCTGCGCGCAGCGTGAAGCCGTAATCACGCAAGGTTGTGCGAACGACTCCGCTGACCACGCCCAGAACGAGCGCGACCCCGGCGACCGCCAGCGCAGCGGCGATGCTGAAACGTGCCTGCACCTCATCCTTCGCGACCTCGGCCCAGTCGCGCGCGCGATCGATGCCGAAATCGATGAACTGATCGAAGAACTGCAGCATACCGAACAACGCCGCGATCCAGACCAGCGAAAAGCTGAAGATACCGAGCAAGAGGACCCGTGGGAGGGACATGCGGAAGATGACCGGAAGCGCGGCGGCATCCGCAGCCGCCACGCCGATGTCGCCCGATTCAAGCGGCACCGTGGGCGCATGATGCCCGCGCAGCGCTGCGCGCAACCGCTCCGCCTCGGCGAGCGAGACGCTGTCGAGCACCGCCTCGTCCTTTTCGCCGCCGCCGGTTTCCACCTTCACTTCGGCAAGACCGAACAGGCGCGCGAGCGGCTTGCGCTCGATCGACACGTCCTGGATCCGTGCAAGCGGGATCGATCGGCGGCTGCGGTTGAGCAGCCCGCGTTCGATCACCAGCTCATGCTCGGCGACAGTATAGGTGAAACGCCGCCAGCCGACCCAGGTGATCGCCAGCATCACCGCGCCCAGTACCGATGCGGCAAGCAGGATCCAGCCGATGCTGCGTCCCGACGTATATCCGGCAATCGCAGGGAGGCCGATCACCGTCTGGGGCGCGCGGCGCAGGAAATCGATCGCGATGGTGCCCGGATGGACGCGTTTGGGCTCGTTGTCGCTCACGCCTTCGCTCACCAGGGATCGCTCGACAGATGCTCGCGGATCGCGTCGCGGATCTCCTCGGCGGTCTCGCGCGAGATGCCGGGAAGATCGACCTCGCTGTTTGCCGTGCCCGCCGTATGGAGCACCAGGGTCGCCACGCCGAACATCCGCTGAACCGGCCCCTGCGTCACATCGATATGCTGGACGCGCGCGGCAGGGACAATGGTGTGGGACTGAATCAGCCAGCCCGAAGCGACGTGAAGCTCCCTGCCCGTCCACGCCCAGCCCCAGCGCGCCCAGCGTCGGCGCGCAAGCAGGGTCGACCAGACGCCAGCCAGCGCAACTGCCAGCGGTGCGGCCCAGACCGGCAGCCACTCCCAGCTATGCGAGAGTGCCCAGCTCGGAATCGCCACCGCAATCGTCGCGACGACAAAGCCGATGACGCCGGTCAGGCGCATCACGTTGAGCTGACCGCGTTCGAGCGGCTGGAGCGGAATATCGGGGAGTAGCATCGCCGCCGGTTATGCCTGAGGCGCGATCAGGCTCAAGAGGAGATCAGCGGGTTTCGATGCCGACGATCAGCCCCTCGCCGAGCCACTGGCCGAGCATCTGTCCGGCCAGTGCGATGCCATCATCGTTGCCATAGGCATCGACCATCGCGGCGCAGAGTGCTGCGAAGGACACCCCCTGACACGCCAGGAGCAACGCCTGCCGCTCCCGCATATCGATCGCGCGGAAACACGAAACCCCGGCATGGCGCCAGACGATCATGGCACCGGCTTCGGGCAGCATCTCGACACCCGGCGGAATGACGCCATCGGCGAGCGCCGACCAGATCGCGGTGGCGTTGGTGGTCAGTTCGGCGAGATCGATCGTGGGCGTAAAACGCAGCACGGCGCGATCCCAGTCGATCCCGGTAAGATCGTCGTCCAGGGTCTGGCTGTCGGGTCCGACGAAAGCCTCCCCAAGCGCCATGTCGAGCCAAGCCAGCTCAGCGACGTCGGGATCGCCGGGATAGAGGATCGCCAGCGTCGCGGGGAAATCGCGGGGATAGGCGTCGAGCGTCCAGCTGCTCGGCGGGACGCGCGCGATATGCGCGATCACCGCCGCTTCGAACGCCTCGCCGCCGATCCAGTCGCGGGTGCGGGCGAAGCTGTCCTCAAGGCAGGCGACAAGCTGGGCACGGTAGTTGTTGAGATAGGCACGAAGGCCAGGCCCCGAGCCGGAGCCGGAGCCGAGGCGGGTTGCGATTGCCTCATCCTCCCGCGTCAGCCAGCTGCGCATGTCGCGCTGAAGATCGAGCAGGCTCATGCCGCCGCCCGCGCCCCGTCCGCCGCGATCCGGCGGGCGGCGCCCAGTTCGGCGAGCAGTTCGTGCAGCGGCGGGATCGCATCGTCACGCTCGATCATCGTCGCGACCGGGCCGAGACGCGGCAGGACGTGCGCGTAGAGGTCCCAAACCGCGACAGGGACCGGCTGGTCATGAGTGTCGATCAGCAATTCGCCGCCCTGGCTGTGGCCGGCGAGGTGAATCTGGCGAACCCGATCATGCGGCACGCCGTCGAGATAGGCGATCGGGTCGAAGCCATGGTTGATGGCGCTGACGAAGACATTGTTCACGTCGAGCAGCAATTCGCAGCCGGTACGCACGCACATCGCCGCGAGAAACTCCCATTCGGTCATGTCGGCAGGGGCGATGTCGAGATAGCTCGATGGGTTCTCGATCAGCATCGAGCGCCCCAGGGCATCCTGCGCCCGGCTGATATTGGCGCAAACCAGATCGAGCGCTTCAACCGTATAGGGGAGCGGGAGCAAGTCGTGCGAGTTGAACCCATCGATCCGGGACCAGCTCAGATGATCGGAGACGAACAGCGGGTCGATCTCATCCACCAGCGCGCGAAGCCGGGCGAGATAGGCCGGATCGAGCCCGTCGGCCGAACCGATCGACATCGAAACGCCGTGCAACGCCACCGGGTAGCGCGAGCGGACGTCGCGCAATATCCGACGTGGCTGCCCACCATCGACCATGAAATTCTCGGAAATCACCTCGACGAAATCGACGGCGACACGGTGATCGAGGAACTCGGCATAATGCGGCTTGCGCAGGCCGAGGCCGAAGGCATGGCGGGAGAGCGGCATCTTGGTTTCCTGAACTGGCCGGCCCGGCAGGCATTCACCGGGCCGGCGCGGGATCAGTTGGTCTCGGTAAGGCTGCCGCCGGCGGCCTTGCACGCCTTGACCGTCAGCGACTTGAAGCCCTGGCCCTTGCAGCTGTTCTGGCCGCGGCATTCGTTGCTCGCTGTCTTGCAGTCCGAGGTGCCCTTGCAGGTGTTGATGCCGTAGCAATGGACGGTCTTGGCAGCGCCCGCCTTTTCCTTGGCCACGGCGACCGAGGGCATGGCGGCAAGCGCGACGACGGCGGCAGAAGCGGCAACGCTGGCGCCGGTGCGAAGGATAATCATGGGAATGTCTCCAGAATTGGATAGAGCCGGATTGGCTTCCCCCAATTCGGCGCCGCCGCCCCGGCGGTTACAACCGGGGCGGAATTTACCAGCGCAGCAGGCGCGGTCCGACCAGCGCGCCGAGCGCCGAAGCGAGCAGGATGCCGAGCGAATACCAGGTGAGCACGAACACCGCCGACACTTCGGGGCAGTGGAGACAGTAGATGGTCGCCGAGAACGCCCCCGCAGCCAGCCCCGCCGCCGCCCCCGCCGCGCGGAGCCGGGTGGGCGCCAGCCGGCGGAACGACCAGAGCAGACCGACAAAGATCGGGATGGCGAGCAGGAGGACATGCCATGGGCAGCTCGCCCAACTATGCCCGAGCAGCATGTGGAGCCAGTGGCTGGTCGGGACCCGGCTCATTTCCATCGCGCCCATCACGGCCAGCGGCACCACCGGGACGACGAGCAGCCAGCGCCAGCGGAGCATGTTGCTGTCCGGGCGAGCGAGCTGAACGGCGAGGACGAACGCGATGACCGTCAACGAAATGGTGTAGCCCCATTTCATCCAGAAGCTGATCCCGCGCATCGCCAGCATCAGATCGGGACGAATCCCGAGCAACAGCAGCGCGCAGACCGCCGACACCAGCGCACCGAGCAGCAGGCCGACCGCCAGCCGGCGGCCGACCGCATTTCGGCGGACCGGAGGCACGTCGCCCGAGAGGCGGCGGATGAGATCGCCCGTATCCATCATGCCCTCCCCTGTATCCGCGCCGCGAGCGCCTTCAACCCGCGATGCACCGAGACCTTGACGTCGGACTCGCCGAACCCGCCCGCCGTCGCGGCCTCCGCAACGCTGAACCCGTCGATGCGGGTCGCGCGGATCAGCCCCGCCTGTTTGGCGGGCAGGCTATCGAGCAAGTCATCGATATCGATCCGAGCTGCCGTGACGCTTTCGAAATCCTCGGCGACCAGCACTTCTTCCAGTCCCTCGATCGGGCGGAGGCGGCGGTTGCGGCGGAAATGGTCGATCATCTTGTAGCGCGCGATCGCGAACAGCCACGCGGTGAAGGCGCGGCATGGGTCATAGGTTGCGCGGCGCACATGCACCGCAATCAGCGTTTCCTGCACCAGATCCTCGATATCGTCGTCCGAGCCGCTGGCGCGGCGCCGGTAGAAGCCCCGCAGCAGCGGGACGAGCACGCCGAGCAGCGCCGCGTGCGCCGTGGCGTCACCCCCAAGCCCCGCGACCATCAGCTCGCGCAACGCGTCTTCGTTCGCCCGCATGCATGCTCCTCGACCGGAGTTCGGCGTAGCCGGGGAGAAGGTTACACCCGTTCGCAGCGAAATTTCCCAAAGCATTTGTAACCGCGACAGGAGTGCGCGCGAACCTGGTCATGTGACCCGGGCACCCCGCCTCCTCCCCGGATCACCGCGCGGCCCGGCGCCCCTGTACCGGGCCGCGCACCGGAGGTTCCCGATCGAAAGGACAATGAATGCGTTCGACTCATGCCACGCTGGCCGCCGGCCTCGCCCTCGCCACCCTTGGCGGCGCAGCCCTTACCGGGACGGCATCGGCCCAGACCAAGCCCAAGATGGAGAAATGCTATGGCGTTTCACTGGCGGGCAAGAACGACTGTGCGGCGGGCCCCGGCACCAGCTGCGCCGGCACGTCCAAGGTCGATTATCAGGGCAATGCCTGGAAGCTGGTCAAGGCCGGCACTTGCACCACGATCCAGACCCCCAAGGGCAAGGGTTCGCTGACCCCCAAGGCCTGAACCCGCGCCCGGCCGGACACCACCGGCCGGGCCAGCCGGAGACGATGATGATCTCGCTCTATCGCCGCTTCGCGCGGCTCGCATCGGTGCTGTTGCCCGACGCCCTGTTGCTGCTGATTGCGCGGCTGGGCATTGCCGCGGTCTTCTTCCTGTCGGGCCGGACCAAGGTCGAGGGTCTGCTGACCCTAACCGACTCCACTTATGCGCTATTCGAGAGCGAATATGCGCTGCCACTGATCCCGCCGAATGTCGCCGCGGTCGCGGCGACCTGGTCCGAGCATCTGTTCCCGGTACTGCTGGTACTGGGGCTGGGCACGCGGATATCAGCGCTGGCGTTGCTCGTCATGACGGCGACGATCCAGATCTTCGTCTATCCCGACGCCTGGCCGACGCATCTGAGCTGGGCCGCGATCCTGTTGCCGCTGGTCGCACGCGGCGGCGGAACACTCAGTATCGATGCGCTGTTTGCCCGCCGTCAGCCCGTTTCGGGCTGACGGCGCTACAGGCGATTACGCCGCGCGGAACATCTCGGGCGGGAGCGCCATGATGGTCTCCGAACCGCCCTCGATCTTCCGCCGCAGCGCGCCGGCGTCAGGCATGATCCGCTCGGCATAGAAACGCGCGGTGACGAGCTTGGCTTCGAGGAACGCCTTGTCCTCCGCTTCGCCCGAGGCGAGCGCGGTGACCGCGGCGTCGGCCATGCGCAGCCACATCAGGCCAATGGCGACGATGCCGGTGAGCTGCATGTAGCTGTAGGCACCGGCGCCGACCTGATTGGGGTTCTGCATCCCGTTGGCCATGAACCACATGGTCGCGGCCTGAAGCTGGCCATTCGCCTTTTCCAATGCTTCGGCGAAGCTTGCGAGTTCGGGCTTGCCCTTGGCGGCGGCGATTTCCTCACCGACCACCTTGAAGAAGGTCTGGATCGCGCGACCGCCATTCTGGGCAAGCTTGCGGCCGACCAGATCCATCGCCTGCACGCCGTTGGTGCCTTCATAGATCATCGCGATACGGGCATCGCGGACATATTGCTCCATGCCCCATTCGGCGATGTAGCCATGGCCGCCATAGACTTGCTGCGCGTCGGTCGCGATCTTGTAGCCGGCATCGGTGCCGACGCCCTTGATCACCGGGGTAAGCAGGCCAACAAGGTCGTCGGCGAGCTGCCGTTCTTCCTCGGTCGCGGCGAGATGAGCGAGATCGACCTGGAGGCCACCCCACAGGCACAGCGCGCGCAGCCCCTCGGTCATCGCCTTGGCTTCCATCAGCATGCGGCGGACGTCGGGATGAACGAACAGCGTATCGGCCTTCTCCTCCGGGTCCTGCGCGCCGGTGAGCGCGCGGCCCTGGCGCCGGTCGCCGGCATATTGGACGGCGTTCTGATAGGCGACCTCGCCGATGCCCAGGCCCTGAAGCCCGACGCCGAGACGCGCGGCGTTCATCATGATGAACATTGCGGCGAGGCCCTTCATTTCCTCACCGACCAGCCAGCCCGTGGCGCCGTCATAGTTCATGACGCAGGTCGAGTTGCCGTGGATGCCCATCTTGTGCTCGATCGAGCCGCACGACACGGCGTTGCGATCGCCTAGCGAGCCGTCGTCGTTCACGATGAACTTGGGCACCACGAACAGCGAAATACCCTTGCTGCTCTCCGGAGCGCCGGGTGTCTTGGCCAGTACGAGGTGAATGATGTTGCTCGTCAGGTCATGTTCGCCGGCCGAGATGAAGATCTTGGTGCCGGTGATCGACCAGCTGCCATCGGCGTTCGGCTCGGCACGGGTCTTGATGAGGCCGAGATCGGTGCCGCACTGCGGCTCGGTCAGGTTCATCGTGCCGCCCCATTCGCCCGAGATCATCTTGGGGACGTATTTGGCCTGCTGTTCGGGGCTACCCTTGACCAGCAGCGACGCGATCGCGCCATGGGTGAGGCCCGGATACATGGCGAAGGCCATGTTCGAGCTGATCATGAACTCCTGAAACGCGGTCGAGACGACGTGCGGCATGCCCTGCCCGCCGAATTCCACGGGCGCGGAGAGCGTGCCCCAGCCGCTCTCGACGAACTGGGCATAGGCTTCCTTGAACCCGTCCGGCGTGGTGACGCTTCCGTCGGGGTTGCGCTTGCAGCCCTGCTGGTCGCCCGAAAGGTTGATCGGGAACAGCACCTCAGCGACGAACTTGCCGCCCTCTTCCAGCACCGCGCTGACCACATCGGGGGTCGCGGCGGCGAAACCGGGAAGGTTGGCGTAGCGATCGATCTTCAGGACGTGATCGAGCACGAAACGGGTATCGCGCACGGGGGGCGTATATTGCGGCATCTCTCTGTTCCTGTTCTTATTTCGCGGGTTGTGCGCGGCCTTCGAGGACCGCGACGAAATCTTCGAGTTCGGCGATGTGCGCGTCGATATCGACCTTCTGGCGCTCGAGAAGCTCGATGCGCGCGCGGCACTTGTCGAGCGTCACCTGATGCTGGGTCTTGCGGCCGTCGCCGACGTCGTAGAGGTCGATCATCTCGCGGATCTCGGCGAGGCTGAAGCCGACGCGCTTGCCGCGCAGGATCCAGGCGAGTCGCGCGCGATCGCGGTGCGAGTAGATGCGGGCAAGGCCGCGTCGCTCGGGCCCGATCAGCCCCTCATCCTCGTAGAAGCGCAATGCTCGCGCCGTCACCTCGAACTCGGCGCACAGGTCCGAGATCGAGAAGCTCTCCTTGTCAGGCCGGGCTTCGGTCGGAGCGAAGCTGGCGACATGCTTCATGGTCGTTGCCATGAAGCCGATCTACGCCAGCCTTACGTTAACGTCAATCGTCGCAAAGCCGCTTTCCTTCGGCGCTGCGCAATGCCCGTGCTTCGGCCGCCGATCCGCTCAGCCGTTCGGCATCCAGCGCGGCGAAGGACGCGCGTGGGCCGCAGAATTTGGCGCATTCGGGCGGCACCGTCGCGGGGAAGCGGATATGTTCGCCATCGAAGCGGGCGTCGAAGGAGCAGCTGACGCCGTTCTTGCCGGTGAGCGTCACCGCCAGCGTCTCACCTGATCGCGTGACGGCGCCGGTGCCGGTGCACGACAGGCCATCGCCATAGTCGACGAACGCGCCGATGCGGTAGCTGTCGCCCTTCCGGACGACACAGACCCGGTCGGTATCGCGCGCGTAGAGGCCGGTCAGATCGGTCTCCGCCGGATCGCGGACGAGGCCGCGTTCGATCGCAGCGGACTCGAGGTCCTGGGGCGTGGCGGACTGATTCCCGTGCCCGCCACCCGAGCAGGCGGCAAGGAGGAACAGCGCCGCAACCGCAAGCCTCATGCGTCGCGCACCAGCGCGCCGCTCTCGATCCGCCGGAAGAAGCAGCTGCGCTCGCCGGTGTGACAGGCGGGACCAGCAGCATCGACCTTAAGCCACAGCGCATCCTGATCGCAGTCGATCCGCGCCTCGACCACGCGCAGGACGTTGCCGGAGCTTTCGCCCTTCTTCCACAGCCGCCCCTTGCTGCGCGACCAGAACCACGCCTCCCCGCTCTCCAGCGTCTTCGCCAGCGCATCGGCATTCATATGCGCGAGCATGAGCAGTTCGCCGGTCGCGACGTCGGTGGCGACGGCGGTGATGAGGCCGTTGGCATCATATTTGGGGTTGAGGGTCAGGGTGGAGTCGCGCGGGTCGGTCATGCGGTCTTGTTAGCGCCAACCCGCGCCAGCCGTCATCCCCGACATGTCCTGTGCCGTTCGCAATACCCGCTTTGCTTTCGCACCGTAGCGGAATAACGCCGCGTCAAGGCAAGTTTGCGGTTCGCCAAGGGGAGGATGCCGGGAATGAAATCGGGTCTGATACTGGCAAGCTTGGGGCTACTGCTTCTGCCTGCCAAGGCGTCGGCAACCTTTTCGATCATCGCCTGCGACGAAACACGGGCATGCGGCGCCGCGGTGGCGACCAACAACCTCGCCGTCGGGGCCAGCGTCATCTATGCTCAGGCCGGGGTGGGCGCGATCGCCACCCAGTTTGAGACCAACCCGAGCTATGGCCCCAAAGGGCTGGCACTGCTGGCGCAAGGCCAGGCGGCGGACGCGACGCTGAAGGCGCTGCTGGACGGGGACGGGAATTTCGAGGGGCAGGACATCGGCTATCGCCAGGTCGGCGTGGTCCGGCTGAACGCGCCGGGCGTTGCCTATACTGGTACGGAGGCGCTGGCGTCGGGCTGGTCCGGGACGCTGACCGGCCAGGGCTACAGCGTCCAGGGCAACGGCCTTGCCGGCGAAGCCGTGCTGACCGCGATCCGCGACTCCTTCCTGAAGACGAAGGGACCGCTCGCCGAGCGCCTGCTTGCGGCGATCCAGGCAGGAGAGGCAGCGGGCGGCCAGACCAACGGGCGCCTATCGGCCGCTCTACTAGTCCGCACGATCGAGGGCGGCTGGCAGGATGTCGACTTCAGAGTCGACGCCGCCGCCGCGCCCATCACCGAGTTGGAGCGCCTGCTGGGCATGCGCCGCGCGAACGATGCGATGATCGACGCCGAACGCGCGTGGCGGAAGGGCAACAAGGAAGAGACCGTGCGCTACATGACCAAGGCCGCACTGCTTGGGCCGGGATGGGACCGGATCTGGCGCCGGATCACGCGCCTGTCGCTGACGATGGGCGACACGGATCGGGCTTGCCGGGCCTTCACCACCTTCGCCACCCTCAACCCAGTCTGGGCCGGAATCGAACGGAAGGACCCTTTCTACGCGCCGCTCGCCGGATCGGCGTCCGGCAAATGCGAAGCGGCCGCAGCTTCACGCCGCGGCCGCCCCTGATCGCATCGACGTCGCTCAGGCGAGGTCGAATCGGTCCGCGTTCATCACCTTGGTCCAGGCTGCGACGAAGTCCTTGACGAACTTCTCCTCATGCCCGGTCTCCGCATAGACCTCCGCCACCGCACGCAGTTCGGAGTTCGACCCGAAGATCAGGTCGGCACGGCTGGCACGCCAGGTCTCGCCGCCGCTGGTGCGGTCGGTCGCGACATATTCTTCGTCGTCCGAGCCATCCACGGCCTTCCAGACATTGGTCATGTCGAGCAGGTTGACGAAGAAGTCGTTGGTGAGCTGGCCGGAGCGTTTGGTGAAATGGCCATGGCCGCGCTCGCCGTGATTGGCGCCGAGTACGCGCAGGCCGCCGATCAGCACCGTCATCTCCGGCACTGACAGGCCGAGCAGCGAGGCGCGGTCCAGCATCATCTCCTCGGTCTTCACCGCCAGCTTCTTCGGCAGATAGTTACGGAAGGCGTCCGCCTGCGGCTCCATCACCTCGAAGCTGTCGGCGTCGGTCTGTTCCGCGGTCGCGTCACCGCGGCCACCGGTGAACGGGACGGCGACGCTGAAGCCAGCGTCCTTGATCGCCTTTTCCAGCGCGACCACGCCGCCGAGCACGATGGCGTCGGCCATCGACAGGCTGCCGCGCAGCCCGTCGAGTGTTTGGAGCACCCTGGCGAGCATCGCGGGCTCGTTGACCTCCCAGTCCTTTTGCGGGGCGAGCCGGACGCGCGCGCCATTCGCGCCGCCGCGATGGTCTGACTTGCGATAGGTGCTGGCCGAGGCCCAGGCGGTCTTGACGAGCTGGCTGACCGTCAGGCCGCTGGCGGCGATCTTCGCCTTTACCGCGGCGACCTCGGCGTCGGACGGCATGGTGCCGGCGGGGATCGGATCCTGCCAGATCAGGTCTTCGGCGGGCACTTCCGGGCCGAGATAGCGGACCTTGGGCCCCATGTCGCGATGGCACAGCTTGAACCAGGCGCGGGCAAAGGCGTCCTTGAACGCTTCATGGTCGTTGCGGAACTTCTCGCTGATGACGCGGAACTCCGGGTCCATCTTGAGCGCCATGTCGGCGGTGGTCATCATCGTCGGCACCTTCTTTGAAGGGTCATGCGCCGCGGGGGCCATGTCCTCTTCCTTCTGGTTCACCGGCTGCCACTGCTGCGCCCCCGCGGGCGAGCGGACCAGTTCATAATCATAGTCGAGCAGCAGGCGGAAATAATTCTCGCTCCACTCCGTCGGCGTGTTGACCCAGGCACCCTCGATACCGCTGGTCACGGCATGCTCGCCGATGCCGCCGCTTTCATGGCTGCTGACCCAGCCAAAGCCCTGTGCGGCAAGGTCGCCGCCCGCGGGCGCAGCGCCGAGCAGCGAGGCGTCGCCATTGCCATGCGCCTTGCCGAAGGTGTGGCCGCCGGCGGTCAGTGCGACGGTCTCCTCATGGTTCATCGCCATGCGCTCGAACGTCGCCTTGATGTCCCGCGCAGAGGCCAGCGGATCGGGCACGCCGCCCGGCCCCTCCGGATTGACGTAGATCAGGCCCATCTGGATCGCGGCGAGCGGCCCCTCAAGCGCCTCCATGCCCTTGTCGGGATCGATGCGGGTCTGGACGCCCTCATTCACCCATTTGTCCTCGGAGCCCCAATAGATGTCGCGTTCCGGCTCGAACACGTCGGCGCGGCCGCCGCCAAAGCCGAACACGGGACCGCCCATGCTTTCGATCGCGACATTGCCGGTCAGGATGAACAGATCGGCCCAGCTGATATGCTTGCCGTATTTGCGCTTGATCGGCCACAGCAGGCGGCGCGCCTTGTCGAGATTGCCGTTGTCGGGCCAGCTGTCGAGCGGCGCAAAGCGCTGCTGCCCGCTATTGGCGCCGCCGCGGCCGTCCGCGGTGCGATAGGTGCCCGCCGCGTGCCAGGCCATGCGGATGAAGAACGGGCCGTAATGCCCATAGTCCGCCGGCCACCAGGGCTGGCTGTCGGTCATCAGCGCGGTCAGGTCCGCCTTGAGCGCAGCGTAATCCAGTTGCTTGAAGGCCTCCGCATAGTCGAAATCGGGACCCATCGGGTTTGACGGGCCATTGGGGTTGAGGATTTCGGTAGCCAGCATTTCGGGCCACCAGTCGCGGTTGGTGCGCCCGAGCAGGGCGCGAACGCCGCCGTTGAACGGGCAGCCGCCGCCGTCGATCGATCCGGTCTTCGCGTCCATGTGCTGATCCCTCCTTATGATGTGGTTCTGGAGGGAGGCTAAGCGAACGCTCGCCGCGACCAAAACGAGATAAACAGGTCAGTGCCAGCGGGAAAATCGATCAATAGGACCCGTTTTGACATATTCGATCAATGATCGCGGATCGCCTCGATCAGCTCGTCCTTCGTCATGTCCGACCGGCCCTCGATGCCAATCTCCTTCGCTTCCGCATACAGTGTTTCCTTGCTGCGATTCTCGAGGTGCGTGCTGTCATGGTCGAGCGATCCTTCGGCCTTCGCATTGGCGATCCGCGCAGCCTTTTCCTTCGATGCGCCTTCCTCTCTCAGCTTCTCGTAGAGCGAATCGTCCTTGATCTGAGGCCCGTGATCCTTGGCCATTTCCGGTCTCCTTCGGGTCTCTAACGCAAATGGAAACGGTGAGGTCCGATGGTTGATGTTACAAAAGGGCGACAAGTGCCGATCGAGCGCCTATATGCGCGCCCATCGACCAACGATTCCCCCGCGAAGGGCCGATGCTGACCACGAATCCGTTTGATGACGACAAGCTGCGCGAAGAGTGCGGCATCTTCGGCGTTTCCGGCGCCGACGGTGCGGCTGCACTGGTCGCGCTTGGCCTCCATGCGCTCCAGCACCGCGGCCAGGAGGCCGCCGGGATCACGAGCTGGGACGGCACCCATTTCCACAGCCATCGCGCGATGGGCCATGTCGCGGGCAATTTCGACCGCGACGAGGTGATGCGTACGCTGTCGGGCAGCGTTGCCTGCGGCCATGTCCGCTACGCGACGACTGGCGATTCGGGAATGCGCAACGTCCAGCCGCTCTATGCCGAGCTGGCGAACGGCGGCTTCGCGGTGGCGCATAACGGCAACATCTCCAACGCGCTGCACGTGCGCCGCGAGCTGATCCAGCGCGGTTCGATCTTCCAGTCCACATCGGACACCGAGACGATCATCCACCTGGTCGCGACCAGCGGATACAAGGACCTGCTCGACCGCTTCATCGACGCACTGAAGCAGATCGAGGGCGCCTATTCGCTGATCTGCATGACGCCCGAGGGCATGATCGCGTGCCGCGACCCGCTGGGCATCCGCCCGCTGGTCATGGGCAAGCTGGGCGACGCGTACATCTTTGCGTCGGAAACGGTCGCGCTCGACGTGGTCGGCGCCGATTTCGTCCGCGAGATCGATCCGGGCGAGCTGGTGATCGTTCAGGACGGCGAGCTGCGCTCGATCCGCCCCTTCACCGCGATCGCGCCGCGCCCGTGCATCTTCGAATGGGTCTATTTCAGCCGCCCCGATTCGATCGCGCAGAACCGTTCGGTCTATGGCGTGCGCAAGGCGATCGGCGCGCAGCTCGCAATCGAATCCGGGATCGATGCCGATCTGGTCGTGCCGGTGCCCGATTCGGGCGTGCCCGCCGCCATCGGCTATGCCCAGCAATCGGGTATACCGTTCGAACTCGGCATCATCCGCTCGCACTATGTCGGCCGCACCTTCATCCAGCCGAGCGCGGAAGTCCGCCGCCTCGGCGTCAAGCTCAAGCACAACGCCAATCGCGACCTGATCCAGGGCAAGCGCATCGTGCTGATCGACGATTCGATCGTGCGCGGCACCACCAGCCTCAAGATCGTCGAGATGATGCGCGAAGCCGGCGCCGCCGAAGTGCATATGCGCATCGCCAGCCCGCCGACGACGCACAGCTGCTTCTACGGCGTCGACACGCCCGAGCGCTCCAAGCTGCTCGCCGCCAAGATGGACGTGGCTGGCATGGCCGAGTTCATCAAGGCCGACAGCCTCGCCTTCGTGTCGATCGACGGTCTGTACCGCGCGCTGGGCGAGGCGGAGCGGACCCGGGTGCTGCCCAAATATTGCGATGCCTGCTTCACCGGCGAGTATCCGACGCAGCTGACCGACCATAATGAGCAGGCCGTGAGCCAGCTCGCCCTTCTCGACGAACCGGCCTGACCTCCATGACCGAACAGACCCTTGCAGGGCGCGTCGCGCTCGTCACCGGCGCGAGCCGCGGCATCGGCGCGGCGACCGCGATCGCGCTTGCCGCGCAGGGCGCGCATGTCGTGCTGACCGCTCGCACCGCCGGCGGCCTCGAGGAAGTCGAGGAAGCGATCTTCGCGGCGGGCGGATCTGCCACCATCGCGCCGATGGACCTGCTCGAGACCGATTCGATCCCGCGCCTCGCCGCCGCCGTGGCCGAACGCTGGGGCAAGCTCGACCTGCTGGTGCTCAATGCCGCCGCGCTCGGCACGCTGTCGGCGATCTCCGCCTTCGACCCCAAGGAAGTCGCCAAGACGCTGGCGCTCAATGTCAGCGCACAGGCGGCGCTGATCGGTGCGTTCGATCCGCTGCTGCGCAAGGCCGACAATGGTCGGGTGATCGGACTTACCTCAACCGTCGCGCGCACGCCGCGCGCCTTCTGGGGCCTGTACGGGGCGACCAAGGCGGCGTTCGAGAATCTCGTGCTGAGCTATGGCGAGGAAGTGCGCAACCTGACCAGGGTGCGCGTCGCCCTGCTCAATCCCGGCGCCACCCGCACCAAGATGCGCGCGCGCGCCTATCCGGGCGAAGCGCCCGAGAGCGTCAAGCCGCCCGAAGCGGTGGCCGAGCGGATCGTCGCGATGTTGGCCGAGGACTTCGAGACCGGGGCATTCGAAGCGCTCGACTAGAGTTTGATTGAGCTTGGCTGAATCGCGGCACCGGACTCCTGAACCTCGCCGCTCGGGCCCAATCGGACTCGGTTCATCGCAATTGCGACTGGCTCGCCCTTCCGATCTGCGGATCGCTTCCTAGCTAATGCCCGAAAGGGAGAGCAGGAATGTATTCGCCGCCAGCGACTATCGCCCCGGAGATCATCGCCTGCATCGCCGAGGGGCGTCTCCCTACCATGCGTGAATTGCGGCGCGTCGCCGAACGAATCCGCAGCGAGCTTCGCGGCGCGCAGAGCGTGTTCCGCTGGGGCCGCTCGCACCAGGCGCGGTTCGAACGGCGCCTGATACTGCGTGCGGCGCTGGCCGCGCTTGCCGGCACCGGCGGCCGGATTGCCCAGCCGGCCGCGATCGACGCCTGATCCCTACTCCGCGAGGAACGCCTTCACCTCGTTCTGGAAGAAGGGCGCATTGTCCCACATCAGGAAGTGCGCGGCGTCGGGAACGCGCTTGAGCGTCGCGCCCTTCAGGGGCGCGTAAGATGCCTGATAATAGCCGTCGATCTGCGCGTCGGTGACCGGCGCGCCTCTCGGCGTCACATAGAGTACCAGCGTCTTCGCAGTGACCTTTGGCAGCTCGGGCATCAAATTGGTCATGACGAGCTCGCCATAGGCACGCGCCGCGACGTCGCGGTCGGACTTCATCGAATCCTCGAGCGCGCCGGCGCGCATGCTCTCGGTCGCGACCATAGAAGCGATCGTCTGCTCGAGCCGCTTGGCATAGGCGTCTTCGGGGGCCGTCCGCATGCTGGTCATGATGCCTTCGGCGATCGGCTTAAGCGTCTCGGGTGTCGCGTTGGGCCCGCCGAACATCGCGCCCATGAACGGGAACATGTCGACGACCATCAGCTTCGACACGCTGGCGGGATGGCGCGCGGCGAGCATCATCCCCATCGTCCCGCCCATCGAATGGCCGATCACGGCGACCGGACCCAGCTTCTGCTCGGCGATATAGCGGGCGATCTCTTCCGCCACCGGCGCGGCGACATTGCCTTCGGCGTTGCCGCCCTTGCCGGTTCCGGCGAAACCATGGACCAGCACCTTGTGCCAGCGATAGCCGGGAGTCGCGGCGATCATCTCCGTCCACACGCGCGGGCTGGAGCTGAGGCCCGGGATGAGGATGACGTCCTTGCCCTCCCCTTCGACCGTCACCGTGATGCGGGAGGAGGCGAACCCCTTCGCCGTGGCGGGTGCCGCCGTCAACATGGCAGCGAACAGCAGGGCGACGAACGCGAACAGGCCGCGGCGGTGAATCATGGCAGTTTCTCCCGGTTTCGGGCGAAACTATCGGGGAGGAATCGGCTCGTCCATCTCGATCACGATACCCTCGTCTGCCGCGACTTCCTCGTCGAGTTCTTCCGCGCGAAAGGTCTCGCGGTTCATCACGAAGCTGCCGTGATAGCCCGAAAACCGCCATTCTCCGGTAACTTCGGTGCCGTCGTCGCTGATCGTACCGGCATAGGCGACCGAATGCGCAAGCGGCCCCGCCGGATCGTACTGCTTCATGAAGCGCAGCCGGCTTCCCATCCGGTCGCCATCGACAAAGGCGCGGCGGACCTCCTCCATCCAGGTCGTGTCCGGCTCGGTGATCGTCCCACTCACGTCGCCTGCCATCTCGTCCAGATGCGCGATGAAGCTGTTCTCCTCGACCCCGGCGGACGAGGCGAAGTAGCGGCCGTACCAGACCCCGGTCACATCCTGCGGATCGTTCATTGCGCCTCCACCAGCGTGTCCAGCTCGATCAGGGTCAGGGGTTCGGCGCAGAGATAGCCCTGATAGAACTGGCACCCTTCCTTGGCGAGCAGTTCGAGCTGCTCCTGCGTCTCCACCCCTTCGGCAACGACCGCGAGGCCCAGCGAACGCGCCATGTCGATCACCCCGCGCACCACCACCCGGTCTCGCGCCGAACCGGTGATGTCCTGGGTGAGCTTGCGGTCGATCTTGAGATAGTCGAGCGGAAGCGCCTTGAGATAGGCTAGGCTGGAATAGCCGGTCCCGAAATCGTCGATCGCGACCCGGCATCCCGCCGTGCGCAGCACGGCGAGCAGGCGCGCCGCCTCGCTGAGGTCGCCGATCAGCCCGCCCTCGGTGATCTCGACCGTGAGGCGGCTGCGCGGAAATCCGCTCGCGTCCACCCAGTCGAGGAACAGATCTGCGAAATTGCTCCGTGCGACATCCGCAGCGGTGACGTTCACCGAGAGGCGAAGCGCCCGCAGCGCCGCGGGCCAGTGTGCGGCCTGATCCAGCGCGAGCCGCTGTACATGTTCCGACAGCGCCAGTTCGAGCCCTCCTCGCGCCGCCGCTGCAAACAGCATCTCCGCGCCGATCTCGCCCGAAGCATGGCGCCACCGGGCGAGCGCCTCGACCCCGACGATCGCACCTGCCGAAACGGCAACCTGCGGCTGGAAACGCAGCTCGATCTCTCCCGCTTCCATCGCGCGGCGCAGGTCGAGCGCGAGCGTGTCGAGCGGCACCGACCCCGGGGCGGCATCGTTTCCGGCCAGCGCATCGCTGGCACGGCGCAGCAGCTCCGCGGCGCTGTCGTCGGGTTCGGAGAGCGCCACTGCAGTGCGCGCGCCGAGCGGCATGATCTCGTCGCCGATCACGAACGGCCTGGACAGTGCCTCGCCGACGCGCGCAGCGACCGACGCAAGCAACTCCGGTGCAGCGCTCTCGGATGCGACGACGAACTCGGGGCCCGCGATCCTTGCTGCGACAAAATGCCGGCCCAGCACCTCGCGCGCTGCCTCGCCAAGCCGGCCCGATGCGGCGCGCAGCAGCGCGTCCCCCGCCGGACGGCCATAGGCGGTGTTGACCATCTCGAACCGGTTCAGTGCCGCGAGGACGACGCCCACCGGTTGACCGTCGCTCAACCGCCGTTCGATCCAGCGGCGCACCCCTGCACCGTCATGCACGCCTGACAGCGCATCGCGTACGGCGGCTCCGGCATCGACCTCGGCCAGCCGCTCGATCAGCGCGTGGATCCGTCCCGTGCGCTGGTCGTGCTGCAGATGCTCGACGACGCGGCCCGCCCCCTTGAGCTCGTGCGCGAAGGCGGTCGCCGAAAGCCCGTCGCGCAGGCGGCCGAATGCGGCGCGCAGCGCCCCCCGGTCGCTCGCGTCCACCCGGCGCAACATGGCGTGCACCGAAGGCTGCTCCGCCAACCCCAGCAACGCTGCGAGCGCGGGCGTGACCTGGACCGAAGCCAGCGCGGGATCGTAGCGCCAGCCCAACGGCTCGGCATCGCCCACGATCACCGGCCCTTCTCCTCCAACGCGCTCCGCATGCCGCGCGGCAAAGCGAAGCGCCTGGACGAATTCCGCTTCGCGCATCGGGCTGGCGAGGAAGTGCGTGGCGCCGGCGTCGTAGAATTCCCCGAGACGGGCTGCATCGTTGCGCGAAACCAGCGCAAGCAATGCGCCGCCGGTCGCCCCGGCGACACCTGCTAACGCGCGCACTGCGGCCAACCCCTCCTCGACTGCGCCGCGCGCATCGACCACCGCAACCGCGGCCCCGCTCGCCAGCAGCCGCCGCTCGGCACCGTCGGCACGGCGCGCTGCGACGACCCGCCATCCTGCCCCGGCGGCAAGCGCGGCAAGCTCGTCACGCTGACGAAACGACAGCAGGAAAACCGGCCGTTCGCGCCCGGTCATCGGCGTGGCTTGAATGGGCGCGAGGTCGGTCATCCGAATCAACCTAACCCAAGGCTTGCTGCGAAGTCATCAACGGCTTAGCTGCATATTTCATGGCGACCGCGCCCGCCCTGATCGACCGTCACGGCCGCACGATCCGCTACCTCAGGGTATCGGTAACCGATCGGTGTGATCTGCGCTGCCGCTATTGCATGGCCGAGAAGATGACCTTCCTTCCGCGCAGCGAATTGCTTGCGCTCGAAGAGATCGCACTGATCGCCGAACGCTTCATCGCACGGGGCGTCGCCAAGATCCGGCTGACCGGCGGCGAACCCCTGGTGCGCCGCGACGTGATCGATCTGGTGCGCCGGCTGGGGCGGCATGTCGGATCGGGGCTCGACGAACTGACATTGACCACCAACGGCATGCGGCTGGCCGAATATGCCGGGCCGCTCGTGCAGGCAGGCATCCGGCGGATCAACGTCAGCCTCGACAGCCGCGATCCGGAGACGTTCCGCCACATCACCCGCCACGGCGATCTCCAGCAGGTGCTGGACGGCATCGCCGCCGCCCGCACGGCTGGGCTGTCGGTCAAGATCAACATGGTCGCGCTCAAGGGGCTCAACGAGGCCGAGATCGCGCCGATGCTCGCCTGGACGGGCGCTTCGGGCATGGACCTGACGTTGATCGAGACGATGCCGCTCGGCGCGATCGATGAGGATCGGGCGGACCGTTTCCTGCCGCTGACCGAAGTGTTCGACGATCTGTCGCGCCGCTTCACATTGTCGCCCGACCCGCACCGCAGCGGCGGCCCTGCACGGTATTGGCAGGTCGCAGAGACCGGCGCGCGATTGGGATTGATCTCGCCGCTTACCGGCAATTTCTGCGAAAGCTGCAACCGCGTGCGGCTGACCACGGAGGGGAAGCTGTTCACTTGTCTCGGTCATGAAGACCATGTCGATCTGAAGACCGCCATTCGCGAAGGGGGCCTGACGGCGCTCGATGCCGCAATCGATGAAGCGCTCGCCGCCAAGCCGGCGCGGCATGACTTCAGCGTCGCGCGCGGCGCAGGCCCCGCCGTCGGCCGCTACATGAGCGTGACCGGCGGATGAGCGGTATCCGCCGGGCGCTCGTCGCTTCCCCCACCAACCCCGCCGAGGTCGCCGCGCACGAGCTGCTCGCCGCCCATGACTGGGTGCATCCCGACGAAGCCGAGATGATCGTCGCACTGGGTGGCGACGGGTTCATGCTTCAGACGTTGCACATGCTGCTGGAGAAGCATCGCAACCTGCCGGTATTCGGGATGAATCTCGGGACGATCGGCTTTCTGATGAACGAGTGGCGGCCCGACGGGCTCGACGCACGCCTTGCCCGCGCGCGACCGTTCAGGGTGACCCCGCTGGTGATGACCGCGACCACGGTCGAGGGCGACACGCATGTGCTGCCCGCGATCAATGAGGTGTCGCTGCTGCGCGAGACGCGCCAGACCGCCAAGCTCGAAGTGACCGTGAACGATCGCATCGTGCTGCCCGAACTGGTCTGCGACGGCATTCTGGTGGCCACCCCCGCGGGATCGACGGCGTACAACCTCTCGGCGCACGGGCCGATCCTGCCGCTGGGCTCGCAAATGCTGGCCCTGACCCCGATCAGCCCGTTCCGCCCGCGGCGATGGCGCGGCGCGATCCTTCCCGAAAAGACGCGAATCTCGCTGCAGGTGCTCGATCCGGGCAAACGTCCGGTGAGCGCAGTCGCCGATCAGCGCGAAGTCCGCGACGTCGCCCGCGTCGACATCGAGATCGATCCCAAGCGTGATCTGACGCTGTTGTTCGACCCCGAACATGCGCTGGACGACCGGATCACGATGGAGCAGTTCGTCGCTTAGCAAGCATCCGCCAGAATCTTTCCAAAATTGTTGTCCGCACCCGCTTGCCAAGCCTGAAACCCCCTCGTATAGGCGCCGCTCGCTGTTGTTCCCTGATAGCTCAGCGGTAGAGCTCTCGACTGTTAATCGAGCGGCCGTAGGTTCGAATCCTACTCAGGGAGCCAGCGATTCCTCCCAAATCGCCATTTCGCGTGATCGGCCCCGATCGGTTCCGGGCCGTTACGGGTATGCGCGCGCCATTCCGTTCCTTGAATGACGTTCAGCGAATGGACATTTGCGTTACACTATTCGTTACAACCACATATCGGCACGAGTCGCCGCAGTTGATTAGGAGGAATATCATGCGCACCAGTCAGTCCCGCCGGTCGCGGGTCGCGGCGCTTGCCCTCGCTCTCGCGTCGGCATCGGTGCTTGCGTCCTGCGCGACGCCCACGCCCTATCAGCCCGCCACCGGCAGCGGTTCCTACCGCACCGGATATTGGGACGAGCAGATCGAAAGCGACCGGTTCCGCGTCACCTTCGCAGGCAACAGCCTCACCTCGCGCGAGACGGTCGAGCGCTATCTGCTCTACCGCGCCGCCCAGCTGACCGTGGAGCGCGGCTTCGACTATTTCACCCTTTCCGACCGCGACACCGAAAAGAAGACGCGGACCTATGTCGACCGGCCGTTCGGGCCGGGGCCGTGGGGCTATTGGGGTCCGTCGTGGCGCTATTACAGCCCGCGCTGGGGCTGGCGCGGCTGGAGCCCCTTCTATGGCGATCCCTTCTGGGACCGCGACATCGATGTCCGCACGGTTGATCGCTACGAGGCGAGTGCCGAGATCGTCGTCGGCCGCGGCCGCAAACCCGACAATGTCCGTGCGTTCAGCGCACGCGAAGTGCTTGAGAATCTGGGCCCGTCGATCAGCCAGCCGCCGCGCCCGCGCTGAACCGAGCCGAAGACAAGCAAAAAGGGCCGTCCGGGAGATCGGACGGCCCTTTTCTATTCCAGCCCCTCCGAAGAGGAGCTAACGTAGCTCACAGCGCGCCGTGACAGTGCTTGTACTTGTTGCCCGAGCCGCAGGGGCACGGTGCGTTGCGGCTGACACGGCCCACCCATTGCGCGGGATCGTCACCCAGCGCTTCAGCATCCGGGCGCGGAATCTGCAACGCGGGCAGTTCGTTCGAGATCAGCCCGGCGGCGCCGGCATCCCAGTCGGCACTGTTGTCGATACCGGTGAGCGGATCGATATGCGTCGTCAGGAAGTCCGGCAGCTCGGGAAGTTCGGGCGGCGGCGAGAACTGGAACTCGGCCCAGGCGAGCGTGCGGGTCACATCCTCGCGGATGTTGCCGAGCATGCGCTCGAACATCGCGAACGCTTCCTGCTTATACTCGTTGATCGGCGTCTTCTGCGCATAGGCGCGCAGGTGGACCACCTGGCGCAGCGCATCGAGCATGCCGAGATGCTCCTTCCAGTGATGGTCCAGATTCTGCAGCAGGATCGACTTTTCGATCTGCATCCAGGTTTCCGGGTCGAGATCGTCGGACTTCGCCTTCACCCTCGCATCGGCCAGCGCGCGAATCTTGTTCTCGACGTCCTCGGGCTCGATCCCGTCCTGCTCGGCGATCCACGCCTCGATCGGCGCCTCGACGCCCAGCGTCTTCTGGACGCTTTCCTTGAGGCCTTCGACATCCCACTGCTCCGGGTAGGTTTCCGGCGGGCACGAGCGACCGACGATGTCGTTGACCGTCTCGGCACGCATGTCCTCGACGACATCGCCGACAGTCTCGGCGTCCATGATGTCTGAGCGCTGTTCGTACACCACCTTGCGCTGGTCATTCATGACGTCGTCATATTCGACGACCTGCTTGCGAATGTCGTAGTTGCGCGCCTCGACCTTCTTCTGCGCGGTCTCGATCGCCTTGGTCAGCCACTTGCTGCCGATCGCCTCGCCGTCGGCGATGTTGTTGCGCATCATCTTGGCGAACAGCGTGTCCGGGCCGAAGATGCGGAGCAGATCGTCGTCGAGGCTCAGGTAGAAGCGGCTGAGGCCCGGATCGCCCTGACGGCCCGAACGGCCGCGCAGCTGGTTGTCGATGCGACGGCTCTCATGCCGCTCGGTGCCGAGCACGAACAGCCCCCCGGCTTCGAGCACCTTCTGCTTCTCGGCCGAAACCTCGGCCTTGATCTGCTCGATCGCGGCATCGCGCTCCGGCCCTTCGGCCATGTCCTTGAGCTCGTCCTCGATGCGGAACTCGACGTTACCGCCAAGCTGAATGTCGGTGCCGCGGCCGGCCATGTTGGTGGCGATCGTCACCGCGCCCAGGCGGCCGGCCTGCGCGACAATGTGCGCTTCGTTCTCGTGCTGGCGCGCATTGAGCACCGAGTGATCGACGCCCTCCTTGGCAAGATACTCGGACAGCAGCTCCGACTTTTCGATCGAGACGGTACCGACCAGCACCGGCTGGCCCTTCGCCGCATGCTCCTTGATCGAGCGCGCGATCGCGATGAACTTGTCCTGCTGGGTCTTGTAGAACTCGTCGTCCTGATCGACGCGCTGCACGGGCTTGTTGGTCGGGATGGTGACCACGTTCATCTTATAGATGTCGAAGAATTCGGGCGCCTCGGTCGCCGCCGTGCCGGTCATGCCCGAGAGCTTCGGGTACATGCGGAAGTAATTCTGGAAGGTGATCGAGGCGAGCGTCTGGTTCTCCGGCTCGATGTTCACGCCTTCCTTGGCCTCGACAGCCTGATGCAGGCCGTCCGACCAGCGGCGGCCGTCCATCATGCGGCCGGTGAATTCGTCGATGATGATGACCTTGCCGTCCTTGACGACGTAGTCGATGTCGCGCTTGCGCATGACGTTCGCCTGCAACGCCTGGTTGAGGTGGTGGACCACCTGCGTGTTCTCGAAATCGTAGAGGTTCGCACCCTGAAGCAGTCCGGCAGCCTCTAGCATCCGTTCGGCGGTCTCGATCCCCTCCTCGGTCAGGACGACGCTCTTCTGCTTCTCGTCCTTCTCGTACAAGCTGTCATCGAGTTGCTTCACGATCGCATCGACGCCGATATAGAGTTCGGACTTGTCGTCGGTCGGGCCCGAGATGATCAGCGGGGTGCGTGCTTCGTCGATGAGAACCGAATCGACCTCATCGACGATTGCCATCGCGAACGGGCGCTGCACCATCGATGCGCGCTCATACTTCATGTTATCGCGCAGATAGTCGAAGCCGAACTCGTTGTTGGTGCCGTAGGTGATGTCCGCGGCATAGGCTTCGCGGCGCTGGTGATCGGCGAGGTTGGGGACGATCACGCCTACAGTCAGGCCGAGGAACTTGTAGATCTGTCCCATCCACTCAGCGTCGCGGCGGGCGAGATAGTCGTTGACCGTGATGACGTGCACGCCCTGCGCCGGCAGCGCATTCAGATAGGTGGCGAGCGTCGCCACCAGCGTCTTGCCCTCGCCCGTTCGCATCTCGGCGATCTCGCCACGGTGAAGCACGATGCCACCGATCATCTGCACGTCGAAATGACGCATGCCGAGCACACGGCGCGACGCCTCGCGCACCGTGGCGAAGGCTTCGGGAAGAATCGAGTCGAGCTTCTCGCCATTGGCCAGCCGCTCGCGGAACTTCACGGTCTGCGCCGCAAGCTCCTCGTCGGACAACGCCTGCAGCGCTGGCTCGAAGCCCGCGATCTTCTGAACGATCGCCCCCAGGCCTTTGACGTAACGGTCGTTGGACGAGCCGAATAGGGATTTGGCCAAACCGCCGAGCATGATGGATTCCAGTCATATGAAATTGCGGGATGCGCGCCCGCATCGCGGACGCAAGGATTCGGTGTACGAAAAGACCGCCCGGAGGCGGCGGCGCGGCTATTCCAGCCGGCGCTCGCTGGTCAGGCGCGCGGGACGAAGTGCCGGCGCGTCATGAATTGCGAAGAGCGCTGCGGCGGGCCGCTGCGGTATTGCGGTGGGGATCGCGGCGCTGGCCTTGGCGACGGCGGCAATCGCCTCCGCGGCGACTTCAGCGGCACGGGTGATCGCCGTCTCGCTTTGCCGCTGCGCCGCACGCAGATCACGGTCGCCGGCGAAAGCGCCGGTAAGACCCGCCAGCAGAGCGGAAAGGAACAGCAGCAATTGCACGATGTACCCTGTAACAACCCCATGTTGCCCGCCGCTGAACGGCGGAACGTGCAGGACATAGGGCGGGAGTCGGCTTCCTCCAACCCAAAAACTCGAAAATCAGTCGCCAATCACCCAACGCACCGGCAGGACCACCGACGCCCTCACCACTTCCCCCGCCACGCGCATCGGCGTGTAGCGCGCACGTGCAGCGATCTGGAAGGCGGCGGTATCGAGGTCCGCTGACCCCGAACTCTGGTGCACGCCGCAATCGATCAGCGTGCCTTCCTGGGTCAAGGTGCAGCGCAGCGATGTCGTTCCTTCACGCTCCTCCGCAAGCGCGGCGGGCGGGTAGTAGGTGCTGGGATTGGGCAGGAAGGTGAGACGCGGCCGCTCGTCTCCAGTCGGGTTATCGATGGCGGCGATCGGTGCCGTGGGCGTCGGGCGTGACGCGGGAAACGGCGCGGGACGTATCGGTGGCGACGACTGGGCCGCGACCAACAATGCGACCAGAATAGCCTGCAACATCGATCCAATCCCCCAGATCAATCGCGCATTCGTTCGACTTCGCATCCTACGCGCGCATCGGGATAGACGTCGAGCTTCATCGACCGAACCTTGACCGAACGCACCCGCGGATCAGCGGCAAGCGCGAGCCGCGCGACTTCTTCGCATAGCGTCTCCTGCAGTTCGATATGCCGCGCCGCGGCCAGCGCGCGGATTCCCGCACGCAGATAGTCGTAATCGACCACCGCCTCGATCAGGTCCGCGGGCACCGCGTCATAGGCACAGGTCAGCCACACGCTGACGGCGACCCGCTGGGGTGCTGCGCGCTCGTGATCGTGGATGCCGAGACCGATCGTGACTTCGAGCCCCTCGAGCAGGATCGTATACTCAACCATCGGGGCGCACTCGCCCCTCAAACATCACGTCCCCTTCACGCCGCACGAAACGCTGGCCGCAATCGACAAAGACATTCTGGCCGGTGATGCTGCGCACGGTGAGCAGATGCTCGACCGTGCGCGCGATGTCCACCAGGTCCACGCGCCGTTCCAGCAGGTTGCACGACGCGACCGCAGCAAATTCCGCTTCGCTCTGGTCGAGGCTCGGCAACGAAATTCCGGGCGAGACCGCATTGACGCGGATACGTGGCGCGAGCGCCATCGCAAGCAGCCGCGTTGCCTCGGCCAGTCCCGCCTTGCTCAGGGTATAGGTGAGAAAATCCGGGTTCGGGTTCTCCAGCTTCTGGTCGAGCAGATTGACGATCGCGCCGTCGCCAAGGCCGGTCTGCGACGCCATCGCCGAAGCGAGCAGCAACGGCGCGCCGAGGTTGACGTGCATATGCCGCTCGAGCCCCGAATAGTCCGCGAGCGGCAACGCGTCCCAGACGAAGAGCGAGGCATTGTTGACCAGCCCTTCGACCGGACCGCCCAATGCCGCCGCCGCCGCCTGGACCAATCCGCGCGTATCCGCCGCGTCGGCGAGATCGGCGGTGACGAGCGCAACGCCCAGTTCAGCCGCCAACGCCTCGGCCTCGTCATGCGAATCGTGATGATGCACCGCGACGCTGTGCCCGGCGGCGACAAGATACCGCACGATTGCCGCGCCGATCCGGCGCGCGCCACCGGTGACCAGAACGCGCATCAATAGCCCATCAGCGCCAGCACTTCCTTGCGGCTGCGCTCATCCTCGCGGAACACGCCCATCATCCGGCTGGTGACCATACCGACGCCCGGCGTACGCACGCCGCGCGCGGTCATGCAGGCATGGCTCGCCTCGATCACCACCGCGACGCCGCGCGGGTGGAGATGGTTCCAGATACAGTCGGCGACTTCCGCGGTCAGCCGCTCCTGCACCTGCAGCCGCCGCGCATAGGCGTGGAGCACGCGCGCCAGCTTCGAGATGCCGACGACATGGTCCTGGGGCAAATAGGCGATCGATGCCTTGCCGATGATCGGCGCCATGTGATGCTCGCAGTGCGACTGGAACGGGATGTCCTTCAGCAGAACGATCTCGTCATAACCGCCGACCTCCTCGAAGATCCGGGAGAGGTGGTGCGCGGGATCCTCGCCATAGCCCTGGCAATATTCCTTCCATGCGCGTGCGACGCGTTTGGGCGTATCGAGCAGCCCCTCTCGACTCGGATCGTCACCTGCCCAGCGCAGAATCGTGCGCACCGCCTCCGCGACCTCGTCCGGGACCGCGATCTTGGGCGGCGAAGCGACGATATCGCCGTCGCCGGGCTCGTGGTGATCGTGACAGCTCATCGTCCTGCAAATCCTGTCTTTTGTGCGTGACGCTACGGCAAGCACGCCTGCCTGTGTTGCGCTTCGGCAACAACCCTGCCTGAACCGGAATAGCAAGCATTTCCGCGGGATTCCTAGCGTGATTTGACGTTGACGTAAGGATTCCGGGAACGGTAGCTTCCGCAACAACACACACAGGTGACCGACAAAGAAGCGGCACCGCCCCAGAGAGGAGGCCTTTCATGCGGAAGTTCCAACTGCTCACCGCGTCTGCCATCGCGCTGATGGCCACGTCACCCGCCTTTGCGCAGGATACCGCCCCGGCTGCACCCGCCGCCGAGGAGGACGAAGTCGTCGTCGTCACCGCCACAGGCCGCGCCCAGGCGGCACAGGACGTGCCGATCGCGGTCAGCGTCGTCGGCGCCGAACAGCTCGAAAATGCCGGCGTCAGCGACATTCGCGGGCTGCGTCAGGTGACACCGAGCCTTCAGGTCACCACGGGCCAGTCGGCTGCGACAGGCGTGGTGCTGCGTATCCGCGGGATCGGTACCGCGGGCGACAACCCCGGTTTCGAACCGGCGGTGGGCGTGTTCATCGACGGCGTGTTCCGCGCCCGCGCCGGCGTTGCGCTGTCCGACCTGCCTCCGATCGATCGCGTCGAAGTACTGCGCGGCCCGCAGGGAACGCTGTTCGGCCGCAACACTTCGGCCGGTGCGCTCAGCATCACTACCCAGGGCCCTTCGTTCGACCTCGGCGGCTATCTCGAGGCGAGCTACGGCAACTATGACGAGATCGAAGTCAAGGGCGGCATCACCGGCGGCGTGACCGAGCAGCTCGCGCTGCGCGTGGACGGCGGCTACCACAAGCGCGACGGCTATATCACCGATCCGAACACCGGCCGCGACTTCAACAATATCGACCGCTATTTTGTGCGGGGCCAGGCGAAATTCGAGACCGCGGACGTCACCTTCCGCCTGATTGGCGACTATGCCGAAACCGACGAAGCCTGCTGTGGCGCGATCAACACCGGATCAGGCTTCGAACTGTTCCCATCCGGTCGCGATACCAGCACTGCGGGCGGCTTCCTTGGCTTCGTCACCAGCAATCTGATCAACACGCTGGCGCAAACGCCTGCGCTGGGTGGCGCAACCGGCCGCGTCGGTATTGTCCGGCCATTCGATCGCGAGGGGCGGCAGATGGCGACATCGCCGAACCGCAACCTGACCGAAAAGGTCAAGGAATGGGGCGTTTCAGGCCAGCTCGACTGGAATCTGGGCGACGTCACCCTCACTTCGATCACCGCTTATCGCGACTGGCGCGCGGTGCGCAGCCAGGACATCGACTTCTCCGGCGCCGACCGCGCTTATCGTGACGGCTACCGCACGGGCATCAAGGATTTCACCCAGGAACTCCGCCTCAAGGGCAGCGCGTTCGACGGGAAGCTCGACTGGCTCGTCGGCGGTTTCTACCTCAACGAGAAGCTGAACCTGACCGACGTGGTGCGTTACGGCACCCAGGCCGATCAGTTCGTCGACGGCCTCTTCAGCCAGCTGACCACCAGCCGGAATGCACTCGGGCAGCCTATCCTCCCCCTCCCTAACGGCACGCAGCTGTTCGGAACGCTGGGTGCAGGGGTGCCGCTGTTCGGCCAGGTCGCGTTCTCGCAGCTCACTGGACCGCAGCAGGCGTTCGTCCTCGCAAATCCCGGCATTCGCGACACTTTCTTCCTGCCGATTCCGCGCACACCCGACGGCGCGGGTCAGGTTGCCGACCGCTACAAGGTCGATACCCAGGCGTTCGCGCTGTTCACCCACAACATCATCAACTTCACCGACAACCTCTCGCTGACGCTGGGTCTGCGCTACAACCGCGAGACCAAGAAGATCGACGCCAACCTCAACTCGTCGGTGCCGTCGTGCAGCTTCTGGCTCAATCCGAACTCGGCGCTGTTCCGGCAGGCGCTGGCCTCGCAGGGGGCAAGCGCGACGAACCCCCAAGGTCTGTTCGCGCTCGCGCACCTCTATACCTGCAACCCGACGATCAATTCGGAGTTCAACGGCGCGTATAACGGCAAGCGGACCGAGGACGAGTTCACTGGCACCGCGAAGCTCGCGTTCAAGCTCTCGGATAACTATCTACTCTATGGCGGCTATGACCGCGGCTACAAGTCGGGCGGCTACAACCTCGACCGCGGCTCGTTCGACTCCCGCCTGTTGGTCATCGGCCGGGACGCCTCCAACAATCCGATCTTCGGTAACGGCGCGCAGATCAGCGATCTCGAGTTCGGCAACGAGCTGGTCGATGCCTTCGAAGTCGGCATCAAGAGCAACCCGATCCGCGGCCTCCAGATCAACCTCGCGGGCTTCTATCAGGAGTTCAAGGGCTACCAGAACAACTCGTTCGAAGGCACGCGCTTCGTCACCCGCAACTTCGCCAAGGTGATCTCGAAGGGCATCGAGCTCGAATCGGTGATCCGCCCCAGCTCGAACCTGACCTTCGCGCTCAACTACACCTTGCTCGACACCGAGGTGAAGGATCCGCTTGCCGGCTCGGACAATGGCAAGCCGCTGACCAACTCGCCGCGCAACGTCATCACCGGCGCGGTGACCTGGACCCCGCAGATCAGCGAGAATGTCGGCGCGCTGTTCCATGTCGACTGGCGCACGAACAGCGATGCGAACACGATCAACAATCCGCTCGCGCGGCCGTACACCACCAATGACGGCTACAGCATCGTCAACGCCCGTGTCGGCCTGAATTTCGGCGAAGGCGGCCGGTTCGGAATCGAAGCCTATGTCGAGAACCTCTTCGACACCTATTACAATATCACTGCTTTCCCGATCCCCGAGCAGGGCAGCAGCTTCGCGGTCTATCCCGCCCCGCCGCGCTTCTACGGTGTGAAGGCGCGCGTGAAGTTCTAAGGCCAGATCGGACCAGCCGGGGCATACCGGCGGCAAAGTGGCGCGTCCGGGCAACCGGGCGCGCCCTTCGCCGTTTAGGCCTCAGGATGAGAATCACCCAACCCCGCGCCCGCCCGTTCAGGCCCGGCGGCGAACAAATGCCGTGGAGGCGCCCTCAGAGGGCGAGTTCTCCACAAACAAACGCCCGTTATGGCCTTGAAAGGCCATCAAGTACGTGCATCGCACAGAGAACCACAGTACATCGTTTCCAGCGACAACGGTGGGAACGCAGCCCACAAACCGTCGGCGCTGGAGCATATCTGAGCCCGGGGGCTTGTCACCGGCTCACAGAGGAGAAGAAAATATGGCGGAAAAGAAGGCATCCGGCGGGGCCCGTGGCGGCATCGCGAAGCCCGTCACCCCCTCGGCAGACCTCGCCGCGATCGTCGGCGCCGGCCCGCTGCCGCGCAGCGAGATCGTCAGCAAGATGTGGGATCACATCAAGAAGAACAATCTCCAGAACCCCGCCAACAAGCGTGAGATCCTGGCCGACGACAAGCTGAAGAAGGTCTTCGGCGGTGACAAGGCGACGATGTTCGAACTGAACAAGCACATCGCCAAGCACGTCAGCTAATCCACGACCGGCAAGCCTGCCGGTCAGGACAGCGGAAAGCCCCCGAGGTTCACCTCGGGGGCTTTTTTTTTTCATGGCCTGGCCGCCTGCCCCGGAGGCCCCTCCCGCGAAATCGCTGCGCCTACCAGTTGAAGCGCAACGATCCCGTCACAGTGCGCCCGGCACCGAAATAGCAGCTGTTGTTGAACGGGCACGCGCTGACATGGCGCGTGTCGAACAGGTTCGCGGCGTTCACCGCCAGGCTGATGCCGGCCAACGTGCTGCTCGCCTTGCCCAGATCATAGCCCAGCAGCGCATCGACCAGCGTGAACGAATCCGTCGTGAAACGCTCGAAGATCGCGAGCCCGTTCACCACCTTGTACTGGGTGGCACCGTCCGACCCGCCGACATGGCGGACGCCGGCGCCAAGCTTCAGCCCGCCGAGTGGACCGGCCACACCACCATTGCGGCCGAAATCATAGGAGACGAAGCCCGAAGCGAGCCATTCGGGCGTGCCTAGCTGGCGCGTACCGGTGGTGGTCGGCACCGCGCCGACGGTGGCGGTCGCCGCGGTCGCCTTGGTCCCCTGGGTGATGATCGCATCGGTGTAGCTGCCCGCCACGATCACATCGAGACCGGGGGCAACTTCGCCCCGCCCTTCAAGCTCGACGCCGCGTACCCGCACCTCACCGATCTGGATCTGCGAGTTGGACGGCAAGCCGTTGGCGGGCGCGCCGGGGTCCGCCACCGGCACCTTGCGGCGCCGCAGGTCATAGACCGATGCAGTGAAGATCGCATTGGTGCCTCTGGGCTGGAATTTCAGCCCAGCCTCATACTGGCGGCCGGTCACCGGCTCGAACGGCTCGGTCTGCAAGGGGCTGGTCCCGGGCACATAGCGAGTCCCCGTCTGCGGTTCGAACGATTCAGAGAAGCTGAAATAGGGCGAGAGGCCGAACTCGAATTCGTAGAGCGCGCCCAGCCGCGCGGTGAAAGCGTTCTGCGACAGGAAGGTCGCGGCGCCGTTGCCGCCCGCCGCGACGCGCTTGTTCCGCGTCGTCTGATCATACCAGTCGAAGCGGCCGCTCGCGATCAACTGGAGCCGGCCGATCGCGATCTGATCCTGCAGATACACACCGACCTGAGTGCGCTTGCCATAGGTGTTTACATAGCCCGACGAGAGCAGGGTCAGGTCAAAACTGGGCATCGTGCCGCCATAGACGGGCTTGAACAGGTTGAGGGTCGGGATGCTGGTCAGCGGGTTCGTGGAAACCCCGGTGTTGAACTGCTGGAAATTCTCGCCCGTGATGTGCTGATAATCGATACCGAGCAGTACATTGTGCTGGAGTGGCCCGGTCGCGAACTTCGCCGCGAAATGGTTGTCGAGCGTCAGCGTATCGAAATCCTCGTCCGCCCCGCCACCGCCGCGGATGATCGTCGAGAAGTCGCTGTTGCGGTTGGCCCCGTTGCCCGTGGTTGCAAAGCCCGCGACATAGAGCTGGCGGTAGCTCAGCTGGTTGTTCTGGAAGCGGAAGTTCGAACGGAAGCTCAGACTATCGTCGAACTCGTGGCGAAAGAAGGCGGCGATCGCCTTCTGCTTGTGGTCGTAGCGCTCATAGGCGGGGTCGCCGGTGTTGATGTCGCGCGAAAATTCCCCAAGCGGATTGGTCAGCACCGAGCCATAGGCCGGAACGCCTGAATAACCGCCGCCCGAGGGCGATCGCTGATAGGTGGCGATCAGCGTGAGACTGGTCCGGTCGGTCGGCGCGAAGGTGAGCATCGGGCTGACATGATAGCGTTCGCTGAACGTGCCCCGGGTCAGGCCGTCGTTCTTCTGCCAGCCGCCGACGACGCGGAACAGGAGCCGTCCCTGGCTGTCGAGCGGCTGGTTTATGTCGGCTACCGCACGCAGCGTGTCGTAATTGCCCGCCTGCAGTTCGACCCGGCCGAACTCGGTCGCCTCGGGCATCTTGCTGACAAGGTTGACCAGCCCTCCGGGCGTCGAGTTGCCGTAGAGAACCGAGGCAGGCCCCTTGACGATATCGATCCGCTCGACGCGGTTGAAATCGATCTGCGGCGTCGAATACGGCCCTGCAATCAGCCGCATCCCGTCCTGATAGACGCCGGGAGCGAAGCCACGCAGGATCAACTGGTCGTAACGCGTGACCATGCCGCCGCGCTGGTTGGGGGAAACGCCCGCGACATAACCCAGCGCCTGGTTGATCGACTGCGCGTTGCGCAACGTCAGTTCCTCACCGTCGATCACGGTGATGCTTTGTGGGGTCTCCATCAACGGCGTGTCAGTCTTGGTGCCTGATCCGATACCCTGGGTGTTGACGCCGGTAATGACCACCGTGTCGCTGCGGCCATCCTCCGCCTCGTTGCCCTCGTTCGCCGCGGCAAGCATTGGCATCGCCAGCGAGCAGACGATCAACGCAGACCGTGACAAGCCGTTGAACAATTTTCCTGAACGACGAGCGACCTGCATCTTGCACCTCTGCTAATGATAACGATTCGCATGAGCCGTTATTAGCATGGGAAGAGTGTTGCAAGCGCGACGGGAGGCCAGCGCTTCCGGCACGGTGATCCACGCCGGAAGCGCTGGCGGCTCAGGCTAGGTCGGGCTGGCTGACCCGGACGATGGTCAGATCACGCTCGCGACCATCGCGGTCGGGCCACAGGATCTGCTGCCCTTCGCGCAACCCGATCAGCCCTGCCCCGATCGGGGTGAGGATCGAGATGCGGCCCGCAGCGATATCCGCGTCCTGCGGCCAGGCGAGGATCACGGTGCGCGTGACACCGCTCGCCTCGTCGCGATACTCAACCTCGGCCCCCATCGTCACCACGTCTGCAGGCATCGCGGCCGCGCGATGAGTCCGGGCGCGCGTGGTCTCACGCAACAGCAATTCGCTCACCTGCGGCATCGCAGCCTCGATGTTCATGGCAAGCTCCGAAAGCCGCTCGGCCTCGGTGTCGATCATATGGATTTGTGGCCGGGTCCTGGCCGTGCGCGTCGCGCTCATTGTCATTTCTCCTGAAGGCATAACACGCCCTTCCCGATGGAAGGGCGGTGCGGATCGTCGATCCTTGGCCCCGAGCTCCTCGGGACATGCCGGTGGAGAGCCCGGGGCTAGACGCCCGCCAGGAGTTGTCCCGCATGGGTGCGGTATCGCCGCCGATGTTCGAAACAGGACATGCCATGGAGATGTGCGTCCGCGACCATGAAGTCAAACCGTTCGGCGGCCGCAGGCTGAAAAATGGTGACCCCGGCGCGATTCGAACGCGCGGCCCTCAGATTAGGAATCTGATGCTCTATCCTGCTGAGCTACGGAGTCACTCAACGCCCCAATAGCCAGCTTTTCCAGGCGCGGCCAAGTCCTGTTTACAGGGACGGAACGGATCAGTTGCGCTGCTCGGGCGGCACCACGGGCAGTGGAAGCGGCGCGACAGCCACCCCCTCCTCGATCAGCGCCTTCGCTTCCTCCGCGCTGGCCTGGCCGTGGATCGGGACATGCGCCTCATCCCCCAAATGCATCGCGAGCGCCTTCTCGGCAAAGGCCATCCCCACCCATTGCGAGCCTTCGAGCATCTTTGCCTGCGCTTCGGCGAGCGCAGCCATCAACTGCTTCGGATCGGATTTCGCAGGCGATTGAGTATCGCCACGCCGGTTGCCCTTGGCAGCGACATTGGGCGCCATCACCGCCTTGTCGATCGCGATATCGCCGCACATCGGACAGGCGATCAGCGATCGCTCGCGCTGGCTTTCATAATCGGCAGTCGATCCGAACCACGCCTCGAAAACATGGCCGCCACCGCATTTGAGATCGAAGACGATCATGCGATCACCGCAACCGGCGGGATCGCGCGACGATGGGCGATCGCAGGAACGCGCGAGCGCACATCAGCGACCCGTGCCGGATCGATTTCAGCAAAGCCAAGGCCCGCGCCTTCGCCCATATCGAGCAGCACCTCGCCCCAGGGATCGATGGCGACGCTGTGGCCATAGGTCGCACGGCCGTCTTCATGCTCGCCCGTCTGCGCCGCGGCGATGACATGCACCCCTGCCTCGATCGCCCGCGCGCGCAACAGCACATGCCAATGCGCCTGACCGGTTGGCCGCGTGAAGGCAGCGGGCACCGCCAGCAAGGTCGCGCCCGCATCGGTCAATGCACGGAACAGATCGGGGAAACGCAGGTCGTAGCAGATGGCGAGGCCAAGCTTGCCGAGCGGCGTTCCGACCACCGCAGCACTCGCTCCGGGGGCATAAGCGTCGGACTCGCGCCAGCGCTCCCCGGTAGGCAGATCCACGTCGAACAGATGCAGTTTGTCGTAGCGCGCGCGGATTTCGCCGCTGCCGTCGATCACGAAGCCGCGATTGACGAAGCGCCCGTCCGCCTCCCCTTTGAGTGCCAGCGAACCCAGATGCACCCAGACGCCATGCTTCGCCGCCGCCTCACGCACCGCAGCGAGGACGCGGTCTTCGCTCTCCAGAACGATATTCGCCGCCGCGCGCTCGCGCTGGCGGTCGAGCAGGCCCGACATTTCCGGCGTGAACAGCATCGCCGCGCCGCCGGCCGACGCCTTTGCCACGCCATCGGCCAGGGTCGCGGCATTGGCGAGCGCGTCGATCCCGCTCGTCATCTGGAGGATTGCGGCCCTCATCGGCCCAGCAGCGCGTCCAGCCTGCCCTCGCGCTCCAGCGCAGCCAGATCGTCCGATCCGCCGACATGTGCGCCGTCGATGAAGATCTGCGGCACGGTGGTGCGGCCATTGGCGCGCTGGATCATCTCCGCACGCTTCGGCCCGCCCATCGTCAGGTCGAACTCCTCGTAAACGGCGCCCTTGCTGTCGAGCAGCGCCTTGGCCCGCGCACAATAGCCGCAGAACGCCTTGGTATAGATTTCGATCTTTGCCATCGCATCCCGAGGTGAGAGCGCGGGCCGCGCTTGTCAATCTTCGGCATCCGGGTCGAGCACGCGCGCCCAGCACAGGATGGTCACCTTTGCCGCCCCCGCCCGTTTGAGGACACGCACGCAAGCATCGGCGGTAGCGCCGCTGGTATGGACATCATCGACCAGTACCACTGCCTTTCCCTTCAGCGTCTCACGCGCCCCCGCGGCCGCCGCGAAAGCCCCCGCCACCGCCTTATTCCGCCCGCGTGCGCCCAGACCGCGCAGCACTGGCGTCGCCTTGACCCGGCGGAGCAGATCCAGCTCGACCGGTACGTCCGAACGCCGCGACAATTCGCGCGCGATCAGGGCTGCCTGATTAAACCCTCTCCCCCAGATGCGCCCGCGATGCAGCGGCACCGGCACAAGGAGTTCGGCGCCTTCGGGCATCAACCGCGCCATCAGCCGTGCGGCGGTCGCGGCATAGGCGGTGCGGCCGCCATATTTGAGCCGGAGCGCAAGCGTGCGCGCCGCAGGGCCATAGGCGACCGCCGCGCGCACCCCGTCATGCCCCGGGGGCGCGGCAAGGCACCGGCCGCATTGCGCATCCGGTCCGCGGTCGTAGTCGAACGGCAGGTTGCAGGTGGCGCACCAGGGCGGCGCGATCAGCGTGAGCCCGCTCCAGCAGGCGGCGCAGAACCGGTGATCGGCATCGACCACCTCGCCGCACCCGGGACAGCGCGGCGGGAGCGCGAGTGCGACGAGCTTGCGAACCGGTTCGGCTACCCCCATGACACCCCCTATCCTGCTTGTCGCGCGCCGGCGAACGCGGCACAAGCCGCCGCGTGACCGCCGCGACTCCCCCCGAAATCTTCGATCGCGCCCGCCGCCGTGCCCGCCGCGACCGCGCAGCCGCCCATTTCACCGACGCCGCCTTCATTCGCGACTGGATGCTTGAAGGGATATTGGAACGGCTCGACGCGGTGCGCCGTGACTTCATCGAGGTGCTCGACCTCGGCTGTTTCGACGGCAGCTTCGTGCCGCCCGTCGGCGCACGCGTGACGCGAATCGACGCTGGCGCGCGCTTCGCCGCGATGGCAGGCGGGCTTCAGGGCGAGGAGGACCAACCACACTTCCCCGAAGCCAGCTTCGATCTCGTCATCGCCGCGGGCAGCCTGGATACGGTCAACGATCTGCCCGGTGCGCTCAGCTTGATTCGGCGGGCGTTGCGCCCCGACGGGCTTTTCCTCGGCGCATTCCTGGGCGGCTCTACTCTGTCAACGCTTCGATCGGTACTGCTTGAGGCGGAGGCGGAACGGCCCGCCGCGCGCGTGCATCCGCAAGTCGATGTGCGTGCGGCCGGGGATCTGCTGATGCGCGCGGGCTTTGCACTGCCGGTCGCCGACGTCGAGACGCTCAGCGTCCGCTATGCCAGCCTGTTCGATCTGGTGCGCGACCTGCGCGGGATGGCGGGAACCAGCCTGTTGCCGTCCTCGCCGCCGCTCAGCCGGGAGACGGTGGCGCGCGCCGCCGCCGGCTTCGCCGCGCGCGCCGATGCCGAGGGGCGGACTGTCGAGCGGTTCGACACAATCTTTCTGACTGGCTGGGCGCCCGACCCTTCGCAGCCCCAGCCAGCCCGCCGCGGCTCGGCCACGGCATCGCTGGCGGAAGCGCTGAAGCCCAAACCCTAGATCAAGGCTTCCAGCAACCCGATCAACGGCTTGTCCGCGGGGGGCATCTCCAGCCGGTGGAGTTCGAGCGGGCGCACCCATTTGAGCGCGGTTGCGTGGTGCGCCTGGGGCATGCCGCTCCACTTGCGCAGCGCATAGAGCAGCAGCAAGAGATGCCGGTCGCCGAGCGACTCGCTCGCAAAGGTCGCTGGGGCAAGGCAGGCACGCTCTACACCGATCCCCAGTTCCTCTTCCAGTTCGCGGCACAGCGCCGCCTCGGGCAGTTCACCGGGGTCGACCTTTCCTCCGGGAAACTCCCACAGCCCCGCCATCGGCTTGCCGGGCGGGCGTTGCTGAACCAGCACGCGGCCGTCGCTATCCACCAATGCGGCGGCAACGACCATCAGGATCTCACGCGGCTTATCCTCCGAATCGGAGTGGCTGGAATCCGGCATCGACATTTCGTTAATCTTGTTTCCCTAGTTTCCAGTAATTCAACTCGAACGAGGTTGTACGGATGCGAGTGCCGACAACAGTTTTCAGCCGTCTATTGCATTGCCGCCGCGCTGCAACCGCTGTTGAATACGGCCTTATCCTTGCGCTGATCGTCCTCGCGCTCATGGGCGCACTCATTGGACTCGCTGACGTCACAACCTCCATGTGGACCAACGTCAGCGATGCTGTGCAAACCGCTCGATGATTTGACGCGACTCGGCGCGTCTAAGTCCTTTGTTAACTTCCCACCCCTAATTTCCGTCCTTGCTGGACACGGGCTTTACCCGCGGACAGCCGGGTAACTGAAGCCAAGTGAACAGGATGGAGACCGGTATGAAGACGATCCGCAAGATTTTTGGCAACAAGAAGGGCGCCACCGCCATCGAGTACGGCCTGATCGCCGCTCTGATCGCCGTTGCCGCGATTGCCGCGATGCAGGGCCTGGGCAACCAGCTCAAGACCACCTTCGGCAACGTTTCGTCGAACATGAAGGCCGGCTAAGCCTTCCGACGAACGCGAAAACGGGGCGGCGGACCGATGGGTCCGCCGCCCTTTTTCGTTGGCGCCGGTACAGCAGGGGCACCACCCGCCCGCACGCTGAAGCTGGAGCGGGTTCAGGCGCGGCCCATTGCAAGGAACTTAGCGCGGCGGCTCTGGCGCAGCGATTCGGGACTTTGCCCGGAAAGCTCCTTCAGCGCCGATTCGATGGCATTGCCCAACGCATCGATGGCCGCATCGCGATCGCGATGCGCGCCGCCCAACGGCTCGGGCACGATCGTGTCGATTACCCCGAGTTCCTTGAGGTGCTGCGCGGTGACCTTCATCGCCTCTGCCGCTTCCGGGGCCTTGTCGGCGGTGCGCCACAGGATCGACGCGCATCCTTCGGGCGAGATCACCGAATAGACAGCATGCTCCATCATCAGCACGCGGTTGCCCGCGGCCAGCGCCACCGCACCGCCCGAGCCGCCCTCGCCCAGAATCGACGCGATCAGCGGCACGCCAGCATTGAGGCACGCCTCGGTCGAGCGGGCGATCGCCTCGGCCTGGCCGCGCTCTTCGGCCTCCATTCCGGGAAAGGCGCCGGAAGTATCCACCAAGGTGATCACCGGGATGCCGAACTTGCCCGCCAGTTCGACGAGGCGGATCGCCTTGCGATAGCCCTCAGGCTTACCCATGCCGAAATTATGCTTGAGGCGGCTGGCGGTATCGTCGCCCTTCTCGTGCCCGATCACCATCACGCGTTGGCCGCGGAACCGGCCGAGACCGCCCTGGATCGCCGCATCGTCGGCAAAGGCCCGGTCACCGCCAAGCGGCATGAAATCGTCGATCAGCCGCGCGACATAGTGCTTGAAGTGCGGCCGTTCCGGGTGGCGGGCGACCAGCGTCTTTTGCCATGGGGTCAGACGCGCATAGGCGTCGCGCAGGAATTTATCCGACTTGGCCTGAAGCTTCGCGACTTCGCTGTCGATGTCGACCTCACCACCGGCCGCGGCGTCGCGCAGCTCGTCGATACGGGCCTGAAGCTCGGCAATCGGCTTCTCGAATTCGAGGAAAGTAGCCATCGCGGCGCCCTATGCCCCCTCTTTGCTCACGTCAACGCGCGGTTTGTCGGCAAGCGGATGCCGCTCATTGACGAGCTGTACCAGCCGGCCGCTGTCGACATGGGTGTAGATCTCGGTCGTGGCGATATCGGCGTGGCCGAGCATCGCCTGCAGCGCGCGCAGATCTGCGCCGCCTTCGAGCAGGTGCGTGGCGAAGGCATGGCGCAGGACGTGCGGGCTGATCCGGTCGGGCGGGATGCCCGCCTCAGCCGCGATCGCGCGGATCATCTGGTAGAGCCGTATACGGGACAGGTGGCTCTTGCCCGAGGGGAAGAGCCAGGGCCGCTTGGCATCGACATGCTCGCGCCACACCGCGACGGCGGCACGCGCACGGTCCGACAGCGGCACGAGCCGCTCGCGCCCGCCCTTGCCGCGCAGGATCAGATAGGGCTTGTCGGGCTGCACGGAATTACGCGGCAGCGACACGAGCTCGGTCGCGCGCAGGCCCGATCCGTAGAGCAGTTCAACCAAGGCGAGCAGCCGCAAGTCGCGCGGGTCGTTCGGTTCTCGATCAATTCGTGCCTGGATCGCAGCGAAGATTCGCTCGACATCGCCGGAGGACAGCGTCTTGGGCAGCACGCGCCCGCCGCCCGGCTTTGGCAGCGCGGCGCCGGGGTCGTCGGCACGCAGGCTCTCGTCGGCGAGAAAGGCGAAGAAGCGCCGCAGCGCCGCCGATTTGCGCGCGACGGTGGCACGGGAGAGATCGCGCCATTCATGCGCCAGCCGTTCGATCGCCGCGCGATCGGCATCGGCCAGCCCGCCTGCCAGCACCGCCGAGGCAAGGCGCAGATCGGTGCCATAGGCAGCGATTGTGTTGGCCGAAGCGCCAGCCTCCGCTGCCATCATCTCCAGAAAGCGCTCGATCAGCGCGCGATCGTCGCCGGTCGCGATGCTGCTCAAGTGCGCGTGATCGCCTCGACGGCGATCATCCGCGCATAACCGCCCAGCCCGACGCGGGTGAGCGCGCGGGTGATGTGATAGAGCGTCTCGGGAGATACGCCGGCCCAAACTCGCGTTTGCATACCGGTCGCCGCGAGCAACACCACCGTGCCCGCCTCGCCGCGCTGCGCCGCCTCGTCGATCGCGCGCGTCCAGGCGTTCGCGACCTCCAAATTGACGCCCGCGCTACGCATCAGCTGCGCGCCGTCGCCTTCGGAAACCCGGCCCGCTCCGGCCATCGCTGCAGCATAGAGCGCAGCATTCTCACCGCGATAGGCGCCCGCATCGCCCGCCGCGACCGGGCGGCCCGAAGGATCGGCGAGCAGCAGCAGCGCCGCGCCCTTGCTGCCGCGTTCGGCAACGCCCCGCCAGCGCATCGCCGCGCGATCGAGCCCTGCGCTCAGCATCGAGGCGATCAGCCGGTCGGCATCGTCGCGTAGCGCCGCATCCGGGTGGAGGCGTGCCGCGGCGCGCGCGGTCAGGATCAGGCGGCTGTAGCGCCCGCCCGCGCTCTGCGGCTCGTCCCACAGCGCACGCATCCGCTCGACCCGCTCGACCCGCTCGGCAGGCGTCGCCGCGGTGAACGCAGAGCGCAAGTCGCGGGCGACCGCCACCTCAGTCGTGGTCGCGTCTTCCTGCTCCTCGATCTCGCCATAGAGATCGGTCAACGCCTGGCTCGAGAAGACGCCCTGCCCCGCCGCAGCTTCCGCCGCACCAATCCGATCGCGCCAGCCCAGCATCGGCGCGGTCGCACGCCAGTAATTCACTTGCGGCCCGACGCTGGCGTAGAGCTCGGCCGGCACATCGGTCGCCGAGGCGACCGCAAGCCCCCAGCGCCAAGCACTCAGCCGATCGACGGCATCCCATTCGATTGTCACCGCGCGGCGGCCCGACACGCCCATGCCCACGATCTTCTCCGCCAGAAGCAGATCGATCGAATTGTTCATGCGGCGCCGCGCCGCATCGATCAGCGGCCCGGCCTTGTTGGGATCACCCTCAAGCCCCGCGCACATCGCCTCCGCGAAACGCCAGTTGCGGTCGGGTGCAACGCGCAGCGCAGGCACGACCATCGGGCACATGCCGCCCGGATCGGCATTGGCGAGCATCGCTTGCATGCCGATTTGAAACAGCTTTGGGGTGTAGTTGCCGATATCGACCGACTGCACCATCGCGCGCGCGGCATCGGCCTCACCCATGCGGATCAGCAGCCAGGCCCGCTCGGCGGCGAAATCAGCGCCGTTGAGCCCCGCGGGCGTATCGACCCGCGACAGCAAGGCGCGACGCAGCGCGATCGACAGCCAGCGCGACGCGACTGGCGCCTCGAGCCGACGCATCAACGTCTGAAGGAAGCCTCCATCGGCGCGGCCGAAGGCGTTGGTGGGAAGCCCGTCGCTCGCGGGTGAAGACGGCCCGACCTGCGCCAGCGAACGCCGCGCGAAATCGGGGAGTTCGTAACGCTGGATCACCGCATAATCGATTTCGCCCGGAACGCCGGTCGGCGTCGCACCGGGCGTAGGCAGCGGCAAGGGTGCACCGGGCAGCGGGCTCGCGACCCCGGCGGGCGTAGCAGGACGCGGCACACCCGGCTGTGCGGGTGCGGGTGCGGGTGCAGGCGCGGGGGCCGGCGCCGGAGCGGGTGCAGGATCGTTGAACCCGGGCGGCAGCAGCGATTCGGGGCGGTCCTGGCCCAGCGCGGGGATGCCCACACCGGCCGCCAGCACCACGCCGAGCGCGGTCAGCCCGAAACTAGTTGGCGAGATTTTCAAGCGGCACGACCTTCTCGACGGTCACCGGCTGCTTCTCGGTGTTGCGCCCGGACAGGAAGAACAGGCCGCCGATCAGGAGTACGGCAACCACAATGATGATGACGAGCGAACGGGACATCGACCCCCTCAAGGAACGGAATATGGTACAGGCGATCAGGCCTTTTGCCCGAGCGCGGCCCTCGCTGTATAGCCCCCGCGACCATGCTGCAAACCCACACCGCCGATCCCTATACCCCGTCGCGCCCGATCGTGCTGATCGGACTCATGGGCGTAGGCAAGACCACGATCGGCCGCCGCCTCGCCCAGCGGCTGAACCTTCCCTTTGTCGATGCCGATGTGGAGATCGAATCGGCTGCAGGGATGACCATCGCCGAAATCTTCGAGCGGTTCGGCGAATCGCATTTCCGCGACGGCGAACGCAGGGTGATCGCGCGGCTGGTGGACGGCACCCCCAAGGTGATCGCGACCGGTGGCGGCGCCTTCCTGAATGTCGAAACCCGCGCGCTAATCCTTGACCAGGCGATAACGATCTGGCTGGACGCGCCGCCGCATATTCTGGCCGAACGCGTCGCCAAGCGCGATCACCGGCCGCTGCTTCGTGGAAAGGATCCGCTCAAGGTGCTCACCGAACTCGCCGCTGTCCGCAACCCGGTCTATGCGCTCGCGCCGATTCATGTGGTGAGCAAGTCCGCGCCGCACGACGCGACGGTAAGCGCAATTCTGAAAGCCCTCACCGCATGAGGACAGTGCCGGTCGCGCTCGGCGCGCGCAGCTACGAAGTGCGGATCGAAAGCGGGCTGCTGGGCCGCGCCGCCGAACAGCTGGCCCCCTTCGTGCGCAAGCGCCCGTTCGTGATCGTCACTGACGCCAATGTCGCGCCGCATGGCGAACGGCTCGCCGCGAACCTTGCCGCCGCGGGTATCGCGAGCGAGACGATCATCCTTCCGCCCGGTGAAGGCACCAAGAGCTGGACCCAGCTCGAATCGCTGCTCGACCGGCTGCTCGATCTGGGCATAGAGCGCGGCGATCATGTCATCGCGCTCGGTGGCGGGGTGATCGGCGATCTCGTCGGCTTCGCCAGCGCGATCCTCAAGCGCGGCTGCAATTTCGTGCAGATCCCGACCACGCTGCTGGCCCAGGTCGACAGCTCGGTCGGCGGCAAGACCGCGATCAACGCGCGGGCCGGGAAGAATCTGGTCGGCGCCTTCCACCAGCCTTCGGTCGTGCTGATCGACCCCGATCTGCTCGACACGCTCCCGCTGCGCGAACAGCGCGCGGGCTATGCCGAGGTGGTGAAATACGGGCTGATCGACGACGCCGACTTCTTCGCGTGGTGCGAGGGGAATGGCGCGGCTCTGCTTGCCGGCGATCCGAACGCCCGCGAATATGCCATCGCCCACTCCGTCGGTGCCAAGGCGCGGATCGTCGCCGACGACGAGCGTGAGACCACCGGGCGGCGCGCGCTGCTCAATCTCGGCCATACCTTCGGTCATGCGCTGGAGGCCGAGACGGGATTCTCCGACCAGTTGCTTCATGGCGAGGGCGTGGCTGCGGGCATGGCGCTCGCCTTCGCCTTTTCGGCCCGGCAGGGCCTCTGCCCCGCGACGGATGCCGAGCGGGTCGCGGCGCATCTCAAGGCCAGCGGGCTGCCGCACGACCTCGCCAGCGCGGGCATCGCCACAAACGGCGCGCGGCTGGTCGAGCACATGCTCCACGACAAGAAGATGGACGCCGGCACGCTCCCCTTCCTGCTCACACGGGGGATCGGGGCGACCTATCTCGACAAACAGGTGAACCTCGCCGACGTCGAGACCTTTCTGGACGAGCTGCCGCGCTAGCGCGCGCCGATTGTGCCCAATCCCTCGGCGAGTGCGTCGAAGATAATGCGGCAGGCTTGGTTGCTGCGCAGATCTTCGTGCATCACGATCCACATGCCGAACTCGAAGCTTACCTCCGCCGCCAGCACGCGCACCAAATCGGGGTCGCGGCGCGCCACCTGAACCTGGCAAAAGCCGATCCCGAATCCTGCGCGGATCGCCGCGAGCTGGGCGATGTCACTGTCGGCACGCAGGGCGAAAGCTGCGCGGTTGAGTTCTGGAAAGCGGGCGCCGACCGCACGGATCATCGGCGTCTCGGTATCGAACCCGATCAGATTATGCGCGCTCAGCGCTGCCAGGCTGCGCGGTATCTCGCGATCTGCCAGATATCGACCGTGCGCGTGCAGTCCGACCTCGACCGCCCCGGCACGGCGGACCACCAACGCCTGCTGCACCGGCTCCACCATGCGCACGGCGATATCGGCGTGGCGCTGTAGAAGATCGTCGACCGCATTGGACAGCACCAACTCGACATGGAGCGCCGGGTGACGCTGCCGAACCCGGGTGAGGATCGCCGGAAGATGCTCGGTCCCGACGATCTCGCTCGCGGTGATCCGCACCGTGCCCGCAGTTGGATCGGTATCGGAAGCGACCGCCCTGCGCAGTGCCGCCGCCGTCGCCTCGAGCGATTCGGCATAGGGCCTGAGCCGGAGCGCCGCGTCGGTGGGTGAGAGGCCGCGCTGGGTGCGCACGAACAGGTCGATGCCGAGCGCATCCTCAAGCGCATCGACATGGCGGGCGATGCTTGGCTGGGTCATGCCAAGCATGCGTGCCGCGCCGGAAAGCGAGCCGGCCCGCAACACCGCGGCGAAGCTTCGATAGAGATCCCAGCCAGGGTCGGTATTCATCTATTCTCGTATATCAGATGGACTATTTTATACAATTTTGTTCCGAATGCCGTGCCGCCATCTCTGCGTCATCGACGATGGAGGTCTAGATGGAACGGAAGATTGCACTGGTATTGGGAGCGACAGGGGGCATTGGCGGCGAGGTCGCGCGGCGCCTACTCGCCGATGGCTGGCACGTCCGCGCCCTCAGCAGCGGCGGGCGCGGAACTGATCGTCCATGCCGTGAACCCGCCCGGCTATCGCGACTGGGACAGGCTGGTGCTGCCGATGCTCGACAACAGCATTGCCGCAGCGAATGGCGCCCGCATCCTGCTGCCCGGCACGGTCTACAACTATGGCCCGGACGCTTTTCCTTCGATCAGCGAGGACGCGCCGCAACATCCACTAACGCGCAAGGGGCGTATCCGGGTCGAAATGGAGCAGCGGCTGGAGGAAGCGGCCCGAGCGGGCCAGGCGCGCGCGCTGATCGTGCGGGCAGGCGACTTTTTCGGGCCGCAGGCGGGGAATAGCTGGTTCAGCCAGGGTCTGGTCGCACCGGGCGGCCGACCGGGGAAGATCCAGAACCCGGCGCGTCGGGGTATCGGCCATCAATGGGCCTATCTGCCCGATGTTGCAGAGACGATGGCACGGCTGCTTGCACTCGAGACGCTCGACGATTTTGCGCGCTTTCACATGGACGGTCATTGGGATGTCGACGGCACGCAAATGGTTGGGGCGATCCAGTGCGCTTTGGGCGCGCCGTCGGTATCGATCAAACCGATGCCGTGGTGGGCGATGCGGCTCGCGGCACCGTTCGTGCCACTGCTACGCGAGTTGCTTGAAATGCGCTATCTGTGGGAGGAGCCGGTGCGCCTCGACGATAGCCGGCTACGCGCGGCGCTGGGCGAGGAGCCGAGTACCCCGCTTGACGTTGCGGTTCGCACGATACTGGCTGCGATGGGCAGTCTATCCGCCTGATGGCGCACGGGGCGGAAGATCCAAGACCTTCCGCCCCGCCCCCATCCCGCTCGGCGGAACGCTATGCTTCCAGCTGGCGCATCAGGTTGCGGACGGCGGTGTCGATTTCGCTGTCGGTGCCGCGCAGCTCCTCGATACGGCGGACGGCGTGGATCACGGTGGAGTGATCCCGATTGCCGAACTTGCGGCCGATCTCGGGCAGCGAGCGCGTGGTGAGGCGCTTGGCGAGGTACATCGCGATCTGGCGCGGGCGCGCGATCGCGACGGCGCGGCGCTGCGACACAAGGTCGAGCTGCTTGACATCGAAATGCGACGATACCGCCTTCTGGATCTCGTCGATCGTAATGCGGCGCTGGCTGCCGCGCAGCGCTTCGCCCAGCACCGATTCGGCGAACGCGATCGTCACCGTCTCGTCGTTCAGCTGCGCATAGGCGACAAGGCGGTTGAGCGCGCCTTCGAGTTCGCGCACGCTGCTGCTGATCCGCGCGGCAAGCAGATCGAGCACTTCGGCCGGAACCTGGGCTCCAGGCATGTCCTCAAGCTTGCGGCCGAGGATCGCGCGGCGCAGGCCGAGCTCGGCCGGCTTGATGTCGGCGGCGAGGCCAGCGCCCAGCCGCGACGCCAGCCGCGCCTCGATCCCCTCGAGCGCCAGCGGGCTGCGGTCGGCGGCGATCACCAGCCTTTTGCCCTCGCGCATGAACTCATCCACGGTGTGGAAGAATTCCTCCTGCGTCGATTCCTTGCCCGCGATGAACTGGAGATCGTCGATCATCAGCAGATCGACCCCGCGCAGCCGCGCCTTGAACGCGAACGTATCCTTCTCGCGCACCGCACGGACGAATTCGAACATGAAGCGCTCGGCGGGCATGTAGATCGCGGTCGCGTCCGGGCACGCCTCGAGAAAGGCATGGCCGATCGCGTGCATCAGGTGCGTCTTGCCCTGGCCGGTCGAGCTGTGAAGATAGAGCGGGCTGAAGCGCGGCTTGCCTGGCTCGGCCAGCGCCCTCGCGGCGTTGAACGCGACACGGTTCGACGTGTCGACGACGAATCGCTCGAAGGTGAAGCGCGAATCGAAGCGCGGACGCTCGGCCGACGCCGCCGGAGTGGCCGCGAGCGGCGCCGCCGCGGGGACGGCTGCCGCAGGCGACTCAGCCTCGGGCGCGAGCTCCCGCGATTCGCGCGCGAGCGTTTCGATCGAGACGGTGCGCACATCGGGCAGCTGCGAACGGAACTCCATCAGCAGCCGTTCGGCGTAATGGCCCTTCACCCAGTTGGTCATGAAGGGCGAAGGCAAGCCGAGGCGCACGGTTTCGGGGTCGCTGCCCTCGATCAGAACGATGGGCTTCAGCCACTGGTCGAACAGCCGCTGGCCTGCAGAGAGCCGCAGGTTACCGCGCACGCGTGTCCAGGCCTTGGCTTGATCCATCCTCTTAGACACCCCTCTAAAATTACCGTGCGCGCGGGCAAAACTTTCCCGATGCGGAAAAGCCCCCTTCTCCGCACCTCGTTCCCAATCAGGCAAAAGCTACCCTCAGCCGGAATCGCATCCGCACTGATCCGAAGCCCTTCGCTGAATCCGCCTTCGAGAAACGCCGCGGCGGAAGGTCGTTTTAGGGATGGTTTTTCGAGTCGATCAAGGGGGCGGGGTGTAAAGATTCTGAAATAAGTAGGCTTGACTCGTTCCCGGCCCGGAATTCCGCGATTCAAGGCGTAACCGCCTGAAATCGCATACAGAATTCCCAACGTTACAATGGCGTGACGACGCGACTCGCGCGAATCCGCGGGTTCCCCGATTCTCCGCGCGCCAAGTCCCTGAACAAGCAGCAAAAACCCCGCCGGATCGCGCCGGCGGGGTTTCTAAACCACTGAAATCGCGTGGGTCAGGCGAGCGCGGCGAGGCGCTTCGTCAGACGCGAGAATTTCCGGGCAGCGGTGTTCTTGTGCACGACACCCTTGGCCACGCCGCGCGCCAGTTCCGGCTGCATCGCCTTCAGCGCCGATTCGGCCGCCGACTTGTCGCCCGACTCGAGCGCGCTCTCCGCCTTCTTGACGAAGGTACGGATGCGGCTGACGCGCGCGCCGTTGACGTCGGCGCGGCGGGCGTTGCGGCGGATGCGCTTCTTGGCTTGCGGCGTGTTCGCCATGTAATTTCGTTCCTGTTTTCGATGCGAAAAGAGGCGCGGAAATCACATCCCCACGCCGGGAAAGCGCGCCCCTTAGCGACGGTGCGCGATTCGGTCAACCTTTGGACGCATCATCCCTTCTGGCATTTCGCGCAGAAAAAGGTCGATCGGCCACTGTCGACGCGCCGCTGGACGGGGGCACCGCACAGGCACGGTTCCCCCTCACGCCCATAGACGCGCCATTGCTTCGAGAAATAGCCCAGCTCGCCATCGGGGCGGGCATAGTCGCGCAAGCTCGATCCCCCCGCCTCGATCGCCGAAGCCAGCACCGCGCGAATCGCATCGACCAGCTGCGCAAGCCGCGGCGTGGCGATCCTGCCCGCGGCGCGGGTCGGCGCGATCCCGCTCATGTGCAGCGCCTCGCAGACATAGATATTGCCGAGACCCGCGACGATTCGCTGATCGAGCAGCAGCGCCTTGACCGGCGCGGCCCGCCCGTCGAACGCCGCGGCGAGATGCGCGGCGGTGAAATCGGGCCCCAGCGGCTCCGGGCCCATCGCCGCGAAGGCGGGCCAGGCGTCGAGCGCATCGGTGGGCACAAGATCGATCGAGCCGAAGCGCCGCGGATCGTTGAGCGCGAGCGAGCGCCCTTCGTCGGTTTCGAGAATCAGATGGTCGTGCGTGAGCGTTTCCGACGGATCGACGCGCCAACGTCCCGACATGCCGAGATGGAAGATCATCGTGTCGCCGCGATCGGTGTCGATCAGGCCATATTTGGCGCGGCGGCCGAGCGCGGTGACGCTCGCGCCCGTCAGCCGCTGGCCCAGATCCTGCGGCATCGGGCGGCGCAGATCCGGGCGCCGCATCAGCACGCGGCGGATCCGCCGCCCCTCCAGCGCGGGGGCGAGACCGCGGACCGTGGTTTCGACTTCGGGAAGTTCGGGCATCGCATTGAGCTAAGCGGGCTTTGCGCCGCTCACAAGGGCCGCTAGGAGGGCGCGCATGACCGACACCGTCTCCTTCGGCTACGAAGATGTCGCCCCCGAGGACAAGACCCGCCGCGTCGGCGGCGTCTTCTCCAGCGTCGCCTCCAGCTACGACCTGATGAACGACGCGATGTCGGGCGGTCTGCATCGCATCTGGAAGGATGTGTTCGTCCGCCGGGTGAAGCCGCGCGAGGGCGAGGCGATCCTGGACATGGCCGGCGGCACCGGCGACATCGCCTTCCGCATGGCCGAATCGGGCGCGGCGGTGACCGTCGCCGACATCAACCCGGACATGCTCGCCGTCGGCATCGAGCGCGCGGCCAAGCGCGGCATCGATGGCCTGGTGTGGAGCGAGGCGAACGCCGAGACGCTGCAATGGCCCGATCGATTCTTCGACGCCTACACCATCGCCTTCGGCATCCGGAACGTCACCGACATTCCCAAGGCGCTGCGCGAGGCCCATCGCGTGCTCAAGCGCGGCGGACGCTTCTTCGTCCTCGAATTCTCGACCACCGTCTGGCCGGGTTTCTCCGACGTCTACGACGCCTATTCGCACCATGTCGTGCCCAAGCTCGGCAAGCTGCTGGCGAATGACGAGGACAGCTATCGCTACCTCATCGAATCGATCCGCCGCTTCCCCGACATGCCGACCTTCGAGCGGATGATCAAAGACGCCGGCTTCGTGCAGACCCGCGTCGAGCCGATGCTGGGCGGCCTTGTGGCGATTCATAGCGGCTGGAAGATTTGACAGCCCCCGCCGTTCATCTGTGGCGCCTCCTGAAATGGGGCCGCACGCTGGCGCGCCACGGCGCGCTGCGCGGGATCGAGCGCGACCGCAACACGCCGCGCCCGGTACGCCGCCTTGCGCGGCTCGCCCGCTTCGGCGCGCGCGTGCCGGCGACACCGCAATATGCCGACGCGCTGCAAGCCATCGGCCCGGCCGCGATCAAGCTCGGCCAGACGCTCGCGACGCGCGCCGACCTGATCGGCGAGGCCGCGGCGCACGATCTGATGCGGCTGCAGGACGCGCTGCCGCCCGTCCCCTTCCCGGTGATCCGCGCCGCGATCGAGCGCAGCTTCGACCGGCCGATCGAGGACCTGTTCGCCGAGATCGAGGAAGTGCCGATCGGCGCCGCGTCGATCGCGCAGGTCCACCGCGCCACCACCACCGACGGCCGCAAGGTCGCGGTCAAGGTGCTGCGCCCGGGGATCGAGGCCGAATTCGCCAAGGCGATCGACACCTATGAATGGGCAGCGGCCCAGCTCGAGGCACAGGGCGGCGAGGTCGCACGGCTGCGTCCGCGCCTCGTCATCGAGACGTTCAAGCGCTGGACCGCCCGCGAACTGGACCTGCGCCGCGAGGCGGCTTCGGCCTCCGAGCTTTCGGAATCGATGGAGGCGGAGCCCGACTTCACCGTCCCCGCGATCGACTGGCAGCGCACCACCGGCAAGGTGCTGACGCTGGAGTGGATCGACGGCATCAAGCTGTCCAATCGCGACGCGATCATCGCCGCGGGCTATGACACCCGGAAGCTCGCCGACACGCTGGTCCGCGCCTTCCTGCGCCAGGCGATCTCCGAAGGCTTCTTCCACGCCGACATGCATCAGGGGAACCTCTTCGCGCTCCCCGGCAATCATATCGCGGCGATCGATTTCGGGATCATGGGCCGCATCGACCGGCGCGCGCGCGTCTGGCTGGCCGAAATCCTCTACGGCCTGATCACCGGCAATTACCGCCGCGTGGCCGAGATCCATTTCGAGGCGGGCTATGTTCCCGCGCACCACAATGTCGCCGAGTTCGCGACGGCGTTGCGCGCGGTGGGCGAGCCGATGCGCGGCCTTCCGGTCAAGGACATGAGCGTCGGCATGATGCTCGACAGCCTGTTCAACATCACCCGCGACTTCGACATGCAGACCCAGCCGCATCTGCTGCTGCTCCAGAAGACGATGGTGATGGTCGAGGGCGTGGCGACGCGGCTGCACCCCGACATCAACCTGTGGGACAGCGCGGCGCCGTTCATCCGCGAATGGATCCGCACCGAACTGGGGCCGGAGGCGTTCATCGCGGACCGCCTGTCGGAGGACCTCAAGACACTTGCCCGGCTGCCCAAACTGATCCGCAACATCGAGCGCCATTTTCCCGATCCCGGCGGCGCGCCGCCCGCCCCGCCGCTCAGGGAGATCGAGGTGGTGCGCGTGGGCGGCGGCTGGCGCTATGCCGTCGTCGCCCTGCTGGCCGCGGGTGCCGGCGTCGCAGCGACGCTGCTGCTGCGTTGAGCCCGCTCCTCCCCGCCCGGGGGCATTGGATTTCGAATCCCCGCAACCCTATACCGCCTGCGAAATGAAACCCGCCCTTGCCCCGATCTGGCTCGCCCGGCCCGGCCGTTTCGCAGCGCTTCCGGCGGCGCAGGCGCGGATCGTGCTGGCGATGCTCGCGGCGTTGCTGCTCGGTTCGCTCACCGTGCTCGCACTGCCTGCGCCGCCCGCCGGCAGCAGCACCCCGCAGAGCGATGTCGCCCTCTATGAGGGGATCGTCTCCGCAGTCGCGCATGGCGAGGATTACTACCGCGCCGCCGCCGATGCGCTGCGGGCAGGCAGCTATCCGCTGCGGCCGTTCCTGACCTTCCGCATGCCCGGCCTTGCGACGGTGCAGGCCGCGCTGCCGCCGCTCGCGACACTGATACTGCTCGGGCTGCTCGCAGCGGCGACCGCTTATGCCTGGTACCGGCGGTTGCGCGACGCGGTGGCACGGGTGCCCGCCCTGCTCGCCGCGCTGTTCCTGCTGACGGCGGGGATGCTCGCCTTCGTCCAGCCGGGGCTGATCGCCTTTCACGAGATCTGGGCGGGGCTGCTCGTCGCGCTCAGTCTGGCGCTGCGGCGGCCGGGGCACTGGATCGAGGCGGCGGCCGTGGCGCTGATCGCGATGCTGATCCGCGAGACCGCGGCGCTCTATGTGCTGGTGATGGCCGGGCTTGCCTTTGCCGAGGGATTCCGGCGCGAGGCGTTGGGCTGGCTCGCCGCGCTGGGCATCTTCGTGCTGGTGCTGGCGGCGCATGCGATGGCGGTGCACGGCGTGACCGGCCCGCTCGACGCCGCCTCGCCGGGCTGGGCGGGCATGCACGGGTTCGGGCTGTTCGTGCGGGCGATGACGCTGGCGACGGGACTGACGCTGCTGCCCGCGATCGCCGCGGCGCCGCTGGTCGCGCTGGCACTGTTCGGCTGGGCAAGCTGGCGCGATCCGCTGGCGCTGCGTGCTGGGGCGACCTTCTGCGCCTACGCGCTGGTGATCAGCCTGTTTGCGCGGCTCGATACCTTCTACTGGGGGCTGATGATCGCGCCGGCGTTCCTGATCGGCCTCGTCTTCGTGCCCGACGGGTTGCGCGACCTGATGGTCCGCGCCCTCGACAGGCGGCGCGTGCAGGTGCAGAGGATCGAACGATGAAGCGCATCCTCCTGATCGTCGGCGGCGGGATCGCGGCCTATAAGGCGTGCGAGCTGATCCGCCTGACACGCAAGGCCGGAATCCGCGTCACCTGCGTGCTCACTGCGGGCGGGCAGCATTTCGTGACGCCGATGACGCTCGCCGCGCTGTCGGAGAACCAGGTGTTCACGACGCTGTGGGACCTCAAGGACGAGGCGGAGATGGGGCATATCCAGCTCAGCCGGAACGCCGACCTGGTCGTCGTCGCGCCCGCCACCGCCGACCTGCTGGCGAAGATGGCCACGGGACAGGCCGACGACCTTGCCACCACGCTCCTCCTCGCCACCGACAAGCCGGTGCTCGCCGCTCCGGCGATGAACGTGCGGATGTGGCAGCACGCCGCGACCCGGCGCAACGTCGCGCAGCTCCGCGCGGACGGCGTCACCGTGATGGAGCCCGACGAGGGACCGATGGCGTGCGGCGAGTACGGCCCCGGCCGCCTGCCCGAGCCGCAGGCGATCCTCAAGGCGATCCTGGCGGCGCTGGCGCCCGAGGCGGGACCGCTGGCGGGCAAGCACATCCTCGTCACCGCCGGGCCGACGCACGAGCCGATCGATCCGGTGCGCTACATCGCCAACCGCTCTTCGGGGAAGCAGGGGTTCGAGATCGCGGGCGCGCTGGCCGAGCTGGGCGCGCGCGTCACGCTGGTCGCCGGGCCGGTGACGCTGGAAACGCCGCGCGGCGTGGACCGGGTGGATGTCGAGACCGCGCGCGAGATGGCGGCGGCGGTCGATGCGGCGCTGCCCGCCGATGCTGCGGTGATGGTCGCCGCAGTTGCCGACTGGCGCACCGCCGATGCGGCGGAACAGAAGATCAAGAAGGGCGCCGACACGCCCGCGCTCAGCCTGACCGAGAACCCCGATATCCTCGCCACGCTGGGCCATGGCGCGCGCCGGCCGAAGCTGGTCGTGGGGTTCGCCGCCGAAACCGAACGGGTGATCGAACACGCCACCGCGAAACGGACTCGCAAGGGCGCAGACTGGATTGTCGCCAACGATGTTTCCGGCGATGTCATGGGCGGAGATGCGAACACCGTCCACCTTGTCACCGCCGGACGCACGGAGAGCTGGGAAAGGCTGTCCAAGCAGGACGTTGCGCACCGCCTGGCGCAGCGGATCGCCGATGCGCTCTAACCTGACCGCGCTGCTGATCGCGCCGCTGCTGCTCGCGGGCTGCGCCACCATGCCGCGCGGCGCAACCGAAGCCCCGCTGCCCGAGCCGCCGCTGTTCACCGAAACCGCCGGCGCGCCGACGCGCGACGCCGAGACGCTGTTCGTGATCGTCCATGGCGACGGCAAGGGCGGCACCTCGATCGACCTCAGGCCCTTCGCCCAGTCGCTCGCGACCGCCGCGCCGGGAAGCGCCGTCGTCCGGCTGCTGCGACCAGGCTTTGCCGATGGCGCAGGCAATCAATCGACCGGCGTGCAGGGCGACGGCAATGGCGACAACTATACCGCCGATCGCATCGCGACGGTCGCCGAAACCATCGCCGCGCTGCGCGCACGCTATCGCCGTGCACGCGTGATCGCGATCGGCGAAGGCGGCGGCGCGGCGATCGTGGCGAACATCGCCGGCCTCAAGCCTGAACTGCTCGACGGGATGGTGCTGGTTTCCTGCCCCTGCGCGCTGCCCGAATGGCGCCGCTACATGGCCGGGCGCGGGAAACCCGCCGATCCGTGGCGCGCCAAGGTCGAGAGCCTCGACCCGCTCCAGACTGCGGGCGGTATCGCGCCCGACCTGCGCGCGGCATTGCTGAGCGGCGGCGACGACCAGAAGGTGCCTGCCCGCTTCGCGCGATCCTATGCCGAGGCGCTGACCTTGCGCGGCATCGCCACCGATTTCCGCATCCTGCCCGCGCGCGGGAGCAACATCCTCGACGATCCTCAGGTGATCGAGGCGGCGCGCCGTCTTGCCGCCGCCCTGCCCCGGAAACCCGCATGACCGCTGCGCCGATCACGATCCAGCTGACCCGCCTGCCGCATGGCGAAGGCCTTCCGCTCCCTGCCTATGCCACCGCCGGCGCCGCCGGGATGGATGTGGTCGCGGCGGAGGACCTGATCCTTGCGCCGGGCGCGCGCCACGCCGTCGCCACCGGCTTCGCGATCGCGATCCCGGAAGGCTATGAGGTGCAGGTGCGCCCGCGTTCGGGCCTGGCGCTCAAGCACGGCATCACCTGCCTCAACACCCCCGGCACGATCGACAGCGACTATCGCGGCGAAGTGAAGGTGATCCTCGCCAATCTGGGCGGCTACCCCTTCACGATCACGCGGGGCGAGCGGATCGCTCAGCTGGTCGCGGCACCGGTGCAGCGCGCGGTCTTTGCCGAAGTGGATGCGCTTGACGACACGGCGCGCGGTGCCGGCGGGTTCGGATCGACGGGGCGCTGATGCCGGAAGCCTTGCTTCCTTTCCTTCTGCTTGCCGCTGGAGTGCAGGAAACTCCGGCACCCGCGCCTGCGCCCCAGCAAGGCGCGGGGATCGACTGGACCAAGCTTCCCGACCTTCCCTATCGCCTGCCCCCGCAGATGACCCCGGCGATGAACGCCTATGTCCAGGGGCAGGTGCGCGTGCACAAATGCCGACAGCGGCGGACCATCGACGGCCGGCCGGCGATGCGGGTGGAGGTCGCGGTGCTGGTCCATCCCGAGGACGGGGTACGCGCATCGATCCCGCGCGCGATCGGCTGCGCGACGGTCGAGCAATATGCCGCCGGGCTCGTCTCCAGCTTTGCGCGCAACAACCTTGCACCCCGCACGATGGCGGCGGAGCAATGGTACCGCGCGACCGTGACCTTCATCTGGAAGTGATGAACCTCTCGGACGAAGAACTCGAGCGTTACGCCCGCCATATCATCCTCAAGGAAATCGGCGGCGCGGGACAGATGCGGCTCAAGGCCGCGCGGGTCGCGGTGATCGGCGCGGGCGGGATCGGGTCGCCCGCCCTGCAGTATCTCGCCGCGGCGGGAGTCGGCCGGCTGACAGTGATCGACGACGACCGGGTCGATCTGTCCAACCTGCAGCGCCAGACGCTGTTCGGCACGGACGATGCGGGCACCGGCAAGGGCGATGCGGCTGCGCGCGCGCTGGGCAGGCTCAATCCCCATGTCGCAGTCACCGTGCAGCCCGTGCGGATCGACGCGGCCAATGCTTCCACGCTGCTCGCCGGCCATGACGTCGTCCTCGACGGCACCGACAATTTCGAGACCCGCCTGCTGGTCGCCGACGCCGCGCTGTGTCACCGCATCCCGCTGGTCAGCGCCGCGGTCGGCGAGTTCGAAGGCCAGCTCGGCGTGTTCCGCGGCTGGGAGGCGGGCAAGCCCTGCTATCGCTGCTTCACTGGCGCCGACCCGGAAACGCCCGGCATCAACTGCGCCGAACAGGGCGTGATCGGCGCGCTGACGGGGCTGATGGGCAGCCTTGCCGCGCTGGAGACGATCCGCGCAATCGTGCCGTTCGGCGAGGACAGCGCGGGCAAGCTGCTGATCGCCGACACGCTGGCATTGCGCTTCCGCACGCTGGCGCTGCCCAAGGACCCCGGATGCCCGGCATGCGCGGGCTGACGATCATCGCCGCGACAGGCGACGCGGAACCGTTCCGCGCCGCACTCTCGCTCGCCTGCGCCCATGCCGCGCTGAGCGGCGCCACGCGCCTCTATTGCCATGAGGCGGCGGTGGCGTTGCTCGTCCCCGGCAGCGATCCGGGCGACGCCGGTCTCGCCGCCAAGGGCCTGGCGAGCCGCGCACAGCTGATCGCCGAAGCGCAGGAGAGCGGCGTCATGCTGATCGCCTGCCAGACCGGGCTGGCGGCCGCCGGGATCGCGTTCGAGATGCTGCCACCGGGCGTCGAGCCGGGCGGGCTGGTCTCGTTGCTCGCCGCGCTGGGCGAAGACCGGCTGGTCGCCTTCTAGGACAACCGGCCGGTCGTCGCGTCAATCGGCCGGGAAAGCGCGGCGCGTGCCGTTCGCCTTGTGCACCACGCCGTGGCGCATCACGAAATCGACCTTCTCCATCCGCGTCACATCCTCGAGCGGGCTGCCGGCGACGGCGATGATGTCGGCATCCTTGCCCGGCTCGATCGTGCCGATCGATGCCGACCGGCCCAGCGCTTCGGCGGCGTTGACGGTGGCGGCCTTGAGCGCCTGGGCGGGGGACATCCCCGCCTTCACCATCATCGCGAACTCCTTCGCATTGTCGCCGTGCCTCGACACGCCGGTGTCAGTGCCGAACGCAACCTTCACCCCGGCGGCAAAGGCCTTGGAATGGCTGGCGAAGGCGGCCGCGGCAGCTTCCTCGGCCTTCGGAATCGTCGCCGGCGGCAGCAGCCCGGCACGCGCGAACTCAAGCGCGGCGGCAGGTGCCATCATCGTCGGGACCAGCCAGGTGCCGTTGGCCTTCATCGCCCGGATCGCCTCGTCGTCGAGGAACGAGCCGTGATCGATCGTATCCACCCCGGCCGCGACCGCCGCCTTGGTTCCCGCAACGCCGTGGCTGTGCGTCGCGACCTTGCGGCCGAGGCCATGGGCGGTATCGATAATCGCCTTCATCTCTTCGTCGGTCATCGCGCGGCCGAGCCCGCCCGAAACGTTGGAGAGCACGCCGCCGGTGGACATGTATTTGATCACCTGCGCGCCGAGCGCGACCTGCTGCCGCACCGCGCGGCGGCAATCGTCGGGGCCGTCGCAGGTGTTGATTTTGTGCTGGTGAACGGCGTCGGCGAATTCGGCGCCGAGGCCGTTGGTGGGATCGGCATGGCCGCCCGAGACCGAGATCGCGGTGCCCGCATTGACGATGGTGGGTCCGGCGATCACGCCGCGCTCCACCCCTTCGCGCATCGCACGCATGCCGCGCGGATTGCCGCCGAGATCGCGCACCGTGGTGAAGCCCGCCTCGAGCGTCACCCGGGCGTTGGTGAGCGCGTACATCATGTCGTCGGCATCGTCGCGATTGACCGCGGTCAGCCGCTCGCGCAGCGGATCGCCGCCGATCCCCCAGAGATGGACATGCATATCGACCAGCCCGGGCATCACGAACCGGTCCTTGAGATCGATCAGCTCGGCGCCCGCGTCCGGCGTGACGAAGCCGTCGCGTACCTCGGCCACCTTGCCATCGCGCACGACGATCGTGCTGGCGCCGCGCGGCGCCTCGCCCGGCTTCGCCAGCAGCGCGCCGGCATGGATGAACCGAACCTTGGGCGCCGGAGCGGTCTGGGCGGCAAGCGGGGTGGCGGCAAGCAAAGCGGCGGTGACGACGGCGATACGGCGCATTTCAGAACTCCCCTTTTTTCGTTGCGCGGGAAACTAGCGGCAACCCCGCCTGCCGCCATCACTTTTTCGTATCGCCCCGGGTCAGCGGCAACACGTCGCGGAGCAGCGCGGCGAAGGTGCGCCCCGGTTCCTCGATCATCGGGAGATGCGCCGAATGTTCGAACCAGACGACCTGCTTGCGTGGCGCGGTGGTAGAAATTCGCATCGGCGCGATAGGCGGCGAGCGAGCCGTAGCGGATCGCATATTTGCGCCATTCGTCAGCCTGCTGGATCGTGAAGCGATCGCCATCAATAAACGGGACGCTTCCAGGTCAGGCGATCCGGTCCGATGACGGGGTGAAGGGCAGGATGCCGCGATACTGCTCCAGCGGCGGCGCGCCGGGGACCAGCGCGCCATGGCGGAGCAGGAAGATATGACGGATGATCTCGGCCTGCTGTTCGAGCCCATAGCGTTCGAGCCGCCAGCCGGGCTTCAGACTGTAGGCGTAGCGGCAAAAGGGATGGCGGCGCAGCGGCAGGAAGATGCCTTTCTGATGCTGCCAGATGTGCGTCATCTCGTGAATGAACAGCCCTTGGAGATGGAGCGGGGCGAACGCGAAATCGTCGCGATAGTTGCACCCCTTGGGGTGGAAGTGAATGCAACCCATCGGGGCCATGGTGATCGTGCGCGGCTGGAAGAACATCCATTTGCGGTTCGCGACCCGAGCGCGATCATAGTCGATCGCGTCGCCGAAGATGCCGGCGGCAAGCGCGATTTCCCCGACCGTGAGCGGGCGCCGCTCCCCGCTGCGCAAAGGCTCCGTCACTTCAGATATCTTCGTGCACCATGTCGATCTCGCGCACCCCGCGCAGGCGGCGCGCGGCGTTGACGAGCTCGCGCAGTTTCTCGCGCCGGGCGCGCGCCTGGTCCACATCGCGGATCACCAGCGGCCCTGCCTTGGTGGTCTCGTCCGACGAGTTGATCGTGATCGTGCCGATATCCGCCCATTGGTTGATCAGACTGAAGTCGATCCGCACATCCTTGACGCGGTAGAGCTCGATCTCGTCGATCGACTTCACGAAGATGCCCCTGTGCAGGATCAGCCGGTCCTGAGTCACCTCATAGGTGGTGGCGAGGTTGGCGATCCACTTGACCAGGATGATGATCAGCCCGACCCCGATCAGGCAGAGCAGCAGCGTTCCCCACCCCGCCAGCGTGCCGCGTAGCCAGCCCCAGGTCGAAGAGCGAAAGCGGTCGATCGATTGGGACATGCCGGTTCCTTGTCGCTTCGGTACGCAAGCATAACGCAAAGACGGGCGGCGGACAGCCCGGGTGCGACGGGTTTGCGCCCGTGATACCGTCGATGGAACGAGGCAGCGGAGGAAAATATGCAGATCATGATGCGGGCCGCTCTGGCCGTCGCCCTGATGACGGGGACCGTTGCTGGCGCAGCGCCATCGCAGCAGCAGCCGGCACAGCAACCGGCGGCAACTGCCCGCCCGCTGTTCGCGATCGTCTATCGCGCCGGCCCGGCATGGAAGCCCGGCGTGCCGATGAAGGACCAGGGGCTGCGTGACCATTTCTACTATGTGAAGGCGCTGCACGAGCGCGGCGGCATCGTCTATGCGGGTGCGATGGGACCCGATGGCGGCCTGATCATCCTCCACGCAGCCGACCAGGCCGCGGCTGAAGCGGTCATCGCGGACGATCCTGCGGTGAAGGCCGGAATCTTCACCGGTGAAGCGCGCCGCTACACCCCGCGCTTCATCGGCACGGGCGCGCCGGCCGCCGCCAATCCCTGATCCGTAATCGTCCTAGTGCGCGCCGTGATCCGCGGGGTCGCCCGCGGCGCGTGTCGCCGCCTTGACCTCGATCGTCCTGCCGTCGGCAAAGGACAGGCGCAGCGGAACCGTGTCGCCGGAACGCACCGAGGGAGAGACATCGAACAGCATGACATGCTTCCCGCCGGACTTGAATTCGACCGTGCCGCCCGCGGGAATGGCGACGTCCTTGAGGGGCGCCATCGTCATCATCCCGCCTTCCTGCTTCATCTCGTGCATTTCGGTGCGGATCGCCACGGGCGTCGAGACCGCGACAAGGCTGGTTGTCTGCGCCCCGCCCTTCACGGTGAAATAGGCCGCTCCGGGACGCCCGCTCACCACCGGGAGTTGCACTGAGGCATCCGTGACGGCGAGTTCGGCCTGCTGGCAACCCGCCAGTACCGCGCCCGCAAAAACCACCCCGAAAACTGCCCGCATCATGCCTGCTCCTCCCGATTCGGGAACCTTGGGAGCGGTCCTATGCCTCGCCCCGCCTTGCGACAAGGCGCAGTCCACCTATATCGCCACTGGTAATAGCCGGATTGCCGATTCAGGGGTCCGGTAAATGGTTGAAACTTTTAGATTAGGACACGGGGGCCAGTAAGGACTCATGGCAAAGGTTATCGGAATCGATCTCGGCACCACCAACAGCTGCGTTGCAGTGATGGAGGGCGGCAAGCCCAAGGTGATCGAGAATGCGGAAGGCGCACGTACCACGCCTTCGATCGTCGCGTTCGCCAAGGACGGCGAGCGTCTGGTCGGCCAGCCGGCGAAGCGCCAGGCGGTGACCAATGGCGACAATACCATCTTCGCGGTGAAGCGCCTGATCGGCCGACGCTTCGACGATCCGATCACCAAGAAGGACACCGAGCTGGTCCCGTACACGATCGTCAAGGGTCCGAACGGCGACGCATGGGTCAAGGCCGGCGGCGAGGATTATTCGCCCAGCCAGATCAGCGCCTTCATCCTGCAGAAGATGAAGGAAACCGCCGAATCCTATCTCGGCGAAACCGTGACCCAGGCGGTGATCACCGTCCCCGCTTACTTCAACGACGCGCAGCGCCAGGCGACCAAGGACGCCGGCAAGATCGCGGGCCTCGAAGTGCTGCGCATCATCAACGAGCCGACTGCCGCGGCGCTCGCCTACGGGCTCGAGAAGACCGACGGCAAGACGATCGCGGTCTATGACCTTGGCGGCGGCACCTTCGACATCTCGATCCTCGAGATCGGCGACGGCGTGTTCGAGGTGAAGGCCACCAATGGCGACACCTTCCTGGGCGGCGAGGACTTCGATTCGAAGATCGTCCAGTATCTGGCCGACGCCTTCAAGAAGGACGAAGGCATCGACCTCACCAAGGACAAGCTGGCGCTCCAGCGTCTGAAGGAAGCCGCCGAAAAGGCGAAGATCGAGCTGTCGTCGGCCGCGACGACCGAGGTCAACCTGCCCTTCATCACCGCAGACCAGAACGGGCCGAAGCACCTGGTCAAGACGATCACCCGCGCCGACCTGGAGAAGCTGGTCGACGACCTGATCCAGCGCACGCTCGAGCCGTGCAAGAAGGCGATGGCCGATGCCGGCGTGAAGGCGAACGCGATCGACGAGGTCGTGCTCGTCGGCGGCATGACGCGCATGCCCAAGGTGCGCGAAGTCGTGAAGTCGTTCTTCGGCAAGGAGCCGCACACCGGCGTCAACCCGGACGAGGTCGTCGCGATCGGCGCCGCGATCCAGGCCGGCGTGCTGCAGGGCGACGTCAAGGACGTGCTGCTGCTCGATGTGACCCCGCTGAGCCTCGGCATCGAGACGCTGGGCGGCGTGTTCACCCGCATGATCGACCGCAACACGACGATCCCGACCAAGAAGTCGCAGACCTATTCGACCGCTGACGACAATCAGCAGGCCGTGACGATCCGCGTCTTCCAGGGCGAGCGCGAAATGGCCGCTGACAACAAGATGCTGGGCCAGTTCGACCTGGTCGGCATCCCCCCTGCCCCGCGCGGCGTGCCGCAGATCGAGGTGACGTTCGACATCGACGCCAACGGCATCGTCAACGTCAGCGCCAAGGACAAGGGCACCGGCAAGGAGCAGCAGATCCGCATCCAGGCCTCGGGCGGCCTCAGCGACGCCGACATCGACCAGATGGTTCGCGATGCCGAGAATTTCGCCGAAGAGGACAAGAAGCGCCGTGCCGCGGCCGAAGCCAAGAACAACGCCGAGAGCCTGGTCCACACCACCGAGCGCCAGCTCGCGGAGAATGGCGACAAGGTCGACGAAGCGCTGAAGGGCGAGATCCAGACCGCGATCGACGAGACCAAGGCCGCGATCGAAGGCGGCGACGCCGATGCGATGAACGAAAAGAGCCAGGCCCTCGCGCAGGTCGCGATGAAGCTGGGTCAGGCGATCTACGAGAAGCAGCAGCAGTCCGAGGCTTCGCCTCAGGCCGATGCCGCAGCGGCTGCGGAGAAGGCGGACGGCGACGATGTCGTCGATGCCGAATTCTCCGAGGTGGACGACAACAAGGCGTAAGCTATGCTCGCCCCCGCCATTTTCGAATTTCGGGAATGGCGGGGGGATGAGCGGGGGCCGAGTGAATGACCACCCAGATTGACTATTATGATCTGCTCGAAGTCGAGCGCACCGCGGACGACGCGACGATCAAGTCCGCCTTTCGCAAGCTCGCGATCAAGTTCCACCCGGACAAGAATGGCGGGTGCAAGGATCACGAGGCGAAGTTCAAGGCGATCAACGAAGCCTATGACGTCCTGAAGGACCCGCAGAAGCGCGCCGCGTACGACCGGTTCGGCCATGCCGGTCCGGGCGGGATGGGCGGCGGCGGCCAGGGACCCGGCTTCGACGCCTTTTCCGACATTTTCGAAAGCGTGTTCGGCGAGTTCATGGGCGGCGGCCGCGGCGGCCAGCAGGCCCAGCGGCGCGGCGCCGACCTGCGCTACGACATGGAAATCAGCCTGGAAGACGCGTTCCACGGCAAGCAGACCGACATTACGATCGATGTCTCGGGTATCTGCGAGCCGTGCGGCGGCACCGGCGCATCGCCGGGCACCATGGCCAAGAGCTGCGGCACCTGTCGCGGGCATGGCAAGGTGCGCGCGCAGCAGGGCTTCTTCATGGTCGAGCGGACTTGTCCGTCCTGCCATGGCGCCGGGCAGACGATCACCGATCCGTGCCGCAATTGCCGCGGCGAGGGCCGGGTCGACCGCACCGTGACGCTCGCGGTCAACGTGCCGCCGGGCGTGGACGAGGGTACGCGCATCCGCCTGTCCGGCCAGGGCGAGGCGGGCGCACGCGGCGCCCCGCCGGGCGACCTCTACATCTTCCTCCACATCGCGCGGCACCCGATCTTCGAGCGCGAGGGCACCACCCTCTATGCGCGGGCGCCGATCAGCTTCACCACCGCGGCATTGGGCGGCGAAATCGAGATTCCGGGTCCGGACGGCGAGCTCCACCAGATCCGAATCAACCCCGGCACGCAAAGCGGCCGCGAGGTGCGCCAGCGCGGCGCCGGCATGCCGGTGCTGCAGGGCCGCGGGCGCGGCGACCTGGTCGTCAAGATCGAGGTCGAGATCCCGACCAAGCTGTCCACCGAGCAGCGCGAATTGCTCGAGCAGTTCCGCACGCTGGAAACCGGCGAGGAATGCCCGGCATCGACCGGGTTCTTCGACAAGCTCAAAAAGGCGGTGGGCGGCTGCTGAGGCCGCCCACTGACCTCGCCTAGCGCGATCCCGAAACCGTCCCGAAGAACGAGTAGGACACGTCCTGTTCCGGCGTGTTCTCCTGTTCCTGACGGCTGAAGATATAGGCGAACTCGGCGCCCTTCGGCCCGAAGAAACCGCCCTCCACGCTAATCGATCTCACGATGACACCACCCATGCCCGGGACGGGGTTGGGTGTCGGCGTGCCTGCCGGCCCACCCCTCATTCCAGAAGTCGCTTCGATCAGGGTGCCGACGATATCATGAGTGCCAAGCACCGTATTGCTGCCGCCATTCGATCCGACCAGGCTGAGCCGCGAGGTGAATTGCCCGGTCGTCATATCGACGGCGAGCGTCGCGGTGCTGGGCGAAAGATCATATTCGATCATCCCGCCGGGCCGCTTGACGAAGGCGCGCCCGCGCACGGCGAAGGTCGTGAAGGTGACGGTGGGGCCGGCCGGAATATCCGTGTTCAGCGTTGGAACACCAGCCACGCAATAATTGCCGCGCCCCTGCCCCTGCACCAGCACCGATGCCGTGCGCGAATAGACGCCCGGGGTGGGTTGCACCAGGTCGAAGCGTTGCGTCGCGCCAACGATGGTCGGGTCTGGCTTGGTATAGACCGATGTGCCACCCAAGCTGCCAGAAATCCGGTTCGCGCTGCCGAAGCCGTTGCCGAGAACGGTGAACGTCTCGCCCACGGGATTGAAGGACAGATTCCCGGAATTGAGCTGATAAAAAGCCGGGTTCTGGATAGCCGGTACGGAACCAGTGCCCGGACGGCCCAACGGATAGAAGGTGACGCATCCCGAGGAATAGCTTTGCGCACCAGTGAGCGAAGCGAAGCTGGGATAGCTTGGCGAGGGAGTCGGGCTCGACGGAGATGGCGTAGGCCCGGACGGGCTTGGCGTGACGGTAACAGGCCCGCCGCTGCCGCCGGTCCCGCCGCCCGAGCCACAGGATGCGAGCAACACCACGGCAACTGAGCACGCCCAGCGATACACCTTCATCAGATCCCCCCTGCCGCGAGTAATCGGCTGACCTCTCTTAGCCCGGGGGTATGGCTGCGCAATCCCTCAATGTGCGGGAATCGGGAGGATATCCGGTAGGTTGCAGGCAAAGGGGCCGGCGATTCCGCAGCCCCCTACCCTCAACCGATCCCCCCGCGAATCGCGGCTTCGACCGGCGCCGCGTCGGCTCGCCACGGATCGAGCGGCACCGCCGGGAGCAATGGCGGTTGGGCGAGGATGCGCGGGCGCGTGCCGCGATGCGGCTGGCCGGCTTGGACGAGGAACGGGTGGCACAGATAGACGGTGCCCGCCGCGCCGGTCGCCAGTACCTCACGCCGGTGTGCCGATCCCGCAAAGCCGTCGGCGGCGAGATCGCGCAGCGTCAGCCCCGCCTCCCCCGCCGGCGCGAGCTGGCGGGCGATATCGATGTGCGATCCGGCACGAATGCGGGTGGGCGCATCGCGCTCACCCGCATCGCTGAACAGGAACAGCATCAGCAGCGCCCGGCCGCGGCTCACCACATTGGCGCGCCAGTCGAGAAAGTCGGGCGATTCAGTGCCGAAGCTCACATCGATGTGCCAGCCATCGTCACCCGGCGGCTGCGCGGGAAAACGCAACACGAAGGTGCCGAGCGCGCGCGGCGGCAGCCAGCGGTCGGGTCCGACAAGCTGGTTATAGGCGACGCGCAGCCGCGCTGTATTAGCCGCCTCACGGAACACCGGCTGGGCATAGTGGCCGAGCCGGATGACCGGCGCGCGCCAGCCGCCCGGATCATCGGGATCGACCCCTGCGTCCCGCCACAGGATGGCGGCTGCTTCTTCGGCGAGCGTGCGCGGAAAGGCGTTGTCGATACGGACGAAGCCGTCCTCGATGAAGGCGTCGATCTGCGCCGGGCTCAGGCCCGGCGTGTTGGAATCGGAAGTCATGACGAAATATCCTCAGGCTGAAGGGCCCGCCGGACCGATCGTCCGGCGGCGTCTTGCAGGCGAAAGACCGGCAATCGCCGGCCACTCAGCCGAGGAGCGGGAAGCCTTGAACGTTGCGTGCGAACATCGTCATGGCGTCGAAGATAGGCTCGCGTCCGGCGATGACAATGGCAGAGCGCTACAGGATCCCCTGGCGGGGGAGGATTGCCACCCGATTCCAACGGAAAAGGGGGCCGGCGTTTCCGCCAGCCCCCCGTGTCGCCGGACTTTCGGCCTCGCGCCCACCACAGGGGGCAGCGCGCGCCTTCATGTCGGCGGCATGCTCGGCCCGCGCCGGCAAGGGTTGCGGGCTTTGCGTCCTGGTCAACGCTCGGCGAATGCCTCCTGTTGGCCATCTCCGAACGGCAGGCCGCCCGGAGGATACCTGCCAGCGGCAAGCCGCAGACAGGCTGCCCGTCCGGCGGCAAGCCGCCCTGGGGCCGGTCACCGGGGCGGGTGTGATCCCGAAGGATCAGCTTCCCACCTCGATGTCCTTTGCTCCGCCTTTGCCTTGCGGCGCCGGCTTTGCGATTTCGGTCATCCAGCGTTGACGGCCCCGAAGGATCATCGTGTCTCGATGGCCTCGCCCGGTTCATCCTGCCCGAAGGCATTCCGTTCCGCACGTTCGGTCATCCGGCCTGACCCGTGCCGAAGCACCTGCCTGCCCTGACAACCCGCTCCGCTCTTGCCCGAAGGCATCGGCTTCGCGTTGTGGCCGCCCGGCTTGTCCATGCTCCGGGGGAGCATTTCCTGCCCTGGCAACCCGTCTTTCGCGTGCCGAAGCATGCGAGAGACGTTTTGGACGCCTGATCCGTTTCGTTTCCATCCCACCCGCTCTCGCGAGCGGGACAGGCCGTTTCCCGGGGTGGTGTCCCCGTACCGATCCGAGCCTTTCCCGAAGGAAGATGCGCGTTTCGATCCGTTGTAAACTTCTGATTTCGCTTCGATTTCTCGCCGCTTCACCGTCTGCTTACAAGGATGATGCTGTCATCGTTTCCGAGTCGCGCAAACCCGCAATCGACGCGATACGGCCTGTTGATAACGTGGATAACGGGGACCGATCCGGCGATTCAGAGGGAGGGCGGCCTCCAATCGGGCGGGGCCATCTCGAATCCGGCGAAATCGAAGCCGGGGACGACGATGCAACTGACCAGCGCCCAGCCGTCCCGCGCTTCGGCCGCCTGCCAGCGAGTCGCGGGGACCAATACCTGGGGCGTGTAGCCGCGGGTCACGTCGCCGCCAAGCGCTGTTCTGGCCGGGTTCGCATCATGTGCATCGGCAATCAGCAGATCGAGCGGCGCACCCGCATGCCAGAGCCACAATTCGTCCGCATCCACCCGATGCCAATGCGAGCGGCACCCCGCCTCAAGCAGATAGAGGATTGCGGTTCCGGGCGATCGCGCGCCCTCCCCGCTTCCGCCCGCCGGCGGCGCACGCCAGGTCTCGCGATACCAGCCTCCCTCCGGGTGCGGGGCGAGTTGAAGCGTTTCGACGACGGACCGGGCTGTGGTTTCGGCTGGCTGCATCGCGGCTGAATGACACGAAATGTTACGTTCATGAAACCGGCCCGATAACCAGCGCGTTGGGGGGACAGGGTTTCAGGTAGAGATGGAGTTTTACGATGCGTAACATGATGATGGCGCTTGGCGCCGCTTCGCTGGCCATTCCGGCCACCTTCACGCTTCCGACCACCAAGGCCGAGGCCAGTGCGCCGCAGCGTGACCGTTCGTACCGCGAGTGGCGCGGCCGTGACGGCCGCCGCTATTGCCGCAAGCCCGACGGCACCACCGGTCTGGTGGTTGGCGGCGTCGCCGGCGCACTGGTCGGCCGTACCATCGACTCGCGCGGCGATCGCACGGTCGGCACGCTGCTGGGCGCTGCCGCAGGTGCGGTAGCAGGTCGCGAGATCGAGCGAGCCGGCAGCAAGAAGCGCTGCCGCTAAGGGTGCATTCACGCGAGAAAGACGGGGCGCCGAGGGAAACTTCGGCGCCCCGTTTCGTTGGAGGAACGAGTCGGGGGGCATCCGATAGGGGAGATGCCCGATGAAGAGATGGATGATCGCAGCGAGCGCCGCGGCAATGGCCGCGACTGGCGCATGCGCCGACTATGACGACGGCTATGGCCGCCCCGGCTATGCAAGTAGCGACGATTACTGGGACGCGCCCCGCTATTATCGCGATGGACGCTATGAGGAGCGCGATCTGGGCCGCGACGAGCGCGTCTATCGCGGGCGCGACGGCCGATATTATTGCCGCCGCAGCGACGGATCGGCAGGGCTGATCGTGGGCGGGCTCGCCGGCGGCGTGCTGGGGAGCATCCTCGCACCGGGCGGATCCAAGACGCTGGGCGTGATCCTGGGCGCGGCCGGCGGCGCGGCGATCGGCAGCACCGCGGACCCCGCGGGCAAGGTGCGTTGCCGGTGAATCCTGCCGGCTGACCTAATCGCCCTTTAACCCTGGCGGGTGTAGCATGCGGGGCAATGCTTCGCGTGCTCACCCTCTCCTCGCTGTTTCCCGATTCCTCGCGCCCAAATTTCGGGGTGTTCGTCGAGCGCCAGACACTCGGCCTCGCCGCGCATCCCGATGTCGAGCTGAAGCTCGTCGCGCCACTCGGCCTGCCGCCCTGGCCGCTCAGCCGCCGCGGCCATTACGCGCCGCTCGCCGCCCTGCCCCGGCATGAGGTGTGGAAGGGCGTCGAGACCTGGCGTCCGCGCTTCCTCAACCTGCCTGGCACTGCCGGGCGTTTCCACGCCGCGATGCTGACCCGGGCGCTGACGCCGCTGCTGACAAGAATCCGTGGCGAGTTTCCGTTCGACGTGATCGACGCGAGCTTCTTCTTCCCCGATGGCCCCGCCGCCATCGCGCTGGGGCGGCGCTTCGGCGTCCCGGCATCGATCAAGGCACGCGGCGCCGATATCCACCATTGGGGCCGCGCACCGACCACCGCCGCGCAGGTGATCACAGCCGGGCAAGCGGCGGACGGCATCCTTGCCGTGTCACAGGCGATGAAGGCCGACATCGCCGCGCTGGGGATCCCGGCGGAGCGGATCCGCGTGCACCATACCGGAGTCGACCTTACCCGCTTCGCACTGCGCGATCAGGGCGCGGCGAAGGCAGCGCTGGGCATCTCCGAGCCGCTGGTGGTCAGCGTCGGCGCACTGATCCCGCGCAAGGGGCATGACATCGTCATCGACGCCGTGGCCGCGCTGCCTGGCGTCCAGCTGCGGATCGCAGGCGAAGGACCGGAGCGTCCTCGCCTCGCCGCACAGATCGCGCGGCTGGGGCTGGACGAGCGGGTCAAGCTGCTCGGCAGCGTCGCTCATGCCGAGCTGCCCCCCCTGCTCGCCGCCGCGGACGCGATGGCGCTGGCGTCCTCGTCCGAGGGGCTTGCCAATGCCTGGGTCGAGGCGCTGGCGAGCGGCACGCCGATCGTCATTCCCGATGCGGGGGGCGCGGCGGAGGTCGTCCGCTCCCCCGCGGCAGGACGGATCGTGCCACGCACCGCGCGGGCCATCGCAACGGCGCTCGGCGAACTGCTCGCCGCCCCGCCGCCGCGCGATGCGGTACGCGCCACCGCAGCGGGGTTCACCTGGGAGGCGAACACCGCGGCGCTCTACGATCATCTTTCGGGGCTGGTGGCCGCGCGGACTCAGTCGAGCGGATAGAGCGCGGCCGCGATCCAGCGCAGTTCGGCGCGCAGCACGCCCCAGGCACGCGCGGCGGCGCGGCTGTCCATCACCTCGATCCCGAAGGGCAAGGCAGCTTCGAGCGCGGGCGGAGGACGGCGCAGCCGGCTGCCGGTGCCGAGCAGCAGGAATTCCGGCTGCGGATCGAGCGCCAGCAGCGGCGCGAAGGCGTCAGCAGTCAGCGCCTCCAGCGGAGGCGGAGTCCAGCCATCGGCGCGGCTGGGCGAGAGCAGCAGCCCCAGATAGACATTGTCGTCGACCCGGAAGCCGCCGCCCGAGAAGCCAGATACCACCGGACCCTCGATCCGGGTCCGGTCGATCTTCATCAGGGCATGTCCTTGAAGCTGACCGCGCCGGGCTTCGCCTTGATCTCCTGCGCCTTTTCCTCGTCGCTCTTGAAGCTGCCGGGCCCGACCTTGAACTGGATCAGGATGCCGTTGCCGACGAAGAAGGACGACCAGGTGCCGATGGCGATGCCGAGCAGCATTGCCAGCGAGAAACCGAAGATCACATCCGGTCCCAGCGCCACCAGCGCCGCCAGCGACAGGATCAGCGTAAGCGAGGTCATCACCGTGCGCGCCAGCGTCTCGTTGATCGAGAGGTTGAGCAGCGGCACGATCTCCATCTTGCGGTACTTGCGCAGATTCTCGCGAACGCGGTCGAAGATCACAATCTTGTCGTTCAGCGAATAGCCGAGGATGGTGAGCAATGCGGCGATCGTGTTGAGGTTGAACTCAAGCTGGGTGAGCGCGAAGAACCCCAATGTCACGATGATGTCCTGCGCGAGCGCGAGCAACGCGCCCAAGCCGAACTGCCATTCGAACCGGAACCAGATATAGACGGCGATCGCGATCATCGCGAGACCGAGCGCCAGCGCGCCCTTCTGGAACAGCTCGCCCGAAACCTTGCCCGAGACCGCCTCGACCGAGCCGATCCGCGAGCCCGGATAGTTCTTCTCGACGATCTCGCGCACCTGCGCGACGGCGCGCGCGGTCGCCCCGGCATCGTCGCCGGGGACCGGCATGCGGATCGCGATCTCACGCGGGCTTCCGAACTGCTGGATCGTGGATTCGCCATAGCCGAGCTGGTCGATGCGGTTCCGAACGTCCTCGATCTGCACCGGTTGGGCAAAGGTGACGCGGATATTCTGGCCGCCGACGAAGTCGATGCCGAAGTTGAGGCCGCGGATGACGAGCAGCGCGATCGCCGCCGTCACCATCAGCACGGACACCAGGGTCGCCCAGTGGCGCCAGCGCAACCAGTCGATGTTGGTGTTCTGAGGAACGAGATGGAGGGGACGCATGCTCAGATCACCAGTTCTTTGGGCCGGGTCTTCAGCCAGTTCGAGACCATCAGGCGGGTAAAGGTAACGGCGGTGAAGACCGAGGTGATGATGCCGATGGTGAGCACCACCGCAAAGCCACGCACAGGACCCGCGCCAAAGACGAACATGATCGCCGCCGCGATGACGTTGGTGATGTTCGCGTCGAAGATCGCACGGCTCGCTTCCTTGTAGCCGAACTCGATCGCGGCATTGTTACTTCGCCCGCGTCTCACTTCCTCGCGGATGCGCTCGTTGATCAGCACGTTGGCGTCCACCGCCGCACCGATGGTGAGGACGAAGCCCGCAATGCCCGGCAAGGTCAGCGTCGCGTTGAACAACGCCATCACGCCGATGATCATCACCACGTTCACGAACAGCGCGATGTTCGCGTATACCCCGAAGCGGAAATAGGCGAGCAGCATCAGCACCACGATCGCGGCGGTGCCGACGGAACCGGCAATGATGCCTGCCTCGATCGAATCGGCGCCGAGTTCTGGGCTGATCGTCGATTCCTCGATGACGTCGAGCTTGACCGGCATCTTGCCCGATCGCAGCGCAATCGCGAGCTGGTTCGCGCTCTCGACGGTGAAACCGCCGGAGATCTGACCGCGGCCGCCCAGAATCGGCTCGTTGATGTTCGGCGCGGAAATCACCGACCCGTCGACGATGATCGCGAACGGCTTGTTGGTATTCTCACGCGTGGTCTGCGCAAAACGCCGGCCGCCGTTGCTGTCGAAGGTGAAGCCGACCACGACCTGCTGGTTCTGGTCGAACTCCTGCCGGGCGTCGATCAGCTGATCGCCACCAACGATGGTCTGCCGCTTGAGCGCGATTCGCGGCTGCTCGCCTTCCTTGGTCGGATAGGCGACATAAGGCAGTCCCGGCGGCGCGCTGGGATAGGGCATGATTTCCGAGCCGATCGGGGCGGTGCCCGTGGCGATCTGCGCCGAGCTGGCAGTGATATCGACCAGCTTGAATTCAAGCCGCGCGGTCTTGCCCAGCAACGCCTTGAGCGCTTCGGGGTCCTGCAGACCCGGCACCTGCACGACGATGCGATCCGTGCCCTGACGCACGATCGTGGGCTCGAGCGTGCCGAGCGCGTTGATGCGGCGATCGACGACCTCGCGCGCGTCGCCCATCGCCTGATCGATCGCCTGCGCGTTCCCCGCCTGGGTCTGACTCACCACGAACCGGGTCGCGTCGCGGACTTCGATCGTCCATTCGCGCTGGCCGGTCATGCCGGCGCCACTGCCGGTCAGCTGCAGCAGCCGCTCCCGCGCGGCATCAACCTGGGCGGGATCACGCACCATGAAGCTGATCGCGCCGTCACGCAGCGAGATCTCGCCGATGTCGATGCGCGGATCCTGGCGACGGAATTCGGTCTCGATCTCGTCGCGCTTCGCGGCGAGCCGCGACTTGGCAAGATCGGCGGTGTCCGCTTCAAGCAGGATGTAGCTGCCGCCCGCGAGGTCGAGCCCGAGATTGACCGTCGGCTGGGGGATCCAGGACGGCCATTGAGCCCGAACGTTCGCCGGAACGAAGCTGGGAATGGCGCAAACGAAGCTGACGATGATCGTCAGCCAGACCGCCCACACCTTCCACTTCGGGAAATCGAGCATGGGTTTAGTCGTTCGCCGGCTTGCCGCCGAGCGGCTGGACTTCGACGATGGTGGCCTTGACCACCTTGACCTTCACGGTCGGTGCGATCTCGACATTGGCATAGACGTCGTCGACCGACACCACCTTGCCGACCAGGCCGCCCGCGGTGACCACGGTATCGCCCTTCTTCATGCCGCCGATCGAGGCCTGAAGCGTCTTCATCCGCTTTTGCTGCGGGCGAATCATCAGGAAGTAGAAAGCGACGAAGATCAGGATCAGCGGCGCGATCGACAGAAACGATCCGGCGGCGCTGCCTTGTGCTGCCGCGCTTCCTGCGGCCTGTGCATATGCTGGTGAGATGATCATGGTTCCCCGGGGCCTTGCTGCTGGCCGAAATGGTGGGGGCTGGAGGCCAGCCGTTCAAGCCGGGCGCGCTACCATGCGTGTTGCGGACGTGCAACCATTGGCGGGAGTGTGGCCCGGCTGCAACGGCCGGCCGCACCGGCAGACATTGGCCCCTTGCATCGTCTGCCCGGTGCGCCTAGAGGGCCGTGCCTCGGTCGGGGCGTAGCGCAGCCTGGTAGCGCATCACACTGGGGGTGTGGGGGTCGCAGGTTCGAATCCTGTCGCCCCGACCAATCTTCTCGAAAATCCGCAATCTCCGGCATGCGCCGGCCAGGAGCCTGCACGAACGGGCGGATTGACCTCTGCCATCCCGGAAAGCACCGCGATCCATCGACGCGACTCGCACGGGTGTTTTCGCGCGGCGTGGCCCGTCGCATTGCATGGGGGTTCTGAATATCCCACGTTCCTTGGGATCTGGATATACTCAGGCCGGCGGGACGAGGAACATCGGCAGCATCCGTGCGACCAGCGCGCGCATCGAGTCGTCGGGCTCGCCCAGCATATCGCGGACATGCGGGCCGATCACCGCGTCGCCGAACGCGCAGACCGCCATCATCAGCACCGCGCCGCGCACCCGTTCCTCGGTTCCGGGATCGTCGGACTGCGCGGCGATCGCCGCGACCAGTTCACGCACCGCCTCACGCACCGGCTCGAGATGCTCCACCTCGCCCGACAGCACGATCCAGGCGGCAAGCGCCCCGGCCCCGCCCTTGTCGAACGCGTCGAACACCCGGTCGGCGATCGATCGGGGTGCTGCGGCGTCGGTCTTGAGGTGGGTGACGACGTCGTCGAGAGCGCCGGTCAGGTCGTTGATCATCGACCCCATCAGCGCGGACTGAAGCCCGGCTGCCGAGCCGAAATGGTGGAGGACATTGGCATGCGACATGCCGATCTCCGCCCCGACGCTGGCAAGCGTTACCGCCGCCGGGCCGCCCGCCAGCAGCAGTTTGCGCGCCGCCGCCAACCCTTCTTCGCGAACCTCCGACCCAAGCCGTTTGCGTCGCTTCTGCGCGGGCCGCGCCTGTTTGTAATTCCTGTTCATTCCTGGCCCTCGCGCCCGCTTCCCTTTCCCTTAGCGCAACCGGTGAATTTGTCACAACCGCCGCGCCACCCGCCGTCGTATTCACCGGGTTGAAGGTGGAACCCTTCGGATATATAAACATTGATGTAAATGTACGAATCATGATGTGGAGAGCCCTATGACCGCCCTCACCCCCGGCGACCTCGCGATCGTGAAACGCGACTGGAAGTTCGGACGCGACAATCCCAACCCCCGTTGGTGGCACAGCGGCGATCCCGGCCGCACGGCTTTTTTCAACGCGCTGTCGTCGACCTTCCCGCTCGGCGAGAAGTTCTTCATGACCGCCGTCCGTCACTATCGCGACGGGACGCCGGAGCCGCTGCGCAGCCAGATCGACGACTTCATCTACCAGGAATCGATGCACTCGCGGGAGCATGTCGTGTTCAACCGCCAGGCGCAGGACGCAGGCTTCGACATCGCGCCGCTGGAAGAACGCACGCGCCGCACGATCGCCTTCGCGAAACGGCGCTCGCCGCTCCAGCAGCTCGCCGCGACCTGCGCGCTCGAGCATTTCACCGCGACGCTGGCACATGACGCGCTCGCCAATCCCACGCACCTCTCCGGCGTCACCAGCGAGGCCCAGCGCATGTGGCGCTGGCACGCGATCGAGGAGATCGAGCACAAGGCCGTGGCCTATGACACCTGGCTCCACGCGACGCGTGACCTGATGCCGCTGCGCCGCTGGCTCAAGCGCTGTTCGGTGATGACCTTCACCACCGTCCGCTTCCACTATGTCATCTTCCGCAACACCGCCGATCTGCTCAAGCAGGACGGGCGCAACGACTGGGCGACCTGGCGGCCGTTGCTCGGCTTCCTCTATGGGCGGTCGGGATTGCTTCGCGCCCTGCTCCGCGGCATCGTCGGCTATATGAAGCCGGGCTTTCATCCGTGGCAGGAGGACGACCGGCATCTGGTCGCCACCGCGCTCGCCACCTTCGCGCGCCCGGCAACCCCGGAGATCGCCGCATGATCCGTGCCGTCACGACCCTTGCCTTCTTCACGGCGATCGCCCTGCCCGCGTCAGCGCGCGACCTGACCGGGCTCTGGGCGACGGGGACCGAGGGGGGCCGGGTCCAGATCTATCGCTGCGGCACCGCGCTATGCGGCAAGGTCGTCGATGCCGCCCGGCTGCGCACCAATCCCGGCCTCACCGACCAGCGCAATTCGGACCCGAAGCTGCGCAACCGCCGCCTGAGGGGACTCGTCGTGCTGGAGGGGTTCACCGGCGGTCCCGCAGAGTGGCAGGGCGGTCCGGTCTATGATCCGGAAACGGGCAGCGGCGCGCGCAAGGGCTATCTGAAGCTGCTTCCAGACGGCAAGCTCGAGCTCAAGGGCTGCGTCGCATTCTTCTGCCGGACCAAGATCTGGACGCGCGCGCGCTGAGCGGCGCGGCAGGCTCTGACTTGCGACGCTCGCCGGAGCGCTTCCGTGCTAGAATCTCTTGCGGAGCATCAACCGGATGACACGGCCGAGCGGGTCCACTTCGTCGCGGCTGAAGCCGGGTGGCCTGCTCCCGTCGTCCAGCGTCACGCGGCGATAGCTGTTGAACAGATTCTGCACCGCGAGCGAGATCTTGAGGTCATCCAGCAACCCGCCTTTCCTCGCCTGACCCGACAGGCGCTCGGGTTCGATGAACATCGACAGGCTGAACGTCATGGGTGGCCTTGTGTTGAGGATCCGGTCGCCATTGGTCACGCGCGACGCGCTGTTCCAATTCCCTCCCAACGTCGCACCCCATCCTCGCCTGCCGGCCGTAGCCTGCAGCGACAGGCTGTGCCGCGATTGACCGCTTTCGGCGAGCTGATCGATCACGGGAACGCCCGGATGGGTCAGCAACTCGCTCCTCAGCCGCCATCGATGCCTCAGCGACAAGGACAGCTGCATCGCATTCGCGGCTGGCGGGGACGGCTTCCCCGGATACCGCAAGGCGATGCTCGAGCTCAGTTCGGCGTCGGTCGCGCGGGCGATATTGATCGGCCGCGCATCGACCGAGACCAGCCTGCCCTCCGCATCGCGTGTCACGCGTTCGGGAAAGGCCGCTTCGATGACAGGGGTCAGCTCGGGAAACGCGGCGACACCGCCCTTGGCCTCATCCTGGCGATAAGCGAGGTTCAGTGTCACCGTCTGATCGCCCAAGGGCCGCACCATGGCTTCCAGTGCCAGGTTCTGCCGCCTGCCACGCCGCAACGCCGAATTTCCGCCGGTGATCCAGACCGGTTCGGCGATCTCTTCACGAGCATAGTCGAAAATCCGGTTGATGGTCGTGACGAGCGGGTCGTCGAGCTGGGCCAGGGATGGCGCGGTTTCGGCACGGCCGAGCGATCCCCGAAACTGGACGGTCCGGATCGGCCCCCAGGTCAAGTCGGCGCCATAGCGTTTCTGCAGCCGGCTGTTCGTCATCGTCTGCACGCTCGAGGTCAGGTCGAGATTGAGGCTCCCCAAGGAGAGAAGCTCCCCTTCGCCCGGACGGGAAATCGGCACGCTCAGCCCGAACGCCCCGTCCAGCTGTTCGAGCGCCGATTTGGCCCGCGTGGCGGGGCCGCCGAGATTGTCGCCTTGCCAGTTCGTCGATCGGTTGCGGCGCGCATTTACCGAAAGATTGGCGATCGCCGCCCCGGCAGGCAGATTGAGCACACTCTTCTTGACATTGAATCGTGTGGCGATGTTTTCCCCCTGCGAACGGTTGCGGCGCGCGAGCAGTAGCCGCTCGTCCCACGGGCCATAGGGGTTGAAGGCCGGATCCGCGCCATCAACCAGTTGCTGAACGCGTGTGGAATCGATCCCGCTTTCGAGCAGGCTGCGGGTCCAGCTTCGGGAATAGCTGGCGGAGAAGCTGGTCTGCCAATCGCCGATCGCCCCCGTCAGCGTGAGCGACGTGCCCAGCGTCTCGGAATCGGTGTCGCTGCGCAGCGCCCGCGCGCCATCAAAGGGACGCGTCAGGAGCACGTCTCCCGAAAAGGGGGACCAGGGACTATCGGCGGGCAGCAGGATCGATGCCATGGGCAGGCCGCGCATTGCGCGGCTGGCGCTACGGCTGGCATCGATGCTGAGGGACGCAGAGAAGGATCCCAACGGACGGGTCACGCCCACACCCAGCGCCATGCTGCGCCGCGACGGCAACAGCGTTTCGTACGCATTCGGATCGACCGCATCCCTGTCGCCCGCTGTGGCGACGAAGTCCGCAAGCACTGGCGCCTGCGATAGAGCGCCGGCTGGAATCGCTGCAATGGTGGCCGGCCTTCCGGCAAGGAAGCTGAGCGCCGGGTCGATCTCGCCGCCGCCAGGCGCCGAAACATAGCCGGTTCCGTCGAAGGTGCCCGGGCGCGGTGGAATGTTCCTCGAACGCTTGCGCAGGGCGCTGTCATAGCTGGCACGCGCCTGGACGTTCCAGCGGGTCGGCCCGTCAATCGCCGCCCGCCCGACAGACAGGCTCCCGCCATACTGCCCGCCCCTGGTCGCCCAGTTACCGCCGGCATCGGCATTCAGGCTCGAAAAATGCTTCTTGAGAACCAGATTGACGACCCGCCGCCCCGACGGTTGACCGTAGCGAGCGGCTGCCTCCGGCTTGAGCACCGCGAGGCGATTCAGCGCCTCGGCTGGGAAGGCCAGGATCGAGCGGTCGAAACCCGCAGGCTTGCCGTTGATGAGCAGGACCGGCTCTTCCTCGCCATCGCCGATGAACGGTTGAAGCCGCGTCAACAGATCCTGGATATTGTCGGCACCCTGGGTGGCGATTTCCTCCTCGCCGAACTCGGTCTCCGCCGCCACTGCGGCCTCGCCATAGCGCTGGCCGATTATGAGGACCTCATCCGGCGCAAGATCGCCCGGCGGGGCGGGTTCTGTCGAACCCGCCACCGCACGGACGCCCCCTTTATCATCTGTCTGCGCTCGGGCGCCGGGGCATAGTCCGAGGGGAAGCACAGCGACCCCGAGAAGACCCAGCCGAGCGACACGCATCACCGAATGGAGCCGTTTTGACTAAATGGCATCGTGCCCGGTTCGCACGGCTCCCTACAAACAATACGCATTGCAACTCTCTCACCTCTACACGCGATTTTGGCAATAGCTATACGATGCGTCTAGAAAATACGAGCTGCTACGGCAAATACGAGCGAGCGCACGATGATCGCGCGCTCGCCGCATTGCTTATTCAGGCAATGTATCCATGAAATTCATGATGTCCAATGCCTGATATGACTTCAAGGCCAGGTGATCGTGCCGTCAATTTTACAGTCACCCGTTCCGGCGGTAACCTCCGGAAGAGTCGAAGTAGTTGTGAACCCGGTGTCAACGCTCAGCTGCTCCGTGGTTCCGCTAAGCGAGAACGTGGCATCAAGATAGCCGGAGCAATCTCCGTTCGTGATCGTCGTATCGACATAGATGCCGTTCACTCTCCACACGCCAGGGCTGGGATTCGTCACAGTCCAAGGCGAGCTCTGGAATACAACCGTATTACAAAAGCCGAAAGAGCCGGTCAGGGACGCGTTATCGGCGGTGATGTTTCCAGCACCATCATTGGTAATGTCGATGCTCAGCGTGCAAGAAAGCAGAGGCCCGCTACCCTTTTGCACGGAAACACCAGATCCGCTGAAGGTATAAGTGCCCGCCGTGGTAGCAAAGGTCTGCGCGGACACCGAAGGTGCAGAGATAAGAGCGATCGAAGCAACAGCAGCGCTAAGAATCTTTTTCATTTCTCTCTCCTACATACATAATATGATTATGATGTACGACATCATTCGATTTCATCAAGAAATCGACTCGTGCCGTTTCAATATAGTACACGGTATCAACTTATATTCAACATGAATCGAACGTGAACAATCTATATTCTCGAGATTTTTTTCTGTTTCTATACTATTATTCAGAATTTCTTCGACATACTGAACCCGATGATACGTGGATCGAGCGTGAAGACATTTGCGCTCAACCCTGTGTCGTCGGCGTTGGTGAAGAAGTCGGTGATCGGCGCATCGTCGAACACGTTCTTCACATAGAGCTGGAAAGTGAGGCCAGAGGATGGGCGCGCCAGCGTCACCGCCAGGTTGAGATTGTCCCACGCCTTCAGCCGGTCATATTCAGTGTTGTAGATCCGCGCGAAGCTTTCCGACTGACGATAATAGTCGCCGCGAAAGGTCAGCTCCCAATTTCCCGCATCGACAAAGAAGGTGTATTGCGCGCCGACGTTGAAGGTCAGCCGCGGCGAGTTGGGCAGTTCATTGCCACCCAGGTCCGCGGCGAATCCACGACCGCCATTGGGAGCGCCGCTGCCGCCCTGATTGATGTTCAGCCCCACGGTGGCGGGGTTGTACGGCGCGGTGTAATCATAGGTGAACCCGTAGAGCGCGTGATAGGGAATTCCTCCCGGGAAACCTGGATTGTACGATCCGATGCGGTTCGATCCGGGGCATAGCGCCGAAAGCGCGAGGTTCCGGAGCGCCGCCGCGCCGCGCATGATGCGTTCGACGAACGCCCGCGGCGCGACGCAATTCGACGGCGCCTGAAGCCAGGGACGCAGCACCATCCAGTCCGGATCGCCCTGCGTGCGGTTCATCACGTCGATCGACTGCGAACCTTCCTTCAACCGCGTCTTCAGATAGCCGAGGTTGGCGTCCAGCCGAAAAGCGCGAGAAGGCCGCCACGCCGCTTCGAACTCCAGGCCCCAGATCGTCGCATCGAAATTCTCGTTGAACGCGATCCGGTCCACGATCTGCGAAATCTGATAATCCTTATAGTCGTAGTAGAAGGCCGTGCCGTTCAGCATGAACCGCCCGCTGCCGAAGCTGTTCTTGATCCCGACTTCGAACGCGTTGAGATATTCGGGCCGGAAGGTCTGCGCCAGCGGCTGATACTGAACGATTGCAGGATTGATATCGACGCGTGGCGGATTGGCACCGCCCCCCTTGTACCCGCGCGATGCCGAAGCATAGATCAGCGTATCGTCGGTGAACGAGAGGTTCGGCTTCCAGTCGAGCACCAGGCGCCCGGTGAATTCGCTCCACGCCTGCTCGATATCCGGAAGCGCGGGATAGCCGCTGTTCACGCGGCCGCCCGTATTCGAACCGGGAAGAGGCGTTTGCGTTCCGCCCCCAAGCAGCAGCTGGCTGGGAACCTGCGTGGAGACCTTCTCGTCCCGTGTGTAGCGCAGACCCGCGGTCACCTTCAGGTTGCTCGACAGGTTCCAGTACAGCTCGCCGAAACCGGCATATGATTTGATCCGGATGCCGTTCTGGCTCAGGAAATAATTGTGGCCCTGATTGTCGAGGCTGCCGATGGGGTTCCGATCGACATAGACGCACTCCCGGCCTTCGAAGCCGAGCGGACAAGGAAGTTGCACGGTGTTTCCGCCGACTACGGATGTTCCATAGAACCATTCCGAAATCAGCGTGAACATGTTGTTGAAGACGTAGTAATCGTCCTGTGATTTGAAATCGAGATAGTTGGCCCCGATATTGAAGTTGACCGGCCCGTCGAAGCTCGATTGCAGCCGCAGCTCCTGCGACCATTGGCGGTTTGCCGATCGGCTGAGATCCGCCGACACGAGTCGGTCGGAGCAACCCAGCTGCGGATCGCAGTACATCCCGCCGGGGGTTGGCCCGGGAAACGCCACCGGATCGATCAACTGATTGCGCGAGTTCAGCAGCGGCTGGGTGGAGCTGTTGAAAATCGGGTTGCTGACGAAGCGATTATAATCCTGTGTCGAATAGAAGCGATCGCGTGAATAGGCGGTCTGCGACACGAGTTTCAGCCCGTCCGACGGTTCGAACTCGAGGTTGAGCTGGACCACGTCGTTCTTGGCCCGGAACACCGGATCATAGCTCGTCGCGATTTCGCGCAGGTTCCGCGATTGCACGACGCCGGCGAACGGGTCGCCCAGCTTTACCACGTTCACCTGGGCCCGCGTGACCGGATCCCTGCCGATCGAGATCGTGTTCGGCACGAAGATATAGGACAGGGCGTTCCCGTTGGGCGCGCCGAAGGCCGCATCGTCATAGAGCGAACCTGGCAGGCAACCCTGGCTCATCCGGCCGCGCGTGAGCGGATCCGTCACGGCGATGCCGCCCACCGTGGCCGGTCCGGGATCAGGGGTGCACAACTGCTTGCCGGTGCGCGAGCGGTTGTCGTCCTCCTCGAAATGCTGCCAGATGAGGTTGGCGCGGAAGCGGTCGCTCGGCTCCCACGCCAGCGTCGCGCGCGTCGACCACAGCTCACGCCCGTTGACGCGCCGCTGCGTGAAGCTGTTGTAGTCGAAGCCCTCGCGGCTGGTGAACGCGCCCGCGACCCGCACGCCCAGCGTATCGCTCAGCGGCACGTTGAGCATCCCGCTCGCCCGCATCGTATCGAAGCTTCCGACCTCCAGCTTCGCTTCCAAAGCGAAATCGCGGCCTGGAAGCGCGGGAATCATGTTGACCACGCCCGCCGTCGCGTTGCGGCCATACAGCGTGCCCTGCGGGCCGCGCAGCACCTCGACCCGCTGCAGGTCGAAGAATTCCGATTCGAACAGCCGGTTCCTGACGAGCGGGGTATTGTTGAAGCTCACCGCCACGGCCGGGTCGCTCGACGCCGAGATGGCCTTGGTCCCGATCCCGCGGATCGAGAAATTGTACATGCTGAAGTTGCTTTTGGAGAAGGTGACGTTCGGCACGGCGCGCAGCAGCTCCGACCCGCCTTCGATCTTCCGGTCGTCCAGCGCGCTACCCGACAGAGCCGTCATTGCAATCGGCACGTCGATGATCCGCTCCGCGCGCTTCTGCGCGGTCACGATGACCTCGGCGTCCTCTTCGGCAACCGCATCCTGCGGCACGGCCGGTGCTGGCGCGGGGGTCGTTGGGGGCGCCGCGCTGGCCGTGGGGCGGACAGGAGTGTCCGCCGGAACGATCACATAGATGCCCCCGTCGCGACGGAAGCTCATGCCCGTTCCCCGCAGGATCGTCTGCAACGCGGCTTCAGGCGCCGCGCGCTGGCGATAGCGTGCGCTGCGCTTGCCGCGCAGCGCGCCCCCGTCGAAAATCACCTGGACGCCGGATGTCCGCGCAAAGGTGCGCAGGGCGCTGCCCAGGTCCTGCGCGGGAATATCGAAATCATAGAGTTGTTGCGCATAGGCCGGCGGCGCCGTCACGCTCGCGATCAACGCGACACTTGCCAATCCGGAAAGCAGGTACGGCCTATGCGACATATCATCTCCCCCAAGTCTCTGAGGGGTCGATTGATACGCCCCTCTATTTCTAGAGACGCGGTACGGGCGAATTCGCGCCCATCTATTTTTGTCTTGAAGCGAGCGGCTCCTTCCCGCTCACCAGCGTGACCTTCGCATTGTCATATCTGGCCGAAAGCGGAAACAGCGCGGTCATTCCGCGGACGAAGCTCTGCGTGTCGCCCGCGTCGAACACCCCGTTCACCAGCAAACGCCCGGCCGCCGCGTCGCCGACCACGATGGGGGTATCGGTATAGCGATTGATACGCTCGACAGCGCGCACCAGCGGCTCGTCCACGAAGTCGAGCCGGCCATCCTCCCACAGCAGCGAGCGGTCCAGTTGCGCCGGGGCGACCCTGATCTTCCCCGACGACAGGCTGGAAACCAGTTCCTGTCCGGGCACCAGATGTTCCATCGCGCCGGTTGGCGGCGGCGGTGCCGCTCGCTTGATCGCCTCGACCGCAGCGGTCCGGCCCGCTCCTGCCCGTTGCGCGACCACGGCAACCTCGCCTTCATACAACAGCACGCGCATCTGATCGCGCAGCAGCTCGACGCTGAACGCCGTACCCGTCGCCACCACGGTCTGATTGCCCGCCGTCACCGTGAAAGGCCGCAACGGATCTTTCGCGACATCGAACTTCGCGCGCCCGCGCTCGAGCCGGAGCGCGCGCCGGTCGTCCGAATAGGCGACGACGACCCGGCTCGACGCATCCAGCGAGATCCGCGAGCCATCCTCCAGCTGCACGACCCGACGCTCTCCGGTTCCGGTGCCATAGACGTCCGCACCATCCGCGAAATACCAGAAGCCGCCGAACAGACCGAGGACGACCGCCGCAGCCGCCGCCAGCCCGCGAAACCAGTTCCGGCGCCCGTAGGACGACACTTCGTTGAGATCGCGTGCACTCTCCATCGTCGTCAGCGCGCGGGCGCGCAGCGAGAGGAAGCCCGGCATCTCCGCGATCGTGTCGGTGCCTTTCCAGACCGCCACCATCTCGTCGAACACCTGCTGATGGCGCTGATCGGCCCGAATCCAGCGGTCGAACTCCGCCTGCTCCGCGTCGGTCAGCGCACGCTCGGCGATCCGCCAGCACCATTCGGCGGCCTGCTCCTCATAGCCCATGGCGATACCGTCGTCGTCGGTCAGCGCGGTCATGCCCGGCCTCCCATGCGACGCGCCAGAAACACCAGGGCGCGGGAGATATGCTTCTCGACGGTACGCACATTATACCCGAAATTGTCCGCGATGGTCTGTTTCTGGATGTTCTCGACCCGGTAGAGGATGAAGATCTGCTGCGTCGGCTCGGGCAACGCCTGGATGGCGGCCCACAGGATTCCGATCGTCTCGCGCGAAGCCGCAATGCGGTGCGGGTCGATGGTGTCGATCCCGATCCCGTCCTCCTGCTCGAACGATGCGCGATAGGCCGCACGCACACGCTCCCGGCGCGATCCATCGCGCAGCAGGTTGGTCGCGACGCGAAAAATGAACGCCTCGGTCGATTCAACGGCATCGATATTGGACTGTGCGAGTCGGACAAAAACCTCCTGAGTCAGATCCTCTGCCTCCGCAGGGCTGGCGACGCGGCGCGAGAAGAATGCGACCAGTGCCGGCCGGAACTGCCGGACCAATCGTTCCAGATCGGAAACCGCTTCTGCAGCCACGCTCCCCCCAATCTCCTACGGCCCTGTTCTATTGACGCACGTATAGCGGGATCGCGCCCAGGAATCTTCAAGCCTGGCGATATCGATTTGACGCTGCGGAATCCTGGCCTTGCGCCGGATATCCCGGGTCCTGTGCGACGGATGGCAAGGAAGTGGCGGACCTGATGGGATCAGGTTCGAACCAACTGTCGGACACGCTAATGGAATGGTCAGCCGTTCTCAAGCATTCCAGCCTCGGTTGCCCACAGGCCGAAAACAACAATGACCGGAAGGATGGACGCGCCCCGCGCGATAGCCGTCCGGCTGTCGGGCGGAGGCGCAAGACGGCCTAGGCGGGGGGGCAGCATGGCGGACAAACGCCCAGCCCCTTTCTCGCTCCGGCTCACTTTCGAGCAACGCGCCCAATTGGAACAGGACGCGGGCGGCATGTCCCTCGCGGCCTATATCCAGTCGCGCCTCTTTGATTCTGAAAATCCCGCCCCGCGTCGCCGGGGAAAGCGTCCGGTCAAGGACCATCAGGCCTTGGCTCAGGTGTTGGGCAAACTCGGCCAGTCCCGCCTATCGGCCAATGTGAACCAGTTGGCACGGTCGGCTAGTTCCGGGAGCCTGCCTGTTACGTCCGACACGGAAGCAGCGCTTCTCGCTGCCGTGGCCGAAATCCGGGAAATCCGGCTCCTGTTGATGGAGGCGCTGAATCTTGAGGTCGAGCCATGATCCTGAAGGCCTCCCAGCGCAGCGGCGCAAAGCAGCTCGGCCTTCATCTGATGAAGACGGAGGAAAACGAGCATGTGGAAGTGCATGAGGTCAGCGGCTTCATGTCCGACGATCTTATGGGTGCGATGAAGGAAGCCCACGCGCTGTCGCTCGGGACCAAATGCAAGCAATTCCTGTTCTCGGTGTCCCTCAATCCGCCAGTCGGCGAGTCGGTGCGGATAGAGGTTTTCGAGATGGCCTGCGACGTGATCGAAGAGCGGCTAGGCCTTAAAGGCCAGCCACGCATGATCGTCTTCCATGAAAAGGAAGGGCGTCGTCATGCCCATGCCGTATGGTCACGCATCGACGCGGACACGATGACCGCGAAGCCGCTTCCGTTCTTCAAAACGAAGCTGCGGGACATCGCCAAAGAACTTTATCTCGAAAACGGCTGGAAAATGCCGGAGGGTTTTCAAGATTCCAGCCTGCGCGATCCCCGCAATTTCACGCTCGACGAATGGCAGCAGGCGAAGCGGGCTGGCCTCGACGCCAAGCAAATCAAGGCCACCATTCAGGAATGCTGGGCCATGTCGGACAACGGCCCTGCCTTCGCGAAGGCGTTGGAGGACCGCGGGCTGTTCCTCGCGCAAGGTGATCGGCGCGGGCATGTCGCTGTCTCGATTGAGGGCGAGGCATTTGCCATCGCCCGGATGATCGACAAGAAATCGAAGGAAGTCACGGCGCGGCTCGGCGACCCGAAGACGCTCCGCTCGGTCACGGATACCGCTCGCCATATCGGTGAGACGGTCGCACCCCGCCTTTCACGCTTCATCTCGGAAGCCAAGCGCGTAGCTCAGAACGCTATCGGACCCCTCAATGAACAAAAAGCGGCGATGAAGGATGTGCATCAATCCGAACGGACAAAGTTGGACAGGATGCAGCGGGAGCGCCGGGATAGTGAGCAGCGGGAGCGGTCGGCCCGCGTCCGCACGGGTGCGAAGGGGCTATGGGACATCGTGACCGGGCGCTATTTCAAGGTGCGGAAACAGAATGAGATGGAAGCCTTTTTCGGGCTTCAACGCGACCGGGCGCAGCGGCATGATCTGGTTTCGGCCCAGCTAAAAGAGCGGGCGGCATTGCAATCTCAAATCGGCGTGGCGCGTGATCGTCATGCGCGACAGTTGCTCGGTCTTTATCGGGACGCGGCCCAATATCGTCGCATGATGCGTGATGGACAGTTTGATCGCGATGGCACGGAGCGCGCTCGGCCTGCGCCGCGCGGCCCGGAGTTGGGGCGATAGACTTGGCCTGAAACTCAACCTGTCGTCCGTCCGGCCTGATCGCTTTGGCTTTCCAGTTTTCCTCCGCAGTCTTCGCGCCCCGCCGGGTCGCGTTGTGATCGTTTTATCGTCCGGTGAATGTGGATGGGTGCAAGGCGTGTGAACAGCCTTCTCCACCTCCGTTTCGCTTGGCGGGCAATGCACCTCATTCATCCGGCCTGATTTCTCCGCCTCAACGCGGCCCAACGGGGGCGGCGCAAGACAGACAGGAGGAATCCATGTACAAAATGACCAAAGGCGACCTTACCGCGAAAACGAACGCTCAGCTTTTCGCTCTCTTTCAGGAGGCAAGTAAAGGCCTGATCGCCACCAAATCCGACCTCGCATCGGCGCAATCGCTTCTCGCGATGATCCGCGCCGAAATCGCGAAACGCGGTCCATCCCCATAGGGACGGTGAAGGGGCGCTATCCGCGCCCCTTCTTTTCGTCCTTGGCATCGTTGACCCGCATAACGATGCGCCCGTTGAGCGGCAGCGCATTGAGATTGAGCGTGAAGCCCTTTCCGTCGCGGGTTGCCCATGCAACGCCGATGTCTGTCCATCGGGCGTTGTCGCCTTCGCCGTTCACAGTGAGGAGGCGATGGCTGGGACGGTTCTGATTAGTGTCGGACATGATGTTCTCCTTCATGTTTGCCGAAGGATCATTCCCTCGGTTCATGGGGAGAGTGCGGAGCGGACGAACAAGCCGGGGATCAAAGGCTCAGGCTCAGCCTGACCATTGGCGCGGACCTGCACGAAGGAAGGGAGCGGCCTTGAACCCCGGCGCGTCCGGTCCAAAACCCATGAAGAAAACCGATGGAATGCGCCTGCGGCCTGCATCGAGAACGTACCGACATCTTCGAACCGCCTTCGTCTTATCCACCCGAATGGCGACGGCAACGCTGGCAGGGAATAGGCATCGGTCGATTGGGACCGACAGAAGAAGGGATAAGCAAATGAGTGAATACGCTGCCGAAGCCGCCCGTCGCGATGCCGACCAGCAAAAGCAAGCTCGCGATATGCAGAACGCTACATGGCAAGAGCGGGAAAAATATAATGCCGCTTTCGCCGCTGCTCAGAATCAAAAGAAGTAAGCGACTTCCATGAATATAATCAGCGCCGCCAATTGTTTGGCGGCGCTTTTTTTCTTGAAGGCTAACGGTTGAGCATTTCCACGTCGATGCCGCCATGCGCGACTATAGCGGCCTGCTCAATCATTCGACGCACCGCCTTGTCGGCAAGGTTCGCATCCATTGCCACGCCACCTATATTGAGGCCGATGTCCTGATAAGCGATATCGACGTTGATTGCTCCGCACTGGCCTAGCGCCTCAATCAACAAGGCATTTAGACGCAAGCTGGTCTGTTGCGTTGCTCCCGGACGTCGATAGTTACCAAAACGGCGCTTGAGATTGATGGCCTCGCCGATATAGACGGTAGTTCGATTGCCAACGCGGACGATCAGGCGATAGAGTCCTGCCTCCATCGGCGCGGCGGGGAAATCCAGCTTCCCTGCGGGCGATAGAGTGACAGCGCCGAGGCGCTTCCAACGCAGCTTTAGAGTCACTGCACAGTCTGCGGCGAAGTCTGTCTCGGTCAGCGCTGCTGCATTAAATATTACTCCGTTTGCGCGGCGAGGTCTCCCGGCAGTTGCAATGTGTCCTTGCGACTTGGCTCGCTCGTCCGTCCGCTGAAAGCTGATCGTTTGAGCTTTGAGATTGCGGTTGGTGGTTTCCCAACCCGTGCCTAACCATGCCTGATTATGCCGCCCGCGCGATGGCGAGTTGGACCACCATACGCCATGCTTCCGCGCGCTATCCGGCAGCGCCATTCCGATGATATTCTCGATCTGCGCGAACGACAGCGACACGAGGTCAATATTCTGATTTTCTAGATAGGCGGCGAGTGCCGCATATTTTTGGCTCATTCTCAATAGTAACATACGGCGAAGATAGCGGAAAACAGAGTTTGCGCTCCCGCTAGCTTGCCATAGAGGCGACCATCAGGCCGCCTCCTTTCGTTCGATCTTCGACAGGCCAGCCAGATATTCTGCGGCCTTGTTCGCGGCACTGGCAGCGGTGAAGATCGCCCTGTGGTCGGATTTCAAGATGCGAAGCCAGTTTTCGATATAGGCTGCGTGGTCGGGACGCGGCTCAGCGGTGATACCAAGATCGCCGCAAAGGAATGCCGCGCCAAGCTCGGCCACCATTTCCTCCATCGCGTAGGCGTCATCGCCGAAGCGTTTGCCGAATGTGCGGTCCATGCGATGGGAAGCCCCTGTCCAGTGCGTCAGTTCGTGGAGAAGGGTGGAATACCATCCCTCAGTCGCGGTGCTGGTTTCGGTCCCGATGAAGCGATGACGATCCGGCATTGCGATGATGTCAGCGGACGGGCTATAGAATGCGCGATCTCCTCCGATGGAGATTTTCGCACACGTTGCAGCGATAAAAATCTCGGCAGCTTGTGATGGGTCGATACGGTCCACTGACGCCTCTGCCTCGGACGAAACATATCCTTCGACCTGTGAGACATTGAACACACGGGACGCTCGGGTAACGAAGCGGCGCTCAGGATCGTCTTCAGATGCAGTAGCCTCGGCTGGCGCATAATCCTTGTAGAAGATTACCAGCGACGATTTCTCACCTTTGCGAACCTGTGCGCCTTTGTCCTGCCACTGGCGGTATGTCCCCCATACGCCATTAGCGAAACCCTGTGCGTCGGCAGCGGCCCACAGAGCGACGGTGTTGACGCCGCGATAGGCATTCTTGGATGCGACATTGACGGGGCGGTAGATGGCAGACCCCTTGCGATGCCAAGGTAGTTGAACCTGACCCGGACCTGCTTCGATGGCAGATACAATTTGATTGGTGATGGCTTCGTACACGTCGAAGCGGGATGAAGTTGAGTTTGTCATGTCCTGATCTCCTTTCGCTGTTTCCTGAGGACGCGAAGGAGAAGGCTCGGGGGATTAGCCGGACGGTCAGCCGCAGGCGAAACGGGCAACACGGGAGCGAAGCGAATGGAGCGGGCAACCCGTTGACCGGGCGGCGCACCGGGCCATATTCGCGGCATTGGCTCAGAAAACGGCGGAAAAGCAGGGATTTCAGGCAAGACGCCCCAATCCCGATACAGGAATAGAATCCTATACCATCCGACAGAATGTTCCTGCTATGTTCTGGTCATGGCATCTTATCAAGGCGACGACACAACGGGCTTCCAAAGCCCGGCACAGGACTATGTTGAACCAGTAGTCGATCTGGCTCATCTCCTCGATCTGCGCCGTCCCGGCCTTTATCCGGTCAGGGTGGTTGGGCATGAACTCCGCGCCCGTGGCATTCATGCGGGCGACATTCTGATCGCAAATGCAGCAGCGGAGCCGACTTCCGGCAAGGTATGCGTGGCGTTCTTGCATGGCGAAGTGATCCTCGCGACATTGAACCTGAAAGACGAAGCATGGTGGCTCACGCCATCGAGAGGCTCGCCATTGCCAGTGTCCGATGACGTGGAAATCTGGGCCATCATCAGCGCCCTCGTGCGGATGCGGGTGTGACGATGTTTGCGCTCATCGACGGCAACAGTTTCTATTGCTCATGCGAGCGGGCGTTTGATCCGACATTGCGCGGAAAGCCGCTCGTCGTTCTGTCCAACAATGACGGCTGCGTGATTGCGCGGACGCAAGAAGCCAAGGAACTCGGCCTCAAGATGGGCGATCCCTGGCATATTGCGGGCAAGAAGCCGGAACTAAAAAGCGTCGTTTGGAAAAGCTCAAACTATGTCCTGTATGGCGACATGAGCCGCCGTATGTTCGATGTGCTGTCGAGCATGGTTCCGCGCGTCGAGCCATATTCCATCGACGAGATGTTCATGGATTTCTCCGGTCTGCCGGGTGATCGCGTTGAGCGTAGCATGGCGATAAGGGCGGCTGTCCGCCAGATTGCGAAAATCCCGACCTGCGTAGGCATCGGTCCCACAAAGACGATTGCCAAGCTGGCAAACAAACTCGCGAAAGCGGATCGCAGCGGCGTCGGCGTTCTCGATCTATCGACGGAAGAGGCGCGGCGGCAGACCTATCCGCATGTATCTTTAGGCGATGTTTGGGGGCTGGGTCGCGCGTCGGTCGTCAAGCTCGAACGTCTCGGCGTTTCGGACTTGGCTGCGTTCGTCAACATGGAACCTGATCTGGTGCGGGAAACGCTGACTGTCACCGGACAGCGCACCCATGCAGAATTACGGGGAGTCCAGTGCTTCACTTTCACGGACGCCCCGGCGTCGCGCCAGTCAATCGCCTGCACCCGTAGCTTTGGACGGGCCATCACGTCCTTCGATGACATGCGGGAAGCCGTAGCGACATACGCCGCCCGCGCTGCTGAAAAAATGCGGCGCTTCGGAATGAAGGCCGGAGCGATGCAGGTCTTTATGCGAACGAACGAGTTCAACAACGATCCGAAATATTCCAACTCGGCGACGTTCGAGATTGAGCCATCGGCGGACTCTTTTGCCCTGATAGGCTCGGCTACGCGGGCGGCGTGGTCGATGTGGCGCGAAGGGTTCCGCTATTTCAAGGCCGGGGTGATCCTGATCGATCTGTACCGCTCAAAGGATTTGCCTGTCGGCGATCTCTTTTCCTCGCGCGACCCAGAGCGGTCAAAGGCTCTGATGACCGCGCTCGATGCGATCAATGGGCGTTTTGGTCGTGGAACCGCGCGTCCCGGCGGTCTAGTGGAGCGGGCAGACTGGTCAATGCGAAGGGGAAACTTATCGCCATGCTACACAACTCGGCTTGCGGATTTTTTGCAGGTCCGGTCTTAAGGTAGCAGGACCACTCAGCTTAATAATACCAGTTGAAAAGTGCGACGGCCCGCTTCTACCGTCGTATCACCATGCCCCGAATTGATATCGGAACACAGAGGGCGCTTGTGTGTGGGCTGCCAACAGCCATTACGGGTAAAGCGGAGCGCCGAGGTCAGTATACCTCACGACTGCGCTTTGCGTCCAGCTCCTTCCCGAGATCAAATTTATCGCCCCAAGCGGTAAACCAGTGATCGTTGGCGGCCTGAACAGATGCCAAGCCTGCTGCATCCAGCTTAAAAATCAGCCCTATAGCGTCCTTGGTAGCAGCGCTGATATAAGGGCAGACGACGAGGTCGAGGAGCATGATCAGTGTCTCGGCGTCATCGGGACAATGGGCCTTCATGTATTCGAGCTTGGCGATGATATGCGCCTCGATGAAGGTTTTCAGCTTCGCATACCGGACCTTGTCCTTGATGTAGGAAAGCAGGATTGTGACGGAGAAGTGATTCATGAACCCCGTGGGGCGAATGTAATTCCCCGTGTTCTCTTCCTCTTTAATCAGGAAATGCCGGAGAAGGACGGAGACTGGCAGCCAGTATTCCCGGCCAATCTGCGGCAGTGCGATGAGAAGATAGAGGCTCTCAACCTCGCGATGAACGCTCATCGTGTTCTTTTCGAGTTGCTGCATCACATTGTCGTGGACGTACTTAAAGAGCAGATGTTTCTGCTCGTAGGGCAGGCCCTGAGCGTGCAGAAAATCCACCGAAGTCGCGATCATCCGGCATAGGCGGATGGTGTGATTGACCTTTGGGCTGGCCGAGTACGCGAAAAAGGCAAACTCCATGATGGCCAGCAATGCGTTCGAGAGACGTTTACGGTCGCGGTCTGACTTGTCGCTCGCGACATAGGCCTTGAAGAGCTTCTCGATCTTGTTTTCGGTGATTGCAAACGTGTAGTTCAACAGGTCGCCATAGGTGACGCCTGCCTCCTTGATCGCGGCCTTGTACCGGATGATGAGGCGGTTTGCGTTGATTGAGCAGACCAGCTTTTGCTTGGGGGTCTTGGTCGGATCGGCCAGCGGCTCCTCCTCGCAAGCTGGATCGATCTCGGCATTCAGAAGGGCCGAGATACGTTCCTTGCCGATCGTGATTTCGGTGATGATCGGCTTTTGGTAATGCTTGATCTTGGCCGTATTGATGCTGAGTTTTTTGCCCTTCAGGATGTCCTGAAGCGTCTCGAAAATCTTAAGCTGGGTGGACTCCTCGTTGTAGAAAACGAAGAAGTCATCGACGTATCGGAAGATTTCGTAATCGATCTTGTGGGTCAGATTGGCTCCTTCGGCCAACTGCCTAATCAGCTCTGAATCGACCGATTGCAAAATGATCTCGGCAAATATCCGCGAGAACTCGGGGCCGATGACGATGCCGTTGGTTTCTTTGTGGTTCAGGTTCTGCATAAGGGCGTCGAAACGTCCGCCGAAGGTTCCCTTTGAGGCATCGAGGCTGAATTTCGTCTGGTCCTTGCCCAGCACGGCCCAAGGAAGCGAGTGGGTATAGATGCTGTCGAAGCACTTGCTCACGTCGATCTGCACCATCGCATCGTACTTTTTCTCGCTGCGGTGGTATTTGTACGATTCAAAGAAGCGGTGGATGTTCCGGTATTTCCGATACACGAAATAGGAGCCGAGCTGCTCGTACTCGCGATCCTCTTCCTCCAACCCGGCGACGGAATCCAGCCGCTCTTCATGGAGCTTGTCCTTGAAGTAGGCATAGCGCGACACCGAAACCGGGCGGCGGATTGAAAACTCGCTCACGGAAGTGTGATAGATGATCAACGCGCTGTGGGTGGCATAAAAGCTTGCCACCTCGACCTGATTGCGCGGATGCACGACGCTCAAGGTCCGGCCGTCAAGATTGTGGGCGACACGGAAATTGAAAGGCATGGTCGCCATCTTGCATTTTTTTAGAGGGACCGATCTGCGGGTTTTCTGCTTACCCCACTCGGTCACGACCTCAGGGGTGATATTGGCGGCGAGATCGATGCCGAACAGAAGCCGCATCGTCCGATCCAATGCATCCGTCTCGCAAATCCAGCGCAACTGACCCTTTTCGATTTCAATGCTGTTGTTGCGCAGGAAACGGTAGTAGCCCCGATTGGAAAAGGTTGGTGGTACCTCAAAGGGCAACATGTCCGTGAGAACTGATCGTTGTTTTCGATGGGTGAGAGAGACGCGCCGCTTAGCCATGTTTCCAGACCTTCACGATTATCTGCAACTCTCTCGTGCTGAAATTATGATATCGGCGCTGTACAAAACCAGTCGAGAATTTCAGCTTCTTCAACTGCTTTTGCAGGCTGCTGCTTTTTAGAGAATCGACAAGGAGCTTTAGCTCCTTGTCGAGTTGATCAAAGCATGACAAGTCTGTTACGATTGAATTGTTGTAATATACTCCAGTAACGGCACGCGACTTGCTATTTGAGAGGCGCGTATTGCCTGTTAAAAACTTGACGCGTGAGGCAAGTTCTCGATACGCGCGTCTTGGATTAAGTGGACGCTTATCCCAATAATCCTCAAACGCGGCATTCATTCGGCTGCGATACTTTCCGACTTTTGCAGAACTGGGACTGATCGCCAGATTCACGCCAGCTAAGTCAAAACGATAGCCCAGATACTCAAAAGATACGGGATTGGTAGCGGGCAACGTGAATTCGTGCGTCTTAGCAGGGTTATGCATAAGGCCGTTATCACTGAATATGGCGATGATCCGGTCTTTGAAAGAGCCGAGGTTATTGCCTGTGGGCGGTCGGGCAAACACTGCAACTATATCATCGACAAACCGACCGTATAGAACCATGCCAGGAATTGCTCGGATAGCTTTATCGACTGGCCGTAGATACAGTTCGGCCAAATATGCGCTGATTCCAACACCACGCGGAACGCCATTCACCGCGCCGGACTTCGCGCCGTATGAGTCTAGCACCTGCTTGATGTATTTCTTAGACGCGGGGCTTAAAAGCTGATCGCCATCGAGCTTCTCCACCAGACGCTTACGGTCAATGTTCTCATAGAACGACGAGATATCTGTGCGGACAAGCTCAAACGGAAAGCTACTGCCAAGCATATCCCGAATTTGGCATACTAGGTCGTGCCGATTTGCCTGTTTGACACCGTAAATGCGGTGAATGTTTCGCTGGAGCTGCTTGATGACAAAAAAGGTTTCAGGCTCTGCATCTATACAGTAGACTAGCTTTCCCTGTGGCCCCAACTTCTGTGACAGGTCGATTTTGAAACTGGGTTTCAGGACCTTCTGGCTGATGTCATCCATAAGGTCATCGACCGCACCCGACTTCTCGGCTTTTAGAGCTGCAAGCTCAGTTTTGAGCGTGATAAGCGTCGTCTCGAAGACATCCGACGCCATCGTCGCTTCGTGCGCTCGATGATTGCGAATAGCTTGCACCTTGTCGCGAACCGCAAGTGTCAGCGGTTCAAGCGTAGGAAAATAGCGGCTCGCTATATCGAGACCTTTGCGGTTTTCGGAGTCATAGATACGTCGAAAGTTTTCCGCAGTGAACATCTGGTCGAGCATAATAATTTACCTCCCGACCTAGATCACGCGCGTCGAACCAGCCGCGCCGCCGCTGGATCATAAATGAGATCAGTAATTGTGCCGTCCTTGATCCGCTCCACGGCATCGTCCACGACAAAGCGCGGCACAAGGAACCACTCGCGCGGCACTATCGGATTGCCGAAGCGATCCTTTATCTCGATGTTCAGTTGCGCGGGCGCGAAGATGCGGTGGATCAGGTTTTCGAGCCTCACGCGGTTGATGTTGTAAAGCGTATAGGTGGCAACGACCTCCACGTCCGCCATGAGAAAGGTCGGGTCCAGCTTCGCGTTGGCAACTCGTTTGGCAACATCGCCGCCTGTCACGCCGATCTTGTGCAGCACGTCGCGATTGGCAGCGACAAGCGGATGGTCAGCCTTGCTGCGAAGGACATAGATGGTCCCGCTGGCAATATCCTCGTCGTCGTTTTCGTCCGTGAACAGTGGGCCAGCGGTCGGCTCGGTAATTCGCCGTCCGGCCTCATCCTTATAGAGTGCCCGCTGCAGCGAGCGGAGTAGCAGATTGCTTTCCGTCCCGTTGGAGTAGATTACTCGCAAGCGAGCGTCAGTTTCACCGTTAGGCGCGCGGAAGGTTTCACCAACTTCCGCGACATAGGCGACTTGGCCGCCAAGGATGAAAAACTGACCCTCGGTGATGTCCGCTTTCAGGAATCCGGCGTCCTTTACAAATTGTCGGGTAATGCGAACGCCGGAATCAAGGTCGATCCGCACTTGCTCGAACAGCGGTTTGAAGCGATCAAAGTCCGGGCAAGTTTCCCGGTTCGCGATTTCTTCGGCGGCGCGCTTTTCGGCAGTTGATCGGACATGGAGGAGGTCAGTGATTACGGAATCGCCAGCCGCCCCGGCAAGCTCGGCCATGAGCGCGTCGGTGTCCATGTCATCGGCGGAAACAGGCGCGGCAATTTCTGCGCCGGTCAAAAGTCCCTGACGGTCGAGCGGTGCGAGAAGCGACCGGCATTCTTCCAGCGCACGAAGTCGGTCCAGCCGCACGGCATAAAGCCGTTCAAATATATCGCGATCCTCGCCGTGTTGCGGAGCGCGCCCATGTTCATCGGTGAAACGCTGAATTTCCTCGAACCCCGCGATGATGCGTTCTTCGCGTGGGCCGCGCCCAACTTTCTTTTCTGGCTGGGCGAAATCGGACAGTTCATCCCGCAGTTCATCAAGGTCAAGGTCACTCATAACGGCCCTCATCCTTGTAGCGCACAAACGCAGCGGCACCTTCGGCCATGCGCTTTTCCCATGCGTCGGTTGAACTGATGGAGGGGAGCCGTCCGCGTTCCTTCTTGAACTGGACCGCACGGACGGCAAGCTGCTTGGCTTCATCCGGGGTCAGGCTAGTGCGCCGCGCAGATATGGCAGCGGCGACTTGTTTCAGGCTGTCCTCGCTCATGGTTTTGGCGAGGATGGCATAGGCTTCCTGAAATGGATTGATGCGGTCGATCAGGTCAATGTCTAGTTCACGCACGTCCATCGCGAATTTGCGAACGCCGTCGATCAGCGCGGTGTTGACGCCCGGACCGTCACCGGAACCGTCATCGCCAAGGGCGATCTTCTTTGCCTGCTGAGTGAGATTGAGGGCAGCGATAGCGTGCTGACGCACGGCCTCCCGATCCTCCTCGTCGAGTTCAGGATATTTGTCCTTAATGATTTTGCCCAAGCGAAGCTGGGTCAGTTCCTCGGGAACAAGCTCCTCATCGAACAGGCCACGTTCGATGCTCGGTTTGTCCTGCACGAAGCTGGCAATCACCTCATTCAAATCCTCGCGGCATATGCGAGCAGCTTCTGGCGTTTTGGGTTCGGCAAGCCCCTTGATCTCTATCTGGAAAGTGCCGCGCTCCTCGTTAAAGCCGACATTGCATTTGTCGGCCTGATAACCGCCTTCGCCATAATTGAAGCCGGGCGTGGCCTCGTTTGTCGGATTCTTCGGCTTGAACTCGAAGCGGGGCGCTAGCACCTGTTCCATGAGCAGGCTGGCGGCGATAGCCTTCAAGGTATCGTTGACGGCTTCTGTCACAGCGGATTCTGCCGCGTCCGGTTCTGCGATCAAATTGGTGAAACGAGCGCGGGTCTTTCCCGGTGCGTCGCGGGTGGCGCGACCGATGATCTGCACGATCTCGGTGAGGCTGGAACGATATCCAACCGTGAGGGCGTGTTCGCACCAAATCCAGTCGAATCCTTCCTTCGCCATGCCAAGCGCGATGATAATGTCCACATGATCGCGATTGTTCTTCTGCGCGGGATCTTTGAGCGCAGCGGAAACACGATCCCGCTTGGCCGCGTCGTCGTCCACAAGATCGGCGATGCGAAGAACGCGGCCTTCCGCCGTTTTCACCAACTGGAAGCCGGTGGCCGGGTCGATGCCCTGCCATTCACCAAGCTCCTCGATGATGTGTTCAACCTCCTTGATCTTTTGCCCGGTGCTTTCTCGCGAATTGACGTTGGGGATGTGAATGATCGTTTTTTCGGCTGGGTCCAGCACGGCGAGGATGTCGTCGGAGTAAGCGCCGGAGTAGAAAAAATAGCCGATGTCGAGCGATTTCAAAAACTCGTAGCCGTTTAACTGCTCGTAATAGGTGTAGGTGACGGTATCGAAATTGGCCTCATCCTGCGGCGCAAGGACGGCTTCGGCATCGCCCCGGAAATAGCTGCCCGTCATGGCGAGGATATGCACCTTGTCGCGGGCGATGAACTCGCCAAGCTGCTTGCCCAGCACATTATCCGGGTTGGCGGAAACGTGGTGGAACTCGTCTACCGCGATCAGGCGATTGTCGAACGACTCCACGCCGAACCGCTCCACAGCGAAGCGGAAAGTGGCATGGGTGCAGACCAGCACCTTGTCATCGCTTTCGAGGAACGCGCCAACGCTATTGACCTTGCCCCCGTCTTCGCCGGGAGCGTTGCAGAGATTCCATTTCGGGGTAACGGTCCAGTCCGCCCAGAAGCCGAACTTGGTCAGTGGCTCGTCGGCAAAGCTTGAGCCGATGCTTTTTTCCGGCACGACGATGATGGCTTGGCGAACGCCTTGGTTTGCCAGCTTGTCTAGTGCGACGAACATGAGCGCGCGGCTTTTGCCCGACGCCGGGGGAGATTTGATTAGAAGATATTGCTCACCGCGCTTCTCGTAAGCGCGTTCTTGCATCGGCCTCATTCCATAGGCATTCGCAGCGGTGGAGGCCCCGCTGCGTGAGTATGAAATCGATACCGAAGGGACTAATGCATTTTCTTCCATCAAATTCCTCTAAGTGCTCGTTAACCGAAAGTCGGAAAGGCACGATCCAGATGTTTGGCCGTCAGAATTCTGTTTAAAGTTGTGTATCTCGGCCCCTGAATAGCGCAGACATCCTCGTGAGTGAAAGGAACTGCTTCTATTTTAACCACACTATTTTTCAACAGAACGTCATATCTTCCGTTCTTCTCGAGCGGAACAAATTTTGATACCTCAGCGTAATGAGTAATAGCTGAAATAGGCTTGGTTTGATATACAGCTATATATTTCACCCGACCTTTTTTTATTTTATCAATTTTGAGGTTTGGCCACTTGGCTTCGCCGATGAAAACATCGTTAAATCCCTTGTTATGAGCGGGAACGACGATTGTATCAAAAAGTTCGCCTTCCTCCTTGATTTTTCCATTATCCATTTACATGCCTCACTTTTCCTCTATTCGCATAGAGTTCCAACAGATGCTCAAGTCGCTCCGTATTGTTTCTAAATCTTCTACCCACATAAATGCGTTCCAAAATCTCATCGTTATGGTCATGAGACTCTCTGAGGTTGTCTGGCATTTTGCTGGGGTCGTACAGTTCCGATATTGTCATCGGGAAGTGGCTTTCACGAGCAGTTAGTATATTTGCTCCCGACCGTTGAAGGTCGCTAATGTTTTTCTCCGTGAGGAGGGGAACAGGAAAGGTGTTCCAGCCAAGCAAACTTGAATAGCGAATATCGTTCTTCAAGCGCCCGCACACAGTAGACACCCACACATGATGCATTTTGCTACTCAGTAGCGCGAACTCGTGAATTCCGCCGTCAATAATCTGCATGTGTGGCGCAATGACAAGCGCGCTTTCGGGAAGCAATCCCGCAGTGATGTACTCCCGCCTTTCAGAGAGAACTTGAGGCACGAATATTTTTGGCTTCTCAACATGCCTTCGTTCGGCAAAGAGCATTGGCGCATCACTCAGTTTCTTAGTAGCCGCGCGAGCGCTGTTTGAGCGATACGCCCGTACACGTTCGAAGATAGGCTCAAAAATCGCACGTTGATCTTTGGGTAGGTCGCTATCGTTTGCTATGTATAGCGATCTACGAACGATGCCCTTGATGAACTCTGCGCCTCCATAGGTAATTTTGATCAGGCTCTGGGGGTTATTTTTGCTGTCTCTGAGACTCTGATAGTCATCTTCATTGATGGTGAAATGACCGTCATCGTTGGACATACTGCCATAGTTCATGGGAGTAAGAAGTGATATTGGAGAGGAAGTCTTTGATACAACTATATCAGGCATTGGAACGAGGTACGGACCGATATTCTTAACTTCCCTTTTTGAACCGTTCTCATAGAGATAGCGCTCTCCCGCTTTTGAAGCCTTGTCGCACCCAACAATGCAGCAAATAACTCCTGCATTATTTGCCGCATTATTTGACCATGGAAAGCTTGCCTGCGCCCAACTGATAGTAATCCCATACTTTTTAAGTATGTGCAGCACTATCTCCGCCTGTTCACCTTGGAAAAGACTAGACGTACTTACAAATGCAAAGGCACCATCCTGATATTTTTGGATCGCTTTGGCCGCTATCAGGAACCAACATCCAATATAATCGACGTTCCCAAAATTGATTTTTTCGTCTTGAAATACTTTTGCGATCTCACTTTTCTGAAATGCGTCCTGATACTTGGTGCCGACATACGGTGGATTGCCGCAAATATAAGTCTCTCCACCTTCATTCTGGAAGTCTATCTCTGACTGATTGAGTGGAGTCTGAAAAAGGTCATCGCCAACAAGCTTCACACCTGTTCCCGTTGGTGGGCATACGCCCATCCAATCCAGCCCGAGGGCATTGCCACATGTGATCCAATTCTCAGCATCAAGGGGCAAAAACTCGTTCAAGGCGAGTTGCTGCCCACGATAGAGGACATCACATTGATATTCGGCGATGATAAGAGCCAATCGGGCGATCTCGGCGGGGAAGTCGCGAAGCTCGATGCCTCGGAAGTTCGTCAGCGGAATATCCGATTTTCGCTCTTTCTCGCCGCGCCGTTCGTTGATGATGGCTTCGATTGCCCGCATTTCCTTGTAGGCGATCACAAGGAAATTGCCGCTACCGCAAGCCGGATCGAAAACCCGGATGCGGGCCATGCGGCTACGGAGATTGAGGAGCTTACGGGGATTGTCGTCGGCTTCGGCTAGATGCTCGCGCAGGTCGTCCAAAAAGAGCGGGTTCAGCACTTTCAGGATGTTGGGGACGGACGTGTAGTGCATCCCCAGCGCGCCGCGCTCCTCGTCATCGGCGACTGCCTGAATCATCGATCCAAAAATGTCAGGGTTGATCTTTTTCCAGTCGAGATTTCCGATATGGAGCAGGTATGTCCGTGCGATCTTGCTGAAACGCGGCACGTCCACACTGCCAGAAAATAGCCCGCCGTTTACATAGGGAAAGCCATCGGCCCATCGGGGCAGCGCCGACGAGGTACGATCCGTGATCGCGGTATTCATCGCTCGGAAAATCTCGCCGATCACCTCATGGGTGTTGGACGAGTCCCGGTCGCTCATTTTCTCCACGGTGCCGGTGAAAGGATGGCTGCGGTGGAATATGTCGGTGTCCTCCGCGAAGAAGCAGAAAATCAGTCGAGCCAGAAAATGGTTCATGTCCGGGCGGCGCTCGGCAGTGCCCCAATCGGGGTTGTCCTTCAGCAGTTCGACGTAGAGCTTGTTGAGACGGCCTGTGGCGCGGATGTCGAACGAGCTTTCGCGCACCTGCTTGACGGTGGTGATCCCGGCAAGCGGCAGGAAGAAGCCGAAATGGTCTGGGAACTCGGCGAACGGGCAGGCAACGGTTTCGCCGGATAGCAAATCTTCCGCCTCGAACGCCTCGCCATCCGTCGCCAGAATGAACTTGGCTTTAGCCCGCGTCGTGGCAGGGCTGGCCCGTAGCGCATCCAGCTTGGTGGTCACATCGCCAGCGTCGGCGATCGCAATATGGATGTTGCTGGTCTGGAGGACGCCCCCAATATCGGACTTGTTTGACGTGCCCGAGCGGAGCTTCCTAAGCGTCGTTTCCTTGTTCCCGAACGCTTGCAGGAACGCGAACGGGAACTCGTCGCGGTCGAAGGGGGCAGCCGCCAGAGCGGTTACGGCTTCTTCAATTTCGACTGCGTTCATGCGTTCTCATGGTCCTGTTACGTCAAATGCGGAGCCTCCTTCGGATGGCAGCGATGACTCGCTGTGTTGCCCCGCATAATGACTAAGCCGACCGCCCTCGGATGTCATCTGAAAGGTAGGCCGGAGCGCCACCTATCCACAGGGGGCGGCCCGTTCAAAAATGCGTTTGATGCAACGGATACCACTTGCTGCATGGTTCGGGTGCAGGGTGGAGAAGCAAATTTTCAAGCCCCTGCCGAGCATCCAATCCGCGTAGGGTCGGTCATGGGTCAACGGGAGCAGGAACGCTCCCTTGCCGCGCTGGAAGCGGCTGGGTTCCAAAGGGGCAGGCACGCCCTTTGGTCGATGGGGTTTGGGGAGCGCCGAAAGGCTCCCCATCGGTGCGCAGCAGGCTCGATGCCTGTGGAGCGCCGCAGGCCAGAGGGATGCAACGGGAGAGCGCAGCGTCTCCCTTGCCAAGATAGGCGTGGTACTACCACGCACATCTTGCGGTCAGCGTAAGCCCGGCTTGCTTCCTGACTTTTTCCCAACGATCAGCGCCTGCCTGATAGGATCAGCTCTTAACTGAGAGCGCTACGATGTCCGAAACGAACGATGATTGGTATGTGGCCGGATTGCCCGGTCTCCTGTCGCCACCATATTACGTTTACAACGACGAGACGCTATCCGATCCGGGCGTACTCTCATTGATGGCGACTGGTCTAGGACGCGTTCCACGTTCACGGCGTGAAGTGCCGAACTGGATTGCCGACACGCTCTTCCTACATCGAGATCGAATCCTCAATCCTCTCGGAAAAAAATTCGCGCTAAGTCCTGATGGGATCGATCTGGCTTTCGGCAACGAGGACACATTCCGATGGATTACCAATTTCCTCAAGGTTGCGGAAAAACCGTGGAAGCAGAAGCCACAGGCTAAGGTGCTCGACCGATTGAGGCTGATAGCCTTTGCTCTCGCTCTTGATCCGCCCAAGGAATATGTCGGACCATCGGTCCCGCTTGATCAGCGGTCTTGGCTGCACCAAAATTATCTGCTGGTCGGCGCAGCCAATATGCTTAGCCACATTTCCGATCACCGCGAATTCCTGCGCGTTGGATCGTGGATCGGTAAACATCGGGCGCGGCTTGAAGCTGCTTCAAGCGGTTTGAGGGGATGGCTGTTCTGGCTGGCCGTTCAGCGGAGGCTGCGTCGGCTGGCGGCCGGTAAAATTCAGCCTCGCCCGCCGGAGCAATACCGACGTCCCTGAATCTCATCTTTTTCCCAAAGCCGCTCTCGCCATGGTTCAATTGCTCGTCTCCAACCACAGAATGGAGACAACCATGCCTTACGTTATCGATTACGAACCGACGGATGCGGAGAGCGAAAGCGTCTCGGACAACCGCAATCCAAGGCGGCCCGACCGAAGAGAGCAGCCGGTCGCACGCCGCCGCTTTGTCGTCCCGAGCATCGTGAAGACCACCTCGATTTTTCTTTTCGGGGCCGCCGCTGTGCAGGGCGGTGACAAACCAGGCCACTGGAGCGCCGGTGATTTGCTGAGCGCGGCGGTGTAAAAGCCGGCCATTGGATAAGGTTGCTCCTTTTGGAGCGGCCAGGGATGTTTGCCGTGGAGGTCTACGCAGCGGTTCGTCGTTTTGTGTTCGTGGAAGGGAACAGCCAACGGGAAGCGGCGAAAGTGTTCGGCCTGAGCCGTGAAACGATTTCGAAGATGTGCCGGTTTTCGCTGCCGCCGGGCTACACGCGCACGAAGCCCGTGGCGAAGCCGAAGCTGGGATCGTTGTTGCCGGTGATCGACCGGATCCTGGCGGAAGACCGGACGGCGCCGATGAAGCAGCGGCACACGGCCAAGCGGATTTTCGAGCGCCTGCGCGACGAGCATGGCTACGGTGGCGGCTACACGGTGGTGAAGGATTATGTCCGGCAATGCCGGGCGCGCGGCCGCGAGACGTTCGTACCGCTGGCGCATCCACCGGGCCACGCGCAGGTGGATTTTGGCGAGGCGGTGGGCGTGATCGGCGGCGTCCGGCAGAAGGTGCATTTCTTCTGCATGGACCTGCCACAATCGGACGCCTGCTTCGTGAAGGCCTATCCGGCGGAGACGACCGAGGCGTTTCTCGACGGGCACGTGTCGGCGTTCGCTTTCTTCGGCGCTGTGCCGCGCTCGATCCTGTACGATAATACCACGATCGCGGTCGCGAAGATTTGCGGCGACGGTAAGCGCGAGCGCACCCGTGCGTTTACCGGTCTGGTCAGCCATTACCTGTTCACGGATCGCTTCGGTCGCCCCGGCAAGGGCAACGACAAGGGGAAAGTCGAAGGGCTGGTGAAGCACGCCCGAACGCACTTCATGGTGCCGATCCCGCACGCGGCGAGCTACGATGCCTTCAATGCCGAACTGGAACGCCGCTGCCGCGCCCGGCAGGAAGAGCGGGCTGGGCGGCACAGCCAGACGATCGGCGAACGGCTCGTGGCCGATCTCGCGGCAATGTGTCCTGTGCCGGTCGGGACGTTCGAGCCGTGTGAAACCAGGGCTGCGCGCGTCTCCTCGACCGCGCTGGTGCGCTACCGGACCAACGACTACTCGGTTCCGACCCGCTACGGCTTCCAGGACGTGGTGGTGAAGGGCTTCGTCGATCAGGTCGTCATCTTGTGCGGCGGCGAGGAGATCGCCCGCCATCCGCGCTGCTATGGCGAAGCCATGTTCGTGGCGAACCCACTGCATTACCTGGCGCTGATCGAGAGCAAGCCTGGAGCCCTTGACCAGGCCGCCGCACTTCAGGGCTGGGATCTGCCCGAGGTGTTCCAGCATCTGCGCCATCTTCTGGAGGCGCGGATGGGCAACAAGGGCAAGCGCGAGTTCATCCAGGTGCTGCGCCTTCTGGAAGCGCTCCCGATGGAGGTGGTCACCTTCGCGGTGAACGAGGCGATCCATATCGGTGCGATCGGCTTCGATGCGATCAAGCAGATCGCGCTTGCGCGCATCGAGCGTCGGCCTGCCCGGCTCGATCTAACCGCCTATCCGCACCTGCCCAGGATGGAGGTGAAGACGACGCGCGCCGCCGACTACGCCGCTCTCCTGCCGGAGCTGGCGGCATGAGCCGGGCGGCGGACGACAAGATGCCGCCCGGTACGACGGCGGGCACGCCGCAGGTTCTGCTGGCGCATCACCTCAAGCAGCTCAAGCTGCCCACGGTCCTGCGCGAGTATGAGAAGCTGGCCCGGGAATGTGCGCGCGATGGCGTTGATCACACCCGCTACCTGCTGCGTCTCATCGAACTGGAGCTGATCGACCGGGAGCGCCGCACGGTCGAGCGCCGGATCCGTGCTGCCCGGTTCCCGGCGGTGAAGAGCCTCGATACCTTCGACTTCACGGCCATCCCCAGCCTCAACAAGATGCTCGTGCTGGAACTGGCACGCTGCGAGTACATCTTGCGCCGGGAAAACATCATCGCGCTTGGCAACAGTGGCACGGGCAAAACGCACGCCGCGCTCGCCCTGGGACTGGCCGCCTGCCAGAAGGGCTTCACGGTCGCGTTCACCACCGCCGCAGCGCTGGTGAACCAGTTGCTGGAAGCCCGCGACGAAAAGCGGCTGCTCAAGATGCAACGCGAGCTTGCCGCCGTGAAGCTGCTGATCGTCGATGAACTGGGCTACGTTCCGCTCTCCCCCACGGGCGCGGAACTGTTGTTCGAGACCTTCTCACAGCGTTACGAGCGCGGATCGACCATCGTCACCTCCAACCTGCCGTTCGAGGACTGGACGCAGGTCCTCGGGTCCGAGCGGCTCACCGGAGCGCTGCTCGACAGGCTCACTCACCACGTCAGCATCCTGACCATGAACGGCGACAGCTACCGCCTGAAGCAATCCGCCCACCGTCGCCGCGCTGCCAGGGCGGAGCAAAACCAGGCCACCCCCGCCGACTGACCCGCCGCAAAACGGCAAATATGCAAAGGGCCCCGATCGGGGCCCTTTGCATATAGTCCGCGTTCATCCTCAATGGCCTGCTTTTACTCCGCCATGCTGGCCTGAAATCCGACCGCCGTTGACACATGTGCGTGATCGCAGCCTGATCGTGATCGACGTGAAGGACGGTGAAAACTGCTTCGCGTCATTCGAGCATCGCTCTCATACGCTGGGTCAGCGTTGCATCTATCTCAATCCGTTCAAACTGCTTGGGCTTTTGAATACCCGGATCAATCCGCTTCAAACCCTCATCGACATCGTGCGCCGTGGCGAGCAAATCGACACGGAGGCCGACGAGATCGCGCATATTCTCGTCCCATCGGCGGCTAAGAATAAAGACGATTGGGTGGGCAAAGGCGCTCGGCGGATGCTCGCCGTGCGTATGGAATATCTGGCGCTCTTCGAGCCGGAGCTTTGCACGTTGAGCGGCCTGTGGCGCTTCGTGAACTCGTCTCAGGACGAAATGGAAATTGGCTTCGCCATGATGGCGACATGCGGCCTGCCGGGGCTGGAAGGCAAGGCAGAGGCGTTGCGAACAACCGCCAAGGATGCGCCAAAGCAGTTTGAGGCGTACAAATCCGATTGCATCGAAGCCCTCAATCCTTTCGAGCCGGGGAAGTCGCTCGATAGCGCGACCTCCGCGCACGATTTCGATTTCAAGATTCTCAAGCATGAGCCGACCACGGTGTATGTCATGGCTCCCAGCGAGAAGCTGGCCGTTGCTGCCCCGTGGATCAGCCTGATTGTCAGCAACATCATCGAGACGGTCGCGCGGGAAGTCGGCCCTGTGCAGACGACGTTCCTGCTCGACGAATTTCCTATGCTGCCGCCATCGCCATCGATCACAAAAACCCTCCGACTGTATCGGGGCAAGGGGCTCCAGCTCTGGATATTTTCACAGGGCCGCTACTCGCTCGAAGAGCGGTGGTCGCGCGAAGCTGTGAAGGAATTTGAGGATATGGCCGCCATCTTCAACACAAGCGCCGTGGAAGACCCGGACCTCATGGGCGACATTGAGAAATGGAGCGGGAACCGCACCGTTCTCATGTACGGCGTCAACCGCAGCGGCGGCACGGTTGAATCTGCCGGAGCCAATCTCGGCGAAGCCCGCAGGGCGGTTCTTCAAAGTGAGGATATTCGCGGCATCGGGGCGGGGTTGCAGATTATCCGCGTTGCGGGCCTGTCCCATCTGCTCGTCTGCGAGCGTGTTCATTTCGATGATGTCGATCCGTGGAAGGATCAGCTCCGCGATGTTCGCACTCTCCATAAAGGTATCGTCCTATGAGCGCCGAAGGCTCCGCATCTCGTACCATTTCGCCATCATTCGCATCTGCAAGTGCGGAGCGTTCTTCGGCTCGCGCCGTCTCGCCTGAGAGAGCGGCGGAGATTACCTCATGGGCAGACCGGACCACGGCTCGGGCGGAATTTGAGTTTCGCGAGAACCATGAGCAATGGACCAATCGCCAATATGGCGAACTTCTCGCCCGCGACGGCGAGCGAATGTCCTTGCGGCCTCCCGGCGCGACCGATGATCGTAAAGCGCACCTCATGCGAGCGGCAGAGCATATGGTGAGACGCAATCACGTTGCGCGGATTGCGGGTATCAATAACGCAGCGCAGAAGTTGCTTGCGGGTGAAACGCTGGAATCCAAGAAAGGCGATCTCGGTCGGTAATCAAAAACTGCGCGTTTTGTTGATATTTTGTAATAAAATATGCTACTCTGTAAGTGGGGATTGTGCGTATCTTTGCCACTGGCAAATCCGAAAACGCCATGCCCTACGCGGCGGTTCGGAAGCGTTGTCTCCAAAGCCCCGCTATCCACTAAAATTAGTAGAGAGCATGGGAGACTTTTTCCCAATGTCCACAGAGTGAATTGATAGATCAAACTCTTCCATAGCTCAATCGAACGCCGCTTTAGCGGCGGGGCGGGTTTGATGAAGATGTTGTCACCGGAAGAAATGCAGGAGCTTCGCAGTGAAATTGCGGAGTTCGCCATTTCTGAATCTCGGAAAGACGAAATCATCCGGTTCCTTGACGCGATTGCAGCCTCATTTATACATCAGGCGTTCGGCAAAAGCACTGTTCAATTATCTCTGTCTGACCGTGCAAACTTTGCTTTCAACGGCGCGGAAACTCGTGCTAATCTGCCGGAATCCGATGTTTCGGAGCTTGTTGACCTCGATAGCGAGGGCGCGATCAACACCAAAGGCCCCATGAGGCAGTTAGCGCCATGACCAGAAAAACGAACCAGCAGGCAGTCATATACTGCCGCGTGAGCACCAAAAAGCAGGCGAGAGAGGGCAACGGCCTCGGAAGCCAAGAAACCCGCTGCCGCGAATATGCGAAGCATCGTAGCCATCAGGTCGTGGGTGTCTTCACCGACGACGTGTCCGGCAAACTTGCTCAGCGACCGGGCTTCGACGCAATGCTAGCCTTTATCCGCAAAAAGGGCATGGTCGTTATCATCGACGATATCAGCCGTATCGCGCGAGAGGTTAGAGCTCACTTCGATCTCAAAGAAGATATTTTCCGCGCAGGCGGAACACTGGAATCTCCATCCATCGAGTTCGGCTCAGACTCCGACAGCGTTCTCATCGAGCATTTGCTGGCGAGCGTTGCTCAGCACCAGCGGCAAAAGAACGGTGAGCAGGCGCGTAACCGGATGAGAGCGCGGATGCTCGGCGGTTACTGGGTCTTCATGGCCCCGCTCGGCTATCGCTACGAGAAAAGTCCTGCGGGTGGCAGCATTCTGGTTCGCGATGAACCAGTCGCCTCAATTATTCAGGAAGGCCTCGAAGGCTATGCCAGCGGACGCTTCAACTCGAAGGCGGAAGTCAAACGCTTCTTCGAGTCTCATGCCGGATTCCCTGTCACGCGGCACGGGCACCTGACGAACGAGCAGGCCAGCCGCATCATGACGCACCCGATCTACGCTGGCTATGTGGAGAGTAAGGCGTGGGACGTTTCGCTGCGTCCGGGGCAACATGAGGCGACCATATCGCTTGCAACCTTCCATCAGGTTCAGGAACGGATTGCGGGCAAACCGCTCGCGCCGACGCGCTCGGACATCCATGTCGATTTCCCGCTGCGCGGCTTTGTCGCCTGCGGCGACTGCGATCATCCTATGACCGCGAACTGGACCAAGGGGCGCAATGGCCGCTACCCATACTATGTTTGCCGCCATCGCGGATGCGACCGTTTTGGAAAATCGGTGAAGCGGGACTTGGTTGAAAGCGCATTCGAGGCGATGCTGACGAAGCTCACGCCGCGCCCGGAATTGCTCAGCCTCTTCTCGAAAATTTTCCGCAAGCGTTGGAACGAGGCAGAAGCCAAAGCGCACGAGGGACGTGCCGCGATCAAGCGCGAGATGGCGACCATCGAGAAAAAGATCGGTCAGATTCTCGACAAGATTGTCCAGTCGGAAAGCCGTTCGGTAATCGCTCGTTTTGAGAGCGAGGTCGATAAGCTCGAAATGGAAAAGCTGGTTCTGGACGAGAAGGCGGCTCTGTGCGGCACTGTTGCAAGGGATTACGATGCGACTTTTCGAACCGCTTTCGATTTCATCGCAAACCCTTGCAATCTATGGACTAATGGCACGTTCGACGACAAGCGGATCGTGCTGAATCTCACCTTAGGCTCTCATTTGAAATATGATTGGAATGAGGGCGTTCGAACCGCTGAATTTTCCTTACCGTTCATGGTGTTAGGGCGGCTCGGGAACCGAGAAACAGTAATGGCGGAGAGGGTGGGATTCGAACCCACGTTACGGTTCCCCGTAAACCGCATTTCGAGTGCGGCGCGATCGACCACTCTGCCACCTCTCCGCGAGGGGATCCGGGGACGGCAATTGCCGGTCCGGCCAGTCGAGCGGGCGCCTCTAGACCAAAGAATCGAGCCGCACAAGCGCCCTTCCTGCACTTCTTGTGCGGCGCGCAAACCGCACTAGATTGAACCCATGACTCGTGCCCATGACTTTCTCGATCTTTCCACCGCCGGGGTCCCCGTACCCCCGGTCGCGCACGCACGCTTCAACGTGGGCGACGTGGTGCGGCATCGGATGTTCGATTTCCGCGGCGTGATCTTCGACATCGACCCGGTCTTCGCCAACAGCGACGAATGGTATGAGGCGATTCCCGAGGACGCGCGCCCGCGCAAGGACCAGCCCTTCTACCATTTGCTCGCCGAGAATGCCGAATCGAGCTATGTCGCTTATGTCAGCCAGCAGAATCTGGTGAGCGACGACAGCGACGAACCGGTCAACCACCCGGCGATCGGCGGTCTGTTCGACGAGCTGGGCGACGGGCGCTATCGCCTCAAGCGCGAGCACAGGCACTAGTCTTCTTCATCGCCCAAGCGATTCGGTCGCACCGGCGCGGTCCCTCACCCGGCCACCCACTTCACTATCCTGACGAGCGGCAGAGTGAGGGGGCGCGCCGCTGTGGCTTTCTGGGCAAATGCCCACAAAGGCCTCAGCAAAAGGTTGACTTGAAGTAGCGATTCGCTTAGGCGCGCCCTTCCTCTCCGGCGGGTTTGTCCTGCGCGGGCACAAGCATTTGGAATTGAGAAAGAGCCATGTTCGCAGTCGTGCGCACGGGCGGCAAGCAGTATCGCGTTGCCGCAGGAGACAAGATCGTCGTCGAGAAGCTCGAGGGCGAAGCCGGTTCGACGATCACCCTGGGTGACGTGCTGCTCGCTGGCGAAGGTTCGGAGCTGAAGGCGACCGACGGTCTGACCGTATCGGCCGAAATCGTCGCGCAGGCGAAGGGCGAGAAGGTCATCGTCTTCAAGAAGCGCCGCCGGCACAATTATCGCCGCAAGAACGGCCATCGCCAGAACCACACCATCCTGAAGATCACCGCGATCGGTGCGCAGGAGAAGAAGGCGAAGGCAAAGAAGGCCGATGCGGCGCCGGCGGAAGCCGCTGCCCCGGCTGCGGAAGCGTAAGGAGTAACGCGAGATGGCACATAAGAAAGCAGGCGGCTCTTCGCGTAACGGCCGCGATTCGGAATCGAAGCGCCTTGGCGTGAAGCTGTTCGGCGGCCAGCAGGCCATTGCCGGCAACATTATCGTCCGTCAGCGCGGCACGAAGTTCTACCCGGGCGCCAATGTCGGCATCGGCAAGGACCATACGCTGTTCGCGCTTACCGACGGCCGCGTGCGATTCCACGACGGCAAGCTCGGCCGCAAATTCTGTTCGGTAGACATGATTGCGGAAGCAGCCGAGTAACATAGGGTAACCGATCGGGTTGCCCGCCAGGGCGATCCGGGTCCCCGCTTCAGGGGACCGAAAAAGGGAGACGGGTCGCCCCGGTCTCCCTTTTTTCTTGCTCCCTCCCATCCAGATCGTCGCTGTTCCGTCATCAAACGGGGCCAGTGGCGAGCACGCGAGGAGAGTATGATGTTCGCAAGAACGCAAAGATTGATGCTGCGGCCCGGCTGGATCGAGGATGCGCCCGAGCTGGCGCGCGCGATGGGCCATCACGAAGTCGTCCGCAATCTCGGACGCGCACCCTGGCCCTACACGATCGGCGACGCGCAGGCGTTCCTGTCCGGCCCCGAGCGGCAGCGCAGGACCAGCTTCCTGATCTGCGCGCTCGAGGACGGCGGCAGCCGTATCGTCGGCGGGATCGGCTTCGGCCCCTATGACAATGAGCCGCACGAACTGGGTTACTGGATCACCCCCGACGCCTGGGGCCGCGGTTACGCGACCGAGGCGGGACAGGCGGTGATCGCGATCGCGCGCGCGCTGCGGGTCCCGCGGCTCGCGGCCGGGCACTATATCGACAACCCCGCCTCGGGCCGGGTGCTGCGCAAGCTCGGCTTCCAGGCCACCGGGCGCGTCGTGCCGCGCTATTCGCGCGGCCGCGGCGGCGAGGTGCAGTGCGTCGAGTACGAGCACCGCCTGTCGGGCGAGGATCGCAGCGACGACCCGTGCGACCGAATGGCGGCGTGAGTTAGGGTCGACACCCAACTAGAACGAGGATCGAGATTGTCCATGGAAGGCCGCCGACAAGAAGCGCGGCGCAGTCGCGTAGCTGAAGCTACGCGCAAGCAAGCGACGAAGCTCGGCGGCCTTCCATGGACAACCGCGCAGCGGCGGGCGTCTTTTGGCGCCATGCGGCGTCGCGCGTCGGTCACGATGGATCCCCATCGCTCCCTCCTTGCTCCTAGCCTGACGCCAAAATCCGCTCCGTCTCGACCTCGTTCTAGTTGGGTGTAGACCCTAAGTGGCCGGAACTGGCGATGGCGCGCTGCGCGGATGGGCAGCGCGCCATTCTGCCGGCCGGACGAAGCTGCCACGCCAGATGCCGCGCTTCGCTGCCCGTGCAGCCTGCTGCTCGGCAGCATAGCCCCCCTCCCGCTCGCCATCGCCGCTGACCGCCCAGCCCTGCGCGACGAGCGCGGCGGCGATGTCCCCGACGCCCGCCGCCGAGCAGACCGATACCGCCCGGCCGAAATTGTCGGTCGCCTGCGGTTCGCAGGCCAGCCCGCCCTTCGCAATCAGCGTGGCGAGCGCCTTGCGTGCCTCGCCCCCGCAGCGCCATTCCTTGCCGTCGGGCATCCGGCACGGCTGATGGAACTCGACCGCGTCGATGTCCTGGAGCCGTACCGTCCGCTCACCGATGCGCAGGCTGTCGCCATCGATTACCTGCACGGCCGCACCTTCGGCGGCGAGCCGCTCGGGCGGTGCACGCAATTCGGCGATCGCGAACAGGATCAGGAACAGCACGGCCAGCACCGCGATCTGCCGCAGCCAGCGCTGCGGTCTCATGCCACGACTTCCTCCCGCGCATAGGCGGCCGAAAGCTGGCGATAGGCGCGCGAGTTGAACGCCACGAAGGCGACCAGCACGCCGATCACTCCGGCGATGCTGAACACCAGCGCCATCCCGCGCTCCGGCCCGCGGCCATACCAGTCGCCGATCATGTCCGCGCCGGTGCCCGTGGTCATGAAGGGGATGAAGACGAACTGGGTCAACGGCGCGATCATGAACGCCGTGAGCGGCGACGCCGCCTGCTCGATCGACTGGGCAAAGCCGAACACCCTGCCCTGCCGCTCGAACGGCACTACTTTCTGCAGGGTCGTCTGCTCCGCTGCCTCGGCATAGGGGCCGAGGAACAGCCAGATGAAACAGCCCCCGGCGAGCAGCACGATCGACGATTGGATGGTGAACACCGCGGCGACCGCCCAGACGATCACATTGACCAGGAGCAGCGTCCGCAGCGGATTTGCGCCGAGCCCGGTACGCGAGATCAGCAACCCGGAGAGGATGAAGGCGCAGGAGACGAACGCCCAGAGCAGCCCCCAATGCTCGACCTTCATCAGCGACAGGCCATAGGCATCCATCAACGCCATGAACACGCCGCCGAGCAGGTTGTTGAACGCCGCGAAGAAGATCAGTGCGAACAGCCCCGGCACCGCGCCCACTACGCGGATCGTGCCGGCGAGGTCGACCCGCTTGGGCGCGTCATGCGTGTCCGCGGCGACCTGCTCATCGATCCTGATAAAGGCCAGGTGAAGCATCGCCAGTGCCGACAACCCGATCGCGAACGCCAACGTCGCGACCATTCCGCCCCATGCGACGAGAAAGCCGCTGATCGCCGAGGTGGTGAGGAAGCCGATACCCGTCACCATGCCGACCAGCCCATTGGCCTTGTCCCGCCGGTCCTCGGGCACCAGCAGAGTCACCAGGGTCGGCAGCGCGATGTTGCGCAGATTGCCCGCGATCACCCCCAGCATCACCGTGAACAGGAACACCCACAGCGGCACGCCAGCGATCTTCGTCATGCTGCCTTCCGGCGCGAGGAAGTAGCCCGCGAGCGCAATCGCGTAGAGCAGCAGCGACGCTGCGCTCGACACCATCATCACCCGCGTCTTGCGGTGATGATCAACCAGGCTGCCGAACCAGATCGCCAGCGCTGCGGTGAGGATAAGGTACATCCCCGCGATCATGCCGGTCGCGAACACCGACTTGGTCTCGAGGAACACCCAGAAGGTCACCGCGAACCACACGGTGAAGTTGGTGATGCTTGCGACCAGGTTGTTGATCAGCAGGTGATGAAAGGGCGTCATACGGTCCTCGGTGTCACACGATGGCCGCTCACGGGCCCCGCTGCTACCCCCAAGGACGGAGCCGGACACGCACCACCGTCACGCTACACGTGGCGGGCGCCCGGCTCCTGGGGTTCAGGGCATTGCCCTAAGGGGTCGCGGCCGAAGCCTCGCGGCGTACCGGAGCGGGAGCGCCTTCCCAGCCGCCGCCCAGCGCCTTGAACAGGGCGACCTGAGCCTCGGCCAGCGCAGCGTTGGACTGGGCAAGCGCGGCGCGCGCACCGGCGCGATCGCGTTCGGCGTCGATCCGCTGAAGCAGGCTGTCACGACCCGCCTCGAAGCGCAGGATCGCGATCCGTGCGGCGTTGGTCGCCGCGGTATCGGCGCGGCGCAGCGCGACGTTGCGCTCGATCTCGCCCGAATAGCGCGCCAGCGCCTGCTCGACCTCACGCAGCGCGGTCAGCACGGTGCCGTCGAACGCCGCGAGCGAGCCTTCCGCGCCCGCCTCGGCCTGACGGATCTGCGCCCGTGCCGCGGTGATGTTGGGGAAGTTCCAGCTGAGCAGCGGCCCGAGCGAGAAGTTGAACGACGAGCTCTTGCCCAGATTGTCGAGGCTTTGCGAACCGAGCGACACCGACCCCAGCAGCCGGATCGACGGATAGAGCGACGCCGTCGCGACACCGACCCGCGCAGTATCGGCCGCAAGCGCCCGCTCGGCCTGACGGACGTCGGGCCGCCGCGCGAGCAGCGCCTGACCATCGCCTACCGGAATCAGGTCCGACACGCCCGGGGGCGTCGCACAGGCGCTCGCATCGCTATCCAGCTCCGCCGGCGGCTTGCCGGTCAGCGTCGCCAGCGCATAGAGCGCGGCGCGGCGCTCGGCCTCGAACGCCGGGACCTGCGCTCGGGCATTCTCGGTCAGCACCCGCGCCTGATCGATGTCGCGCGCGGTGCCGCGCCCGGCTTCGACCAGCCGCTGGGTCAGCTCGAAGGTGCGGGTCTGAAGCCGCACCGTCTCGCGCGCCACCTCGGCCTGCGCCGCGAAGCCGCACGCCGCGGCATAGGTCCGCGCCGTCTCCGCCGCGACCGCCACGCGCGCGCCGTCGAGCGCGGCCTGCGCCGCTTCGGTATCGCCGCGCGAGGCCTCGATCGACCGGCTCACCCGCCCGAACAGATCGACCTCATAGGAAGCGTCGAAGCCGAGCCGGAAGAAGTCGTTCTCGACCCCGTCGACGCCCGGTGGCAGCGCACCCTGCGCACTCTCCGCACCCGTGCGCTGGCGGGTATACTGGCCTTGCAACGTGGTGCCCGGCAGCCGCTGGCCGCGCGATTCGGACAGGATCGCCCGGGCACGCTTGAGGTTCGCCGATGCCTGGCGGATGTCGGTGTTGTGCGTCAGCGCCTCCACCACCAGCCGGTCGAGCACCGGATCCTTGAACAGCCGCCACCATTCGCCCTCGACAGCGCCGGGCGTCACCTTGGTGATACCCGGGTCGACGAAGGCGCCGGCCGCCGCGGGCGGCGTCTCGGGGCGTTCATAGTTCGGCCCCACCGCACAGCCCGCCAGCAACGAGCCCGCCAGCAACGGAGCAATCAGACTGAGACGCTTCATTCTGCGGGCTCCACTACGGGGTCTTTGGGGTCGTGGGTCGGTTTGCGGCGCAGCCTGGCGGCAGTGCTGCTCGCCCAGTCGCCGAGCTTGCGGCAGATCACGTAGAAGGCCGGGGTGAAGAGCAGGCCGAAGATCGTCACGCCGATCATGCCGAAGAACACCGCGACGCCCAGCGCCTGGCGAAGCTCCGCCGCAGCGCCGCTTGCGATCACCAGCGGCAGCACGCCCAGGATGAACGCGATCGACGTCATGACGATCGGACGCATACGCTGGTGCGCCGCATGCTTCGCGGCCTCCCACATATCCATGCCTTCTTCTTCGTTCTGGCGCGCGAACTCGACGATCAGGATCGCGTTCTTCGCCGCCAGGCCGATCAGCACGATCAAGCCGATCTGGGTCAGGATGTTGTTGTCCATGCCCATCAGATTGACGCCCAGGATCGCGGCGAGCAGACACATCGGCACGATCAGGATCACCGCCAGCGGCAGCACCACGCTCTCATAGAGTGCAGCGAGCAGCAGGAAGACGAACACCACCGCGAGGCCGAAGGCGATCAGGCCGGTATTGCCCGCCTGACGTTGCTCCAGCGCCAGCTCGGTCCATTCGAAGCCCATGCCGCGCGGCAGGGTCTGCGCGGCCAGCGCCTCCATCGAATCCAGCGTCTGGCCGGTCGAATAGCCCGGCTTGGTGTCGCCGATCAGCTCGGCCGCCGGATAGAGGTTGTAGCGCACCACGCGATACGGACCGCTGTCGTTCTTGAGCGTCATCACCGAGCTCATCGGCACCATCTCGCCCGCGGCCGAACGGGTCTTCAGCATCTGGATATCGGAGGCATCGTCGCGATAGGGCGCGTCCGCCTGCGCCGTCACGCGGAAGGTCCGGCCCAGATAGTTGAAGTCGTTCACATAGGCCGAACCGAGATACGAGCCGAGCGTCGAGAAGATGTTCTGCACCGGCACGCCCATCCGTTCCGCACGCTCGCGATCGACATCGGCGGTCAGGCGCGGGGTTCCGGTGTTGAACTGGGTGAAGGTGTTGGTGACGCTCTCCTGCTGGTTCGCGCCCATCATCATGCCCATCGCGGCACCGGCCAGCGCATGATAGCCCTGTCCGCTGCGGTCCTGCACCATCATCTTGAACCCGCCGCCATTGCCGATGCCCGGCACCGGCGGCGGCGGCACGATGAACAGCGTTCCGCCCTTGATCCCCGAGAACGCTCCATAGAGTGCGCCCTGAATCTCCTCCTGGGTTTCCTTGCGGTCCGCATGCGGCTTGAAGCCGAGGAAGATCACGCCCGCGTTCGGCGCGGTCGAGAAGCTCGCGCCGTCAAGGCCGGCAAAGCCCACCGAATAGAGCATGCCCGGCACCTTGTTGGCGGCGGCGATCGCCTCGCGCACCACGGCATCGGTGCGCTGCAGCGAGGAACCTGGCGGCAGCGAGACCACGCCGATCAGATAACCCTGGTCCTGCGGCGGGATGAAGCCCGACGGGGTCGAGGTGAAGCGCCAGCCCGCGACGAGGATCAGCGCGACATAGACCACGCCGACCACCATCAGCATCCGCACCAGCTTCGAGGTGAGCTGGCCGTATTTCTCGGACAGCCAGTTGAAGCCCTGGTTGAACTTGAGCCCCGCACGCGCGGGCAGCCCGCGCCAGCCTTCCGGGATTTCCGAATGATGCCCCTTGTGCTTGAGCACCAGCGCGCAGAGCGCGGGCGAGAGCGTCAGCGACACGAAGGCCGAGATGATCGTCGCCGAGGCGATGGTGATCGCGAACTGCTGGTAGAAGGCGCCCGAAATGCCCGGGATGAACATGGTCGGGATGAACACGCCGACCAGCACCAGGCTGATCGCGATGATCGCGCCGGACACCTCGTCCATCGTCTCGTGCGCCGCCTCGCGTGGCGACAGCCCCTTCTCCTCCATCAATCGTTCGACATTCTCGACAACCACGATCGCATCGTCGACGACGATGCCGATGGCGAGCACGAGGCCGAACAAGGAGAGCGTGTTGAGCGAGTAGCCGAAGATCAGCAGCACCGCGAAGGCACCGACCAGCGACACCGGGATCGCGATGATCGGGATGATCGCCGCACGCCAGCTCTGGAGGAAGATGATGACCACCAGCACCACCAGCACCAGCGCCTCGATCAGCGTGTGCTCCACGGCGGTGATCGACTCGTCGATATACTCGGTCGGGTTGTAGTCGATCGAGTATTTCATCCCCTGCGGGAATTGCTTGGAGACCGTCTCCAGCTCGGCCTTGACCGCTTCGGCGGTCGCCAGCGCGTTCGAGCCGGGCAGCTGGAACACGCCCACGCCGACCGCGCGCTTGTCGTTCAGATAGCCGTTGAAGCTATAGTCCTGTGCGCCCAGCTCGATCCGCGCGACGTCGCGCAGATGGGTCAGCTTGCCCTCGGCATCGCGCTTGATGACGATGCTGCCGAACTCGTCGGGAGTGGTCAGTCGGCCCTTGGCCTGCACGCCCAGCTCGAAGGCGGGGCTGGCATTGCCATAGGGCGGCTGGCCGACCGAACCCGCGGCGACCTGGACGTTCTGCCCGCGGACGGCGTTGACCACCTCGTCGATGGTCATGTCGCGCGCGGCGGCGAGACCGGGGTCGATCCACAGGCGCATATTATAGTCGCGTCCGCCGAATGCGAGCGCCTGGCCGACGCCCGGGATACGCGCGATCCGGTCCTGCACCTGCAGGGTTACGTAGTTCGAGATATACTGGATATCGAGGCTGTTGTCGGGCGAGGTGAAGAACACGACCATCAGGAAGTCGGGCGAGTTCTTGTTCACCGTGATGCCCAGTCGCCGCACATCCTCGGGCAGGCGCGGTTCGGCCTGCTGGACGCGGTTCTGCACCAGCACCTGCGCCTGATCGACATTGGTGCCCTGCTTGAACGCAATGGTGATCTGCGTCTGGCCGTTACCGGTCGACGACGACGTCATGTACATCATGTTGTCGACGCCGTTGATCGCCTGTTCGATCGGCGCGGCAACGGTTTCCGCCAGCGTCTCCGCGCTCGCGCCCGGATAGGTGGCGGTCACCACCACCGTCGGCGGGGCGATGTTCGGATATTGCGCGATCGGCAGCGACGGGTACGCGATGGCCCCGACGATCACGATCAGGATCGAGAGCACCGCCGCAAAGATCGGCCGCTCGATGAAGAAATGGGGGAATTTCATCGTTTCGGTCCTTTAGCGGACGGTGGCCTGGCCGGATGCCGGCTCCTCGGTCGGGGCGGTCGGGGCAGCCTGCTTGGTCGCATCCGGCTTGATCACGCCCTTCTTCGGCGTAACCGGCGCGCCCGGCTGGAGCATGCCCATGCCGGCGATGATCACCCGATCGGTCGGGGCAAGCCCGTCGCGGACGATGCGCAGCCCTTCGACCTTTGCGCCGATCTCGACCGGTCGCGGGGTCGCCTTGTTGTCCTTGCTGACGACATAGACGAGGCGGCGGGTCTGGTCGGTGACGATCGCCTCATCCGGGATCAGCATCGCCTTGTACGTGCCCGAGCCGAGCAGACGCGCACGGCCGAACATGCCCGGCGTCAGGAAGCGCGTCGGATTGGGAACCTCGGCATAGGCGCGGATCGTCCCCGAATTCGGATCGACCGCACTGTCGAGGAACCGCATCCGGCCGTTCCAGCGATACTCGTTCTCGTCGGCAAGCTGGATCTGAACCGGGTTGGCGGTGTTGCGCGAGGAACCGCGCTCGCCGCGCTGATCCTGGCGGAGATTCTTGAGGTAGAAGCTCTCGGCGCCCTCGAACTCGAAGCGGATCGGGTCGATCGAAACGATGCGGGTCAGCACCGTCTGGCCTTCGGCGACCGAGTCGCCCAGGCTGACCTTGCGGTCCGACATGCGGCCGCTGAACGGCGCGCGCACGGTGGTGAAGCCGAGGTTGAGCTGCGCCGCGTTCGCGGAGGCACGCCCGGCTGCCAGATCGGCGGCGGCGCTGCGCTCCGCGGCGATGTTGGTCTCGAGCTCTTCCTTGCTCACCGCCTGCGCGCTGGCGAGCGCGCGGCTGCGCGCCGTCACCTGGCGGGCATTGGTCAGCGCCGCCTGCGCACGCGCGATCTGCGCCTGTGCCTGGGCGAGCTGCGCCTGATAGGGGCGCGGATCGATCGTGAAGAGCGGCTGGCCCTGCGTCACGTCCTGACCGTCGCGGAAATGGATCGCGGTGATGACACCGTTGACCCGCGCGCGGATCTCGACGTCCTGCGGGGCGACGAAGCGGCCGGTATAGTCGTCCCAGTCGACGACTTCGCGCTGCAAGGGGGTTGCGACCGTTACTTCGGGCGCGGCCGGCGACGGCGGGCCCTCCCCGCCTCCGCAAGCCGAAAGCAGAGTCAGAGCCACGATGGCGATTGCAGACCGCATTATTCTTTCCCCTTTGCTGCGCCGCGGCAATTGGGGGGACGAAGCGGAGGTTTCAACCCCGCAACGGATAATTTCTGAAATTTTCCGTTCAGTAATTCGGGTATGGTCTCACGCTGCTGCCACAACGTTGGGCATAAGTGCCTCTGCATACTCGCTTTCCGCCAGCCGGATCAGCGCGCGATCGTCATGGTTCCACGGATGGAAGCCGGGCAGGAAATAGCTCGACCAGGCCGGGATCATGCGCCGGACGATGCCGGGCGAACCCAGCAGATACTTCGCCAGCGCCGCCTTCGCGCGCCAGCCGGTAAGGCCGTCCTGCGCCATCAGGTCCAGCGTCCCTTCGATCCGGTGCTTCCAGAAGGTGCCGCTGATCAGCAGCATCGTCAGCGACTTGATCTTCCAGCGCTTCCAGCGGCTCATGTTCCGGGTCGCGTGCAGGAAGGTGTCGTATGCGACGCCCTTGTGCTCGATCTCCTCCAGCGCATGCCAACGCCACAGCTCGGCGCTCTCGCGATCGGCGCCGGCGAGGTGCCTCGGATTGCGGATCAGCTCGGCGGCGATGATCGCGGTGTAATGTTCGAGCGCCATCGTCGCGGCGAGCTGGACGATCGCGGGCCGCGCGCGCGCGATCTCGAGCACCTGGTCGATCCGCGCTTCAAGCCGGGTGATGTCATAGCCATGATCGAGCACGCGCCGGTTGAACGCGACATGCTCGCGGCTGTGCACCACTTCCTGGATGGTGAACGCCTTGATCTCACGCGCGAGCTTGTCGTTCACACCGTCGCGGAACGCCTTAACGCTCTCGATGAAAAAGGCCTCGCCCTTGGGGAAGGTTACCGACAGCGCATTGTAGAAGGCCGTTCCCACGACATCGCCGCCCAGCCAAAGCCGATCCTGCTTGCTCTCGCGCCCGAAACGGCGGTCGCGCGGATTGATCGTCAGATCGGCAGGAGTCTTTGCGTTCGCCACCTTTTTCCTCCAAGGCAATTGCGAACGTAACTAAGTGCTACTTACATCAATGTCAATAATACCCCTGCCCGAACGGAAACGCCTCACCCCGGAGGAATCGCGCGACGCCGCGCTCGAGGCCGCGCGCGCGATCCTGATCGAGGCGGGGCCGCAAGCGGTGACGCTCAAGGCGGTCGCCGCGCGCATCGGCCGCACCCATGCCAACCTGCTCCACCATTTCGGTTCGGCGGCGGGGCTTCAGCGCGCCCTCGCCCGCAGCCTGGCAGAGAGCGTCTGCACGCAGATCGCCGGGCTCATCCGCGAAGCGCATGCCAGTGAGGAAGCGCGCACCGAAGCCAAGCCGCGCGAAGTGGTGGATCTCGCTTTCGACGCTTTCGACAAGAGCGGCGCGGGCGCGCTGGCGAGCTGGATGATCCTCTCGGGTAACGAGGATGCGCTCGATCCGATCCTCGAGGTCATCCACCAGCTGGTCGATCAGATCGCCGCGGTGGAGGGCGAGGAAAGCAGCGTCTCGCTGCGCGAGGATACGCTCAGCCTCGTGCTGATGGCGATGGGCGATGCACTGCTCGGCGAGCCGCTGGCCAAGTCGCTCGATCTCCCGCGCGGCGCGGCGCGCGAGATCGCGTTACGCCAGCTCACCGCGTCGCCGCGTTTCCAGAAGATGTGGGGCTGATCTCATGTTGCTTGCCGCGTTGACTCTCGCCGCCCAGGCGGCAGCCCTTCCGTGCCAGCCCGGCGCCTATGCCGGCCCGGACGGCCGCTTCATGGTCGTCATGGAGCGGCCCGACACCGCGCAGACCGGCGCGTGGCGCTGGTGGGCCGACGACGGCCGCTTCGGCCTGACCAACGACGGCAGCGTCGTCTGCCGCGGCGACACGCTCGACGTGAAGCAAGTCGTCTACAAGAAGGTCGCCCTCCGCCTTACCCCCAGCAAGTTCAAGAGCGGCGACCTGACCCTCAACGGCCTGCTGATCGAGCCGCCCGCGGCGCCGGGCAGGAAACCGCCGCTGACGGTGCTCGTCCACGGATCCGAACGCTATTCCGCGGTCAAGGGCGCCTCCTACCCGTGGTTGCTTGCAGCGCAGGGCATCGCTGCCTTCGTCTATGACAAGCGCGGCACCGGCGAATCGCAGGGCACCTACAACCAGAATTTCCACGCGCTCGCCGGTGATGCCGCCGCGGCATCGAAGGAAGCCAAGCGCCTCGCCGCCGGCCGCTATTCGCGCTTCGGCCTGCTTGGCGGCAGCCAGGGGGGCTGGGTCGCCCCGCGCGCGGCGAACGATGCGGGCGCCGATTTCGTTGCCGTCGGCTTCGGCCTGCTGATCGACCCGCTCGAGGAAGACGCCTCGCAGGTCGCCGCCGAGCTGACCGAGGCCGGCTACGGCGCCGACATACTCAAACAGGCGCGCGAGATCACCGACGCCACCGGCAACCTGATGGCCGAGCATTTCAAGCAGGGCTATGAACAGCTCGCCGCGGTCAAGGCGCGCTACGCGGGCCAGCCCTGGTTCGCGAAGATCAAGGGCGAGTTCACCGGCGACGTGCTCGCGCTCGACGAGGCGACTTTGCGCCGTGAAGGCGCGGCGAAGTTCGACAATCTCGAACTCGACTGGCGCTATGATGCGATGGGATGGCTCCGCAAGGTCAAGGTGCCCCAGCTCTGGGTGATCGCCGCCGAGGATCGCGAAGCCCCGCCGCAGACCACCATCGACCGGCTCCAGACGCTGCGCCGCGAAGGGCATGATGTCGCCATCGTCCGTTTCCCGGACACCGACCATGGCATGGTCGAGTTTACGCAGGATGCCAAAGGCGAGCGCACTGCCACCCGCGTGACCGACGGCTATTTCCGGCTGCTCGGCGACTGGATCAAAGGCAAGACCCGCCCACCCTATGGCCGCGGCGAGTTTTTGACTAAATAAGACGGCAGCAGCCCGCTCCCCCACTCGGCCACCCCAGCGCCAATATCCCATGGGTGGCCGGATGAGCGAGCAGGCTGGCGCCGAAACCAATTTGAGTACGCCATGCATTTTCTCGACCAGGCCAAGATCTACATCAAATCCGGCTGGGGCGGCGGCGGCGCCGTCGGCTTCCGGCGTGAGAAATATATCGAATATGGCGGTCCCGACGGCGGCGACGGCGGCAAGGGCGGCGACATCATCTTCGAAGCCGTACCCGGCCTCAACACGCTGATCGACTTCCGCTACACCCAGCATTTCCGGGCGCAGCGCGGCCATGGCGGGTCGGGCAGCAACAAGACCGGCGCGGGCGGCGACGATCTGGTGATCAAGCTCCCGGTCGGCACCCAGATCCTGGCGGACGACGAGGAGCGCACGCTGCTCGCCGACCTCACCAAGGCGGGTCAGCGCATCGTCTTCCTCAAGGGCGGCGACGGCGGTCGCGGCAATGCCAGCTACAAGACCAGCACCAACCGCACCCCGCGCCAGCATGGCACCGGCTGGCCGGGCGAGGAAATGTATGTCTGGCTCCGCCTCAAGCTGCTCGCGGACGCGGGTCTCGTCGGCCTGCCCAATGCCGGCAAGTCGACCTTCATCAACGCCGTCACCAACGCGCAGGCCAAGGTCGGCGCCTATGCCTTCACCACTACCCGCCCCCAGCTCGGCGTCGTTCGCCACAAGCAGAACGAGTTCGTCATCGCCGACATCCCCGGGCTGATCGAGGGCGCGGCCGAAGGTGCCGGCATCGGCGACCGCTTCCTCGGCCATATCGAGCGGTGCAAGGTGCTGCTTCACCTGGTCGACGCCAATGACGCGGACGTCGCCACCAGCTATCGCATCGTCCGCGACGAGCTTGACGCCTATGGCGCCGGCCTGCTCGACAAGAAGATCATCATCGCGCTCAACAAGATCGACATGCTCGACGACGAGCTGATCGCCGCCCTCTCCGCCGAACTCGAGGAGGCGAGCGGCGCCGAGGTGATCCCGATCAGCGGCGCCAGCGGCGTCGGTGTCGACTGGGCGCTCGACAAGCTGCTCGAAGCCATCGGCCCCGACCACGCCCGCGTCACCGACGACGACGAGGGCGAGGAAGAGATCGAGTGGTCGCCGATCTGACGGAACTAATAGGGGCCTGAGGGTTTACCACGAAAACTCAGGGAGTTGCCCGATGTTCCTACGATACGCTGCCCCTGCTCTCGTCATCGCTTTCGCGCCTCCGGCACTGGCGCAGGACGAGGCCCCGCGCGAGCCGTTTCGAACACGCGTCACGCTCGGCCCGCAACTCGTTCCCAGCCATCCCGGTTCGGACGAAGTGTCGCTGCGTCCGTTCATCGATGTCGCGCGCGCCCGCATGGGCAAGGAATTCGAGTTCGAGGCACCGGATGAAGGTGCCGGTTTCCCTGTCCTGCGAACATCGGGCCTGGCGATCGGCCCGGCGATCGGGTTCGAAGGCAAGCGCGATGCCGAGGCGGTCGGCGCCCCGATCCACAAGGTCGGCTTCTCGTTCGAAGCCGGCGCTTTCGTCCAGGCCTGGATCGGCGACGCGCTTCGCGTCCGAGTCGAGGGGCGCAAGGGTCTTACCGGCCATCGCGGCTGGACCGGCAGCGTCAGCGCCGACTATGTCGCACGCAGGGGCGACGACTGGCTGTTCTCGATCGGCCCGCGCGTGACGCTCTCGGATCGCAAATACCATCGCGCCTATTTCGGCATCACGCCGGCCGACTCCGCTGCCTCGGGGCTGGCGGCCTATGATCCCAAGGGCGGTGTTCAGGCAGTCGGCCTGACCGCGGGCTATATGCGCCAGCTTTCGCGCCGGTGGGGCGTCGCCACCTATGCCCGCTATGACCGGCTCGCCGGCGACGCGGCGGATTCACCGGTGTCGCGTACGCTCGGCTCGCGCAACCAGTTCTCGGGCGGCATCGCGCTCAGCTACACTTTCGGACCGGCTAGATAACATCATTGGCGTGCCTATCGCCGCGCGCTAAGCGCGGTCCGATGCACCTGTTCCCGCCCGCCTCCTGCCCGCGTCTCGTCGTCAAGATCGGTTCGGCACTGCTCGTCGATCCGGAGGGGGCGATCCGGCGCGACTGGCTGGAGGGGATCGCCGCGGACATCGCCGCGCGGGTCCGGGCGGGCCAGCAGATCGCCGTCGTCTCCTCGGGCGCCATCGCACTCGGCGCGCGCCGGCTGAAACTCGCCAAGGGCGGCCGCGCCAGCCTCGAGGACGCTCAGGCCGCCGCCGCGACCGGCCAGATCGCGCTGTCGCAGGTCTGGGCCGAGGTGCTGGCGGCCAACGGGCTCACCGCCGCACAGATGCTGGTGACGCTCGACGATCTCGAGGATCGCCGCCGTTACCTCAACGCCGCCGCGACGCTCGGCCGGTTGCTTTCGCTCGGCGTGGTGCCGGTGATCAACGAGAATGACAGCGTCGCCACCGCCGAGATTCGCTTCGGCGACAATGACCGGCTCGCCGCGCGGGTGGCTCAGGCGGCGGACGCCAGCGGCGTGGTGCTGCTCAGCGACATTGACGGACTGTACGATCGCAACCCCGCCCTTCCCGGCGCGGTGCATATCCCGGTGGTCGAGCGGATCGACGGGCGGGTCGAGGGGATGGCCGATCGCGGCTCCGCCTCGGGCATGGGCTCGGGCGGCATGGTCTCCAAGATCGAGGCCGCGCGCATCGCCGCGTCGGCCGGCGTATCGCTGGCCATCGCCAATGGCCGGGTCGACCGCCCGCTCTCGGCCGACGCCCGCCACACCGTCTTCCTTCCCGAAAAACGGACGCGCGCACGCAAGGCGTGGCTCGCAGGCCGCCTCACCGCCAAGGGCAGCATCATCGTCGATGCGGGCGCGGCGCAGGCGCTGACCGAGGGGCGCAGCCTGCTCGCGATCGGCGCCACCGCGATCCGCGGCATGTTCTTCCGCGGCGATCTGGTGACGATCGAGGGCCCCAACGGCCCGATCGCGCGCGGCCTCTCCGAATATGACGCGCCCGACGCCCAGGCGATCCTCGGCACCCGCAGCGACGATCAGGGCGAGATTCTGGGCTACGCCCCGCGCTCGACGCTGGTCCACCGCAACCATATGGCGCTGCTGTGACGACGCTGGCACTCACCGGCGCCACCGGCTTTGTCGGCAAGGCGACGGTCGAGCATGCGCTGGCCCGCGGCATCCATGTCCGCGCGCTCACCCGGCGCGATCGGCCGGCGCGCGAGGGCGTGAGCTGGATCGCGGGCGATCTGGAGCATGAAGCGGCACTCGCCCGCCTCGCCAGCGGCGCCGATGCGGTGATCCACATCGCCGGGGTGGTCAATGCGGCGACGCCCGAAGGCTTCATCCATGGCAATGTCGACGGCACCCGCCGCATGACCGCCGCCGCGACGTCGATGGGCGTCCTCCGCTTCGTCCATGTCTCGTCGATGTCCGCGCGGGAGCCGCAGCTCTCGAACTATGGCCGTTCGAAGGCGCTGGCCGAACTGGAAGTCCGCGAGTCCGGCCTCGACTGGACCATGATCCGCCCGCCTGGCGTCTATGGCCCGGGGGATATGGAGATGCGCGATATCTTCCGCATGGCGAAATCCGGATTCGTGCTCCTGCCGCCCGCGGGCCGCATCTCGCTGATCCATGTCTCGGACCTTGCGCGCCTGCTCGTCACCCTTGCCCTCACCGACCCGGGCCGGGAGGTCTATGAGTGCGACGATGGCGTGGACGGCGGCTACACTCATGCCGGGTTCGCGCATCTTGTCGGCGAAGCGGTGGGCAAGCGCCCGATCCCCCTTTCGGTGCCCCGCGGCCTGCTTCACCTCGCCGCGCGCGCCGACCGTTTCTTCCGCGAGGCGAACGCCAAGCTGACCCCCGACCGTGCGGCCTATCTCAGCCATCCCGACTGGACCGCAGATCCCGGCCGCCGTCCGCCGGCCGCGCTATGGGCGCCGCAGATCGCCACTCGGGAAGGCCTGGCTCAAACCGCGGCCTGGTACCGCGCCGAAGGCCTGTTGTGACCGATCCGCGCATCCGCCCGTTCGAGGATCGCGACTGGCCCGCCGTGCGCGCGATCATCGATCATGTGGTCGAGAGCGGCACCAGCTACACCTATGATTCGGGGCTGAGCGACGCAGCCTATCGCGCACTCTGGATCGGAGCCGCGCCCGGCGGCACCGTCGTCGCGGAGGATATGGACGGCACGATCCTCGGCACCGCCAAGCTCAGCCGCAATCAGCACGGACCGGGCAGCCATATCGCCAATGCCAGCTTCATGGTCGCCCCCGAAGCGCGCGGCCGCGGCGTCGGGCGGCAGCTCGGCGAGCACATCGTCGCCTGGGCCGCGGCGGCTGGCTTCCGCGCGATGCAATTCAATGCGGTGGTCTCCGACAATCATTCCGCCGTCGCCCTGTGGACCTCGCTCGGCTTCGCGGTGATCGGCACCGTCCCAGAAGGCTTCCGGCATCGCGACGGCCGCTTCGCCGATCTGCTGATCATGCACCGCCGGCTCTGACCGGACTTGCAATGTTGGACTTCGCCTGCTCCGATCGGCCTGGCTTCGGGCCGCTCCCTGATACCGTCCATCGCCTGGCGCCCGCGCGCGGAACCCCTCAACCGCATGAACTTGCCCTGGGGAGGGTCTGAACTTCGCTCATTTTGGGTAGGCCAGCTCCGCCCCGGCTTCACCCCGTTTCCGCCGCAATCGCTTGGCACTTGGCCCAGAGCAAATTAAGGACCACGCATGAGCGACCGCACCCAGATTTTCGAAACCGTCTCCGGCCTGATCGAACCCTTCAACAAGAAGGGCATCGAGCTTGCCGATTCCACCACCTTCGCCGGCGACCTGGAGTGGGACAGCCTGACCGTCATGGATTTCGTGGCGGCGATCGAGGACGAGTTCGACATCATCATCACGATGAACATGCAGGCCGAGATCGAGACCGTCGGCCAGCTCGTCGATGCCGTCCAGAAGCTCAAGGCTGCCTGAGATGACCGATTCGATCGCGACCCCGGACGCACCGACCATCCCGGCCGGTGCGAAGCCCGATCTGATGAGCAAGTTCGATGGCCTGATCGCCGAGCGTCAGGCCCTGCTCGACAGCGGCGTCACCGATCCGTTCGCGATCGTGATGGATCAGGTGAAATCGCCGACCGAAGCGGTGATCAAGGGCAAGGACACCATACTGCTCGGCACCTATAATTACATGGGCATGACCTTCGACCCGGACGTGATTCAGGCCGGCAAGGACGCGCTCGACCAGTTCGGCTCCGGCACCAACGGCAGCCGCATGCTCAACGGCACCTTCCGCGATCATATGGAGGTCGAGCAGGCACTGCGCGACTTCTACGGCACCACCGGCGCGATCGTCTTCTCGACCGGCTACATGGCCAATCTCGGGATGATCTCGACCCTCGCCGGCAAGGGCGACTACATCATCCTCGACGCCGACAGCCACGCCAGCATCTATGACGGCTGCAAGCAGGGCTATGCCGAGATCGTCCGTTTCCGCCACAACAGCGTCGAGGATCTCGACAAGCGCCTCGGCCGCCTGCCGGCGGAAGCCGGCAAGCTGGTGGTGCTCGAGGGCGTCTATTCGATGCTCGGCGACATCGCGCCGCTCAAGGAAATGGTCGCGGTCGCCAAGAAGCACGGCGCGATGGTGCTTTCGGACGAGGCGCATTCGATGGGCTTCTTCGGCCCCAATGGCCGCGGCGTCTATGAGGCGCAGGGGTGCGAGGGCGATGTCGACTTCATCGTCGGCACCTTCTCCAAATCGGTCGGCACGGTCGGCGGCTTCTGCGTGTCGAACCACCCGAAGTTCGAGGCAATCCGCCTCGCCTGCCGCCAATATATCTTCACCGCCTCGCTACCGCCGAGCGTGGTCGCCACCGCCGCGACCTCGATCCGCAAGCTCCAGCACGCCCACAACAAGCGCCAGCATCTGTGGGAGAATGCCCGCGCGGTGCACAGCGGCCTCAAGGAAATGGGCTTCAAGCTCGGTACGGAGACCTGCGACAGCGCGATCATCGCGGTGATCCTGACCGATCAGGAACAGGCGGTGACGATGTGGCAGGCGCTGCTCGACAACGGCCTTTACGTCAACATGGCGCGCCCCCCCGCGACCCCGGCCGGCACCTTCCTGCTGCGCTGCTCGCTCTGTGCCGAACACACGCCCGAGCAGGTCCAGCGTATCCTGGCGATGTTCAGGGCCGCGGGCCAGGCCGTGGGCGTCATCGGCTAGGGCTGGCCACCGCGGCATTGCAGCCTTAGCATCGCGGCCATGAGCGAAACTAGCGGACTGGCGCAGCGTATCGCCCGGCTCGACTGGCGTGCCATGCTGATGATCCTGATCGCCATCCTTGGCATCGGGGTGCTTGCCGCGCTCATCACCAACCAGCGCAATGCGGACGCGGAACGCGACGCGGCGCTGGCCCGCCAGTCGCAAAGCTATGAGGTGATGATCCTCGCCCAGAGCCTGGCGGGCACCATCGCCAGCGCGGAGGCGACTCTCGCGCGCTACGTCGTCAGCGGCGAGGAGAGCGTCGGCCGCGACTATGTCGCCGAATGGCAGCGGGCCGAAGGACAGCTCACCCTCCTCGCCCGCCGCACCCGCGACCACGATCCCGAGAAGGATCTGATCGCCGAGCTGCGAAGTGCCGTGGCCATGCGCGGCAAGGAATTGTCGCAGATCGCGCTCAACACGCGCTTCAACCGCAACCAGGCAGCCTATGCCTTTTTCGACGAGGCACGCCGCTCGCCCGTGCTGCCCCGCATCCGCACTTTGCTTGCCCGGATCGTCGCCGCTGAGCGCCAGCTGCTCAACGAACGCTCGCGCCGTGCCCGCCTGACCTCAGCCGAAGCGCAGGAGGAAACCCGCAACCTGATCCTGTTCGGCATGCTGATCGTGATCGGCGCGATGATCCTGGGCTGGCTCAACATCCGGGCGATCCGCGAGCGGGCCGCCGTCGCCGCCGAAGCGCAAGCACAACGCGAGCGCACGATCGAACTCGAAGCCGCCGTCGCTACCGCGACGGCGGGTCTCCAGGAAGAGGCTCGCGAGCGTGCCGCGGCCGAGGCGCAGTTGCGCCAGGCGCAGAAGATGGAAGCCGTCGGCCAGCTCACCGGCGGCATCGCGCACGATTTCAACAATATGCTCGCAATCGTCCTGGGCGGGCTTGAGCTCGCCAAGCGCCATCTGCCCGAAGGCGCCAGCCAGTCCGCGCGGCACATCGACAATGCCAGCGAAGGCGCGAGCCGCGCCGCGGCGCTGACCCGCCGCCTGCTCGCCTTCGCGCGTGCCGAACCGCTCACGCCGCAAGCGATCGATCCCGTCGAACTGATCGCCGGCATGACCAACCTGCTCGAACGCACGCTGGGCGAAGGCGTCGTCGTCAAGACCTGTGCGCAGGCCACGGGCTGGCACGTCTGGGCCGACCGGCATCAGCTCGAGAACGCGTTGCTCAACCTCGCCGTCAATGCGCGCGATGCGATGGACAGCCGCGGTACCCTGACCATCTCTACGGGTCACACGACGCTGGACGGCGAAGCGGCGACAGAGTGCGGGCCGGGCAACTACGTCACCATCGCCGTCTCCGACACCGGCGCAGGCATGTCGCCCGAGGTCGTGGAACGCGTCTTCGAACCCTTCTTCACCACCAAGCCTGTCGGCAAGGGAACGGGACTCGGCCTCAGCCAGATCTTCGGCTTCGTCCGTCAGTCGGGCGGCGAGATCCGGATCGATTCGGCCCCCGGCGAAGGTACGACGGTCACGCTCTTCCTCCCCTGCCACGGTGCTGCGGAACCGGCCGCGCCCGATGCGGCTCACCGGGTCGGGCCCAGCTCCGAACCGCATCGGGCACTCGACATCCTGCTGGTCGAGGATGATCCGCGCGTGCTCGCGGCCACGCTCGCTGCGCTGGAGGAACTGGGTCACCGGCCTGTCGCATGCGACGACCCGCTCGCCGCACCGCGAATCGTCGCCGGCCTCCATGCACTCGACCTGATCGTCAGCGACGTCATCATGCCGGGGCAGACCGGACCGGAGATGATTGCCGCACTCGATCCGCAGCTTGATGGGGTCGCCGTGCTCTACGTCACCGGCTATGCGGGCGATGCCGCTGACCATGAACGTTTCGGGGGCCGCCCGGTATTGCGCAAGCCTTTCACCCTTTCGGGTCTCGAAGCCGCGATCGCCGACGCCGTTGCCAATGGCCGCGCGGCACAGACCGTAACGGCCGTGGGCTAGATTTAACCGTGCCGTACGATATAGCGTTGGACTACAGCCGGTTCGCCGGCACCAACGCGAAGATCAGGCCGCAGACCCTCCCCGCATGACCGCACTCGACCGGTATATGGCGCGCCTGATCGCGGTTCCGCTGATCTCGACGCTTCTGATCTCCGCGATGCTCCTCGTGCTCGACCGGATGCTGAAGCTGTTCGACTTCGTCGCGACCGAAGGTGGACCGGTCAGCGTCGTGTGGCGGATGCTTGCCAATCTGCTGCCCGAATATCTGGGACTGGGCATTCCGATCGGGCTGATGCTCGGCATCCTGCTCGCTTTCCGCCGCCTCGCCACCAGCTCCGAGCTCGACGTGCTGCGCGCGGTGGGGATGAGCTACGGCCGGATGCTGCGCGTGCCGTTCATGTTCGCGATCGCACTCGCGGCGCTGAACCTCGCCATCGTCGGCTTTATCCAGCCGCTCGCGCGCTACAATTACGAAGGGCTGCGGTTCGAGCTGCGCACCGGGGCGCTCGGTGCGTCGATCAAGGTCGGTGAGTTCACCAATCTGGGCGATCGCATGACCCTGCGGATCGAGGACAGCCGCAAGGAAGGCACCGACCTGTCCGGCATCTTCGTCAGCGCCCGCGCGCCGAACGGCGACGTTGTCTCCGCCACTGCGGAGAAGGGCCAGTTCCTGCGCACCGACGACCCGGACGTCATCATCTTCCGCCTGACCAAAGGCACGCTGATCCACCAGTCCCCGCGGTTCAAGGTGCCCCGCGTCCTCACCTTTGATGCGCACGATCTGCCGATCGATCTGCCCAAGTTCGAGCAGTTCCGCCAGCGCGGCGAGAACAAGCTCGAGCTGACCCTGCCCCAGCTCGCCCAGATCGGCAGCGATCCGAAATCGACGGAGACCGAACGTGCGGTGAGCCGCTCCGCCTTCCACTTCCGCGTGGTGGAAGTGGCGACGATGTTGCTGCTGCCCTTCCTCGCGCTCGCGCTCGGCGTCCCGCCCAAACGATCGACGTCGGCGCTCGGCGTGTTCCTGTCGATCGTGATGATCGTGACCTATCACAAGATCAACGAATACGCGCAGGGCATCGGCGCCCGCGGCGTGATCGATCCCATCATCGCATTGTGGGCGCCGTTCCTGGTTTTCGCCGGGCTGGTGTTCTGGATGTACTATACGATCGCCTATGTGCCCGGCGGACAACCGATCGGCGCGCTCGAGAAATTCTTCGCCAAGACGTGGAAGGCGATCGCCAAGCGGCTGCCCGGACGGCGGCGGAAAGCGGCGCAGGCATGAACCCGATCAGCGGCTTCTTCCCGTCGCGGACCGTCTCGCTCTACATGGCGCGGTCGTTCCTGATCAGCACCTTCGCCTTCCTGTTCGGACTGGTGCTGATCCTGCAGACGCTCGACCTGTTGAGCGAATCGAGCCGTATCCTCGCCCATGCCGGAAATGGCGACGCGCAGATCTGGCGCTATGTCGGCCTGCGCACGCCGCAGATCATCGCGACCTTCCTGCCCTTCTCGGTGCTGCTCGGCACGATCATCACGCTCTCGACCCTCAACCAGAACAGCGAAGTGATCGCGATGAAGGCCTCCGGGCTTTCCGCGCATCAGGTGCTCGCGCCGCTGATGATCGCGGGGCTGGGCGTCGCAGCCATCTCCTTCACCTTCAACGACCGCGTCGTCACCCGCGCCAGCGCCACGCTCGCCCAATGGAAGAAGGTCGATTACGGCGTGCTCCCGATCGACCGGGGAGACCGCAGCAACGTCTGGGTTCGCGACGGCAGCCACCTCATCCACGCCCAGCAGATCAAGGGCCGGGGCGAAACCGCGCAGCTAGCCGGGGTTACCGTCTACGAGCGCGACGGCGCAGTGCTCAAGTCGCTGGTGCGTGCCAAGACCGGCAAGCGCGAAGGCATGGGCTGGCGCGTCGACGATGCCGAGCGCTTCGACGTGGCGACCGGCCGGCTGACCCCGCTCGGCAGCACCATCGTCGGCGAAGGCGTAAGGCCCGATCAGTTCACCCTTTCCAATGTCGATGCCGATTCGATGTCGTTCGGCGCACTCAAGGAAGCGATCGACGATCTGAAGGCAGCGGGCCGCCCGACCAAGGCGCTTGAGGGATCGCTGTGGCACAAGCTGTCCGGCCCGCTCTCCGCGGTACTGATGCCGCTACTCGGCGCGGTCGCGGCGTTCGGCATCGCACGCTCGGGCAAGTTGTTCGTGCGCGCGGTGATGGGGATGGGTCTCGGCTTCCTCTACTTCGTCGCCGACAATTTCGCCCTGGCGATGGGCAATCTCGGCGCCTATCCGCCCTTCCTCGCCGCCTGGGCGCCGTTCCTGCTGTTCGCGATGATCGGCGAAGCGGTGCTGCTCAAGACCGAGGAATAGGGCAGCATCCGAAGGTGATTGCGCCGCCGCTATTTCCCCGTCAGTGTCTGATGTCGATCACACACACGACGGCCTTGGACCGAACGGAGAGAATGATGATTTCAAGTCTGATCGCGGTTGCACTGGGGCTCACGACGCCTCCTCTTCCCGTGACCGCCGAAGATCCCATGCAGGGCACCACCGAAGCAAAGGCTGAAGCGGCGGCCGAGGCCAAGAAGGTTTGCCGCCGCATCACATCCACCGGGACCCGCCTGCCAAAGCGCGTTTGCCGCACCCAGGCGGAGTGGGACTCCGACGCCGATCAAGTGAAGCGCGATATCCGCACCGGCCCGGGCAATGGCGCCCGCGGCGAGAACGCCCGCAACAGTTTCTGATCGAGGCGCCGGCCGGGGCGCCCGCCGCCGCAAGATCGATGCACAAGCTGGCGCGGTGTTGAGACACGGCCGCGTCAGCGTGCGTCGCGCAGGTGAAGTCCGGCCGCCTCAGGACGCCGCGGAAGGATCGGCAGCCCGCCGGACACCGCGATAGATTGCCGCCGCCGCCAGTGCGCGCAAGGACTGCAGGTCGACCACACCCGTTTCGCCCGGGTTGGTGCAGGGCTTGACCCCAAGCGCCAGCTGTTGCCCAGCTATCCGCTCCGCGTCGCTGCCTGGGGTGCTGGTCACCAGATCCTTGGCGGCCTGCGAACGCCGCGCCACGACGCACAGCGCGAAATCTTCGGATGCGTTGCGCGACGGAAGCCGGTTAAGCTCGACCGAGACCCGCTTGAGGCCGACTCGGGCCAGATCCTCGTTGATGAGCGCTTCGGCGAGCCCCGCGACAATGCTGGAATGACGCAGGACGATCTTAGTCGCCTTGCTTCCGGAACAGTTGTCGTGACCTGAGTTGATCGTCTCCAGCAGATCCGTCTGCCCTTTGCTGAGATAGGGCTGTGCAAGCACCTCCCGCGCCCAGCGCGGACGCGCTTGGGCGAGGCACCTGGAAAATGTGCGCGTCGCCGTGCGGTCGGCCGTCGAATCCACGCCTGGCTGCAACACCGGCGCAGGCGCAGCGCCCTGCCCTGCCCCTGAAATGCTGGTCGCAACGAATAGTGCAGCTAGAGTGAGCATCCCCAGGCCCCCATGATTGTCGTCAAACTATCATGCGCCGCAAATTTCAGCCCGACAAGATCGCGGCATGCGCAGTTGCCGCGCAGGATCAGCTCGCGCGCTGCTTCATCGTGCTCGTCGCCAGCCGGCCCATCAGCCCGCGCAACGTGGGATAGTTGGCACCTTCATAGATCGACTCCGTCCCCAGCTCGGCTGAGATGCGGCGATGCGCCTCGGCCAGCGCATGATAGGGAATGCTCGGCAGCAGATGATGCAACGCATGGAAGCGCAAGCCGACCGGCGCCCAGATATAGGGCAGGAAGCCGCCCGGAACGTTGACGCTGTCAAGGAACTGCGCGGTAACCGTCAGCGGTTCGCCGTCATTCTCCCACAGATGCGCAACCAGTGTGCGGACCTGGTTGAGGACCGCAGTCGCCGAGATCACCGCAAGGAAGATCGCGAACGCCTTCAGCGGGATCACCCCGGTGGCGACCAGCGCGATCAGCGCAATCGCCCAAAGGCTCGCACCAATCTCCTGCCAGCGCCACTGCTTGGCGAACTCGCCCTCGGGCGCACGGCGCTCATAGGCCGGATTGATCTGCAGGCCCGAATAGCGACCGACGACCAGCTTCCGCAGTCTGGGCGACAGCAGCGACAGCGGGCCCAGCACACCGAAGCGCAGCAGCAGGCCGATCGGCATCAGCACCGACACCAGCAGGAACACCGGCAGCGTCCACGGCTTCATCAGCGCGAGCGGGAGATACTCGGGATCCTCGACGGTGCCGTACTTGGTGCGGCTGTGGTGGATGGTGTGGATGCCCTCATACATGAACGAGGGCAGCATCATCGGGATGCCGAGCAGCAGGTTCCAGCCGACCCGGAAGCCCGGCAGCAGCGAATGCTTGAGATGCGTGATCTCATGGATGAACAGGCTGGCGCGGTAGAGCGCGATCACCGCCAGCACGCCGCTGGCGATCGCCCAGCCGGTCGAGGGCAGCAGGATCGCGCCGGCCAGCGCGGCATAGCCGACCGCTGCCGAGCCGAGGAAATCGCCCCAGTAGATCAGCGGGTTGGGCGTCTGCAGGTCCCGGGTCAGATCCGCAACCGCACGCAACATCGTACGGTCGTCAGCGACGCCGGACAGGCGAATCTTCGCGCCCTTGGCAGGCGCATCCGCACCGGACGCATCGAGGGTAAGCGTATTCATGGGGTCGGCCATTGGCATCAGATAGTGGCCATTGCGTGGCATTTCATCGGCCCGGGCGTGAAGGCGCGCGTGACGATTGACTTGGCGGGCGCAATGCGTGACCGCTTCGCCGACATCAACGAAAGGCGCCGCGCTTGGCCAACCCCGCCCCCTCCATCCGTCCGGTAAAGACCAAGACGGATACCCGCGACTTCATCGAACTCGCCTTTCGCCTCAACCGCGGCGATCCCAATTGGGTGCCACCGCTGCGCAGCGAGGTCGCGGGCACGATCAACCCCAAGAAGAATGGCTGGTTCAGCCATGCCCTGGCACAGTTGTTCCTCGCGGAGCGCGAAGGGCGGATCGTGGGCCGCATCTCCGCCCATATCGACAAACTCGCACTTGAAATGCCCGCCGAACAGGGCTTCGGTCCCGGCACCGGCTTCTGGGGCCTGTTCGAGGCAGAGGATGCCGCCACCGCGCAGACCCTGATCACCACGGCCGAGGATTGGCTGCGCAAGAAGGGGATGACCCGTGCGCTCGGCCCCGTTTCGCTTTCGATCTGGGAGGAGCCGGGCCTGCTGATCCAGGGGCATGATCATCCGCCGATGGTGATGATGGGGCATCACCGGCCTGCCTATCAGGGCTGGATCGAGGCCGCAGGCTATCAGCCGGTCAAGCAGCTGCTGACCTATGAGCTCGACATCACCAAGGAATTCCCCCCGCTGGTGCAACGCATCGTCGCGATGGGCGAGAAGAGCGACCGTATTCGCATCCGCATGGTCGACAAATCACGCTTCGATCAGGAAGCCGCCACGATCCTGACCATTCTCAACGATGCCTGGTCGGACAATTGGGGCTATGTGCCGCTGACCCAGCCCGAAATCGACGATGTGGGCAAGAAGCTGAAACCACTGGTGTTCGAAGACCTGATCCGCATCGCCGAGCTGGACGGCGAACCGGTCGCGTTCATGATCACCCTGCCCGACCTGAACGAAGCGGTCGCGCCACTCAACGGCAATCTGTTCCCGTTCGGCTGGGCGAAGTTGCTGTGGTGGCTGCGCAAGCCCAAGGTGCGCGGGATGCGCGTGCCGCTGATGGGCGTGGTCAAGAAATTGCAGGGATCGCGGATGGCGAGCCAGCTCGCCTTCATGATGATCGAGTATATCCGCCGCTCGGCGACCGCCAACTACGGCGCGGTTCGCGGCGAGATCGGCTGGGTGCTCGACGACAATCAGGGAATGGTCGCCATCGCCGACACGATCGAGAGCAAGGTCAATCGCGTCTATCAGATCTACGCGAAGCCACTCTGAAACAGCATTCGTGGCCAAGGGGGTTGCGGCCCGGGGCATAGGGGAACCCCGGGCCGCGCCCTCGTCACGTCGTGATAATCACTTCTTGTCGAGGGGATCAAAACCCTGGGCAAGCCACTCGGCACGCGTGTGGCACTCCTGACGGACCAGACGCGAGCCGGTCAGCGTGCCCCGCACGCAATAGCGCTTGTCTTTCACCGGCTTGGCATCAGCGGCCTCGGTTGCCGCGGGGGCCGGCGTGCCGGGCTTGGTCTCGGCATGGGCGGTGGCGGCAAGGCCGACGACGAAGACGGCAGCGGTGAAACCCTTGAACATCGTACGCATGATACAGCTCCTCTTCTGCACCTGTGCGGGTCGAAGGTTGGCTGCATCCTGCCCGCCCCTGTGTTAGTGCACTATGCGTGCCAAACACTGGAATCGAGCAAAATCAATCACTTACATACCTACAGATGTTACGATCTGGAAATGTTTCACCGAAAGCTGGTGAAAATTACTAAATAGCGGCGATTTACCCGCGCAGGCTGACCCAGGTCGGCGCATGGTCGCTAGCCTTTTCGCGGCCGCGATAATCCTTGTCGACCGCGGCGCCCGTCAGGCGGTCTGCAGCAAGTGGGCTGAGCAGAAGATGATCGATGCGGAAGCCCGCGTCGCGCTGCCAGGCCCCCGCCTGATAGTCCCAGAAGGTCCAGATGCCGCCCCCGGGAAAACAGGTGCGCAGCGCATCGGTCCAGCCCTGCGCGACCAGCGCGCGATACCCGTCGCGCGGCTCCGGCTGCATCAGCGCATCGTCGGCCATCGCGCGGACCGAGAAGACATCGTCGTCATTGGGGATGACGTTGTAGTCGCCCGCCAGCACGACCGGCTTTTCCTCGGCCAGCAGATCCAGCGCATGTCTGGAGAGGCGCTCGATCCAGCGCAGCTTATAGTCGAATTTAGGCCCGGGCACCGGATTGCCATTGGGCAGATAGATCGATGCGACAACGACGCCGTTAACCTCGGCCTCGATATAGCGGCTATGCTCGTCCTCGTCCTCGCCATCCAGCCCGCGGCGGCGCTCGACCGGATCCGCGCCTTTGGCCAGGATCGCGACGCCGTTGAAACCCTTCTGGCCATGCCAAACCGCACCGTAGCCCGCTTCGCGGATTTCATTCTCGGGAAAGCCCTCGTCCGCCGACTTCAGTTCCTGCAAGCACACCACGTCGGGCTGCTGCTCGGTGAGATACTCGATCAACCGCGGCAGGCGTGCCTTGATGCCGTTCACATTGTAGGTGACGATCTTCAAGGCATCAGACCGAGAAGCTGGTGCCGCAGCCACAACCGGACGCGGCATTGGGGTTGGTCACGCGGAACGCCGCGCCGCCCAGCGATTCGACGAAATCGACGCTCGCGCCGCGCACCAGATCGAGGCTTACCGGATCGACCACCAGTTGCACACCGTCGGTTTCAGCGACCGCATCGTCCGCGTTCGTCCCGCCTGCCAATTCGAACTTGTACTGGAAGCCCGAACAGCCGCCGCCTTCGACCGACAAGCGCAGGATGGCGGGTTTGCCCTGCTTGGCGGCGATCGCAGCGATGCGGGCCGCGGCCGACGGCGTCAGACCGATGTCTGGAGAAAGCGTGGTGACCATATGACCGAGATAGGGGAGCATGACCCGCCCCGCAACAGGAAGGGGCCGCCCGGACATGCCGGACGGCCCCTCTCCCCTCTCCTGTTATCTCGTGAAGCTCAGTTGCCGGTTGCGGCGGTCAACTGGACGCGCGCGGCGCGTTGCTGAATCTGGTCGAGGACGTTGGCGTTCTGCATGAACGGCATCGGATTCACCGCGGCGCCGTCGATCCGCACTTCATAGTGAAGGTGGCTGCCGGTCGAGCGGCCGGTCGAGCCCATCAGGCCGATCAGCTGGCCGCGACGCACGCGGGTGTTGGGGGCGACGAGAATCTTCGAGAGGTGGCCGTAGCGCGTCTCGATGCCCTTGCCGTGATTGACGGTGATCAGGTTGCCATAGCCGCCGAAGCGCCCCGCGCGGCCGATCACGCCATCGGCGGTGGCATAGATCGGGGTGCCGATCGGGCCGGGAATGTCGATGCCGGCGTGCATCGCGGCGCTGCCATGGAACGGATCGGAACGAACGCCGAAGCTGCTGGTCAGACGGACATTCTCGACCGGCTGCATCGACGGGATCGCGATCACCGTCTGCTCGAGCACGTCGAGCTTCTGCCAGGTCTGGAAGAGCGAGCGGAACTGCGCGTCGGCACTGCCCTCGGCAGTGGCGGCGCCAGCGGCGGCAGCTGCGGCCTCGGCGGAAACCGGCTCGTACGGACCGCCCATGCCGCCGGCAACATAGCGCTCGGGCTTGATGCCCAGGCTGCGCAGGTGGCGCGCGGTCAAATGGAGGCGGACCTGCGCGGTCTTGCGCGCCTGCTCGGCGAGCTTGGCCTGACGCGCCTCGACCTCGCGGAGCGGGGCCAGCACTTCGCGGGCCATCGCGTTGCTCTCGGAAACCTGCGCTGCGGGAACGGGCGCGCCGACATCCTCGGGCGACCCCTTGCCGGTCAGCACGCCGGCGATGATCTTCTGGCGCTGCTCGACACGCGCGGCGTGGAGCTGCGCTGCCTGCTTCACCGCGGCGACATCGGCCTCCATCTGCGCGACTTCGGCACGCATCTTGGCGAGCTTGGCTTCGGGGGTCGAAGCCTCGCCCGCGATGCCGCTCGCCACCACGGCGCCGAACGCCGCCTGCGAAACGCCATAGGCCGAGAAGGTGACGGTGACCGCTGCGACGCCCGCCAGAATCGCCTGGGTGCGCCCGGCAACGCTGAAACGCTTCAGGTCGCGGCCGTCATGAAAGATGAAATCACGAGTGGTGAAGAACTTGCGGAACCGCGTTACGACGTTCGCGTTGAGTGTAGTGCTGACCATGAGTCCCCGGCAACCACAGACACGCGCCAAACAGCGGCACACGCCTTCGTTAAAACCAACAACCTGTCGGGAGCAGCCCCTCCGCACCTGACGGATGCCGTTAGAACGGGCCGTTCAGTCCGGGGCAAGCGCTGCGTAGTAATCGCGCGTTAAACCGGCTGTCGCACGCGCCGAGTCGTTGAACGGCGGCTTAACCGAGCCCCCGAAATAGCGTTCGAGCAGCGATCGCCACTCCGCATGAGGTGCGATTCGACGGTCTGCGCAGCAGGATTCGAACCAGCGCGTTCCGGCCGCGACATGGCGCACCTCGTCGCTCAGAATCCGCCGCAGAATCCGCGCGGTAGCTTCGTCTCCTGCAACCTCGAAGCGCTCGATAGTCACCGGTGTCACGTCGAGCCCGCGCGCCTCGAGAACCATCGGCACCACCGCCAGCCTGCCCGCGGCATCCTGCGCGGTCGCTTCGGCCGCTTCCCACAAGCCGCCATGCGCGGGCATCGCCCCATAGCGGCTGCCCAGCTGCCGCAGCCGCCGGTCGAGCAGCGCGAAGTGCATCGCCTCGTCCGCCCCCACCTGCATCCAGTCGTCAACGAAACCGCGCGGAAACTGCGCGCCGAACCGCCCGTCCATGTCGAACGCCAGGTCGATCGCGACGAACTCGATATGCGCGAGCGCGTGGATCAGCGCGATCCGCCCACGCTCCGATCCGCCGCGGCCGCGCTTGGGCATGCGGTTGGGCGGCAGCAGTTCAGGCTCGGGCGGCCAGGCGGGGCGATCGGGCATCGCGACATCGAAATCATGTGCCAGACGCCCCAGCCGCCAGTCGCGCGCCGCCTTGCGCGCGGCCGCAACCTTCGCCTTCGGCTCAGCCGTCAGCAAGACCGTGCGGACTGCCTGCGCCACCGTCTGCATCAGCGCGCTGCCATATCCTTCGCCGCCGCGAGCACCGACTCGACATGACCGGGAACGCGCACCTTGCGCCACGCCTGAACGAGCTGGCCGCCAGCGTCGAACAAAAAGGTCGAGCGGTCGATCCCCATGTACTTGCGGCCATAGAGCGACTTTTCGACCCAGCTGCCGAACGCCTCCAGCACCGTGCCGTCGGGATCGGTCGCCAAGGGGACGGTGAGGTCGTACTTGGCGGCGAATTTGCGGTGCTTCGCCGCGGTGTCGCGCGACACGCCGAGCAACTGCACCCCCAATGCGTCGAACGCGGCCTTCTCCGCGCTGAATTCCTGCGCCTCGCGCGTGCAGCCCGCAGTGTCGTCCTTGGGGTAGAAATAGAGCAGCAGCGGCGCACCCGCATAGCGATCGAGCATGAACGGCTTGTCGTCGCTGTCGAGCAGTTCCACCGCCGGAATCCGGTCTCCGATTTCGATCGTCATTCGTGTTCCTCCGATACGGCCGCCCAGGCCCGGGCCACCTCCTGCCGGTGCCGGTCGAGCGCGGCAAGCACTGCCTCCCAATCCCGCGCGCCGACGGCATGGGCGACCACCGGACGGGTTGCCAGCGCGGGCGGCTGCGCATCGGGTGCGACCAGCCGAAGCGTCACCAGCAGGCGAGTTAGAAATGCGAGCGCCGGGATCAGTTCCGCAGGCAGCAGCTCCGCATCGGCAAGCAGCCCGATCGCCCGTCGCAGCTCGGGATCGAAGCCGGCGCGCTGCACCAGTTGCTGCGTATGGACCGCAAACTCCAGATCGACCAGCCCTCCCGGCAACAGCTTGGCGTCGAGCGGCCCCGCCGGCGGCTTGTGCGCCGCCATGTCGGCCCGCATCTTGCGCGCCTCGGCCACGACGTCGCGTTCCGGCCGGTCGCCATGCAGCACCGCGTCGATCACCGCCTGTACCTGCGCGCGCGCCGCCGCCGATCCGAACACCGGCCGCGCACGGGTCAGCGCCATATGCTCCCAGGTCCAGGCGTCCTCGCGCTGATATTTGGCGAAGCCGTCGAGCGAGACGACCAGCGGCCCCTGTCCGCCCGAAGGCCGCAGCCGCGTATCCACTTCGTAGAGCGCGCCCGCCGCCGTCGCGACCGAGAGCGCGGCGATCGCCCGCTGCGCCAGCCGATTGTAGTAGGTCACCGCGCCGAGCGGCTTCTCGCCATCGGATTCGGCCAGATGGTCGCCGGTGAACAGGAAGATGAGGTCGAGGTCCGAGGCATGGGTGAGCGCCCCGCCTCCGAACCGGCCGAGCGCCAGCACCACCAGCTCGCTCTCCGGCACGCGGCCGTGGCGCACCGCGAACTCATCGATCGCCGCCTGCGTCAGCACCTGGAGCGCGGCCTCCGCCACGCGCGCATAGCCTGCCGAAACGTCGAGCGGATCGCTTGCCCCGGCGACGATCTGCGATCCCAGCGCAAAGCGCTTCTCGCCCACCAGCCGCCGCACGCGATCGAGCAGGCGCTGATAATCGTCCCCAGCCTCGCCCGCACCCAGTTCGGCGGCAAGCGCGGCGACATCGCCCACGGGCGCGAGCGCGGTCGCGTCGATCAGCCCGTCGATCAGCTCCACCCGCCGCGCCAGCGCCTCGGCCAGCGTTGGCGCATGGCTCAGGATCGTGCTGAGCAGTTCGGTCAGCCGCGGGCTTGCCTCGAGCAGGTTGAACAGGTTGAGCGCGCTCGGCAGCCGCGACAGGATCGTATCCAGCCGCGCCAGCGCCTGATCGGGATCGGGCGCCGATCCGATCGCGGCGATCAGCCGCGGCAACACAGTCTCCAGCGCCGCGCGCGCGGGGGCACTGCGCAGCGCCGGATAGCGCGCATCGCGCCACCCCGCCACCAGCCGTGCCGCCGCTTCCGTATCCGCGAACCCCGCCGCGGCGCACGCCTGCTCGATGCCGGTGTCGTTCACCGCCACCCGCGGCTCGCCGTCCGGCGTGTCGTCGAGCGAATCGTAGACGCGTCCGACAAATTCGACATGCGGGCGGATCAGGTCGAGCAGCGCCGCGCCGTCGGCCAGCCCATGCAGCCGCGCGACGCGGTCGAGCCCTTCGCCCTCGGGCAGCTGGTGGGTCTGGCGGTCGTCGATCATCTGCACGCGATGCTCGATCGTGCGCAGCAGGACATAGGCCTCGGCGAGCTTCGCTGCATCAGCCGCGTCGATCCGCCCTGCCTCTGCAAGCGCAGCCAGCGCGTCGAGCGTCGCGGGGGCACGCAGCGCGGGATCGCGCCCGCCATGGATCAGCTGGTGGATCTGGGCGAAGAACTCGATCTCGCGAATCCCGCCGCGCCCGCGCTTTAGGTCGTAGCCGGGCCCGAAGGCCTGGCCCTGCGCGTGATGATCGCGAATACGGCGCGAGATGCCGCGGATTTCGCGAATCGTGCCGTAGTCGAGCGCACGGCGCCAGACGAAGGGCCGGATCGTCTCGAGGAACTGACGACCGAGCGCAATGTCGCCGGCCGCGGCGCGCGATCGGATGAAAGCCGCGCGCTCCCAGGGCAGTGCCTGCGATTCATAATAGCTGATCGCCGCCTCGGCGGGCAGGACGATCGGCGTCACCTCTGGCGAGGGGCGCAGCCGCAGATCGATGCGCAGCACATAGCCATCGGCGTCACGCGCCTGCAGCAATTCCACGACACGCCGTCCCACGCGCACTGCCGCCTCCCCGGCATCTTCGCGCTCGCGATGCGGGAAGGTTTCGGGATCGAAGATCAGGATCGGGTCGATGTCCGACGAATAATTGAGTTCACGGCTGCCCTGCTTGCCCAGCGCGATCGCCGCGAAGCCGTCGGGCGCGGCGCCCGGCATGCGTTCGGCCACCGCGGCAGCGATCGCCGCGTCCAGCGCATAGTCCGCAAAATCCGACAGCGCCTGCGTCGCGGAGCGGAAATCCAGCAGCCCGGCGAGATCGCCCAGCGCCACGCTCAGCGCCAGCCGCCGCCGTTCGATCCGCAACCGCTTGCCCACCGGCATCCCCGGATCGTCGATCCGCACCTGCGCAAGCGGGTCGGCCATCACCAGCGGCAACCGCGCGAGGAGATCCGTCTCGCGCTCGATCAGGTGCGCCAGAAAGGGCGACCAGAGCCGCGCCCGCTCGATCGCGCCGCGCAACGCGCCCGCATCGCCATTCATTCCGTCCATCGCAAACCGGTCAGGCGATGAATGCGTATGATGTCAAGCAACAAAACCGTCGATCGGTCGTTTCAATATTCATGGTTCGTCACGCCACCTCCGAGGGCAATCCGCAGCATCCGAATGGCTATCGCGTCGAGTTGCCTCGCCCGCACGATGCGATCGGCGTCGTGCTGCGTGACTCCTATCTGCGCGATATCGAGCTGCCCGAGGACATGGCCCTATTGCTGCGCCGGATGAATGGCGTGTACAACGCCGACAACGACAAAGGCTGATCTGCGGGCGGACCCAGGAGCAGACCTGGCGAGCCGGAGCTTGACTGGTAGCCGACGCCAGAACACCCGCGGCAGGCCGATCAGCGATCGCGGCTCAGCTGATCCACCTCATCCATGATCGTGTCGAGTGCGGTGCGCCCATCGCTCTCGCTGTCGCGGCGGGACGGCAGACTCCCATCGGTCATCAGCGTTTCGAGCGCGACACGGCCGCGGGCCACGCGGCTCTTGATCGTGCCGACCGCGACACCGCAGATTTCGGCCGCCTCTTCATAGGCAAAGCCGCCCGCCCCCACCAGGATCAGCGCCTCGCGCTGGGGCTGGGGCAGATGCAGCAAGGCGCGCTGCATATCGGCCAGATCGACATGCTTGTCCTGCGCCGCAGGCGCGGCGAGCAGCCGGTCGGCGACCAGATCGTCCCATTCCCCGCGGAAACGCGCGCGGCGCATCTGGCTCAGATACAGGTTGCGCAGGATGATGAAGGTCCAGGCGCGCATGTTGGTTCCGGCCTGGAACCGCTTGCGCGCCGCCCACGCCTTGAGCAGGGTTTCCTGGACCAGATCGTCGGCGACGTCGCGGCTGCCCGAGAGCGACCGCCCGAATGCGCGCAGATGCGGGATTACCAGAGCAAGCTGTTTCTTGAACTCCGGATCGGACAGCGAAACATGCTCGGCCGGCGGCGCATCGTCCTCGCCTTCCTGATTGGAATCGGTCATTCGGGTCCGTTCGTTCTCGCCCGCCAAATGCGGATTGGCTTCAGTTAGATACGCTGGTCGCACTCGCCCCTCAACCCGCACTGTATAGCAGGTAAACGGCGTAGATCGCGATGATCAGCACCAGCGAAACCGCCAGGATATAGCGGGTCATATGCGGCGTCGCGCCGGCACGTGCACGCTCGGTGTCGATGTGCATGGGTTCGTTGGGATCAACCATGCAGCATCAACACTTGAGGACCGTTTTGGCTCCGTAAGAAATGGAACCCGCGAACGCTTCCTTCAGGCCGCCGGTACTGTCGACTGGTCGAAGAACAGCGCCTGGCTGATCGCCGCCTTCACGGTCGAACGCTGGAAAGGCTTGGTGATCAGGAAGGTCGGCTCGGGCCGCTCGCCAGTCAGCAGGCGCTCGGGGAAGGCCGTAATGAAGATCACCGGCACATTGAACTGGGCCAGGATGTCCTTCACCGCGTCGATGCCCGAACTGTCGTCGGCAAGCTGGATGTCCGCGAGCACCAGGCCCGGCCGGTCGTCCATCGCCAGCGCGACCGCTTCGTCGCGCGTCACGGCGACGCCGGTCACCTCATGCCCCTGGTCGCGGACGATCGTTTCCAGATCCATCGCGATCAGCGGTTCGTCCTCGATGATCAGCACGCGCGCGCGGGTCTGGCTGTCGATCTCGGCCAACGCCTCCGCAACCAGGTTCTCGACCGCTTCCGTCGTTTCCTCGAGCAAATAGGCAGTGTCTTCGCTGGTGAAACCTTCCATCGCCGTCAGCAGCAGCGCCTGGCGCGAGCGCGGCGCGAGCCGGGCAAGGCGGGCGCGCGCGATCGCCTCATTGTCGTCCAGCGGATCGCTTTCCTCGACCCGGTCGTCGAGATGCGTCGATCCCCAGATCGCCTGGAAGGTGCGGTACAGACCAAGGCGCGGATCGACCTCCCGCGGGAATTCGTCCGGCGCGGCGACGATCGCCTCGAGCGTGGCGCGGACATAGCGATCGCCTTCCATCTGGCTCCCGGTGAGAGCACGACCGTAACGGCGCAGAAACGGAAGGTGGGGCGCGAGCTGCTGTCCAAGCGACATGATGTTGTTATTCTCCTTCGGATCGCCGCCCTTGTGCTGGCGGCGATTTCGCAATGCAAGTCATGCTGCGTCGCCCGAAGAATGCCCCTCCCCGGATTTCGCATCAGCCCTATGGAACCAACGAGCCCTAAAATGGTTTCACGGGGCGCATACATATGTACTTGTATGTACCCGGCGGCTTGCGGCCGGCGGGGTTTTTGTGCATCCGCCCATTTCCCAAGGGCTTTGAGGGGGACGAAGTGCGTTCGGCCGATCAGAAGAAAAACGAGCCGCTTGGGCGGACTGGCGGCGGGTTGGCCACACGCAAGGACCGAACTATCGGCGAAGCGCTTCGCCGCGTCTATCAGGACGCCGCCGACGAACGGGTCCCCGATGATCTGCTCGATCTTCTCAGCAAGCTCGACTAAACGCATGGACCCATGGACGGGGACGAGCTGACACACCGCGCGCGCGGCCGCCCCCTTGCTGCCATTGCGCGGATGCCGACCGGCGCGAAAGTATTCCTGATCCTCAGCGCAGGCCTGCTTCCGCTCGCGCTGATCGCCTTCTTTGCATCGCTGCAGACCACCCGGCTCGCCGACCAGGAAGTCCGCGGCCGCCTGCGCCTCGCCAGCGCCGAGGCGGCACGCGCCCTTCGGAGCGAAATCGCCTGGGAACTCCGCGAACTCCGCACCGCGCTCCCTGCGATCGAGGGCGCGCCGCCGAATTGCGGGCGGCTTGCCGGGGTGTTCGAACCGCAGGCGATGAACGGCGTGCGCTATGCGCTTCTCGATGCCGACAAGCGGCTGCTGTGCGGCGTGCCGATCCCCACCGCCGGCAACCAGACGCTCGCCCGTGGCGGCACCGCGGTGCACCTGCTCCCCGATTCGGGGGCGCAGGTCGAAGTGACCGGAGCGACCGGCTATATCGCCCGCGCCTTCTTCCCCACGCAGTTCCTTGCCGCATCGGCCGAGCCGAGCGGGATGACGCGCGACTATGGCATCACGCTGGCGAGCGGCGAGACCGCGCTGGCGCTGCGCCGCCTTGCAGCGAGCGGCCCGCTCGACCGGCGCGAGGTGCAGCGGGTCGATCTGGGCGTGCAGGGCCTGTCGCTCGAGATGAGCGTGGGCAGCGCACCGATCACCTCATCGATGGTGATCGCAGCACTGTCTCCCTTCCTGATGTGGCTGCTGGCCGCCGGGATCGCATGGTTTGTCGTCGATCGCCTGCTCATCCGCCCGTTGCGCCGCCTGCGCCGCACCGTCAGCGCCTATCAGCCGGGCGAACTGATCGACCCGGAAGCAGGCAGCGACATTCCCGCGCAGGAAATCCGCGAGTTGGGCGAGACCTTCCGGGGCCTCAGCCGCACCGTCCAGGCCCACGAACTCGACCTTGCCGAGGCACTGACGCGACAGACGAAGCTGACGCGCGAGGTGCATCACCGCGTCAAGAACAATCTCCAGGTCATCGCCAGCCTGATCAACTTCCACGCCCGCGGCGCGAAGTCAGGCGAGGCGCTGGGCGCCTATGCCTCGATCCAGCGCCGCGTCGACGCATTGGCGGTGGTTCATCGCCACCACTATGCCGGGTTCGAGGAAACGCTTGGCATCGAAATCCGTCCGGTGATCGGCGAACTGGCGTCCAACCTGCGCGCAACGGCGCCCGAGGACTCGCGGATCGGAATCGTGCTCGACGTCGATCCCTGGCTGGTGTCACAGGACAATGCGGTGGCCATCGCCTTCCTGATCACCGAAATCGCCGAGCTGGCGATGAATGTTAGCCCCGAAGCCCAGATCCATATCGCCATGAAGGCAGGCCCGGAGGATGCGGGTCAGGCGATCCTGCAGATCACCTCGCCCGCGCTGTCGGACACGCCCGGGTTTCACGATCTTTACGACAATCGTTACGGACGCGTGATCGCCGGGCTTGTGCGCCAGCTCCGATCCCGGCTCGATCACGATGCCGCAACGGGTGCGTTTGCGCTTTCGATCGCGGTTGCCGGACGCCACTGAAAGAATCGAAAAAAGTTTCGAGAAACACGGAACCGGCAGGTGCCGACCGCGTTCTGCACCTCGGATAGTGACCTTTTGCCCCCCCGCTCTCGCTATCCACGAAACAGGCCCGGACGCATCCACCCTCCCCCCCCCCGGTGATGCGTCCGGGCCTAATTCGTTCTGTGCACAGGCGATTTCGACGCGATAGCGGAACGAAGGCGCCTGCCGCACATTGATCCACAGCAATTCGAGATGGAGACGGAAGATGCGTAAGCTGCTTGCGATGGCGCTGGTCGGGCTGGCCCTGTCGGCGTGCAACACGATCGAAGGCGTGGGCAAGGACGTCAAATCGGCAGGCGACACCGTCGCCAAGACTGCTGACGACGCGAAGTAGTTCGGGCCGAAAGGTCTATTCCCCGGCGGCGGCTTCGGCCGCCGCTTCCTTTTCGCTCTCCTTCTCACGGCGGCGGCGCGTGAACCAGATCGCGACCAGCGACAGGAAGTAGAGTCCGCACAGCGGAATGGCGAGCAGCAGCTGCGACCCGATATCGGGCGGTGTCAACACCGCAGCGATCGCGAACGCCGCCACCACCGAATAGCGCCATGCCCCTTTGAGCTGTTCGTAGGTGACGATCCCCGCGCGCTCGAGCAGCATCAGCAGCACCGGCAGCAGGAACGAGATGCCGAACGCGAACAGGAACTGCATCACGAAGCCGAGATATTTCTCGGCATCGGGCAAGGCAACCTGCTCGACCCCCCCGCCAAGCTGCCCTTGATAGCCCAGCAGGAAGTGCAGCGCCGTCGGAATGGTCACCCAATAGGCCAGCGACGCGCCTGCGATGAACAGGGCCGGGGTCGCGAGCAGGAAGGGCAGCAGCGCCTTCTTTTCCTTGCGGTACAGGCCCGGCGCGACGAACTGCCACAGCTGCACCGCGACGATCGGAAACGCCACCATCACCGCAGCGAAGAACGCGACCTTCAGCTCGACGAAGAATCCGCCCATGATGCTGGTGAACACCAGCTTGTCTTGCCCCGCCTGGGCGAGCGGATGGACGAGAAAACCGTAGATCGGCTTCACGAAATAGAAGCAGACCGCAAAGGCCAGCACCAGTGCGAGCACGCAGTAGAGCAGGCGGCGGCGCAGCTCGATCAGATGATCGAGCAGCGGGGCTTCGGTGCCTTCGAGTTCGTTGTCGCTCACGATGCGGCCTTCTTGCGCGGCGCACGCTGCTTGCGAGCGGGCTTGGCCGGCACCTCATCGATCGCGGCGTCGGCCGCTTCCGACTTCAGCGCGGGCGGCTCGACGGTCGCTGGCGGGGCATCCTCGGGCTCGACCGCCGCGGGCACAGTGCCTTCCGGATTGGGGTCATAGACCGGTGCGGGCAGCGCCTTTTCGGGCGGATAGTCGCGCATGATCCGCGCATTCTCTTCCGCCCATTTCTTTTCCATCTCAGCCAGTTCGGCCTCACGGACCATATTGTCGAAGCCGCTGCGGAACTGGCGTGCGACCCCACGCGCCTTGCCGACCCAGTGGCCAACAAAGCGCATCGCCTTGGGAAGATCCTTCGGCCCGATCACCAGCAGGGCGACGATCGCCACCACCAGGAACTCGGGGGCGTTGAAATCGAGCATCGATCAGCAGGTCCGCAAGGCCGCGGCGCAGGGCCGCGGCGTTGAACTCAACGCTCTTCCGGCGTCGAACGCGTTTCGGCGCCGGTATTCTGGGCCTGCGGCTGCGGCTCAGCGACGCGCTTCGCCTCGATCTCGGCGGGCTTGGCCGGCGTCTCTTCCTCTTCCGCCATGCCCTTCTTGAACTGCTTGATGCCCTTGGCCACGTCACCCATCATGTTCGAGAAGCGGCTGCCCCCGAACAGAAGGATCACGAGAACACCGACGATCAGCCAGTGCATCAGACTCATACCACCCATCGGAACTCTCCGTTGATTCCCGGGCTATCTAGTCTTCTTCGTCAGCGGTTACCATGGTTTCCGCACCGGAATGCGCGGCCTCGAACGCCAGATCGACCGGATCGAGCAGCCCCGCCGCGCGCAGATCGTCGATTCCGGGCAGGTCGCGGCGGCTGGAAAGGCCGAAATGCGTGAGAAATTCGGGGGTTGTCGCGAACGTCAGCGGCCGCCCAGGCACCTCGCGGCGGCCCGCCGGGCGAATCCACCCCGCCTCCATCAGCACGTCGAGCGTGCCCTTGGAAATCTGTACGCCGCGGATTGCCTCGATCTCGGCGCGCGTCACTGGCTCGTGATAGGCGATGATCGCCAGCGTCTCGATCCCCGCGCGGCTGAGCTTGCGGCTGTCCTCCCGGTCGCGGCGCAGGAAATTGGCGAGATCGGCGGCGGTCTGGAAATGCCAACGCCCGCCGCGCTCGACCAGTTCGATCCCGCGCCCGGCATAGTGGTCGGCCAGCGCCGCCAGCGCCGCCGCCAGATCGACCTCCTCACCGACGTAGGCGCGGATATCCGCCACCGTCAGCGGTTCCTCCGCGGCGAACAGCACCGCCTCGACCGCGCGCATCGTTTCGTCGGGCCGGGTCATGCTTGCGCCGCCTTGAGATAGAGCGGCGCAAAGGCCGATTTTTGCCTGAGCTCCACCCGCCCCTGCTTCGCCAGTTCGAGCGCGGCGACGAAGGACGATGCGAGCGCCGACTTGCGGTACAGCCCCTCAGCCTCGGCAGGCAGGAAGCTTTCGATCGTGCTCCAGTCGATGCGCTCGCCGACAAGGCTCGACACCCGCGCGATCGCGTCCTCCAGCGTCATCACCTGCCGCACCGCGACGACATGGAACACGGGACGGGTGCGCGCACTGATCTGGCCATAGGCGGAAATCAGGTCGTAGATCTCCGCCTGCCAGCGCGACTTGCGCACGACCTTCAGCCCCTCGGGCGCGCCGCGCGGGAAGACGTCGCGGCCCATCCGGTCGCGCGCCACCAGCCGCGCCCCCGCCTCGCGCATCGCGTTCAGCCGTTCGAGGCGCAGCTGCAAGCGCAGTGCAAGATCCTCGGGGCTCGGCTCGATTTCCGGGTCGCGCGGCAGCAGCAGCGCGGATTTGAGATAGGCGAGCCACGCCGCCATCACGAGATAGTCGGCCGCCACCTCGAGCTTCAGCTCGCGCGCCTCGTTCACATAGGTGAGATACTGGTCGACCAGCTGGAGGATCGACAGCTGGCGCAAATCGACCTTCTGGTTGCGCGCCAGCGCCAGCAACAGGTCGAGCGGCCCTTCCCAGCCGTCGATGTCGATCGTGAGGGCCTCGCTCGCTTCAGTCATCGTCCCGCGCCAAAAGTCCCAAAAGTCACAATGACGCGCGCGTGGGGACCGCAGGGGGCGGAGGTGGTCCCTCGGGCAAGGTCAGGCGAGCGCAAGCAGTTCGTCCCGCTTGGCGATCAGCGCGTCCATCGGCGCCTCTTCCGGCCGGATGCTCGCCATCGCGCGCTCGAGCCGCGCGAGCGTCGCGGCGGAGGCATCGCCCAGCCGTCCCGATATCTCGACCATCTCATCCATCCGCGCCCAGCAATCGAGCGCGACGTCGCAACCCGCCGCGATCGCCGCCGCCGCCTTCTCGCCCGCCGTGCCCGACAGCGCCTTCATGTCGATATCGTCGGTCATCAGCAGGCCGTCGAAACCGATCCGGCCGCGGATCACGTCCGCGATCACCGTCGGCGAGAGCGTCGCAGGCCGTTCCGCGTCCCACGCCTCGAACACGACATGGCAGGTCATCCCCATCGGCGCGTTGGCGAGCGTGCGGAAGGGTTCGATGTCGCGCTCCAGTTCAGCGTCCGACGCCTTGACCACCGGCAGCTCGTAATGGCTGTCGACCACACCGCGGCCATGACCGGGCATATGCTTGACCACACCGACCACACCGCCCCGCGCCATGCCGTCAAGCATCGCGCGGCCAAGCGCTGCGACCTGCATCGGATCAGAGCCGAAGGTGCGCTCGCCCACCGCGGGCGTCGTCTCGGGCTGGCGCACGTCGAGCAACGGCGCGCAGTTCACATTGACGCCGACCTCCGCCAGCATCAGCGCCAGCGCCTGGCCGTTGGCCCGTGCCGCCTCGATCGCTGAAGAAGGGGCGAGGTCGTAGAGCCGGTCGAATACCGGACCCGCAGGAAAGGCAGGCCATTCGGGCGGCTGCATCCGCGCGACGCGCCCGCCCTCCTGATCGATCAGGATCGGCACGTCGGCGCGGCCCGACAGATCGCGCAGGCTGTCGGTCAGCGCTAGCATCTGGGCGCGCGTTTCGCAGTTGCGCTTGAACAATATGTAGCCGAGCGGATCCGCGTCGCGGAAAAAGGCGCGCTCTTCAGCGGTGATCTCGGTGCCGGAAAGGCCGAAGATGACAGGCTTCATGCCGCGTCCCCGACATGACACACGGTTGACAATGCTGACGGATATGCGCGGTTTTTCACGCGGGCACTGGAACGGCTAAGCATCCGCCGACTAGATCAGGCGAAGTCCAACTTTTCCAGCGGAAAAGGCGCTCTCACTCCTCCTCCCGGAGGGGAGGAGTGACTTCGGTTCAGTTCGGCGCCAGGAAACACGCCTCGCCCGCGGCCTTGAGCTTGCCGCACAATTGGCTCGCCTGACTGTTGCTGCCGGTATTGACGCGCAGGCGATAGACGGTCTTGCCGTTCACCTCCGCCTTCTCGACCGATCTGCCGAGCGGCGCGAGATAGTTGAACCGCTTCGACAGCCGCGCCCAGGCTGCATTCGCTCCCGCCTCGGCCGGAAAGGAGCCGAGCTGGATGATCGCGCTGCCTGCTGACGGCCCGGGCGTGCGCTGGGACGGTGCCGCCGCCTTCGCTACAGCCGGTGCCGTCGGCACGCTCGCAGTGACGCGGCTGGCCCCCGATACCGGCGCCGGCGCTGCCTTGGGCGCCGCCTTACCGGCGACCGGCGCCTCGGGCACCGCGCCGACATTGATCGATCCGTTGGTGGTCGCGCCCTCGCTCGCCGCGAAGACGGTATCGCCCGCGCCGTCGACCTTCATCCCGCCGGGATCGTCGGGCTTGACCTTGTAGTCGCCCTCGGCCGCGTTGATCAGCGCGCCGCTGCCGCCACCTCCGCCGCCGGTGCGCTGAAGCACCCACCAGCCGCCGCCGACCGCAGCGACGATCACCGCAAGGCCTGCGATCGCCGTCAGCAGCTTGCCCAGGATCGGCGGCTTTTCCTCATAATCGTCGTCAGCCGTTTCGAGCCAGGGCAGCCGGTCGCCGGTTTCGATCTCGTCCGTCACGACCTCTTCGACCGCGGTGTCCTCGACCGGCTTATCCTCTCCTGCGTTCATCAGTTCAGCTCCTGAACCGCCTCCACGCCCATGATGCTGAGGCCATTGCGGATAACCTGCCCGATCGCGTCGGCGAGGGAAAGCCGTGCGCATGTTACCGGTTGATTGTCGGGCAACAGGAAGCGGCGCGACGGATCGTCGTTGCCCATGTTCCACAGCGAGTGGAATTCGGCTGCCAGATCATAGAGATAGAAGGCGATCCGGTGCGGTTCGCGCGCCGCCGCCGCACCCTCGACCGTACGGGGGAACTGCGCCGCCAGCTTCACCAGCGCGAGCTCGCGTGTATCAAGCAGGGACAGATCGGGGGTGCTGCAGGCGATCCCCGCCTCTGCCGCGCGGCGGTGGAGCGAGGCGATTCGCGCATGCGCGTACTGGACGTAGAAGACCGGATTGTCCTTCGACGCCTCGACCACCTTGGCGAAATCGAAGTCCATCTGGGCGTCGGCCTTGCGGGTTAGCATGGTGAAGCGGACCACGTCCTTGCCGACTTCGCCAACCATGTCGGCGAGCGTGATGAAATTGCCCGAGCGCTTGGACATCTTCACCGGCTCGCCCGCGCGGAGCAGGCGGACCATCTGGACGAGCTTGACGTCGAAACGCGTCTTGCCCTCGGTCAGCGCGGCAACCGCCGCGACGATCCGCTTGACCGTACCGGCATGGTCGGCGCCCCAGATGTCGATCAGCTGGTCGGCCGCCTGCGCCTTCTGGAAATGATAGGCGAGGTCGGCGCCGAAATAGGTCCATTGCCCGTTCGACTTCCTGATCGGGCGATCCTGATCATCGCCGAATTTGGTCGAGCGGAACAGCGGCAGCTCGACCGGCTCCCAATCCTCGGGAGTCTCGCCCTTGGGGGCTTCGAGCACGCCGTCATAGACCAGGTCGTGCTCGCGCAGCCATGCCTCCGCCGCCTCGGGCTTGCCCGCGGCCTGAAGCTCGGCCTCGGACGAGAACAGGTCGTGATGGATGCCGAGCTGGGCGAGATCGTCCTTGATCATCACCAGCATCGACGCGACCGCTTCCTTGCGGAACAGCGCGAGCCATTCCGCCTCGGGCTGGCCGACGAACTTGTCGCCATAGTCGGCGGCGAGTTTCGCACCGACGGGCTTGAGGTAATCACCGGGGTAGAGGCCCTCGGGGATCTCGATCGTCTCGCCCAGCGCCTCACGGTAGCGCAGGTGCGCCGAGCGGGCGAGGACGTCGACCTGACCGCCCGCGTCGTTGACATAATATTCGCGGACGACCTTGTGCCCGATCGCCTCGAGCAGGCTGGCGAGTGCGTCGCCAACCACAGCGCCGCGGCAATGGCCCATATGCATGGGACCGGTCGGGTTGGCCGAAACATATTCGACGTTGACGGTGATGCCCGCGCCGGTGGTCGAACGGCCATAGGCGTCGCCATCGGCGTTGATCGCCTGAAGCTCGTCACGCCAGGTGGCGTCGGTGAGGCTCATATTGATGAAGCCCGGCCCGGCGACCGAAACGGCCGAGACCTCGTCGAGCTTCTCCAACTCGGCGGCGATCTTCTCGGCCAGCGCGCGCGGATTGGTGCCCGCGGGCTTGGCGAGGACCATCGCCGCGTTGGTCGCGAGATCGCCATGGCTCGCATCGCGCGGCGGCTCCACCGTCACCGCGCGTCGCTCCAGCCCCGCCGGCAGGTCGCCCGACACGACGAGCGCATCGAGGGCAGCATCCAGATGGGCGGCGAAACGGGTGTAGAGCGTCATTGGCTAGTCCGGTGATTGCAGGAGGCGCGCGCCTTAGCGCAACGCCGCGCGTTCGTCACGCGGCGCGCGTTTCCGCGAGCCGGCGGCGGCGCGCGGCGATCGTGCCGTGCGCCCCGAAGATGATCAGCCCGGTCCAGATGAAGGCGAAGCAGATCATGTGCGCGGCGGTCATCGTCTCGCCGAAGAAGGTAATGGCGAGGATGAAGCCGATCGTCGGCGCGAGATACTGGAGCAGGCCCAGCGTCGAGTAAGGCAGCCGGCGCGCGGCGGCGGCGAACAGCAGCAGCGGTACCGCGGTGACCACGCCCGACGCGATCATCAGCAGCGTCGGCGCCCAACCGGTGCCGAAGGTCAGCCCCTGCCCGCCGCCCAGCCAGAAGAGATAGCCGAGCGCCACCGGCGCGAGGATCAGCGTTTCGAGCGTCAGCCCCTCGAGCGCGCCAACCGGCGCGACCTTGCGGACGAGGCCGTAGAACCCGAAGGTAAAGGCGAGCGTCAGGCTGATCCAGATGCCGCCGCCCGCGCCGACTGCGAGGACGGACACGCCGACCGCGGCGAGCGCCACCGCGACGATCTGCGCCGCGTTGAGCTTCTCGCGCAGCAGCACCACGCCAATCAGCACGTTGACCAGCGGGTTGAGGAAATAGCCCAGGCTCGATTCTAGGACGTGATGGTTCTGGATCGCCCAGATATAGACCAGCCAGTTGGTCGAGATCAGCAGCGAGCTGGTGGCGAGGTAGAGCATCGTGCGCGGGGTGCGCAGTACCTGCAGGATCGCCGGACCGCGCCGCAGCGCGACGATGACGGCGGCGAGGAACGCCACCGACCACAGCACGCGCATCGCTACGACCTCGCCGACATCGGTGCCGGCGAGCAGCCAGTAGAAGAGCGGGAGCACACCCCAGATGCCATAGGCACCCAGCCCCTGGATCAGCCCGGTGCGGTCGAGGCGCTCGGGCGCCGGGGCGGGGTCGGCACGGGCCATGGTCGGGAAATAGGGACGATGCTGCGCCGCGAAAAGGCGTCCTATCCGACATTCGCTCAATCGAAACTGTTGCTCGCGAAAGCTCAGCTGTCCTTGCGCGCCGCCTCGACCTCTGCCGCGGTGACGCCGAGCAGTCTTGCCCAGTCGATCCGGACCAGCGCGACCAGCGCGGCGAGCATCGTCACCTGGAGGAGAATGCCCCAGGGGCTGCTGAGCGTCTCCATGAAGGCGTCGCCGATGCTCGATTGCTGGAGCTTCCGCGCGGTCCAGCCGTACAGGCTATAGGTGACAAGACGCCCGACGAAGAAGGCGGCGGTGAACCCGAGCAACGGAACGCGGGCCAGCCCGACCGCCATGAAGAGCTGCGCTGAGGGCAAGGGCGAGAGCAGGAACAGCCCGAGCGCAAGGATGATATTATGACTGCGACGGTGCAGCGCGATCCGCGCCGCTTCCAGATTGTCGCGCAGATGCTGCGGCAGCCGCGACGCGAAGAGCCGGCAGCCCCAGGCCAGCGCGAACCGCCCCAGCGCCGCCGCCGCCGCCGCGGTCACCACCAGCGTCCAGAGCGGAAGCTGTCCGTTGAGGCCATAAAGCACGACGATCGACCAGGTCGGCGGCGCGAAGGCCGGCAACAGGTTCAGGCCGAAGACGAGGAAGAACAGCCCCAAATAAGTCATGTCGCCTGCGTGGCGCCTGACCCGCGATCAGGCAAGCCAAAGCTTCAGGCGCGGATCAGGCCGCCGAACGGTTTCGCGGACTGGCCGGGGAACAGCGCGGGCATTGCGCGCTGCGGATCCAGCCCGAAATGCGTCGCCACCGCGCCGCCGATTACGCTGTCGAGCCCCGCGGTGGGCTTCAGGTCGCGACCTTCATACAGCGCGGCATCGCCAAGGTCCGGCCAGTCGGCGGCGATACGCCCGCCGTGCACCGCGCCACCCAGCAGCCAGGCGACCGAAGCGGTGCCATGATCGGTGCCCTGCGTGCCGTTGATCTTGACGGTACGGCCGAACTCGGTGGCGACCAGCACCAGCGTCTTGCTCCAGAGCGGTCCTAGCCCGATCTTGAGCGCGGCGATCATCTGGTCGAGGCCGTTGAGCTGCCCCGCGAGCCGCCCGCGCTGCTGGGCATGCGTATCCCAGCCGCCGGTCTCGATCATCGCGATGCGCGCGCCGTTATCGGGCACGAGAAGCTTGGCCGCGAGCGCACCGGTGGCGGCGGCGTTGCGGCCATTGTCGGCGGCGAGATCGCTGGTCAGCGCGCGCGTCGCCGTCGCCTGCTGCCAGATCGCGTGGAGCTGAGGATCCTCGGCATAAAGACTTGTCACCCGCGCGAGCAGGTCGTCCGACGCATCGGGAAGATTGGAGGGCGCATAGGACGAGACCTCGACCTTGCCGCGCATTGCCATCGGGATCGTCGCGGCAACCGCGATCGCCTTGCGCTCGTCGTTCGGCAGCACGCCGAGCAGCCGATTGAGCCAGCCGTCCTTGAGCTGATACGCCGCCGTCCCGCCGCTTTCGAGCACGTTCTGCGCGTCGAAATGCGAACGGTCGCGATAGGGCGACGCGACGGCGTGGACGAACAGCGCCTCCTTCGCAGCATAGAGCTGCGCGACGTTCTTGAGGCTGGGGTGCAGTGCGAACATGCCGTCGAGCTTCGGCGCCTCGGCAAAGTCCTGCGCCAGCATGCCGCGTTGCGCGGCGAAGGCGGGATCGCCGACCGGAGCGACGGTGGCGAGGCCGTCGGCCGCGCCGCGCTGGATGATGAAGACGAAGCGTCGGTCGGTCGCCGCCTGCGCAAAGGCGAGGCGAGGCGCGAAGCCGAGCGAGAGCGCTCCTGCAGTAGCGGTAGCGATGAAGTTGCGGCGTGAGAACATGACCTATCTCCGCAGGAATTCGGGCGAGACGAGCATCAGCGCGACGCTCTGCGCCGGGCTTTCGGCCCGGGCGATGGCTTGTTGGGTTGTGGCGCTCAGGGCATCGGGGAAGAGCTGCGCGGCGCGGGTGCGGCCGTCGATCGTCTCGCGGGTGCGCGCGGCGAAACGCTCGGCCGCCTCGACCCGGCGCATCACCGCGTCCGGGCCGGCCCAGCTCGCCGCGATATCGTCATAGCCCGCAGGCGATCCGGGCCGCCACACCGGCTGGCCGAGCTGGTTCATCAGGCCGAGCACCGCCTGCGCCGGTACCTCCTGCGTACCCAGCGCGCGCATCGTCGATATCGACCATTCCCATGGCGTCTTGAACTTGAGCGGTTGCGGCACCCAGGCCTCGGGCGCGTCGATCAGTGCGCGATAGACGGTGGGGAGATCGCCGCCGGATCTGAGGAAAGCGGTTTCGAGCCGGCCGATCAGCGCGGCAGGCGGTTCGTCCCCCGCGAAATGGCGGGCGAGCTTGGTCGCGATATGCTTCGCTGTCGCCGGATGAACGGCGAGATCGTCGAGTACCGCCGAAGCCTGCGCCTCGCCCTGCTGATCGTAGCGTTTGCCGATGATCGTGCGTGGCCCGGCCTCGTGGATGCGCGGGGCGAAGGCAAAGCCGCCCGCTTCCCCGCTTGCCTGCGCAAGCCGCGCGCCCTGTCCGCGACCCAGTCCCGCGACGGTCCAGCCGGTCATCGCGCGTGCGAATTCGGTAACGTCGGCCTGGCCGTAGACGCTGCGGACGCCCAGCGTGTGCAGTTCCATGATCTCGCGTGCCAGATTCTCGTTGAGACCGATGCGGCGCGGGCTCGCCTGCCCCTGTTGGCGCTGCGTGAAGCGCTGGCCGACCGGGCTGTTCGGCCCGACCGATTGCGCCTGATCGAGATAGAGCAGCATCGCCGGGTGACGCTCGACCGCGTGGAGCATATCGCGAAACTTACCCAGCACGTGCGGGCGGATCGCGTCGAATTCGAACCCGCCGGTCAGGCCAACCACGATCTGCTTGTCGGCCGAGACGGCGAAGTGATTGGCCCAGAAATGCACTAGCCGCTCGACAAAGGGCGTGTCGCTCGCGATCGCGGCCTGCGCGCGAACGCCCACCGCCTGCACATAATAGTCGCGGCCGCGCTGTCGTGCTGCCTGCCGCGCCACCTGCGTCACGGCATCGGCATTCTGCCCATCGCGTCGCGCTGCCCGCGTCTGCATCTGGACGGCGTCATAGGCGGCTGCCAGATCGGCGGCGAGCGCCGAGGTGCGCGGATAGGCCGACACAGCGGCAGGCAGCGGAGAGAACCGCTCCATCTGCTCGATCAGCATCCGGCGCGGCGCGGCGGGAGGCCCCTCACTCGCTCGCGCGCCCATTCCGAAGCGGTTCAACGCGATACTGGCTTCGGACATGGCACTCTCCGATCGTTCAAGGTGACGTTACGCCCGCTTTGTCGCAAATCTTTGCCAGCGATGAATTTTCGTCGCGCCACGAGAACGCCCGGGCGGCTGCGCCCGATGCAATCGCACATGCATCCTTCGCGATTGGCGATTGCTGCGGCGCAACATAACCTCGCCCACAGAACATAAGGGGATGTCGATCTGGCTCTGCAAACAGGGAGAAAGATCGTGATCAAGACCTTCATCAGCGCCGCCGCCCTCTCGAGCCTCCCGGTCACTGCCTATGCCGGCGAGCGGACCTTCACCCGCGACGGCGTGACCTATGTCTACACCAGCGAACAGCGTGGCGAGACCACGGTGCTGAGCGGCCGCGCTTTGCCGAACGGCGCGTCCTACACGCTCAATGTGCGGGGCCGGAAGGTGACGGGTCATGTCGGCGGCACCCCGGTGTCGTTCAGCATCGCCAAGCCGCTCGCCAAGAAGGTCGAGACGGCGCAGCGCTGAGCTCGTCCCGCCTATTCCCCGTCATTCCCGCGAAGGCGGGGATGACGACAGGGGCAGTAGGTCACGGTTTCAGCGCGAACGCCCACTAGAACCCCTCGGGCAGATCGACGGGGCCGACCGCTTCGCGATACCGCGTGATCGCATAGCGATCGGTCATCCCGGCGATGAAATCGGCGATGTGGCGGCTGCGCCACGGCTCATCCGCGGGCAGGCAATCGCCCCATCCTTCGGGCATCAGCGCCGGATCGGCGCTATAGGCCGCGAACAGCCCTGCGACGATTTCCCGCGCTGCATCGGCCGCCGCGAGCTGAAGCGGGTGATGGTAGAGATTCGCGTACATGAAACGCTTGAGCGTCCGCTCCTCCTCTCGCATCGCGTCGGAGAACACAGCAAGCGCGCGGCCCGCGGCACGCACATCCTCGACCGTCTCGACACCGGCTTCGGCAATGCGGCGCTGTGTCTCGGCGATCAGATCGTTGACCATCGTCCCGATCTGCGCGCGAACCAGCTCGCGCATCAGCCGCTTGGTGTCCGCGCCGGGAAAACGCGCGCGCACCGCGTCCCAGCCGCGCGCCACGAGCGGCACCGCCAGCAGCTGATCGAGTGTCAGCAGCCCGGCGCGCAGGCCATCGTCGATGTCATGATTGTCATAGGCGATGTCGTCGGCGATCGCGGCGACCTGCGCTTCGAGCGACGAATGGCTGGAAAGCTCCAGCGGAAACGCCGCGTCCGCCGCCGCCAGCGCCCAACCGGGATGCCGTACCGGACCATTATGCTTGGCCAGTCCCTCAAGCATTTCCCAGCTGAGGTTGAGGCCGTCCCAACCGGGATAGGGACTGTCAATCGCCGTCAGCGCGCGCAGCGTGTTGCCATTATGGTCGAACCCGCCCTGCCCCATCAGTGCGGCCTTCAGCGCATCCTCCCCGGCATGGCCGAAAGGCGGATGGCCGATGTCATGCGCGAGACACAACCCCTCGGTCAGATCCTCGTTGAGGCCCAGCGTGCGCGCTACCGCTCGCCCGATCTGCGCCACCTCAAGGCTGTGCGTCAGGCGGACGCGGAAATGATCGCCGTCCGGCGCCATGAACACCTGGGTCTTGTGGCGGAGGCGGCGGAAGCTGATGGAGTGGATAATGCGGTCGCGGTCGCGCTGGAAGGCGTCGCGCGGACCGCGGGCGGTGCTGCGGCCTTCGTCGTGCAGCCGTCCGCGGCTCAACGACGGATCGCTGGCATAGGGGGCCAATGGCCTCATGCGGTGCAGCGCGGCGATACGGCTCGAATCGGCATCGCCGCGCGATAGATCATTTCGCCGCGAGTTTCTCGATCTTCTGCCCCGCCTCGCTCGACCAGGCGAAAGCGGACAGGCCCTTCTTGCCGATCATATTGACGAAGGCCTGCGCCTCAGCCGGGGTCCTGAACGGCCCGACGAGCAGCCGGTTGGTGAAGCGCAGCGGCGTCGTCCAGGGCTGACGTCCCTTCAGCTCCGCGGGCGCCTTGGCGAGCAGCGCGCGCCACGCCTTGGGCAGATCGCTCACATTGGCGCCGCCGGCGACCTGAACCCAATGGCGCACGGGATCGGTCTTTGCCGGATCGGGCTTGGCCTTCTCCTTGGCCGCTGTCTTGCCCTTTGGCGCAGCCTTGGGGTCGCCCGGCTTTGCCGCCACGGCCTTGGGATCGGCAGGCTTGCCGCGGACCGGCTTGCCGGTTTCCGGCTTTGCGGATTCGGGCTTCGGGGTTTCCGTCCTGGGCTTGACCGGTTCGGGCTTCGGTTTGACGGGTTCGGGTTTGGGGCGTTCGACCGCTGGCCGCGGGGCCGGGGTTTCGGCCTTCGCAACCTCGACCGGCGCGGGCGGAGGAGTGGTGACGGCAGGCTCAGGCTCCGCACGTCCGGGCATCGGTTCGACGCCCAGCTCCGAAGCCGGAATCGTGATCCCCGCGATGATCCGCGCGATGACATTGTCCTCACCGCCGATCCGGGGGGAAGGCGGCGCGGCTTCCGCCATGCGGACGGGCGGCGCCTCGCTCGCTGCGGGCGTCGCCGCCGTGGCCACGGCAACCGGCTCTGCCGCGGGAGCAGCCGGTTCGGCCGTCTGGCGTTGCGCCTCCGCGAGCCGCCGTGCCTCTGCAAGCCGTTGCGCTTCGGCGAGCCGCTTCGTCTCAGCCTCGCGCGCGGCAAGCTCTGTCGCGGCGCGTTCGCGGGCCTGTACCTCGGCGATGCGGCGCGCCTCCGCCTCGCGCGCTGCCTGCTGCTCGGCCGCGACGCGCTCTACCTCGCGCTGCTTCGCCGCCAGCGCCTCACGCTCCTGCTGTGCCTTGAGATCGGCAAGACGCTTTGCCTCCCGCTCGCGCACAAGTCGCGCTTCGGTCTGATCGTTCGACCGCCATCCCAGCGGTTCGCGTACGCCGGAACTGCGAGGCCTGGCGCTGCGGCGATCCGCGAGACCAGGATCGGCCTGCGGCTCCCGGCGCGGGACCTCCGCCGCCGCGATGGCGACCCCGGGCTCCTGTCCCAGCCTAGCCAGCGGAGGTGCAAGCTGCGCGTCGGCGACCCGTGCCGCCGTGCGACGCAGCTCGCCGAAATGCACGGCAAACGCCTTGTCCGATGCCGAGAGGGTCGGCAGCCGCCGGAAGAAGGGCGCGAGCGCCGTTCCGACTCCGCCCATCATGCTGGCCGCAATCTTGTCCGCCCCGGCAGCGTCGCCGTTCATCGCCAGGATGAAGGCGCGCGCGCGCCAGCCGGCGCGGTCGCTGCGGCGGAGCAGCGGATCGAGCAGCCGCATCGCCTGATCGGTCTGCCCGCTGATCCCGAGCGAGAGCGCATAGCGTCGGATCGTCTCGTCATCGGCGGCACCGCGCATCGCGGTGCGATAGTCGCGCTGCGCATGCCCTTGCGCGCCGAGCAGGTCGTAAGCGAGCCCGCGGTCGGAGGCGTAGCCCTCCATCGAAAGGCCGTTCCGCTCGGCCTCGGCGAACAGACGCAGCGCCTCTCCTGGACGCTCCATCCGCACCATCACCATCGCCTGACCGGCCAGCACGCGGGGGTTGGAGGGATCGAGCGCCTGCGCGCGTGCGAAGAAGCCCGCCGCCGCCGCCGCATCGTTGAGGCGCGCGCTCATCTCGCCCGCGGAGAGCAGCGCCCGCACGTTGCGCGGATCGCGGGCGAGCGTGCGCATTTCCTCGGCCAGCCGGTCGGCATTGGGAGTAGGCGGCGGCGCCACTTCCTGCGCGGATGCCGGTGCGGCAACGCAGACAGCAAGCGCAATCAGGGCGGCGCCCATGCAGAGGCGGGGATCACGTTTCATGCGATGTCGCCGCTACACAGGTGCGCGCCTGAACCGATACTGTCGAACCGCGGCGTCATCGTCAGGACGAGACGCCGCAGCGACGAAACGCGCAGGGCTGGTTACTGGTTGTTCTGGCGGTTGAGGAAGCGCGGGATATCGAGCGAATCCTTGGCGTCGTCATCCTTCGAAGCGTTGCGCGCCGCGGCCATCCGCTCGAACAGCGTGCCGCCGCGCGGCTTGGGCTCTTCGGCTGCAGGCGCCGGCTCGTCGTCGCCGCCGCCGGTCAGCCAGCGGCGCCGGATCGTCGGCTCGGGCGGAAGATCGTCGGCAGCCGGCGCTTCCGGAACCACCGCATCCGAACCCAGCACCAGCTCGTCGGCGGCATCCGCGGCAGGAAGCGGCGCTTCCAGCGTCAGCTCGTCCTCGGCAGCCGCCGGAGGCGTTTCGGCAACGGCCGGATCCTCGAAGGAGGCGACCGGCTCGGCGGGCGTTTCGGCCACCGGCTCGGACTGGAACGACGGCGCAGGCTCGGGCGCTGCAGGCGCCAGCGGGCGACGCACCGATCCGAAGGAGAAGCTGCGCGCAGCATCGGCCGCCGGAGCCGCGACCGCGGGCTTCACACCGTCCGCTTCGATCCCGGTCGCGACGACCGAGACGCGGATCTTGCCTTCCAGCTCGGTGTTGAACGCCGAACCCCAGATGATGTTGGCATCGTCGTCGACCAGCTCGCGGATATGGTTCGCGGCCTCGTCCACCTCGAGCAGGCGCATGTCCTCGCCGCCGGTGATCGAGACGATCACGCCCTTGGCGCCGTTCAATGACACGCCGTCGAGCAGCGGGTTGGCGATCGCCTGTTGCGCCGCTTCGATCGCGCGGCTGTCGCCCGACGCTTCGCCGGTGCCCATCATCGCCTTGCCCATCTCGCTCATCACCGAACGGACGTCGGCGAAGTCGAGGTTGATGAGGCCGGGCATGACCATCAGGTCGGTGATGCCGCGCACGCCCTGCTGCAGCACCTCGTCCGCCATCTGGAACGCTTCCTTGAAGGTCGTATTCGCATTGGCGACCAGGAAGAGGTTCTGGTTGGGGATGACGATCAGCGTATCGACGTACTTCTGAAGCTCCTCGATGCCGGCGTCGGCCGACTGAGCGCGCTTCTTGCCCTCGAAGGCGAAAGGCTTGGTCACCACACCGACGGTGAGGATGCCCATGTCGCGCGCGGCCTTGGCGATCACCGGCGCCGCGCCCGTGCCCGTGCCGCCGCCCATGCCGGCCGCGATGAAGCACATGTGTGCGCCGTTGAGCGCTTCCTGCACCTGCTCGATCGTCTCTTCCGCCGCGGCACGGCCGATCTCGGGCCGCGAGCCGGCGCCGAGGCCCTGCGTGATCTTCGCGCCAAGCTGGATGCGGTGAGCCGCAGTCGAGGATTTGAGCGCCTGCGCGTCGGTGTTGGCGACGAGGAATTCGACGCCCTGCACTTCCGCGTTGATCATGTTGGCGATCGCGTTGCCGCCGGCACCGCCTACGCCGATCACCGTGATCCGCGGAGTCAGCTCGTCCAGGTCGGGCGGGAGGAAATCGATGCTCATCTTACCTAGTCTCCTCAGGCCCCACGCCCCACGAGCGGCGCCTGCTTAATCCCTGTTTCTGCACGATGCCGATGAGCGGTGCCAGCGTATTTCACCAGTCATCAACAACATTTATTCAGTAATTGGCCCGAAATGCGGCGATCATCCGCTGGAACATCGCCTTTGGTGTCGCTCGCGTAACGAGTTGATGGTTCTGTTGCAGCGCGCGTAGATCGACCGGATCGGCCGCGGCGAAGCTCGCCAGCCCGGCAAGCGTGGCAAAGGCCGGTCCGGCATGCGCCTCGGGCAGCGCCGAAAGTCCGCGCGGACGACCGACCCGCACCGACCGGCCAAGCGCCTGCTGCGCATAGTCGGCGATACCTTTGAGTTCGGCGCCGCCGCCGGTCAGCACGATTTGGCGGCCGACGGGATCTTCGAAATTCAACTTGGCGAGTTCGTTGCGGATCTCCGCCATCAACCGGTCGAGACGCTGGCGGATCACCGCGATCAGTTGCGCGCGGGTGATGCGCCCGCCCTCGGCGGTCTCCTCGTCGGCAGCGATCGGCGCGACATCGATCATGTCGTGATTGTCGCGCGGCGTCATGTTGGCGCTGCCGTAGAAGCACTTCATCCGCTCGGCCTGGCCGCGCCGCGTGCCGAAGGCGCTGGCGATATCGTCGGTGATGTCGGCCGATCCGCTGGGGATCGACGACAGGCCGGTCAGCACGCCGTCCTTGTACACCGAGACGTTGGTCACGCCCGCGCCGATCTCGACCAGCGCGACGCCCAGTTCGCGCTCTTCTTCGGACAGGCAGGCAAGGCCGGTCGCAACCGGCGCGGCGATGATCGACTTGACCTCGAGATGCGCGGACCGGACGCACAGGTCGAGGTTGCGCACCGGCGCGCCCTCTGTCGAGACGACATGGATGTCGACCCCCAGCCGTTCGGCGTGCAGGCCGATCGGCTGCTTGACCCCGGCAAGGCCATCCAGCGTGTAGCGCGTCGGCTGGGCATGGAGCACCATTCGCCCGCCCGGATTGATCGACTCCCGGCCTGCGCGCAGCAGATCGTCGATATCCGACTGTTCGACGCGATGGCCGCCGAGATCGACTTCAAGCCGCAGAATGTCGGACACAAGACCGCCGGCCGAGAAGCTGACCCAGACATCCTCGATATTGGTGCCGGCAATCCGTTCGGCCTGCTCGACGGCTTCGCGCACCGCGATTTCGGTGGCGTGCATATCGGCGACATAACCGCGCTGGACGCCGCGGCTCTCGCGCTGGCCGGTGCCGAGCACCACCAGTTCGCCGCCGTCCCCCTTTTGCGCGATCAGCGCCGACACCTTGGACGAGCCGATGTCCAGTGCGGTGATCAATCCCTCGGGCGCCGTCTTTGCCATTGTCCCTACCCCCCTACTCACTCACGCTCGCGGTTTCGATCTGCCTGGGTGCCGCCTGTCCCGGCATCCGCACCACCAGCCGCGAAGGATCGCGCATGTCGAACTTCAGATATCCCCGGCCGAGCAGCCGGTCCGCCCCGTCCAGCTCAGCGAACTTCTTGAGCGCCTTTGCGGCCGCCGCCTCGCCCTCGGGCAGCGCCAGCCGCTCGCCGGTGTTGAACGACAGGTCCCAGCGCCGGTTGCCGATCCAGGTCGCCGCCTTGACCAAGGGCTTGAGCGCAGGCGCCGCGTCGAGCAGCTGCTGATAGGCCGGCTGCTGCGCATAGGCGCCGTCGCCGATGACCAGCGGGAGATCGGGCATCGCCTCGGCCGAGACGGGTTCGAGCAACACGCCCTCGCTGTCGATCAGCATCAGCTGGCCCTGGTGCTGCCAGACCGCCGCCGCCTTGCGCTCGACGATCTGGACGACCAGCGTGTCGGGCATGCGGCGCGAGACGCGGGCATCGGCCACCCAGCCGATCGTCATCAGCTTGCCGCGCACTTCCTCCAGATCGACCAGCGGCATTGCCTGAGATTTCGGGCCGAACGCATAATCGAACACGGTTTCCTTGTCGGCGCGCTTGATCCCGCCGACTTCGACATTCTCGACGCGGAAGCCGGCGCGGCCGATCCCCTCTGCCACCGCGGTGCCGATGATGCCGGGCACGCCGAACAGGGTCGCGACGCCAAGCGCGGACGCGACCGCGAGGCCGGTAATGCCCCAGACCGTGATCTTGTGGAGCGTCGCCTCGCTGACCGGCAGCGCCGCGACCGCCAGGTCGAGCACGTTCGCCTGCTTCTTCTTCGGCTGCTGCGCGCGCCGCTTGGGCTTGACCGCGGGGCGCCGGGCCGGGCTGGGTTTGCGGCTCATCCGGCCGCCTCCGCCATTGCCGGCGCATCGGCCATCGCCTCGTCGACGATCGCCTGCACCAGCTGCGCATAGCTCATGCCCAGATGCTTCGCCTGTTCGGGGACGAGGCTCAGCGGGGTCATCCCCGGCTGCGTGTTCACCTCGAGCAGGAACAGCCCCTCGACGCCCAGATTGTCGTCCCAGCGGAAGTCCGAGCGCGAACAGCCCTTGCAGCCGAGCAGGCGGTGCGCCTCTAGCGCGAGGCGCTTGCACGCCTCAGTGATCTCGTCGGGGATCTCCGCCGGACAGATATGGTCGGTCATGCCGTCGGTGTATTTGGCGTCGAAATCGTAGAAGCCGCTCTTCGGCCTGAGCTCGGTCACCAGCAGCGCCTGGTCGCCGAGCACTGCGGTGGTCAGCTCGCGCCCGCGGATGAACGGCTCGGCGAGCAGTTCGTCGAACTCCTGCCATGGCCCGGTCGCCTGGGGCGAGATCGGGTTGCCGGTGTTGCCCTCGGCGGTGACGATCGCCACGCCGACCGACGACCCTTCGTTGACGGGCTTCAGCACATAAGGCCGCGGCATGGGATCGCGGCGGTAGAGTTCCTCGGTGCGGACGATGCGCCCGCCCGGCATCGGGATGCCCTGCGGCACCAGCGCCTGTTTGGTCAGCACCTTGTCGATCGCGATAACCGAGGTGACCATGCCGCTATGCGTGTAGCGCAGGCCCATCAGGTCGAGCATCCCCTGTACCGTGCCGTCCTCGCCAGGCGTGCCGTGCAGCGCGTTGAAGACGAGATCGGGATTGGCCGCGGCGAGCTTCGCCGCGACATCGCGGCCCATGTCGATCCGCGTGACGGTGTGGCCGAGCGATTCCAGCGCATCGGCGATGCCGGAGCCCGACATCAGCGACACCGGACGCTCCGCCGACCAGCCGCCCATGAGGACCACGATATGGAGGGGGGTTACGCTCACGACAGAACTTTCGGATTGTACAAGGCGGGTTGATCAACGCGGACCCAATCCGCGCAGCCATCGTCCCAGGGAAAGCGGTGACTCTTGTCCGGCCAGACAATCATGGCAACATGCCGCAATGGCTGGCCCATCTGCGTCCGGTGATACCATAGCGCCGAGGCGAAATACTCTTCGGTCAGCCAGCTTTCATGGACGAGGCGGATAGCGCAATCATATGCGCCGAAAAATTCGGGAATGACCTCCCCTTCGGCAAGGGGCATGCCCGCCGCACACATCTTCAGCAACGCATTGATCGCCGGGCCGCATGTATCCTGCGGAAGGCCGAACAGGATGACCTCGGGAACGCCGAGCGTCTTCGTGAAACCGATCGAATAGGCAAACGATGGAGCGGGCTCGTCGGGATCGAAAATCCAGTTGATGTGACAGCCATGCCGGTCGACGTTCTGGACGATCTTCTGCTCGAAGTCGTTCATCGTCCCATCGAATTGCGCCTGCATCAGCGGTCCCCTTCCGTGACCGTGATCCCCACACGCTGGATTTCCCATTCCAGCTCGACGCCTGACTGCGCCTTGACCTTCGCCCGCACCTCTTCGCCCAGCCCCTCGATATCCGCGCTGGTCGCGTCGCCGGTGTTGAGGAGGAAGTTGGTGTGCTTCTCGCTCACCTGTGCGCCGCCCTTGCGCAGGCCGCGGCAGCCCGCCGCGTCGACCAGCCGCCACGCCTTGTCGCCGGGCGGGTTCTTGAAGGTCGATCCGCCGGTCTTGCTGCGCAGCGGCTGCGATTCCTCGCGCGCGGCGGCGATGCGGTCCATCTCGGCCTGGATGGCAGCCGGATCGCCTGGCTCGCCGCGGAAGGTCGCGCTCACGACCACGGCGCCCTCGGGCAGTTCGGAATGGCGATAGGCATAGCCGAGCGCGCCGGCCGCCAGCGTCCGCCGCTCGCCCGAGCGCAGCACCACCTCGCACTCGACCATGATATCCGCGGTCTCGCGGCCATAGGCGCCGCCGTTCATCCGCACGAAGCCGCCGACCGTGCCGGGAATCGAACGCAGGAATTCGACGCCGGTGATTCCCGCATCGCGCGCCGAAGAGGAGACGAGGATGCCGCTCGCCCCGCCGCCGCATTTGAGGGTGGTGGCATCAAGCTGTTCGACCTTGGCGAAGGGCTTGCCCAGCCGCACCACCACGCCGGGCACGCCGCCGTCGCGCACGATGAGGTTGGAGCCGAGGCCGAGCGCCATCACCGGCACGTCCGCATCTAGCTCGCGCAGAAAATCGGCGAGGTCATCGATATCCGCCGGCTCGAACAGCCATTGCGCATTGCCGCCGCTCTTGAACCAGACGAGCGGGGCCAGCGGCGCATCGGCGGTGAGCTTGCCGCGAACCTTGGGGAGCAGCGATACGCTCACTTCATCCCCCACAATTTCGCCCATTGCTTCCAGTATTTGAGGTTCGCCTCGGCCGCCTTCTGCCCGGCCTGCTGGAGGTCGTTCACCTGCTGCCCCGCATCGAGCAGCCGCTGGGCTGCGTCGAGATGCGCCTTCTGCGCGCGGATGATCTCGCGCTGCATGTCGGTGGCGAGGGTGAACCAGTCGCTCATGCGATGATGCTCCGCTGTTCGTTGACGGCGTCCGCAAGGCCCGCGGCCCATTTGGTGATGTCGCCCGCGCCGAGGCAGACGATCAGGTCACCCGGCTGCGCGATCTCGGCGATCTTGCTCGCCAGCGCCGCCGCATCGGCGATGGTCGCGGCCGACCGGTGCCCACGCTCGCTGGTGCGCGCGACCAGCGCGTCGGCGTCGACGCCCTCGACCGGTGCCTCGCCCGCGGCATAGACCGGGGTGACGAACACCATGTCTGCGTCGTTGAACGCCTGGGCGAAGTCATCCATCAGGTTGCCGAGCCGCGAATAGCGGTGCGGCTGTACGACCGCGATCACCCTGCCCTCGACACTCTCGCGCGCCGCCGCCAGCACCGCGCGGATCTCGACCGGGTGGTGGCCGTAATCGTCGATCACGATCGCCGGGGTCGCACCCGCGAACGCGATTTCGCCGACCTTGGTGAAGCGGCGCTTGACCCCGCCGAACTTGGCGAAGCCGTTCTGGATGGTCGCGTCGTCGATGCCCATCTCCAGCGCCACGCCGATCGCGGCGAGCGCGTTCTGGACATTGTGCCGGCCGGGCATCGGCAGGTCGATCCCCTCGATCGAGCGCGTCGTCCCGTCGCGGCTGCGGATGATCGCCTCGAACCGGTTGCCGCCCGGATAGGGCTGGACATTGACCCCGCGCACGTCTGCAGACGCCGCGAAGCCATAGGTCACGATGCGCCGGTCGCGCACGCGCGGAATGATCGCCTGCACTTCGGGATGGTCGAGGCACAGCAGCGCCGCGCCGTAGAAGGGCACATTCTCGACGAACTCGACATAGGCGTCCTTCGCCTTCTCGAAGCTGCCATAGTGATCGAGATGCTCGGGATCGATGTTGGTGACGACCGCGATCGTGCCGTCGAGCCGCAGGAAGCTGCCGTCGCTCTCATCGGCCTCGACCACCATCCACTCGCTGTCGCCGAGGCGCGCGTTGGAGCCATACTGGTTGATGATGCCGCCGTTGATCACGGTCGGATCGATCCCGCCCGCGTCCAGCAACGCCGCGATCATGCTCGTCGTCGTGGTCTTGCCATGCGTGCCCGCCACCGCGACGGTGGACTTGAGGCGCATCAGTTCGGCCAGCATCTCCGCGCGGCGCACCACGGGGATGCGGCGGGCATAGGCGGCCTGGACCTCGGGATTGTCGCGCTTGATCGCGGTCGAGGTGACGACGACGGCCGCGTCGCCCAGATTGTCGGCGGACTGGCCGATCGCGATCGCGATGCCGCGCTTGCGCAGCCCCTCGACGACATAGCCCTCGGCGCTGTCGCTACCCTGAACCTTGTAGCCGAGATTGTGCATCACCTCGGCGATGCCGGACATGCCGATCCCGCCGATGCCGACGAAATGGATGGTGCCGATATCCTTGGCGACGCCCTTCATGCGCCCAAGCCTCGCAGGAGGCGTCCCTTACGCATACGCTGCTTTCTCGATGGTGATAGGTTTCGCGTGCCCCTGTCCCGCCGAAGCCCAGTCGGCGTCGATCGATTCAACCAGGTCCGCCAGGTCGCGTACCGCATCGGGCCGGCCGACGCTGCGCGCGCAGGCCGCGGCATTGGCGAGCGCGTCCGGCTCAAGCCCCAGTTTCTGCATCTGCTTGGCGAGTTCCGACGCGGTGAAGGCGCGCTGGGGAATCGTCCGCGCCCCGCCCGCCTCGCTGATCTCGCGCGCATTGGCGGTCTGGTGGTCGTCGGTCGCCGAGGGCAAGGGCACGAGGATCGCCGGGCGGCCCGCCGCGGTCAGCTCGGCAATGGTCGAGGCACCTGCGCGCGCGATCACCAGATGCGCCCAGGCGAGACGTTCGGGCAGGTCGGGCAGATAGGTCGCGATCTCCGCCGGAATGCCGTGATCGGCATATTTACGGCGCACTTCGTCGATATCCTCGACGCGCGCCTGATGCGTCACCTGAAGCCGCCGCCGGAAATGGACGGGGAGCAGCGCGAGGCCATCGGGCACGACCTGCGACAGGACCGACGCGCCCTGGCTGCCGCCGGTGACGAGCACGCGGAAGATGCTGTCCTCGTCCAGCGGTGGATAGGGGCGCAGGCGCAGGTCGAGCACCGCCTGCCGCACCGGATTGCCGACCAGATGGGTCTTGGCCTCGTAGGCGGGTTTCAGCCGCTCGACATCGGCATAGCTCGTCGCGATCGCCGCGACCTTGCCCGCGACCAACCGGTTGACCCGGCCGAGCACGGCGTTCTGTTCATGGATCACCGCCGGCACCTTCGCCGAGAAGGCCGCCATCAGCGCGGGAAGCGAGGCATAGCCGCCGAACGCGATCACCGCCGAGGGCCGGAACTCGCGATAGAGCGCGCGCGCCTGCGCCCGCCCCTTGCGCATCGCATTGGCGGCGCGCAGCCAGCCGATCGGGCCGCCCGAGAAGCGCGAAGCCGGAACGACGCGCGTCTCGATCCCGTCGAACAGGTCCGGAAAGCGCACCCCGCGCTCGTCCGACACCAAGGCGACCTTGTGGCCGCGCCGCATCAGCTCGGTCGCCAGCGCCGCCGCCGGGACCATGTGCCCGCCCGTGCCCCCGGCTGCCAGAACGTAACGCTTTCCCGAACTCATCAACCGCTTCCCCGAACCGTATAAGGCGAACGCTTGAGATACGGATTCCGCCGCGTGAAGGCGAGCAATAGTCCCATCCCGATCGACAGCGCGACCATCGACGAACCGCCATAGGAAATGAACGGCAAGGTCATGCCCTTGGACGGCGCAAGCCCGGTGTTCACCGCCATGTTGATCAGCGCCTGAATCCCGAATTGGGCCGCCAGCCCCGCCGCCGCGAGCATGCGGAAACTGTCCTCCTCGTCGAGCAGCCTGATCAGCACGCGCAGGATGATCGCGAGATAGAGGATCGCGATGCCGATGCACGCGATCAGCCCGAATTCCTCGCCCACGACCGAGAAGATATAGTCGGTATGCGCCTCGGGCAGCTTGAACTTGACGGTGCCGCCGCCCGGCCCGGTACCGGTCGCGCCGCCGCCGGTGAGCACCGCATGCGCCATATCGGTCTGATAATGCTCCGCCGCCGCCTTTTCGGGATCGGGGAACAGGAAGCTGTCGATGCGGGTGCGCGCAGTATCGTAGAAGAGATAGGCCGCGATCACGCCGGCGATGGCGCCACCGCCGAGCACGCCCATCGCGCGGGTGGAGATGCCCGCGAGCATCAGCAGCACGATCCACACCAGGCCGAACACCATCGTCTGCCCGAAATCGGGCTGCTTCATCAGCAGCGCCGCGACGATCGCGGTCAGCACGCCGGTCAGCGGGATCACGGGCAGGTCGGCATCCTTCGACCGCATCGAGAGCAGCCAGGCGATGGTGACGATGAAGAAGGGCTTGAGGAACTCGGACGGCTGCACGCTCGCAAAGCCGAAGCCGATCCAGCGCCGCGCACCGTTGATCTCCGCGCCGAAGAAGGCCGCGACGGCGACCAGCACGATGCACACCGCGGTGCCCAGGATCGCCATGCGCCGCGCATAGGCGACCGGCAGCATCGAGACGACGAGCAGCACCGGCACCGAAAGACCGACCCAGACCGCCTGGCGCCAGAAATAATGCATCGAGGCGAACTGGGTGGTTCCGTCCGAATAGCGCACCGCCGAAGCAGGCGATGCGGCGGCGACCGCGACCAGCCCGATACCGATCAGCAGCACCGCGAGCAGCAGCAGGATACGGTCGATTTCCCAGAACCACAGGCCGAAGCTCGAATTGCTTCCGCGGCTCAGCTTGTCCTCGACCCGCGCGCGCCAGCCCTTGCTGCGCACGACGGGAAGGTTGCGCCTCACATCGGTCATCGCAGCGCCCCTACCGCTTCACGGAATTGCGCCCCGCGATCCTCGAAATCCCGGAACTGGTCGAAGGATGCGCAGGCGGGCGACAGCAGCACCGTCTCCCCCGGCTGCGCCCGAGCGGCCGCGGCCTTCACTGCGGCAGAAAGCGTGCCGCTCTCCTCGACCGGAAATTCATCCTTGAGCAGGCCTGCGAACAACTCGGTCGCATCACCGATCGTGTAGGCGCGCACGACATGGCCGAAGCCCGGGCGGCACGCGTCGAGATCATCGGTCTTGGCGAGGCCGCCCAGGATCCAGTGGATCCGGTCGAACGCCTCAAGCGCGGGTGCGGTCGATGTCGGGTTGGTCGCCTTGCTGTCATTGACGAACAGCACGCCGTTTACGGTCGCGACACGCTCCATCCGGTGCGGCAGTCCGGGAAAGCTGCGCAGCCCCGCTTCGATCATGGTCTGCGCGACTCCCAACGCCTCGCACGCGGCGATGGCGGCGAGCGCGTTCTGGGCGTTGTGCGGCCCCTGCAAGGCGGGCCAGCGCGACTGGTCCATGCACACGCCCGGCGCGATCCTGGTCAGATCCTCGGCGCGGCCCGCGCGCGACACCTGCTTGGCGATCGCCTGCGAGGCTTCGTCGCCGATCCCGATGATCGCGGCATGGCCTTTCGACTGCATTTCGAACAACTCGGCCTTGGACGCGGCATAGCTCTCGAACCCGTCGTAGCGGTCGAGATGATCGGGGGTGATGTTGAGCAGCACCGCGACGTCGCAGTCGAGCGTCTGCGTCAGGTCAATCTGGTAGCTCGACAGCTCGAGCACATAGATGCCGCCCTCCGGCAGCGGCTCCTGCCCGAGGATCGGGAGGCCGATATTGCCGCCGAGCCGGGCGGGGATGCCCGCGGTCTCGAGGATGTGGTGGATCAGCGCAGTCGTGGTCGACTTGCCGTTGGTGCCGGTGATGCCGACCACCTTGTGCGCCGGCAGTTCGGCGCGCGCCTGCGCGAACAGCTCGATATCGCCGATCAGCGGCACGCCTGCCGCGCGCGCCCTTGCAGCGATCGGGTGATGGTTGATCGGCACGCCCGGCGAGACCGCCACGCCCGCAAAGCCGGTGAGGTCGGTTTCGAGTGGGTCTTGCAGGAGGAAGGAGTGAGCCTCGCCGATCGGGAGATCCGCGATCGTTTTTCCCGCCAACTCGAAGGCGGCGTCGCGCCTCTCCTCGCTCATATCCCATGCGCTCACGGTTCGAGACTGCGCTGCCAGCAACGCGCGCATCGTCGCCAGCCCGGACCGCGCCAGCCCCAGCACCGCATAGCGTTTGCCGCGCCAGGATGTGCTGACGATCATCGCAGCTTCAGCGTCGACAGGCCGGCCAGCGCCAGCACGAAGGCGATGATCCAGAAGCGGATCACAACGGTCGGCTCGCTCCATCCCATCTGCTCGAAATGATGGTGGATCGGCGCCATCTTGAACACGCGCTTGCCGGTGCGCTTGTAGACGAACACCTGGATGATCACGCTCATCGCCTCGACCACGAACAGGCCGCCGATGATGCCCAGCACCAGCTCGTGATGCGCGACCACCGCGATGGTGCCGAGCGCGCCGCCGAGCGCGAGGCTGCCGGTGTCGCCCATGAACACCGCCGCGGGAGGCGCGTTGAACCACAGGAACGCTAGGCCCGCGCCCACAATCGCGCCGCAGAAGATGGCAAGGTCGCCCGCCCCCGGCACGTGCGGGATGCCGAGATAGTTGGCGTAGATCGCGTTGCCGGCGAGATAGACGATCAGCAGGAAGGCCATGCTGGCGATGATCACCGGCATGGTGGCAAGTCCGTCGAGCCCGTCGGTCAGGTTCACGGCATTGCCGAACGCCACGATCGTGAACGCGGCGAAGGCGATGTAGAAATAGCCGAGATCGACGCTGAACTGGCTGAAGAAGGGCACATACAGCACGGTGCCGTTCTGCTGGGTGATCACCCAGGCCGCGGCGCCTGCAATGACGAACTCGCCGAGCAGGCGGACCCGCCCGGACACACCCGCGGTGCTCGCCTTGCGAACCTTGTCATAGTCGTCGAGGAACCCGATCATCCCGAAGCCGAGCGTCACGAACATGCACGCCCAGACATAAGGGTTGTTGAGGTCCATCCACAGGAAGACCGACAACGCCAGGCTGGTGAGAATCATCAGCCCGCCCATGGTCGGCGTGCCGCGCTTGGCGAGGTGGCTCTGCGGCCCGTCGCTGCGGATCGGCTGTCCCTTGCCCTGACGGACGCGCAGCCAGCCGATGAAGCGCGGGCCGATGATCAGGCCGATGATCAGCGCCGTCGCCACCGCCGCGCCAATCCGGAACGAGAGGTAGCGGACCAGGTTGAGGATGCTCGGGAAGCCCAGCCACTCTGCGATTTCGTACAGCACTTGCTATTGCCTTCCCGCCAGCGCCGCGACGACCCGCGACAGCCCGACCCCGTTCGAACCCTTGATGAGAACCACGTCGCCCGGGCGGAGCATCGTCTCGATGCGCTCACGGGCAGTCGCGGCGTCGGGCACATGGACCAAATCGACCTGCCCCTCAAGCGCGCGGGCGAGCGGCGCCATCCCCTCACCGACGAGGAGCAACGCTTCGACGTTCGCATCCCTGATCGGCCCGGCAAGCCCGGCATGGAAATCGGCCGACTGGTCGCCCAGCTCACGCATCTCGCCCAGCACCGCCAGCCGTCGCGCCGCGGGGGTCGCGGCGAGCACGGCCAGCGTCGCGCGCATCGATGCCGGGTTGGCGTTGTAGCTCTCGTCGATCACCAGCGCCTCGCCGCCGGAAACCGACGTCTTGAAGCGCGCGCCGCGCCCCGCGAGGCCGCCCATCTCGGCCAGCGCCAGCCCCGCCTGCTCCAGGTCGCCGCCCGCGGCATTGACCGCCGCCAGCACCGCCATCGCATTGGCGACCCAGTGGTCGCCCGGCTGCGACAGCGTGAAGCCGAGGGTGCGATCCGGCCCGATCTGCGCGGTCACATAGGTGCCGCCCGCCTGCCCCGGCACGATCTCCAGCGCACGGACATCGGCGCCCTCGCCCAGGCCGAACGTGACGATGCGCGCAGCATGCCCTTCGGCCGCAGCGATCAGCCGGTCGCGGTGTGGGCTGTCGAACGGCACGATCGCAGTGCCGCCGGGCTCGAGCCCCTGGAAGATCTCGCCCTTGGCGTCGGCGATCGCCGCCTCGCTCGCGAAGAATTCGGTGTGCGCGGGTGCGATCGTCGTCACCAGCGCGATATGCGGGCGGACCATATGGGTGAGCGCAAGCAGCTCGCCGGCATGGTTCATGCCCATCTCGAACACGCCGAACTTCGCGTCGCGTGGCATCCGGGCAAGGCTGAGCGGCACGCCGGTATGGTTGTTGTAGCTCTTGACCGAGCGATGCGCGAAGCCCGGCGCCATCCGGTCGAGGCACTCGAACAACGCTTCCTTGGTGCCGGTCTTGCCGACCGAGCCGGTGACGCCGATCACCACGCCTGCCATTCGCTTGCGGCCGGCGCGGGCAAGATTCTCCAGCGCGACCATCGTGTCGCCGACCAGGATATGGGGATGCGGCGTCGCGGAGGAGACGATCGCGCCCGCGGCCCCGCTCGCAAAAGCCTGATCGAGGAAGTTGTGCCCGTCGGTGGTCTCGCCCGACAGCGCCACGAACAGCGCGCCGGGCCCGACCTCGCGGCTGTCGAACGCCACTGCGCCCGCATCGAACTCGGCGGAGGCGGCGCCGCCGGTCGCTGCGGCGATTTCGGCCGAGGTCCACAGGGCTTCGGTCATGCGCGACCACCCGTTTCCCTGCGGATGGCAAGCCAGGTCACGCGGCCGCCTCCCGCGCCACCGAGACATCGTCGAAGGGCAGCACCAGATCGCCGACGATCTGCCCCTGTTCATGCCCCTTGCCCGCGATCAGCACGATATCCTCCGGCCCGGCCTTGCCTACCGCGAGGAAGATCGCGCCGCGCCGATCACCCACTTCGAGCGCGGCCGGACACCCCTTCAGGATTTCGGCACGGATCGCCGCGGGATCCTCGCCGCGCGGATTGTCGTCGGTCACGATCGCCAGATCGGCACCCGCAGCCGCCGCCAGCCCCATCGGCTCGCGCTTGCCCGGATCGCGGTCGCCACCTGCGCCGAAGACGAGGATCAGCCGCCCCACGGTGTGCGGCTTCAGCGCCGCGATCGCGGCCTCGAGCGCGTCGGGGGTATGGGCATAATCGACATAGATGGGGGCGCCGGTCCGGCTGATCGCCGCGCGTTCAAGCCGGCCGCGCACCGGCTGCAGCCGCGAGAGATTGGAAAGCGTGGTCGCACTATCGCCGCCGGTGGCGATCACCAGCCCGGCGGCGATCAGTGCATTGGCCGCCTGATAGCCGCCGATCAGCGGCAGGCTGACGCGATGCTCCTGGCCGTCCACGGCGACCACCAGCTTCTGGTCGAGCAGGGTTGGCTCACGCGAGACCAGCCGGATCGCGCTGCCATGCTCGCCCACCGTCATCACCCGGTTGCCGCGCATCCGCGCGATGTCGATCACGCGTTCGGAATGGGGATCGTCGGCCCAGACCACCGCGGTTCCGTCGGGATCGAGCACATCGGCGAACAACCGCAGCTTGGCGGTGAGATACTCCGCCATGTCGGCATGATAGTCGAGATGGTCGCGCGAGAGATTGGTGAACGCCGCAGCCGCCACCGGCAATCCCTCGGTCCGGTATTGCGACAGGCCGTGGCTCGATGCCTCGAAGGAAAGATGCGTCACGCCCTCGCGTGCGAGCCCCGCGACATTGGAAAGAAAGGTCACGACATCGGGGGTTGTAAGCCCCGTCGATACCGCCTCGTCCGCGGTGGTCACCCCCAGCGTTCCGATCGACGCGGCGTTGAACCCGGCCATGCGCCAGAGCTGACGGACCATCTCGACCGTCGATGTCTTGCCGTTGGTGCCGGTGACGGCGACTGCGGTTTCGGGGAAGGGCGCGAAGAACCTGGCCGCGATCCGCGCGAATTCGGTGCGCGGATGATCGGTCGCGATATGGACCGCGCCCTCGACGCGCGTCTCGGGCCGCGCGATCACCGCGATCGCGCCGCTCGCCACCGCCTGCGGGATGAAGTCCTCCCCGTTGAAGCGCGCGCCGCGGAAGGCGCCGAAGACCGTGCCGGGCGCAACCTTGCGATGATCGATCGCGAAGCCGGTGACGATCGTGTCTTCGGTGCCGCCGGTCAGCTCGCCCAGTCTCATGTACCGCGCCTCACTCGCCGGCTCCCGGTGCGACGATCGGGGTCGCAGCTGCGGCGCCCTTGGGCTTGTTCTTCGGCTCGGCCTTCCACAGCAGCGGCGTCAGGTCCGAGACATTCACGTCGCGCGTCTCGTCGGGCACCACGCCGAGCATCGCGCCAGTGCGCATGATGACGCGGCTAACGACAGGGGCGGCGGTCCAGCCCGCGGTCGAGAAGCCATGGGTCTGAGCATTTCCGACAGGCGAATCGAGCATCACCAGCACCACATAGCGCGGTGCGTCCATCGGGAAAGCCGCCGCGAAGGTCGAGACGTTCTGGTTGCGCTTGTAACCGCCCGCGCCGGGCACCTCGGCGGTACCCGTCTTGCCGCCGACACGATAGCCGGGAGCGTCGGCCTTGCGGCCGGTGCCGTAGGTCACGACCAGGCGCAGCAGCTGGCGCATCCGCGCGCTCGTCGCCTCGGAGACGACACGCCGGCCCGCGGGCGCCTTGCCCGGCTCGATCCGGCGCAGCGTCGCCGGACGCCATACCCCGCCATTGACCATCGCCGCATAGGCGCTGGCGAGGTGGAGCGGCGTCACCGCGATGCCATGGCCATAAGCGGTCGTCATCACCGTCGTGCGCGCCCAGTATTTGGGCCAGAGCGGCGCGGCCTTGCCGCCCAGCTCGATGTCCGGACGCTGATCGAAGCCGAGCTTGCGGAACATGCTTTCCATCCGCTGCTGCCCCAGCTCGTCGGCGATGCGCGCGGTCGCGATGTTCGACGAATGGATCAGCGTCTCGGGGATGTTGAGCCACCGCTTCTGGGCATGATCGTCGCGGATGCGGAAGCCCCCGACCTGGAGCGGCACGGTGGCGTCGTAGCGCTTGGCCATCGACGTCGCGATGCCGCTCTCGATCGCGAACGCCATGGTCAGCGGCTTGAAGCTGGAGCCGAGCTCATAGACGCTCTGCGTCACGTTGTTGCGGAAGCTCTCGGGGTTCGACCCCTTGATGTTGTTGGGATTGAACGTCGGGAGCGATGCCATCGCCATCACTTCGCCGCTCGCGACGTCGAGGATCACGCCAGCTGCCCCTCGGGCCTGGAACGTGGTCATCGCCGCGCCCAGCTCGCTCTCCAGCGCCGCCTGTGCGCGCAGGTCGAGCGAGAGCGCGACCGGCTGGCCGCGCCGCGCCGGATCGGTAAGCTGCTTGTTCAGCGCCAGCTCCATGCCGGTGACGCCGTTGCCGTCGAAGTCGAGATAGCCGAGCACATGCGCGCCGAGGCTGGCCTGCGGATAGAGGCGCTGCGGTTCGCGCGCGAACTCGATCCCCGGCTCGCCCAGCGCATGCACCGCCGCGACGAGTTCGGGCACCGCGCGCCGCTGAAGGTAGGTGAAGCGCGAATCGCTGCCCAGCAGCTTGGCATAGTCGCCCTCGCTCTTGCCGGGCAGCGCCGCTGCGAGCATCCGCGCCAGCTCGCGCTTGTCGCCGATCACCTTGTCGGGCCGCACGCCGATCGACCAGGCATCGATGGTCCGCGCGAGCGGCGCGCCGTTGCGGTCGACCAGATCGCCGCGCAGCGGCACCAGCATCGCATTGACGCTGGTCGCCGCGGCCGGTTCGGCGAACAGCGCGAGCAGCGTCAGCCGCCCGACGATCACCGCAATGCCCGCCGCGAACACCAGCGCCAGGATCATCAGCCGCACATGCGCGACAGCAAGGCTCGCCTGCCGGTTTCCCGGCCGCGTGCGATTGCGGGGCGCAGGGGCGACGAGAACGGTCACCGCGCGCGTCGCGCCTCGGCACGGACGCCCTTCATCAGGTCGCCGAAGCTCGAATCGCGAAGCAGGCTGCGATCGAGCGAAGCCACCGCCTGTTCACGGGCGGTCTTCGGCGCGGGCCTGGGCGGCTTGGCCGCTGCGGCCTGCTGCCGTGCGGGCGGCGTCGCGGCCGGCGCCTTCACCGCAGCGACCTTCGGCGCGACGGCCTTTTCGGCCACCGCCTTGAGCGGCACAGGCTTGGCCGGCGCGGACGCCACGGCGGCGACGGCGTCGCTCGCGGTCGGCGCGGAGCCGGCGATCGCGTCGGGAACCCCTTCCGGAACCACCATCGCCGCATAGCGCTCTGCCACGCCCTCGGTCTCGAGCGCGCGCATCGACGCCAGCGCGGTGTCGCTGGCGAGGAACTGCTGCGGGGTCGGCGCGGTGTAGCGCATCACCTCACCGTTCCAGCGCTCGAGCTGGGCAAGGTTGGCGCGCGTGTCGAATTCGGTTTCGAGCTGGCGAATGTCCTTCTTCGCCTTGGCGATGGCGCGTTCGACGGACTCGACATGCGTCCGCTCGGCCGCAACCATCGACGAGACGAGGTAACAGCCCGGCGCCACGATCAGCCCCGCGGCGTACCAGCCCAGTCCGTTCAATGCCTTGATCGCCATCTCCGCCTCCTCAACTCACCCACGCCGGAGCCGCGGTGCGCCGCGCGACGCGGAGCGTCGCGGACCGGGCACGCGGGTTCGCCGCAATTTCTTCCTCGCTCGGACGCACTGCCTTGGCCGGGGTCTCGAAGCTCGGCGCGCGCGCCGCCGCCGTTGCCGGGCGATGCCGCGAACCGGCAGGCTCGCTGCCAGAGCGCTCGCGCAGGAATTTCTTGACCATCCGGTCTTCGAGGCTGTGGAAGGTCACCACCGCCAGCCGCCCGCCGGGCTTGAGCACCCGCTCCGCCGCGGCCAGCCCTTCTGCCAGCTCGTCGAGCTCGCGATTCACATGGATGCGGATCGCCTGGAAGGTCCGCGTCGCCGGGTCCTTCTTGTCGTGCGGCTTGTAGCCCAGCGCCTTGCGCACGACGTTCGCCAGCTCGCCGGTGCGCGTCAGCGGGCGCGCGGCGACGATCGCCTTTGCGACGCGGCGCGAACGCGGCTCCTCGCCATAGTGGAAAAGGACGTCGGCGATCTCCGCCTCGTCCGCTTCGTTGACGAAGTCGGCGGCGGTCATCCCCTCACCCGCCATACGCATCGACAGCGGCCCGTCCTGCTGGAAGCTGAAGCCGCGCTCGGCCTGATCGAGCTGCATCGACGAGACGCCGATATCCATGGCGACGCCATCCACGGGCACGAGACCGCGCGCCTCCAGTTCGCTGTCGAGCGCCGAAAAGGGCGCCTCGATCAGCACCAGCCGGCCGCCGCTGGCCGTGACGATGGATTGGCCGCCTTCGATCGCGTCCGGATCGCGGTCAAAGGCGGCCACCTCGGCTCCCCGCTCGAGGAACGCCAAACTGTAGCCACCGGCACCAAAGGTCGCGTCGACGATGCGCGAACCGGGCTGGATCGCGAGCGCATCGACGGTCTCGTCGAGGAGCACCGAGACGTGCGGGCGCGTGCCGGGCAGAGCGGCGCTCACAGCGTCACCTTCTTCTCTTCGAGGTGATAACGGCACGCCGCCTTCATGCTCTCGGGCAGCGACGGGTGCGCGAGCAGCGTGGCGGGATCCCAGATCTCGATCACCGGGCCGACGCCATAGAAGAAGGCATAGCCCGACTTGCGGATGCCGGCATGCTGGCACAGCATCCCCGGCATGACGAAGCGGCCCGACGGATCGAAGGCGATATTCTCGCTCGGCCCGACGCCTTCGCGCCAGATGTTCGAATCCGCACGCCCGCGATCGCCGGCATATTCCAGCGAACGCGCGTTGAGCCGCTCCATCAGGGCATCGAAGTAGGGCTCGTCATAGGCGATCAGGCAGCGGTCGCTCTCGTGGCTGGAGAGGATGGCGACGCGGGCATCCTTGGTGTCGGCAGGAAAGCCGCTGTTCTTTTCGAGGGTAGCGCGCAGGGCAGAGGGGATGGCGACACGACCCTTGTCGTCCACCAGCTGCAGCCCCACGCCTCTGTACCCCGTTCGGTTCACTCCCCGCCCTCGCTTGCGGCGGGCAAACCTTTCCCGTCTCCGGAAGCGCACGACGTCGCGCGCCCCGGACCCGATTCCGGCTGACGATAAGGTTGCCCTGTTAACCAGCGGCGTATCTTAAGCGCCAATGGTTTTCAATGCCTGAACGCGGGAATCTCCGGTAATCAGCCCCACTTTCTGCCTCAAATCGGGGCTGTACCCAGGCTATTCGATCTTTGGACTTGCTCTGTTCCAAATAGATCCAGCCGGACGACGCGCGCGAGATCGCGCCGCGCGGAGCGGACGGGCAGCGTGTGGAGTGCGGTGGGGCAATTTCCCGTCAGACGGCCGCGGCGAGGCAGCCCGGCCCGTCACTTCTCGGGAATGGGATAGGGCGTGATCGCCGGCGCCGGCGTCTCGGCGGTACGCGGCGCGATGCCCAGTTCCGCGATCGGCTCGTCCTTTTCGAGGCCGGCATCGTTGACGATGACGCCGTCGGTCATGTTGGCGACCACCTCCGGCTTGGCGCCGCCCTCCGCAACGACCGGATCCTCGTTATTGGCCAGCGAGAAGATCGCGCTTGCCACGCCGATCAGCAGCAGCACGGTCGCGAGACCGGTCACGCCGACGATGACGCGCATCATGCTTTGCTTGGGATCGGTCGGAAGCGACTTCATAGCGGTGTGGCATAAATGTAACGCCCTTTGCGCGCTTTGCGAAGCCCCTGTTTTACGCTTGCGTCAGGCTCCGGCGAGCCAGGCCGGCACCGGCAGCCCCTTGGACTGCAGCCAATCGCGATTGTAGAGCGTTGAAAGATAACGAAAACCCGTGTCGCACAGGATGGTCGCGATTCGCTTGCCCGGCCCCAGCTCACGGCCCAGGCGCACCGCACCCGCAACGTTGATGCCCGAGGACAGGCCAAGGCACAGCCCCTCCTCCGCCAGCAGCCGCTCGACCCATTCGAGCCCCTCCTCGTCGGAGATGCGAAACTGGGTGTCGATCGGCGCGCCCTCGAGATTGGCGGTAATTCGTCCCTGCCCGATTCCCTCGGCGACCGAGCTGCCCTCGGCCTTGAGCTCGCCATGGGCGTAATATTCGTAGAGTGCGGCGCCGTGCGGGTCGGACAGCGCGATCGTCACACGCTCGTCCTTTTCCTTGAGGCCCAGACCGACACCCGCGATCGTCCCGCCGGTGCCGGCCGCACAGGTGAAGCCGTCGATCCGGCCCTCCATCTGAGTCCAGATCTCTTCGGCGGTGCCGACAATATGCGCCTTGCGGTTGGCGATATTGTCGAACTGGTTCGCCCAGATCGCGTTGGGCGTTTCCTCGGCGATGCGGCGGCTGGTGTGCACGAAATGGCCGGGGTTCGAATAGGGCGCGGCGGGGACGAGGACGAGTTCGGCGCCGAGCGCGCGCAGCGTGTCCATCTTCTCGCGGCTCTGCGTCTCGGGCATGACGATGATCGTCTTGTAGCCCTTGGCATTGCCGACCAGCGCCAGCCCGATGCCGGTATTGCCGGCCGTCCCCTCGACGATCGTGCCGCCCGGAGCGAGCAGGCCGCGCGCCTCGGCATCCTGCACGATGAACAGCGCCGCGCGATCCTTCACGCTGGCGCCCGGATTGGCGAACTCGCACTTGCCGTAGATGTCGCAGCCTGCCGCTGTGCTGGGGCCCTTGAGCCGCACCAGCGGGGTGTTGCCGATCAGCGCGATTGTATCGTTTGCGACTTGCATGGCGCGACCATTTGCACGGCCTGCCGTGTACGGCAAGCAAGCGATGCTTGGCGCGGGGCAACATCCTGACGCAGCCGCTTGACCCGCTCCCGGCCGTTGACTACAACTGTAGTCATAAGGTTGGGAGACGACGAATGCCTCGTATTGCGTATCTTGCGATCCTCTCTGTCGCGGCATTCGCCGCCGCTCCGGGTAGCGCCCGCGAAACCGCCGAGAAGAGATTGTCCGCGGCGGTGGAGAGCGAAATGGCTGCCCAGGGCCCGATCGTCACCGCGGAGGACCGGGCGCTGATCGCACGGAAATGCGGCTATGGAGAGAATGAGACCTGGAGCGACAACGTCAATATCGGCAACCACACGCTGCATTGCGCCAACGGCAAGCGCATCCCGATGGATGACGAGCTGCACGCAATGTCGGGCCGCATCTCGGAACGCGCGAACCGGCATGTCGAGCGTGCGATGAAGAGTGCGAAAGTCGCCCGTGCCACCTCCCAGGTCGCGCGGGAGGCCACGGAACGCGCGCTGAAGGAAATGCGCCGGTCGCTGAAGCAGCGCTAAGCGACCCCGGCCCGCTGCAGGTGCGGGCCGAGCCGCCCGCCGAGCCAAAGGAAGAACATGCGATAGTCGCTGACCAGCGACCAGAGCGGATAGGTGAAGGTCGCCGGACGGTTCTTCTCCACCCCGAAATGCGCGGCCCAGGCAAAGCCGTAGCCGGCCAGCGGAATGGCGAGGAACCACCAGCTGCTGAGCCAGATTCCCGCCGCCAGCGCCGCGAAGGTCAGCATCGTCCCGGCATAATGCAGCGCCCGCGTCTGCGCCTTCGCATGTTCGCGAAGATAATAGGGCCAGAAATCGGCATAGCGGGTGATCGCGCGCGCCATGGCCGGATGCTAGGACGGCGGCGTGTCGCAATCAACTCCCCGCAAGTCCAGCTTCCCGCCCGTCGTCGATAGCGCTGTGCGCGTGCTGATCTGCGGCAGCCTGCCCGGCGATCGTTCGCTCGCCGCGCAGCAATATTACGCCCATCCGCAGAACCAGTTCTGGCGGCTGATGTCGGCGGTGGTCGATCGCGACCTCGCCGCCCTCGCCTATCCCGAACGTCTCGCCGCGTTGCTCGAGGCGCATGTCGGACTGTGGGACGTCGTCGCCAACGCCCATCGGCCGGGCAGCACCGACGCCGCACTTAGCGGGATCGCGCCCAACGACATCGCCGCGCTTGCCGCGACACTCCCGGATCTGCGTGCCATCGCCTTCAACGGCGGCACCGCGCTGAAACACGGGCTGAAGCAACTGGGCGCAACCCGCTATGCGACCGTCGCCCTTCCCTCGTCCAGCCCGCTGCATACCGTCGGCTTCGACAGGAAGCTGCCCGCCTGGGTGGAACTGCGCGATCATCTCCGTCATTGAGCGGGGGCGGCCGCTGCCGCCCCAGCAGGAGAGAGCCATGACCCAACCCTTCGCGATGCGCGGACTCGACCATATCGTGCTGCGCGTCGCCGATCTGCCGCGCATGCTGGCCTTCTACCACGCGGTTCTCGGCTGCACGGACGAGCGCGCGCAGCCCGAGCTCGGCCTCTACCAGCTCCGTGCCGGCGCCTCGCTGATCGACCTCGTCACCCTTGACGGCCAGCTCGGCGCGCGCGGCGGCGCCGCTCCGGGCAAGGAGGGACGCAACCTCGATCATTTCGCGCTCGCGATCGAGCCGTTCGACGATCCCGCGTTGCGCGCGCACCTTGCCGCGCACGATGTCGCGATCATCGAAGAAGGCCCGCGCTACGGCGCCGAGGGAGAAGGCCCCTCCTTCTATATCCGCGATCCCGAGGGCAATGTGGTCGAACTCAAAGGACCTCCCGGCTGAAGATATAAAGAATTCTTTATATCTCTATTGACGTTCGATCCCACCGGCGCGATGCTGGCGGGGTCGAAGGTTCTCCGGCCGGTCCGTCCGCGCCGGAGCTAAGACGGGAAACCGGTGCGAGCCCGGTGCTGCCCCCGCAACTGTAAGCGGTGAGCGGCGGCCTTCCATGTGTCACTGGAGCGTGCTCCGGGAAGGCCGGGCCGTCCGCATTGACCCGCAAGCCAGGAGACCTGCCCGCGACGCCATAACGTCCACCGGCGGGGTGCCCGGTCTGGCCGCTTGCACGCGCCGCCGGCCTTGCGCCGGCGCGCAATCGTGCATGCCCGGTCGTCATCCCGCCCCATTCGGGATTTGAGAACGATGACTGAAGCCACCGCAGAACCGATCGTCCGCCTGATCGACATGGTCTTTCCGGGTGACACCAATCACCACGGCACCTTGTTCGGCGGCGTGGCGCTCGCGCATATGGACAAGGTCGCGTTCCTTGCCGCCAGCCGCCATGGCCGCGCGCCCTTCGTCACCGCCGCCTCGCAGCGCATCGATTTCGCCGCCCCGGCGCGCGCCGGCGAGATGGTCGAGGCGTCGGGTCGCATCGTCCGCGTCGGCACCGCTTCGCTCGATGCCGAGATCACATTGGTCGCCGAAGCGCCGGTCAGCGGCGAGCGGCGGCTGTGTACGCGCGGGGTCTTCACCCTCGTCGCGGTCAAGGGACCGGGCACCCGCCTGCCCCTGCCTCCAATCGCGCCTGCCTCGGAACCCGAGCCCGGCGTGCTGCGCATGGCCGAGATGGTCTTCCCGCCCCAGACCAACCATTACGGCACCCTCTATGGCGGCGACGCGCTCAGGATGATGGGCAAGGCCGCCTTCATCGCCGCCACCCGCCATGCCCGCGCGGTGATGGTGATGGCCGCGTCCGACCGGATCGACTTCACCTCCCCGATCCGCGCGGGGGAGATGGTCGAACTGGTCTCGCGCATCCGCATGCAGGGCCGCAGCTCGGTCGCGGTCGCGGTCGAGCTGTGGGCGGAGGACCTGCTCACCGGCGAGCGCCGCCGCTCCGCCGCCGCCACCTTCACCATGGTCGCAGTCGGGCCGGATGGAAGGTCGACCCCGATTCCCGGCTGACGTCGCCAACCGGTCATCGTGCTGTAACCGCCCGGTCATCGACCCGCCGCCAATGTGAAACCGGTTACCCCTAGGGCGCCCCGGCAGTCCTGCTGCCCGTAACATCCAAAGGGGACGACCATGATCATCCGCAAGGCGCTCGCCCGCGCCAGCGTTTCCGCGCTTCTGCTCTCCGTCAGCCTGCCCGCGCTGGCGCAGGATCAGGCAACCGGCGCCGAGTCCGAAGCCGACAGCCAGGATGGCGAGATCATCGTCACCGGCCGCGCAGGCGCGGGCGAGCGCACCAAGCTCGACACCAGCTATGCGATCACCACGCTGTCGAACGACATGCTGCGCTCGCGCGCGCCGTCGAGCGTGACCGAGACACTGAAGTCGGTTCCCGGCTTCTGGGTCGAGGCGTCGGGCGGCGAAGGATCGGGCAATATCCGCGCGCGCGGCATCCCGGTCGACGGCTTCGGGTCGATCAACCTGCTCGAGGACGGCCTGCCCGTTCAGCACGATCCCGCGCTCGGCTATTTGAACGCCGATCAGGCCTTCCGCATCGATGAATCGATCGACCGGATCGAAGTGGTGCGCGGCGGCCCGTCCTCGGTGTTCTACTCCAACGCGCCGGGCGGCGTGGTCAATTACATCACCCGCCGCGCGATGACCGAACTCAAGGGCAATGCCCGCCTGCTCTATGGCCCGACCGCCGATCTCTACCGCTTCGATGCGTGGGTCGGCATGCCGGTGGCCGAAGGCTGGTCGGTCGATGTCGGCGGCTTCTATCGCAACGAGCGCGGCGTGCGCGATCCGGGCTATGCCGGCAACAAGGGCGGCCAGATCCGCGCCGCGGTGCATGGCGAATTCGCCGGCGGCCGCACCTCGATCAGCTACAAGCACCTCGCCGACAACGCGATCTTCTACACCGGCATCCCGCTGACCAAGGATTCGGACGGCGACATCGTCGGCCTGCCGGGTTTCGACCCGCATTACGGCACCACCGCCAGCCGCCAGACCCGCCGCCTGACGCTCAGGAGCGCGACCGGCCCGGTCGATTTCCGCCAGGAAGAAGGCTCGCGCATCCGGCTCGACCAGCTCAGCTGGATCACCGACTGGGAGTTCGGCGACGGCTGGAAGCTCAGCCACAAGCTGCGCTACCGGGATTCGAACACCGTGCGCAACGGCGTCTACCCCGCCTCGATCAGCACCGCGACGGCGTTCCTCAACACCTATCGCCCGCAGGTCCTGACGGCGTTCCCGGGCGCGACCAGCGTCCAGCTGCGCTATGTCGATGACGGCACCGCCTTCAACGTCACCGGCCAGAACGGCAATGGCGACGTGTTCATCAACGCCGCGCGCCCGGTGACGATCGAGGAAAGCGAACTGCTCAACGATGTGCGGATCGCGCGGCGGTTCGAGGCGGCGGGCACGCACGACGTCGCGGTCGGCATCTACTACGCGCATATCGACGAGACCTTCCGCCGCTACTCGGCCTCGACCGTTCAGGACGTGTCGAACAACAGCCGCCTGCTCAACCTCGTCGCGCTCAACGCGGCGGGTCAGGTTGTCGGCTCGCTCACCGAGAATGGCGTCGCGCGCTACGGCTCCGAATTCGCCAACGGCTATGGCTCGCAGAGCACCTTCGCCATCTACGCGTCTGACGAGTGGCAGATCACCCCGGCGCTGCGCATCGACGGCGGCCTGCGGTACGAAGAAGTGACCACGCGCGGCGCGCAGGAAGGCAGCCGCACCGTCAATCTCGGCAATGCCGCGATCCTCGCCGACGACAGCGTACTCACCGGCAACGGCGCGTTCACCCCCTTCGACCGCAAGTTCGACAAGCTCGGCTGGACGCTCGGCGCCGACTGGAAGTTCATGGACAATGCCGGCGTCTTCGCGCGCTACACCTCGGCCTTCCGCCTGCCCAGCGTCGGCAGCTTCATCACCAGCGCCACCGCCCAGCCGGTCACGCAGGGCATCGACATGTGGGAAGCGGGCCTCAAATACGGTTCGCGCTTCCTCAGCCTCTACGCCACCGCGTTCCTCACCGATTTCGATTCCTACGGCATCGGCAATACGCGATTCGACACGGCGACCAACGGCTATGTCAGCCAGACCGTCTATACCGACACCCGCGCCTATGGCGTCGAGTTCGAGGGCACGGTGCGCCCCGCGCCGTGGTTCGACTTCACGCTCAACGCGACCTGGCAGGAGCCGACCTTCCGCAACCTGCGCTATGCCGAGCTCGGCACTGCCAACGGCCAGCCGACGCTGATCAACCGCGACTATTCGGGTAACCAGCTGCTGCGCGTGCCCAAGCTCGCGTTGCGTGCAACCCCGGCGGTCACGCTGCTCGGCGACCGTTTCCGCGCGCAGGCCGATGTCGAGCACTACACCAAGCGCTATGCCGATGCGGCGAACACGTCGGAGCTGCCCGCCTACACCGTGGTCAACGCCAGCGTGCGCTTCAAGGTGACCGAGAACATCCAGCTCTGGGCCTATGGCGACAACCTCACCAACACCATCGGCCTCACCGAAGGCAATCCGCGCGCGGGCGAGCTGACCAGCGGCCAGGCCAATGACCTGTTGTTCATCGGCCGCCCGATCCTCGGCCGCAACTTCCGCTTCGCCGTGGACTTCAAGTTCTGATGCGCGTCCGTCTCCTGCTCGCGGCACTTGCATGTCTCGCCACGCCCGCCGCGGCGCAGGAGGCGGACCATACCGTCACCGGCGAGATCACCGGCGCCGATCATCAGACCTACAAGGCGATCCCGTTCGACGTCCCCGCGGGCGTCGAACGGATCACCGTCCGTCTGACCTATGACAAGGCGAACAGGACCGTGGTCGATCTGGGCATCTTCGATCCCCAGCGCTTCCGCGGCTGGAGCGGGGGCACGCGCGACCGCTTCACCCTGAGCGAAAGCGATGCCACGCCGGGTTACCTCCCCGGCGCGCTGCCCGCCGGCCGCTGGCACGTCCAGTTCGGCGTCCCCAACGCCCGCAAGGACGCCCGCAGCGCGTACCGCGTCGAGGTCTTCTTCGACCGCGGCACCGCCCTCAACGCCAGCGCCGCCATCGCCGACGCGCCGCTCAGGGCCGGCCCCGGCTGGTATCGCGGCGACCTGCACATGCACGACGCGCATTCGGACGGCAGCTGCGCCAGCCAGCAGGGCAAGCGCGTCCCCTGCCCGCTCTACCGCACCGTTGAAACCGCGGCACAAGCGGGCCTCGATTTCATAGCGGTCACCGATCACAACACCAGCTCGCACTTCTCCGCGCTGCGTGAGCTCCAGCCCTTCCACGACAAGCTGCTGCTGATCCCGGGCGCGGAGATCACCACCTTTGGCGGCCATGCCAACATCTTTGGCCAGTCGCGCTGGGTCGACTTCCGCGTCGGCAGCCCCAGCGTGCCGAATGTCTCCGCGCTGCAGAAGGATGTCGCCGCGGCGGGCGCGATCCTCTCGGTCAATCACCCTGCGCTCCCCTCGGGCGAGGCGTGCATGGGCTGCGGCTGGGTCTGGCCGGATACGGACTGGAGCAAGGTGACGGCGATCGAGGCGATCAACGGCCTCACCACCCAGCCGCCGCTCGCCGGGCTCGACTTCTGGTACGACAAGCTCAACCGCGGGTTCCGCATCACCGGCATTGGCAGCAGCGACAATCACGATCCCGACACCGCTCGTCCGGGCAGCGCGCCGATCGGTCGTCCCTCCACCGTCGTCCGCGCCCGCGAGCTTTCCCAGCCCGCGATCCTCGACGGCATCCGCGCGGGCAATGTCTTCATCGATGTCCAGGGGACGCGCGACCGGATGCTCGAGGTCACGGCCGTATCGGGCAAGGCGCGCGTAGCGATGGGCGAGACCATCACCGCACCCGCCGCGACCATCCAGGTCGAGGCTCTCGTCACCGGCGTCGAGGCCGGAACCGTGCAACTCATCGCCAACGGCAAGGAGCATGCACGGGCGCCGCTCGCGCCCGCGACCCGTTTCGACATCCCCCGCACCGCCGCCTGCGGCTGGATCGCGGTCAATGTCTTGGGCCCCGAGGACCGCAAGCTGCTGATCGGCAACCCGGTCTATATCCAGTGCAAGGCGGCGCCCCGGCGCTGAGGCCGGAACGCCGCAGCGCGTCAATATTCGTCGTGCAGCCGCACCCAGCTCATCGTGCCGCCGGTTTCGTTGCGGCCCTTGGGGGCGAGGTCGAGCCAGTTCATCGCCCCCATCAGCAGCTCGGTGCCGCGGTGATAGGTCGAATAGCTGTGGAAGATCTCGCCCGCCTCGTTCTTCGCGAACACGCTGACTCCGAACATGTCGGCGCTGCGCTGGATCGTCGTCAGACCGTAATTGTAGAGCGCCGTCCCCGCCTCGCGCTCCTCTTCGGTGAACGAGACGCAGAAATCATAGTTGAAGTCGCTCTCGCCCGACGACACCCAGGGAAAAGTCCACCCCATCCGCGCCCTCGCCGCCTCGATCTGCGCGATCGGCGCGCGTGAGACCGCCGCGAAGGCCAGGTCGGCATGCTCGAAATGCTGCCGCGCCGGATCGACATGGTCCATCGTGTAGGAGCAGCCCGGGCAGAGGTGATCCTTCCCCGGCGTCAGCATGAAGTGATAGACGGCGAGCTGGCTGCGCTCCCCGAACAGATCGCTGAGCGATCGCGGCCCGTCCGGCCCCTCGAACACATAGCGTTTCTCGACCTTCACCCAGGGCAATCCGCGCCGCTCGACGCGTAGCGCGTCAAGCGCGTGAGTCATCGCGCGCTCCTTCTCGAACAACGCCTTGCGCGCCGACATCCATTCCTCGCGCGATACGATTTCATGGTGCATCTCTCTTCTCCTTCCGGGGTTCATCGCCCGGCCAGCGTCAGCCAGGGCGGTAGGTGAAACAGGCTCATCAGCAAGTACATCGCGGTCATGCCGTCGACCGGCAGCAGCGTGCTGCCCGCCGCGCACATCGACAGCGGCGGCGCGTCGGTGGCGGAGATCAGCGCCATCGCGGCGAATACCGGCGCCGCCGCAAGCGCGAGCCATGCCGGCTTCCCGGTCGCCTTGTTTGCTGCTGCGGACATCGCCATGCTCCGTCGTGGTTGGTTCGATGAACCTAGGGACGGGCCGCGCGCGGGTGAGAGTTACAAGTGTGACGCGATTATGGACTCGCTGATCAACGCCGCCGCCCGCGCGCTCGCCGCGGGGGATGCGCTCGCCGCGCTCGACCGCGTCGCGCTGCGCGAGGATCCGTCCGCCCTGGCACTGCGCGGCATCGCCATGGCCCAGCTCGGCGACCTCGCGCTCGCGCGCGCTCTGCTGCGCCGCGCCGCGCGCGCCTTCGGCAGCCGCGAGCCGGTCGCCCGCGCCCGCTGCATCGTCGCGGAGGCAGAGATCGCCCTCGTCTCCCGCGATCTCGGCGAGGGGGCGCAACCGCTGGACGATGCGCGGGCAACGCTCGAAGCCCATGGCGATCGCGCCAACGCCGCCCATGCCGCCTATCTCAAGGCACGACGGCTGCTGCTGATCGGCCAACTCGACCCCGCCGCACGCACGCTCGAGGCGATCGATCCCGTTTCCCTGCCCCCCGCCTCGCGCGCTGCCGCCTGGCTGGTCGCGGCCGGCATCGCCATGCGCCGTATCGAAGCCGCCCCGGCAAGCGCGGCGCTCGCCCGCGCGGCGGCGGCGGCGAAGCAAGCCGGCATCCCCGGGCTGACGGCCGAGGTCGAGCGCGCCATCGACAGTCTTGCCGCACCGGCCGCCCGGTTGCGCACGCCTCAAGGGGAAACACAGGTCGATCTCGCCGGCGTCGAAGCCCTGCTGGCTTCGAACACGCTGGTCGTCGATGCCTGCCGCAACGCCATTCGCGCGGGCGGAACGACCGTACCGCTCGGCAATCGCCCGGTCCTCTTCGCCCTCGCCCGTGGCCTTGCAGACGCGTGGCCGCACGACGTCGCCCGCCTCGCTCTCCTGCAACGGGCGTTCCGCGCGCGCGAGGCCGATGAATCGCATCGCGCACGGCTGCGCGTCGAGATCGGCCGGCTGCGCGCCGAGCTCGATCCGCTGGCCGACATCCGCGCCACCGAGGACGGCTTCATCCTGCATCCCCGCGACGACCGCCCGATCGCCATCCTGATCCCGCCACGGGAAGAGCCGCATGCCGACATCCTCGCGCTGCTCGCCGATGGCGAGGCATGGTCGAGCTCGGCGCTCGCGCTCGCACTCGACGTCAGCCCGCGGACCGTCCAGCGCGCGCTCGAAGGGCTCGCGGCAATCGGCAAGGCCGACCGCTTCGGCCGTGGCCGCGCCTGCCGCTGGACGGCGCGGCAGGTGCCCGGTTTCCCGACAAGCTTGTTACTCCCGGCCGGTTTGCCCGGCGCATAGATTTGCCTCCGCAACCAAGGAGCGAAGACATGACCGAAGCAGCCGAAATCCTCCGCGAATACGGCCCCTTTCCCGGCGATGTCGGCGGCGTCAGCTTCGACGGCAGCCGGATCTGGTTCGCCGCCGATGGCCGGATCAACATGCTCGACCCCGACAGCGGGGAGATCACCGGCGCACTCGACGTGCCTGCCGATGCCGGCACCGCATTCGACGGCACCCATCTCTGGCAGATCGCCGAGGCGGTGATCCGCAAGGTCGATCCCGCGACGGGGAACGTCCTCGCCACCATCCCCGCGCCCGGCAATGGCGGCGATTCGGGCCTCACCTGGGCGGAAGGGTCGCTGTGGGTCGGCGAGTATCGCGCCGCCCGCATCCACCGCATCGACCCCGAGACCGGCGCGATCCTGCGCACGATCCACTCGGACCGGTTCGTCACCGGCGTCACCTGGGTCGATGGCGAGCTGTGGCATGCCACCTGGCAGGATGACGCAAGCGATCTGCGCCGGATCGATCCCGACAGCGGCAGGGTGCTCGAACAGCTCGGCATGCCCGCAGGGGCAGGTATCTCCGGCCTCGAATCCGACGGCGCCGGCCGGTTCTTCTGCGGGGGCGGCGGGACCGGAAAGGTCCGCGCGGTGCGCCGTCCGGGTCATGCCGCCGCCGCCTGAACCCGTCTTCCTGCTTTGCTAATGCCAAAGCCGGCCAATCGCCGTCGAAAGCTAATGCCGCCGCCCGCTATCTGAAGCGGGCGGCGCATGGTGCGCTCGCGCCACGCGGCCGGCCTCGCGCCGCAGGACTCCAACCCCATGAGCGACGACCATGAATGTCGCACTCCTCCAGCTGGCGCTACTGGCGCTCGGCATCGTCAACCTCGGGCTGCTGTTCCGGCTCAGTCAGCGACAGCGGCGGCAGGCGCGGAACCACGCCGCGCTGGTCGAACGGCTGCTGCGCCGCCGGTCGCGGCTATCCCGCGACGACGCCTTTCCGGGCCGCTTTCGCTGACCAGCTTCTGGCGCGCCGTCGATGGCGACGTCACCCCCCGCTCCTGATCTCCACTCCATCGGAGTCACATCCATGTCGTTCCGCTTCGCCCCGCCGCTCGCCGGTCAGGGCTCCACCGACCCGCGCCCGCTCAGCGCACGCCACGCCGCCGACGCCTATGACGCGACCGGCACCGCCTATCTTCACTATGCCGACGGCGTGAGCGACCCGCAGCGCCATTTCTCCAGCCGCTACGCCTTCGCCGATCGCACGCTGTGGAGCCGGATCGAGGCGAGCCTGATCGCGCTCCATGCCAGCGGGCGCCGTGCGATCCGCATCCTCGACATCGGCTGCGGGCCGGGCACCTGGACGATGCGCACCGCGCGCCGCGCCGCACAGCTCGGCTTTACCGGGATCGAATGCCGCGGCATCGATCCGTCGCCGGGCATGATCGCGCTGGCAAAGCAGGCAGCGGCCGAAGTCGAAAGCGCCGCGATCGGCCTGAGCTTCGAGGTCGCCGACCTGCACGGCGCCCTCGCGTCGGAGGACGATCATGGCGCCGATCTGGTGCTGTGCCTCTATGGCGTCTTCAACCACCTTGCCGCGCCGCTCCGCGCATCGGCGGCGCAGGCGCTGGCGCGGGTCAATGGCGGCACGCTGATCGTCACCGCGCGCAGCGTCGGCAGCCTGCCGACCATCTATGTCGCGGGGATCGAGCAGGCCGCGCATTATGTTCAGGACAATGACGCCGACCGGATGGAAGTCGATCTCACCGACGGCACGCATCTGGCCTTCGACTCGCATCTGTTCCGCGCGAGCGAGCTTGCCGCACTGTTCAGTCCGCACTGCCCCGTCCGCGAGCTGACGGGCCTCGACCTGTTCCACAGCCGCTTCGCCTGTAACCCGGCCTGGAACCCGGCGGGCGCGAACGGCGCCGAGACCGCCGAGCGGCTGGCCCGGCTCGAACAGCTCTGCGCCGCGGACGAGGTGCTGATCGACAGCGCCGCGCACATCATGCTGGTGGCGGAACCGCATCTCTGACCACCGCCCCCCGGGCCGGTCGCTGCGGCGACCGGCCCACCCGCCACGCGTGACTCTCCTGCACCGTTCCTTTATTGTTCCGGCATGGCCACGGCCCCGCTTCTCGACCTGCCCCCGCGCCCGCTGCGCTGGCTGTATCTCGACTTGAACAGCTTCTTCGCGGCGGTCGAGCAGCAGCTGAACCCCGATCTGCGCGGCAAGCCGATCATCGTCGCGCCGGTCAACAGCGACACCACCGTCGCCATCGCCGCATCGGTTCAGGCCAAGAAATTCGGCATCGGCACCGGCACCCCCGTCTGGGAGGCGAAGCGGCTGTGCCGCGACCTGATCGTGACGCCCGGCCAGCATGAGAAATATGTCGAGTTCCACAATCTGATCGTGGACGAGATCTGGAAGCATATCCCGGTCACCTCGATCGGATCGATCGACGAGGTCGCCTGCCGCTTGCTCGACAATGAGAATGATCCGGAGACGGCGATCGCGCTGGCGAGACGGATCAAGGCGGGCATCCGCGCCAATGTCGGCGAATGCCTGACCTCATCGGTCGGCATCGCCCCCAACCGCCTGCTTGCCAAGCTGGCGTCGGACATGCAGAAGCCCGACGGTCTCACCGTCCTGACCCAGGACATGCTCCCCCACCGGCTGTTCGCCCTCAAGCTGCGCGACATCGCCGGGATCGGCGCGAAGATGGAGAAGCGCCTGGCGCAGCAGGGCATCCTCGACATCGGCCAGCTGTGTGAGCGGCGGCCACGCGATGCCGGCTCGGCCTGGGGCGGGGTCAATGGCGACCGGCTCTGGTATCTGCTCCACGGCTTCGACCTGCCCGAAAAGCCGACACAGAACCGTACCATCGGCCACAGCCACGTCCTCAGCCCCCGCAAGCGCGGGCTGGAGCCGACCCGCCTCACCGCGCGCCGCCTCGCGCTCAAATCGGCCAGCCGGCTGCGCCGAAAGGGCTATGTCAGCCGGCTGCTCGTCCTCCACGCCCGGTTCGAGGACGACAAGTCGACCTGGCGGACCTCGATCAAGCTTCCCTCGACGCAGGACAGCTTCACCGTCCTCCACGCGCTCGACTCGATCTTCCCCCGCCTCGCCGAAGCCGGCCGCGCCCGCACGCACGGGTTCGCGATCCGCATGATCGGCGTGACGCTCGCCGAAATCGCGCCGCTGGAGGGCGAGCAGGAATCGCTGTTCGCGGCGCTCGACCCCAATGATCCGCTCGCGCGGGAGACCCGCACGCTCTCGCTCAGCAAGGCGATGGACAGAATCAACGAGAAGTTCGGGCGCCACGCGGTTTCGGTCGGGCCGATGGACGGCAGCCGGATCGACCGCGTCGGAACGAAAATTGCGTTCGGCCGCATCCCCGACCTCGACGAATTTCACGAATGAATCCGAAGCCTTTCGCGATTGCACCGGAAAACGCTTTCAGCGCGGCGATGATGTATCCCTTGACCTTAATTGCCGCATAAGCAAAGGAGCGCGCGCTATGAAGATGCGCCTCCTCCCCGCTGCCGTCGCGATCGCGCTTCTGCCGCTCGCTGCCTGCAAACCCGAACCCGAAGTCGTCACCGACACCGCGCCCGATCCCATGGCGACCGCGCTGAAGAACGCGCCCGCCGTCGAGCTGCCGCCGGCGATCAAGGCAACCGTTTCGATGCGCTGCCAGCCGGGCAACGCGCTGGTGTTCGCCGAGTTCTTCCAGGGCGACAAGCTGGTCAAGCTGCGCACCGAGAAGAATGGCAAGCCGACCGATCTCAAGGCGCCCGAAGCGGGCCAGCCCTTCACCGCAGAGGGCGGCTACAAGCTCACCGGCAACGAGAAGTCGGCGACCGTCGAGCTTCCCGGCAAGGGCTCGCTCAGCTGCAAGGGCTGATCTTCCAGCCATTCTCCAGTTCAAGGGGCCGGCGGCACAAACCGCCGGCCTTTTTCATGCCCGCAGCACTTTTTTCGCGGTCCATGTCACATCCGCCGCGCGTCGCTCGTCATGACAGTGCAACCCAAGAAGGAGCACATGCCATGACCCCCAAGCTCGATCCGTTCGCCGCCGCCCCCAGCGTCATGAAGCCCTGGTTCGCGGCCTCCACCGCGATCCAGAACAGCCTCGAACCCTCGCTGATCGAACTGGTCAAGATCCGCGCATCGCAGATCAACCAGTGCGCCAACTGTCTGAACATGCACACCGCCGAGGCGCGCGCGCAGGGCGAGACCGAGCAGCGCATCTACCTCCTCTCCGCGTGGCGCGAGGCGCCCGTCTTCAGCCCGCGCGAGCGCGCCGCGCTCGGCTGGACCGACGCCTTGACGCGGCTCTCGGAAGGCCACACCCAGCGTGAGGCCTATGAGGCGCTCGCCGCCGAATTTACGCAGGAGGAACAGGTGAAGCTGACCCTGATGATCAACATCATCAATGGCTGGAACCGCCTCGCGGTCGGTTTCGATCTGTGGCTTGAGCCAGCAGCGGCCAAGACCGTGGCCCACACCGCGTGACACCGAGCGATCATGAGGGCGCGGCGGCGAGTTTCGACCCGCTGCGCCCGAAGCTCATCCGCGTCGCCTACCGCATGCTCGGCTCGGTCGCCGATGCCGAGGATGCAGTGCAGGAGGCGTTCGTGCGCTGGATGGGGACCGATCGTGGGGCGGTGCGCGAGCCCGAAGCGTTCCTGCGCCGTACCGTCACCCGCCTGTGCCTCGACCAGCTCAAGTCGGCGCGCCACCAGCGCGAGACCTATATCGGACCCTGGCTCCCCGACCCGGTGGTCGAGGAAGAGCCCGAGGAGGACGTTACCCTCCCGCTGATGCTCGCGCTCGAACGCCTCTCGCCGCTGGAACGCGCCGCATTCCTCCTCCACGACGTGTTCGGCGTATCGTTCGAGGAGATTGCAACAACGCTCGACCGCGATGCTCCGGCCTGCCGGCAGCTCGCGGCGCGCGCTCGCACGCACGTCCGCGAGGCACGCCCGCGCTTTGCGGTCGAGCAGAAGCGCGGACTGGAAATCGCCGAAGCCTTTTTCAACGCTTCCCGGACCGGCGACATGGCCGCGCTCGGCACCATGCTCGCAGCGGATGTCAGCATGCATTCGGACGGTGGCGGCAAGCGAGCGGCGGCGATGCAGCTGGTGCTCGGCTTCAAGCATGTGATGAAGCTGCACAAGTCGCTCGCGGTGCTGTTCGGCAAATATGGCTCGAAGCTGGTACGGACCGGCTTTGTCAACGGCCTGCCCGGTTTCGTGACTCTGGAATCGGACGGCGAGATCCAGACCACTGCGCTGGAGATCGAGGATGGCCGTGTCGTCGCGATCTACGTCACCCGCAATCCGGACAAGTTGCAGCACCTACACTAGGCACGGATCCGTTCCATCACGAACCGCGCCCGCTCCGCCACCCTGGCGAACGGCAGCGGTACCAGATCGTAGCCCAGCCCGGCATAAACCCGCGCCATCATGTCGTGGGTTGCCGCGGCTTCGGCTTCATCCTGTTTCCGCTCGGCATCCTTCGCATAGATCGCCGGCCAGTGCGGCGCGATGAACACCGTACGGTTGTAGCGGAACGCCGTAGCGGCCCGTTCGACACGTTCAGGTACCGGCAGCCCGCACAGCAGCAGATAGCCGATCACGTCCGGGATCCCACGATCGAGCAGGACCGGCCCTGCGCGTTCCCGCGCCTCACGATGCGACCGCAATTCCCACCCCAGCATCTGCTCCGCAAAGGAGGCACGATCCGCCCAGGGCAGCGCGTCGCCGCCGATCGCGACCTGATCCTGGATGATCGCCCGTCCCGCTTCCGGCATCGTCGCAATCCCCTGCGCGGCCAGCGCCGCGATCAGGCTCGATTTGCCGGACCCCGGCCCGCCGGTGATCACGAACAGATGGTCCGTCGTCATCTTGTTATCTCCTTCAGGAACATTGATGATGGACGCGCCGGAACATCGTCCGGCGGATCGATTTCTCGGGCGGAGGCAAGGCTTGGCGACGATCGCGATCTACAGCCTGAAGGGTGGCGTCGGCAAAACCACGCTCGCGGTCAATCTCGGCTGGTGCGCTGCGACGCTTTCGGCCCGGCGCACGCTGCTCTGGGATCTCGATCCGCAGGCGGCGTCCACCTTCCTGCTCGGCGGTGCCAGGGGCAAGGCACAGGCGCAGGCCGTGTTCACCCGGGACGTCGAGCCTTCGAAGCTCGCCCACGCCACAGGCGTCGAACGGCTCGACCTGATCGGCGCGGACGCTTCGCTGCGCGGTCTCGACCTTCTCTTCCATGAACTCGACAAGAAGAAGCGCCTCGCCAAATTGCTCGGCCAACTCGACAAGGCCTATGACCGGATGCTGCTCGATTGCCCGCCGGGTCTTACCGAAACCAGCGAGCAGGTGATGCGCGCCGCCGATCTGATCGTCGTCCCGGTCATCCCGTCCCCCTTGTCGGAGCGCGCGCTGGCCGAGGTCGAAGCGCATCTGGGCAAGGGGAAAGTGCCGCTGATGCCCGTGCATTCGATGGTCGATCGCCGCCGCAAACTGCATGCCGAGGCGCTGGAGAAGCATCCGAGCTGGCCGGTCATCCCGATGGCCAGCATCGTCGAATCGATGGCCGCGCGCCGTGCCCCGGTCGGCGCGTTCGCCGCCCGCACCGCCGGCGGGCAAGCGTTCGCCAGCCTGTGGCAGGCGATCGAGAAGCGCCTTGCCAAACCGAAAAGAAAGACATGACCCGTCCCACGCGCCGCTCGTCCGATCTCGATCCCGATCTGGTGCTACGCGCCTATGCGATGGGCGTGTTCCCGATGGCCGAGCATCGCGACGAGGACAGCGTCTTCTGGGTCGAACCGCGCCAGCGCGCGATCCTGCCGCTCGACGGCTTCCATCTCTCGCGCTCGCTTCGCAAGACGATCATGTCGGACCGATTCCGCGTCACCGCCGACGCCGCGTTCGAACAGGTGATCGCGCTCTGCGCCGAATCCGCCCCGGATCGGCCCGACACCTGGATCAATCCCGCGATCGAGAAGGTGTTCGCCGAGCTGCACCGCCGCGGCTTTGCGCATTCGATCGAGACCTGGGACGGCGACCGGCTGGTCGGCGGACTCTACGGCCTCGCGCTCGGACGCGCCTTTTTCGGCGAATCGATGTTCAGCCGCATGCGCGATGCATCGAAGGTCGCGATCGCGGCGCTCGTCGCGCGGCTGCGCGCGGGTGAGTTCCAACTGCTCGATTGCCAGTTCATGACCGACCACCTCGCCTCGCTGGGCGCGGTGGAGGTCCCGCGCGAGACCTATCTCTCGATGCTCTCCGACGCGCTCGGCGAAGGCTCGGCAGGGCTCGCTTCGGGCGTGGCGGGAGTCTCCGCCGATTTCGGCGCGCTCGACGCCTTGGCCGCGCCACCGTTGCCGGACGGGCGGACTTCCTCGCCGCCCGTCTCCGGGAAGGTCATCGCGCAGCTCTTGACCCAGACGTCGTAGACGGGGTGCTGGACCACGTTGAGCGCCGGCCGCTCCTTGTAGAGCCAGCCCGAAAAAGCGCGCTTCCACTTGCCATCGCTCTCGCGCACATCCACCTGCGCGAAGGCGCCGGTATAGGGTTCACTCTCCCACGGCGCAGTCTTCTCGCACGCGCGCAGCCGCAGAATCACGTCCCCCGCACGCACCGCCTGTCCGGGCTTGAGGGTAATGTCACGCGCCTGTCCGTTGCGCTTGTTGAGCAGGCCCAGCACCGCGACCCGTTCCGCCATCGGCGTCGCACCCGCGGTGAGCGCGGCGGCGTTCGCGGTGTCGGTCGTCACCACCTCTTCACCCGGTCCCGCCTTGGGCGCGACCTCGACCGTGTCCGCGGCGGCGGTCTTGTTCTGCGGCGCGTCTCCGCCGAACCAGCCGCAGCCCGCCAGCGCGAGCGGCGCCAGCACGAACGCAGCGGGACGGAGCAGGTGCATCAGGCGCCGGGCGTCCAGGCTTCGTAGTCGCCGGTCGCGCCGATCCGCTTGCCGCCCATGTCGAGCGCGCCGGCCGGGCGATAGGCCTGGGCGGTGCCGGTCAGATTGGGGACCGCGGGCTTTTCCCACTGGCGGACGGGCGGCAGTGCGCGGTCGGGCACGTCATCGATCTGGTGATGCAGCCAGCTGAACCATTCGGGCGGCACGCGGCTCGAATCGTTCGACCCCTTGTAGATCACCCAGCGGCGAGTCATGCCGTGCATGTTCGCGCCGCCTTCATAATAGACATTGCCCAGCGCGTCCTCGCCGACCTGTTGCTTGCCGCGCAAGCCGACCCAGGTGCCGAAGGTGGAGCCGTTCCACCAGGTGAAGATGTTCGCGAAGATACCCATGGATCGCGCTTTACGCGCCAAGCGCGGCGGCGGCAACGGGGGTTGGACGGGTTGCGCATTGACCCGGCGATATACGAACCATATACGATTCATATATTCGAACGTGGAAGGCCATGCGATGGGTATCGTGAAGATCGGCGAGGAGATGCACGAGGAGCTCCGCCGGGCGAGCGCGGTGATGTGCCGCTCGATCAATGCGCAGGCCGAATTCTGGATGAAGATCGGCATGCTTGCCGAAGCCAATCCGGGTCTGTCCTTCACCGAGATCGTCCGGATGCAGCTCGCGGCCGCCGAGGCGGCGCCCGCGCAACGCGAGGCCGCCTGACATGGTGAAGTCGCCGGACGAGCTCACGCTCATGCGCATTTCGGGCAGGCTGCTCGCCTCGGTCTTCGAGATGCTCGACGAACAGCAGCTCGCCGGCATGTCGACGATGCAGGTCAACGATCTGGTCGAGCGCTTCATCACCGTCGACCTCGCCGCCCGCCCCGCCAGCAAGGGCCAATATGGCTTCAAATATGTGCTGAACTGCTCGATCAATCAGGTGGTCTGCCACGGCGTGCCCGATCCCGATACGATCATCCGCGATGGCGACATCATCAACCTCGACATCACGCTCGAGAAGAATGGCTTCATCGCCGATTCGAGCAAGACCTACATGATCGGCAATGTCACGCCCGCCGCCCGGCGGCTGGTGCGCGTAGCGCAGGAAGCGATGTGGAAGGGCATCGCGCAGGTGCGTCCCGGCGCCTATCTCGGCGACATCGGCTTCGCGATCGAGCGTCATGCGAAGCAGAACGGCTATTCGGTCGTGCGCGACTATTGCGGGCATGGCATCGGCCGCGAGATGCACGAGGAGCCGTCGGTGCTCAATTTCGGACGGCGGGGAACGGGCATGCAACTGCGCGAGGGGATGACCTTCACCGTCGAGCCGATGGTGAACCAGGGCAGCCGCAAGGTTTCGACGCTGGACGACGAATGGACCGTCGTGACCGATGACGGCAAGCTCTCCGCCCAGTTCGAACATACCGTCGCGGTCACCGCGACCGGCGTCGAGGTCCTGACCCTGCGCCGCGACGAGACGCTGCGCGCCGCCTAGCGCCAGCTCACCTTGTCGCCGGGCGAGATGCCCAGCTCGGCCGCCTTGCCGCCGAGGATTTCGAGCACCGCCGAGACCGGCTCGCCCGAGCGGACCTGATCCTCGGACAGCGGCACCGTATTCTCCGCGATTCGCGCGATCGTCCCGTCGGGACGGATGAACACGATATCGAGCGCGGTCGGCGTATCCTTCATCCAGAAGCTCGCCTCACGGGGGCCGCTGCCGTCTGCGGGATAGGGCGCGAACAGCATGCCGCCATCGGCCGGAATGTCGGTGCGGTACATGAGACCCTGCTGCTGCTCGGCCGGGGTGCGCGCGACATCGACCTTGAAGACGTGCTTCGTCCCGCCGCTTTCGACCGTGACGATCGCCTTCGCGGCCTGCTGCGCGGGGGCGGAGGCGTTCCCCGCCTCGCCGCCCTTGCATCCGGAAACCAGCGCCAGCGCGGCGAGCGCCAGCAGCGGCGAGCTAGTCCGCCGGCTCCACGACGACCGCGAGCGGCCCCTTGTCGCCTTCGACAATGCGGGCACGAAGCGGCTGATCGGGTTCAACGTCATAAATCTCCGCTCGGCGAAGGGTTTCCATATGCACGAATATATCGGCCGAATCGCCTTCGCGCACCAGAAAGCCATAGCCTTTAAGCCGGTTGAACCACTTGACCGCCACCGGTTCGAACGGACCGGCGGATTCGATCAGCTGCAGCCGGTCCGCGCGATCGGCCCCGCCGCCCCGCGGCTTGACCGGCTCGACCGCGTCGGTCAGGTCGATCGACAGGACCTCACGCGCCTGAAGACCGCGCTCGCGGCGCACCACGGTGCACACCACCCGTGCGCCCTCGGGCAGGCTGCGGCGGCCATGGGGCTGCAACACCGAAAAATGGATCAGGATATCGCCCGCCGCCGGATCGTCGGCGACCAGGAATCCGAAACCACGAGTCACGTCGAACCATTTGACCGCGCCCGAATATTGCTCCCCCGAACAATCTTCGTTCTGCGCGCTGTCCTCGCCGAGCGGCAATGCCGCGCCAGCCGGCACGGGCACAAACTCGTTCGACGCTCGTTGCGGGTCGATACGCATCCAGACACTTCCCCCTGACCGGCAATATTAACACAGCATTTCCGGCAGATGCGAATCCTTTGTTACTAATCGTCGTCCAGCAACGGCTTGACGCTTTCGCCGGGAGACATTCGCACGATTTTCCATGCCAGTTCGGGGGCATGGCCGGCGCGCACCATCGCCGCGACCTGCTTGGCGCGACGGTCCCGATCGGCTTCCGCTTCGGCGAAGGGTCCGAAGCGCCGCTTGCGCGCAAAGGCGATGGCGGTTTCGTTCGTCCGCTCCTCGACCTGCTGTGCGACGGCCTCGGCGTCCCCGTCCTGCACCCCCGCGTGACGCAGCGCCTCGCTCACGCGCCGCGCCCCGAGTCCTCGCCGTGCCATCGCCGAAGCCTTTGATTCGGCGTAGATCCGGTCGTTGACATACCCCAATTCGGCGAACCGTTCCGCAATCGCGACGGGGTCCGCAGGCGCGCCCTCCCACCCCCGCTCGCGCACCTTGCGCGCGAGGTAAACTGCCAGTTTTCCCCGGGTCGTCGCGAACCGCTCGACATAGCGCAGCGCCAGCCGCTCGAGCGCGGCAGGGTCAAGCGGGGGCGGAGAGCGGCGTTCGGGGCGGGTGTCACGGCGCATGCGCCTTGTTTGTGCCACAGTACCAACCGAATTTGAACGCCAGTGCGTAGCAGGGCGATCCGCATTTCTGATGTGGAGCCAGAGTCAGCAAATTGACCGGCGGCCTGCCACGATCAGGGGCACGGATTTTAGGATATGGTTTTGGACGTCAAGAACATGGTCGATGCGGGCGGCGCACCGCTGCTTCCGACCCCAAGTGAAGATGCACTTCCCCGCCGGCTCGCGGACTTCGCGACGCTGGGCGATGCGCTCGACTATGCCGCAGAGGGACAGCGCGGATTGAACTTCCACGATGCGCGCGGCACGCTGACGCGCGCCTATCCGTTCCGCGAGATGCGGGCGGACGCGCTGACGCAGGCGCGCCGTCTGATCGCCGCCGGCGTGAAGCCCGAGGACCGGATCGCCCTGATCGCCGAAACCGGCCCTGATTTCGCGGCCCTGTTCTTCGGCGTCGTCTATGCCGGCGCCTGGCCGGTGCCGCTGCCGCTGCCCACCAGCTTCGGCGGCAGCCAGCATTATATCGACCAGCTCGCCGTCCAGCTCGAAAGCTGCGACCCCACGATGCTGTTCTATCCGGCCGAGCTGTCGGCGATGGCGGGTGAGGCAGCACGCCTCAAGGGTGTCGAGGGCATCGACTGGGAAAGCTTCACCGAGCGCGATGCGCCCGAGACCGAGCTGCCCCAGGCGAAGACCGACGACATCGCCTACCTCCAGTACAGCAGCGGCTCGACGCGCTTCCCGCACGGCGTCGCGATCACGCACCACGCGCTGCTCAACAATCTCTCGGCGCACAGCCATGGCATGAAGCTGCAGGACAGCGACCGCTGCGTCTCGTGGCTGCCCTGGTATCACGACATGGGCCTGGTCGGCTGCTTCCTTTCGGTGGTCGCCAACCAGGTCTCGACCGACTATTTGAAGACCGAGGATTTCGCCCGCCGTCCGCTGGCATGGCTTGACCTCATCACCCGCAATCAGGGCACGACCCTCTCCTATTCGCCGACCTTCGGCTACGATATCTGCGCACGCCGCATGTCGAGCCAGACCAAGGCGTCGGAACGGTTCGACCTGTCGCGCTGGCGCGTCGCCGGCAATGGCGCGGACATGATCCGTCCCGATGTAATGCAGGCGTTCGTCGATGCCTTCGCCGATGCCGGGTTCAAGGCCAGCGCCTTCCTGCCCAGCTACGGGCTGGCCGAGGCGACGCTGGCCGTCTCGATCATGCCGCCGGGCGAGGGCATCGTGGTCGAGCTGGTCGAGGAAACCCAGCTTTCGGGAGGCGCACACGGCGCCGATCGCCCGCAGCGCTTCCGCGCGATCGTCAACTGCGGCAAGCCGGTCAAGGACATGGACGTCGAGATCCGCGAGGAAGACGGCACCCCGTTGCCGGAACGCGCGATCGGCAAGGTCTGGTGTCGCGGCCCCAGCGTGATGGTCGGCTATTTCCGCGACCAGGCATCGACCGACGCCTGCATGCACGACGGCTGGCTGGACACCGGCGACATGGGCTATATGTCCGACGGCTATATCTACATCGTCGGCCGGGCGAAGGACATGATCATCGTCAACGGCCGCAACCACTGGCCGCAGGACATCGAATGGGCGGTGGAGCAGCTCCCCGGCTTCAAGCAGGGCGACATCGCCGCCTTTGCGATCACCACGCCGGGCGGTGAGGAAACCCCTGCCGTGCTGGTCCAGTGCCGCACCAGCGACGAAGCCGAACGCATCAAGCTGCGCGAGGAAATCCGCGAGCGCGTGCGCACCGTTACCGGCATGAACTGCGTGATCGAGCTGATCCCGCCGCGTACGCTGCCGCGCACCAGCTCGGGCAAGCTGTCGCGGGCCAAGGCGCGCAATCTCTACCTCAACGGCGAGATCAAGCCCTACAGCATCGCCGCCTGAGTCTTCATTCGGGGAAGACTGCGCCAGCCTGCTCGATAGAGCACACTCCGGGGCGGTGGAAAAATTTCGCCGCCCCGCCGGACACCTAACCTCTCGATAACCCAATCCGGTTATTGATGAGCGGGTGACGAGCCAGACAACCTCTCAATTCGCGAGACCGCGCATCGATGTGCGCGCGTTGCTCGGTTTGTACGACCCCGCGGACACCACCGACTGGGGGCCCATTCGTGCAGCGCAGATGAACGTGGGCAGCCAGCTTGCATTGTTCATGCTGGCCGCAAATGTGATGGGCGCCGCCCTTGTCACCCTCAATTTCGCACCCAGCTTCCCGCTATGGAAGCTTGCAAGCTGGAGCGCGCTGGTCGCCGCCGTCGGCGTGACCGTCGCCTTCCGCCGGCTCGCCGTGCGCCACCGGACCGAACGGACCGCCAGCCTCAAGGACGTGCGCGAGACCGCGCTCGACGGCATTTCACTCGGCGCGGTCTGGTCAATCGCCCCCCTGTTCTTCGGCCCGTCTTCCACTGCCGATCAGGCAGCGGCGCTCTGGATCATCCTGTCGATCCTGATGGCCGCCTCCGCGGTCGCAATGGCAGCACTGCCGCTTGCGACGATCGCGTTCCTCGCCGTTCTGGGCGGATCTGCCGCGGTGTCGCTCGCGCTCACCACCGCACCTGCGCTGGGTGCGGCATCCCTGCTGTTCACGGCGCTGCTCATCATTGCCTGCTTCTCGCGCGGCAAGGCGCTGGTGGTGATCCGCGCGAACGAGATCGCTCTTGCCGAGCGTGACGAGACCGTCAGCCTGCTGCTGCGCGAGTTCGAGGACAAGGGCTCCGACTGGCTCTGGGAAACCGACGCGCAGCGCCGGGTGGTTCGCGCCAATCCGCGCTTCGCGGTCTCGCTGGGGGTCGATCCCAAGGCGATCAATGGAATGCCCTTCCTCCAGGTGCTGGCCGGCACCGCGTGGGAGAGCGGCAATTTCTCGCAGGGGCTGCGCGAGATGGCCGAGCGCCTCAAGCTGCGCGAGCCGTTCCGCGACCTGCTGCTCCCGGTCTATGTCGATGGCGCCGAACGCTGGTGGGAGATGACCGGGTCGCCGCGGTTCAACGAGGAAGGCGGCTATGTCGGCTTCCGCGGCGTCGGCTCCGACGTGACCGAGGCCCGCAAAACGGCCGACCAGATCAGCCGCATGGCGCGCTACGACCCGCTCACCGGACTGCCCAACCGCCTGCTGATCAACGAAGCACTGAGCGTGGCGATGGGGGAGGCCGACAAATGGGGCTCGCGCTGCGCCTTCATGATGATCGACCTCGATCGCTTCAAGGCGGTGAACGACACGCTCGGCCATCCGGTCGGCGACCGGCTCCTGATGCGCGTGTCGGAGCGGCTCAAGCAGCTGATGACCGCCAACGACGTGATCGGGCGGCTGGGCGGCGACGAGTTCGCCGTGGTGGTCCGCGACGCGACCGACAGTGCCGCGGTCGAGCGGCTTGCCCGCACGATCATCGACGTGCTCTCCCAGCCCTATGACGTCGATCAGCACACGCTGTTCATCGGCGCCAGCGTCGGCCTGGCGATCGGCCCGCGCGACGGGCGAACCGCAGAGATGCTGATCCGTTCGGCGGATCTCGCGCTCTACCGGTCCAAGGATGCGGGCGGCGGCGTCTATCACGCCTATGAGCCCGAGCTGCATGTCCAGGCCGAGGAACGCCGCGTCCTCGAAATGGCGCTGCGCGCCGCGCTCGAGAATGACCAGTTCCATCTCCTCTACCAGCCTGTGGTCCAGGCGGGCAGCGGACAGCTGACCGGGTTCGAGGCGCTGCTGCGCTGGACGCATCCGGAACTCGGCAACATCTCTCCCGCCAAGTTCGTGCCGCTGGCCGAGGAAGCGCGGCTGATCGCGCCGATCGGTGAATGGGTGCTGCGCGCCGCCTGCATGGAAGCCGCGTCCTGGGACGACCCGATCCGCGTCGCGGTGAACGTCAGCCCCGATCAGCTTCACAATCCCGCCTTCGCCTCTTTCGTCGCGGCCGCGCTGCGCGACAGCGGGTTGCGCCCCGACCGGCTCGAGCTCGAAGTGACCGAAAGCGTGTTCATGCGCGAGGGCACCGCCGCGGTGAGCACGCTCGAGACGATCCTCGACATGGGGGTGCGCCTCAGCCTCGACGATTTCGGAACCGGCTATTCCTCGCTCGGCTATCTCAGCCGCACGCGCTTCTCGTCGATCAAGGTCGATCGCAGCTTCGTGCAGGGCGCATCCAAGGGGAGCAAGGAAGCGATCGCGATCATCCGCGCCGTCGTCGCGCTTGCCGACAGCCTCGGCATGGCGACCACCGCCGAGGGTGTCGAGACCGAGGACGAGCACCGCCTGATCCAGGCGCTGGGCTGCACCAAGGTGCAAGGCTACTATTTCGGCCGCCCGCTCCCCGTCGTCGAAGCCCGCGGCCTCGCCATCCGCGGCGCCAGCAGCAGCGCCAGCGTCGCCGCCTGATCCGGACGGGCTTCGTCCTGCCCTTTACCGCAAGTGCATTCTCCGCACGGCTGTTCAACCCGGCGCGGCTGGCGCTGGTAGCCTCGAACCCCCTCAGGCTGCGGCGGAACGGGCGGCAGGCTGAACCGCGGTGTTCTGGTGCAGTGCCAGCCGCGCCCAGTCGCCGACCCAGCCGGGCGGGTTTGCGGCGGGTGCCTGGGGCTGGATCAGCACATTGCGCCGATAGTCGCCGATCGGCCTCGGCCTCCCGACCAGAAAGCCCTGAATCTTGTCGCAGCCCTCGGCCAGCAGAAGCTGCATCTGCGCTTCGGTCTCCACTCCCTCGGCGATGATCGACATCCCAAGGCCCTTGCCCAGTCCGATCACCGCCCGGACGATCGCGAGCGATTCGCGGCTCACCGTCACCTGTTCGATGAACGAGCGGTCGATCTTGACCTCGTCGAACGGGAAGACGCGGAAATAGGCGAGCGAGGAGAAGCCGGTCCCGAAATCGTCCATCGCGATCCCGACGCCCAGCGCCTTGATCCGGCGCAGCGCCGCCAACGTCCCGTCAGGATCGCCGACCAGCAGCCCCTCGGTCACCTCGAGATCGAGCCGTCGCGGATCGAGCTTCGCATCCGCCAGCGCCGACGCGATCACCTCGGTGATGTCCGCCTGGGCGATCTGCGCGGGCGAAAGGTTCACCGACAGCTTGAGCGGCTGCCGCCAGCGTCCCGCCTCGCGGCATGCGCTGCGCAGCACCCACTCGCCGATCGGCACGATCATCCCGCCGTCCTCGGCAAGCGGGATGAACTCGGCGGGCGGGATCTCGCCATGTTGGGGATGGGTCCAGCGCAACAGCGCCTCGAACCCGATGACCGCGCCCGTCACCAGGCACGCAAAGGGCTGGTAGACGAGGCTCAGTTCGCCGCGCTGGAGCGCGAATTGCAGATCATGCTCCAGCTCCAGCCGCCGCACCAGCTGCGCGTCCATCGTCGCGTCGAAGAAGCGCATCGTGCCCCGCCCATGCGCCTTGGCCCGGTAGAGCGCGAGGTCCGCCTTGGTATGCAGCTCCTCCGCGGTGGCGGCGTGATCGGGATGGATGGCGATGCCGATGCTCGCCCCCGTGCGGATCGATCGCCCCGCGACCTGCATCGGCACCGCCAGGGCATCGAGGATCCGCAGCGCAAGCGACGCGGCGCGATGCGGCTGGTCGCCGCCGGGCTGAACGATGGCGAACTCGTCCCCGCCCAGCCGCGCCAGCGCCTCGTTGCCGGTCATGCACTCGCGGATGCGCCGCGTCACCTCGACCAGCAGCGCATCGCCGGTACCGTGGCCGTGAATGTCGTTGACCGCCTTGAACCGGTCGAGGTCGAGGCAGAGCAGCGCGACCGGCGCCTGCTCGGTAGAGCGGCTCAGCGCGTCGGCGAGCAGATGGCTGAGGCTCAGCCGGTTGGCCGCGCCGGTCAGCGGGTCGTGTGCGGCAAGGTGCGCGATCCGGGCCGCCGCCGCGGTCTGCTCAGAAACGTCGCGCAGCACCACCAGGTCGCGGTCGACCCCCAGCAACTGCCCGCGCCGGAACGCCATCTCGACATCGATCCGCTCGCCATCGCGGGCGCGCAGCCGGGCATTGAAGAAGCCGGGGCCGCGCCGCTGCGGCGTGTCGCCGGCCAGATCGGGCAACAGCTCGGCGAGATTCAGTCCTTCGGGCGGGTGAACCGGATCATAGCCCGCCAGCCCCCAGAAGGTGGTGTTGGCATCGACGATCACGTCGTTCTCCAGGATCGCCAGCGCCTCCAGCGCGCTTTCGCTGAAGCTCTTCAGGCGATCGGTCTCGTGCCGGGTATGCCGAGCGATGCGCGCTTCGGCCATCGCCGTCACCAGGCCGACCCCCAGGATCGCCGCCGCCAGCGTCGCGATCAGCAATGCCAGCGTCCCCGATTCGATCGTGCCGGGGTCGATCGTCCGCCCCGCTTCGGGGTAGATCGTCACCGCCGCCATCGCGCCGAAATGGATGGCGCAGATCGCCAGCACCAGGCCGAGCGCCGGCAATATCGGGATCCGCCGCCAGCGCAGCTTCACGATATGGAATCCGGCATAGCTCAGCACCACCCCGACCGCGACCGAGGCGGCGATCATCGTACCGTCATAGGTGATGCGACCGGTGGTCTGGAGCGCGGTCATCCCGGTCTTGTGCATCGCCGCGACGCCGATCGCGAACACCGCCGGCGCCGCCAGCCGCCAGATCGCACGTTTCGCGAAGAAGGCACGCCATGCCAGGGTCGATGCCGCCACGCCGACCCCGACCGACAGGATCGTGCGCAATGGATCGTACGCCGTCGGCAAGTGCGGCTGATAGGCAAGCATCGCGATGAAATGCGTCGCCCAGATCCCGCCGCCGGAAACGAAGCCGAGCGCAGCGAGCCAGCGCAGTCGCTGCCGGGCGCGCATCTCCCCGATCTGCGCAGCGAGCAGGAATGCGGTTACCATCGACAACAGGCAGACGAGCCCCGCCACGATGACGAGTCCGAAGTCATGCTCTGTCGTCAGGCAGGAAAGCACACGAAGCACGGCCCCTCCCAAAAGACGAACAGATAGTATCATCTTGTTATCAAGGCATGAAGACCGGATTCACTCCAAATCACCATCCAGGCTTCGAGCGATCTTTCTGTTTCCGATAGTAAACTGCCGATAAACTGAACCAGTATCGCAAAATGAACTGCCGTCTTGCATAGCATCGCTAGTTGCAGGCCTGCATCGAATGACGCTTGCAAGGTTGGAATTGGTTTGCTTGCATCGGCGGGCCGCATGGTGGCCGCTCTTTGATTGCGTGATTCGCCCGGTTGAACGAGATCCCCGAACCGCCGCGGACAAAGGCGACAAAGTTGACAGAATGAATCGCGCTTCCCGGAACTATGTCAACTTCGCGGCAGCTTGCTGCGCGCCGACGATATCCGCCACTCCCATCTCGGCCGTTCCGCCCGTGCCGGGAGCGGCGGCAATAGGTGGCAGTCAGCGACGCACTTGATACAGCGAGCAATAAACGAAAAGGCCGGAACGTTTCCGCCCCGGCCTCTCACAATCTCATCGCTGTAACTGCGCTTACTTCGACCGTTCCACCTGGTCGAAGTCCAGCTCCACCGGGGTCGCGCGACCGAAGATCGACACACTGACCTTGACCTTGGACTTGTCGAAATCGAGTTCCTCGACCACGCCGTTGAAGCTCGCGAACGGGCCTTCCAGGACCTTGACCGCGTCGCCGATCTCGTAATCGACCTTGATCTGCGTCTTGGGCGCGGCGGCGGCTTCCTCCTTGGTGTTGAGGATGCGCGCGGCCTCGGCCTCACTGATCGGCTGGGGCTTGCCCGAACTGCCAAGGAAGCCGGTGACCTTGGGCGTGTTCTTGACGAGGTGATAGACGTCGTCGTTCATCGCCAGCTTGGCGAGGACGTAGCCGGGAAAGAACTTGCGCTCCGACTGCACCTTCTTGCCGCGGCGGACCTCGGTCACGGTCTCGACCGGAACCTCGACCGCCTCGACCAGCGCGTCGAGGCCGAGCCGCGTCGCATCGGACAGGATCTGGTCCCGCACCTTGTTCTCGAAGCCCGAATAGGCGTGAATGATGTACCAGCGCGCCATTGGTTTTCCCGTTATTGGCTCAGTTACTCAGCCAGGCTGAGCAGGAAGTTGACGATCGCACCGAAGGCGCGGTCAACGCCGAAGAAGAACAGGCCGAGCAACGTCGCCATGATCAGCACCATCACGGCGGTCATCACGGTTTCCTTGCGGGTCGGCCAGACGACCTTCTTGGTCTCTGCCTGAACCTGGCGCATGAATTCGAGCGGACTGGTCTTGGCCACCTGTTGCCTCGCAAATTGGTTGCCCGGCTTCGGGACAGGGTCCGCCGCCCGGCCCCTCTCGAGAGACCCGGCGAACACCCATCACGCTGTCGGATTGGGGCTGGTATCTAGCGACTTGGGCGCGGCGGGGCAAGAGCTGTGATGCCCCTGCCACGGCGGCGGCGCTTCCTTGAAGAACGGGCACCCGGCAAGGGCGCCCGTACCGGTCTTGCCGGGTCGCAAGATCGACGCAGGATCAGGGGCTGTCGGGATCGTCGTCGCCGCTCGCGAGTTCGACGATGCCCCAGATCATCAGCCCCGCGACGATCGCGCCGATCACATAGATCCCGGCGCCAGTCTCGCTCTGCGCGTTGCTCGCGCCCGCGGCAGTGGATGCGCGGCCGATCTCCGGCGCATGCGCCAGGCTCAGCGATTGCGCGGGCGACGCCTGAACCGCGCCTGCCGCCAGCAGCGACAGCGATGCGAGCAGCGTCGAAAGTGATTTGAACATGTTGGTCCTCCTTCGGTTGATCCGTGCCGGCCATTGCCTCGGGATGCGATCTGTCAGGAGGAAATTGAACCGGCGGCAGGCAAGCGCGTTCCGGTCGGGAGCCATCGAGCGGGGCGAATTGCGGGAGAGGCGGGGCGAAGCGTTGCCCGCCCGGACAGTCAGCGCTGCAGAACAAAAAAAATGGCGGCCGAAGCCGCCATTTTCCGAATCGGTACGATCCTTAGGCCCGATTACGGGCTGTCGGGAGTGTCGTCACCGAAGATGTTGATCGCGCCGGTGATCTCGAGAACACCAACGATCGCAACGATACCGAGGACGATGAACAGCGGGTTCACCGGACCAAGCTGCTTGTTCGACTTCGAATCAACGGTCGCGGCACGTGCCGGAACGTTCTTCAGGCTGAGCGACTGCGCCGCCGAAGCGTGAGCAACACCGCTCAGCGCCATCGTCGAAGCTGCCACTGCAAGGGCAATCTTCTTAAACACGTTATTTCCCCTTCGATTTGCGCAAAGGCATTTGCTCGCTAGGGGCATTTCCCAAAGTTCGCAAGCGCAATAATTTCCAACAGCGCGCAGAAAACTGCTGAAAATGTAATGGAATATTCACATCAGATACTATTCCGGATGCAGTTAGCGCAAACAGCGCCACTACTCCGCCCCGCCGCAGCCCCCTAGACCAGTGCCACCACCGCAAATCCGCCGATCAGCGCCGCAAGAACGATCCAGCCGATCAGGTTCAGCCGTTCCTCGATCACCTTCTGAACCGGCTCGCCATATTTCTTGAGCAGGAACGCAACGAGAAAGAATCGGGCACCGCGGGTGATGGTGCAGAGCAGTATGAAGATGCCCAGCGGATAGTGCGACAGGCCGCTGGCGATCGTCACCAGCTTGAACGGGATTGGCGTCAGGCCCTTCACCAGGATCAGCGCCGCGCCATATTTCTGGTAGGCCGCAGTGAAGTCCTCGAACGCGCCGTGACGGAAGAATTCGAGCACCTGATGCGCGAAGCCGGTGAGGAAATAGCCGATCGCGTAGCCGAACAGCCCGCCCAGCACCGACGCGATCGTACAGATCGTCGCGATCCGGTACGCCTGGTCGCGTCGCGCCAGCACCATCGGCACCAGCATCACGTCGGGCGGGATCGGGAAGAAGCTCGATTCGGCGAACGATACCGTCGCCAGATAGCGATCGGCGTGGCGATGACCGGCAAGCCTGAGCGTCCAGTCGTACAGCGCGCGGAACATTGGAGGGGAATATCCTTGGCAAAGGATGGCAGGGGAGCTCGGATTCGAACCGAGGGCCTTCGGTTTTGGAGACCGACGCTCTAACCAGCTGAGCTACACCCCTGTGCGGCCACCGCCCCTAAAGTTTGCCGCGCGGGAAGGCAAGGGGCGTGCGCGGGGATATTCACTTGCCTGCCCCACTAGAGCCGCCTGGACGGATGATTCGCCCGCGGCCCATGCATGGCATTTCAGTTCCAACATGTATCCGACAATCGCTCACCCTTGCTTTAGGAGCGCACTGGCGCTATGCGCGCCGCCTTCCAGAGCGACAGCATTGGAAACCTGCGGGAGAGCGTCTCGGCGTTCGCCTGAACCGCTAAACTTGAACCGGCCGGGGCAATCCGGCCAGCTAGAGAGTGAAACATGGCTAAGAAGATTACGGGCTATATCAAGCTCCAGGTGCCTGCGGGCGCCGCCAATCCGTCGCCGCCCATCGGCCCTGCACTGGGTCAGCGCGGCGTCAACATCATGGAATTCTGCAAGGCGTTCAACGCGGCGACCGATGGCCAGGAGAAGGGCACCCCCCTCCCCACCATCATCACCGTCTATGCCGACCGCAGCTTCTCGTTCGAGACGAAGCAGCCGCCCGCGACCTACCTGATCAAGAAGGCCGTTGGCCTCAAGTCGGGTTCGAAGGAGCCGGGCAAGGTTTCGGCCGGAAAGATCAAGCGCTCGCAGCTCGCCGAAATCGCGACCGCGAAGATGAAGGATCTGAACGCGAACGACATCGACGCTGCGACGAAGATCATTGAAGGCTCCGCCCGCGCGATGGGCCTCGAAGTGGTGGAGGGCTGATCACATGGCAAAGCTGACGAAGAAGGCGAAGGCCATGGCGACCGCGGTTGACCGCGAGAAGCTCTACGGCATCGACGAGGCGATCGCGCTGGCGCAGAAGAACGCCACCGCCAAGTTCGACGAGACGATCGAAGTCGCGCTGAACCTGGGCGTCGATCCGCGTCACGCCGACCAGATGGTCCGTGGCGTCGTCACCCTGCCCGCCGGCACCGGCAAGACCGTGCGCGTGGGCGTGTTCGCCAAGGGCGCAAAGGCTGACGAGGCCCGTGAAGCCGGTGCGGACGTGGTCGGTGCCGAAGACCTGCTCGAAATCGTGCAGGGCGGCAAGATCGAGTTCGATCGCTGCATCGCGACCCCGGACATGATGGGCCTGGTCGGCCGTCTCGGCAAGGTTCTGGGCCCCAAGGGCCTGATGCCGAACCCGAAGCTCGGCACCGTCACCATGAACGTCGCGGAAGCGGTCAAGGCCGCCAAGGGCGGTCAGGTCGAGTATCGCGTCGAAAAGGCCGGCATCATCCATTCGGGCATCGGCAAGGCGTCGTTCTCGGCCGCCGACCTGCGTTCGAACTTCGACGCGCTGGTCGATGCGGTGGTCAAGGCCAAGCCTTCGGGCGCCAAGGGCAAGTATCTGCGCAAGGTCGCGGTCTCGTCCTCGATGGGCCCGGGCGTGAAGATCGACGTCGCCGAGGTTTCGGCGGTCTGATCCTCGGTTCGACCGAACAATGCAAAGGGGTCGGTGGCAACACCGGCCCCTTTCCGTTTATGGAGCTGGGCGTGACCCACCACCCGATCCGCGTCGTCGCGCTGTATCAGTTCACCCCCTTTGCGGACCTTGAGCAGATCAAGGCGCCGCTGGCGCAGGCCTGCTGTGGCCTGGGCGTCAAGGGCACGCTGCTGCTGGCCCGCGAGGGCATCAACGGCACGATCGCCGGCAGCGACGACGCCATCGAGCAGGTGCTTGCCCATATCCGTGCCCTGCCCGGTTGCGCCGACATCGAGGTCAAGGAATCGCGCGCGCCGGCGATGCCCTTCCACCGGATGAAGGTTCGGCTCAAGCAGGAGATCGTGACGATGGGTCAGCCCGACATCGATCCGCTCGACACCGGCCATTATGTCGCGCCCGCGGACTGGAACGCGCTGATCGACCGGCCCGACACGATCGTGATCGATACGCGCAACGACTATGAAGTCGCGCTGGGCAGCTTCGCCGGCGCGATCGATCCGCAAACGCGCAGCTTTCGCGATTTCCCGGAATGGTTCCAGGCCAACCGGGACCGGCTGCTGGACGGCGAGGTGAAGCCGAAGATCGCGATGTTCTGCACCGGCGGCATCCGTTGCGAGAAATCCACCGCTTTCCTCAAGGCCGAGGGGCTCGACGAGGTCTATCATCTGAAAGGCGGCATCCTCGCCTATCTCGAGACGATCCCGCCCGAACAGAGCCGGTGGGAGGGCGAGTGTTTCGTCTTCGACGAGCGGGTATCGGTCGGCCACGGCCTTACGCCTGGAGACAACCAGCTTTGCCGCGCCTGCCGCATGCCGGTGACGCCCGAACAGCGCAACTCGCCCCTGTTTGTCGAGGGCATCAGTTGCCCGGCCTGTCATGGAGAGCGCACCGACGAACAGCGCGCGCGCTATGCCGAGCGCCACCGTCAGACGATGCTGGCCGAGGCGCGCGGCGAAGCGCATGTGGGCGCGATCCATCCGGACCACGGCTGAACCGTCGCGCTGCCCCGTCCGCTCTTGTTCAGGAGCGGGTCTGCACCAGCGTTTCCGCACGCGCGTCCATCGCACCGGGGTCGCCATCGCCGGTCAGCGCATAGGACATGTCATTGCGCCGCCAATAGGCCACCGACTGCGGCCCTTCACGCACCGCGCTCGGCCGTTTGGGCGCATCGCTGCGCGACTTGAGCGCAAAGAGCGACATGCGCTGTCCGTCGCCCGCGGTCACCGCGACCAGCAGCGCCGGCCCCTCCTCCGTGGGAAAGAGCTGAACGTCGGTCACTTGCCAATCGGCAGGCAGGACGGGCAAGTCGATGCTGGTGCTGCTCTGGATTTCCTTGGCGTTCAGGGTCGGTGCCTCGATCTGCGATGGCATGCTTGCGCGCATCATCGCGATGCGGTGCGAGCTGACCGCATAGTCGACATAGCCGGGCGTGCCCGCCGGCCAGGCCAGTACCAGCGACGCGGCCGCCGCCAGCGAGAGTCCGCCGAAGATCGCGCCACGGCGGACGAAACGCTTTGACGGCGCCTCAGCCAGCCGCGCCATCTGTTCGATCGCAGCGGATGGGGCGGGACTCGGATCGTCGGCCAGCAGCTGCAGCGCGGTACGATCGCTCAATTCCCCCATCACCCATGCGGCCCGCTCGGGATCCTGCGCGAGCTGTGCTTCGATCGCGAAGCGGCGCACGGGATCGAGCTGTCCGTCGATATAGGCATGCAGTTCGAACTCAGATGGTTGCTCAGCCATTTTCCCCTCCCACGATTCGCAAGGGGGACGGCCCCTGTTCCCGTTGCTTCAAGGCTTCGCGTGCACGCGACAGCCGCGACATCACCGTGCCGACCGGGATATCGAGCACGTCCGCTACTTCCTGATAGGTCAGCCCTTCAACCGCGGTCAGGTGAAGCACCGCGCGGTGATGCTCGGGCAGGCTCGCATATGCGCTGGCGATGCGCGACAGGCGCACACGCTGTTCCTGCTCCAGATCGGGGTTACGTTCCAGCGTCTCGGCGAAGCGATCATTGCGGCGCGTTTCGGCCGCCTCGCGGCGCTTGCCCGAGATGAAGACATTGTGGACGATCGCGAGCAGCCAGCGGCGGCGGCTGAATTCGGGCTTGAAACTCTTCCTGCGCTCGATCGCCCGCAGGATCGCATCCTGCACCACATCGTCGGCATCCGGATCGTCACGGGTGAGCGCACGCGCATAGCGGCGCATCGCGATCTGGTCGCCGGTGATGTCGGCATCCGGGCTCACGCCGCAAGTTCCTGCAGCAACCGCGGGGTCGCGTCCACCTTCGCGGCGTCAAGGGAGCGGCAGCGGCGATAATCCGCTGCAACCCCCGCCAGCACATCGTCCCAGCGATAGCGCAGCGCCTCCATGCTCGCAGCAGCGCCCATGGCGCGGCGCAATGGCGCTTCCTGCATCAGCATCCGCACGGCGCGCGCATAGGCAGCGGGGGCATGCGGGGAGACCAGCCAGCCGGTCCGGCCGTCCGCGATCAGCGCCGACGCGCTCGGCACATCGGCGGAAACCACCGCGAGGCCGCTCGCCATCGCTTCCAGGTTCACGTTGCCGAACGCCTCGGTCACGCTCGGGTTGATCAGGATGTCCGCGCTCGCCACGGCGCGGCCCAGCGCCGCACCTTCCAGATGCCCGGCAAAGACCGCGCCGGGCAGCCGTTTCTCGAACCAGCCGCGCGCCGGTCCCTCGCCGACGATCAGCGGACGCGCGGCATGTCCCGACGCCTGCAACGCGTCGATCGTATCGGCGAACACGCCAAGGCCCTTCTCCTGCACCAGCCGCCCGAAGAAGAGCGGAACGATATCGCCGGGCGCATAGCCGAATGCGGCGCGGGTCGCTTCGTCGCGCAGCGAAGGGTGAAAGGCCGCGGGATCGATCCCGCGGCTCCAGACCGACACGCGGCCGGCGCCATGTTTGGCGGCCAGCTCGTCGGCGATCGGCCGGGTCGGCGCAAGGATCAGGTCGCTGTCGCCATAGAAGCGGTCGAGATAGCGTTCGATCACCGGACGCAGAAAGCCCATCCCGTAATAAGCGGGGTAGGTCTCGAACCGGGTATGCAGGCTCGCCACCACCGGGATCCCCCTCGCCCGCGCCCATTTCTGCGCCTGCCGGCCGAGCAGGTCGGGCGCGGAAAGGTGGACGATGTCCGGCGCGAACGCCTCGAGCTCTATCCTTGCCGCGCGCGTCAGGCCCAGCGCCAGCCGGTATTCGGGTCGCCCCGGCAGTGCGAGCGAGCGCACCGCGCGGACGTTGCCCGCAGCGGCGAAGGCGGGTTTGGGCGCGCGGGGGGAGAAGACGCGAACCTCGGCGCCCTCCTTGTCGAGCAGGTGCGCCACCAGCCGGTTGAGTGCGCGGTTGGCGCCGTCGCGCACGCAATCGTAATTGCCGGAGAACAAGGCCACGCGGGTCGGGCGTGCCGAGGACCTGACGCGCGCGGTGCCGGTCGGAAAAAGCGGGGACGCGGATACAGACATGCCCGGCATACGCATGTCGGCGCCGGTTTATTCCCTACTGTTTGCGGGCGGGCGATGCGCGATGCTGCCGACGGCGACGCAGCCACAGCATCCAGCCAGTGACCACAAGTGCCATGGTGACGATACCCGAGACGAAGACGATCCACCGTCCCACAGCCCCGAACGCCTTCCCCGAATGCAGCGGATATTGCCAGGCGAAGAACTGGTCGCCCGCGCTTTCCCCATTGTCGTGGCGGGTCGCGAGGATGCGCGCATCGGCCATCGCGACATAGGTCCACAGCCGCCCCTGATCGTCGCGGTCGCGCGGGTCGAAAGTGCGTACGGCATAGGCGGCATGATCGGGCAGGAGGCGCAGGCTGTGCACGCGCGAACGGTCGGTAACCACCGCCGCCATCGCCGCCTCAAGCCCCACCGGGCGTGCGGGCGGTTCGACATCGGGCCAGTGCTCGTGAAGCCGTTCGTTGACCGGCGACACCAGCGCCACCGCGCTACGGCTGTCATCGGGCCAGGCGAGCGTCACGCCGGTGAGAGCCAGGACGAAGGTGACGGGCCAGGCCCACATGCCCGGCGCGCGGTGCCAGTCGAACAATCGCCGGAGGCTGCCCGGCCGTCCCGCGACGGCGAAGGCACTGCGCCACTTGGCCAGCGCCGGTACCGCCAGCCACAGCGCGATCGCGTGATCGATCAGCCAGGCGAACGAGACGAGGCCGAAGAACCAGGTCATCCAGGCGCCCGCGAGCAGATCGACATGCAGGCCGTAGAGCACGTCCATCAGGTGCCGCCGGTCGAGCGAGACCTTGCCGCTCTCCCGCCAGCCGAGCACGCGCCCGTCGCGCGGATCGGCGAAGAGCTGGACGGGGCGCGGCTTGCCCTCGCCCAGCGGCGCGCGGCCGAGCATCCAGATCGTGCCCTGCGAATGCGACGGCATCAGGATATTGTTGGGCGCGAACCCCGGAAGCGCCGCCTGTGCCCGGTTGACGGCAAGGTCCATGGGCACGTGCTGCCGTGTCGCCGCAGGGATCGTCCGCAGGTCCGGATTCAGCCAGCTGTCGAGCTCGTCATAGAAGGTCACCGCCGATCCGGTGACGGCCAGCAGCAACAGCCACAGCCCGCCGAATATCCCGAACCAGCGGTGCCAGATCCGCGCGAACGGCCGCCACCGGCGCTTTGCGGCAGGTGGCGGCCCCTTCACCGCTTCCGCCATCAATAGCGGAACGAGACGCCGAGGCGGATATTACGGCCCGGCTCGGGCAGGCCGCGCACGATCTCATACCCCGCCACGCCGATCTGGCTATAGTCGCCGACGCTGGCATGCGCGCGATACTGCTTGTCGAGCAGATTATAGACCGCGGCCTGCAGCTCGATCATGTCGGTGCCGAACGGACGCCAGGTGCCGGAGATGTCGACCACGGTGTAGCCCGGCTTGTCGATGAAATAGGTCTTGTTGAAGAAGCCGAGCTGCTTTTCGCGGAACAGCACCTCGATATCGTTCAGATCCTCATAGCGGGTCACCGTCGCGCGCAGGCTGAGGTCGGACGAGGGTTCGAACGCAGCGCTCACCGCCCAGTTGTCGCCCACCGAATTGCCGAGTGCAATCTGCTCATACCCCTCGATCCGCTTGTCGTTGAGGCGCGAATCATAGTGGTTGAAATAGCCCTCGATCGAGAAGGGGCCGGTGCGATAACCGGCGCGCAGCTCGAAGCCCTCGGCTTTGAAGTTGCCGACATTCTCGTAATAGACCGCGTCCTGAACGGTACCCGGCGTCCGGACCGCGCCGAGCTGGTCGAGCACGACATCCCGGATCTTGGTGCGGTAATAGACCGCCGATGCCGTGATGCCGTTGCGGTCATACTTCACGCCACCTTCGATATTCTCGACTCGTTCGGGCTTGAGGCCGGGCGCGAGCGAGATGCGGCCGGGCCGCTTCTCGAGCGTGAAACCGTCACCGATCTCCTTGCCGCGAAACGCTTCGGCATAGCCGGCATTGAGCGACAGGCCCGGCAGAACATCCAGCGTGGCGCCCGCGTTGAAGCTCACGCCATCGCTGTCGATGCCCTTGCGATAGGTCACCTGATCGAGGTCATAGGCGTCGTAGCGCGCGCCGAAGCTCAGCAGCAGCGGCTCGACCACGCGCCAGCGGTCCTGGATATAGACGCCCATCAGTGCGCCCTTCTCTTCGAACCGGCCGACCGCGGGGTCCCATGCCCAGGCCTGCCACTGGGCCGGCGCACCGAGATACTGGCCGACGACGCGGTCCGAGCGATGCTCGAACCCGACCGTCACGTCATGCCCGCCGCGACGGATGCGCGCGCGTGCGTCGAAACCCCAGCTGTCGATATTCGCACCATACAGGCCCCAGCGGTCCGATCGGTTCTGGGTGAACTCGGTGCGGGTCCAGTAACCCGTCGCCTCCAGATCGATTCCCACGGCCGTCTCGAAGCCGTAATTGGCGATCGCGGTCTTGCGCTTGCCCTCGACCGCGAACAGCCGGTCGTTCGCCAGCACCGGCCAGTTCGGACGCATGCCGAAATCGCCCTCTTCGTTGCGCTGTTCATAGCTCAGCGTCAGGCGATGCCCGGCGCCGAGGTCACCGCCGATCTTGACGAAGCCCAGCTGCTGTTTGGCGGCGGTGCCGCGCAGCGTCGTGCCGTTGCCGTCCTTGAAGTTCTCGCGGTCGACATGCACGAACGAAGCGAGGATGCCGATATCGCCCGTCAGCCGCGCAAAGGCGGTGCCAGACAGCTTGTAACCGTCATTGCTGAACCAGCCGCCCTTGGCGATCACGCCGAAATCGCGGCCGTTGCGCAGCAGGTCGGTGGGATCGACCGTGCGGAAGCGGATCGCGCCGCCGATCGCGCCGAAGCCCGAATCCGCCTCACCCGCGCCGGCCTGAACCTGGACGCTCTTGAGCAGCTCCGGCTCGATGCTGACGCGGCCGACATGGTGGAACAATGTGCCGCGCTGCGGCGCGCCATCGATGGTGACGTTGAGCATCGAATCCTCGAGCCCGCGCACATAGATTTTCTGCGCGATGCCGAGCGAGCCGCCCACCGCGACCGAGGGAACGTTGCGGAACAGGTCGGACAGGTCATTCGCCTGGATCGCCTGGATCGCCTTGCGATCCAGATCCACATCGGTCAGCGCACCGACCACCACCACAACGTCATCGCTCTCGGCGGTCGCGGGCGCCTCGACTGCCTCCTGCGCATGGGCCTGAGAGGTGAGCGCGAGCATTGAGGCGCCGAGCAGCAATGCCGCGTAAGCGGTTTCGGTTTTCATTGGGGTTCCCTGGATCGTTTCGCGGGTGCGGTAAATGTTATTGCGACTTATTGTCAACAGTAAGGGGCGCGGATTTGCGGGCGGCGCGACGTCCCAAACCCGCCCCCTCGCCAAACCCTCCGATATGCGCTATGGGGCCGCGCTTACCCGCGCCTTGCCCATTGGCCGCGCGACCATTGTGAGCTGCATGACCTTTACCCACCTCCCCGCCAGCCTCGCCGAGGCGCTGACCGCGCGCGGCTATACCGCCCTCACTCCGGTGCAGGCCGCCGTCACCGAAGACGCCGCCAAAGGCCGCGACCTGCTGGTCTCCGCCCAGACCGGCTCGGGCAAGACCGTCGCCTTCGGCCTCGCCATGGCCGACGAGCTGCTCGAGGACGGCAAGCTCCCCGCCCCCGGCCTGCCTCTCGCGCTGGTGATCGCACCGACGCGCGAGCTGGCGCTTCAGGTCGCCAAGGAACTGAGCTGGCTCTACGCCTCGGCCGGCGGACGCATCGCGACCTGTGTCGGCGGCATGGATGCGTCGCGCGAGCGCCGCACGCTGTCCTATGGCACGCACATCGTCGTCGGCACGCCGGGGCGTCTGCGCGACCATGTCGAGCGCGGCGCGCTCGACTTGAGCCAGGCGCGCATCGCCGTGCTCGACGAGGCCGACGAGATGCTCGACATGGGCTTTCGCGAGGAGCTGGAGGCGCTGCTCGACGCGACCCCGCCCGAGCGCCGCACCTTCCTGTTCTCGGCGACGCTGCCCAAGCCGATCGTCGCGCTGGCCCGTCGCTACCAGAATGACGCGCACCGCATCTCGACCGTGGGCGAGGATCGCGGTCATGGCGACATCACCTATCAGGCGATCGCCGTCGCCCCCGCCGACATCGAACATGCCGTGATCAACCTGCTCCGCTTCCACGAGGCGGAGACCGCGATCCTGTTCTGCGCGACGCGCGACAATGTCCGCCACCTCCATGCCGGCCTCACCGAGCGCGGCTTTGCCGCCGTGGCGTTGTCGGGCGAGCATAGCCAGAACGAGCGCAACGCCGCGCTCCAGGCGTTGCGCGACCGCCGTGCGCGCGTCTGCGTCGCCACCGACGTCGCCGCGCGCGGGATCGACCTGCCCACCGTAACGCTGGTCATCCATGTCGAGCTGCCGCGCGACGCCGAGACGCTTCAGCACCGTTCGGGCCGCACTGGCCGCGCGGGCAAGAAGGGCACCGCGGTGCTCATCGTTCCCTATCCGCGCCGCCGCCGCGTCGAGATGACGCTCAAGCAGGCGAAGATCGCCGCCGAGTGGCTGCCCGTCCCCGGCGCCGAGGATATCCGCGCCAAGGATCGCGAACGGCTGATGACCAAGCTCATCGCTCCGATCGAGATCGAGGACGAGGATCGCGAGATCGCCGAGGCGCTGCTGGCGGAAAAGTCCCCGCTCGAGATCGCCGCCGCGCTGGTCCAGGCGCATCGCGCGTCGATGCCCGCGCCCGAGGAGCTGATCGACCGTTCGCCGGCCGAACGGAGCGCGCCGGTCCATCGTCCGGGCTTCGACGAAGTCGTCTGGTTCAGCATGAACATCGGCCGTCGCCAGAACGCCGATCCGCGCTGGATCCTGCCGCTGATCTGCCGCCGGGGCCATATCACCAAGTCGGAAATCGGCGCGATCCGCATCGGCGCTGGCGAGACCCGCTTCCAGATTCCGACCAAGCTCGCCGATCGTTTCGCCAAGGAGGTCGCCAAGACCGCCGCGCAGGATGAGGACGGCGTGCTGATCGAAGTGGCCGATGGTCCACCCCCGCCCGGAACGCGCGGCGACCATGCCCCACGTCACCACAAGCCGCGCAACCATGACCGCCCGGTCCACCGCGCCCGTCCGGCCAAGCCCCATCATCGCGGCAAACCGCCCAAGAAGTGAGCGCCCTCCGCATCCTGGTCGATGCTGACGCCTGCCCGGTGAAGGACGAGGTGTACAAGGTCGCGTGGCGGCGCGAGGTGCCGGTCACCATCGTCGCCAACACCTTCATCCGCATCCCCGATCACCCGCTGATCGGACGGGAGGTCGTATCGGACGGGTTCGACGCGGCCGACGACTGGATCGCCGAGCGCGCCGGGCCGAAGACGGTGGTGGTGACGGCGGATATCCTGCTCGCCGACCGCTGCCTCAAGGCCGGGGCGACCGTGCTCTCGCCCGCCGGCAAGCCGTTCACGACCAGCTCGATCGGCGCCGCGATCGCGACGCGGGCGATCATGGCGGACCTGCGCGCGGGCGGCGATCAGCTCGGTGGCCCGCCGCCGTTCCGCAAGGAGGATCGCTCGCGCTTCCTCTCCGCGCTCGACGATGCACTGGTCCGGCTGGCCCGCTGACGGGTACTCATATTGCAGTCGCGCTCGTTACGGATGCGTGATAACGTTCATGCTTCCTTCCAGGGAGGCGCGCATGACCGAAGAACGGATCACCCACCCCGATGGCACCGGTATCAACCTTCACTCCTGGCCCGCGAACGGCACCGCCAAGGGTGTCGTCATTCTCCAGCACGGCTTCAACGCGCACGGCGCGCATCTGAGCTGGGCCGCCGGGCGGCTCAATGAAGCGGGCTATGCCTGCTACGCGGTCGATCTGCGCGGACGCGGGAAATCGGACGGCGAGCGCTTCTATGTCGACGATTTCGACAGCTATCTCTCAGACCTCCAGCTCGCCTTCGACAAGGCGCGTGCAGAGCATCCGGGGCTGCCGATCTTCCTGATGGGCCACAGCGCCGGCGGCGTGATCGCAACCAGCTACGCGTTGCGCAACCAGCGCGAAATCAAGGGCCTGATCTGCCACAGCTTCGCCTTCCGCGTGCCGGCGCCGCGGCTGGTATTGAACCTGCTGCAATGGCTGAGCGGGCCATTCCCGCGCCTCAAGGTCCTCAAGCTCAAAAATGCCGACTTCTCGCGCGATCCGGCCTGGGTCGCGATGATGAACGCCGATCCGCTGATCCATGACGAGAACCAGCCCGCCAAGACGGTCGGCGAGATGTGGAAGGCGGACAAGGTGCTGGAGGTCTCCTTCCCGAAGATCACCCTCCCCGTCCTGATCATCCACGGGACGCAGGATCATGCGACCCTGCCCGCCGGCAGTCAGATGTTTTTCGACAATGCCGGATCGGCGGACAAGACGCTCAAGCTGTACGAAGGCCATTATCACGACCTGCTAGCCGACACCGGCAAGGAAGGCGTGATGGCGGATATTCGCGGATGGATCGACGCGCGGGTGTGAATCGCCGCCATTGACTAGGGAAGGTTGCGCGGCCACATGCGCCACGCAACGCCGCTCGTTCGCGACCGGCGCCATGCGCCGCCTCTTTCGGGTTTCCGGCCTGCGCATGACGTTTCGAGCCCGCGACAGACCGGAAATCTCATGGCGTGGGTTATCCTCGGCATTGCCGTTGTTACTGAAATCATCTGGGCGCTCAGCCTCAAATGGGCGGCGAGCGCCTCGACCTGGCACGCGTCGCTGGTCCCCGTGACGCTCAGCTTCGTCAACATGGCGCTGCTCGGCCTCGCGATGCGCGATCTGCCCGCCGGCACCGCCTATGCGATCTGGACCGGCCTCGGCGCCGTCGGCGTGATCCTGATGGGCATCATGATCTTCGGCGATCGCGTATCGCCGGTGCAGGCCGGGTTCATGGCGTTGATTGTTATCGGAGTCGCGGGAACAAAAGCCTTCTCTCCGGCTTGAGCATTCCGGGCTGGGGACGGGTGACTTTCACGGACGCGGCCTCTATCATTGGGCTTCGGTGAAAGGATGATGCTCTAGATGTTCGGACGATCGCGGTCGCATGGTGTTGCGGCGCTGCCCTTGCTCGGTCTTGCCCTCGGCGCGCCTGCGCTTGCGCAGCAGGGTGCACCGCGCCCGCCCGCCGCTACGGCAACCCCGACATCTCCGCAGGCAGCGCCCCCGGCTGCGCCAGTCCAGATCACACCGGTCCAGATCCCGCTCCCCGTGCTCAGCCCGGAGCAGGCGCAGCAGGTGCGCCAGTTGATCGTGCAGGGCCGGATCGCGCAGGGTCTGCGCTATTCGACCGCCGAGGCCGAAGTGCTGCCCGCCGACGATCAGGGTCTGGTCCGCGCTGCGCTGGACTATGCCCGCGCGATCCATATCGGCCGCCTCGACACCGCCGATTTCCAGGAGGATTGGGCCCTTCGCCCCGCCGCATGGGATCCGCTGCCCGGCTTTGCCAAGGCCGTCGCGGACAACCGGATCGGCCAATGGTTCGCGGGCCTGACACCGCAGTACGAAGGCTATGACAATCTGCGCAAGGGCCTTGCCCGCTACCGCCGGATCGAGACCGCGGGCGGATGGGGCACCATTCCCGCCGGCCCGGACCTGTCTGCCGGGTCGAGCGGCCCGCGTGTCGCCGCGCTGCGCGCCCGCCTCGCGGTCGAGGATGGCGAAGTCACCGGCAGCGGCGACAAGTTCGACGCCGCGCTTAAGGAAGCCGTCGTCCGCGCCCAGCGCCGCTATGGCCTGGCACCGACCGGTACCGTCTCCACCGGTACGCTTTCGGCGCTCAACGTCCCCGTCTCCAGCCGCGTCCGCCAGATCATGGCGAACATGGAGCGCTGGCGCTGGATGCCGAAGGAGATGCCGGTCGACCGCATTCAAGTGAACATCGCCGCCGCTCAGGTCGCGGTATTCGAGGGCGATCGCCCGGTGATGTCGATGCGCGGGGTGACCGGCAAGCCCGGCGGCGGCGAGACGCCGATGCTTCAGTCGAGCATTCATTCGGTCGTACTCAACCCGCCATGGAACGTCCCCGCAGGCATCGCCCAGCGCGAGCTGTTCCCCAAGGGAGCGGCCTATCTCGCCCGCAACGGGTTCAAGGTGATCGGTACCGGTCCCAACCGCCGGCTCCAGCAGTCGCCCGCGCAGTCGGCGCTGGGCAAATACAAGTTCGACTTCAACAACCCGTTCGCGGTCTATCTGCACGATACGCCGAGCAAGGGCACCTTCTCGCGCTTCGACCGGCTCGCCTCGCACGGCTGCATCCGGCTCGAGCGGCCCGCCGACCTTGCGCGGCTGCTGCTCGAGGGCAGCACGCAATGGACCCCCGAGGCGATCGACGGTGCGCTGGCGAAGGGCGAGACGGTGCGTGCCGCGCTGCCCAACCAGGTGGCGGTCTACCTGCTCTACTGGACCGCTTATGCGAGCGGCACCGGCACGATGAATTTCCGCGGCGATCCCTATGGCTGGGACAAGACGCTTGCGACCAAGATCGAGAAGCGGAGCGCCGCTCAGGCGCTCGCCGCGCGCTGACCCCATTTCCACGGAGAACCCAATGACCCGTCGCCTGTCCCTTGCCGCAGCACTGCTCGCCGCCACGGCGCTCGCCGCCTGTTCGGGCGGTTCCGACGCGCCCGACGCGCCCGTCAACGACAACGACAATGCGGCCGTGGTGATCGACGAGACGCCGGTGCAGAACCTCGCCGAGCCCGAGCCCACGCCCAGCCCGACGCCGACCCCTGCACCGATCGTCGAGGACGATCGCGCAACCGACGAACAGGTGCAGGACGATGCCGACGCGGTCGGCATGACCGCGCGCCTTCCGCGCGATCAGGGCGGCAACGAGACCGCGCCTGCCGAGTGACGCCCTGCGTCGCAGTTAACGAAATCTGGCATTTCGCCGTTTGATACGCTAGCGACACGTCAATCGAGATGAGCGGAACCGGTTCCGCTCGGGGGAATTGACGTGACGTTGATGGTAGCGCTCATCGTGATGGGCGCGAGTACATCCATCGGTTCGGCAGGGCTGATTGCAGAGACACGCGTCCCGCCCGGCCAGCATGACGCGGTGGTCGCCCGCACCGTAGGCGGCATGATCAGCTATACCCGATGGCCCGAGCCGCGCCCCGTGCAGCGGCTCTGCGTCAGCGGTGCCACGACCTATACCAAGGGCTTCGGCCGCATCGGCCAGAGCGCCGGGCGGCAGGTGCAGACGCAGATCGTGCTGCCCGGCGGCCCGACGCGTGGCTGCGATATTCTCTATTTCGGCGTGATGACCGATGCCGATCGTCAGCGGATGCTGCGCTCGATCCGCGACCAGCCGATCCTCTCGATCGCCGAGGCCGATCCGGAGTGCCGCGGCGGCACGATCTTCTGCCTGCGCGTATTGCCCGACCGGGTCGGTTTCCGGCTCAGCATCGACGCCGCGTCGCGAAGCACGGTGCGGATCGATCCGCGCGTGTTGCGGATCGCGCTCCCCGAGGATGGCGCGTCGTGAGCGGTATCGCCCCCCTGCCGACGCTGCGTCGCGTGCTCGCGCGGATGCATCTGCGCGTCACCCTGTTCGCGGTCGGGCTGACCGGCCTGACCGTGCTGCTCGCCGGCTTCGCCGCGATCGGTGCCTATGCCGGACAGAATCTACATCTGATCGGCCGCTCGGCAGGCTATTCCGCGGCCCCATCGATCGTGTTCGACGACCCCGTCTCCGCCCAGCAGGCCATCGCCCCGCTGCTCGAGCCGGGCGTAGCCGGTATCGCACTGATCAAGCCCGACGGCACCGTTCTTGCCACTGTCGAGCGCGAGGGGCAGGATGACTCGCTTGCCCGCTGGATCGCGGACCGGCTGTTCTTCGCCTCCCCCGTCGACGAGCCGGTGATCCATCTTGGCAGCCGTATCGGCACGGTGCGCGTGCGCGGCGAAGGCAGTGGGGTCGCCGCCTATATCCGCGACGGCGTGCTCGGCACGCTGGTCTGCCTGGTGCTAACCGGCCTCGCCGCCTGGCTGCTGTCACGGCGGTTGCGCGCAGACATTGTCGAGCCGCTCAACGCGATCGTCGACGCCGCGCACGGCTTCCGGCGCGAGGAAACACTCGACCCGAAGGTCCCGCCCGCGTCGATCCGCGAGGTCGAGGCGTTGAGGATCGATTTCAACGCGCTGATCGCCGAGCTGGGCGACTGGCGCCAGCATATGCGCCGCGAGAACGAAACGCTGAGCTACAAGGCGAGCCACGACGCACTGACCGGCCTTCCCAATCGCGCGCTGTTCGAGCGCCGGGTCGGCGAGATGCTCGCCGAGGCACGCGCGGGCGAGGCGAGCTTCGTGCTCCTCTACGCCGATGCGGACTCGTTCAAGCCGATCAACGATCGTCACGGCCACGCCGCGGGCGATGCAGTGCTGATCGAGGTCGCGGCACGGATCCGCAATTGCCTGCGCGCCCGCGACGTTGCGGCGAGGCTGGGCGGCGACGAGTTCGCAATTCTGCTTGCAGCGCCCAGCGGTGCCGACGCGGCGGAGCGCGTGGCGGGCGAGATCGCCGCGCGCATGGCCGAACCGTTCCGCCTTCCATCGGGCGAGACGGTTGCGATGACGCTGAGTCTCGGCGCTGCCATCTATCCGGGCGATGGTCAGGACCTGACCACGCTCATCAATCGGGCGGACGCGGCAATGTATGTCGCCAAGGGAGACCTTCGCGCCCGGCAACAGGGAGTTTGACCGTCATGCCGCCGTTCGTGCGTACCGCTCTGTTCCTCGCCCTCGCCGCGCTCGTCCTCGGCGGTTGCCAGATGTCGAAGGACAAGTCCCCCTGGACCCGCGCCCAGCGTGCGGTCTTCATGGAGGAGGGCTTTGCCGAGACCGACCGCGGGTGGGAATTCAGCATCAACGACCGGCTGCTTTTCGCGAGCGACGAAAGCACCGTGCTTCCCCAGCAAGCCGGATCGATCAAGCGGATCGCCGGTCGCCTGCTCGCTGTCGATATCCGCCACGCGACGGTCGAGGGCCATGCCGACGGTTCGGGCAGCGCCGAGCACAACCAACGCCTGTCCGAACGCCGTGCGGCGGCGGTGGCCGAAGTGCTGGTCGGAAGCGGGTTCGACAAGGCCGCGATCTCCACCACCGGTCTTGGCGACCGCTTCCCTATCGAGAGCAATGCCACTGCCGAAGGGCGTCGCGAGAACCGCCGCGTCGTCATCCTGATCACCGCCCCCTGATGCGCCGCCAGAGTTGACTTTCGCGCGCCAGCCGCTATTGGCGCGCCTTCGCGTGGCCGGCTTGCCGGTCAGGCGTACCGTCCGAGACAGTGGGTGACCGGGTTTGCCGGTCTTAATTTCCCGCCAAGACGGGGACAAGGATTTTACCGGCTCCTTCCAAGCGACGGAGTTCGGGTCAGCCAGCCGGAGCCTATCCGCGCCCTGACGATCATGCCCCTCGGACATGGGGGTTGGGCATCCGCCCTTCCCTCGGCGTAACCGGCTCCAACTCTTGTGGGTTGGGGTATTTTGAGGAGACCGGCATGGATCGTGCTCAGAAGACCGAGTCCGTTGCCGAGCTGAACCGCACCTTCAACGAGGTCGCTGTGGTGGTCGTCACCCGCAACCTCGGGATGACCGTCAAGCAATCGACGGACCTCCGCAACAAGGCGCGTGAAGCCGGCGCGAACTACAAGGTCGCGAAGAACCGCCTTGCCAAGATCGCGATCGAGGGCACCGACTATTCGGTGCTTGCGGACCTGCTCGTGGGTCCGACGGCGCTTTCCACTTCGACCGACCCGGTCGCCGCCGCCAAGGTGGTCGCCGAGTTCGCCAAGACGAACGACAAGATCGAGATCGTCGGTGGCGCGATGGGGAGCCAGCTGCTCGACGCGGAAGGCGTGAAGGCGCTCGCATCGCTGCCTTCGCTCGACGAACTGCGCGGCAAGATCGTCGGCCTGCTTCAGGCCCCGGCGTCGAAGCTCGCAGCCGTCACCCAGGCACCGGCGGCTCAGCTCGCCCGCGTGTTCAAGGCATATGCGGAGAAGGAGGCCGCTTAAGTGCGGCGTTCTTTCGCGACTATTTTCGAACCAATCTGACCAAAGGAAACTATCATGGCTGACCTGAACGCTCTTGTTGACCAGCTCTCCGAGCTGACCGTGCTCGAAGCCGCTGAGCTTTCGAAGCTTCTCGAAGACAAGTGGGGCGTCACCGCCGCCGCTCCTGTCGCCGTTGCCGCTGCTGGCGGCGCCGGCGCCGCTGCTCCGGCAGCTGAAGAGAAGACCGAGTTCGACGTGATCCTCACCGGCGACGGTGGCAAGAAGATCAACGTCATCAAGGAAGTCCGCGCGATCACCAACCTCGGCCTGACCGAAGCGAAGGCTCTCGTCGAGGGCGCGCCGAAGGCCGTCAAGGAAGGCGTGTCGAAGGACGAAGCCGAGAAGCTCAAGAAGCAGCTCGAGGAAGCCGGCGCGACCGTCGAGATCAAGTGAGCCTGAGCGCCGCGAGGCGCGCAGGACTCATCCCCGCGCAGGCGGGGATCTCGTGCGGCAAGCGTTACGCTTGCTAGTGAATCGGGCGGTCCGGCAACGGGCCGCCCTTTTCTGTTGGCGCAATTCGGCACGCCACCTAGGCATCGAACGATGATCGATATCGTCCCCGCCACGCTCGGCCTCGCCAGCAACAGCGACGAATTCGCTGTGATCGAAGAACTCGAAGCTGAGTTCGGCGTGACGATCGACTATGCTGATGCGCCGCAATGGCGCACCGTCGGCGATCTATTCACCGCATTGCTCGCCCAGTTGCCCGCCGGGCTAACGAACGATCCAGACGTCTGGGAACGTTTCGTCAGCACCCTGTCACAAACGACCGACGTCGATGTGGAAACGATCACGCCACAGATGCCGCTGGCCGATGAGGCTCAGGCGTGGCGCGGCCTCAATTCGCTGTCGTGGATGCTGCTGTTCCTGGCGATCGGCATGGCGCTGGTCGTCCTGCTCGGCGCCGTCATCCTCACCCGCTAAACCTTGGGCACGTAGCGTTTCGCCGCGAGGCGCCCGAAGCCCTCGCCCGCCCGCTCCACCCAGAGCGGCCCCAGCCGGTCGCCGCCCGCAGCCGGCGCGGTCCCGACCATGAAAGCGTCGCGCAGCGTACGGATGCTGAGCCCAGCATACCATTTGAGCGATACGGGGACGATCGGTACGAACATCGGCTTGCCCTGCACCGTCACCACCTGCATCTGATCGCCGGGCAGGCTCACCTGGACGTTGAGCGCATGGATTGCACCGGGCGCGATGCTGAAGGGCTCGGAGCCCGCGGCGATCCGCGCGGCGCCGTGGAAGGTGGAAATCTGCGCATCCTGCTCGGCATTGGCGCCGAGCAGCGTCAGGACCGCGCGGATATTGTCCGCAGACTCGTGCCCGCGGTTCTGGATGAACAATTCCAGATCCAGCGTGACCATCCCGTCACGGATCGCTGCACGCATCGGCCGGATCTCGGTCACTAGCGGTCCATCGGGCGGCGGGACCGAGGGCAGCACAGGCTTTGCCGCCATGGGTGCGGCGGGCACCGCCGGAGCCACGGGAACCGGAGGTGCCTTGCTCAGCGGCGGCGGACCCGGAGTGGGGGCAGAAGCCGGAACCTCCAGCCCTTCGGGCTGCGCTTCCTCAACGTCCCGCAACCGACGGCGGCGGCCGAACCACCAACCCGCAACGCTGCCCGCCGCAAGAAGCAGGACACCGCCGAGTGCCGGCCAGAGCCAGCCGGGCAGGCCTTCAGGGGCAACCGGCGGCGCAACCGCACTGGTCGGGGAAGGCTGAGGCAGTTCGAGTTCGGGTGACGATATCGCAGCCGGAGGCGGCGTCGGGCTCGCCGCAGGCGCCGGCGCGGTCTCCAAGGCAGAAGCCGCGGGCACATCGGCCGCAGGAGCGCGGGCAGCTGCCGGGGTGGAGCGTCCGGTCGGCACGCGCGCCGCAGCGGTTGCCGAAGGCGTCGGGATCGGCACGGGCTGGACGGTCGCCGCAGGAGTGGGCGTTGGAGTGGGCGCCGGGGATGGCGTCTGTCCTGATGGCGGCAGGCTAAAATCGCGTACCGGCGGCGTGATGACGGCCGGGGGCGTGCTGTCCTGCGCTGCAACTGGCGCGGCGAGGAGCATGATCGGGATCAGCGCGATGGTCGCGCGAAGGGAAGACGCAGTCACGCGGGGCGCGTTAGCATGATGCGCAGGCAGCGGGGCACCAAAAAATGCGTACGGCCGGGCGCAGACAAAGCCCGCTCCACCGCGCGGGTGGAGCGGGCTTTCGCTACGCCCTCGCCTCAGATCTTGGCGGGAACGCTGTGCAGCCGGGCCTCGATATCGGCATAGACTGCCGGATCGTCCTGCAACGCGATCGGGACGAGATGCTCGCCGCCATTGACGCGGCCAATGGTGAAAGCTGCGGCAGTCCGCCCTTCGCCGCCACCGGGGAGACGATACCGCGCGTCGGCAACCAGCACCGGCGTGAAGCCGTCCTCGCCGTCGTGCGCAGCCGCGTCGACCAGCTCACGCGGCAGCGTTACCGCGGCATCGAGACGTTTGCCGCCGCCCGGCTCGATCCGCTCGGCGGGCACGACCTGCTCCGTGGGCAGTTGCATGAGCAGTCGCTCGATCTCCGAAGGAACGGCGGCGCTGTCGCCCAGCATGAACGCGCCGATGCGGACATCCTCCGCGGGCAGCGCGCCGGCATTGGCAACGGTCAACTCGAACTCGACCATAGCGCCGCGGCGGCTCATTCCCGCGCGAGTCGGCCGCATCGCGAGCTCAAGCACCGGGCGGCGGCCCTGCGGTTTCGCGCCGCCCAGCACCGCATCGATGTCCGCGGCATCAGGCGTGACCAGCTCCGGATTCTCGAGCGCAGGCTGCGCTGCGGTCGAAGCCACCTCCGGCTCGTGGCGCGGGGCGACGAAGATCGGCGCGGCGGCCACCGGGTCGGCAAGGCGCGGCCTGTGCACGGGTTCATGCACGAGCTCGGGCTGGACGGCGGCGGCCTCGGAACGGGGCGCATAGGCCAGATCCTCGTCGCGGCGGCGCGGACGTAGCAGCAGGAAGGCCGCGATCGCAGCCAATGCCAAGCCGGCGGCGGCGAGAATCAACCAGAGATTGCCGTTACCGGACGGTTCCGGCTGAGTCGCAGTCTCGGTGACCGGGGCCGCTGCGGTCTCGACCGGCGGATTCACGATCTCCGCTGAAGGCGGAGTCGCCGGCGCAGCGGCAACCGACTCGGCCGTTTCGGCTAGCGCGGTCTCAGGCGCGGGCTTCACGGCTGGGCGCGCCAGTGCCTCGGATCGCGGAGCGGGCCGTGCGGCGCGCTGTAGCTGCCGCGCCTCGGCTCGTGCGGCTTGGCGGGCGGCAGCGCGTTCGCGCTCCTCCTGCTCGACCTGAGCCAGCGCGCTGGGCGCGACCGGAGTGCGGGATTCGCCCGATGGCGCCTGCACCGCGGGTGCAGGTGCAGGTGCAGGTGCAGGAATCGGCGCAGGCTGGCTAGGCACCAGCACCGTCGGCGGGGTCACCGTCTCCTGCGCCAGCGCGGTTGTAGGGAGGGCAACGGCCGCAAGCAGCACGGCGATCGCCCGGCGGTGCGCGTAACGCGCTGGGTTGCTGTGTTGGGTCATAACGGGGGTTCAATGAGTGGAACCCGCATTTCGTCGCGTCACAAACTCGCAATTGCGGCGAACCGTTGACTGTCATCGCTCAAATGAAAAACGGGGCCAGCATCATACCGGCCCCGCTTCATTTCACTTCACTTCCCGAATATTCGTTCAAGGGACCGTAACGGTCTTGAACTCGACACCCTTCAACTCGGGAAGTTCCTGAAGCTGCGGCGTGACGACCTTCAGGTCACCCACCACCACCAGCGTCAACTTGTCGATCGGCAGGTTCTTTGCCGCTTCGCTGATCTGCGCCGGGGTTACAGCCAGCGTGGCGGGGACATATTTATCCATCCAGTCGCGCGGCAACCCGAGCGAGTCCCGCGTCGCCAGCGATCCCACCAGCGCCCCCGGGGTCGAGTTCTGGATCACGAACAGGCCCGCCATATACTGGCGCATCCCCGCCGCTTCCTCGTCGCCCGGCGGGGTCGCCTGGAGCGTGCGGATCTCGTGGAACACTTCCTTGAGCGCCGGACCGGTCACCGCGGTGGTCACGTCCGCGTTGAACGTCCACACCGCATTGGCCGGGTAGAAGGCCAGGCCAGATCCCGGCGAATAGGTATAGCCCTTCGCCTCGCGGATGTTGCGCGTGATGCGCGAGCTGAAGGATCCGCCCAGCAACGCGTTCGACACGCGCATCGGGATGTCTCCCGGCGTCCCCGCATTCGGTGCCGGATAGGCGATGCTGAAGGTAGATTGCGGTGCGCCCGGCCGGTCGACCAGCAAAACCTGCGGCCCCGGCTTGGGGCTCGGCGGCAGCGACAGCCGCTCCGGACCCGCGGCCCAGCCACCGAACGCCTTCTCGACCGCCGCTTTCACCACCGCCGCATCGAACTTGCCGGCAATGTAGAGATGCGAGCGCTTCGCCCCGAAATTCGCGGCGTGCCACGCCTTGAGCTGTGCGGTGGTGTAGGCGCCGAACTGCTGCGGAGTCGGCAACACCCGGCCATAGGGGTGGTCCGCGCCGTAATAGGCCCGGGTCAGCGCCGCATTGGCGAGCGTGCCCGGCTGGCTCAGCGCTACCGCTAGGCGGCGGTTCCAGTTGGCCTTGACCCGCGCCAGCTCGCTTTCGGGATAGCTCGGCTTTTGCACGACATCGGCGACCAGCGCGATCGCATCCGCTGCGCGCTCGGACAGCACATTGAGCGTCACTGACGAGCTTTCAGCCCCTGCGTTGGTGCCCAGCCCGCCGCCCATTTCGGCAGCTTTCTGCGCGATCTGCGCGGCGGTCATGCCTGCCGCGCCTTCCTTCAGCATGTCCACGGCTAGCAGCCCGAGCCAGGTATTCTCGCCCTCGTTGAGCGAACCGGCATAGGTCTGGAGCGACACCACCACCTTGGGCGCGACGCCATAGGGGATGAGCGTGACCTTCATCCCGTTGGCGAGCGTGAATGTTTCCGAAGCCGGTACCTTGAACGCCTTGGGCGCCGGGATCGGCGGCGGTGTGGTCGGAAGCTCCTGCGCGGCGAGCGGGCCGGTGAGCAGCGTTGCAGCCATCAGGCTTGCGATCATGCGGCGCATCTTACTTGGCTCCCGCGGGCTTGGGCGCAGCAGCGGGCGCCGCGCCGGGGTCGATCGCGTAGATCGATCGGTTGGTGGAACGCAGATATTCCTGCGCGGTCTTCTGGATCAGCGCCGGCGTCACCTTGGCGAAGCCGTCCTCGATCTGGTTCACCTTGTTCGGGTCGTTGTCGAACAACGCATACACCGCCAGCAGGTCGATCAGGCCGATCCGTCCGGTGCCGTCGATCGTCGAGTAAAGCGACGAGCGCATCTTGGTTCGCGCCCGCGCCAGCTCCTCGGCGGAGACCGGCTTGGTGCGCAGATCCTCGATCACGCTGTCAACCGCCGCCTTGATCTCGTCGCGGCTGCGATTGGCGTCATGCGTGAAGTTGAAGCTCCACAACATCGGGCCCTGATAGTTGAACATATTGCCCAACGGGAAGTTGATCCCCCCGCCTACCTCGCCGGCAATGCCGGTCTCGGCCACCAGCTTGCGGTAGAGACGACTGTCCTGTCCCTTGACCAGCATCTGGTCGATCAGGCCCATCGCATACCATTCGGGCGTGCCGCGCGCGGGAACGTGATAGCCCGCCGCCCAGCCCGGTTTGGGCGCAAGGCGATCGACGCGGCTCTTGAACTTCTCCGCGGTCTGGCGCGGCTCGCTGATGTCGGGCAGCTTCACCGGTGCGGATTTGGGCATCCAGCCGAAATATTTCTCGACCATCGCTTTGGTCGCCGCATAATCGATGTCGCCCGCCACCACGAGCACGGCGTTGGACGGCTTGTAGAAGGCGTCATGGAACTGGGTGGCGTCCGCCACCGTCGCCGCCTCGATCTCCTTGAGCTCGCCGTAGAAGTTATGGCTGTTGTACCAGTTGGTGTTGGCCAGCATCGGCAGGTCGATCCACGGCCAGGTGCTGTACGGCTGGTTGAGGACGTTGACCTTGACCTCGTTGCCGACGACGCCCTGCTGGTTCTTCAGCACCTCATCATTGATGACCGGGCTCGCCATGCGATCCGCCTCGAGCCACAGCATCCGCTCGAGCGCGTTCGAGGGAACGACCTCGAAATAGTTGGTGAAGTCGAACCGGGTCGATCCGTTGAGGATGCCGCCTGCGTTGCTGATGGTACTGATATGCACGCCCTTGGGCGCGTTCTTCGATCCCTGGAACAGCAGATGCTCGAACAGGTGCGCGAAGCCGGTGCGCTCCTTGGGCTCGATGCGGAAGCCGATGCCGTAATAGACGCCGACGGTCACCGTCGGCGAGATCGTGTCCTTGGCCAGCACCACACGCAAGCCGTTGGGCAGCGTGTAATATTGCATCTCGACCGACAGCTTCTGCTGCGCCTCGCGAGCCGCTGCGGGCGTTGCCGCCAGCCCGAGCGGCAGCGCCGCTCCGGCGAGCGCAAGCACCGCCACCCATCGTTTCATCTTCATGTGCATCCCCTGCTGATATTGTGTGTTACGATATCAGCACAGCACGTCACGTAAAGGGGTTAGATACCCCCTTTGACGACCTCGTACCCCGCGGCCGAAAGCCGGGCGCCCAGCTCCGCGGCGCAGGTATCGACCAGCGCCGGGTCGGTCGCCCGGACGACGAAATTGGCCCCCGTCCGCCCTTCACGGAAAAAGGGGTAGCTGCCGATCGCAACCCCCTCGAACGCGCGTTCGGTCTCGCCGAGCAGCCCGGAAATCTCGCTCTCCGCCGCCCAGCTGCCGATCGTTGCGCTCACCACCGGCCGCCCGCCCTCGAGCGTACCGGTCAGCGCGTCGAGCATCCCCGCGGTGATATGCGGCACCCCCGCCAGGATGAAGAGGTTGCCGACGCGGATGCCCGGCGCCCCCGACATCCGGTTTGGTATCAGATCCGCGCCCTCGGGAACGCGTGCCATGCGCAACCGCGCCTCGGTCAGCCCGCCGCGCGTCTCGTAATAGCGTTCCATCAGCGCGCGCGCCTCCGGATGGATCACCACCGGCACCCCCAGCGCCGCCGCGATCGCATCGACGGTGATGTCGTCATGCGTCGGGCCGATCCCGCCTGTGGTGAAGCAATAATCGTATCCGGTGCGGATCGCATTCACCGCTTCGACGATGCGGTCCTGCGTATCGGGCACCACCCGCACCTCGGCCAGCTGAATGCCCTGCACATTGAGCCAGATCGCGATCTGCGCGACATTCTTGTCCTGCGTGCGGCCCGAGAGAATCTCGTCGCCGATCACCACAAGTCCCGCGGTCCAGATACGCTCGCTCATGGCATGGCCATAGCCTGCCCGGCCGCCCTCGCAAAGCCGCCCTCTTTCGCCTATATCGCGGCGATGACCGAATATGTTGCCGTAACCGAAGACACGAATTTCGCCCGCGACGGGTCGATCAAGCTCTATGGTCCCGACGGGTTCGCAGGGATGCGCGCCGCCGGGCGCCTTGCCGCGGACATTCTCGATGCGCTGGTGCCACATGTCGTGCCCGGCGTGACGACGCAGGAGTTGGACGACATCGTCCGCAAGATGACGATCGATGGCGGCGCGGTGCCCGCGACGCTCGGCTATCGCGGCTATACGCACAGCTGCTGCATCAGCATCAACCATGTCGTCTGCCACGGCATTCCGGGCCCCAAGACGCTCAAGGACGGCGACATCGTCAATATCGACGTCACGCCCCTGCTCGACGGATGGCACGGCGACACCAGCCGCATGTATCTGGTCGGCGACGTGCCCTTGAAGGCCAAGCGCCTGGTCGACGTGACCTATGAATGCCTGATGATCGGGATCGAAATGGCGAAGCCCGGCAACACGATGGGCGATATCGGCCACGCCATCCAGAAATATGCCGAGAAGCACCGCTATGGCGTGGTTCGCGATTTCTGCGGCCACGGTCTTGGCCGCGTCTTCCACGACGCGCCCGAAGTCGTCCATGTCGGCCGCCCCGGCACCGGCCCGGAGCTGCGCCCCGGCATGTTCTTCACGATAGAACCGATGATCAACATCGGTCGCCCCGACGTGAAGCTGCTCGACGACGGCTGGACGGCGGTAACCCGCGACCGCTCGCTCTCGGCGCAGTTCGAGCATTCGATCGGCATCACCGAGGACGGCTGCGAGATCTTCACGCAGAGCCAGCGCGGCCTGCACCAGCCCCCGTACGCCTGATGGCAGAGGGAAAGTTCGAGCGGCACCGCCAGCCGTGGCGCACCGACGAGGTGCAGAAGCTGCACACGCTGGCGAAGAAGGGCATGGCGCTGAAGGCGATCGCCAAGGCGCTGACCCGCAGCGAGGAATCGGTCAAGGACCGCGCCAAGGCCGACGGCCTGTCGATCGCGAAGCTGCGTTAGGCAATTCCCAGCTACCCTAAGCCGTCACCCCGGCCTTGTGCCGGGGTCCACGGTTCCGCAAGCATTGAACAAGAGGCTCATTGTCACCGCTCGCCTTCCGGTGGATCCTGGCACAAGGCCGGGATGACGAAGGAAGCGACGTGACCGCCCAACCAACCACCTACGACGCGATCATCCTCGGCGCAGGCGCCGCCGGCCTGATGTGCGCGCTCACCGCCGGCCAGCGCGGGCGTCGCGTATTGCTGATCGACCATGCCGATCAGGTCGGGAAGAAGATCCTCATCTCCGGCGGCGGACGGTGCAACTTCACCAATCTGGGCATCGCGCCCGACCGCTATCTCTCCGCCAACCCGCATTTCGCCAAGTCGGCGCTGCGCCGCTACACCCAGCACGACTTCATCGCGCTGGTCGATCGCCATGGCATCGCCTGGCATGAAAAGACGCTCGGCCAGCTCTTCTGCGACGGCAGCGCGAAGCAGATCGTCGCGATGCTGCTCGCCGAATGCGAGGCCGGCGGGGTCGAGATCGCGCTGGGCCATGCGGTTCGCGACGTGACGCATGCCGATGGCCAGTACCGGGTGAGCGTCGGCGACCGCGAAGCCACCGCCCCTGCCCTCGTCCTCGCCACCGGCGGGCCATCCATTCCCAAGATGGGTGCCACCGGCTTCGCCTATGATCTTGCGCGCAAGTTCGGGCTCAAGGTGGTCGAGCCCCGTCCCGCGCTCGTGCCCCTGACGCTCGGCGGAGACGAAGTGCTGTTCCGCGAGCTCTCGGGCGTCGCCGCGCCGGTCGAGGCGCGCGCGGGCAAGGCGAAGTTCCGGGAGGCGGCGCTGTTCACCCATCGGGGCCTGTCCGGCCCTGCGATCCTCCAGGTCAGTTCTTTTTGGCGCCATGGCGAACCGGTCGAGATCGATTTCCTCCCTGATCGGGTGCCCAACTGGCTCACCGAAGCCAAGCGCGCCCACCCCCGCACAACGCTACGCAAGCTGCTCGGCGATGCGCTGCCCAACCGCCTCGCCGACACGCTCGCCGATCAGTTGGAGCTCGATACTGAACTCGCCAATACCGCCGACAAGAAGCTGGCAGAAGCCGAACGCCGCCTTGCCGCCTGGCACTTTCACCCCAACGGCACCGAGGGATACGCCAAGGCCGAAGTTACGATTGGCGGCATCAGCACCGCGGGCCTGTCCTCCCAAACCATGGAAGCACGCGACGTCCCCGGCCTCTATGCGATCGGCGAAGCGGTGGACGTCACCGGCTGGCTCGGCGGCTACAATTTCCAATGGGCCTGGGCGAGCGGCTGGGCGGCTGGAATGGCGCTCTGATCTGCCCATCGCGCTGTCGTGAAACGGTAGCGCCAATAAAACATATCCTGATCGCCTCACTATTGTAGCACGCCCTGCGATGCGGCACCGTCGCACCCGGGGGACGACAAGCAATGATACTCTGCTTTTTGCTCGAGCTTGTGTGGCAAGCGCTGACCTCACGCCCTAGTTTGGCCGGGCTTCAGGACTTTGTAGCCATTGTTATCAACGCGCTTGGCGGCTGCCTGACCTTCGTGTTCAGCGGAACCAAGATCACCGACTGGATATCGGTTGGCATTACAGCAATCGCAGCCGTTGTCGCCTTGAACGCATATCGCTATACCAGGCGGGCCGCACGTGAATCCCATGCCCAGACTTTGTTTCGCGAGTATCTGAAGTTCAGAGCGGATATTCAGGCAGACAGCAAATCAGTTCCCGACAAGGGAGATTTCATTTCCTACAAACTCCACGCGCTTGAGGAACTTTGGGACTATGTCGAGCAGATGACGATCTTCTGGTCGGACAATGAGTCCGGCGGACGGAAACAAGACCCGAGAAGATTCAACATATGGCCGATGTCAAGAATTCCTCCGCTTGGAAGATCGCGTAGAAAAGAATGGCAGGCATACTTCAAATCATGGGAACAGACGATCGCCTACCAGCTTCACCGGGATGGCATTGAAACGATCGAGCACATGATGCTGCCTCATATATCAGAAATATATGGTAGGAGATTCGTGAAGTTCGTAAAAAGAACTCACGAATCTCTCACCAGTACGAGCTACACTATATAGCTCCATTGATACGAATGACTGGCCTGCATTCTTTACAAATTCACTTCGCCGACACGATCCAGTCATCCACCTTCTTTTCCAGCACCGGCATCGGCAGTGCACCCGTGTCGAGCACCGTGGCATGGAAGGCGCGCGGATCGAATTTGGCTCCCAGTCCCGCCCTGGCTTTCGCCTTCGCGTTGAGGAGGGTCAGCTGGCCGATCTTGTACGCGAGCGCCTGCCCCGGCATCGCGATATAGCGCTCGACCTCGGCGATCGCGTCGGTCCTGGGCATCGGCGAGTTGGCGAGCATATAGTCGATCGCCTGCTCGCGGCTCCAGCCCTTGGCGTGGAGGCCGGTATCGACCACCAGCCGCATCGCGCGCAGCATCTCGTCGCTGAGGCCGCCCATCCGCTGGTACGGCTCCACCGCGACATCGAGTTCCCTGTACAGCGTCTCGGCATAGAGCGCCCAGCCCTCGACGAAGGCGGTGTTGCCGCCGAAGCGCATGAAGGCAGGGAGCTTGTCATTCTCCTGCGCCAGGCTGATCTGGAAGTGATGCCCCGGCACGGCCTCGTGCAGGTAGAGCGTCTCCATGCCCCAGGTATAGCGCACCGGCAGATCGTGGGTGTTGTAGAAGAACACGCCCGGACGCGACCCGTCGGGCGTACCCTGGACATAGCTGCCCGCGGCATCGCCTTCGGCACGGTAATCGGGCACCGGGCGGATCTCGAGCGGGGTCTTGGGGATCAGCGAGAATTGCTCGCGCACGCGCAGGTCCACGCGCTTGCCGATCGCCTCATACCCCTCGCGCAGCGCGTCGGCGCTCTTGGGCTGGAAGCGCGTGTCGGTGCGCAGGAAGGTGAAGAATTCGGGCAAGGTTCCGGTGAAGCCGACCGCCTTCTTCTGCGCCTCCATCTCGGCCAGGATACGCTTCACTTCGGACAGGCCCAGATTGTGCACATAGTCCGCGGTCAGCGGCAGCGTCGTGTTGCTCTCGATCGCATAATTGTACACCGCCGCGCCGCCGGGCAGCGCCGAGGTGCCGACGGTATCGCGCGCGGCCGGGAGATACTCGTTCGCCAGGAAGTCGCGCATCTTCCTGTGCGCGGGGATGATCACGTCCCGGATCTGTGCGGCATAGGCCGCGCGCAGCCGCGCCTGATCGGCTTCCCCGACGCCGTCGGGGAACTTCTTGACCGGCGCGTAGAAGACCGAGTCCTCGACGCCCTGCGCGATCAGCTTGTCGAACTGACCGATCATGTTGCGCACGACGAGCTTGGGCTGGACGATCTTGCGCTTCATCCCCTCGCGGAACAGCCCGATCACGCGATCATAGGTCGCTGCATATTCGATGTTGCGCTTGAGATTGTTGTCATAGTCAGCGACCGTCTTGAACGGTGCCGCACCCTGCCCCGAGGCAAAGTCGGGATAGAAGGTCTGAAAACCGGTGAAGTGATCCATCGGCAGGTACTTGCCGACGCTCATGATCGCGGGGGCAAAGCCCTTGAGGCTACGCTCCTGATCCGCCTTGAACACGTCATAGGCGATCCGGTTCACCGCGCTCAGCTTGCTCCGGTCGATCCGCTTGAGCGCGGCAAGGTCGTGCTCGACCGCCGCCTTCTCGGCAGCGGTATAAGCGTCGGTGTAATAGTTGCCGAGCCTGTCGGCGTAGCGCAGGTCGCCGCGGAAGATCGCCATCAGCGGCTGGCGCTTGAGCATCGCTTCGTCGCTGGCGTGGAACAGCGCCTTGAGCCTGGCGTCCTCGACGCCTTCGCCCGGCTGGGCCGCCGGGGCCTGCTGCGCAAGCGCGGGGGCGGAAAGAAGGGCGCTTCCGGCAAGCAGACCGGCGAGCATCAGGCGGGCGAGGCGCATAGGTTAAGAAATCCCCGAACAGGTGTGATAGCGAACCGCTACACCCGCCTTCCACACGCGGCAAGGCTGCCCCGCAATCGCGCAGAATTTCGCCCGCCCTGCCCAATTGTTAGGCAGGGATTCACGCGCCCGCGCCGCTACGGTGCCGAATCCCTTCGGACAGATGGACCGGGGATTCTGGCACGGCTCGTGCAACCCGCGCGGCAAGGGGCGTTTTGCTTGATCCTTGTCCGGGCCTTCGCCAAGCATCGGTGCGGGACCAGGCAAAGTCGGAGCGAAGCCAGCTCCGCTTGAAGCGAAGGAATGACAGGCCGTGAAAAAGATCGAAGCCATCATCAAGCCGTTCAAGCTGGATGAGGTGAAGGAAGCACTGCACGAAGTGGGGGTTTCGGGGATCACCGTCACCGAAGCCAAGGGGTTCGGGCGCCAGAAGGGGCATACCGAACTGTATCGCGGTGCAGAATATGTCGTCGACTTCCTCCCCAAGGTTAAGCTGGAGGTCGTGGTCGAGGACGCGCTGACCGACCGCGTGGTCGAGGCGATCGCCGCCGCGGCGCAGACCGGCCGCATCGGCGACGGCAAGATCTTCGTCACCGCGATCGAGACCGCGCTGCGCATCCGTACCGGAGAGCGCGACGACAACGCGATCTGATCGCCACGTTTCAGCTGATCATACGAATTTGACGCAGCGCAAAAATTTCACGAGACACCGCTGCAACGCAACATGATTCTCCGGCAGCCGCCGGTCTGACAATCAAGAGAAAGGGCTTGGTTCCAATGGCTAACACCGCCGCCGACATTCTGAAGATGGTTGAGGAACAGTCGATCGAGTGGATCGACCTGCGCTTCACCGACCCCAAGGGCAAGTGGCAGCACCTCACCATGGTGGCCAGCATCCTCGGCGAGGACGAACTGACCGACGGCCTGATGTTCGACGGATCGTCGATCGAGGGCTGGAAGGCGATCAACGAATCGGACATGATCCTGAAGCCCGATCTGGACGCGGTGTGGACCGATCCGTTCAGCGCCACCCCGATGCTGATCCTGGTCTGCGACATCGTCGAGCCTTCGACCGGCGAGCTCTATGCCCGCGACCCGCGCTCGACCGCGAAGCGTTCGGAGGCCTATCTCCAGTCGCTCGGCATCGGCGACACCGTCTATGTCGGCCCGGAAGCCGAATTCTTCATGTTCGACGACGTCCGCTTCGAGAACACCTATTCCTCGAGCTATTACCAGCTCGACGATATCGAGCTGCCGGGCAATTCGTCCAAACAGTATGAGAGCGGCAATATGGGCCACCGCCCGCGCGCCAAGGGCGGTTACTTCCCCGTCGCGCCGGTGGACAGCGCCGTCGATATCCGTGGCGAGATGGTCTCGACCATGCTCGAAATGGGCCTGCCCTGCGACAAGCACCACCACGAGGTCGCCGCGGCGCAGCACGAGCTGGGCCTGACCTATGGCACGCTGGTCCAGACCGCCGACCGCATGCAGATCTACAAGTATGTCGTGCATCAGGTCGCGCATGCCTATGGCAAGACCGCGACGTTCATGCCCAAGCCGATCAAGGAAGATAACGGCTCGGGCATGCACACCCACTTCTCGATCTGGGATGGCGGCAAGCCGCTGTTCGCGGGCAATGGTTATGCCGGCCTCAGCGAGATGTGCCTCTACTTCATCGGCGGCGTGATCAAGCACGCCAAGGCGCTCAACGCCTTCACCAACCCGTCGACCAACAGCTACAAGCGCCTGGTCCCGGGCTATGAGGCGCCGGTTCTGCTCGCCTATTCGTCGCGCAACCGCTCGGCCTCCTGCCGCATTCCGTACGGCGCGGGCAGCAAGGCGAAGCGCGTCGAGTTCCGCTTCCCCGACGCGCTGGCCAACCCGTATCTCTGCTATGCGGCGCTGCTGATGGCCGGCCTCGACGGCATCCAGAACAAGATCCATCCGGGCGACCCGATGGACAAGAACCTCTACGATCTGCCGCCCGAAGAACTGGCCGAAGTGCCGACCGTGTGCGGCTCGCTTCGCGAGGCATTGGACAGCCTGGAAGCCGATATGGACTTCCTCCTCAAGGGCGACGTGTTCTCGAAGGACCAGATCGAGGCCTATATCGAGATCAAGCGCGGCGACGTCGCGCGCTGGGAAATGACCCCCAGCCCGGTCGAGTTCGACATGTACTATTCGGCCTGAGCCGAATCCCTTCCAGGCGCCGCTTCCGCAGGAAGCCCGCCGGACAGCGAGACGCCCGGACCCGCAAAGGTCCGGGCGTTTTCGTATCAGTTGTTCAGCCGCCGCAAGCCGCACCAGCCCAGCAGTCCGCCGCGCGCCGCGGCCTCCAGTGCCGCGCGCCCCGCCCCGTCGCGTGCGAGCACCGACATGCCGGTCTGCACGCTGAGCAGAAACGCCGCGGCGCCGGCGACATCGAAGCCGGACGGCAACTCGCCATCGGCGACCGCGCGGGAAAGCCGTTCGGCGATGAGGTCGAGACCGGCCCGCCGTCGCGCACGAAGCTCGCACCGGACAGGGTCGCTCTCGCCATCCGCATGCTGGGTACCGAGCACGATCATGCACCCAGCCGGATCGCCGGGCGTCGAATAGGATCGCGCGGTCGCAGCCAGGAATTCCTCGATCGCGGCGTCGATCGTCGGGATATCGCGCAGCGCCCGCCAGATTTCGGTGCCGTAATGCGCTGCGTAGTGCGCCACCGCCTCACGGAACAGCGCATCCTTGCTGCCGAAGGCCGCGTAGAGGCTCGGCGCATTGATCCCCATCGCCGCCGTCAGGTCGGCGAGCGAGGTCCCTTCATAGGTCTGGCGCCAGAATAGCCGCATCGCGCGTTCGAGCGCCGCATCGCGATCGAACCCGCGGGGTCTGCCCCGTTCGGTCCGCTTAGCTTCCGGCATACCGGCCTCCTTTCTGTAGCGATCGATATAGAAAGCGGTTGACGCGCGGGCAAGCTGGCCCATATTTGTATCGATCACTACAGAAATGGAGATTGCAATGCGACTGGACGGGAAGCGAGCCTTGGTTACCGGCGGCAGCCGCGGAATCGGTGCGGCGATCGCGCGGCGGCTGGCTCGGGAGGGCGCGGATGTCGCCATCACCTACGCGTCCTCGGCCGGCGCTGCTGCCGGTGTGGCCGCCGAGATCGAGGCGCTCGGCCGCAGGGCGCTGGCGATCACCGCCGACAATCGCGACGCCGCGGCGGTCGAGGCCGCCGTCGACCAAGCAGCGGCGGCGCTGGGCGGGATCGATATCCTGGTCAACAATGCCGGCATCTTCCTCGCCGCGCCGGCGGACGACCTCAGCCTGGAGGATTTCGACGCGACGATGGCGGTCAATCTGCGCGCGCCGTTCGTCGCAGTGCGCGCGGTGCTCCCGCATATGGGCGAAGGCGGCCGCATCGTCGCGATCGGCAGCAACGTCGCGCTGGTCGCCCCCACGCCGGGCTTCTCGGTCTATTCCACGAGCAAGGCAGCGGTCACGATGCTGCATCAGGCGCTTGCCCGCGATCTCGCGCCGCGCGGCATTACCGTCAACACCGTCCATCCCGGATCGACCGACACCGACATGAACCCCGCCGACGGTCCGCACGCCGCGGACCAGATCGCCCGCACCGCGCTCGGCCGGTTCGGCAGCGCCGACGACATCGCCTCGGCGGTCGCCTATCTCGCCTCCCCCGAAGCGCGATCGGTGACGGGCACCGCGCTTCTGGTCGACAGCGGCGCCAACGCGTGAGGCTCGCCGCGGCCGCGCCGCTCGTCTTCGGCGCGGCCGTGATGGTGGCGGCGGAATTTGTCGTCATCGGCCTGATTCCGCCAATCATCGCCGATCTCCGGCTCTCGCCCGCGCAGGCGGGATCGCTGATCACGGTATTCGCGCTTTCCTCAGCGCTGCTCGGACCGCCGCTCGTCGCGGCGGCGACACGGCTGCCGGCGACGTTCGTGCTCGCCGGCGCCCTGCTGCCCTTCGCCGCGAACCTGTTGCTGCTCGTTGTGCCTGATTTCCCGCTCATGCTGCTGCTGCGAGTGTTGCAGGGCGCGGCGCTCCCTCTGTTCATGAGCCGGGCCGGAGTTCAACTCGGCGGCGGCGGGGGCAACGGGCGGGGGATCGCGCTTCTCTATGTCGGCGTGACACTCGGCGGCACGCTCTCACCGCCGGCGGGCAGCTTCATGGCCGGCCAGTTCGGCTGGCGGCTGCCGGTGGCGGCGATCGGCGCGCTCGCGCTGGCGGGCATCATCGCTTGCTTGGCGGGAAGCTTCGACGCGAAACCCGATCGTACCAGCGCGCCCTGGCGTCTGTTGGCGCGTCCCACGCTGCGCCGCCACCTGCTCCTCTCGACCCTGGCGTTTGCGGCGATGTTCACTGGTTTCAGCTATGCCGGGCTCCTGCTCCGCCATGCCGGGTTTGTCGGCGATGACGTCACGCTCGCGCTTCTCGCCTTTGGCGCTGCGGGCCTTGGCGGAAACTGGCTGGCGGGGAAGCTGGCGTCGCGCGCGCTCGCCGGCACCGCCATCTCGGCGCTGCTCACGGCGATGGCGGCGCTCACGCTCGGCACCGGCCCGTCCGTCGCCGGCGTGGTGATCGTGATCTGGGGTGCGGCGCATGCCGCGGGGTTCGTCTTTTGCCAAGTCCGGGTGATGGATGCCGCGCCGGAAGCGCCGGGCTTTGCCGGATCGCTCAACATCTCGGCCGCGAATATCGGCATCGCGATCGGTAGCCTCGGCGGGGGCAAGGCGATCGAGGCGGGCGGCGTTACGGGCGCTTCCGCTGCTGCGTGCGTCATAGCCCTGCTCGCGGTGGGCGTCGCCCTGACGTGGCCCAATAGCAACGTCATACAAACGTCATCGTAACGCAACCGATCCGACATCGATTTAGCACCGGAGTGACATGCGCCCCGCCTAGGCGCCCCTTCGACTCAATCGGGGGACCTCATGAACTGCAAATCGATCGTCGCCGCCCTTGCGGGGGCCAGCCTGCCCGTGATCGCGCTTGGCCTCGCCGCGCCCGCCGCCGCCCAGGCCGACGCGGCGGATGCCGAAGCGCAGACCGGAGGCGAGATCGAACGCGCCGCGGACGTCGTGGTCAACGGCAGCATCGCCTATCGCAACCGCACCGAGGGCGCCGAGCCCGAGCTGGTCTATGATCAGGAATTCTTCCAGCGCTTCGAGCCGCTGACCGCCGGCGACGCGCTCAAGCGCGTGCCCAGCGTCACCTTCCTGTCGGACGTGATCGAGAGCGACGGTGCGCGCCTGCGCGGCCTCGACCCCGGCTATACCCAGATTCTGATCAACGGCGAAAAGGTGCCCGGCACCAATGCCGACCGCAGCTTCTTCCTCGACCGGATCCCGGCCGAACTGATCAAGCAGGTCGAGATCGTCCGTTCCTCCTCTGCCCGCCGCACCGGCGACGCGGTCGCGGGCACGCTCAACATCGTCCTGCGCGACGGCTATCAGCTCGACGGCGGCTATATCCGCGGCGGCGCGCTGTTCTTCGACGATGGCGAGGTCAAGCCGAGCTTCGGCGCGGTGTTCGGAACCCAGGCCGGTCCCGGCCGCCTGCTCCTCGGCGCCAATGTCCAGGGCCGCTACAACCCCAAGAAGAAGTTCAGCACGCGCTTCGCATCGCCCGGCGGCGCCTTGCTCAACCGTGAGGATCAGTCGGACATCCGCGACGGCACCGACTATGCCTTCAACACCAGCTACAATATCGACGGCGAGACCACCGATATCGAGCTGAGCGGCTTCTATGTCCGCACGGATCGCATCGAGACCGAGCGTTCGTTCGAGTACAATACCGCGACCGGCTCCCGCGGCTCGCTTCGCAACGGGAGCGGCGGCAACCTGCTCACCGACAATTCGAACATCAACAACATCGATCAGTACAACTACTCGATCGGCGCCAAGATCACTCAGGAATGGTCAGCCGGTGAGACCAAGCTCAAGGTCGGCTTCGCCAAGATGAACGACGAGCAGTGGGAAACCGAGAACGAGATCGACTTCGACCGCGCCGTGCCGCGCTTCACCGGCGATCGCTTCGACACGCATATCCTCGACCGCGAATTCTCGGCCGGGGTCGAGCACAAGGCGCCGCTCGGCAACGGCATCGACCTCGTCTTCGGCGGCTTCTACCAGAACAAGGTCCGCGACGCGGACATCGAGGATGCGGCGCGCCAGCGCTTCAACCTCACCGCCGCGTTCCACACCGGCTACAACCAGTTCCAGTCGAGCCCCGACCAGAACGCCACCGCGTTCATCAACTTCGCGCCGTCGGTCGACAGCAAGGTCAAGGAAGAGCGCAAGGATCTGTTCGCGCTGGTCGAAGGCGATACCGGCCCGGTGAAATGGGAAGTCGGCCTCCGCTGGGAGAACACCAGCACCCGCGTCGACGACCTGACCACCGCCGCAGCGCCGATTAGCGGTGACTACAGCCATCTGCTGCCCAGCGCCTCGGCGAAGATCAAGGTGGGCAATAGCGGCCGAATCGCCATTTCGGGCGCACGCACCGTCCGCCGTCCGCGCTTCGACTACATCACGCCGGGCAATGTCGACAATCTCGGCGACAACCCCTTGATCGGCAACCCGTTCCTGCGGCCCGAAAGCGCGTGGGGCGCCGATATCGGCTATGAACACCGCATTGGCCGCACCGGCGTGATCGGCGTCAACTTCTTCTACCGTGACGTCAAGGATCTGGTGGAGATCGAGACGGTCCGCGCACTGAGCGGCACCGGCAACAGCACCATCTTCGAGCTGCAGCCGCGCAATGCCGGCGATGGCCGCGTCTACGGGGTGGAGTTCGACCTCTCGACCAGCCTCGGCTTCCTCGGCCTTCCCGACACGGGCGTATTCGGCAACATGTCGTGGCTTGAGAGCGAGATCACCGACCGGTTCGGCGAGCGCCGCTTCAACGACCAGTCCAACTATGTCTACAATTTCGGCGTCATCCAGAACGTGCCGACCTTCGCCGCGGCATTCGGGGCGACCTATCGCAAACAGGGTTCGGCGTTCGGGCGCATGGTCGGTGAAGAGGTCCGCACCACCTATGGCGCGGATCTCGAGATCTTCGTCGAGAAGCGTTTCGGAAAGAGCTTCACGATCCGCGCGGTCGGCTCGAACCTGCTGAATGGCGCCAAGCAGGAGCTGTTCAACAAGTTCGCCACGATCGGTGGCCAGAAACGGCGCGACGCCGCACTGGGCGACTGGGAGGAGTATGAGATCGAGCGCGAGACCGCTGGTCCCGTGTTTCAGTTCATGGCACGTTTCGCTTTCTGATGATGAAGCGCGCCCTCACCCTCAGCCTGCTGCCGTTCGCGGCGGCAGGCTGCGCCTCGACCAAGAGCGAGGTTCCGATCGTCCCCACCACCCCGGCGGCCAGCGTCCAGGCACGCGGCGAGACCGAGGCGGTAGGCACCGCCAATGCCGATGCCGCGGACGATCCCGCAATCTGGCGCAACCCGGCCAATCCCGCCGCCAGCCTGATCGTCGGCACCGACAAGAAGGCCGGGCTGCACGTCTATGACCTGACCGGCAAGGACCGCTTCTTCATCGACGCCGGCCGGGTCAACAATGTCGATCTGAAGGATATGGGCGAAGCGGGCGTGATCGTCGCGGCGAGCGACCGCAACGATCCGCGCAACGCGAAGCTCGCGCTGTTCCGGCTCGACACCGCGACCGCGAAGCTGATCCCGCTCGGCACCGTGCCGGTCGGCGCGGGCGAGGCCTATGGCGTCTGCCTCTACCGTACCGGCGGCAGGCTCCACGCCTTCAACGTCATCAAGGACGGCACGATCCGCCAGGTCGAGCTGGACCTGACGGGCCCCGCGCCCACGGGCAAGCTGCTTCGCACGATGAAGCTTGCCACCCAGTCCGAAGGCTGCGTCGCCGATGAGCGTACCCACCGCCTCTATGTCGGCGAGGAGGATGCCGGCGTGTGGCGCTTCGACGCGCGCGCCGACGGTCCGGTCGCAGGGACCAACATCGCCGCTGCGGACACCGAGAAGCTCATCGCGGACGTCGAGGGCGTCGCCATCGCCACCGAGGGCGAGGGCAATGGCGGCTATCTGCTGGTCTCCAGCCAGGGCGACCACGCCTATGCGGTCTACCGACTGTCGGACGAAGCATTCGTCGGCCGCTTCCGCCTCACGCCCGGCAAATTCGGCTCCACCGAGGAGACCGACGGGATCGAACTGATCACCGGCGATTTCGGCCCGGACTATCCGGGCGGCCTGTTCATCGCACAGGACGGCTACAACCCGCCCAAGGCGCAGAACTTCAAGTTCGCCGCCTGGGCCGACATCAAGGCCGCGCTCAAGCTCGACTGACGCGATGACCGCGCGGCCCGCCCGGCCGCGCGGTCATCGCCAGCCGCTGAGGTCCGCGGTTTCCAGCGTCGCGAGCAGATCGGGATATTCGCGGTCGAGCACCTTGAGGGTGCCGCGAAACACGCCGCGCAGATAGTCCTTGAGCTCGCGCTCAGCCGCATCGGCATTCTCACCCGCCATCCGTACGAAAATCGCGAGTGCAGCGGTCAGCGCCTCCTCGCTCAGATAGCCCTGGCGGCGCATCTCCCAGCCGGACTCGGCTTCGTTCTGGAACTGCGCAAAGGTCTTGGCGCCATTCGCAACGAAGATACCGAAGCCGAGGAACACCGCGGCGACGTCGGTCGCATGCTCTTCCAGGTCCGCGCCGCCCGGCGGCATGCTGCCATCGGCATGGATCAGATAGTGCGACAGCTCGTGCGCGAAGGTCGCGACCAGATCCGCCGGCCGCGCCAGCGCGGAAGGATTGTAGGTAATCACCACGCCGTTTCCGTCATGGCCGAACGTACCGCCGGGCGGGCTGTAATCGTGCTTCAAGGCATGGCCGGGGGCGATCCGCGTTTCCCGCTCCGCCGCGCCCGCAACCAGTTCGCACGCCCAGCCCGCCATCCCGGCATGGCCTCGCACCTGATCGAACAGTTCGACGGCTCGGTCATGGCCCTCGAGGCGGCTCGGGGGAAAAAACTCATCCGTCGGGAGGATCGTGCGCGCCTCGCGATAGGCCCTGTCGCGATCGACGGTCTGGATCAGCCACGCGAACACCGCGAGCAGCCAGTCATATTCATCCCGGTCGATCGGCAGTCGCGCACGAAACAGACTGAGCATCCATGTCCCCTTACAAAGAGATAGCGCGAGCGCCCGTCTCCCCATAGACCAAAGGAACAAAGTTGCGCTCGCGCGTTTCGACTTTGCTGTAACGGGAGGAAATCATGCGCCGGTCGGTCTTGTTGTCAGTCCTCGGCGCGACCACGCTTGCCGCATGCAGTGGTGGTGGCACGCCAACGCCCAGCCCCACGCCGACCCCGGCCAACCGCGCACCGGCCTTCACTTCGGCCGCGACCGCATCGGTGGTGGAAAATGCCACCGCTGTGCTCGCCGCGGCCGCGAGCGATCCCGACGGCAACCCGCTCACCTTCTCGATTGCGGGCGGTGCCGATGCGACCCGTTTCACGATCACGCCTGCCGGCGCCCTCGCCTTCGCGCCCGCACCCAATTTCGACCTTCCCGCCGATGCGGACGGCGACAATGTCTACCAGGTCCAGCTGCGCGTCAGCGACGGGAGCCTCTCGGCGACGCAGGATGTGTCCGTGACCGTCACCAACAGCCGCGAAGGGATCGAGGTGCGCCGCGTCGGCACCGGGTTCAACCAGCCGCTCTATGTCGCGGCCATCCCGGGCGATACGCGCGTCTATGTGGTCGAGAAGGGCGGCGGTATCTGGCGGCTCGATCCTGCGACGGGGGCCAAGACGCTGATTCGCACCGCGGAGAACCTCTCGACCAGCGGCGAGCGCGGGTTGCTTGGCCTGACCGTCAATCGATGGTCCACGAACCCGCTCGACGTGTTCGCCGTTGCTACCGGAACGGACGGGTCGGTGCAGGTTCGGCACTATATTCTTGACCGCCCTTTGATCGGCGGCGGCGTTCCCTTTGAGATCGTGCTGTACATTCCCCACGCGGATTTCAACAATCACAACGGCGGCTGGATCGGCTTCGGCCCTGACAACCTCCTGTACGTCGGCGTGGGCGACGGCGGCGGATCGGGCGACCCGAACAACAATGCCCAGAACACCAATGTTCAGTTGGGCAAGATCCTGCGCATCGCCCAGAATCCCGATCCTTACGCCTGTGCCGCGGTCTGTCCCTGGATGCCTGCGCCCGGCAATCCCTATCTCGCGGGCGGTGGTGATCGGTATGTCTTCGCGATCGGCCTGCGCAATCCGTTCCGCGCGTCCTTCGCGCCCGATGGCCGCCTGATCATCGGCGATGTCGGTCAAGGCGCGCGCGAAGAGATCGACATCGTCCGGCCCAACCAGCCCGGCCTCAATTTCGGCTGGCGTTTCCTCGAGGGTACCCAGCCGTTCAGCGGAACTGCGCCCGCCGGCCTCACCCCGCCCGCCACCGAGTACAGCCACGGCACCGGACCGCGTCAGGGGCGATCGGTGATCGGCGGCTATGTCTATCGCGGGCCCGTGGCCTCGCTCACCGGATCCTACATCTTCGGCGATTTCATCAGCGGCAACATCTGGAGCGTCCCCTATGCCTCGCTCGTCGCGGGCAGCACGCTCGCGTCGAGCAGCTACGAGCGCCGGAACCTCGACCTCGCGCCCGATGCCGGAACCATCAATCAACTCGCCTCCTTCGGTGAGGATGCCGCGGGCAACCTCTTCATCGTCGATCTCGACGGCGAGATCTTCATGGTGACTCCGGGCTGAGGGTTGCGGCGCGCGCGGCCAGCCGCTTTAACGTGCGGCATGTATCGCACCCCGACCCTGGCTGTACTGGCCCCGTTCGCCCTGATCCTCGCCCTGCCTGCGGCCGCGCAGAGCGACGCCGAGCAGAAGATGGCGGCCACCGTCAAGGCGGAGACCGAACGCCACGTCGCGCTGCTGGAGACACTGGTCAACCAGAACTCCGGCTCGCTCAACATCGACGGGGTGACCAAGGTCGGGCAGATGGTCCGTACCGAGCTTGAGCCGCTCGGCTTCAAGGTCGAGTGGATCGACATGAAGGAGACCGGCCGCGCCGGGCATCTGATCGCGACGCATACCGGCAACGGCAAGGGGAAGCGGCTGTTGCTGATCGGGCATCTCGACACGGTGTTCGAGCCCGAATCGCCCTTCCAGAAATTCGTCCGCAACGGCGACCGTGCTTCGGGCCCCGGCATCGGCGACGACAAAGGCGGGATCGTCGTGATCGTCGCGGCGCTGCGCGCGATGCGGGCGGCGGGCACGCTCAAGGGCGCGGATATCAAGATCGTGCTAACCGGCGACGAAGAGCGTACCGGCAAGCCGCTGGAGATCGCGCGTCGCGACCTGATCGCCGCAGGAAAATGGGCCGATGTCGCGCTGGAATACGAGAATCTGGCGCGCGACGAGAGCGGCGACAAGGGCACGATCGCCCGGCGCAGCTCGGCGAGCTGGACGCTCACCACGAGCGGCAAGACCGGGCACAGCAGCGGGGTGTTCGGCGCCGCGCTCGGCTATGGCGCGGCCTATGAGCTGGTGCGCATCCTCGACGAGTTCCGCCGTACGCTGCCCGAGCAGAATCTGACCTTCAACATCGGCACGATGGCGGCAGGCACCCCTGCGACGCTGGCGCCGAACAACTATCAGGTCAGCGCGAGCGGCAAGACCAACATCGTCGCGGAGCAGGCCGTCGCGCGCGGCGATCTGCGCGCCCTCACGCCCGAGCAGGAGGCGAAGACCCGCGCCGCGATGCAGGCGATCGTCGCAAAGAGCCTGCCCGGCACCAGCGCGAAGATCGAATTCGAAGAATCCTATCCGCCGATGGCGCCGACCGCGGGCAACCGTGCGCTCCTCGTCAAGCTCAACGCGGTCAACCGCGACATGAAGCTTCCCGAGATGACCGAGATGGACCCGGCCAAGCGCGGCGCCGCCGACAGCGCCTTCGTTGCGGCCGATGTGGATACGCTCGCCGGCCTCGGCGTCGCGGGCGGCGGCGCCCATGCCGAAGGCGAGTGGGTCGATCTGACCTCGATCCCGCTCCAGGCGCTGCGCAACGCGGTGTTCATGACGCGGCTGAGCAAGGAAAAGCGCTAAGGGATCAGCAGCGTCGCACCCATCGTTTCGCCCGCCTCGATGGCGCGATGGGCCGCGGCGGCGTCCTCCAGCGCGAACCGCTGGCCGATCTCGACGCTCAGAACGCCGCTCGCCACCAGCTCGAAGACCCGTGCCACACCCGCGGCGCGCTCCTCGGGGCTCGCATAATAGTCGTACAGCGTCGGGCGGGTGACGAAGAGCGACCCGTGGCGGCTCAGCGTGCCTAGATTGACGCCTTCGACCGGGCCGCCCGCATTGCCGAAGCTGACGATGAGCCCGCGGCGCGCGGCGGACTTGAGCGACGCCTCCCAGGTCGATCCGCCGACGCCGTCGAGCACGACCGGCACGCCTGCGCCACCGGTGATCTCGCGCACCCGCTCGGCGATATCCTCGCGCTTGTACTCGATGACATGATCCGCGCCGAGCGCTCGTGCCCGCGCCGCCTTCTCGGGCGATCCGGCGGTGCCGATCACCGTTGCGCCGAGATGCTTGATCCACTGCACCAGCAGCTGCCCGGTGCCCCCCGCCGCGGCGTGGACCAGCACCGTCATTCCCGGCTGTACCCGTGCGGCACGCTCGACCAGATACTCGGCCGTGCAGCCCTTAAGCATCACCGCCGCGGCGACCTCGTCCGAGATCGCATCGGGCAGTTTCGAGAGGATGTCGGCGGGCACGTTGCGTTCGCTGGCATAGGCGCCGAGACCCGGACCATAGGTCGCGACGCGATCGCCCGGAACGAGCGACGCGACGCCGGCGCCCACCGCCTCGACCACTCCGGCCGCCTCGCCGCCAAGCCCGCTCGGCAGCGGTACGGGGTAGAGGCCCGAGCGGTGATAGGTGTCGATGAAATTCAATCCCACCGCAGTCTGGCGCACCCGCACTTCACCCGGCCCGGGCGGCGGCAGATCACGCGTCGTCCACAGGATCACCTCGGGTCCGCCGGTCTTCTCGATCACCGCAACACGCGCCATGCACTCATCTCCAGTTTCAGGTTGCAACCGGTGCCCCGCATGGCCATCTAAGCCACCATACCCGATGCTTGAAAACCGGAGGCCAGGATGCGGAGCTATTTGAAGCACTATATTGGTGGCGAATGGGTCGAAAGCGAGGGCGGCACTCGCCACGACGTGATCAATCCCGCGACCGAGGCGCCGGTGACCGAAATCACGCTCGGCTCGGAAGCCGATGCCGACAAGGCGGTCGCTGCGGCCAAGGCAGCGTTCGACAGCTTCTCGCGCACCAGCGTCGATGAGCGCATCGCACTGCTCGAAGCGATCCTTGCCGAGTACAAGAACCGTGCAGGCGACCTTGCCGACGCGATCGCTGCCGAAATGGGCGCCCCGATCAGCCTCGCGAAGACCGCGCAGGTCGGCAGCGGCATCGGCCATCTGATGTCGACGATCAACGCGCTCAAGGCCTTCGAATTCTCCGAGCAGATCGGCCAGAGCCTCGTCGTGCACGAGCCGATCGGCGTGGTCGCGCTGATCACCCCGTGGAACTGGCCGCTCAACCAGATCGTCGCCAAGGTCGCCCCCGCGCTCGCAGCCGGCAACACGATGGTACTGAAACCCAGCGAGGAAGCACCGGGCAGCGCCGCGATCTTCGCCGAGATCATGGACAAGGCCGGCGTTCCCGCGGGCGTGTTCAACCTCGTCCAGGGCGACGGCCCGATCGTCGGCACGGCGCTCAGCCGCCACAGGGATGTCGACATGGTGAGCTTCACCGGATCGACCCGGGCGGGCATCCAGGTCGCGAAGAACGCCGCCGAGACCGTCAAGCGCGTGCACCAGGAGCTGGGCGGCAAGTCGCCCAACGTCATCCTTCCCGGTGCGGACCTGTCCAGGGCAGTCCAGGTCGGCCTGTTCAGCGTCGTCATGAATTCGGGCCAAAGCTGCATCGCCCCTGCGCGCATGCTCGTCCACGAAAGCCAGGCGGCCGAAGCCGCGCAGATCGCGAGCGGGTTGATGAAGGCGGTCGAGACCGGCGACCCCGCTCAGGAGGGCCGCCATATCGGCCCCGTGGTCAACAAGGCGCAGTGGGAAAAGATTCAGGGCCTGATCCGCAAGGGCATGGAGGAAGGCGCCAAGCTGGAGACCGGCGGCCCCGGCCGGCCCGACGGCATCGAGACCGGCTATTTCGTGAAGCCGACCCTGTTCTCGGGCGTGCGCAACGACATGACGATCGCGCGCGAGGAGATCTTCGGTCCGGTGATCACCATCATCCCCTATCGGGACGAGGAAGAGGCCGTCCGCATCGCCAACGACACCGATTACGGCCTGTCAGCGGTGCTGTTCGGCAGCCCCGAGGAAGTGAAGCGCGTGGCGCCCCGCCTGCGCGCCGGCATGGTCTATATCAATGGCGGCCAGCCTGACCCCAGCCTGCCCTTTGGCGGCTACAAGCAATCGGGCAATGGCCGCGAGCACGGCAAGTTCGGCCTTGCCGAGTTCATGGAAGTGAAGGCGATGGTCGGCGCGCTGGCCTGATCGAAAAAACCCTCCCCGGTGACCGGGGAGGGTTCGAACCTCAGTCGAACAGTTCTTCGAGGAAGCTTTTCCGGCGCTTGTGCTTGTAGCGCGGGTCATAGCCATGTCCGTAGCCCTGATGGCCATAGCCCTGTTGCGGCGGATAGCCGCCCTGCTGCTGCCAGGGGCTGCCCTGCGGAGGGGGCGGCGGAGCTTGCGGTGCCTGCGGCGCGGCCGGAGTTGCGGGGGTCTCGGCAACGCCGCTGCGCTCGATGATCTTGTCGAGCTCGCCGCGGTCGAGCCAGATGCCCCGGCATTGCGGGCAGTAGTCGATCTCGATCCCCTGCCGATCGCTCATATGCAAGCCCACCTTGCATACGGGGCACAACATTCCGGCAACGGCTTCAGCGGTTCGCATCGAATACTCCTGTGGTGATAACCGTGCTCAACCTAGGTAGCGCCCGCGCCTCACGCAACCGGCCACACCCACAGGATCAACGGCGTTCCCACCACCAGCACCAGCAGCGACAGCGGCGCGCCCAGCCGGGCATAGTCGCTGAACCTGTAGCCGCCCGGACCCATTACCAGCGTGTTGCACTGGTGCCCGATCGGGGTCAGGAAATCGCACCCTGCCCCCACCGCCGTCGCCATCAGGAACGCCTCAGGCCTCAGGCCCAGATCGCCCGCGAACGTCGCGGCGATCGGCGCCATCACCAGCACCGTCGCCGCGTTGTTCAGGAACGGCGTCACTGCCATCGCCGCCGCCATGATCAGCGCCACCGCGCCCCATGGCGGGAGCGACGCCGCGGTCAGCGACAGCCAGTTGCCGATGATCTCCGTCACGCCCGTGGCGCGCAGCGTGTCGCTGACCGGGATCAATGCGCCCAGCATGATCAGGATCGGCCATTCGACATGCTCATAGGCGTCGCGCACCGGTAGCGCGCCGGTGATCACCACCGCGGCGGCGGCGGCGAAGAAGGCGATCGTCACCGGCACCACACCCGTCGCCGTCGCCGCCATCGCGACGGCCAGGATCGCGATCGGCAACAAGCCCTTGCGCACGCTGCCCAGCCGCAGTTCGCGCTCGGCCAGCGGCAGCGCACCCAGCTCGTTCAGCGTCTGCGGCAGACCGCCCAGCGGCCCTTGCAACACGATCACGTCGCCTGCGCGGAAGACCACGTTGGGCATGCGCCGAACGATCCGTTCGCCCTGTCGCGACACCGCGATCAGGTTGATGCCGAAGCGCTGGCGCAACATCAGCGACCCCGCCGTTCCGCCCACCAGCGGCGATCCGGCCGAGACCACCGCCTCGATCACGCCGATCTCCTCACCTTCTTCGCTCTCCGGCGCTTCGCTGGTGCCGACGAAATCGAGCTTGTCGCGTGCGATCGCGCGTTCGAGGCTGTCGGGTGCACCGCCCAGGATCAGGATGTCGCCCTCGCGCAGCACGGTGCCTGGCGCCGGGGTCGCGCGAATGCCGTCGCGCAGGAACATGGAGATCGTCACTTCCTGCTCGTGCCGGGCGATGAAGTCCTCCACCCGCTCGCCCACCGCCGCCGACTGTTCGACGATCTTCGCCTCGGTCGCATAGTCGTGGATGTCGAGCGCTTCGCCCATCGTCGGCGCCGCGCGCCGGTCGAGCGGAAGCAGCCGGTATCCGAAGCGCAGGAAGATCAGCCCGACGACGGTGAGGCCGAGTCCGACCGGTGCATAGTCGAACATGTGGAAGGGCTGCCCCGTCATTTCCTCGCGTACGCGGCTGACGATGATGTTGGGCGAGGTGCCGATCAGCGTGATCAGCCCGCCGAGCAGCGAGGCGAATGCCATCGGCATCAGAAAGGCGGATGGCGAGGTGTCCGACTTCTTCGCCATCTGGAACGCGGCGGGCATCATCATCGCCAGCGCGCCGATATTCTTGACCAGCGCCGATCCCAGGCCGACGCTCGCGGCAAGCAGCAGCAATTGCGAGCGCACGGTCGTCACATGCTTTTGCAGCCGGCGCATCAGCCCCTCGATCGCGCCCGATCGCTGAACCGCGCCCGACAGCACCAACGCGGATCCGACGATGATGACGATATCGTCCGAAAAGCCGCGAAAGGCATCGGCAGGCTTGACGATGCCCGCGACGACCGCTGCGAGCAGCGCCATCACCGCGACGACATCGTACCGGAACCTGCCCCATAGAAACATCGCCATCATGCCCACCAGCACAGCGACGGACAGAAACTGCGGTAATGTCATGAAGCCCCCATGCGTTCTAAACGCCGGGATGCCAACAGGTTTCCGTCAGCCGGAACGGGTCAGTGAACGGTGCCCACCGCGCGCGGGACGCTCATCAGCACGATCAACCGCTCGATCTGGCGCCAGCGGCAGAAATTGATGTGGTTGCCGAGGTCGCGATACCGGTCCGCACGCGCCGCCGCCTCGAAGCCAGCATCGTCGCCGAACGCCGCGATCAGCTCGGCGGCGTCAGTCACATGGGCGCGATCGGCCAGATAGGGAAGAGTGGATATCGAAAGCGACATGGAAAGGCGCACTCCGGCGGTGATGCGCGTTGAACACGCACCCCCCATGCCATCATCGGCAAACTCCCGCATTCCGGGGCCTCCCAAGGGTAAACCGCTGGAAACCATACGCCTTTCCGCCGTGCCACACGTTCCGCATCGGGACAGTGGCGTCCCGGCGCGGGACGTGGCAAGGGGAACAGGATGGACCGCAAGCCCGCCCCCAAAGCCGGAAGCAGCGCCCCCGTTGCGGGCGGCGCATTGCTCGCCTTCAGCCTGATCGCCGGCGCCGTGATCGGCGTGCGCAACGGCCAGCCCTCGCTCGGCTTCATCGGCGGACTGGGTGTCGGCCTCGCCCTGCTGCTGATCGTCGCGCTGATCGACCGCGCACGGCGCCGCTGACCGCGTCTAGATCCGCCCGCAATCGCTCGGAGCGCGCTGGCCAGCGAAGCGCGCGTCGATCCAGTCGAGTGTCTGCGCAGCTTCGGTCCGCGCCACCGTCGCATGCTCGCCGCCCGGTATCGAGATATAGCGCACGGCTTTGCCCGCACGGCAGGCTCGGCGCGCGAAATCGCGGACGACGGCGGGCGCGACGATCACATCGGCGCTTCCGGTGGCGATCAGCAGCGGCGAGGGCGCATTGGCAGGCGAGACGCTGTTCTCACGCATCAGCCGGCCCCAGGGCTGCTGCTTGCTGAGGTCGAGGTTGCGGATGGCGCGCTGAACCGTGACGATGCCCAGGATCGTGCTGAGCTTCGGCTTCTTGTGCGTCTCGATGCAATAATTGTCGGAAAGCCGGGTCATGATAGTCTGCGTCGAGCGATTGCCGAGCGCACTCATCGGGATGCCGTAGTGACGTGACCAGCTCGTCGCCGTGTATGCCGTCAGCAGCGCCCGCGCATTCTTGTCGCTGCCCTCCATCATGTTGCGCGCCAGATCGGTGGGCGGCACGATCGCTGCGACCCCCATCAGATTGAGTTCCGGCGCATAGCTTCGCGCAAGCTGCCCGGTCCACAGCGCGGCATGCCCGCCCTGCGATTCGCCCCACACGGCAAAGCGCAGACCGGTATTGGCGCCGCGAATGTCGCGCGCCGCGCGCACCGCATCGAGCACGGAACGCCCGGTGCTGACGCCGACCAGCGCAGGGTGGGCCATGGAGGAGCCCAGCCCCGGATAGTCGGGCGCGACGACAGTGTAGCCGCGCGCGATCACGTCCGCGAGCGACGGGATCATCGTGAAATTGGTGTCATCCTTCGACGGTGCGCAACGCTGTGCCACGCCGATCATGCCATGCGTCCATGCGATCACCTTGCCGGGACCGCCGGCCGGCCGCGCCGGAGCGATCACCATGCCGCTTACCTCGATCGGCTGGTTGCGGTCGCTCAGCGTGCGGTAGCGCACCCGCCAGGCACGCATGCCATCGGGCGCGCTGCCGACCGGTTCGGCGGAGACCAGGGTCCCGGCGCGTTGTGCGGAAGCGGTGGCCGGCATGGTGAGCAGGGCCGCCGCAACGATGCTGGCCAGACTGGCGCGTGCACGATGCATGGCATTGAAATACCACAGGCGCAGCCGAAACGAAAAGCGCGGCAACGCTCGAATTCCGCCTAAACCAGCGCCCGGTGAAGCCACACCACCCGCCCGACGACATCGATCGAGCGCAGCGGCACCACTTCGCGCCCGAAGGCGGGATTGTCGCTCACCACCTCGACCTCCTGTCCCATCGCGCGCAGCCGCTTGACCGATACCAGTCCCTCGCGCCGGAACACGTAGATCGCCGGGCGCACGCCCAGCGCGCGCCGCGCGCCATCGACCAGGATCTCGTCGCCATCGCACAGGTTCGGCTCCATCGACGCGCCTTCCACCCGGATCGTCGAGGCCATGTCCGCGCGTACCCCCAGCCGCCGCAGCAGCGCTGGGTCGAGCAGCAATTCGCTGCGCCGTTCGGTCTCGACCAACCGCCCGCGTCCCGCCGCCGCGCCGGCATCGACCCGCGCCACCGGTACCAGCCCCTCCACCGCCGGCCCGCCCAGCGCCGCATCGCTCAGGCCCAGATAGCGCGCCAGCTTGCGCCGGTCGGCCTCCGCCAGCAGGCGCGGCGAACCGCGCGTCACGAACTGCTGCAGATAAGCGGCGTTACGCCCGATCAGCCGCGACAGCGCCGCCAGCGACTCCCCCCGCGCCACGGCCGCACGCTCCAGCGCTTCGCGTTGCTCGATCGATTCCATGGTCCGAACATAGCCGTAGGATTTTTCCTAGACAAGTTGGAAATGAGAACATTTAATGAACATCTGAAAGCGAGCGAGTCGGGAGAACAGGAGTGATCGATGGCGATTTTGGGCAAGGTGGAACGGTATCTGCGCAAGCACGGCATCCCGGCCACCAAATTCGGGCGGCTGGCGGTACGCGATCCGCGGCTGGTCGGCGATTTGCGCAATGGGCGGGAATTGCGCGCAAGGACGCTGGCGCGGGTCGAGGCGTTTCTCGCCAAGCCGCCGCCGCAGGCGCAACCATGAGCCGCTGGCCCGATCCGGGCACACAGCTTGAGCGTGCCCTGGTACGAGGCGCCGCCGAGGCGGGTATCGCGCTGCATGTGGAATCGGCCGCGTCGACGCCATGGGCCAGCGTGACCTTCACCGGCGCACGTCATCGCCTGCGGGCTGCCGCCCCGGCCTCGCCTGCGCTGGATATCTGGCTGGCAACCCTGTCCGAAGCCGAGTTCCGCCTGCGCGGTCATCTCGTTGCCGATCTGGCCGTAGCGGAGGAAGCGCGCGCCAACGGACAGGCCGAGGTGACGCTAGAGATCCTGACGGTCGAGGATTGCTAAGCGCGAACCGCCATCTTGCGGAGTGCGGCAAGCGCGCCTTCCAGCCCCGAAGCGGGCGGCGCGGGCTCGGGCGCCTCGTTGCGGACCTGCGCCGCCGGCTCGGCTGGCGGCACAGGTTCCGGCTGCGGCGCCGATTCGGCCTGCGGCGCGTGATGCACACGCCGGGCGATGCCGCGCTCCAGCCGGTCGAGCAGCGCATGGACGCTGGCATCGGTCTCGGGCGCGGCGAGGCTTTCGGCCTGAACGGGCGGCTGGGGCGGGGCTGCCGGGCGCACCGGCGGGGTCAATTCGAACGTCTCGAACCGCTCGCCCTCGGCCAACACCGGTTTGACCGGCGCGCGCGCCAGCGGCGCGAGTGGCGGCGGCGGCGCCAGCGGCACATCGCGGATCGCCGACGGATCGAACGCCGAGAGCGGCTGATCGAGATCGGCCGGCAGCGGCTGCGGCGCGGGAGGGATGACGGGCGGCGGAGTTTCTGCCGCCGCGGGCGGAATCGAAACGGCTGGAATCGTCTCGGCCGGGGGCGCGGGCGAGCCCATCGCAATGACGGGTTCGGGCGGCAATTCGGGAAGGTCGAGATCGCGAACCTCGGCCGTCTCCCGACTGTGCGCGGCCGCTACGTGCACATCGGCCTCGATCGGCTCCGGTTCGGCCACCATGCCCTTCGCCCGGAAGGGCGCGCCAAGGTCGCGGTTGGCCAGCAACGGCGCACGCGGCGGCGCATCCGGATGCGCATCGGCGCGGCGAATCACCGGCATCCGCTCCCCCGGTTCATCGACGCGGCGCGAATCGCGCCACATCAGCAAAGCCGAAAGTGCGAACCAGGCGATCAGCGCGGCCACCCCGCCTGCAAACACCCCGACGCAGATTCGCGCCGTCGCACCCAGCGGCGGCTCGGCAGCCGGGATGAAGGCGGCGATGCCGCTCGTCACCACGATGTCCTCAAGCAGCCCGTACGGAATCACCAGCGTCGCCAGTGTGGCGAGCACACCAGCGGCCCCGGCGCCGGCCAGCGCGAGATTGGGGGTCAGACGTTGAACGAAGTCTTGCGCAACCATTTCCCGGACCGTGAGCGTGCTTCGATGATCTTTTGGTAAACAGGTTCGTAGCGTGAAATGTTTGACGACCAGTTACGCTCATTCTCGACGAATGCCCGCCCCCGTTCGCGCTGAGCGTCCCAGCCGCCGCGATTCTCGAATACCCCCGCCACCGCCTTCGCCAGTGCCGCCGGATCATCGGGCGGGAACAGGGTGCCGGTGTCGCCGTCGCGTATCAGCTCGCGATGCCCGCCCACGTCCGACGCCGCGACCAGCCGCCGCTGCGCCATCGCTTCCAGCGGCTTGAGCGGCGTCACCAGATCGGTCAGCCGCATATGCTTGCGCGGATAGACCAGCAGGTCGATCAGCGAATAATAGCGTTCGACCTGCTCGTGCGGCACGCGGCCGACGAAATGGATCGCATCCGCCGCGCTCGACGCCTTGGCCTGCGCGCGGAGCTTCTCTTCCATCGGCCCGCCGCCGACCATCAGCAGCCGTGCCTTTGGACGCGCCGCCACCAGCGCCGGCATCGCCGCGATCAGATCGTCCAGCCCCTCATAGTCATAGAAGCTGCCGATGAAGCCGATCACCTCGGCATCGTCGAGCCGCCATTCGGCCGACAGCGCGGCGTCGCGCGCCGGCGGCTCGCCGAACAGGTGCAGGTCGACGCCATTGGGCGAGATCATGATCTTGCCGCCATCGATGCCGCGCGCGACCAGATCGCGCTTCAGCCCTTCGCAGATCACCGCCACGGCATCGGCGCGTTTGCAGGCATAGGTCTCGAGCCCGCGGGTCGCCCGGTATTTGAGCGATCCCTCGCTTCCGGTGCCGTTGCCGACCGCGGCATCCTCCCAAAAGGCGCGGATCTCGTAGAGCAAGGGAATCCCGTGCTTCTTCGACGCGCGCATCGCCGCCAGCGGATCGATCACCGGCGAATGGGCATGGAGGATATCGGGACGGAACTGCTGCACGACCTGGTCGATCCGCCGCGCGAACGCCGCGATCTCCGCGGCCTCGCCGACCACTGGCGGCAGACGCCGCATCTGCCTGGTGCGGTGGAAATCGATCCCGTCGAGCGTCTCGAACGGCGCGTCGCCCGTGTGGTATCGCGGCCCGGTGACACCGGCGACGGTCCAGCCGCGCTCCATCTGCGCCTTCAGGATCGCGCGGGTACGGAAGGTATAGCCGCTATGGAGTGGCAGCGAATGATCGAGGACGTGCAATATGCGCATGATAGGAGGCCCCTTGCCACGCCAGCACTTAACGCCGCGTCAACCTCACCGCGCTAGTAAAAATGCGGTTTGGGGACCCAGACGCGTGAAGGGACGGCAACGATGATCGACAGTCTGGTGCTGGGCCTGACCCATGGGTTGCTGCTGCTCACCGCCTGGCGCCTGATCCACAGCCCCGCGCTCGACGACGAGAACGCCCCGCCCCCGAACGAGGCACCGCGCAACCGCTGGGGCCGCAAGCGTGCGTGATCTAGCCTTTATCGCGTTCCTGGCGGCGATCTTCGGCCTTGGCTTCCGCCGGCCGTTCCTGTTCGTCCTGGCGTATGTCTATATCGACGTCGTCTCGCCCCAGCGGATGAGCTATTTCTTGCTCAACGCCTTCCCGATCTCGGCGATGGCGGTGGCGTTCGCTGTCCTCTCCTGGCTTGCCTTCGACGACAAGAAGGACACGCGTGTCGCCCCGCGCCAGGGGCTGATGCTGGCGCTGCTCGCCTATTGCTACTGGACGACGACGCGCGCGGATTTTCCGATCGACGCGGCCTATAAATGGGACTGGGTATGGAAGGCGCTGGCTTTCGCCATCTTCCTCCCCCTCACCTTGCGTACCAAGCTGCGAATCGAAGCATTGCTGCTGTTCATGCTGCTCTCGGTCGCGACGATCATCATCGCGGGCGGGCTCAAGACCGCACTGGGCGGCGGCGGCTATGGCCAGCTCAAGCTGTTCGTCGACAATAATTCCGGCCTGTTCGAGGGCAGCATCATCTCCGCCGTCGCGATCTGCGTGATCCCGCTGATCCTGTGGTTCACCCGCTACGGCACGATCTTCCCGCCCGACTGGCGCGTGAAGACCTTCGGCTACCTGCTCATCTTCGCCTGCCTGCTGATGCCGATCGGCACCCAGGCGCGGACCGGCCTGCTCTGCGTCGGCCTGCTCGCCGTCCTGATGCTGCGCGACGTCAAACGGCGCATGGTCTATATCGGCGGCGCGGCGGCACTCGCACTCGTCGCCGTCCCCTTCCTCCCCACCGCGTTCAGCGAGCGCATGGGCACAATCCGCACCTACAAGGCCGACGCCTCCGCATCGACCCGGATCGCGGTGTGGCAATGGACGCTCGACTATGTGAAGGACCACCCGTTCGGCGGCGGGTTCGAGGCCTATCGCCAGAACGAGATCAAGTACGACAAGATCGAGATGGTCGGCGAAGGCGCCAGCGTCACCGTCGTCCGCACGCCCGAGATCGACAAGTCGCGTGCCTATCACTCGGCCTATTTCGAGATGCTGGGCGAGCAGGGATGGCCCGGCTTCGCCATCTGGCTGACGATCCACTTCGGCGGCATCATCCGCATGGAAATACTGCGCCGCCGCTACATGAAGGCCCCGCCCGATCAGGCGTGGATCTCGCCGCTCGCGACCGCGCTGCAGCACGCGCACATGATCTATCTGTTCGGCGCGCTGTTCGTCGGCATCGCGCTCAATCCGTTCGTCTACATGCTGGTCGGCGCGCAGATCGGGCTCGACACCTACCTCGCCCGAAAGCGCGCCGAAGAGGGGATGAAGCCCATGCAGAAACGGCGCGATTCCACCGCGCCAGCGCCGGCATGATCGGCTAAGGCGCTCGGATGTCAGGCCTGTTTCTAGCCCGTAACGATGGCTCCGATTTCACTGCCAGTGCCCTGGCGGCGGCGCGCGAAGCGTTCTCGGCACAGAGCTTCCCGGCAGCGGTCGAGCATGTTCTGCCCGGCTGGTCCCTGCTCCACTTCCCCTACATCATCGGCGGCCCGGACGGATTGCTGGTGCGTGGAGAGGAGGTCGCTGCAGCGGCGGGCACCCCGGTCGTCGACGGCAAGTTCGGCAAGGCTGCGCTCGAGGCGCTGCTCGGCATGGACCCGCTCGCGCTCGACTGGCGCCGGATCGGCGGCCAGTTCGTCGCGCTGGTCCGCCGCAATGGCAGGACCTTCCTGTTCGGCGACTATTTCTCCGCCTTCCAGCTGTTTTGCGACACCGGCGACCGGCTCTTCTCGACCTCGCTCCTCGCCGCGGCGGGTGCGATGCCGCGGCTGAGCTTTGACCCGCAGGGCGTGTACGAGCTTGCCTTCAACGTCATGCCGATCGGCGACGACACGGTGTTCGCCGAACTGAAGACGCTTTCACCCTTTGCGGTGATCGAGCTGACCGACAAGGGCATCGTCCGGCACCGCATCGACAAGCCCCTCCCCGCCGCCCCGTCGCGTGCGCCGCTTGCCGAGCAGATCGAACGCCACCGCGCCCCGCTCGCCGCCATCGTCGGTGCACATGTGGCGCAGTTCGGCAACCATGTCCGCAGTCCGTTGTCGGGCGGGCTCGATTCCCGGCTCGTCCTTGCAGCGCTGCGCGAAGCGGGCTGCCATCCTGAGCTCTATGTCTACGGCCTGCCCGGCGACGACGATGTCGAGATCGCGCAGGCGATGGGCGAGGCGTGCGGCTTCGAGGTCGCCTGGACCGACAAATACGCCGAAACCCCCCCGCCCGATGCGTTCCCCGAACTGGTTGCGCGCAACTTCCATCAGTTCGACGGGCTTCCGACCTTCGGCAACATCTTCGACAATGGCGGCCATGGCGAGGCACAGCGCCGCCGGCATGCTGGCGGCGCGCTCGCGGTCTCGGGCGGGTGCGGCGAGATCTACCGCAACTTCTTCTACCTGCCCGACCGCCGCTTCACCGCGCACGACATCGCCCGCACCTTCTTCGCGCGCTTCACGCCGGGCGATGCGACCCCTGGGTTCGATGCCGGCGCGTTCCTCGACGGGATCGCCGCGCGCATCCGCGAGGCGATCGAGCCGCCCGCCGCCACCGGCCGTCTCGATCGTACGCGGATCGAGCAGATCTATCCGCGCATCCGCTGCCGCGCCTTGTTCGGGCGCGAGATCAGCCTTGAGGGCCGCTACAGCCCGTATCTGATGCCCTTCCTGGACCATCAGGTGGTGGCGCAGGCGATGACGATCCCGCTCGGCCTCAAACATGCCGGCCGGTTCGAGGCCGCGTTGCTCAACGCGATCGATCCGCAGCTCGCGGCCCAGCCGTCCGCCTATGGCCATGACTTTACCGGACTGCCCAGCCGCAAGCATCGCTTTGGCGAATGGTCGACGCGCGTCCGCCCGGTCTGGGTCCGCCAGCATAGCTATGCGCTGCGCCGGCGCCTCGGGCCGATGGGCGACGAGCATGGCGGGCTGTTGTCGCCCGACTATATGCACCGCGTGATCGATCTCGAATTCCCGGCGATGCGCCGTTTCTTCCGGATGGACGCGATCACCGACAGCGGCCTGTGGCGCCGCATCGCCAACCTCGAATATCTGGCGGCGGAGCTGGGTTCGAAACTGGTCTAGTTGGCTTCAGCTGGCATCAAGCCAGCGCCTTCCCGAACAGTGCCAGCAGCCGGCCCCACGCCTTCTCGGCCTGAACCTGATTGTACACCGGGCTGTCGGGCGGGCACCAGCCGTGCATCGCGCCGGCATAGACCTCGATCTCGGCAGGCAGCTTCGCCGCGACGAACGCCGCCCGCAGCGTTTCCTTCTCCTGCGGAAAGCGTTTGTCGTCATTCTCGGCGACGGCGATCAGGAAGTTCGCCTTCATCTTCGGGATCAGCAGATGCGGGCTGTCGGGCTTGTCGGTGGCGAGGCCCCCGCCATGAAACGACGCCGCCGCCCGGATGCGGCCCGGAAGCGCCGCGGCGGTCTGCATGATGATCGGGCCACCCATGCAGTAACCGATGGTTCCGGCGCCGCGCTTCGGATCGACCTCCGGCTGCTTGTCGAGAAAGGCGAGGAACGCGCCCGCATCCCGCGCGATCGCGTCAGCGGTCAGCCCCTGCCGCCACTCCATGACGCGCGCGCGCACCTCGGGCTGCTCCCAGGCCTCGCCTTGCTTGAAGATCGGCAAGCCGCTGGTGCGGTAGAACTGGTTCACGGTCAGCACCGCATAGCCCGATTGCGCCAGCCGCTCGCCCATCTTGCGGAAACCCGGGCGCAGCCCGAACACGTCGGGCCAAACCAGCACTGCGGGATGCCGGCCCTTTGCCGGGGCTGTGAAATAGGCCTGCGCGACGCCGTCCGGCGTCTTGATGGTGATGTCGCGATGCTTCAGCGTCTGGGCATTGGCCGGGGCCGGGAGCAGTGCCGCAAGCGCCGCCGCGCCCGTCATCCCGGCGAAGTCGCGCCGCGACACCTTGCCGAAGGTGCGTTCATTGTCGGCGTCGGTCAGATCGTCACACATCGCGCAGCTCTCCCCTGAATCGGCTCGGTGTCCATCCTAGGCGGCGTTCGCCGCGGCACAAACCCGGTTCGACGAACGTCACACGGTCAGGGCGCGCGATACCACCAGACTCCGTCGCGTTCCTCGCGCACCGCGCGCCCCTCGACTTCCAGCCGCCGCAGATGCGCCAGCGTCTCGCCGGTGGCGAGGCCGATCATGCTGCCATCGATCTTCCGCCGGAACATCCGCCCGAAACAATCGACCGCGCGGCGCGGCTCGGTCAGGTGCGCTTCGAGGATATCGAGCCGCTTCAGATGCTCGTCGCGCAGTGCCGCCAGCCGCGCGTGCAGCCCCGTGAACGGCTCGCCATGCGCGGGCAGCACCAGCAGGTCGCCGGGCAGTTCCATCAGCCTGTCGATCGAGGCGAGCCATTCGCCCAGCGGATCGCCCTCCGGCTCGGTCAGGCCGAGCGAGACGTTGGAGCTGATCCGCGGCAGCACCTGATCGCCCGCGATCAGCACGCCTTCGCGCTCGTTCCACAGGCAGGCATGTTCGGGACAATGGCCCGACGCGGTCACCACGCGCCAGTCCGCGCCGCCGATCGCGATGATCTCTCCCTCGACGATGCGCCGGTACGAGAGGGGCAGCGGCGCGACCATCTTGCTCATCCGCCCGAACCCGCCGGCCGAGGCTTCCGCAATCTGCGCCTCGTCCCAACCCGCCGCACGCCAGAAGGCGATCTGCTCGTCGGGCACCACATCGCGCGCATCGGCAGTCAGCACGCGCAGGGTCAACCACTCGCCGCGGGTCATCCACAGTCGCGCTGCGAACTTGCGGCACAGCCAGCCCGCCAGCCCGGCATGATCAGGGTGGAAGTGCGTGCAGATTACCCGCCCCACCGGGCGCTCCGCCAGTGGCTCCGCCGTGAACAATGCACGCCATGCATCGACCGCCTCGGCGATGTTCAGCCCGGTATCGACCGCGGTGGTCGTGTCGCCGTCATCGAGCAGCCAGCAATTGATGTGGTTGAGCGGACCCGGCACCGGCAACCGGATCCAGCGCACGCCACGCGCGATCTCGATTGCCTCGCCCACGCCCGGCACACGCTCACCAAAGGGATAGGTCAGCCCGCGATGGCTGGTCGCGACGAAGCTCTCGTCCTGGGTCAGCGAGACATCGGGGGAAATGACCGGGCGATCCATACCGGAAACATTGACGGCGCGGAACTCGCTTGTCGAGTCGCCGCGCCGCCACGATACCGGAAAATGGAAAAACGGATCAGCTCTTGAACAGATTCTCCGCGGTCGGCTCGGCGTCGCCCGGCTCGCGGGAGGCAGCCTCGCGCTCGGCGCGCAGCTGCTCGATCAGCGCCTCGCGGTCGCCTTCCAGACGCGTATCCACCGGCGCCTCGATCCCTGCGGCCTTCGCCGCCTTCGAAACCGCAGCGTCCAGCTCGCGCTGGCTGGTCAGGCCCAGCGTCACCGGATCCTTCGGGACGATGTTGGCGATGTTCCAGTGGCTGCGGTCGCGGATCGCAGCGATGGTGTTGCGCGTGGTACCGATCAGCTTGCCGATCGCGCCGTCCGAGATCTCTGGATGGTTGCGGATGATCCAGGCGATGCCGTCGGGCTTGTCCTGACGCTTCGACACCGGCGTGTAGCGCGGTCCCTTGGTGCGGCGGACCTGTTCGGGGCCCTTGCTCATCTTCAGGCGGTAGTCGGGATCGGCCTGGCCCTTCTCGATCTCTTCCATCGTCAGCTCGTGCGCGCGGACGGGATCACGGCCGGTCAGCTTGGTCGCGGCGGTGTCGTCCGCGATCGCCTGCACCTCCAGAATGTGCAGGCCGCAGAACTCGGCGATCTGCTCGAACGAGAGCGCTGTGTTGTCGACCAGCCAGGAAGCGGTCGCGTGCGGCATGAGCGGCTGGGCCACGTCAAAGTCTCCAGAAACAATAAGGGCCGCCCTCACCGGGCGGCCGTTCGTGCTGGCTGATTTACGCGTATGGGGTCGTCGAGGCAAGCGTCTTGGGCATTTCGCCTCGCCTATGGGCTCGAAACTTGCCCCGGGCGGCGCAGGGACATAGGTTTGCATGAGGGTGCCCCGCGGCTCCCCTGCCCTATCAAAGAGGAAACCGCATGAAACGAGTCCTTCTTCCCCTCACCGCCGTCGCAGCGCTCGGCCTCGCCGCGTGCAGCGACAAGGCCAAGAACGAAGCGGCCGAGGCGGCCAACGCGATCGGCGCCGACGTCAACGCCACCATGTCCGACGCCGAACAGGACGTCAAAGCCGCTACCGAGGGCGCGCTCGGCACTGCCGAGAACACCGCCGACAGCATCGGCAACACGATCAGCGAAGGGGCAGACAAGGTCGGCAACGCCGTCGAGGCCGCGCACGGCGAGCTCAAGAAGTAAGCGTTTCGGGGCTGCCGCAATGGCAGCCCCGCCTGTCCTCCCGGTCGATCGAGGTGCCGTGATGCGTGCCCTGCTTTTTCTTCCGCTGGCGCTGCTCGCCGCATGCAATTCGGCCGATGACACTACCGGCGTCACCGCGGACGAGGCGGCGCAGCTCAACGCCGCCGCCGACATGCTCGACATCAACGCGACCGAGCCGACGCCCCCGCCCGCGGAGGAGAAATGAGGATGCGGCGGATCGGCGTCACCGATATCGAAACGCCGCCGATGGTGTTCGGCGGCAATGTCTTCGGCTGGACCGCCGATCGCGAAACCAGCTTCGCCCTGCTCGACCGATTCGCTGATGCGGGCGGCACGCTGGTCGATACCGCCGACGTCTATTCGGCCTGGGTCGCCGGCCATCAGGGCGGCGAGTCCGAGACGCTGATCGGCGAGTGGATGCAGGCACGCGGCAAGCGCATCGGCATCGCCACCAAGGTCGGGATGCTGCCCGGCGAGGGCGGCGAGAAGCTGGCCCCGGCCCGCATCGCCGCCGCCTGCGACGCGTCGCTCAAGCGGCTCGGAGTCGAGACGATCGACCTCTATTACGCGCATCAGGACGACGAGAATGTTCCGCAGGAAGAGGTTCTGGCTGCATTCCAGACGCTGATCGACGCCGGCAAGGTGCGCCACATCGCAGCGTCGAACTTCTCCGCCACGCGGCTCAAATCGGCGCTCGACATCGCCGCGCGCGACGGGCTGCCGCATTACCGTGCGCTTCAGCCCGAATATAATCTCGTCAGCCGCCACCGGTTCGAGGGCGAGCTTCAGGACCTGTGCGTCACGCACAATATCGGCGTGCTGCCTTATTACGGCCTCGCCTCGGGCTTCCTCACCGGCAAGTATCGCGGCGAAGCGGATCTCGGGAAGAGCGTGCGCGGCGCCCGCATGACCGCTTTTCTGGAGGGCAAGGGCCGCCCCGTCCTGGAGGCGATGGACCAGGTCGCCGTGGAGACCGGTGCCACGCTCTCGCAGATCGCGCTCGCCTGGCTTGCCGCGCAGCCCGGCATCGCAGCGCCGATCGCCAGCGCGACCAGCGTGGCGCAGCTCGACGAGCTGATCGCCGGCTGGGATCTCGCGCTTTCACAGGATCAACTCGACAGGCTTACCGCTGCAGGAGTGTAGAATGGATCATGTCGCCGCGTATCTGGACCAGGGCTATGCCATCGTCCGTGGCGTGTTCTCTCCCACTGAAATCGCGGCGATCGGCGCCGCGGTCGATCAGGTCCACGAAGAGGGGGTGGCGCACGGCCGCAGCTTCCGGCACGGCAACCTCTTCTACAATGTCGCCCCCGATGCCGACGGCACGCCGCTCGTCCGCATGGTCCAGTGGCCCTCCTATCACAATGCCGCGCTCAACGCCGTCCGGCTCGATCCACGCTACCACGCCATCCTCGCGCCGCTGATCGGCTCCGATCTCAAGCAGATCATCAACCAGCTGCACTGGAAGGCGCCGGGTTCGCTCGGCGACTTCGCCTGGCATCAGGATTCGCGCTTCCGCAAGCCGGACAGCGTCTATCGCAACCTCGGCACGTCCTATGTCCAGACGGGGCTCGCGATCGATCCGCACACGCCGGAAAGCGGCGCGATGCGCTTCATCCCGCGCAGCCACGCCGCCGGCGCGCTCGATCTCGATACCTCCACCGAGGTGCTCGGCACCGAGATGAGCGACGATGCCCTGATCGCCGCGGGAATCGATCCCGCGCAGGTCGTCGATCTCGTCCTCGATCCGGGTGACGTCGCGCTGTGGAACCCCTATCTGGTTCACGGCTCGGGCCGGAACCGCGCGGATCATCAGCGCCGCCTCTACATCAACGGCTATGTCGCCGCAGCCGATTGCGACCGCGGCGAATGGGCATTCCGGGACGGCAAGCCCGTCCCGCTCGGCCCCGAGCCGGCGCTGGTCCATTACGAGGAACTGCTCGAGGATCCCCACCCCCATTATGTCTAGGTGAATCCGCCCGGCCGGCGGCTCAGGCCGCCAGCCGGACCCGCCCGCCGCCGCGCGTCTTCGCGCCATAGAGTGCGGCGTCGGCCCAGCGCAGCGTTTCACCGATCGCATCGCCCTCGCCCATCGCCGCCGCGCCGACGCTCACCCCGATCCGGGTCGTGGCGCCATCGAGCATAAAGGCTTCCGCCGTGATCCGTTCGACGATCCGAGCACCAAACCGCTCGATGCCTTGCGGGCTCAGCACCGGCGCCAGCAGCGCGAATTCGTCGCCGCCCAGCCGCGCGGCCTGGCCATGCCGGCCTGCCAGCCGCACCAGCCGTTGCGCCACTTCGCGCAGTACCTGATCGCCGGCCTCGTGCCCATGGCGGTCGTTGACCGGCTTGAACCCGTCGAGATCGAGATAGAATAATGTCCCGCCGATGCCGCTGCGCCCCGCGGCCGCTTGCATGAATCCCGTACGGTTGAGCAGTCCGGTCAACGGATCGTGTGCAGCGCGATGGGCATGCGCCTGCTCGGCCTCCATGGTCGCGATCATCATCCCGTTCAGCCGCTTCGCCGCCTGCGCCATGCTGAACAGCGCCAGCGGTGCCTGGAGAGTGGTGACGAGCAGCACCGGATCGCCCGCGAACGCCGCGGCGACGGCCATCGGGCCGAGCGTTGCGCTGCACACCAGCAGCACGAAGCGCGGCGCCCCGAAATAGCGGATACTCATTCCGCCCGCGATGCATGCGGTGGCGATATTGACCACGATCGCCGCGGCATAGTCGCCGCTCAGCGTCGTGATCGCGGCACCATAGCCCAGCGTCGCTGCCCATAGCGCCGTCATCAGCAGGTAGAGGTCGGTTCTGGACGCTGCGCCGCAACGGGCCGCCTTCCGGTCGCGGTTGAGCAGGGCGATCCGCAGCCCGATCGTTCCCAATTCCAGTCCCAGCCAGACCGCGAACAACGGTGTCTGATGCCGCCACCAGATCGCGGCGGCGCACATCAAGGTCGCAATCGCGGCGGAATAGAAGATCGCCAGCGAGCTGTAGAGCGTGCTCACCTGCGCGACATGGATCGCCCGGCTCACCGGACGGCCGGTGCGGGTCAACCAGTTCGTCACGCGCCAGCGCGGCAAGCTGTACTTCACGTCGCCGTCCAAACCGCCCTCCGGCTGCTTTCCGTTCCGCCACGGTAACGACACGGGGTTAACGTAGCGTTCGCCACACCCGCCTTGCGCCAAGGTCATTGCTCCCCGCGCCGCCGCCCCTAAGATGGCGCTATGCGTTTCCGTCAGCTCGAAGTCTTCCACGCCGTCTACCTTCACGGTTCGATCAGCGCCGCGGCCCGCGCGCTCGGCGTCTCGCAACCCTCGGTTTCGAAGACGCTCCACCATGCCGAGGACAGTCTGGGCATCCCGCTGTTCCAGCTCTCCCGCGGCCGGCTGATCCCCACCGACGAGGCGCATGCCCTGATGCGCGAGGCTGGCGATTTGTTCGAGCGGCTCGACACGCTGCAGCAGACCGCGCGCAACCTGGCTCAGGCGGGGGGTGGCCATATCCGGCTCGGCATCGTGCCCAGCCTCGCGCTCGACGTGGTGCCGCAGGCGATGGCGCAGTTCCGCCGCGAATGGCCGCGCGTGACGTTCGAGGTCCATACCCATCACCATGACGACCTTGTCCGCTCGCTGATCGGGCGCGAGATCGACCTGGCGATCGCCTATACCCCGCCCCCGCATCCGCGGCTGACGCATCAGGTGCTGGCGGAGGGCGAGCTAGTGGTCCTGTACCCCGACAAGATGTTCGCCCCTGCGGGCGACCGTTTTCCGCTCGACCTGCTCGCCGACCGCGACGTGATCGGCGTCGCCGCGACCGGCCCGATCGGCGACGTGCTCACCCGCGCCGCCCGCGAGCGCGGCCTTGCCTTTCGCGAGACCGTATCGGTGCAGACCTTCTTCATCGCCGCCCGGCTTGCCCAGCTCGAAGGCGGCGTCACCGTGATCGACGAGTTCACCGCGCGCGCCTGGGCCGCGCCGGGCTTCCGCTGGCTGCCGACCGATCCGCCGCTGCGATTCACCATCTCCTGGACCGCGCTGGAGGAACGCCAGCCCTCGCGCGTCGCGCGCCTGTTCCTCCGCACGCTGGAGAACACTTTGGTCGAGAGCCGCCGCCAGCCATAACCTTTGGCTATGGGAAGCGGATCGATTCCGGACTTCGCACATCGTTGCGGAGCGATCATCTTCCGGCCGCACCGTCATCAGGACGATGCGTGGGGGAGTAGGTAGCCTGTTTCGATCAACCATCCTGAGCCGGCGCGATCGATGAGCCGTCGCGAGGAGATCATCGTGCTCGGCGCCGGTGTCGTCGGCATGGCGACCGCGCTGACGCTCGCCGGGCGCGGTCACCGCGTGACGGTGGTGGACGGCGCCGGCGGCCCCGGCCTCGGCACTTCCTTCGCCAATGGCGCGCAGCTCAGCTACGCCTATACCGATGCGCTGGCGAGCCCATCGGTGCTGCGCCAGATTCCGCATATCCTGCTCGGTCTCGATCCGGCGCTGCGGTTCCAGCCGCACCTCGACCCCGATTTCCTGCGCTGGAGCATCGCCTTTCTGCGCAATTGCGGCGCGGGGAGCTTCCGCCGCAACACGCTGGCCGGCCTGGCGCTCGCCGCCCGATCCCGCCTCGCGCTCGACCAGCTGACCGAACGCCACGCGCTCGAATATGGCCAAAGCGTCCCGGGAAAGATCCATATCTACCGCACCGCCGCCTCCTTCGCCGCCGCCGAAGCGATGGTCGCGCTCAAGCGTGCGAACGGCATCACCCAGACATTGCTCGATCCGGATGCCGCGGTCGCGCTCGAACCCATGCTGGCGCCCGTGCGCGACGAGATCGCCGGCGCGCTGCACACGCCCGGCGAAGCGGTCGGCGATCCGCACCGTTTCTGTTCCGGCGCACATGACGCGTTGATCCGCGCGGGCGGCAGCTCGATGTTCGATCTTCCGGTCGAGCGGATCGAAACACAGGGCAGCCAGCCTGCGATCGTCACCCGCTGCGGCACCCGCGTCCCGGCCGATCGCATCGTCCTCGCCGCTGGCCCCGGGGCACCACGGCTCGCGCGCAGCCTGGGCGTGTACCTTCCCGTCCAGCCGATGAAGGGCTATTCGATCACGGCCCCCACGGGCGCTGCCGCCCCGCGTGCGAGCATCACCGACGTCGCCAATCGCGTCGTCTTCGCCCGGCTGGGCAACCGGATGCGCATCGCCGGTCTCGCCGAGGTCGGCAGGCGCGATACGCGCGTCGAGCCCGATAGGCTGCGGGCGCTGACCGACAGCGCGCGCGCGGCACTCCCTCAGGCCGCAGACTATGACAATATCGAATCGAGCTGGGCGGGATTGCGCCCGATGACGCCGGATTCGCTGCCGATCACGCGGACGATCGCGCCGGGCGTCATCGCCAATACCGGGCATGGCGGCCTTGGCTGGACCTATGCCGCCGGATCGGCGGAACGGGTCGCGCAGATCATCGAGGGGACCGCCTGACCGTGCGCAGGCTCCCGCGGGCAATGAACATGGAGGGAAGCAAGGATGAAGACCGGAACCAGCCGCCACGCCCACCGCTGCCCCTGCTGCTTCGCGCCGCATATGCATCCTGTTTCGCCAAACGCCGTTGATGCCCTGGGCTGGCACTGTTCCAGCCGTCCCGACTGACCGGAGCCGAGCGATGACCGAAACGACACCACCCGAACCGATCGCCCCCGGCGCGCAACTGCACCCGTTCCGCCGCGCGCTTGGCTGGTGGTTCGGCGTTGCCCTCTGGAGGCGCATCCTCGGCGCACTGGTGCTCGGCGCGATCGCCGGGGTCGCCTGGGGGCCGGGCGCCACATCGATCGCCTGGATCGGCGAGTTGTTCGTGCGGCTGATCCGCATGCTGGTCGTGCCGCTCGTCTTCCTCACCATCGCCGCGGGGGTTGCCGCGCTCGCCGATCCCAAGCGCCTCGGCAGCATCGGCGTGAAGACGCTCGCCATGTATGTCTTCACCACCACGCTCGCGGTCACCACGGGCCTTATCGTGGCGACGCTGATCGGTCCGGGCATCGGAGCCAGCTTCGCCGATGCCGTGCCGCGCGCGATGGGCACCCCGCCCGATACCGCCCGGATGTTCATGGAGATCATCCCCGACAATCCGGTCGGCGCGATGGCGGATGGCAAGACGCTGTCGGTGATCTTCTTCGCCATTCTGGTCGGCGCAGGCGTGATCGCGGCGGGCAAGGGTGCCGAACCGGTGCGCGCCTTCCTCAACGGCGCGTCGGACGTGATGCTCAAGATTGTCGGTTTCGTGATGGAGACCGCGCCGTTCGGCGTTTTCGCGCTGATCGCCGTCGTCATGGGCACCAGCGGCCCGGCGAGTTTCCTCGCGATCCTCAAGCTTGCGATCTGCGTCGTCGCCGGATCGGCAGTGGTCACGCTGCTGATCCACGGCCTCATCGTCGTGCGCCTGATGGCGTGGCTGTCGCCCCTGCCCTTCTTCCGCGGCATTGCCGACGCGATCATGGTCGGCTTCTCGACCTCGTCCAGCTCGGCGACGCTCCCAGTCGCGATCCGCGTCGCCCAGAACAATCTCGGCATCTCCAAACCCGTCGCCTCGACCGTCCTCCCGCTCGGCGCGACGATCGGCATGGACGGCGCGGCGATGTATGTCGCGATGCTCACCCTCTTCTCGGCGCAGGCCTTCGGCCTCGACCTGACCTGGGCCGATTATCTGGTGATCGCCGCCACCACGACCATCGTCGCGATGGGGGTGGCGCCGGTGCCGTCGGGATCGCTGTTCGTGCTCGCCGCGGTGCTCCATGCGATCGGCATCACGCCCGAGCAGACCGCGCTCGTCGTCGGCTTCGTGCTGCCCTTCGATCGAATCCTCGATATGACCCGCACCGTCCCCAACGTTACCTCCGATCTCGCCATCGCCACCGCCGTCGCGCGTTGGGAAGGGGAGATGGACGTGACCGTCTACAACTCGGCCAACGACGTGTGAGGGCAGGACCGATTGCCATCTTTTCAACCACCGCATGGTTGCGGCGTTCGCGGCAAAAGGCCATCGGATCGCGATCCGATGGGCGGCGCCCGCTCAACCCTGTGACCTTCATACCCGGCGCAAAGGCGATTGAACGATGAACCTACCGATGAAACCCCTCCTCGCCGCCTTCGCGCTCGCCAGCCTCGCCGCCTGTGCGCCGCGTGCCGCGCTCCCGCCGGCGACAGCGCCGGCTCCTGTCGCGCCGGCCGCCACGCCCGCCAAGGAACGCCAGGCCTTCGTCGCCGCCGCGCATCCGCTGGCGGTCGAAGCCGGTCTCGAGGTGCTGCGCAAGGGCGGCTCGGCGGTCGACGCCGCGGTCGCTGTCCAGGCGATGCTGAGCCTGGTCGAGCCGCAGAGCAGCGGGCTCGGCGGCGGCGCCTTCATGGTCCGCTACGATGCGAAGACGAAGGGGATCACCGTCTATAACGGCCGCGAGACCGCGCCCGCGGGCGCGACGCCGGACATGCTGCTCGGCCCCGACGGCAAGCCTTTGTCCTTCTTCACCGCGGTCGTCTCCGGCCGGGCGACCGGCGTTCCCGGCGTGGTCCGGATGCTGGCGCTGGCGCAGGAAAGGCACGGCAATCTCGCCTGGAAGGATCTGTTCGGCGATGTCATCCGCACCGCCGATCAGGGCTTCACCGTCACCGAACGGCTTGCCGGCATGATCGCGAGCCGCGCACCGCAGGCGCGCGGCGCCGACGCCGTCGCCTATTTCCGCAATGAGCGCGGCGAGCAGATCAGGGCCGGCGACACGCTGCGCAACCCCGCCTATGCCGCCTTCGTCCGCCGCCTCGCCGCGCAGGGCCCCGACGCGATGTACAAGGGCGAGACCGCCCGCCGCATCGTTGCCCGCCTGCGCGAAGGCGAATTCGCCAGTACCATGACCGAGGCGGACATCGCCGGCTACAAGCCCGAGGTGCGCGACGCGGTGTGCAACCCCTATCGCGTCTACATCCTCTGCGCCCCGCCCCCGCCTTCCTCGGGTGTCGGCCTGCTTCAGCTGATGGCGATGATCGAGCGCACCGATATCGGCACGCGCGGCCCCAACGACCCGGTCGCCTGGGTCAAATATGCCGAGGCGAGCCGCGTCATGTATGCCGATCGCGACGCCTATGTCGGCGACGTGCCGACCGTGCCCGTCAAGGGCATGCTCGATCCCGCCTATGTCGCCAGCCGCGCCGCGTTGGTCGGCGACCGCGCCGGCCCCGCGCCGCAGCCCGGCACCCCGCCGGGCGCGGTCACCGCGCGCATCGACGCCACCAACGAAGTCGCCGGCACGTCGCACTTCATCGTCATCGACGGCGAGGGCAACGCCGTGTCGATGACCACCACGGTCGAAAGCCTCTTCGGCAGCGGCCGCATGGTCGACGGCTTCTTCCTCAACAACCAGATGACCGACTTCTCCTTCATCCCCGAAGGTCCCAACGCGATCGCACCCGGCAAGCGCCCGCGCTCGTCGATGGTACCGACGATCATCTTGAACCCCGACCGCAGCCTTGCCGGTGCGATCGGCTCGCCCGGCGGTAACGCGATCCTCGCTTATGTGTCGAAGGCGCTGCTCGGCATCGTCGAATGGAACATGCCCGTCGCCGATGCGATCGCCCTGCCCAACCTCGTCGCCCGCGGCTCCAGCTTCAACGGCGAGGAAAGCAAGTTCGCCCCCCCGATCCTCGCCGGAATGGCCGAACGCGGCGTGGTGGTGCGCGGCGGATCGGGCGAGAATTCGGGCCTGCACGGCGTGATGCTGCGCAATGGCGGCTTCGACGGCGGCGCCGATCCGCGCCGCGACGGCGTCGCGCGCTCGATCACGCTTCCGCCCAAGAAATGACCCTGAGCCACCTGCTGCCCGTCGCGGCGATCATCGCCCTCGCTCTCCCCGCCGCCGCACAGGAGGTGAAGGTCGAGGAGGTGACGTTCCTCAGCCGCGACGGCAAGACGCAGGTGAAGGGCTATCTGTTCAAGCCCGCCGATGCTCGGGGCAAGCACCCTGCGATCGTGATGCTCCACGGCCGCGGCGGCGCCTATTCCTCGCTCGCCAGGGGCAAGTACGACGCCTCCACCCTGTCCAGCCGCCACAAGGCGTGGGGCGAGCTGCTGGCGCGGAACGGCTATACCGCGCTGATGGTCGATGATTTCGGCGCGGTCGGCTTTCCTGCCGGATTCGCGGCCGGCACCTACAAGGACCGGCCTGCCGCGGTGGACGAGGTCGATTTCCGCCCGCTCCATGCCTATGGCGCGCTCCGGTTCCTCCAGTCGCGCGCGGACGTGATCCCCAACCGCGTCGCGCTGCTCGGCTGGTCCAACGGCGCCAGCGCCACGCTCGCCGCCATGGCCGACGACAAGCCCGGCGACATGCGCAGGATCGGCTTTGCGGCCGGGATCGCGCTCTACCCCGGTTGCGGCCTCAAGAAGCGATTCGAGAAGGACGGCTACAAGCCCTATCACCCCGTCCGCGTGTTCATGGGCACGGCCGATGAAGAGGTTTCGCCCAAGCTCTGCCAGGCCTTTGTCGATCGCAGCAAGGCCAAGGGCAACGACATCGACCTGCGCATGTTCGAGGGCGCGACCCACAGCTACGACACCCCGACCAAGTCACGCCAGTCGGTCGAGGCCAACGCGACGGCCAGGGCCGCAACCGAAGCCGAGGTGCTGGCGTTCTTCGCGAGCAAGCTCAAGAACTGAGCGATCCTGACGGGCCGACACGATTTTCATCGCGCCGCCCTTGCCCCGACTCCCCCCGATGCGCCAAAGCAGCCGGCAATGACTGCCCGCATCGACATGGGACTCGACAGCGGCGGCAACCCGGTTGCCGTCGATCTGGAAGAGCTGCTTGCGACCCGTCTGCTCGTCCAGGGCAATTCGGGCTCGGGAAAGTCGCACTTGCTGCGCCGCCTGCTGGAGGGCAGCGCAGGCTATGTCCAGCAGGTGGTGATCGATCCCGAGGGCGACTTCGTCTCCCTCGCCGACGCCTTCGGCCATATCGCGGTCGATGCCGCCGAATACAGCCTGACCGAGCTTGGCCGCGTCGCGATGCGCGTGCGCGAGCATCGCGCGTCGGTCGTCCTCAATCTCGAAGGGCTCGAGATCGACGGCCAGATGCGCGCCGCCGCCGCCTTCCTCGCCGCCCTGTTCGATGCCCCGCGCGAGCATTGGTACCCGGTCCTGACCGTGGTCGATGAGGCGCAGCTCTTCGCCCCCGCCGCTGCCGGGGAAGTCTCGGAGGAAGCCCGCCGCACCTCGCTCGCCGCGATGACCAACCTCATGTGCCGCGGCCGCAAGCGCGGCCTTGCCGGGGTCATCGCCACCCAGCGCCTCGCCAAGCTCGCCAAGAACGTCGCGGCCGAGGCATCGAACTTCCTGATGGGCCGCACCTTCCTCGACATCGACATGGCCCGCGCCGCCGACCTGCTCGGCATGGAGCGCCGTCAGGCCGACACGATCCGCGATCTCGCGCGCGGCGAGTTCCTCGCGCTCGGCCCCGCCATCACCCGCCGGCCGATCTCGGTGAAGATCGGCGAGGTCAAGACCGGCTCCAAGGCGGTCAGCCCCAAGCTGATGCCGCTCCCCACCGCCGCAACCGAGGATATGCGCGACATGCTGTTCGCGCCGGGCGCAGAGGACGAAGTCCCTCCTCCCCCGCCGCCCGCGCCGGTTCCGATGTCCGATCTGATGCGCAGCATCGCGACCCCTGCCCCCGCACCGGTCCCCGACATGCCGGTGCTCGAGGAAGGCGAGCAGGAAGCGGTCCGGCGCGCGATCCTCGCCGAAATCGCCGGGGAGGAAGGCCGCCAGCCGCTCCCGGCCATCTTCCAGGATTACACCGTCCGATGCCGCATGCGCGGCGTCGAGCCGGGCATGGACCTTGCCGCGTTCCGCTCGGCGCTCGCCCTCGCCCGTGCCGGCATCGCCGATGCCGAGGGGTGGGACGAAGCCCTCACCCTCGCCGCCTCGCTGCCCGAGGAGATGTTGACGCCCTTCCTCGGCATCGCTCGCGCCGCCCGCGCGAACGAAGCCTGCCCGTCCGACGCGCAGCTCGCCGCGCTCTACGGCACCAGCTCGCTCGGCCGCGCCAAGCGTATGATGGCGCATATCGAGGAAAAGGGCCTGATCGTCATGCGCACCGATCTCTCGGGCAAGCGCACCGTCAGCCTGCCGCATCTGGGCTGGACGACTGCACCGTCATGGCCCGACCCCGCCAAGCCGCCGCCGGTGGGACGAACGGCGGTTCGCGCGGCCGAACGGGCGCGGCTGCTTTAAGATCCGGGGCCCAGAAGCGAGACGCCCGCATAGATCAGCAGGCCACAGGCTGCGATCGCTTCGATATAGCAGAACAACCGGCTCGGCATGTGCGGCTTTGCCGCATCGGAGCCCGCCTCGGTCGCCTGATGATTCAGTACGTTATGCATATTTCCTCCCCCCAGAGCAGGAAGGATGCTGCCCGCGGCAGTCACGCATGTCGAGTCATTGTTTCGTCACATAATCGCCGCCTGTGCCGTTTTGCGGGGGCTCCGCGAACGCTCCCGCCTTTCCTGCCCGAGCCGCGACCAGAAACTCGATATTCCCCTCGGGACCCGTGATCGGACTGGGCGTCACGCCCGCGACTGTCCAGCCAGCCTTCTCCAGCCACGCCACCACCTCGGCGCACACCCGCTCGTGCACCGCGGGATCGCGGACCACGCCGCCCTTGCCCACTTCGTCGCGCCCCGCCTCGAATTGCGGCTTGATCAGCGCTACCACCCAGGCGCCCTCGCGCACGAAGGCGAAAGGCCGTTCGAGCACCTTGGCGAGGCCGATGAAACTCGCATCGCACACCACGATATCGATCGGCTCGGGAACATGCCCGGGCGTCAGCACCCGCGCGCTGGTCTGCTCGTGCACCACGACGCGCTCGTCCTGCCGCAGCTTCCAGGCAAGCTGATTGGTTCCGCTATCCACCGCATAGACGCGCGTCGCCCCACGCGTCAGCAGCACGTCGGTAAAGCCGCCGGTCGATGATCCGACATCGATCGCCACCATGCCCGTGGGATCGATCCCGAAATGGTCGAGGCCATGCGCCAGCTTGACCCCGCCGCGCGAGACCCAGGGATGGTCGCGCCCCTTCACATCCAGCGGTGCGTCGGGCGCGATCGGCTGGCCGGGCTTGTCGATGCGCTTGTCGCCGCTGAAGACCAGCCCCGCCAGGATCAGCGCCTGCGCACGCGTGCGGCTTTCGGCCAGCCCGCGTTCGACGAGCAACTGGTCGGGTCGTGTCTTTGCCATAGGCAGCGCACTATCACAGAAAGCATTTTCCTACAACGAACCATATAGGTTATCTTGAGTCGTTCAACAGGAGCGATTTGAAATGACCATCGACCAATTGATCGAGGAGGTGATCGCCCGGGAGGGCGGCTATTCCAACCACCCCGCCGACCGTGGCGGGCCGACCCGCTGGGGCATCACCCAGGCGGTCGCGCGCCAGCACGGCTTCACCGGCGACATGCGCGCCTTCCCGCACGAAGAAGCAGTCGCGATCTATCGGCGTCTCTACTGGCTCCGCCCGCGTTTCGCGGACGTCGCGAACCATGCGCCCGCGCTCGCCGCCGAGCTGTTCGACACGGGAATCAACATGGGCCCTGCCGTCGCCGCACGCTTTCTCCAGCGCGCCCTCAATGCGCTCAACCGCAATGGCAGGGACTATGCCGACATGGCGGTCGATGGCGCGATCGGCCCTGCCACGCTCGCTGCGCTCACCGCCTTTCTCGACCATCGCGGCACCGCCGGCGAGCTCGTGCTGATCAAGGCGGTCGAGGCGCTGCAAGGCGAACGCTATCTCGACCTCGCCGAGCGCCGCCCTGCGAACGAGGCCTTTCTCTATGGCTGGCTGGCAAACCGCATTGGTTCCTGACCACGCCGATCGCGTCAATTTCGTCACCATGCACAGGAAACCGGACATGAGCATCATCGAAAGCATCATCGGCCCGATCGCGGGCCTGATCGACAAGATCATCCCCGACCCCAAGGCGCGCGACGCGGCCAAGCTCGAGTTGCTCAAGCTCGAGGGGACACAGGAAATGGAATCGGTCCGCACCCAGCTGTCGGCGATCGTCGCCGAGGCGCAGTCGACCGATCCCTGGACCAGCCGCGCGCGGCCGAGCTTCCTCTACGTCATGTACGCGCTGCTGCTCTGGGCGATCCCGATGGGCCTGATCGCCGCTGTCCAGCCGGAAATGGCCAAAGGGATCGCGACCGGCATGAACGCCTATCTCGCCGGCATTCCCGAGCCGCTCTATGCGCTCTTCGGCACCGGCTATCTCGGCTACACCGCCGCACGGCAATGGGGGAAGATCAGGGGCGTCGAAAAGTGACGAGGTTGACAGAATGAGGCGCTGTTCGCGGACTTTCGTCAACTTTGCCGGGGAGCGCCGGACCGCTCCCCGGCACGATTTCGTTCAATTGGCGAGCGCTTCCAGCTTGCCCGCATCGACCGCGCCGACCAGCGCCTTCAACGTGCCGATATCGGGGACATTGCCTTCCGCCTCGACCAGGAACCGGTCCTTCAGCAGCACGCCATAGCTGCCGCTTCCGCTCTTGTTCCATTTCTCCATCGTGTAGCGGCCGTCGATCAGGCCCGACTTCTCGTAACCCTGATCGTCCTCGCGGCTGGTCTCGACCTTGAACGCGCTGGCCATCGCGGCGAACGCACCCGCCGCGGCGAGGTCGGCGACCTTCAGCCGCACGCTCTGGCCATTGGCTTCGTACCGCGCCTCGGCCTGCGATCCGCCCATGCCACCCGCGCTGGCGGTCGCGCTTTCGAGCGCGGTGCGCGTCCATCCGCCCGCCGATGCCGGAAGCAGCGCCGCGAGCGCCTGTCGATCGACCGGGGTCGCGGTCTGCGCGCGCTCGGCGGCGGCCTCCATTTTCTTGGAGGCTTCCTCGAGCTTGCTCAGGTCGACCTTGCCGACGCCGGGCACGCTCACTTCGCCGCTCATGGTGGCCGAGGTGATCGCCCGCGGCGCCACCAGGCTGGTCAGCGCTCCCGTCACGACGCTGACGACGAAGAACAGCACGATCGCGACGACGACCGTCACGATCGTATAGCCCATCGCCTTGTCCGCCGGCGCCTTCATCAGCCGCGGCAGGCCCAGATAGAGGAGATAGAGGCTGTAGAGACCCAAGAGGCCGAGAATGCCCAGTGCAGGGATGATCTGGAAGATGCCGGCCAGATAGGCGGCGGTGCCGCTGTACGCAGCCACCTTCATCGCCTGCACCGGGTTCTTCTGCCCGCCGAAGCTGGGCGCCAGCGCATCGATGATCTTGGAGAACAGCCACGCGCAGAGCAGCGCAAGCAAATAGCTGATCACCGCCCCGGTCACCGCCATGGTCACGCTCGGCCGGATGGTGATGCCGAACATCCCGCCATAGCCGAACACCAGCCCGCCGATCAGCCCGGCGACCGGCCCGATCGCGGCGAGCGGGACGACCCAGCTGGTCATCAGCCCGCCGACGGTCGCCGGCTCGGCATCGATCCGCTCCCACTCCTACTTGGGTTTCAACAGGATGTTCTTGATACGCTCGATCAGATTGCTCGAAGTCTCGCCGGTCATGCCGTGGCCCTCCCTGTCCGTGCTGCGCTCGCTATACACGAAAAATCGCGATTGAACCCGCGCGACGCACCCCCAATATGCGGCGCCATGAGCGACAACATGACGTGGCACGGCACGACAATCCTTTCCGTGCGCCGCAACGGCCGGGTGGTCATCGCCGGAGACGGCCAGGTGAGCCAGGGCAGCACGGTGATGAAGCCCAATGCGCGGAAGGTCCGCCCCCTCGGCGACGGCAAGGTCATCGCCGGTTTCGCGGGCGCCACCGCCGACGCCTTCACCCTGTTCGAACGGCTTGAAGGCAAGCTCGAACGGCACCAGGGCCAGCTGATGCGTGCCGCGGTCGAACTCGCCAAGGACTGGCGGACCGACAAGTATCTCCGCAACCTCGAGGCGATGCTGATCGTCGCCGACAAGGACACGACGCTGATCATCACGGGCAACGGCGACGTACTCGAACCGGAGGCCGGGGTGGCGGCGATTGGATCAGGGGGGAATTTTGCGCTGGCTGCGGCGCGGGCGCTGGTGGAGTATGAGCAGGATGCCGAGACGATCTGCCGCAAGGCGATGAAGATCGCTGGCGACCTGTGCGTCTACACCAACGACCGGCTGACCGTCGAAGCGCTCGACACGGCCGCGTAAGGACACCGCAATGCTCTATTCCCGCCTCGGCGACAGCGGCCTGATCGTGTCGCGCCTGTCGCTCGGCACGATGACCTTCACTCGCGGCGGCGGCCTCAAGGCCATCGCCAAGACCGACCTCAAGGACGCTGCCGCGCTGGTCGACCACGCGCTCGCGGCCGGGATCAACTTCATCGACACCGCCGACGTCTATTCGGACTTCGAGTCCGAGGAGATGCTGGGCAAGATCGTCGCCGGGCGGCGCGACGAGCTGGTCATCGCGACCAAGGCCGGCTGGCGCACCGGCCAGCCGCTCAACCGCTCGGGCCTATCCGCCGCGCATCTCCACTGGTCGATCGACCACAGCCTCAAGCGGCTCGGTACCGACCATGTCGACGTCTATATCGCGCATCGCGACGACCGGAACACGCCGCTGGAGGAGACGCTGCAGGCGCTCGACGCGATCGTCCGCGCGGGCAAGGCGCGCTATCTCGGCGTGTCCAACTGGCCGGCATGGAAGGTCGCGGCGGCAATCGAGCTGCAGCGCGCCAATGGCTGGGCACCCTTCACCCATGCCCAGATGCTCTATTCGCTGATGCACCGCGATATCGAGCAGGAATTCCTGCCGATGGCGCGCCGCTACGGCCTGGGCATCACGCCATGGAGCCCGCTCGGCGGCGGCTTCCTGACCGGCAAGTACACGCGCGACAATGCGGGCGGCGCCGACGACCGGCTCGCCAGCCATGACGACATCCCGCTCGACAGGGAGATGGGTTACAAGCTGATCGACACGATGCGCGGCATCGCCGACGGGCATGGCGTCAGCATCGCGCAGATCGCGCTCGCCTGGCTGCTCTCCAAGGATCAGGTGTCGAGCATCCTGCTCGGCGCGACCAAGCTGCACCAGCTCGACGACAATCTCGCCGCGGTGAATGTGAAGCTTAGCGACGACGAGATCGCCGCGATGGAAGAGATCAGCGCCCAGCGCCGCGCCTATCCCGGCTTCTTCATCGACCGCATCGACCAGCCGATCGCGCACGCGCTCGGCGCCCGGCCCGGCGCCCCCTATTCCCCTGCAAAAGCCTGAGAATCGAACCCCCTGGAATGAACGACAACCTGACCCCCAAGACCATCGTCGCTGCGCTCGACGCGCACATTATCGGCCAGAAGGAAGCCAAGCGCGCAGTCGCCGTTGCGATGCGCAACCGCTGGCGCCGCCAGCAGCTCAAGGCCGATCTGCGCGACGAGGTCACCCCCAAGAACATCCTCATGATCGGGCCGACCGGCTGCGGCAAGACCGAGATCAGCCGCCGCCTCGCCAAGCTGGCCGACGCGCCGTTCGTCAAGGTCGAGGCGACCAAGTTCACCGAAGTCGGCTATGTCGGCCGTGACGTCGAGCAGATCGCCCGCGACCTGGTCGAGGAAGCAATCCGGCTGGAGCGCGAACGCCGCCGGACCGCCGTCAAGGACAAGGCCGAAGCCGCGGCGATGACCCGCCTGCTCGACGCGCTGACCGGCAAGGACAGCAGCCAGGCGACGCGCGAGGCGTTCCGCGAGCGGCTCAATGCCGGCCATCTCGACAACACCGAGATCGAGATCGAGGTCGAGGCGACCGGCGGGATGCCGTTCGAGATCCCCGGCGCCGGCCCGCAGATGATCAACCTGGGCGAGATGATGAAGGGCTTTGGCGGCCCGCAATTGAAGCGCCGCAAGATGAACGTCCATGCCGCCTGGGCCAAGCTGGTCGAGGAGGAAGCCGACAAAAGGCTGGACCAGGACGATGTCGCGCGCGTGGCGCTGGCGGATGCCGAGGCCAATGGCATCGTCTTCCTCGACGAGATCGACAAGATCGCGGTGAGCGACGTGCGCGGCGGTTCGGTCAGCCGCGAGGGCGTGCAGCGCGACCTGCTGCCGCTGATCGAGGGTACGACGGTCTCGACCAAATACGGGCCGATGAAGACCGACCATATCCTGTTCATCGCATCGGGCGCGTTCCATGTCGCCAAGCCGAGCGACCTGCTGCCCGAGCTTCAGGGCCGTCTGCCGATCCGCGTCGAGCTGAAGGGCCTGACCGAGGATGATTTCGTGTCGATCCTTTCGGACACCAAGGCATCGCTGCCCGAACAGTATAAGGCGCTGATCGGGACCGAGGGGGTAACGATCGCCTTCACCGACGACGGCATCCGCGCGATCGCGCGCATCGCCGCCGAGGTGAATGCCGAGGTCGAGAATATCGGCGCGCGCCGGCTCCAGACCGTGATGGAGAAGCTGCTCGAGGAAGTCAGCTTCGACGCCGAAGACCGCAACGGCGCCTCGCTCACCGTCGACGCCGCCTATGTCGACGGCCAGCTCGCCAGTATCGCGCGGAACACGGACCTCAGCCGCTACGTGCTCTGACCCTGCTTGCCGCCGCCCCGCCCGGACGGCAGGGTGGCGGCATGCACAGAGGGATCATCGCGCTCGCGGCGCTATCGCTCGGCTGGATGGGCACCGCCGCCGCGCAGGATCGCCCGCCTTGCCGCGAGGTGGGCGACCTGCCCCATATCGTCATCGACCCGCAGGCCGCGCCCCAGCTCGCCCAGATCGGCCTCGACCGCGCCGAAATCTTTGCCCGGATGCGCGAGACCTCGATCCCCGAGACGATGGGCTGCTGGGCGATGCCGGTCGGTAATTTCGACTCGATGCTGGTCTCGGTCGGCATGTCGCAATGGAATTACGGCACCGGCAGCCTCCAGCCCGTCCTCAAGGCGTGGCGCGACGGCTTCCGCAGCCGCGGCCGCTTCAAGCGCACCCTTCGCGATCTCGCCCCGACCTATGGCAAGCTGTTCTTCTCGAAACACTGCCTGGACACGCCCGTCCGCGACACATGCCGCGCCGCGATCCTCGCTGCCCATGGCCCCGACGGAAAGCTCAACCCCGTCGCCCTCGCCGAGCTGACCCGCCTCTTCGAGCATGACGCGATGCTCCAGGTGCAGACCGACACCTATGTCGCGCTGCTGCTCGAAGTCCGTGCCGAGCTGTTCCGCCTCTGGCCAACCGGTCCGATCACGCCACGCAAAGTCCGCTGGGCGATCGACACCCGCGTCCAGCAAAAGACCCTGCCCAATGACGAGGACGCCGCCCGCCTGCGCCGCAAGCTCGCCGCGCTCCCCGTCACCGAGCGCCCGGCGCGGCTCAAGGCGATGCTCGCATGGTACAAGGGGTTGAGCGAAGCGGTCGACCAGGACGGTGTCGGCCGCGACTATCAATGGAATGTCGATCAATGGACCTGCCTGATCGACACCGGCCGGATCAACGACGAGCAGGTCGAGCTGCTCCACCTCACCTTCCTGCGCAGCCGCACCGCCACCGGGAATTCGGGGCGGTGGCAGGCGCTGACCTTCTCGCGCCGCGCCAAGATCATTCTCGGCACCGGCAGCGTCAGCGGGGTCAGGGACGGCGGCTGCACGTCCTGACCCGCGTCGTCACATCTCGACCGTGCCCTTGAAGCTGGCCATGCGCGTCAGCCGCTCGGCGGGAACCGATCGCTCGGCCTCCGCCAGCCCGGCGGCGATCGCCGCGGCATCGGCCTCCGGAACGCGCGCCGCCCGCAGCACCGTCGCATCGCGCAGTGAATCGCCGCTGCACAAACGGATCACCCATTTTCCGCCACGCCGCTCCAACAGTGCACGTCCACCCATCGCCCCCTGAGTCCAGTCGGCCACGGCATGCGCGCCGCTCACCGCGACCGGCCCGGCATCGAGCGGCAATCCGGGCTTGTCGAACAGGCCCCGCATCACTGCGGTGATCGCCGCGGCCTCCCGATCCTGCGACGGCGAACACGCCGCCGCAGGAAGGAGCAGGGCGAGCGCAAGGATCGCCCCGCGCATCAGAAGCGCACCCGCACGCCGCCGAACAGCGAGCGTCCTTCGCCGGGATAGAACACCGCCTGATCGGCGCCATCGGCGTTCACCACCGCCCCGAACTCGGGGACATGGATCTTGTCGGTGAGGTTGCGCGCGTCGGCGAACAGCGTCACACCGCCCGGCAGATCGATCCCGGCGGAGAGGTGCACCAACACGTAGCCGGGCGCCTTCAGCGTGTTGCGATAGTCCACCCACACGTCCTTGGGCCGCCAGTCGAGCATCGGCTCGATCCATGCGCCCACGGGATGCTCGTAGCGCAGCGAGGTGCGCAACTGATGCTCGGGCACCACCGGCAGGCGGTTATCGCCATAGGTCGCGTCCTTCACGAAGGTGAAGTCCGACCAGGCCCAGGTCTGGCGCAACCGCAGCAACGTTCCGCCCGCATCGACGATCCGCCAGTCGACGCTCGCCTCCATGCCCGTATGCCGGGTTCGCTCCGCATTGAAGGTCGCCGCCGGGATGTTCGGCGTAACGTTGAAGTTGAGCATCTCGCCCCGCACCGCGGCGCGATAGGCGGCGACATCCCATGAGAACGCACCGCTGCGCCCGCGCGTGCCGATCTCGACCGTCCAGGCGCGCTGCGGCTCGACGGGCACGAAGGCGAAGCCCGAATAACCCGATTGCGCCAATGCGCCGAAGGTCGGCGGCTCGACCGATTTGGTGATGTTGAAATAGACCTGGGTCCCGCCGCGTTCCCACAGCGCACCGAAGCGCGGGGCGAGCCATTCGAAGTCGGTCTCGTCCCCGCGATTGGCCAGCCGGTTGGTGAAGTCGCGGCTGGCATGGCCCCAGCTCGCACCCGCCACCAGCGCCAGCTCGTCGGTCACGAAGAACCGCCCTTCGGCGAACAGGTCCAGCCCGCTCGCCTTCTGCAGCGCGTCGCCGATCCTCATCCCGTTGGCACCGGCATTATTGACGTAGATCTGCTGATCGACCGCCCCGGTGCGGAAGCTCGCCCCGAAGAACAGATCGGCGCGATGCCCGCCGATCTCGCCCGACAGGTCGAAGCGGCCGAACGCGCCCTCGGTATGGATATCCTGCTCGATCACGATCGGGATCGGGTGGCGCAAATCGGTGCCGGTGGCATAGACCCCGCCCTCGAACACCAGCCCTTCGGACAGACGCAGCCGGGTCTGCAGCGTTATGCGGCGCACATCCTGATCGCGCGACCAGCGGCCGGCCAGCGCCGCCGCACTCGCCTGACGCGGATTGGCGCGCGTCTGCGCCAGCGTCAGCGTGCCGGGCACGCCTTGCTCGATCGTCGCCGCGGTGGCGATCAGGCGAACCTCGCTGTCCTCGCCCAGCCGGTAGCCGAGGTTGATCGTGCCGCGCAGCTGCTCGCTGTCAGAACGCTCGCGATAGCCATCGGCCTTGTAGCCATTGATCGAACCATAGAGGTCGAACTTGCCGATCACCCCGCCGGCCGCGGCCTGGCCGCGCCAGCTGTCATAGCTTCCGCCCTCGGCGCGCAGCAGCAGCGTGGACGGCGTGGTGCGGCCATTGGTGGTGACGAGGTTCACCGCCCCGCCGAGTTGCGCCCCGCCGAAGCGCAGCGCATTGCCGCCCTTGTACACCTCGACCAGCCGCGCGGTGAGCACGTCGGCCTTCTGGAAGTCCGAAAAGCCGTCGGCATCGGCGAAGGACACGCCATTCTCGGCGATCAGCACGCCGCGCTGGTGAAAGCCCTGCCCGATCCCCGATCCGCGGATCGACAGGCGCGATTCCTCGCCATAGCGTTTGTTGGCGAGTACGCCCGGCACGTCGCGCAGCACATCGGGCATGCCGATCGCGAGCCGGTCCTCGAACGTCTCGGCCGCGACCACCGCGACCGCGCCGGGGGTGCGCGAAAGGCGCTCACGCGCTTCGGCAACCACCGGCGGGTCGTCGGGATTGGCCTTGCCGGTCACGATGATCTCGGGCTCGCGCGCCTGTGAGTCCTCGGCCGCCCATGCGGGAACGGCAAGACAAGTGGCGGCGAGCAGCGCCGCCGCAGTGTAGGTTTTCATGTCGAATGGTCCTGATCGGCGCACGGCACTTGCCGCACGCGCGTTTCGTCAATTGGGCGAAAGGATCAGGCGGTCGTCGGCGGTCCGCGCAACGGCGGCCGCAAATAGGGGGGGCGCACAAGCCGCGGCGCGGCCACCGCAACGAAGCCCAGCGCAAGGATGAAGACCAGCGCCGCGGCGAGCAGCACCGCGTCCGCGCCGGGCAGCCATGCCAGCCCCAGCCCGGCAAAGGCGCAGGGCGGGTCCATCTTGGCGGCGTCGTCCGGCTTGGCTGGCATTCCCGGCACGTCGATCGCGACCTGCTGCGGCCCGAATTCGGTGCACACCAGCACCATCATCTGTCCCGGCGCCGCGACGGGCATGAACCCGGCGGGGACGGCCACCTTCATCGCCAGCGCCAGCGCGGTCAGCGCGGCGGCCAGCCTGGGATGGTGGAGGACAAGACGCCGGAACACGCCGCGCGGTTAGCGGGTGGCGCCCGGCCTGTCATCCGCTAAAGGGTCCCGCAAAACAGACATGCAGGGACATGCACATGACCGTCACGATCAAGGCCGCCGATCTGATCGACAGCGTCGCCGACGCGCTCCAGTTCATCAGCTACTATCACCCGATGGATTACATCCGCGCGCTGGGTGAGGCGTACACGGCCGAGCAATCGCCCGCCGCCAAGGACGCGATCGCCCAGATCCTGACCAACAGCCGCATGTGCGCCGAGGGGCACCGCCCGATCTGCCAGGACACCGGCATCGTCAACGTGTTCGTCAAATGGGGCATGGACTGCCGCCTCGACGATACCTCGCGCAGCCTGCAGGAAGTCGTCGATGAGGGCGTGCGCCGCGCGTACCTCAACCCGGAGAACAAGCTGCGCGCCTCGGTCCTCGCCGATCCCGCCTTCACCCGCCGCAACACCCGCGACAACACGCCCTGCGTGCTCCATGTCGAGATGGTCGCGGGCGACAAGGTGCATATCGACGTCGCGGCCAAGGGCGGCGGCAGCGAGAACAAGTCCAAGTTCAAGATGATGAACCCCAGCGACTCGATCGTCGACTGGGTGATCGAGATGCTGCCCCAGATGGGCGCCGGCTGGTGCCCGCCGGGCATGCTCGGCATCGGCATCGGTGGCACTGCGGAGCATTGCGTGCTCCTCGCCAAGAAGGCGCTGATGGAGCAGATCGACATGGCGACGCTCAAGGAACGCGGCCCCCGGAACGATATCGAGAAGCTGCGCATCGAAATCTTCGACAAGGTCAACGCGCTCGGCATCGGTGCGCAGGGGCTGGGCGGCCTCGCCACCATCCTCGACGTCAAGATCATGGACGCACCGTGCCATGCCGCGGGCAAGCCGGTGGCGATGATCCCCAACTGCGCCGCCACCCGCCATGCGCACTTCACCCTCGACGGCTCGGGTCCGGCCTATCTGGAGGCGCCCAAGCTGGACGAATGGCCCGACGTCAACTGGACGCCGGACAAGGCCGCGATCCGCGTCGACCTCGACGCGCTGACGCCTGAGGTCGTGCAGAGCTGGAAGCAGGGCGACCGCCTGCTGCTCAACGGCAAGATGCTCACCGGCCGCGACGCCGCGCACAAGCGCATCGCCGACATGCTGGCGGCGGGCGAGGAACTGCCCGTCGAGTTCAAGGGCCGGGTCATCTATTATGTCGGCCCGGTCGATCCGGTCGGCGAGGAAGTGGTCGGCCCCGCCGGCCCCACCACCGCGACGCGCATGGACAAGTTCATGCGGATGATGCTCGACCAGGGCCTGCTCGCCTGCGTCGGCAAGGCCGAGCGCGGCCCGGCGGCCACCGATGCGATCCGCGATGCGAAGAGCGCGTACCTGATGGCCGTCGGCGGCGCCGCCTATCTGGTGGCGCGCGCGATCAAGGGCAGCAAGGTCGTCGGCTTCGAGGATCTGGGCATGGAAGCGATCTACGAGTTCGAGGTGCAGGACTTCCCCGTCACCGTCGCCGTCGATGCCGAGGGCAACAACGTCCACCAGCTCGCCCCGCTCGTCTGGAAAGAGAAGATCGCGAAGGAAAAGCTGCTCGAAGGGGCGTGAGGTTGGCGGCTGAAGCGTCTCCCCACAACATTCGTGCACTTTTGCGCGAAGCTAAGCAGTTGGCCGCCCGCTACTATATGGCGACCGGAAAACCGCTGGGCGTGACCGGCGAAGTCGCCGAGCTGGAAGCGGCGGAGAAGCTGGGTATCGACCTCGTCCCGCCACGCACGCCCGGTTACGATGCCACGCAAGTGCGTGACGGAAAGCTCTGCCGCATCCAGATCAAGGGGCGCGCTGTTGATCCCGCAGATCGCTATCGCGGCCTCTGCCCCTCGATCAAATGCGGCGATCAGTTCGACGTCGTGCAGTTGGTGCTGCTCGACCGCGGCTCGCTCGATGCGCTGGAAATCTGGGAGGCAAGCGAAGCCGCCATCGCAGCCCGCCTGGCTGGTGTCTCCGCGGCGAAACAGAAACGAAACGCGCTCGCGATCACGCAATTCAAGAGCGTCGCAAAACGAATCTGGCCGCTATGATCACCTCCGCCATCTGGCTTCCCGCGACGCTGATCGCGGCGGTGTTCCAGCCGTGGCGCACCGCGGTGCAGCGGCGGGTAAGCAAGATCTGTCGATCAACGCCGCAGGGCTGGTCCGCTACCTCTACGGCCTGCCCTTCGCGCTGGCGATGATGGCCGCCTATGAGTTCGTCCTGTTCCCCGGCGCCTTCCCGTCGCTCGGCCCGTGGTTCCTGGTCTATTGCCTCGCCGGGGGTCTGGCGCAGATCGTCGCGACGAACCTGCTGCTGATGGCGTTCGACCATCGCAACTTCGTGGTGGGCACCGCCTATTCGAAGACTGAGGCGGTGCAGGGCGCGCTGCTCTCGATCGCGCTGCTCGGCGAGCGGCTCAACCTGTTGAGCTGGATCGGCATCGCGCTCGGCGTCGCGGGGGTGATGATCCTCTCGGCCGACAACAAGCGCATGAGCCCCGGCGAGCTGTTCCGCGCGCTCGGCCAGCCCGGCGCGCGCTACGGCATCGCCTCGGGCTTCTTCTTCGCGCTCACCGCGATCGCGATCCGCAGCGCGACGGTTCAGGTCGAGACCGAGGACCATGTCCGCGCCGTGCTGATCGTCCTCGCGGTCACCGTCGCGCTCCAGACGCTGATGCAGGGCGGGCTGCTGGTTTGGCGCGAGCGCGATCAGGTCGCCGCGGTCTTCCGCACCTGGCGCGTCTCCGGGCAGGTCGGGCTGCTCTCGGCGCTCGGTTCGGCCTGCTGGTTCACCGGCTTCGCCACCGCGCCGGTCGCGCTGGTCCGCGTCGTCGGCCAGATCGAGGTCGCCTTCACCATGGCATTCGGCCATTTCTACCTCGGCGAGCGCGTGTCGCGCGGCGAAATCTCCGGCCTCTTCCTCGTCACCATGGGCGTCGTCGCCGCACTCGCCGGCAATCTCTGAGCTTGAGTTCAGCCGCCGCAATCCGCATCTAGGATCGCGATGTCCTTCGTCCGCCCGGTCCTGCGCTGGACCTCGATCCTCCTGCTCTGGTCCGTGGTTACCGCCTGCCTCGCGGTGACGATCGTCCCGCGCTATCTCGACCGCATCTATTATCATGGTCCCGACAGCGGCCATTATGACGGCGAGCGGTTCTTCAATCCCGATGGCGAGGACACGGTGCGCGTCCCCGGCAACCGCCGCGGCGGGCGCGCGGGCTTCCTGTGGCGCCAGGCGACCGGCGCCGACGGTCGCCCCGAATGGCCCGATCGCGTCGCGGTGCACAAGGAGATGCCCCCCGCCCGCGTCGATGGCGGCGGGATGCGCGCCACATGGGTCGGCCATGCCACGGTGCTGATCCAGGCCAATGGCCTCAATATCCTGACCGATCCGATATGGAGTGAGGTCGCCGGCCCCTTCGGTCTTGCCGGCCCCCGTCGCACGACCGCGCCCGCGATCGATTTCGACAAGCTACCGAAGATCGACCTGGTGCTCGTCAGCCACAATCACTACGATCATCTCGACCTGCCCACGCTCAAGCGGCTGTGGGCACGCGACAAGCCCGCGATCATCACCAGCCTCGGCAACGACACGATCCTGCGCTCCGCCGGGATCGAGGCGCGCGGGCTGGACTGGGGCGAGCGCGCTGCGCTGCGGCCCGGCGTCGAGGTGATCGTCAACCGCAACCATCACTGGGGCAGCCGCTGGTTCACCGACCGCAACCGCGCGCTCTGGTCCAGCTTCGTCGTCACCCTGCCCGGCGGAAACCTGTTCTTCGCCGGCGACACCGGTGCGGGCGATTACAAATGGGCCGATCAGGCCGCGTCCTATGGCCCGATCCGCCTCGCGATCCTGCCGATCGGCGCGTTCCGCTTCCAGGAGGGGGAGATGCGCACCGGCAGCCATATCGGCCCGGGCGAGGCGATCAAATTGTGGAACCGCATGGGCCGCCCCACCACCTTGCCGATGCACTGGGGCACGTTCCGGCTGTCCTGGGAAGGCTATTGGACCCCGCCGCGGATGCTGCGCGCGATTCAGGCCTGCGCGGGCGAAACCTCGGGCCGTTTCGCCCCGCAATCGCTCGGCCGCGCATGGGATATCCCCACCCTCGCCGCCGCGCCGCCACCCGTGAGCGACGCCCGCGTCGACGCCTGTATGAAGGACCCCGCCGTCACCGCATTGCGCTGACGGCGGCGCGCTTGGGTCAGTTGACGAAGCTGGTGGTGGTCACGCGGCTCAACACCGCGACCTTGCCGGCCGGCAGCGTGAAATCGCCCTCGTCCTTGACCGACGCCTTGAGGATATAGCGACCCTTCTCGGTCAGCGCCGGCAGCACGACCTCTCCCTTGTCGTCAGTCTTGAGCGCGAGCTGCCAGCGGCCCGGCGACACCAGCGAGACGTCTTCCTTCGCTACCGGCTTGCCGTCGCGCGTCAGCACGAAGCGGTTGCCGTTCGCGGTCACCGGCGCCAGCTCGAACGGCATCACCGCCTTCGCTTCGCTGCGGCCCGAACGGGCATAATAGATCACGCCAGCCTTCTTGCCGTCCTCGTCCCACGGCTTGAACACGTCGTCGTCCCAGGCGCGCACGTCGCCCGCGGGCAGCGCGACCTCGATATAGCCAGGCCCGCGCGTCTGCGTGCCGGTCGCGCCGATCAGCTTGGGCGCCTTGAGCGAGGGAAAGGCGGGATCGCCCCCGGCCGGAAGCGGTAGCTCGGGCTCGCCCAGCCAGATCTGCGCCGCGCCGTTGGCCCCACGCTCGATCCACACCTCATGCGCCTGCGCAAGGCTCGCGGTCCCCAGCGCCAGCGCGGCGATCAGCAGCTTCTTCATCGTCTTGTCTCCCGGTTCTATTTGCGGCCCGCAGGCGCGGGGATCAGGTTGAGCGCGAGGAACACCAGCCCCGCGCCCAGCATCAGCAGGGCGACCCACAGGATCGGCCCGAACACCCATCCCTGCGCGGCGATCGCGAAGGGGAAAGCGGCGCCGATGGCGGCCCAGGCGCCGCCCCGCAGCCGCAGCACCGTCACTGCATCGGGCCGGCTGCCCAGCCGCTTGCGGTGATGCTCGTCGGTCGAAAGCCCGAACAGCGCGAAAGCCAGCGTCGCGAGGATGAAGGCGAGCGCGGTCATTCGGCGGGCTCCAGCTGCGCGGCGGCAGGTTCGGCGGATTGCACGGCCGGTGCAGCCCGGCGGCGCACCCGCGGCGCGGCGGGCTTGTGCCGCGCCACCCGCCGCGCGAGCGCGAGGAAAGCCGCACCGAACACCAGCAGCGCGATGTCGATCCCGGCCAGCATCATGTCGCCGCTCGACAGGCTGGCGATCAGCCCGCGCTGCGTTCCGAACAGGTTGTAGACGGGCAGCGCCGCGAGCAGCACGCCGGTCAACCCCAGCAACGCCACCCAATTATGCTGCGGCTTGCGCACGATCGACAGGATCAACGCCGCGCCCCAGGCGAGGAACAGGCAGTGCACCTCCCATGCCGCGCGCCCGGCCATCTCGACCGGCAGCAGCCGGTTGGCCCAGAACATCACCGCGACGCCCAGCGGAAAGCCAGCGATCGCCGCGACATTCGTTCGCTCGACCAGTTTGAACCCGAAGTGCGGCCGGGTGGGATCGGGCAGCTTCTCGCGCCGCTTCACCGTCCAAAGCACCATCCCGCTCGCCACCATCACCGATCCCGCGACCCCGCACAGGAAATAGAGGAAGCGCAGCCAGTCGCTCGAAAAGCGCCCGGCGTGCAGACCGATCATGCTGCCCGCGGTCACCACCGCCGCACCGGTCTCGGGCGAGCGCCGCAGCGGCTTGCCGGTCACGCCGTCATAGGTGATCTGCGGGGTGCGTGAGGACAGCATCGTCGATCCCGAACGGATCACGGTCACCCGCGCCGCCGCGTCGCCCGGTTCCACCACCTCGACATAGCCGGCCTTGCCGCCCAGCCGGGTCTCGGCGTCACGAACGATCGCGGTCAGATCGATCAGGGGCGCCGGCCGGCCTGTGCGCTCGACGGGAGGGCCCTCGGGATAGAGCGCCTCGAAGAATGCCCCTTCTTTGGGAAAGGTGACGGCCGTCGCCCAGGGCAGCAGCATCACCGCCAGCGTGACGAGGCCGGTATAGGTGATCATCAGGTGGAAGGGCAGCGCCAGCACCGCGGTGGCGTTATGTCCGTCGAGCCACGAGCGCTGGCCCTTGGCCCGCCGCAAGGTGAAGAAGTCGCGGAAGATCTTCTTGTGCGTGACGATGCCCGAGAGGATCGCGACCAGCATGAACAGCGCGGCGATGCTGACCAGCCAGCGCGCATAGATCACCGGCATGTAATAGAGGTCGAAATGGAAGCGGTAGAAGAACTCGCCGCCGCGCGTCTCGCGCGCCGTGACGGGCTGGCCATCGGCCCCGATCGTCGCCTGATTGTCGCTGCGGCGCCGGCGGCGCGTCTCGCCTTCCTTGGGCTGCGGCACCCAGAAGGCGGTCGCGCCATGCGACGTCGCGCCCGGCATGGTGATGAACCAGCTCTTGGCGTCCGGCGCCTTGCCCTCGAGGAAGCGCTGCGCCCCCGCCAGCACCTTCTCGGGCTGCTCGACCCGCGCCAGTTCGGGCCGCATCCAGCGGTTCAGCCCTTCGCGATAATAGGCGATCGTGCCGGCGGCGAAGACCGCGAAGAGTACCCAGCCGAGCAGCAGCCCGGACCAGGTGTGCAGGAACGCCTGCGACTGACGAAAACCCTTGTCCCCAAGGTCGCTCATGCCACGCCTCCCCCGCGCGTCACTATCCAGGTGAGCGCCGCGGCCACGCCGCCCGCCACCGCCAATACCCACATCGCCTTCCAGCCGCTCTTCGCCGCGAACGCCCACATCGCCGCGACGGCACAGATCGCGAGGGCGACCAGCATCCCCACCGTCGTCGCCTGTTCCGGGCGCATCGGCAGCGTCACCGACAGCGCGATCGCCCACAGCGTCGCCACCGCATAGCCGAGCGGCAACGCGGCGAGGATGCGCAGGATCATATCCCCCCGCTTCCGCCACGGCGAAGCCGCCGCCGCATTGCCGCGCCCGCTCACGGGTAGCTCACCCGCAGCGTCGCGAACACGGTGCGCGGGCTGCCGTAGTAATTGCCGCGGCCGGTGGACGAGATGCGCGCATAATAGGTCCGGTCCAGCAGATTGTTGACGTTGACCGACAGCGAGAACCGGTCGTTGACCTTGTACCCCGCGCGCAGATCGACCACCGCATAGCTGCCCTGGCGCACGATCGTCGAGAGCGTCGTCACCGTCCCGGCCGCGTTGCGCACCGCCGGGTTGCCGCCGTACGTCTCGCTGAACCAGGTCACGCCGCCGCCGATGCTTGCGCCCTTGAGGAAGCCCTCGGGCGCCTCATAGTTGGTGAACAACTTGACCATATGCTCGGGGATGATCGGCACCAGCGGCAGCCCTTCCAGCGACGCATTCTGGTCCTCGAGATATTTGGTCCTGGTGTAGCTGTAGCCGCCATTGACCCGCCATCCGGGCAGCACCTCGCCCGCCACCTCGGCCTCGACGCCGCGCGCGCGGACCTTGCCGATCTGCAGCACGATCTTGTCGTCATCGGGGTGGTTGAACAGGCGCCCGCCCTGCTCGATCTGATATCCGGCGAGCGACAGCAGCAGTCTGTCCCCCGCCAGCGACAGCTTGGTCCCCGCCTCGAACTGCTTGCCCGTCATCGGGCGGACCGGCTCGCCGTCCGGACGGACGCGGCCGCTGGGCGCGGTCTGCGGCGTGAAGCTGTCGGCATAGCTCGCATAGACATTGAGGTTTCCGGTCACGTCCCAGACGATGCCGGCATAGGGGGTGAAACGCCCCTCGACGCTCGATCCGGTGACGGTGCCGAGCGTAGGCAGCAGCACCTGATTGTTGGTATCCCACCAGGTCAGGCGCCCGCCGCCGACGAGCGTCAGCCCCTCGACGGGAGAGAGGCGCATCTGGCCATAGATGCCGTACTGCTCGGTCCTGGTGTTGGTCGCGCCATAGGTCTGTCGCAGGCAATTCGCGGTCGGAACGGTGACGCCGCTGCAATCGGCATTCGAACCCTGCAGCGGGTAGAGCGACGACGGCCCATAGGGGTTGAGCGGCGGCTCGAGCGGCGAGCGCGGGTTGAACACGTCGATCTTCGCATAGTTCGACAGGCGCGTATAATAGCTGTCGTAATCCAGCGCCTGATAGTCGGCGCCGACGATCAGCGTCTGATCGCGCCCGAACAGCGGGAAGGTGCCGACCCCGTTGAAATCGAACGCCTTCGTCGTCGCGAAGTTGTCGCCGCGATAGGCGATGTGGTTGGTCACGCCGTTGTTCGGCGCGCCGGTCAGCGGCGGGTTGGCCGCGGTCGTCACCGCCTGGTTGCCGATATAGCTGTAGACGTCGATACGCTCGACATCGGTGTAGAGGCCGCTCGCGCGCAGCGTCCAGCGATCGCTGATCCTGTGCGACAGTTCGGCCCATGCGGTCCAGGTCTCGGACCTGAAGCGGTTCCAGTCGGCGCCCAGATAGGTCGAGCGATCGACGGTCATCAGCCGCCCCTCGCTCCCATCCTTGCCGCCCAGATAGCCCGGCAGGCCCGACTGGATCGCCGGCTTGAACCGGTCGTAGCTGCCGCCGAAGGTCAGCGTCGTGTTGTCGCCGATCTCGACCTTTGCAGTGGCGAAGGCGGCGACGCGGTTGCGATGCCCGACATCGAAGAACTGGTCCTGGTCCTGAACCATCGCGCCGGCCCGCAGTGCCACGCCCTTGGCGACCGGCGCCGACAGATCGATCTCGCCGCGGATATTCTGCCAGCTGCCATAGCCGATCGAAGCGCGCGCCTTGAACGCATCGCCCGGCCGCTTGCGCACCAGATTGACGCTGCCCGCCGGGTTGCCGGACCCGCTGAACAGCCCGGCCGGGCCGCGCAGCACCTCCAGCCGGTCGTAGAAGAACAGGTCCGGCACCACCGACGGATAGCCGAATGCCATCGTCGCGACGCCATCGACCAGATAATTGTTGATCGTGAAGCCGCGCGACATGAACGACGGGTCCTCGCTGCCGATGCCCGTCACGGTGATCCCTGGCGTCGCGGTGACCGCATCTTCCAGCGTGAACAGATTCTGCGCCTCGATCTGGGCGGCGTCGATCACGGTGATGGTGTTGGGAACGTCCTTCAGCGGGGTGACGGTCTTGCCGACTTCCTGCCCGCTGCTCTTGCCGAGGATCACGACATCGTCGTCGTTGCCGGCACCGGGCTCGCCATCCGGATTCGCCCATGCCGCGGGCGCCATCGCGATCATCGCAACTCCGGCCAGCAACGCTTCGAATTTACGCATATTTTGTACACCCCTTCGCTTCGCGGGGGCGCTTAGCGCATTGTCTTTTGCGAGTCACTAGCAATAGCGATAATAGTTATCTCCCCGGCCCCTTCCTCTTCACGGACTTGGCCCCTGCACCGTCGAGTCCATCGGCCTAGAGCGGTCAGGAGGGAGAAGGACGATGCTGCCGCTGCTGGAGGGGATTCGAGTCGTCGAGGTGGGCGCGGTGGTGCTCGGCCCCTATGCGGGCCAGATCCTCGCCGACCTGGGCGCCGAGGTGATCAAGGTCGAGCCGCTGGAGGGCGACATCGCCCGCAACGCCCACCCTTCGGGCACCGGCGGCGGCGCGCTGTTCGTCAACAACAATCGCAACAAGCGGATGCTGGCGCTCGACCTAAAGGCGCCGGAGGGCCGCGCCGCGCTCGCCCGGCTGATCGGCACCGCCGACGTGCTGTTCCACAATATGCGCGTCGACGCCGCCGAGCGGCTCGGTCTCGGCTTCGAAGCGGTCGCGGCGATCAACCCGCGCATCGTCCATTGCGCCGCGATCGGCTTCGGCCAGCGCGGCCCCTATCGCGATCGCCCGGCGTTCGACGACATCATCCAGGCCGCGAGCGGCATCGCGGGCCTCGCCACCGCCACCGGCGGCGATCCGCGCTTCGTGCCGACGATCCTTGCCGACAAGGTCGCCGCGCTCCACGCGGTCTACGGCATCCTCGCCGCCCTGGTTGCCCGCGCCAACGGCCGGGAAGGCGCGATCCAGGTCGAGGTGCCGATGTTCGAGGCGCTCGCCGCCTTCCTGCTCAACGAGCATCTGGCGGGCGCGACCTTCGCCACAGACGGGGCGGTCGGCTATCCCCGCCTGCTCTCCCCCGACCGCCGCCCGTTCCGCACCGCCGACGGCTGGATCGCGGTTCTTCCCTATACCGACCGCCAGTGGCGCGCCTTCCTCGCCGAGATCGGCCGCGAGGACGTGATCGCGCAGGACTGGTTCGCCGATCCCCGTCAGCGCCAGTCCCGCATCGGCGAACTCTACGCGCTGGTCGCCGCCGCGCTTCCCGCGCGCGCCACTGCGGACTGGATCGCGGCGCTCGAGGTGCGCGACGTGCCCTGTTCGAAGGTCAGCGGCATCGGCGATCTGCTCACCGACCCGCATCTGACCGAAATCGGCTTCTTCGACGTGCCCGCGGGCTATCCCGACGGTATCCTCCGCGCTCTGCCCCAGCCGGTGCGCTACGATGGCGTGGAGACCACATCCGACACCGCCCCGCGCGAGCTCGGCGCGGACAGCCGCTTGGTGCTGGCAGAGTGCGGCTTCAGCCCGGACGAGATCGACGCGCTGTTCGCCAGCGGGGCGGTCAGCGGCTGAGCCGCGCCTTCACGAACGCCGCGCCATCGGCAATCCCGCGCCGCGCCACCGCCGCCACCGACATCGCCTCCAGGAAGCTGTGCGTCGCGCCGGGATAGACGATCGCCTGCGTCTCGACCCCCGCGACGCGCAGCCGCGCGTCCATCGCCAGCGACTGTTCGGTCAGCAGATCGCACTCGGGGATGACCAGCAGCACCGGCGGCAGCCCGGCCAGATCGGCGAGCAGCGGGCAGGCGAGCGGGTCGCTGCGCTCGCGGTCAAAGTCGGTCAGATAGTTGGCATAATAGGCAACCGCCTCGGCCCGATCCATGATCGACCCCGGCCCGCCGAACGCCGCCTCCGCCGCATCGGACACCGCGGTCGAGAAATAGCCGTAGTTGGACAGGACCGCGCGCACGATCCCGCCCGCCCCCCGGTCGCGCAGCCGCAGCGCGGTGGCAAGGCTTAGGTTCGCCCCCGCCGAATCCCCGCCCATCGCAAGGCGTGACGGATCGACTCCCAGCTCGCCGCCATGATCGCTGAGCCACAGCATCAGCGCCTCGATCCGGTTCAGCGCCTCGGGATATTTATGCTCGGGCGAGAGCGGGTAATCGACCCCGATCACCGCGAACCCGCCCGCCGCGGCATAGTCGCGCATCAGCCGGTCATGCGTGTCGATCGAGAACAGGGTGAACCCGCCGCCGTGCAGATAGACCAAAGCCGATGCAGGCTCGCTCGCCCCCTCGGGGAAATGCACCCGCACATGCAGCTTGCCAGCACCCGGATCGAACACGCGTTCGATCGTCCGCGCCATCTGCGGCCCGCCCTCGGCCCAGCGCGCGCGCACCGCCTCGCACACCGTGCGCTGTTCGGGAAAGTCCAGCGTCTCGAACGACGGATGCTGCGCCCAGCGCGCCTTCATTTCGGCCAGGAACGCCGCGATCTCTGGATCGAGCGTCATTTCACCGGCAGCCACTGCGCATCCTTGCCCTGCACGAACCACGGTGCGGGCAGCTTGCGCGCCACTGGCCACAGCTCGTCGAGCGTGTCTGCGTCGAACAGCTGCCCGCCACGCATCACCAGGCTGACCGATCGCGTGTTGCGGATATCCGCCAGCGGATCGCGGTCGAACACCACCAGGTCGGCATATTTGCCCACCTCCAGCGTGCCCATGTCGGCCAGCCGCCCGATCGTCTCCGCCGCACCCGCAGTCGCCGCACGCAGCACCGCCAGCGGCGTCATCCCGCCCAGCGTGTGGGCCTCCATCTCATAGTGGATGCCGATCCCCGGCTCGTCGCCATGCGATCCCATCCCGACGAGCGCGCCCGCATCCGCGAGCCGCTTCACGTCCGCCGCGAGGGCCGGCATGCGCGACGCATCGAGCGAGCCCCAGCCGCGACGCGCCAGCTTGTGCGCGACTGCGGAGGGCGGCCAGAAGCGCTTCACCTTCGCGTCCAGCGCCGGATCGTACTTCGCGACATAATAGTGCCGCCCGGCCGGCCCGCTGGTGTTGATCAGCAGCGTCGAGACATAGCTGGTCCGGGTCAGCGCATAGAGTTTGAGCACATCCTCCTGCAGCGGCGCGATCGGCAGCGCATGTTCGTTCCCGGCATAGCCGTCGAGCATCTGCGTGAGGATCAGCTTGGGATTATGGCTGCCCTCGGTGGTCGGGAGGATGCCCTGCTCGCGCGCGGCCATCGCGATCCATTGCCGCACCGTCCGGCTCTCGCCGCGATACTGTTTGATGTTGCGCAGCCCCCAGGCCTCCCGATAGCGCCGCAGGATCGCCCGCGCCTCGTCGAGCGAGGTGATCCGCTCCTTCGAGAACAAGGCCGGCCCGGTCGAGCGCAACCTTGGCCCGACGATCAGCCCGGCATCGATCAGGTCCTGATAGGCGACCTGGTCGATCCCCAGCGTCGAAGGATCGAACGACGTCGTCACGCCATAGGCCAACCGCGCGCGCAGCCCCCATTCCTCATACCCGATGACGTTGCGGCGGACCCCGCCGATATGATCGTGATCGTCGATCAGCCCGGGCGCGACGGTCTTGCCGCCCAGCTCGCGCACCGGCGTCCCGGCGGGTATCGCAAAGCTTCCGCGCGGCCCGATCGCCGCGATGCGATCGCCGGTGATCAGGATGTCGGCATCGGCGATCGCCTTGTCGCCGCCCGCCATCGTCAGCGCGCGTGCGCCGCGTAGCAGAATGCTCCCCGCGGGCCTGGCGCGCGGCAGTTCCGCGACCAGCTCGACCTGCGCTTTCGGTACCGGCGCTTTCGCGTCGGGCAGCAGCTGCACGAAATTGCCGACCGACCAGATCAGGCTCCCGTCCGCGCGCCAGTCGAAATAGTCGGCGCCCATGCCGGTCACCCGCCGCCCCGGATTGCCGGGCGCGGTCAGGTCGATCTCGATCTTCGGATCGGCGGGCGTAGGAACGACATAGAGCTGCTCGCTGGTCTGCGCCGCGATCCACTTGCCGTCGGCGCTGATCCGCATGTCGTCGGCAGTCGCGAGGACATCGGTGAAGTAATAGCCCTGCGCCTTGACCATCGCGACGCGCCGCTTCGCGCCCGAAGCAAGATTGACCGCAGTCAACCCGTCATCGCTCATCAGGTAAGCGATACCCGGCTGTCCGTTCACGAAATGCGGCTTCTGCCCCAGCCGCCCGCTCGTCACCACGCGCGCCGCGCCGCCCATGGCCGGGATCGCCACCAGCTCGCCCGGCCGGACCGTCCCGAACTCGAAGCTCGATTGCTGCCGCGCCGCCGCCGGGGATCGCACGGCGAGGATCGTCCCGCCGTCCGGCGTGAAGGCCGGATGCGTATAGAAGGCCGAAACGTCGCTCACCTTCACCGGTTCGCCGGATCCGTCGGCGGCGATGCTCCACACCGCCCCGCCCGCGCCCTCGCTCCAGGTGACATAGACAATGCGCTTGCCGTCCGGACTCCATGCCGGCAGCGACGGAGGATCGCCCGCGATCGGCAATCGCGCCGCCGCGCCGCCGGCGAGCGGCTGCACATAGACGCTGCCCAACGCCGCGAACGCCACACGCTTGCCGTCGGGCGATGGCGTCGTTCCCTGCGGCAGCTTCGCACGCACCGCGCCCGTCTCCTCGCGAAAGCCGATGCGCGTCCCCGGCCCGACCTCGAGATCGAGCTTGGCGGTGAACGGAATCCGCGCTGCCGCCGATCCGTCGACCGGCCGCCGCTCGATCCTGCCGTTCACCGCGATCAGGATCGCCTTGCCGTCGGGCGTGAAGGTGTAGCGCGGGATCAGGTCCATCCACGCCGCACCGTTCATCAGGTCGAGCGGCGCCGGCCCCAGGTCGCGGTCCACCCCCGTCGCCAGCTCGCGCACCCGCAGCCGCGTTTCCGCCATCCGCCGCGTCGCATAGGCGAGCAGCTTGCCGTCGGGGGAGATCGCCGGGCGGAAGAAGGTCTCGCCCCCCGCCTCGCGCCCGCCCGAGCTGCCGATCACCGTTTCCTCCTCGCCGGTCGCAAGGTTCCGCCGCATGATCGTCCAAGCCACCGGCTCGTCAAAGGAAAGGTCGCCCGTGCGCCGCGCGAAATAGAGCCACTTGCCGTCCTTCGACGCCGCCGCGCCGAGCGTGCTCTGCCATGCCGCACGCGGGGCATCGGGCTTCAATTTCGCCGGCGCGACCAGCTCGCCCGGGCCGCCATCCACCGGATGCTTCCACAGCTCGTACCGGTCCCAGCGGATGCGGACACGGCTGACATAGACATGCTTGCCGTCCGCGCTCCATTCCGGCGAGGTGCGCACCGCACCGTCATCCTCGTCGGTGATCCGCCGCGCCTCGCTGCCGTCCGCGCGCGCGATCCAGACATTGTCGCCGCCGGACCGGTCGCTGACATAGGCGATCCATTTGCCGTCGGGGGAGAAAGTGGGCTGCACCTCGAACGCGATGCCCTGCGCGACCGGCACCGCGCGGCCGCCGCTCGCGGGCATCGCGTAGAGCTCGCCCAGCATGTCGAACAGGATCGTCTTGCCGTCGGGCGAAACCGCGAGCGACATGAAGGTGCCGCTCGACACCTCGTAGCTCAGCGTGCGCCGCTCGGTCATCGGCAGCGCGTCCTTCGCCAGCGCGGGCGCCGCCAGCGCGACGATCGAGACCAGCCCCAGCAATGTCCGCTTCATGCCCCAACTCCCGCGAATGATTCGCAATGCCTACCCTGCCCCACTCCCGTCAGGAACGGGCCAAGACGCACATTCCCGCTCCGCCAACTCAGCGCAGATGCCCGTGCGCCCGCGGCTCGCGCATCTGCCACGCGACGACGAAGGCGACCGCGCAAACGGCCGAGACATACCAGGCGAACAGCCCTTCATGCCCCATCTGCTTGAGCATCAGCGCGGCCCATTCGGCCGTCCCGCCGAAAATCGCGGAGGCGATGGCATGGCCCAGGCCGACCCCCAGCGCACGCACCCGCGCCGGGAACAGCTCGGCTTTGAACAGCCCGGAGACCGAGGTGTAGAAGCTCATGATCGCCAGTGCCGCGAACACCAGCAGCCCGGCGCTCCACATCGTCTGCGCCTGCCCGATCGCGCCGAGCAGCGGCACCGCGAACAGCGTCATCCCGCCACTGAAGATCAGCAGGTTGGTCCGCCGACCGATGCGATCCGAAAGCGTGCCAAGCACCGGCTGGAGCAGCAGGAAGGCGAAGGTGACGATCAGCATCGTCCGGCTCGCGCTCGCCACGTCCATGCCGGCGGTGTTGACGAGGTATTTCTGCATGTAGGTGGTGAAGGTGTAGAGCGTCACCGCCCCCGCCGCGCTCAGCGCCATCACCACGAACATCGCGCGCGGATGCTGGAACAGTGCCTTCAGCGACCCCGCATCCTCGCCCTTGCTCGCGGGCTCGGCGGTCTCGTGCATCACGTCGCGGAACAGGATGAACACCCCCGCGAGCACCGCGCCGAGGAGGAAGGGCAGGCGCCAGCCCCATTCGCGGATCGCCGTCTCGCTCATCGTCGACTGCAGCGCGAAGACCACCAGCAGTGCGAACAATTGCCCGCCGATCAGCGTCACGAACTGGAACGAGGCATAGAAGCCGCGCTTGCCCGGTTCGGCGATCTCGCTCAGATACGTCGCTGCCGCGCCATATTGCCCGCCGGTGGAAAAGCCCTGCATCAGCCGCGCGACCAGCAGCAGCGCCGGGGCGGCCGCACCGATCGTCGCATAGGTCGGCAATACCCCGACGAGCAGCGATCCCGCGCCCATCAGCACCACCGACGCGATCATCGCCGCGCGCCGCCCGTGACGGTCGGCATAGCGCCCGAAGAACCAGCCGCCGAGCGGCCGGATCAGGAAGCCCGCGGCATAGATCGCCGCGACGTTGAGCAACTGTGCGGTCCGGTCCCCCGCCGGGAAGAAGGCCGAGGCGAAATAGAGCGCCGTGTAGGCATAGGCGTAGAAGTCGTACCACTCGATCAGGTTGCCGACCGATCCCGCCACCGCGGCGCGCGCCCGCGTCCTGCGGTCGAGCGGCACGGCATGCGCCGGGCGCGTGTCGAGGGGGGCGTCCCCGTCTGCGGGCACGCCGATCATTCCGGGAATCCGGGCCATCATTCCTCTCCTGAGCGGGCGGCCTCGCGCCCGCTGTGTCTATCCGGCCAGCTCGCGCGAACGTGCCGCCGCCGCTTCGACGACCTTCCGGACGAGCCGGTCGATCGCATCGTCGTGATCCAATTGCCCAAGCCCCGCCGCGGTCGTCCCGCCGGGGCTGGTCACCTGCCGCCGCAACTCGGCCAGCTCGGCCGGGTCAGCGCCTGCCAGCGCCGCCGCGCCGGTAAAGGTCGCGCGCGCCAGCTGCATCGCCAGCTCGGGCGGCAGTCCCTCCTCCGCGCCCGCCCTGGCCAGCGCCTCGGTGAAGCGGAAGAAATAGGCCGGGCCGCTGCCCGACACCGCCGTCACCGCGTCGATCTGCGCTTCCTCGTCGATCCACACCACCTGTCCCGTGGGACCGAGCAGTTCGTTGACCGTGGCGAAATCGCCCATCCGCACGTCGCGCCCGGCGACCGCGGCGGTGATCCCCTGTCCGATCGCGGCGGGGGTGTTGGGCATGGTCCGCACCGTCCGTCCGCTGCCCAGCGCATCGCTCAGCCCCTGCAAGGTGATCCCGGCCATGATCGACACGAACAGCGCGTCGTGGCGCGCCAATGGTCGCAGCGACTCCCCGATCGACGGAAACACCTGCGGCTTCACCGCCAGCACCACGGCCATCTCGCCGCCCGCCTCGACATCGTCGAGCGAGTCCACCCGCTCCGTGCCCTCGGGCAATTCGGCCGCCATCGGATCGAACACCAGCACGCGATGCGCGCCATTCCAGCCACGCGCCATCGCGCCGCCCATCCGTCCGCACCCGACCAGCAACACGTTCATCAGCGAGCATCCTTGTAGCGTTCGGCAAGCAGATCCTGCCGCGAGCGCGCCGATACCCGACGTCCCTCGACGATGACAGCCGCCGCATTGGTCGACGGCTCCAGCGGATCACCGTCCCACACCACCAGATCGGCGTCGGCACCGGCGCTCAGCGTGCCGCCGCCCTTGCTCCAGATGCTCAGCGGGTTGACCGTCACCGCGCGCAACGCATCGGCATAGGGCAGGCCGTTCGCCACCGCGATCCCTGCGCCTTCGCGCAACGCCATGCCGGCATTGTAGTTGGTGTGGATCTTGCCGCCCGCAAGGCCGAAAGCGACCCTCACCCCCGCCCGCGTCAGGATCGCGGCATTGTCCTGCCGCGCGCCCAGCTCGTCGAAGCCGCCGGGCAGGTTGGTCGACGGATCGAGCACCACCGGGATCTTCGCCTCCGCAAGCTGATCGGCCACGCGCCAGGCCTGCGCGCCCTCGACGATGATGACGCGGATGCCAAACTCCGCGGCGAGCGTGATCGCCTCGCGAATGTCCGACTCGCGGTTGGTGTGGATCGCCAGCGGCGCCTCGCCCGAGATCACGCCACGGATCGCTTCCTCGCCCGCGCGGCGGCCGCGCCGCGGTGGTGGATCGTGGCGATCGCGCTTCTTGTCCTTGCCTGTCTCGGGCGCCGTCATCGCGCGCTTCGCGTCGCCCAGCGCCTTGCGCAGCACCGCCCATTGCTGCGCGCGCGATCCGACCCGGTCCCATGCCCCGCCGCCGATCACGGCATAGACCGCTACCTCGCGCTCGCCCAGGATGTCGACACCCTCACGGAACCGCGCGATCGCCGGCTCGCCCGCGAACACCGGGATGCGCGAGGGCGAAGGATAGACCAGGGCGCGGGTGATGCCGTCGGCGCGGATCAGGCTGACCAACGTCGAATTGCCGTTGAGCGCGCGCGAGGGATCGAAGCCGGGATTGCGGTCGTCGGCCGATCCCTGATCGCGCGTGTCGCCCGACGCGGTCTCGATCAGCCCCACCTGCGTTGCGCCGTTCATCAGCCCCGGCGTCACCGGCTTTCCGCGCGCGTCGATCACGCTCGCGCCCTGCGGCACGCCGCCGCCCGGCGTGACCGAGACGATCCTGCCATTCTCGATCAGGATCGTGGCATCCTTCACCGGCTCGCCCGTCTCCATCGTCCAGGCCTCGGCATGAGTGACGGCGATGGTCTGCGCGGCGGCGGGCGTCGCGGCGAATGCCAGCAGCATTGCGATCGTCCGCATCATCGCACGCCTCCCCGGCCGAGCTCGAAGTCCGACACCGGCGCGCCCGGCGGCTTCGACCGGTCCCACGCCACCGCGCCGTCGATCAGCACCAGATCGGCCCTTGTGTAGATGCTGAACGGATCGCCCGACCACAGCACCAGATCGGCCGACAAGCCGGGCTTCAGCGTGCCCACCTTGCCCTCCAGCCCCAGCAGCTTCGCCGGGTTGCTCGTGGTCCATTTGATCATCGTCTCGGGTGGCGTCTCGATGCCGATGCGGCGCCCCGCCGCCGCCGCCTTGGCCGCGGCGATGTTGAGCCGCTGGCCGTCGGCGGCCGAATCCGAATGCATCATCACGCACACGCCTGCGCGCTCGAGCATCGGCGCCTCGGCGCGCACCGCATCCTGCGCTTCCATCTTGAAGCCCCACCAGTCGGCCCAGACCGCCGCGCACGTCCCGCTCTCACGAAGCAGGCCGGGGATCTTGTATGCCTCGGTCGCGTGGTGGATCGCGCCGATACGGAAGCCGAATTCCTTGGCCACCGCCAGCACCGACGCGATGTCGTTGGCGCGATAGCAATGCAGATTGACGCGGATGTCGCCCGCCATGATGCCCAGCAGCGCTTCCTTCTTGAGGTCGCGTCCGACCTTGCCCGCCGCGCGCTCGCGGCCATAGGCCTGCGCGTCGAGGAACGCCTGGCGCATATAGGCGATCACGCCCTGCCGGCTGGTCGGCCCGTCATTGTCGTCGTCGGCGCCCCAGCTCTTGGGGTTCTCGCCGCACGCCATCTTGAAGCCCTGCGCGCTGCCCGCGGCCTTCATGTCCCACACCGTCGCGCCGCGCACCGGCTTCACCACCACCGAACGCCCGGCGAAGATCGGGGTCGATCCGGGCAGGATCTGCATCGTCGTCACGCCGTTCATCAGGCCGCGGTCGAAGCCCATGTCCTGCGGGTTGACGGCGGTCTCGATCCAGGTGTCGGCGCCATTGGGGCTGCTGACCTCGGACACGTCGCTCGCCTCGCGGTCGATGTCGGTCAGCGGAACGACGAAGGTGCCGTTGTGCGTGTGCACATCGATCACCCCCGGCGTGATCCAGCGCCCCTTCGCATCCACCTCGCGCACGCCGGGATTGGTCAGCGCCTTGCCGACTGCGACGATCTTGCCGCCGCGCACCAGCACGTCGCCGCCGTCGATGCGCCCGCCCGCGCCGTCGAGGATCGTCGCCCCGCGCAGCAGCATGTCGCCAGATGGCGCGGGCGTGTAGCGGCTCGGGAACGGATCGTCCTTCCACTCCGCGGAGCGGACCTGCGCCGCCCCTGGCGCGGCCAGCAAGGCCGCCGCCGCAATCACCGAGCCGAACCGTGCCCCCGTCCGCATCTTCAACGCCCCCCGTTGAACCGTTTCATCCACGCCACGCTCTGCGCGTCCGGCAGCGCCCCCAGGATCGCATGCAGCGTCGCATCGTCCTCGTCCTGCCCCAGCTTGAACTTGCCCGAAAGCGCAGTGACGCGCGCCCGGAAGCCGATGATCCGCGTCAGCATGCCCTGATAGCGCGGCCCCAGCTCCTCGACGCTCCATGGCTCGGCGCGGCCGGCCTCCATCGCGTCGATCAGCACCTTCAGCGAAGTTTCGGTCAGCGCCTCGTCGAACGCGATCTCCGCGCCGACCTTCACCTGCGCATAGTTCCAGGTCGGCGCCCAGTCCCGGCGGCCGGCATGTTCGGGGCTGACATAGGCATCGGGGCCGCTGAACAGGATCGTCGCGCGCGGATCGGCGGTCAGCGCGGCATGGAGGGGGTTGGACCGCATCAGATGCCCGATCAGCTCGATCAGCCGGCCCTCGCCGTCATAGACGCCGATCAGCGGCAACAGGCTCGCTTCCACCGCACCCGCGCCGCCGCCGCACACCCAGGCGAGCGGAAACCCCTCGATCAGCGCGCGCACATCGGCGTCGCCGAACCGCTCGAACAGCGGCCGGTTTTCCTGCGCTTTCGTCACGCCTGCGCTCGCTTCAGCCCCGTCCATCTGCCCCGATGCCTGTGATTGATGGCCCCCTTCTTCCCCAGCGTTCGGAACCCGACAAGCGCCAAGACCGAAAAGCATCGGGGTCCAGCCGGGCGTTGCCAGCGGGCAGTTGCCGCGTTACTCTTGGTCCCCATCATCGTTTTCATTGATGGAAGGAACCGGTCCAATGCTGCGTCCGTGGCAGGTCAGCCTGGGAGAGCGAATCGATCCCGCGCGCGACGTTCCGATCTACATGCAGATCATCCAGGCGCTGATTCGCGACATCGAGCGCGGGCGCCTCACCTCGGGCACCTACCTCCCCTCCAGCCGCGAACTGGCGCAGGTGCTGGGCGTCAATCGCAAGACGGTCGTCCTCGCCTATGAGGATCTGATCGCGCAGGGCTGGCTCGATTCGGCGGGCACGCGCGGAACGATGGTCTCCGCGTCGTTGCCCGAACCCGCCAAGAAGCAGCGGGCCGAGGCCGAGGCGACGATGAGCAACGTGCCGGTCGACTATCGCTTCGCCGCCCCGCCTCAACGCCCGCTCGCCTTGCCCTCGGGCCCGGGCCTCAAGCTCGACGAGGGCGCGCCCGACGGCCGCCTGTTCCCGGCCGATCTGCTCGCCCGCGCCTATCGCTCGGCGGCGCACCGGGCGTCGCGGGAGAATCGTTTCCAATACGGCAATCCGCGCGGCACCCCGGCACTGCGCGAGAGCATCGCGACGATGCTCAAGAGCCAGCGCGGCCTGCCCGTCACCGCGGAGAATATCTGCATCACCCGCGGCAGCCAGAACGGCATCTTCCTCGCCGCGCAGGTGCTGGTCCGTCCCGGCGATACGGTGATCGTCGAAGCCCTGACCTACGAACCCGCCGTCGCCGCCTTCCGCGCGCTTGGCGCCAATATCGTCGCGGTCGGGCTGGACGAGGACGGGATCGACATCGACGCGGTCGAGCATGCCTGCCGCCGCAACGCGGTCCGCGCGGTGTTCGTGACGCCGCACCATCAATTCCCCACCACCGTCTCGCTCCGCCCCGAGCGCCGCCTGCGCCTGCTCGAACTCTCCCACCAGTTCGGCTTCGCGATCATCGAGGACGATTACGATCACGAATTCCATTTCGAATCGCAGCCGTTGCTGCCCATGGCCGGCTACGGCCCGGGCCATGTCATCTATGTCGGATCGATGTCGAAGCTGCTGCTGCCCGCGCTGCGCATCGGCTATGTCGCCGCGCCGCCGCCGGTGATCGACGCGATCGCCCACATGGTCTCGCTCACCGACGGCATGGGCAATGCGCTGACCGAGGACGCAGCGGCGGAGCTCATCGAGAATGGGGAACTCCGCCGCCATGCGCGGAAAGTGCGGCAGGTCTATGCCAAACGGCGCGAGAATTTCGCCGCGGAGATCGACCGCACGCTCGGCGACATCGTCGACTACAAGATGCCCGACGGCGGCCTCGCCTTTTGGCTGCGCTTCCACACCGATCTCGATGCGATGGAGGCACGCGCCGCGGCGATGGGGCTGCGCTTCGCCGCCTCGCGCTCGTTCATGACCCGCGACGACGCCCCGCGCGGCCTGCGCATCGGCTTCGCCAGCCTCAACGAGCATGAGGCGAAGACCGCGGTCGCGGCACTGCGCGAAGCGGCGGGATGACTGGTCCCTTCAAAAACCAGGGAGTTGGATGTTCTCCGATCCATCGCAAAGGTGGAGCGTTGGCCGAAAGGGAGGACAACAGATGAAGTATCTCACGCTCGCCATTGCCGCCTTGGCCCTGCCGGCGGTTCCCGCTGCGGCGCAGGACGCACCCAAGCCCGCCGCTGCGCAGGAGGCCTGGCCCGAAGCCTGGTTCGAGATCTTCAAGCTCGCGCCGGGCAAGCAGGAGGAGTTCATCCGCCGCATCGACCAGGCGGATCAGGTCGCGGCGGCCGGCGGCCAGCCGCCGATCCAGCTCTTCTTCCATGAGAATGGCGCGGACTTCGACGTCATCATCTTCAAGCCGGTGACCGGCTTCAAGCCGACCCCGGCGCAGGAAGCCGCGATGACCGCCAAGCGCAAGGAACTCGGCCTGCCGAGCGGCCCCGCCTATTTCGTCAACATCCGCGAACTGATCGCCGAGCACACCGACTCCAAGACCTACGGCCCGCTCTCCGCGGCGACCTGGCTCGCCCGGCTCGACAAATGGCGCGCGGAAAACCCGCCCCGCAAATCGGCGATGGGCAAGTGATGCTCGGCCGCCGCGGACTTCTCGCGCTTGGCGCCGGCGCCGCGGCGGCCGCGGTCACGCACAATGCCTTCGCTGCCGGGGGCGATCTCGACACGGCATATATCAACGCAAGGATCTGGACCGGCGCCGGGCCCGATAGCCGCTCCGACGCGATCGGGGTGAAGGGCGAGCGCATCGCCGCGATCGGCGCCGATGCGGTGCGCGCCCGCACCGGCAAGCGCACCCGCGTGATCAACCTTCAGGGCGCGTTCGTCACGCCCGGCTTCATCGATCCGCACGTCCATTTCGTGAAGGCCGCGACGATGCTGTCGCAACCCTCGCTGCGCGACGCCGCCGATCCCAGGGAGCTCGTCGCGCGCATCGCCGCCGCAGCGAAGGCGCTGCCCAAGGGCGCCTGGCTCGAGGGCGGCAACTGGGATCAGGATCGCTGGGGCGGCGAGATGCCGCACCGCAGCTGGATCGATGCGGTCACCCCCGACACGCCCGTCGCGGTGATCCGCTACGATCTCCACATGCTGTTCCTCAACTCGCTCGCGCTCCGGCTGGCTGGGATCGACCGCAACACGGTTTCGCCGCCGGGCGGGTTGATCGAGAAGGACGCGAACGGCGAGCCCACCGGCATCGTCAAGGACGCCGCCAAGGACCTGGTCCTGCGCGCGATCGGCGAGCAGACGCCCGAACGCATCGATGCTGTCACGCGCAAGGGCATCGCCCTCGCGCTGAGCAAGGGCGTCACTCAGGTCCACCCGACCGAGCTCGAGACGATCAGCTTCGATTCGACCCGCCGCCTGCGCGCGAAGGGCGAAACGGGGCTTCGCTTCCGCCACTATCTCCCCCTCAAGGACTGGGAAGCGCAGGTTGCGCTGATCAAGGAGCAGGGGCGCGGCGACGACTGGGTTCAGTGGGGCGGGTGCAAGGTGGTGTTCGACGGGTCGCTGGGCTCGCGCACCGCACGCTTCTACGAACCCTATCTCGACGAGCCCGGCACGCGCGGCATCGTCGTCACCGATCCAAAGGATCTGCTGAACTGGATCGCCGGCGCGGACAAGGCCGGGCTTCAGGTCACCGCGCATGCCATCGGCGACGAGGCGAACGACATCGTCCTCGATACCTTCGCCGCGGTCGCCAGAACCAACGGCCCGCGCGACCGCCGCTTTCGCGTCGAGCATGTCCAGCACATGAAGCCTGCGGCGATCCCGCGCTTCAAGGCCCAGGACGTGATCGCCTCGGTCCAGCCCTATCACGCGATCGACGACGGCCGCTGGGCGGTGCGCCGGATCGGCGAGGAACGGCTCAAGACCAGCTTCGCCTTCGGTTCGCTCGTCCGCTCGGGCGCGCATGTCTGCATGGGATCGGACTGGCCGGTCGCGCCGATCGATCCGCTCACCGGGCTCGAAGCCGCGATCGATCGCGAGACGCTCGACGGCAAGAACCCCGATGGCTGGTTCCCCGAACAGCGCATCACGCTGGCTCAGGCGATGCGCTGCTACACCCGCGAGGCCGCCTATGCCGGTTTCAACGACAGGAAGATGGGCCTGATCGCCGCCGGGCTCCTCGCCGACTTCGTCGTGTGGGACCGGGATTTCTTCGCGATCGACTCCCATCTGCTGACCAAGGCCAGCGTGCTGCGCACGATCGTGGGGGGCGTACAGCGCTTCGGCTGAACCTGCTTGGCCGTCGCGGTCGCCAGATTGCCCGACTGGACCCTTGCACATCCCCAAACTGGATGTTTCGCGGACCAACCCCGACTCGCATGTTACCCTCACGATACAGAGCCTGGCTCAGATCAGACCCGTATCGGGAGGGACACGCAACACCAGCTCGGGGGAGTATTTGAACATGGTTGCCCACCGTATCGCAGTCAGGGGAGCCGCCGTCGCCGCTCTCGCCGCCGCGCTCGCCGCACCCGCCTTTGCGCAGGAAACGGCAGCGGGCGAAGACGTCGTCATCACCGCTCAGCGCGACAACCAGACCCAGGTCAGCCGCAACGGCTCGCTCGGCGCGCTGGGCGACAAGGATGCGATGGATACGCCCTTTGCGGTCAAGAGCTACAACGAAGCGCTGATCCTCAACCAGCAGCCGCTGACGCTCGGCGCGGTGCTCGAGAACGACCCCTCGGTCCGCACCACGCTCGGCTTCGGCAACATGTCAGAGCAGTTCGTCGTCCGCGGCTTCAACCTGTTCGGCGAAGACATCGCGATCGACGGCCTGTTCGGCGTCACCCCGCGCCAGCTCGTCTCGCCCGAACTCTACGACCAGATCCAGATCCTCAACGGCGCCAGCGCCTTCCTGTTCGGCGCCGCGCCTGGCGGCTCCGCGCTGGGCGGCACGGTCAACCTCACGCCCAAGCGCGCGAAGGACCGGGACACCAACCGCCTCACCGCCAACTGGCTGTCCGACAAGCATTTCGGCGGCGCATTCGATTTCGGCCGCCGCTTTGGTGAAGGCAAGGCGTTCGGCTTCCGCCTCAACGGCGCATACCGTTCGGGCGATATCGCGATCGACGGCGAATATCGCCGCTCGGCCGTGGTCGGCGGCAGCTTCGACTGGCGCACCGACAATCTGCGCGTCAGCCTCGATCTCGCCTATCAGAGCGTCAAGGCGCAGCACATGCGCCCGATGGTCCAGCTCAACAACAAGTACGGCACGGTCACCGCGGTACCGCGTCCCCCGCGCGCCGACCTCAACTATGGCCAGCCCTGGTACAACCAGACGATCCGCGACGTCTTCGGCATCTTCAAGCTCGAATATGACGTGACCGAGTCTCTGATGTTCTATGCCTCGGCGGGCGCGCGCGATACCGCCGAGCGCGGAATCTATCAGGGCTTCCAGCTGCTCAATTCGACCACCGGCGCAGCGTTCGTCACCGGCTCGAACATCCCGCGCAACGACAATAACGAAGCGGCCCAGGCCGGGCTGCGCTTCAAGGGCGAAGGCTGGGGCATCACCCATCAGCTCAACATGGGCTATTCGCACAGCCGCTACGTCAACCGGAATGCCTATGAGTTCGGCCGGTTCGACGACGATGCCGTCAACGGCACCAATCTCAACAACCTCTATACGCCCCGTGCTGTGGCGATCCCCGCGTTCACGGCGCTGCGTGCGGGCAACCTCGCCGACCCCAATCCCGCCAACCGGACGCGTCTCGACAGCATCTTCGTCTCCGACACGCTCGGCTTCGCCGACGATGTGGTGCAGGTGACGCTGGGCCTGCGGCACCAGAATATCCACTTCCGCACCTACAACATCACCACGAAGGCGCAGAACACCGAGTATAGCGAGAGCACGACCACCCCGGTTGTCGGCATCGTGATCCGTCCCAGCGAAAAGATCTCGCTCTACGCCAACCGCATCGCAGCGCTGATCCAGGGACCGGTCGCCGGTGCGGGCACGATCAACGTCGGCCAGGTGTTCCCGCCCTATCAGGCGGTCCAGTATGAGATCGGCGGCAAGGTGGCGCTCGGCCGCTTCAATGCCTCGATCGCGGCGTTCACGACCGATCGCCCTCAGACGCTGAACGAGGTGACGCCGGGCGGCACCGTGTTCACCCTCAACGGCCTTCAGCGCAACAGGGGCGTCGAGGTCAGCGTCGATGGCGAGCCGCTCAAGGGCCTGCGTATCATCGCCGGCGTTTCGGTCACCGACGCCAAGCAGCGCCGCACCGCCGGCGGGCTGACCGACGGCCGCGACGCGATCGGCGTGCCGGAATATACCGCCAACGCCAATGTCGAATGGGACGTCTATGGCGGCCTGACGCTCACCGGCCGCGTGATGCAGACCGGCAAGCAGGCGGTGAACCTCACCAACACCCTCGAGCTGCCGGAATGGACCCGCTTCGACCTCGGCGCACGCTACGTCGTCGCCATTGGCGATGCGCCGGTCACCTTCCGCTTCAACGTCGATAACGTGGCGAACAAGCGCTACTGGGCCTCCTCGCTCGGCGGCTATCTCGTCCAGGGCATGCCGCGCACCTTCAAGGCATCGGCGACGATCGACTTCTGATCCCGCGATCGCGCGTCGCACCCTGGGGCCCGGCTGGCGACAGCCGGGCCTTTTTGCGCCGCCCGGCTTCGCTCCCTGTCACACGCCGGTAACCGCTCGGGCGCACAGCGTCACCTGACGGTCGCATGTGTTTCTGCGCCCCCGGCGTACCGATGGGGAGGAAGTCCAATGCTTGCCCGGCCCATGCTTGCCAGACTCGGCCTGATCACGCTCGCCTCGTTCACCCTCGCCGCGTGCGACGCGCTCTCGGCGCTCACTCCGCGGGAGATCCGCGTCGTCGGCTCCTCGACCGTCTATCCCTTCACCAGGACGGTCGCCGACGCCTTTGTCGAAGCGAAGAAGGGCCGTCGTACCCCCGTGATCGAATCGACCGGCACCGGCGCCGGCATCGCCCGCTTCTGCGAAGGCGCTGGCTCCTCGCACGCCGATATCGTCAACGCCTCGCGCCGGATGCGCCGAGTCGAATTCGATACGTGCAAGGCCAACGGGGTCGGCGACATCATCGAAGTGCCGATCGGGCTCGACGGCATCGCGCTGGCCGAGTCCAATGCGGGGCCCAAGCTCGCGCTGACCCGCAAGGATCTCTACCTCGCTCTCGCCGCCAACCCGCTGGGCAAGCCCAACACCGCGAAGACGTGGAAGGACGTCAACCCGGCGCTCCCCGCGATCCCGATCCTCGTTCTCGGCCCGCCCTCGACCAGCGGCACGCGCGACGCGTTCGTCGAGCTGATCCTCGAAGCGGGCTGCCTCGCCGCGATGCCCGCCGCTGCGGACCTCAAGAAATCCCCCGATCCCGCGCTGTTCGAAACCACCTGCCGCAAGCTGCGCAGCGACGGCGCCTATGCCGAAAAGGGCGAGGACGACACGCTGATCGTCCAGGGCCTGGCCGAAAACCCCAATGCGATCGGGCTGGTCGGCTATTCCTATCTCGACGCCAACCGCACCCGTCTCCACGGCGTGCCGATCGAGGGCGTGGCGCCGACCTATGCCGATATCGAAAGCGGCAAATATCCCGGCGTGCGCAGCCTCTATCTCTACGTGAAGAAGAAGCATCTCAATGCGATGCCCGACCTCAAGGAATTCCTGCACCTCTATTCGGCGATGTGGGAGCCCGGCGGTGCGCTCACCAAGCGCGGGCTGATCGCGGTGCCGCAAAAGGTTCGCGACCGGTCGGCAGAGGTGATCGAGCTCGCGCTGCCGCTCGACACCACCGCCCTACCCTGATCGGCCCGGTCCAGCAGCCCGAACGGACAGGTTTAAGGGTCCACCCCATCCGCGCCTGCTATCGCGAGTAGATCTCAACACCTCGGCAATGCCGGGAACCAACCGCGAAGCCGGCAGCGGCTTGGTCCCCAATCCTTTCCAGAAAGTGGATGTGTTGCGGTCCTGATCCACGCGTCACACCGCGGGGATGACCGCCCCCGCTCCCTCCGCGCGGCCATCGCTGCGCCGCACCCTGCTCAAGCTCCATCGCTGGCTCAGCCTCGGTGCCGCCGTCTTCTGGCTGCTTCAGGCGCTCACCGGCATCCTGATCGTCTTCCACTGGGAGATCACCGACGCGGGAATCGCGGGCGCGCACCGCCCGACCGATCTCGCCGCGATCGAACGCCGCATCGATACGCTCGCCCCGCCGGGGAGCGCAGCCAGGGCCGCGTCGATCTGGACCGCCGCGGGCGCGGCCGATCGCTACAATGTCTATTACGAGGATGCCGAGGGCAAGGATCGCTCGGTCCGTATCGCCGGGGACGGCACGATCCTCCATATGCCACGTCCGGACGAGGAAAGCGTGATGGGCTTCCTCGTCGGCTTCCACCACGATCTGCTAGGGTCGTGGGGCAGCTGGATCGTCGCGATCAGCGGCGTGCTGCTCTGCTCCAACCTCGTTCTCGGCCTGGTCGCCGCCTGGCCCAAACGCGGCACCTGGCGGATCGCGCTCAAGCCCGCGACGCGCGGCCCCGCCGCCGCGCGCCTCTACACCTGGCACCGAGCGGTCGGTCTGTGGGCAGCGATCCCCGCTTTGGTCATCGCTGCCACCGGCACGATGCTCAAGTTCGAGGACGGGATCGGCGACCTGATCGGGGCCGAGTCGGTCTCGCTCCCCGCCAATCCGCCCGCGGGCGAACCGATCGGCTTCGCCGCCGCCGCGCGCGCGGGCCTTGCCGCGATACCCGGCAGCACGCTGACTCAGGTCGCCTGGCCCAAGCCCGACGACGCCACCTGGCGCGTCCGCGTCCGCGCGCCCGGCGAGATCCGCCGCGCCTATGGCGGCAGCTTCGTGCTGGTCGATGCCAACACCGGCAAGGTCCGGGGCACCTTTCCGGCCGGCGAGGCGGCGCCCGCCAACGCCTTCATGAGCGCGCTCTTCCCGATCCACACCGGCGAGGCCGGCGGCATTGTCGGCCGCATCCTCTCGATCGCGATCGGCCTGTGGCTGGTGACGATGATCGTCGCCGGCACGCTGCTCTGGTTCAGGCGCCGAAAGCCGCGCGCAAGGGGGTAGGCCGATGCGTATCCGTTCCGTCCTTCTCGCCGCGACGGCACTCGCCGCCGCGCTTCCCGCGCATGCGCAGCACAGCCGCCTCGACGCGCTCGAGCGCCGCCTCGCCGAACAGCAGGCGCGCATCGAACAGCTCGAGGCGCTGGTCGCCCGCCAGTCCGCGCAGCTCGACCAGCCTGCCCCCGAGGCCAGCCCCGCGCCCCGGCTCGCCACCGCAGCCCCCGCGCGCGCCGCCGCCTTCCGGATCCCCGGCCTCGACGTCGGCGGCGATCTTCGCGTGCGGCAGGAGTGGAATTACGGCACCGCGCGCGATCGCTCGCGCTCGGTGCTGCGCGCTCGCGTCCGCGCCAGCTATGCGGTCAACGACCGTATCTCCATCGGCGCCCAGCTCGCCACCGGCGACCCCGACGATCCCAATTCGACCGACGTCACGCTCGGCAATTTCGCCGACGATCTCGCCGCCTCGCTCGATCAGGCCTGGATCCGCTACGCCCATGGCGGCCTCACCGTTCAGGCGGGCAAATTCCCCCAGATCTTCCAGCGCACCGACATGGTGTGGGACGGCGACGTCTCGCCCCAGGGCGTGGGCGCGATCTATGCGCTCGATCCCGGCAATGGCGCCAAGCTCGACGCGCGTGCGCTCTGGTTCGTGATCGACGAAGCCTCGGTCGCGCGCGACAGCGACCTGCTCGGCGGCCAGCTCAACGCCGCCGCGCCGCTCGGTTCCGATCTCAAGCTCGCGCTCGCGGGCAGCTATTACCACTATCGCCTCGGCTCGGTCGCTGGCGCGGATGCGGGCGATTTCCGCGGCAACCTCATCTCCGGCGGCCGCTATCGCTCCGACTTCCATCTGATCGAGGGGCTCGGCAGCCTCACTTATGCCGGCCTGTCGCCGCGCTGGCCGCTCGCCTTCACCGCCGACTATATCCGCAACCTTGGCGCGGCGGTGCCGGGCGATACCGGCTTCGCCCTCGAATTCGCCGCGGGCCGCATCGCGCAGCGCGGCGACTGGCGCATCGCCTACACCTATTCGGAGGTTCAAGTGGACGCGGTCTTCGCCGCCTTCAGCCACGACAATCTCGATCTCTCGACCAACTACCGCCTCCACGGCGTCGGTCTCGGCTATGTCCCCGCGCCCAGCCTGCTGGTCGACCTCGCCTGGTATCACTACCGCCCGCTCGACGCGCGCTACACCGCCGCGCCGCTCGGCTGGCTCGATCGCGTCCGCCTCAATTTCATGGTGAGTTTCTGATGCTCCTCCCCGCCCTCGCCCTCGCCGCCATTGCCGATGCGCCGCCCGCCGCTCCGCCGCAGGACGGCACCCGCCCGCACAGCCACACCCACGCACCCGCCGAGATCGAAGAGGCGCACGGCCCGCTGCTGTTCCAGGTCACCTACACGGCGGAGCTGATCGGCAACGCCGCAGGCGGCCTCCGGCGCGGCGCGCGCTATCTCGACAATCTCGATATCGTGTTCGAGGCCGATCTGGAGAAGGTCGCGGGCTGGACGGGCGCGCAGCTCCACCTTTACGGCCTCTACAACAACGGAAGTTCGATCAGCGACTGGGTCGGCGACAGCCATGCGGTCAGCAATATCGAGACCGGCGTTCGCGCCTTCCGCCTCTATGAGGCATGGATCGATCAGAAGTTCGGCGAGCGCGTCTCGCTGCGCGCCGGCCTCTACGACCTCAATTCCGAATTCGACGCGCTCGACGCTTCGGGCCTGTTCGTCGGCAGCGCGCACGGCATCGGCACCGATTTCAGCCAGAGCGGGCAGAACGGCCCGTCGATCTTCCCCTCGACCTCGCTCGCCGCGCGGATCCAGGTCGAGCCGGCAAAGGGCTGGGCGGCGCGCGCCGCCGTGCTCGACGGCGTTCCCGGCGATCCCGCCCGCCCCGGCCGTACTGTCGTGCGCCTCAGCAAGGACGAGGGCGCACTGCTCGTTGGCGAGGTGCAGGCGCCGCTCGGCGAAGGCGGCAAGCTGCTGCTCGGCCACTGGCGCTACACCGCGCGCTTCGACCTCACCGACGGCAGCGGCACGGCGACCGGAAATAGCGGCACCTATCTCCGCGCCGAGCTGCCCCTGTCCGCTGCACCCGGCCGCAGGCTCGACGGCTTCGCCCGCTTCGGCACCGCCAGCGGCCGCTTCAACATGTTCGATTTCTTCATCAGCACCGGGCTCAAATTCACCGGCTGGATCCCCGGCCGCGACGAGGACGAGTTCGGCATCGCGCTCGCCGCCGGCTTCACCGCCGAACCCTGGCGCACCGCCACCGGTGCTTCCGCCGCGGAAATCGCGATCGAGGCGACCTGGCGCACCCAGCTATCTCCCTGGCTCGCGGTCCAGCCCCATGCCCAATATATCCGCCGTCCCTCGGCCGATCCGACGGTCGCCGACGCCCTCGTCCTCGGCATCCGTACCGAGATCGGCGTCGATCTGTTCGGGCTCTAGGGTGGCAGTCTATTCCTCCCCGGCACGGGGAGGGGGACCGCCGCAGGCGGTGGAGGGGCCGCCCCGTGGAGGGAAGAGAAACAGACTCTAGCCGTAGTTGATCCGCACCTTGCCCGCCGCTTCCGCCGCCAGCGTACGCGCGGCACCGGTGTCGCCCGCCAGCGCCAGCGCCACGCCCATCCGCCGGTACGGCCGCGTCGTCGGCTTGGCGAAGATGCGCAGGTCGATCTCGCCGCCCGGCACCGCCAGCGCCTCGGCGACGCCCTCATAGCCCGGCGCCTCGCCGTCGCGATCCGCCAGGATCACCGCCGACGCCGACGGCCCGTACAGCCGCACCTCGGGCACCGGCAGCCCCAGCACGGCGCGCGCGTGCAGGTCGAATTCGCTCAGATTCTGCGAGATCAGCGTCACCATCCCAGTGTCGTGCGGCCGCGGCGACAGCTCGGAGAAGATCACCTCCTCGCCCTTCACGAAGAACTCGACCCCGAAGATGCCATAGCCGCCCAGATCGTCGACCACCTTGCGCGCCATGTCCTGCGCATCGGCGATCGCCTGCGCCGACATCGCCGCAGGCTGCCAGCTTTCCTGATAGTCGCCACGCTCCTGCCGGTGCCCGATCGGCGGGCAGAAGCTCACACCCGCGCGCGATCGTACGGTCAGCAGCGTGATCTCGTAATCGAAATCGACGAACTCCTCGACGATCACCCGCGCCCGGTCGCCGCGCATGTTCGCCACCGCATAGTCCCATGCCGCCTCAAGCGCGCTCGCCTCGCGCACCGTGCTCTGTCCCTTGCCGGACGAGGACATGACCGGCTTGATCACGCAGGGAAGCCCGGTGTGCTCCGCGCCCGCCAGCACCTCTTCGAGGCTCTCGGCATAGCGGTAGCGCGAGGTGCGCAGCCCCAGCTCGACCGCCGCGACCTCGCGGATGCCGTCGCGGTTCATCGTCATCTGCGCCGCGCGTGCCGAGGGGACCACCGTCACCCCCTCCGCCTCGACGTCGGCAAGCACCTCGGTGCGGATCGCCTCGACCTCGGGCACGACATAATCGGGCGCGTGCTTCGCGATCGCGGCGCGCAGCGCCTCGCCATCGAGCATCGAGAAGACTTCATGCCCGTCCGCGACCTGCATCGCCGGCGCGTTCGCATAGGAATCGCATGCGATCACCTGCGCCCCCAGCCGCTTGGCGGAGATCACGAACTCACGCCCCAGCTCGCCCGATCCGAGCAACAGGATCTTCGCGGTGAATGTCATGGTCCTCGGTTCCTTCTCGCCAGCGGTCGGTTCATGCCACTGGCCGGAACCGGGCGGCTTGTCACCCCGCCTCATCCGCTATTCGACGCCCCTTACCCCTTCACATTGGCCTTCACCGCCGCCCGCACCAGGGCCTTCAGCGCCTCGCCATCGATCGCATCGTCCTCCCGGAAATCGATCGCGCGGCGTGTGCCCCCGTCCAGGCTGGCGTTGAACAACCCCTTGGGATCGTCGAGCTGTGCGCCCTTGGCGAAGGTCAGCTTGACCTTGTCCTTGTAGGTTTCGCCGGTGATCAGGATTCCGCCCTTCGACCAGGTCGGCACGCCAGAGAGATTGCTGGGCTTGCGCCATTTCACCTCCTCGGCGATCTCCGGATCGGCTTCGCGGACCAGCGCGCGCAACCTGCCCAGCATCGGTCCGCGCCATCCGCCCATCGCCGCGATCTTGGCGTCGATCTCGTCCGACGCGCTCACTTCGTCCGCCATGTCGTTCTCCTACGGCTTCCAGCCGGGCAGCGCCGCGGCCTGCCTGACCCAATCCATGATCCGCGCCTCGTCCCAGTCGTCATCCTCATGGATGTGGAAATAGCGCGTGTCCTTGTCCTTCGACTCCACCGGCGGCTTCGGCTCGATCCCGCCGCCCCTGAAGAACGCGACCTTGATGTACTTGTTGAAGCAATGGACGCCGAGGAAGAAGGTCCCGTCCCCGGCGCCGTAGAGCGGCGAGTTCCACTTCATCGCCTTGGCCACGCCCGGCACCGCCGCCTCGATCAGCCGGTCCAGCCGCTCCCCCGCCGCGCGCTTCCACCCCGGCATGGCCGCGATATAGGTCTGCACCGGCGCATCGCCGTCGCCCTTGGGTATCTGCGGATTGCCGCCGGAGAGGAGCTTCGGCTCGGTCACGCGGCGCGCCGTCGGAAATAGGGCCGGAAGAACATGTAGAGCCCCGTCACCAGCAGGAAGGCGAGCGGCGGCAGCGGCAGGTAATAGACCCACTCGACCGGCTCATGCCCCAGCCCAAGCATCGCGAAGATCGCCACGACGATCAGCGCGAACAGCAGCGACACCCAGCGGTGCACTACACGGATCGACTTGCTCAACCCCATTGTCCCCTCCTCCATGATCTCAGTCCAGCCTCGCCAGCACCGTCTCCAGCCGGTCGAGGAAGCGCGGCCACCCGGCGCGCGCGCCATGATAGGCCAGCTTCTGCTCGGGCAGGAATCCGGCCTGCACCATCGTCAGCCGCGTGCCGCCGTCCATCGGCGTCAGCGTCCAGGTGACCACGCTGTCCAGCCCCAGCCCGGCCCAGCGATAGGCCAGGGACCGTTCCGGCTCGATCTCCAGCACCTCGCAATCAAGGTCGCCCCATTCGGCCTTGAAGCCGAAGCGATGCCCGACCTCGGGTACGAAATCATTCGCCATCAGCCATTCGGCGATCAGGTGCGGCTGGGTCAGCGCGCGCCAGATGCGCTCGGCCGGATGCGCGAACTCGCGCTCGACCGTCACCGTCCGCGTCTCGACTGGTGCGCTCATTGGTCCATCCTGTTCAGCAGATCCTCGAGCCCGTCCATGCGGCGTTCCCAGAACCCCTTCATCTCGCGCGCCCAGTCGTCGAGCGGGTCGAGCGCGCGCAGCTCGGCGCGGTAATGCGTCTGCCGCCCGGCCTGCCGGTCGTGCACCAGTCCCGCGCGCTTGAGCACCGCCAGATGCTTCGACACCGCCGGCTGCGACACTCCCGCGCCCGCGGTGAGCACGCCCACCGTCTGCTCGCCCTCGCGGCACAGCCGCTCGAACAGCCCGCGCCGCGTCGGGTCTGCGAGCGTGCGGAACAGCAGGTCGGGGGTCAGGGGCATCACCAATTCATAACTCACAGGCTATCGGTCAGGTCCGATAACCAGCGGGTTATGGGTATGTCAAGCCATCTACTATTGACACAGATGTCAATATCGGCCTTGATCGTGGCTTCGATAGGGGGAGCCCGCGGCGATGACGATCTTCATTCCCTTGGTCGCCGGCGCGGCGGGGCTCGTAGGCGGCGGCGCGGCGATCGCCGCCGCCTATTCCCGGCGCATCGCCCGCCAGGTCGAACGCAACATCCCGCCCGACGGCAGCTTCCACACGATCCGCGGACGGCGCCTCCACGTCCGCGATATCGGCCAGGGCCCGGCGATCGTGATGATCCATGGCCTTGCGGGCCAGATGCGCAACTTCGCGGCGGTGGTACCGCTGCTTGCAGCCGGCCATCGCCTCGTCCTGATCGACCGCCCCGGCAGCGGCCACAGCCCCGGCCGCGGCGACGACAGTCTCACCGATCAGGCCGCCATCGTCGCCGAGCTGATCGACCGGCTCGGGCTCGATCGCCCGCTGATCGTCGGCCATTCGCTCGGCGGCGCGGTGTCGATGGCGCTCGCGCTCGACCATCCCGGCAAGATCGCCGGCCTCGCCCTGATCGCTCCGCTGACCCAGGTCCAGGAAGAGGTGCCCGCCGCCTTTCGCGGCCTGGTGATCGAAAAGCCCGCAGTGCGCGCGATCATCGCCAACACGCTCGCCATCCCGATGATGCGCCTCAACTCGGACAAGTCCCGCATCACCCTGTTCGCGCCCGAGCCGGTGCATCCCGGCTTCGACATCGACTATGGCGGCGCGATGCTCGCCCGCCCGCGCGCCTTCTTCGCCTCCTCGTCGGAGCTGGTCGCGGTCAACGGCGCGCTCGCCCCGCTCGTCGCGCGCTATGGCGAGATCGCGCTGCCCGTCCGCATCCTGTTCGGCGAGGGCGATCAGGTGCTCCCCGCCGCCGTCCACGGCACCCGCACCGCGGGCGAGGTCCGCGGCGCGCAATGCACCATCCTGCCCGATGCCGGCCATATGCTCCCGGTGACCATTCCCGCCCGCGTCGCCGCCTTCGTCGCCGAGGCCCGCGCCGCCGTCTGAGCGCGCAACGGCTTCCGCGGCGGCGGGGATGGAGCTATGGCAGCCGCATGCTCCACGACCTGCCTCTCGGAAGAGCGCTCCGCCGCTTTCGCCGGTTGAACGGCATCAAGCAGGGGCATGTCGCCGAGCTTCTCGCCGTGTCGCAGGCCGCGGTCTCGCGCTGGGAAAGCGGCATCCACGAGCCCGAGGCACATCAGCGTGAGCGCATCCTCGATCTGATCGCCGCCAATGCCAGCAACGACGCCGATGCCACGCTCAAACGGTTGATCGAAAGCTCGATCCTGCCCGTGCACCTCGTCTGCGACGCCACCCACAATCTGCTTGCCGCTTCGCCCGAGCGGACCCGGTCGTGGGGCGCTGGGGCGGACGCGTTCATCGGCAAGTCGCTGTGGCGCTTCGCCAGTCCGGAGATCGTCGCGGCGCAAGAGGGCCTCCAGAACCGCGGCTGGTTCGAGCGGCCCTGCCAGCGGATGCAGTTCGAAACCGGCGCCAACGACAGCGACCTCGTCACCGTGCTCCCCGGCACCTTGCTCTGGGAAACCATTCCCCTCGCCGACGGCCGCACCGGACGCATCTCCACGACTCTCGCCTGACCGCGTATATCTTTTACGTGGCCGCGCCTCGCGCACCCGGCTAGCGGCGGGGCATGCATCGTTCCTGGCCTCCCATCCTCGCGCTCTGGCTGCTCGGCATCCTAGCGGCCGCCCAGTTCGCCAAGATGTCGGTGATCGCCCCGATCCTGCGCACCGGCTTCGGCCTGTCGCTGCCCCAGCTCGGCTGGCTGATCTCGCTGATGGAGGTCGGCGGCGCGGTGTTCGGGCTCGTCTCGGGCCTTGCCCTCGCCCGCTTCGGGATGCGCGGCTTTCTGCTCTCCGGTCTCGCAATCCTCTCCGCCGCCAGCCTGATGCAGGCGTTCGCGCCCACGGCGCCGCTGCTGTTCCTCGCCCGCGCGATCGAGGGCATCGGCTATGTCCTCGTCGTCATCGCCGCGCCGACTGCGATCGCGGCGACCGCCGACAACCAGCTGCGCCCCCGCGCGCTGGCGTTGTGGAGCACCTTCGTGCCCGTCGGCATCGCGGCCGGCGGCGCGATCACCGGGCTTGCCGCGGGCATGCTCGGGATGCGCGGGGTGATGCTGCTCTGGGCCGCGATGATCGCCGCCGCGATCCCGCTCGCGCTGCGCCTGCCCCTCGCCGCCATGCCTCCGGCGCGGATCCGTTTCCCCGCCACCGCCGCCTGGATCTCGACCTTCGGCTTCGGCCTCTACACCGTGTTCATCAGCGCCGTGACGATGCTGCTGCCCAGCTTCCTGATCGAGCGCTGCGGCGCCTCGATGGGGCAGGCCGCCATTGTCGCCGGCATCGCCTCGCTCGCCGTCCTCCCCGGCGCAGCCGCCGCGATGTGGCTGATGCGCGACGGCGATATCGGCATGCGCCGCACGCTCGCCTTCTCCGCCGTCGCCCTCGTCCCCACCGTGCCGCTGGTCCTTCTGCTCTATGGCGATGCCAGCGCCGATCTGCTGCGGATCGGCACGATCGCGGTGCTTGCGGTGGCGGTCAGCGGCCTCGTCCCGCCACTGGTCTTCGCCCGCCTCCCGCTCCTCGCGGGCGCGTCGAGCCCGGAGGATCCCCGCATCGCCACCGCCAACGGCCTCGTCACGCAATTCGGCGCAGGCGGCGCGCTGATCGGCCCGCCCGCCGGCGGCATCATCGTCAGCCTCTCGGGCTGGCAAGGCCTCGGCGCCGCCGCCGGTGCGCTGGTCATCGCCATCCTGGCAGCGGTGATCGCGTCCGAATATGCCGGGCGGGGAAGCGCACAACCCACCGCCGCCTGAGCCTCACCTGCCCGGGCCTCGCGTTCCCCCCCGCACCCAGCCGTCGCCATCGCCGCCGCCCGCGTCGCGCTGCATCGCCTCCCACGCCTCGGCCTGGGCCAGCTGCTTCGCCCGCGCTTCGGCCCGCATCCTGCGGCCCGTCCCGGCGAGCAGCTTCATCAGCCGGGCGTTGGTCTCTTCGCGCGTCGCAATGCGCGGCCCGCGCTTCCCGGCCTTGGCCTCCGCCGCCGCCTCGACCCGCCGCGCCGCCTGCACCTGTCCCAACAGCATCCGCAGCAGCGATTCCGAAAAGCGCCGCCGCGTGCCGACCACCTCGCCGCGCACCACCACCGGCTCTTCCCAGCCCTCGACCGCGCGCTCCCACGCAATCTGCTCGATGAGTGGCGGCGAGCGCTGCAGCGCGGCCTCGCATTGGCGCGCAAAATCGGGATCGCGCCCGCGCAGGTTGCGCGCCGCGGTCTCCGAAATGCCCACCCGTTCGGATGCCAGCTTGTACTGCCCGGTCTCCGACAGGGCGCGCAGGAAGGCGCGGCGGCGCAGCGGGGTGAACCCGTCCAGCCGCGCATGCGATTCCTCGCGATCAGCCGGAACCCCGTGCCGCGCGGCCCATTCGGCCTGTTGCGCATCGACCACCTCGATCCACCGCAGCGCGAATTCCGGATAGCGTTTGCGCCGCGCATAAGCGGCACCATAGGACCGGCCGATCGTCCGGGCGGCAAGCTGGACATTCCCCGTCTGCCTGAGTGCCAGCAGGAACGCGATCTCGGTGTCTCGGCTCCAGCGACTGTTCGGTTTGTGCATCTCCCCTCGCCCCGCATCTGCGTCGAAGGGAATCCAGTTATACAAAACGGCGCGTGTAGGAAAGAACATTTTGAGAACATATGGCTCCGCCATATTCAAACGGCTGGCCTGCGACTCGAAGGACGTGCGCGATTCCCCGCCATGGCGCGCGCAGCACTTCGCGAAGTCCATGATCGCACGGCGCCGGAAAAAATCTCGAAAATCCGGACCGCGTCTGCATCCGCGGCGCGATCCGCTCCGTAGCTTGGCCAGCACCTCCCCGGGGGTGCCATCCAAGAGGAGCAGATCGATGACTCGTACTCTATCCAGAATCGCCTTCGGGTTCGCCGGCATGGCGCTGGTCGCCACCGGCGCGCTCGCCGCGCAGAAGAACCCGATGGTCGGCGGCGCCGCGATGTACCCGACGAGGAACATCGTCCAGAACGCCGTCAACTCGAAGGATCACACGACGCTGGTCGCCGCGGTCAAGGCCGCCGGGCTGGTCGACACTCTGTCCGGTCCCGGTCCCTTCACCGTCTTCGCGCCGACCGACGCGGCGTTCGCCAAGCTGCCCGCCGGCACCGTCGACACGCTGGTGAAGCCCGAGAACAAGGCAACCCTCACCGGCATCCTCACCTATCATGTCGTCCCCGGCCGGATCACCGCCCAGGATATCGCGGCCAAGGCGATGAAGAATGGCGGCAAGGCGATGTACAAGACCGTCGCCGGCGGCACGCTGACCTTCTCGAAGAAGGGCAAGGGCTGGCAGGTGTGGGACGCAAAGGGCGGCCACGCCGACATCACCATTGCCAATGTCATGCAGTCGAACGGCGTGATCCACGTCATCGACACCGTCCTCATGCCTTGAGCTTCCCCGGGGGCGGCCCGCGCACCCTTTCGCGCGGGCCGCTTCGGGAAGCCCCACAAGGGGAGGTTCACATGCGCAGATTTCTCACAGCCAGTATCGCCGCGATCGCCTTCGCCACGCCCGCGCTCGCGCAGGATGGCGAGGCCGAGTTCGACGGTTTCTATATCGGGGGTTCGGTCGGCTATTCCGTCCAGAACAACGATGTCGGGGAGCGGATCCTGTTCGATCGCGGCTCGAACGGCAGCTTTGGCGAGACGATCACCACGGCGGGCGGGGCCAACGCCTTCTCGCCCGGTTTCTGCAACGGCGCCGCGACGTCGAATCTCAACACCGCCTGCACCAACGACAAGGACGGCATCGACTATCACCTGCGCCTCGGCGGCGACCGGCAATATGGCAAGTTCGTCGTCGGGTTCGTCGTCGAAGGCGGAAAGTCCGACATACGCGACAGCGTGTCGGCGTTCAGCACCACGCCCGCCTTCTACACGATGACGCGGGAGATTGAGTGGAACGCCGCGCTCCGCGCCCGCGCCGGCTACACATTGGGACCCAAGACCCTGGCCTATGCCACCTTCGGCGGCACTTATGCCAAACTCGACCACAGCTTCACCACCGGCAACACCGCCAATTCCTTTGCGGTCGTCGGCAGCGACGACGCGTGGGGCTGGCAGGCCGGCGGCGGGATCGAGCAGAAGCTGGGCCGCCATGTCTCGGTCGGCGTCGAATATCTCTACAGCCGTTACAATGACGACGACGCCCGCATCCGCGTGACTCAGGGCACGGCCGGGGCGACCAACCCGTTCGTACTGGCCGGCGGTACGGATTTCCGCCGCGATACCAACCGGTTCGACTTCCACTCGATGCGCGCAACGCTCGCATTCCGTTTCTAACGCCGCGGGGCCGGCTCCTCCCGGACGGCCCCGCGGCGGGGCCGGCGAGGCACTCTTCTCTCCTGACGGCCTCGCCGGCCCTTCCGCCTATTCTCCTTCGCTGCTAACGGGCCGGGCGAAGCTTCGGCTTCGCCGCAGGGACGCGGCATCGAGGAGAATCGATCTTCCCCCACCCCACCATCCTCTCGCTGAACACCGCCCCGGTCCGCCCGCTCGGGCCGAAGTCGATCCCCAGCGCGATCGCCAAGCAGCCGGCCGATCGCCCGCTCCGCCTCACGGCGCTCGGCCTCGCCGGTGACGAACAGGGGGACACCCGCGTCCATGGCGGTGTCGACAAGGCGGTGCATCACTATCCCCGCGACCATTACGCCGCGTGGCGCGCCGATCTCGGCGACCATCCGCTGCTCGACGGCCAAGGCGCGTTCGGGGAGAATATCGCCACCCTCGGCCTCACCGAAGCCGATGTCGCGATCGGCGACCGCTTCCGCATCGGCACGGCGCTGGTCGAGGTGTCGCAGGGCCGCCAGCCCTGTTTCCGCCTCAACCTGCGTTTCGAGGCGCCCGGCGTCGCGCTGCGCATGCAGGAGAGCGGCCGCACCGGCTGGTATTATCGCGTGCTGGAGGAGGGCGTGGTCGCCCCCGGCGACACCGTCCGGCTGACCGACCGCCTCGCCCCCGACTGGACCGTCGAGCGTATCCGCCGCGTCTTCTACGTCGACATGCTCGACCGCGAGGCGCTCCGCGCCATCGCCGCGCTCACCCTGCTGCCCGAACGCTGGCGCCTGCTCGCGCAGAAGCGGCTGGCGTCGGGCGCCGTCGAGGACTGGAGCCCCCGGCTGAAGGGCAGCTAGGGCGGATTGATCCTCCCCCCTTAGGGGGAGGTGGCACGCGAAACGTGACGGAGGGGGAGGAAGCGGGCCGCTGAAGTTCCGACATTCGTTCTTCAGCCACCCCTCCTAGCCCCCGCAACCTTGCCTTCCGCGCAACCAACCACCGCTCCCCTTCCCCCCGCCCCCCTCCCCTGCTATCGGCCCTCGCGAATCTTCGCATTCGCTTCGCACCGGCGCGCCCGTGCGGCTCTCCAGCCGCCTCCCCCACGCCGCTCCGGTGGCACATAGATAGGGAAAGGGACCCGCACCAATGACAGCCATCGGCCAGGACAGCCTCGGAACGCGTGAAACGCTCACCGTCGGCGGCAAGAGCTACAGCTATTACAGCCTGGAAAAGGCCGCCGCGAAGCTCGGCGACGTCAGCCGCCTCCCCTTCTCGATGAAGGTGCTGCTGGAGAATATGCTCCGCTTCGAGGACGGCGTCACCGTCACGCCCGAGGATGCCCAGGCGATCGTTGACTGGCAGAAGAACCCCAACGCGCCGGAGCGCGAGATCCAGTACCGCCCGGCGCGCGTGCTGATGCAGGATTTCACCGGCGTGCCCTGCGTGGTCGATCTCGCCGCGATGCGCGACGCGATCACCAAGCTCGGCGGCGACGCGGCCAAGATCAACCCGCAGGTGCCCGTCCACCTCGTCATCGATCACTCGGTGATGGTCGACGAATTCGGCACGCCCAAGGCGTTCGAGGAGAATGTCGAGCTCGAGTACCAGCGCAACATGGAGCGCTACGACTTCCTGAAGTGGGGTTCGAAGTCGCTCGACAATTTCAAGGTCGTCCCCCCCGGCACCGGCATCTGCCACCAGGTGAACCTCGAGTACATCGCCGATGCGATCTGGAGCTCGACGGCCGCTGACGGCACGACCGTCGCCTATCCCGACACGCTGGTCGGCACCGACAGCCACACCACGATGGTCAACGGCCTCGGCGTGCTCGGCTGGGGCGTGGGCGGCATCGAGGCAGAGGCCGCGATGCTCGGCCAGCCGGTGTCGATGCTCATCCCCGAAGTGGTCGGCTTCAAGCTGACCGGCAAGCTCCAGGAAGGTATCACCGCCACCGATCTGGTGCTCACCGTCACCCAGATGCTGCGCGCGCGCGGCGTGGTCGGCCGCTTCGTCGAGTTCTTCGGCCCCGGCCTCGCGACGATGACGCTCGCCGATCGCGCGACCATCGCCAACATGGCGCCCGAATATGGCGCGACCTGCGGCTTCTTCGGCATCGACGACAAGACGCTCGATTACATGCGCCTCACCGGCCGCGACGACGACACCGTCACGCTGGTCGAAGCATACTGCAAGGCGCAGGGCATGTGGCGTTACGACGACATGGCCGATCCGATCTTCACCGACACGCTCGAGCTCGACATGGCGACCGTCACCGCGTCGCTCGCCGGCCCCAAGCGCCCGCAGGACCGCGTCAGCCTCAACAAGGTCGATGAGGTGTTCAACGGCGACCTGTTCAAGGTTTATGGCAAGGAGAACGGCCACCGCGTCGCGGTCGAGGGCAAGGACCACGACATCGGCGACGGCGACGTCGTGATCGCCGCGATCACCAGCTGCACCAACACCTCCAACCCCTCGGTCCTCATCGCCGCCGGCCTCGTGGCGCGCAAGGCGCGCGCCAAGGGCCTGACGCGCAAGCCGTGGGTCAAGACCTCGCTCGCCCCGGGGTCGCAGGTCGTCACCGACTATCTCAATAAGGCGGGCCTCAGCGAGGATCTCGACGCGATCGGCTTCAACCTTGTCGGCTATGGCTGCACAACCTGCATCGGCAATTCGGGTCCGCTGGCCCAGCCGATCTCGGACGCGATCAACGGCAACGACATCGTCGCCGCCTCGGTCCTGTCGGGCAACCGCAACTTCGAGGGCCGCGTGTCGCCCGACGTGCGCGCCAACTTCCTCGCTTCGCCGCCGCTGGTCGTCGCCTATGCGCTCAAGGGCACGGTGACCGAGGACATGATCGAGACCCCGATCGGCGAAGGTACCGACGGTCCGGTGTACCTCAAGGACATCTGGCCCACGAACGAGGAAGTCCAGGGCGTGATCAACGCCAATATCGACTCCGAGATGTTCAAGTCGCGCTATGGCAACGTCTATCTCGGCGACGCCCATTGGCAGAAGATCAACGTCGAGGGTTCGGCCACCTACAGCTGGCCCGCCGCCTCCACCTACATCGCCAACCCGCCCTATTTTGCGGGCATGACGATGACCCCGGCGCCGGTCGCCGACATCGTCGATGCCAAGCCGCTGGCGATCCTCGGCGATTCGATCACCACCGACCACATCTCGCCCGCCGGCTCGATCAAGGCCGACAGCCCGGCCGGCAAGTGGTTGATGGAGCGCCAGGTTTCGAAGGCGGACTTCAACAGCTACGGCGCGCGCCGCGGCAACGACAACGTCATGGTCCGCGGCACCTTCGCCAATATCCGCATCCGCAACGAGATGGTTCCGGGCGTCGAAGGCGGCATGACCAGCTATGCCGGCGAGACCATGCCGATCTACGACGCGGCGATGCGCCACAAGGCCGACGGCACCCCGCTCGTCATCGTCGCAGGCAAGGAATATGGCACCGGCTCGTCGCGCGACTGGGCGGCCAAGGGCACCAACCTTCTCGGCGTCCGCGCCGTCATCACCGAAAGCTTCGAGCGTATCCATCGCTCGAACCTGGTCGGCATGGGCGTGCTCCCGCTCCAGTTCGCCGAGGGCGTCACCCGCCAGACGCTGAAGCTCGACGGCAGCGAGACCTTCACCATCACCGGCGTTGCGGGTCTCCGCCCGCGCCAGGATGTCGAGGTCAAGCTGACGCGTGCCGACGGCTCGAGCGAGACCTTCCTCACCCGTTGCCGCATCGATACCGTCAACGAGCTGGAATATTTCCTCAACGGCGGCATCCTGCAGTACGTGCTGCGGAACCTCGCCAAGTAAGGAATGGTGACGTGAACATCGGGCGCAGGCACGCGATCGCCGGGGGACTGGCCATCGCGTTGCTTGCGCCCCATTCGCAGGCAACGGAGAGGAACGGCATGTACGGACTGCTCGGCAAGATGCGTGCGCAACCCGGCAAGCGCGCCGAACTCATCGCGATCCTGCTCGAAGGCACCGATGCGATGCCGGGCTGCAAGGCCTATATCGTCGCCGAGGACGTGAAGGAGCCCGACGCGATCTGGATCACCGAAGTGTGGGACAAGGCCGAGAGCCACAAGGCCTCGCTCCAGCTCCCAGCCGTGCAGGCCGCGATCGCCAAAGGCCGCCCGCTGATCGCCGGCTTCGACAGCCAGGTCGAACTCAACGTCGCGGGTGGAATGGGGCTGTAGAACGGACGAAGCCGCTCGATCAGCGCTGCTTCTTGGTGATGGTCGCGGTGAAGTCCGGATCCTTGTTCGCCACCCAATCCACGAATTTGCGCACATTCGGATTGTCGAGCAGCCCCGTCACGTCCATTCCGTGACGCTGCAGCTCGGAATTGGTGAAATTGGCGACCAGCGTCTGCTGGCAGATCGAGTGCATCGGCACGACATCGCGGCCGCCGCGGCTCTTCGGCACGGGATGGTGCCAGACGATGGTCGTGCCGGTCGGGCGACCGCACAGCCAGCAGAGCACGGGCGCAGCCGGCGCCTCGTCTTCGCGCGGCAAATGGTCATAGGGGTCGTATTTCGAATTCTTGCGGGCCATGGGTCGATCCGGCTGTCTGGATGATCGCCGGCCTATAGCGATGTGAACGGCCCGACACATCGGCAATTGTCACTTCGGGAGATTGGGTGAGCGATGACGACACCGCCGAAACCATGGGATGGCGAGCAGGTCCGCAAATGGCTTGAGCGCCGGTTCGAGGTATCCCGGCTGGATCAGGCCGCCGCGGACAGGCGCGGCTATGAGGCGCGCGACGACTATGACAAGGCCGCCGCCGAGGAATGGGCCTGCCGCGCGCTGAAGGGGGCGGAGTGCTCGAACGATCAGGCGGCATTCGCGAGCCGGCTGAAGGAACTCATCGGCCAGGACGACTATCCGGCGACGGGCATTTATGACGATGACCGGTTCGAACGGCATGTCCGCACCTATCTCCGCAAGCTCGCCAGGATGACCAAGGCGAATGAGGGGTTTGAAAAGATGCTCCGCCATCAGTGAGACGGGTGAAGTGCGACCATCGCCATGCTAGGGACACGCCATGCATCACCCGCGCGCCCTTGGCGGAACCGTCGAAATCGACGGATTCAACTATGATTGGGAATTCCTGAGCGAACCCCAGCTGTCCGATGGCGATGGCTGGAAGGGCATGACGGTCTCGCTGCGACAACACGATATGCCGCGCGAGGCGGTGCTGGAATTTCCGACACCCAAGCGGCTCCTCAAAGGATTGCCCAAGGGGCGCTCCCACATCAACGACACGATTGCCGCAAGGGGGGTGCGCGCGGCGCTGTCGGCGGGGTGGGATCCGGCCTCGCGGGGCAAGGCCATGGTCTTCATGGTCGACGCCAACGGCGACTAGCGGACCCGCTTTCGGTACGGGTCGATCGGCGCCGAACAATCCGGATGCGCGATCTGGCCGGGTCGCAGCGGCGCTAGGCGTCGGACGCCCCGGCAACCGCGCCGCCGAGCGACAGATCCTGCTTGGAAACCTGATAGTAGCTCGCCACCCGATCGGCATATGCCTGGTCGAAGATCGGGGGATTGGCGGCCCAGCTCGGACCGCCCTCAAGAACGCGTCGGTCGATTGTCACGACATAGGCGTCCGAAGTCGGCTCGAACTGCAGCAGCTGGAACGGGATCGGGTAATAGGCCTTGCCCAAACCCAGGAAACCGCCGATCGAGAGGATCGCATACGCCGTCCCGCCCGTGCGCTTGTTGATCATGAAGGCATAGACCGATCCGAGCTTGTCACCGTCACGGGTCTTGACGGTCATGACATCAGCCTTGTTCGACTGGATCAGCAGCTGGGTAGGTTCATCGAGTTCGGCCATGGGCCCTCCCTTTCGACCTATCAAAACATGCGGGCGCGATAGGGGTTCCGGAAGGGGCGCGGTCCGGCAGCCGCGGTGCCTTCAAAGGCTGAACGCCCGGAAGCGCTCAGTCGCAACCGCCTGCCACGCGGCATTCTTCACCGAGCGGGCATGATTTACCGCCAGGCAGATACGGCAATGATCCTTTTCCGGATTGGCTCGTTGTCGCCAGGCAATTTGGAGCTAGGCAAATGAATCAGGACACTCTTCAGGGCGAAGGCCGCGACATTGTTGGCAAGATCAAGGAAACCGCCGGTAACGTGACGGGCGACCGGGCTCTTCAGGGTGAAGGGCTGATCGATCAGTTGAATGGCAAGACGCAGAAAGTGGTTGGCGCGGCGCGTGACGCACTCGCGACCAACGGTGCTCCACTTCTCGACAAGGCCCGCCAGTTTGCGCGCGAGCGCCCGTTCGCGTCGGCGGCGCTCGCAGGCGTTGTCGGACTCGCCATTCTCAACACGTTGCGCGGCAAGCGCTGATATGAGCAGCCTTGCACCGGCAAGGCAGTCGTCTGCAAATCGGATACAGGAGAACAAGATGGGTTTGATCGTGTGGCTCATCGTCGGCGGCGTCATTGGCTGGCTGGCCAGCATCATCATGCGCACCGATGCGCAACAGGGCATCCTTCTCAATATCGTCGTCGGCATCGTCGGGGCATTCATCGGAGGCCTGCTGCTAAGCGGCGGCTCGATCAACTCTGCGCCGCTGACGATTTCCTCGTTCCTCGTGTCGCTGCTTGGAGCGATCGTCTTGCTTGCGATCGTCAACCTCGTTCGCCGCGGCAAGGTACGATAATCTCAGTCGATGCATCGCAGGTGCGGCTACCGCACCTGCGATCAGCTGACGGCTTCTAACGCTGCGCGACGGGCGCGATCCGGTCGGCCAGTTCGTTGCCCCGCACCACCACCGCATCGCGCGACCAGTTGCCGACGAACGTCGTGCGCTCCTTGAACGCAGGGGAAAGCCAGGCCTTGTTGCCCTCGATCACAAGGCCGGCCGAGCTGTGCTTGGCCCCTTCGGGGGCCACCGCGATCATCGTCGCGTAATTGTCCTTGTTCGGCCCCTGCTCGAACGAATTGCCTGCGATCCGCCCAGTCGCGCCGTTCGAGATGTCGATCGAATAGTTGGTGTTGCGGCCCTGGCTGTCGTCGAAGCTGGAATCGAGGATCTCGATCCGCGGCGCGCGCACCTTCACATAATGGCCGCCCGTGCCGCGCTCGAACCGCGACTGGACGATGCGCAGGCTGCCATAATCGCCGATGTACAGTGCGTGCGCGCCATTGCCGGTCGGATCCTTGCCCAGGCCGGCAAAGGTCGATCGCTCGATCGTGATCTTCCCCTGCGGGAAGCTCGCGGTCAGGATGCCGCACTGGCCGTCGATGAACATCGCGTTGGTGACGTGGAGGTCGCCGGTCTCGAGCCTGATGCCCGCACCATTGCCGTCCTCGACCAGCGTGCGCATGAACACGATGCCATCTACCTTCGCGCCGCGCCCGCGCAGCACCAGCGTCGCCTTGCCCTCGCAGATCGCGCGATCGAAGATCGCCTTGCCCGGCACTTCGGATACGAAGCTGACCTCGCCTGCTTCCTGCACCGCGCACTCGCCATAGCGGCCCGGCGCGATACGGATCGTCCCGCGGCCGTCGCCGATCGCCGACACGGCTTCCTGGAGCGAAGCATAGGAACGTCCACTCTCCTGCACGGTGAACGGCCCGCTGTGCGCCTGGGGCAGCGCAGGTGCGGTGGAAGCGAGCAGGGCGGCAACAGCAAGGACGAGGCGCATGGAGAGACTCCGATGGTTTCGCGCGACTATGCCCCAACCGGCGCAGCGGCGCTCTATCTTGCGGGCACGGTTCCTGTCCCGCTTCGGAACGATGCGCGAAGACGCGCATTCTCAAGCACATGAAGCACGGCCTGCGATATTGCGACGACAGCCGGCCAGGCATCACGCGGCGCAAGCTGAGCCAGGGCTGGGGCTATTGGGACACCGACGGGCACCGTATCACCAACCGTGACGAGATCGACCGGCTGAACGCCGTGGGCCTGCCCCCGGCCTATACCGACGCCTGGTATTGCCCCCATCCCAACGGCCACCTCCAGGCCACCGGCATCGACGCTCGCGGCCGCAAGCAGTATCGCTACCACCCCGAATTCCGCGCCGCGCAGGAGGCGGCCAAGTACGACCGCTGCGCCGCCTTCGGCCATCTGCTTCCAGGGCTTCGCGCGCGGATCGAAGCGGATCTGCGCAAACGCTCGCTGTCGAAGGAACGCGCCGTCGCTGCCGTGGTCCGCCTGCTCGACCGTGGCCATGTCCGCGTCGGCAACGAGGGATACGCCAAAGCCAATAAGAGCTTCGGCGCGACCACGCTGCGCAAGCGCCACGCGAAGCTCAATGGCACCAGCCTCAAGCTCCAGTATCGCGCCAAGTCGGGCAAGCTGCGCACGCTGACCCTGACCGACACCAGCCTGCGCAGTTTCGTCAAACGCTGTCAGGACCTGCCCGGCCAGCATCTGTTCGGCTGGCTCGATGGTGCCGGCGAAGCGCATCCGGTGACCTCGACCGACGTCAACGACTATATCCGCGACGCGATGGGAGACGATTTCACCGCCAAGCATTTCCGCACCTGGGGGGCGAGCGTGATCGCGTTCGAGGCGCTGGTGGATGCGGAGGCGCCCATCGGCCTCAACACGATGCTCGAGCCGGTGACCGAGGCACTCGGCAACACCCCCGCCATCGCCCGCAAATCCTATGTCCATCCCCAACTGATCGAACTCGCCAAGGATCGCGATGCGCAGCGGGCGTTTCGCGATGCCCTCACCCTGCCCCGGGCCACCCGCCATCTCAGCCGCGCCGAACGTGGGCTGATCGCCTTTCTCGAGCACAATGCTATGGCTGCGCCAAGCGCCCGCAACGCCGCCTGAAGGACCCCGAATGACCAACAAGACCGCCGCCGCCGAAAAGGCCGCTGGAATCGATTCGGTAGCGATCGAGGCGCAGACCCGCGCCTTCTTCACCGACAGTGTCGCGTGGTTGCAGGGCCACTGGCTCCAGATCCTGATCGCCGCGGGCATCGCGACCGTCATTTTCTTCGGCCTGCACATGGCTCGCCGCTGGGGCATGAGATTGTGCGAAACGTCGGAAGGCCCGGCAGGCTGGGGTACGATCATCGGCCGCGCGGTCGCGCGCACCGGCAATTTCTTCATCGTCATGGTCGCCGCACGGCTCGTGTCGGGCTACGCCAACACGCCCTCCACGCTCGACAAGACGATCGGCTTCCTCTTCACCGTCGCCGCGGTGTTCCAGGCGGCGATCTGGGCGCGGGAGATCATCCTGGGTGCCATCGAAAAACGGACCGAGAGCGAGAACTACCATGGCGAAGCGCTGCTCTCGGCGCTCGGCCTGATCCGCCTGCTGGTCACCTTCGCGCTGTTCGCGATCGCGCTGGTGGTGGTGCTCGACAATCTCGGGGTCAACGTCACGGGTCTTGTCGCGGGTCTTGGCGTCGGCGGCATCGCGATCGGTCTGGCAGCGCAGGGCATCTTCGCGGACCTGTTCGCCGCGCTCGCGATCATCTTCGATCGCCCGTTCCGCCGCGGAGATAAGATCCAGTACGACCAGACGCTCGGCTTCGTCGAAGCGATCGGCCTCAAATCCACGCGCATCCGCACCTTTACCGGAGAGCAGCGGGTAATCGCCAACAAGCAGCTTCTGGACAAGGAGATTCAGAACATCTCCGGCCGCGACCATACGCGGATCGAAATGACGATCGGCGTCGCCTATGAAACCGCGCCCGACCTGCTCGAGCAAATCCCCCAGATGATACATGACGTGGTCGAGGCACAGGGGGCGACCGTCGCGCGCTCCAGCTACGAGGCATTCGGCCCGAGTTCGATCGACCTCAAGCTGCAGTTCGACATACCCGGCGACGACTGGCCGCGAGCCCATGCGATCCGCGACAAGGTGATCGTCGGCATCGTCCGCAAGTTCGCGCAGGAAGGCGTGAGCATCCCCTACCCCACCCAGACCACTTATACCGCAGCGCCCGACGGTACGCTGATCTTGCCTTATGCCGAACGCGAGCCGCGCCAGACTCGCTCTGAATCTCCCGCGTGACGATTCGCACCGGATTTCTTAGAATGTTGGGTTTGGACTCAATTGCGCAGATTTACGCTACGTAAGACCCTGTTTTCGCGTTTGCAGTAGGCACCCCCTTGCCGTGCGCGTCAAGTTGCGCCTACATGCGCCGCGAGGATGCCAACAGGAGCCTTCATGGCCGACGCCGAGACCGTCACGATCCAGCAGCTCGCCGCCCGCACGGGCGAGGAGCGCGTGTCCGATTGGGTCGAGGTGACCCAGGCCATGATCGACACGTTCGCCGAGGCGACCGGCGATCACCAGTTCATCCATGTCGATCCCGCCAAGGCCGCGATGACCCCGTTCGGCGGTACCATCGCCCATGGTTTCCTCACGCTGTCGCTGATGCCACTGCTCAACTCGCTCACGCCGCAACCCCGGATCGAAGGGGTGAAGATGGGCGTCAATTACGGCGGCAACAAAGTCCGCTTCCTGACCCCGGTCCGCTCGGGCAAGCGCGTGCGCGGCCGCTTCAAGACGCTGGAGCTGGCCGAGAAGCGCCCCGGCCAGTGGCAGCAGACCGTCGAGTTCACCGTCGAGATCGAGGGCGAGAGCAAGCCCGCGATGATCGCCGAATGGATCAGCCAGATTTTCGTCTAACGATCATAGCAAAAGGATAGCCACCCCATGCGTTCCGCCGTCATCGTCTCCACCGCCCGCACCCCGATCGGCCGCGCCTATCGCGGCGCGTTCAACGCGCTGCCGGCCCAGACGCTTGCCGCCCGCTCGATCGAGGCCGCCGTCCAGCGCGCCGGGATCGAGGGTGGCGAAGTGCAGGACGTCGTCTTCGGCGCCGCGCTCCAGCAGGGTCACCAGGCCGGCAACATCGCCCGCCAGGCGGCGCTGCGCGCGGGCCTGCCGGTCAGCGTCTCGGGCATGTCGGTCGACCGCCAGTGCGCCAGCGGCTTGATGGCGATCGCCACCGCTGCCAAGCAGATCATCGTCGACAATATGGACATCGCCATCGGCGGCGGCGTCGAGAGCATCAGCCTCGTCCAGACCCCGCAGATGCGGATCGCCGCCGATCCCGAACTGCTGGCGATGCACAATGACGTGTACATGCCGATGCTGCAGACCGCCGAGGTCGTCGCCGCGCGCTACAATATCAGCCGCGAGGTCCAGGACGAGTACAGCCTCCAGTCGCAGCAGCGCACCGCCGCCGCACAGGCCGCGGGCAAGTTCGACGACGAGATCGTGCCGGTCACCGCGACGATGAACATCGTCAACAAGGAGACCAAGGAAGTCACGCAGAAGGAGGTCACCCTCACCAAGGACGAGGGCAACCGCCCCGAAACCACGCTCGAGGGCCTTCAGGCGCTCCAGCCGGTCGTTCCCAACGGCGTGATCACCGCAGGCAACGCCAGCCAGCTCTCGGATGGGTCCTCCTCCTCGGTGCTGATGGAAGAGAAGCTCGCCGAGAAGCGCGGCCTAACCCCGCTCGGCCGCTATGTCGGCATGGCGGTCGCGGGCACCAAGCCCGACGAGATGGGAATCGGCCCCGTCTTCGCGATCCCTGCGCTGCTCGAGCGCTTCAACCTCAAGATGGACGATATCGGCCTTTGGGAGCTCAATGAAGCGTTCGCGGTGCAGGTCCTCTACTGCCGCGACAAGCTCGGCATCCCCAACGAGCTGCTCAACGTCAATGGCGGCTCGATCTCGATCGGCCACCCTTATGGCATGACCGGCGCGCGCTGCACCGGCCATGCGCTGATCGAGGGCAAGCGCCGCGGCGCCAAGTACGTCGTCGTCACGATGTGCGTCGGCGGCGGCATGGGCGCGGCGGGGCTGTTCGAAGTCCTCTGAGCCCTCCGGAGCCTGAATGAACAAAGGGCCGGCGGAGCGATCCGCCGGCCCTTTCCAGTTCAGGCTGCGATGCGATCGACGCCCTACTTCACCCGCGTGAAATAATTGGTCCGCATCACCGGCTTGCCGTCGCGGAAATAGACCGCGGTCTCGGTCATCGTCTTGCCGTCGGGCGCGACCGCATAGATGCGGGTCGATGCCGGGATCCCGCCCTTGGCCAGCGCCATGATCATGACATTCGCCTCGGGTAGCCGCGCCGCAGTCGTGTCCGCCTCGAAATTGCCTGTAACCGGCACTGAGGTACCGTCGAGCGGATAGACGCTCTCGGCATGGTCCTTCGATCCGTCAGGCCGCATCACGACCACGTCGGCGCGCCATTTGCCGGCACCGGCATCGCTATAGGTGATGGTGACGCTCTTGGGCCGGGCTTCGGGCGGGATCGGCAGGCGCGTGAGATCGACCGACCAGCTGCCGAGCAGCGGAGAGGCAGGCGCGGGCCCGGCCGCAGCCGGTACCGCCGCGGCAAGCAAAAGAGTTCCAAGCAACGCCTTCATACAGCCTCTCCATCGTCGTTGAGGCCGGGATGATACATAACCTGACGCCTCCGGCAATCACGCGATCGGCAGCGTCAGCCCTACCTTGGTCCGCCCCATCACCACCGAGGTGCGGAACCGCCGAACATTCTCGTCGCCAAAGAACAGCCGCCGCGTCAGCTCCTCGAATTCAGCCATGTCGCGCGCGACGCAGACCAGCACGAAATCGGCCTCGCCCGTCACATAATAGCATTGCTGAACGTGCGGTTCGCGCATCACCTTGCGGCGGAACGCATCGAGCTGGTCGATCCGCTCGCGCTCCAGCTCGACCATCACGACGAAGCTCATGCCGATACCGGCCGCGCCAGGATCGATCACCGCGACCTCGCGGGCGATCGCCCCGCGATCGCGCAGACGCCGCAGCCGCCGCTGAACCGATGCCGGCGACAGGCCGGTCTCGGCCGCCAGCGTGTTGATCTGTGTAACGCTGTCTTCGTGCATCAGTGCCAGCAACTGGCGGTCGGCGGGATCGAGATCGACAGGCATGACTGGTTCCAATCAATATGTTTCAAAATATGATCGATATCGATCAAACTATCGCCCGCGCCGCACGTACTCCGCGCTTTCGTGCCCTTATCTGCATGCCTCCGACCAAGGAGACAAGCATTGCTCGACCATCTCGAAATCAAGACCCCGGACCTCGCCCGCACGTTGCACTTCTACGGCACCCTGCTCGCCCCGATCGGCTACCGCCTGATCGTAGACTCCGCCGCCAAGGGGTTTGGCGACGGCAACCGCCTCGACTTCTTCCTGGTCGAGGGTGACGCCTCGGAAAATGTCCATTTCGCCTTCACCGCGCCCGATCGGCCAGCGGTCGATGCGATCTACGCGATCGGACGCGACGCCGGCTTCGAGCTGGACCGCGCACCGGCGCTCGCGCCGCATATCCACCCCGATTACTATGCCGGCTATCTGCGCGACCCTGACGGGCGGCTGGTCGAGTTCGTCTGCCACGCCCCGGTCTGATGCCGGGGCGCTGTCCGCAGCGGCGACGCTTGACCCGGACGATACGCCGGACGATCCCTTCCCGATGGGGAAATCGCTCGTCCACCGCATCCGGATCGAATCGCACGCCGTCTGGCTCGCCGCGCGCGATCCGCGCACGCCGCTCATTGCCAAGCTGATCGGATTGCTCGTCGCCGCCTATGCGCTCTCGCCGATCGACCTGATCCCGGACTTCATCCCCGTCCTGGGCCTGCTCGACGACGCGGTGCTGATCCCGGCAGGGGTGTGGCTGTTCGCCCGTCTCGTCCCGCCCGAACTGATGGCGGAGCATCGCGCCACCGCAGAGGCCGCCGCCGCGCGCCCGGTGAGCAAATGGGGCGTCGCCATCGTCATCGCGATCTGGGCGCTGGTCGCGTTCGTCACCTATGAATTCGTGATGCTCGGCTATGACTGAACCCGGCGCCCGCCTGACCGCAAGTTTGCATGGATCGGAAACGCTGGGCGACCGCATAATGAAGGTCAACCATGCCGGCGAGCAGGGGGCGATCGCCGTCTATCTGACCCAGCGATGGATCGCGCGGTGGCGTGCACCGGAAATGGTCGCGGAGCTCACCGAGTTTCTTGCCCATGAGCGGCGGCATCGTGCCCTGTTCGCCGCTGAACTGAAAGCGCGCGGCCGTCCGCGGTGCCGCAGCTTTCACCTGTGCACCGCCAGCGGGATCATGGCCGGCCTGATCACCGGGCTGATCGGCCGCCGTGCGATCGCCGCAACCACAATCGCGATCGAACGCGTCGTGCTCCATCATCTGACGCTGCAGCTCGCCGCACTCGAGGGTGAGGACCCCCGCGCCGCCGCCACGATCCGCGCGATCATCGACGACGAGCAGGAGCATCACGACCGGTCCGTTTCACGGCTCGGCGAGGCGACGATGCTGGAACGCCTGATCGACCGCGCCATCGCCTTCTCGACCGGCGCGATCATCTGGCTCGGCATGCGGCTCTAGGTCGGGCGCGGCCCCGGCCATTCGGGTCGCGGATCGGCAGACTCAACTGTCATATTCGCCCCTTCCGTCGCACGGACCGGGAGACGCGACGGGTCGAAACGGTCGAGGCAGAAGATGTTCACGCCGAAATGGTCGGGCGCGGCGCGCTTGCGGTGGAAGACATAGATGCCGCAGCGGTCGCAGAAATAATGCTTCGCCCGGCGGGTATTCCACTCATAGAGCGTCAGATGCTCAGTGCCCGCGTCGATCCGCAGGTCGGCTTCGGGCACCTTGGTCATCACCGCGTTGCGCTTGACGCAGAGCGAGCAGTCGCAGGTCGTCAGCTCGGCCGGATCGCTCAGCAGGGTGAAACGGATCGCCCCGCAATGACAGGATCCGGGATGCGCGATTGCGCTCATCCCCGCTCTTTCATGCGCTGTGCTTGGCGATCCATTCTTCCAGCACCGGCGCGATCTTCGTCCGCCACTTGCTGCCGTTGAAGATGCCGTAATGGCCCACGGCCGGCGCCATGTGGTACTTCTTCATCCTGGCGGGCAGGCCGGTGGCGATCGTCAGTGCCGCCTTGGTCTGGCCCAGGCCCGAGATATCGTCGCGCTCGCCCTCGACCGCCAGCAGCGCGGTGTCGGTGATCGTACCTGGATCGACGCGGCGGCCGCGATGCATCATCTCGCCCTTGGGCAGCGAATGCGCCTGGAACACAACGTCGATCGTCTGGAGGTAGAATTCGGCGGTCATGTCGCACACGGCGCGATATTCGTCATAGAAGCGCATCGTCGAATCCGCGCTCTCGCCATCGCCCTTCACCAGATGTTTGAACATCTCCCAGTGCGAAATCATGTGGCTGCCCAGATTCATCGTCATGAACCCGGCAAGCTGCAGGAAGCCCGGATAGACCCGTCGGCCCGCGCCCGGATAGGTCGCCGGCACAGTCGCGATCACGTTCTGCGCGAACCAGGCATGCGGGCGCTCGGTCGCCAGCGTGTTGACCGCGGTCGGCGCCTCGCGCGTGTCGATCGGTCCGCCCATCATCGTCAGCGTTCGCGGGCGGTTGGGATGCTTGTCCGCGTTCATCAGCGCGACTGCGGCATAGACCGGCACCGAAGGCTGGCAGACGGCGAGCACATGGGCGCGCTGATCACCCTCCGCCCCGATCGCCGCCATGAACTCGATCACGTAATCGACATAATCGTCGAGATCGAAACGGCCGTCGCTGAGCGGCACCTGCCGCGCATCGCGCCAGTCGGTGATGTAGACGTCGGCCGTCGGCAGCATCCGCTCGACCGTGCCGCGCAGCAGCGTCGCGAAATGGCCGCTCATCGGTGCGACGATCAGCAGCTTGGGCCCGCCCTCGACGCCTTCCCGCACGAATCGCTTGAGCTGGCCGAACGGCTTGCGCAGCACGATCTCCTCGCGGACATCGATTCGCTTGCCGTCGATGGTCGTGAAGTCCAGCCCGAAATCGGGCTTGCCGCGCGGCGCGGCGGCGTGCGCGAACACTTCAAGCGCGGACGCCAGGATCGGCCCGCCGCCGAAATAAGCAAAGGGATTTGCAGGATTGTTCAGCAGCCCGGCACTGAAATTGGCCAGCGCGCTGGCACCCGCCAGCATGGAGCGCTGCATCTCGTAAGCATCATACAACATCGGTCGTTACTGTCCCCGCCCCACGCAGACCGTCTGACAACGGTGGCAGGGGGTTATAGCGGCCGGGTGCTGCGGTGCAATGTCCATCCATACCCAATGTTCGAGGTGGGAATGATGTTCCCTTGGCGCGCGCTTCGGGCTAGGCGCCGCGCATGGCCGAGCCCGCTTCGAAGCCCGAGACTTCCCCGACGCCCCGCAAGCTGTCCAGCCTGCGTATCGTCTGGCGACACACCAGCCGCTACCCGCTCCAGCTCGGACTCGCGATCGTCGCGCTGATTCTTGCGGCGGGCGCGACGCTGTGGATCCCGCGCACCTTCAAGGAAGTGGTCGACAAGGGCTTTGGTGCCGATGCCGACCCCAGCCGGATCGGCGCCTATTTCCAGGGGCTGCTGCTGGTGGTCGTCGTGCTCGCCTTCGCGACCGCGATGCGCTTCTACTTCGTCTCCTGGCTGGGCGAGCGCACCGTCGCTGACCTGCGCGCCGCCGTGCACCGCAATCTCCTCCGCCTGCCCCCAAAATGGTTCGAGGAGAACCGCCCGTCGGAAATCGCCAGCCGGCTCACCGCCGATACCGCGGTCGTCGAGCAGATCGTCGGCACGACCGTCTCAGTCGCACTGCGCAACCTGCTGATCGCGATCGGCGGCACCGTCTATCTCTTCGTCCTCGCGCCCAAGATCGCCGCCTATCTCATCATCGGCATCCCGGTGATCGTGCTGCCGATCATGTGGCTTGGCGGCCGCGTGCGCCGTTTCTCGCGCACCAGCCAGGATCGGGTCGCGGATATCGGCGCGATCGCCTCCGAAACGCTCGGCGCGATGCGGATCGTCCAGGCCTTCGGACAGGAACGCCGCGAGGGCGAGCGCTTCCAGACCGCGGTCGATGCCGGCTTCGCGACCGCCCGGAAACGATTCGCCACCCGCGCGCTGATGACCGCGCTCGTCATCTTCGCCCTCTTCACCGCGATCACCCTCATCATGTGGGACGCGGTCTATGGCGTTGCCGAGGGACGCATCTCCGGCGGCTCGATCACCGCCTTCGTCATCACCGCGGGTCTCGTCACCGGCGCGTTCGGCGCGCTGACCGAAGTCTATGGCGATCTGCTGCGCGCCTCGGGCGCCGCCAGCCGCCTGGCCGAACTGCTCGCGCAGGAGCCGGACATCGCCGCGCCCGCCAATCCCGTCCCGCTGCCCGTCCCGCCGCTGGGCGCGATCGATTTCAAGAATGTCACCTTCCGCTACCCGACGCGCCCGGAAGTCTCGGCGCTCCACCAGTTCACGCTGTCGGTCGCGCCGGGCGAGACCGTCGCGGTCGTCGGCCCCTCGGGCGCCGGCAAGTCCACCCTCTTCCAGCTCGTCCAGCGCTTCTACGATCCCGAAGGCGGCGAAATCCGCGTCGACGGCATCCCCGTCCGTTCCGCCGATCCGGGCGAGGTTCGCGCGCGCATGGCGATGGTGCCGCAGGAAACGGTGATCTTCGCCGCCACCGCGCGCGACAATCTCCGCTACGGCCGCTGGGACGCGACCGAGGAGCAGATCTGGCAGGCTGCCGAGGCCGCCAACGCCGCCGAATTCCTGCGCGAGCTTCCCCAGGGCCTCGAAACCTTCCTCGGCGAAGATGGCGCGCGCCTGTCGGGCGGCCAGCGCCAGCGCCTCGCGATCGCCCGCGCTTTGCTGCGCGACGCCCCGATCCTGCTGCTCGACGAAGCGACCAGTGCGCTCGATGCAGAGAGCGAGCGGCTCGTCCAGGACGCGCTCGAGCATCTGATGCAGGGCCGCACCACCCTCGTCATCGCCCACCGCCTCGCCACCGTGCGCGCGGCCAAGCGCATCATCGTGATGGATGAGGGCCGCATCGTCGAAACCGGCACGCATGCCGAGTTGGTGGCCAAGGGCGGCCTCTACGCCAAGCTCGCCTCGCTCCAGTTCAACGACGCGCCCTAGAACCGGGTAACACCTTCTCACCGGGCACACCGGCACAAGGCTGGAGTGACGGTGGTAGAACGTCCGCAGCGCGACCCAGAACCCCAGTCTATAGGGGCAGAACCTCTCGCGCGTTGCCGGAGAAGCTCCGCCCCGCCTAGTCTCCATCGGGTCTTGCGAGGGGGATATCCATGAACCAGCATCTGTCGCGCCGGCAGCTCATCGGCGGCGCGGTCGCCAGCGGCCTCACCCTCCGCACCGCGTCTGCGGCGACTGCTCCCGCGACGCTGTTCCGCGAAGTCACGCTCGTCGACGGCACCGGCGCGCCGCCCCGCCCAGCCGACGTCCTCGTCAGCGGCGACCGCATCGCGTCCATCTCGGCCCCGTCCGCGCGCACCCGCGTTGCCGCCGCCCGTATCATCCCGGGCGACGGCCGCGTCCTCGCCCCCGGCTTCATCGACACCCACACCCATGGCGACCCGCTGAGCGACTCCTATGACGCTTTCCTCGCCATGGGCGTCACCACCATCACGCTCGGCGTCGATGGTGGCGGCCCGCGGATCAAAGGCGATCTCGACCTGCGCGGCTGGATGCGCGCCGCCGACCGCGCGCCGCTCGACCTCAATGTCGTCGCGCTCGCCAGCCACGGCACGCTGCGCCGCGCGGCCAATATCCCCGACTCCGTCCGTCGCCCCGATGCCGCGGCGCTCGCCCGGCTCGAAGCCCAGCTCGACGCCGAGCTCCGCGCAGGCGCCTTCGGCCTCACCTACGGCCTCGAATATGTGCCCGGCATCTATTCGCAGACGCCCGAGCTGACCGCGCTCGGCCGCGTGGTCGCGCGCCATGACGGCGTGGTGATGAGCCATATGCGGTCGGAGAATGACGACGAGATTGAGACGTCGATCGACGAGCTGATCGCCTCGGCCGGCCCCGCCCGCCCGCATATCTCGCACCTCAAGGTGGTGTTCGGCAAAGGCGAGGCGCGCGCCCGTGCCCTGCTAGACGATCTCGCCGCCAAGCGCCGCGCCGGGATCGACCTCACCGCCGACGCCTATCCCTATAATGCCGGCTTCACCGGCATCGCGATCCTGTTCCCGCAATGGGCGCTGCCGCCCACCGACTATGCCACCATCCTTGCCACCCGCCGCGCCGAGCTGCGCGACTATCTCGAAAAGCGCATGATCCGCCGCGGCGGGCCGGAGATGCTGCTGCTCGGCACCGGCAAGCACGCGGGCAAGACCGTCGCGCAAGCCGCACAGGAAGCCGGCCTCGCCTTTCCCGATTTCCTCATCCAGCTCGGCCCCAATGGCGGCTCCGGCGCGCATTTCACCATGGATCAGGCATTGCAGGACGTGTTGCTGCTCGACCCCATGGTCGCGATCTCCACCGATGGCGGCCCGGGCATGCGCCACCCGCGCGCCACCGGCACCTATGCCAAGCTGATCGAGGACTATGTGGTGAAGTCGAAGCGGATCCCGATCGAGGAGGCGGTGCGCAAGGCCACCAGCTTTCCCGCGCGCATCCTGCGCCTAACCGATCGCGGAACGATCCGCGTAGGCGCCAAGGCCGACCTCATCCTGTTCGACCCTGCGAAGGTCCGCGCCCGCTCGACCTATCTCGATCCGTTCGCCCGCGCGCAGGGGTTCGATCTGGTGATGGTGGGCGGCCAGGCGGCGTTCGAGACCGGACAGCGCGTCGCGCGCCCCGGCCGGCTGCTTCGGGCGACGCGACCGGGATGAACGCTCCGGCTTGACGTTTCGATATTTCGAGAATATTCGAATTATTGAAACGTGGGAGTACAGTCATGAAGCGCCTTCACCTGCACGTCAGCGTTCCGGAGATCGAACCCGCGATCGCCTTCTACACCACGCTGTTCAACGCCTCGCCCACCGTGGTGAAGGGCGATTATGCGAAGTGGATGCTCGACGATCCGCGGGTCAATCTCGCCATCTCCTCACGTGCCCGCGCCACCGGGATCGACCATGTCGGGGTCCAGGTCGACAGCGCCGCGGAACTGGGCGAGCTTGCCGGACGGCTCAAGGCCGCGGGCGCGCAGACCTTCGATCAGGAAGCGACCACCTGCTGCTACGCCCGGTCGGACAAGTCGTGGGTGACCGACCCCGCCGGAGTGCGCTGGGAAACCTTCTTCACCCATGGCGACGCCACCGCCTATGGCGAGGACGAGGTGATCCCCGACGCCGCCAGCGCCTGCTGCACGCCCGAGCCCGCCAAACCGGCCTGCTGCTGATGCAACTGCCCGTCGCCGTCGACGCGCTGTCCGCGCTCGCCCATGCCAGCCGCCTTGCCGTATTCCGTCTGCTGGTCCGCGCCGGGATAGACGGCCTCCCCGCGGGCGAGATCGCGCGCGAGGTCGGCCTGCTGCCCAACACGCTGTCCACGCATCTGACGATCCTCGGCAATGCCGGACTCGTCCGGTCGCGCCGTGAGGGGCGGTCGATCATCTATTCGGCCGACTATGACGGAATGCGCGCGCTGCTCGGCTTCCTCGTCGCCGATTGCTGCGCCGGGCGCCCGGAGATTTGCGGTTCGCTCACCGACGTCGCACGCAAGGCCGATTGCTGCGCGTCGTGACGCTGGCCCGACGCGTCATCGCCGAATTCACCGGCACGGCAATGCTGCTCGCCATCGTCGTCGGCTCCGGGATCATGGGCGAACGGCTTTCGGGCGGCAACGACGCGATCGCACTGCTCGGCAACACGCTTGCAACCGGCGCCGGCCTGATCGTGCTCATCCAGATGTTCGGACCGATTTCCGGCGCTCACTTCAATCCCGCGGTCACGCTCACGCTGCTGCTGAAACGCGAATCGGATGCACGCACCGCCGCCCTCTATGCCGCCGCGCAGTTCGCCGGCGCGATCCTCGGCGTGTGGGTTGCGCATGCCATGTTTGCCGAACCGGTGCTCCAGCTCTCGGCCAAGGCCCGCGACGGGCTTCCGCAGGGCCTTGCCGAGGCGGTCGCCACCTTCGGCCTGATCGGCACGATCCTCTGCACCGGCCGCCACCGGCCCGACGCCACTCCGGTCGCGGTCGGCCTCTACATCACCGCCGCCTATTGGTTCACGTCATCGACCTCCTTCGCCAATCCGGCGGTAACCGTGGCGCGGACCCTGTCGGACAGTTTCGCCGGGATCGCCCCCCATTCGGCGCCCTTGTTCGTCGCCGGGCAGCTTGCCGGCGCGATCGCGGCGCTCCTCTTCTTCACCTGGCTGCTGCGCGAGGAACGCCCGCAATGACCGATGCCTTCCCGATCACCATCTATCACAACCCCGATTGCGGCACGTCGCGCAACGCGCTCGCGATGATCGAGGCTGCCGGATACGCGCCGCGCATCATCGACTATCGCACGGCAGGCTGGACTCGCGTCCAGCTCGACACCCTGCTCGCGGCCATGGGCGCCACGCCGCGCGCCCTGCTGCGCGAGAAGGGCACCCCGGCCGCCGAACTCGGCCTGCTCGACCCCGCCATATCCGGCGACACGATCCTCGAGGCCATGATCGCGCATCCGATCCTGGTGAACCGTCCCGTCGTCGTGACGCCGCTGGGCACCAGGCTCTGCCGCCCGTCGGAAGTGGTGCTCGACCTTCTGGAGAGCAAACCCGCAGAATTCACCAAGGAGGATGGCGCAATCGTTCGCCCCTAGCCCCGCGCCAGCAGGATCGTGAGGATCGCAAGCACGATCCCCAGCACGATCGCGATCACCTTCTTCGGGTTCCGCCGGCGCTTGCGGCCGTGCCCCATACGGTCGAGATCGAACCAGTAATAGGCTGGCTGCGCCTCGCGGATCACGCCCGTGGCGCGAAGCTGATCGAACGCCCTGCGCTCGACCGGTCCTGCCGGCGCATATTCGATCGCATCGCCGGGCGCGAACGCGCGGTGATCGGCAAAATGCCTCTGGACCCGAAACTGCCCCAGGTCTGACGAACCGCCGAGCGGCATCCCTATCCTTCCTTCGCTTTCACGCCGCCGATAGTCGGAAACCCGCCGTGCCGTTTCAAGTACGGAAAGCTGCGGCACAGCCGCCAGCTTCACCCGTCGAAAGAATCTGCTGCTCTCGCCTATCCCGGCAACGCCGCTAAAGCCGTGGCGATGCCCGTTCGCCTCTTTCGCCCCATCCTTGCCGGTGCCCGGCCCTTCGATCGCATCGTCGCCTGTATCGGCGCGACGGTCTGCCTGGCGCTCACGGTTCTCATCTGCGCGCAGTTTCCGCTCGCCGCGTCGGACCTGCCGCTGATCGTCGCGCCGATGGGCGCGTCGGCGGTCCTGATCTTCGCGGTCCCCGCCAGCCCGCTCGCCCAGCCCTGGCCGGTCGTCGGCGGCAACACGATCTCCGCACTCGTCGGGGTCGCGGTGTTCCGGTATGTCCCCGATCCCATGCTCGCGGCGGGACTTTCGGTCGGGCTCGCCATCCTGGCGATGTCGGCCTGCCGCTGCCTCCACCCGCCGGGCGGCGCCGCCGCGCTAACCGCAGTGATCGGCAGCCAGGGCATCCATGCCGCGGGCTACGCCTTCGCCTTCGCCCCGGTCGCGATCAACTCGATCGCGCTGGTCTCGCTCGCGATGCTCTTCCATCGCGTCTCGGGCCACAGCTATCCGCACGTCCCCGTGCCGGTCGATACCGGTGCGCCGGGCCTTCACCTCGACGATATCGACAAGGCGCTTGCCGAATTGCCCGACAGCTTCGACATCAGCCGCGAGGATCTCGACGTGCTGCTCTCCAGGGCCGAAGCCCACGCCATCGCCCGCCGCCGCAAACGCTGAGCCACCCCTTGCAATGTTGGAGCGCGTCTGCTCCGCTAGCGACCAGAGTATGCTCTGAATCCCAGCCGACTCACGTACGCGTGAGCGTGACTTTCGGGACCTTTGGAGCCTTCGGTATGGCGATTGCGGGAGAGGAAACATGGCACGCGAGTTCGATCTGATCGTCTATGGCGCCACCGGCTTCACCGGCCGTCTCGTCGCCGAATATCTCGCACAGCGCTATGGCGACGGCAGCGTCAACTGGGCGATGGCCGGCCGCTCGCTCACCAAGCTGGAGCAGATTCGCGACGAAATCGGCGCTCCCGCGTCCACCCCGCTGATCGCCGCCAATGCCGACGACCCCGCCGCGCTGCGGGCGATGACCGCGCGGGCCAAGGTCGTGATCTCGACCGTCGGTCCCTATCAGCTCTACGGCAACGATCTCGTCGCCGCCTGTGTCGAGACCGGCACCGGCTATGTCGACCTGTGCGGCGAGCCCAACTGGATGCACGACATCATCGCCCGGCACGACGCCGCGGCCAAGGCGAGCGGCGCGCGCATCGTCCTGTCGTGCGGCTTCGATTCGATCCCCTTCGATCTCGGCGTGTGGACCGTGCAGCAGGCGGCGAAGGCGAAGTTCGGCCAGCCCGCCCCGCGCGTCAAAGGGCGTGTGCGCAAGATGCAGGGTACCTTCTCCGGCGGCACCTTCGCCAGCGGCAAGGCGACCGCCGCAGCCGCCGCGAAGAACCCGGCGGTGTTCAAGGTGCTGCTCGATCCCTTCGCGCTCACCCCCGGCTTTACCGGGCCCGATCAGCCCAAGGGCATCATGCCCGAATATGACGAGGCGGTCGGCGGCTGGGTCGCGCCGTTCATGATGGCGGTGATCAACACCAAGAACATCCACCGCACCAACTTCCTCACCCACCACCCCTATGGCCGCGATTTCCGCTATGACGAGATGATGGTCGCGCCCGGGCTGGGCGAGCTAGGCAAGGCCGCCGCCGAAGCGATCGCCAAGATGAACCCGATGAACGCGGACAAGGGCCCTGCCCCCGGCGAGGGCCCGTCGAAGCAAGAGCGCGAGGCCGGCTTCTACGAGATCGACTTCATCGCCGAAATGCCGTCGGGCGAACGCCTGACGGCCACCGTCACCGGCGACCGCGACCCCGGCTATGGCTCGACCAGCAAGATGATCGCGGAGGCCGCGCTCTGCCTGCTCCGCGACGTCGATGGCGGGGGCGGCGTCTGGACGCCGGGCGCGCTGATGGCCGAGCCGTTGAAGGCAAGGCTCGAGGCCAATGCCGGCTTGACCTTCCGGGTCGCCTAACCGGCGTAGAACAGCATCGCGACCGCCGCGAGCAGCACCGACACCGCGATCGTCACCGGCACCAGCTTGCGCCGCCGCCGCTCGACCGCCGCCTCATAGGCGCGCAGGTCGAGCCAGTAATAGGCATGCCCCTCCTTGCGGATCAGCCGCTCGGCGAGCAGCCCGTCGAACGCCGGCTTGAGCTCGGCCGGCGGGGTATAGAGGATCGTATCGTACGGCGTGATCGCATGCTGGGCGCAGAAATGGTCGACCAGTTTCCGCCGCGCCCGCCCCGCTGCCGTGATTGCGACCGACTCCACCGCCATATCCAGTCCCGCTTATCGCTTCTTGCCCTGATGCTTGATGTTCGCCGGCCGCCCGCGACGCTTGAGCGCGCGCGGCGGCCCCGGCTTGCGCGGCCGCTCGGGCCGCGGCCCGGACCCGCTGCCTTTGCCGTCGGGCAATTCGAAGCGCAGCGCGCCGGATACCGGGTTGGCTTCGACCAGTCTTAGCGGCAGCCGCTGCCCAAGGCAGAATTCCTCACCGGTCTCCTCGCCCACCAGCTTCTGCGCCGCCTCGTCATAGCGGAAATATTCGCGCCCCAGGTCACGTGCCGGCACCAGCCCGTCGCCACCGACGCCGTCGACCGTGGCGAAGAAGCCGAAATTCTGCACCCCGGTGATCCGCGCCTCCATCACCTCGCCGACATGCGCCGACAGATACGCGGCGACATAGCGGTCGACCGTCTCGCGCTCGGCCTCCATCGCCCGCCGCTCGAGCTGACTGATGACCTCGCCGGTCTTCGCCATTTCGGCATCGGTGGGCAGTTCGCCGCCCGGCCCAAGCTTGTTCGATTCGACCAGCGCGCGGTGCACGACCAGATCGGCATAACGCCGGATCGGCGAGGTGAAGTGCGCATAGCTGCCCAGCGCGAGGCCGAAATGCCCCGCATTCTGCGGCCCGTAATAGGCCTGGGTCTGGGTGCGCAGCACCTGGATCATCACCTCTTCGCGGAACTCGGCCTCGGCCACGCGCGCGATGACATGGTTGAACGTGCCCGGACGGATCACCTGCCCCAGCGCGAACTCGACCTCCAGCGTCTTCAGATACTCCTTGAGCGCGACCAGCTTCTCGCGGCTCGGCGGCTCGTGGACACGGTACATCACCGGCGCCTTGCGCGCTTCCAGCGCCTTGGCGGCCGCGACGTTGGCGGCGATCATGTAATCCTCGATCAGCTTGTGCGCGTCGAGCCGCTCGCGCGGCGCGACCGAGAGGATGCGCCCCTTCTCGTCGAGCATGATCCGCCGTTCGGGAAGGTCGAGGTCCAATGGCTCGCGCTTCTCGCGCGCCTTGTTGAGCGCGCGCCAGCACGCCCAGAGCGGCCGCAGCGTCGAATCGACCAGCGCCGGATCGACTCCGGCCAGTTCCTCCGCGGGCATCCCGCACGGCGAAGAGGTGACGTCCGCCTTCTCGCCCGCCGCATCGATCGCCGCCTGCGCGTCCTCATAGGCGATGTTCGCCGCGAGCCGCACCACCGCCCGCGTGAAGCGCCAGCCCTTGATCTCGCCCTTGTCCGAAATCTGCAGGTGGCACGCCATCGCCGCGCGATCGACGCCCTGCTTCAGCGAACACACATCCGCCGACAGGATTTCGGGCAGCATCGGCACGACGCGGTCGGGGAAATAGACCGAATTGCCCCGCTTGCGCGCCTCGCGGTCGAGCAGCGATCCGGGACGGACATAGAAGCTGACGTCCGCAATCGCGACGATCGCCTTCCACCCGCCCTCGTTCTTGGGATCGTCGTCGGGCGCCGCCCAAACCGCGTCGTCATGGTCGCGCGCGTCGGAGGGATCGATCGCCACGATCGGGATATGGCGCAGATCCTCGCGCCCCTTGCCCAGATCCTGCTTCGCGACCCGCTCGGCTTCCGCAAGCAGTTCCTCCGAGAACACGTTCGGGATGCTGTGCTTGTGGATCGCGATCAGGCTGAAGCTGCGCGGGGCGAACGGATCGCCCAGCACTTCGGTCACCTTGGCGAAGATGCGCGGACCGCGCCCGCTCTTCTCCGCCATGACCAGATCGCCCGGCTCGGCGCCGTTACGCTCGGAGATGACGAAGCTGTTGCGCTCCTTCTTCTCCAAGCCGTGGAGATAGAGCCGTCCGCCCTCCTCCTTGACGACGCCCAGCACCGCTTCCTCGCCGCGGGCGAGCTTCTTCATCGGATGCGCGATCAGCCCGCTTCCGGCTTCTTCGGTCCGCGCCAGGATGCGGTCGCCCACGGCCAGCGCGCCATGCTTGCCGCGTTCGCGCACGCGCAGCCGCGGCACGGGGACGCCCTCGGCCTCCCAGCGTTCGGGCACCGCCCAGACGGTATCGCCATCGGCGTCGGTCACGCGCAGCACGGTGACCTTGGGTACGCCGCCCATCTTGTGGAAGGCGCGGCCGGGCGCGCTGTCGATCAGGCCTTCGTCGGCCATGTCGCGCAGCAGCGCCTTGAGCGTGATCTTCTCCTGCCCCGCCAGCCCGAAGGCGCGCGCAATCTCGCGCTTGCCCGCGGGCTGATCGGAAGAGGTAATGAAATCGAGAATCTGTTGCCGCGTCGGCATGCCGGGCGCGGGCTTCTTTGCTTTGCTCTGTTTTGCCATTGGCCCTGAATATAGGGACTGTGCGCCCGATTCCCAACCGAATAGGCTGCTGGCGTGACCTACGACCTTCTCATCGCCGGCGGCGGCATCAACGGCTGCGCGATCGCACGCGAGGCCTCGCTGCTCGGCCTGTCGGTGCTGCTGGTCGAGAAGGACGATCTCGCCGCGCACACCTCCTCCGCCTCCAGCAAGCTGATCCATGGCGGGCTGCGCTACCTCGAAACCTATGAGTTCCGTCTGGTGCGTGAAGCGCTGCACGAACGCGAGCGGATGCTCGCCGCCGCGCCGCACCTGATCCATCCGATGGCGTTCGTCCTGCCGCATGCGCACAGCGTCCGCCCCTGGTGGATGGTCCGCGCGGGCCTCTATCTCTACGATCTGCTCGGTCTCGGCTCGTCGCTGCCGCGCTCGCGCGCGCTGCGCCGCGACGATCCCCGACTCGCACCGATCGCTCACAATGTCGGCGGGTTTCTCTATTGGGATGCGCAGGTCGATGATGCCGCGCTGGTTCGTGCCAATGCCGCCGACGCCGTTGCCAATGGCGCGCAAGTCGAAACCGGAGTCGCCGTCACCGGGGCCGAACGCGGCGGCATGGGCTGGCATGTCTTCCTCAGCGACCGCCGCACCATCGACACCCGCGCCATCGTCAACGCAACCGGTCCGTGGGTGAAGGCCTTTCTCGACACGATCCGCATCCGCACCACCAGCGGCCTGCGCCTCATCAAGGGCAGCCACATCGTCGTGCCGGCTTTGTGGGAGGGCGATCACGCCTATATCCTGCAACAGCCCGACCGCCGCGTGGTGTTCGCGACGCCGTGGCGCGGCGGCACGATGATCGGCACCACCGACGTGCCGGTCGAGCGGCCCGAGGACGCCGGAATCACTTCGGCCGAGATCGACTATCTATGCGCCGCCGCGAACCGCTATTTCCGCCGGCAGATCGCTCCCGCCGATGTCACCGGCACCTGGTCGGGCATCCGGGCGCTGTACGACGACGGCAAGGACGAGGCGCGCACGATCACCCGCGACTATGTGCTCGAACTCGATACGAGCAGCGCGCCGATCCTGTCGGTGTTCGGCGGCAAGATCACCACTGCCCGCGCCCTTGGCGAGCACGCGCTGGCAAAGCTCGCCCCCGCGCTGGGCTTCACGGCCCGGCCGGTCACGCGCGACCGGCCGCTGCCCTGACGCCCCCCCTGCGGGCCCGGGTCGCGCGACCGCCGCCGTCGCGCGTGAACCTCGGTTGATCGCTCCACGCCGGTTTAGCTGGAACCCTTTCGTCGCCACATGCGCTTTAATTACCGTCACTTACGGCAATCAGGAGAAAGCGCATGAGCGTCGAAGGAAAGCTCAAGGAAGCCGCCGGCTTCGTGAAGGAAGAGCTGAATGAGCACGGCGAGTCGCCCGAAGCCCAGAAGCGCGCCCAGGAAGGTCGCGACCTGCGCAACGAAGGCCGGATCGAAGACGGCAAACCGCCCAAGACGTCCGAGCCGGGCACCGGAGCCAAATAGTCGAACACTGCCCCCGCCTCGCGCGGGGGCAGTCCTTTCAAGCTCTCAATAGGCGCGCGCGACCAGGATCCGCTCGACCGCCGGGCGGCCGGTGAACATGCAGGTCCCGTCCGCCGGCGCCGCGTCCAGCGGCACGTTGCGGAAGGTGAGCTTCAGCGCCTTGATCCGCTCGACCGCCTTGTCCAGCTCTTCGCCGGTCGGCTTCGCCCATTGCACCTCGACCCAGCCGGGATATTTGCCCGAGCCTTCGAAATGCGCCTTGAGCGCGTCGAAGCTGTCGACCCCGCGGACGATGTTGGCGTCCAGCTTGGTGCGCGCCTGGCTGTGCAGCGCGGTCTGGATCTCCTCCAGCAGCCCCGCCGCCTGCGCGACGAAATCGCCCTTGGCCAGGATCGCGCTGTCGAGCTTGCCGTCCTCGCGGTACAGCCGGTCGCGGCGGATCATCGAGACGTTGCCGCCCGCCATGTCGCGGCCGCCGACCTCGATCACCACCGGCGCGCCCTTCTTGACCCAGCCCCAGCGCTTGTTCGCCGCCTTGGCCGCGCGGGTGTCGAGCAGCACGCGCACCGGCTCGCCGAACGCGCTCTGCTTCACCAGCTCGGCCTTAAGCCCCTCGCAATAGTCGAGCAGCGCGGCATCCTCGTCGCTGTCACGCAGCATCGGCACGATCACCACCTGCCACGGCGCGAGCCGCGGCGGAACGCGCAGGCCGTCATCGTCGCCATGTACCATGATGATGCCGCCGATCATGCGCGTCGACATGCCCCAGCTGATCGTGTTGGCCAGTTCGAACTCGCCATTCGCATTCTGGAAGCGGATATTCTGCGCCGAGGCGAAATTGGTGCCCAGGAAATGGCTGGTGCCGGCCTGCAGCGCCTTGCCGTCCTGCATCATCGCCTCGATCGAGAAGGTCGCGACCGCGCCGGGGAAGCGCTCATTCTCCGGCTTCTCCCCCGCGATCACCGGCATCGCCGCGACGTCCTCGGCAAAGCTGCGATAGACTTCGAGGCCCACCATCGTCTGCTCGCGCGCCTGTTCGGCGCTGGCATAGGCGGCGTGCGCCTCCTGCCACAGGAATTCGGCGGTGCGCAGGAACATGCGCGTGCGCATCTCCCAACGCACCACGTTGGCCCATTGGTTCACTTGCACGGGCAGGTCGCGCCACGACTGTACCCAGCGCGAGAACGCCGTGCCGATCACCGTCTCCGACGTCGGGCGCACGACCAGCGGTTCCTCCAGCTTCGCCTCGGGATCGGGGGTCAGGCCGCCCTTGCCGTCGCCGACCAGCCGGTGGTGCGTGACCACCGCCATCTCCTTGGCGAAGCCGTCAACATGCTCGGCTTCCTTCTCGAAATAGGACAGCGGGATGAACAGCGGGAAATAGGCATTGTCATAGCCGACGCCCTTGATGCGGTCGTCGAGCAGGCGCTGTATCCGCTCCCAGATGCCGTAGCCCCATGGCCGCATGATCATGCAGCCGCGCACCCCCGACTCCTCGGCCAGATCGGCTTCCGAGATGACAGCCTGATACCAGGCGGCGAAGTCCGCTTCGCGGGTGACGTTCAGTGCGTGCTTGATCATGGGCGGCGGATAGCGTGTCGCGAACCGCGCGTCACCCCGCTTCGCCGCTTGCCCCCTGCCCGGCGCGCTCCTAGGCGGAAGCACATGTCATCGGATCGCATCATGCTCGGCCTCGGCCTGCGCCTGCTTGCGATCCTGATGCTCTCGACGATGGGCGCGCTGATCAAACTGGTCGAGACGCACGGCGCGCATCTGGTCGAGATCATGTTGTTCCGCCAGTTCTTCGCGATCCCCTTCGTCCTCGCCTGGGTGATGATGGGGCCGGGCCTCGCCTCGCTGAAGACGCGGCATTTCGGGCTTCATGTCAGCCGCTCGGCGGTGGGCCTCACCGGCATGGTGTTCAATTTCGGCTCGGTGCTGCTGCTCCCGCTCGCCGAAGCCACCACCTTCGGCTTCACCGTGCCGATCTTCGCCACGATCCTCGGCGCGCTGGTGCTCAAGGAGCGGACCGGCTGGCACCGCTGGGGCGCCGTGCTCGCGGGGTTCGTCGGCGTGCTGATCGTCACCCAGCCGGGCAGCGGGCACATCCCGCTCGGCGGCGCGCTCGTCGGCCTCACTGCCGCGCTGTTCGTCGCCATCGTCGCGATCCAGCTGCGGCAGATGGGCCGCACCGAAAGCCCGGCCACCACCGTCTTCTGGTTCTCGACCCTCTCCGTCCCGCCGCTCTTGATCGGCTACGCCTTCGTCGCCGCGCCGCACGACTGGCAGACCTTCGCGTTGCTGATCCTGATCGGCTTCGTCGGCGGCGCTGCCCAGCTCGCGCTCACCGCCTCGCTGCGCTTCGCCCCGGTCTCGGCGGTGGTGCCGATGGATTATTCCAGCCTGATCTGGGCGACGCTCTACGGCTATCTGCTGTTCGGCGTGCTCCCCGGCTCCTGGACCTGGGTCGGTGCGCCGATCATCATCGCCAGCGGCCTCTACATCGTCTGGCGCGAACGCCAGCGCGGCCTTCGCGCCACCCCGGTCGCGACCGACGAGAAGGCCTAACGGCGATAGACCAGCATGATGTTGTTCGCCGGCATCTCTGCCAGCCGCTCGAACGCCAGCCCGCGCTCCGCGGCGGCCGCAGTCACATCCGCGACATCGCGCAGTCCCCAGCGCGGATCGCGCGCCTTGAGCGAGGCATCGAACGCCGCGTTCGATGGCGCCGTCTCCACCTCCGCCCGGCGATAGGGGCCGTAGAGGATCAGCGGCGCGCCATCCGGCAACACCCGCGCCGCGCCTTCGACCAGCCCCAGCGTCGCTTCCCACGGGCTGATATGCACCATGTTGATGCACAGCAGCGCATCGGCGCGCTCGACGGGCCAGTCCGCAGCCGCCGCATCGATCGCGAGCGGCTCAGCGACGTTCGCCAGTCCGGCACACCACGACGCGATCGAAGTCAGTGCCGACGGCTCGGGATCGCTCGGTTGCCAGCGCAGCGCGGGGAAACGCCCGGCGAAATAGGCGCAATGCTCCCCGCTCCCGCTCGCCACTTCCAGGACCAGGCCCGCTTCCGGCAACACCTGTGCCAGCACCGCCGCGATCGCCTCGCGGTTACGCAGTGTCGCCGGGGCATGCTTGCGTGCCGCGCCTTTATCCTCGGCGGCGATCCATGGCGTCGGATCGGCCATGCTCAGTTCGCCGCAAACAGGTCGAGGAATTTGAGCGCCAGCGAACTCTTCTCGATCTCCGCCACCTGGGTGCGATTGCCCCAGTGCAGCCCGTCGGTGTTGCCCAGCGCCACCAAAGTCAGCCCCTTGCGCGGCACCTTGAGCAGGAACCCGGCATAGGCGTCGGGCCACCACCCGCCATGCCATACCAGCTGCTGCCCGCGCCAGTTCTGCGTCCACCAGCCATAGGCATATCCGGCGGGTTTGCCATCGGGATCGGTCGGCGGCGTCCACATCTTCGCGCGCAACGCCGGAGGCAGGATCCGCCCCTGATCGAGCGCCAGCGAATATTCGGCCAGGCTGCGCGCGCTCGCGATGATCCCGCTCGACGCGTTCATCTCGGGATTGGGCAACGGCGTCGGCGCCAGACTGTCCCACCCATTCTTGCCGCTGGTGAACGGCGGCGCGAGGTTGAGCAACGCAGCCCCGCCCTTGGGATCGCGCCAGCCCGCGGCGATATCCTTGAGGCCCGCCTTGTCGATCACATAAAGCCGCACCCAATGTTCCAGCGGCTTGCCGGTCTTCTCCTCGACCCAGTTGGCCAGTCGCCCGAACACCACCGGATTGTACATGAAGTTGCTGCCCGGCGTGCCCAGCACGCGCATCTGCAGCACCTGCCGAACGCTGATCTTCGCGGCGCAGTCGAGCTTGGGCGGGACATAGCCGTCTTCCAGCTTCACCCCGCCACCGAACATATTACCGCTCTTGGTCAGCCGGTCGCACCGCTCCTTCCAGTCGGAGAGGGTGGTGAATTCGTCGTCGAGGCGGATCACCTTGTCCGCGTCCATCTGCAACAGCGTCGCGCCGGTGAAGGTCTTGGTCATCGACGCAACGAGGTAGCTCGTATCGCCGGTCGCGCGCTCCTCGGCATCGTGATCCTGCCAGCCGACCCCCTCGGCCGCGACGATCCTGCCATCCTTGACGATGGCATAGGACAGGCTGAGCACCGCGCGCTCCTTGCGGAACGCGGTCGCGAACGCCTTGAACTCGGCGAGCTTCGCGGTGTCGTCAGCGGATTGTGCATGGGACGGCGCGGCAAACAGCAGCGCGGCGAAGGTCAGAACCCGGCGAATCATGCGACATCCCCCTGTTTCGCCCCAGACTAGGCGAAACAGGGGGCTTGTCATCCCGCGGTTACTCCGCGGCTTCGGCCTGCGCCGGCTCCTTCCACACCAGCACCGGCTTGCGCGCGGCCTGGGTTTCGTCGAGGCGACGGCGCGGCGCGAAGTGCGGCGCCGACTTGAGCGCGGCGTCACCCGCCTTGGCCCGTTCGGCGACCGAACGGAACGCGCCGATGAACTGGTCCAGCGCCGCCTTGCTCTCGGTCTCGGTCGGCTCGACCAGCATCGCGCCGTGCACCACCAGCGGGAAATAGACCGTCATCGGGTGGAAGCCCTCGTCGATCAGCCCCTTGGCGATGTCGAGCGTCGAGAAGCCCTCGGGCAGGCCCTTGTCGCTGAAGATCGCCTCATGCATGCACGGCCCGCTCTTGGCGAAGGGCGCGTCGAGCACGTCTTCCAGCGCGCGCAGCACATAGTTGGCGTTGAGCACCGAATCCTCGGCAACCTGACGCAAGCCATCCGCGCCGTGCGACAGGATGTATGTCAGCGCGCGCGTGAACATGCCCATCTGGCCGTGGAACGAAACCATCCGGCCGAAGCTCTCGGCATGGTGCGTGCCCGCCGTCTCTTCCTCGATCAGCACGAAACGGTCGCCCTGCTTCTCGACGAAGGGCAGCGGCGCGTAGGGCGCCAGCGCCGCCGACAGCACCACCGGCCCCGAGCCCGGCCCGCCACCGCCATGCGGGGTCGAGAAGGTCTTGTGCAGGTTGATGTGCATCGCGTCGATGCCAAGGTCGCCCGGGCGCACCCGGCCGACGATCGCGTTGAAGTTGGCGCCGTCGCAATAGACGTACCCGCCCGCTTCATGCACCGCGTCGCTGATCGCCTTCATGTCCGGTTCGAACAGGCCACAGGTGTTCGGGTTGGTGATCATCACCCCCGCCACGTCCGGCCCCAGCCGCGCCTTGAGCGCTTCGAGGTCGACGCGCCCGGCCTCGGTCGCGGGGATATCCTCGACGGTGAAGCCGGCGAACGCCGCGGTCGCCGGGTTGGTGCCGTGCGCGCTCTCCGGCACCAGCAGCACCTTGCGTGCCTGCTCGCCCTTGGCGTCGAGCGCCGCGCGGATCGCCAGCACGCCGCACAGCTCGCCATGCGCGCCCGCCTTGGGCGACATCGCCACCGAATGCATGCCGGTCAGCGTCACCAGCCAGTGCGCGAGCTGGTGGATCACCTCGAACGCGCCCTGCACGGTATCGACCGGCTGGAGCGGGTGGACGTCGGCGAAGCCGGGAAGCCGCGCCATCCGCTCGTTGAGGCGCGGATTGTGCTTCATCGTGCAAGACCCAAGCGGGAACAGGCCCAGGTCGATCGCATAATTCTGACGGCTCAGGCGCGTGTAATGGCGCACCGCCTCCGGCTCGGACAGACCGGGCAGGCCGATATCCTTGTTGCGCGCAAGGCCGCCGATCCGCGACGCCGCCTTGGGCGCCTCGGCGAAGTCGACGCCGGTGGTGTCGAGCGAGCCGATCTCGAAGATCAGCGCCTCGTCGAGCATCAGCGCACGGTTGCCGGTGAAGGTCGCGTCATCGCTGCGCGCGCCGGCGTTCATCTCGGGACGCCATCCGGACTGGTTGATGCTCATGCCAGCGCCTCCTCAAGCGCGGCGGCAAGCGTCTCGACGTCCTCCGCGGTGGTGGTTTCGGTGACCGCGACGACCAGGCCGTTCTCCAACGCCCCCTCGCCCGGATAGAGGCGGCCCAGCGACACGCCGGCGAGGATGCCCTTGTCGGCCAGCTCGCGCACGATCGGGCGCGCTTCCTTGGAGAGCTTCAGCGTAAACTCGTTGAAGAAGACCGGCGTGACCAGCTCGACCCCCGGCACCTTGGCCAGACGGTCCGCCGCGGCGCTCGCGCCGGCATGGTTGAGCGCGGCGAGCTGCCGCAGCCCCTTCTCGCCCAGCAGGGTCATGTGGATCGACCAGGCGAGCGCACACAGCACCGAGCTGGTGCAGATGTTCGACGTCGCCTTTTCGCGGCGGATATGCTGCTCGCGGGTCGAAAGCGTCAGCACGAAGCCGCGCTTGCCTTCGGCATCCACCGTCTCGCCGGTGAGGCGGCCCGGCATCTGGCGGACATATTTCTCCTTGCAGCCGAACAGGCCGACATAAGGCCCGCCGAACTGCAGGCCGACGCCGATCGACTGGCCCTCGCCAACGACGATGTCCGCGCCCATCTCGCCCGGCGACCGAATCGCGCCCAGCGCCACCGGCTCGGTGACGACCGCGACCAGCAGCGCCTTCTTCGCCTGGCACGCGGCGGCGAGATCGGAGAGGTCGGAAATGCGGCCGAGAATATCGGGATACTGGACGACGACGCACGACGTCTCGTCGTCGATCATGCCGATCAGCGCGTCGGTGTCCGGCTCGGCGGTCAGCTCGGGGATGGCGGTCACCAGCGTGTCGCCGGTGTATTTCGCCATCGTGTTGGCGACCGAGACGTAGTGCGGGTGCAGGCCGCCCGACAGGATCGCCTTGCCGCGCTTGGTGATGCGCCGCGCCATGCCGATCGCCTCCCAGCACGCGGTCGAGCCGTCATACATCGACGCGTTGGCGACGTCGGTGCCCAGCAGGCGCGCGACCTGAGTCTGGAACTCGAACATCACCTGCAGCGTGCCCTGCGCGATCTCGGGCTGGTAGGGCGTGTAGGCGGTCAGGAACTCGCCGCGCTGGATGATGTGGTCGACGCTCGCCGGCACATGGTGGCGATACGCGCCGCAACCGAGGAAGAACGGCGCTTCCCCCGCCGACAGGTTCTTGCGCGCCAGCGCGGCCATGTGCCGCTCGACCGCCAGTTCGCTGGCATGCGGCGGCAGCCCCGCGATCGGGCCGCTCAGACGGGCGCTCTCGGGCACATCGACGAACAGGTCGTCGATCGCCGCCGCGCCGACCGCGGCGAGCATCGCCTGCCGGTCGTTGGGAGTCAGGGGAAGATAGCGCATCAATTATCCTTTGGGGGCAGGACGCAGAGTGGTGATGGAAATTGGCGTGATATCGGGCGCCCGGTCGGTGCAGCGGATGTTTCTGGATCGACAGTGCGAGCTGAGAACACCTTTAAGGACGACTTCCTTGCCTTGATTCTCGGTCAGGCTCGCCTCGACCAGGGTCTCTGCGGCGATCGAGAGGCGCGGCCCATCCGGCCATTCCTGCCCCCGTTTCACTGGCACAGGAAAGATGGAACAGCTGAGGTCGCCGCAGGGGTCGGCCAGCCAACCACGAACGCTGACCGTCCGCCCGTTCCACGAGCCGATATTCGCGTCGGCATCCGCCACTGTTGTCGCCGCGTCAGGCCGCGGGGCTTCCGCCCCACATGCGCCGAGACACAACAACGCCACAGCAAAGGATGCCTTTCGCGCCACCGCTAGAGCTTGCTGACGAAGTCCTGATACTTGCCCTCGTCCATCAGGCCGTCGAGCTCGCTGGTGTCGGACAGGGTCATCTTGAAGAACCAGCCCTCACCCTCCGGGTCCTCGTTCACCAGCGCCGGCTCGTCCGCCAGAGCGGGGTTGCCCTCGACGATCGTGCCCGAAACCGGGGCATAGACGTCGCTCGCCGCCTTGACGCTCTCGACCACCGCGGCGTCGTCGCCCTTGCTCACCTGCTTGCCCTCATCGGGCACCTCGACGAACACGATGTCGCCGAGCTGGCTCTGGGCGTAATCGGTGATGCCGACGGTCGCGATCTCGCCGTCGAGCTCGATCCACTCATGATCTTCGGTGAAATAACGGCTCATTTGGGTCCTCCCTCACGGACGTAATTGTGCGGGACGAAGGGCATGGGAACCACTTCGCCATGGTGAATCTTGCCGCGCTGGCTCAGCGTCACGCGAGTGCCGACCTCGGCCATCGCGGTCGGGACATAGGCCATCGCAATGGGCTTCTGCACGGTCGGGGCAAAGCCGCCGCTGGTGACGCGGCCGACCTCATTGCCTTCGTCGTCCAGCACCAGCGCGCCCTCGCGCACCGGCTGGCGCCCCTCGACGATCAGGCCCACCCGGCGCTGGATCGCGCCCTGCTCGCGCTCGAGCAGGATGCGCTCGGCGCCGGGGAAGTTCGCTTCCTCGCGCCGGCGCTTGCTCGCGACCGCGAAATTGAGCGCCGCCATGATCGGCGTCGTCTCGGTGTCGAGGTCATGGCCGTAGAGCGGCAGGTCGGCTTCGAGCCGCAGCGAATCGCGCGCGCCAAGGCCGATCGGCTTGACCTCGGGCTGCGCGGTCAGCGCGCCCGCCAGCGCCGCGGCCTTGTCCGCCTCGACAGAGATCTCGAACCCGTCCTCGCCGGTATAGCCCGAACGGCTGATCCACAGGCTGGTGCCGTTCCAGTCGAACCGGCCGCCGCGCATGAAGATCAGGCCCTCGACGCCCGGCACCAGACGGCTCAGCGCATCGACCGCCTTCGGCCCCTGCAGCGCGAGCAGCGCGTGCTCGTCCATGTGGTTGATCTCGATCTCGTCGGGCAGATGCTCGCGCAGATGCGCGATATCGTCCCATTTGCACGCGCCGTTGACGACCATGTACAGGCCGGCCGCGCCCGGATGGGCGCCATTGTCGGCGTCCCAGCGCGTGAACATCAGGTCGTCCAGGATCCCACCATTCTGCGCGAGCAGCAGCGAGTATTTCTGCCCATTGACCTTCACGCCCGCGACATCCGCCGGGATCAGCGCCTCGAGCGCGGCGTCGAGGCCGTCGCCCGACAGGAACAGCTGGCCCATGTGGGAGACATCGAACAGGCCGGCGCTCTCGCGCACCCACAGATGCTCGGCCATGATGCCTTCATACTGGACCGGCATCTCATAGCCCGCGAACGGCACCATCCGGCCGCCCTTGGCGCGGTGCCAGGCGTCGAGCGGAAGCAGCGCCAGTTCTTCGACGATCTCGGGTTCTTGCGTGGCGTCGCTCATGTCCATCTCCAAAGGAATCGACGGAATCGCCGCAAGATGCGGCCATTCACCGTCGCCCCCTCTGTCACGGAACCTGAGAGCTTTCGCCTGCCTCCGCCACCTTCTGGCAACGGACAGGCTTACCCCTTCGGTGGCCCGGACCTTCGCCCGCGCGCTTTCCAGAGTGTCGTGGCCCCGCGCGGTCCTGGGTGCCTGAGAGATTCCGGGGCGGTTGCTCCTTCGGCGGAGGTGTTTGACCACCCCTGCTCTCCCGCGCGTGCCTTCAACGGCTGCCCGCTGACGACGGCCCCCGTCTGATCGGGCGCAACGACGGAGTCAATCACTAACGATCGTCACCCCCAGCGAAAGCTGGGGTCTGCTGCCACAAGCTCGCGCCTGGAGGTCGAGGACCCCAGCTTTCGCTGGGGTGACGCCCCTCAGCGCGTCGCGTTGTACTTGAGCTGCTCGTCGGTCAGCTGGAAGCCGACCAGCGCCTCGAACGTCGCGCGCAGCACTGCCTGGCGCACCTCGGGGCGTGCGAGCGGATCGACCGCGGCAGTCTCGTCGCCGGCCTTGCGCTTGGCCAGGATCTGCTTGCGGATATCCTCGGGCAGCGTCGCTGCCGAGCGCGAGACGATGGCATAGCCGGTCGCCGTCGCCGACGCACGGCTCTGGCCCTCGGCGAAGTTCAACGTCACCTGCCCCAGCCGCTTCGACACGACCGAGCTGCCGCCCTGCACCACCGCGACATAATAGGGCAGCGTCACCTGACGCGCCTCGCTGCCGAACCGGCGGCTTCCCAACACCTCGAAGCTGATCGTGGTCTGGATGTTCTCCGCCGCATCGTCGCAAACCGAGGTGACGTTGGTCATCACCGCCGTCACGTCGATCGCATTGGCGTCGCGGCTGGTCGGCGAGTTGAACAGGGTGACGTCCCCGGTATGCGCCGCCACGCCCACGCGCGGACAGGCCGAACGGACCTGGGTGATGCCACCCTCGGCGATATCGCCGGTCTTGGCACATCCTGCGAGCGCCAACATCGTCGTCGCGACAAGAGCAAGTTTGCGGATACGCAAGGGGACACCTTTCCTGAAACCTTGATATGCCGCCTTCGCTTTGGAAACCGGCGCGGCCCGTCATAGGAACCGCCTTTCGCCCGCGCAAGCAATCGCGTAGAGCCCCCTCAACATGAGCGATGCAATCAACTCCGGCGAAAAGCCCGTCCTTGAACTGCTGATCGCTGCCCCGCGCGGGTTCTGCGCCGGCGTCGATCGTGCCATCCAGATCGTCGAACGCGCGATCGAGAAACATGGCGCTCCCGTCTATGTCCGGCACGAGATCGTCCACAACAAGTTCGTCGTGGATTCGCTCAAGGCCAAGGGCGCGGTGTTCGTGGATGAGCTGAACGAAGTGCCCGACGGCGTCCCCGTCGTCTTCTCCGCCCATGGCGTTCCCAAGTCGGTCCCGGCCGAAGCGCAGGATCGCGGCCTTTCCTATCTCGACGCCACCTGCCCCCTGGTTTCGAAGGTCCATCGCCAGGCCGAACGGCTGGTCGCGGCCAATCGCCACATCCTGTTCATCGGCCATGCCCGCCACCCCGAGGTGATCGGCACCTTCGGCCAGGTGCCCGATGGCTGCATGACGCTGATCGAGACCGAGGCGGATGCCGAGGCGCTGACGGTCGAGGATCCCGAGAACCTCGCCTTCCTCACCCAGACCACGCTCTCGGTCGACGATACCGCCTCGATCCTGTCAATTCTCCAGCGGCGTTTCCCCAATATCGTCGCGCCAAAGGCCGACGATATCTGCTACGCTACCTCGAACCGCCAGGCCGCGGTCCGCGCGATCGCGCAGTCGTGCGATCTGGTGCTGGTGATCGGCGCGCCCAACTCATCCAACTCGTTGCGGCTGGTCGAGGTGGCGGAGCGCGAGGGGACCGACGCCAAGCTGATCCAGCGCGCCGACGATCTCGATTTCGACTGGCTGCGCGGCATCGGCACGCTCGGCATCACCGCGGGCGCCTCGGCCCCCGAGCTGCTCGTCCGCGAAGTGATCGACAAGCTCGCCACCCGTTTCGAGGTGACCAAGCGCGAGGTCGAAACGGCGCAGGAAACCATCGTCTTCAAGCTGCCCCGCGATCTCGAAGCGGCCTGAACCATGGCAGTCTATACGCAGGTCTCGGCGGAAGCGCTCGCCGGCTTCCTCGCCCGCTATGATGTCGGCGAGCTGGTCTCGGCCAAGGGCATCGCCGAAGGGGTCGAGAACAGCAACTATCTCGTCGAAACGACGCGCGACCGCTTCATCCTGACGCTCTACGAAAAGCGCGTCGAGGCCGCCGACCTGCCCTATTTCATGGGCCTGCTCGATCATCTCGCCGCCAAGGGCCTGCCCGTCCCGCCCGCGATCAAGGATCGGGGCGGCGTCGAGATTCAGGAGCTCAACGGCCGACCCGCCTGCCTCATCAAGTTCCTGTCGGGCATCTCGCTCTCGCACCCCACCCCGGCCCAGGCGCGTGCCGCCGGCGAGGCGATGGCGCAGATGCACCGCGCCGTCGCCGATTTCCCGCTCGACCGGCCCAATTCCATGGGGGTCGACACCTGGCAGCCGCTGTTCGAGAAATGCGGCCACAGCCTCGACCAGATCGTCCCCGGCCTCTACGACGACTTGGGCTTCGCGATCGCGCGCGTCGTGCCCGCCTGGACCCGAAACGATTTCGATCGCTGCGCGATCCATGCCGATCTCTTTCCGGACAATGTCCTGATGCGCGGCGATCAGGTGACGGGTCTGATCGACTTCTATTTCGCCTGCACCGACATCCGCGTCTACGACCTCGCGGTCATGCACAGCGCGTGGAGCTTCGACGCGCATGGCCGCAACTACGACCCGGCCGTCGGCGACGCGCTGATCGCGGGCTACGAGGCCAGCTTCCCGCTCACCGAAGTCGAGCGCGCCGCATTCCCGACACTGGCGGCGGGCGCCTGTATCCGCTTCTCGCTGTCGCGCGCGTGGGACTGGCTCAATACCCCGGCCGATGCGCTGGTGATGCGCAAGGACCCGCTCGCCTATGTCCGCCGGCTCAAGCACTACGCCCCCGATCTGGTGAAGCACGTCGCATGATCGCCGAGATGCCGCTGGTCGAGATCGCCACCGATGGCGCGTGCAAGGGCAATCCCGGCCGCGGCGGCTGGGGCGTGGTGCTGCGCATGGGCACGACCGAGAAGGAGCTTTCGGGCGGCGAGCCGCACACCACCAACAACCGCATGGAGCTGATGGCCGCGATCCAGGGGCTGAACGCGCTCAAGAAGCCGTGCCGGGTCAAGCTCTCGACCGACAGCCGCTACGTCATGGACGGCCTGACCAAGTGGATCAAAGGCTGGCAGCGCAACGGCTGGAAGACTGCGGACAAGAAACCGGTCAAGAACGCCGATCTTTGGCAGCAGCTGCTCGACGCCGCCAAGCCGCACCGGATCGAGTGGATCTGGGTCAAGGGCCATGCCGGCCACCCCGACAATGAACGCGCCGACGGGCTGGCAAGCGACGCGGCGCTGCGGGCCTAGCAGTCGGCACCCGTTTCCGGAATCCGCCTCCGCTGCTCCCCGCATTCGTCGGCCAGGAAATCGAGCAGCGCCCGCACCGACGGCAGCAGCCCACGCCGTGACGGGAATACGGCATGGACGATCTCGTTTGCCGGTCGCCAGTCGGGCAGCACCGTCGCCAGTCGCCCGCTCTGCAGATCGTCCCAGACGACCAGCGTCGGAAGCCGGACTGCGCCGGCACCCGCAATCGCGGCAGCACGCAGTGCCGCCATATCGTCGGTTACGAGCCGCGGCTGGTGACCGACTTCGGCGACGCTGCCATCGGCATGCGTCAGGCGCCAGCGATGCTGTCCGCCCGCCGGGCCGAAATCGAGGCTCGGCAACCCGCCGAGATCGGCCGGCACGGCGATGCTGCGGGTCCGCAGCAAGTCCGGGCTGGCGACGATCCGGATCGTGCGCTCGTCGAAGCGGCGCATGACCAGTTCGCTCTCGGTGAGCGGCGGCGGGCGGACGCGGATCGCGAGATCGAACCCCTCGCCGATCACATCGACGCGGCGGTTGGTGCTTTCGACGTGCAGCTCGACGTCGGGGTGGAGCGCCATGAAGCGCCCGAACAAGTCCCCGAACTGGAAGGCGATCAGGCCAGTCGGGCAGCTCAACCGGATGATGCCGCGGGGCGTCGCGCGGGACTGGTCGATCGCCATCTGCGCGGCTTCCGCCTCGATCAGCATGGCGACGCAATGGCGATGATATTCGCGGCCGATCTCGGTGACGGAGAAGCGGCGGGTCGATCGCTGGATCAGCCTGACGCCCAGCCGCTCCTCGAGCAGCCCGATGCGCCGGCTGAGCTTCGACTTCTGCATCCCCAGCGCCCGCGCCGCCGCGGCGAAACCGCCATGATCGACCGCCTGGACGAAGAGATAGAGGTCGTTGAGATCCTGCATCGTCCTATTGATAGGACGCTGAGTCCATTTTCACAATCTTCTGCGCGGATTGGTGCATGGCTATTGTGTTCGCCAACAGTTGCCGTTCCCTATGGAAGGCATGGGAGACAGAAGATGAAGACGATCCTCGGCACCTACAGCAACCCCAACCAGCACTGGGTCGGCGACGGCTTTCCGGTTCGTTCGCTCTTTTCGTACAACAGCCTGGGCGGGCAGGTGAGCCCGTTCCTGCTGCTCGACTATGCGGGGCCCTATAATTTCGCGCCGACCACCGATCGGCGCGGCGTCGGCCAGCATCCGCATCGCGGGTTCGAAACGGTCACGATCGTCTATGACGGCGAGGTCGAGCACAAGGATTCGGCCGGAAACGGCGGCATCATTGGCCCCGGCGACGTCCAGTGGATGACCGCCGCGGGCGGGATCCTGCACGAGGAGTATCACTCCTCCGCGTTCGGCAAGACCGGCGGCCCGTTCCGGATGGTCCAGCTCTGGGTGAACCTGCCCGCCAAGGACAAGATGGCTCCGGGCGGCTATCAGGGCATCACCGCGGCGGACATCCCCACCGTCGAGCTGCCCGGCGGCGCCGGCCTCGGCCGGGTGATCGCGGGCGAGCTGCTCGGCGCGAAGGGCCCCGCGCGGACCTTCACCCCGATCAATGTCTGGGACGTCCGCCTGAACCGCGATGCCGACCTGACGCTCGACCTGCCCGAGAGACATACCGCGATGCTCGTGGTGCTCGGCGGCCATGTCACCGTCAACGGCAGCGAAACCGCGCGCGAGGCGGAAATGATGCTGCTCAGCCGTGACGGCGACGGCGTCCGGATCCATGCGGACGGCGACGCGATGGTCCTCGTCCTCACCGGCGAGCCGATCGACGAGCCGATCGCGGGCTACGGCCCCTTCGTGATGAACACCGAAGCCGAGATCCGTCAGGCGATCGACGACTTCAACAGCGGCAGGTTCGCGACCGCCGCGGCCTGACGCGGACCCGGCTCCTCTCTTTCCCCAAGGGAGCCGGGTCCCCCTTTCCTATTGGCCCATTGACGGCGGCAGCGCGCCCCGCCGCAACGGCAGTCCCTGCCGAACCCTGGCGCGCATCCGAAGCAAATGGAGAAGCCTCATGCCCGCCCCCGCAAATTTCGACGGCGGTCGCCCGGTGATCGATCCCGATGACGCCATCATGCTGCTGATCGATCATCAGAGCGGCCTGTTCCAGACCGTCGCCGACATGCCGATGCCAGTGCTGCGCAATCATGCCGCCGCGCTCGCGAAAATGGCGACGCTCGCCAACATGCCCGTGATCACCACCGCATCGGTGCCGCAGGGTCCGAACGGCCCGCTGATCCCCGAGATTCACGAGAACGCCCCGCATGCCCGCTATGTCGCGCGCAAGGGCGAGATCAACGCCTGGGACAATCCCGATTTCGTCGCCGCAGTGAAGGCGACCGGCCGCAAGACGCTGATCGTCGCCGGCACCATCACCAGCGTCTGCATGGCTTTCCCGGCGATCAGCGCGGTACAGGACGGCTACCGGGTGTTCGCGGTCGTCGATGCCTCGGGCACCTACTCGAAGATGGCGCAGGAGATCACGCTGGCGCGCGTCGTCCAGGCAGGCGTGGTGCCGATGGATACCGTCGCCGTGGCGTCGGAACTCCAGCGTACCTGGCATCGCGACGACGCCGCCGACTGGGCGCAGGTCTATACGAAGATCTTCCCGCCCTATCAGCTGCTGATCGAAAGCTACGCCAAGGCGCAGCAGGTCGCGACCGATCGCGAACCGCTCGATTCGCAGCGCGACTGAAGAAGCCGCAAGCAAGGACCGCTCCGGAAGCCTCGGTCCCCGGAGCGGTCTCTATGCAGACAGGTCTGAACCGCACGCCGTCGCGCGAGCATGCGGAATGAAAGCGCTCAGCCTTCCTCGACCGGCGCACCCGGGCCGTTCTTCAGGATCGATTCGATCGCGTTCTTGGCCGATGCCTTGCTGGTATAGCCTTCGGTCCAGAAGATGATTTCGCTGTTGTATTTGAACTTGGCGACATACTCGCCGGCCTTGTTCTGCTCGATCACGAACTTGTGCGCCATCCGGGCCTCCATCGTTGCGGCCCACGAACGATAGCCATTCCGCGCGGCGCGTCTAGTCGCGGAATCGCCGGATCGAATAGGTTGCGGGATCGATCTGCGCGATGGACGGATCCGGCGCGGTACCGAGCAGCATCGACGCCGCCAGCGCCGAAGCCGCGGGTGAGGTCTGGATGCCGAAACCGCCCTGCCCGGCGCACCAGAACAGCCCCGGCACCAGCGGGTCGAAGCCATAGACCGGCTTGCGATCGGGGGCGAAGCTGCGCAGCCCCGCCCATTTGCGCTCGACTGCCTCGATCCGCCAGTCGACGGCGCTCTGCAGCTTGTCGATCGCGATCGCGACGTCGAGCTCATCGGGCGCCGCATCGCACGGGATGCTCGGAATCTCGTCGTGGGGAGAGAGCCACAGCCGCCCCGCCTCGGGCTTGAAGTAGAACCGGTCGCGCGCGTCGGTCACCAGCGGCAGCGCTGCCGTCGCCGGGGGATCGACGCGCAGCTGGACCATCGTCCGGCGCAGCGGCGTCACCCCGATCGCCGAAGCCCCAGCCAGTTGCGCCACCGGATCGGCCCAGGCCCCCGCCGCGTTGACCAGCACATCGCCCTCGAACATGCCCGCGCGTGTTTCGACCCGCCAATGCCCTTCGCGCTTCGCCCGGGTCACGTTGGCGGAACAGACCAGCTCCGCGCCGCCACGCCGCGCCAGAGCGAGCCAGGCCGCGTGCAACCGCGCGACGTCGATGTCGGAACAGGTCGGGTCCCACAGGCCCTCGCTCCATTCGGGGCGCAGGCCGGGACAGCGCGTCGCCGGGTCGGTTTCGGTCAGCGTCACTCCCGCCGCCGCGAACGTCTCCGCGAATCCGTCCAGCACCTGCCGGTCGGCGCGCGCGGCGATGAACAGCTGCCCGCGCGGCGTCAGGAAGCTCTCGCCGCCCATCTCCGCTGGCGGATCGATCAGGAACGGGTGCGATGCGATCGACAGCGGCTGGATGTCCGGCCCGCCATAGGTTTCGGACCAGAAGGCGGCCGAGCGGCCGGTGGCGTGATAGCCCGGCTGCGTCTCCGCCTCGATCATCAGCACGCGCGCATGGGGGGAGACCCGCGCGGCAAGGCTGGCGCCGGCGATCCCGGCGCCGATGATCACGATGTCGTACCGGCTCATTTCCTCGGCGCGTACGCCTCCAGAAAGCCGTCGATTTCACTGATGGCGCGATCGCGCACGGAATCGATCTCCCGCAGAATCTCGTGCGCGCTTTCGTTGCCGAAGCGCACGACGCGCGCATCGGGGAGTTTGGCGAGCATGGCAAGCCCTGCCTTCGCATCGACGAGCCCGTCCGCCTCCGCGACCAGCGCGAGCAGCGGCACGTTCATCGCGGCCAGCGCCGGGCTGTCGCGCAGCTCGCGGGTCGATCGGAACGCCTCGATCAGCCATGTCCAGCTGGGCGGACCGGTGACGTTGGCGGGGTTCGCCTGCTGCCACCACAATTCGTCCTGATAGCGGTCGCGGTCATGGGTCAGCAGCGATTGCCGCGACTCGATCGTATAGGGCCGCTCATTCGCCTTCCATGCGGCGCGGGCCGGATTGCCGAGACTGCCCATCAGCCGCGCGAACCGCTCGCCGACCGCGGCGAGGCCGAGCGGCGACTTGAGGCCCAGCATCGGCGCGACCAGCACCGCCGCGTCGGGCCTGATCGCCCGCTCGACCAGTGCGCGCAGCACCAGATGCCCGCCCATCGAATGCCCCATCACGACGTGCGGGCCGGGCGTCGATGCCTGCCATTCGCGCGCGAAGCTGCGATAGTCGGCGATATAGTCGGCGAAATCCCGGATATGGCCGCTCGTCGCGCCGTCGATGCGGCCCGATCCGCTCTGCCCGCGCCAGTCGAACCAGGCGATGTTCCAGCCCTGCGCCTGCCAGTGCGCCAGCGTTTCCAGATACTTCTCGACGACATCGCCGCGGCCGCCCTGGAACAGGATCGATCCGCGTGGCGCCCCCGGGGCTGGCCAGTCGAACCGCCGCAACGGCCAACCGTCCTCTGCATGCCAGACCCCGATTGCGGCCCCTGCCGGGATCGCCCGGCGATCGAATGGTGAAGACGCCATTTGGACTGGTTACGTTTTGGAAAGCCCCCTCGTCTAGGCATTAGTCGACATGGGGGCGGTTGCATCTTTGATTCTGCTGGCCGTGCTGGGCCTGCTTCTGGTCTCCGCCGGGATCGAGGATGCGCGCAAGCGTGAGATCGCCAACTGGAAGAACGCCGCCATCGCGCTGCTTGCGGTGCCGTGGTGGATCGCCAACGGGCTGGCCTTCTGGCCGGACATCGTCATCCAGATCGGCATCGCGCTGGCGGTCTTCGCCTTGTTCGCCGCGGCCTTCCACTTCGGGATGATGGGCGGGGGCGACGTCAAGATGATCGGCGCCCTCGCGCTCTGGTTCCCGTTCCAGCCGCTGGTGACGATGCTGATCATCATGTCGCTGGCCGGCGGCGCCATCACCCTGCTGATGCTGATCGACAAATGGCTGCGGCGCCAGACCGCCCAGCCGGAGGTGCCGTACGGCATCGCGATCGCCATCGCCGCACTGCTCACACTTCGCGAACCGATTCTTAACCAGTTCTCGTGAATGATTAACGCCGGTGAAACCCGGTCCTGAAGACTGAAAGGCCTGAGACGTCATGGATGGACGGAAGATCATTTTGCTGGTCGGTGCGCTGATTATCGCCGCCGTCACTGCATTCATGGCCCGGACCCTGATGGTCGGGACCCCTGCCCCCGTCGCCGACGCGGCGCCCAATGCCGGCGGCCCGCCGCCGATCCAGGGGGTCGAGGTTCTGGTCGCGACCAAGGCGCTGCCGGTCGGCACGATCCTGGGGCCGGAGTCGATCAAGTTCGTTCCCTGGCCCGAAGAGCTGGTCGAGGGCGCCTATTACCGCAAGGCGGATACCGATCTGAAAGCGCTGCAAGGCACCGTGGTCCGCTTCGCGGTCCCGGCCGGCCAGCCGATCACGCAGGGCGGGCTGGTCAAGCCCGGCGATCGCGGCTTCCTCGCCGCGGCGCTCGGCCCGGGCATGCGTGCCGTGACGGTGCCGGTTTCGGCCCAGAGCGCGGTCGCGGGCTTCGTTTTCCCGGGCGACCGGGTCGATCTGCTGCTGACCCAGACCGTGGCCGGCGGCGGCGACGGCCCGCCGCTCAAGGCATCGGAAACCGTGCTGCGCAACCTGCGCGTGCTCGCCACCGACCAGAAGACCGACAAGCAGACCGACGAGAGCGGCAACACCGTCGTCACCACCTATTCGACCGTCACGGTCGAGGCGACGCCGCGCATCGCCGAGAAGATCGCGGTCGCGCAGACATTGGGCTCGCTGTCGCTGTCGCTGCGCTCGATCGCCGACAATAATGGCGAACTCGAGGAAGCGATCGCCGCGGGCGACGTTTCGGTGCCCGAGGGCAATGACCCGAAGGCCGAGAAGGCGATGCTCGCCCGCGTGGCCGCACGACCGGTGGAAGGCCGTTCGACCTTCTCGACCGGTGCCGACGTGTCGCGCTTCCAGCGCAGCTCCGTGCCCGGACGCCCGGTGGAACGCGGCGGCACGGGTGCGTCCGGAGGGGCCTATCCCGGCGCCGCGCCCAAGGGCGAGGGTCCGGTCGTCAAAATTGCTCGGGGCAATTCCGTTACGGTTGTCCCGGTTGGGGGGAAGAACTGAGATGCGTTTCAGGGGGAAACTCGGGGCGCCGTTCGCGCTGGCCGCCGTGGCGGGAATGACCGCCGCGGTGCCGATGCCGGCCATCGGCCAGACCGTTCACGCCGCACCGCGCGACATGGTTCAGATCGCGACCGGCCGGGGACGGATGGTCACGCTCAACGCGCCGATGTCGGACATCTTCGTCGCCAATTCGGACATTGCCGACGTCCAGGTCCGCTCGCCCACCCAGCTCTGGGTGTTCGGCAAGAAGGCCGGCGAGACGACGCTCTACGCCACGACCAAGTCGGGCAAGGTCGTCTATTCGGCCACGGTCCGCATCGGCAACAATTTCGACAGCGTCGATTCGATGCTGGCGATGGCCATGCCCGAAGCCGATATCGCCGCGACGCCGATGAACGGCTTCGTGCTGCTCACCGGTACGGTCGCCACACCGGGCGACGTTGCGGAGGCCGAACGGCTGGCGCAGGCCTTTGTCGGCGACGAGACCAAGATCATCTCGCGCCTGCGGACCGCGACGCCGCTTCAGGTCAACCTGCAGGTGCGTTTCGCCGAAGTCAGCCGCAGCTTCGTCAAGAACATCGGCGTCAACTTCGCCACGAAGGATTCGACCGGCGGCTTCCTGTTCGGCCTCGGTCAGGGCCGCGCCCCGGGGGCATTCACTTCCGCGGATCTCAGTAAATTCCCGGTCGCGACGCTCCCGGTGCCGGGTGGCGGCTCGGTCACAGGGCCCTATGACCCTTCGACCGGGAAGTTCCTGAATCCCCGTGCCACCGGCATCACCGACATCACGCGCGGATCGGACCATGCGACCATGGGCCTCGCCGGCCGCCTGCTCGGTCTCGACGTGCTCGCCGCGATCGATCTGGGCGAGACGATCGGCCAGGTGACGACGCTCGCCACGCCCAACCTCACCGCATTGTCGGGCGAGACCGCCAGCTTCCTCGCGGGCGGCGAAATCCCGATCCCGGTGGCCCAGGGCCTCGGCACCACCACGGTCGAGTTCAAGCAATATGGCGTCAGCCTCGCCTTCACCCCGACGGTGCTGGCCGATGGCCGCATCTCGCTGCGCGTGCGGCCGGAAGTCTCGCAGCTTTCGTCGGCCGGCGCGGTTCAGCTCAACGGCGTCACCATTCCTGCGCTGACCACGCGCCGCAGCGAGACCACGGTCGAGCTCGGCTCGGGCCAGAGCATGGTGATCGGCGGTCTGCTGCAGAACGCGCACAACAACAGCATCTCGAAGACGCCGGGCCTCGGCGACGTGCCGATCCTCGGCACGCTGTTCCGTTCGAACGGCTTCCAGCGCAACGAGACCGAGCTGATGATCGTCATCACCCCCTATCTGGTGAAGCCGGTCAACGCGAACGAGATCGCGCTGCCCACCGACGGCTACAGGTCGCCCGGCGATGTGGAGCGCGTCCTGATGGGGCAGCTCAGCAGCAGCAGCAACAGGGCCGGCGACCGGCCGAAGCCGACCATGGCGGCGCCCGCGGGCGCCACGCCCTCGCTCGGCGCCATGACGCCCGCAGCACCGGCCGCCCCGCAGCCGCAGGACCAGCAGCCCAAGGCCGTGCCGAACGCACGCGACTCGAAGAAAAAGAAGGACGACGGCGCGGCTCCGGGCTTCGGCTTCTGACGCGCGGTTGAGGAGATAGAGATGTTCAAGCATATCGCCCTTCCCCTCCTCCTGGTCCCGGCGGCTCTGCTGAGCGGCTGCGGCACCTATAATGGCGGGATGGAGTCGCTCCACCAGCCGGTCGTCCAGCGCACCGACTATGCGCTCGACCTCACCGCCGCGGGCGCCTCGCTTGCGCCGGGCGAAAGCGAGCGCCTCGCCGGCTGGCTGCGCGCGATGCGCCCGGGCTATGGCGACCGCATCTCGCTCGATGACGGCGGGGACGGCACCACCGGCCGCGATCAGGTCGCGGCCGAAGCCGGCCGCTACGGTCTGATGCTCGGCGACAGCGCGCCGGTCACCGCCGGCGCGATCACGCCGGGCACCGTTCGCGTCGTGGTGACGCGGATGAGCGCAAGCGTCCCGAGCTGCCCCGATTTCTCGCGGGTCTACGAACCCGACTATCAGGCGAGCACGACCTCGAACTTCGGGTGCGCGACCAACAAGAGTCTCGCCGCCATGATCGCCAATCCGGCGGATCTGGTGCGTGGCGAGCCGGGATCGGGCACCGCCGACCCGGTTCAGATCACCAAGGCGATCAAGGCGTATCGCGAAGCCGTCCCGACGGGCAGCGGCGGAACCGCCGTGAGGGCCGAGAGCGCGGGAGGCAAGAAGTGAACGCTCCCTTTGGCGCCGGGCGCACCGCGCATCGCGAACCGTTCGTCGCCTTCGTCTGCGACGAGGCGACGGCGGAATCGCTCCGTCCGATCGCGATCGAACAGGGCTGGAACCCCGAAAAGGTCAACAAGGGCGGCCTGCGCAACGCCGTGCAGACGCTGTCGGTCTCGGCCAGCCCCAATGTGCTGTTCGTCGACCTCTCCGAGAGCGGCGATCCGCTCAACGACATCAACGCGCTGGCCGAGGTCTGCGAGCCGGGAACGGTGGTGATCGCGTCGGGCCAGGTCAACGACGTCCGCCTGTATCGCGACCTCGTCGCCTCGGGCATCCAGGACTATCTGCTCAAGCCGCTCAATCCCGATGTGCTGCGCGAAACCTTCGTGCAGGCGCAGGCAGCGCTGAGCGCGCCCAAGCAGGCCGACGCCACGTCGGATCGGCCGCATTGCGCGGTCGCCGTGATCGGCACGCGCGGCGGGGTCGGCGCATCGACGCTGGCGACCTCGATCGCCTGGCTCCTGAGCGAGAAGAGCAATCGCACGACGGCATTGCTCGACCTCGACGTGCATTTCGGGACCGGCGCGCTGGCGCTCGATCTCGAGCCGGGGCGCGGCCTCACCGACGCGATCGAGAATCCGAGCCGTATCGACGGGCTGTTCATCGAACGCGCGATGGTCAAGGCGTCGGACAAGCTGGCCGTCCTGTCGGCCGAGGCTCCGATCAATTCGCCGGTGATGACCGACGGCGCCGCCTTCTTCCAGCTGCAGGAAGAGATCCGCAGCGCATTCGAATGCACCGTGGTCGATCTGCCGCGGGCGATGCTGGTCAACTATCCGCACCTGATCACCGACGTTCAGGTCGCCGTGCTGGTGACCGAACTGACGCTGGCTGCGGCGCGCGATGCGATCCGCATCCTGTCCTGGTTCAAGTCGAACGCGCCGCACACCCAGATGATCGTCGTCGCCAACCGCGTCCCCGCGGGCGGGCAGCTCGAGATCAGCCGCAAGGACTTCGAAGGCTCGATCGAACGCAAGATCGATTACCTCATTCCCTATGATCCCAAGACCGCGGTGCAGGCCGCCAAGCTCGGCAAGCCGCTCGCGGAAGCCGGCAAGAACGGGAAGGGCCTGGGCTCGCTCGCCGAGATCGCCGCGCGCGTCCTCGCCTATACCGACGCCGGCGAAAGCGCGCCGAAGGACAGCAAGGGCAAGGGAGACGCAGGCAAGGGCGGGTCGCTGCTCGGCAAGCTTTCGAGCCTGTCGATCAAGCTGCCCAGCAAGAAGAAGTAGGGCGCGCCGGCATCCGCCGTCGCATCCAGGTTTCGGAGTCGTAGCAAGGCATGGACATGCTGCCGATCATGCTGCTCGCGGGGGGCACCTTCATGGTGCTGCTGCTGCTCATTCTCGCCTTTTCGGGACCGTCGGCGCAAAAGGCCGGTTCGCGCCGGCTGACCTCGCTGCGCGATCGCCATGCCGGCGTCGTCGGCAGCGGCGCGGTCGAGGCGCAGATGCGCCGGATCTCGACCGCACGTGCCAGCGGCATGGACAGGGCCGCAGCGCGATTCCTGCCCAACCCGGCGCTGCTCGGCAAAAGGCTGGAGATGACCGGCAAGGGGTGGTCGGTCGGCCAGTACGGGCTCACCACGCTCTGCCTCACTCTGGTCGTCACCGCGGCAATGGCAGTGCAGGGGCTGCCGTTCCTGCTGGCGCTGCTGGTCGGGCTGGTGGTGGGCGTCGGTCTTCCGCATTTCGTGGTCGGCTTCTTCATCTCCAAGCGGATCGACAGGTTCACCGCCAAATTCCCGGACGCGATCGAACTGCTGGTGCGCGGCCTGCGCTCGGGTCTTCCGATCACCGAGACGATGGGTGTCGTCGGCGTCGAGGTCGAGGGCCCGGTGGGCGAGGAATTCCGCTCCATCTCCGACAAGATGAAGATCGGCCGCACGCTCGATCAGGCGCTGCAGGAAACCGCCGACCGGCTCGGCACGCCCGAATTCCAGTTCTTCTGCATCACCATCGCGATCCAGCGCGAGACCGGCGGCAACCTCGCCGAAACCCTCGCCAATCTCGCCGACGTGCTGCGCAAGCGCGCGCAGATGAAGCTCAAGATCCGCGCCATGTCCTCGGAATCCAAGGCATCGGCCTACATCATCGGCTCGCTGCCCTTCATCGTGTTCGGGCTGATCTGGTTCATCAGCACCGATTACATGCAGAAGTTCTTCGTGGACGAGCGCCTGATCATCGCCGGCGGCGGCGGGCTCGTCTGGATGGGCATCGGCGCCTTCATCATGAAACAAATGATCAGCTTCGAGATCTGACGCGATGATCAGCCCCACCGACGGCCCTACCCTCCTCGGCGTCGACGTCATCTACGTCGCGACCCTGCTCGCGGGCGTGGCGGCGTTCTGCGTGCTCCTCGCCATCTATGCGGCGACCACGGTTCGCGATCCGATGGCGAAGCGCGTCAAGGCGCTCAACGAACGCCGCGAACAGCTCAAGGCCGGCATCAGCGCCTCGACCAGCAAGCGCCGCGCAAAGCTGGTCCGCCAGAACGACACGACCGATCGTATCCGTTCGCTCCTGTCCTCGCTCAAGGTACTGCAGGACGAGCAGGTCAAGGTCGCGCAGACCAAGCTGCTCCAGGCCGGGATCCGCTCCAAGGACTATGCCTATGCCGTGATCTTCGGCCGGATGGTGCTGCCGATCGTGATCGGCGGCATCATGCTGTTCCTCGTCTATGGCACCGATCTGTTCGCCGACTGGTCGTCGCTCAAGGCCTATGGCCTCGTCGCGGGCAGCTTCATCCTCGCCTACAAGGGCCCGGACATCTACCTCAAGAACAAGATCCAGAAGCGCAGCGCGGCGATCCGCAAGGGCCTTCCCGATGCGCTCGACCTGCTGGTGATCTGCGCCGAGGCGGGGCTTACCGTCGATGCCGCGTTCGGCCGCGTCGCCAAGGAACTGGGCAAGGCCTATCCCGAGCTGGGCGAGGAATTCTCGCTCACCGCGATCGAGCTCGGCTTCCTCACCGACCGGCGCCAGGCGTTCGAGAACATGGCGCATCGCATCGACGTCGATTCGGTGCGCGGCGTGGTCACCACGATGATCCAGACCGAGAAATACGGCACTCCGCTCGCCTCGGCGCTGCGCGTGCTGTCGAACGAGTTCCGCAACGAGCGCATGATGCGCGCCGAGGAAAAGGCCGCGCGCCTGCCCGCGATCATGACCGTGCCGCTGATCCTGTTCATCCTGCCAGTATTGTTCGTCGTGATCCTCGGGCCGGCGGCCTGTTCGATCAACGATGCGCTGATGAGTGGCTAGGCCGCGACCGGTGCGCACAAGCCGCTGGCCATGCTGCCCGCGTTGCAGCTAGGAAACCCCGATGCCGTTCACCTCTCCCTTCGGATGGGTCCTGCTCGCCGCGGCGCTGGCGGCCGGTTGGCTGCTCGGCTCGGTGACCAGCCCCGACGGCCGCAGATGGCGCAAGCGCTACCGCGAGCGCGAAGTCATCATCGCCAAATACCGCCGCGAGATGGAAAAGGCGCTGGTCAAGGCACGCGACCGCGTGCGCAAGCTCGAACGCGAACGCGACCCCGCTGGCGCTCCGCCAGACGACTAGGCGGTGAACCCATAAACGACCGCTTTCGGCAGAAGGACTGAACGTCTGGGATGAGTGGACATCAAGTCGAAGGGTTTGAACGAGGCGGAAACCGGCCCGTTATCAGCAACCAAGCGTAAGCACCGCAGATCACGCCGGTAACCAGCAAGCCAATCAGCCGTTCGTCAAACGTGAGACTGGGCTTGAATATCACTATTGAAACATTGAAGGCAGCGGGCAGTGCGATGACGCTCCACAGCTTTGCACGTTCGTCGGGCCGCGGCGACAGGGCGCCATATATTATCGAGCCAAAGATCAGCACGTTGGCAATAGCGCCGGCTCCTAATTCATACGGCATCGTCGAAATCCCAAGGCTCACGAGGGTACCTTCTCGCAAACTTAGAATGTCCGCAATGGGGTCGCTTACTGCCAGTCCGCTTTTGGCTCGCGGCTCTCGCGCCAGAACGACCGGAAAGGGGTGGGAAGCGGTCAGGCAGCTTGCATCAATGATCTGGCGTCTAGCAGCATTGTGATTTACCTCCCCTCCATGCACCCGTCGAACTTCATCGATGCTGATCGGCCTTCCGCAGAGGAAGTCGAGGCGGCGGCCCGCGAACTTCACCAATGGGGCGAAATGCATGGATGGTGGCCTGAAGCTGTGGCCGCATTCGATGCGATCGATCCGGTGGGGCGAGAAGAGTTTGAAGCGATTATTGAGCGCCTCCTGATGGCAGCAGCAGCAGCCAAGCGAGGCGTGAAAGCAGACACGCCCTAACGACGGCAATGGGGTCGCTTCGAGACAGTCCGTTTCTATGAGTCCGCGGCCTGGGCCCCGCTCACCAGCACGGCGCGGTAATTCTCGATCACCTCGGCCAGCGGACGGCCCTGCCCGTCCACCACCAGCGCGCGATGGCGCAGGATCGTCGTGGGAGCCGCGCCGTTGCCGTCCCACAGGATCCGCGTCGAGACCGTGCGGCGGCTGGGTCCAAGCGGCAGGATCACTCGGCCGAACGGCACGTCGCTCGTCTCGAGCGCCTCGTTCATCGCCGGGGTCAGCCGGCTGGCGACATACCAGTTGACCGCCTCCGACAGCACATGCTCGCCACACATCAGGTGAACGCGGCGATAGGCGAGCCGTTCACCTTCGGCATTCAGACGACGGCGCGCCGCCGCCTCGCCCGCGACCAGCCGGTCGCGTCGCACCTGCGCGCGCACGCGCGGCGCCCCGGCAAGCCCCAATGCGACCGCGCGCTCCTCGAGCACTTCGGTGGCAGTACGGCCGTTCAGGAGTTCTGCGTTGAGGCGGTCGACAGGATTCATTTCTGGGCGCGGCTTCAAAATCACCGCGCCACTTGTCGCCGCCACCCGCGTCAGCCCCCCTTGAGCAGTGCCGCCTGCGCAGCGGCGAGCCGCGCGATCGGCACGCGATAGGGCGAGGCGGAGACATAGTCGAGGCCTGTCTGCTCGCAGAAGGCGATCGACGCCGGATCGCCGCCATGCTCGCCGCAGATGCCAAGCTTGATTCCCGGCCGCGCCTTGCGCCCGCGCTCGGCGGCGATCTCGATCAGCTCGCCCACGCCCTCGACGTCGATCGAGACGAACGGGTCGCGGGCATAGATGCCCTTTTCGACATAGGTGGTCAGGAACCGGCCGGCATCGTCGCGGCTGACGCCCAGCGTGGTCTGGGTCAGGTCGTTGGTGCCGAAGCTGAAGAACTCGCCGACCTCGGCGATCTCGCCCGCACGCAGCGCAGCGCGCGGCAGCTCGATCATCGTGCCCACCAGATACTCGATCGTCCGGCCCTTCTCGGCGAACACCGCCTGCGCCGCCTTGTCGACCACCGCCTTCATCAGCTCGAGCTCGCGCCGGGTCGCGACCAGCGGGATCATCACCTCAGGCACCGGTGCGGCGCCGGACTTCTCCGCCACCTCGCACGCCGCCTCGAAGATCGCGCGCGCCTGCATCTCGTAGATTTCGGGATAGGTCACGCCCAGGCGGCAGCCGCGATGGCCGAGCATCGGGTTGAACTCGTGCAGCTCGGCGGCACGCCGGCGCAGCGTCTCGACGTCGAGCCCCGCGGCAGCCGCGACCTCGGCGAACTCGGACTCCTCGTGCGGCAGGAACTCGTGCAGCGGCGGATCGAGCAGGCGGATCGTGCAGGGCAGCCCCGCCATCACCTCGAAGATCTCGGTGAAGTCCTTGCGCTGCTCGGGCAGCAGCTTGTCGAGCGCGGCACGGCGGCCCTTCTCGTCCGCCGCCAGGATCATCTGGCGCACCGCGGTGATCCGCGCCGCGTCGAAGAACATATGCTCGGTCCGGCAAAGCCCGATGCCCTCCGCGCCGAACTCGCGCGCGGTGCGGCAGTCGAGCGGGGTCTCGGCGTTGGTGCGCACCTTGAGGCGGCGGACCTTGTCGGCCCATTCCATCAGCGTGCCGAAGTCGCCCGCCAGCTCGGGCTGGATCGTCGGGACTTCGCCCAGCATCACCTCGCCGGTCGATCCGTCGATCGTGATCACCTCACCCTCGCGGATCTCGCGCGTGCCGACCCGCATCAGGCCTTCCTTGGCGTTGATCGAGAGCGTGCCCGCGCCGGAGACGCAGGGGCGGCCCATGCCGCGCGCCACCACCGCCGCGTGGCTGGTCATGCCGCCGCGCGCCGTCAGGATGCCCTTCGCCGCGTGCATCCCGTGGATGTCCTCGGGCGACGTCTCCACGCGCACCAGGATCACCGCGTCTCCCGCAGCCGCGCGCTTCTCGGCGGTGTCGCTGTCGAACACCGCAAAGCCCGATGCGGCGCCGGGCGAGGCGGGCAGCCCCTTGGTCAGCACGTCGCGCGGCGCATCGGGATCGAGCGTCGGGTGGAGCAGCTGGTCGAGCGCCGCCGGATCGACGCGGGCGATCGCCTCTTCCTGCGTGATCAGCCCTTCATTGGCCATGTCGACCGCGATCTTGAGCGCGGCCTTGGCGGTGCGCTTGCCGCTGCGGGTCTGCAGCATCCACAGCTTGCCGCGCTCGACGGTGAACTCGATGTCCTGCATGTCGCGATAATGGCGCTCGAGCTGGTCGAACACGCGCGCCAGCTCGGCATAGGCCTCGGGCATCGCCTCTTCCATCGACGCGGGCTTGGCCCCCGCCCTCTCGCGCGCCGCCTTGGTCAGATATTGCGGCGTGCGGATGCCCGCGACCACGTCCTCGCCCTGCGCGTTGATCAGGAACTCGCCATAGTACGCGTTCTCGCCGGTCGCCGGATCGCGGGTGAAGGCGACGCCGGTGGCCGAGGTATCGCCCATATTGCCGAACACCATCGCCTGGACGTTGACCGCGGTGCCCCAGTCGCCCGGAATGTCGTTAAGGCGGCGATAGACCTTCGCCCGCTCCGACTGCCACGATCCGAACACCGCGCCGATCGCGCCCCACAGCTGGTCGTGCACGTCCTGCGGGAACGCCTTGCCGTCCCACAATTCGACCACCAGCGCCTTGTACTCGGCGACCAGCGCCTGCCAGTCGCTCGCGGTCATCTCGGTATCGAGATGATAGCCGCGATCCTCCTTGGCGATCTCCAGCGCTTCCTCGAACCGGCCGTGATCCAGTTCCAGCACCACGTCCGAATACATCTGGATGAAGCGGCGATAGCTGTCCCACGCGAAGCGCGCGTCGCCGCTGATCGCGGCCAGGCCCTCGACGGTCTCGTCGTTGAGGCCGAGGTTGAGGACCGTGTCCATCATGCCCGGCATCGACGCGCGCGCGCCCGAGCGGACCGACACCAGCAGCGGATCGGCGGCAACGCCGAACTTCTTGCCGGTGATCCCCTCGATATGCGCGACGCCATTGGCGACTTCGGCCTTGAGGCTGTCGGGGAAGGTGCCACCATTCTCGTAATAGAGCGCGCACACCGGGGTCGAAATCGTGAAGCCGGGGGGCACGGGCAGGCCGATCGAGGCCATGCCGTCGAGATTGGCGCCCTTGCCGCCGAGCAGATTCTTGTCGCCGGCGCCACCGTCCGAAACGTTGCCGCCGAAGCGGTACACATAACGAGTCATTCAAACCCCTTCCGTGGCGCCCTCCCCGGCGCGTTGGGCGCGCCTACCGCAGGTGCGAAGAAGGGGGAAGACCCTGTCCAGCGCTGTCACCGAACAGATTTGCTTGTGTTGCGGAAAAATGACGCGTGGTGCAGGCGGTAAGGTCGGGTTGGATCGCATCTCAAAAAATCCTCCCCGCCAGGGGGAGGTGGCGCCGAAGGCAACGGAGGGGGCGGATGCCAGAACCAGCGTTGGGGCTTCCTCCCCCTCCGTCAGCTACGCTGACACCTCCCCCTTGGGGGGGAGGATAACTACCCTCAGCCCTCGATCTTGCCGAAGTCCGCCACGCGATGCACCGCGTCGCGCATCCGCGCGAGCAGCGCCAGCCGCGACTCGCGCTTGGCCGGATCGGCATCGTTGACCGTCACATCGGTGAAGAACGCGTCGATCGGCGCGCGCAGCGTCGCGAGCGCGGCCATCGCTTCCTCGAACCGCTCGCCCTCGACCGCGGCGGCCGCCTTGGGCTCGGCCCCGTCGAGCGCAGCGATCAGCGCCGCCTCGGCGGGTTCGGGCGCATAGGCAGGCGCGGACCACACGGCGTCGGTCACGCCCTCCTTCTTGAGGATGTTCGCCGCGCGCTTGTACCCGGCGAGCAGGTTGGCGCCGTCGTCGGTCGCCATGAACGCCTGCAACGCATGGACGCGCGCGAGCAGCCGGACGAGATCGTCCTCGCCGCCAAGGGCGAACACCGCGTCGATCAGGTCGTGGCGGACCCCCGCCTCGCGCTGCTGGACCTTGAGGCGGTCAATGAGGAAGGCTAGGACCGAGGCGGGATCAAAACCCTCCACGCTCTGCCAGAGCCCTGTCGCCATTTCGAGCCGAGCTTGCACCTCAGCATTTTCAGGTAGGTCGACCGAAACAGAGACAGGCTGCGGCAGAATCCACTCGCCCACCGTTTCGGTTTCCATGCTCCGAGCAACCGCCTCAACCTGCTCGCGGGCGCGTTGCTGAGTCATGACCTGCCGGCCATGGGTCGACATAATGGTCTTCGATGCAAAGTGTACGTGATCGGTCCACGTCGCAAAGAGTCGGCTCAATGGCAGCTTGACCCCATTCTTGCCGGTGAGCCCGATAACACCGAGCGCACTTCGACGAAGCGCGAACGGGTCTTTGGAACCGGTCGGACGCTCATCAATGAGGAAGAACGCCAGAATCGTATCCAGCTTGTCCGCCAGCGACACCGCCACCGTCACCGGTGCGGTGGGCACGTCGTCGCCCTGCCCGATGGGCTTGTAGTGATCGCGGATCGCTTCGGCGACCGCGGCGTCGTCGCCCTGCGCGGCGGCGTAATAGCCGCCCATCAGGCCCTGTAGTTCGGGGAACTCGCCGACCATACCGGTGACGAGATCGGCCTTGGCGAGCCGCGCGGCGCGTTCGGCCCGTGCCGGGTCCGCGCCCTTGACGATCCCTTCCTCGACCAGCCACCGTGCCAGCTTCGCCACCCGCTCGACCTTGTCGGCGACCGTGCCCAGCTTCTCGTGGAACACGATCTTCTCGAGCTTCGTCGCCTGCTCCGCGAGCGGCACCTTCAGGTCCGTCTCGTAGAAGAAGCGCGCATCGCTCAGCCGCGCGGCGAGCACCTTCTGGTTGCCCTCGACGATCCTGGCGCCGCCATCGGCCGCGTCGATGTTCGCGGTGCATACGAACGCATTCGCCAGTTTCCCGGCGGCATCCTGGCACACGAAGTACTTCTGGTTCACGCGCGCCGTCAGCTGGATCACCTCGGGCGGCACGTCGAGGAACGCTTCGTCGAAGCGGCCGAGCAGCGGCACCGGCCATTCGGTCAGCCCGGCATTCTCGATCAGCAGCCCCTCGTCCTCGATCAAGGTCAGGCCGGCCTTGTTCGCCGCCATCTTGGCGCCGAGCGCGATGGTCGCGCGACGCTCATTCTGGTCGACGATGACATGGCAGGCGCGCAGCTTCTCGACATAGTCCGAAGCCGATCCGATCGTGATGACGCCCGGATGGTGGAAGCGGTGGCCGACGGTCGCCGCGCCCGAACGGACGCCCGCGACCTCGCACTCCACCACATCGTCGCCGAACAGCGCGACGATGCCTTGCAGCGGACGCACCCAGCGCAGGCTCTCGGTCGACAGCGAGGCATCGCCCCAGCGCATCGACTTGGGCCACGGGAAGGCGCGGATCACGGCCGGGATCACCTCGGCCAACACGCCCGCCGTTGGGCGGCCCTGCTTGCTGATCACGGCAAAGAGGGTGGCCCGTCCCTTGACGTCTCGCGTCTGCAACGCCTCGCGGGCCAGACCCGATTTGCGCAGAAAGCCTTCAATCGCCGCATCCGGCGCATCCGCCGGCGGCCCCTTGACCTCCTCTATGACAGAGGCGGTCACGTCCGGAAGGCCACGCGCGATCAACGCAAGGCGGCGGGGCGTCGCATAGGTGACGGTCTCGCTCGCCTCCATCCCGGCGGCCTTCAGTTCGGCCGCGAACAGGCGCGCAAGGTCCTCGCGGGCCTTGTCCTGCATCCGTGCCGGGATTTCCTCCGAGCGGAGTTCGAGCAGGAAATCGGTCACAGCGACCACTCCGGATATTTGGCGGTCCATTCGGGCGTCATGTGCGCGATCCATGCCTCGCAGCTGCCCTTGGCCAGATCGCGGACGCGGCCGATATAGGCCTGGCGCTCGGCGACCGAGATGACGCCGCGCGCCTGAAGCAGGTTGAAGAGATGGCTCGCCTCGATCGCCTGCTCATAGGCGGCGATGGGGACATTGTTCGTCAGGCAGTTCTCGCACTCGGCGACCGCCTTGCGGAACGAATCGAACAGCGTCTCGGTGTCGGCGACCTCGAAATTGTACTTCGACATCTGCTTCTCGTTCTCGAGGAAGACGTCGCCATAGGTGAAGGCCGGCTTGCCATCCTGCGCATCGTTGAACGCGAGGTCGTACACGCTGTCCTTGTTCTGGATGTACATCGCCAGCCGCTCGAGCCCGTAGGTCAGCTCGCCCGCGACCGGCTTGCAGTCGAACCCGCCCATTTGCTGGAAATAGGTGAACTGGGTCACCTCCATCCCGTCGCACCACACTTCCCAGCCCAGGCCCCAGGCGCCGAGCGTCGGCGATTCCCAGTCGTCCTCGACGAAGCGAATGTCGTGCTTGGTAAAGTCGATGCCGATCGCGGCCAGCGATCCCAGATACGCTTCCTGCAGGTCGGGCGGGCTCGGCTTCAGGATCACCTGATACTGGTAATAATGCTGAAGGCGGTTGGGATTCTCGCCATAGCGGCCATCGGTCGGGCGACGGCATGGCTGGACGAACGCCGCGTTCCACGGATCGGGGCCGAGCGCGCGCAGCGTCGTCGCGGTGTGGAAGGTGCCCGCACCCATGCGCATGTCATAGGGCTGGAGGATCAGGCATCCCCGCTGGCTCCAATAGTCGTGGAGCTTGAGGATCATGCCCTGGAAGCTGAGCGGCTGGGTCATATGGGTTCGCGCTTTGGCGCAGGGGCCATGCACGGTCAACTGCCCGCACTGGATCGGCTTGGCGCCAAGCCCCTCTCCACCGTCACCCCGGCCTTGTGCCGGGGTCCACCGGGAGACCAGGCGTCATGCAAGAGGTTCTTGTCCAATCGGCGAGGCCAAGTGGACCCCGGCACAAGGCCGGGGTGACGATGGGAGTGGATGAAGCGGGAGGAATCCTGGCCGGACGGCTCAAACTACCTCACCACCGAAACGGGAATGGACGTGCCATCCGGAACAGGACTGGCCTCCACTGGTTAACGGCGCGACAGTTGACGGCCCGGCGAGACATGGGCTTGGTAGGACCAGATGCTCCGACGCACATTTCCAATCCTTTCCGCCCTTCTCCTCACCGGTTGCTCGCTGTTCGGCCATGATGCCGATCCGGCTTTGTGGGTGGTGAAGGACGAGGACACGACGATCTATCTGTTCGGCACGGTCCATGTGCTCGAGCCCGGCACGCGCTGGTTCGACGACGGCGTGCGCGAGGCGTTCGACGCCAGCGACGAGCTGGTGCTGGAGATCGCCCGGCCCGATCCCGGCGCGATCGCCGCGCTGACGGCGCAGCTCGGCACGCGCGGCGGCCCGCCCTTCGCGCCCGAAGTCGACGCGGCAGCGCAGAAGCTCGGCATGGCCAAGGGCGAGATCGACAGGATGGAACCCTGGCTCGCCGCGCTGACGCTCAACCAGCGCGCGGTGGTGAAAGCCGGCTATTCCTCCGACGACGGGGTCGAGGCCGCGCTGTCGAGCGCCGCGGAAAACGCGGGCAAGCCGGTCAAGGCGCTGGAGAGCGCGCGCGGCCAGCTGATGGCGTTCGACAGCCTGTCGGGCGCGGCGCAGAGCGCGATGCTCGACGCGACGGTCAAGGAGTTGCCGTCCGCGGGCGAACGGCTCAAGCGCTTCGTCCAGGCTTGGGGTGCAGGCGATGCCGAAAGCGTCGGTGCCGAGATGAACCGCCTGGCGGAAGCCTCGCCCGAGGTGGCAGAAGCGCTGGTCGCACGCCGCAACGCGCGCTGGGCGGACTGGGTCGCGGCGCGGATGGCCCAGCCGGGCACGGTATTCGTCGCGGTCGGCGCCGGCCACCTCGCCGGTAAGGGCAGCGTCCAGACGCTGCTCGGCGAAAAGGGCCTGACCGTGGAGCGAGTGGCGTATTAGGTTGTGCGGGCGGTGCCCGCAGCGGGAGCGGGCCGGTGCCGCAACCCAAACTTGCTTTCCCCCCCGCCCTCCCCTATAGGCGCGCGCTTCGATCAGGGTCATCCCTGGAGGCCTGGTCGAAGATGAACCAATTAGCGCACAGGAATTCGACACATGAGCGATACGCTTACGCTGTCGGCCGAGACGCGCGACCGGGTTGGCAAGGGAGCCTCCCGTGCGCTTCGTCGTGAAGGCCGCGTACCCGCCGTTATCTACGGCAACAATCAGGAACCGCTGAGCATCCACCTTGAAGAGCGCGCGCTCATCAAGGCGCTGAACACCGGCCACTTCTTCAACTCGGTCATCATGATCGAGGGCGCCGGCGGCAAGCCGGTCCGCACCCTCGCCAAGGATGCCGCGCTTGACGTCGTGACCGACCGCCCGGTCCATGTCGACTTCCTGCGCATTTCCGAGCACGCCAAGGTGCACGTCAACGTGCCCGTCGTGTTCACCGACGAGGAAACCTCGCCCGGCCTCAAGAAGGGCGGCGTGCTGAACATCGTCCGTCACGAGCTCGAGCTGGTCTGCGACGCCGCCGAGATCCCGAGCGAGATCACCATCTCGCTGGACGGCCTCGACGTCGGTGCCTCGCTGCACATCTCGGCCGTGACCCTGCCCAAGGGCGTCGAGAGCGCGATCGAAGACCGCGACTTCACCATCGCCACCATCGTCGCTCCGTCGGCGCTGAAGTCCGAGGAAGCCGAAGCGGCTGCCGAGGCCGAAGCTGAAGGCGAAGCCGAAGCGCCCGCCGAAGAGGCTGCCGCCGAGGGCGAGACCGAGGCGAAGGAAGGCGAGTAAGCCTTTCCCGCCCTTTCGGGTTGTTCTAGAGCGCCCTCGCACTCCGGTGCGGGGGCGTTTTATTTGGTTGCGGCGCCGCCCGCTCCCCCACCCGGCCACCCATAGAATACACGGGTTGGGTGGCCGGGTGGGGGAACGGGCTGGCACCGCCTAACGGACAAACAACGATGCAGCTGTGGGTGGGCCTCGGCAATCCGGGGCCGCAATATGCGATGAACCGGCACAATGTGGGCTTCATGGCCGCCGACGCGATCGCCGAGGTGCACGGCTTCACGCCGCCGGCGAAGAAGTTCCAGGGCTGGGTCCAGGAAGGGCGCATCGGTGCGCAGAAGATCCTGCTGCTCAAGCCCGCCACCTATATGAACGAGAGCGGCCGAGCGATCCGCGCGGCGATGGATTTCTACAAATTGCCGGTCGAGGACGTGACCGTCTTTCACGACGAGCTCGATCTCGCGCCCTTCAAGGTCAAGGTGAAGCGCGGCGGCGGCGCGGCGGGGCAGAACGGCATCCGCAGCGCGATCGCGCATGCCGGCGCCGACTTCCGCCGAGTCCGCATCGGCATCGGCCATCCCGGGCACAAGGATCGCGTCACCGGCTATGTTCTCGGCAATTACGGCAAGGCGGAGATCGAGGATCTGTCCGACCTGCTCGGCGCGATTGCGGGCGAGGCGGAATGGCTCGCCAAGGGCGACGATGCGCGCTTCATGAACGACATCGCACTGCGCCTGCACCAGGAGCCCTGACGGGGCGGCACCGGCCTGCTTCGCCCAAACGAAAAAGGCCGGGGTCGCCCCCGGCCTTTCCGTTCTCAAGTCTCCGACAGATCAGCCCTGGCGGCCGATCACCACGCCGACCGCGCGGTTGTCGGCACCGGTGATCGCGAAGGTGATGCCGACCTCGGTCGCCTTCGGACCATAGGCCAGGCCCTGGAAGGTGCCGCCCGCAGGGCTGCCCGGACCGAAGCTGCCGGTGAACTGGTTGTTGCCCGAGGCGATCGCGCCAGTGCCGGTGTAGGTGCCATAGACCGTGCCGTCCTCCCGCGTCAGGTTGAGCGTCAGGTTGACGAGGCCGGTGGCGTAGTTGAGCAGCAGCGTCACGGTGCCGCCCAGCTTCTGGATGTTGCTCGCACCGGCGCCGGGCGAGGTCACCACACGGCCGGCGACACGCGCGATATAGCTGGAATTGCCCGTGGTCGGCATGTCGCTCGGCACGGTCGGGTAGCCGAACGTGCCATAGGTCACGCGCTTCTGGCCCGCCGTGCTGTCACCGCGCCACCATGCCGCATAGCTGACATAGGTGCGCCCCAGCGCGACATCCGTCGTCACCTTGTCCTTGATCGTGTTGTTGAGCCGCTCGAACTGAGCGAACTTGCCCGTCGCAGCATCGCTCGTGCGATACGAATATTCGGTCACGGTGGTGGCGGGGGCGACGAGCAGGTTCGCGCCCTTGAAGCGCGATTCTTCGCTGCTCTCGAGGATGACTTCGTCGGCCGTGGTGGTCGAGCTGACGTCGGCCTGCAGCGCAAGACGGACACGGTTCGTGAAGGCGTCGGTGCCTGCGGTGCCCAGCGTCACGGGCCCGGCGATGTCGCCGGTGTAGCTCATCGCCGCGTTGACGGTGAACTTCTCTTCGGCCGCAGTCAGCGGGAACTTCGAATAGGTGATCGGCGTCGGGGACGGGCTGGTCGATGCCGACGGCGAAGGGGTCGGCGTCGGAGCCGGGTCGTTGCCACCGCACCCGGCGACGGTCAGCGCCACGGCGGTGCTGGCGATCAGAATGGAACGGCGAATCATCCTTCGACTCCTGTTAGTTGCCCGTCTGCTAGGCGGTTTGCGCCTGTACCGCAGATGAACGGTCCTTGCCCGCAAGGGTTGCGTGCGTTCTCCGGTAGCGTGACGGAGACGCAAACGAAAGGCCGCAATTGGTATGGTCCGCGCACTGGCGGCTGCGCCGGCCGCGCTCAGCTTCCCGTCGTGTCCATGATCTGGCGCAGTTGCTGGATCTTGCCCAGCCGCTCGGCGGGGCTGATCTTCGCCATCGTGCCCGTCCCGAACTCGGCCGCGCTTTGAACGCAGTTGGTGACGGTGGCGTAGTTCTGCGTGCGGTCGCCCTTGGCGAACACGTTCTCGGCCTGATCCTTCGCTGCCCAGTCGAGATAGGCGTCGAGATTGGCCTTCGACAATTCGGGCTTGGCGCCTTCCGCCGCGACGACCTGGTCGCCCAGCTTGTCGGCGATCATCTTGCGATAATAGTCGAGAAACGGCTGCGACCCGCCCGCGATCGAGCGCGGCACCGGGCTGTCGAGCAGCCGCTGCTGCCATTTCACCGCGGCAAAGCAGCGCGTGTTGAGCGCCAGCCCGTCCTCAAGCAGCTTCGCCTTCTGCGTTTCCTGCGCCTTGGCCTTGGCTTCCGCCGCCGCCTTTTCCCTGGCGCCATTGTCGCCACAGGCCGAAAGCGCAACCAGCGCCAGCGGCACCAGCGGCGCCAGAATTGCGATGCGCTTCATGGGCTTCCTCCCAAACAGGACGCGCGAGTTTGCCGCTTGCGACGAGCGTGTCAACATCGGTGTCAACATCTCCCGGCTTGCGCAGGCTCCGCCCCCGTGCTGTGCAAAACGGCATGACGATCCGCAATCTCTTCGCCACCCGCTTCTCCGAAACGGCGCTCGCCGACGACGCGCTGCTTGCCGAGCTGGGCGATGCATGCCGCGATCTCGCCGCACAGGACCGTGCGGGTCAGGCCTGGTCCAGGGCGCACGGCTATCGCGGCTACACCTCCTATGCCTCGCTCGACGATCTCCCGGCGCGGGATCCGCGCTTCGGCGATCTGGTCCGCCACCTCAACCGCCATGCGGCGAAGTTCGCGGAGGAATGCGCCTTCGATCTTGCCCGCAAGCCGAAGCTCGACAGCCTGTGGGTCAATATCCTGAAGCCCGGCGGCACCCATTCGGGGCATATCCATCCGCACAGCATCATCTCCGGCACGCTCTATGTCGAGATTCCGCCAGGCGCGGGCACGCTCAAGCTCGAAGACCCGCGCCTGCCGCTGATGATGGCCGCCCCGCCCCGCCGCTCCGACGCGCCGGACGATCTCCAGACCTTCGTCTATGCGCAGCCCGCACCGGGCACGATCTTCCTGTGGGAAAGCTGGCTGCGGCACGAGGTCGTCGCGGGAAACGCCAGGGCCGAGCGGATCAGCATCAGCTTCAACTATCGCTGAATCGCTGCGATCTGGCTTTTTGGCCGGCCCGTTTCGGGAACCATTGCGCATGTGATACGATTCTATCTCCTAAGTTTCAGGAGATTCACCATGCGCAAAGGTCTGACGGCATTTCTCGCGCTGTCGCTCACCGTCCCGCTCGCCACGCCCGCCCTGACGGGCACTGCGCATGCGCAGAGCTGGGAAGAACGCCAGCGCGAGCGCGACCGCGAATATAATGAACGCCGCGGCGACTGGCGCGACCGGAATCGCGACCGCGACTGGCGGGATCGCGACCGGAATCGGACCCGGGACTATCGCTGGCGCGGCGACAGCAACGACCGTCGCTGGGATCCCTATGACAATTACCGTAACGGCAATTACCGCGAGCGGCGGCTGAGCCGTCAGGACCGCATCTATCGCGGTCGCGACGGGCGCTATTATTGCCGCCGCAACGACGGCACCACCGGTCTGGTGGTCGGTGCGGCGCTGGGCGGCATCCTTGGCGGGGCGATCGGCAATGGCGACCTGCTCGGCGTGCTGCTCGGCGGCGCGGGCGGCGCGCTCGCCGGACGCGAGATCGACCGCGGCAACGTGCGCTGCCGCTGATCTTCTAGATCCTCCCCGACACGGGGAGGGGGCCCAGCCGCGAAACACATCGGCTTGTGGCTGGCCCCCTCCGTCGGCGCTGTGCGCTGCCACCTCCCCGTACCGGGGAGGATTTTTGTTGGGCTGGCCTTTTGCGCGCGTCCGCCCTATCTGCGCGCCTTTCCCGGATCACAGGACCTAGAGACAAATGGGCTTTCGCTGCGGCATCGTCGGTCTGCCGAACGTCGGCAAATCGACGCTCTTCAACGCGCTGACCGAGACTGCGGCGGCGCAGGCGGCCAACTATCCCTTCTGCACGATCGAGCCGAATGTCGGCAATGTCGCGGTGCCGGATGCGCGGCTGGAGTCGCTCGCGAAGATCGCCGGCTCGGCCAAGATCATCGAGACCCAGCTCGGCTTCGTCGATATCGCCGGCCTGGTCCGCGGCGCCAGCAAGGGCGAAGGCCTTGGCAACCAGTTCCTCGGCAACATCCGCGAAGTGGACGCGATCGTCCACGTCCTGCGCTGCTTCGAGAATGACGACATCCAGCATGTCGACAACAAGGTCGATCCGATCGCCGATGCCGAGACGGTGGAGACCGAGCTGATGCTCTCCGACCTGGAATCGCTCGAAAAGCGCGTCCCCAACCTCCAGAAGAAGGCCGCGCAGGGCGACAAGGAAGCCAAGATCGCCGCCAGCGTCCTCGGCCAGGCGCTCGACCTGCTGCGCGAGGGCAAGCCCGCGCGCCTGACCGAGCCGAAGGATATCGAGGAGGAACGCGTCCTCAAACAGGCGCAGCTGATCACCGCCAAGCCGGTCCTCTACGTCTGCAACGTCAACGAGGAAGACGCCGCCAACGGTAATGAATTCTCCGCGCGGGTGTTCGAAAAGGCCAGGGCCGAGGGTGCCGAAGCCGTCGTCGTCTCCGCCGCCATCGAGGCCGAGATCGCGACCATGCCCGCCGACGAGCGCGGCGAGTTCCTCGGCGAGCTCGGGCTGGAGGAAACCGGCCTCGCCCGCGTGATCCGCGCCGGCTACAGCCTGCTTCACCTCCTCACCTTCTTCACCGTCGGTCCCAAGGAAGCGCGCGCCTGGACCACCCATGTCGGCGCCAAGGCGCCGCAGGCGGCGGGCGAGATCCACACCGATTTCGAACGCGGCTTCATCCGCGCCGAGACCATCGCCTTCGACGATTATGTGAAGTTCAACGGCGAAGCCGGCGCGCGCGACAACGGCAAGCTGCGCTCGGAAGGCAAGGACTATGTCGTCCAGGACGGCGACGTGATGCTGTTCCGCTTCAACGTCTGACGGCGGGAGCTCGCGCTCCCCTGAAGCGGTGGCGGAGGGGTGGGCGTCCCCGATGGGCGCCATCCTGCCGACGCCGCGCTGAAACGGCTCAAGGCTGCGCTCAAGCCCGACGCATTGCTGTTCGTCGAGGGGATGGCGCCCATCCCCGCGCGCGACCTCCGATGCTGGCGTCCGGCTTCGCCGCAATCGCCTTCCAACCATGCAGCCGCGCTTTGCCGGATTCCGCAACATCGGACGCCACATCTTGCTGCTTGCCTCGCGCACCCACCGGTGACGGCTGGGGCCAAACGCCCCCTTCGTCATGCGCACCCCACCGGCCAGTCTCCGAAAAAGCCCGGCAACTCAGCGTCTTGCAATGATCATTTTCCTACATGAGCCAATGCGGCTATAATAAATCCCATATCACGAACCAAATAGGCAAATGAAACAATGCGCGCCTACCCGAACGCCCAGCGAAAGGTCTTGGCGATCGCCAGCGTGGATCCGCGTACAAAGGGGGCCGCGGGCGGGCGCTTGAGGCCGTGCATTGCGCGCGCCCAGTCGGGCAGCAGGTCGACCGCCGCGGCGAAGATCGCGGTCTGGGCCGGCGCGACGATCAGGCTGGGCGCGGGATGCTCGAGCACGAAGCGCGCCACCTCGCGCGTGCGGGCATCGACCACCAGCTGCGGCCGCATCGCGGCGATCAGCGCTTCGGCCTCGGCCTTGCTGCGCGGGATCGGGTCGGTGCCCAGCGCCTCGGCGGTCCGCGCAGTCTCGGCGAAGTAGATATCCTCCTCCGCCCGGGTGATCGGCACGCCATAGCGCTGCCAGGCAGCAAGAAAGCTCCACATTTCAGTAACATGTACCCAGGCAAGCAGCTCGGGATCGTCGGCGCGATAGGGCGTCCCGTCGGGCAGCGTCCCGGCGACTCGCTCATGCACCTCGCGCACCTTGGCAATGCTCGCCTCGGCGATACTGCGCTCGGCATAGGTCGTCTCGGCGATGAAGCGCGCGGTGCGGCGCAGGCGGCCGAGCATGTCCTTGCGGAAGGCGCTGTGGTCCCACACTCCAGCCAGCACCGCCGGGTGGAGCATCTGAAGCAGCAGCGAGGCGACCCCGCCGACCATCATCGTCGTCACGTCGCCATGCACGCGCCAGGTGACGCTCCCGCGCGGGAACAGGGCGTCGTCGCTGCGCTGGACCGGCTTCTCGCCCTTGTCCTGGTCGTTGAAGGTACGCCGCACCACCCCGATCAGACGGGTGCGCAGGCCGGAGGCTAGGTCGGGCGGGGGCATGGCGCGAAGCTAAGGCAGGATGCCCGCCTGCGGCAACTCCGCCTTCACCTTGTCATGCGGTCCGGGTAGGCGGCTCCGATGCGCTGGTTCCGATCCACGGCCCTCGCCGCGATGGCGGCCCTGCTTCACGCCTGCACGGCGTCCTCCGTCGCGCCCGCGACCTCCCCCGGCACGGCCCGTGAGACGCGGGCGGCAGTGACGATCCTGATCGGGATCGACGGCTTCCGCGCCGACTATCTCGACCGCGGGGTGACGCCGACGCTGTCGCGGCTGGCGGCGGAAGGCGCGCACGGGGCGATGCGCCCTTCCTTCCCGGTCAAGACCTTCCCCAACTTCTACACGCTCGTCACCGGATTGCGGCCCGACCGCCACGGTATCGTCGCCAACCGGTTCGAAGACCCCGCCCGCCCCGGTCAGCGCTTCACCCAGGCCTCGTCCGAGGCCTGGTGGTGGGATCAGGCCGAGCCGATCTGGGTCGCGGCCGAGCGCGCCGGCATCCGCAGCTCGATCCTGTTCTGGCCCGGCTCCAGCGTTGCGGTGCACGGGGTTCGCCCCTCCGACTGGCGCACATTCGACATGGCGGTGACCAGCGCCGAGCGCGTCGATATCGTGCTCGACTGGCTGCGCCGTCCGGCTAGGACCCGGCCCCGTCTGGTCGGGGTCTATTTCGACACGATCGACAGCGCCGGGCACAAGCTCGGCCCTGCCGCCAGCGAACTCGACCGCCCCCTGGCCGAGATCGACGCGCAGATCGGCCGCCTCGTCCGCCAGCTTGCCTTGCTCGGCCAGCCCGCCAACCTCGTCATCGTCGCCGATCACGGCATGGGCGGATCGAGCCCCGAGCGTCGTATCCGGCTCGACCAGATGCTGCCCGACGGCCTGTACCGCGTGATCGAACAGGGTCCCTATGCCGCGATCGAACCCGCAGCGGGACGCGATGACGAACTCGCTGCGGTGCTGCTCAAGCCCCACCCGCACATGCAGTGCTGGCGCCGCAACGCGATCCCCGTCCGGCTCCACTATGGCACCAACCCGCGCACGCCCGCGTTCTTGTGCCTCCCCGAAATGGGCTGGATGATCGCCACCTCCCCGCCCGCTCCCGAAGCAAGCCGCGGCGAACATGGCTGGGACCCGCACGCCCCGGAGATGCGCGCGCTGTTCATCGCCCATGGCCCCTCGATCGCGCGGATCGGCCCCTTGCCGGCCTTCGACAATGTCGACGTCTATCCGCTGTTGCGCCGCCTCACCGGCCTCTCTCCGGCGCAGGGAATCGACGGCAACGCGGCAACGCTCGCTCGGGTCGCGCCATAGGGGTTGCATCACATCCGTTTCCGATCGAAACTGATTGCATGAAATATTTCGAGGACCTGACGGTCGGCGACAAGGCGAGCTTCGGCTCCTACGAGGTCACGCGCGAGGAAGTGCTGGCGTTCGCGGAGAAATACGATCCGCAGCCCTTCCACCTCTCCGACGAGGCGGCGGCCAGGACCCATTTCGGTCGGCTCGCGGCAAGCGGCTGGCACACCTGCGCGATGACCATGTCGATGTTCGTCGAGCATATGAAGGCCAACCCTTCCGCCAGTCTCGGCGCTGGCGGAATCGACGAGCTGCGCTGGATCAAGCCGGTCTTCCCCGGTGACACGCTCCGCTGCGAGAATGAGCTGCTTGAGAAGGAGGCGATGGAGAAGCGCCCCGAAATGGGCCGTACCCGTGCGCGCATGACCGTCTACAACCAGCATGACGAACCGGTGATGAGCTTCGTCGCCCGCGGCCTGGTCGCCCGGCGCCCTGCCTAGCGGGGCTGGCGCCGGTCCCTGCGGTTTTCGCGCCGCAATTCGCTACGGTCGCGGCGGTATTCCCGGCGATAGTCCCGCCGGTCGTCGCGCCGTTCCTCGCGGAACTGGTCGCGCGTCACCTGGCCGTCACGATAGGCTTGGCGATCCTGCCGACGATCCTGGCGGTAGGCGCGGTCGTCCTGCCGCCGGTCGCGCCCGAACTCGCGCCAATTGTCGCGTATCGCGCCGCGGTCGCCGCGCCAGCCATAGCGGCGTTGCTCCCAATAGCGGCGCTGGCCGTCGTTCCAGCGGTGGGGACGGCGATAGCGGTCGTACACATAGTAGCCGGTACCGGGGTAGTAATAGTCGCCGTACCAACCCCAATACGGGCTGCCATAGCTTCCGGCATAACCGTAATAGCCGTCGTCATAGTAGCCGCCGCTGCCATAGCCGACCGAGACGCCCGAATAGCCATAGCCGTCGGTGCAGGCGGAAAGCCCGAACGCCGCCGCACCGATCAGACCTGCGGCGAAGATACGCGGGATATGCATGGTTGCTCTCCACGGACGCGAGAGAACGTCCTTAACCGTCTGGAAACGGGGGAGAGGCCGATGCGGTTCCCTTAGTGACCGTCGAACGCGACGAGGCTGGTGACATGGATCCCCTCGGCGCGCAGGGCGTCGGCACCGCCGAGGTCAGGCAGATCGATCACGAACGCCGCCTGCGTCACCTGCGCCCCGGCCTTGCGCAGCAGGCGAACGGCGGCGCGCGCGGTGCCGCCGGTGGCGATGAGGTCGTCGATCAGCAGCACGCGCGCGCCGGGCGCAAAGGCGTCGGCATGGATCGCGATCCGGTCGGTGCCATATTCCAGCGCATAGTCTTCGGCGATGGTAGCGCCGGGCAGCTTGCCGTCCTTGCGCACCAGCAGCACCCCTGCCCCCAGCGCCAATGCCACGGGCGAAGCGAAGAGGAACCCGCGCGCCTCGATCCCCGCAACCAGATCGACCGGGCCATCCACGGCATCGATGATCGCCTCGACCGCGCGGGCGAGGCCGGCGGGATCGAGCAGCAGCGTTGTGATGTCGCGGAACTGGATTCCCGGCTTGGGGAAGTCGGGGATGGTGCGGATCAACGCGGCGAGATCGTCGGCAGGCATCGTCCTACCCTTTCAAACGAAACGGCCCGGGAATCGCTTCCCGGGCCGGTGGAGAAATCGTCAGACGGCGAAGGTCAGTCCTTCAGGTTCCGCCAGATCTGCTTCTTTGCGCCATAGGCGAGGAAGCAGAAGATCACGAGGAAGATCAGCGTCGCGAAACCAGCGGTCTTGCGCGCTTCCATCTTCGGTTCAGCGGTCCAGGTCAGGAACGCCGAAACGTCCTTCGCATAGTTGTCGAGCGTCGCCGCGGTGCCGTCCGAATAGGTCACCTGGCCGTCCTTGAGAGGCTGCGCCATCGCCAGGTTCAGCGTCGCGAAATAAGGGTTGAAGTGAAGCCCTTCAGGGGTCTTCGCCTCGGGGAAGTGCTTCAGCAGCTCCTCGCCCTTTTCGTTCTTGTAGCCCTTCTGGTCCTGGTAGCCGGTCAGCAGCGAATAGATATAGTTGCTGCCGTCGTGGCGCGCCTTGGCCATCAGCGAAAGGTCGGGCGGGATCGCGTTGTTGTTCGCGGCGCGCGCGGCGACGTCGTTGGCATAGGGCGACGGGAAGCGGTCGAAAGGCGCGCCGTCTCGGGTCGCCGGCTCGCCGGTTTCCGGGTTGATCGACGGAACCTGGAAGCCCTTGGCGATGGTCTTCACCTGACCTTCGCTATAGCCCAGCGCCTCGAGATCGCGGAACGACACCAGCCGCAGCGAGTGGCAGGCAGCGCACACTTCCTTGTACACCTGAAGCCCGCGCTGGAGCTGCCGGTTGTCGTACTTGCCGAAGAAGCCGTTGAACGAGAAGTCCACCTTCTTCGGATGCGCATGGAACTCGTGCTCCGCGGTCGCGGCCGGGGGCTCCTTGATCCAGTTGTACACCGTGTCGAAGATGCCGAGCAGAAGGGCAAAGACAAACCCGACGCCGACGATAAATCCGCCAATGCGAACCATGTTATCTCAAGCCCCTTTTATTCGGCAGCCAGCGCGGTCTGCGCAGGCGACGTGCCGCCCTTGCCGCCAAGCACCGCCTCGGTGATCGAGTTGGGCAGCGGACGCGGACGCTCCATCGCCGACACGATCGGCAGGATCACGAGGAAGTGCAGGAAGTAATAGACGGTTGCGATCTGGCCGATCAGGATCACCCCCGGCGTCGGCGATGCGCCGCCGATATAACCCAGCACGAGCACGTCGATCAGCAGCACGATCAGGAACCACTTGTACGTCGGGCGATAGTTTGCCGAACGGACCGGCGAGGTGTCGAGCCACGGCAGGAAGAACAGCAGCAGGATCGAACCGAACATCGCCAGCACGCCCCACAGCTTCGCCGGGAAGATGAAGTCGATCGTGAACGACTTCAGGATCGCGTAGAAGGGCAGGAAGTACCATTCGGGCACGATATGCGCCGGGGTCGAGAGCGGGTTGGCCGGAATGTAGTTGTCCGGGTGCCCCAGCAGGTTCGGCGCGAAGAAGATCAGCGACGCGAACACGATCAGCGCCACGCCTACGCCCACGCCGTCCTTGGCAGTGTAATAGGGGTGGAACGGGACGGTATCCTGCTCGCTCTTCACCTCGACGCCGGTCGGGTTCGACGAACCCGGAATGTGCAGCGCCCAGATGTGGAGGATGACCACACCGGCGATCACGAACGGCAGGAGATAGTGGAGCGAGAAGAAGCGGTTGAGCGCGGCATTGTCCGGCGCGAAGCCGCCGAGCAGCCACACGCGGATCGTCTCGCCCACGCCAGGGATCGCCGAGAAGAAGCCGGTGATCACCTGCGCGCCCCAGAAGCTCATCTGACCCCAGGGAAGAACATAGCCCATGAAGGCGGTGGCCATCATCAGCAGGAAGATGACGACGCCGAGCAGCCACACCATCTCGCGCGGCGCCTTGTACGACCCGTACCAGAGGCCGCGGGCGATATGGATATAGACCACCAGCAGGAACATCGACGCGCCGTTGGCGTGCGCGTAGCGGATGAACCAACCGGCATTCACGTCGCGCATGATGTGCTCGACGCTGTCGAACGCGATGCCGGCGTTCGCCGCATAGTGCATCGCGAGCACGATGCCCGAAACGATCTGGATGACCAGGAACATGCCGGCGAGTACGCCGAAGTTCCAGAAATAGTTGAGGTTGCGCGGTACCGGATAGCCGGCGCCCACCGCGTTATAGACGAAGCGCGGAAGCGGGAGCCGGTCGTCCACCCACTTCATCACCGGGTGCTTCGGCTCGTACTGCTTTGCCCAGGGAAAGCTCATGTCCTAATGCCCCCTCAGCCGACCCGGATCGCGGTGTCGGAAATGAATTCATATTCGGGAACCGCCAGGTTCGTCGGTGCGGGGCCGGTGCGGATGCGGCCGGCGGTGTCATAGGCCGAACCGTGGCACGGGCAGAAATAGCCGCCGAACGGCCCCTTGTTCTCGCCCTCGCCGGCACCCAGCGGAACGCAGCCGAGATGAGTGCAAACGCCCAGCGTCACCAGCCAGTTCTGCTTGCCTTTCTTGGTCCGCTCGGCGAGCGTCTGCGGATCGCGCAGATCGGAAACCGGCGTGGCGTTCGCCTCGTCGATTTCCTTCTGGGTCAGGTTGCGCACGAACAGCGGCTGCTTGCGGAAGGTCGCCTTGACCGACTGGCCAGGCTGGATCGCCGACACGTCGAGTTCGGTGGTCGACAGCGCGAGCACGTCGGCAGACGGGCTCATCTGGTTGATCAGCGGCAGCGCGACGACGCCAGCGCCCACACCCGCCCAGGCGACCGCACCGATCGCGAGATAGTCGCGGCGGCGAGGATCGGCCGGCGCGTCGATCGCTCCGTCCTGGGTAACAGCATCATCATGCGTTGCCATGCATCAGCCCTTGCACTTCAAAAATTCACCGAGACGCTTTGCACGACTTCGGTCACCGGATGCGGCGGAGCGCGCGAACGCTACGCCAAGCCCTCCGGCGTCCCCCGGTAGGCTGGCGGGCCTGATAGACGGCACATGCCGCATTTGCCAACCGCCTTTTTGCCCCGCGCCGCACCGACTTGCGGCTGGCCCCGCCCCTGTCCTATCGAAGCGGGCATGCGCGTGGCCCTCTTCCAGCCCGATATCGCCGGAAATGTCGGCGCCGTCCTGCGGATCGGGGCGTGCCTCGCCACGCCGATCGACTTGATCGAACCGATGGGATTCGCCTGGGACGACAAACGCGTCGCGCGCGCGGGTATGGACTATATCGGCCATGTCGCGATCACCCGCCACGCTGACTGGGACGCGTTCGAGCGGCAGGCAAAGGGCCGAATCGTGCTGCTGACCACCAGGGGCGCGACGCCGCTGCACGATTTCGCGTTCGAGGACGACGACATCCTGCTGTTCGGCAGCGAGAGTGCCGGGGTGCCCGAGCAAGTTCATGCTCGCGCCGACGCACGCGTGGTGATTCCGATGGCCGCCGGGCTTCGCTCGATGAACCTTTCGGTCTCGGTCGGCATCGTGCTGGCCGAGGGGCTGAGACAAACTGCCCACTGGCCCTCCCCTACAGCGATCGGCTAGGGGCCGCCCATGCTGACCCTCGACACCCAACAAGCCAACGCCCGCGCCTGGTTCGAAGAATTGCGCGACCGCATCTGTGCCGAGTTCGAGGCGATCGAGCGCGAGGCCGGATCGGACGCGGTGTTCGAATACATGCCCTGGGATCGCGCAGATCCCTCCGGCGAGCCCGGTGGCGGCGGTGTGCGCGGCCTGATGAAGGGCCGCGTATTCGAAAAGGTAGGCGTCAACGTTTCGACCGTCGGCGGCACCTTCGAAGGCGAGTTCGGCAAGACCATCCACGGCGCTGGCGAGGACCCACGCTTCTTCGCCACCGGCATCAGCTTGGTCGCGCATATGGCCAACCCGCATGTCCCGGCGGTACATATGAACACGCGCTTCCTGTGCACGACCAAGCGCTGGTTCGGCGGCGGCGCCGACCTCAATCCGCCGATTCCCTATGAGGCCGACACCGCGGACTTCCATGCCGCGATGCAGGCCGCTTGCGACGCGCACGACCCGGAGCATTATCCGCGCTTCAAGGCATGGGCCGACGACTATTTCTACATCCCCCATCGCAAGGTGCATCGCGGCGTCGGCGGGATCTTCTATGATCATCTCGACAGCGAAGGCGATACATGGGCCGCGAACTTCGCCTTTACCCAGGATGTCGGCCGGGCGTTTCTCAAGACCTTCCCGGAAATCGTGCGTAGGCGGATGGCGACGCCCTTCACCGAAGCCGACAAGGCGCAGCAGCTCGAATGGCGCGGCCGCTATGCCGAGTTCAACCTCGTCTATGATCGCGGCACGCTGTTCGGGCTCAAGACCGGCGGCAATATCGATGCGATCCTGATGAGCCTGCCGCCGCTGGCGACGTGGTCGTGACGCGGTGGGGCTGATCCCGATAAAACCGGGCGAGGTGGCGACGATCGTCACCAGCCTGGAGATGCGCGAGCGGCCCCGCCCCCGGCCGCTCCCCGAATCGCCGCTGCGGCTGGTGAAATGGGAGAAGCCCTCGCCCGAGAAGTACCGCGCCCTGTTCCGCCGCATCGGCGAGCCGTGGCTGTGGTTCTCACGCCTGATCATGGACGACGCCCGGCTGACCGGAATCATCCATGATTCCGGAGTCGAGATCTTCGCCGTCGCCGATCCCCGCGGGATCGAGATCGGTCTGCTCGAGCTCGACTATCGCGAGAAGGAGACCTGCGAACTCTCGTTCGTCGGGTTGGTGCCCGAACTGGCGGGGCAAGGCCATGGCCGCTGGCTGATGGCGCACGCGCTGATGCGGGCATGGCGGCCAGACGTGACACGCGTCTGGGTGCACACCTGCACGCTCGACCATCCCAAGGCGCTTGGCTTTTACCGCGCCTCAGGGTTCGTCCCGTTCGCGCGCGCGGTCGAGACCTTTCCCGACCCGCGCCTGTCAGGTCATTTGCCACGCGAGGCGGCGCCTCACATCCCGTTGCTGGATCCCGCCAGCCGGCGATAGACCGCGATCTGCAGGAGCGTGGTCGCCAGCGTCACCGCGCCGCCTGCCAGCGCCGCGATCAGCCCGCTCGCGGCGATTGCGACGATTCCCGCCTCGGGCCCGCGCGCCGAACTTGCCAGCATCGCGACGAGTTGAGCGGGCAGCGACAACAGGATCGCGGCGGTGAACAGCATCCAGCCATAGCCTTGCGTCAGAGCAAAACCGCGCGCCAGCGCCGCAAACGGATCGGCCCGCCGCTCGGCGACCATAGCGGCCCCCGCGACGAAGGCGCGTCCCATCACGTAAAAGCCCGGAAGCAGGAACAGCATCAGCCCGCCCCAGGTGAGGATCGCGACGAACACTGCCAGCACCACGAACATCGGGAACAGCGGCAACGCCGAGCGCATCGCTCCGGCCAGGGTCGGCCGCTCCGGATCGAGGCAGAGGACGAACAGGCTCGCCACGCCGAAGAGTTCGGCGACGCGCTGAATTGCGATCCAGTGCAGATTGTCGGTGATATAGCCGATCAGCGCCTGCCCCGCGAGACGCTCGCCCTCCGCCGGCGGCGTAGGGACCGGCATGAAAAGCATCATCGCCAGCGCCGGCAGTACGAAGAAGAACGCGCTGAGCGCGATCAGCAGTTCGCGATCCGCACGCCAGATCGCAGCCGCGTCGGCGAAAATGGCTCCGAATGACAGGCGCATTATGCCGGAACGGGCTCTTTGGCAGCGCGCAGCGCAAGGTAGAGTTTTGCAGTGAAGGCGGTGCCGAGGACGGTGAAGGCGGTCGAGACCGCGCCGCCGACGATTCCGGTCAGCACCATGGCGATCGACAGCCCGTCCTCACCCCGGCCGGCAACCAGCGTGATGATCGCGCCGAAGGCGGTCGTCGCAGCGAGATAGGCGATCCATGCCACGATCGCATAGAGGATCAGCACGCCGACGATCCGGAGCGCCGACCCGCGGGTTAGCGCCCAGCTGCGCGGCACCGCTCCGAACATCGTATTCTCACCCACGATCACCGGCGCGACCAGCAGCAGACGCGCGCCCAGCCAGACCGCCACCGGGATCAGCACCAGGAAATAGAACAGCAGCCACGGCGCAGCGGCAGCCGGTATCTGCGGCATCGTACCCGCAGCCCCGCTACTCAGATCGGCTCCGCTCGCCGCCAGAATGATACCGGCTGGGATGGCGAGCAGAAACAGCGCCAGGAACAGCACGACCGTCACGGCCAGCGCGGCGGGCAGTCGTCGCGTCGCGGCGCGCGCAGCACCGCGGCCAATCGCGGGATCGAGCGCCAGCGCGGTGATCGCCAACTGGCCCCAGAAGGTTACGATAGCCAGCAGCAGCGAAGCCAAGCCCAGCCCCGCGGCGAGACCGGGCGCAGCCCCCTGCTGCAACCCCGACAAGCTGCCGCTGATCGCCGACGGCACGAAGATCGCACCGAGCGCGAGGGGGAGCAACCGTCCCAGATTGTCGCTCAGAAACTCCGCCGTCCGATCCCAGACGGTACCCATGCTGACCATATCACACCCCTTGTCGCGAACCGTTAGCCGATCGGACCGGCGCACGCCACTAGGCTTGGCGCGGCCCCGCTGAAACGGCACCGCTGCTTCAGACATTGCGAAGCGGCGCGCGGCGGGCCATCTGCGCGCGATGGAGACGAAGAACGGTATCGAATGGCGGGTGGCTGACCATCGCGTGCCCTACCCCGAAGCGCTGGCCGAAATGGAAACGCGCGTCGCCGAGATCCAGAACGGCCAGGCGGGCGAGTTGATCTGGCTGCTCGAACATCCGCCGGTCTATACCGCGGGCACCAGCGCCGACCCGGCCGAACTGATCGACCCGCGCTTCCCCGTCTTCGCCACCGGACGCGGCGGGCGCTACACCTATCACGGGCCGGGCCAGCGCATCGGCTATGCGATGCTCGATCTCAGCCGCCGCAACAAGGACGTGCGCTGCTATGTCCATGCGCTCGAGGGCTGGGTGATCGCGGCATTGGGAGCGTTGGGGATCAACGCCTTCCGCGCCGAGGGACGGATCGGCATCTGGACGCGCGACGGCGGCAGCGAAGCGAAGATCGGCGCGATCGGCGTGCGCGTCCGGCGATGGGTGACGATGCACGGCTTCGCGGTCAACCTGAACCCGGACCTCGACGACTTCAACGGGATCGTGCCGTGCGGCCTGCCCGAATTCCCGGTGATCAGCGCCGCCGCGCTGGGCAAGGATATCTCCCCTGCAACCTTTGACGCCGCATTGGCGTTTGCGTTCCCGGCCTTTCTCGATGCGGTGGGCGGTACGTGCGCCGCCGAGAAGCAGGGTTGAGAGGACAGGCCGTAGCGGTTAATGTCCACCGCGATCCGGGGAATGACGGCAATGCCGACCCCGATCCATTTCTAGGGAGCCTCATAAATGCGCGCAATTTTCACCAAGGCTGTTGCCGGTTCGATGATCGCCAGCGCAGCGCTGCTGCTGTCGGCCTGCGGCGAGAAGACCGAGACCACCGCTGACAACACCGCGGTCATGGACGTGAACGCGACCGACCCGGTGCTCGACGGCACCGTCAGCGACAACATGACCATGGTCGATGGCGCCACCGGCAACGACACGGGCATGGCGAACGACACCATGGGCAACATGGCCATGGGCAACGGCATGTAAGTTCGCTCCGGCGAATTTTCAGTCGCGGGGCCGTTCGGGAGACCGGACGGCCCTTTCGATTCAAGTCGTTGCAATTCTGCGAGTTCTTGCGCAACCGCAATGATCGCCGCGCGCTCGACGGCCAAAAATCGCTTGGGCACAGGGTAAAAAATCCGTAACCCGGGACATCTTTCGTATCGCGTTCAAGAGGGTCAGGATGCTCGTTTCGCGTTTGCTATGCGCGGCCACCGCGGCGGCGGCATTGTCCGGTGCGGCGCCCGCATCGGCCCAATTCTATTTCAAGGGTCCCGACATCGCCGGTCCGCGTGTCACGGGTGAGGAGCCGGGCATCCTCGCCCAGCAGCTGCCGGGCGCGACGCCGGTCGAACTGCGCGCCGCGATGGTGTGGAACCTGCGCGCTGCGCTCAACGTCGCAGCGCTCCAGTGCCAGTTCGCCAAGACCCTGCTGACGCTGCCCAACTACAACACGATCCTCAAGGACCATTCCGCCGAGCTCAACAGCTCTTATGCGACACTGACCAAATATTTCATGCGCACGAACAAGACCGCCAAGGCCGGGCAGATGGCGCTCGATCAATATGGCACCCGGGTCTACTCCAGCTTCTCGGCGGTCCATGCCCAGCTCACCTTCTGCGCCGCGGCTGACGATGTCTCCCATCAGGTCGTCTTCACGCCGCGCGGGCAGGTCGGCGAAGTGGCGGCGCTGCGCCTGCGCGAACTGCGCAACAGCCTCACCAAATGGGGCGAGCAGCAGTTCCCGGGAATCTACTACGCCCATATCCCCGTCTCGGCGCAGATTCCGATGTTCGGCAACGAGAAATGCTGGCGCAAGAACGTCTACACGCCATCGCGTTGCCTGCCGAAGCGCTGATGCGCTAGCGCAGCCCCAAACTCTTGTGCGCCTGCAACGTCAGGCGCCATTTGGGCCGCTCGAGCGCGAAATCGACCGCCGCCTGGACATTTGCGGCGCCGTTCGCGTCGTCCATCGGCTGGACGAGGAAATGGGCGAAATCCCAGGTTTCCAACGCTGCGACATCGGTGCCCGCCTGCGGCCATACCAGCTTGAGCTCGTCGCCGCTGCGCTGGACGACCTCGCTTCCGGCCTTGGGGCTGATGCACACCCAATCGATGCCCGGATGGACGGGCAAGGTGCCGTTGCTCTCGATCGCAATGCGGAAGCCTTGCGCGTGCAGCGCAGCGACCAGCGCGTCGTCGATCTGAAGCATCGGCTCGCCGCCGGTGAGCACGACGAAGCGGCGCTCGATACCCGGCCCCCAGAAGCCCTGGACCGCGACGGCGAGCGCATCGGCATCGGCGAACTTGCCCCCACCCAGCCCATCGGTCCCGACGAAATCGGTGTCGCAGAATTTGCACACTGCCGCCGCGCGGTCCTGCTCACGACCCGACCAGAGATTGCATCCGGCAAAGCGCACGAACACCGCGCGCGCGCCCGCATTTACCCCCTCACCCTGCAGGGTGAGGAACATTTCCTTGACCGCGTAGCTCATCGCCCGCCTATCCGGCCGTTTCAGCGTAGCGCGTGGGATCGGGTACGCCCGCTTCTTCAAACCCCTTGGACCGCAGCCGGCAGCTGTCGCACAGTCCGCAGTGCAGCCCGCCGGGTGCGGGATCGTAGCACGACCAGCTGAGGCCGAGATCGAGGCCAAGGCGCATGCCTTCCTGGACGATGTCCGCCTTGCTCATGAACTGAAGCGGGGCGCGGATGCGGAACGGGGCCCCCTCTACCCCCGCCTTGGTCGCGAGCTCGGCAAGCTTCTCGAACCCCTCGATGAACTCGGGGCGGCAGTCGGGATAGCCCGAATAGTCGAGCGCGTTGACGCCGATATAGAGGTCGCGGGCGCCCGCCGCCTCGGCCCATCCGAGCGCAAGGCTGAGGAAGATGGTGTTGCGCGCAGGCACATAGGTGACGGGGATATCCTCACCCACCCCGTCCTTCGGCACGTCGATATCCGCAGTCAGCGCCGATCCGCCGAATTGCGACAGATCGAGCGGGAGCACTACGTGACGCTCGGCACCCAGCGCCTGCGCGATACGGCGCGCGGCGGCGAGTTCTACATGGTGACGCTGATTATAATCGACCGAAAGCGCGAGCAGGCGATAGCCGTCCGCGCGGGCACGCGCAGCGGAAACGAATGAGTCGAGGCCGCCCGACACAAGGGCGACGGCAATTTGGCTGTCGGTCATCGTCTTCGGCTACCGGCTTTGCCGCAGCGCGGCAAGGCCGCGGCAGAAACCGGGGTCAGCGGCAGGCACCGGTGCGGCGGCCTTCATATTCTTCGGTGAAGGGCAGGCCACGGCTGATTCCCTGTGTTTCGATCCGGACCAGGCGCGGCGTTTCCACCGTGATGCGCGTGTCGGTCTTGCCCGTCGGGCAGCTGAAGGTGATGCGCCCGCCGTTCGCGCCGTTCTCGACGACGAAATTGGTGCAGCCGGCCGACCTGTCTTTCAGCTGGAGCAGTACGCGCGGATCGGTGACACAGATCGCACGCGTGCTTCCGTCGGAGGCGCGCAACGTCCACTCACCGCGCTCGATCTGGGAGAGCGCAGAGAGGGTGCCGGACTGGGCCAGCGCATAGCCGCCGCCCCCGATCGAGAGGACAAGGGCGGTAGCAATGAAGGCGATTCTGCTCATTTCACCGCTCCAATAACACGATTCGGCTTTCAGTCGGCTGACAATTAGACCGCCAATTACGGCTGCAGTCAGGCGGCACTGACCGAGATCGGGAATTTCTGGGCGCAGAAGGCGCAATCGACGGTGATCACGCCATCCTCGGCCATCTCCGCACGGTCCTCCGGACTGAACTTGGCCAGCACCGATTCGATATAGGCGGCGTCGCACCGGCAGCCGCGAACAAGATCGACGCCGCCCTGCACGCGAACTTCCTCTTCCTCGTTGAACAGGCGCCAGACGAGATTCTCGAGCGAGATCGACGCGTCAGCCAACTCGTCGGCGCCCATGGTCGATCCCAATGCCTCGACATGCTCCCACTCGGCATGCCCCTCGCGTGCGTGCAGCCGTTCGCCCCCCTCCTCGCCTTCGGGAAGATGCTGGAGGAACAGGCCGCCCGCGATGCACTTGCCCTGCGCGTCATGGCCGACGCCGAGCCGCACCAGCGTCGGGATCTGTTCGGACTGGTCGAAATAATTCTCCGCCGCCTCGGCCAGCGATCCGCCGTCGAGCGGAACGATACCCTGATAGCGCTCGCCGGTCGCCGCCTGGTCGAAGGTGACCGCCAGATAGCCCTGATTGAACAGCGCGAAGAGCGACGGGTTCTCACCCAGTTCCGCCAGCCGCGTTTCGTCGAACTGCACATAGCCGCGCAGTTCGCCACCCTTATAGTCGCACACCAGCAGGCGGATGATCCCGCCGCCCCGATCCGCCGGCGTCTGGGCTTGAAGCGTGAGCTGCCCGCCCGAATTCTTGAGCGTCGAGCCAAGCAAGGCGGTCAGCGTCAGCGCTTCGGCCAGCACGCGTTCGATCGGTGCGGGATAGCCATGCGCCGACAGGATCCGGTCGAGCACCGGGCCCAGCCGCGCGACACGCCCACGCGCATGGCGCGCCGGCAGCGTGAAGTTGATCGTCCGATCGAGATCGGTGGCGGGGGTCGTCATCGTCGTATCTCCACCATTCATGCCTGACCCGAGACCGTTGCCGATCCCGGGTCAGGAAGCGAATGGATTGTCAGGTTTCGCCGAATATGGGGAGCCGAAGCCCCGCTTCAACTCGCCGCCGATATCACCCGATCTGGCCGAAGCACCAGCGCAGCACCGCTTTCTGGGCGTGAAGGCGATTCTCCGCCTCCGGCCAGATCAGCGACTGAGGGCCATCGATCACCGCGTCGGTCACTTCCTCGCCGCGATGCGCGGGCAGGCAATGGAGGAATTTCGCGTCGGGGCTGGCCTGAGCCATCAGCGCTTCGGTCACCTGATAGGGCGCGAGCGCGGCGAGCTTCACGTCCGCATGCGCCTGACCCATCGAGATCCAGGTGTCGGTAACGACGACATCGGCACCCGCGACCGCCTCGACCGGATCGTTGACGGTCCGCGCGCGGCCCTTGCCCAGTGCCATCGCCTCTTCAGGCAGCGCGAAGCTCTGCGGACATGCAGCGACAACGTCGAAATGCATCAACCCCGCTGCCTCGACGATCGAGGCAAGGACGTTGTTGCCGTCGCCGAGCCACGCGACCTTGAGGCCGGGCAGCGCCTTGCCGCTCTCCAGGATCGTCTGAAGATCGGCCATGATCTGGCAGGGGTGGCTGTCGTCGGTCAGGCCGTTGATGACCGGGACGGTGGCGTATTGCGCCATCTCAAGCAGCTTGGCGTGGTCGTCGGTGCGTACCATGATCGCGTCGCAATAGCCCGACAGGACGCGTGCGGTGTCCGCCACCGTCTCGCCGCGGCCGAGCTGGCTGGTCGCGGCGTCGAGCACCACCGCGCTGCCGCCGAGCTGGCGGATCGCCATCTCGAAGCTGACGCGGGTGCGGGTCGAATTCTTCTCGAACACCATGGCGAGCGTGCGCCCGGCAAGCGGCGCATCGGCATCGACCGCCCCCTTGGGCTGGCCGGCACGGGCACGCTTGCGGTCGATCGCATCGGCCAGCATTGCCGCGATGCCATCGGCGCCCGCGTCGGAAAGCGACAGGAAGTTACGATAGGTCATGAGAAAATCCTCCCCGGCACGGGGAGGGGGACCGTCGGCGAAGCCGGGGGTGGAGTGAACCCTCCACCCGGGGCATCGCTTGGGGCCGGATCCCCTCCACCATGCCTGCGGCATGGTCCCCCCTCCCCGTTCCGGGGAGGAATGGGTCGATCAATCGTCAGCGGGCGGCACGTAGCTGCGCGCGCCTGCGCTCAGCTTCTCGATGCACTCGGCGATATGGCTTTCCTCGATCACCAGCGGCGGGAGGACGCGGAACACGTTCTCGCCCGCAGCGACCGTCAGCAGCCCGTGATTTTCGCGCAGATGCGCCACGAAGTCGCGGCTCACCGCCGGCTCCTTGAGCTTGATGCCCAGCATCAGCCCCTTGCCGCGGATCTCGTCGAACAGGTGATCATGGTTGGGGATCAGCTGCTCGAACCCGGCGCGCAGGCGCTCGCCCATCTTCTCGACATGTTCGAAGAAGCCGGGCTCGAGCATCACGTCGAGCACCGCCTGTCCTGCCGCCATGGCGAGCGGGTTGCCGCCATAGGTCGAGCCGTGGGTGCCAAAGGTCATGCCCTTGGCCGCTTCCTCGGTCGCGAGGCAGGCACCGAGCGGGAAGCCGTTTCCGATCCCCTTCGCCGCGGTCAAGATATCGGGCGTGATGCCGTAATGCTCATAGGCCCACATCTTGCCGGTGCGGCCATAGCCGCACTGGATCTCGTCGAGGATCAACAACAGGCCATGCTCGTCGCACGCCTTGCGCAGGCCCTGAATGAACTCGACCGTGCCGGCGGTCATGCCGCCCTCGCCCTGCACCGTCTCGACCAGGAACCCTGCGGTCTCGTCGTCGATCTTGGCGATCGCGCCTTCGAGATCGTTGAACTTCACATAGTCGAAGCCCGGCAGCAGCGGCTCGAAACCGTCGCGCATCTTCGGCTGGTCGGTCGCGCTGATCGCGCCGATCGAACGGCCATGGAAGGCGTTCTTGAAGGTGATCAGCTTGTGCCGCTGCGGGTTGCCGTTGACATAGTGATAGCGGCGCGCGGTCTTGATCGCGCACTCGATCGCCTCCACGCCCGAATTGGTGAAGAACACCGTATCGGCGAAGCTGTTGTCGACGATGCGCTGCGCCAGCGCCTCACCCTGTGGACTTCCGTAGAGGTTGGAGACGTGCATCAGCGTCGCCGCCTGCTCGGCGATCGCCTTGGTGAACTGCGGATGGCCATGGCCCAGCGCATTCACCGCGATGCCCGCGGCGAAGTCCAGATAGCGCTCCCCTCGCTCCCCGATCAGGTAGCAGCCCTCGCCTCGCACCGGACGCACTTCACACCGCGGGTAGACGGGCATGAGTGGGGTGATCGACATTGACTGCTCCTCCTTGAACTGGCGCTTCGAAAAGCTGGGTTGGGCTCCGGAAACAACAAAGGCGGCCCAACCGGACCGCCCGGAGCGGGGATTTACGAGCGGAAGGGGGGCGGGGTCAACACCTCGCGAGCGCGGCACGGGCCAGCCCGCCCGCACCGCACCTTGTCAACCGAACCTTGTCAGTCGTCCCAGCGATCCTCGCGCCGATCATCATCCCAGCGGTCGCGGTAGCGGTCATCGCGCCGCTCCGCGCGCAGTCGGTAAATCAAGCGGTTGGCGCGATCGTTGATCTGCTCCCGCTCCCAGCGTGAATAGCCGTCGCGACGGAAACGCGCTTCGAGGTGATAGATCTGGCGCAATTCGTTGCGATAATGATTAGCCTCGCCGCGCGACAGGCTCCCGCGCCGGATCGCGCGATCGAGCATCCACGATGCACGGCGCAGCGAATCGCTGCGGTCGCCGCGATCCCATTCGCCATAGCCGCCGCGGCGGTCGCGATCGTCGTCCCAATCCTGTGCCGCCGCCGGCAATGCCGCCATCGACACGCCTGCCAGTGCCAGTCCGATCATCAGTTTACGCATACGCATCGCCTCCTCAGTCGATGGAGACGGCGTAATTGCGCACGCAGAACGAAAGGCTGAACGCAGCTGACAGCGCGCGTTCAGCCTAGCGCTCAACTCCGCGTTTTCCATCCCGAGCGCAACAACGCGTAACAGGCAAGCCCGAGCAGCATGTTCAGCCCCAGAATCACCGCGCTGCCCAATACGATCGGCGAATCGGCGACGCCGAGAAAGCCGTAGCGAAAGCCCGAGATGATGTAGAAGAACGGGTTGGCGTGGCTGATCGCCTGGAACGTCGGCGCAAGCTTATCGACCGAGTAGAACGTGCCCGACAGCAGCGCGAGCGGCGCGACGACGAAGTTGGTGACCGCCGCGGCGTGATCGAACTTCTCCGCCCAGATCGACGTCATCACGCCGAGCAGTGCCAGGAACAGCGATCCGAGGAAGCCGAACCACAGGATCGCCCAGACATGATGTGGCGCGACCGACACGCCCGGCCATAGCGCCATCGCCAGCCACACCGTCGCCCCGACGCAGAAGGCGCGGGTAACGGCACCCGCACAGAGTGCCGCGAGCAGTTCGCCGGTCGATAGCGGCGGCATCAGATAATCGACGATCGTTCCCTGGATCTTGCCGACGAGCAGCGAGAAGCTGGCATTGGCGAAAGCGTTCTGGAGCATGCCCATCACGATCAGGCCGGGCGCGATGAAATCGGCGAAGTGAATCGACTTGCCGTCGAGCACCACCGTACGTCCGCCGCCGCCCAACGCGACCGTGAAGACGACCAGGAATAGCAGCGTCGTGACCGCCGGCGCCCAGATGGTCTGGAGCTGCACCTTGAAGAAACGGCGCACCTCCTTCACATATAGCGTCCAAAGCCCTCCCCAGTTGACGTTGCGAATCACCGGAACGCCGGGGGCGGCGATAGTTGTTTCTTGCACGCGGGGTTGTTCGGCCATGGTTAGGCCGGGTAATGGCTCCCGCTTCCCCCCGCAACGGGGTTGATGAAGGACGTTTGAATGAGCTGGACCGACGAACGGATCGAGACGCTGCGCAAGATGTGGGATAGCGGCTTGACCGCGACCCAGATCGCCGAGGAACTGGGCGGGGTCAGCCGCAATGCCGTGATCGGCAAGGCGCACCGCCTTGGCCTCGCCTCGCGCCCGTCGCCCGTGAAGCCCAATGCGACCGAGGCTAAGGCCGCAGCCGCGCCTGCGCCCGAGGCCGCCCCCGCGCCCCGGCCGGCCCCGCACCCAAGCCGGCGCCCGCTCCCGCGCCCGAGCCGCGCGAGGCCGAACCGGCGACGGCGGCTGCCGCACCTGTAACGCCCGCTGCGCCTCGACCCGCGGCCGACGGGCCGGTGCTGCGTTCGGTTGGTCCCGGTGGCTTCATCCGCCAGAATCCGGGCGAACAGGCACCACCCAGCGCTCCCGCCCCGCCGCGCCGCCTGGTTCCCGCCAAGCCGAGCAAGGAGATCGAGGGAAAGACCAGCCTGCTCGATCTCAACGACAAGATCTGCAAATGGCCGCTCGGCCATCCGGGCGAGCCGGACTTTCATTTCTGCGGCGACAAGGTGAACCCGGGCTTCCCCTATTGCGTCGCGCATTGCGGCCACGCCTATCAGGCACAGCTGCCGCGCCGCGATCGCCGTCCGCCGCCGCCCATGCCCTATGGCGGTCCGCGCGTGCGTTGAACGGCGAACGGTTTACCGCCCGCTACATACGGTTTGCCGCTCAACAGGATATGACTGATGGAAAGGCCGGGTGATCGCGCGGCCTTTCTTCTCTCGCATTTCCCCGCACCTGCTCCAGCTCGGAGTGGTTGTGGCAAGCCTGCTCGGCATCTCCTTCGCTCCGGTCACGCAGGGATCGATGCGACGTGTCAGTTCGTGACCAGGATCAGCGCCGCCTGAGCGCTGCTAGCTCGCCTTGGGCGCACTCACCGACACCGGGCGCGGCGCGAAGGCGATGTCGCCATTCGTCGAGACCGCGAAGCGATAGGCTTCGTTGGTTCCGCGTTCGCCCGAATGGGTGAAGGCGAGCACGCGCTCGCCATCGGTGCGGACATGGACGATGCCGTAATTGGTCCGCTCGAACCCGAAATAGACCGGCTTTTCCTGGGCCCCCGGCTCGAGATCGCGCGACAGGCCGCGCATCGCGAAGAACGCCGCCAGCTCGGTGCAAAAGATCACGGCGGGCGTGGTGCGCGACGCCTTGCCCAGCGCGGCCATCAGCGTGGCGCGCGGGTGGATATGCTCCTTCGCAGCACTCTCGTCGCCCGAGGAGATCATCGACACGACCGCGCCGACTTCCTTCAGAAACTCCATGTCGAAATCCGCAGCGCCATGGTGCGGGGTCTTCAGGATTTCCGATCGCAGCGCCGCACCAGGCAGCGCAGCACGCATCCGCGCCATCGATTCCTGGTTCATGTCGCCGGTGAACATGAAACGGACATTGCCGTAGCGCAGGCGGAAGGTGATCGAATGGCCGTTGATCGTGTGGCTTTCCGACCAGCCGCCCTTGCCCGGCGGCGGGAAGGTGCCGAGCATCATGTCGGCATCGTTGGGCGGACTGCGCAGGAACCGAAGCCCCGGCCCGGCCGGTGTCGGCTCGCTGATCGGGCCGAGCAACTCGACCGTAACCCCATCCTCGTGCAGGAAATCGAACGCGTCGGTGCTGAGATGATCGACCCGGCGGCGGACCATCGGCGCACCGGTCAGCGCCTTGGTCCGCGCGTCCCAGGTCGCGAGCGCGTCCACCCAGGATTTGAAATGCTTGTTGCGCTCGGGCTCGGGAACGTCGGCGGGATCATCGACCAGGCCGGTCACAAAGGGCACCCCGTCCATCTCCGTCGTCGCACCCAGCATCTCGACGTCCTTGCGCGCCTTGCCGTCAGGCCTCTTCCCCGGCCGCTTGACCATGCCGTTATGATAGTAGCGCAAAGGAGCGATGAAGAGCCGCTGCCGCGCGTCGATCCCATCGTCGGTCTCGGTCCCCTGCAGGATATTGAGCCCTTCGAAATGATCGGCATCGCCATGCGTGACGAGCAGCAGATCGACCTTGAGCGGATCGGCTGCGGTAGTTCCCCGGAAACGGAAGGCGGCATGGCGCGCGAACAGCTTGTTGTCGCCGCCGTCGATGAGGATCGTCTTGCGCCCCGGCGTCTCCAGGATCAGCCCGTCGCCCTGCTGCACATCGATCATGGAGAGTCGAAGCAACGCAGTATCGCGGAACCTGGCCGAGGGCCTTACCATCCCCTCCCGCCGCACCTTGCCGCCATGCTCCAGTGCCTTGATGCGATGCCCGGTGGCGCTGGTCGAAACCAGCTCGACCTCATCGCCCCAGTAGAGATGCCAGATGCTGCCGTCGTCGCAGCGCATGTCGACAAAGTCATCGTCAAGAAACGGCATTGCGCTTCCCCCGCGATCCGTGACGAGAAGGCTAGCGCAAAACGATGACAGGCGCGCGGCGAAACCGTCCGAGGCGGCGCTTCAACAAATGGCGCCGGTCCGGCCGTCAGACAAATAGAAGCACGAACGAAAACGGCCGGCGGATCGCTCCGCCGGCCGTCGCCCTCGCTCACGAGCGAATTAGAAGCGGAACGCCGCCGTCGCGCGAAGCGAATGCATGTCGAACCGGCTCTGGCTGCGCGCGAAATCCGCGCCCCCCGCCAGCACGAACGGATTGGTCGCGCCCGCGGTGCCGTTGCCGACCGTCACGCCCGACTTGTCGTCGTCATAGCGACTGTAGAGATATTCGACGCCGAGCGAGAAGTTATTGCCGATCTTCTGCTCCAGCCCGCCGCCGGCCTGCCAGCCCCAGGCATTGTCGTCACCGGTGACCACAAAGCTGTTCGCGGTGTTGCTCGTCGCGAAACTGTGGTCGATCTTGGCATAGGCGCCGCCGCCGGTGGCATAGACCAGGGTCTTGGGGCCGACCGTATAACCGGCGCGGGCGCGCAGCGCCGCGTTCCAGTCGAGTTCGCGGGTCATGGTGTAGAAGGCCGGCGTGGTGCTGAACGCCGAAACGCTGTCGCTCACCTGCGACTTGCCGAACTCGCCGACCAGGCCGAGCACGACCTTGCCCATCTGCTTGTCGAAGCCGATGCGGGCGTAATATTCGATGTCGTCCTTGTCGTTCTTGCAGGCGAGGTTGTCGTTCGATGTCGCGGCACCGTTGCAGAAGCCGGGCGCGAAGGCGTTGCCGCCGGTCGAGGTCGTGATCGTGTCCCCAAAGCTGCCGTTGCGGCCAGCGTCGAACAGAATCGATTCGCCACGGTCGTTCTTCTGGATCGTGTATCCGACCGATCCGCCGACATAGAAGCCGGTGAACTCATCGCCGCTCGGGGCGTCCTGGGCCTGGGCCGGCGCCGCCGCAACAACGAGGGTCAGGGCGCCGGCAGTGGCGCCCAGCAAGGTACGCATACGCATTAGGGGGTACTCCATTGGTTACTAGCGGCGGGATAACGGTCGATTCCGCCATTCTATCCCTCACATTGCCCGAAACCGTCGATTGTGTTGCATTGCAGCAACAGCCCCGCTTGCCGGGACCCCGCGGAACGATATAGCAACAGGCGATGTCCTCCGATCTGTTCCAGCCCTCCTCCGCCACGCCCGCCAACAGCTACGACGCCTCGTCGATCGAGGTGCTCGAGGGGCTGGAACCGGTTCGCCGCCGCCCCGGCATGTATATTGGCGGCACCGACGAGCGCGCGCTGCATCACCTCGCCGCCGAAGTGCTCGACAATGCGATGGACGAGGCGGTCGCGGGGCATGCAAACCGGATCGAGGTGACGCTTGACGTCGGCAACCGGCTGACCATCACCGACAACGGACGCGGCTTCCCGATCGACCCGCATCCCAAGTTCCCGGACAAGTCGGCGCTCGAGGTGATCCTCTCGATGCTCCACTCGGGCGGCAAATTCTCGGGCAAGGCCTATGCGACGTCGGGCGGCCTTCACGGCGTCGGCATTAGCGTCGTCAACGCGCTGTCGGTCGATACGGTGGTCGAGGTAGCACGCGACAAGCAGCTCTATCGCCAGCGCTTCAGCCGGGGCCAGACGCTGGGTCCGCTCGAGCATCTCGGCGGCACCCCCAACCGGCGCGGGAGCCTGGTCAGCTTCACCCCTGATTCCGAGATTTTCGGGGAGATGAACTTCAAGCCGGCCCGGCTCTACAAGCTCGCCCGATCCAAGGCCTATCTGTTCGCAGGCGTCGAGATCCGCTGGAAATGCGCGCCCGAGCTCATCTCCGACGACACCCCGGCCGAGGCGGTGTTCCAGTTTCCCGGGGGGCTGGCCGACCACCTCAAGGAACAGCTCGGCACGCGCGAGGGCGCGACCGCAGAGTTTTTCTCGGGAACCCAGGAATTCTCCGACTCGCAGGGCCGTGTCGAATGGGCGGTAGCATGGCCGCTGTGGAGCGATGGCAGCTACAGCTGGTACTGCAATACCATCCCGACGCCCGACGGCGGCACACATGAGCAGGGACTGCGTCAGGCGCTGGTGCGCGGTATCCGCGCGTTCGGCGAGTTGGTCGGGCAGAAGAAAGCCAAGGACATCACCGCCGACGACATCATGGTCGGGTCCGAACTGATGCTCTCGGTCTTCATCCGCGAACCGCAGTTCCAGTCGCAGACCAAGGACCGCCTGACATCGCCCGAGGCGACAGCTTTGGTCGAGAAGGCCGTGCGCGACCATTTCGACCATTTCCTTGCCGACCGCATGGACCGCGGCAAGGCGCTGCTCGGCTATGTCCTCGACCGGATGGACGAACGCCTGCGCCGCAAGCAGGAGCGCGAGGTCAAGCGCAAGACAGCAACTTCGGGCCGCAAGCTGCGCCTGCCCGGCAAGCTCACCGACTGCTCGGCCGACGATCCCGCGGGAACGGAACTCTTCATCGTCGAGGGCGACTCGGCCGGCGGAAGCGCCAAGCAGGCACGTGACCGCAAGACCCAAGCGATCCTCCCGATCCGCGGCAAGATCCTCAACGTGGCGTCGGCCACATCGGCAAAAATACTTGCAAATCAAGAGATTGCCGACCTTATCCAGGCGCTTGGCTGCGGCACGCGCAAGGACTGCGTTGTGGACAACCTTCGCTACGAACGCATCGTCATCATGACCGATGCCGATGTCGATGGCGCCCATATCGCGACGCTGCTGATGACCTTCTTCTTCCAGGAGATGCCCGACATCGTGCGCCGCGGGCATCTCTACCTCGCCCAGCCGCCGCTCTATCGCCTCACCGCCGGCACAAAGTCGCTCTATGCCCGCGACGACGCGCACCGCGCCGAGATCGAGGCCAATGCATTCAAGGGCCGCAAGGTCGATGTCGCGCGCTTCAAGGGCCTTGGCGAAATGAACCCGGGCCAGTTGCGCGAAACGACGATGGATCCCAAGACCCGCAGCATGATCCGCATCACCCTTCCTCAGGAATATGAGGAACGCGCAGGCGTGAAGGATCTTGTCGATCGGCTGATGGGCACCAACCCGGCGCACCGCTTCGCGTTCATCCAGGAGAATGCTGCGCGGCTGGATGAGGAAGCGATCGACGCATGAGGCGGCTGGGCGCGCTGCTTCTGGCGATCGCCCCACCCGCCGCCTTAGCGCAGCAGCCGTCCACCCCCGTCGCCGCCGTCCCGGCGGGGCTACAGATGCGGATCGATGCGCTGCCCGCGATGGTCAACCGCGTCGGTGACTTCGAGGATTATTTTGCCCCTGCCTTCAAGGCGCAGGTGCCCAAGGCCCAGTTCGACCAGATCGGCGCGCAGTTGAAGGCGCGGTTCGGCGTGGCGGTGAAGGTCGAGAAGGTCACCGTCACCTCGCCCCACGCCGCCACCGTCGAGCTCGGGTTCGAAAGGGGCGTCGGCACCGTCCAGATCGTGGTCGACCCGGCCGCTCCACATCGCGTGACTGGCCTGCTGCTCAGCCGAATCGAGCCCCGCGACGATTCGATCGCGAAGATAGAGGCGGAGATTCGCGCGCTGCCCGGCACCACCGCGATCGGCGTCTATGCGCTGGGCGATGGCGTGACGCCCGTGACCGAACTGGCAGGCAGCCAGTCCATGCCGATCGGATCGGCGTTCAAGCTGTGGATCCTTGCCGAGGCCGCGCGCCAGGTGAACGCCGGCACGCGCAAATGGAGCGACGTCGTTCCACTGGGCGCGCGCTCGCTGCCCTCGGGCATCAGCCAGCGCTGGCCCGATGGCGTGCCGGTGACGCTGCACACGCTGGCGACGCTGATGATCTCGATCAGCGACAACACCGCGACCGACACCCTGCTGAACGCACTCGGCCGCGAGCGGGTCGACGCCATGGTTGCGCAGACCGGGGTCGCCGACGCCAAGGCGACGCTGCCGCTCCTGACGACGATGGAAGCGTTCCAGCTCAAATCGCCCGGCAACGCCGACCTGGCGGCGCAGTGGAAGCCCGCCGGGGCGGACGGCCGCCGCAAGCTGCTCGCCGCAAACCGCGCCCGGCTCGCGGCGACGAAGATCGATCCCGCGATGTTCGCCGACAAGCCGGTCGCGCTCGATATCGAGTGGTTCGCCAGTCCGCGCGACGAAGCCGCAGTACTCGACTGGCTGCGGACGAAGGGCGGCAGCGAGGCGCTGGCGATCCTGGCAGTGAACCCCGGCACCCCCGACACCGGCCTGTTCGACTATATGGGGTTCAAGGGCGGGTCCGAGCCGGGCGTGATCTACACCAACTGGCTGGTGAAGACGAAGAAGGGCAATTGGTATGCCGTCACCGGCGGCTGGACGCGCAGCGACGCCGCGGTGGACGAGCGCGGCTTCGCGATGCTGATGAGCCGCCTGCTTACACAGGTGGCGGCGCAATAGGCGTCAGCGCCCGCCCTCCCACTCGTCGCGCAACAGACCGTAGATCGTCGTATCGCGCACGCCGAGATGCGTTTCCCATTCGGCGCGCAGCACCGCCTCGAGCTTGAATCCCAGCTTCTCGAGCATCGCCCGCGAAGGCGCGTTGTCCGGGTCCGTATCCGCGAACACGCGACGCTGCCCCTCGGCGAAGATCCGGTCGATCACCGCCGACGCCGCCTCGCGCGCGATACCGCTGCCCCAATGGTCGCGCACAAGGATGTAACCGATCTCGGTGACGTTGCCCTGCCGCTTCTCGCCCGCAACGACCACGCCGATCGCGGTATCGTCGCCCTTGAGCGTGATCGCCCAGCGCCGCCATTCGGGCGCATCGCGCGCCAGGTCCGCGCGTGTTTCCTCGACGCTCGCGTGCGGCGGGCCGGACCAGTAACGCATCAGCTCGGCATCGGAGAAGGCGCGGTGAAGCGCCTCGGCATCGTCGAGCCTGCGCGGCCTCAAAATGAGCCGCGCGGTCTCGAGCGTCACCATTTCGCGTTGCGGAGGCGTCACGCCTCTCCCAGTGCCTCGACCAAGGTCTTGACCTTCTTCTGCCGCCATTGCGGGAGCGGCGCGACCATCCAATAGCCGAGGCGTGACGCCTTGGGATCGCCCAGCACCGCGACGCGGCCCGCCTCGATATCGTCGCGCGCCAACAACTCGGGCACGGTCGCCCGGCCCAAGCCCTGCGCGGCCGCATCGAGCGCCAGCCCCGCATCGCCGACGCGCACCAGCGCGACGCCCTCTTCGGCGACGCAGCCCGGCCAGGCGATCGGCGTATCCGCGTTCGAACCGGGACGGCCGACCGTCACCATGCCGTCGCTCTCCAGCGCCTCGCCCTCATGCTCGCCCGGCCCTTCGCCCCAGCGAATCGCCAGGTCGAGATTGGCTTCGGTGAAGTCGATCGCGTCGTCCGCGGTGACCAGCACGAAGCGCAGCTCGGCGTCGTCGCGGGCGATCTCGGCGAGGCGCGGCATCAGCCATTTCTCGGTCAGGTCGCGCGGCGCAGCGATCGTCAGCGACTTGGACGATTGGCCCGCCTGCATCGCGCGAACCGATTCCTCGAACTGAAGGAAGCCGGCACGCAACGCGGCCAGCCCAGCCTCGGCCTCGGGCGTCAGTTCGAGCCCCTTGGTGGTGCGGCGGAACAACACGACGCCAAGCGTGTCCTCGAGCGCGCGAATCTGCTGGCCGACCGCCGCCGGGGTCACCGCCAGCTCGTCCGCCGCACGGGTAAAGGACAGATGCCGCGCCGCCGCGTCGAGCACACGCAGGCCGTTCAGGGGAAGATGAGTCCGCTTCATTCCGCAACCGCCGGGGCCAATAGGGAGAATTTGGGGATCGCCACGTCGAACTCCATGCCGTCCGCGCCAACCATCCGGTAGCTGCCCTGCATCGATCCGGTCGGCGTCGCGAGCGGGCAACCCGACACATAATCGTAGCTGGCGCCGGGTGCGATCATCGGCTGCTCGCCGACCACGCCCTCGCCCTCCACCGAATGCCGCGAACCGCGACCGTCGGTGATGATCCAGTGGCGCGTCAGCAGCTGAACCGCCTGATGCGACTGGTTCTCGATGCGGATGTGATAGGCCCAGAACCAGCGGCCGCGATCGGGCTCCGACTGTTCGGGCAGATAGCTCACCGATACGCGCACGACGATGTCGCGCGTGTTTTCCTCCTGAGAGAAGAGCGCCTTCACAACCCGACCGAGCCGAGGGCCTGATCGAGATCGGCGATCAGGTCCTCCGGATCTTCGAGGCCGACATTGAGCCGCAGCATTCCCTCGCCCACGCCCATCAGCAGGCGCTGGTCTTCGGCGACGCCGCTATGCGTGGTGGAGGCCGGGTGAGTCATCAGCGAGCGAGAATCGCCGATATTGTTCGAGATGTCGATAAGGCCGAGTGCGTCGAGCAGCCCATGTGCCTGGGTACGCCCGCCATCCAGTTCGATCGAGAAGATCGGTCCGGCAGCCGCCATCTGGCTCATCGCCAGATTGTGCTGGGGATGGCTCGGCAGCCCCGGGAAATTGACGCGCGGCACGCGGCCCTCGAGGAAACGCGCGACCTTCAGCGCATTCTCGCTCTGACGCTGGATGCGCAGGTCGAGCGTCTCCAACCCCTTCAGTACGACCCAGGCGTTGAACGGCGACAGCGTCGGCCCGGTGTTGCGGTGGAAGGGCAGCAGCGTGTTGTTGATGAACTCCTCGGTCCCGCACACCGCACCGGCGAGCACGCGTCCCTGCCCGTCCATCATCTTGGTCGCCGAATAGGCGACGACGTCGGCGCCGAAGTCCATCGGCCGCTGCAGCGCCGGGGTAGCGAAAGCGTTGTCGACCACGGTGACGATGCCGCGTTCGCGCGCGATCGCGCAGACGGCCTTCAGATCGACCACGTCCATCGTCGGGTTGGCCGGGGTTTCGAAGAAGAACACCTTGGTATTCGGCCGGATCGCATCGATGAACTGTTGCGGGTCGCGCGCGTCGACGACCGTCGTCTCGATCCCGAACTTGGGAAGCTGCGTATCGGTCAACCAGCGGCACGAGCCGAAGGCGGCACGCCCACCGATCAAGTGATCGCCTGCCGACAGCTGGCAGAGCAGCGCCGCGGTCATCGCGGCCATGCCCGATGCCGTCGCGCGGCACGCCTCGGCGCCCTCGAGCAGGGCGATACGCTGTTCGAGCATCTCGACCGTGGGATTCTGCAGGCGCGAATAGGTCATGCCCTGCTGATCGCCCGAGAAGCGCGCAGCGGCATCGCCCGCACAATCATAGGCGTAGCCCGATGTCAGGAAGAGCGCTTCGCTCGTCTCCCCCCATTCGCTACGAGCGGTGCCACCCCGGATCGCCTGCGTCGCGGGCTTCCAGTTCTGGGTGATGCTGCGGTCTTGTCCGGTACGGCGCTTCATGGCGAACCCTCTAGAAGCCTAGGGCATGGCCGCGCAAGGGCGGTGGGTGACGGCACCCGAAAGCTACGCTATCCACGCCCCCGATGCTCGATCGCCTCGAACAACGCCCCGTCCTGCTGGCACTGCTGATCGGCATCGCAGCGCTGCTGCTGTTCGGCATCGGCGTTCAGCGCCCCAGCATCCTGATGTTCGACGAAGTCCATTACGTGCCCGCCGCGCGTGTCCTGATCGATCTCGCGCATCCGGTGAACATGGAGCACCCTCTGCTCGGCAAATCGCTGATCGCACTGGGAATGCTGATCTTCGGCGACAATCCGATCGGCTGGCGCGCAATGTCGGTGCTGGCCGGCGCGCTGACCATCGTCGGCGTCTACAGCTTCGCCCGCCGCCTGACCGGCGCGACGCGTGCAGGCCTGTTCGCGGCACTGTTCGCGATGCTTGGGCAGCTCGTCTTCATCCAGGCGCGGATCGGCATGCTCGACGTGTTTCTCGGCATGTTGCTGGTATGGGCGGGAGTTGCCTTCCTGCGCGCGATGCAAGGCGATTCGCGGCGGCGCGCGCAGTTTCTCCTATTGGCGAGCGCGATTGCGTTCGGGGGCGCCGTCGCGGTCAAATGGGCGGCAGTGCCCTATGTCGCGCTGGCTGGCATGGCGTTCCTCTGGCTGCGGCGCGGACATCCTGAGCGATTCGGCGGCACCAGCTGGTTTGCGGGCCTGACGATCCTCGGCTGTGTCAGCATCGCCACTTATTTCCTCACCTTCGCACCGGCATTCTTCTACACGACCAATCCAATGACGCTGGCCCGGCTGGTCCCGTTCCAGCTCGAGATGTGGGGCCTCCAGACGCAGGTACTGGCCCCGCACAACTACCAGTCCGACTGGTGGAGCTGGCCGCTGATGCTCCGCCCGATCTGGTATTTCTACGAACCGGATCAGGGCGCTCAGCGCGGCGTGCTCCTCATCGGCAATCCCGCGATCATGTGGGGGGGGCTAGTCGCGGTCGCCGCCTGCTGGTGGGCCGGACTGCGCGACAAGGCGGGCGCACCGCTGACCGCGGCGATCCTCTGGACCGTCTCGCTCGGCGTGTGGGCGGTGATCCCCAAGTCGCTCGGCTTCTACTATTACTACTACCTGCCCGGCATCATCCTGTCGGTCGTGCTCGCCGTCGCCTTCCAGCACTATGCCGCGAAGGTGAAGCGCAACGACGAATGGTATCTCGTGCTGTGCGTCGGGCTGTTCGCCTATTTCTACCCGATCCTTGCCGCGCTGGCGCTGCCGAGCGAGCGGAGCTTCGAACGCTGGATCTGGTTCCCCGGCTGGGCCTGAGCTAGCGCTCGGCGCGCCAAAGCGGACCCTTCACCGACAGGCCCCGACGCTCGAGCCGGTCGAGCACGCCATCTGACTCCGCGAGCACCCGGACCGGTACGACCGCAAGCGTCACGCCAGGCTGTACCAGCGCCTCGTCGATTGCCTCGATCCATTGTCCGCGCAGCGCGGAGCCGAAGCTGTCGTCGGTCCATGGCCAGCAGCGCCCCAGTGCAGTCTCCAACGGATTGCCCATCACCGCAGGAATATCGAAGCGGGTCCACGCCGTGCCACGGGCGGTAACGATATCCGGGCCGATCTCGGCCGCAGCCATCGCCGCATCGAGGCACGGGAGATGACTGGCCGGTGCCATTGCGAACAGATTGTCGAGGATATCCTTGCCCCGTACCTCCCCGACCGGACGGGTCGGAATGTCTGCACGGCGCGCCGACTTGCGTACCACATCGGTGGCGTCTTCCGTCGTATCCTTGCTGAAGGCCAGCCGCTTCGAAAGCAGGTCGAACGCAGTCATCAGGAAGTTCCCGCGGTCATAGCTCTGACCATATCTCGCTTCGAGTGCCCGCAGGCGCGCTAGCCGCTCTGCATCCAGATAGTCGGACGCAACGCCCTTTTCGGGAAGCTTGGTGAGCTTCCCACCCTTGAAGATGATCCGCAGGATATCCCCGGGTGAGACCTTGGCCTTGGTCCCCAGGATGATGCGCTGCGCGCCGGTGGCGGCGGCTTCCAGCCGCTCCGGTCGCCACGGCGCGGTCTGGGGTACATTGGTGATCTCGCCGACGAGCAGCACCACTCCGGCGGATGTCTCTATCGTCCACATCGGCGCGCCCGAGCGCCGCGCCGTGACGACAACCTCCTCTTCCGGATCCGGCACCGCTTCCTGTGCGGCGACGGAGAGGCTGGCACTCGCCCCGATCAGGGCGAGTGGAAGGAGCAGGGAATGAGAGATGGCCATCGCCCTCTCCTCGCGCGCGATCAAAGCGCGAATAAGGCAGCCCTAGTATCTGCCCCACACGAAACGCGACGACAGCGCGAAGTTCCACACCGCGGCCACCACGATCCCCGCCAGCGCGGAGGGGGCCCATTGCGCCTGCTGTACGTCGTGCAGAAACGCCGCGACCCCGACATTGGCGATCGCGCCGACCGAGCATACGATGCAGAAGCTGATCCAGCCGTCGAGCAGCGGACGGAACCCCTTCAGACGCGCATCGCGATAGGTGAGCGCGTTGTTGAGGAAGAAGTTGAAGGTCATCGCGACCAGCGTCGCGACGATGGTGCCGGTCAGGAAGCTGTATCCGAACAGCCGGTAGAACAGCCACAGCGCGCCGAAATGCACGCCCGCGCCCAGCGCGCCGATGGCGGAGAACATCGCGAACCGCACCGGAATGACGCGGCCGAACATGCGATCGTAGAGCGCGATCAGATATTCCATCGCAACGACGTGATCGAGCTTGCTCTCCCCCTCCTGCCGGGTGCGGAAAACATAGGGCAGTTCGACAAACTTCAGCGCGCGCGGGCTCGCCGTCATGATGTCGAGCAGGATCTTGAAGCCGATCGCCGAAAGGTGCGGCACCATCTCGCGCACCACATCGCTGCGGATCATGAAGAAGCCGCTCATCGGGTCGCTGAGCTCGGCCTTGAGCACGCGGCGCGACAGCCTGGTCGCGAATGCCGACTTGGCGACCCGATCCTTGTCCCATTCGCCAGTGCCGCCGCCATCGACGAAGCGCGATCCGATCGCGACGTCGAGGCCCGCATCTCCCTGCAGCGAGTCGAGCATCTTCGGAAGCAGCGTCTCATCATGCTGCATGTCGCCGTCGATCACCGCGACATGCGGCGCGGCGGTAGCGCACATCCCTTCGATCGTGGCGGAGGAAAGCCCGCGCCGCCCAATCCGCTGGATCACCCGGACGCGGGTGTCCGTCCGCCCCAGCTCACGCGCTGCATCGGCGGTGCCGTCGGGGCTGTCGTCATCGACGAAGATCGCTTCCCAACGCCGCCCTGCCAGCGCCTTGTCGAGCGCCGCCACGAGGATCGGCACGTTGCGCCGCTCGTTGAAGGTCGGAATGACGACCGCCAGTTCGAGCGGCCCAGCGCTCATGCAAGCGCCTTCAGCACGGCATCGCCCATCGCTTCGGTCGACAGAGCACCGCCCAGGTCCGCGGTGCGTGCGCCGCCGGCCAGCGCGGCGGTCACCGCGGCCTCGACCTTGTCCGCAGCCGCTTCCATGTCCAGCGAGTAGCGCAGCAGCATCGCCGCCGACAGGATCGTCGCGCAGGGATTGGCCTTGCCCTGTCCGGCAATGTCAGGCGCCGAGCCGTGGATCGGCTCGTACAGCCCCTTGCCGCTGCCGTTGAGCGCGGCGGAAGGCAGCATCCCGATCGATCCCGCGCACATGCTCGCCTGATCGGACAGGATATCGCCAAACAGGTTGCCGGTGACGATGACGTCGAACTGGCCGGGATTGCGCACCAGCTGCATCGCGGCATTATCGACATACATATGGGTCAGCTCGACATCGGGGAACTCTGCCGAAACCTCGATCACCACGTCGCGCCACAGCTGAGAGGTTTCGAGGACGTTGGCCTTGTCGACCGAGCAGAGTTTCCTGTTGCGCACCTGCGCGGTTTCGAAGCCGACGCGGGCGATCCGTGCCACCTCGTCCTCATTGTACGACATGATGTCGTACCCCTCGCGGCGGCCGCTCGCGGTAGTGCGCATGCCCTTCTCGCCGAAATAGACGTCGCCGTTGAGCTCGCGCACGATCACCATATCGATCGCGCCCGCCACCTCGGGCTTGAGCGCCGACGCATCCTCAAGGCCCGGGAACAGCCGTGCCGGGCGCAGGTTCGCGAACAGCTCCAGTTCCTTGCGCAGACCCAGAATGGCCTGTTCGGGGCGCAGGTGGCGATCGAGACCGTCACAGCGAGGGTCGCCGACTGCACCGAACAGCAGCGCATCGGCACGCTTGGCTAGGTCTAGCGTGCGCGCGGGAAGCGGGTGCCCGTCGCTGAAATAGGCCGCGCCGCCGACAGGCGCTTCCTCGAAGCTCAACCCAAGATCGAGCGCATCGAGTACGCGTCGCGCCTGCGCGGTGACTTCCGGGCCGATCCCGTCGCCGGGAAGAATTGCGATCAAAGGCATCTATGCTCCCACCCACTCAGGTCAGGGGCGCATTACCGCCTCGCACGGATCACGCAACCGCCCTGTTGAGCCGATCGACCAGCCGTGCACGTGCCGCGAGCACTTCGGCGGCCTTGCCGTGGAGCAGATCGCGTTCGAGGAAATGCGCGGTGAGTTTGAGCCCGGCAACGATATCGTCCCACTCAGCCGGTCCGCCCGCTACCACGAACCGCGGCAGCCCCAGCAGGCGGGATTCATAGCCGACGGCACCCGAACGGCTCACCGCGATGCCGCTCTTTGGGCTGACAAAGGCGAGATCGTCATTCGTCCCGGTCGCGGCACAGCGGCTAAGATCAAGCCCGAAGCCGAGCTCGGCAAGCATCAGCAGCTCATACCGCACCAAGGCCGCCGCCCAGCCGCGCGCTGCGGGCGCCGCCTCGATCGCGTCGAGCAACCCCTCCAGCGCGGAGTGAACCAGCGGATAGGGTTGTCCCTCAGGCAGCGCTGCGGCGGTGAGCGCGGTTGCCCATTCGAACGCCGCGGCGGGAAGCGGCTCACGGAACATCGGCGCGCGGCTATGCATCAGCTCGACCGTGAGCGCGGGCAATTGCTCCTCGGTCCGCGCGCGCCACTCGCCAAGGATGACGTTGCCCGGCTGGAGCACCGGGCGAAGCTGGCGCGAGCGTCCACCGCGCACATAGCCCGCCATAAGCCCCGCCTCCGCCGTCAGCGCCCGCACGATCGCCCCGGATTCGCCGTGCGGACGGATCGCGAGAACGATGGCGGAAGCGGCGAGGTGCATGGAGGTGGTCTAGACGGTCCGACCGGACACGGGAATCGATGTCTGCGCGGCATTGCTCCCCTTCATCCCAGCCTTATGGCGGGTGACGGCTAGAGCCTGGATGGTATAGCGAACCTCACCCCCGCCGCAGCTTCTTGCTCAGCCCGTCCAGCCCGGCGGCCTCGACCAGCGCCTTGCCGCCCGCGACCGCGCGGTTGAAGCTGCCCAGCGCTGTGGTCGCTGCGCGGTTGGAAAGACTGGGACGGAGCAGCAGCAGATCGAGGCACGCGACACCGTCGGTCGAGAACTGGCGTTTGTGCTGCCCCTCACCCTCGGTGAAATCGAAGCGCGCAAACCTCCCCTCCTCGAACAGGTCGCGAAACGCTTCCATCTGCAGCACCGCGCCGGGTGAGAGATCGTTGAACGCGGTATCGTGCCCGACATATTCGTAGATCAGCGTCTCGCCCGCCGCAGGACAGTAGAGATAGGCCGCGGGCTTGCCGCCGATATGAAGCAGCCATGCGCGCACCTTGTCGGCCGCAGCATTCTCCAGCATCGCGCGAACGAACTCCGGCGTATCCGGCAACCCCTCACCCATCAGCTTCTCCTGATAGGTGTTGACCGCAATGCCGCGTGCGATGCGGTGGAATTGCTGCAACTCCACCGGGGTACGGAAACGCCGCACGTCGAGCTGCCCGCCCGATGCCTGCGCGACCTTCTTGGCCTTGCGCTTCACACCCTGCCGGGCGCTCGACGACAGACCGGCGAGATAGCCGTCGTAGCCTCCCGTCAAATCCGCGAAATATCGCGTGTAACGCTGGCGAACGAAGCCGATCATTCCGCCAGAGGCAAAGGTCATCGCCTCTACCCGGTCTTCGGGCAGCGAAGTGACGACATAGCCCTGGGCTTCGTCAGGCAGTGGCGGAAGCGCGGGCAACTCCCCTTCTCGCGCCGCATCGAGGCTGATCGCGACCGGGACCAGCTTTCGTTTGACGCGCAGCACCGTGCGCGCACCGATGCGGAAATTGAGCGCAGCGGCCGCAACACTGGTCACGCAGCACGTTCCGACACGAGGTTCGACCAGAGCTGCTGCGCCTGCCGGATGCGGGTGCGGATCAGGCTTGGGCCAAGCGGCACGTCGTTGTGATCGAGCGGCAGGCCGGAGAGTCCGGCGAAATGACTGGTGACGAGCGCGCCGCGGCGCTCATCGAGCATCCGGCACAGCGCCTCGAAACGCCCGACATGCACCGCATTGGCGCGGATGCCGGCGCGGTTTGCGAGTTCGAAGCCGTGGCTGACGATCGTCACCGCGGCATGGCTTGCGCGCACGGCGTGATCGAGCGCGTCGCGCATCTCCGCGGTCGACAGCGCGCAGATCTGGAAGTGACGCAGATGCCCGGCGCGATCTTCGATCAGCGTCACCGGCAGCTCGATCACCCCTCGATGCTCGGTCGGCGCGATCTGGCGTTCGTGCAGCCCGATCGCGCTGGGCCAAGGATGTTCGGAGCCGTTATGGCTGCTGTCGTATCGGATGCCGAGCTCGGCAAGTGCCGTCAGCGTGTCGTCGCTGGCCGAGTAGCTGCCTGACCGGAACGCGATCGGCCGCGGTGCGCCCGCTGCAACCAGCAGGTCCGACGCCGCGCGGATCAACTCGCGCTGCTCGATCAGCGTGAAGTCGATCAGCTCGAACGAGGCGTGCTGGGCGCGATCCTCGGCACTCGCTGCGGCCCAGTTCGGGTGAAGATGCAGTTGCACTTCCTGCCCCGCTTCCAGGATCGCGCCGACCACCCGCCTGATCGGATCGAGGCCATAGGCGACCGCAGGCATCGGATCGACGAAGAAGGTCGCCTTGAGATCATGTTCGGCGAGCTTGCGCAGCTGATAGCCGATCCCCACCCCCGCCGGTTCCAGCGAGCGCTCGGCGATGGTGTCGATGTCCAGCCCCGCGGCGTGGTGACGCCACATCAGCTCGGTATCGACAGTCAGGAACGCGCGAGTCGGCATGACGTCGCATTATCCTTACCGCATGAAGAAATCCCAAATCCGGTCATCAGCGCGCGTGATAGAAGTCGTAGACCTGCTGCGCCACCGCCGCGCTGACCCCTGGCGCCTTGCGCAGATCCTCAAGACTCGCGCCGCGCACCGCGCGCGCGGTGCCGAAATGCATCAGCAACGCCTTTTTGCGGGCCGGGCCGATACCCGGTACCTCGTCGAGCGGGCTGGCGGTGAGCGTCTTGGCGCGTTTCTGGCGATGCGCGCCGATGGCGAAGCGGTGGACCTCGTCGCGCAATTTCTGGATATGGAACAGCGCGGGCGAGTTGACCGGCAGCATCCGCTCGCTGCCGTCGAGCAGATGGAACACCTCGCGCCCCTCCCTCCCGTGATGCGGCCCCTTAGCGACACCGACCAGGCAGACGTCTTCGATCCCCAACTCCTCAAGCACGCTGCGCGCGGCGTTGAGCTGGCCGCGCCCGCCGTCGATCAGCACGAGATCGGGCCACACGCCTTTGTCGCGATCCGGGTCCTCCTCCTGCGCGCGGCTGAAGCGGCGCGTGAACACCTCGCGCATCATCGCGAAATCATTGTCGGTCGCTGCGGTCCTGATGTTGAACTTGCGGTACTGGCTGGTACGGAAGCCCTCCGGCCCGGCGACGATCATCGCGCCGACCGCATTGGTCCCCTGGATATGCGAATTGTCATAGACCTCGATCCGGTCGGGCGGCTCGGCCAGCCCGAACAGATCGGCAATGTCACGCAGATTCTTCGCCTGGGTCGTCGATTCGGCCAGCCGACGGTCGAGCGCCTCGACCGCGTTGCGCTCGGCCTGCTCCATTAGCCGGCGCCGCGCGCCGCGCTGCGGACGCGAAATCTCGACCTTAAACCCGGCACGTTCGCCCAGCGCCTCCGCCAGTAGCGGCGCCTCGGTCAGGTCGCGGTCCAGCAGCACCATCTTCGGCGGCGGAACCTCCTCGTAGAATTGCATGAGGAACTGGCTCAGCACCTCCTCCTCCGGCACCTCGGCGGTGTGCGCGGGGAAAAAGGCGCGGTGCCCCCAATTCTGGCCGCCGCGGATGAAGAAGGCCTGGATGCCGATCGTGCCCTGTTTGGCGGCAAGCGCGAAGATGTCGGCGTCGCCCACTCCCTCGGCATTGATCGCCTGCGACCCCTGGATGAAGGTCAGCGCCTTCAGCCGGTCGCGCAGCACGGCCGCCAGTTCGAAGTCGAGATTCTCCGCCGCGGCCTGCATCTGCTCGCCGAGCTTGGCCTGGACCTTGGTCGACTTGCCCGAGAGGAAGGCGCGCGCGTCGTCGACCAACTCCTCATACCCCGCCCTGTCGATGCGATAGACGCACGGGGCCGAGCAGCGACGGATCTGGTAGAGCAGGCACGGCCGATCGCGGGTGTTGAAGAAGCCGTCGGTGCAGCTTCGCAGCAGGAACAGCTTCTGCAGGGCGTTGAGCGTCTTGCGCACCTGCCCCGCACCGGCGAACGGGCCGAAATAGTCGCCCTTGATGCGCCGCGCGCCACGATGGAGCTGGACGCGCGGAAACGCGTGATCGCCGCGCAGCAGGATATAGGGAAACGACTTATCGTCGCGCAGCAGTACATTATAGGCCGGGCGGAAGCGCTTGATCAGCTGCGCCTCCAGCAACAGCGCCTCGGCTTCGTTGTTGGTCGTCACCACCGTCATCGACCGGGTCTGGGCGATCATCCGGCGCAGGCGGTTTGAGAGCTTGGCGGGCTGAGTGTAGTTGGCAACACGATTCTTGAGCGCGCGCGCCTTCCCCACATAGAGCACGTCGCCGCGCGCATCCTGCATGCGATAGACGCCGGGCCGCGCGGGCAGCGTCTTCAGCACATTGCGGATCGCCGCCACACCCGTATCGAGATCGGGCGTCTCCGACCCGCGCACGGCATAGGTCGCGGTTTCTTCATTGAAGCGATTGGGGGAATTGGGATCGGACATGCTGCGCGCGATGTAAGGCGATTGCGCGCGGGTTTCCATCTGATAGCTTTGAGACAAGCCAACATCGGGGGACTCAAAGTTATGCGTATGCTCGCCACCCTGCTCGCCACAAGCCTTTTCGCCGCACCCGCGCTGGCCGGGCCGGACTTCGCCCCCGCGGTGGACGCGGACTATGCCGCGCATCTCGAGAAGCTGTTCATCGATTTCCACAAGAACCCCGAACTGTCGTTCAAGGAAACCCGCACCGCCGCGATGATGGCGAAGGAACTGCGCGCGGTCGGCGGGATCACGGTGACGGAGGGCGTCGGCGGGACCGGGGTGGTCGGCGTCATGAAGAATGGCGATGGTCCGGTGGTATTGGTGCGCGCCGATATGGACGGGCTGCCGCTCAAGGAGGACAGTGGCCTGCCCTATATGTCGAGCGTCACACAGACCGATATCGACGGCGTGGTGAAGCCGGTGATGCACGCCTGCGGCCATGACGTGCACATCACCTCTATGATTGGCACCGCGCGCCAGCTCGCCAGAATGAAGGACCGGTGGAAGGGCACCGTGGTGTTCGTCGTCCAGCCGGGCGAGGAGCGGATCGACGGCGCTCGCCGGATGCTCGCCGACGGGCTCTATACACGCTTCCCCAAGCCCAACTACGCCGTCGCGTTCCACGTCACCGCGGGGATCCCGACGGGCAAGATCGGGCTGGAGCCGGGGATCAGCAGCTCTTCGTCCGATAGCGTGGATATCACGATCCACGGCATCGGCACGCACGGCGCGGCACCGCATCTGGGCAAGGACCCGATCGTGATGGGCGCCGAGATCGTGATGGCACTGCAGACGCTGGTGAGCCGCGAGATCGCGCCGCTGAAGCCCGGCGTAGTCACGGTCGGATCGTTCCATTCAGGGTTCAAGCATAACATCATCTCGGACAAGGCCGAGCTTCAGCTGACCGTGCGCTCGGACGATGAGGACACGCGCAAGAAGCTGCTCGACGGGATCAAGCGGATCGCCGCCAATGTCGGCCGCATGAACGGCCTGCCCGAGGACAAGCTGCCGCAGGTGAAGGTCGGGTTCGAATCGACCCCGGTAACGCTCAACGACCCCGAGCTGACCAAGCGCGTGCGCGGCGCGATCACCAGCGCATTCGGCGACAACATCATCCACTATGAGGAACGCGCAGGCATGGGCGCCGAGGACTTCGCCTATTTCATCCAGAAGGATCTGGGCGTCCCCGGCGCCTATTTCATCGTCGGCGGCACGCCGCAGGCGGAGATCGATGCGGGCAAGGCCGGCGGCAAGCCGGTCTCCGGCCATCATTCGCCCTTCTTCAAGATCGATCCCAAGCCCTCGGTCACGCTCGGCACCACCGCGATGACCGTCGCGGTGCTCGACCTGCTCAAGAAGTGACGCGGACCGGCGGCCTGTAGTTTGTCGAAAGGCGATTGCGGGCCGCCGGGCGGCTTCATAGCCTTCTCCCCATCACAGGGAGGATGCCATGAAACTTGCCGTCGCCGCCGCCATCCTGCTCGCCGCCGCCGCGCCGCTCGCCGCGCAGAAGGCGACGCCCGCGATCACCGCCGCGCTTGCCGACACGTCGCGCCCCGCCGACCACCGCGCCCGCGACGCCGCGCGCAAGCCCGGTGAACTGATCGCCTTTGCCGGGATCAAGCCAGGGGACAAGGTCGCCGACTTCATCATGGGCGGCGGCTATTGGACGCGCATCCTGTCGCCGCTGGTCGGGGCGAAGGGAAAACTCTACGCCTATCAGCCCGACGAGTTCATCAAGTTCCGCGCCGCCTATGCCGACGAGCAGAAGGCCGCAGTTGCGGGCCTTTCCAACACCGTCGCGCTCAGCGAGAGCCTCGCCGCGATGAGCTTTCCCGAAAAGCTCGATGCGATCGTGACCGTGCAGAACTATCACGACCTGTTCCTCGCCCCCTTCCCCAAGGGCACGGGCGAGGCGGTGACGCGCAAGCTCTACAATTCGCTGAGGCCCGGCGGGGTGCTGCTGGTGGTCGATCACGTCGCCAATGCCGATCCGGAGAACAAGGCGCCGACCGCGCTCCACCGCATCGACCCGGCGGTCGCGCGGCGCGAGCTGGAAAAGGCCGGCTTCCGCTTCGCCGGCAAGCTCGATCTGCTGCGCAACCCGGCCGATCCGCACACGGCGGGGGTCTTCGACCCGTCGATCCGCGGCAAGACCGACCAGTTCGTGTTCAAGTTCGTGCGGCCGCGCAGCTGATCCGGCCTCCGGCGCTGCTCCCGCTCGGGAACAGCGCCTTGCGGGCCTCACTGCCAGTCGACGCGGCCTTCCTTGCCGTCGAGGAACGGGCGGACGGTCCGCACCAGTTCGGGCGCGAGAAAGATGTCGTAATGGGTGCGGCCGGGCAGGATCGCGAGGCGGTGCTTCGTCACATGTTCGCGCTGCCACCCGCCGTCGCGCTGACCGCCGCCGAGCAGCTTGAAAAACTCGACGCTCCCCTCGGGCCGCCACATATCGGCGTCGCCTACTACCAGCATCACCGGCATGGTCAGCGCCTTCACCTGAGCCGACCAGTCGAAGTCGCGGCGCATCAGGTCACCCATCTGATCGAGCAGGCGCGGAAAATCCTCGGGCTTGGGCGCGCGCGCGACATAGCCCGTGTACATCGGTGTCTCCTTCATCATCGGAGCCATCGCCGCGGTCAGCTGGCGCTGGATCGGCACCATCTCGGGCTGGATGCCGGCGGTTGACAGTGTCATCGACACCAGCGCCAGGCGGCGCACGCGGTCCGGGTGCCGGGCAGCAAGCTGGAACGCGACCCCGGCGCCCATCGAATAGCCCATCACATCGACCTGCTTGTAGCCGAGCTTGTCGAGCAGGATGCTCATGTCGCTGCCCATCGGCTCGATCGCAATCGGGCGGGTGCCGAGCGGAGTGCGGCCATGACCCTGGAGATCGACCGCGATCACCTGGCGCCCCTCGGCGAGCGCGGGCAGGATCGGCGCGAACATGTCGATCGAGCCGAGTCCGCCATGGAGCAGCAGCAGCGGCTCGCCCTGCCCGCGGATCTCATAATAATAGGCGATGCCCGCGACTTCGACGGTGCCGGAGCGGACCGGTGTGGGTTGGGCGGCCACGGCGGGCGTCGTCTGGGCGTGAGCAGCGAGCGGCGTGGCCAATGCGGCGGCGGCGAGCAGCAGGTGCGAGCGGATCGTTGCGAACATGTCTTCGTCTCCCGGTTCGGCGCGCAACTTCTGTGCGCCTTCATAGGGACGACGAACGACGATCGCCGTAATCGACACGCGATCCGAAAAAAGTTTCGCCCGCGCGGCAGCACCCCGCGCGGGCGAAACGATCAGAAGCGGACGCCGAGGCCGACCGTGCCCTGATGGCGGTGGCCGGCAAAGCCGCTATAGTCCGAATAGCGATATTCGGTGCGGACTAGGAACTTCCCGATATCGAGCTCGACACCGGCGCCGACGCGATAGCCGTCGCTGTTTCCGGCATAGGCCATGTCCGGCTTTGCCGGGGTTCCGAGATTGTCGGAGCTGCTGCTGGTGCGCGCGTTGGTGTAGCCGGCCTTGCCGTAGACCATCAGGTTCGGCGCCACGACCGCGCCGATACGGGCCCCGGCATAGAGATCGCGGCCCATGTCGTAGCAGTTCCGCACGCTGGTCGCGCCCGAGGTGCTGGTGTAGCAGTTGCCGGTGGTCGTTCCGGTCACCTCCGCCTCGACACCGTAGCGCAGGCTGCCCGATCCCAAATCGTAGGTGACCGCGCCGCCATAGACGAAGCCCGTCGGATCGTTGCTGCCCCCGTTCGAGTGATCGACGCCGCCAAGGGCGACGATGCTGGGGCCGGTGAAGGGTTCGGCATCTTGTGCCGCGGCGGGGACCGCGATCAGAACGGCGGGCAGAATCAAGGCTTTGGCGAAATATCGCATGATGTTGCTCCTCATGGTTGGGGTGCCGGCAAGGGGACCGGCTAGGGGTACGCGATTGCTCCTCGAGCGGACTCGGCCGCTGCATATCGGCCAGGAGCGGTGGTCGTTTCGGAGCCGGGCCGAAGTAGGACAGAATTACGGCATGCGAAATTTAACCCGCCGCAAGGCTGAACCTCAGATCAACGGCAGGTGTCAGGCGTCGAGGACTTCGCGGACCTTGAGCGCCAGTTGCTGCACTGTGAAGGGCTTCGCCAGGAAGGCGACGTCATGGTCCAGCATCCCGTTATGGACGATGGCGTTGCGGGTGTAGCCGGTGGTGTAGAGCACCTTGAGCCCCGGCCGGGCTTCCCGCGCCCGATCGGAAAGGACGCGGCCATTCATGTCGGGCATGACGATATCGGTAAACAGCAGGTCGATCCGCGGCTGGATCTCGAGCACGGTCAGCGCCTGATTGGCGTCGGACGCCTGAACCACGACATAGCCGAGCTCGCGCAACGCATCGACCGACATGTGCCGCACGCCTTCCTCGTCCTCGACCACCAGGATGATTTCGTCGTCCTTCGCACGTGGCAGCGCGTCAGGCGACAGCGGCACGCCGGGCGTTTCGGCTTCGCCGAAATGGCGCGGGAGGTAGAGCTTCACCGTCGTGCCGACACCGGGCTCCGAATAGATCTTCACATGCCCGCCCGACTGCTTCACGAAGCCGAAGACTTGGCTGAGTCCGAGCCCGGTTCCTTTTCCGACGCCCTTGGTTGTGTAGAAGGGATCAAACGCGCGCTCGATCACCTCGGGCGGCATGCCGGTGCCGGTGTCGGTAACCGACACCATGACATATTGCCCCGACAGCACCTCTGCATGGGCGGCGGCATAGGCATCGTCGAGATGCGTGTTCGCGGTCTCGATCGTCAGCCGTCCGCCGCCGGGCATCGCATCGCGCGCATTGACGCACAGGTTGAGCACCGCATTCTCGAGCTGTGCCCCGTCGATGAAGGCCGGCCACAGCCCGCCTGCCAGCACGGTCTCGATGCGAATATTCTCGCTGATCGTCCGACGCAGCAGTTCGGACATTCCGCCAACCAGCTTGTTGGCATCGAGCGCCTTGGGCGCAAGCGGTTGCTGGCGCGAGAAGGCGAGCAACCGCGCGGTGAGCTGTGCGGCACGCTCGGCGCCCTCCATCGCGTTACCGATACCCTCCAGCGCCTTCTTCGGATCGCTTTCGAACCTCCGCTTCGCCATGTCGAGGCTGCCGATGACGATCGCGAGCATGTTGTTGAAGTCGTGCGCGACCCCGCCGGTCAGCTGACCGATCGATTCCATCTTCTGCATCTGCCGCAGCTGCGCCTCGACCGCAGCGCGGCTCTCCGCTTCGTCGGTGATCTTGCGATTCGCCTCGAGCAGCGCCTGTCCCATCTTGATCGCGGCACGAGCACGACGGCGGGCGTCGCGGGTCGCATAGACGGCGAGAGCGAAGACCATCAACGCGCCGCCGATCAGCCAAAGCGTAAGCCAGCTCGACCAACTCGCCAGCGCTTCCGAGCGTGCAGTGAGCAGCCGGCTTTCCTCCGCCTTCATCGCGCCGATGATCGCACGGCACCGATCCATCAGCGTCTTGCCGACTCCCACGCGCACAACCTCAGCGGCGTGGTCGAAACGCCCCGCACGAGCCTGGGTCAACCCCACGGAGAGCCGTTCGACGCGTGCGACCGCGCACTGTTCCAATTGTCTCGCGGCGGCAAGCTGAATCGGATTGTCGGCCAGCATCGGCCTGAGCGCGGCAAGGTCACCGGCGAGCTGGCGACGGCCATCGAAATAGGGCTGAAGGTAGACGGGATCGCGCGTGACCAGATAGCCGCGCTGCCCCGTTTCGGCATCCTGCAGCCGCGAACGGATCGTGCTGAGCTGTTCCTGCACCCGCAGCGTGTGGACCACCATCCGCTGGGCACTCTGTTGCTGCTTGAAGAGAAGCAGCGTGCCAAACACCGCCACCGCGATCACCGCAAAGCCGATGATCAGCGCAATCAGTCCACGGTCTCGGCGCACTTCCCCCATGCTTTTGATAATACGCGAAAAAAAGGGCGCAGCAAGATGCCGCGCCCTCTTGTTCCGTTAGCGTCGCGCTAAGCCTAATTGAGCCGCGAAAGCCCCGCGATCGTGCTGTCGACCAGCGGCTTGTCGGCGCCCGCATCATGCTTCTGCGCGATGATCGCCGCCGCGGCCTTGGCAGCAGCTTCGGCGGTACGGGCGCGGACCTGATCGATCGCGGCGCGTTCGGCAGCGGCGATCTTGTCCTCGGCCATCTTGGCGCGGCGCTTGACCAGCTCGTCCGCATCGCTCTTGGCCTTGGCGACAAGCGCCTTCGCCTCTTCGTCGGCATGAGCGACCATCGCCGCCGCCTGCGTTTCTACGCCAGCGAGCTTGCGGGCATATTCGTCGCGCAACGCTTCGGCTTCGGTACGCAGCTGTTCGGCTTCGGCGAGGCGGGTGCGGATCGCCGCGATCTGCTTGTCGAGCATCCCGCCGATCAGCTTCGGCACGCCCTTCCAGAGTGCGACGAGAATGAGGATCGCCATCGCCGCCGCGACCCACATGGTCGCGTCGAGACCAAGCGCGGTCGGCTCGGCATGATGTTCGGCACCGCCCTTCGCCTCAGTACCGGCATGGGGCATGCCCTCAAGCTTGTCGGCGTTCTCCAGCCGGTTCGCGACCGCGGCCGAAGCCGGGGGCAAGGTGTGTGCATTAGCCATTGGCGATCACCGTCTTCACCGCGCTGCTGGCTTCGGCGGCAGTCGTCTTCACGCCCGACAGGCGCGCGACGATGTCCTGCGCCGCGTCCGCCGCGACCGATTCGATTTCCGCCAATGCCGCGTCGGTCGAGGCGGCGATGCGCGCCTCGTCCTCGGCCAGCTTGGCGTTCAGTTTCTCGGCGGCTTCGGCAAGCGACTTGGCGGTCGCCGCAGCGGCCTTGTCGCGCGCCTTCGCCAGCAGGGTCTGCGCCTGCTCGCGCGCCGCGTTCTCCTGCTGCCGCCAGGTTTCCTCGGCCGCATCGGCCTGGGCGCGCGCGGCTTCGGCAGCAGCGAGATCATCGGCCACCGACTTGTCACGGCTGTCGATCGTCCCCTGCACCTTGGGCACCATGCCCAGGCCGATGACGAAGAAGACGAAGCCGAAGGTCAGCAGAAGCCAGAAGATCTGCGACGCATAGGTTGCGGCGAGCTGGGATATCTGAGGCATCGGAATTCCCCTTCCGCCGCCGGACGGTTCCCCGCCCGGCGTGGAAGTTCAGACGAGTGTTAGGCGACGAAGATCAGCAGGACTGCAACGACGAACGCGAGCAGACCGAGAAGCTCGGCGGCCGCGAAGCCGATGAACATGTTGCCCTGCTGGCCAGCGGCCGCACCCGGGTTGCGCAGCGCACCCTGCAGGAAGGCGGCGAACACCGCGCCCACGCCCAGCGCCGCGAGGCCGGCGCCAACCGCCGCGAGACCTGCACCGAGGAGCTTTGCTGCTTCTGCGTCCATGATTCTAACTCCAGTTCTAAAAGTTCAGTGGTTCAACGGAAAACGGATCAATGATGTTCGTGCAGGTGCACGGCATCGTTGATGTAGAGCGAGGTAAGCAGCGCGAAGACATAGGCCTGCACGCCCGCCACCAGCAGTTCGAGCGCCGAAACGCCGATCATCAGCGCGAAGCTGGCCGCGCCCACCGGGATCGCCCAGCCGGTCGGGCCCGACATGATGATGAAGCCGGCCAGTACCTTGAGCAGGATATGGCCCGCGGTCATCGCGACGAAGAGTCGCAGCGCCAGGCTGAACGGCCGCACCATGAACGACACCATCTCGATCGGCACCACCAGCAGCAGAACCGGAATCGGGGTGCCATGGGGCACGAACAGCTTGAAGAATCGCAGACCATGCTTGCCGAAACCGACGATCAGCACGATCGAGAAGGACAGGATCGCCAGCACGCCGGTGACGGTGAAGTGGCTGGTCGCAGTGAAGGGGTGCACGCCGGGAATCAGGCCCAGCGGAAGCAGGCCGACGATGTTGGCGAACAAGATGAACATGAACAGCGAGAAAACATAGGGAAGGAACTTGCGCCCTTCCTTGCCGATATTCGCCTCAAGCAGCTTGTCGATGAAGCCGGTAAAGCCCTCAACCGCCATCTGCCAGCGGCCCGGCACGACCTGACGCTTCATCCCGCCGAGCATGAAGACCCACAACAGCGCCGCTGCCGCGATCAGCCACAGCGCGCTGTTGGTGAAGGCGATCTGATGTCCACCGACATTGAACATGTCGGCGATCGACTGCACCTCGAACTGGTGCATCGGGTCGATCTTGCCTGCTTCTTCAGCCACGTCCGCTTCCCATGTAACCGAAGCGCCCGAAAGTCATTTCGAGCGCTGGTTCGAAATCCGAATGATGTTCCTGAAGGCGCTGACGACCCCAAGGGTCAACATCACCAGCAGGAGCCAGGGAGAGGTGCCGAGGAAATAATCGAGCGTCCACCCGATCACCCCGCCTCCCAACAGCCCGCCGATCAGCTCGGCAAGAACCCGGTTGCCCAGACGATAGTTACGCCCGCTTTCCCCGTCGCCCTCGCCCTTGCGGATCGCCTCTTCGGATTGTGCCCGTGCCAGCCGCTCGTTGAGCGAAGTGACGCGCGCATCCTCCTTGAGGGGGTCCAGTCCGGGCTCGTTTTCGGTCATATCGTCTCTCCTGAGTGCCTGTGACACTAGGCTTAACGCATGTACCGAGCGGCGAGCCCGCCAAGGCACGCGCGCTTTAGAAAGGGGGGTGCCCCGAGTCAACCGCAGTGCAATATCGCGGTCACATGAAGCCGGGCCGAAGCCGCCCCTTCCCTGCCGGTCGCGTGCCGGATAGGCTCTCTATATGGGCGCATCCGATAGCGAGGGAATCACCGACGGGACCGGGCATCGCGCGCGCCTGCGCCAGCGCTTGCTGACAGATGGTGACGGGCTGCTCGATCACGAGCTGATCGAGTATCTGCTCGCCCTGGCGATTCCCCGTCGCGATACCAAGCCGCTGGCCAAGACGCTGATTCACGAATTCGGCGGAATCGCCGGACTGCTCACCGCCGATGCCAAGGCGATTGCGCGGGTGCCGGGCATGGGCGAAACCTCCATCGCCGCGCTCAAGATCGCACATACGGCCGCGTTGCGCCTCTTGCGCGGCGAGGTCGCGGCGCGGCCGGTGCTCGCCAACTGGCAGGCTTTACTCGACTACCTCCGCGCCGACATGGCGCATCACGCGATCGAGCGGGTACGCGTGCTGCATATGAACAGTCGTAACATTCTGATCCGCGACGAGCTGATGCAGGAAGGGTCGGTGGACGAGGCACCGGTTTATGTTCGTGAAGTGATCCGGCGAGCGATCGACCTGGGATCGGCAGCGATTATCCTGGTCCACAACCATCCGAGCGGCGACCCAGCCCCCAGCCGCGCCGATATCGAGCTGACGCGCAACGTGGTCGAGGCCGGCAAGCGGCTCGGCATCGCCGTCCATGACCACATCATCATCGGCACCGAAGGGCATTCGAGCCTGAGGTCGATGGGATTGATGTAGCCGGCGACAAGGCCGGGTGACGGCACGATTCATACGCACAGCGAGACGGCCGCCGGACCCGAGTCCGGCGGCCGCGGGGCGGGAGATGCGAGGTTCCCGCCCTGACGCGCTAGCGCTTACGAAGCCGAGGCGGGCGTCAGAAAGGTCTTGAGCTCATCCTTGTTCACAGCACCCGACTTGTCGGCGTCGGCCTGGGTGAGCGCAGCGCTCAGCCACTGTTTGTCGGCCGCGGATTCGCCCTTGAAGGCAGGCTCGCTCGCCGATCGCAGCGCGACCATCCAGCTGTTGAATTCCTCCGCCTTCAAATTGCCGTCAGCATCCTTGTCATAGGTTGGGAAACCCTGATCAACGACTGCCGCAATCTGGGTCGCGTTCGCCGGCTGCTGGCCCTGGGGCGCAGGCTGCTGCTCGGCTGTCCGCGCGGACTGTTCGGCGGGGGCCGTTGGTTCAGCGGGAGTCGCCTCCTGCGGCTGCTGAGCGGTCTCGGCGGGCTGTTCGGTCGCGACCGGAGCCTCGGCGGGCTTAGCCGGCTGTTCAGCCGGCGCCGGCGGCGCTTCCTGCGCAGGAACCTCCTGCGCAATTGCCGGAACCGAAATCATCACCGCGCTTGCAAGAAGAATGGATTTAATCATGGATTATCTCCTAATTCACTCCATCGACTACTCACTTGAGAAGCCTGGATCGAGTCGTTGATCTGCGAGCACTTAACCCGTTGTATATTTGTCACGTTCCATAGTTTATTTTCTCCGAGATCGATTTGACGACGAATAGCCTCAACTCACCGCACACCCGTGGTGAATTCGGGATGAAATGGTTGGGGTTATTTGCAGAGCGGGCCGGTTTGCCGCGGCGCGGCTGCTTTGCTAGTGGCGCCCGCGCAGCACGAAAGGCATACCATGGTCCCCCGCTATTCCCGCCCCGCTATGACCGCGATCTGGTCGCCCGAAACCCGCTTCGGCATCTGGTTCGAGATCGAGGCGCATGCGACCGAGGCGCTGGCCGACCTTGGCGTGGTGCCCAAGAGCGCAGCCAAGGCGCTGTGGGACTGGTGGGCGACCAAGCCGCAGATCGACGTCGCCGCGATCGACGCGATCGAGGCCGTCACCAAGCATGACGTCATCGCCTTCCTGACCTGGGTGGCGGAGAATGTCGGCGACGAGGCGCGCTTCATGCATCAGGGCATGACCAGCTCCGACGTGCTCGACACCTGCCTGTCGGTGCAGCTCGTCCGCGCGTCCGACATCCTGCTCGACGATCTCGACCAGCTGCTCGAGGTGCTCAAGCGCCGCGCCTATGAGCACAAGCTGACCCCGACCATCGGCCGCAGCCACGGCATCCATGCCGAGCCGGTGACCTTCGGCCTCAAGATGGCCGAAGCCTATGCCGAGTTCGCGCGCAACAAGGCGCGCCTGCAGGCCGCGCGCGCCGACATCGCGACCTGTGCCATCTCCGGCGCGGTCGGCACCTTCGCCAATATCGACCCGCGCGTCGAAGCGCATGTCGCGGAGAAGCTGGGCCTCGCGGTCGAGCCGGTCTCGACTCAGGTCATCCCGCGCGATCGACATGCGATGTTCTTCGCCACGCTCGGCGTGATCGCAAGCTCGATCGAGCGCCTCGCGGTCGAGGTCCGCCACCTTCAGCGCACCGAAGTTCTGGAGGCCGAGGAATATTTCTCGCCGGGCCAGAAGGGTTCGTCGGCAATGCCGCACAAGCGCAACCCGGTGCTGACCGAAAACCTCACCGGCCTCGCCCGCATGGTGCGCAGTGCGACCATTCCCGCGATGGAGAATGTGGCGCTGTGGCACGAGCGCGATATCAGCCACTCCTCGGTCGAGCGTTACATCGGCCCGGACGCGACGATCACGCTCGACTTCGCGCTCGCGCGACTCACCGGAGTGATCGACAAGCTGCTGGTCTATCCTGCGCGGATGCAGAAGAATCTCGACCGGATGGGCGGCCTCGTCCATTCGCAGCGCGTGCTGCTCGCGCTGACCCAGGCCGGCGTGTCGCGCGAGGACAGCTATCGCCTGGTCCAGCGCAACGCGATGAAGGTGTGGGAAAGCGACGGCGAGCTGTCGCTGCTCGAACTGCTCAAGGCCGATCCTGAAGTCACCGCGGCGCTTTCGGCGCAGGAGATCGAGGAGAAATTCGACCTCGATTACCACTTCCGCCAGGTCGACACGATTTTCGCGCGCGTTTTCAACGATTGACGCGAAAGATTGACGCCGCCGCCGGTTAGTGTGACGCTCCTGTAACACGACAGGAGACCCGCGGATGGCCAAGGCAAAGAAGAGCAAGTCGGCAAAGGCAGGCAAGCTGCCCAAGTCCGTCGCGGGGATCGAGCTGCCCAAGGAACTGCGCAAGCAGGGCGCAAAGCTGCTCGACCTGATCAAAAACCCGATGGTCGGCGATCTGGTCGCGGCTGGCCTCGTCGCGCTTGCCGCCAATGTCCGCAACCAGGGCAAGCCTGCCGACGATGCGGTCGGCGACGGGGGCAAGGCAAAGGACAAGACCACCACCGCCGAGGCTCTGGGCAAGACAGCCGCGACGCTCGCCACCGTGGTCGCCGCGCGCGCCGCGGAAAAGATCACCAGCAAGCTCGCCGAACGCCCCGCCCCAGCCCCCGCGGCTCCGGCCGCCGCCCCGGCTCGAGCGCCTGCGAAACCCCGTGCTTCGACCCGCGCCAAGCCGGCCGCGCCGCTCAAGGCTGGGCCGACTCGCAGCGCTCCGGTCAAGGCGCCTGCAAAGACCGCTGCCGAGCCGAAGACTGCCGCCGCCAAACCCGCAGCAAAGACTTCCGCGAAAGCGGCACCCAAACCCGCTGCTCCGTTGAAGGCTGGCGCGACGCGGAAGGCCCCGACCCGGAAGCCCGCTGCGCGGAAACCCGCGCCCAAGCCCGCAAGCTGAGATCCGGCGCGCGATGGGCGCGGTCGAGATCATCGGGCTGGCCGCCAGCATCAGCCTGCTCGCAGGCTGGCGGCTTTACCTCTGCGTCTTCGCCGTCGGTCTCGCGATGCATACCGGCTGGGTCGAGCTGCCCCAGCAATTGAAGGCGCTCGACGTCCTCGCCAACCCCTGGATCATCGGTATCGCCGGGGTCGGCGCGGTCGCCGAGTTCTTCGCCGACAAGGTGATGTGGCTCGATTCGGCGTGGGATGCCGTCCATACTCTGGTCCGCCCGGTCGGCGGCGCGCTGCTAGCGCTCGCGATCGTCGATCCCTCCGACCCCGCCTGGCAAGTGATGGCGCTGTTGCTGGGCGGCAGCGCGTCGCTGCTGACTCACGGCACCAAGGCGAGCGCGCGGGCGGTCGTGAATACCAGCCCCGAACCGGTGAGCAATGCGGTGGTCTCGACCGGCGAGGACGTCCTCACCGGCGGGCTGCTGGTGCTGGCGCTCGCCAACCCGGTTGCAGCTGTGGTGATCGCGGTGGTGATCCTCGCCGCCACGATCGTCGCGCTGATCCTGCTGCGGCGGTGGCTACGCAGGATATTGCCGGCCAAGCCCGCCTAGCCGAACAGCTCGCCCAGAAAATTCCGCATCGCCAGCCAGCTACGCCGGTCGGCGTTCATATCATAGCCGAATCCCGGCCGGCCGCCCGGCCTCACGCTCGCATCGCTGAAGGCATGCCCCGCATTGCCATAGCCGTGCAGCTGCCAGTCAGCGCCCGCCTCGGTCAGTTCGGCGGCCAGCGCGCTCACTGCCGCGGGCGGCGCGAGGGGGTCGTCCCAGCCGTGGCAGATCAAAAGCTTCGCGGCGATCGGCTTCGGGTAATCATAGTCCGGCGGATCGAAGATGCCGTGAAACGCCACCACGCCCAGCACGCCCCCGCCCGAACGCGCTAGGTCGATCACCGACTTGCCCCCGAAACAATATCCAATCGCTGCGGTCTTCGCGGCATCCACCAGCGGCAGCGCCTTCATCGCCGCAACGCTGGCATGCAGCCGGTCGCGCAGCAGCCTGCGGTCGGCGTTGAGCTGGTTCATATAGACCGCCGGATCGGGCGATTCGCGCGTCGTTCGCTGGCCTTGGCCATAGGTGTCGGCAACGAACCCGGCATAGCCGAGCGCCGCCAGCCGCTCCGCGACCACCCGATCCTGCTCCTTCTCGCCCAGCACATTGGGGACGATCATCACGCCGGGCCGCGGCGCATCCCAATCGGTATCGAACGCCGTCACGCCCTCGAACGGCCCCCCCGGCCCGTCATACACGATGCTTTGCCTTTCGATCGCCATGGCCATCCTTCCGTTGCCCTCTGCGCGTCATCCGCTAAGGACGCGGGCAAATTCCCGCAAGGAGTCGCCCATGCCCACGCTCGTCCTGATCCGCCACGGCCAGTCCGCCTGGAACCTGGAAAACCGCTTCACCGGCTGGTGGGACGTCGATCTGACCGAGCAGGGAGTCAAGGAAGCCTGGGCGGCGGGCGAACTGATGAAGGACAAGGGTCTCGACTTCGACCTGACCTTCACCAGCTTCCAGAGCCGCGCGATCAAGACGCTGAATCTGGCGCTCGAGGCGATGGGCCGGCTGTGGCTGCCGACCGAGAAGAGCTGGAAATTGAACGAGCGCCATTATGGCGGCCTCACCGGGCTCGACAAGGCGGAGACCGCGGCGCTGCACGGCGACGATCAGGTCAAGATCTGGCGCCGTAGCTTCGACATCCCGCCGCCCCTGCCCGATGAGGGATCGCCTTGGGATCTCGCCAAGGACCTGCGCTACAAGGGCATCCCGATCCCGCAGACCGAAAGCCTCAAGGACACGATCGAGCGCGTCCTGCCCTATTGGGAGGAACGGATCGCCCCCGAGCTGAAGGCAGGCAAGCGCGTGCTGATCGCCGCGCATGGCAATTCGCTGCGCGCGCTGGTCAAGCATCTGTCGGGCATTTCGGACGCGGAGATCGCCGGCCTCGAAATCCCGACCGGCCAGCCGATCGTCTATGAACTCGCCGACGATCTGACCGCGACCGACCGCTACTATCTCAACGAGCGCTGAGGCGGCTCCAGCCCCTTCCCCCTCCGTCCTGTTCCGTCATCCCGGCCTGGCGCCGGGATCCGCGGTGCGGCAAAGACTGAGCAAGAGGCTCGAGTACCGCGCCTGTCTCCCCGATGGACCCCGCACAAGGCCGGGATGATGGGTTAGGTTTGAGGGCGCCTCCTCACACCAGCGTGTGAGTCAGCGTGATCTCGGCGTTGAGCACTTTCGACACCGGGCAATTGGCCTCTGCGTCCTTGGCCAGCTTCTCGAACTCGGCGGGGTCGATGCCGGGGATCGACGCGGTGAGGGTCAGGTCCGAACGGGTGATCGCGAAACCGCCGTCCTTCTGCTCCAGCTTGATCGCCGCCTTGGTCTCCAGCGTACCTTCCGAATAACCAGCACGGGCGAGCCCGAAGCTCAGCGCCATGGTGAAGCAGCCGGCGTGAGCCGCGGCGATCAGTTCCTCGGGATTGGTGCCGGGTTCGTCCTCGAATCGCGTGTTGAAGCCATAGAATTGGTCGGTCAGCACACCCGACTGGGTGGTGATCGCACCCTTCCCATCCTTGCCGAAGCCGGAATAGCGGGCGGTGGCGGTACGGGTGGTCATGGGAACATCTCCTCGTTGCAGCACGTTCGATTCGATTGCGTAACGCCGGGATAGCCTAAGGTGTCCCGCTTTGCGCGGCGCGGATTACCGATTAGAGAAATCGACAACGCATGCAGAATCCCGACGTCCTCTCCCGTCCCTTCTTCGAACAGAAGAGCCGTGCCTTCTGGATGCTGCAGGGGGCAGGCTGGGGCGGCTATCTGATGCTCCGCGCGGTCTCGAACTTCTCGAACCGCACCTTCAGCTTCGAGGATCTGATTCGCGTCACGATCGAAGCGATCGTCGGCTATTGCCTGACGCTGCTGCTTTCTGCGCTCTACGGCTATTTTCGCCGCCTGCCCCGCATCACCGGCATCCTTGCCACGGTCGCCACGCTCGCCGGCGCAACGTTGGTCTATGCAGTTCTCACCGCCTTCACCGTGTCGGTGATGCGCGGCGATCCGGGGATCGAGATCCCGCTGGTGCTGGGCAGCCTGTTCTTGAACTTCACCGTACTGGCCGGCTGGTCGGCACTCTATTTCGGGATCAACTTCTATCTGATCGTCGAGGACCAGATCGACCGGATGGTGGTGTTGGAGAATCAGGCGAGCTCGGCACAACTCGCGATGCTGCGCTACCAGCTCAATCCGCATTTCCTGTTCAACACGCTGAACTCGATCTCGACCTTGGTGCTGCTCAAGCAGACGGATCGGGCCAATGCGATGCTGGCACGCCTGTCCAACTTCCTGCGCTACACGCTCGCCAACGAACCGACTGCGCACGTCACGCTGGCGCAGGAGGTGGAGACGCTCAAACTCTATCTCGAGATCGAGAAGATGCGCTTCGACGAACGCTTGAAGCCGACGTTCGACATCGATCCGCGTGCGGTGAAGGCGCGCTTGCCCTCGCTGCTGCTCCAGCCGCTGGTCGAGAATGCGATCAAATATGCCGTGACTCCGCAGGAAGAGGGAGCCGAAATCGCCGTCGCCGCTCGGCTCATCGGCGAACGGGTGCAGATCACCGTGTCGGACACCGGGCCGGGATTGATCGAGGGCAAGAACCGGCCAAGCCTTTCAACCGGGGTCGGGCTTACCAATATAAGGGAACGTCTGGCACAGGCCTTCGGGCCGGATCACCGGTTTGACGCGCGGTCGGTCCCCGGCACGGGGTTCCGCGTCGATATCGAGATTCCGTTCCAGGTCGAGGAGCAAGCCAGAGAGGCAGCCTGACCGGAACCGTGCCGTAACGAGCTCGTTTGAACGACAAAAGGCAGGGGATAGTATAGCAATGCGCCGGGGGCATCGGCGCTGCGCTGGTTGAGAGTATGAGGAATCATGACGATCCGCACCATCCTGGTCGATGACGAACCCCTGGCGATCCAAGGCCTCGAGCTGCGGCTCCAGGCGCATGAAGATGTCGAGATCATCGACAAATGCCAGAACGGCCGCGAGGCGATTCGCGCGATCAAGACCCACAAGCCCGATCTGGTCTTCCTTGATATCCAGATGCCCGGCTTCGACGGCTTCTCGGTCGTCCAAGGCCTGATGGAGGTCGAACCGCCGCTGTTCGTGTTCGTCACCGCATATTCGGATCACGCGATCCGTGCGTTCGAGGCGAATGCGATGGATTACCTCATGAAGCCGGTCGACGAGGCACGCCTCGCCGACACGCTCGAACGAGTGCGCCAGCGCCTGACCGAGAAGCGCGGTGTCGAAGAGGTCGAGAAGCTCAAGGAAGTGCTCGCGGAAGTCGCGCCCGACGCCGCCGAGGAACTCGCATCCGGCGACACCGCCGAGGTGGCGTCGAACCGCTACGAGAAGCTGATCAACATCAAGGATCGCGGCCAGATCTTCCGCGTCGATGTCGATACGATCGAAGTGGTCGAGGCCGCCGGTGACTATATGTGCATCAAGACAGCGGACAACACGCTGGTGCTGCGCGAGACGATGAAGGATCTGGAAAAGCGCCTTGATCCGCGCCGCTTCCAGCGCGTCCACCGCTCGACCATCGTCAATCTCGATCAGGTCAAACAGGTCAAGCCGCACACCAATGGCGAGTGTTTCCTGGTCCTCGATTCGGGATCGCAGGTTAAGGTCAGCCGCTCCTATCGCGACGTGGTGGCGCGCTTCGTCCACTGACGAAGCTTCGCCGAACGGTCGTTTGTCGGCAAGAAACAGGATTGTTCCCCCTTCGTTCCGACAGTAGAACTGCCGGAAATTAGGAGGAATCGATGACTGCGAAATTCGATCGTTTCGCCGCGCTCCATGAACCGCGCGCGCCGCTGATACTGTTCAACATCTGGGACGCCGGATCTGCGAAGGCCGTCGTCGCGGCGGGCGCGCAGGCGCTCGCCACCGGCAGCGCGTCGGTCGCCGGAGCCAACGGCTTCGGCGATGGAGAGGCGGCGCCGCTCGATCTGGTGATCGACAACGCTGCGCGGATCGTCGCGTCGGTCGACGTGCCGGTGACGATCGACTTCGAGGGCGGCTATGCGCTCGCCCCGGACGAAGTGGCGACGAATGTCGCCCGCCTAGCCGCGACCGGCGCGGTAGGCTGCAATTTCGAGGATCAGGTGGTTGGCGGCGAAGGCCTGCACGATTGCGCCTTCCAGTCCGCGCGCATCGCCGCGATTCGGGCCGCGACCGGCGCCGCCTTCTTCATCAACGCGCGCACCGACATCTTCCTTCAGGCCAAGGCGGACACGCATGACGAGGCGAAGGTCGATGCCGCCATCGCCCGCGCGCACGCCTATGCCAAAGCGGGCGCCAGCGGCTTCTTCGTCCCCGGCCTCGCCAATCTGGAGCTGCTGGCGCGGGTGTGCTGGGAATCGCCGCTACCGGTGAACTTCATGGCCTTCCCCGGCGCACCCGACGCGAAGGCGGTGGCCGATGCCGGCGTGGCCAGAATCAGCCACGGCCCCTTCCCCTGGCGCGCGGCAATGACAGGGCTGGAGGACGCAGCCCGAGCGGCGTTCAACCCGTAGCCTCCCCGTCGTGCCGTCGCCCCGGCCCTGTGCCGGAGTCTACCGGAAAGCAAGCGAGGTGCAGGAGCCCCAAAGCATCACGCGGGGAGCCGTCGATCCCGGCAGAAGGCCGGGATGACGGGTTAAAGTCAGATCTCTTCCGAAGCCTCGCCAGCGCCATCCGCGGCACTCTCGAACCACGCTTCGACCGGGCCGTTGAGCTTGATCGTCAGCGGATCACCCTTGCGGTCGGTCTTCTTGCCCAGTTGAACGCGGATCCAGCCTTCGGAGATGCTGTATTCCTCGACGTCGCGGCGCTCGTTGCCCTTGAAGCGGATGCCGATGCCGCGCTGGAGCAGCTCGGCGTTGAAATGCGGGCTCTTCGGGTTGACCGAGAGCCGGTCGGGAGGGGTATCGCTCATGGCACGGGCCTCTAACGAAAAGCGGCGCGGGAATAAACCCGCGCCGCCGTTGCTTTCGCTACGCTTGGGTCAGCGGCAGTAACGCACCTTCACCCGGCGGCCGAGATACGGATCGTACACCCGGCGCACAGAACAGCCACGCCAGCCGCGCTGCTCGTAGTGGCGGTAGTAATAGCCGTCGCGCGGGTAATAGCCCCGGTTGCGGTAATAGGGCTTGTCATAGCTGTAATAGCCACGGTCGTAATCGTAATAGCGGCGGTCGTAGCTGTCGTAATAACGATCGTCATAGCGGTAGCGATCCCGGCCCGAACCCGCGATCGCCGCGCCGATCACGACGCCGGCAATACCGGCAGCAACGGCGACACCCGTGTTGTCGCGATCGCGGTGACGATGATAGCGCTGCGCCTCCGCAGGCGCGGCCGCGGTCAGCGCGGTGGCGCCAAGCGTCAGTCCGAGCACCGCCTTGGTGATGGTCTGCATGACTTCCTCCTCGTGCAAAGCTGCACCTGTCGACGCCGGAAACGCATATGCGGGCGCCTTGGATGCATATCTGCCCGAGTCGATCTGAACTACCGCAGAATCATATGTTCACTTGCGGTTTATGCGTTTTTGGGTTGGAGACGGCACCAGCCCGCTCCCCAACGCCAGTCTCCTATGGGTGGCCGGGTGGGCGCGCGGGTCGGTGCACGCCGACACAGAAGTAAAATGGAGCCTCGCAATGAACCTCTGGCTGATGAAGTCCGAACCCGACGTTTTCAGCTGGGAGGATCTGGTACGGGACGGCAAGACCGAATGGGACGGAGTGCGCAACTACACCGCTGCCGGAAACCTGCGCGCGATGAAGGTCGGCGACCGGGCCTTCTTCTATCACAGCAATATCGGGCTTCAGATCGTCGGCATCATGGAAGTGAGCCGTGAAGCGAAGCCCGACGGCGAGGGCAAGCACTGGGTCTCGGTCGAGATGAAGCCGGTCGAGCCGCTGGCCAATCCGGTCACACTCAAGCAGGTGAAGGCCGAGCCGAAGCTGGCCGAGATGGAACTGGTCAAATTCTCCCGCCTGTCGGTCGGCAAGGTCACGCCCGACGAATGGAAGCAAGTTATCGACATGTCGAAGGCGTAACGACCCGCCAACGGGTTCCCCTCGCGACTCCGTGCCGCTAGGGAATGCTTAATGCCCGCCGACGACCCCGTGATCGCCGGCCGCTTCGACGGTCTGGAGCATCGTTTCCCGGTTCGTGTCTATTTCGAGGACACGGACCTGTCGGGGGTGGTCTATCACGCCAATTATCTGCGCTTCATGGAGCGGGCGCGATCGGACATGTTGCGCCTCGCCGGGATCGACCAGCGCGCCGCGCATGAGGCGGGCGAAGGCGCCTATGCCGTCACGCGGATGCAACTGCGATTTGCTGCACCCGCCCGGCTCGATGACGCGTTGACCGTCGTCAGCCGGCTGGTCCGCGTGCGCGCGGCGTCAGTCGACATTCAGCAACGAGTCATGCGGCGCGACGAATTGCTGGTTCAGGCAGAGGTCGAAGCCGCGTTCGTGGCGCCCAACGGGCGTCCGCGGCGGCAACCGCCCAATGGGTGGACGCGTTCGTGCCGCTTGTCATGATGGGGAATTGAGCGACACATGGACTGGTTTGTGAATACCGACGCTGCGACCCTGTCGCCGCTGGGCCTGTTCCTGCAGGCCGACTGGGTGGTGAAGGCGGTGATGGTCGGGCTGCTGCTCGCCAGCATCTGGACCTGGGGCATCATCTTCAGCCTGCGCGGCCGTATCGCCGCCGCGCGCAAGTCGACCGACGCGTTCGAGCGCGATTATCGCAAGAGCGACGATATCGACGTCTTCTACCGTATGAATGGCGATGCCGCCCATCCCGTCGCGCGCGTTTTTGCCGCGGGCGTCACCGAATGGCGGCGCTCGACCGGTGGGCGCGCGCTCGACAAGGAGGGGACGCGCGAGCGCCTCGCCACGACGATGGGCGCCGCGGTCGCGCATGAGATCGACAAGCTCTCCGATCGCCTGAACATCCTCGCCACGGTTGGCTCGGTCGCGCCGTTCGTCGGGCTGTTCGGCACCGTCTGGGGCATCATGCGCAGCTTCACCGCGATCGCCAGCGAGCAGAACACCTCGCTCGCCGTGGTCGCGCCGGGCATCGCCGAAGCCTTGTTCGCCACCGCGATCGGCCTGTTTGCCGCCATCCCCGCGGTGATCGCCTACAACCGCTTCAGCCACGGCATCAACAAGGTCGAGGCGCATCTCAATCGCTTCGCCGATGGCTTCCACGCGACGCTCAGCCGCCAGCTCGACAGCGGCCCGACCCCGGGCAAGCTCTGATGGGCGCCAACCTCCCTTCCGCCCGCGGCAAGGGGCGCCGCGCGCCGATGGCGGACATCAACGTCACGCCCCTGGTCGACGTGATGCTGGTGCTGCTGATCATCTTCATGGTCACCGCCCCTCTGCTCACCGCGGGGGTTCAGGTGAACCTCCCCGAAAGCCGAGCCAAGCCGCTCGATCAGGATGCAAAGCCCGTCCAGATCTCGATCGACCAGTCGGGCAAGCTCTATCTCGACAACAGCGAAGTGACCGAGGAGGGATTGCCTGCGCTGCTGGAAGGGATCGCCACTCAGCGCGGCGAGGACAAGCCCCAAGTGTATCTGCGCGCCGACCTGCGTCTCGAATATGGCAAGGTCATGCGCGTGATGGGCGAGCTGAATCGCGTCGGCCTCAACAAGGTTTCGCTGGTGACGACTCCGGTGGACGGCGGCTGATGGCAGTGGCGCTCGATCGCGGCGAGGGAACCGGACTTGGCCTGGCGCTGCTGGGCCATTTAGTCCTGTTCGGCCTGCTGACGGTCGGCTTCCTCGCGACGCCCAATCCGGCCAAGCTCGAACCCACGCCGATCGAGATCTCGCTGACCGACGAGGCCGGCCTCAAGAGCGAGGCGCCGGTGATCAACCGCGAGGCGCCTGCCGAGCGGCTCGCCGAAGTCCCCGCCCCGCCCGAACCGGTCACTCCGCCCCCGGTCGCTCAGCCCGAACCCGAACCGGTGGTCCGCCCCGACCCGGCCCCGCCCAAACCCGAACCGCGCCCGGCGCCCAGGAAGCCGGAGCCTCCGAAGAAGGCCGAACCCAAAAAGGCCAGCGCCCCGGCGCCCAAGGCCACGCCCCAGCCGACCCGGCGCGAGGTCCGTCCCACCGGCCGCCTCACCGGCATCGTCAACGGTCTCACCGATCAGCCGAGCAAGGGTAAGGCGACCACACCTCAGGCCAGCCAGATCGGCCCCGCGGTCAAGTCGAGCCTCGCCGCCGAAGTCATCCGCCAGCTCCGCCCGCACTGGCGCTCGCCGACCGGCGCGGACGTCGAGCTGCTGCGCACCACGGTCGAGATCCGTCTCAATCGCGACGGCACTCTTGCCGCGCCGCCGCGGGTGATCAACCAGACCGGCGTCAACGCCAGCAACCGCGCGCAGGCCGACCTGCACAAGGAACGCGCGCTCAACGCCGCGCGCCTCGCCGCCCCCTTCAACCTCCCGGCCGAATATTACGACGCCTGGAAGATCCTCCGCCCCAACTTCGACAGGAACCTCAGCCGATGAAGCCCGTATTTTCGCTCGTCGCCCTCCTGGTCGCAGCGCCCGTCGCCGCGCAGCAGGTGACACCGCCGGCCGTACCCGCCCCCGCGCAGGAAGAAGAAGGCCTCAGCGTCGATGTCACCGACACTGCCTCGGCCGATCTCACCATCATGATTCCGGCGATGCCGGCCGCGCAGGCGGTACAGACCCCGGCGGGCAACACCGAAACGCTTGGCCGCCAGATCGCGGATGTGATCGCGGCGGACCTGCGCAACACCGGCCTGTTCAAGCCGATCGGTCCCGAAGGCGTTCGAGCGCCGTCGGTCGGCGAAGTCCGCGCTCCCGATTTCAACTATTGGCGCAACGGCAGCGCGCAGGCGCTGGTACAGGGCTATGTGCAGGCGGGCGCGGGCGGGCGGCTGACGGTCGGCTGCTATCTCTACGATGTCGCGCTGGGCACGCAGCTCACCCGCTCGGGGTTCGAGGTGGGCCCGTCCGACTGGCGCCGCGCCGCACACAAATGCGCCGATTCGATTTACACTCGCCTGTCGGGCGAGGGTCCCTATTTCGACAGCCGCGTCGTCTATGTCTCGGAGACCGGTCCCAAGAACAAGCGCATCAAGCGGCTTGCGATCATGGATCAGGACGGCGCCAATCACCGTTTCCTGACCAACGGCCAGTCGATCGTCCTGACTCCTCGTTTGTCGCCGGACGACCGCCGCATCGCCTATATGAGTTATCAGGGCGATAAGCCCGCGCTCTATGTCTACGATCTCGCAAACGGCACGCAGCGGCTGCTCGTCACCAACGTCAGCATGGCCTTTGCGCCGCGCTTCTCGCCCGACGGCCGCTGGATCCTCTTCACCATGTCGACTGCAGGCAACGCCGATATCTATCGCGTCTCCGCCACCGGCGGATCGCCGCAGCGGCTGACTAACGGCCCGGGCATCGACACCGGCGGCAGCTACTCGCCCGATGGCAGCAAGATCGTGTTCGAGAGCGACCGTTCGGGCACGCAGCAGCTCTATGTCATGAATGCCGACGGATCGAACCCGCAGCGGATCAGCTTCGGCGGCGGGCGCTATGCGACCCCGGTGTGGAGTCCGCGCGGCGACCTGATCGCCTTCACCCGCATGGGGGGCGGCTTCCGCATCGGGGTGATGAGCCCTTCGGGCGGAGGCGAGAAATTGCTGACCGAAGCCTGGGGCGATGAAGGGCCGAGCTGGTCGCCCAATGGCCGCGTGCTGATGTTCTATCGGGGGGCGCAGGGCCGTTCGGGCAAGGCGGATATCTGGTCGGTGGACCTGACCGGCAGCAACGCGCGGCGCATCCCCACCCCGCTCGATGGATCCGATCCGGCCTGGGGACCGTTACGCCCCTGAGCCGGGTCATGTGCGGAACGACCTCGGGATCACGAAATCTGTAAATGCCAAGGGAGATACGACCAATGGCAAAGCTTAGAACCGCCCTCATCATCGCCACGATGGCCGTCGCCGTCGCGGGTTGCTCGAAGAAGCGTCCCGAAACCCTGCCGCCAGGCCCGGGCGAGGTCGATACCGGCCCCACCACCCCCGGCCCCGACACGGGCGCCGGCGTCCAGCCCGGCACCGCCGCGCACTTCAAGCAGAATGTGTCGAGCGACACGGTCCTGTTCGGCCTCGACCAGTATGACATCGACGCGCAGGCGCGCTCGATCCTCGACAGCCAGGCGCAGTGGCTGACGCAGTACCCGAATACGCGGATCACGCTGGAAGGCCATGCCGACGAGCGCGGCACGCGCGAGTACAATCTTGCGCTCGGCGATCGCCGCGCCAACGCCGCGAAGAACTATCTGGCGGCGCGCGGCGTCTCCGCCACCCGCATCACCACGATCAGCTATGGCAAGGAACGCCCGATCGCGCTCGGTTCGGACGAGCAGAGCTGGGCGCAGAACCGCCGGGCGGTGACCGTCGTCATCAACTGATCGTCCTGCATGGGCGGGACCGGGGCGCGAGCCGCAAGGCACGCGCCCCTTTTTCTAGCCGCGCGCAACCTGCAGCACCGCCGGCAGGATTTCGCTAAGATAGGCTTGCGGGCTGACATTGCGGGGTGGCGGTACCACGGTCTTGTGCGCGATCACCAAATCCAGCCGCGGCACCACGGTGATGAACTGGCCATAGGCGCCGCTCGCCGTATAGGCGCCACGCAGATCGCGCTGAATTCCGGCCGCTGAATCGAACACCCACCACAGATAGCCATAGCCAAGCTGCGGCATGAACGGCGACTCGCGTGCCACCCGCGCGGCTCCGGTGCGCAGCGCGGTTGACTCGCGCACCCATCGCTCGCTCAGAACCGGATGGCCGCGCCACCTGCCGCGGTCGAGCATGAGTTGCCCGAGCCGTGCCATGTCGCGCGTCGATAGCCCGAAATGATGCGCCGGGTATTTCGATTTGCCGGTGTCGTTCCGCATCTGCTGAAGGTCCACGCGCCAGTCCTCCAGGCCGATCGGGGCAGCGATATCCTCGCCGAAGGCCCGGTAGAGGTTCCGCCCGGTCTCAGCCTCATAGATCGCGCCGAGCGCGTTGAAATCCCAGTTGTTGTAAAGGAAGCGCTCGCCCGGCCGCACTGAGCCGCGCGGGGGCGCAAGTGCCGACGCGTCACCGGCATTTGCCGCAGGATGATAGACACCGGATCGCGCCATCAGCAGATCGCGGACCGTTGCGCCGCGCTCGACGGTCAATAGCCCGCCCAGATCGTCGATCCCGATCTGAGCCAAGGTCCGGTCGAGTCGGATCGTCCCACGCGCGACCGCCGGGCCATAGAGCATCGCGACGAGGCTCTTGCGCACCGAAGCGATGTAACTGACCTCGCTCGGGTCGCCATAGTCGAACGCAACCCGGCCACTGCGCAGGACGCGCATCGAACTGGTCTCGCGGCGCTTCAGGACCTCCGTCAGGAACGCAGTCTCTGCCCTGGCATTTCCTGCGGCAGCTGCCACCAGCGCTACACTGCCGCCAGCCAGGAAACCTCGCCGGTTCATTGCCCCCTCCCCAACACCCATCTTTCCGAAACCCCGGAACTGCCCGACTATTTCGCAATCTTTACAGTGTAAAGATGATGCGTGCAAGCCTCTGCTCGATTCCGCTTGCGCCCTGCGGAATTCGATATAAAACTGATATCATCATTTAGGGAGGCAAACATGTCCGATTCGAACCCCCGTGCGCTTCGCAGTAGCGCTGAGCGCCCCGCATCCACCGCCAGCGGCTATGCAATGCTGCTGGTCATCCTGATCGCGCTGGCCGCGATCATCTTCTCCGCGCCGCAAATCGGCAACGCGCTCTGGGCGCCGCTGGTCACCGTCGCAGGCGCGGTCGTCCTCTGCTTCGTCGCGTGCGGCTTTTACCTGCTCCAGCCCAATCAGGCCGCGGCGATTCTGTTGTTTGGCGAATATCAGGGCACCGATCGCAATACCGGCCTGCGCTGGGCATGGCCCTGGCTGATCAAGAAGAAGGTCTCCGTCCGTATCCACAACATCACTTCGGAACGGCTCAAGGTGAACGACCTGCGCGGTAACCCGATTGAGATCGCGTCGAACGTGGTGTGGCGCGTCGCCGACACCGCACAGGCGCTGTTCGACGTCGACGATTATCGCGAGTTCGTCCACATCCAGATCGAGAGCGCAGTGCGCGCGATCGGCTCGCGCTATCCCTATGACGATTTCACCCATGAAGAGATGACGCTGCGCGGCAATGCCGAGCATGTCAGCGACGAGCTGCGCATCGAGCTTCAGGAACGGGTCGAGATGGCCGGCGTGCATATCGACGAATGCCGCCTCACCCACCTCGCCTATGCGCAGGAGATCGCCCAGTCGATGCTTCGCCGCCAGCAGGCCGAGGCGGTGATCGCCGCGCGGCAGAAGCTGGTCGAAGGCGCCGTGTCGATGGTCGAGACCGCGCTGGAGCAGCTCAGCGCCAAGAATGTCGTCGAACTGGACGATGAGCGCCGCGCGGCGATGGTCTCCAACCTGATGGTCGTGCTCTGCTCGGAACGCGACACCCAGCCGGTGGTGAACACAGGCTCCCTCTATCAGTAACGGGAGAGGGCCGGTGTCCGCCCCACCCAAGAAAGCGTTCCCGCTCCGCGTCGATCCTGCGCTCTATGCAGCGATCGAGCGGAGTGCGGCAACCGACCTGCGCAGCGTCAACGCGCAGGTGGAGTGCCTGCTGCGCGAGGCCCTGGCCCGCCGCGGCGTCAAGCTTGCAGAACCGGTACGAGCCAAGCGCGGACGGCCTGCAAAGGATCCGGCACCCAAAGAGGAGAGTTAAGATGCGCTCCAATCAATGCCCCAAATGCCAGAGTTCGATGACCGAGGGCTTCATCCTCACCGAGCGCAGCAGCATGCCGACCCTGCTCAGCTGGTCACGCGGCACCCCGCGCAAGGGCTGGTGGGGCGTCAAGTCCGGCGAGGGCAAACCGATCGAGATCAGCACCTGGCGCTGCCAGCGCTGCGGCTTCCTCGAAAATTACGCGCGCAGCTAGCGCGCCGTCCAACACACGGAGGTTGAAATGATGATCGCATTGTTCGCCCGGCGGGAGCATCTGCCCCGCCTCACCGGGTTGTCGATGCTCCTGCTGATCGCCGGCGTTGTCGCTGCGATGCTGTCATGAGCGCCCATCTCGATGCGCTCAAGGTGCGGAAAGGCTATTGGTTCGCGCAGAAGCTTTATGGCTACGGCGCGGTACCGGTGACCTGGCAGGGCTGGTTGACGACGCTGGCCTATGTCGCGCTGGTGGCGCTGCTCGCCTGGCTGATGCCCACCGGCGCGCTCAAGCTGAGCGCGATCGCGCCGGTCAGCGCCGCCTATCTCTACTTCATCTGGACCAGGACCGACGGCGGCTTCCGCTGGCGCTGGGGTCCGGAGAGGAAGCGCTGATCAGCGCGCAGGCAGGGCCTCGGCCGGTGGCGGCGGACCGAACGCTTCGTCGAGCAGCCGGGCGAGGCGCAGGCCGCCGCGGGTGATCTGCCGGCGCATCACCGGTACCAGTCGCTCGACCGTGGCGTCGTCCATCTTGCCGCGCGGCGGTACATCGGTCCGGCACGGGTCTCCGCCATAGGCCGCCGCATAGGCTTCCTTGGCGATCTCCCAATTCTCGCGGCTCCAGTCCTCGACTGAGCCCGCCCCGATCGCCGACCGCTCGGCGGCAGGATAGGCGACCACCAGCGGCGGCGGGGTCGAGATCGCCCGCTCGGCCAGCCAGCCGTCCCAGATGGTATGGAGGTTGAGCCGCTCCGGCCCATAGACGCCATAGTCCGACCGCGCCCGGTTGCCGCCCAGATCGCCCTTGTCCCCGGCGTGCAGCGGCTGGTGCAGGTCGCCCACGAAATGGACGAGGAAGGCGAGCGCCATGACCTTTTCGCGGACCGGCACCTTGGGATCCTGCAGCAGCTTCACGTCGCGCTCGATCTGCGCCGACACGCAATTGCCGTCGGGGCAATTGCCCTTGAGCGTGAACGGCTTGCAGATGTTCACATTCTGATAGTGCCAGTTGTAGGCGTAGCTGAAGCGAGTGCCGAGCGGCTTGATGCAATCCGCCCAGACGCTCGCCTGCTCGATCGTCTTTGCCGGGCAGGTCGGCGTCTCGAGCAGCCCCTGTTTGGCCAGCATCCGGTCGATCGCGCGCCGCGTCTCCGGCTTCACATTCTTGTAGGCGATCGAGGCGATCGTCTCGTGCCCATATTCCCAATAGGCCATCGCCGGACTGGCGATGAGCGATACGGCAAGCGCGGCGGCGGCAAGGATCGAGCGAATCATGCGAATCGCCATAGCCGCATCGCTGCCGGACCGGGAGTGTCCGCAGCGGCCCGCTAGTGTCATGCGCCTGACCCGGGCGGATGCGACAATCGCCATGGCGGGGGGAGACTCGAAGGAGACTCCAGATGACGGACCTTGATCGCGATATTGCCACCGACGAGACTGATCGGCTGATCGCCTCCAACAAGGTGGAGGGAACTTCAGTCTTCGACGCGCAGGGCGAGAAGCTCGGCACCATCTACAACTTCATGGTCAACAAGGATTCTGGCCAGGTCGAATATGCCGTGCTCCAGTTCGGCGGCCTGTTCGGGCTCGGCGCCGACTATTATCCGCTGCCGTGGGAGAAGCTCAGCTACGACGTCGATGAAGGCGGCTATGTCGTCGATATCGACAAGGAAGCGCTCGAAGACGCGCCGCGCTACGGCGACGATACCGAGCCGGCCTATGACCGCGCCTATGGAGAGCAGGTCTATGGCTATTACGGCCTGACCTATCCAGCGGCCTGAAACCTGACCGGCGGCGCGAGCGATCGCGCCGCCGCCTCATTCAGCAGAGCCCTTGGGCGATTAGGGACAGGCGAGTCATGCGGTTTCCGGGGCTTGCGTCGGGCGCGGCCGGTCGCGCCGTTCCATCCTGAGGCCGATCAGCGGACGCAGCAGCGGGATCTCGCGGCCGATACGATAGAAGATCCAGCAACCCAGCGCGGTCGCCGGCACCAGGATCGCGAACTCGGCAAAGCCCGGCAGATCCAGCTTGAGCAGCCAGTACATCGCAACGACGATGACCGTCTGGTGGATCATGTAGAAGGGGAACACCGCCTCGGTCAGCATCGGCCGCAGCTTGTGGTCGCGATTGAGGTACTTTTCCGCAAATCCGATCAGCGCCGCAATCGTCATCCAGCACTGGATATAGCGCGCCGCGAGCATCACCCGCCCCACCACCCAGGGCGGATCGGCGACATAGGCGATGTCGATCGCCACCGACACGACATAGCCGGCCAGACCGATCGCCGCGGCCGGTTTCCACAGCCGCGCGATCCACGCCATCACCGGCTCCGATCCTGCCAGCGCGAAGCCGAACAGGAAGGCGGGGAAATAGGCGAGGTGCGCGATGCCGTCGTTGATCACGTCATGGCTGTCGCTCCAGCGTTGGAACACCACCACCTGCGTGATCAGCAGATAGGCGGCGGGCAGCCACAGGACGCGGGTTCCCGCGAACAGCCTGTCGAAGGCGCGCTGGAACCAGCTCCCGCCGGGCAGCAGCACGATCAGGGCCAGCGCAAGCGTGTAGAGCCACAGATAGCCGACGAACCAAAGATGGTTCCAGGTGGGCACGACGATCCCGGCGATCTTGCCGAAATACCAGTAATGATGCGCCCAGAAGACCCAATAGTTGAACCAATAGCCATGCTGGGTGGTGAGCTCGACCCAAGTCTGCGGCGGCACGATCACCACGACGCCGAACAGCAGCGGGACGATCAGCCGCCAGGTCCGGTTGGCGGCGAAGCGGCCAGGCTTGCGCGACTTCATCCACAGCGCGCGGCTGGCATAGCCCGAAACCAGGAACAGCAGCGTCAGCCGCCAGGGACTGGTGAGCAGCATCGGCACCGTCACCCATTCTTCGGGCACTGCGGTCTTCACATGATAGCCCCAGGGCACAAAGACCATGCCGACATGATAGAGGATCAGCAGCGCGAACGCCCCGATCCTCAGCCAGTCCATGCCATAGTGCCGTTCCATCACCTTCTTCCCCCTACACATGTTTCACCGCGGCGCTAGCCGCGCCGCCGCAGGGCCGGTATCGGGATGGGATCGCAGGCGGTGCGGATGGGATGAGCGGGATCGGACCAGGGATGAGCGGCGGGGAAAGCGGGCCGCACGGCGACACGGCGGGTCGCCGCCGGCTGATCGTCGCGATCGCTGGGCTGTTCGCGCTGCTGGTCGTGCTGCAACTCGTCTCCAACTATTCGACGATGGTCACGGATCTGCGCCGCAGCGGTTCGGACGAGCCCGCCTGGCACGTCGCCGTCTGGCAGGGCAGCTCGACACTGGTGTGGCTGCTGCTGGTGCCGGTGGTGTGGCAGGCGGTGGCGCGGATCCAGCCGCGCACCATGGGCTGGCCGCCCGCCCTCGCTCTGCATGCGCTACTGACCATCCCCGTCTCGCTCGCGCATATCCTCGGCATGATCGCGCTACGGCATCTCGTCTATGCGGTGGTTGGGGAAAGCTACCGGTTCACCCAGGATTGGGGCGTGGCGCTGCTGTACGAATACAGGAAGGACATGGTCACCTACGTCACGCTCGCACTGTTCGCGGCAGCGGTGCAATGGGCGTTGCGGCGCGGGGAAGCGATGCCGCCGCCGATTCAGGGTTCCGGCCTGATCGAGATCGCCGACGGCCGGACCGTGCTTCACATTCCGCTCGCCGAAATCGGATGGGCGGCCTCGGCGGGCAATTATGTCGAGATCGGCTGGCGCGATCGCACGGTGCTGCAACGTTCCACACTCGCGGCATTGGCAGAGCGGCTGGGCACAAGCTTCGTCCAGATCCATCGTAGCCGCATCGTGCGGCGGGGTGCGATCCGCAGCGTCGAAACCGAACGCAGCGGCGATTTTACCGTCACGCTAGAGGACGGCACCACGCTCCGCGGCAGCCGGCGTTATCGCGGCGCGATCTGAGCGCGGCGTCAGGCCGATCAATGGGCGCAGCCAGCCGATCTCGCGCCCGATCAGGTAGAAGGCCGCGCAGATCGCCGCGGTGCCAGTGATCAGCACCGCGAACTCGATCGGCGCCGGGAATTCATAGGGCAGCGTGTACCAGGTGATCAGCACGATCACCGGCTGATGAGCAAGGTAGAAGGGGAACACCGCCTCTGCGAAGGTCTTGCGCCAGCGATGATCGCGGTTCCAGTAGCGGTCGGCGAGCACGAACAGCACGACGGTCATCGTCCAGGCCATGGCCGCGACGGCTCCACGCTCGGCCGCCATCACCCAATGCGGCGGAATCGCCTCGCCCGGGAAGGTCAGCTCGACCGCGACGACAATCGCGCCCGATACCGCCGCGATCGCAAGTGCCGTCCTCCACCACCGCTGGAGCGACACCCAGAGCTTCGGCGAACCGGCTAGAACGAAGCCGAACAGGAACATAGGCAGATAGAGCGCGTGTCCGGCCCAGTCGCGAAACAGTCCATGCTCCTCCTCGACCAGGAAGGTCAGCGCCACCTTGGCAAAGGCGAGTAGCACGACCGGCGCCCAAAGGATCCGCCAGCCCTCCGTCAGCCACCTCACCAGCCAGGCCGTCACCCGTTCGATCGGAGCATGGCACCACGCGAGTCCCGCGACGAGGATCGCGGTATAGGTCCACAGATAGGCGACGAACCACAGATGTTCCCAGCTCGGGAACTCGCGCCCCCAGAACTCGCCCGAGCGCCAATAGTCATGCGTCCAGAACTGGATCAGGCCGTGCGGATAGCCCCTGTCCATCACCCGCACCCACATCTCGACCGGGACGAGCGCCACCATTCCGAACGCCAGCGGGATCAGCAGCCGCACGTTGCGCGAGCGCAGGAACCTTCCCGCACTGCCCGACTTGGCCAGCAGATGCCGCGACGCATAGCCCGACACGGCGAACAGCAGGGCCAGCCGCCACGGCGTGAGCAGCGACATCGGCGCGATCAACGCCGGAACGGTGTAGCTCGTCTTGATCACCCAGCCCCAGGGCGCGAACACCATGCCGATGTGATAGACGATCAGCAGCGCGAACGCCGCGATGCGCAGCCAGTCCAGGCCGTAGTGGCGATCGGTACGCGGCAACGGGTCGGTCGTTTCGGTCACCGGCCGGCTATAGCCCCGCCGCCTGACCAATTGGTTAGCGGACGCGTGGCTTTCTCGCCCGCGACCGATCGGCTATAGGGCAGGCGAACCCCAGAGGAACCTCAATGTCCGTGCGTCCCTGGCGCGATATCATGCGCCGTCAAAGCCGCCAGATCATGGTCGGCAACGTGCCCGTCGGCGGCGACGCGCCCGTCACCGTCCAGACGATGACCAACACGCCCACCGAAGACGCCAAGGCGACGATCGACCAGATCCGCCGCTGCGAGGATGCGGGCGTCGACATCATCCGCGTCTCTTGCCCCGACGTCGCGAGCACCGCGGCATTGAAGCAGATCGTCCGCGCCGCCAAGGTGCCGATCGTCGCCGACATCCATTTCCACTACAAGCGCGCGCTCGAAGCCGCCGATGCCGGCGCCGCCTGCCTGCGCATCAACCCCGGCAACATCGGCAGCGCCGACCGGGTCAATGAGGTCGTCAACGCCGCCAAGGCCAATGGCTGCGCGATCCGCATCGGCGTCAATGCCGGCAGCCTCGAAAAGGACCTGCTCGAAAAATATGGGGAGCCGTGTCCCGAGGCGCTGGTCGAAAGCGCGCTCGACCATATCAAGCTGCTGCAGGACCGCGACTTTCATGAGTTCAAAGTTGCGGTGAAGGCGAGCGACGTATTCCTCGCCACCGCCGCGTATCAGCAACTCGCGGAGGCGGTCGACTGCCCGCTGCACCTGGGTATCACCGAGGCGGGCGGCTTTGTCGGCGGAACGGTGAAGAGCGCGATCGGCATCGGTTCGCTGCTCTGGTTCGGCATCGGCGACACGATCCGCGTATCGCTCTCCGCCGAGCCGGAAGAGGAAGTCCGCGTCGGCTTCGAGATCCTGAAGGCGCTCGGCATCCGCAACCGGGGCGTGCGCGTCGTCAGTTGCCCCAGTTGCGCGCGGCAGGGCTTCGACGTGATCCGTACCGTCCAGACACTGGAGGAGCGCCTGCAGCACATCCGCACGCCGCTGTCGCTCTCCGTCCTCGGCTGCGTGGTCAACGGGCCGGGCGAAGCGCGCGAGACCGATATCGGCCTGACCGGCGGCGGCAACGGCAAGCACATGGTCTATCTCTCGGGCATCACCGACCACACGGTCGAGGACGCCGACATGCTCGACCATATCGTCAAGCTGGTCGAGGCCAAGGCGGCCGAGATCGAGGCGGCGGACGCAGCCAAGGCCGAAGCGGCGGCCTGAACGGCCGTCAGGTCGCGGCCTCGGCATCGAGCCACGCCGCGAACGCCTGCATCGCGGCGCTTTCCCGCCGCGAGTTGAGGCGCGTCAGCCAGTAACGGCCGAGTTCGATCCCGATCGCGAAGGGCCGGACGAGTCGCTCGGCGGCGAGATCGCCCTCGAACATCGCGGGCGGGGCAAGCGCGATGCCATGGCCGGCCAATGCAGCCGCAGCCATCAGCGCCGAACTGTCGAACATCGGGCCGGTCAGACGCGGTGACGGCGCACCGGCCGCTTCGAACCAGCGCGGCCATTCGTCGGGCCGGTAGGAACGCAGAAGCGTTTCACGCGCCAGATCGGCGGGCGCGGACAGGCGCGCGGCAATGGCAGGCGTGCAGAGCGGCGACAGCGGGGCGGCGAGCAAGGGGATGGCCTGCGTCCCATGCCACGCGCCGTCACCGAAGCGGATCGCGCAGTCCAGCCCCTCCCCCGCCAGATCGACCCGGTTGTTGTTGGTCATCAACCTGAGGTCGATCTCGGGATGCGCATGCTCGAACGCCGCGAGCCGGGGCAGCAGCCAGCCGGTGGCAAAGGTGCCGACCACGCCGACCGTCAGCACCTCGCGCATCCGCCCGCCTTCATAGCGGTCGAGCGTCGCGCCGATCCGGTCGAACGCCTCGCCCAGCACCGGCACCAACGCCAGCCCCTCGTCGGTGAGGGCCAGCCCGCGCGGGAGGCGGCGGAACAGCGGCACGCCCAGCCGCCGCTCAAGCGACGCGACCTGATGGCTCACCGCCCCCTGGCTGACGCAGAGTTCGAGCCCGGCACGGGTGAAGTTGAGATGCCGCGCCGCCGCCTCGAAGGCACGCAGGGCGTTGAGCGGAAGCTGAGGGCGATCCATGCGCCATCCATGAACTGCGCTCATGGCTAAGTCGAGAATTGATGCTTTGTGCTCTGTATGCAGCTTCGCCACTCTGACCTCACATACCGAAGCGGAGCGAATGGCGATGAGCAGAACTGGCGTCTTGATTGCGGCCCTGATGACCCTGACCGGCCCGGCGGCCGCGCAGGATGCGGACCGCGACGACCCGCTGCTGCGCCCGATCGCGGAGGAGTATGCCAGACAATGGCTGACGCCGCAGACGCCGGTGCGGATGCATGGGGAAAGCTATTATGTCGGGTTCGAAGGGCTGGGCGTGGTGCTGATCCGCACCGATGCCGGGCTGGTGCTGATCGACGCCGGCGTGCCGCAGGCGGTGCGCGCCATCCAGGCGAACATCCGCACGCTCGGCTTCGACCCGAAGCAGATCAAGTACATCCTGATCACCGAGCCGCATTGGGACCATGCCGGTGGCGCAGCGGCACTGGCGCGCGACAGCGGCGCGACGGTGATCGCCGGACAGGCGGCGGTGGCGGAACTCCAGCGCGGCAATGTCGGCAAGGACGATCCGCAAGCGAGCATCCACGCGCCGATGCCCGGCGTCTCGAGAATTCGCGGCGTGCGCGATGGCGAGGCGCTGCGGATCGGCGGGACGACCATCGTCGCGCGGGCGACGCCGGGACACACGCGGGGAAGCACCAGCTGGCAGTGGCAATCGTGCGAGGGCAAGTCCTGCGCAACCTTCGTCTTCTCCGCCAGCATCAACCCGGTCAGCGACGACCACTATCGCTTCGCCGATCACCCCGAGCGGGTTGCGCTGCTCCGCCGCGGCGCTGCGGCACTGGCCGGACTGCGCTGCGACATCGCCATCCCCTCCCATCCCGGGACCAACGACACGCTCGAACAGCTCGCCGCGCTGGAACGCGCACGCACGCCCAATCCGATGATCGACGCAAAGGCATGCAGGACGCTGGCGGCCACCTACACCGAACGGCTCGACAAGCGGCTGGCGAAGGAAAAAGCGGAGCGGCGCTGAGCCGCGATTGACCGGGCGCCGCGCGACCGCCAAGCGCGGATGCGTGAGTCGCCCGGTTTCCCCCCTCCTCGCCTTTGCCGTCGCCGCGCTCGGCATCGCCATCTTCTCGTCGATGGACGCGGTGATGAAGGGGCTGGTGATCGGTCTTGGCGCTTATAACGCCCTCACCTGGCGCATGCTGGCGGGAACGGTGGTGAGCGGCATTCCCTATGCGCTGTCGCGGCCGCGAATGCCGCCGCGCGCGGTGCTGCGGATCCATCTCGTGCGCGGCATCGTCTCCGCCATCATGGCCTTCCTGTTCTTCTGGGGGCTGGGGCGCGTACCGATGGCGCAGGCGATCGCCCTGTCCTTCATCGCGCCGATCATCGCGCTGTTCCTCGCCGCGCTGATCCTGAAGGAGCGTATCACGCGAGCAACGGCCATCGCCACCGCCATGGCGTTTGCGGGCGTGCTGGTGATCCTGTGGGGACAGGCGCGCGCGGAACTGGGACCGCAGGCATTCTGGGGCGCGATCGCAATCCTCGCCTCCGCAGTCTTCTATGCCTGGAACATCATCCTGATGCGCCAGCAGTCGCTGGTCGCCGGGGCGGGCGAGGTCGCCTTCTTCCAGACGATCATCGTCACCGCCGTCTATCTGCTCGCCGCTCCCTGGCTGCTGGTGGCGCCCCCGCTCAGCGAGGTGCCCGCTTTGATCCTTGCCGCGATGCTGGCGACGGCCTCGCTGTTCCTGCTTTCCTGGGCCTATCGCCATGCCGAGGCCAGCTATCTCGCGCCGACCGAATATACCGGCTTCCTCTGGGCGACGCTCTGGGGCTGGGTGGTGTTCGGCGAGCGCGTATCCCTTTTCACCGTCGCCGGGGCGGCACTGATCGTCGGCGGGTGCATCCTCGCCGCGCAGCGGCGCGACCATGCCCCGGTGGCCGACAGCGAGGCGCAACTCCCATGATCTCAATTCGACAAGCCGGCGCGCAAGATTTCGATCTGGTCGCGGACTTCATCCGCAAGCTCGCCGATTACGAGAAGCTCGCACATGAGGTCCGCTTCGACGACGCGGTGCTGCGCGGGCACCTGTTCGGCGAACGACCGGCGGCCGAGGTGCTGATCGGCGAGATCGATGGCGTGCCGAGCGGCTTTGCGTTGTTCTTCCAGACCTTCTCGACCTTCGAGGGCAAGCCGGGGATCTGGCTGGAGGACCTGTTCGTCGATCCCGCGGCGCGGGGTTCGGGACTGGGCCGCGCGCTGCTGTCGCGGCTGGCGGGGCTGGTGGTCGAACGCGGCGGGGCGCGGCTCGAATGGGCGGTGCTCGACTGGAACGAGCTGGGCAAGGGCTTTTACCGGTCGATCGGTGCCGGGCCGGTCGATGGCTGGGAGCGCTGGCGGATGGAGATCGATGCGATCGAGGCGCTGGCCAATGGCGATTGACGCGGGGCTTCTCGACTGGGTGGCCGAGGCGGTCGAGCCGATGGGCAACCTCACCCACCGCAAGATGATGGGCGGGGCGACGCTCTATCTCGACGGCACGGTGTTCGCGATCATCTCCAGCGACGACGTCTTGTGGTTCAAGGCGGACGCCGAGAGCGATGCGGTGTGGGATGCGGCGGGATGCGACCGCTTCACCTTCCAGATGAAGGACCGGCTCGCCACCATGAACTATCGCCGCGCGCCGGACGATGTGTTCGACGATGCCGATGCGCTGCGCGAATGGGCGGCGCTGGGGCTGGAGGCAGGGCGCCGCGCGCCAGCCAAGAAGACTCGTTTGAAGTAGCCGCACCGGCCCGCTCCCCCACCCGGCCACCCAATCAGATTACGGTCGTGGGTGGCCGGGTGGGGGAGCGGGCCGGTGCGGTTTCCGCGGAGCGGAAAACAAACCTACCCGCCGAGCGCGTTGATCGTGAAGGCGATGATGCCGAGGTTGAAGACGAATGCGGCAAGGCAGTGGAAGGTCACCGCGCGCCGCATCGGCCGCGTGGTGATCGTCACGTCGCTCGTCTGGAAGGTCATGCCCAGGCAATAGGCGAAATAGGCGAAATCCGAATAATCGGGCTCCCGGGTTTCGGGGAATTCGAGCCCGCCTGCGTCGGAACCGCCCTGTGCGGTGTAGAAGAGATGCGCGTAATGCAGCGCATAGACCGAATTGCCGAACAGCCAGCAGATGGCGAGCGTGGCGATGACCAGGATCAGGCCGCGCGGCTGCGGCGCGCCTTCGGGAATCAGGACGCTCGCGATGGTGGCGAGGACGGCCAGGCTGATCGCGCCGGTGATGGCGAGCAGCGCGACGCGGTTGGCGTCGTTGCGCCGGGCCGCCGCGCGCATGTGGCGCGATTCGTAGCGGAACAGCGACAGGCAGCTGAGCAGGAAGACGATCGCGGCGGCGTCGAAGGCCACCATCACGCCGAAGCGGGCGCCGAGCGCCGGGATTGCGACAGCGCAGCCGATGGCAAGGATCGCCGCGAACAGCAGGAAGCGCGGCGGCGCGATCCGGTTGCCGATCCCGCGGCGATGTTGCGTGCTGTCAGCCCCCTCCCGCATCCGCCCAGTCTAGGCGCGATGCAGGCGGGTGGCCAGACGGCGCGCGCGGGAGTTCAGGCGGCCTTGGCCTTCTTCGCGGCCTCGATCGCCTCGACGACGATGCGGCGGGCTTCGTCGGCATCGCCCCACTGGCCGATGCGGACCCACTTCTCGGACTCGAGGTCCTTATAGTGTTTGAAGAAATGCTCGATCTGCTGGAGCACGATCGAGGGCAGGTCCTGCCGCTCGCCCACGTCCGAATAATAAGGGAAGGTGGTGTCGACGGGCACGCAGATCAGCTTCTCGTCGCCCCCGGCCTCGTCCTCGAGCTTGAGGACGCCGATCGGCCGCGCGCGCACGACGCAGCCCGGGATGAACGGCGAGCGCGAGATGACGAGCGCGTCGAGCGGGTCCCCGTCGGGCGACAGGGTGTGCGGCACGAAACCGTAATTCGCCGGATAGCGCATCGGCGTGTGCAGGATACGATCGACGAACAGCGCGCCCGAAGCCTTGTCGAACTCGTACTTCACCGGCTCGCCGCCGGTCGGGACTTCGATGATGACGTTCAGGCTGTGCGGCGGATTGTCGCCGACAGGAATCATGTCGATGCGCATCTAAACTTCCTCTGTTGGTTCGGCTTCCCCGTCAGCGCGGGGCGAGCAACCGATCCAGGCCACCCTCTCCGGTGCCGATTTTTTCGAGGCGCGGATAGCGCAGGCCGTCGTGATAGTCGATGGCGATTTCACGGTACCGCGTGCCGCTCTTGACGAGCAGCTTGATGGGGTCCTTGCCGCCCTTCGCGGCGCGGACCGCGTCCTTGAGGCGATCGTCGGAATATTCGCGGCCATCGACCGCCACGATCGTGTCGCCGAGATCGAGGCCCGCATCGAACGCCGGCGAATCCCAGGTGACGGCGCCGATCGCCCCGCCCTTGCCCACCGACAGGCCGAGCGAATAGCTGAGGTCGGCCCGCCCCGCGCGCTTCTCGCCATCCTTGAACGCGGCGGTCGGCTCATCGGTGTAGATCAGGCGGTAGCCATTGGCGGCGAAGCCCGCGAGCGGCGCGCGTTCGGTCAGGCCGTTGAGCCGCTGGTTGAGGAAGCCGGCCCAGTCATAGGGCTGGATCGCGTTCAAGGTCGCCGCGACATCCTCGATCCTGTAGGTCAGCACACCCCAGTCGCCGTCGCGCATGCCGAAGAAGGCGCGGGCGAAATCGTCCATCGACTTCCTGCCGCCGCTCTGCGCGCGCAGCATGGAATCGACCTCGAGCCAGATCAGCAGACCTTCATTGTAATAATCCTCCGACCGCTGCCAGCTCAGCCAGCCCTTGGGCCGGCGCGCCGAGATGATCGGATCGTTGGTGGTATCGACCAGCGCGCGCCACGTCCGCGCGGGGCGGTTGTCGAGGCTGGCGGCGATGTTCGCCAGCATGTCGAGCGTATCCTGCTTCGACACGATCCCCGAGCGCGCCTGGAGGATGTAGCCCCAGAACTGGGTCTGACCCTCATACACCCACAGCAGCGAGTTGCGCATCGGCGTGCGGAAATCGGGCGCCCAGCTGTCGGCACCGCGGCGGAACTTGCCGTTCCAGCTGTGCACGAACTCGTGCGGCAGCAGGTTGCGCGAGCCGGGGCCGTCATTCCATTTGGTGAAATAGCCGGGCTTCACGCCGTTCTCGGAGCTGCGGTGATGCTCCAGCCCGATGCCGCCCATCTCGTCGCTGATCGAGAGGAGGAATTCGTAGCGGTCGTAATGCTGGGCGCCGAACAGCTTCACCGATTGCTCGACGAGCTTGCGGTGCGCCTCGATCTGCTCGGGCTTGGCCTCGAGCTCCTTCGGGTCGTCGGCGAAGACGTTGAGATCGACGCGGTCCGACAGCTTGAACTCGCGATAGTTGCGGCCTGCGAACACCGGCGAGTCGATCAGCGTCTCGTAATCGGTCTTGTCATAGACGTAAGATCCGCCCTGCTTCTTCGCGGGAAGGCCCGACACCGCGGTCCAGCCCTCAGGGTAGGTTACCGTCGCCTGGATCGGGATGCGGCGGGTGAACCAGCCCGCCGGATAGAGGCTCACCTGCTCGAACTGGAGGTTGAGCATCGCCGGCGCGATCGAGACGCGGCCCTGATCGCTCGCGGTGGCGCCGGTGAACTGGAATTCGAGATCGAGCTGCTTCGCGCCGCGCGGCACGTCGACGTGGAAGGCCCAGACATCGACGGTGTCGCGCTTCCACGGCACCGCCTTGCCGCCCGCGCTGATCTTGAGCCCCGCCAGCTTCTCCACCTCGCCGCGCGCGGCGTGCTTGCCGGGCAGCCAGGCGGGCATCAGCAGGACCATATGGCCGTCATGCGCGACCGGAATGGTCTGCTTCACGCGATAGATCGCCTGCTGGACGTTGGTCGCGTCGACCTTGAGCGTGATCGTGCCCGGATAGGCGGTGTCGCGCGGCGCCGGGACGCGGTTGTCGAACGGCAGCGGCTGGGGCGCGCTGTTCTGGGCGGTGGCGGCGGTGGCGAGCAACAGGGCAGTGAGCGCGAAGGCGCGGCGCATAGAGGCCTCGAATGCAGGGGGAGGATATGATGTTACACCTTTAGGCGCGGCCGGGCGGCAAGGTAAAGTGCCAACAAAGTCTTCCCCGGCACGCACAGGAATTGGGCGTTGAAACACCCTTCATGGCTTGCTTACCATTCGCGGGCTATGCGGGACGGGATGTATCACGACGCCCACCTTGCCAGTCCGGCCAAGGCCGATCCGCGGCCAAAGTCCGCGGTCAGCACCGGATGCGGGCTGGCGGGACTGGCCGGCATGGCGTGCTGGCTGGTCTTTGCGCGGATGAAGGGGCTGGACGGCCCCTATGCCGCCTTGGTCAATCTGGTCGCGGGCGGCGTGCCGATGGTGCTGTGGGCGCTGCTGGTGGACAAGGTCCACCGCAACCCGTCGACGGGCGTCAAATGGGAAAACCCGCGCCCACTCAAGGAAACGCTCGACATCTCGATCACCAAGATCGCGGGGCTGTGGCTGACCTGGGGCGGGATCGCCGCGATCTATTCGGTGTGCCGCTTCTACTGGGAGGGCAATTTCGCCTTTGCCATGTGGTGTTTCCAGATGGCGGCCCCTGGCCTGTTCATCCTCTCCGTCCCCTATGTCCTGTGGATCGACCGGCGGCTGGAGAAGCCGAAGGACGGCGCATGGATGCTGGGCGCATGGCTGCTCGGCAACAAGGACGAGCCGATCGACGAGGAAGCGATCCACAACCATCTGCGCAGCTGGGCGGTGAAGGCGTTCTTCCTCGCCTTCATGCTCGCGATCGTGCCGCCGGGGTACAGCCAGTTCGTGCGCGCGAGCACCGACGGCATCCTGAACAACCCGATCGCGCTGGCCAACTGGCTGATCACGGGCATGTTCATGCTCGACGTCGCCTTCGCGACGGTGGGGTATATCCTCACCTTCCGCCCGCTCGACAGCCATATCCGCACCGCCAACCCCTATGCCGCGGGCTGGGCGTTCGCGCTGATCTGCTACCCGCCGTTCATCCTGATGGGGAATGGCGGCCCGCTGGACTATCATCCCGGCACGTCGGACTGGACGCACTGGCTGGCGGGATACGACATCTTGCTGTGGATCGTGGGCGCAGTGCTGGTGGCGCTGACCGCGATCTATGCCTGGGCGACGATGGCGTTTGGCTTCCGCTTCTCCAACCTCACGCATCGCGGGATCATCACCCACGGGCCCTATGCGTGGACGCGGCACCCGGCGTACCTCTCGAAGAACCTGTTCTGGTGGATCAGCACCTGCCCGCTGCTGGTGACCACGGGCAGCCTGTACGACGCGGTGCGCGCGACGGTGCTGCTCGCCGCGGTGAGCGGCGTCTATTACATCCGCGCCAAGACCGAGGAAAAGCACCTCGGCGCCGACCCGGCGTACCGCGAATATTCGGAGTGGATGGAGCGCAACGCCCCCGTGCCGCGACTGGTTGCGTGGGTGACGGGGTGGACGTTCAAGCCGGGCTATGCGGGGTTGAAGGAGCTTGATCAGAGCGCGGACTGATCTTACTCGCGAAGTTGACGATGTTACGCGGAACGCGATTCATTCTGTCAACTTGGTCGCCTTTGTCGGAGGGGTTTTTGGCAGCCTCATTCGGCTGTGCAAATCGACGGACTCAAAGAGCGGCCGGCACGTTGCACAGCGATGCAAGCAAATGAATTCCAACATTGCAAGCAGGCCGCAGCCGATGGCGCGGAAACACACCCACTGCCTACATTGGAGTGTAGCAAAGCCAGCTCTAAGATAACGGATCTACATTGCCGTCTATGGAAGTCGTGGGGTCCGGGTCAGCCAAAATCTCCTTGTCCATCTCAAGCTTTCTTATGAGACGATCAATCTCGGCCTCACCCACCGGGCCAGAAACAATCACACGATAGCTGGCTACTTTCGACAGCATACCAGATTGCAGCACTCGCTCTTGTACGCCCATGGCCAACTCACCTCGCTGGCCGCCAACCACTTTGGCAGCAATGCCGCCACCCGGAGCATCGAAGAGCCCCTTGGCCACGTCCACCATGGCCTGATGTACGGGATCGGCCGTAGCGTGTGCCTGGACGGCTTCCGGAGCATATCCCTCTGTTTCCGCGTTTACAAGGTCACGACTTTCGAGAAACACCTTGATCAACTTATCCGCGGCATCTTCGCGAAAGTTCGCCTTAATAAGGTGCCAGCGCAGCGTGTCAGAGCTAGCCCCTTCTTTGGAACGCAATACGGCAAATGCGGGCGGCCCCTCGAAAGCTCGAGTTAAAGCCTCAGCCCGCTCGGGGTCGTCTTTTGGCGCATTTAGAATGGTGAGCGCGTCGTCACTAACTCGCACATCATCCCCTCTACCATCGAGCAACCCATAAGCTCGAAGGGCGGCAAGCACGCCCAGAGATCGTCCATTTATGCTTGTATACCCAAGCGGCTTGACGGCCGACAACTTGGGCATCTTGGAACGCCCCTCTCGTTGATAGATCAACCTTACGCTGTCGATCGCCTCTCCAAGTGAGAGTTGAGGAAAATTGGGGCTACGCTCTGCCATGTCGACCTCCGTTACCCACCCCAATTATCGCGTTTGGAATAATTTGTCAAAGCGTTTGAATTTATCCTATTGTTCCACGAAAGATTTCTCACTAAAGGGAGGGCAGGCAGAGGAACAAGGCGGTGACTGGCAAGCTGATCAAGCCCAAGTTTAAGGCGTTCCGCGTTGGCCCTTTACCGGCCAACATGATCAATGCCGCCCTGGGCACAGAGCTCGACTCCGCTGACGTTTGGGTGAGCAAAAAGGCCCATGAACACATCGCACTCGATCACCCAGATGACTACGAGGCAGTCAAAGCCAACATCATTGAAATCATTCGATCACCCACGTGGGCGGGGCAAGATCCAAAGCAAGGCGGGAATTTCTACCTCGTGCGACGTGTGCAACGCGGAGAGGGGATGCAGCCATTGCTCATTGCAATTGGCTTGGAACCAAGCGAACACGGAACTTACAACGTTAGGACAGGATACGCCATTAGTGAGCAGGACATCCTCACTCGACGCCTTCGAGGATCACTCCACGCTCTGTACCTGAAATAGGAGGGGGAGCCATAAGGCTCCCCCATAAGTTTGACAGCTGCTATGCGCGTTGCCAACCGCGATCTCTCGGCTCAAGGCCTCTACTCCAGTTTCCCGAAGTGTGTGGGGTAGCGGTTCCCACCTCTAAGCGCCGTCGATTGCGATGTACGTGTTTACATCCAAGGATTCAACAAAGAGTTGATTTAAAGGTTGCGACTTTTTCCGCCCGACGGCTCCCGAAAGTCACATCATCACAACCCTAGAAGATAACCAATTGGGCCACCTACAAAGAACCCCAGCCCCATCTGGGATGAAACATAAATAGAACAAAATCCAACAAGTCAAGCAATTCCTGCCGCTTAGGGCAGGCCGGATCGCCCTACCCCAGCAACCCCTTCGCGAACTCCCGCACCGCGGGCCCGATATCCTCGCGGCTCAGCGCCAGCGCCAGGTTCGCCTGCGCATAGCCCGCCTTGTCGCCGCAATCGTAGCGCACGCCCTGGAAGGTGACGCCGTGGAAGGGCTGGCCGCCGATCATGCGGGCCATCGCGTCGGTCAGCTGGATCTCGCCGCCGGCGCCCTTTTCCTGCCCCTCTAGCACGCGCATCACTTCGGGCTGGAGGATGTAGCGGCCGATCACGGCGAGGTTGCTGGGGGCGGTGCCGGCTTTAGGCTTTTCGACCAGGCCCTTGACCTCGGTGAGCGTGCCGTCGCGGGTGCCGGGGGTGATCACGCCATATTTGTCGGTCTGGTCCTCGGCGACTTGCTGCGCGCAGAGGAGGTTGCCGCCGACCTTGTTGTAAGCCTCGACCATCTGGCGCAGGCAGCCGCGCTGCCCCTGTGCCGAAACCATGAAATCGTCGGCGAGGAGGACCGCGAACGGCTCGTCCCCGACGATGTCGCGCGCGCACCAAACGGCATGGCCGAGGCCCATCGGCTCCTGCTGGCGGACATAGGCGATCGCGCCGGGCTTCAACCGGGTACCGTCGAGCACGTCGAGCGGCTTGCCGCGCGCGGCCATCGTCGTCTCCAGCTCGTAGGAGATGTCGAAATGATCCTCGATCGCGCTCTTGCCGCGGCCGGTGACAAAGATGATCTGCTCGATCCCCGCCTCCAGCGCCTCGTCCACCGCATACTGGATCAGCGGGCGATCGACGACGGGCAGCATCTCCTTGGGGAGCGCCTTGGTCGCGGGGAGGAAACGGGTGCCGAGCCCGCCGACGGGGAACACGGCCTTGCGAAGCGGTTTGATCGTCATCCAGCCGCGCATAGCGCAATGGCGGGCGGCGAGGAAGGGGGGCCGCGCAGTTGCGGGACGGCCCTCAGGCGCGGCGGAAGATACGCGCGATCACCGGCCGCGGCTCGATCCGCTCGCCACCGAGACCGAAGCGCGCGCCGCTGGCGAGGCCTACCCCGGCCTCCAGCACCGGTTCTGGCCAGCGCATCCTCAGCGCGGTAGTGTGCTTGCTCGACCACCAGCACCCCGCCGCGGGCAAGCTGCGCGGCGAGTAAGCGCAGCGCCTGTGCGAAATGGGCGAAGGGATAGAACGCGGCGATGTTGCGCACGTCGCGATCCTCCACCTCGCGCGGGCGGAGGGTGAGCACGGCCATGCAGAAGATCGCGTCATAGGGGCCGTGCTCGGCGATCGCGGCATTGCTCGAGGCGATGAAGCGGCGGCGCGAATCGGCGGGCAGGCGGCAGGCGCCCAGCAGCGCGCGGTTGAGCCCGGCGTCGGTGAGCATGGCATCAGGGAAATAGTGGCACAGCGTGACCACCTCCTCCCCCCGCAGCGCCCCCGAAGGAGAGGATGCTGAGGGCGGACACGCCGGCGAGGAGATCGCGCGCGGCGGCGAACAGGCGCGGTAGCCACTTCGGAGCGCACGCGGGCATCGCGCACGGCATGCCAGGATCGGGCGAACGCGGGGAGCTTCCGGATCATACCTCGGTGGTCTCAGCCGCGCGTGGCGGCGTCAAACGCTTTGGCGGGGCTGGACTTAACGGCGGCGTCACGTCATCTGCCTAGCGCCATGACCATCAACCCCGCCGATCTCGCCAACCGCCGCGTCCTCGTCACCGGTTCCGCCGGCTTCATCGGCTTCCATGTCGCGCGCCAGCTGCTCGACGCAGGCGCGCAAGTGCTGGGGGTCGACAATTTCACGCCCTATTACGACGTGTCGCTCAAGGAAGCGCGCAACGCGATCCTCGCCGACTATCCGGGCTTCACACTGGCGCGGCTGTCGATCGAGGATGCCGATGCGTTGGGCAAGGCGTGGCGCGGCTTCGCGCCGGACGCGGTCGCCCACCTCGCCGCTCAGGCCGGGGTGCGCTATTCGATCGAGCATCCCGCTGACTATGTCAGCACCAACGTCACAGGCACCTTCCACCTGCTCGAGCTGGCGCGCCACCATCCGGTACGCCACTTCCTCGCTGCCTCGACCAGCTCGGTCTATGGCGCGAACACAGAGATGCCGTTCGCGGAGAGCCAGCGCACGCAAACGCCGATGAGCCTCTATGCCGCGACCAAGGGCGCGACCGAGTTGATCGGGCACAGCTACAGCCATCTGTTCGGGATCCCGACGACCTTCTTCCGCTTCTTCACCGTCTACGGCCCATGGGGCCGGCCCGATATGGCGCTGTTCAAGTTCGCCAAAGCGATCCTCGCGGACGAGCCGATCGACGTTTACAACAATGGCGAGATGGCGCGCGACTTCACCTATATCGCCGACCTCACCGCGGCGATCGTCGCGCTGATCGGCGCGGTGCCGGAGCAGACGGCGGTGGCGGGCGACAGCCTGTCGCCGGTGGCGCCGTTCCGCGTGGTCAATATCGGCGGCGGCACACCGACCCCGCTGATGGACTATATCGCCGCGCTGGAGGCGGCGCTTGGGAAGGAAGCGCGGAAGAACTTCCTGCCGATGCAGGCCGGCGACGTTCCCGCGACCGAAGCCTCGCCCGAGCTGCTGCGCAACCTCACCGGCTTCGCGCCATCAACCACCGTGGAAAACGGCGTGCGCGCGTTCATCGAGTGGTACCGCAGCTACTACAGGTAACAAACCATCCGATGCGCCACTAAACTTTCGCAACCCACAGGAGCCTGAAGTTTGCCCGTCATGCGATATCTAGCGCAGCGCTCGATCCTGTTCTGGGTGCTCACCGGCTATATTGCCCTGGTCGCACTGCTGGGCGGCAGCGCGCGCCCCGACACGCTCTCGCTGATGCTGCTGCGCCCGGCGGCGGTGCTGATCGGCGGTTATGCACTGTGGCGGCTGCAGCGGGAGGCGGTGGTACGCTACTGGCCGCTGTTCGCGCTGTTCGGCGCGGCGCTGGCGCTGGTGCTGCTCCACATGCTGCCGCTGCCGCCCGCGCTGTGGCAGGCGCTGCCCGGACGCGGGATCGTGGTGGAGATCGACCGGCTGACCGATGCCGGCGAGCTGTGGCGCCCGCTGAGCCTGGCGCCCAAGCAGAGCTGGAACGCCTTCTTCGCGCTGCTCGTGCCACTCACCACGCTGCTGCTGGTGGTGCAGCTCGACGCCGAGGAGCGCGGCGCGCTGGTGCCCGTGCTGCTCGTCATCGGGCTGTGCTCGGCGCTGCTCGGTACGCTGCAGTTGCTAGGGCCGGCCACCGGCCCGCTCTATTTCTATCGCATCACCAACTATGGATCGCCGGTCGGCATTTTCGCCAACCGCAACCATTTCGCGGTGTTCGCGGCATGCATGCTGCCGATGCTGGCCTATTGGGCCGCGCGTGCGCGGACGACCGAAGGCGACCGAGTGAGGCTGATCGCCGCAGCCGCAGCCGCGCTGGTCGTACCGCCGATCCTGCTACTCGCCGGATCGCGCGCGGGCGTGCTCGCCGGCCTGCTCTGCATCGCGGCGGTGCCCTTGCTCTACCGCAAGCCGCAGGCGGAGGCACGCGGCAAGACCAAACCCGCCCGGGGACCCCGCTGGGGACGCTATGCGGCGGGCATTGCCGGCGTGGCGGCGATGGCACTGCTGGTCGCGTTCCTTGCCGACGTGCCCGCGGTGGAAGGGCTGGTGGCACAAGATGTGCGTGAGGATGCGCGCATGCCGGCATGGCAGGCGGCGCTGGCGATGGCGTGGCAGTATTTCCCCTTCGGCTCGGGCCTGGGCTCGTTCGTCGAGACCTACAAGCTGGACGAGCCGTTCGCGCTGCTGAAGCCGAGCTATTTCAACCACGCCCATAACGACCCGCTCGAGTTGCTGGTGACTGGGGGGCTGCCGGCGGTGCTGCTCGCGGCGGCGGCGGTGGTGCTGGTGCTGGTGCGGACCTGGCAGGTGTGGCGCCAGCCGGCGAACGGCCGGACCGCCCTCGCCCGGCTCGGATCGGTGCTGCTGGTGACGCTGCTGCTCGCCAGCATCGCCGATTATCCGCTGCGCGTTCCCTCGCTCGCATGCATCGCCGTGCTGCTCATGGTGTGGATCGAGGGCGCCGTCGCGCGCAAGGCTCAGGACACCGAAAATGTTGGAAGCGGCGATCGTTATCGGTTATCCGGCTCTCACTCTCCATTGTAGGCTAATATGATCGCTCGCGCCCTTATTCTGACGCTTTCGCTCTCGCTTGCTGCCTGTTCGGGAACGCCCCGAATCGGACTGAAGGACGGCACCACCGCCGTTCAGGTAGCCCAGACCGGAGAGCTGCCGGCGCCGACGCGCGCGGATATGTTCGACCAGAATCGCCCCTATTTGATCGGGCCGTTCGACAAGCTGACCATCGACGTCTTCGGCATCGACAATCTGAGCCGCAAGGACGTGCAGGCGGACGCGGGCGGACGCTTCTCCTTCCCGCTCGCCGGGGTAGTCGAAGCCGGCGGCAAGACGCCGGCCGAGGTCGAGCGGATGATCGCCGATCGGCTGCGCACCAACTATGTGCGCGATCCCCAGGTGACCGTGAATCTGCGCGAGACCGTGAGCCAGGTCGTCACCGTGGACGGGCAGGTCGGCTCACCCGGCCTCTATCCGGTGGTCGGTCGCATGACGCTGATGCGCGCGGTCTCGACCGCAAAGGGCGTCACTGAGAACGCCAAGCTCGACGATGTCGTGGTGTTCCGCACGGTCAACGGCCAGCGTTACGCCGCGCTTTATAACCTCAAGGCGATCCGCCGCGGCGCGTATGCCGATCCCGAGATTTTCGCAAACGACGTCGTGATCGTCGGCGATTCCCCGGGGCGTCGCCTGTTCCGCGACATGCTGACGATCCTGCCGGTGCTGACCACGCCGCTGATCCTCCTGCTCCAGAACTGAACCCCATCCCTACAAGGCTCATCATGCTCCAGAACAATCCAGCGGCCGACAGGGTGCCCGAGGGGTTCAACCCGGATTCCGATCCCGCGCCTCAAGAACTGGCGCCGCCGCTGCTCGTCCAGTATTGGCAGGCGGCGGTCCGCTGGAAATGGGTGATCGCCGGCATCATCGCGTTCGCACTCGCCGTCGGGCTGGTGATGACGTTGCTAACGACGCCGCAATACACCGCCAAGACCCGGATCGAGATCAGCCGCGACCAAAAGAAGGTCACTAATCTGGAGGGCGTCGAATCCTCCGAGGCGCGCCGCGATATCGAGTTCTACCAGACGCAATATGCGCTCCTCTCCGCGCGATCGCTGGCCGAGCGCGTCTCCAAGTCGCTGCGGCTCGCGGAGAACACGGCGTTCTTCGAAAGCCAGGGCATCACGCCCGAAGGATCGTCGCTGTTCGTCACAGGCAACCGTCCGCTGACTGCGACCCAGCGCGCCGCGCGCGAGAAGATGGCCGTCTCGCTGCTGCTCGGCGGCATCTCGATCGAGCCGGTCCGCGGATCGGCACTGGTCGACATCCGCTACACCAGCGCTTCGCCGCAGGTATCGGCGAAGGTCGCCAACGCCTGGGCGCAGCAGTTCATCCAGGCGAGCATGGACCGGCGCTTCGCATCGACCGCCGATGCGCGCTCGTTCCTAGAAGGGCGGCTTGCCGACCTACGCGGCAAGCTCGAAGCCTCGGAACGCAATCTGGTCAACTATGCCTCCGAAAAGGGCATCGTCGCGCTCGACCAGAGCCGCGATGCGGAGGGCAAGACGACGGTCGGGCGGACGCTGGCATCGACCGATCTCGAATCGCTCAACGATTCGCTGACTAAGGCGACCGCCGAGCGCATCGCTGCCGAGGCCCGCGCAAGCGGACGCTCGGAAGCCGATGTCGCCAACAATTCGGGCATCATGTCGCTACGCCAGCGCCGCGCCGAGCTGGCGGCCGAATATTCGCGCCTGCTCGTCCAGTTCGAACCCGGCTATCCGACCGCTAAGGCGCTGTCCGAGCAGATCAAGTCGCTCGATCAGGCGATCGCACGCGAGGAAGGACGCGTCCGATCGGTGCGTTCGACCGACTATTCGGAAGCGGTCAAGCGCGAGACGGCGCTGCGCGAGCAAGTCGAGACGCTCAAGGGGCGGATCGACAACCAGCAGCGCAACAGCATCCAGTACAACATCTATCAGCGCGAAGCCGACACCAACCGCCAAATCTATGACGGGCTGCTGCAGCGCTACAAGGAGATCGGTGCGGCCGGTGTCGCGTCGAATAACATCTCCATCGTCGATCCCGCGCCCGTCCCGGGCGGGCCGTCCTCGCCCAACCTGATTGTCAACCTGATCCTCGCGCTGCTCGCCGGCATCGCGATGGCCGGTGTGGTGGTGTTTGGCCTCGAGCAGATCGACGAGGGGCTGCGCAACCCGAGCGACGTCAACCGCCTGCTCCAGACGCCACTGCTCGGCAGCATCCCCGATCTGGGCGATGCCGACACGCTCGCCGCGCTCAGGGACACCAAATCCGCACTGTCGGACGCGTATTTCAGCGTGCGCTCGAACCTGGCCTTCACCACCGATCACGGCGTGCCGCGCACGCTGATGGTCACCTCGACGCGGCCCGCCGAAGGCAAGAGCATCACCAGCGTCGCGCTGGCGACAGTGCTCGGCCGCACCGGTAAGAGCGTGCTGATGATCGATGGCGATATGCGCTCGCCCTCGATCCATGGCCTGTTCGACGTGCGCAATGACAATGGCCTAAGCAACTTCCTCGCGGGCGACAATGACTGGCGCGCCATGGTCCTGCCCAGCGTGGCGAAGACGGTGAGCGTGATGCCCGCCGGCCCGATACCGCCGAGCGCCGCCGAACTGCTGTCGAGCGACCGGCTGCTGATGTTGATCAAGGAAGCGCGCGAGCTATACGACCACATCATCATCGACTGCCCGCCGGTTATGGGCTTGGCCGACGCGCCGCTGGTGTCGCGCACCGTCGAGGGCTGCATCTTCGTGGTGCAGGCGAGCGCAGTGCCGGTGCGCGGCGTCCGCGCCTCGCTCAACCGACTGCATTCGGTGCATGCGCGCGTGTTCGGCGTGGTGCTTACCAAGCTCGAGCAGCGCCGCCTGGGCTATGGCTACGGCTATGGTTACGGCTATGGCTACGGCGCGAGCGACGAGAGCCGGGAGCGCACTTGAGCAGCCGCCCGCGCACCCGGTCTGCGCGATCGATCAAGGTATCGGCGCGCGGCATGGCAATCGCCGCCGCCACCGTCCTGCTCGCTGGCGGGGCGACGCTCAACGCCATCGCCAACATCACCCGGACCAAGGCACCCGAGACCGCGCTTGGCATGCCCTTTGGCGGGGATCCCACCGCCGCGGCGCCCGCGATCGACAATTTGACACGCACCGATCCCGAGGCGCTCACCCGCCCCGACGTCGCGGTGAAGCTGAAGGCAGCGCTGCGGCTTGATCCGCTCGATGCCAGCGCGATCCGCAATCTCGGCTTCGTCGCGGAACTGGGCCGGGATCGCGAGCGCGCCAGAAAGCTGATCAACCTAGCCGAGCGCGTCTCCCGCCGTGACGCCGCCACTCAGATCTGGCTGATCGAAGACGCTGCGCGCAACGGCGACGTCGCCCGCACGCTCAGGCATTACGACATCGCGCTCAAGACCAGTCTCGAAGTCCAGCCGCTGCTGTTCGGCACGCTCGCCAATGCGTTGTCCGAGCCGCAGGTGGCACGTGCGCTGGTACCGCTGATCCGTCCGCGCCCGTCCTGGCTCTACGCCTTCGTCGCGCAGACGATCGAGAGCGGCGCCAACCTCACCCGGCTGCAGCGCGTGATCCAGCTCGCTGGCGGGCTGCCCGACACCGCCGAGTTCCAGGCGCTGGAGACCCGCTTCATCCAGCGGCTGGTCGAGCTGCGCGCGTTCGACGCGGCGGGGCGGCTCTATGCGGAAGCGGCAGGCCCGTCGCGAAGCGCGGCCTCCGTTACCGGCTTCACCCATGAATCCACCGACCCGCGCTTCGCGCCCTATACTTGGCAGACCTTCGGCAATGCCGGCACCGGCGTGGGGTTCGAGGATGGGGGCAAGGGGCTTGCCGCGCGGATCATCGCGAATTCGAACTCGCAGACCACGGTGCTGCGTCGTGTGTTCAGCCTAGCGCCGGGAAGCTACCGCTTCGCGCTGCGCCGCGAGCTGATCTACGCGACCCCGCGAACGCGGGCGGTGTGGGCGCTTCGCTGCAACGGCGCGCAGACCGCGTCGCAGAGCTGGCAGGAGCCGGTGACGCGGATCACCGTGCCCGCCGGCTGCGCCCATCAGGTCATCGAGCTCGACGTGTGGGGCGAGGATGACGAGAACGGCGCCCAGATAGTGCTGAGCGGCCTTTCCATTACCCCGCTGCGCTAGGCGTTCTCCCCGCCCGGCGTATCCGCGTTGGCGAGATCGATGCAGACGCGGTTGATCTCGAAGATCTGATCCACCGGGATCGGCGCCGGCCCGCCGGCGAGCGACGCGAGAAACGCCTGCGCGCACGCCGCCTGACCCTTGTCCTGGCGGGAGAGTTTCATCGTGCTGAAGCCCGGCCAGCCGAACCCGGTGAGCTTGCGGAAATTGTCGAGCTGCAGGATGCGGCCCGCCGCGAACACCTCGAGCCGCTCCTTGGAGAAGGCCTTGCTGCCATTGGCGAAGTAATGGACCGTGCCGATCGAGCCGTCGGCGAAGGTCAGGCTGAGCGAGACGGTATCGGCGGTGGCCGACTCCATTCCGATCCGAGACCAGCCGGTGAGCGGCGCGCCGGCGAGGAAGCGGAGCAGGTCGACGAAATGGCAAGCCTCGCCGATGATGCGGCCGCCGCCGATCTCTGAATTCTGTGTCCAGTGCTCGGCGGGGATCGCGCCGGCGTTGACGGTCATCACGAACGCCTTGGGCCCGGTGACGCCGGCGAGCAGCACTTTCATCTTCTGCACCTGCGGCGCGAAGCGGCGGTTGTAACCGACCATCAGCCGCGCCGCGCCGCCCGCGGCGGCATAGGCGGTCTCGATCTCCGCCTGCTCGGCCAGCGTCAGGCACAACGGCTTCTCGACGAACACCGACTTGCCCGCCTTGAGCGCGGCGGCGACCATCGCACCATGGCTGTTGTGCCGGGTGGTGATGACCACCGCGTCGCTGGTTCCGGCGAGCAGGCTGTCGCTATCGGTGGTGGTCGCGGCGAAACCGAACTTGCGCCCGGCATGCACACCGGTGACGCCTTCCTTCGAGGCTATCGTGTCGAGCGTCGCGCCGGCCTTCTTGAAGACGGGGATGAGCATGCCGGTGGCGTAATTGCCCGATCCGATGAAGCTGACCGAGGGTGCGCCGGAAACGCCCGGGCCGGCGCCGTCTTTCAGCGCGATCGTTGTCGCGCGCGCCGCTTCAGCATCCTGCGGATAGTCGAGCAACACGCCGAGCGAGGGCTCGCCGCCCGAGATCAGGCCATAGGCGCCCTCGGCATCGTCGATCGCAAAGCGGTGCGAGATCAGCGGCTTCACGTCGAGCGCGCCCGACGCCATCATGTCAAGCACCGCCTCGAAATTGCGCTGTTCGGTCCAGCGCACGAACCCGACCGGATAGTCGTTGCCGCCCTGCTCGTAGTTGGGATCGTAGCGGCCGGGGCCGTAGGAGCAGGAGACCTGGAAGGTCAGCTCCTTCTCGAAGAAATCGGCGCGCGAGAGCTCCAGCCCCGTGACGCCCACCAGCACGATGCGGCCGCGCTTGCGGCTCATCTTCGCCGCCTGGTGGATCGGCTCGCTGCTCTTGGTCGCGGCGGTGACGATCACCCCGTCGATCCCGCGCCCGCGCGAGAAGGCGATGCCGGCGGCGACCGGGTCCTGCCCGGCGGAAAGATCGACCACCTCGGCACCCATGCTGCGCGCCATGGCGAGCTTGGCCGGGTCGAAATCGATGCCGAGCACGCGGCAGCCCTGCGCGCGCAGCAGTTGGACGGTGATCAGCCCGATCAGGCCCAAGCCCGAGACGACGATCGCCTCACCCAGTGTCGGCTGGACAAGGCGGATGCCCTGGAGCGCGATCGCGCCGAGCACGGTGAACGACGCTTCCTCGTCGCTGACCGCATCGGGCACCCTGGCCGAGAGGTTGAGCGGGACGAGGGCATATTCCGCGTGCTTGCCGTTGCTGGCGACGCGATCGCCCACGGCATAGCCGGTCACACCCGCGCCGACCTCGGCCACGCGGCCGACATTGCAATACCCCATGGGCAGTGGCTGATCGAGCTTGTTGAACACCGCCTCGATCGTCGGCTTGAGCCCGTCGGTGCGGATCTTGTCGAGCACCTGGCGGGCCTTGTCTGGCTGCTGGCGTGCCTTATCGATCCAGTTGGCCTTGCCGAAATCGACCAGCATCCGCTCGGTCCCCGCCGAGATCAGCGTATGGCTGGTGCGGATCAGCAGCTGGCCGCGGCCGGCCTGCGGCACGGGGACATCGACCACGGACGTCTTGCCCGACCTCAGATTCTGCAGCACCTGCTTCACGTCGCCCTCATTGCATTGGCGAACAGGGCATCCTTCTCGGCCCCGCCCGGATAGTTGATCAGCACCGCGCGATATTTGCCCTTGAAGACAAACAGGCTGCCGGCGCTCACGCCGATCACGCCAAAACGGCGCAGCACGGCTTCGATATCGGCGAGGCTGCCCGCCCCGCCCAGCACGGTGATCGGCACGCCGACCGCGCTGCGCACCTGCTGCGCGAGGTCGAGGTCATAGCCCTGCATCCCGCCGTCGCGGTCGACCGAGTTGACCAGGATCTCGCCCGCGCCCAGCTCCTGCGCCTTCCGCGCCCAATCGGCGGGCTTGAGACCGGTGCGGCGGGTGCCGTTGTGCGTCACCAGCTCATAGCCCTTGAGCAGGCCGGTGCGCTTGACGTCCATCACCGCGACGATGCTCTGCGCGCCGACGCGCCGCGCCGCCTCGCTGATCATCTCCGGCCGCTCGATCGCGCCGCTGCTGATCCCGACCTTCTCGACGCCCAGGCTGATGATGCGATCGACTTGCTCGGCGGTGCGCACCCCGCCCGAATAGCAGAGCGGCATGCGGCATTCGGCGGCGAGATTGGCGATCACCGCGTAATCCGGCTCCCTGCCGTGGACGGTCGCGTCAATGTTCGCGACGATCAACTCGTCGACCTGCTTCTCGTTGAAAATACGCACCGCGTTGATCGGATCGCCGACATATTTGGCGTCGCCGAACTTCACGGTCTTGACCAGCCCGCCATCCTTGATGAGCAGGCACGGGATGATGCGCGGCCGCAGCATCAGTTCACCGCGAAGTTGCGCAGCAGCGCAACGCCCCAGCCATGGCTCTTCTCGGGATGGAACTGCGTCGCGCAGACATTGCCCGAACGCACCGCGCTGGTGAACAGCCCGCCATAGTTGGTCTGCGCCAGCGTGATCGCGGGATCGATCGGCCGGACATAGTAGGAATGCAGGAAATAGCAGCGCCAGTCGTCGAGACCTTCGAACAGGCTGTCGGTTGCGACCGGCGCGACGTCGTTCCAGCCCATATGCGGGAGCTGCAGGCCCTGGCGGCTGCCCTCGCCCACGTCGAAGCGCACCACCTCGGCATCGAGCCAGCCGAGGCCGGGGAGCTCACCCTCGTCGCTCCGCTTGCACATCATCTGCATGCCGACGCACACCCCGAACACGGGCAGCTTGCGGCCCAGCACCAGCTCGTCGAGCGTGTCGCGCAGGCCCGACGCGTTGAGCCGCGCCATCGCCCAGTCGAACGCCCCGACGCCGGGCAAGATGATCCGCGACGCGAGCTCTAGCTCAGCCGCGGTCTGCGCGACCGCGACGTCGATGTTCAGCTTCTTGTAAATGTTGACGAAGGCGCGGATGTTGCCGAGCCCATAGTCAGCAATCGTGATCAACGCTTACCCCCGACTTCCATCCCCAGCGCCTTCATGACGTTGGAGCCGATATTGTAGACCCAGGCCTGGTTCTTGTAATCGCGATAGGTCTTGTTCGGCGCTTCGAGATAGCCCTGCAGCTCGGCGACGGTGATGCCGAGCTTGGTCGCGATATACTCGAAATCCTGGTGGATCGTCTCTTCGTCATAGGCGGGCTTCTTGAGCCGCTCCAGCGCCTCTTCCCGCGTCATCTGACCGGTCAGGATCAGGCTGGAATATTGCACCTTGCGCGTGTCGTAGCCGAACTTGGTGGGCAGCCAATAGCCCTCATAGAAGCGCGTCATGCGCGATTCGAAATGCTTCTGCGGATAGGGCTGCCAGCCGAAACGCTCGGTCAGCAGTTTCACCGCCTCGTCCTTGATATAGGGGACGTTGTTGAGCGGCTTCTCGACTTTGATGCCCTTGAAATAGGGCAGATAGAATTTGTGCCACAGGATCGAGGTGATCGGGAAGGTCTTGAGCGGGCGGCTGCCGAACTGGCGGTGGATGTCGCGCAGCTGCGCCGTATCCGACTGATAGTACATCCAGTCGACCGGGTTGCGCACGCATTCGGTCGACAGGTTCGCCCCGGTGAGGATCGTCTTGACGTTATACTTGGTCGCGAACTGGTACATCGTCGCGAAGAAGGAATAGTCCTGCGGCGCATCGACATGGCTGACGCCCGACTTGAAGAAGGCGAGCTGGAGATCCTTCATCTCCTCCCAGTTGATCACTTCCGTATAGAGGTCGAGGCCGAGGCCATCGACGATCTTCTCGATATTGTTGACCGCGATCTGGGTATTCCAGCCGGCATCGACATGGAACACCAGCGGACGCAGGCCGAGTTTCTCCTTGGCGACATAGACGAGATACGAGCTGTCGATCCCGCCGCTCATGCCGATGATGCAGTCGAAATCCCCGCCCTTGCCCTCCTTGCGGATGCGGTCGACCATCTCGTCGAGCTTCTTCTGCCCGCGCTCGTCGGTGTGCCAGTTGGGCAGGGTATGGTCGTAATAGGTGTGGCAATGGTCGCACACCCCCTTCTCGTCGAAGACGATCTTGGGATCGGTCGTATCCATGACACAGTTGGTACAGACGGTCATTTCCATCAGCCTTGCTTTCGGGCCTTGATCAGCATGAACAGCCCCGAACGGGGCAGGAAGGTACGAATGAGCGGACGCGGCCAGAAGGCCCGGGCGAGGTTCAGCGCCGTGCCGCGATGCCGCTGGCCCGCTTCGGATTCGAGCAGGTCGCCATGCGTCAGAACGGTGCTGATGTCGACCGTCTCGAACATCGCGAACAGGACGCGTGCCTCGGCATAGCTGTACGCCTTGGTTCCCGGGCTCTCGAGATAGCGCGAATAAATCTCGGTCAGGCCGGTCCAGGGCCGTCCCCGCAGCAGGCCGTAGCGAGTCCACAGCATCAGCCCGATGATGCTCCATTTATAGTAGATCATGATGCGCGCCTCGCCGCCGGGCTTGAGTACGCGATGCACCTCGGCGATCGCCTTGGGTGTGTCGGGGCTGTGGTGGAGCACGCCCCAGGAATAGACGACGTCGAAGCTGTCGTCGGCGAAGCCCAGATTTTCGGCATCACCGGTCTCGAGGGTCGAGGTGAGGCCGAACAGCCCGAGACGATGCCGGGTATGCTCGATCGCGCGTTCGGTCAAATCGATACCGGTGAGATCCGCGCCGGCCTCGGCAAAGCGCTGGTGATCCGACCCCAGCCCCACGCCGATTTCCAGCACCTTCTGCCCCTTGGCGGTCTCGAACGCGCCGAAGGGGAGGATATAGGGTTCGAGTTCGTACCGCATCTTGGCCTCGGCGCGATAGCCTTCGGCGTCCTGGCTCGGCAAGAACAGGTCCTCGCCGCAGGACGCGGCATTCCAGAAATCCTTGACGTCTTGCTTGGCCACTTCGTTCATAGCCGGTCCCCTGGTAATGGGTTACGCGTCTTCACTCATGTTGCACTCGCGCCGAGCTTCTCGAGGCTGATCTGCTGCGTCAGCAGCGTCAGCAGCGTATTCGCGTGATCGGCGGCACCGGCCGCCTGCTCGCCACGGATACGCTCGATCGCATCGGCATTGAAAATTCCCTGCGCCTCGATCCGCGCGCGGTTGAGATAGCGGTTGAGCAGATCGTTGCGTTTGTCCATCCAGGCGCGGATGGGCAGCCCGAATCCCGCCTTGGACCGGTAGATGATCTCGTGCGGGAGCTGCGGCTCCATCGCCTTCTTGAAGATGTACTTGCCCTGCCGCCCCTTGACCTTGAGGCTGGCGGGGATCGCGTTCATCACCCGCACCAGATCGAAATCGAGGAACGGCACGCGCGCCTCCACGCCCACCGCCATGCTCATCCGATCGGTATAGGTGAGGTTGAGCGAGAGCAGGTCGTACTGTCGGTCGATCGCCATCAGCGTGTCGACACAGTCCCCCGGCGGCAGCCCGTCGAGCAGCGCCTGGAACTGCTCGCCGGGATGCGAGGCGAGCGGGGCCGCGAACAGCCCGCCGATCGTCGCCGGCGTCGCCCAGCTGTACATGCCGAGGATGCGGTCCCGCGGCGGCTGCGCTGCGAGGTTGGCGAAGCGCTTGAAGCGGCGATTGAGCGCGTTGAACTTGCCCGGCAGATTGGCCGGCAACATTCCCGAGGTCGCCGACAGCGCGCTGCGCACGAACCCCGGCATCCGCTGCAATGCGCGTTCGGCGAAATAGCGGCGATAGCCACCGAGGAACTCGTCGGCGCCCTGCCCCGACAGCATCACCTTGATCCCCTGCTTCCGCGCGCCCGCGCAGATCAGCCAGGTGTTGATCGCCGCCGGATCGGAAAAACCGTCCTCCATGAAGCCGGCGAGATCGGGCAGCATCGACAGGAAATCGCTGTCCGCCTCGATCACCTTGAGGTCAATACCGAGCCGGTCGGCCATGATCTGCGCGTAATGAAGATCGTCGCTCTGCGCGTCGAGGCTGCGATCGGCATCGCTGAACGCGATCGTATAGGCATCGTGGATGCTCGCGCCCGAGCGCACCGCCTGATCCGCCACCGCCGAGGAATCGAGCCCGCCGCTGAGAAACAGCGACACCGGCACATCGGCCACCACTTGCCGGTCGACCGCCGCGGTGAAGGCGTGGCGCAGCGCCTCGATCGCCTCGGCCTCGCCCGTGATCGGCTGGGCGTTGTTGAGCCAGGCGAACAAGGGCGTGCGGGCGAGCAGCTTGCCGGCACGATAGGTGAAGCACACCCCCGGCTCAACCTTGTGGAACTCGTGATAGAGCGTGTGCGGCTCAGGCACGTACATGAAGGCGAGCTGCTCGGCGAGCGACTCGCGGCGTAGCGTGCGCTGCAACGCAGGCAGCGTCAGCAGCCCCTTGATTTCCGAACAGAAGAAGATGCCGCCATGCTGCTCGGTCGCGACCAGCGGCTTGATGCCGAGCGGGTCGCGCAGCACGTGCATCACCTGGTCGGCGGTGTCGTAGATCGCCAGCGCGAAGATGCCGTTGAGCTTGTCGAGGAACGGAATGCCCTCACGCGCAAAACCCTCGATCACCACCTCGGTGTCGGAGCTTCCGGTCCAGGGAATCGCGCCGTGGCGCGCTTCGAGTTCGGCGCGCAATGCCGCGAAATTATAGGTCTCGCCATTGTAACTGATCACATAGCGGCGGCTGTGATCCCACATCGGCTGGTGACCGGCGCAGGACAGGTCGATGATCGAGAGGCGGTTCTGCCCGAGTGCGGCGTCGCCACCGTCACTGACATGGCTGCCGCGATCGTCGGGGCCGCGATGCGCGATGACGTCGAGCGTCGCATCGAGCGAAAAGCGGCGCGCGTCGGGCGCCGAAATGGCCACGATCCCGCACATCAGCCGTTGCTCCCGTGATTGCGCGCGACCTTGGCCAGGAAGTCCAGCGTCTCGTGCGCACAGCGATCCCAGCTATAGCCCGCGGCCAACGCCATCGCCCGCGCCACCGACTGGCTGCGGATTGCCGGATCCTCGATCAGCCGGGCCACCGCCGCGGCGATCGACGCCGGGTCGGTAGGATCGAAATAGACCCCGCCATCCTGCAGCACCTCGGGCATCGGGCCGCGATCCGAGCAGGCGATGGGGATGCCGCAACCCATGCCCTCAAGCAGGGTGATCGGCAGATTCTCGCAGCTCGACGCGAACAGATAGAGGTCGGAATCGCGGATCAGGCCAGGCAGCTGCGCGGGATCGACATGGCCGATCCGCTCAACGAAGCGCCCGTCAGGATCGGACTGGGCGATCTGCCGCTCGAGCCGCGCGATGTCGGCCTCGTCGCCGCCGCCGACCAGGGTCAGCGTGACGTCACGCCCGGCGGCGCGCAACTGCGCAATCGCCTCCACCACATGCCACTGATGCTTGAACGCCCAGACCGGCGAGACATAGACGCAGCGGATCGGCCGGTGCAACAGCGCGTCCTTGGGCGCATCATAGCGAAACGCGTCCGACAGGCCGTGCGCGATATAGGTGACGTTGGAGAGCTTGCCGCAATAGGCCTGGATCACGTCACCGGCATAATGGGTGAGGAAAATTGCTCCCTGTGCCATGCGCAGTGAACGATTCTGCACGTAGCGCAGCGCGAGGATGCGCAGCTTGAGCGGGCGCCAGATCGGGTAACGGTCGACCTCCCCCGGCTCATAGGACAGCATGTCCTGGCTCATCGTCACCGCCGGATGATATTCAGCGACGCTGCCGGCATCGACGTTGAACAGGATGTCCGCCTTCACCTCGGCCAGCAGCCGCGGGAGCGTGCGCAGCTCCCACCACAGCTGAGCCGGGAGCGCGCGTTGCAGCGTCGGCGGCGAATGGATGAAGAGCCAATCGCGCCGGGGCAGCAGCGCGCACAAATCGGCCGGCGCCCAGACATGGATGCGGGTGAAGCCGAACGCCTCCGGCGTGGCGGCTTCGAGCAGGTTGATCAGGTGCGCCCGTGCGCCGCCCGACCGCGCCCGCGAGGCGTTGATGCCCAGGATCATCTCAGCCGCCGATCCCATAGGCACGGCGCCACAGCTCGAACTGAGCGAGCGCGAACAGCCGGTCACCGTTGCTGCGGCCCGCGTCCTGCCCGTCGAGCAGCGCCTGCACCGCGCGCCGGTCGAACAGGCAGTCGCAATCGGTGAGCACCGACCAGAACATCTCGCGGAACGGCCCGGCCTTGAGCCAGTCGGCGAGCGGGATCGAGAAGCCCTGCTTGCGCTGGCGATCGAATTGCGGGGGCAACACCCTGGCGGCGAGTTGCTTGAGCAGGATCTTCTTGTCCGACGCGGTCGCCTTGAGCCGCGACGGCACCTTGCCGAACGCGAACTCGATCAGCCGGTGATCGAGGAACGGCGCGCGCACCTCGAGCGAGGTGAGCATGCTCGTGCGATCGACCTTCACCAGGATGTCCTCAGACAGATAGGTCCCGAAATCGGTTCGCGTAGCGCGCTGGAGCAGGTCGTCCATCGCCGGGATGCGGCTGCGATAGTCCGCCTCGGCGGTAATCGGGTGCGCGCCGCCCAATAGCTTGCGGCGCGACGCCGCGTCGAAGAAGCCCGACGGCAGCGGCAGCCCGTGGCGGAAATCGACGTCGAGCCCCTTGAGCCAGTTGCGGCCGCGGAAGCCCAGCGGTAGCAACGTTTCCGCGGTACGCGCGGCGAGGCTGCGCAGCGGGCCCGGGACCGCGCCAACCTTCGCACGCAGGGCGAGCAACTGGCTGTAATGTCCATAGCCGCCGAACAGCTCGTCGCCGCCGTCCCCGCCGAGCGCGACGGTGCAGTGCTGGCGCACCAACTCGCTGACCATGAAGGTCGGGAACATCGAGGAATCGGCCATCGGCTCGTCGAACTGCGCGGCGAGGCGCGGCAGCAGCTCCGCCACCGTCGGCTCGGCCATCAGCTCGACCTGCTCGGTGCCGAAATGATCGGCGATCAGGCGCGCATGCTCGATCTCGTTGAGCGGCCCGGCACCGGCGAAGCCGATGGTGAAGGTGCGCACCTTGGCGGCGTTGCGCACCGCCATCGCGGTGATCAGGCTCGAATCCACCCCGCCGCTGAGCAGCACGCCGACCGGCACGTCGGCGACCAGCTGACGCCCGACCGCGTCCTCGAGCAGCGCTTCGAGCTCGCCGAGCAGTCCGGCATCGTCATCTTCGACCGGGGCATAATCGGGCAGATTCCAGTAGCGCCACACGCGATGCGCGCCGCTCGACAGATCGAGCTCCATCGCATGCCCAGGCGGCAGCTTGCGGTAGCCGGCGAGGATGCAGCCGTCGCCAGGGACATAGCCGGTGAGCAGATAGCCATCGAGCGCGGCCGGATCGATCACCCGCGGCAGCGTCGGATCGGCGAGCAGCGTCTTGAGCTCGGACGCGAAATGGATGGTGCCGTTCGCGGCGTGGTAGAAGAGCGGCTTCTCGCCCGCACGATCGCGCGCGAAATAGACCTTGTTCGCGCGCGCGTCGAAGATCGCGAAGGCGAACATGCCGTTGAGACGGGTGAGGCAGCCGATCCCCCATTGGGCATAGGCGGCGAGCAGCACCTCGGTATCGCTGTGCGAGCGGAAGACGTGGCCGAGCCCTTCGAGCTCAGCGCGCAGGTCCCTGAAATTGTAGATCTCGCCGTTGAACACGACGCTCAGCCGATCGGCCTCGCGGTGCATCGGCTGGTGACCGCCCGGCGACAGATCGATGATCGCGAGCCGCGCCTGGGCCAGCCCGACCCGGCCGTCGGGCGACCACCATTGCCCGGTATCGTCCGGGCCGCGGTGGTGCAGCGCGCCGACGGCATCGCCCAGCCACCCCGACCGGGGCAGCTCATGCCTGCTCGCAACGCCAGCAATACCGCACATGGCCGGTCAGTCCCCCTGTGCCGTCGCGAGCAGGTTCGCGGCGGACGTCTGCGGCGTGATCCGCTTCGAAAGCTGGTGCGAGGCCTCGGACATCTCGAGAAGCTGTTCGTCGGATGCGGCGATCACCTTGCGCAGCGTCGCCGCCAGCGACCCGGCCTCACCGACCTTGAAGGCGAAGCCGTTATACCCGGGGATCAGGAAGGTGGCGGCGGCCCCGATCACGTCGGACAGCACCAGCGGCAGGCCCGCGGCGGCGAATTCGTGCACCACCACGCCCCACGGCTCGTTGATGCTGGCCAGCACGAAACAGCCCGCGTCGCGCACTTCCCGGATCAGCTCGTCGGGCTGCATGAAATCCTTGACGACGATCCCCTCGACCGAGGCCAGCTGATCGCGCAGGTCGCCATTGCCGATCAGGTGCAGCTCCCAGTCCTTGCGCTCGCACTCGATCGCCTTCCAGGCCGCGAGTAGCGTGTCGAGCCCCTTCACCGGGTTAAACCGGCCGACGAACAGGAAACGGTGCGGATAGCGCGCGCGCTTCTCCGCCGCGCTTTCCAGATAGCTGGCGTGGAAACGGCACAGGTCGGCGCTGTAGAGATCGTAGACGACCCGATTCTTCGTGAACCCCAGCCGCACCGCATATTCATACTGGAACGGCCCTGACACCCAGGCGTGGGTGAAATAGCGCGAGAGATAGCCGAAGCGGCACAGCACCCCGGCCACGCGCTGCCGCGGCGTGCCGAACCACTGATCGTCGAAGCCGATGACGACCACCCGCCCCTGATCGCGCAGCTTGCGCGCCACGGCGAGATAGTCGCGGTCCTGCCAGCCGGACACGACCGTGATGTCCGGTGCGACCCGTTCCGCCAGCGCCATCATGCCGCCCGTATCAATCTCCGAGCGGCTGTACATCGTTACGTTTGCCGTCGCTGGCGCCGCATAGGGGGTGAGCTTGCGTCGATCCCAATGGACGATGTGAAGCTCGGCGCCGCTGGCGCTGAGCTCCTCGATCGTCGCCATGGTGTACCCCATGACCTCAGCATAGAGATAGAGGATCTTCATCACTCAGAGGACCTGGCGGAAATAGGCGATGGTCTCCTTGAGGCCGTCCTCGAGCGAGACCTTGGGCTCCCAGCCGAGCTTGCTCTTCGCCAGCGTGATGTCGGGCTGGCGCTGCTTGGGATCGTCCACCGGCAGCGGCTGGAACACCATCTTCGACTTGGACCCGACTAGCGAGAGCACCTTGTCGGCAAGTTCGAGCATGGTGAACTCGCCGGGGTTGCCGAGATTGACCGGCCCGGCAAAGCCCTCCTCGCTGTCCATCATCGCGAGGAAGCCCTCCAGCAGGTCGTCGACATAGCAGAAGGACCGCGACTGGTGGCCCTCACCATAGATGGTGATGTCCTCGCCGCGCAGCGCCTGGACGATGAAGTTGCTCACCACCCGGCCATCGTTCGGGTGCATGCGCGGGCCATAGGTGTTGAAGATGCGCACGACCTTCACGTCGAGTTGGTGCTGGCGATAATAGTCGAAGAACAGCGTCTCCGCGCAGCGCTTCCCCTCGTCATAGCAGGAGCGCGGGCCGATGGGATTGACGCGGCCCCAATAGCTTTCCCGCTGCGGATGCACCTCGGGATCGCCATAGACCTCACTGGTCGAGGCCTGCATGATCCGCGCCTTCAGCCGCTTGGCGAGGCCAAGCATGTTGATCGCGCCATGGACGCTGGTCTTGGTCGTCTGGACCGGATCGTGCTGATAGTGAATGGGGCTCGCTGGGCAGGCGAGGTTATAGATCTGGTCGACCTCGACATAGAGCGGCCAGGTCACGTCGTGGCGCAGCAGCTCGAAATTCGGATTGCCCAGCAGATGCGCGATATTGCGCTTCGCCCCAGTGAAGAAATTGTCGACGCACAGGACGTCGTTCCCCCGCTCCAGCAGGCGATCACACAGATGCGATCCCAGAAAGCCGCTCCCGCCGGTAACCAGCACGTGTTGCATAGTTCAACCTCTTTCGCTCAGCATTGGTTTCAGGGCGGTCAGCCCCTCAAGAAATCGTCGGGCGGTGCTCGCCACGTCGCGCCCGTCCGCCCAGACGCGGGCCCGGCCGGCCTCGGCGATACGCGTACGCAGCGCAGCGTCGTCCATCAGCCACCGCGCCTTTTCGATCAGCTCTTCGCGCGACGAGAAGAAGCACGCCTCCTCGTCCTCACGGAACATGGCGAGTAGCGGCGGGGTGCGCTCGGCGAGCATCACCCGCCCCGCCGCGGGAATTTCGAAACAGCGGCGCGTATAGCCGTCGCGATTGAGCTTGGACAGGTAGCAGAGACAGATCTGCGCCCCGGCCAGCGCCTTGGCATAATCCTCGCCCATCGCACGGACGATCGGCTGCGGCACCGCGTTCCAGCCCGCCAGAGCGGATTGCTGCCAAGTATCGTCGCCCCAGACGCGCACCGCCATGCCCGCCTGAGTCAGCGCGACCAGATCGCCGTCGCGCCCGTCGGGCTCGAAATGCCCGGTGAACACCAGATCGGCGGAGAAGTGCGCCGCTTCACCCGGGGCTAGCGTTACCGGCCGGTCGTTCCATGGCAGGAAATAGGGGAGCAGGACATCGGCATGCCGTGCGCCCCGCGCACGCGCCTCTCCCACATTCACAGGCCGGTAGAAATAGTTGAAATCGAACTCGAGCAGCGCCTTGTTGTACAGCCGCCACAGGTTGCGCGCACGCCAGTTCGCCTCGTTCGCTAGCCGCGGGCTGAACGGATCGTCGTTGTTGTAGGAGATGGTCGATACGCCCATCGCCCGGAGCGCCCGCAGCGTTTCGGGCAGCAGATGGGTCGGGCGCCAGAACAGCACGAAGTCCGGTTTCTCGCGCTCGACCGCCTCGATCACCGTGCGTCCGATCCGCCAGGCGAGCGGGCTACCCACCGGCAAGGCACCCTGCACCCGCCCCGCCAGGCCGGTGAAGAACGGATCCAGCGAAAGCTCGCTCACCTGCGCGCCGCTTTCACGCAGGCCGCGCGCGAACGCGGCCTCATATTGCGGCCAGCGCCACGATCCAGCGATCAGGATGTGCATCAGGAGGCGGCCTCGCGCTTCTCGATCGGGCGCGCGGGGACCCCGGCGACCACCGTGCCCGGAGGGAAAGAACGCGTCACCACCGCACCGGCGGCGACGACGCAGCCATCGCCCAGTTCGACCCCAGGCAGGACGATCGCGTTCTTGCCGAGCCAGCAATTCATGCCGATCCGCACCGGCGCATCCTTGACGCTCTCGCTCAGATTGCCGGGCTCATGGTTCGAACTGACGATGCCAACGCCGAAGCTGAAGATCGTGTCGTCGCCGATCTCGATGCCATTGATCGCCTGGATGTAGCAGCAGCCGCTCACCGCGAGCGATTTCCCGACGTTGCGGCCGATCGTCACATTGTGCGGCTGGATCACGCGGCTGGTGAACGCGACCGACCAGGGCGCCTCACCGTTGATGCGGAAGATACGCTGGAAGAGGAAATTGACTAGCAGCACCCGCCACTCGATGAAGCCATAGCCCCAGTCGCGCCGGCGCCGCAGGAATGGCACCGCATCGACCGTGCGGCGGACCGCGGCCTTGATCAGCGCTTTCATGGGGCGGGCTTCCACCCGGCGCGTGGCGTCGCGCGCGGCCGCGGGACGGGCGCCCGCTCGGTCAGCAAATTGCAGAGCAGCAACACCGGAACGGTGATCACCAGCATGTCGAAGGTCAGGTAGAGGCCGCCATGAAACAGGTTGAACTGGAAGAAATAGATGGCCACGGCGAGCGACATCGCACTGTCGGTGCGCCCCAGAGTCCGCGCGAATTGCATGATCGCGAAGAAAAGAAAGGGCGCTAAGATGATTCCGAGCAGGCCAAAGTTGAGATAGATCTCGCCCATGAAGGAGGGCGAGATCGCCGACTTGATGTTGGGATCACCGATCGTCTCGCCGTACCAGCGCGCCGAGAATTCGGGGATGAGGTCAGCCGATTCGAACCAAATCATCTCGTAGAAGGGCCCTAACAGCGACGCGGCATAGTGCGCGCCGTGATAGACCCCGGTCACGGGATAGCGTTCGAACGCGAAGGCCTGATAGGGCAGCCGGGTGGTATCGACCGAAAGCGCCGCCGTCGTCTGGCCGAAGCTCGTCGGCACCTGGGCGTCGGGTGACTCGCGTAGCGCGCCCCAGACGAACGACAGCACGAACACCGCGACGACCAGCGCGATCAGCCGCTTATCGAACAGCTTGGACAGCCGGAAATCGCGCCACGAGATGACATAGGCCAGCGCGATCACGAAGACGATGTTGACCAGTCGGCCGCGACCGCCAAGCGGGACGAAGACGATGCCCGCAGCGATCACCGCCAGTGCCGCTATCATGATGTTGCGGTAGCGCGGATAGGAGATCGCATAGGCGCCGGCCACCAGTGTCGCAGAGATTAGGAAGGTCGCGAGATAGTAGAAATAGCCGATGCCGGCCGAGACCTCGCCGAGCCGGGCACGATATTGCGCCAGATCCTGCGAGAAATAGGTCCCGACGCCGATACGCAGGATCAGCAGCACGCCGAACGCCCCCGTGATAGCCAGGAACAGCAATATCACAGGAAGTGCGGACTGGCGCAGCGGGCGATAGTCCGCCACCGGTTTCGACGTGCTGTCGAGCAGGAACAGATAGACCCAGAGGAAATACTGGCCGGCGACCATCGCGCCGAGATACCCCTCCTGATATTCGACGAACGGGACGAAGGTGTAGGTATAGGTGCTCGAGAGCAGGGCCAGCGCGTTGCCGATCACATAGTGCATCGCCCAGACGAGGACGAAGAAGAACTGGAGCACACTGTCCCGGGTGGCGTAGCGTCGCAGCGCGTGGACCACCGTAATGGCGTTGACCAGGGTGAGGACATAGATGGCGGCGAGGATCATGCGGCACGGTCCATTGCGTTCGGCACCATAGCTTGTCCCTCCTTCACCGCCACCAGACCGGCATGCTGTGCATAGCGCGAAAACATGCGCTCGACCGAGAAATGGCTGCGGATCCGCTCAGCGGCCGCCGCGGATACGGCGCGCGCGCCGTCACGATCCGCGGCAAGGCGCGCGATCTGCGATGCCCAGGCGTCCGCGTCCATCGGCAGGCCGTAGCCCGACACGCCGTCCTCGACGACTAGGCGATAGTCATCATCCTTCGTGCTCACAATCGGCACCAGCCCCTCGCGCATCGCTTCGAGCAGCGCGAAATTGCAATAGATGAGATCCGCAGGAAGCAGGAAGAGGTCGTGCTCGCGGTAGAAGGCCATCGGATCGCCCGAAAAACCCTCCATCGTGACGAGATCGCCCAGCTTCAGCTGCTCAATGTCGCGATGGAGCCCCGCCGCCTCGTCGGTCAGGAACTGCGAGGCGTTCTTGTCGCCCACGATCGTCATGCGGAACGGCACCCCGGCGGCGCGCAGCGCCGCGGCGACCTGTGCGCAGAAGCCGACATTGCGCCAGGGCTTGAACGAATTGAGGAACAGCAGCCGCAGCTGCGGTTTAGTGAAGCACGGCGCCGGAGCGGCATCGCCGATTGGAACGGTGTTGTGCAGCTCGATTGACTTTTCGGGAGCATAGATGCCGGCGTCCTTGAGCGTGTCGATCATGTAGCGCTCCTTCAGGATCACCAGCCGCGACAGGCGCATGGCGACTCGGAAGAACAGTTTCTCCCACCAGGAGAAGACCGGCCAGTCGTAGAGCTCGCCGCGGCACCACAGCACCACCGGGATGCGCTTCGCCCACAGGATCAGCAGATAGGCGAGCGCCGCCAGAATGTGGTAGTCGCAGTAGAGATCGGCGTGATGATAGTCGCGCCGGCGCACCTGCGTGGTCAGCGTCCACACGTCCTTGAGCATCCGGCCGATGCTCCTGCGGTGCGGCGGCCCGGCGATGAACTCGGCGCCCGCGCGCGCGACGACCGCACGACTGTCCGGCGTCACGTCATGGGTGTAGATCGCATAGCCGAAGCCAAGCTTCGCCAGCTCCTGCGAAAAATAGAAGAGCTTGGGCATCACCAGATCGGCGCCGATGATCAGCACGCGCCGCCGGGGGCCTGAAGGAATCTTGTCGGTCATTGCGGCTTCGGCATCAGGCCGGGCACCCGGCGCAGGAAGGGAAGGATCTGCGGCGGCAACAGCACATGGCCGAGCCGGACCAGCACGAATAGGAACGGAATGCCGAACGCCGCGGCGGACACGATCAGCTGCAGCGCGTGCGGCTGATGCAGGGTGAGGCGCAGCGCAGCCCAAGCGAAGGGTCCGGCGGCAAGGCTAATCGCCATCACCCGGACGAGTTCGCGCCACGGCAGCAGGCGGTGCCACGGAACCTCATAGCCCTGCGCGATCTTGTGGAGATTATAGGGTACGGTCCACAGGAACAGGGTTGCGACCAGGCCGAGCGCCGCGCCGTTATAGCCGATCCAGCTGACGAACAGATAGCAGAGCACGGCATTGATCAGCAGATCGAACACACTGCGCACCAGCACCTCGCGCGACATGCCGAGCGCCATCAGCGCCGCGCCATAGACCACGATCCGCGGCGGCAGCACCGCGAGATAGATCAGGAACGGTGTCACGCTCGCGCGATATTCCTCGGAATAGAGGAGCGTGATGAACGGCTCCGCCGCGAGCGCGAAATAGACCATCGTCGGGAACAGGATGCAGGCAGACTGCACCGCCGCGCTGCGGAACAGGTCCAGTGCACCGGCCTTGTCGCCCCGCGCGCAGGCGTTCGACATCTCCGCGAACAGCACCGTGGTGATCGATCCGACAACGATGCTGATCACCGGGATCTCGACGGCGCCGTTGATGTAGATCGCGAACTGATCGGGGGTGCACAGCGACGCGACGATCATCGCATGGAGCTGAAGCGTCAGCGTGCCGAGCATGAAGGCGAGCCCGAGCGGGAGCGAATAGCGCAGCATGCCTTTCATCGCGCCGGTGTCGGGACGGCGATAGCGGCCTTCGAAATAGCGGAACATCAGCGCCAGCCCGACCGGCATGGCGAGCCCCGCCACGCCGATGCGCGCGAGGATCGGGAGGTCGGGCGCATGGGTCACCATCACCGCGGCGATCGACGCTGCCGCGGTCGCAAGGCTCACCAGCGTGTTGTAGAGCGCCAGCGTCTTCACCCGCTCCGCGAAAACCAGGATCGTCGAGATCGCCGCAACCGGCAGCATGAACAGCGGATAGACCGCGAGCCACGGCAAGGTCCGCGCGAGATCGGGATTGTCAAACTGGCGCGCGAGCAACCCGGCACCGCCGAGCAGCAGGAACAGGCTGAACACGACGCCCGCCCCCGTCAGCAGCGCGATCGCGTCGATCACCGTGCCCTTGCGATCCTCGCCGGAGCGCGGAAGCAGATAGTAGAGCGCGTTGGGGATGCCGAGCAGCAGCAGCGGCGTCACGAATTCATAGGCGAGGAAGGTCTGGCGGAAGGTCGCGTATTCGCTTTTGGTCAGATAGCGCGCGGCGACCATCGCGAAGACGATCCCGCCGACCATCGCCAGCGCGTTGCCGAGCGAAAGCGCAATGACCTTGACCGACCGCGACGAGGCGGACGGCGGAGATACCGCGGGCGACGGGCCTGCCACCCCTCCCCCCTCGGCTTCGGGTTGTTGCGCCATCGCCGTCACGCCGCCTCGATCGCCGCCTTGATCCGCGGCGCGGCATGGCCGTCACCGCCGAACAGCACCGGATGCGCATCGGGTTTATGCGCCGCCGCGATCGCCGCGCCGATGCGCGCGCGGTCGGCCCCGGCGAGCTGGTTCCAGCCGCTCTCGACCGTCTCGACCCACTCGGTCTCCTCGCGCAGCGTGACGCAGGGAACGGAGAGCCAATAGGCCTCCTTCTGCACGCCGCCCGAATCGGTCAGCATCAGCGCCGCGTCGCGCAGTGCCGCGACGAGATCGAGATAGCCGAGCGGATCGCAGACCGTCACATTGCCCGGGAACGCCAGCCCGGCCGCCTCGACCGCCTTGCGCGTGCGCGGATGCAGCGGGAGCAGGATCGGCTTGCCGGTATCGCCGAACGCATCGAGAATCGCGGCGAGCCGCACCGGATCGTCGGCATTATCGGCGCGGTGCACGGTCGCGAGATAATAGTCGCCCGGCGTCAGGCCGTGTCTTGCGACGACGTCGCCGGTGGCGCGGCCCGCAGCTTCGAACAGGGCGTCGGCCATCACGTCGCCGACAACGCGCACGCCCTCGGTGATGCCTTCAGCCGCGAGGTTCCGCTCGGCGACCTCGCTCGGGCAGAACAGCAGCGCTGAAAGATGATCGGCGACCACGCGATTGACCTCTTCGGGCATGCGGCGGTTGAAGCTGCGCAGCCCCGCCTCGACATGCGCGACCGGCACATGCACCTTCGCCGCGGCGAGCGCGCCGGCGACGGTGCTGTTGGTGTCGCCATAGATCAGCAGCCAGTCCGGCTTCTCGTCGAGCAGCACCTTCTCGATGCCGGTCAGCATCTTCGCCGTCTGCTCCGCATGGCCGCCGCCGCCAGCGCCCAAATGCAGGTCGGGCTGCGGGATGCCGAGCTCGGCGAAGAACACGTCGGACATGTTGCTGTCGTAGTGCTGGCCCGTGTGCACCAGGATCTCGCGGTGATGCTCGCGCAGCGCGCGGCTCATCGGCGCGGCCTTGACGAACTGGGGCCGCGCCCCGAGCACCGTGACGATCTTGAGCTGACGCATCAGAGGCCCGCGATCAGGTGGCGGACGACCTCGCGTTGGTCGTCCTCGCTGAGGTCGGGTCCCATCGGCAGGCTCATCACCAGCTCCGACATGCGCTTCGAAACCGGCGTGGCGCCGCCCTTGCAGATGTCGCGATAGGCCGGCTGCTCGTTGAGCGGGATCGGATAGTGGACCGCGCTCGGCACGCCATTCGCGTCGAGATGCTTGCGCAGCCCCTCGCGGTCGGGAACCTGGATGGTGAACTGCGCATAGACCGAGGTGTTGGCGCCGTTGGCGACGCGCGGCAGAACGATCTTGCCCGCCTCGATCGCCCCATCATGCTCGGCAAGCAGCGCGAAATAGCGATCCGCCACCGCCTGGCGCATCTCCAGCTCCACGTCGAACCTGTCGAGCTTGGCGAGGACGATCGCGCATTGCAGCGTATCCATCCGTCCGCCCACGCCGATGCGGGTGTGGACATAACGCGCGCTCTGGCCATGGACGCGGATCTCGCGACAGGCCTGGGCAAGGGCGTCGTCGTTGGTGAACAGCGCGCCGCCGTCGCCGTAGCAGCCGAGCGGCTTGCTCGGGAAGAAGCTGGTGCAGCCGATCGTCGAGAGGTTGCAACTCTTGCGCCCGTGGTAAGTCGCGCCGAAGCTCTGCGCCGCATCTTCGATCACCGGGATATCGCCGGCAACCGCGTTGATCGCGTCCATGTCCGCGGGCTGGCCATAGAGGCTCACCGGCATGATCGCCTTCGTCTGCGGCGTGATCGCGGCCGCGATCGCCTGCGGATCGACATTGTAGGTGACGGGATCGATATCGACGAACACCGGCGTCGCGCCGACCAGCGCAATCACCTCACCGGTGGCAGCGAAGGTGAAGGGCGGCGTGATCACCTCGTCGCCCGGGCCGACGCCGAGCGCCATCAGGCTGATCAGCAGCGCCTCGGTTCCGCTCGACACGGTGACGCAGTGCTTGGACCCCACATAGGCCGCGAGCCGCTCCTCGAGCTCCTTGACCTCGGGCCCCATGATATACTGGCCGTGATCGAGCACGCGCTGGATGCGCGCATCGATCTCGGGCTTCAGAACCTGATACTGCGTCTTCAAGTCGATGAAGGGGATGCTCATTCGATCACCACGGTTAGAGTTTCGCCTTCGAGGCGATAGAGCGTGCCGCTGTGCGGACAGCGATAGTCGCCGCTGCCCGAGAGCGGCAGCGGGATGCGCTCGCCGAACGCGCTCATCCAGCCGGCCTGGCGCGCGGGCACGCCGAGCATCAGCGCGAACGGCTTGACGTCGGTGTTGACCACCGCGCCCGCACCGACAAAGGCGCTCTCGCCCACCACCACCCCGCACACGATCGTGCTGTTGGCACCCAGCGTCGCGCCCTTGCGGATCAGCGTACGGCGATATTCATCCTTGCGCGTCACCGCGCTGCGCGGGTTGTAGACGTTGGTGAACACCATGCTCGGCCCGCAGAACACATCGTCTTCCAGCGTCACCGCGTCATAGACGCTGACATTGTTCTGGATGCGGACATTGTTCCCGATCGTCACGTCGTTGCCGACATAGACGTTCTGGCCGAGCGCGCAGCCGGCGCCGATGCGTGCGCCGGGCGACACGTGCACCCAGTGCCACACGCGCGTGCCCTCGCCGATCTGCGCGCCCTCGTCGACGATCGCGGTGGGATGGATGGTCGCCACGCGGATCAGAGCTCCAGCGGCAGCGGCACGGTGCGGCCGTCGCGCGCCGACTGATAGGCGGCGATCAGCAACTCGAGCGACTTGAGCCCCTCGCGGCCGTCGGTCTCAGGCGCGCACTCACCGCGCAGCGCCTTGACGACATTGTCGTAATAGAGCGGGTGCCCGAAGCCATAGACCGAGGTGGTGCTGTAATTCGCCTGGGCGATCTCCGCATCATAGTCGCGCGGTTCCTCGAAATCCCAGATCTGGATGTCGTTGACCGCCACGCCGCCGATCCGCGCCGTGCCCTTTTCGCCCAGGATGGTGATGCTGCCTTCCAGGTTCTTGGGATAGGTGAGCATCGTCACGCTCATCGAGCCGAGCGCACCGCTGCGCCACTTGACGTTCATCACGCCGGTGTCCTCGACTTCGATGTCACGGGTCGTGCTGGTCATGCACTGGACCTGCTCGACCGGGCCGATCAGCCATTCGAACAGGTCCACATAGTGGCTCGCCTGGTTCATGAAGGCGCCGCCGTCGAACTCCCAGGTGCCGCGCCACTTGGCCTGATCGTAATAGGATTGCGGCCGCGTCCAAAAGACGTTGAGGTGGACGAGGTGGATGCGCCCGAAGCGCTTCTCGCTCACCGCGCGCTTGAGCAGCTGGAGCGTGGTATTGCGGCGGTTCTGCTTGACCACGAACAGGAACACGCCCGCCTCGTCGCACGCGCGCACCATGCGCACGCCGTCTTCCCAGCGAGTCGCCATCGGCTTTTCGGTGATGACGTGGACACCGTACTTGGCGCCCAGGATCGCCTGGTCGGGATGGATACCGCTGGGCGTGCACAGCGCAATCGCGTCGAGCGCCTCCTTCTGCAGCATCTCCTCCAGCTTGGCATAGCCGGGCACGCCGTGCGCCGCGCTGTGCTCGGCGAGCACCGCCGGATCGGTGTCGCACACCGCCGCCAGCTCGAGATCGGCCGAATGCGCTTCGATCGCGCCGAAGTGATTCTTGGAAATCCGCCCGCAGCCGACGACCGCGATCCGGATCTTCCTACTCTTGATGCTTTCCATATCCCCCCTGTGCCATGTCGGCATTGTTGGCTGTCGCGGGCGGAGCCTGATCCAGCTCCGCCTGCATGGTTTCAATCTCGGCCTTGATGATCTCGAACTCTGCACGCTTGCGCTGGAGGAACGCGCCGACCAGCCCCGCCTTCTCCGCCACGCCGGCAGGCGTGAGGATATAGGCGTAACCGAGCTTGTTGTTCGAGTTGGTGAAGCGGCGAATCTTGACGAGACCACGCTCGGCCAGCGCGTTGAGGCAATAGTTCACCGCGCCCAGGCTCACCCCGAGTTCCTGCGCCACCTGGCGCTGGCTGTACTCGGGATGCGACTGGAGCAGGCGCAACACACGGAAGCGCACATCCTCACGGAACTGATCACTCTTGCCGCTCATTCTGCTCCCGCCATCATGCAACACTCCGCAGGGGATTCTGATTTCCCGTGCGCGGAACAGCCCGAAGCGTCATCAAATTGTCACGTCCGTTCGCGCATGAACGCATACTCGAATGCATCCGGACTGCAACCCGTAATGCGCGGAACGGGTAGCATCCCGCGCCGAGCGGCTTGACGGTGGGGGCTTGTGAAATTCGAGCCAAAAGCTAAACAGGCGCGCGTTCGGACGCAGTGGTCTTTCCCTTTCGAACCCTTTGAGGTGCCTCATTTCTGAGCAGATTATTGTCGTCGGGCTGGGCTATGTCGGCCTGCCCCTCGCGGTCGCCCTTGCCCGGCACTTTCCCACTTGCGGGTTCGATATCGCGCAGGTGCGGATCGCCGAGCTCCGCGAGGGGCATGACCGCACCAACGAGATCGAGCCGGAGCGACTCAAGGCCTCGTCGCTGGTCTATGCCGACACCGCCGCCTCCTGCCCGGGGGGTGACGTCTATATCGTCACCGTGCCGACGCCGGTGGACGACCGGAACGTCCCCGATCTGCGCCCGGTGCTTTCGGCCACGCGCACCGTGGCGGGAATGATCGATCCGGCGCGCAAGCCGATCATCGTCTACGAGAGTACCGTCTATCCCGGCGTGACCGAGGATCTGTGCGGGCCCGAGCTCGAGAAGCTGACCGGCCTCAAGGCGGGCATCGACTTCTTCCTTGGCTATTCGCCCGAGCGCATTAATCCGGGCGACCGCGAGCACACTGTGGACAAGATCACCAAGGTGGTGGCCGGCCAGACCCCCGAGATCACCGCGCGACTCGCGAAAATCTACGGAGCAATCACCAGCGGCGGGGTGTTCGAAGCCGCGTCGATCAAGGTCGCCGAGGCCGCCAAGGTGATCGAGAACACCCAGCGCGACGTCAACATCGCGCTGATGAACGAGATCGCCCGCATCTTCGCCAAGACCGGTATTTCTGTGTGGGATGTGCTCGAGGCGGCAGGGACCAAGTGGAACTTCTTGCCCTTCCGTCCCGGCCTCGTCGGCGGCCACTGCATCGGGGTCGACCCCTTCTACCTCAGTCACCATGCCGAGCAGCTTGGACACGATCCGGCGCTGATCCTGGCGGGCCGCAGCACCAATGACGGGATGCCAGCTTTCGTCGCCGACGAGCTGCACGCACGCCGCGGCGGCAAGCCCGGCAGCGTGCTGGTGCTGGGGCTGACATTCAAGGAGAACATCCCCGATCTGCGCAACTCCAAGGTGGTCGATCTGATCGCCCGGCTGCGCGCGCTGGGGCATGACGTCACCGTCCATGATCCGCATGCCGATCCGGAGGAAGCGATGCACGAATATGGCATCGCGCTCGACGCACAGGCCCTCGACCGTTCGTATGATCTGATCGTCGCCGCAGTCGCGCACCGCGACTATTTCGAGCTGGGCACAGAGGCGCTGCGCGGGAAGCTCAATCCCGGCGGACTGATCGCCGACCTTCCCGATGCGCTGAAATGCCGCGACGGTGAGGCCAAGCCATGGCTGTGGACCCTGTAGCGGCAGGATCGGCCGGACCGGCCTGTGCCCACGCCGACCATCGGTGCCTGCCGCTTGCGGCGGACTGCGACATGCGCGACGCACTAGGAAGCCATAGGGGGAGAATCACGGCGTGAGCATCACCAATTTCCTCGACCGCAAGCTCTACCCGAACCACACCAAGAACTGGGACGACCGGCTTTTCCGGGAGCGGATCCTAGCGCGGCTCAAGCCGAACAGCGTAGTGCTCGATCTCGGCGCCGGCGCGGGGATCGTCGCCGAAATGGACTTTCGCGGGCAGGCGGCGCGGATCTGCGGCGTCGATCTCGATCCGCGCGTGATCGACAACCCGATGCTCGATGAGGGCAAGGTCGCCGACGGCGGCAGCATCCCCTACCCCGATGCCAGCTTCGACCTGGTCTTTTCCGACAATGTCGTCGAGCATCTCGACATGCCGGAACAGGTCTTTGCCGAGGTGCGCCGCGTGCTGAAACCGGGCGGGCTGTTCCTGTTCAAGACCCCCAACAGGACCCACTACATGCCGCTCATCGCGCGGATGACCCCGCACAAGTTCCACCAGTTCATCAACCGCAAGCGCGGCCGCCAGGAAACCGACACCTTTCCCACGCGCTACCGCGCCAACACGCTGGGCGATGCCCGCAACGTCGCGCGCGCGGCGGGCTTCGACGTGATCGGCATCGAGCGGATCGAGGGGCGCCCCGAATATATGCGGATCACCCCGCCCACCTATCTGGCCGGATTTATCTATGAGCGGCTGGTCAATTCGACCTCGCTGCTCGCCCCCTTCCGCATCCTGCTGGTGGCCGAACTCGCCAAACCGGCCGCGAACGACTGACGCGAATGCTCGCACACGCAGGACGATTCTGGCGGACCATACGCCATCTGCGCGCTGTGCAGTTCAGCGGGCGGCTGCGTCGCCGCCTGCACAAGCCGCGCGTCGATCCCGCCGCGCCTCCGCCGCCGCTGCGCGAAGCCATGGGTGCCTGGACGCTTCCGGCGCGGCGCGCGCCGAGCCTGTTCGCCGCCGATCGCGTCCGCTTTCTCAACCGTGAGGCCGTGCTGCTGCCGAGCGGCGGCTGGAACGACGGCGCCCACGCCAAGCTGTGGCTCTACAACCTCCATTATTTCGACGATCTCAACGCGGACAGCGCCGAAACCCGGCACGCATGGCACGAAGCGCTCATCGCGCGCTGGATCGCCGAGAACCCCGCCGGGGCCGGCAATGGCTGGGAGCCTTATCCGCTATCGATGCGGATCGTGAACTGGACGAAATGGCTGGCGGGCGGCGCACCAGCGACCGGCGCGATGTGCGCCAGCCTGGCGGTGCAGGTCCGGTTCCTCGAGCAGGACATCGAGTGGCACCTACTCGGCAACCACCTGTTCGCCAATGCCAAAGCGTTGGTGCTCGCAGGGCTGCTCTATGAGGGCGCCGAAGCCGACCGCTGGCGCCGCAAGGGACTCGCCATCCTCGCGCGCGAATTGCCCGAACAGGTGCTGCCCGACGGCGGCAATTTCGAGCGCAGCCCGATGTACCATGCGCTGATGACCGAGGATCTGCTCGACCTCGTCAACATGGCGGCACGCTTTCCCGGCCTGATCCCCGAGGAGACCATTGCCACGTGGCGCGCGGCGGTGGCGCGCATGCTCGGCTGGCTCGTCGGGATGAGTCACCCGGATGGCGGCATCGCCCTGTTCAACGATGCCGCGTTCGGGATTGCCCCGGACGGCACAGAGCTGCAACGCCATGCCGCCGCGCTCGGCATCCCCCTGCCCGCCGCGCCGCGCGACGGCCTGACTCATTGGCCCGACAGCGGCTATGCCCGGCTCGCACGCGGTCCGGCGGTGGCCCTGCTCGACATGGCGCCGGTCGGCCCGGATTATCTGCCTGGTCACGCCCATGCCGACACGCTGTCGTTCGAGCTGTCGGTCCGCGGCGCTCGCTTCATCGTCAACGGCGGCACCTCGCAGTACGGAAACGACGCGGTGCGCGAGGTCGAGCGCGCGACCGCCGCGCACAGCACCGTCGAGGTGGACGGGCATTCCTCCTCCGAAACCTGGCACGGCTTCCGCGTTGGCGATCGCGCCCGGGTCTTCGGCGTCGCCGTCCATGACGATACCGCCGCGATCACGGCCGAGGCTTCGCACGATGGCTATGGCAAGCTGCCCGGCAAGCCGGTCCACCATCGCCGCTGGGCGCTGGACGATCGCGGTCTGACCGTTGCCGACACGGTTTCCGGCGGCACGCACCGTAGCGTCGCGCGCTACATCGTCCCGCCCGACGTGACAATCGAGGCACATGGCAGCGGTGTCTTCACGCTGAATCACCCACAGGCCGGCACCGTAACGCTGACCGCCACGACCGGCGACGCGGTGGTCGAACCCGCCTTCTACGCTCCCCAATTCGGCAGACGCCTCTCAACCTCGGCGATCGCGGTGACGCTCGGCGGGGGCCGGGCCGCCGTCACCCTCAGCTGGGACTGACCGTTGCGCATCCTGTTCCTCACCGACAATTTCCCGCCTGAGGTCAACGCGCCCGCCAGCCGCACCTTCGAGCATTGCCGCGAATGGGTGCGCGCCGGGCACCAGGTGACGGTGATCACCTGCGCGCCCAACTTTCCCGGCGGCAAGGTGTTCGGCGGCTATCGCAACAGGCTGCGCCAGACCGAGACGATGGACGGGATCGAGGTGATCCGCGTCTGGAGCTACATGACCGCGAACGAGGGATTCGCGAAGCGAGTCCTCGATTATGTGAGCTTCATGGTCTCGGCGATCGTCGCCGGGCTGTTCGTCGGGCGGCCCGACGTGATCGTCGGCACATCGCCGCAATTCTTCACCGCGGTCGCGGCTCGCGTTCTCGGCACCCTCAAGCGCGTGCCCTGGGTGTTCGAACTGCGCGACATCTGGCCTGAATCGATCAAGGCGGTGAGCGCACTCAACGGCGACAGCGCGGTGATCCGCTGGCTCGAGAAGCTCGAACTGCACCTTTATCACCACGCCGCCCGCGTCGTCGCTGTGACCAACGCCTTCAAGGACAATCTCGTCGCGCGCGGTATCGATCCGCAAAAGATCGAGATCGTGACCAACGGCGTCGACCTGTCGCGCTACGGCCCGCAGGCCAAGGACGCCGAACTCGAGGCGCAGCTGGGGCTGCAGGGCCGCTTCGTCGCCGGCTATGTCGGCACGCACGGCATGGCGCACGCGCTGGAAACACTGATTGACGCCGCGGCATTGCTCGCCGCACGCCCGGACGGGCAGAATATCCGCATCGTCCTGATCGGCGACGGCGCGCGCAAGGCGAAGCTGGTGGCGATGGCGGCCGAGCGCAGTCTGCCCAATTTGCTGTTCCTCGACAGCGTGAGCAAGGACCAGATCATCCGCTACTGGTCGGTGCTCGACGCCGCGATCATCCACCTACGCAAGAACCCGCTGTTCGAAACGGTTATCCCTTCGAAACTTTTCGAGGCGATGGGGATGGGCGTGCCGGTGGTGATGGGCGTCGGCGGCGAAGCGGGCGGGATCGTGCACGCGGGCGAGACCGGCATCCTGTTCGAGCCGGAGAATCCCGCCGCGCTCGCCGATGCGCTGATCGCGCTGGCCAACGACGACACGGCGCGCAACGCCCTGAAGGGCAACGCACTTCGCGTTGCAAAGCAATATGACCGCAGCTATCTCGCCTCGTGGATGCTGGGGATCCTCGAAAGGGTGAAATGAGCACGCGATCACCACGCAAAGTGATCCTGGTTTTCGGGACGCGCCCGGAAACCATCAAGATGGGGCCGCTCTATCATGCGCTGAAGGCGCGCCCGGACCAGTTCCTGCCGCTCACCTGCGTCACCGGCCAGCATCGCCAGATGCTCGATCAGACGCTGGCGGTGTTCGACATCGTCCCCGATCACGACCTGAACGTCATGAAGCCCAACCAGGACCTTTTCGACGTGACGAGCAATGTCCTGCTCGGCATGCGCGAGATCATCGCGCGCGAGAAGCCGGACCTGATGCTGGTGCATGGCGACACCACCACCACGCTCGCCGCCTCGCTCGCCGCCTTCTACACCGGCACCCCGCTCGGCCATGTCGAGGCGGGGCTGCGCACCCATGATCTCACCGCGCCCTTCCCCGAGGAGTTCAACCGGCAGGTCGCGAGCAAGGTGACGCGCTGGCACTTCGCGCCGACCGAGCAGAGTGCCGCCAACCTGCGTGCCGAAGGCGTCACGGACGACCGTATCGTCGTCACCGGCAACAGCGTGATCGACGCGCTGCACTGGATGCTCGACCGGGTCGATGGCGACCCTGCGCGTAGCGGCGCGATCGGCGAGTTGCTCGACGGCCATATCGACTTCGACTGGCGCACGCGTCCGTTCGTGCTCATCACCGGGCACCGGCGCGAGAATTTCGGCGACGGGTTCCAGCAGATCTGCCGCGCGCTGCGCGTGCTCGCCGAGCGCTTTCCGGAGACGAATTTCGTATATCCGGTCCACCTCAACCCCAACGTCCAGGCGCCGGTGCGCGAGATCTTGGGCGACGTCTCCAACGTCAAGCTGATCCCGCCACTCGATTACGAGCCCTTCGTCTACCTGCTGCGCCAGTGCGATCTGGTGCTGACCGACAGCGGCGGCATCCAGGAGGAAGGCCCGAGCCTGGGCAAGCCCGTGCTGGTGATGCGCGAGGTCACCGAACGACCCGAAGCGATCGCCGCAGGCACCGTGCGGCTGGTCGGCGCGAATTACGACCAGATCGTCGCCAATGTCTCCGAACTGCTCGAGGACCGCGCCGTGCACGCGGCGATGTCGCGGGCGCACAATCCCTATGGCGATGGTGAGGCGTGCCGCCGCATCGCCGACTTCCTGGAAACGCTGCCTTGACCAACCCAAAAACTGTCTGCGTCGTCGGCCTCGGCTATATCGGCCTCCCCACCGCGGCTCTGCTCGCCAATAGCGGCTTCCGCGTGTTCGGCTGCGACAAGGACGCGTCGGTGGTCGCGACGATCAATGAGGGCCGCATCCACATCGTCGAGCCCGATCTCGACGCCGCGGTGAGCAAGGCGGTCGCCTCGGGCATGCTCTCGGCGTCGACCGATCCGGCCCCGGCGGACATCTTCATGATCTGCGTGCCCACGCCCTTCCGCGACGGCGGCGAGGTGCCCGAACCCAATCTCGACTATGTCCTCGCCGCGACCCGTGCGATCGCGGCGCATGTCGGCCCCGGCTCGATCATCATCCTCGAATCGACCTCGCCGGTCGGCTCGACCCGGCAGATCGCCGACACGCTAGCTGCGGCGGGCGTCGATGTCACCTCGCTCCATATCGCCTATTGCCCGGAGCGGGTACTGCCCGGCCGGATCATGGTCGAACTGGTCGAGAATGACCGCATCGTCGGCGGGCTGACGCCCGAGGCAACCGAGCAGGTCGGCGCCTTCTATCGCGGCTTCGTCCGCGGCGAGGTGCTGCTGACCAACGCCGCCACGGCGGAGATGTGCAAGCTGACCGAGAACAGCTTCCGCGACGTCAACATCGCCTTCGCCAACGAGCTGTCGGTGATCTGCGACAAGGCGGGGATCGACGTATGGGACGTGATCGCGCTGTCCAACCGCCATCCGCGCGTCAACATCCTCCAGCCCGGCGTCGGTGTCGGCGGGCACTGCATCGCGGTGGATCCGTGGTTCATCGTCGCCAGCGACCCTGCCAATGCCCGGCTGATCCGCAGCGCGCGCGAGGTGAACGACGCCAAGCCCGGCTGGGTGGTCGATCAGATCGCCGCCGCTGCCGAGACCCTGCGCCAGCGTGAGGGCCGCGAGACGGTGGTCGCCTGCCTCGGCCTCGCCTTCAAACCGGACATCGACGACCTACGCGAATCGCCCGCGCTCGCCGTGTTCCGCCGCCTGCAGGCGCACGGGCTCAACCCGGTGGCGGTCGAGCCCAATATCGAGACGCTGGCAGACGCCGAGCTGCGTACGCTCGACGAGGCGGTCGCGCAGGCCGACATCCTGTGCCTGCTGGTCGGCCATCGCCAGTTCCTGGGCCTCGACGACCGGCGCGGGCGCGACGGGCAGGTGCTGCTCAACTTCTGCTCGCCCCAGCTGCGCCGCACCAAGGCCTGAACCCGGGCCGGCCGCACCCGCCCGGCGTGGACGTATGATTCAGGTCAGCGCGAGCCGAAGCCGGTGATCACCGTCGCGATCGTCCGCACCACGATCAGCGCGTCGAGCCACGGGCCGAAGTGGCGGATATAGTAGAAGTCGTACTGCAGCTTGTTGAAGACCTCGGCCACGTCAGCGACATGGCCCTGGTTGACCTGCGCCCAGCCGGTGATGCCCGGCCGCACGACGTGGCGATAGCGGTAGAAGGGTAGTTCCTGCTCATACCATTCGGAGAGCACCTCCGCCTCCGGCCGCGGCCCGATCCAGCTCATCTCGCCGCGCAGGATGTTCATGATCTGGGGCAGCTCGTCGATGCGCGTACGGCGCAGGAAGCGGCCGAGCCGGGTGATGCGCGGATCATTGTCGCCGGTCATCGCCGCGTCGCGCGCATCCTCGGGGGTACGTTCGACGCAGCGCATCGTGCGGAACTTGAAGACGGTGAACGGCCGCCCACCATAGCCCATGCGGGTCTGACGGAAGAGCGCCGAGCCGGGCGATTCCACTCGGATCACGATGGCGATGATCAGGAAGAACGGTAGCAGAGCGACCAGTGCGAGCGCCGCGGTGATCAGGTCGATGACATATTTCAGCTTGAGATAGGCGTTGAGCGGGATCAGCGAGCCGAACGAATTCTCCCACAGATGATCGACGCGAACCCGGCCCGTGACCGATTCATAGAGCTGCTTGGCGTTGACCACGGCAATCCCGTTCAGCGTGGCATCCGCCAGGAAACGCTCCCAGTCATCGGGCAGATCGGTGCGAAGATCCGCCGTGATGACCTGCTGCGTCGCCACTTCCGCTAGGCTCGGCGCGCGCAGCCGGGTGCAGCGCAGGCCGGGCACGTTGCTGAGCTGCTTGACGTCCCCGAACGGCACTACTCCAACGCGGATCGGCGCGCGCGTCTGACGCAGCAGCGAGATCGCGTAGAACCAGATGTTGCAGCCAATGAACCCCAGGATCAGGATCAGCCGGTCATAGTCCCATCGCGACACGATCAGCACCATGATCACCAGCGCATAGCTGATGCAGAAGGCCGGCAGCACGAAATAGCTGGAATGCGCACCGGGATAGGCCGCCATGCTCTGATAAATGTAGTAGCCCAGCATCAGCCCGATGACATCGGCCACCACCGTGTTGAGCACCAGCTGCACATGCCCGACATCGGCCCCCACCAGCATGCGCAGCAGCCACGGCGCCAAGACGGCAAACAGCACGCCGCCGGCAAGCTGGTAGCGGATCCGCTGCAGCATCGGCCGATGCGGCATGGCGACGGGAAGCCGCTCCGTATTCGTCAAAACGCGCTTGTTCATTCGGCCGCGTATCCCTCGGCAATCAATTCAGCCCGCTCATCAACTGTCTGGCTCACTTTCGTATCCCGCTGACACCAACTTGGAGGCACTAGCATTACGATGGCCCCCGAAAAACAGGCAGATCGGGCGCGATCGACGCCGAACAGGCCAGCGTGGAACCGAAACGGTGGGCCGCCTGATCCTCATGCGACCCGGCCCAGCCGCGGGCCGGCGTCGCCGTTCGCATGGAACGGCTCCCACCACCAGCGATTATCGAGATACCAATCGACGGTCTGCGCCAATCCCGTATCGAAGTGCAGTTGCGCCTTCCAGCCGAGCTCGCTTTCGATCTTGGCCGGGTCGATGGCGTAGCGGCGGTCATGTCCCGGCCGGTCGGCAACGAAGCGGATCAGGTCGCGGCGGCTGCGCCCGCCGGGTAGCGGCATGCGCGCGTCGATCAGGTCGCAGATCGCCTCGACCACCTGCAAATTGGTCCGTTCGTTGCCGCCGCCGACATTGTAGCTTTCGCCGACCGTGCCGCCGGTCAGCACCCGCTCGAGCGCGTCGGCATGATCATCGACATGAAGCCAGTCGCGGACATTCTCGCCCTTGCCGTAGACGGGAAGCGACCTGCCCGTAATCGCATTCAGGATGGTCAGCGGGATCAGCTTCTCGGGAAACTGGTACGGCCCATAGTTGTTCGAGCAATTGGAGAGCACCACAGGCAGGCCGTAGGTGGTGCGCCAGGTGCGCACGAAATGGTCGCCCGCCGCCTTCGATGCCGAATAGGGTGACGATGGCGCATAGGGTGTCGTCTCGGTGAACATGCCGCCGCCATAGGGCAGGTCGCCATAGACCTCGTCGGTCGAGATGTGATGGAAGCGGAACGTGTCGCGCTTCGCCCCCTTGAGCTTGCGCCAATAGTCGAGCGCGGCCGAGAGCAGGCGGAACGTGCCGACGACGTTGGTTTCGACGAAGGTGCCGGGTCTGGCGATCGAGCGATCGACATGGCTTTCGGCGGCGAGGTGCATGATGGCATCGGCGCGCTCCTCGCGGAGCAGCGAGAGGACCAATGGGGCATCGGCGATGTCGCCATGCACGAAGCGGTGGCTGGGCGCAGCGTCGAGCTCGCGCAGGCTGGCCCGGTTGCCGGCATAGGTCAGCTTGTCGAGATTGACGACCCGCAGTCCCTTGCGGACCAGGCGACGCACCACCGCCGAGCCGATGAAGCCGGCACCGCCCGTGACGAGGATCGTCCGCACGAAATCAGGCCCAGCCGGAAAACGGCGGCAGCGCGGTCGATATCATCTGTGGGTCGGGCGGAATTCCGCGCCCGCACGGGGGGGTGATGCCGGCCATGATGATCGATCCCTTTCACGCCCACAATACGCAGGTAACCAAATTGGTGCGTGGTCGCAACCGATATGGCTGCGGAACCCGGCCTGCTCTGCCCGGAGGACAACCTAGCCATCGCGCAAAACAGGTTCATGCCTGCGCGCGAAGCGCGCGCAAAAGGAAGCGGCAGCCTTTCGGCTGCCGCTCAAAAACTTTATCGTAAAGCGCGAGACTTACGGGCTGTCGGGGGTATCGTCCTCGTCAACCAGGACGAGCACGCCACCGATCACCGCGACAACCGCAAGAAGCGGAACCAGAAAACCACCGACTTCCTCATTCGAGCGGCCCGCATCGGTCGATGCGCGCGCGGCGTCAGCCGTCGAAAGCGACAGCTTCGAAGCCGCCGACGACGCGATCGCCGGGGACACTGCGAGCGAGCAGGCCGCAACGGCCATCATCATCTTCGCCAAGCGCATCAATATACTCCCTTTTCTGTCGCTGATTCCATATACAGGCGCCTAATGGCATAACCCACCAGCCCCTGCAACCGAAAAGCAAGAGGTTTCGAGAACCTCCGCCAACCGTTGCCGATGCACAACACCATAGGAACCAAAGGGTTCCAGAACGATGAACGGCCTGCCCCGAAATCGGGCCTGGGCCCGTCGTGCTCAGGCCACATCGCCCGTCTGCAAGACCCAGCGCTCGGCGCCCTCGAAGCCCATCGCGGTGAGACGGCCGCTGAAATACGCTCCGGTGTCGAGACCGATCCGACGCCCGCGCTCCTCCACCTCTTCCGAGATGGAGTGGCCGTGCACCACGATCTTCTCGCACGGCTCAGCGCTGTTCAAGAAGTCCTCACGGATCCAGCGTAACGTCTCGGGTTTCTGCGCTTCGAGTGGCACGCCTGGCCGGATACCGGCATGAACGAACGCATAATCGCCGATGACGATCATGTCCTCGAATGCGGACAGGAAATCCAGATGCGCCTGCGGCACCCGTTCCCGCAACAGGTCGAGCAGTTCGGGATAGTCGCTCTGCTCATATTCGGACTGGCTGATTCCATAGCTCAGTACGGTTTCCTTGCCGCCGATGCGCAGGAAGAAGGGCAACGCCTTTTGCTCGCCGGCCATCGACTTGAGGAAGACCTCCTCGTGGTTGCCGAGGAGAAAGCGGACCTTTTCGGTCCGAGCCCCCAGCTCCAGCAGCCGCTGCACGACCTGCGCCGAGTCCGGGCCGCGGTCGATCAGATCCCCCAGGAAAATGACGGTCGTGTCCGCGGCGCCGCGCGCGGCGTCGTCACTTTCCATTCTGCGAAGCAGATCGTCGAGCAGGTCCAGCCGCCCGTGGATGTCGCCCACGGCATAGACGCGCGTACCGGCAGGGATCGTTCCCGCGGGCCGCGATTGCACGTCGCGCTTCCGGGCGAACGTCGAAAGAAGATTACGAAGCATGATATTACCGTCGCGCCAATACCCGCAGCCTGCTTCCCCATGCAACCATCATCGTCCATAGGCCGAACATGACCCATGCAATTTGCCTTGCCGTCCGCCGGCTCGCTCTGCCGCTGGCAGTCATCGCGCCGGCGGCACAGGCGCAGCCGCAGACGACACAAACGAGCGAACTCCACGAAGCGTTGCGGACCGCCGACATGCGGGTTGCCGCCACCGGTTTCAGGCTCAGCACCGCGGCGGCCGGCCTGTGCGACCGGCAGGAGCCCGGCACGGGCATCCAGCTTCACACGCTGGCGCAATATGCGCCGGGATCGCGTGCGCAGGTACGCGCCCATTTCCGCATGGCCGGCACCGCTGCGGTCGAGGGCGTCGTCCCCGGAAGCCCGGCAGATCGGGCCGGAATCCGCGCGGACGACACGATCGTGAAGATCGGCACGATTGCTCCGCCCGATACGCTTCCAGCCGAGGCATCGGTCGCCACGCTCGAAGCGCTCTACCGCCAGATTGCCGAGCTTCCGCCCGGCGAACCCATCGAGATCGCAGTGCTGCGCAACGGAAAAACGCTTCATTTCACCGTCCGCCCGCAGCCCGCCTGCCGCACCCGCTACGAATTGCGCATCGCCGACCGGTTCGACGCGCGCGCCAATGGCGAGCTGGTTCAGATCACGTCAAGATATATCGAGGATGTCGATCCCGAGCTGTTCCCGGCGGTGGTCGCGCATGAACTTGCACACAATATCCTGCGCCACCGCGACCGGCTGATCGCCGCCGATGCCTCGTTCGGCCTGGCGTCCGGATTCGGACGCAATGTCGGCCTCTTCCGCCAAACCGAGATCCAGGCGGACATTCTTTCGGTCCACCTTCTGGCAAGGGCCGGGTACGCGCCATCGCTTGCCGCCCGCTTCTTGCGCGAAGTCGGCCCGCGCCTGTTGGAGGGTCAGATCCGCAATCGCTCTCACCCCCCGTTCAAGGACCGGGCCGCCACGGTTGAAGCGGAGGCCGCCCGCCTCGCGGCGGACGGGACACTTCCGGCCTTTTACGCCACGCGCAATGCGCCGCTGACCGGCGAGTGGCAGTCGCTACTGGTGCGTGGGGGCGACTGATCGCCGTCGTGCCGCCCGGGCAGGAGCCCCCGGCTGGCGTAGCGGCAACGCCGATGCGCTATCGCGCAGGCGGCTTCGCGGCCTGTACAGCGCCCTGGTCAGGCGCGTCCGGCCTAGCCGGTTCGGGCGTGGTGTCCAGAGGGACATAGCCCCAGCCGTCGAACAGCATCGGCGCGCTCGGGCGATCGTCGTCCTGATCGATTTCACCCGCATAGCGCTGCATCTCACTTCCCCATCGACATATCGTGCGACGTATCGCGAATCGGGCACCGGCTTAGGCCGATGCCCACGAAAGGTCCTGGCGAGCGCGGCGAATCATGCGGCAAACGGGGCGGCCGGAGCCGTACGACCATTTGCGGATCAGCGGCCCTGCGGCGGTGCCTCTGCACCCGAAGGCGGACCGCCCGGCGCGCCGCCTTGCTGCATCTGCTGCTGCATCATCTGCTGCATCATCATCTGCTGCAGAACCGCCGCGGGGACGAGGTTCTTCATCTCGATGTCGAACACCAGCACCTGACCGGCCAGTTCATTCTCAGGGCTCGGCTCGGCACCGTAACCCAGGCTCGGCGGCACCCAGAGGCGATAGCGCGCGCCCTTGCGCATCAGCTTCACACCCTCAGTGAAGCCGGGGATCATCGGCTGCTGCGAAACCTGGAAGCGCATCGGCGCGCGCGGCTGGAACTCCTTGCCGTCGCGCTTGACGCCGTGGATCTCGAGCTCCACCCCGTCATTGTCGGCAGCGGCCGGGCCTTCGCCCGGCTCGATCACCTTGTACTGCAGGCCGCTCGCCGTGGTCTGCACCCCGGACTGGCCTTTGTTCCAGGCCAGGAAATCCTCGTTCGAATAGCTTGCAACGGCCGCCGAACGGGTCCCGACCCAGGCCAACGCCAATGCGCCGGCCACCGCGATCGCGACGCCGATCCAGAGCCAGACGAGATAGCTGCGCTTGGTCGGGGGAATCGGCACGGCGGTGACGGACGACATGGATCAGCTATCCCGGGTTGCCGCGCACTGCACGCGGCGGAAAAGTCACAAGAGTCACGCCATCCGCGATCACGCGGACGGCGATCCGAACGGCCTTACCGGCCGCCGTCGCGCTCCATGCGCTTACGCTCGAGCTTGCGCGCACGGCGGACCGCGGCGGCGCGCTCGCGAGCGCGCTTCTCGCTCGGCTTCTCATAGTGACGGCGCAGCTTCATCTCGCGATACACGCCCTCACGCTGCAGCTTCTTCTTGAGCGCACGAAGGGCCTGATCGACGTTATTGTCGCGAACGATGATCTGCATAAAGCCGTCTCAACTCCGAATCATATTCAATAGAAAAGGGTTCGCCGAGACATCTGCCCCGGGCGTCAGGAGGCGGGCCCTAGCAGGGGGAGGCTGGAAACACAAGGGCAAGCGCACCGATCCCGCTTGCCTTTTACCGCCCGGTGGAGATGATCGCATCAGAAACCATGCGCGCATCCGCCAGTCGTGGCGGCGACCGCCGCGGTTCCAGATAAGGTACTGACGATGCAGCGCGTATCCAGCAACACCGCCCGCCGCCTGACCGCAATGACCGCGATCCTCGCCCTGCTCGCCGGATGCGGCGGGGGTGGCGGATCCGGTTCGATCTCGGGAGGCACCGGCGGTACCGGCGGCGGCACATCGACTCCGACTCCGACTCCGTCGACCTGCTCGCTCCGGTCGCGGCAGGACTGGGTCGCGGCGCAGATGAACGAATGGTATCTGTTCCCCGAAACGCTGCCCGCGAGCCTGAACCCGGCCGCCTATTCGACGGTCCAGGACTATATCGACGCGCTGACCGCCACCGCGCGGGCCCAGCGCAAGGACCGGTTCTTCACCTACATTACCTCGATCGCCGAGGAGAACGCCTATTACAATTCAGGGTCGAGCGCGGGCTATGGCTTCCGCCTTGCACTCGACGGATCGAACCGGCTGGTGATCACCGAAGCGTTCGAGGGCGCCCCTGCGCTGGCCGCGGGAATCGATCGCGGCACGGAGATCGTGGCGATCGGCACGAGCGCGTCAAACTTGCGCACCGTCGCTTCGATCCTGGCCAGCGAAGGCACGGCGGGCCTCAACGCCGCGCTCGGCCCGTCCACGACGGGCACCACCCGTACCTTCGAGATTCGCGATGCCGCCGGCACGCGCAACGTCAGCGTCACCATGACCAATTTCAGCCTGACGCCGGTTTCCACACGCTATGGCGCGAAGGTGATCGACGATGGCGGGAAGAAGGTCGGCTACATCAACCTGCGCACCTTCATCAACACGGCCGAAACGCCGCTGCGCAACGCCTTCGCCAACTTCCGCACGCAGGGAATCACCGAGGTGATCATCGACCTGCGCTACAATGGCGGCGGGCTGGTCTCGATCGCTGACCTGGTCAACAATCTGCTCGGTGCGGACAAGACGGCATCGACCGTCGCCAATTATATCGCCTACCGCCCGTCCAAGGCATCGCAGGGCAGTACCGTTTATTTCGCCCCGCAGGCGCAGTCGATCGCGCCGACGCGAATCGCCTTCATCGGCACCGGCGGATCGGCATCAGCGAGCGAGTTGGTGATGAACACCTTCATTCCCTATCTCGGCAACCGCTCGGCGCTGGTCGGCACCAACACCTATGGCAAGCCCGTGGGCCAGATCGCGATCGACCAGGCGGCGTGCGACGACCGATTGCGCGTCGTCGCCTTCGTGCTGGAGAACGCGAATCGCCAGGGCGCCTATTATGACGGCCTTGCCCCGTTCATGGGCGCGACATGCCGGGCGAGCGACGATATCAGCCGCCAGCTCGGCGATCCGGCCGAAGCCTCGACCCGCGCCGCGCTCGACTTCCTCGCCGGGCGCGCCTGCACCGCGATCACCGCATCGGCATCGGCGAGCAGTCCCGGACTCGGCACCCAGTCCAGCCGCGCCCTGCTCGACGACGCGCCGATGGAGTTGATAACGCCCGATCGGCCGACCACGCCGCAACGCGAAGTGCCGGGGCTGTTCTGAGGCACAACAGCGGCTAAGGTCGCTGCATGAACGAAAGCAGCGGCGAAGCCGGCACGCGCCAGCGTCTCAAATCGATCCTGGGCGGATCGGCGGGCAATCTGGTCGAGTGGTATGACTGGTATGCCTATGCCGCCTTCACCCTCTATTTCGCTCCGCATTTCTTCCCCAAGGGCGATCAGACCACCCAGCTGCTGAACACCGCCGCGGTGTTCGCGGTCGGCTTCCTGATGCGGCCGATCGGCGGCTGGCTGATGGGTGTCTATGCCGACAAATATGGCCGCAAGGCGGGGCTGACGCTGTCAGTTTCGCTGATGTGCGCAGGGTCGCTGCTGATCGCGGTCACGCCCGGCTACGAGACGATCGGCGCCCTTGCGCCTGCGCTGCTCGTGTTCGCTCGCCTGATGCAGGGGCTGTCGATCGGCGGCGAATATGGCGCCAGCGCGACCTATCTGTCGGAGATGGCGGGCAGGAAGCGCCGCGGCTTCTTCTCCAGCTTCCAATATGTCACGCTGATCTCGGGCCAGCTCATCGCGCTCGGCGTGCTGCTGATCCTGCAGGCGTCGATGAGCGAGGCGGCGCTGGAGAGCTGGGGCTGGCGTATTCCCTTCTTCATCGGCGGCGCGCTGGCGGTGATCGTCTTCTGGCTGCGGCGCGGACTTTCGGAAACGCAGAGCTTCGAGAATGCCAAGGCCGAGGGGCGCAAGACCGGCGCGCTGGCGCTGCTCAGGGAGCATCCGGGCGAGTTCCTGCTGGTGATGGCGCTCACCGCCGGCGGCACGCTCGCCTTCTACGCCTATTCGATCTACCTCCAGAAGTTCCTGGTCAACACCTCGGGTTTCGATCGCGAGACCGCGTCCGAGATCAACGCCGCGGCGCTGTTCGTGTTCATGTGCATCCAGCCACTCGCAGGCGCCCTTTCCGACCGGATCGGGCGCAAGCCGCTGATGATCGGCTTCGGCGTGCTGGGCGTGCTCTGCACCTATCCGATCTTTACCGCGCTGGAGCAGGTGAGCAGCGCCTGGGCGGCGTTCGGCCTGATGCTCGGCGCGCTGGTGATCGTCACCGGCTACACCTCGATCAACGCGGTGGTGAAGGCCGAGCTGTTCCCCGCGCATATCCGCACGCTCGGCGTCGCCCTGCCCTATGCGCTGGCCAATGCGATCTTCGGCGGCACCGCGGAATATGTCGCCTTGTGGTTCAAGGATCAGGGGATGGAGCGCGGCTTCTACTGGTATGTGACCGGAATGATCGGCATTTCGCTCATCGTCTATCTGCGCATGCGCGACACCCGGACGCACAGCAAGATCCTGGAGGATTGACGCCGTGAGGCCGCGTATCGGCCATCCGCGCGTGGCGCTGATCGTCGCACCGCATCCCGACGACGAGCTGATCGGCACCGCCGGGTTGATCGTCTCGCTCCTGCGCCGGGGCACGGACGTGCATGTCGCAGTGGTGACCGACGGGGCAGCGTCGCACCCGAACAGCCGCAAATGGCCCCGCCGCCGGCTGATCGCGGCGCGGCAGATGGAAACCCGACACGCGCTCCGCCGGCTGGGGGTAATGCGCGGGTCCATCCATTTCCTGGGCCTGCCCGATGGCGGCACCAGCGTGGACGATTGCCGCCGCGTCCTTGCCCGGCAGATCCGCCGCCTGCCGCGGCTCGACCTGATCGCAGGGCCGACGCGGGACGATGCGCACCCCGATCACCAGGCCGTCGCCATCGCGCTCGAAACGACGGGCAAGCACCTGCAGCTGCTCGGCTACCGGGTGTGGCCGCCGCAGCCGCTCCGGCGTGGCCCCCTCACCACCCTGCCGGTCAGCTCCGCCGCCAAGCGCTCGCTGATCCGCGTTCACTATACCCAGCTGGGCCATATCCGTGACGACCCAGAAGGATTCGAGATCAAGCCCCGCGAGCTGGATGCCTTCTCGAGGCCGCTGGAACGCTATGTCTCGCTGCGATGAGCGCAGAACGCGGGCCCGGGCGGAAGCGGCGATTCCCCTGATCGCCGATCCGCGCTAAAGCCCCCGGATGACTCCCGTGCTCAACGTCCACAGCTCGATCCTCGGCCAGCCCTGGCGCTGGCGAGGCCTCGCCGCGGACGCGCGCGACCCCGGCTTCGCACCCGACGATCTGGTGACCCAGCTGCTGCTCACCCGCGGCTGCGCGCGCGAAGAGCTGGAGGCGCATCGAAGCCCCAGCATCCGCGCCTTCATGCCCGACCCGTCGATCTTCCGTGACATGGACCGGGCGGCGGAACGGCTCGCCGATTCGGTCGAGCGGCGCGAGGCGGTGACGATCTTCGGCGACTATGACGTCGACGGCGCCACCTCCGCCGCGCTGTTGATCCGCCTGCTGCGCGATCTCGGCCTCGATCCGCGCGCGTACATCCCCGATCGGCTGATGGAGGGCTATGGCCCGTCGGGCGAAGCGCTGGTGCGGCTGAAGCGTGAAGGTGCCGACCTGATCGTCACGGTCGATTGCGGCGCAATGGCGTTCGACGCGCTCGCCGAAGCGCGCGATGCAGGCGCTGAAGTGATCGTGGTGGATCACCACAAATGCGCATCGGAACTGCCGGTCGCGCTGGCGCTGGTGAACCCCAACCGGCTCGACGAGGATGAAGGGCGCCAGCATGGCCATCTCGCCGCGGTCGGCGTCGCCTGGCTGCTTGGCGCCGCGCTGGTGCGCGTGCTGCGCGGGCGCGGTTTCTTCGCGAACCGCGCGGAACCCAAGCTGCTCGACCTGCTCGATATCGTGGCGCTGGGCACCGTGGCGGACGTCGCCGCGCTCAAGGGGCTGAACCGGGCCTTCGTGGCGCAGGGCCTCAAGGTCATGGCGCAGCGCCGCAATACCGGCATGAACGCGCTGATCGAGGCGAGCCGCCTGACCCGCGCACCGACCGCGACCGATCTCGGCTTCGCGCTCGGGCCGCGGATCAACGCGGGTGGCCGCGTCGGCAAGTCCGACCTGGGCGTGCGACTGCTCACCACCGAGGACGCCGACGAGGCACGCGGGATCGCCGAGGAACTGAACCGTCTCAACGAGGAACGCCGCGCGATCGAGGCGGAGGTGCAGCAGTCGGCCGAGGCGATCGAGGCCGAGGGCGCGGTCGCCGTGGTCGCCGCGCGCGGCTGGCATCCGGGCGTGATCGGCATCGTCGCGGGGCGGCTCAAGGAACGGCTCGGCCGCCCCGCGATCGTCATCGCGATCGGCGAAGACGGGATCGGCAAGGGCTCCGGTCGCTCGATCGCGGGGGTCGATCTCGGCGCGGCGATCCTTGCCGCAAAGGAAGCCGGGCTGCTGATCGCGGGCGGCGGGCACGCAATGGCGGCCGGCGTCACGATCGCCGAGGATCAGATCCCCGCGCTCGTCGCCTTTCTGGATGAAAAGCTCGCCGAGACGGTCGAGCGCGCCGCGGGGGAACGCGCGCTGCTGCTCGACGCGGTGCTCGCGCCCGGCGGGGTCAATCCGGCTCTGGTCAATGCGATGGAAGCGGGCGGCCCCTATGGCATGGGCTGGCCCGCCCCCCGCGTCGCCGCCGGCCCGGTACGCATCATCAAGTGCGACGTGGTCGGCAACGGCCATGTCAGGGCAATCGTTGCAGGCGAGGATGGGCGCAGCATCAAGTGCGTCGCCTTCCGTTCCGCCGACACGCCGCTCGGCCTGGCCCTGCTCGGCGCCCCGCGCGACCGGCGGCTCTGGATCGCGGGCCGCGCAAAGATCGACGACTGGGGCGCCCGCCCGGCGGCTGAAATCCACATCGAAGACGCCGCCTGGGTAGAATAGATACGATGAGGGGTGAAATGACCCTTGACCCGAGCGCGCACCTTGCCTAGTCCGCGCCCTCGCCTTCATGGCCCCTTCGTCTAGCGGTTAGGACGCGGCCCTTTCACGGCTGAAACACGGGTTCGATTCCCGTAGGGGTCACCAAGTCTTTTCAAAGACTTAGCGGAAATTTACGCCGATTTTCAGGCGATTTCTCTCATATTTCTCTCAAATAGATTCCGGGACGCCGGGGGATTGCGTCGGAATCGATTGCGAGATCACATCGCCTGAAGTCGGATGAGCACGGCTCTCTGACCCGTGAGTCGTCTGAAGCTCAAAGGGTGGACAGGACGACGTAGGCACCGACCGCAACAACGACGCCCGCGAATCCCTTTTCAAGGACACCCTTGCGGGCGGCGAACAAACGCCCCAGCCAGATGCCGAAGATCGTTCCGCCCACGCCGCCGGCCACCAGCAGCGCGGTCACCGTCCAGTCGACCAGCCCGGATGCGGCATAGGAAGTGGCGGTCGTCAGGCCAAGCGCACTGACGACGACCAGCGACGTGCCGATGGCGTAGGGCAAAGGCATCGCTGTCGCGAGCATCAGTCCCGGCACGATCAGAAAACCGCCTCCGATCCCAAAGAAGCCGGCGGCGAGCCCTACGGTGAGCCCGATCGGCACGAGTCGCGGCAGGAGTGTTGCGGCGCTTTCGCGCGTGAGGCGCACGTCAGGCACCTCGGCGGCTCTCCGCCTGCGGAGCATCGACAGGCCCACGCCGACCATCAGCAGCCCAAAGAGCGAGAGCAACCGCTCGCCGTCGATTGCCTTGCCCAGTTCGGCGCCGAGTGCCGCACCGATCATCCCGGATGCGGCGAACACGGCGGCGCAACGCCACTTCACCCGGCCGGCGCGGGCGTGTCCTGCTAGGCTGGCAAGCGCGTTCGCCGTCACCGCGACGGCGGCCGTGCCGATCGCTGCGTGTGCCGAACCGATGCCGACCACGTAGACCAGGAGCGGCACCGCGAGGATAGATCCGCCGCCGCCGACAAGGCCGAGCACGAGGCCGACCAGTCCGCCCGATGCCAGCGCCGCAACGATCGAGAGGGCGCCCATCGGTGCCTCAGGCGGCCGCGCGCCGATTCCAGGGCATGACGCGAAGCAGGTTCGCCATGCCACACCAGCCCGTAGTACCGGCGAACATCAGCCCCACGCCGACGAAGGCGGACAGCCCGAAGAATCCCGGTGCAACCAACCACCCGAGCAGGACGCCAGCGAGCACCAGAGCGCCAGCGGTGATCTGCACCTGCCGCATGATCTCCAGCGGCTGTCTGCGATCGGCGACGGTCGCGAAGCCGGCGCGCCGCCAGTTATCGATCCCCCCTTCGAGAAGGTAGGCGGGCGCACCGGCGGCGGCCGCCTGAAGCTGCGCCGCGTTGGCTGCCGTCCGCATGCAAGAACGGCAATGAAATATGACAGGACGGCCGTCGGCCGCCAGGTCGCTGATCCGCGCGAGCGGCAGGTTGAGCGCGCCGGGGATGCGCTCGCGCGCATGTTCGTCGGCGTCGCGGATATCGACCAAGCGTGCGCCGGTCTCGATCGCCGCACGCGCCGCAGTCGGGGACAGGGTCTCCATGTCATCAATCCTTGCAGAAGAGCTGGTAAAGTGTGGTGAGCAGCGTCTCGACGCGCGGATCGGCGATCCGATACCAAAGCGTCTGGCTGTCGCGCCGGAAAGCGATGAGCCCCTCGTCGCGCATCTTTGCGAGATGCTGCGAGCAGGCCGACTGCGACAACCCGACATCGCTGGCGAGGTCGCGCACCGTCACCTCGCCATGCTCGACGAGCTTGCAAAGCAGCATCAGTCGGCGGGCATTGCCGATCGCCTTCAGTGTGTCGGCAACCTGCCCGGCCTTCGCCTCGAACGTCGCCAAGTCCATGGGCGGCTTGAGCATCATCGTTACTCCGTTAGGTATTGCTAATTTAGTATATGCTAATATATAGTCAAGCCAAACGGAGGACGATTATGACCCGGCCCCATATTGAGGCTTTTTTCGACGAGCCGACGAACACGATCAGCTACCTCGTCGGTGACCCCACCACTCGCACCGCCGCCATCATCGACCCGGTGCTCGACTTCGATCTGGCCAGTGGTGTTGCTGACACGCGCTCGGCGGAACGCATCCTTGCGTTCGCAAGCGATCAGGATTGGCGCGTCGAGATGGTGCTGGAGACGCACGCGCACGCCGACCATCTGTCAGCCGCTCCGTTCATCAAGGCTCACACCGATGCATGGATCGGCATCGGCACGCATATTCGCGACGTGCAGCGCATCTTCCGCCCGGTTTTCGCCATGACCGATCTGAAGACCGACGGCTCCGATTTCGATCGGCTGTTCGAGGACGGCGATCGTTTCGCGATCGGCGCGCTGGAGGTGGAAGTGCTGCATGTTCCGGGGCACACGCCGGCGGACATCGCTTATCGGATCGGCGACACGGCCTTCGTCGGCGACACGCTGTTCATGCCCGACTATGGCACAGCGCGGGCCGACTTCCCCGGTGGCGATGCGCGCACGTTGTACCGGTCCATTCAGCGCCTGCTGTCGTTGCCCGACGACACACACTTGTTCATGTGCCACGACTACAAGGCGCCAGGCCGGGACGAGTATTGCTGGGAGACCACGGTGCGAGAACAGCGCATGGCCAGTGTCCATGTGCACGATGGCGTGACCGAGGATGCGTTCGTCGCGATGCGTGAGCAACGCGATGCCGGACTTGCGGTGCCGAAGCTGCTGCTACCCTCGATTCAGGTCAACATTCGCGCGGGACGGTTCCACGAGGCGGAGGCAAACGGCGTGACTTACCTGCGGATACCGGTGAAGTGGCAAGGCCATGCAGGTTAAGCCGGGCCAATAAACGGAGCCGTCTAGCCCAGCTCGGCGCGGCAGCTTCTGGCGATCGACCGAGAACCGAAGTTCGAAGCCGAAAGCGGTCAGATTGGCAGCGTCAACTGGTCCATATCCAGGCTGGGCTCAGTGTGATGTAGCCGATCGACGATCGCGCGCGCCAACTCCTCCGCAGCCTCCGCACGCAATCGATCATTCGGCATCGTGATCCCGACGCGCGCCCATCCTGGCGCGGCAAGGATGGCGGATGAGATGGCGGCACGCGAGGGCTCTGGGGCGAATCGTTCCATGCCGAAGAAATGGCACAAAACAAGAACAAATGGAACGAGTGTCTCGCCGCCTGCCTATGGGAACGCGACGGACCGAGGCCGCTACCCGGTCGGCAAATCTCGGTCTACGATCCTCCGCCGCACCGTCTCCCGCAAACTGGCGACGATGATCAGCGTGCTCCGTCGGTCCTTCGCGATCTGGATTTCGCCACAAGCGATCAGCTCGTAGATCCTCGATCGGCTCAGCCCGGTCATGGCAACGGCGGTGGGGATGCGAACGCTGATCGGCTCGATCGACCCGTTTGCGGGGTATCTCTCATCCAGGCTGGCGGTGCCCATGGCGGTCACTTCCCACCCGACCGGGCTTTCGCGAAGGCCCGGTCGCTGTCGAGGAAGGCGGTCAGCATGGACGGGATCAGGTCGGCGACGGCCTCTTCCTGGCTATAGGCCTCCTTGTAGAGCGCTGCGTATCGCGTGAGATCGGCGAAGAGGTGCGGGGGCACCTGGATGCTGATCTTCACCGGGGTGCGGTCGGGAAGCCGCGGAAGACGTAGGTCCGCCATCGCCATTACTCCATCCAGGGTTTCAGGATCAGGTCGTGATGCACCAGCAGCCGGACGGGTGCGCCCGGGCGAATGGTGATCGTCGGTTGGATCTGCAGATTCCGCGAAGTGAGTTGATCGCCGGCGCGCGAGACGCTTTGCTGGGTCGACTGCCTCACGGCCTGGACCAGATCGCTCTCACCGCTGAACTGCAATTCCGAACCAACGCCGAGCAGGGTCGACAGCACCACGCCCTTGAGCAGCGCCCAGGTATGGAAATCGACCTTGTCGGCTAGCCCGGCATAGCCCGACGGATCGGTGGCCGGCGCGTTGTCCAGGCGGATCGAACTACCGTCGGGGAAGATGATCCGCTGCCATACGACCAGTGCCCGCCATTGCCCGAACGCGACGACGTTGTCGTATGCGCCGATGAGCCGGGCACCCTGCGGTACCAGCAGGATATTGCCAGTCGCGCTGTCGAAGACCCGCTCGGTTACTTGCGCGGTCACGAGACCCGGCAGGTCCGATCTCAGGCCGGTGATCAGGCTTGCCGAGATCACGCTGCCCGTAGACAGGGTGAACGGCGATGGACGCGGCGTCACCGCATGCGGGTTGATGTCGGCAGCATTGCCGGGGGTACGGATAAAATCGGCTTTGCGCTCCTGGCCGTTGGGATCGCGCTCGGCATCGACTGCGACCTTGGCGATCTGTTCACCAGACCGCGGCGGTCCCGGCGTCGGACCCGCCGGCATCGGTCCGCCCTGCGCTTGCTGGCCGGCGGTCTGGATCAGCAATCCGGATTCACGCGCCGCCTTGAGTTCCGCAGCCCGGCGCTGGCGGGCGTCGTCGGCGGTTTGCGGTACTGCCGATACCGGCGGAACTGGTGGTATCCCCTCGCCAGCAAGCTGGCGCTGACGATCGAGGATGGGTTTGCCCAAATCTCCGGGCAGCGGCGGCCCCAGCTTCGGCACTGTATCGTAGCTCGCCGGCAGCGCGCCCAGTGTATCGGTCGGCGCCTTGGCCGCGAGGTTCTTGTCGTCGCCGTCCGCGGCGAGATGCAGCGCGCGAGGCTCGAGCGCGAACCAAGCCGTGCCGACGACGCCGGCGACGGCGATCGCGGCGAGCGACACGATCACGCCGCGCTTAAAGCGGATCGCGCGTCCGGGCCGGGCGCGCAGCACCAGGGTCTCGGGATCCACCTTCGGCGACCTCATGGAAGCGGCGCCGTCGGGCGCCTCAGCGATTTCTGCAGTCACGACGCTCTCCCCTTCGTCCGACCGCGGCGCCCGGCTTCATCGATGCGGGTAAGCCGGACGATCTCCTGGCGCTTGGCGCCGAGGCGGAGCTCGGCAACGTCGAAGATCCTGTCGACCACATAATAGCGTCCGCGCAGGCGGTAGTTGACCAGCTGCGCCTCGCCCTTCGCGCCAACGAGGAACAGCGGCGGCGCTTCCCCGACCGCCAGGCTCGCAGGAAACTCGATATAGGTCTGCCTGCCGTCGTCGAACGCGCGCAACGGCCGCCATCGCGGCGTATCCCCGGAGATGGCATAGTTGAAATGGAGCTGATCGACGTCGAGTCCGGCGGCCACCGGGGTAGCCGCAGCCGCCGCTTCCTCGGTTCGCTGGATCGCCAGCAACGCATCCTGCGGATAGGTCCAGCTCAGCGCCGACATGCCGACGCTGCGCGCGCTGGTGAGCGCGAGATGATAGGTCCGCCGATCCGTGGTGATGACGAGAGTGGTGGAGAGACCCGCAGCATAGGGCTTCACGAGGATATGGACGCGCTTGCTGCCACCTGCGCCGCTCGTGGTATCGCCGATCACCCAGCGCGCCGTGTCGCCGCTCGCCACCGCGCCCAGCACCTCACCGGGCTCAAGCACGATGTCGGTCACGCGTTCCGGCGTGGTGTAGACCTGATAGATCGCGCCTTCGGCATAGGGCATGACCGCAGCGGCATTGAGAAAGGCCAGCGGAGACGGTTCGCGCGTTGCGGCCCGGTTTGCCGCGGCGATCGTCGATGTCGTCCGCTGGGGAGCATTGGCGGCGCTTGAACGCTGCGCAAAGGTGCTGGTGGGTACGATCAAGACAATCGCCACCGCAAACAGCGTGGGCAAGTTGCTGGGGCGTTTCATTGCCGATTCTCCGGATTGGCAGGGATTGGGCTCGCCGAGGCGGCGCCATCAGTCGCGGCGGTGATCGAAACTTCGGGGGCCGGTTGCACCGGGCGCGCGGCTGCTCGCGACGAGACCGCCGGGTTGGCCGCCGGCTCGATCTCGCGGCTCCAGTCGATCGCATCGACATAGAGGCCGAGCGGATTCTTGCGCAGCACCTCCGCCGATGCGGGCGGCTTGAGCTTGACGGTCAGGATGCCGGTCCAGTGCGAGGTTCCCGCCTGCGCGCCCCGGTCGAAGGCGGTCTCGATCCACTTCACCTGAAATGACTGATCCGACGCACGGACCACGCTCGTGACCTGAACCGATACCGTCTTTTGGCCAATGGCACCGAACGGGTTCGCCGACCGCGCATAGTCACCGAGGAACACCGCGCCACGCTGGCTGGCGAAGTCATAGGCCGATAGCCAGTCGCGCCGCATCAGCACCGGGTCGAGCGAGACTGAGCGCACCTTCTCGATGAAGCGGGCCAGATGCCAGGAGATCTGGGGGTCCGTAGGGCGATGCCCAGCCTCGGCTTCGCTGATCGCGCGTGCCTCGCCGAGGCGATCGACCTCGACGACATAGGGCGTCACCCGACTCTGCAGCGACTGCCATATCAGCGCGCCCGACATGGCCGTAGTGAGCGCCAGTCCGCCAAAGGCCATCAGCCGCCAATTGCGCGCCTGGACGCGCGCCGATCCGATCCGCTCGTCCCAGAGCTGGCCGGCACGATGAAAGGGCGTGTCGGGTTCGGGCGTTCGCCCGTAGCGCTGGACGCTTCGCTTGAAGAGCATCGCTCAGTCCTCCTTTTCCTTGATGTCAGGGGTTGCCGACGCGCCGCCGCGATCGCCCTCGCGCAGGGTGTGGGCGACGACCTGGCGATGATGGCGCGCATCCTGCTGGCGGCGCAGTGCCTGCGCCCAGGCCGGCTGGTGCTCGGCGGCCTGATCGGATCCGCTGGTGGCGGGCGTCTGCCGGTGGGCAAGCGCGTCGAAAGCTGCCTGGCGACCCGAAGCCGCGGCCTCGCCGATACCGAAAGCCCCGGCGGCGCGATTGCGCAATGCGCTGCCCGCCGCGCTCGCAACCCCCTTGAGCCCGGTGCCGACGCTGGTGGAGCCCGTGCTCTCCTGGCCGAGCTTGTAGGCAGTCGACGCTGCCGAGCCCATCGATGTGCCAGCACGGACCGCACCCAGAGCGGCCCCTCCGATGGCACGTCCACCGGCAAGGGCGGCACCACCACCCAGCGCAACGACGCCGGCGGCACCGAGCGCCGTGCCGGCGACCGCGCCGGCGCCGAGCTGAGGCGCACCGGAGACCAGGCCGGTCGCAATGCTCGGACCGAAAATGCCGAGTCCGAACAAGGTGAGTGCGGCGAGCGCCAGGCTCATCGCCTTCCCGATATCGGGCTCCTGACCCTGTAGGGATCCGACGAAATCGTTGAAGTAGTTCGAACCGATCCCAACGATAACGGCGAGCACCATCACCTTGATGCCTGAGCTGACAACGCTTCCCAGCACGCGCTCGGCGAGGAAGCTGGTGCGGTTCCACAACGCGAAGGGCACCAGCACGAAGCCGGCCAAGGTGGTCAGCTTGAACTCCAGGATCGTGATGAACAGCTGGATCGCGAGGATGAAGAACGACAGGATCACCAGCACCCAGGCGAAGAGCAGCACAGCGATCGTCAGGAAATTGTCGAAGAAGGTCGTGAAGCCGAGAAGCTGCGAGACCTGCTCGAGCAGCGGCCAGGCAGCGGAGAATCCCGTTCCGGCCAGCCTGCCCGGCTTGAGCAGATCGTCGGCCGAGATGGTGCCGCCGCCCGCGGTCAGCCCGGCCGCAGCGAACGAGTTGAACACGATCGTCGCGAGGGTTGGGAAGCTGTTCAGGATGAAGGCGAACGCGCCAACATAGAGGATCTTCTTAAGGAAGCGCCCCATCACATCCTGTTCGCCGCCCAGCGCCCAGAACAGGCCCGCCAGCGTGATGTCGATGCCGATCAGCGTCGCCGCCAGAAAATGGACATCGCCGCCCAGCAAGCCGAACCCGCTGTCGATGTAGCGAATGAACGCCTGCAGGAACTGGTCGATGACGTTGAGGTCGGTCATGGTCATTTCCTGTCGGCGGGGAGAAGTCCCGCGGAGCGCGCTCGGGGAACCGGAGACGCGCCCCGCGGGGTGACGGCGAACCGAGGGCAGCGCCCGCCGTCACGCTCGGACGGGAGGCCCCTAGCGAGGGTGGTAGGCCGTGCCGTTGCCGAGGAACTTTCGAGTGGCGGCCTGCGCCTCGGCCTGGGCCTGAGCGCGGCGCGACGCTTCGAGCGTCTCGACACGGTACTGCGCCGCCATCATGTTCTGGATCTGGAACTGCTGCTTGGCGGTGAGCGCCAGCAACTGGTTGGTCGCCTGTTGCGCCTGGAGTCCGCCCTCGGCGCCCTGGCTCTTCGCCACGATCGCGGCGAGCGCCTGTGCATCGGCAGCGACATTGCCGACAACCTGCGCCTGCACCTGCATCGTCCGATTGAACGCGGCGACCGAGGTGTCGAGGCGAGTCCGGGCACCGACGACAAGATCGTTGGTGGTCAGCGCCTGGTCGAAGCTCTGCGGAAACAGCCGCCGGAACTCGCTGTCGACATTATCGACCCGAAAGCCGATCTCTTGCGCCTGGCCCATCAGCCGGTCGATCTGCTGTAGTGTCCGGGTCAGCGCCTGGAGTTCGGGGAAGTCGATCCGGCTCAGATTCTTCGCCTGGTTCGTCAGCATCGTTGCCTGGTTCTGGAGCGATTGAATCTGGTTGTTGATTTGCTGGAGCGTTCGCGCCGCAGTGAGCAGGTTCTGCGAATAGTTCGACGGATCGAACACGGTGATCTGCGCCCGCGCCGGCGGCGCATGTAGCGCCATGCCGAGCGAACCGGCGCTGCCGAGCGCGAGCGCTGTGGCGACGAGATACTTCGAGAAGTGTCGGCGGAGGTTTCGCTGGGACATGGGTGTTCTCCTTTCGGTTAGAGGGTCAGCGAACCGGGGGAATGAAGTCGCCGAGCAGCGCGGCGGCCCATGCGAGGTCGCGCGAGGCGAGGAATTCGGCGGCGAAGGCGCTTGCGCCACGTTCGGTGAGCAGCGCATCGATCTGCTGCTGGCTGTCCGGATCAGAGGCGCCGCAGAGGGTGAGCGCGATCGGTCCCAGGCCGAGCTCGAACAGGCGATTTCCGCGGGCGGACTGGAGATAGTAATGCCGCTTGGGCGTAGCCCGCGCGACGAGCTCGATCTGCCGCGCATTGAGTCCGAAGCGCTGATAAGCGGCCTGGCTCTGCGGCTCGATCGCCCGGTCGTTGGGAAGCAGGATGCGCTGCGGGCAGCTCTCGATGATCGCGGGCGCGATGCTGCTGTCGGCGATATCGGCCAGGCTCTGCGTCGCGAACAGCACCGCGACGTTCTTCTTGCGCAGCGTCTTCAGCCATTCGCGGATGCGCGCGGCGAACAGCGGATGGTCGAGGAAGATCCAGGCCTCGTCGAGGATCAGCAGCGTCGGACGACCGTCGAAGCGCTCCTCAAGCCGGTGGAACAGATAGGTCAGGACCGGTGCGACCACACCCGACTGGGCCATCAGCGCCTCGGTCTCGAAGCATTGGATATCGGAGAGCGCCAGCGCCTGTTCGGCAGCATCGAGCAGCCGGCCATAAGGGCCATCGAGCGTATAGGCGGTCAGCGCGGTCCGCAGTGCATTCGACTGGAGCAGCAGCGTAAACCCCGTCAGCGTCCGCTCCTCGACCGGTGCTGAGGCGAGCGAGCCCAGCGCCGACCAGACCGCTTCCTTGACCTCCGGGGTGACGAGGACCTTCTCGTGCGCGAGCAGCGCTGCAATCCATTCCGCCGCCCAGCTACGCTCATCGGTATCGTCGATCTTCCGCAGCGGCTGAAAGGCGAGCCCACTTCCTCCGTCCTTCCCTGCGCCGCTTCCCAAGCCGAGCGCGTGATGCGCGCCGCCCATAGCGAGCACCGCGGCGCGTGCGGAAAAGCCCTTGTCGAAGATGTAGAGCTGGGCACTCGGATAGCGCCGGAACTGCAGCGCGATCAGCGCCAACAGCACCGACTTGCCCGCGCCGGTCGGCCCCACCACCAGCATATGGCCGACATCCCCGACATGGGTCGATAAGCGGAACGGCGTCGTGCCCGCGGTCTGAGCGACCAGTAGCGGCGGCCCGCCGAGATGGGCATTGGTGACCGGCCCCGCCCAGATCGCCGAGAGCGGCATCAGATGGGCGAGATTGAGGGTATGGACCAGCGGCTGCCGGACATTGGCATAGGTGTGGCCGGGCAGTGAGGACAGCCATGCCTCAACCGCGTTGACGCCCTCGCGCACGCAGGTGAAGCCGAGGCCGTTGACGATCCGCTCGACCGCGCGGACCTTCTCGTCGGCGCGCATACGGTCCACGTCCGAGACGGTGATCGTGACGGTCAGATAGCCGAACGCGACATAATCTGCGCCGAGCGCCTGCAAAGCCTGGTCGGCGTCGACAACCTTGTTGTCAGCGTCGCTATCGAGCAGCTGCGCCGGCTGATTGTACATCACCTCGCGCAGCATCGCGGTGATCGACTTGCGCTTGTTGAACCATTGGCGCCGGATCCTGGTCAGCGCCTTGGTCGCGTCGGTCTTGTCGAGCGCGATGAAGCGGGTGACCCAGCGATAGCCAAAGTCCGAGGCGTTCAGCGCGTCGAGGATTCCCGGACGGCTCATATTGGGGAAGCCGAGCACGGTGATGGTACGCAGATGCCGGTCGCCGAGCTTCGGCTCCAGCCCACCGACCAGTGGCGTATCGGCGAGCAGCCCGTCGAGATACATCGGCGTCTCGGGCACCGCGACCGGCTGGCAGCGGGTCGAAATGCAGGCATGAAGATATGCAAGCGTCTCCTCGGAGGAGAGCCCGCGTACCTCAGGCATGAAGCCCGCGAAGAGATCGAGCACACGGTCGGTCTCCGCGATGAAGCCGGCCAGCGCCATGCGCCAGTCGCGACCATCGACCTCTTCGTTGCGCTCGACCAGCGACCGGCCGGCAGCATCGCTCGCATCGGCCGGCGGCAGGAAGGTGAGCGTCAGGTGATAGTGGCTTTCATAATGCGCGCCCTCTGCTTCGAAGGTGGCGCGGCGCTCCTCGTCGACCAGCCAGGAAGCGGCATCGGGAAAGGCGCTCGCCGGATAGGCGAGCGCCTCGACACGCTCGGCCTCGAAGAACAGGGCCCAGCCCGATCCGAACCGCTTGAGCACATTGTTGGCGCGGGCGCAGGCGCCGACCAGTTCGGCCTCGGTCGCGCTTTCCAGATCCGGCCCGCGGAAGCGAAGCGTGCGCTGAAAGCTGCCGTCCTTGTTGAGCACTACGCCCGGTGCGACGAGCGCTGCCCAAGGGAGATGATCGGCGAGCCGGTCGGCGCACTGGCGATATTCGCGCAAGCTCAGCATGCGAGATAGCTCCTCTGGCGGAGATGGCGGAGCAGGACCGGCGCGAAGTCCGGGTCGCGGCGCGCTGCGAACACCGCGACGCTGTGCCCGACCGCCCAGAGGGCCAGCCCGACCAGCCATTGCTGGAGGCCCAGCCCGATCGCTGCGGCGATCGTGCCGTTGACGATCGCCAGCCCGCGCGGCGCGCCGCCGAGCAGGATGGGCTGCCCGAGGCTGCCATGGATCGCTGCCTCAAACCCTTCGATGTGATGGCCGACGCGAGTCGACATCAGACCAGCGCCCCGCCGCCGAAGCTGAAGAAGCTCAGGAAGAAGGAGGAGGCGGCGAACGCGATCGACAGGCCGAACACGATCTGGATGAGCCGGCGAAAGCCGCCCGAGGTCTCGCCGAACGCGAGTGTCAGGCCGGTGGTGATGATCACCATCACCGCGATGATCTTGGCGACCGGCCCCTGGACCGATTCGAGCACCTGCTGGAGCGGCTGCTCCCAGGGCATGCCGGAGCCACTCGCGAGGGCCGGCGCGGAAACGGCGATCGCCAGCCCGAAGGCAAGCGCAGCTAAGGGGAGCGGAGGGCGGCAAGATACGGACAGGCGCATGGTCAATCTCCTTGAGGTGCGCGGGCGAAATCGAGGGGGTGGTCGAAAAGAGCGTAGTCGCCGTCAGGATCGAGGCCGGCGACGCGTGCGAGCGTGTCCACCCGGCGAGCCGAACCCCGCCCGGCGATGAACACGACCAGATCGATCGCATCGGCGATCAACCGGCGGGGCACGGTGACCACGGCTTCCTGGATCAGTTGCTCGATGCGCAGCAGCGCGGAGGCTGCGCTATTGGCATGGACGGTAGCGATTCCGCCGGGGTGGCCGGTGTTCCAAGCCTTGAGCATATCGAGCGCCTCGCCGCCGCGTACCTCGCCGACGATGATGCGGTCGGGCCGCAGGCGCAGCGTCGAGCGGACCAGATCAGCCATGGTGACATGGCCGGCGCGGGTGCGCAGCGCGACGGTATCGGGCGCAGGCGACTGCAACTCGCGCGTGTCCTCGATCAGGATCACCCGCTCGTCTAGATGCGCCATTTCGCCGAGCAGCGCGTTGGCCAGCGTCGTCTTGCCCGAACTGGTGCCGCCGGCGACGAGGATGTTGCGGCGTTCGACCACAGCCAGCGACAGCAGGCGCGCCATCTCGGCCGACATGATCTCGTCAGCGACATAGTCGAGCAGCGTGTAGATGCGAATCGCCGGCTTGCGGATCGAGAAGCAGGGCGCGAGGCTGACCGGGGGCAGCACGCCTTCGAACCGCTCGCCAGCGCCTTCGCCATGCGGCGGCAGCTCGGCCGAGACGATCGGCGACGCAGCATGCACCTCAATACGGGCGTGGCTGGCGACGAGCCGAATAATGCGCTCGACCTGGGCCGGCTCGAAGCGGATGCCGGTATCGGTCCGCCCTTCGCCCAGCCGATCGAGCCGCAGCGCGCCATCCGGGTTTATCATCACCTCGAGTACGAGCGGGTCGGCGAGGGCTGCGGCGATAGCTGGCCCCATCGCAGTGCGCAGCATCGCGCGGCGCCGGCCTTCCGACACGGTATCGGCCGCGCCGCTCACGACCCCTTCTCCAATGGCTCGGTGGGGCCGAGGGTGCGCCTGCCGCTGGCAAGTTGGCGTCCGACCTGGCCGACAAATTTCTCGAACCGCTCGAGCCCGATCGCGAGCGCCGCGCTGTCGGCCTCGGGCAAGGGCGCCGTGACCAGCAGCTGGTAGCGCACGAACAGCGCAAGGCTCTCAAGCACCACGTCGATGTCGCGGCGGACCAAACCGATCTCGCGCGACATGCGGTCGAGCCGGACCTTGAGCAGGTCATCGACCTCCTTTGAACCGTGCCGCGCGAGCCAGCTCGCCAATGCGTCGTTGACCAGCCGAGACTTGTTCGCGCCGGGACTGGCGGCGAGTGCTTCGAGCGCTTCGCTGAGCTCGCGATCAATATAGAGGTTCTGGCGGACCTTCATCGTCAGAGCCCCGGAATGAGGTCGCGATGCGCGCCCTCGTTGATGCCATAGGCGCGCGCCGCCGGGGTCAGCCCCTGCGCCTGCTCCATCGCGCGCTTGTCCGCGGCAACATTGTCGTCGTCGTCCGGCGCGACCTGCACGGCCTGGTCCGCCTCGACAGAATGGGCCGTGCCCTCCTGGGCGAGGCCGGGATGCCGCTGTTGCTGCATGCCGCCATCATCTCCGGCATCGGTCAGATCCGCGGCGAGCTCGAGCCGCGCGTCGGGGAACCGCGCGAACCGGCCCCAGTCGTTCGATCGCTGGCGGGGGCGGTCGCCATAGACACCATCGGCGAGAACCGGTGCCGGCTGCACCCGACCGCTGAAATTACGGTCCTCGAAATAGCGCAGTTTGGTCGCGCGGACCGGCGCGAGCCCGGAGAGCAACACCAGCTCATCGGTCGCCGGCAGCTGCATGACCTCGCCGGGCGTCAGCAGGGCACGGGCGGTTTCCTGGCGGCTGACCATGACATGCGCGAGCCAGGGTGCGAGCCGATGGCCGGCATAATTGCGCATCGCGCGCTGCTCGGTGGCGGTACCGAGCGCGTCGGAAATACGCTTGGCGGTGCGCTCGTCGTTGGTCGCGAAGGCGACGCGGACATGGCAATTGTCGAGGATCGAATTGTGCTCGCCATAGGCCTTTTCGATCTGGTTGAGGCTCTGGGCGATCAGGAAGGCGCGGATGCCGTAGCCGGCCATGAAGGCGAGACTCGTCTCGAAGAAGTCGAGCCGGCCCAGCGCCGGGAACTCGTCGAGCATCATCAGCAGCTGGTGCCGGCGCGTCGTAGCGTCCCGCTGCTCGAGCCGCTCGGTCAGACGGCGGCCGATCTGGTTGAGCACGAGGCGGACGAGTGGCTTGGTGCGGCTGATGTCCGAGGGCGGAATGACCAGGTACAGCGAGACCGGCCGCTCGCCATCGATCAGGTCGGCGATTCGCCAGTCGCAGCGTGAAGTGACCTCGGCAACGGTCGGGTCACGGTAGATGCCGAGGAACGACATCGCGGTCGACAACACGCCCGAGCGCTCATTCTCGCTCTTGTTGAGCAGTTCGCGCGCGGCCGAGGCGATGACCGGATGGACGCGCGGCGTCTCAGGAGTGCCGAGATGGTTGGTCGACATCATCCGCCGAAGCGTCGCGACGAAGCTGCGCTGCGGATCGGACAGGAAAGTCGCGACGCGGGCGAGCGTCTTCTCCTCCTCGGCATAGAGGATATGGAGGATCGCCCCGACCAGCAGCGCATGGCTCGTTTTTTCCCAGTGGTTTCGCCGCTCGAGCGCCCCCTCAGGATCGACCAGGATGTCGGCGATGTTCTGGACGTCGCGCACTTCGTCGGCGCCGCGGCGGACCTCGAGCAGCGGATTGTAGCGCGCCGAGCGCGGGTCGGTGGGGTTGAACAGCAGACAATGCGAGAAGCGCGACCGCCAGCCGGCGGTCAGCGTCCAATTCTCGCCCTTGATGTCGTGGACCACCGTCGAGCCGGTCCAGGACAGCAGAGTCGGCACGACCAGGCCGACGCCTTTGCCAGACCGGGTCGGCGCGAACGCCATGACGTGCTCGGGGCCGTCGTGACGCAGATACTGGCCGCCGAGCCGACCGAGCAGCACGCCGCGGTCGCGGTACAGCCCCGCGCGCTCGATCTCGCCGGGCTTTGCCCAGCGCGCGGAGCCATAAGTGGTGACGTTGCTGCGCTGGCGGGCGCGCCACAGCGACCCGGCTATCGCCGCGCCACAGCCGAGGAAGCCGGAGGCGCCAGCGAGCATGCCCGCCTTGTCGAAGACGTGCGGCGCATAGGCGTCGTAATGATACCACCACGAAAACAGCGCCCAGGGCCGGTAGACCGGGACATCACCGACGATCAGCCAGGGCCGGCCCAGCTCGGGCTGATAGGCCAGCATCGCCGCCGCCCATTGCGTCGCCGCCCACAGGCCCGCGATCACAAGTCCGAAGACGATAAGGATTTGTCCGATCAGCAGCTTGGTGGGGGTCACGAAGAGGCTCCCGCCGGGGGAAATCCCGACGGGCAATGACTCTTCCAACGGCGCTCGAAATTACATGGTGCCCAGCGGCGCTGTGCGGCCAGCTAGGGCTGAGATGACGATGCAGTCATTCGACATATGGCCGGAAGCATTCGACTGATCAAACGCGAAAGGCCGCCCCTCTCGGGACGGCCTTTCCATTGTCATCCGAACGCGGACAGCTCAGCCGAGCCGGACCCCCGCGGTGGAGGTCATGCTCAGAGATTCTGCCGCGCGCGGCGTGCGACAATGAGACATCTGACCACCTCCTTTCCGTTGTTGAACGATAGGAGGGATGTCGGTGGTGCACGGCGCCGTTTCAAGTCAGGGCATTGATCTTGATGGAGTTCTACGACCCAGCCGTGGCGCGCAGCTGCTCCAACCTCTCACGCGAGACCCGCTCGATGATGTCGCGCAGCGCTCGCACGCACGCCAGAATCGCGTTCAGCTCCTCGATCGTAATCTCATAGGCGCTGGAATAGCGGGCTTCGACATAGCCGCGCTTGAGCAACTGGAAGCGCCGACGATCGATGCGGGTATCGCGGGGCCAAGCCTCGATCAGCCGGGGCTCGTTGCCCTCAGCGAGCGAGCGTAGGAACTTGATATTGTGCGAGCGTGGGAAATAGAGGGTCCGCACCAGTAGGAAGCAGACGTAAGCGCGCTCAGTTGCCTGATGCAGGGTGAAGGCTGCGTCCTTCCATTCCTGCTCTCCGATGTAGAACTGCGCGCCCTTGAGAGAGCTGTCGATCTTCTTCAGCCACTCCTCGAAGTACGTCTTCGCCATCTGGTAGGCGTCGGCTTGGGTGAGCGGCATCGGCGTCGCCAGCGGATGGCAGGGCAGCTCGTAGAGGACGATCCCGTCCCGCGCGATGTCGACCCAGAAATACTCGCCGCGCTTGAGCGACTGGTTCACCTCGTCGAGCGAATGCACAATGATGTTGACCGGCCGCGCGATCGCCGCGTCGCGCAGGATGCGATCCTCTGCGATGTACCAGTAATGGGCGATGTCGGTCAGGTCGTCGTGGTTGACGATCACCAGCAGGTCGAAATCGGATTGATAGCCGTTCTCGGGTTCGTCGACCCAATCGGAACGCGCATAGGATCCGAACAGGATGATCTTGAGGATCTTGCCGTTCTTACGGCTCGGCGTTGTAGCCCTGCCGATCGCCTCTTCGAACTCCTCCATCAGGACGCCCTGGACACGCTCCAGCTCGCCCCTTTGCACCTCAGGCAGATGATCCACGTCGTTCTTCATCAAGGGAATCTTCGGCGAGCGCGGGCGGAATGGCAAGCGCGGGTTGGCACCGCAATCGTTTGAACGATAGGAAGAGCCCGTTCGGCGGCGTCGGATGGCCCTCATGGGCGCGCGTCTCAAGCGCGTTTCTCAACTTCCGGGGCCGCCGGACACCCCAGGTAGGTTTGCGCGAACGCGATGGCGACTACTGGCTGTGAGTCGTCTGGCGGCTTTCGGGGACGAGAGCGCGTTAGCCGTGTCGCCAAACATGCTGACATGGACTTGGCGTGAGCAGTTGCCTTGGGGAGATCGATGAAGCGTTGCGTGCCCCCTTGGCGCCGGCTCAGCCACCGCGGTTAGGATGCCGGGGCTGACCTAGCCGAGGTCCCCGACGCATTGCAGCGCGCTAGTCAGGCTATTCGACGGGGATCAGCAATACGCAGACGTCATCTTTAGGGGACATGATCGTCGTACGCATCTTGGCGCGGGTCACGCTGACGCGAAAATTCTGGCGGGCCTGAGTCATCGCGCCTGAGTTCACATTGCCGCCAACGATACGATCAGGGTTGCCCACAATTTCGCCTTTGAACCGCTTCGGCCAGCCTTCGAAGATGATGACTTCGTCGAACTGCTTCCCTTTGGCCTTGTGCATGTTCATCACGACGATGCCGGATTCGGGTTTGTGTGCCGTCGCGAAGTGCTCCTGGACGAAGGACTGCCGCGTAATTGGGAGGGCGTTCTTATAGCCGCCGGTTTCGCGCCAATCCTGTGAGAGGCTTTGACGCAGCTGTGTGCCGCGTTCGAGCAGGCGGACATTGCGGGCTTCCTGCGCCACCTCAACAAGCCGCGTGCAGGCGCCAGCTTCAAGGACGGCTCGAACCGCAGCCCAATCGGCATCGGGCTGTCCGGTCAAGGCGATGGCCGTCGCAGCCTGGTGAACCGCGAACGTGGCCTGGAGGACACTGTTACCTGGCGGTGCCTTGCCCTTGGCGAGGCATCCATTCCACTTTTCCAGTGCCGACCTAAAACGCGCGGCGTCGGCCAGATGGCCCTTCGTCGGCGCTGCCCCGCCGCGTCCGTCGAAGAAGCTACAGAGCACGTCGACAAATTCATCCAAACAACCGCTGTGACTGCGCTGTTGCAGGAGGAAGGCGATCACCTCGGCGGCGAGGATCGGGCCTTCCATATCCACCGCCGCTGTATGCGCAATTGGCGGCACATTTCCGAATGGCGCGCGCAGATTGTCAGACACGAGACGCGTCATACGCTTGGTCGGAACCAGGATCGCAAGCGACCAGTCCCGGCGACCCAGCGCGAGGAGCCGTTGCCGCGCCTGAAGAACCTGCGTGACGAGCGACGCATAGGCTTGGTTAGGGTTCGACGCGAACCCCTCATATTCGACGCCCTGATAGGGCTCGTCGCGAAACTTGCCCGTGAGGAGGTGATTGCCGAAGATCGCGATATCGGTGCCTTTGCTCCGGTGATTGTCCCCGGCCAGGTCGTGCTCGGACGGCTTGAACGCCTGCTTGAAGTGGTTCAGCCGCTCCGGATCGGCACCGATAAAATCGAAGATTCGCTGTTCAGGATCGGCCAGCGCGATTAGCGTGCTGCTCTTGCCAATCGCCTCGACCGCGCGCCATTGCTCGGCGCTAGTGTCCTGGAACTCGTCGAGGATGATGAACGGGTACATGGTCGACACAAGCTTGCGGACCTTGGTCGAACCGTGCAGCAAGATGGCCACCCGCTCCGCGAACAGGTCGAAACAGACCTTGCCCTCCTCAGTCGCCAACCGCATGCGCTCGGCCACTTCCAGAGCGGCCTTCTGCGCCTTCTCCTCGTCCGACAACTTGGACGGCGCCTTGAAGCTGCTGCGGATCGCCGACAGCGCGATCGCCTCGTTCGGCGGCGTCAGGATCGTCATCCGCCGCGGAAATCCGACCAAATAGCCGTGCGCCTTGAGGATTCTCCAGAAGAAGGAGTGATAGGTATCGACTTCGATCCGCTTCTTTTCCTCCTTTGTGACCGACTGTTCTTCATCGATCGCCTCGAACACGCGCGAGACGGTCGCACGCGCAAAGCTGAGAAAAAGGATGCGCTGCCCCGGCCTCAGTTTCTCCCGCGCGATCTTCGCTGCCTTCAAGATCGACACGGTGGTCTTGCCCGAGCCAGGACCGCCCACGACGAGCTGATGCCCCTCGGCAGTCAGAACATCCTTTTGCGCCGACGTCAGATCGACCATCGCGCCCTCTAAACGCCCGGTGCGGGGGCAGCGACTTGCCCGCTGTTCCCTGCCGGGGGAGCTGGCGGCACAGGCGGGATCGGCGCCGCAGGCGGCGCGGCCGGTGGATCACAGATCGCCTTCAGCATTATGCAGGCATCGCGGATCCAGGACGGGATTTCGGCCTCGGAGCACTGGCCGAGGAAATCGGCGATGCCCCAGTTGCCCTTTGCCCAGCCGAAATACTCTTTCAGCGCCGCGATCACATTGGCCTTCGGATTCGCATGTTTCGCAAGGATATGCGGCGGCCAGTCGAGCGCGTCGGAGAACCGTTCAAGCGCATCCTGGGTCGTATTCTTGAGGATGAGATCTTCGATCCCCTTTTCCTCGTGCATGAACAGCCGCTCGACCTGGGCTTCGATTGCCGCCTTCGCCGGATCGGTCTGCTTGTCGCAAAGCCCGAACGTCCGCTTGCCGAGACCCTTATACAGCCCGGCGAGATCGGCGATCTGGGACTCGGTGCCCGCATCGATGATGCAGATGCCGAGCGCCTCAAGCGAGGCATAGGTGGCGGGATTTAGCTCCGACAGCCGCCGCGCGGCCACCGGAAAGGCGCTGGCCTCGGTGGCGCCTTCGGCGATCAGCACGCGACGGGACAGGAGGCCTTCGCAGAAACGCGTGCGAAACTCCTGCCGATAGCGCTTGTGCTTTACGCTGTCGGGTAACGCTATCTGCGCTTGAGTGAGCACACCGTCATTGGCCCGCGACAGGATCACGGTCTCGTCGAGCTTGAATTCTTCCAGGACATAGGGCGAGTGCGATGTGACGATCGACTGCGCGGCCAACTTTCGCAGCTCATGCACGATCCGCTTCTGGGCATAGGGAGGGATCGCAGTCTCGACCTCTTCCATGGCGAAGATAACGTTCTGCTTGTCCTCAGCGATCTGCGACAGCATAGCCAACACCAACATGTTTATCGTGCCGGTGCCCTGGCGATAGAAGGGCGCGGCGTGATCGCCATCGCCGGTGGCAATGAAGGCAGTCACGACCTTGCGCAGATGCTCACGCGTGAGATTCGACACCTTGAGGTGCGGCTTCACACCCCATTCGCGCGGTACATATTTCTTCAACGACTTGTCGATGCTGTCGAGCACGCCGGAAATGCCCAGCGCGGGATCACTTGCCACGTCGAAGGCAGCAAGCGTGCCGATCGTGCCCTCCCACATCTGCGGCCGAATTTCCTTCAGCCGCAGGATGATGTCGAGCAGGCTGCCATGCTCCAGGCTCAGCGCGCGCGAGCCGGTGCGCAGAGAGCGCAGGAACAAGAAGCCGCAATGCTGTTTGTCCTTCTTGGAGAACGGTTCGGGCTTATCTCCCTCCGTCAGGCTGCGCGAATAGAAGGTGTTGCCGACAAAATCGTCCTCATCGGAATCGTAGCCGCCGATGAAGGTGACGCGCAGCGCCGCCTTGATGTTCGCTGCATCAACACCCGCCGGGTTGGCCTCGGTGAAGAAATCGCCGGTTTCGACATTGAGCCACTCGATATTGCCGCCGAACCTAGCCTCCTGCTCTTCCGACAGGCCGACTATGGTGACTTCGACGGTGATCTTCGGGGCTTCGGCGACGGGTGCCTCTCCAGACGCATCGGGCACGGCACCCCCCTCCGCGGAGGCTGCGGCCACGGGAAGATATTTGCCCTCAAAAAAATCATGCTCATCGACTGGAGGGCGACGACTCAGTCTATCCGGCCCGAGCGCAAGATCTATTGCTTCCAAGACCGAGGATTTGCCCGTGTTGTTGTCGCCGATGAGCACGGCATGGTCGGGCAGCACCAGATTCGCAGAACTAATGCCCCGGAAATTCTCGATCGATACGGCGTAAATCTTCAAAGCAGCCCCCCGGCGCCATGCCCTTCATCGTTTCACTCGCTGCTTATTTATCCCCGACTCGATGGGGAGGAAAAAGGCGCGAGACGATCATTATCGGCCTGCGATGGCGTTCTGCAAACCGTCAAAACTCTACCGGCAGCTTTTGGGAGTACGCAAAAACTCCTACTCGTCCGATTAAAGGGCGCGAAGCGGACAGAAGGGAATGTCCCCTACTAGCTTTTGCTACTTTCCAGCCTCCGCAGCAGTCGATCCGCGTTTTCGATGCCACTGGCAACTCAGTCGATCACCGGCCCCTGTCGCGCCCGCCCGAACGACCAGCTGACACCGTCACCGCGCATCATCCCCGACACCGGCTTTCCGACCTGCCGCTCCAACACTGGCCGCCAAGGCACCAGCGTGAATTCACGCGACTTCTCGATCAGCGCAAACCGCCCGCTGACCAAGTCAATCCGGCGCCGCACGATGCCCTCAATCCGCGCACCCGGCGCGGGATCGGCAAACGATAGGTCGAGCTCCTCCGACAGCTGTCCAGCAACCCGCAGGAGCTCGCGCCGCTGCAAGGTCGAGAGAAGGTCGGGACGATAGCCCGTTGCGCCTTCCGCTTGCTCGGCCAGACCCTGCGCGATCAGCCATTGCCGGCGGCGATCCTGCGCGTCGCGAACCTCGGAGCCGAATCCCGTTTCGCGCAGCGCCAAGGGTTCCGCCGCGACCAGGCTTCGATCGAGCCAGGTTGCGGCATCCGCCACTACCAGTCGGGACAATGGCTGCGAGGACAGGATCTCGACCGCCACAGGCCGGTCCCGCAGCAGCCTCGCCTCATGCGCCGCGGCGCGCTCGAGATGGTCCTCGGCGACGATCCATTGTCCGGAGGGTTCACGAGTCACATTTCCGCTTAGCCGCCGTATCGCCTCGAGCCGGCGGATATGCGTTTCGGCGAACGCCTGGGTCGCGCTCGGATCGTGGCGGAGATGCGCGTCGATATCGTAGCGTCCGGCATTGGCCGCAGCGACGGCGGCAACGGTGCGGTCGACCGCACGCGCATCCGCGCGCTGCGGGTCGATCCGAACCACCGCGCCCTCGGGCACGATATCGAGGCCCGCGCCCTTGCCGATCGCCACGTAATGGCTGCGCCCGTCAATCCCATCGACGATCAGATAGTGATGATCGGCATGCTCGTCGGCGAGGCCTCGGCCAATGAGACGACCCACCAGCGGACGCGCGTGTGGCGCTGACGGATCATAGATCGCCTGGTCAGCGCTTGCTCGGTCCATTCCGCGGCGCGTGAACTCGCGCTGCATCGTGCGAACGATGTCGCCGCGCTCGGCCAGGCGCCGAAGCGTGTCGTCCAGTCCGGGCGCGAGACGCCAGCTCGTCCCACCAACCGGCTCAGCCAGGCCAAGCCGCCTCAGCTTGGCGAGCCGCCCGGCGCGGAGCGCCTGATCGAACGCGTCGCCCCGGGCGGTCGACACGACCCCGGCCTGCGCATCGCGCAGCAACGACCGGTCGAGCGAGGTTAGCCGTTCCTGCTCGACCTCGGCGCGCAGGCTGGCTTCGATTTCACGCGCCGAGCGCGGCCCGAGATCGAGATCAACCAGCTCGCACGCCCGCTCGCGCATGCCGCTTGTCAGATAGTCCCGCGCGATGATGAGATCGGCGCCGAACTGGTCCCTGCCGCGCACGACGATATGGGTGTGCGGGTGGCCGGTGTTGAAATGGTCGATAGCAACCCAGTCGAGCTTGGTCCCGAGATCTTCCTCGACCCGCGCCATCAGCCGCCGGGTCAGAGGCTTGAGATCCTCATATTGCGCGCCATCCTCAGCCGAAACGATGAAGCGGAACTGGTGGCGGTCGCCAGCCCAGCGCTCCCGGAATCCCTTACCATCGACTACATCATCGTCAGGCCCGTAGAGCCGCCCCGGCTGACCATCGCGCGTGGTGCCGTCGCGCTGGAGATAGCGCAGGTGCGCGACCGCGGCTCCAGACCCCTTGCCGGCGAGCTTGACGATGCTCGCCTTGATGATGACGCGACGCGCGCCATAGGCGCTGCGACTGCCGCGACCGGCAAGCACGCGACCGATCCCGGCGCCACGGCCGATCCTGGCACCCGAGAAGCCGGCGCGCTTGACGCCGAAGCCCGCAGCGCCGCCCCGCGCGAGATTGGCGGCTGCGAGCACGCGACCAAGATATTTCCGGACCCGCTTGCCGCCGGTGCTGCGCATCCGGCCAAGCCGCGGTTCGAACTCGTTTTCGTCGGCCATGAGAGGCATTCCGCCATAGGTATCGAGACAGCATGGCCCGCCTCTGCGCGCATGAAAACCGGTGCCATCGAACGCCGCGGAAATCCGTCGATTCCGGCCAGAACGGCACTGGCGCGCGTCGGGCAGTGCCACAGAAATCCCTGAAAAACGATGTGCAGACAATCACTTGCGGCACCACCGGTGCCACAGCTTTATCTTGCCTTACGCGGCCCTTCAGCTCGGGCCGTCCATCGGTGTCCTGGTGGCTCGCTATCCACCCTCGCCGAGGACAAAAGAAGCCGGGATGCGATGCCTGTCCGACACCGCATCCCGGCCGCATCTTCGCTTCGATCAATGCAGTGTCTCGAACGCCTTTCGCGCTGCCCGCGCGCCTGAGAAGCTGCGCCGCGCGATCATCCCATGCGGGTTTCCATCGCCATCGATGATGCAGATCGCAGCGAACCAGTGGCCATCCAGAGCCCCGATCACGGCAACCCGGTCGAACTCGAACCCCTCCTCCTCAAGCGCTTCATAGGCACCCAGCCAGCGCTCTTCGACCCGTGCATCCCAGATGAAATCGCACTCCTCCGCCGCGATAAACCGTGCCGCCAGCGCTTCCGCGGCGCCGCGCCCGAATTCCAGTTCGAGCCCTGCCACGAGCGTCGCCATCACGCGATGCGAACACTGCGAAATCGGTTGAAACATGGTCATGAGAACCTCCTGTCGCTTGACGTCTTCCGCTTCGAAGACAGCCTCTCGACGGCGGTTGCCGGCGTGCCTGTCAGGGCTGCCGGAGCGTAGCGCAGGCACCGCGCAGCGGCGGCGGAGGAACCGATTTTGTTGCGCGGCTACGAACAAACGCGCGTGCGCAGCACGCTCATTGTCGCAGCAAAATTGGAGGGGCCGCCGGCCTTGCACAGGCGCGCTGGCAGCCGCCATGCTGGGACGATCCGAGACGAGCCTCCTTATCCACAAGCTTGGCGCTCGATCGTCTTGCCCGCCCCGCAGACCCGATTATGATGTGAAGCCGGTTCCTCTCACCTGACCTGTCGCCGGGTCCAAGCAGAGCAGAGCGACAAGCGTTCGACAGCCGGACCCTCGGGCCGTCTTGTAATCGGCGATAAGCGGCCTTCACATGAGGACGGTTCGTCATGCCTTTATTCATCCTGACTCAAGCCAATATCGACGCTGCCAAGGCGGCGCTGCGCATGTCCCTGCCTGAAATTCGTTCGGGACATCTCACCGAAGCGCTGGCATTCAGCCTCGGCTTCGGCACCAACGCTGCGCTACGCGCGGCCATCGCCGCCGAGACCTGCAAGCCGCCCGCGCTCGCCGACGCCGACGCCGGGCTGTTCGCCGGGCGGCTCGAGACACTCGGCTATCCCAACATCGCGGTCGGCGCTTTCCCGGCCGCGATGCGCGAGGATGTCCTCGACGAGACACCCTATACCTGGTTCAGAAAAGGCGATCGCGCCGCGAACGATCGTCACTATTATGTCTGTCAGGCACACAACCGGCCAATGATGATGGTCAAGATGGCGCGGCAATATGCCGAGCTCGCATGGGACTGCATCACGATCGATTCCGATTGCGACGATCATGTCAGCCGGCCGAAAAGCACCGAGCTGGTCCGTGTCATGTTTCGTCTGTTTCAGGAACGCGCCCGCGGCGCGCCCGGCAAGCCTCTATTCTATGCCAGCGCGTTCACCGGCTCGATCAAGAAGCTGCTGCCGGACACCGCGCGCCAGCTTGCCGAAGACTATTTCAAGTTGCTCTATCTGCCGCTGCGCGACCTGCCGCCGCCTCGGCGCCGCGCGGCCTGATCCTGCTCAAGAAGTAATCTCATCGCCATCGACCTCGACGACCCGTTCCAGCAGAGCGGGTCGTCGAGCGGAGCTGGGCGCGACGGTGACAGCAGGACGGATCAGGGGACCACGCGGTCCCGACGCAGAGTTACGAACAGCTCCCCGGCTGGCGCCGGAGCAGCCGCTGCTGGATCCGCCCTGACGTTCAGCACGACAAAGAGGGTGGGCTTGCGCGGTTCGATGGTCGCCGCAGGCGGGCTTTGACGATCGCCGCCCACCGTCGCCAGATAGGCGATCGTCTCGCCCGGCAGCGGCTGGCGGCCCGCCAAATAGGCAGCGTAGCGCCCGGGTCCGGCATTATAGGCGGCGAACATGCCCGGATAACCGAATCGGTCATACATGCGCCGCAAATAGGCGGTGCCGGCGAGGATATTGTCGCGCGGATCGAATGGATCGCTGCCGAGACCAAGCGCAGCCCGCATCTCGGCCCAGGTGCCCGGCATCAACTGCATCAGCCCCATCGCGCCGGCGCGGCTGACGATCGGCCGCCCCTGGAGCATCGTCCGGCCGCCGCTTTCCGCCTGCATCACCCGTTCGATCCAGGCGACTGGCAAGCCGAACCGTTGCGCCGCCTCAGTTGTAAGCGGGCGCCAATCCGCGACGGTCTGCGCCGCCGCCGGGCAGGCCAGCGCGAGCCATGCGGCCAGCGCCATCCACGCCCCTCTGCCGATCGGCCAACAGCGCCTAACCACCATTGGAACCTCCCGACCAAGTCCACAAGATCGTTGCCTTGCCGATCACGTCCGCGGCGTCAGTGGGTCCGAAATAGCGCCCGTCAAACGAGTCCGGCGTGTCCGACATCAGCAGCAACAGCGCGCCGTTGCGGAGGATCCGGCAGCCGGTCCACCAGGGCAGCGGCCGTCCGAGCCGGTCGCTGGCGCGCCGCGTCGCGAGCACGCTGCCATTGACGAGGATCTCGGGTCCGATCGCACAGACCAGGTCGCCCGGCACGCCGGCCACGCGCTTCACCAGCGGGACGTTCGCCGGGACATAATGCCGGCTCGCCGCCAGCGCGCGTACGGGCAGCGGGGTCCGCGCGATCACCATATCACCGCGGACGACGCCGTGGCCGGGCGCAACGCGATAGAGGCCGACCGGCGCGCTGGCGCTGGCGTTCCACAGCAATCGCGGCAGCGGCGGCGCGACGATGGTCGCGGCGAGACAGGCACATCCGAGCGCGACGAGGGTCGTGCGGCGCACCAGGATCCGGCGGCGCCATTTGGCGGCACGGAGCGCTTCGCCCCAGGCGAACAGCGGAAGATCGCGGCGCTCAATCATGGTCGCCGCCTTTGCGCCGGGCCTTCGACCAGGCCTCGATATCGTCGATATGGTAGTACCAGGCGCGACCATGGAGGCGGCAGACCGGCCCGCGTCCTTCCGCGCGCATACCCTTCAAGGTGCTGGGCGCGAGCCCGAGATGGAAGGCGGTCTGCTTGGTGGTGAGGAAGGGGCAGGTTTCGCGCGCCTTCTGCGCGCGGACGGCAGTGTCGTCGGGGTCGGTGGGGTCGGTCATGAGTCGGGATCCGCTATAGGGCGGCTGCCGGATCGCGCCGCCCGGACACCCAACTGAACCTCGAACGCCGCGCCCGGCAGGGTCGAAAACGGGCATATGCGTTTTCGACCCCCGTGCCGGTCAAGCGATCCGCGCCCGGTCGGGGCGCGGATCGGAACGGCTCAGTCGGCCGGGTTCCAGATGATGGCGAAGGAATCGTCATCGTCCTGGCCAGCGGCGCGGCCGAGATTGGCGTAGAGCCGGCGCGGCCCGAACTCCGGGGCGGCAAGGCTCAGCGAGACATAGTCGTTGCCGGACATCTCGCCACGACGGTTCCAGCCGGCACCGAGTTCGACCCCGCCCGCCATGACGACATAGTCGGGCTGGGTGTCCTTGGTCTTGCGGCTGTTCGGAACGATGGTGATGCCGGTGCGGATCGAGAGGGTCCGAAGCTCGCCCTTGAAGCCGTTTCCTTCGCGGGTGACATAGCCGATGGCAGCCATTGCAGGTCTCCTTGAGATGCTCGCCCGAACCGTTCCGGGCGATGGGCGGACCTCAGGGACGGCCAGCCGGACACCCGAACCGGCAGGCCGAAGCGCCAGCGGAGGACCGGAGCCAAAGGCTTATTTGAGAGCGCAGCGACCGCGAGGAGCCCGCGCCAGCGGGCGGGGAAATAAGCCGGCGGGCGATGGTTTCGGGAGGCCGGCGGCCGTTCCAGGTCATGCGCCCAAGGAGCCGTGGACGGTGCGGGATCCTTGCAAGCAGATCTGTGCCGCCTTTGGAGATCACTCGCGAAATTGGCTTCGCGCGGCCCGGTTGCGCGATCCGCGCGCAAACATTCTCGACGGGATTCCGCAATCAGGCACCCGCCCAGCGCTGCGCTGGCGGGCAGGAGCGCGACGGCGGCCCCAGAAATTCAGCGCGTGCGCAATTCCGCGCAGACTGCGTCGAACAGATCGAAGAACCGACGTTCAAGCTCGCCCTCGCTCAACGCGAACAGGGACGCGGCCACGGGCAGGTCGAGCGCCGCTGCTGCCCGCGCCCCATCAGTGCGATAATCGAAATCGAGATCACGCGCCGTGGCAAGATCGCCAGCATTGCGCATGCTGTAGTCCGCGATCCAGAAGCAATGGATCAGGCGCTCGCGCGGCGTCAGCGCCTCACGGCCCTGTGCGCGCTTCTTCTCGATGATGTCGTGCCCCGCATCGATCAACCAGGTCTGGTTGTCGATCTTTGCCCCCGATTCCCCACTATCCATCCGCTTGTTCTAGCGGGGATGCCCTCCGCTCGCACCATCCGCAAAAATCCGCGCGCCCGCGCCGAGCCCATCAGGGCGAGGCGCGGGCGCGCGGCCGGATTTCACGGTCCGCAACCGATAGCCAGCCCGCCGGAAACGCGCGGGAGCTGTGTCCCGCGCGTCCCTTCCGGTTCAGGCGGCGAGCGGTTCGGGTACCGCGTCGGTATCGTTCACCGCCGCCGCGTCCCCGCGCCGGTCGGGGTCCGGGGCGAGCGCCTGCGCGCCCGGCGCGGTCGGATCGGGATCGCGATCCGGCTCCAAGCTGGCCTCCATATCGGCCTTGGCGGCGCCGACCCTGAAGCTGGCCCTGACCGTGCCGACGCCACCGCGCGCAGTATAAGCGGCGGGCGGGAACGCCATCCAGCGCGGTACCCAGTGCTCGACCTTGGTACGTCCGTCGATGCCGTCGAGATGGTCCGTCACGATCCGTATCAGGGTCTTGCCCTTCTCCTTGGCATTGGCGGCGGCGATCCGTTCACCCGCGACCTCGGCGACCATCGCGCCGAGCACTTCCTTGTCGCGGAGCAGATCGAAGAACGCGGCGTCCGGCTGCCACCAGTCGGCCATGTCGAGGCCGAGGGTCAGCCCGACCGCCTCGACCGCCGCATCGCCCGCCGCGAGCGTCTCGCCCATCGCAACGGCGATCACGTCGCCCAAGGCCGCGTCGGGCAGGTCGAGCAGGCGCAGGAAGATGCCGACCAGCCGCCGGTCGTCGGCGCTGCTGCGGGTCACCGTCTCACGTTCGGGGTCCATGCCGAGCAACGCGAGAACGGCGCGGCGGCGCTCGTCGAACAGGGTCTCGCCCCGGCACGTCTCGACGCTTTCCTGTGTGGCCTCGTCGCGGCACGCCAAGGCTTGGCGGCGCACATTCCAGAGCGACGACCCGGCGACGAGGTGCGCGACCATCAGCCGCAATGCCACGCCGGGATGGCCGGCCAGCGCGGCGCGGACGGCGGCGAAGCGGTGCAGGTCGAGATAGGTCTGCTGCGCCGTGGTCAGTTCGGGCCGCTTGGGCTTCTCGGCCGGGGTGGCATCGGCTTTCGGTACGCGCGCCGCCTCGCGCCGCGTGACATAGCCTTCGTGGAAGGCGACCTCGCCGGTCGCGCGGACGTCGATATAGACGCGCCCGCCCTTGCGCTTGGGCCGCTTCTCATAGTCCCAGCTGGCGAAATGCTCGCTCTTGGGCACGATCGCGACCTCGCCCCAGCCCTCGGCGAGATAGGCCTCGCGGCGGGCGGAGATCGCCGCATCCTGCGCGTTCCAGAACGCCGCCGCATCGGCGAAACAGCGATCCGCGCCGAACAGGTCGGCGACGGTGACGAGGCCGCTTGCCTCGACATCGAACAGGGCAAGGCTCGCCGGAATGGTCTGCCCGCCGAGCAGCCATGCCTTGAGCTGCGCGCCGGTCGGTGCGCGCTGTTCGGGATCGTCGAGAAGCGCCAGCCAGTCGCGCTGCTGGCGCTTGCTCGCCATGGTCAGGTGGCGGATCGTGGCGCGGTCGATCCTGTCATCGGCATAGAGCGTGCGGATGCGCGGCAGCAAATTGCCGAGCGCGAGGATGCGCCTCACCGCGAGGTCGGGCAGGCCGAAGGTCGCGGCGATGTCGTCGGGGCTGCGCCCTTCCTTCACCAGCCGGGTGAAGGTCGCCCACTGCGTCACCTCGTCGGGGTCGAGGCGGGCGACATTCTCGATCAGCGAGAGTTCGATGGCGTCGGCATCGTCGCCGCTGTCGAGGATCGCGCAGGGCAGCATGTCGTCCTGGGCCTCGCCCTCCGCGCCCTCTGCGCGGCGTTCGGCGGCGGCGATGCCCGCCGCCGTGAAGCGCCGCGCGCCCGCGACGATCTCATAGCCGCCGTCCGGTTCCTTGGGGGGCACGCAATTGGGGCGCACCACCAGCGGGACGATGACGCCGCGCTTGCGGATGGTCGGCAGGATGTCGGCGACATCGGGCGGGCGCTTGCCGTAGCGCATATTGGTCTTGCTGACGGTGAGCTTGTCGAGCGGGATGAAATCGAGTCTCATGGGTGTGCTCCTTCAAGAGCACCGGTCCCGTCGCTCCTTCCACGATGGACGGGACCGGCTGGGCTGCGGCGGGAACGCGCCGCGCGTCAGCCGTCCAGCGGGTTGCCGGGCGGAAGCGGATCGGGATCGGGTGCACTTGCCGCACCGTCCCCATGGGGCGATGGCCGGGCCGAACGCGCCGCCGCCTCGATGGCGCGGACCACGGCTTGCGCGGCGAGGATCGAGCCGGCACCGCGCGCGGCTTCGGCCCAGACCGACAGCGGCGCGGTGGTCGCAAAGCCGATGTCGCGTTCGATGCCAAGCCCGAAGGGCAGGCGCAGCGCGGCGATCTCGGACAGGCTGAAATAGCCGAGTTCGGGGCAGCCGAATCCGAGATCGGCGAGCCCGAACAGCGTGTCGCCATCAGCGTCGAGTTCGGTCGCGAGCCAAGTCGCTGGCCCCATGGGATTGAAGAATTTGACGACCGGCACGGGATCGTGCGCGCGCTCGTTTCCCTGTCCCGAACGTTCGGCGTGCGCGGCGGCATTGACCTGCAAGGCCGTGCGCAAAGCGGAGGTCAGCAGCTTCATGGCCGCATCCCCGCCCCAGCGGTGCCGGTGATGATGGAATACATGGGTCAGCCTCCAACCCCGCCCAAAAACCCAATGGCCTCCCCCGGAAGCGGGGGTGGGCGGCAGGAGCGACCGGAGAGGCCCGCCTCGAGCGGACCAGGCATCCCGAAGGGACCGGAACATCAGTGGAGGAGCCGGGCGTCAGCCCGGCTTGCCGGGGACGCGAGCGGGCCTAGCAGGGCGCGCCGCCCACTCCCGCGCCACCGGGAGAGGCTACAAGCAACGCCGCCGCGCGAGCGGCGCCCGCTTCACCGTCGGCGCCCGCCGCCGACCCGGACAAAGGATGGGCTCTCGTGCGGCGCGGCCGGATCAGCGGCGCAGGGTCGGGCTTCGCGCCCAAAGGCGGCAATTGTCGCCGGGCGCGAAACCGGGCGCGCCGCCCGGCTGCGGAGCGCGCGTGCCCGCGGGGCCGCGATCAGGCGCCGCACCCTGCGGCTGCGCAGCAGTCCGGCAGTGTGCGTCATCGCCCCGCTCCGCCAGGGTCAGCGGCGCGCTGGCCCATGCCACCGATCGGCACCGCCGGACCCAGACCCGCAGAAGCTCGGCGACGGTAAGGCCACGCCATAGCGCGGGATCACGCGGGCCCACCGCGAAAGGGCGTTCCCTGCATTCCATCTCGACAGATGCTTCCCGTCCTTGCAGCAAGGGCAACAACGATGACCCGCCTGCTCTATCTCGATCAGAATGCCTGGGTGGCACTGGCGCGCGGCGCCTGGGACAAGGCCAGCTTCCCGAAGGAGCATGTAGCGCTGTCGAAGGTGATAGAGGGCATCCGGTCGCAGGCGATCATGGTGCCGCTGTCCTTCGCCAACATCTACGAGACCGCCAAGATCAACGATCCGGCGCGGCGGGCGAACATGGCGCACACCCAGGCCGTGATCAGTGGTGGCCGGGTGTTTCGAAGCCGGCGCCGCATATTCGGGGAGACGCTGGCCGCCTATCTCGCGCGTCGCCACGGCATTTCGCACCCCGAGCCGGAAGCGCACTGGTTCCTGTCCGATCTCTGGTTCGAGTCCGCAGCCGACTATTCTCCGCAAACCTATGGCTTCGAAATCTCACAGCCAGTGCTCGATTTCCTCCGCCAGGACCCTGTCCGCGCGCTGTTCGACTATCTGATGGCCGGCGAGGAGGACGTCCGCCTTGAGGCGGTCCGGCGCTACAGCGCAAGTTCGGCCGAGCTCATCGGCGGCATCGAATCGCGGCGCGCGATCGCCGCCGGCGAGACGCTGGCACTCCGGAAGCGCGCCTATGGCGCAAGGCTGATCATCGACGAGCTCGACTTCATCCTCGCGACCGGCAGGCAGCTGGGACTGGACTGGCGGACCGTCAGCGACATCGGCTCGTCGCTGGTGCGGCGCATCGCCGCCGAGATCCCGATCCTCAATATCGAGCGCGAACTGGCTGTTCGCCTCGAGGACCAGGCGCGCGGGATCAACGAGAATGATCTTCGCGACATGGCGGCGTTCACGACCGTAGTGCCCTTCGCCGACCTGGTCGTCGCCGAGAAGCAGTTCGTCAATCTGGCGCGGCAGGCCAGCCTCGACAAAGACCATAAGACGACGCTGATGACCTCGATATTCGACCTGTGAGCCGCCTTCACCTGAGGGGTGAGGCCGCCCCTTTCGTTCCCTAGAACAGCCACGAATAGGGAAAGGGCTGGACCCGGCGGCAGCGGACGCACCGGTAGGCGTCTGCGAGCACGAGCCGGGCTGCATTGTGCGGCGTCAGCGAGAACGGATGCTCGCACACCGCGCAGCGATATCCGCGCACATTGTCCATCTGGGCAAGGGCATAGCCCTCATTCTCGCCGCCCTCGACGAAGTAGAGGCCGAGTATCGAACGGACCTCGAACGCCCGGTGCGCCCCGGCATCCATGGCCCGCATCCGATCGAAAAGGCCGACAATGACATGCGACAGGTACAGCATCAGCTGCGGAAGCACCGCATAGAGCAGCTCGTACAGGTCGTCGTCGTTATGGTTCTTGAAGATGAAGTTGAAATTCTCCGGCTCGGTCCGCAATTCGGCATGCTTCGCGGTGACGAGATGGACCGCGTGCTGGAACAGTCCGTACAGGCCGTATGGGTTGTTCCGCTTGAACAGGGCTTCGTGCACGAATGACGCGGTCAGCACATTCGCGATCGGGAGCGTCGCGAGCGTCGTTTCCAGGATGGCCAGGCGCTGGCTCGCCATCGCGCGCGATATGACCGCATCGCCGTCCTCCGCCGTAAATGCCGCGTAGAAGGCGTCCTCATCGCCAAGCATCCAGGACAGGTACATCAGATTGTCGGTAAGCGGCTTGCGCAGGAGATTGTGGGCCACGACGACCTTGCGCTTCTCCATGCAGCGCAGCGCCTCGTAGAGGTGGTGCAGGCAGTCCGACACCATCGCCATGGTGACGGTGTTGAGGATCACCCGGCGTGCCTCGTCGGGATAGCCGGTAGCGCGCATGGCCTCGATCGGGCTCGTCCTGGCGATCTTCGTGAAGTTCCGGTTCTCGACCTTGCTGCGGAATTTGACGGTGACGATGTGCGCCCGGGCCGCCTCGTACTCCGCGAGCAACCGCACGCATTCGTCATGGAGGAAGAAGCAATATTCATGCGCGAGCCGCAGATCCCGTGGGATCCAGCGCAAGCGGTTGCGCGGTACTTTGTGGATGCTGGAAGCCATGATGCTCAGCCGGCTGCGCCCGAGGGCTCCACGGGCACCCGGATCGGCGCGGCATAGGCATAGGGAAGATCCCAGCGTTCGAGCATGCGCGCGAAGGCGACGCAGCGTCGGGTCTTCGCTTGCTCCATCGCGTCGTCGGCGAGCAGCACCATCCGGTCGAGCACATCCTCTTCGTGCGCCCTGGGAAAAACATGGAACACCGCGACGGCGTTCCCGCAGGCGCCCCGTGCGACCAGCGCACCCGGACGGTCCGGATCGGGACCGATGTCGCTGACCTGCTCGGCCAGTTCCTCAAGCGCCTCCTCGACGCATTCATCCGAGCCCGGGGGTATCGCGTCGAGCAGCGCAAGACCCATCGTCGTCCAGCTCGGTGTGCCGCGCGAGCGCAGGCGGTCAAGGATGGCAGCGATATAGGGCTCCACCGCCGGGCGCGGCTTCGGGCCGTCCCGGCCAATGCCGCGCCCCACATAGTAGCGATCGATCGCCTGCGACATCCCGCTGAATATGCCCTTGTGCGTCCCGGCCTCGATCTCGGGCAGTTCCAGTCCGCACACCAGATAGGTACCGAGATAGTCCAGCTCATCACCGAAGATCGGCACCTTGCCCTGGAACCGCTCCCGCTTCGCGAGATAGTGGAGGAAGTATAGCGGGTCATCGAGGATATGCGCGCACGTGCAGAGGTCGGCGATCCCCATGGTCGGAGGAAGCTCGACATCGTCCGGAACCAGCCCGGTCCGCTTGAGCTCGGACTGGGCAGACGCCAGTGCCGAGAAATCGTCCAAGGTGGCCGAGACGCGGATAATCGTGTCGATCCGGGCAGGCGGGAGTCCGAGGCCCAGTCCGTCCGCGACCGCGAGCGCTTCCGGCTGCCCGTCCCTGGCCGCCAGGAGGATGTCCCGCAAGCGTGCCGACTGCACCGCCGGATCGACGATCAGCTTCTGCACATGCTTGCGCACGGAATCCGGCGCACCGCGCAAACCGCTAGGCGTCAGTGCGCCGGACTTGGCTTCGGCGATGAGCACCACCCGGTCGATCACGGCGATCAGATCCGTCTCGTAGCGAACACCTTCCCAATACCATTCCGCATTGGGCAACAGCGTCGCCGAAGGAAGAACCTCCTCGATGACCCGCTTCATCTCCTCCTCGAGATACAGGGTTCGCCGCTTCTCCAGCGCCTTGGTGATTCCGGCCTCGGCGATGAGGGTGCGCAAGATCGCCGGCAGAAAGCTGACAAGCGATTGCGGCGCGAAGAAGAGGAAGTCGTCATCGACCCGGACGGCAGGCTTCAGCCACACCGGGTTCGAAAGGAAAAGATGCTCCTTGTCGTGTTCGCGCAACGCGCCGGGACACAGGCCGAGCGCCGCGAACACCCTGGTGACCAGCGTCACCGGTTTGTCGAGCCGCTCCGCGATCACGCCCGGCTCGACACGCATCTCCATGACCAGCCAGCGATCGGCATGGCTCAGCAGCATCGTCCTCAGGTGACGAAGCGGCATCCGCTTCGGGAGCGAGGCAAGGAAGGCGTCCGGATCGCCCCGGACGCCCTCGTAGCGCGCGAAGAAATCATGGACGATCGCCTTGCGGGTGCGCCCGCGGAAGATGTCCTTCAGGAGCACGAACCGCCCACCGAGCCGCTCCTGATGGAGGGCGACGAGCGCTTCGGCGATATCGACGAGATCGCTGGCGCTATATCCATGATGCGCTGCGAAAGCGGCGTCCAACGGCGCGTGCAGCGCCCGGACAATTCGCACCATGTCGTCGTAATAGCCCCAGTTGCGCACCATCTGGGTGTGATCGCGCATCCGCTCCTGCAACCCTATGCTGACCAGGCGGTCGAGATCGTCGCCCAGATCTTCGAGCTGGATCATCCGTCGCCGATGGAAGGCCGTCGCAAGCGCACTGACTGCGTCGATCGCTGCCTGGATTTGCCGATTGCTCGCCGGCTCGCGACCCCATTCCCAGCGTTCAAGGGTGAGCAGCAGCGCCTGGAGCAGTTCGATATGATGCTGTTCGATTCCCTCGATGAGCCCCTTGGTCGAAATCATGTCCGGACCGGCCGGCTGGCTCATCCCCCAGCACGCGATCGTGGCGATGACATGGGGTGGATAGGCTTCGCGGAAGACGGCAAGGATGGCCTCGATGTGCCCGGGGAATGCCGCCGCCGCCTTCCTGGCCTCATCGAGCGAGAGAGCCCGGTGCGCATCGCGATCAATGTCGGAACCCTTGACCTCCCGAACCACCATGCCGGGCCGGTCCGAGTACATCTCGCCCAAATTACCCGCGGCCGATCCCTTCAATTCCGGTCTCCGATTGCTCGGAACGAAGATAGAACATCTCGCGGTGTCAGGCTAGCTCCGTTCCTCACCCCAACGGTCAGGGTTCGATCGCGCGACCACGATCAACGGAATACACCGTCCCAGTCCCACCAGCCGATCGTCACCGCCAGGCCGAGACCCGCAAGGCGGGGCTCGGTGGCCGGCCGCAGGCGGCCATAGAGCGGCGGTCGCACGGCAGGCCGTGCGAGGCGCCACCCCTTAATCGCGCCGCATCAGCGAGCGATAGCCGCCCCCGGCCAGCCGCCGCGCGTCCGCAGCCAGGCGCCGCACTCGGGACCGGATCGAATCGGAGCGCCGATCCCCATCGCCGCGCCCCGCCGCATCGCCGAACAATATGCGGGCAATCTCGCGCTGGTTCGCCCCGGCCTGGACCGCATCATGGACGCGCAGCGCGAGAATCCAGCGCGCCACCCGCCGGTCGGGCGGATAGAGCGAGCGGGAAAAGCGGCGATTGCGGCACAGATCGATCAGCCGCCGCAGCGGCAGGATCCGGGCTCCGGCGGACGCAACGCCCTTCAGCCGATATTCGAGCAGCACGGGGTCACCGCCGGCCAGGCTGCCCTGCTCGATGTCGAGCCGGATGCGATGCCAGCCGTCCGAGAGCACCGCATGCTCGCCGTGCGGGTCGCGCACGAGCGTCAGCCACGGTGCCAGCAACGCCGGATCGATCGCGTCGGGATCGCCGCGCCCGATCGGGCTGGCGATGACGCGCAGCGTGCCCGGATCGAAATCGGCATGCCAGATGATCCGCGCGTCCGGGGCTTCGACCTCCGGGCGCTCGGCGAAAGTGAATCCCCCAGGAGAGGGGATCATCCCCCGACCCGAGGCCCGGCACGTCCGTGCCGCGCGTCGCGCTGCTCGCGCGGGTGTACCAGGCGATATAGCCGGGATCGCGGCGCAGCCATTCCCACATCAGCCCGGCCCGATCGACGCCGCGCAGCCGCGCATAGTCACGCGCATCGCGCCAGTCCCGCGCCACCCGCTCAGCCCGATTTCGTCATGTGGAGAAACAATGAAGCTGGCGCGAAATCCGATCGCTCCGAAATGGAGGATCGAACCGCACCAGACCATGCCGAATATATCGACAATATAAACTTGACTCGCTTGCCCTCCAAGTCTCTGTAGATGCGCTGATTTGTCTGCCTGTTGCCTCGCGACGGTGTGAGAAGCCGCCGCCCGGCCCGAAAGAGCATGAAAGGTCGATCAGAGGATCGACGGCAGCTTGAGATGCCGCCGCTGGTCGATTGGACGCCCGATGGGCATGCACGATATGGGGCCGTTCCTCCGGGAGCTCGAAGCCGCGACGAGCCCGGACGACCTGGCGCTCGCGATGGTCGAGATCTGCGCGATACTCGGGTTCGAGTATTTCGCGCTGACCCATCATGTCGACATCCCGAGCGCGACCGGTACCGACATCCGGCTGCACAACTACCCCGCACGCTGGGCGGACTATTATGACGCGCAGGCGCTCGGCGTGTCCGATCCCGTGCACCGGGCAAGCCATGTGACCAGCCGCGGCTTCCCATGGTCGCGGATGCACGACATGATCACGCTGACGCCGGGCGACCGGCGGGTGCTCATGCTCGGCGCGGAGCAGGGGATCGGCGACGGGTTCACGGTGCCGGCCAATGTACCCGGCGAGACCCTCGGTTCCTGCTCCTTCGCCAATGGCGCCGGCCGGCCCTTGCCCGAGGCGATGCTGCCGCTGGCACAGCTTGCGGGCCTGTTCGCGTTCGAGGGCGCACGGCGACTGTGGTCGACGCGCAAGATCGACGAGGCGGCGGCGCCGGTGCTGACCGACCGGCAACGCGACTGCATCCTGTGGGCGGCGCGCGGCAAGGGCGACTGGGAGATCAGCCGCATCCTTGGAGTCAGCGAGGAGACCGTAGCGCGCCATATCAAGCAGGCGTGCGAACGATACGGCGTACACAAACGGACATTGGTGGCGATCCGGGCGCTGTTCGACGGAACGCTCACCTTCACCGATATCTTCAAACGCTGACTATACCCCTTTTCCGGCATATCCCGCCGGCCGGCTAATCGCGACCCTTGGTCTCCCGACGATCAAGGAGCCACGACCATGTTGCACGCGATGGGAGCTGCAAACCGCCCGGTGTCGGACAAGGTGATGCGCGGGATGTTCGCGGCGCGGAAGCAGGTGTTCGTCGATCTCCTGAAATGGGACGTCCCCGTCCTCGGCGGCGCCTATGAGATCGACCAGTTCGACGACGCGCACGCGCATTATCTGGTGCTCGCCGACCGCGACGGCGGTCATCTCGGATCGGCGCGGCTGCTGCCGACGACGCGGCCGCATATCCTCGACAGCTTCTATCCCGAGCTGTGCGAAGCGGCGCCGCCGAGCGGCCCCGACATCTTCGAAGTGACCCGGTTCTGCCTCGACCGGAGCCTGAGCGCGCGCGAGCGCCGCGGCGTGCGCGACACGCTGGTGACGGCGCTGGCCGATCATGCGCTCGCCCATGGCATCGCCCGCTATAGCGCCATCGCCGAGATGGGGTGGCTGCAGCAGATTCTCGCCTTTGGCTGGCGGTGCTGTCCGCTCGGCCTGCCGGTGACGATCGGCGGCAAGATGCTCGGCGCGCTCGCCATCGAGATCGAGCCCGATACGCCGCGCAAGCTCGCCGCGGCGGGCATTGTCCCGCTCCCGGCGCTGCTGGGCGGCGACACGCTCGCCGCGGCCTGAGACGCGCAAGGAGACCCGCTATGGACCGCAACCCGATGCTGGCGGCCGCGATCGACCAGACCCGCGCCAGGCTCGCGCGCGACGGCTGGTGTGTCCTGCGCGCCGCGCTGCCGCCCGAGACGATCGCGGCGCTCGATGCCGACCTCGCCCCGGCGTTCGCGCAGACACCCTTCTGCCAGGGTAGTTTCTATGGCGAGACGACGAAGCGGTTCGGGCGCCTGCTGGCGCGCTCGGAGCGCATGGCGGCGCTGGTCCAGCACGCGGTGGTGCAGGGTGTGGTCGAAGCGATCCTCGCGCCGTGGTGCGACTGCATCCAGCTCAATGTCGCCCAGGCGATCGCGATCCATCCCGAGGCGCCCGCGCAAATACCGCATCGCGACCAGGATATGTGGCGGGGGCCGGTCGGCGAGATCGAATATCTCGTCAACGTGATCTGGCCGCTGACGCCGTTCCGGGCCGAGAATGGCGCGACGCTGGTCTGGTCGAACACGCACGGCGCCGCCGCGCTCGATCCGCCGCCGACCTCAGCGGGGATCGCTGCCGAGATGGAGCCCGGCGACGCGCTGCTGTTTCTCGGCTCGGCCTTGCATGGGGCCGGCGCCAACCGCACCACCGGGGTCCGGCGCGGGCTGGTGGTCGGCTATTCGCTGGGCTGGCTCAAGCCCTATGAGAGCCAGATGCTCGCCTATCCGCCCGATGTCGCGCGCGCATTCCCGCCCGGGCTGGCCGCTTTAGCCGGCTATCGCCAGCACCGGCCCAATCTCGGCAATTATGAAGGCCAGTGCCCGTCGGTCCTGCTCGCCGGCACGGCGGACACGCCACGCGCCGCCATCGATGCGCTGCGCCCCGACCAGCGCGACCAGGTCGAGGCGTTCCGCCGCAGCCAGACCGAACCATGAATTCGGGCCAGACTTCGGAGCGCGTCTATGAGACGCTCAAGGGCCAGCTGCTGCGCGGCGTGTTCCATCCAGGCGAGCGGCTCGATCCGGCGATGCTGTCGGTTGCGCTCAGCAGCAGCGTCACGCCGGTCCGCGATGCGCTCAACCAGTTGACCGGCGAGGGGCTGGTCGAGACGCGTACCGGCGAAGGCTTCCACCGGCCGCACCTCACGGCACCGGACCTGCAGGATCTCTATCGCTGGGCGGAACAGGTCATGACGCTTGCCGTGCGCGGATGGCCGCGGGATAGCGCGCGCGGGGACGTCGACGCGCCGCCCGGTCTCGACGGCGCGGAGCGGGCGGCGGCACTCTTCCTCGAGATCGGGCGGCGTTCCGGCAATCTCGAACATGGGCGCGCGATCGCCGCGATCAATGATCGCCTGCATGCGGTGCGCATGGTGGAAGCGCTGGCGCTGGGCGACGACGCCACCGAGATGGACGCGATCGCGGCGTGCCTCGAGAGCGATCGACGCATGTTGCTGCGCCTTGTGGGCGGCTATTTCCGCCGGCGTGCCCGGCTGGCGCACGAGATCGTGCGCGCCGCCTATCGCGAGGCCTGAAGGCGCACATCCCGCAAAGGCGCGGGGCATGCCGAAAACAATCGGCATATATTCTCAGTATAAAATTCGGATAGCGAACCCCCGCACCTAGCCTGTCTCGCGCTGCATCATGCGCAGCGCTCAAGGAGACGTGTCATGGAACGCAACCACGAGACCCCGTCCGACCTGATCGATCTCGGCGCCGCCAGCGTCGAGACCAAGGGCCCCAAGGGGGACTTCCCCGATGTCGGCGACGGCCGCATCCTCGCCGGCCTGACCGACGAATGATCGACAGGCGCGCGGCCCCCGGCCGCGCGCCATTCGTCATGGCCTATACGCTCAAGCCCGGCATCAGCTTCTGCCATGTGGCAGGCCGGACGATCTTCCTCGACCTGCGGGCCGACCGCTATTTCTGCCTCGCGAACGATGCCGAGCGCAGCTTTGATCGGCTAGCCGCCGCATCGTCCGGGCCTGAGGATATGCGGATCCTCGAGGGTCTGGCGCACCAGGGCATTTTGCGCGCCAGCGACACCGGATCCATCCTCCAGCCCTGTCCGGCGGTGACCGAGGCGCGCGCCAGTCTGCTCGACGCGGCGCCGACCCCGGTGCGCCCGCTCCAGACCCTGTTGGCCGGGACGGCACTACTTCACGCGCCGCTGCGCTTGCGGCTGTTCGGCCTGCATGCGGCGGTCGCCCGGCTCCAGGCCCGCAAGGCGCGTCTCAAGACCATACGATCGGAACGGGAGACGCTGGCGCGCGGCGCGGCGGCCTTCGCGCAGCTGCGCGCGATCGCGACGACGCATGACCAATGTCTGCCCCGGTCGCTGGCAGTGACCGATCGGCTGCTTGCTGCGGGCGTGCGGGCCGAGCTGGTGCTGGCGGTGAAGCTGCAGCCATTTGCGGCCCATGCCTGGGTGCAGTGGCAAGACCTGGTGGTCAACGACCGGGTGGATGCGGTCCGCGACTTCACGCCGATCCTGGTGGTGTGATGGGTAACCGGTATTTCGCGGCGATCGGTGGCGATGCCGCACGGGCCGATGCGGTCCGGCATGCGGCGCTTGCCGACCCAGGTTGGCGGATCGCGCTCGACCGGCCGGGGTGCCTCGTGGTCGCCGAGCGCGATGCGATGCTCGTGCCGATTGCGGACGATGGTCTTGTGATCGGTCCGCTGTTCGCCCTCGGCCGGTCCCATCGTCTCGACGCATTTTCCGCGTCCTCAGCCGCGACGCTTCGGGCGAATGGCGCGGCCGGGCTCGTCCGTGGCCATTGGGGCGGCTATGTCGCGATTGTCGCGGACACGGACCAAAATTCGGTCGCGCTGGTGCGCGCGCCATTCGGTGAACTGCCCTGTTTCCATGCGCCGTCCGCCCAGGGCTATGCGGTCGCGTCGGACGTGGCGCTGCTCGAGCGCTTCGGCGGCTTCCGTCCGCGCCTCGACTGGCCTGCGCTCGGCGACTTCCTCTGCGCCCCGCGCGTCCGAAGCGCTGCGACCTGCCTGTCCGGGCTCGGCGAATTGCGGGGCGGCGAGCAGATCCGCTTCGGCGAAGCCGGACCCTGCGTGACGACCCTCTGGTCGCCCTGGACCTTCGCCGACCCTGCACGCGCACTCGCGGACGGCAGGGAAGCCGTAAAGCGGCTCCATGGCGAGATCCTCGCGGCGGTCGGTGCGCGCGGATCCACCCTGACGCGCAGCGTGCTGATGCTGTCCGGGGGCCTCGATTCCTCGATCATCGCCGCGAGCGCTGCGGCGCGCGGGCTCGATCTGCGCTGCGCCAATATCAGCACCGATGATCCCGCCGGCGACGAGCGCCGCTATGCCCGCGCGGTCTGCGATCGGCTCGGCGTTCCGCTCGCCGAACGCCTGTTCCAGCTGGACGGCGTCGATCTCGAAACCTCTGCCGCGGCCGGATTGCCCCGGCCGGCATCGCGGGCCTTCGAATATGAAGCCCGGCGCCAGGCGCATCTCGTCGCCGGCAAGGAAGGCGCCGATGCCGTGCTGAGTGGCGGCGGGGGCGACAATATCTTCTGTTCGCTGCAATCGGTGCTGCCGCTGCTCGACTGCCGTGCCGGACTGGCGGACGGCCCTATGTATCGCCGGCTGGCGCGCGAGATCGCCGCGCTTTGCGACACCAGCGTGTGGACCGTCCGGCGCAAGGCATGGCTGCGGTCGTGGCAGCATCGGCCGCCGCCGCTGGACATCGACACCGGCTTTCTGTCGGCCGGAACCGCCGCGCGGGCGCGGGCGGCGTCGCGGCATCCCTGGCTGGAGCCTCCGGCGACGGTGCTGCCGGGCAAGGCCGCGCATGTCGCCTTGCTGCTCGGGCCGCAATATCTGACGGAGGACAGCGATCCCTGTGCGGCGCGCCGTTTCCTCTACCCGCTGCTCGCCCAACCGGTGGTCGAGCTCTGCCTGCGCATCCCGACCTGGCTGTGGTTCGAGCGCGGTTGCAATCGCGCCGTCGCGCGCCGCGCCTTCGAGGCGACGCTGCCCGAACAGGTCGCTTGGCGCAGGTCGAAGGGCTCGCCCGATGCCTTCCTCGTCGCGCTCTTTGAGAGCCGGCGCCAACAGATCCGCAGGCTGCTGCTCGACGGCAATCTCGCCGGACACGGGTTGCTCGACTGCGATGCGCTGGCGGCATATCTCGACGACCCGCGTCCGGTCCGCGGCTCCGGCCATGTCCGCATCCTGCGGCTGGTCGATGCTGAGGCGTGGAGCCGGTGCTGGCCCGGCTAGCGCCGCGCCGGCACTGCGGGCAGGTTCGGACGTGCGTCCCGCAGCGCGCGCCAGCGCGTATATTGCGCGTGCTTGGCGGGATCGGGATCCTCGCGCCCCTGCAGCCAGAAGCCGAACCAGTCGACATCGCGTTGATATTCGGCGAGCCGGTGCAACGGCTGGGTCCGGGTATGATATTCGCCCGGCGCGACATGCATCTCGACCGGCTTGCGCTTCTCGCGCAGCGCGGTGAACGCCTCGAGCGCGAGCAGATACTCGCTGTCGGCGAGCTGCATGAGGAGCGGCGTCTCGATCCGGTCGGCATTGAGCGACAGCGCCATCGGCTTCCAGAAGGCGGTGCCGTCCTCGCTCGCCAGCGGATAGCGGCGGACCGCGCGATTCCAGTCGGCCCAGGCGGTTCCGCCATAGGTCATCACCGTCTTGGGATCCTCGCAGCAGGTGCTGACCACGGCGGCAGCAAAGCGGTCGGAATTGATCAGCGCGTAGTTCACGGTCGAGGCGCCGTCGCTGAGGCCGGTGATCCCGATGCGCGCGGGGTCCGCGACGCCCAGCGCGATCGTGCGATCGACCCCGGCGAGCAGCGAGGCCAGCACGCTTCTGCGTTCCCCCCAGTCTTTGGTCATGGCGGCGATGATCGCGTCGATCGTCTTCAGCCCGGGATAGGCGGTGCTCTCGACCGCCGGCCGTTCGAAGCTCAGCACCGCGAAACCATGGGCGGCGAGCAGGAAGATCGGGTGCGCATCGCCGGTCCCCCCGCGCAGGAAGCCGTCGCTATGATATTGGACGATCACCAACGGCAGTTTCTCGCCCGGTACCGCATCCGGCGGCAGGACGAGATCGCCCCAGGCGGGCATGCCGGGTTCGCTTTGCCAGGTCAGCCGCTGGACCTTGCCGAGCCGCAGCCGCGCGAAACCCGGATTGGGGTCGAACAGCAGGGATTGCCGGCCACTGGCCGGATCGATCGCTACCACCCGGCGCGGCGTCACCGAATCCTCTGCGACACAATAGAGCTGTGCGTCGCGCCAGGTGCAGCCGGTGAGCCAGGCCGGACTGGCGAGAAGGCGCCGGACGGTGTGGCTGCCCGGGCGCCAGCGGTAGAGTGCCATACGCCCCTTGGCCCAGCCCTCGCGGCGCAGGAACAGCAACGACCCGTCCGCCTGCCACCAGAGATTGACGATGCCGTCGCGGCAGGCCACCGCTGCACAGGGTTGCTTGCGGCCGGTGCGATCGGCCACCCAGATGCGCAACGGGCTGAGCGGCCCCGCATCCTCGCGTTCGGTCCAGGCACGTTGGCCGTCGCGCGACATGGCGACGGCTTCGGCTTGGGATCCGCCGGGCGGGTCGGGCGGTAGTGCCGCTGCCTCCCCGGCGGTCGCCGCGCGGGTCTCGCCACGCTCGGGATCAACCAGGAACACGATTTGCGGCACGTCCGCTTCGCGCAGCTGCGGACGGGGGCCGGGGTTCGGCCGGACCCGCGCATCGTAGAGATAGCCCGACATAGCTTCGCGATCGAGCGCACGGCGCGCCTCGGCGATGCCGGGCCGGCTGGCATAGAGCAGATCGCGGCCATTCGGTGCCCAGGCCCAGCGCTCGACATCCACCGCCGACCGGGTGACCGCAGCGGACCCGCCGCCATCGGCGCGCGCGCGCCACAGCTGGGTGACGCCGTCGATCCGCTTGAGATAGGCGATCCATCGACCATCGGGCGACCAGGCAGGTACCACCAGGTCGGGAAAGCCGGTGTTGACGAACAGCCCGCGCTTGACGTCGATGGCAGTGATCATCTCACCACCCCGATCGACGACGCGCGGGGCCGCCGCGCCGCGCGCGGCGATCACCACCAGCGCCCGGCAATAGCCATTTGTGGCCAGATCGCCCCGGCTGAGCACCAGCGCGATCGACCTGCCGTCCGGTGACACGGCGAGCGGGCTCGGCAGGAAGAAATAGGACGGATCGGGCATGCCGATATCGCGCAGCTCGATCAGGTCGCTGGCTTCGAGCAGGCGCTGCGGCGCGCGCGCTTCGGCGGCGTTCGGCAGCATGTCGGCACAATCAGCCCATGCCGGAGGCGTCGTCACCAGCAGCATGCCGGCGAGCAGCTTGTACCTGCTCACCATTTCCTGGTCACCGACAGGCTGACGAAGCGTCCGAGCGGGGAATAGTTGGTCGAGTCATAGGGGGTGTCGTAGAAGAGCGACGTCGCGATCGGGGACGGTTTGGCGTTGAACAGGTTCTGGACCGACGCGATCAGGTCGAAGCCGCGCAGCGGTCCGCTATCCGCCCGGTAGCGCAGGGTGAGATCGATCGGGGTCATCCCGGCGATGCGGGCCGCGGGCGCCGTCCGGTTGTCGACGACCGGGCCGATATGGGTGACATTGCCGGTGATCGTCACCCCGCCGATCGACCAACCAAGATCGCCGCGCAAGCGCAGGTGCGGCGGGTTGAAGATCGTGCCTGCCAGCTGAGTGATCGGGAGCGCCGGCCCGATCTGCTGCTCGCTGTCGAGCCAGGCGGCATTGGCCGAGGCGGAGAGTCTTCCCCCGCCAAGATCGCCGGAATAGCGCAGCAAGGCATCGATACCGTGCACCGACTGCCGGCCGGCATTGACGCTGGTGTTGCGCACCAAGGCCACGACGTTCGCCGGGTCGTACGCGGCGCCCCCGGTCAGGTTGGTGAATGTGCTGGCGCCGGCGATGGTCGCCGCCTGCTCGGCGGTCGAGGGGTTGAGCGTGACGAAGCTGGCATAGCCCGCGTCGCGCAGCGCCGTCGCAAAGGACGGGATCGGCGTGACGATGCGGTCGCGGTACCGCACCGAGAAATAGGTCAGCTCGAGGCGCACGCCGTCGAGGAAGCGCGGGCGCAGTTCCAGCGTTGCCGACCAGTTGGTCGATCGCTCCGGCGCGAGGCCGGGATTGCCGCCGAGCAGCAGCAATGCCGTTGCCGTGGCGGGATAGCCTTGCCCTCCCACGGTTGCGGTGCGCGTCAGGTACAAGGTCTGGGGCTGGTATTGCTGGTAGAGCGTCGGCGCCCGGAAGCTCTTCCCCCAGCTCGCCTTGAGGGTGATATCGGGATGCGGCGCGAAGATCAGGCCGAATTTGGGCGTCGCGACGTCGCCGATCCGGCGATAGGCTTCGTAGCGGACCGCCGCGCTGAGTACGAGGCTGTGAACGAGCGGGATCGCCTGGCCGGGCGACACCAGCGGCAGGCTCAGTTCGCCAAAGCCGTAGGTGTCGGCCTGGGACTGGTCGATATTCTGGGTGCCGTTGATGCCGGTGAAGCGGCGAAAGTCGATCTGCCGATGGCCAGCGCCAAGCGCGATCCTGACCGGGCCGCCGGGCAGCGCAAACAGCCGGCCGTTCGCCGAGAGCTCGATCGAGCGCGCGCGGTTGATATAGTAGCCACCGGTGTTGACCGACAGCACGCCGCCCTGGAAGCTGTAGCCGCCATAATCGACCCGATCCTCGCCATAGGTGGCGGAGAGCATCGTGCTCCAGCCCTCCGGCAGCGACCAGGTCAGCGAGGGCGAGACGCCCCAGGCGCGCGCGGTCGATTGCGTCTTGCCCCGGGCCACGGAGAGATCGCCGCCGGCGGCGAGCGGATAAGTCAGGTTCGTCCAGCGCTTGTTGAACAGGCCGTCCATGGCGAATCGGAGATCCGGCACCAAATCCTGCTCAGCTGAAGCGAGAAGGCTGTGGCGCCGCTGCGCGGGAAAGAGGGTGAGTCCGGGCGAGCGTGTCGCGGCATAGTCGCGCTGGCGCGCGAGGATCGCATCGTTGCTGCCATATTCATAGGCGAGCAGGGCATTGCCCGACCGCCATGTCGTCCCTGCGGTGGCGCCATAGGTCTGGCTGAACCCGCCGCCATCGGTGGGGATGCCGAGCCGCGCGCTGGTCTCCACGCCCTCAAGGTCCCGCCGCAACAGGATGTTGACGACACCGGCGACCGCGTCCGAACCGAACAGCGCCGACGCGCCGTCGGGAACCACGTCGATCCGGCTGACCGCTCCGAGCGGGATGCCGGAAATGTCCACGGATTGCTTCGCCGCATTGTACGACAGGCGATGCCCGTTGAGCAGCGTCAAGGTCGCGTCGCCGCCGAGCCCGCGCAGATTGATCGAGGCACCGCCGCCCACATCCGCGCCGTTGGTCTCGGGCACGTTGAAGCCGACGCCCGGATTCTGGCCGCCGCCAAAATTCTGGGGCAAGCTGCGCGCGATCTCGACGAGCGTCGCCTGCCCGGCATTGCGCGCCTCCTCGCGCGTCACCTGGATTGTCGTCGATGCGGTGGGCGCTCCGCGAATGCGGCTGCCGGTGATCGTGATCGCCTCCTGCGCTTCGGCCGGTGCCGCGAGTGCCTGCGGCGTGGCCGGCGCGATGACGAAGGCCGCACCTGAGCGCCGTGCCTGCAAGCCCGAACCTGCAAGCAGCCGATCGAGCGCCTCGTCGATCGAGAGCATCCCCTTCAAGGCCGGTGCCCTGTGGCCGGCGATCAGGTCGGTCGGCGCGACGATGCTTTGGCCCGTTGCCGCAACGACTGCCTGAATCGAGCGCGCGAGCGGTTGGGCGGGAAGGTCATAGCTTTGCCGTTCGATCGCCTGTGCGCGGGCAACACTCGAACCCGTGGCGACCAGCACCGTACCGCTCAGGCAAAGTGCCAATAGTCCCGTCATACCCCGCATATGTCTTCCTCCCCATCCGGCATCCTTGCTGGTGCCATTCGGTGCGGAAACGACGCGGGCGGGAATTACCCTACGGCTTTTGCGTGTGCCTAGTGCAGCGAGAGCGATGCGTCGGGCTGGCGGCGAAGATCGAGCTGGAACATTGCCGCCGCTGCTTCGGCGAACCCTGCCGGATCGTCGGCAGCGAAGGCGCCGGTGATCCGGAGGGTTCCGATCCGCTCGGAGCCCAGCACCAGCTTGACGGCGTTGCGGCGGTTGAACCCGGCAACCGCCTCGCGCAGCGGCGTTGCCTCGAACGAGAGCATGGCTCCCGGCCAGGCGGTGTCGGCGGGATCGGCGGCGACCGGCGGCGAAGGCGCCTTGCCAGGTGCATAGACCGATGCTTGGCCCGGCACGAGCATCCGGCCCGGCGCGCCGCGTGCGATCACCGGGTCGGGACGGACCTCGACCGAACCGCGCAACAGGACGACGCGGACAAGCCCCGGGCGGAGCGCGACGTCGAAGATCGTCCCATGCGCGATGACCGTCCCGCCGTCCGCGCGCACCGCGAACGGCCGAGCGCTATCATGCGCGACATCGAACCGCGCACGTCCCTTGAGAAGCTCGAGCTGGCGCTGGGACGCACTATAGGCGACCCGCACGGCGCTGCCCCGATCGAGCGTGACCCGCGAGCCGTCCGCCAGCGTCACGGTCCGAACCGCATCGGCGTTGCTGGCATAAGCGACCGGCGCCGCTGCCGGGTCCGGTTGCATGCCGACCCGCAGCAACAGGCCGCTGCCGACGATCAGCACCAGAAGGGCGGCGACCGCCGCGACGCGCACGATCGGCTGCCGGTGCCAGACGCTGGCGCGGGAGAGGTCGCGACCCCGGCCGAGGCTGGTATTGGCAAGGAAGCTGAATTGTTCCCATTGCCGTGCGAGCCGGTCATAGGTCTCGCTGTTCAGGGCGTCGGCGCGCCATGCCGCGAACGCGGCCAGCTCGGCTTCGCTCGCACCCGCGCGCAGCCGCGCGAACCAGTCGGCGGCCTCCTGCCGCGCGCGTGCCGTAGCCTGATCCTCCCCGGCCGGTACGGTCATCGGAGCGACGAATGGCCGTCGATATGGGCGATGGCACGGCTCATATGCTTCTCGACCGCCTTGATCCCGAGCCCGGTCCGGGCTGCGATCTCGGCATAGCTATAGCCGTCGATTCGATGCGCCAAGAAGATCTCCCGTGTCCGCGGCTTCAATCGCAGCATAGCAGCTTCGAGCCGCGCGAGCATATCCCGCGCTTCGAGCGCGGCGATCTGATCTGGCCCCATGATGGCGACGTCGTCCACGCAGACATGCAGATGCGCGGCATGGCGCGCGGCAGCCTTGGCCTCGTCCTTCAGGAGATTCACCGCGGTCCGGTGCAGATAGGCCTCGGGGCTCTCGAGCCGATCGACGACGTTCTGGTCGAGCGCCGCGAGACGGACGAACGCCTGCTGGGTCAGGTCCTCGGCGGTGTCGTTGGTGGTCCGACGCGACAGGAAGCGGAGCAGCCGCGGCCGGTGCTCGCGAAACAGCGTCTCGAGCCGGCCGGTGACCGTCGGAACGACGCGATCCTCGGGCGGCAGCGGCTCGCTCTCGCCGATGCCGCCGGGAAGCTCGCGCGCCAGCCTCATGCGCTCGAGCATGGTGCCTCCGTCTGCCGACGGAACCGGATTGGAAGCTGAAACCTCGCCATATGCCGCTCCGCTTTTTCGAGGCGGAGCCGGCGAAAGCCGGGTGTTGAGAACATGCTTGAGACACGCGCCGACGCCTTTAGCCGCATGCGGCCTGGACATGTGCGACGGCCACCCGGCAATGCGCCGTGCGAGACCATGGCTTCTCAAGCGAGGTTCTCACGCCTCGGCGCCGTCGTGCCGACGACGCGAACGGAAGGATAAGCCCGTTCAGCGATTTAGCAACTCGGCGCTCGAACTGGAGCGGTCAGCCTTCCCTCCAGCCTATCGCAAGGGCTGTCGGCGCTTGGGTCCCAATCACCATTTGCGGTGCAAACGCGCATCTCAGCGACTCGCTCGGTAACGGATATCGCTGAAGACTCCATCTTCAATGCTAATGTACCACAATTACCTATCCCGAATTTGGGTCATCGCGTGTGTTTCGGTCGAGACAGGAGGTCACCGCGCGCCACTCACTGTGTCAAACTGTTGGGAAGTGCCATTCGCGGAACACCTCCATCAACGGTGCTCGGCGAGGCGGCTGACCGCAGTGGTTCGTCGTGGGAACTCTTGCCACCGCTACTAAATAGCCCAAGATCATGTGCCTCGGCCTGCCCCATCGCCACCAGCAGCCCGAACGCAGCGACATAGGCGTCGCGCCGCGCAGTGACGAGCTGCACCCGCGCATTGAGCAATTCCTGCTCGGCGTTGAGCACGTCGAGCACGTTGCGCGTACCCACCGTCAGCTCGGCGCGCACGCCTTCGACCGCGAGCGTGTTCGCCGCGACCGCATCCTCCGCCGACCGGATCAGTTCGAGCGCCGCTCGATGCCGGGCGAACGCCGCGCGCACCTCGGCGACGATGCGGCGCTCGACCAGCGTCACCTGCTCGAGCGACTGACCGTGCAGCGCTTGGGCGCGGCGCACCTGCGCCCCCGGCAACCCGCCCTGATAGAGCGGGATCGTCGCCGACAGGCCGATCGTCGCGCTGGTCTGGGATTGAAGGAAGGTCCGACCCGGCAGCGAGCTGGTCAGCGACCCCAGATAATTATTGTAGCCGCTCGACCCCACCGCCGAGAGCCGCGGCAGCCGCGCCGCCCGGGCGACGCGCACGTCATAGCCCGCCGCCTGTGCGTCGGTGCGCGCCGCGTCCAGCAGCGGGTTGCCGCCGAGCGCGATCGCGGTCGCCTGCTCGGCGGAACCGGGCAACCCCGGCAGCGGCGCCGGATAGGCGAGCTGGCCGGGTACCAGCCCGACGAAGCGGATGTAATTCTCGCGGCTCGCGATCAGCTGGGCCTGCGCCGCCTGGAGCTGCCCACGCGCCAGCGACAGGCGTGCCTCGGACTGCGCGACATCGGTGCGGGTCAGGTCCCCGACCTCGAACCGGTCGCGCGACGCCTGGAGGTTGGTCGCGAGCACCGTGACGTTGCGCGTGTTGAGCTGGACGATCGCCTCGTCGCGCAGCACGTCCATATAAACCGAGACGATCGCGTTGAAGACGTCCGCCTCGGTCGCGCGCAGATTCGAGCGTCCCGATTCGACCCGGGCATCGGCGGCGCGGATCGAATTGGCGACGCGCCCGCCCTGGAACAACGGGAACGACAGATTGCCGTTGGCGGCAAAGGCACGGCTCGGCGCCGACAGGCTGTTGGCCGAGGTCAGCACATATTCCTGATAATCGGCGGTCGCGCTGAGCGTCGGCCGCGCCGCCGCCTTGGCGATCGGGACCCCTTCGTCGATCGCGCGCAGCCCGGCGCGCGCGGCGGTAAGCCCGGGATTGGTGCGATAGGCATGGCGCAGTGCCGCGCGCAGCGTGGTGACCGGGCCGGAATCCGCGGCGGGCGGCGCGTCCTGGGCGTGAGCGACAGACGCGGGAAGGACGGTCGCGACACACGCGGCCAAGGCAACGAAACGGTGCATGGGATCAATCTCCTGAGCGATGGGAAAGCCGCGCGGGAGCGGCGTCGTACATCGTCAGGCGATCGGCGGTCGCAGCGCTCTGGACGGGACCTCGCCGTGCACGCGGAAGTCATAGCGGGCACAGCCCGGGCTGCGCGACTGTATCACCGGCGTCAGCGTGACGTCGGCGAACACCCCGGCATGGTGATGGTGACAGAGATGTAAATGGGCTGGCAGCTCGCGGCGCTGCCCGTCGGCCTCACGCTGGTCCTGCGTCGCCGACACCCCTTCCTCGGCGCAGCGATCAGTCGCGATCGTCGTCGCAACCGGCATCGGCTCAACGCCGTGCAGCGCCGACTCGCCTACCATGGTCATACCGAGAAGAATTGCGATCAGCAGGCGGGGCATCGTTCCTCGTCCCGGGAAACGTCGGTAATGCGTCGCGGCGCCGCGTGCGATGCGCAGTATGACGCGGCTCCCATTGCAACATTCCTTGCGATCAAACAGGTTCTACTTCAAGATCAAATTCGCACGATCATGTTGAGACATGATATCAGTTGGAAAAATGATGTAAAGTAACAACTTCCATTCTACTTGCGATCGTCATGGCACGAATCGTTCTTGGAATAGAATTGATATATTATATCAACAATTGTGCTTGGGCCAACCTTCATCTGCCTGATTTTACTGGGGTGACAAGCACCTCGCACTGCGATATGGGCACTGTTCAATGCATCGTTTCCTCCTCCTGCTCCTGTGTGCGCTCGCAGCCCTGTCGATGGGCACGGGGGCGGTTGCGCATGCGGCGGAGCGCAGCGTCTGCGCCGAGCAGGCCTCGGACAAGGCCGAGGTCCATTCGGGAAATGAGGAGCCGGGCAAGCCCGCCTCCGACCAGGGCTATGGGCATCAGCATGGTTGCCATGGCCACCACCTCATGGCGATCATGCCCGAGAAGTCGGCCGTCAGCCACGCCCTGCCCTCGACTGCGCCGTTCGTGCGAATGGCGCCGGCGCTGTATGCCGCGCGCAGCGATCCCGCGTTGAGACCACCGCAAGCCTGACAACCACTCGGCCGCGCCTGCGCGGCATGGCTTGGTTTGTCAGGAGTATTTACATGCATCGTATCCTCGCGGCCCTTCTGGCCGCGGTGTCCTGCGCGGGAATCGCGCAGGCGCAGACGTCGCCACCGGCCTCGGCCGGCGACGTCCTCACGATCGACGACGCGCTCGCCCAGGCAGGTGCTGTGTCCCCAACCGGCGACGTTGCCGAAGCTGGGATTCGTGCGGCTGAGGCGGGCCGCGTCGTCGCGGGACTGAGGCCCAATCCCACCGTTACCACCGACGTCGAGAACATTCTCGGCACCGGACCCTATCGTGGCCTCGACGAATCCGAGACGACGGTCAATTTCGCGCTACCGATCGAGCTTGGCGGCAAGCGTTCGGCGCGCATCGCCGTCTCCGAGGCCGAAATCACCCGCGCGCGAATACAGACCTTGGTGGCGGGTGCCGACCTGCGGCTGGGCGTAGTCCAAGCCTATGTCCAGGCCATCGCCAGCGAGCGCCGCCGCGCGATCGCCGAAAGCCAGATTACGGTGACCACGGAAAATCTTCGGATCGCACGCGACCGGGTTGAGGCGGGCGCCAACTCGCCGATCGACGAGCAACGCGCCCAGCTCCAGCAGGTGAATGCCGAGACCGAGCTCGCCCAGGCGCAGCGCGCGGCCGAAGCGGCGCGTGCAACGCTTGAGCGCTATCTCGGCCGGCCGTTGAACGAAAGTCTCGACGCCGCCTGGTATGAGCGCGTCGGCGGCTACGGCCCACAAGAGCCGGTCCGCGCCGACGGCACGCTCGCGTTGGCGATCGCCCGCGCCGACGTATCGGCAGCCGAAGCACGGGTGCGGCTGGCGCGCAGCCAGCGTGTGCCCGACCTCACGGTGAGTGCGGGTACGCGGCGGCTGACCGCGACCAAGGATCAGGCTATGGTGTTCAGCGTATCGGTGCCGTTGCCGATCTTCAATAATGGCCGGGCCAGCGTGAACCAGGCGCTGGCCGAGCGCGACCGGGTCGATGCGCAGCGCCGCGTCGCCTTGTTCGAGGCGGAGCAGGCGATCACCGCAGCGCGCGCCGACCGCGATCGCGCGGCGGCCGCAGTGCGCGCATCGGGACCCGCGCTCGCCGCCGCGACCGAATCCGCGCGCATCGCGCGCCTCGGCTATGGCGAGGGCAAGTTCGACCAGATTGTGCTGCTCGATGCCGAGCGGACCCTGCTCGACACGCGCCGCGCCGCGGTCGACGCGCTCGCCCAATATCACGACGCCGAGGCCCGTCTGGCCCGGCTCACCGCGCCGGCGCCCGTGCCGGCGGCAACAGGGAATTGACGATGAACAAGCTCATCATTGGAGGCGCGACTCCGCTCGCGCTGGCGTTGCTGCTCGCCGGATGCGGCGGCGGCGACCCCGCCGCCAACAACAGCACCGAGGCCGGCCATGCCGAGGGCGAGGCGGGGCACAAGGAAGGCGAAGCCGGGCACAGCGAGGCCGAGGGCGCACACAAGAAAGGCGAGAGCGAAGGCGGCGGCGAGGAGGGCACGATCACGCTCACCGCGCAGCAGATCCGCGCCGCAGGCATTGAGATTGTGCGTCCGGTGTCGCGCGGCGGCGGCACGCTGCAGTTGCCCGCAACGATCGAGGGCGACCCGCAGGGAACGCAGGTCGTCTCGGCGGCGATCGGCGGGCGCGTCGTCGCGCTCAACTATAATCTCGGTCAGCCGGTCACGCGCGGTCAGGTCGTCGCGGTGATCGAGAGCCGCGAGGCCGCCACGATCCGCGCCGAGGTCGAGGCGGCGCAGGCGCGCAGCGCGCTCGCCCAGTCCAACCTCGCGCGCGAGGAGCGGCTGTTCAAGCTGCGCGTCTCGCCCGAGCGCGACGTGATCGCCGCGCGCACCGCCGCCACCGAGGCAAGCATCGCGCTGCGGCTCGCCCGACAGCAGGTTTCGGCCGCCGGGGTCAGCGGCGGCGCGCTCAACCGCATCGGCGTGACCGCGCCAATCGCGGGGCGCATCACCGCGCGCCCGGTGGTCCTCGGGCAGACCGTGGCCGCGGACGCCGAGCTGTTCCGCGTCTCCAACCTGTCGCGGGTCGCGGTGACCGTGTCGTTGTCGCCCGCCGATGCCGCACGCGTCGCGGTCGGCGCGCCGGTCGAGATCAGCTCGGGCGGACGCCGTTCGGCGGCGCAGGTGAGCTTCGTCTCGCCGGTACTCGACGAGACCACCCGGCTCGTCACCGTAATCGCGCTGATCGACAACAGCGCCGGCCAGTGGCGCGTCGGCGAGCCGGTCACCGCGGTGGTGCAACTGCCCGGTCAGGGCGGCGGCGCCGTCAGCGTGCCCGCCTCGGCGCTCCAGACCGTCGAGAATCGTCAGGTCGTGTTCGTACGCACATCGAGTGGGTTCCGGGCCGTGCCCGTGACCGTCGGTGCGCACAGCTCCGGCTCGGTCGTCGTGACCTCAGGCCTCACCGGCCGCGAAGAGATCGCCGGTACCGGCAGCTTCACCCTCAAGGCCGAGCTCGGAAAGGGCGAGGCGGAGCACGGACACTAAGCCATGATCGAACGTATTGTCACCTTTGCGGTCGAGCGGCGCTGGTTCGTCCTGCTCATGACCCTCATCGCCACCGTCATCGGCGCCGTCTCGTTGAGCCGGCTACCGATCGATGCGGTTCCCGACATCACCAACAACCAAGTCCAGATCAATATCCGCGCGCCCGCGCTCTCACCCGAGTTGGTCGAGAAGCAGGTCGCCTTCCCGATCGAGACCGCGCTCGCCGGCGTGCCCGGTCTCGAACATACCCGCTCGCTCAGCCGCAACGGCTTCGCGCAGGTGACCGCAGTGTTCACCGATTCCACCAACATCTATTTCGCACGCCAGCAGGTCGCGGAGCGGCTGCGCACCGCGGAGGAAAGCCTGCCTGCGGGTGCGACACCAGAAATGGGTCCGATCGCCACGGGTCTTGGTGAAGTCTATATGTGGACCGTCCACATGGCCCACCGGCCCGAGGACAAGCACAAGCCCGGCGAACCGGGTATCCAGCCCGACGGGAGCTACCTGACGCCTGAGGGTGAACGGCTGGTGAGCGAAGCCGACAAAGCAACCTATCTGCGCACGACGCAGGACTGGATCGTCGCGCCGCTGCTCAAATCCGTTCCGGGCCTTGCCGGCGTCGATTCGATCGGCGGCTATGTCAAGCAGTTCCAGGTCGTCCCTGACGTGCAGCGGCTGACCGCACTGAAGCTCAGCCTCGGAGACCTCGCGACCGCGCTCGAGGAGAACAACAGCGCGGTCGGCGCGGGCACGGTCGACCGCAACGGCGAGGGTCTGGCGGTGCGTTCGGATGCGCGCATCGCCAACGCCGACCAGCTCGGACGCACCGTCATCGCCACCCGCGAAGGTGTGCCGATCCTGCTCAATCAGGTCGCGACTGTGCGCACCGGCCAGGCGATCCGCATGGGTTCGGCCTCGGAAAATGCCCAGGAAGTCGTCGTCGGCACCGCGATCATGCGGATCGGGGAGAACAGCCGTAACGTCGCCTCGGCCGTCGCCACGCGGCTCGACGAGGTCAACGCCTCGCTGCCGACCGACATCGTCATCCAGCCGGTGCTCGACCGCACCGGGCTGGTCAATTCGACGATCAAGACGGTGGCGAAGAACCTCTCCGAAGGCGCGCTGCTGGTCATCGTCGTGCTGTTCCTGCTGCTCGGCAATTTCCGCGCGGCGCTGATCGCGGCGCTGGTGATCCCGGTCACCATGCTGATGACCAGCTTCGGCATGTTGCGCGGCGGCGTTTCGGCCAATCTGATGAGCCTTGGCGCGTTGGACTTCGGCCTGATCGTCGACGGCGCGGTGATCATCGTCGAGAATGCGCTGAGACGCATCGCCGAACGTCAGCACCATATCGGCCGCACGCTCGACAAGGGGGAACGGCTGTCGGTAGTGGCGGGCGCGGCGCGCGAGATGATCCGGCCCTCGGTCTATGGCCAGGCGATCATCATCCTCGTCTATGTGCCGCTGCTCACCCTGACCGGGGTCGAGGGCAAGACCTTCACGCCGATGGCACTGACCGTCATCCTCGCGCTGGCCTTCGCCTTCGTGCTCTCGTTGACCTTCGTGCCGGCGATGCTCGCGATCTGGCTGTCCAAGCCGGTCGAGGAGAAGGAGGGCCGGATCATGTCCTGGCTCAAGCGCCGCTATGAACCCGGTCTCGACCGGGCGATGGCGCGGCCGCGTGTCACGATCCTCGCGGGCGTCGGCGCTTTCCTGCTCGCGATCCTCGCCTTCATGACCCTGGGTCAGGAGTTTCTGCCTCAGCTCGACGAAGGCGACGCGACCGTCCAGGTGTTACGTGTCCCGGGTACCTCGGTCGAGCAGAGCCAGGCGATGCAGTTCCAGGTCGAAAAGGCGATCTCGAGCATTCCCGAGGTCAAATTCGTCTTCTCAAAGACCGGCACCGCCGAGCTCGCCTCGGATCCGATGCCGCCCAACATCTCCGACACTTTCGTCATCATGAAGAAGCACGCGGACTGGCCCGACCCCAGCCTCACCAAGGCCGAGGTCGTCGCCAAGATCGAGAAGGCGCTGGAGGGGCTTCCCGGCAACGCGTTCGAGATCAGCCAGCCGATCCAGATGCGGTTCAACGAGCTCATCGCAGGCGTGCGCGGCGACATCGCGGTCAAGGTGTTCGGCGACGACACCGACGCGATGAACGATACCGCCAACAAAATCGCCGGCATCCTGCGCGGCGTGGACGGCGCTACCGACGTCCGCGTCGAACAGACCGAGGGACTACCGATGCTCGACATCCGCCCCAATCGAGATGCCATGGCGCGGCTCGGAATCACCGCGCGGGTCATGCAGGATACCGTCGCCGCCGCGATCGGCGGGCGCGACGCCGGCATGATCTTCGAAGGTGACCGGCGCTTCGCGGTGACCATCCGGCTGACCGATGCCGCGCGCGCCGACCTCCAGACATTGGGGCAGGTACCGGTGCCGACTCCCGACGGGGCGTTCGTCCCGCTCGAGAGCGTCGCCGATATCGCGGTGACCTCCGGTCCCAACCAGATCAGCCGCGAGAATGGCAAGCGCCGCGTGGTGGTTCAGGCCAATGTCCGCGGCCGCGATGTGGCCGGGGTGGTCGAAGATGCGCGGGCGGCGATCGCGCGCGACGTTCGCCTGCCCGCCGGCCAGTATCTCGAATGGGGCGGCCAGTTCGAGAATCTCCAATCGGCTAGCGCCCGGCTCATGCTCGTGGTCCCGGCCTGCTTCGCGCTCATCATCCTGCTGCTCTACGGGGCATTGGGAAGCGTACGCGACGCAGCGATCGTGTTCACCGGCGTGCCGCTCGCGTTGGTTGGCGGGGTACTCGCCTTGTTCCTGAGGGGTATGCCCTTCTCGATCTCGGCAGCCGTTGGCTTCATCGCCCTGTCTGGCATCGCGGTTTTGAACGGGCTGGTCATGGTCACCTCGATCCAGGACCTGATGGCGCGCGGCGTCAGCCGGGCCGAGGCGGCCTATCAAGGTGCGCTCGCGCGGTTGCGGCCGGTAGTGATGACCGCGTTGGTCGCCTCGCTTGGCTTCGTGCCGATGGCGATCGCCACCGGATCGGGCGCCGAGGTGCAGAAGCCGCTCGCCACCGTGGTGATCGGCGGCCTGATCTCGGCGACGTTGCTCACCCTGTTCGTCCTACCGACGCTATACGCCCGCTACGGACGTCGCGAGACCGATGTTAGTGAAGTCGAGACGCCGTCGTCGCAGGGAGGAACGCCGCTCCCCGCCCACTAAGGTAACCCGGACCCGCCGCCGCGTGCGGCGGCGGGTCTCCGATCCGGAATGCTGGACCATGGCTCAACCGCAAGCCGACGACCGCCGCGAACGCCGCACCTTATGGTGGGTTCTGGCACTCAACGTGATGCTGGCGGGCGGTTTTCTCGGCGCCGGGCTCGTCGGCGATTCGAGCGCACTAATCGCCAACGGCCTCGACAATCTCTCTGATGCGGCGGTCTATGCGTTGAGCCTCGTGGCGCTCAGCCACGGACTGGCGTGGAAGCGCCGCGCAGCCAATGTGTCAGGCGCAATGCTGCTGCTGTTCGCGGTCGGTATCCTCATCGATGTCGGCCGGCGCTATGTCCAGGGCAGCGAGCCGATCGGCGCCACCATGATGATCATGGCCGCGATCGCCGCCGCCGTGAATTATCTGTGCCTGCGCCTGTTACAGCGGCTCGAGGCGCCTGATGTCAATCTTCGCGCCGCGACCACTTTCAGCTTCAACGACTTCATTTCCAATGGCGGGATCCTCGTCGCCGGCCTCCTTGTGCTGTGGCTCGGCAGCAACTGGCCCGACCTCGTCGTCGGCCTGCTCACCGCGCTGATCGCGATCAAGGGCGGCATCGAGATTCTGCGCGATACCCATCGGCAATCCCATCGCGACCGGGAGGAGACATCATGACCGAGATACTGCGCATTGATATCCCTGTAGTGCTGCCCGAGGTCGCCGACGCGGCCGACGCCTGTGTCGCGCGATTGACCGCTGAACTTGCCGGCCGTCGCGGCATCGCAGAAGCGCATGTCGTTCCTGCGGCCGGCGAGGCGCCCGCGCATCTGTGCGTCCATTACGATCCGGACATCGTCTCGCTGGTGCGGATCCGCGAGCTCGCTACCGCCGCCGGCGCGAACATCACCGAGCGCTTCGGCCATCTTCGCTGGGACGTCGAGGGGATCAGCCATCAGCGCCGCGCGCGCAGCATTGCCGAACAGCTTCAGCGCGTGAACGGGGTGATCGAGGCAGAGGCGAGCGCATCGGGCACGCTGCGGATCGAGTTCGACCGCACGCTGACCTCCGAAGCGGCGTTGCGCAGCTTCCTCGACCAGCTCGGGGTGCATGAGCGCAAGACGCCCGCCAACGCACCCGCTGTCACGCCGGACAGAGGCGCCGGCGACGATCACGCCGGGCATGATCATGGCGAGGGCGAACACGGCCATGCCCATGGCGGCCTGCTCGGCCCCAACACCGAGTTGTTCTTCGCGCTGGCCTGCGGCGCACTGCTCGGCATCGGCTTCCTGCTCGAAACTCTGGCCGCCGTTCCCGAATGGCTGCCACTCGCACTCTATATCGGCGCCTATGGCTTTGGCGGCTGGTTCACACTGCGCGAGGCGATCGACAATCTGCGCCTCAAGAAATTCGAAATCGACACGCTGATGCTGGTCGCCGCGGCCGGCGCGGCGGCGCTTGGCGCTTGGGCAGAAGGGGCGCTGCTCCTGTTCCTGTTCAGCCTCGGCCATGCACTCGAACATTATGCCATGGGCCGCGCCAAGCGCGCGATCGAGGCGCTGGCCGAACTCGCGCCGCAGACTGCGCTCGTCCGCCGCGGCGAAGCGCTCGTCGAGCTGCCGGTCGAGGACCTCGTGATCGGTGACACCGTGGTCGTCAAGCCCGATGAGCGCCTCCCCGCCGACGGGTTCCTCGTCAAGGGCACGAGCAGCGTCAACCAGGCGCCGGTCACCGGCGAAAGCATGCCGGTCGACAAGCGTCCCGTGCCTGATGAAGCTGCAGCGCGCGCGCAGCCCGAAGCGCTCGAAGCCGCCTATCGCGTGTTCGCCGGCACGATCAACGGCAGCGGGCTGATTGAGGTCGAGGTCACCCGCAAGTCGACAGAATCCGCGCTCGCTCGCGTCGTCCAGCTGGTCAGCGAGGCCGAGACCCAGAAGTCGCCGACCCAGCGCTTCACCGAACGCTTCGAGCGGGTGTTCGTGCCTGCTGTGCTCGGGCTGACCGTGCTGTTGCTGTTCGCCTGGGTGGTTGTCGACGAGCCGTTCCGCGATAGCTTCTATCGGGCGATGGCGGTGCTGGTCGCGGCCAGCCCCTGCGCGCTCGCTATCGCCACACCGAGCGCGGTGCTCTCGGGTGTCGCGCGCGCGGCGCGCGGCGGTGTGCTGATCAAGGGAGGTGGGCCGCTGGAGGAACTGGGTTCGCTGAAGGCGATCGCGTTCGACAAGACCGGCACGCTCACCGAAGGGCGCCCGCGTATCACCGACATCGTGCCGGCCCAGGGCATCGATCCCAGTGAACTGCTCGCCGCCGCGGTCGCGGTCGAGCGGCTAAGTGACCATCCACTCGCCCGCGCGATCGCGCGCGATGGCCAGGATCGGCTCGGCGAACGCGAGGTGCCGCCCGCACATGACCTGATCAGCATCACTGGCCAGGGCGTTCGCGCGACGCTGGACGGCGAGACGGTGCTGATTGGCAAGGCCGAGATGTTCGGGGTCGGGGCCATCGCGCCGCTGTCCGGCGAAATGGCGGGCGCGATCGCCGCGCTGCGCGAGCAGGGCCGGACCACCATGGTGGTCCGGCGCGGGGTGCAGGATCTGGGCGCGATCGGGCTGATGGACACGCCACGCGCTGCGGCGAAGGAAGCGATCGCCCGTATCCACGCGATGGGTATCACCCGGATGATCATGATCTCGGGCGATCATCAGAAGGTCGCCGAGTCGATCGCCAAGGAGGTGGGGCTCGACGAGGCCTGGGGCGACCTCATGCCCGAGGACAAGGTCGAGGCGATCCGCAAACTGCGCGCCACCGACAAGGTCGCGATGGTCGGCGACGGCGTCAACGACGCACCGGCGATGGCCAATGCCACCGTCGGCATCGCGATGGGCGCGGCCGGCTCCGATGTCGCGCTTGAGACCGCCGATGTCGCACTGATGGCGGACGATCTCGCGCATCTGCCGTTCGCGGTCGGGCTCAGTCGCGCAACCCGCCGGATCATCCGCCAGAATTTGGTGGTGAGCCTTGGCGTGGTCGCGGTGCTCGTGCCGGCGACGATCTTGGGGCTCGGTATCGGTCCCGCCGTGATGGCGCATGAGGGCTCGACGCTCGTCGTCGTGTTCAATGCACTGCGGCTGCTCGGATACCGCAAATGACCGGGAACGACCCCGCCGGCCGCGCCGGGGCTGCCGCAGTTAACCCCGCGTTCCTCTATATGGATGCGTTACGCGCCGTTCTCGCGCTCGTCGTCGCCTTCGGCCATATCTGGGCGCTGCTGATCGCGGACTACCGGCCGACCGACGACCTTCTCGTCAAGTCTCTCTACCTTGCCGCCGGCTTCGGCCACCCCGCGGTGATCCTGTTCTTCGTGCTCAGCGGCTTCTGGATCACGCGCAGCATCCTGCTCACGCCGCCAGCGCGCTGGACCTGGTCGGGCTATCTCAAGGATCGCCTCGTAAGGCTGCTGCTGGTGGTGGTACCGGCGCTACTGCTCGGCGGCCTGTTCGACTTTGCCGGGGTCGCCACGAGCTCGCCGACCCATCTCGGGCAGACCGGCAGCTATGTCTTGCCGCGCAGCGTCGCGACCTACCTCACCCTTCCCGACTTTCTCGGCAATCTCGTCTTCCTCCAGGGGCTGGTGGTGGCGCCATTCGGCTCTAATGGCCCGTTGTGGAGCCTCGCCTATGAGTTCTGGTTCTATATCTGGTTTCCTGCGCTGTGGTTCGCGCTGACGCAGCGGCGTTTCTCCTTCGCGCTGCTCACCCTCGCGCTCGGCATCGTCTATCCCGACCTGTTCTTCCACTTCCTGAGTTGGCTGTTCGGCACACTGCTCTTCCTCGTCTATCGCTGGTGCGAGGCCAATCGCACCCGAGTCGGCGCCATCCGTGACACGCTCTGGCTGCCCGGCGCGCTCCTGTTCGTGGCAACCCTCGCCTGGGGACGCACAGGCGCGTTTGCCGCCGAGGATCCGGTGCTCGCGTTCAGTTTCGCGATGTTGCTGCTAGGGTTGCTTCTGCGACGCACGCCGGCGCTTCCCGGGATTGCCCACCTCGCGCGCTACGGCCGCGAAACGAGCTTCTCGCTCTACGCGATCCATTTCCCGCTGATGGCGCTGGCGACCGCGGCGCTCATCGCCGCCGAGCGCCTGCCGCCCGACCCGCAAGCGATCGCCTGGGCGCTTGCGATCCTCGCCGCCTCGGCGTTTGCTGCTTGGGGGTTCGCGCGCGGCACTGAATCCCATACCGCAAGGGTGCGCGACTGGCTTGGCCGCGCCACAAGTGCCGGCACCCAAAGGCTCGCCGCGACCGAGAGCGGGATGGTTCTAGGGAGGCGCCGCCATGATCGCCGCTGAGAACGAAATCGCTATTCCTGCCCGCCCCGAAGCGGTCTGGGAGGTGCTGCTCGACTTTGAGCGCTATCCGAGTTGGCACCCCTTCATCGAGCTCGTGGGGGACCCCTCACTCGGCGCGAAGATCGAGTATCGCTACACCGGCAAGATGCTCGGGATGGGGCGGTTGCGCAAGATGCACAGCTTCGCGCGGATCACGGCGCTCGCGGCGCCCATCGAATTCGCATGGCGCATGAGCATGGGCTCGTTCCTGTTCCGGATCGACGAAAGCTACCGCCTTGAGCGGCATCCGACCGGGACCCGGCTTGCGCATCGTGTCGAGTATCGCGGCGTGGTCGCCCGGCTTTGGCGAGCAGGCATCACCAGTCGTGCCCATGTCATGATATGCGAGACCGATACAGCGTTGCGTGCCCGCTTCGTGAAGCGCCCGCCGCCACGCAAGCGAGGGCGTCGATGAACGATCGCGATTCATCCGGCCGACAACGCCATCGCCGCCCGTGGAGCGAGGATGACGACCGCGACCTGCGGCAGATGATCGAGGCGCGCGAGTCCGTGGCGCATATCGCCAGCACTTTGCAACGGACCCAGGACGCGATCCGCGGCCGCGCCGCCCAGTTCAAACTGATCCTGCCATCCGCGTTGCGCCCATGGCGCCGGCATTGGCGTCTCAGGGCGGGCAACGCGTCGCCAGCCACCCATCCGCAGAAAACCCAATCCGGGGACCCGGCCTCGGACGATGGCGGCAAATGAGCCGCAAGCGACATCAGAGCCGCCGTCAGAAGTGCGCTCGCTGTTGCATCCGGGACCAACGGCCGTGGGCCTCACCGGTCTGCTCGAGTACCGGTGATCGCTGCACCGCGACGGGGTCGGCACCTGAGGCTCCTCCTCCCGCGTCGGCTCTCCCGTCACCGCTACATGTTGATGAGGACAAACCCATGCGAGCCCGCACCTTCGCCGCCGCCCTCTTGCTCGCCCCCTTGCTTGTCGGCTGCATGAACGGACGCTTGCTGACCCCGATCATCGAGGCGCCACCACCCCAGCGCTTCGATATCTATTGGGTAAAAGCCTATGCCGCGCGCGATGCGGTCATCGTCACTGGCAAGGTCCGGCGCCCACTCGGACGGACGATGCCGGTGTCCGGGCATCTGCACCTCATTGCCTCATTCGGCGATGGCCAGCCCAAGGCGATTGCCGATACCCGCTGGGGCCCGATCGGCAGCCGCCAACGCAGCGGCAGCTTTTCGGCCCGGATGATAACAACCGACGCCACATCGCTTAGGCGCATCCGCATTGAGTATCGGCCGGGCCCGGCATGCGCGGTCAACCCACGGGCATCGGCCGCGCATCGCCTGCCCCGGCCATGATCGCAGCGATCGGGTTTTGGAGATCTATCATCCTGCGGCCCCCGGCTTTCCGGCAAATATGACCGGCGACGCTGCCGGACCCGACAGCTCGCGCATCGCATGCCGGATGATCTGCGCACCCCCAATGAGGCCGAGTCCAGCCATCACCCCCGCGACAATGAGATCGGGCCACGCGGTACCCGTTCCGAACACGCCTGCCGCGGCAAGCACCACCGCGACATTACCGATCGCGTCGTTGCGCGAGCAGATCCATACCGAGCGCATGTTCGCATCCCCCGTGCGGTAGCGAAACAGCATCAGCGCTACCGCACCATTGGCCACGAGCGCCGCAATACCCACCGCGCCCATCATCTCGGCCTCCGGAAGCGTACCATGCCAGACTGCCCAAAGCGTGGCTACGAGAACATACAGGCCCAGCAGGACGAGCGTGGCACCCTTCAGAAGCGCGGCACGGGCACGCCATGCCAGCGCCATGCCAGCCACGCCGAGACTGATGGCATAGTTGGCGCTGTCGCCCAGGAAATCGAGGGCGTCGGCCTGAAGGGATTTCGATCCGCCGGCGATACCGGCAACCATCTCGACGAGGAACATGGCAGCGTTCACCGCCAGCGCAATCCACAAGGCGCGCCGCCAGTGCGGATCGACCGCTGCCTTCTTGTCGTCGCAGGCGCAGCTCGTGCAGACCATTTCAACCCTATCGAACGAATCGGCTCCGCATTCTATATGCGGACTGTAGCAACTAGAGGGTCAAGCGGTTTTCCCATGCAGATCGGCGAACTGGCACGCATCACCTCGACCAAGGTCGAAACCATTCGTTTCTACGAGAAGATCGGATTGCTTCCCGAGCCCGGGCGCACTGCGGGCAATTACCGCGATTATGGCGGCGACCATCTCGCCCGGCTCTCCTTTATCCGCCGCGCGCGCGACCTGGGCTTCACGCTCGATCAGGTGCGCGAGCTCCTCGCCCTTTCCGACGATCGGGATCGCTCTTGCGGTGCCGTCGACACCGTCGCGCGTGCGCATCTCGCGCAGATCGATCAGAAAATTGCAGATCTCCGCGCACTGCGCCGCGAGCTCGACGAGCTGATCGGCCAATGCCGCCAAGGCGCGATTTCCGACTGCCGGATCATCGAAGCATTGGGACCCGAAACAAGCCATTGACCCTATAGTGACTATAGGGTGCAAAACCTGCTCGCGACTCGCGGAGGTGATGATGAGCGACTGTGGATGTGAGGCCGATACCGAACGTGCGGGCACGGACCCTGCCTATCGGCGGGCGCTATGGATCGTGGTGATCCTCAATGTCGGCTTCGGCGTGCTTGAGCTGGCGGGCGGCTTCATCGCCGGCTCGCAGGCGCTGAAGGCGGATTCGCTCGATTTCATCGGCGACGGATCGATCACGCTCTTCGGGCTGATCGCGCTGGGCTGGGCGGCGGTCGCGCGCAGCCGGGTTGCACTGGTGCAGGGCCTCTTCCTCGCAAGTCTCGGGCTCGGCGTGATCGGCTTTGCCGGGTGGCGCGCGTTCAATGCCATCCCGCCCGAAGCCGGATTGATGGGCGGGATCGGGATCGTCGCGCTCCTCGTCAACATTGCGGCCGCGCTGGTCCTCGCGCGGTTCCGCAACCAGGGGGACGCGCAAGCGCGCGCCATCTGGCTGTTCTCGCGCAACGATGCGCTGGCCAATATCGCCGTGATCGGCGCGGCGGTGCTGGTCGGCTGGACGGGACAGGCCTGGCCCGATCTCCTCGTCGCCGGCGTGATCGCGTTGCTGTTCCTCCATTCGGCCTATGACATCATCCGCGACGCCCGCCGCGAGCTGGCGGAGCATGCGACGAGGGCGCAGGCATGACTGACGGCAGCTACACCCCGCCGCTCGGGACCGGCGACACCGCCGATTACGACCGTGCGATCCGGCGCTGGACCCGCGAAATGCGCTGGCGCTATGCGATGATCGGGTTGCTCGCGGCACGTCCGGGCGAGACCGTCATCGATGTCGGGTGCGGCACCGGCAGCTTTGCCGTGATGCTGAAAGCGGCCGCCCCTGGCATACGGGTCATCGGCATCGACCCCGATGAGGAGGCCTTGGCGATCGCGCGCGCCAAGGGACAGGCGGCGGGCGCGGACATCCAGTGGGAGCGCGGATTTGCCCGCGATATCGGTTCGCGCGCCGCCGATGCGGTGACGTCGAGCCTGATGTTCCATCAGGTCCCGATGGCCGAGAAACGGGCGGGTCTCGCCGCGATGCATGCGGCGCTTCGGCCCGGCGGCAGGCTCGTGATCGCCGATTACGGGCGGCAGCAGGGATTGATGCGGCTGTTATTCCGCCTCACCATCCAGCGGCTCGATGGCGTGACCGACACCCAACCCAATGCCGATGGCGTGCTCCCCGAGCTCGTCCGGGCTGCGGGGTTCGACAATGTCCGGGAGGCGGCCCGCATCCACACGATAACCGGCACGATTGCGTTGATCATCGCGGATCGGCCCGGCTGACGAGGAGCAGCGGATGGTCATCAAGGCAGAGCAGAAGGCGATCCGGAAACAGGCCGTGCCCGCCTTTGCGCTTTGTCTTGCGGTGCTCGCCGGCCGGCTATTCGGCAGTTGAGCCCGGCACGCGGGCGGCGGCCGCGCTGCGCCCACTGTACCAGAAGCCGGCAACCAGCACGCCGATCGCCGCGATCTGCGCAAGCACGGTCTGGGTCGTCGGAAACAGCCCGAGAATCTCGATGCGCGGCACGTTGGCGAGGGGCATCACGCCGAGGATCCCGGCCTCCTGCAGCCCGGCGACGCCCTTGCCGGCGAGCACGACCGCGAGGATCGCGATCAGGATCGCGCTCCACGAGAAGAATTGGGTGATCGGAAGCCGGGCGCTGAACCGGAGCATGACCCAGGCGATCACGGCGAGCAGGCCGGCAGCGGTGGCAGCGCCGGCCAGCATCGCCATACCATTCCCCTCCGCCCAGAGCGCGGCGTAGAACAGGATCGTCTCGAACACCTCGCGATAGACGACGAGGAAGGAAAGCAGGAACAGGAACCAGCCCGACTGGCGCGACAGCGCCGCGGTCACTTTGGCCTTCACATAGCGCTGCCACGCCTCGGCATTGCTCTTGCCGTGCATCCAGATGCCGACGCTGAGCAGGATGATCGCCGCGAACAGCGACCCGAACCCTTCGGTGAGCTCGCGCGATGCGCCGCTCACGCTGATGAAATAGGTCGCGACGAACCAGGTGGCGATCCCGGCGGCGAGCGCGGCGATCCAGCCGCCATGGACGAAGCCGAGCACTTCGGTGCGCTCGGTCTTTCTGAGGAACGCGATCATCGCGATGACGATCAGCAGCGCTTCGAGTCCCTCGCGCAGCAGCACGCCGAACGCGCCGAGGAAGCTCGATGCGCCGCTCGCCCGCTCGGGCGCCAGCGCGGCTTCGGCCTCGCTGAACAGATTTGCCAGCGAACGGTTCGCCACTTCGACTTCGCTGACCGGACGCCCTTGTCCGATCGCCGCGCGAAGCGCGCCCATCGCACCTTCGATCCGCGCCATCAGCGCCGCATCCCGTGCAGCGAGCACCGGCTCGACCGGCTCGAAGCCGTCGAGATAGGCGGACAGCGCGAGATCCGCCGCGGCCTTGCGGTCGCCGGCGCGATAGGCAGCCAGGCTCTGGGCGAGCCGTTCGCGCGTCAGCGCGAGCGAACCATCGACGCGCACGGTCACCGCGTCGGGATGGCGGCGCAGATAGGCAGTGAGCGCGGTCGCTTTTTGCGAACCGATGTCGGCCGCCAAAGCGGCCGGGGTGACGCCGACCAGCGCCGCCAGATTGGGATATCGGGCGCGGATCGCCGCGTCCTCGCGCCACAACCGCTCGCCCTCGCGCGCCGCCGCTTCGGGATAGGCGATTTGGCCGGCATGGAAGGCCAGCGCCCAGCGATCGGCCTCGGGCAGCGCCGCGAAGCTCTGCATCGCCGTGCCGTCGAGGCCCTGGCTGATCACCTGATAGAGGCCGAACAGGCTGCGCTGATCGGCACGCGCCTTGTCGGTGAACGCGATCGGCGGGGGATCGAGCCCGGCTGCGTCGCGTCCATGGCCGTCGCCGTTCGCGCCATGGCAGGATGCGCAATTCTGCGCATACAGCGCGGCAGCGCGCGTGAGCTCGGGCGGAGAACTGGGCGCCAGCGGAACCGGATAGGCCGCGAGCAACGCGGCGGCGAGCGCCCGCGATTGCCCGGCCACCGCTTGCGGCGATTCCCTGGCGGCGATTGCGCTGCGCAGGGCGGCCGATCGACGGAGCAGATCGGTCCTGGCCGAGCCGGGTGCCAGCGTCTGGATACGCGTTTCGACCTGGCCCGCGAATTCGGTCATCTCGGCATATTCGGCGGCGCTGATGACCTTGCCGCCAGAGACCGCGCCCGAATAGTCGACGGCGATATAGTCGAGCAGCCGCCAGGTCGTCTGCACCTCGGCATCGCTGGCCCGCGCCGCGAGCGGCAGCGTCAGCATGGTCAGCGCCAACACCAACCACAGCAACAAGGGTCGGCGCGCATCGGCAGGGGTGGGAGCAGCAAGGTGGCCGGGGCGCATCGACGAGTCCCTTGTTAAGAATCGTTCGCGATCTGCACCCTCTAGCAGGTCGAGGGTCAAGGGCTATTTCCAAATTCGGCGATCGGATCGCCAACGGCTGGCCAGGCTTGGGCTCAAAGCCCTGGATCCGCTCAATGGCGCGCGGACAATGTACTGATCAGCGGGCACCCGACCTGATCGCCGGCGCTGCAGGCCCGAACGGTGTCGGCGAGCACCCGCTCCATGCGCTTCAAATCCACGATTCGCGCGCGAACCTGCTTGAGGTGCGAGGCCGCGATCTCGCGGGCATCGTCACAGGAGACAGTGTCGGCGGTGGCTATGCCGAGCAGCGCGCGGATCTCGTCCAGCGTGAAGCCCAGTTCGCGGGCGCGCCGGACGAAATTGAGCCGCGCGACATCGGCCGTGCCGAAACTGCGATAGCGGCCGCGTCGCGCGGCCTTGGGCAGGAGCCCGATACGCTCATAATAGCGGATCGTCTCGATATTGCAGCGGGTGCGCCGCGACAGCTCCCCGATTGCGATGGTCTCCGATGTCGTCATCTGCTGCTCGAAATTGGGGGTTGAGTCTGTAGCGGCTACAGACGGTAGGGTGCGATTCCGTTGATCGCAAGGAGTCGCCCATCGTGTCCGGACCGCCTGATTCCCGTCCGCCTTCGGGCGCGCGCGGCGCCGCCATTTTTACGGCCGGCGGCATCGCGGCAGCCTTTGGCGTCGCGTCGTGCTGCGCGCTGCCGATGTTGCTCGCCACCGCTGGCCTCGGCGCCGGTTGGCTCGGCGGTATCGCCATGGCTGCCAGCCCGTATCGGACGCTGCTGCTGTGCGTGAGCGCGCTTTTCCTGATCGGCGGCGCGGTCCTGCTCTGGCGGCAGCAGCGCATCGCGAGGGCCTGCGGCCCCGATGGTGCCTGTACGCCGCCTGGCGTGCGGGTGGTCCTCCTCATCGGCCTGCTGCTCGGCGCGATCCTCCTCTGGCTCGGCTATTCCTATGTCTGAGGGCTCGTTCATTCCCCAATCGACGCTCACCTGTCCGCTGTGCGGGGTGGCAAAGACCGAGACAATGCCGACGAGCGCCTGCCAGTATTTCTATGACTGCAGCGGGTGCGGGGCGGTGCTGCGGCCAAAGGCCGGCGATTGCTGCGTCTTCTGTTCCTATGGCACCGAGCCCTGTCCCCCGATCCAACTCGCGGGACCGGACGCCGCCTGCTGCCGCTAGCCGGACGAGGCCGGGGCGGGCCACCGCCTTAGCGGCGGCCCGGGAACAGGGTTTGGAACCGTGCCGGCTATTGCTTTGCGATCGCGGTCACCTCACCGGCATTGCCGCGAACGGTCAGGTCGAAGGCAATTTTGTCCCCGACAGCGACGCCGCCCAGCAGTTCGGGCTTTGCGGTGAACGCCATCGTCATCGCCGGCCAGCCGAGCTCTGGAATCGGGCCGTGATCGAGCGTGATCTCGCCGGCCGCCTTGTCGAGCGCGGTCACGGTGCCGACGCCCTTGCTCGACTTCGCCTCGGCGGGCATCGCCATATTGCCCGACATAGCGTCCGTGCCGCCGGGCGCGTCGGCCGTCGCGGTGTTGGCGGGTGCCGCCGTATCGCTCGCGGGCTTCTCGCCGCAGGCGGCGAGCAGCATGGCGAGGCCGAGTGCCGGGGTCAGGTAGAGTGGGTTCATTGGTCGTCTCCTTGCAGGTTGCGGGTTGAAGCGGGCGTCGCGCCGGGCCGGCGCATCAGGAGGTAGGCGGCGGGGATCACGAACATCGACAGGAGCGGCGCCGTGAGCATGCCGCCGATCATCGGCGCGGCGATCCGGCTCATGACCTCGGAGCCCGCGCCCGAGCCGACCAGGATCGGCAACAGGCCGGCGATGATCACCGCGACCGTCATCGCCTTGGGCCGGACGCGCAGCAGCGCGCCTTCGCGAACCGCGTGCTGGACCTCGTCGGCGGCGGGTTCGGGCCCGCGCGCCTCGAGCGCATGCTTGAGATAGATGAGCATCACCACGCCGAACTCGGCGGCGACCCCGGCCAGGGCGATGAACCCGACCCCGGTTGCGACCGACTGGTGATAGCCGAGCAGGTAGAGCAGCCAGAAGCCTCCCGTCATCGCGAACGGCAAGGTGCCCATGATCAGCGCCGCTTCGCCGACGCGCCGGAAGATCAGGAACAGCAGCAGGAAGATGATCGCCAGCGTGGCAGGCACCACCAGCATCAGCCGGTCGAGCGCGCGCTGCAGATATTCGAACTGTCCCGAATAGGCGATCGACACGCCCGGCGAGAGCTTGACCTGCCGCGCCACCGCCGCTTGCAGGTCGGACACCACCGAAGCGAGGTCGCGCCCGCGCACATCGACATAGACCCAGGTCGAGGGCCGCCCATTCTCGGTCTTGAGCATCGGCGGCCCGTCGGCGATCGCGACCTTGGCGACGGTGCCGAGCGTGATCTGCTGGCCCGAAGGGGTCAGCACCGGTAGCGCCCGCAAAGCCTCGGGGCTGTCGCGCAGCTCGCGCGGATAGCGCACGCTGATCGGATAGCGTGCCAGCCCCTCGACCGTCTGGCCGATCGTCTCGCCGCCGATCGCGCCGGCGACGATCGCCTGCACGTCGGCGATGTTGAGCCCGTATCGGGCCGCTGCGGCGCGATCGATGTCGATATCGACGTAACGCCCGCCGGTCAGTCGTTCGGCGAGTGCCGAGCCGACGCCGGGGACGGCCTTGGCCACGCCCTCGACGTCGCGCGCGATGCGGTCGATCTCGGCAAGGTCGCTTCCCGATACCTTGACGCCGATCGGGCTCTTGATGCCGGTCGCGAGCATGTCGATGCGGTTGCGGATCGGGGGCACCCAGATATTGGCGAGTCCCGGCACCTTCACCGCGCGGTCGAGCTCCTCGACCAGCTTCTCCGGCGTCATGCCCGGCCGCCACTGGTCGCGAGGCTTGAAGCGGATCGTCGTCTCGAACATCTCGAGCGGTGCCGGGTCGGTCGCGCTCTCGGCACGCCCGGCCTTGCCGAACACGCTCTGCACCTCGGGGACGGTCTTGATCATCCGGTCGGTCTGCTGGAGCAGCTCGGACGCCTTGGCCGCCGACAGCCCGGGCAGTGCCGAGGGCATGTAGAGCAGGTCGCCCTCGTTCATCGCGGGCAGGAACTCGCCGCCGAGCCGCGACACCGGCCAGGCGGTGGTCGCGAACACGAGCAGCGCGATCACCAGCACCGTCTTCGGCCGCCGGAGCGTCCAGTCGATCGCGGGGCGGTACGCGGCGGTGAGCGCACGGTTGATCGGATTGGCCTGCTCGGACGGGATGCGGCCGCGGATCAGCCAGCCCATCAGCACGGGGACCAGCGTCACCGACAGGATCGCTGCCGCCGCCATGGTATAGGTCTTGGTGAAGGCGAGCGGCGCGAACAGCCGCCCTTCCTGCGCCTGAAGCGTAAACACGGGCACGAACGACAGCGTGATGATGAGCAGGCTGAAGAACAGTGCCGGCCCGACCTCGATCGCGGCCTGGGTGATCACCCGCCAGCGCTCGGTGCCTTCCAGCCGCTCGCCGGGATGATCATGCTCCCAGCGCTCCAGCGCCTTGTGCGCGTTCTCGATCATCACGATCGCCGCGTCGACCATGGCGCCGATCGCGATCGCGATGCCGCCCAGCGACATGATATTGGCGTTGACGCCCTGGAAGCGCATCACGACGAAGGCCGCGAGGATGCCGAGCGGCAGGGTCACGATCGCGACCAGCGCCGAGCGGACGTGCCAGAGGAACAGCGCGCAAACGAGCGCGACGACGATGAACTCCTCGATGAGCTTGTGGGTGAGGTTGTCGATCGACGCGTCGATCAGCTGCGAACGATCATAGGTCGGGACGATCGCCACCCCGGCAGGCAGGCTCTTCTTCAGTTCCTCGAGCTTGGTTTGCACGGCTGCGATGGTGGCGCGCGCATCGGCGCCCGAGCGCAGGATGACGACGCCGCCCGCCACCTCGCCATCGCCATCGAGCTCGGCGATGCCGCGCCGCATTTCGGGACCGACCTGGATAGTAGCGACTTCGCCCAGCGTCACCGGGACCCCGCCCGCGGCGGTCCTGAGCGGGATCGCGCGGAAATCGTCCAGCGACTTCAGATAGCCCGAGGCGCGGACCATATATTCGGCCTCGGCCAGCTCGACGACGGCGCCGCCGGCCTCCTGATTGGCGCGCTGGATCGCTTCGACGGCCTGGCTGTGGGTGACGCCGTAGCCGGCGAGCTTCACCGGATCGAGCACGACCTGGTACTGCCTGACCATGCCGCCGATGCTCGCGACCTCGGCGACGCCGGGCAGGCTCTTCAGCTCATAGCGCAGGAACCAGTCCTGCAGGGATCGTAGCTGCGACAGGTCATGGCCGCCGGTGCGGTCGACCAGCGCATATTCATAGACCCAGCCGACCCCCGTCGCATCCGGCCCGATCGCGCTCTTCGCCGCCTCGGGCATCCGGCCCTGCACCTGGTTGAGATATTCAAGGACACGGCTGCGCGCCCAATAGAGATCGGTGCCGTCGGCGAAGATCACGTAGACGAAGCTGTCGCCGAAGAAGCTGTAGCCGCGCACGGTCTTTGCACCCGGTACCGACAGCATCGTGGTTGCCAGCGGATAGGTGACCTGGTTCTCGACGATCTGCGGCGCCTGGCCCGGATAGCTGGTGCGGATGATCACCTGGGTGTCGGACAGGTCGGGCAGTGCGTCGATCGGCGTCACCCGCACCGCCCAGAGTCCGGCGGCGACCAGTGCCAGCGCACCCAGCACGACGAACAGCTTGTTCGCGACCGACCATAGGATGATGCGCGCGATCATTGCCCTGCCTCGCGCGTCATGCGGCGCAATGTCGGCCCTTCGGGCGGCTGGTCGAAGCCGAACCGCACCCGGTCGCCGACCTTGAACCCGCGCGCGAGCGCGGGCGAGCCGAGCCGGAACGTCATCGTCATCGCCGGCCATCTGAGCGCCGGTACAGGGCCATGATCGAGCGTCACGCCGCTGGCGTCGATCTTTCCGATCCTGCCGACCGCTTCATACAGCGCGGGCTGCGCGGCGGGTGGCCGAGCGGAACCCCCGATCGGCCGCGCGGGCACGCTCGACAGGCTCGCTTCGGAATCGAGCAGGAACTGGCCCGATGCGACAATCTTCTCGCCGTCGGAGAGACCCGCGAGGATCTCGGTCTTGCCGCCAGCTTCGCTGCCGGCCTGGACCTCGGCCGGCTGATAGCGGCCCCCCGCAAGTGCCAGCATGACGAGCGTGCGCTTGCCGGTACGGATCACCGCTTCGGATGGCACGAGCAGCGCGGAGCGGCTCGCGCCTCCAAAGTCCACGCTCGCGAACATACCCGGGCGCAAGCGTCCGCCGCGATTGGGCAACTCGATCCGTACCGTCAGCGTGCGGCTCTCGGCCTGGATGTCAGGCAGGATCGCGGCGACGCGGCCGGTGAACCGCTCGCCCGGCCAGGCGGAGAGCGTCGCCGTCGCGCTTTGGCCGGGGCGGAGCTGCCCCGCCAGCGCTTCGGGAACCGCGGCGTTGAGCCACACCGTTGCGAGTCCATTGACTTCGGCAAGGGTTTGTCCGGCGGTAACGGTCATGCCCTGGCGCACGCCGAGCGTCTTGATCGTGCCGCCGGCCGGTGTCGCGATCGTGATCACATTGTGCGGCCGGCCGCCGCGCTCGACCGCGGCGATCGTGCCGGGCGGCATGCCGAGCAGCGCGAGCCGCTGGCGCGCCGCCTGTGCCAGCGCCGGATTGCCGGTTCGGCGCACCGCAAGATACTCGGCCTGGGCGCCCGCCCATTCGGGAATGAGCAGGTCGGCAAGCGGCGCCCCCGCGCCGATCACATCGCCCGGCGCCCGGGCATAGACGCGTTGCACAAATCCGGCGGCGCGCGCCTGGACGATCGCCACGTCGCGCTGGTTGAAATCGATCGTGCCGGTGGCGGTGAGGCCGCTCGCCAATGCGCCGCGTTCGGCGGTGGCGACACGAAGCCCCAGGCTTTGCACCCGCGCCGGATCGATGGCCATGCCAGGCGCGCCCTGCGCGCCCTCATCGGCGTATTTGGGCACGAGCTGCATATCCATGAACGGCGACTTGCCCGGCTTGTCGAAATGCTGGCTCGGCACCATCGGGTCGTACCAGTAGAGGATCTTGCGGCCGTCCTGGCCGGCCTGTTGCGGCGGCGCATCGGTCCGGCCGAACTGGGCGATGCCGTAGCCGGCGGCGCCCGCGGCAAGCGCAAGAACGGCACCGGCAAGCCCGAGCCGGGCGCGGTGTGAAAGCTGGATGGTCATTGGTCACCCCCATAGGTCAGCACCAGCCGCGCGGCGTCGCGCGCGACGGTGGCTTCGCGGTCGAGCATCTGGAGCGCGGCACCGGCGAACATTGTCTGGGCCTGGATCAGGTCGAGCAGGGTCGCACGGCCGGCGGAATAGCTCACCGTCTCGAGATCGGCCCGCTGGCGGGCAAGCGGGAGCAGCGTGTCCTTCGCGCGCATCCATTGCCCATGGTGCATGACATGGTCGGCAAGGCCCGCTTCGAGCTCGGCGCGCAGGGCGCGCCGGACATCCTCACGCTGCGCCAGGACGGCCCCTTCGCTGGCGACCGCGGCGTCGATCCTGGGATCCTGACGCTTCCGGGTAAACAGCGGAAGGCTCATGGTCGCGCCCAACGAGACCATGTCGCCATAGCCACTGCCGCGCTTCTGATAGGCAAGCTCGAACCCCCAATCGGGACGCTTCTCGGCGCGTGCCAGCGAGACATCGGCCTCGGCGGCACGCACGCGCGCGATCACGGCTGCGAGATCGGGATGCCGGTCGATCGTGGCGCGCAGCGCCTCCGGCTCGATCGCGAAATTCGGGATCGCGCCCTCGATCTCAGGGCTGGGGTCGCCGGTCCAGCGCGACAGGATCGCGCGCGCGCGCGCCACTTCGGCGGCGACCTCGCTGCGCCGGTCCTCGAGCGCGGCGATCGCCTGGCGAATTTCGAGGGTCTGGGCCGGGCGCGCCGAGCCCGACGCGACGCTCGACGCTGCCGGCGCCACATATTGCGCGAGCTCGGCGAGCGCTTGGTCGAGCGCACCGAGCCGCCGTTGCGCATAGGCAAGGTCGATCCAGGCAAGCGCGGTCGCCACCCGCACCCGGCGCAACTCGGCCCCGGCATCGGCTTCGGCGACGCCGATATCCGCATCGGCCTTGCCGCTGCGCGCATGGCGCTTGGCGAGGTTCGGTACGTCCTGGCTGATACCGAGCCGTGCCATCGTCATCTCGTCACGACCAAAGCGAAAGGCGGGCGGCCCCGAGATCGGAACATTGTCGAGCCCGGCGCCGAGGCGGGGATCGGGCAGTTGGCCGGCGGCGGTCGCGGAGGAACGCCGCGCCTCGACGTCGAACGACCGCGCCTTGAGCGACGGCGCCTGCGCGGCCGCGACGGCCAGCGCGTCGTCAAAGGTCAGCGGGTCAGCGACGGCCGCGGTGGGAAGCGTCGCGAGCAGCGACGCCAGCAAGAAGGTGCGCATGGCGATCTCCTGACATGGAAGCCTGCGATGCCGGCGGGGCGCTGCCGCCCCGCCGGCATCGGACTCAGCTAGGCTCGCCGCGCGAGGGCGCCATGCAGCCGGTCGCGTGCGTCGCCATCATCGCGCAGTCGCACGATGCCGCCGGTGTGGCGTCGGCCACCCAGACACGGCGCGGCGGCGCAATCGGCGCGCGCGGCCCGAACTGGGGCTGGGGGCGCCATTCGTAATGACCGGAGGCGGCAGGCGGGTTCGCGGCCTGGGCGGCGGCGGGCAGGATCGTGGCCGCGGCGAGTGTCGCAGCGAGACAGGCAAATCGAGTCATCGGTGTTGTCCTTGAACTGAATTTCGGAGTGGCACGGCGCGGTGCGCGAAGGATCGAAACGATCCATTCAGGCGCGACGCGACGCGGGTCTCGAAGTCAGATCAGGACTGTGGGCGGCTCGGGTTCGGGGCCGTAGGACCGCCCGGCAAGCGGCGCGATATAGGTCGGCAGGAACGGGATCGGCATGGCCGGCGAGAGGGTGGCAGGCGCCGGGCCGTCGCCAAGCAGGACGGGGATGGTGCAGCCCATCTGTGCGATACAGGCGAGCGTCAGCCCCTTGCACGGCTGCGGTCCCTTTTCGGGGGGCTGCGGCTGGGCCGGTGTCATCATCTCGGCGCAGTCCATGCCAGCCATGGCATGGTCGGCCATCGCCATTGGCTGTTCGACCGCGGCCGGTTTTGCCAGCCCCAAACCGTAGGCGAACGCCGCCTGCGCACCGAACATGCCGGTCAGGGCTCCCGCGAGGAGTAGCAAGGCGAGCAAGCGTTTCACGCGATCAGATCCTAGTCGATCTCCGAGGCAGCGACAATCGGTATGACGACGGCCGCCCGGATTGTCCGATCCTCGACCGGTCGGGGAGCGCTTAGGCCCTTCGATCCCGACGCCATTTCGGCAATTGCAAATTCCATATTTCCACAATAGTGGAACTACAGAATCGATTCGCGTAAAGCTTCTTCACGCACGGGAGGATTGGATGACAGGGTTGATCGCGTCGACCGCATTCCTGCTGCTCGTCGCAGCGCCTGCACAATGGGAACCACCCGAGGAAGTGCTGCAAGTACGTATCAACGGCAAAGGCGATTGGGCGGTGCGTTGTGCGTTTCAGGACAGCAGGGGCAAGGCTGTGATCAAGGAAGCACGGCCGGGCACCGACAGGCTGCATCTGAACCGGCCCGCTAGCGGCACCTGCACCTATCGGGCAGCGCCTGACAGACCGATGACGATCCGCCTCAAAAGCGCGTTGTATCGGTGCTCCCTGCCCGGTCCCGAACCCAAGACCTGCCAGCAAACCTTCCCGGCAGGCACGTGGGGTCAATTTCAAATCCAGAGCCGGGACTGATCGCATGGTGGTGGCGGCGAACGGCGCGACGGAGATTTGTCGGATTCGACATTTCCGCTACAGGCGAAACATGGAACTGAAAAATGCCGTCGCCGCCCTGTCCGCGCTCGCCCATGAGGCGCGCCTCGCTGTCTTTCGCATGCTCGTTCAGGCAGGTCCCGAAGGGCTCGCCGCTGGCGAGATCGCGCGGCGGCTCGACGTGCCGCCGAACACGCTTTCGTCCAATCTCAACATCCTGTCGCACGCGGACCTGATCGAGAGCAGGCGCGATGGCCGTTCGATCATCTACACCGCGCGCTACGCCAACATGACCGAGCTGCTCGAGTTCCTGATGCAGGACTGTTGCGATGGTTCGCCTGAGATTTGCGCGCCACTCGCCAGCGTTGCGATCAGCAGCCGCTGCATTCCCGAAGGTCAAGCATGAGCGGGCGCATCTACAATGTCCTGTTCCTGTGCACCGGCAATTCGGCGCGCTCGGTTTTAGCCGAAAGCGCCCTGAATAAGCTCGGGGCTGGACGCTTCCGGGGCTTTTCGGCCGGCAGCCATCCCAAGGGCGAGGTTCATCCTGCCGCTCTCGAATTGCTGCAATCGATCGATTATCCGGTCGAGGGATTACGCTCGAAGAGCTGGGACGAATTCGCCGGGCCCGGCGCGCCCGAGATCGATTTCATCTTCACCGTCTGCGACAATGCCGCAGGTGAAATCTGCCCGGTCTGGCCGGGGCATCCGATCACCGCGCATTGGGGAATCGACGATCCGGCGCTTGTCGAGGGCGATGGCCAGCGCGACGCGTTCAGGCAGGCACTCTATTATCTTTCCAACCGCATCTCGCTGTTCCTCGCGCTGCCGCACGAAAGCCATGACCGCATGGCGCTAACCGGAAAACTCCGCGCGATCGGGCGCGGCGAAGGCGCAACCAAGGCGAGTAGACATGGCGACTGACATCATCATCTATCACAATCCCGAATGCGGGACGTCGCGCAACACGCTGGCGATGATCCGCAATGCCGGCATCGAGCCGCATGTGATCAAATATCTGAAGACCCCGCCCGCGCGCGCCTTGCTCGAGCAGTTGATCGATCGGGCCGGGCTGACGCCGCGCGCGCTGCTGCGCGAGAAAGGCACGCCCTATGCCGAGCTGGGCCTGGGTGACGGGGCGCTGTCGGACGAAATCCTTGTCGATGCGATGATGGCGCATCCGATCCTGATCAACCGCCCGCTCGTGGTGAGCCCGCTCGGGGTCCGGCTGTGCCGCCCCTCCGAGGCAGTGCTCGACATTCTGCCGGCGCCGCAGCAGGGCGCCTTCGCCAAGGAAGATGGTGAGCGGGTCGTCGACGAAGCCGGCAATCGGATCCCGGCATGAGTAGCGGCATTGTGGCGGACGCGCCGGCCGCAGCACCGGCGCGCGCCGGCATCGGCTTCTTCGAGCGCTGGCTGACACTTTGGGTTGCGCTCTGCATCGTTGCAGGAATCGCGCTCGGCGCATGGGTGCCGGGTGTGTTCGCGCGGATCGCGGCGGCCGAGGTCGCACGGGTCAACCTCGTCGTCGCAGTGCTGATCTGGCTGATGATCGTACCGATGCTGCTCAAGATCGACTTCGGTGCGTTGGGTTCGGTGAAACAGCATTGGAAGGGCGTCGGCGTCACCCTGTTCATCAACTGGGCGGTCAAACCCTTCTCCATGGCACTGCTCGGCGCTGTCTTCATCGGCTGGCTGTTCGCGCCGCTGCTGCCGGGTAGCCCGTCCGACTATATCGCAGGCCTGATCCTGCTCGCCGCCGCGCCGTGCACCGCAATGGTGTTTGTCTGGTCGAATCTGTGCGACGGCGAGCCCAATTATACGCTGAGCCAGGTCGCGCTCAACGATCTCATCATGGTGTTCGCCTTCGCGCCGCTGGTCGGACTGCTGCTCGGCGTCGCCTCGATCACGGTACCCTGGGACACATTGTTGCTCTCGGTCGTACTCTACATCGTCCTGCCGGTGATCGCGGCGCAGTTGCTGCGCCGGGCCTTGCTGACAAGCGGCGGCCAGCCTGCGCTCGACAAGCTGCTCAGGGCGCTGGGGCCCATCTCGCTCTCGGCCCTGCTCGCGACGCTGGTGCTGCTGTTCGGCTTTCAGGGCGAGCAGATCCTGTCGAGGCCGCTGGTGATCGTGCTGCTCGCGGTACCGATCATCATCCAGGTCTATTTCAATGCCGGGCTCGCCTATTGGCTGAGCAAGAAGCTCGGAGTCGCCTGGTGCGTCGCTGCGCCAGCGGCATTGATCGGCGCCTCCAACTTCTTCGAGCTGGCGGTGGCTGCGGCGATTTCGCTGTTCGGACTCAACTCGGGCGCGGCGCTCGCGACCGTGGTTGGGGTGCTCGTCGAAGTGCCGGTCATGCTTTCGGTCGTCGGCATCGTGAAGCGCACGCGCGGGTGGTATGAGGCGGGCGCCGCGGCATGACCGACCTGGTGTTCTTCGCGGTACCGCGCGGCGGCTACGACATTTTGCGCAGGGCGCTCGAAGAGGCTGAGCTTCCCACAATCGACCTCGAGCAGCCCGGCCGCCTGTTCTTCGGCCTGTCCGACGCGGCAGGCCCGATCGGCTATGTCGGGCTGGAAGGCGACAGCGCCGACCGGCTACTGCGCTCGCTGGTGGTGCTGCCCAGCCGCCGCGGCGCAGGGCACGGTACAACGCTCGTCCGCGAGCTCGAGACGATCCTGCCTGGGGAGGTGACGCGCCTCCATTTGCTCACCGACTCGGCCGCCCCCTTCTTCCGGCGGCTCGGCTTTGCCGATGCCGACCGAGCCGAGGCGCCGCCCGGCATCGCCGCCACTGAACAACTCGCCTCGCTCTGCCCAGCGAGCGCTTCGTATCTCGTGAAGGACATGCAATGAGCCGGGTTCGCGTACTCTGTGATGCCGATCGTTTCCCCGCCCTCGATCCATCCTATGTGATCGCCCGGCCGGCACTGGGTCTCGGTGCCGACCAGTCGCCGCCGCGCATCCTGTTGCTCTACGGATCGCTGCGCGAGCGCTCCTTCTCGCGCTTCGCAGTCGAGGAAGCCGCGCGCCTGCTCCAGCTGTTCGGCGCTGAGACGCGGATCTTCGACCCCTCCGATCTGCCGCTGCCCGATCAGGTCCAGGGTGACGACCATCCCGCTGTCCATGAGCTGCGCGAACTGTCGATGTGGTCCGAAGGGCAGGTCTGGTGCAGTCCCGAACGCCATGGGCAGGTCTCGGGCATCATGAAGGCGCAGGTCGATCATTTGCCGCTGAACATGGGCGGCATGCGCCCAACCCAGGGCCGCACCCTCGCCGTCATGCAGGTATCGGGCGGCTCGCAGTCGTTCAATGCTGTCAACACGCTGCGCCTGCTCGGCCGCTGGATGCGGATGTTCACCATCCCCAACCAGTCGAGCGTGGCGATGGCGTACAAGGAGTTCGACGAGGCGGGCCGGATGAAGCCGTCGAGCTATTACGACCGGATCGTCGACGTGATGGAGGAGTTGGTCCGCTTCACGGTGCTGCTCCGGCCGCAGGCCGACCAGCTCGTTGACCGCTATTCCGAGCGCAAGCAGGCCGACCGGGTGATCGATCCGGCCACCGACCTCTCGGCGATCGCACTCGGCCAGGGTTGTGGCCGCCTGGGGGATAAGGCGCTCGATCTTTCGTGCGGGGCCGGCAAGCCGGTCGGCTAGCGCTTACGGTGCGGCATGGAGATGGGCCGCGAGATCGATCGGCGTCGGTGGGATCGATCGGCGCGCTTTGGTCGAGCGCGTGCCTGCCGGCTTCCATCTTCGTTGGCATGCCGGTGCCGTGCGAGCATGGCGATGCGGTATGACGCGTCTGGCGGCTGGCCGTCCTATGCCTGTCTCATGCCGCGATCGGCATCAGCGGCACCACCGCTCGCGCGACCAGTTCGTCGAGCCCCTCGGTGATCCAGCGCGAATAATGCCGCTCGATCATCGCGACCGAGGTGTCGTGGAGAGCGGCGACCAGCCGGATCGGCAGCCCGGCGCGCAGGCCGCGCACGATCGAGGAGTGACGCAGGCCATAGGGGATGGTCGCGGCGGGTAGTCCGGCCGCTGTGACGGTGCGCTTCCACATCCGGGTCATCTCGGACGGCGCGCTCCAGGGGCCGCGATCGACGCGCACCCATTCCATCGGGCCGGTCTGCCTGTGGCGCCAATGCTCGAGCAGCGGCGCCGAGAGCGTCCTGCCCTCGGTCACCGGCCGGAGTGCGGCGAGGATGTCCTGCCCGACCTGGACACGGATATATTGGAGCTGGCGCTTTCTGCCCTTGAACGACTGCGGGATCATCAGCCGCGCTTGTTCGGCCTGGACGTCGCCGACGGTCATGCGGGCAAGCTGCGAGAAGCGCGCGCCGGTGGCGGCCAGCAGCGCGACCAGCCGCCCGAAATCCTCCTCGAGGCGAAGCGCCGCGGCGACGATGCGGCGGACTTCGTCGTCGCTGAGGATCTGGTTGTCGCGCGCGACGGTGATCAGCACTTCGGGCGCATCGATCTTGAGCCCGTATTTGATCGTGGTGGGCAGGTCGGCGGGCAGTGCCTTGCGGTGCTCGACGAACGCGGCATTGAGCGCGGCTTTCAGATCGTTGACGACGCGCTGGATGCTCGCGGGTTTCTTGCGGGCAAGGCGCAGCTGCCAGGCGCGCAGGTCGCTTTCGCTGAGGCAGGCAAGGGTGACCGAGGAGAGCTTCTCATCCTCGAGCACGAAGCGGTTGAGCTTGTAATGCGCGTCGGAATTGAGGGTGCGGCCGGCCTGGCTCGAGCGGCGAGCGTCGCGCATGGCGACATAGGTGCGGGTCGCGTCGCCGACGGTCATGGCGGGATCGCTCGCGCTGGAAGCGGGTCCGTTGGTCTCGATCTCGATCCAGTGCAGCGCCGCGTCGAAGGCCTGTTTGTAGCTGAGGATGTCGCGGCCATTGGCGTCGCGCAGGTCGTCGGCTTCGCCAAGCGTGCCGGTGACATAGGCTTGCGTGTCGGCGCAGTGATAGCGGGCGATCCAGGCGCCTTTCAATTTGCCGCGATAATAGCCGAGAAACTGGCCTTGCGAGAGCTGGCGCCAATAGGGGCGCTTGCGGGGCAAGAGCCGCGCGCGGGCGGTGCGGTCCTGTATCCGGACTTCGACGGCGGTACGGGCCATAAGACAAGCGGGACTCGATTATTTCTCTCTTATCCTAGCCGGATTTGCCGGGATCGGCAAGGACGACTTATCTCTAACTATCTGTAATCATTGACGTCCAGGAACGTCCGAACACGTTTTGTTCTATGGCTTTCACGGCTGAAACACGGGTTCGATTCCCGTAGGGGTCACCAGCGATTCCAATGACTTAGTGTCGTTGCGCCGCGATCATAACGAGAACATCGTCAATCAGTCGCACATGGACTGGCGCGGTCGCGCTCGGACGCTTGTGAACGATTCTGTCGACAACTACGAGCTCACCACAGAGAGCCAGCCTGGATCCGTAGAGATTACAACGCGAAGAACCCGCGTTCCGGTCGAGATACTCAGACGACGGCTTTTAGTCCGCAGCCTGTGCCGGCGTCTCGCAGCTGACCCGCAGGGGCTCGATGGAGCGCACGGAATAGAGGGTGGTCGCGCCGCAGGCGCGAAACGCACTCCATGTCCGGCTTCAGCACCATCTCATTGTTGAAACGCCAGACCTAAGGGCACGCGATCCTAGATCGCAGCGAAATGACCACGCCCAACACCGAAGTAGCCGAATTGACCCGGACGGGAAAGCATGGGCATGACATAACTTACTGATTTAATTAACATCAGTATCCGTCCACGCGGCCGCAGGCACCATTTTCACGACCGGTCTCGGCCGCCACCGGTGCCATGTTCCTCGCTTGCACGCCCGCCACCGTCACGCCAATGAGCGGCAATGCTCATCAGCCAGCTTCAGGATCTGATCGTTTCCACGCTGGTCCGGCAGGCGGGTGGCTCGCAGCGCGGCTGGCGGATCGCGCTGGGCCCGGTGCGGTTGCGCGATCCGCGCCACTATTCGCACTGCAACTGGGAGGTCGTTCCCAGCGGCACGCCGCGCGAGAATGCCGCGATCGAACGTCTGCTCGATACCATCCGCCTCGAGTATCCCGAGGTTACACCCGGTTGAGCTTTCAGCTGCGCTTCGGTGGACGCTGCCAGCGCATCGCTTGACCGGGCAGCGGGCACTCGAACCCTTGCGGGCCGGCCCACGTCGACCGGCCCGGATGCGATCCTGTCAGAAGTTCGCGCGGACGCCAAAGGTGAAGTGCCGGCCGATGATGTCGAGATAGGGCGAACTGACTGCGCCGAGCGTCGGCTGGCGGTCGAACAGGTTCTGAACGCTGCCATAGACCGTCAGGCGGTTCCTGTCGCTCGTCCGGATATAGGCGCGCAGACCCAGATCGACATAGATGTGGCTGTCGATCCGAGCATCCTGATTGGCGAGTACCGCGGCCGGCGCAAAGCCCCCACTTCCGACATAGCGCGTCCGCAGATCGGCGCCCATGCCCTGGCTCTCATAGTTGAAGGCCAGCGATCCGCGCCATTTGGGCACGAGGTAGCCGGCCTGGGAGCCGAGATAGCCCGCACCGTCGATCGCGACGACACCGTTGTTGACGACCATTTGATCGACATAGTTGGCGATCGCGCGAACCTTCAGCTGGCCGTCAAGGCCGATGCCATCCAGCTTGGTGCGATAGGAGGCTTCGATATCGATGCCCGTATTCTTGAAGCTCGCGACGTTGATATAGGCCGCGTTGATCGACGTCATCACGCCGCTGCCGTCGCGCACGATCTGGCTGCACGCACCCTGATTGTTCTGCGAGTAGCAGCCATTGACGATCTGCTGGGCGGTAAGCGTGGTGATCACGTCGTCGATCTTGATGTTGTAGTAATCGACCGACAGGTCGAATCCTCGGAAGAAGGCAGGACGGATCACGCCGCCGACCGTGAACGTGTCGGCGATCTCCGGGCGAAGGTCGGGGTTGCCGCCAGTGAACAGCGTGATGTTCGTCAGCGGGCTGTTGGGACGGCCCGAATCCGCGATATTGGTGAACAGGGTCGAGCGCTGGCTGAACAATTCGGTCAGCGAAGGCGCACGGATGTCGCGCGAGCGGGTCGTGCGGATCTTCAGCCCGTCGATGATCTCCCAGATTCCACCCAGCTTCCACGACCAGATCGCGCCGCTGGTGCTGTAGTCCGATACCCGGACCGCACCGTTGAAGCTCAGTTTCTGCACGATCGGCAGGTTGGCGAGCAGCGGGATATCGACCTCGGCAAAGCCCTCCTTCACACTGTTGCCGGTCTTCCTGATATCGACGCCGTTGATCGTGTTGAAGTTGTTCGCCAGCGAGGTCGCATCGTAGAGCGTGCGGAAGGATTCCTCGCGATATTCGACGCCCGCGGCGACCGAGACCGGCAGGTCCCACAGCATGAAGGGCTCGCCGCTGATACTGGCGCCGGCATGGTCGAGCCAGGTCGTCGTCACCGAGTTCCACGTCCCGGTCGCATAGGCGATCGCCGCCGGATCGGCGCGGCCCGAGCCGAAGAGGTTGAGTGGCCGGCAGGCAGCGTCGTTGTTCGCGGTGTCCGCATCGGCATTCACCGCACAGACGATCGATCCGCCGCTCGACACCGCGTTGATCGCCCTGGCGAACTCGGCCTTCTTGGTCAGGCCGATAAGGCTCTGATCCTGTTCCTGTTCGCCATGGGTGAAGAACGCGCCATAGCGCCACTTGCCGCCGCCGAAGGTGCCGTCGAAGCCGATCGAGCCCTGCTTGGTCACGCGCATATAGTCGTAGTCCACCATCGACATGTCGGTCAGCACGCGGCCCATGGTGAAGCTGGTCTCGCCCGCTGCAGCAAAGGCCGAACGCTGCGCCGCGGTCAGATAGGGGTTGGTGGTCGAGAAGGTGAGCTGAGTAACGCCAAGGTCGGGGAAGAACAGGCGCCTGTCGGAGACCCGGTTGTAATTCCCGTCGACCCAGACCTTCAGATTGTCGGTCACGTCATAGCTCAGGCGCGCGAACAGGCTGGTCCGTTCGATCGGTGCCGACAGCGAACGATATTGATCGATGTTGTAGCCCTCGCCCCCGATCATCGTCGATGCGGAGCCGGGGCGGACGATGCCGAACTGGAAGGGACGCAGGCTGCCGTCGGGATTGAAGGTCTGCCCAGCGAGAACGCCGGTACGGATCAGGCCACCCTCGCTGCGCGTCAGTTCGCGCAGATTGCCGGTCGGGACCAGCTTGCCGGTGGTATCCGGGAAGAAGCCCGCCGAACCGATGCGCGGGCGCGCATTGCCGGGGGTGACGCCCTTGTCCTTCAGATAGTCGGCGCCGATCATGAAATGGCCGCGGCCATCGGCGAACTTGATGCCGGCCGATCCTTCAAGCAGGTATTTCTGGGCGTCGCCGCGCGAGGAAATACCGGTCTGCGCGCCGAGCTCGAAGCCCTCCTTGTTATCGTCCAGCAGGATGTTGACGACGCCGGCGACTGCCCCCGATCCATAGGCCGCCGATGCACCGCCGGTGACGACGTCGATCTGCTTGACCAGCGAATAGGGGACGGTCTGGAGGTCGCCCGAACTGACGCTGCGGCGGTTGTTTACCAGAACCAGCGTGCGCGCCGCACCCAGGCCGCGAAGATCGGCGGGCGCCTGACCGGAAGAGGTGAGTGTGTTGGTCGACGTGGCGCTTTGCGTCTGGCGGAATTGCGGGAGGTCGGCGAGCGAGGCGGCGATGTCGGTGCGGCCGGCCTGCTGCAGTTCGGCGGCACCGATCACGGTCGTCGGGGTCGCTGCCTCGAAACCGGCGGTGCTGATGCGCGAGCCGGTGATGACGACTTCGGATGGTGCGGACTCAGCCTCTTCCGGCACATCCTGCGCGAACGCGGGGGCCGCGAAGGCGAGCGCGGCGCCGAGCGCTAAGGCGCTGCTGCGGAAGCGAATGTGACGATGGGGTCGGGGAGAAATCATGCGACGGTTCCCTCTATGCGTGGCGCCGCGAACGGACTCGCCATATGAGCCTTGCGCGCGGTGCGGCCTGACCTGGCCGACACCGGGCGTCGGGCCGAAACATCCGGCCCGATCAGGTTTCGAACGTGCCGGTGGCTTGCCGCCACCGGCGGGCAGTCACGGCTTCACCAGCCGGAAGAGCACGTGCGGCTGCGAGCCGAACGACAATTTGCGGTCGTCGGCAGGGCCGTAGAATTGCAGCCGTTCATAGGGCCCGCCCGCCCGCGCCCCCGTCACCTGTTCGTAGAGTTCGGGGCCGATCTGCTCCCAATAGGTCTTGCTGCCGCCGGCTTCGGTGACCAGGCCATGCTCCCCCTGTGCCGTGACCTTGATGTCGTAGGCCGGGTTGGGCGTCTCGCTATAGGTGCGCCGATTGGTGCGATAGGACCCGGCGGCGGGTGCGGCCTTGCCGGTCCAGCGCGGTGCGGGCGCGGCCGGGAAGACGCGACCGATGATCGCGTTCATCAGTTCGGTACGGCCGCCATAGCTGCCCTGGCCACCGGTAGTGGAGACGAAGAAGGCGAAGTTCGCTTCGGGCGCCAGGACCATATAGGAATGGAAGTCGGCGGTATTCCCGCCATGCCCGATCAGGCGAGGCCCTTGTTCGCGCAACACCATATAGCCATGCGCCATCGGCTGGAGCGAAGGCGCGTTGCGGGTCAGGCTGGTGCGCATCAGCCGCATCGTTTCAGGTTTCAGGATCCGGACATTGCCAAGCCGGCCGTCGCCCAGATGCGCGAGCATGAAACGGGCGAGGTCCGGGCCGCTCGCCGAGGCCGACCCCGCGGGCATGATGTTCGAGTAAAGTTCGAAGGGCTTGGCGACGAGTTTGCCATCGACCAGCTTGTAGCCGGTCGCCATGTTCGCGGCGCGCTCACCCGTCAACGGCTCGCGAAAGGTCGCGCTCGTCATGCCGAGCGGATCGAAGATGTGCCTGTCGATATAGTCTGCAAATGCCTCGCCCGAGACCCGCTGGACGATGTAGCCCGCGATCGCCGAGCCATAGTTTGAATAGGAGGTCTCGACGCCTGGCTCCCGCACGCGCGCGGGGATATTCTTCGGGTTCTTGAGGAAGGTGTCGAGCGGGATCAGGCCCGAAACCGACTCCGCGGTGATCCCGCCCAGGTCCTCGAAGCCGGGGGTGTGATCGAGCAGATGCCGGATCAGAATCGGACGGGTCCGGCCGTTCGCCGGGATGGTGAAATCGAGATATTTGTCGATCGGATCGTCGAGCTTCACCCTGCCCAGCTCGACCTGCTGCATCAGCGCCGTCCAGGTGAACAGCTTCGAGACCGACCCCGGACGGAACAGCGTCCGCTCGCCATCGACCGGGATGTTGCGCTCGATATCGGCATAGCCATAGCCGCGGGAGAATAGAATCTTGCCGTTCGCGACGACGGTGACGACCGCGCCGGCGATCTCGCGCGTCGCGATCTGCTGGGCCATCACGCCGTCGACGAATTCACCGAGACCGGCGAGCCTCGCCGGGTCGATCGAACTCCTCGCCGCCTGCGCCGGGTCAGTCTGCGCCATCGTTGAAACGGGCGCACCAAACAGGAGCGAAAGAACGATCGCCGTCCCCGCCAAGGATTTGGACCGCGCACTAAACCCGTAGTTCATCCGGCTCTCCCCATATCTCGCGCGGCTTTTACGCTCCGCATCGGGACTTTATTTTCCTATCAGATATTCTCAGATATGCAAATCTACTGCGGTCGCTTTGTAAAACATTGTATTTTCATAATTTATTAGAAAATCATTCATCCTTGCAATGTCGAGTTTCGCAGTGAATATTCCAATCGGAGAAAGAAGGTGAGGCCGGCTGGCGCGGTTCATACACTGACTAGCAACGCGCGCCAGAGTCTTAGGAGGGTTTTCCATGTCGAATCAGAAACTTCGTCTCGCGGTCTTCCCGTTGCTGCTCGCCGCTACCGGAGTCGCACACCCGCTGCAGGCACAGACCGGAGGCGAATCCGCCGCGCAGACCTATGACATCGTGATCGCCAATGGCCGGGTGATGGACCCCGAAAGCGGGCGCGATGAAGTCGCCAATGTCGGGATCAATGGCCGGAGCATCGCAACCATCAGCACCGCGAAGCTCAAGGGGCGCCGCACCATCGACGCGGCCAACCTGGTGGTCGCGCCCGGTTTCGTCGATCTCCACGCCCATGGGCAAAACCCGAAGGGCGAATATTATCAGGTCCTGGACGGCGTCACGACCGCGATCGATGCGGAGGGCGGCGCCATGCCGATCGCGCCCTTCCTGGCCGCGCTGTCGGGCAAGGCGCTCGTCAATTTCGGTGCGACCGCATCGCACCAGTGCGCGCGGCGGGAAGTGATCAGCAACGCGCCGTGTTCAGGCCATGGTGCGATCAATCCGGACGCCGGGTCGCGCGACCGCCGCGCCTATACCGCACCTGCGACACCCGAGCAGCAGCGCGCTATCGTTGCGGCGCTCGATCGCGAGGTCGCGGCCGGCGCACTGGGTTACGGCCTCGGCATCGAATATACGCCGGGTGCGGGCCGCAGCGAGATCTACGACATCTTCAAGGCCGCGGCGGCGACGCGCGCGCCGGTTTTCGTCCATGTCCGCAGCCGCCCGCTCGATCCTGCCCCCGGCGTGCCGATCGCGGTGGCACAGGAAGTGATCGCCAATGCCGCGGTGACAGGCGCTCCGCTCCAGATCGTCCACCTCCATTCGACCGGCCTGCGCGATACGCCGGTCCTGATCGACATGGTGAAGCGCGCGCGCCAGCGCGGGCTCGACATCACGTCCGAAGCCTATCCCTACACCGCGGGCAGCACATCGATCGGATCGGAATTCTTCCGGGATGGCTGGCAGGAGCGTTCGGGTATCAGCTTCGGCGATCTGCAATGGCCCGCGACCGGCGAGCGGCTGACCAAGGACAGTTTCGAACGCTATCGCCGAGAGCAGCCCAACGCCGCCGTCGTGGTCCATATGATCCCGGAAGACGTGGTCGATGCGATCATCGCCGAACCCGAAATCTCGATCGCATCGGACGGCATGCCGTGGGTCACCTCGGGCGAGCATCCGCGCGGCGCCGGCACCTATGGCCGGGTGCTCGGCCGCTATGTTCGCGAGCGCAAGACGCTGGGGCTGATGGCCGCGCTGCGCAAGATGGCGCTGATGCCGGCCCAGCGGCTAGAGGCCGTGTCGCCGCAAATGGCACGGAAAGGGCGCGTGAAGGTGGGCGCCGACGCGGACATCACCATCTTCGATCCCGCCACCGTCGCCGACGTGGCGACATTCGAGAAGCCGATGCAGGCGTCGGCCGGCATCCGCCATGTGCTCGTCAACGGCCAGCCCGTCGTGCGCGACGGCAAGCTGGTGGCAGGGATGTTCCCCGGCGAGGCGATCACCGGGGTCGCGAAGCGCTGAACCGCGCAGCGCGAACGCCATCTTGGGGGAAGGCGAGCCGCCTTCCCCCGCTTGGGATCAGATCCAGGTGTCGCCCAGCAGGCGCCGGAAGTTGCCGCCGAGAATGGCGGCGATGTTGGCGTCCGAATAGTTGCGGCGGATGAGCTCTTCGGTCAGGTCGTACATCTTCATCGGCTGGTCGAACCCGTCGGTGTCCAGCTTGTCGCGGAAGGCATAGCTTTCCTTGTAGCCGCCCTTCAGCATCTTGTACTGATCGGCGGGCATGTCGTCATAGCCGTTGAGATCGGCATCGGATCCGATGCCGACATGGTCGATCCCGATCAGCTTCACGACATGGTCGATGTGATTGACCATCTCGACGATCGTGGTTGGCTCCCTGGCGCTGACGAAATTGCGCACGCCGGTGATGCCCATCACACCCTGCTTCTTGCCCAGCGCCAGGATCGCCTCGTCGCGCTTCAGCCGGGGGTGATCGTTGAGCGCGCGGCAGTTGCTGTGCGTGATCGCGATCGGCTTGGTCGAGATGTCGATCGCGTCGAGCGTGGTCTTGTCGCCCGAGTGCGAGACGTCGACCAGCATGCCGACCTCGTTCATCGCCTTGATGATCGCCGCGCCATAGTCGCTGATGCCGCCATCCACCCGGTCGGTGCTGCCCGACCCCAGCCGGTTCTGGCTGTTATAGGTGAGCTGCGAACAGCGCTGGCCCAGCTGGTAGAAGGTCTTCACATCAGCGACGGTGTCGAAGTGATCCGAGTTCTGCAGACCCATGATCACCGCGCATTTGCCCTCCCGCTTGGCGCGATCGAGGTCGCTGGCAGGGCCGACCAGCGAGAAGACGTGCGAATTGCGGCCGACAAAGCCCTGCCAGCCGTTCATCCATTCGAGCACGCTGGCACGGGCGTCCTTTCCGCCGACACCGACGGCGTTGTGGAAGCCGGTGATGCCGCTGGCGCGGAATTCGGCGGCATCCTTCTCGCTCAGCGGCGCCGCGAAATAGTCGGGGCGGAAGTCGAGCTTGATCGGCGCCAGCATATCGATCACCAGCGACCGGCGCACCAGATCGATCGTCCGCTTCGAATAGGTCTTGGGTGAGGCCGCGTGGAGTCGATACTCCCCAAAGTTGATCATCGGGAAGCCCGCCGCCGTGGCAAGGGTCGCAGCACCGCAGCCAAGAACCCGGCGCCGGGAAATTCTCCTGTCCATTTGCATCTCCACTCCTCGATTCCTTTCCGCGCCGCACGGCATCTCGTCTGCCGGCGCCGCCGTTCGGGTGAGCAGGACAGGCCGGCCGTCCAGCGGAGCAAACCCCCATCCCTCCCCAGTGCGCTGCGAACTGCATCAGCGGATTGCGATCAGACGTCCGCCAAAGGCCTGAACGCCAAGGGCCCCGCACAGGCATTTGATGTCCTGTTTTGAAAATTGTCAAACTCAATTTGCTGATCAGAGAATGTCCGCATGAGTGCCATTCGCATCCTCCCTTTCGCGAAGCCCCCATGGTCCCTACGCCGTCTGTTGCCCCGCAAGCGCAGAAGCCAGCGCGGCCAACCGTCGCTTCGCCGGGGTTTCCCTCAAGTGGTCTGCAGGCCGACGCCACGGCTTTCGGAGCCATTCACGCCGCACATTGCTTCCGGGCCGGGCGTGCGCCCGCGCGGAAGAGGAGGAAGCTCAGCCCGGCCAGAATCCAGGCCCCTATACCTCCATAGGTCATGACGAGACCGAAGCCGGCGGACAGGGCCTGCTGGACCGCAGCACCGGGCACATCGGCCGCGAGCGCTTCGCCGTTGCCCGCGGCGATGGCCTCTGCAGCCGCCCGCAATTCGGAGAACGCGACCGGCCCGGAAGCAGCCCGTTGCAAGGCCGCGGCGATTCCATGGACGAGCAGGATGCCCATCACCGCGATGTTGACCGCCAATGTGACCAGCCGCGCGCTCATGTCGATGCCGGACGCCATCCCGGCCCGGCTCGGGGATACGGATGCGGTAGTGGTGTTGGTCACCGGCGTGTTGGTGATGCCGATCCCGATCCCGGCCAGCAACAGGCCCGGGAGCATCGTCAGCCAGCCCGGTTGCGCCGCCATGCTGCCGAGCTTCATCGCCATGAAGCCAAGTCCGATGGTGGCGAGACCCAACGGGATGACGACGCCGGCCCCATAACGGAGGGACATGCGCTCCCCCAAAGGCGGAAACACCAACGCTGGCAACGTATAAGCGAGCAGGCACAATCCGGCGCTGAACGGATCATATCCAAGACCGCTCTGAAGGTAGATCGGCAGATAGATCATGAACGGCCAGTAGCTGGTGTTCATCGCGATGCAGCCCAGGATCGCGCCGGAGAAACTGCGATTCCGGAACACGGAGAAGTCGAACATCGGATGCGCCTGCCGCCGTTCCGCAACCAGGAAGACGACGAAGCAGAATATTGTGGCGGCCGCGATCGCGACAGAGGCGGTCAGACCCAGTGCAGCACCCTGGGTGATGACATAGACGAGCCCGAACACCGCCAGCGACAGCGTCGCGATCCCGGCGACGTCAAGGCGCTTCGCCTCAGGATCGCGGGATTCGGTGATGGCGCTCGCGGCGATGGCCAGCGTCAGGACCGCGATCGGGGCATGGACGAGAAAGATCCATTCCCAGCCGGTCAGCGCAATGATCGCGCTCCCGACGAGCGGGCCGAAGCCAAGGCCGATGCCCGACACCACCCCCCAGGCCGCGAAGGCGCGGCTGCGGTCGCGCGCATCTTGGAACTGGTGCGAGAGGAGCGCGATCGAGCAGATCAGCATCGCCCCGCCCGCCAGCCCCTGAAGGAACCGCCCGGCGATCAGCAGCGCCATACTATCAGCAAGGCCGCAAAGCACGGAGGTGGCGCCAAAGGCCGCGACACTGATCATGAAGACACGCTTGCGGCCGAAGCGGTCCGCAAGCGTTCCGGTCGCCATCAGCACCGTGGTGCAGGCGAGCGTATAGGCGTTCATGACCCATTGAAGGCCCTGAAAGTCGCCATGAAGGGCCCGTTCCAGATTGGGCAGGATCACCGGCACGCTGGTGATCTCCAGCCCGAACATCAGCGCGCCGAGGCAGGTTGCAAGCAGGGCCAGCATGTTCTTGCTGGCTGGATGGCGGGACATGGGTGGCACCTTTCGCATGTGCGGGCGCGTCTGCCCGGGTGGTGCGCTATCTGGGAAAGGGACAACGATGACGGAAATGATTTTATTTTCTGGTATTCATTATCATCGATAATTAATCTGATGCCATGGACCTCGACCCCGTACTTCTGCGCGCCTTCGTGGCGGTCAGCGAAACAGGCGGGTTCACCCGTGCCGCGCGGCGGCTCAACCTCACCCAGCCGGCAGTCAGCCATCAAATCCGGCGGCTTGAGGAACAGGTCGGCAGGGCGCTGATCCGCCGCACGACGCGCCGCCTGATCCTGACCGACGATGGCGAGGACTTCCTGCTGCACGCCCGGCAGATCCTCGCCGGGCTCGACGCGCTTGCACAGCGCTTCCGCCCTTCCCCGGTGACGGGCGTCGTGCGGTTCGGGGCTCCCGAAGCGTTCATGGGCGAGCGGCTGCCCGCGCTGCTCTGCCGGTTCTCACGCGCCTTTCCGGCGGTACGGCTCGATGTGCATGTCAGCACCTATCTCGATCTCAGCACCATGATCGCGGCCGGAGATCTCGATCTTGCCGTCGTGCTCTCGACCGCCGGGGGCGAGAATGGCGGCGTTCCGTTGCGGCGCGCGGAGTTCGCCTGGGTCGCAGCGGACAATTTCCTGCTGCCCGCCGGCGCATCGCTCCCGCTCGCCTTCCACCCGCCAAATTGCATCAACCGGCTGGTGGGGGTGGCCGCGCTGGAGGCGACGCCGATCGACTGGCACATCGCCTTTACCTCGCCCAGCGAACAGGGTCTTCGCGCGGCGGTACGGTCGGGTCTCGCGGTCGCGGTGCTGATGCGCAGCGACGTCGAGCCCGGCCTGCGCCTGCTCGACGGCGACTATGGCCTTCCCGCGCTGCCCAGCGCGGACTTCGTGCTGATCCGCACCGGCGGCGCGACGTCCCCGGCGGCAAGCGCCTTCGGCCAGATGCTGGTGGAGATGGAAGCGCCCGAAGCGGACTCCGCCCTCTGATCCGGCGTCGCCCGGCTCACTCGGCCGTCGCGCCAGCCTCCACCCCAGGCTCGATCTTCACTGCAATACGCATCGGCAACAGCATCGCCTTGGGCGGTGAGCCAAGGTTGCGGCCGATCAGCGCGTCATGCAGGTCTGCATTGGCCTGAGCGTCAGCAAGCGGCGCAAAGCGCAAGCGCTCGACGCTGCCGTCGGGCTTCAGCCACAGGCTGATCTCGATTTCGGCCGGCGCGCCGTCCACCGCCCGCCGCTGGTTGAAATAGGCCCGTAGCCGCGCCGGTTTCTCGCCATCCTCCTGGAGCCAGCCGGAAACCGTGTGGGTCGAAGCCTCGGCATAGCGAACCCATTCAACCGGCGCTGCCGATGGGGCGATGCTCTGCGCATTCGCCCCACCCAGCATCGCGGCGAAACCCGCCGCGATGCTGGCGACACGCGCGGCCAGCACGCGGCGGGTTTCCTGTTTCATCGGCTCAGCGCGCGGCTGGAGCAGCGGGTGCGGCCGCCTGCGGCAGCCGCTCGCGCTCGAAGGTGATCGTCTGCACCTTGGCGTCGAGCGCCTTCACGACATCGGCTGTCAGATCGTTGCCGAAATTGCCGCCAAGCGCGACGTTGCGGTCGAACAGCAGCCCGCACTTCTTCTGGCCATAGACCTGAGCGATCACCGGCTGGGCATCGCTGGCGATCTGCGCGAGCACCTTGACGCGCGTCGCCTCGATCTCGCGGCTGTCATGCGCAGCCTTGCCCTGCAGCGCCTGCCAGCGCGCCGCAAGCGCTGTGCGGCGCTGCTTGTTCTGCGGGTTGTCGGGCTGGCCTTCCAGCGCCTTGGCTTCCGCCTCGAGCGGGGTGCGTTCGTCGTTGATTGCAGTCTGCGCCACGCGAGCGAGTTCCTGCAGACGCACCGTCGCGGCCTTGCCCACGGCGGCATTGGCATAGATCGCCTCGCGCGAGAGCAGACAGACGCCGGGAACCAGCGGCCCGCCGAGCGGCTGCTGCGGTGCCGGGGCCGCGGTCTGCGCGAGCGCAGGAGCGACCAGGGCAGCACTGAGAGGGAGAGCGATGAGAGAACGCAGGATCATGAATTCAACCTTCTTCCGAATGCGTGGTGTGGCCCTCACCCCGCGCTTGTGACGTTTCCACGACAGCCGGGCGTCCCGCACGCCGCGCCAGCAGCGCCGGAAACCGGTCGAGCGAGGCGAGGTGATAATGGACAAGCGCGAGCCACCCGTTGCGATGCCATTCGATAACCATTTCGTCCGGCAGCTGCGAGAGCTTCTCGATGTCGGCGATCCGGAAGCCGTCGAGCCCCAATGCGCGGCCATCGGGCAATTGCACGTCGGCACGCCGATCGACCAGCAGTTCGGCCGCAACCAGCGCATCGGCAAAGGCACGCGTCGCCGCCGCCTGAGCCTGGAACGCATCGCAAAAGGCGAGCGCCTGCCGGGTCAGCTCCGAAGGCTCGGCACCATCGAACAGCGCGACGCCCTCGCCGCCATCCTTGCGCACCCGCCCGGCGGCGACGTCGATCGCCAGCGCGAACCCTTCGGGGTTGATCGTGGGGATGAAGCCGAACGGATAGCGCCGGACATAGGCGGGAACATAGGCATCGGCCGCCCACGCGCCGCCGGTGACGAACAGATTCTCGCGCTCGACGCCCATCACGGCGATCGGGTGCGCGTCGCCGGCGGAGAAGACGATCGGATAGCTGTGCATCGCTTGCGCGATCTCGCCGGTGACGACCGGGACGAACGGGGTCTCTGCCGCAAAGGCGAAGTCCCCCTCGCCCAGCCGCCACGCCCCGTGCGCGACGGCGGAAAGCGGCTCGGGCGCCGTGTAGAACAAGGGCACCGGCCCCGCCGCTTCGGCGGGGGTCTGATCTTCGGACATGGTGTTCAATTCTCCAGTGGATTCGCGTCTCAGGGCTCGGCACCGAAGCCGAGCAGGCGGACGGTGACGATCACCGGCAGGTCGGCGCGTGCCGGCGGCCGGGCGCGCTCTGCGGCCTTGACCGCTTCGGCGACCACCGCGCTGCTGGCCGACGAAGCGGCGGTCAGCGCGCTGGTGTTGACCACCGGTGGCAACGGGATGCCGCGCGCCTCGCCCTCGACCTTGATGTTCGCGGCGTTGAGCACCTGAAGCGCGGCTAGGTTAACGTTGCCCGACACACGGATGCCCGCCTCGCCCGCATCGATCACGCCGACCGGCGCGATCAGATCGACGTCGCCCGCCGGAATCTCCGGGATCGGCGCCAGCGTGGCGATGCCCGCGCCGGTGTTCTGCGTCGGCGGCGAGAGCGTAACGATGCCGTAGCGGTCGTAGATGCGCCGCGGCGGCTGGAACACCGCGGTGCTCTTCGATCCGCGGCCGGCGTTGATGTCGCCCTCAGCCGACCAGATCAGCAGATCGCCGCCAAAGGTGGTGAATACACGGCTCTGGCCGAGCAGCACCGACCGGCGCGAATAGATGTCGATATCGCCCGAGCCCATGCTGAGCACGCCCGCCGTCGAGGGCGGCGCGATGCTGCCCACGCCGACCAGCGTCTGACCGCCCGCGACGAGCAATTCGACATTGCCGCCGAACAGCGTCCGCACGCCCGACCCGCCGAACATGGTGAGGTCGCCGGCATAGGAGATCGCCTTGCCGCTGGCATCCTTCTCCGGGAACAGCACCGCGATCGCATTGCGGCCGCGCAGATAGCTCGCGAAGCGCGGGCCCTCGGCATCGTTATACTCGCGCCCGCCCGCCTTCAGCTCGTCATAATAAACCTGGCGGACGAAGATGCCGCGTTCGACATCGGTCAGCTCGCTGTTGAAATAGTCGAGCGCACCCTTCGCGTCGGCCGCCTCATAGCCGAACCGGGCCTTGAGCCACTGGCGCAGTTCCGCGTCATAGGTCTTGGCGACCTTGCCCTCATTCTCCGGGTGCGCGAGTGGATATTCGGCGTTCGCGCGATTGGCCGGGTCTAGGTAGAGTTTGGCGAACGCGTCATAGTTCGGACCGCCCGCGCCCACCCCGGTCAGCACGGTGATCGCCGCGCCGCCATTTCGGGTTTCCGGGGTCAGGCCGAACAACGGCCCCATGCTGCTCAACCGGCCATTGTCGCCCTGATAGACGTGGCGCCCGGCCTCGACGATCAGGTTGCCGGGCCCGGCGACCGTCATGTTGGCGAAGACCACGTCGCGCCCGGCCGAAATCAGGGTGATGTCGCGCGGATCGTTATGGACCACCAGACCGGAGGTAAGGAACGGGCCGCCATAGATCTGCCCCACGCCGCGGCAGTCCACCGGACCCGAAATCCCGCACCCGAGCGCCAGCGGCGAACCCAGATTGACGATGTCGCGGCCGGCGCGGATCGTCGCCGATCCCGAGCTGATATAGATCGGGCTCAGCAGGCTCCAGTTGGTCATGCCGAACGAGAATTCGCGCACGTCGCCTTCGACCGCATAGAACAGCGCCGGCTTCTTGCGGCCTTCGATCAGGCGGCCGCTCGCGGTTTCGGACTGGAACGCGACGGCGCTGCCGACCGAGCCGTTGCCGGTGACCGTCGGAACCGGAGCGTCCGGGGTCCGCTGCGCCATGCCGCCCCAGACCGGGCGGAAGATGTTGGGCAGCAGGTCCCGGCTGTTCGACATGCCGGACATCGCGACCGGCATGCTCGTCACATAGTCGCCGACTCCTTCCTGCGAGAACTGCGCCATGCCGGTGATGGTGTGGCCCGCAAGGAACTCGACCTGCCCCTTGGGCGAGGGCGAGAGGACCAGCGCCGGGATGCCCGTGTTGCAGTCATTGCCGCAAAAGGCGCCGCTCCAGTCGATATTGCCGCCCGGTGCGGTGGCGGTGAGGATCGCCGGATACCAGTAGCGCAGGTCGCGCCGCGCCGCGTTCGACGTCGCCAGCGTCACCGGCGTGATTGTCCCACCGGCCGAATAGAGGTGGATCGCAGTATCGTCCTGCCACAGCGTGAAGCTGCTGCGCGCGAACAGCCCGTCGGTCCGCGACCAGACGCCGGCGGCATCGATCATGCCCAGGCTGGTACCCGCCTCGGTCATCTGGACGACCGAGCCGGGGTCGGCGACGCCCGACAAGATGAGCTTACCGCGCGTGGCGAGGGTAACCTTCGTGTCGCCCGGGGCAAGTGTGATCCAGCCGATCGAGCGCGCGGTGACGTCGATATCGCCGCGCAAATTGGTCAGCGTGCCGCCCAAGTCGGTGTCGGAGATCTGCCCCGGGGTCATCGGATTGAGCGCGCCGCCGATGCGGATCGTCATGTCGCCGCCGCCGGTCTGCACGACTTCGCCGCCGGTGACGAAACCCGCGACGCGGGTCACCTCCGTCACCCGGCCCGTCCCCGCGACCGCGAAGTCGAGCCCCGTGCTCGCCACCCGCGCCCGCAACGAGCCGCCGCTTGCGGTGTCGCCGAGCGGCGTGCTGAAATCGGTCAGCGTACCGGCATCGCCGCCCGCCGAAACGGTCAGATTGCCGCCGCCCAGGGTGCCGATCCCCGTGAAGCCGACCAGCAGCGGTGCGTTATGGCTGATGATCGAGTCGTTGTAGCTCGACGCATTGTTGGGGATGTAGCCGCCGAAATGGATCCACCATGCGGTGGGGGTATCCTGGCCGAGCTGAGCACCGCTACCTTCGGCGACGCCATAGCTGCCCTGGCGCCACAGCCAGTTGGCGATCGATCCGCTGCCCGGCCGCAGATAGGCGAAATCGCGCCCGGTCTGGTAGCCGATCAGCTCACCCTGCACCGCAAGGGTCAGGTCGCCGCCATGCTCGGGATACCAGGCCCGATAGTCGCGGATGCTGTCGGCATAGCCGTCGAACCCGGCGCCGATCCACGGGTTGGCGAGACCCTGCCCGCCCGACAGGATCGCGCGCGGCTGGTCGTAGACATTGTAGCCGTCCGGCGTTGTGCCGCCGATCATGTCCGACGGGGTGCCCGCGGTATAGACGCCGAACAGCGAATATTGCCGGTAGGAGCCGCCCGCGAGCAGATCGAGCGAACCGGTGCCGGTGCGCACGACGCTGAACGCCTGCACCGCGCGCATCCGGGTCAGCCAGTCGGGGGTGAAGCCGTCCGCCGTGGTCAGCCGCGGGTTGAGATAGTGGCGATCCGACAGGTTGAGGTCGCCCGTCTGGCCCGATGTGGCAAGGTCGGTGGCGGCACGCAGCGCGCGGCCGTCCGCAGACCCGATATCCGCGCCCGCGACGAAGCGCATCGACCAGGATTCCGAACCCTGTTTGAGCATCGGCGCGGTTGCCCAGATGCGGCCCTGCGTGCCGTCGGCCTGCACCGGCCGCATCTGCTCGCGCGGCGTTCCGGCGATCTGGACGTCGACCCCGGCGCCCAGCACCGTGCCTGCGGGCAAGGTGAGCGGCTGGGCGAGATAGACGTTCGCGACGTTGAACACGTTGAGCGGGGTGCCCGCGGGCACCTTGGTCGTCGTGACCCAATAGTTGGCCGGCATCGTCGAACCGGCGCCGAACCAGCTTCCCTGCGGCAGGCGCGCGGTCACGACCGCGCCAGTCTGGATGATCGGCGCAGCACCGGCTTCGAACTCGGCCTTGCTAGCCCAGATCGGCGCGGTGGCGGTCCATCCGGTCTGCGGAACCTGAGTGGTGGTCTCGAAGCCGAACGGGATCGCCACGCCCCGGCGGATCTGCGTGCCGTGCCGCACGACGATGCCGAAACCGAGGACGAAGCTCGAGTTCGGCCCGCCCGGGAATATGGTCGCGGTGCCCGTGGCGCTGCCGAGCAGCTCCATCGCGGACGGCAGCGTGACCGGCGCGGCGAGCAGCCCGGTGACCGCGGACGACAGCAAGGTCACGTCGCGCGGAATGACGTCGCCCGCGGCAAGCGTGATCATCGACGACAGGGTGACCGACGCGGGCAGCTTGACCCCCTTGGGCCAGGTCATTGCGCGCAGGCTGACCGCCCCGGGCATCGCGCTGCCCTCACCCAGAACCGTACCGGCGGGCAATTGGGTATCGGCGGCGATGATCGCGCCGCGCGCGATCACGCTGCCGTCGGGCAGCCTGATGTCCGCGCGTGCCACCCATTCACGGCCGAAGGTGAAGGCCGAAGCCAGGCGCGTCTCGGCGCCGAGCAACATGTTCGACTCCGCCGTGAAGCCGTTGACCGGCAGATCGTAGCCCAGCGCCACCGCGCCCGGGAACCGCGTTCCGTTACCCAGCGTCGCGACCGTCGGCAGGCGATAGTCCTGAACCCAGGCTTCGGTCGCGCCCTGGCTGCCCGGGTAGAGCACCCAGCCATTGTCGTCCGGGGTGCGCGCGGGCATGCCGAAGCCGTCGGTGATCGATCCGTTGATGTCGAGATCGCCCGCCGCGCGGATCAGCAGCGCACCGGCCTCGCCCGAGCCATAGCCGTCGCCGAACGGGTCGGCATAGTTGGCCGCCCGCTGGGTCTTGGCATTGAGGCTGGCGTAGCGGTGCCCGGCAAGGTTGAGGTCCCCGGATACGCGCAGATCGCCGCCGGGTGCGCTGACCAGCTCGACGCCGGGGCGCAGATGGAAGACATCGCCCAGCGCGCGCAGCCCCGCGATCCGGCCGAGCAGCGCACCATTGCCGATCGCGGCGTTGATGAACGCGTCGCTGTCCTGATGGATGCCGTCGAGCAGCGCCTGATCGATGATCCCGCCCGCGGGCTGATAGCTTCGGAAGGCGTTGACCGAAAGGCTGGCGGCGCCGCGGATGTTGAGCGCTCCTGCCGCGGCGATCGCGACGTCGTCGCCGCCGATGCGGCGCGCGTTGAGCTCGATCCGCCCGCGGCGGACACCGTCGGGCGAAGCGAGGTCGATGGTCGCCCCCTGCTGGAGCGCCAGCGTGCCCCCGGCGCTGGTCAGCTCGACCGTCGCGCGGTTCGATGCCTCGACCGGCGCGCCATAGGCATCGACCTGCAGCACCGTGCCGCGCGCGTCGAGCACCGCGCTGCCGGTCAGGGTGAGGTCGTTCTTCGCCGACAGGCGGATCGACCCCGGCTTGGCGCCGCTCGCATCGATACGGCCGGTGACGGTCAGGCTGCCGCCGTCGGCGGTGATGCTCACATTGCGCGCCTTCACCTCGTCGCCAATCACGAGGTCGCCGGTCCGGGTCAGGAAGCTGCGCGAATGGGTGACTCCGCCCTCGTTCAGCCGCGCATTTAGCGCCGCGAACCCGGCGATCTGGCCGGCACGGATGTCGACGCCGCCGGCACGCAGCTCGGGGTTCGGTCCCTGCCCGCCATTGCGCGCCTCGCCCTGGATCGTGCCGTCGAGCGCTGCCGTACCGTTGAGCGCGGTAACCTTGAGCAATCCGGCATGATTATAGTCGGCGCTGAGGTCGATCACCGCGCCCTTCGCCACCAGCACATCGCCGGTCGCACTTTCCAGCTCGACGTCGCCGCCCCAGCTGTAGCGGGTCTCGTCGAAGAATTTCGACGCCATCCCCGCCATGTCGATCCTGGCGCGATCACCCAGCGTCACGTCGCCGGCGCGCGCGGTCAGCTTGAGGCGGCCGCTCGGCAGCGCCACAAGCGTGTCGACCGCGACCGTGCTGCCGGTGAAGCCGATCTCCCCGCCCATCGGAACCTCGGGCCGCTTGGCCGGGGCCGTCCAGCCCTGCGGCGCGGCAAGCTTGATCGCCCCGCCCGCGACGAAGCCGACATTCGACCCGCCCTTGCCGGTCAACAACGGCGTGGTGATGTTGAGCGCGCCGCCGATACCGGGCTTGCCGGAGACTGCCTGCGATTCATAGACCGAGATCGTCCCGCGATCATTGGTCTCGATCCGTTGCGATGCGGTGAGATTGACCGTCGAGAAGCCGAGCGCGAGCCGGTTCATGTTGAGCGAAGAAATGCCCGAAAGCTTGTCCTGATAGCCGAGCACGATCCGGTCGGCGACGAGGTTGAGCGTGCCGTGGCCGGTGCCCGGCCCGCCCGCAATCGGCGCGCCCGGATTGGCTTCGACGACGACCGGCGACCAGCTTGGGCCGCTCGTCCCGTAGATGCCGTTCCACACCAGGGTCGCGGCGCTGACCGTCGCGGTGTCGTTCGCACTGCCATGGCCGTAGAGCGCCGGCGTGTTGAGCACGAGCTGAAGCGCCGAAGTCCCCGTGCTGCCGCGCGTATCGAGATTCACGGTGCCGTAGAAGTTGACCGAGTCATTCGCGGTGAGGATCAGCCGCTCCAGCGCGGGCGCGCCGGTGCTGCCGTCGCCGCGCATCAACCGTTCGAGTACGCTCTGGTTGAGCAGGATGCCGCTGGGCAGGATGCCGGCCTCGCCCGCCGCAGCGAGCGACTGGCTGGTGCCGATGTTCACGCTGCCGGTCGATAGCGAGAGATAGCGCGCACCATAGCGCACCTGCTCGCCCAGGCTGACCTGGCCGATGCTCGCGAACGCAAGCGTGCCTTCCGAATAGAGCGCTGCGCCGTCTTCGACGGTGATCACGCCGGTGGTGCCGGCGCCCGACGGCGCCTGAAGCTCCAGCAGGCCGTTGGAGACTGCGAGCATTGCCACCTGGTTGCTGACGATCTGGTAGCCGCTCGCCATGTCGAACGCGGGCTTGCCCTTGCCGATCGTGGAGAGCGTCGCACCCGCTTCGACGGTGATGTCCGAACGGCCGTCGGAGACCAGCATGATCTGCGCGCCCGACAGCGTCGCGCCTTCGCGCACCGTGATCCCGTTGAAACCGGTATGCGCGTAGAGGTCGCTGCCCGCGCGGATCCTCAGCTGGGCCGTGATCGTCGAGTTGCCATAGACCTGACGCTGGACCTCGCCGCCGATGATCATCAGGGTGGCGCCAACCGCGTTCAGATCGGATGCGTAGAGGCCCGCTGCGCCCTTGCTTGCGGTCATGCCGTCCGCCAGGATTTCGAGCGGCATCGCACCGGCCGAGCGGTAGTTGCCCGGGGTCACCGACAGCGACCCGCCGATCCCGCCTTCGGCCGCGGCGAACTTGCCGGTGCCCTTGAACGAGAAGAGCGGGCGGTCGCCGATATCCGCAACCGCGGGCAGCGCCAGCGTGAACTGCTTGCCGTCACGCGGCAGCACCGGCGGCGGGCGGTTGAACAGCGCACGATCGGGCAGGTCGGTCAGGAACTTCTCGAAGCTCGTCTCGACATATTGCGAATGGGTGCGCACCACATCCGCCGGGGTCAGGATGATGTCGACCGCCTGCGCCGAACGGGTGGCAAGGTTGGCGACGCCGGTATGGACACCCAGCGCAAGCGATCCGTCGGGGAGCTTGCTGAGCTGCCCGGCACCGGGCGCCGTCGCCCGCCCCATCTCGACGCGGTACGCGCCCTTCATCAGCGCGAACTCGGCGGGCAGCAGCATATAGGTGCCAGCCTTCAGCCCAGGCACGCCCTCCGGCACGATGATCTGCTGCCCGAATTCGGGCTGCGCATGGCCGTCGATCGCGCGCGGCGCAGCCGATCCCTGATAGTCGGGGACGATCGCATAGACCTTGTTGTCGGCGTGGCTGAACCCGGCATAGGCGGGGTTCACGTTGGCGAGTGCGGTCTTGAGGATGTCGACCGATCCACCGCGGCCCGGCGTGAAGCCGGCGCCGGTCGGTATGCCGCCACCCGACAGATCGAGCACCGCGCCCGCATCGGCCCGGAGCGAGCCGACCACGGTCACGCCCTGCCGGGCGGTCGTATCGCCGAGCTTGACCCCATTCAGCATCCAGCTGAGGCCGTCGGTCGTGCCGCCATAGGGGATAGTGAGCCCGGCGCCGCTGACCGAGGTGAGGCTGCCCGGAAGCAGGTTGACTTCGCTGGTCGTGACATACTGCCCCGACCAGCCGATCTGCCCCGGCATCGCCATCTCGGGGCCCGGCACATAGTCATCGCCGCCGACGCCCAGCGTGATCGAGCCTAGCGGCGCGACCAGCACGCCACCCTGGTTGATGATATCCGCACCGACGGTGAGCTGGCCATAGACCGACAGCGGGGCCGCGGGCTTGCTTCCGGCCAGCGTGTGGAAGCTGACCGTGCCGCCCTGCATCATCGTGTTGTAGATCGCGGTGTTGCCGGGCAGGCGGTAGGAATAGACGCCGGCATAGATTGCCGCGACGGCCCCCGTCGTCGGATAGATCTGCGCGGCGGTGAGCGAGATGTTGCTCATCGACCGCACCTCGCCGCCGGTCAGGCGGATGTCGCTGCGGCTGACGATGCTGATGTCCTTCGACGCCGCATAATCATAGTCGCGCTGCCCGCCGCCGATCAGCCCGATCGAGCCGTTCACGCCGAAACGGATGCCCGCCATGTCGATCAGGCCGCCGGTGATGGTGACGCTGCCATTGCCGGCCACGGGTCGGGTCTGCAGCGCGAGCTGGCCTTGATTCTGCGCGACGAGGGTATTCCCCCACATCGTCCCGCCGCCCGCGAAGTTCACATAGGCGGCCGACAGCTTGATATGGCCGTCGGGATCGAGGTTCGCGATCGATCCGAACAGCGTCAGGTTGCGGCCGAGGTTCAGCGAGACGTCGCCGTTGAACAGCACGACGTCGTCGCTCGCCAGCGACAGGCTGTCGAAGCCCCCCGCCTTGACGCGATCGGCGCCGATCCGCGCCTGGCCGACCAGATCGGCGACCCCCTCGTTCGCGGCGTTAGCCTGAGCGACGGTCTGCCCCGGCGTCCAGCACCCGGTGACGCAGCCGCCGAACTCGATCGCGTCGGACAGGACCGGCGAGTAGCTCGTATCGACGATCACCTTGCGCAGCTGGCGCATGAAATCGGGTACTTCGCGGCCGGTGCCAATGCCGCGGTCGGACACCAGCGGGGTCGTCAGCCGGATCGACAGCTCGCCACCCAGCGCGCCCGCGCCGCCCGCCCTGGCGCGCAGGTCTCCGTCGAGGAAGATGCCGAACTGCGAGTCGAACGCCAGCCTGCCGCCATCGGTCGCGAGCAGCAGGCCGTTGCGCTGCGCCGGCAGGCCCGAGCTCAGATAGTCGATCTCCGCACTCGCGCCCGAGGCGTCGAGCACCGCCCCCTCGCGCACCACGACATAGGCGGCGGTCATCTGGCGCGGGGTAGTCAGCGTCGAGCCGAAGGGCTGCTGGGGCTCGCCGCCGATATGGATCGATCCGCCCGCCGAGACGCTGGCATAGCGCAGCCCCCGTGCATCGACCGCGGTGAAGGCCCGGCCCGAAACGTCGATCATCGCGCCGGAATCGATCCACAGCGCGCGCGTCGGATCGTAGCGGATCGGCGTGTTGGACGGAACGTCGCGGCTCATATTCTCGAACAGAGTCGAGGTGAGCTCGACGCTGCCGCCGCGCGCCTCGGCCTTGCCCTGGAACAGGATCGATTCGGCCGCTGTCAGCTTGATCGACTGGCCGTCATCGACGCGCAGCACCGCGCCCTTGCCCACGCGGAGCTGGCCGAACAGCTGGCGATCGGTTAGCCGGTTGCCATAGCCGTCGCGCCCATCGCCATCGCCCAGGCCCGATGCTGCCAGAGTCAGGCTCGCGCCCTGGCGCTGGATGAAGCGGCCGTTCGCCGCATCCTCACGCATCATCGGCGCGGTCCACAGCTCCATCGCGTCGTCGAGCGCGGCGCCGCTCGCCACCTTGTGGCTGTCGCCGGTGATCCGGCGCACCGGCGCCATCACGTCGAGCTTGGTATTGTCGCCCACCCACAAATCGCCGCCGGCGCGAACGGTGTAGTTAGTGAAGCCCTTCTGGAAGAAATCCGCTTCGAGGTGCAGCGGTGTCGCGACCTTGAGATCGGCCTCGAAGGTCCAGCCACGCTTGAGCGTGGTCCCCGCCGCGAGCGTCAGGTCGTTGGCGAGCGGGGTACCCGCGGGGATGAAACGGGTGATCGGTGTCGGAAGCGGAACCTCGTTCCCGCCATAGATCGCGCTCAGATCAGGAATCGCCTGCCCCTTGGCGACCGACATATAGGCCAGCGCGAGATAGGTCCCCGCGGGCAGCGTCTGCCCGGGCCCGTACCAGTTGAAATCGGCGTCATAGGCCTCGCCGGTGTCGGGAACGACCCAGTCGGCGAGCAGCGTCCTATCGGTGAAATCGAGGAACAGGCTGTCGTCCGCGATGTCGCCGGTCAGCAGCTTGGTGACCTGATAGGAATATTCGAACGGCAGGCTCATCCCCGCCTTGAGCAGCAGATCCTCGCTGAGCTGCATGTCCATCGGCAACGGCTGTCCGGCGACCAGCAGGTTTCCGCCCGCGAATACCTGCGCGCCGATCGTCACCGGCCGCCCACCATTGTTGATGATCAGCGTGCCGCCCGCAAAATCGCCCGAGCCGTAGGAGCGGATCTCGCCGTCGAGGACCAGTTCGTTGGCGATCGGCCGCGGCGTGTTGCTCGCCGAGATCACGACGTCGCCACCGCGCGCGCCCAGGGTCTCGCCCTGCTCGAGGATGGCCCCGCCCGCGGACACGTCGATCAGGCTGTTCTTGCCCAGACGCGCCGATCCTTGGCTGCTGCTGATGAAGACGTCGCCGCCCTTGATGAACGCCAGGTCCCGGCGATCCCCGCCGGCCTTGAGGTTGACCCAAAGGCCGGTGGCATCGATCTTCACGCCCTGCGCCACATCGATCGGGGTCGGGATGATGTCGCAGACGGTGCTGCAATTGGCGATCACGCCCTCGATCGAGATGGTGCCGCTGCGCGCGGTAAGGTCGCCCGCGATCTTGGTATTCTCGGCGCGCAATGCGATGCTGCCGCCATGGGCGACGGCCAGGTCCGCATCGATCAGCAGGCTCTTGCCGCTGACCCGCAGCGCGCCGAGGCCCGCCTGATTGATCGATTCGGCCGAAAGCTGGACGTTGTTGACCAGATCGGGGGTCAGCGCGGTACCGGCATTCATCCCCGACGTGACATCGGTGCCGTTGCTGATCGTCACGTTCGAGCTGAACGGCTGGAAGCCGGAATTGGGCACGTGTGCCTCGAGCCGGTTGCCGACATAGAGACCGCCGGCCAGCGGGGTCACGTTCTGCGGCAGCTTGTACCCGTCGATCCGGTTCGCGTTGGTGCCGTTGAGCGTGCCCTGCGGATCGACGGCGATCGGCAGGTCGGGGCGGATCTGCGTCTGGCGGTCGCCCACGACCACATCGGCGCGGATCGTCCCCTCCATCAATACCGTCGGCATCGACAGCGAGATCGTACCGGCGTCGCGGCCGACGGTATAGCCATCCTCCCATCGCGCCGTCTGGGTGCGCGAGAACGGCGTCGTGAAGAGCTCGGTATAGCCTTCGCCCCAGCGTTCGTGACGGCGCATGAACGCAGCGCCGATCGACATCATCTTGACCCCGGCCGGGGCCTGGCCCGAGGCATAGAGCTTGCCGTCCGAGCCCATGAACAGGGTCGAGCGGACGGTGCCGGCCGCATAGTCGAGGCTGCCGCCCGAAATGTCGAGGATCGCGCCCTTCTGGATCACCAGCTGGCCGCTGTCGGGCGGGCGGACATTGGTCGCGCCGACGCCGCTCTGGAACGCGATGCTCCCGCCAACCGACGCCCATTCGCCGATCGAATGCGCGACGTTGCTCAGATGCCCGCCGACCTCGAGCAGGCCACCCGGCGTGTAATAGCGATCGCCATTGTGCCCGCCGGTGCCGCTCGGAAGCAGGATCAGGTCGCGGATATCGATCCACACGTCATTATGCTTGAGCCCCTCGACCTCGCGGTTGGCCGCGGAATCGCGCATCTCATAGGGCTGGACATTCACCTTGAGCGTGTTGGACTCCATGTCCATCGCCACGCCGCGCACGCCCGACACGTCGAGCACCGCGCCTTCGCCGACGAACGCCTTGGTCCGCGCCATCACCGCGATCTGCCCGCCTTGCGCGATCGTCTGCGACCCCGCCTCGAAGCTGGCGGTGCCGCCGGTCATGATCTCGACGCGCGAACGGTCGAGGCGGTCGGCCATCGTCAGGCCGAGATTGCCGTCGCCCTGATTGTTGAGGTTCCAGCTCAACGTCGTCTGCGGCGGGTTGGCGAGCGCGTCGCGCTGCGCGTTGGTGGCGGTATCCTTGCTGTCGAGTTCGGGCAGGATCAGCGTCAGGCTGTTCCCGGTCAGCGTGACGCTGGTGTCGCTCTTGTTGCTCGCGACGTTGGTCAACAGGTGGACCGTGCCGCGGGCATGGACGTTGGTCGTCGCCACTGCGACGCCGCCCTGCACGACATGCTCGCCCGCGATCGTGATATCGCCCTGCCGCGCTTCGATCACGCCGCTGTTGATCGCACGGCCGGCGGTGCTGTCGGCGCCGACCGTGACCTGCACCTCGTTGCCGCGCGTGGTCGATCGCTGGTTGGCGTCGGTGCCGTAGCCCGGCCGGATCAGGAAGCTGTCGCCCGCCGCGAGCAGGGTCTGGCCGCGATCGGTACGAATCGATCCGGCATTCTCGACCTTGCTGCCCAGCAGCATGACGAAGCCGCCCCCCTCGACCACGGATTTGGGTGCGGTCGTGACGATCCGCGCGCCTGCCTCGACCTTCACTTCACCCTTGGCCGCGGTGAAGCTCTCGACCACCGCGCTGGGCGGCGCGGAAGGCGAGTTCTGGGTGATGCGGGCATAGATGCCATAGTCGCGGAAATGCTGGTCGGTCATCGTCGCGGCCGCGGCGACGATGTTGCGCGCGTTGACCTGGCTCGCGCCGCCGAAGATCACCCCATTCTGGTTGAGGACATAGACCGAACCGTCGGCCTTGATCGTGCCCAGGATCTGCGACGGATCGGCGCTGTTGCCGACGACGCGGTTGAGCGTCACCCAGTTGCTGTTGCCGTGATGGTTGAACGTCAGGTCGGTCTCGCGCCCGACATTGAACGAATCCCAGTTTAGGATCGCCTTGTCCTGCGTCTGGTTGACGCTCACCGCGGTCCGCCCGTTGGAGCCCTGGCTTTGCACCGGGCCTTCGGCGCCGACCCACAGCTTGGGATCGAGCGCAATGCCGTTGGCGACCTTGAGCCCGCCATCGCCAAGGCCGTTGGGCACCGCGGACTGCGCCGCAAGGGCGGCCGCGCGCGCCGCCGCCTGTGCAGCATCCATCTGAGCGCGAACCCGTGTCGCATTCTCCAGCGTCGCGCGGGTGCGCTGCGCCGCCGCGCGCGCCGCGGCGTCGCGGCTCGCGGCGTTCTGCGCTGCCTGCGCGGCTGCGGTCGCCGGGTTTGCGGTCGTGCCGCGGCCGCCGAAATTCTGGGCGAGCGAGGTACCGGCCAGCACCAGGCTGCCGAGCGAGGCGCCAAGGAGCAGACGGTTGCGGAACGAGCGGTCGGTGCGGATCATCGTGCGGACTCCAGGGTGCGCGCCGGCCGGCAAGCGGTGGCGTCGAAAGCAGAAGGAACAGGACGCGGCAGGCGATCGGCACTGCGCATCGCGAAGGATGGAATCATGGCTGGCGGCCCATCGGAGTGACCGGAGCTGCGGCCGGACGCGCCGGCCGCGCCGAAACGCCGAGGTTGCTTCCCATGCGCAGCCGCGTGCCCGACAGGCTGGTCACGCCGACGCGTATGTCCGGCGAACCGGCGCGAACGGCTGAAAGGGTGCGGATCGCGTCGGCCTGCGCACGGGCGATCTTTGCCGCCCGCGCCGCTTGCCGCGCGGCGCATTCCAGATCGCCCGATCGCGTGCCGCCGACCTCGACGATGACACAGGGCGCTACCGGCGGCGACGGCGGCGACGCTTCCGGCTCCGGCACCTCGCGCTGCGTTGCCCCCGCCGGTAGCGGGAGCGCTGCAAGGCCCAGCATCATGAGCGCCGCTCCGGCCGTCCGGACCCGCCCCGAAGGGGCTCGAGGCGGGTCCGTCCGGCCGCGCGCACCGGCACAAAGGGCCGCCGGTACGGGCCGCGAGCCGGGGGAGCTGCCGTCCCCCTGCCCTGCGCTGGAATGAGCGAGCGGCGCCATGGCGATCAGAACCGCGTAGTCAGATCGATCATCAGGTGATCGACCGAGAGCGGCGGCCCGGCGATCTCGTCGGCCGAGAGCCAACGCACGCTCAACGCGGTGTTCTTCGCGAAGCCATAGGTGGCGCCCGCGAACCAGCCCTTCATGTTGGTGCCGCCAAGACCAAAATCGCTGTCCGCGATCGCGTCGAGCGTCGCATCGGATTCGACATGGCGGTAACCGGCTAGCAGGCTCCAGTCGCCGGCGCGGATGTCCTCGCTCAGGTTGCCGACGGCGAGCTGTGCCTGCCAGCCCTTGTCGCCGCCGTCATAGTTGCCGCCGGTCGTGCCGATCACCGGCGCGAAATTGTTGAGCGCGAGCGGCGCGATCTTCGCGCGGTCGAACCCCAGATTCTGGATGTAATCGCCGGTAACCCGCGCCGTGACACGATCGTTCAGCCCATATTCGATCTCGCCGCGCGCGCCGACGACGTGGAACTTGGAGGCAAGCCCGAAATACTGGACCTCGGGGCTGGCACCCGGTGCGACCGCGGGGTTGGGGATGACGTGTCGCAGCGGCTTGTTGGTGTTGCCGAACTGCTGGAACGCCGGCCGCATCGCGTCGGTGCTGCAGGCGTCCTGATCAAAGTTGCACGGCGCCGAGAGCTGTCCCTGCACGTTCTCGAACCGGTAGTAACCGCCGGCGATCCGCGCGCGGAAGCGGTCGCCCGATCGGAAGTCGAGGCCGATCTGCCCGGCCGCCAGATAGCGATCCTGGCTCGGATAGGCACCACCGAAGATGGTGCCCACGCCACTCGATCCGAAGTTGAATGCGGTGTTGAACAGCGGGAAGAAGCCGGCGGTGCCGAATACGCTCACGGTGTCGCCGAATTTCGCTTCGCCGGAGATCGCGACGCCGTCGAAATTCAGGTCCTCGTCGAACTGCATCGCGCTCGACCAGAAGGGGTTGCCGAACCTGCCGATGCTGACCTTGACGTCGTTTACCGGCGTCAGGGTCAGGTTCGCACGGTCAAGCCACAGCGCATATTTGCCGAACTCGCCATTCTGCCCGAGCGTCTGGTTGGTCGAAACGGGACCAGTGTCGTTACCAGTAGCAAGACGAACCTCCGCCCCCACCCAATCGTCGATCCGTACCTTGATACCGAGCCGCGCGCGCAGCCGCATCGCCCAGCGATTCTCGACCGTGTTCAGATAGGGCGGGCGGACAAAGCCGGGCGCGCCCTGATTGACCTGCAGCCCGGCGCCGGCGTTGATCGCGCGCCAGTTGACCAGATCCTGCGAATTGCCCTCGCCGAACAGCATCCCGTCGGCGCGTGCGCGGATATCCCCGAACAGGGTGATGCGCTTGGTCCATTCGGCGACCTCGCCCGGCTTCGCCCAACCTTCGGCCTCCGCCTTGGCGGTCATTTCGGTGCGGACCTGCTGCACGATCTGGTCGCGCACTACCTGCGGCACATAGGGGATGGTCTGGGTGCCGTCGGCGGAAACACCGCCCGCCGGAACCGGCGGCTGGGCGGGCTGAGCTGACGTGCTGGTCGTCGCCTCGGCGATCATCGCATCTGCCTCTTCGCGCGTGACCAGGCCCTTCTTGACCATGATCTCGAGCAGCTTGTTGGCATCCACCTGTTGCGCGAGCGTCGGCGAGGCGAGGAGCGAAGCGCCGGCCGCGCAGGCGAGCAGCGAAGACTTCAAGTGACGAAATTGAGCACGAAACATGGGATCATTCCCCTTGGAGCAATGGTGTTGGCGGGTTTGAGCGCAGGGCGCTCAGCTCCCACTCAGGGCGACGCGCAGGCTGGGCATTCCGGCCGGCGGTCGCTGTGACAGTTGGAATCCGGTCAGCAATTGGGCGATGCGTGCGTTGCGGCGCTCGTCGCCGCCGCGCAGCACCCGCACGCGGCTGATCCGTCCGTTGGCGTCGACCGCGATCTCGATCTCCTCGATGCGGTAGCGGCCGCGGTTCAGCTCGCGATCGGCCTGGGCGGCGCGGCGGATGTCACCGACCGCCATCTGGCCGTAAGCCGCGAAGGCGTTGCCCCCCCCGCTACCGCCCGGTCGGCCGCCGATCCGCATCCCGCCGCCATCCCCGGCCGCAAGGCCGTAGTTGGACGGGCCGGCCCCTTCCCGCGCGGTCAACGCGTTGTCGCCAGGCGCCGGGTCGGACTGGCTCGGCGCATCGGGAGTCGGCGGCGTCGGTGCCTCGACCGGCTGGTCGAGCGGCGGCGCGATCGTCGGTTCGGGCGGTACGATCTCCTTTTCCTGCGGCGGCGGAGGCGGCGGCGGTGGAGGCGGCGGCAAGATCACCTGCGTCGTCTTGTTCTCGTTGGGCCGCTCGGTGACGATCTGGGCGCTGAACAAGCTCCAGATCACGAACCCGGCGAGCGCGATCCCGCCGACAAGAGCGATGCGGCCCAGCGTGACCGGGGAGCGCTTGCGACGCCCCCCGCCCGGACCCCCGGGCAGAGCCAGGGCCGTCATCATTTGCCTCCGCCGGGCGGGCGGGTGGAGGCCATGCCGAGGCTCGGCACGCCGACCTTGGAACACAGGTCGAGCACCTGCATCACCTTGTCATACTGCACCGCCCGGTCGCCGCGCAGGATCACCGCCAGGTCCGGTGTCGAGGCGATCGAGGTTCGCAGTTCGCGCTCCAGTTCGGAAAGCGAGACCGGGATCGCGTCGATCGAGATGGTGCCGTCGTCGGCCACCGCGATCACGCGCGACTTCTGCGCCTCCAACGGCTTCGCGGACGAAGCGCTGGGAAGGTCGACCTTGATGCCCTGCACCGCCGCGGTGGTGAGCAGGATGAAGATGATGAGGAGCACGAGCATCACGTCGATCATCGGCGTGACGTTGATCTCGTTGTACGGCTTGTCCTCGTCGCCGATCTGGATCGCCATCGCTCAGACCCCCGCTCAGGCGGCCTGCGCGGCAGGAACGTCCTGCCACGTTTCGGCGATGCGCTTTTCCAGCTCGTCGGCGAAGATCTGGTTGCGCGCCGTGATCTTCTTCGACCGGACGAGCAGGCTGTTGTAGCCGAACATCGCCGGGATCGCGACGACGAGGCCCGCGACGGTCGCCAGCAGCGCGGCGGCGATACCCGGGGCGATCGCGTTGATGTTGACCTCACCGGCAGCGGCGACGCTGGCGAAGGTGATCATCACGCCCAGGACGGTCCCGGCAAGACCGATGAACGGACCGCCCGAGATCGAGTTGGTCAGCAGCCCCATCCGGTCGTGCAGCTTCTGGCCCTGGATCACCTGTTCCGCGTCGAGCGCGGAACGGATCGCGGCGATCGACTGCGCGCGGATTGCGAAGCGGCTGCCGGTGGAACGGCCCTCCTGGAGCCGCTCGGAAAGCTCGCGGCGGCCGACCTGATAGAGATCGCCCAGCGTCGAATGGACCGCGCCCACGCCGGGGTCGAACGAGGGCAGGCCGGTATGGTCGCCCGACCGCTTGGCCTGATTGCGATAGGCCTCGAGGAAGTCGTCGTTCGCGCGTTCGATCCGCGTGAACAGCATATGCTTGGACAGCATCACCCACAGGGCCAGCACCAGCATTACCGCGAGGATCGCGATCACCGCCCAGGCGTCCCAGGTCAGCGCCTTGAACAGGATACCGAAATAGCCGTGGCCGCCGCCGGTCTCGACCTGCTCGGCGGTGTCGAAGGTCAGCAGCCGCGCACCCTGCCCTTCGCTCGCCGAGGCAAGCTGGAACATCGACTGCGGCAGCGCCGCCTTGGCGACGCGGAACTCGTCGATCTCGCCGGCAAAGCCCCGACCGATCAGCGCATCGCCGGTCGCGGCGCCCAGTGCACCTTCCACTTCGCCAGCGGGCTGACCGTTAACGAACACATGCGTCTTCTTGCCGTCGTTGACCAGCGCGACATTCGCCCAGCTACCGCCGGCGAGCGCCGCGCCCGCCGAACGGGTACCGCCCTGGTCGATGAAGATCTGGCCGCCCTGCGCGATCAGGCTAACCGCGCCGGGCAGCGTGAACAGCGTGCCGTCCGAACCGGGCTTGACCCAGAAGCTTACCGACAGCGGACCGGCGCCGAATGCCGCGGCTGGGATGCTCAGCGGTGTCGTGCCGTCGAACACCAGGCTGTTGCCGATCAGGCCGCTTGCATTGCGGGTCGCCGCGCCGCCGCCCTGAACGCCGTTCGATGTCACGTCCTTCGCCGGGCCGCTGCCCTCGAAGTGATAGACCAGCGTGTAATCGGGGCCGAAGCTGCCGGCGGCGTCCTGCGCTGCGGCGGCCTGCTTGTTACCGTAATAGGCATAGATCGCGGCGGCCTGACCCGGCTGAAGGTTCTGGACGTCGACCCACACCAGCGCCTGCTGCGCCTGGGCGTTCCAGCTCTCGACATGGAATTTGAGCGGGGTGCGATCATCGCCTGCAACGAAGCGCAGGTCCGAACCGTCGGGTTTCGCGTCGGCGAAGTTGAAATTGCCCTGATGCAGCCGCACCAGCACCGGTGCTCGCGCTACCTCGCCGGTCACGCCCGCCGCGCTCGTGTTCAGGTTGATCCGCGTGCGATAGGCATGCTCGGCACCCCACCAGGCATGCGCGGGCGAGGCAAAGGCGGTCATTGCGGCAAGCGCGACCGCGCCCGCCACTGCGCCCCGACGGACGCGTTGGATCATCGACATTAGAATTCCCCCCAAATGCGGAAGCGTGCGAAGATGTCGCCGGTCTTGCTCTCCGGCCCGGAAATCAGCGGCGAGCCGACATCGAGCGCGCCGTTGAGGTATCGAAACAGCTTGATGCGGGCGCCCGCGCCCAGGCTCATCAACCGGAAGCGCTCGCTCTGGCCGCGCAGCGGCTCATGGATCCCGCCCCAGCCCATGTCCCAGAAGCTGTAGACCCTCAGTGAGTCGAGCGGCCCGCCGATCAGTTCGGCGGCATCAGGGGTGCGGAACTCGAGCTGATAGGCGAAGCCGTAATCGGCGAGCGTCTCGGACTCGTAATAGCCACGGACGCTCTGCATGCCGCCGATCGAGAAGCCCTCGTTCGAGATGAGTGGCGTCGCCGACCATTGCGCGTTGAACCGCGCATCGATCTGCGCGCCATCCAGCACATCCTGTGTGTGACCGGCATCAAGCTTGAAAGCGAAGAAGCTGTCGCGCGCCCGATAGCGTTTGTACTCGAACGCCGCCTTGTTATCGCCTAGCCCGCGAATCCCGAAGATGCCGGTGACGCTGAGGTCGCTCTTGCGCCCCTCCCCGGTCCAGTCACCGCGCCAGGACAGCGTCGCCGGGAAATACTCGATCGGTGCGCTGTCGGTGTCCGAACCGAGTTTCAGATCCTCGGCAAAGTCCTTCCAGTCGATGCCGACGGTCAAAGCGTGGTGGAAACCTTCCGATGCGCCGAGCGACTGGATCAGCCGGACGCCGAAGATGTTGCCCTTGCCGACCACGCTGGTACCGCCGATCACGGCGATGTCGCTGTCCGAATGGACGCCGTAGAGCATCAGCTGCGTGCCCTGGCCCAGCCGGGTCAGGTAGTTGCCCGAAAAGACGGTGCCATCATCGGTCCGGCGCGGCGCGGTCTGCGCGGTCAGCGACAGGCTGTCGCCGCGGCCCCACATATCGTCGTAGCGCAGCGTCGCCGAGGCGCGCAGATCGGTGGTCGCCGCCGAGCTGAAATTGTTGATCTCGACCGTGCCGTGCCAGGCCGAGCTTTCCTCGACCTTGAGCACCACATCGAGCGTGCCCGGCGCGACGCCGGCTTTCAACTCGGGCGTCACCCGCCGGGTCGGCTTCTGGTTCATCGCGATCACGTCGCGCTGGAACGCGGTGATGTTGGGCGTCTGCCCCGGCGTCAGCGACGGCGCCTGCGCGCGCACTGCGTCCGGGTTCTTCGTCCCCTCGACCACGACCGTACCGATCGCCTGCGGCTGCACTTCGAGCTGGAGAATGCCGCCGGTCACGCCCTGTTCGGGAATGAACACCGACACGGCGACATAGCCGGCATCCTCGAACGCCTTCTGAAGCGCGGCACGCGCAGCCTCGACATCGGCCTCGCTGCGGCCCGGCCCCATGAAGGGGTAGACCGCTCGCTCGACAGCGTCGGGTGGCAACAGCTTGTTGCCGCGTACCTGGAACGCCCGGATATCGAATGTCGCTGCGGACGGCGGAGCCACCGGCGCTACTGGCGCGGCATCCTGCGCCAAAGCCGGAGTCCCGTTCCCAATCGCGATCATCGTGGCGATCGCGAGGCCCGACGCCCTCCAACCATGGCCTACTACGGTCTTCAACCTAAAATCCCCCGCAACCTGACCCGAGCGCGGCACTGCTGCCGCTTCGGGTGAGCTCTGGCCTTTGGCGCGGGGCTGTGACGCATTTGCTGCAATGCGACATTCCCGCTGCCGGGGCGCCCTTAGGGAGATTCGGGAAAGCACCTCAAGCAAATTGAAGGCGAGATCGACGCAATCTTCTGATCAAGTTGCAATCTATGAAATAAATGTTTCAAGCGATGCAAACAACATCAAATGACTAGACCACAAACAGCCGCTGAATCCTCAGATTCAGCGGCAAATATTGCTGTAGAACTTATTACGGTATTTGCTATCTAATCCGATTCTATATGCACCCCATGTGGAAATCGAGCGTGATCCGCGCGAGTCTTGGTCGGCGTTTCGCCGAACACTCGCTGGTAAGCGCGCGCGAAGGCTGTGACGGATGCGAAACCCGCGGCATGCGCGATTGCGCTCACGGGTCGCGTCTCGCGCGCACTCGCCAGGCGCGTCCGCGCCTCGCTCAACCGAATCCGCTGCGCATAGCTGGCGACGGTCACCCCGACACAGTCGCGGAATCCCCGTTGCAGCGTAACCGGCGTGACTCCCACGCCGCGCGCAAGATCATCAAGATCCCATGCCCGCGACGGATCGGCGTCGAGCCGGCGCCGCGCCAGGCTGATCGATCGCGACGCCGGGCACGCCACATCGATCCCCTCGTGCGAGGCGAGCGCGGCAATCACGGCTTGAATGACAGCGCCAGCCTTCATGCTCTCGCAACCGCTGTTCCCGAGCGCAGCAAGACCTGCATCGGCCTGGAAGACGAAGACGGCACGTGCCAGCCGCCGAGCCCCGCCATGAACCTCGCTCGCCCAGGCCTGAGCTGCGTTGCGGGGCAGGGAAAGCCGAACCACGCGCCCCGCCGCCTGACACGTGCACATGACCGGGTCGAGGTGCGCATTCAGGATTGCCTGACCCGCGGACACGCGCACGCCCACGTCCACGCCGTCGATCGCGAAACAGGCCGCGCCCTCGATCATGACCGCCAATCCGATGCGCTTCGCGCTGGCTTGCAGCTCGATCCGCTCACCCGCAACAACACTAGCGCAGGTCACGGTCATTTCGACGTCGCAAAGCAAAGCCGGAACCCGCGACGAAACGATATCACCGGCGTCGTCGATAGGCCGCAACGCCGCCCGTTCCACATCAATTCTCGCCGCGCAGCTCGCTCGCATGAACCGTCCTCCATCTGCTGGACAGCCGATGCGAGCCGATCGCGAACGACTTTCTTGCGTGCGCGCAGATGTCATGAAGCAGCCTTAGGGACCTCGCTCATGAAGAGCAGGACCTCCCTCTCCTCCGCCCCGGGTGCAGCGATCGCATGAAACCGGACCCGGTCGAGCGCATCGTTTCACTGGCGCTGGCAACGCTTATCCCGGCGGCTGCCGGCGTGGCGTTGTTATGGACGCTACCGCCCGGCGACGGCGGCCGCGGCGGCAAACGCGAAGGCCGCAACGGCGTGCTGGTCGTCGAGATGCTCCCGCTCCAACCGGTCTCCGCGACACTCGCTGCGGGTGCCCCGCCACCGTCCGGGGCAAGCGAGGCACGCCCCTGGCCGCAGCGGCATCCGGCCGGCAGCACCATACTCGGCATGCCGCAACCGGCCGGCGGATCGAGCCCCCCGGCCCCGGTACGCGAGAAGATCGCGGGACATGTCCCCGGCGAAAGCGTTTCGAGCCTGAGCGGATCGAGTGCGGTCAGCTATCGTGAGACGCTGCTCGCGCACATCGCCCGCTATCGGCGCTACCCTGCCGACGCGCGGCGCGATCATGTCGAAGGGACGGTCGAGATCCGTTTCATACTCGATCGCGCCGGTGCCGTTCAAAGCGCCTGGATCGCGGCAAGCTCCGGCCGTACCAATCTCGACGCCGAAGCGCTGGCAGCGATCCACCGCGCCGCGCCGATGCCCGCGATTCCGTCGGAACTGCCCGATTCGCTCGACATCACCCTGCCCATCGAATTCGAGATCGGCTGACCGCGTGCCGCGTACCGGAACGATCGGGGCAGTCGAGCTTGCCATATGCGCCAGCATTGTCGCGATACCCTGCGGTGGCGCACGCGCGTTGCAGGCACAGCCGGCCGAGCGCGACTATGATATTCCAGCCCAGGACCTCGAGGCCGCCCTCCTCAAGCTGGGACGCGAGAGCGGGATCGACGTCCTGTACGAACGGGGTGTGCTGGCGGGACTTCGCTCCGCTCCGGTCAAAGGCGCGTTGACCCCGCAAGCCGCGGTCGCGCGCATGCTGGCTGGCGCGCCCGTCACGCACCGCTTCACCAGCGCGTCGGCCGTGCTCGTGCTCCCTGCGCCGAAAGCAGGCCGCGATAGCGGCGCCGACAGCCCCCCTGCCGGTGCAGCCACGGCGCCCCGGCTCGTGCTCGACCGGCTGCAGATCAAGGCAGAACGGATCATCGGTCAGCAGCCGGGCCCGGACTATCGCCCGTTCGGCCAGCTCGTCCGCTCGACCATCGCCCGGCGATTGCAAGACGACCCGCGCACGCGCGGGCGCAGCTTCAGCGTTCGCCTTGCCGTGGCAATGGACCCGCATGGCATCATCCGCGATCCGCTCGTCCGGCGCAGCAGCGGCACCGGCCAGCTCGATCGCGCAATCGCCTCGGTGGTGTCGGGCACCGCTCTTCCCGAGCCTCCCCCCGTCGGCATGCCCCAGCCGATCTGGCTGGAGATCGTTGCGCGATGATGGCCGACGCCCCCCGATCGCTGCTGCTGCGCTCGCTGCTCGCGCGCTACTCCTCGCTGCGCGGCCGCCTCGCGCGCCGGTTCGGGCCGCAGATCGCCGAGGACGCGCTGCAGGAGACCTGGATCCGGATCGAGACGCGCGCCGATCTCGCGCCGGTCAAGGATCCGGAGGCCTATGTCTATCGCGCGGCGCTCAACACCGCGCACAATCTGGTCAAGTCCGAGAACCGGCGGCTCAGCTTCGTCGATATCGAGGAGCTGCTGGGCGTCGCTGACGATGCGCCCGGCCCCGCGGCCATCGCCGCCGATCGCGCGGACGTTGCCGTCGTCGCCCGCGCGCTTTCGGAGCTGACCGAGCGGCAGCGCATCATTTTCCAGGAGGCGTTTCTCGGCGATGTCAGCCACCACGTTCTCGCCGAACGCTTCGACGTGAGCATCCGCACGGTTCAGAAGGATCTACGGCGCGGCATCGATTTGTGCGCACGCCGGCTGGGCAAAAGAAAGTCGTTCGTCACCGGCATGGCCAGACTGTCCGACAGAGAGGAAGAGCAGGAATGACGATCGCCCGGGGGCGCAACGGCCGATGACGATGCGCGACACAGAGACGAATGGCCTTTCGCCTCCGATGCACGAGGCATTGGGCTGGGTCGTCCGTCTCACATCGGGTTCGGCGACCCGGGCCGACGCGCATGCCTTCGAAGCATGGCGCGCGCAGGATCCGGCGCATGCCGAGGCGTTTCGCGAAGCGGCGGCGATGCGCAGGGCGCTGCGCGCGATGCCGCTCACGGATGCCACCGGCCTCTCCGACAACGTCGTCCCCTTCGGTGCGCGGCTGCGACACGCGGCGATGGGCCGGCGCGGCTTCCTCGTCACCGGCGGTGCCATCGCTGCGTCCGGCGCAATGCTGATGGTGAACCCGCCCTACGAACTCTGGCCCTCGCTCGCCGAGCTGCGCGCGGGCGAACGGACCGGCGTCGGGGAGCGTAGGCTGCTGCGCCCCATGGCCGGGGTCACGATCGAGATGAACGGCCGCACCGCGCTTTCGCTCGATACCGTGCGGCGGCAGGCAATCCTGATCTCGGGCGAAGCCTTTATCGCAGTCGCGGAGAACGCCGCCGCCCTCGCGATCCGCGTTGGCGACACCCGCTGGCTCGGCAAGGCGACGCAGTTCGACGTGCGAGCCAGCGAGCGGGAAACCTGCGTCACCTGCCTTACCGGGCATTTGTTCGGCGAGCAGGGTACCGCACGGCACCGCATCGTCGCGGGCCAGCGTTTCGCTGCTGCGCCCGGGGAAGCCGCCCGGATCACGCAGATCGATCCGGCGGTGAGCGGAAGCTGGCGTCGTGGCGTGCTGATCTTCCGCGATACACCGCTCGCCGCGGCGATCGAAGACATCAATCGCTACCGCCACGGACGCATCATCCTGTCGAACGAAGCGGTCGGCAGGCGGCTGGTAAGCGGCATGTTCCACACCGCACAGATCGAGAATGCCGTGTCGCAGATCCAGCAGCTGCTGGACCTCGACGTCACCGAGATCGCAGGCGGCGTGACGGTGATCGGCTGAACAGCCGGCTCAGCCGAAAGCCCTCCACGGGACGACCTTCAGCGCGCTGCGCACTGTGTTTGTGCGCGAACGGAGTCGGCGGGGGCGGAAAGGCGCGAAAGCTGGATAAGGCGATTTGGTATCAATTGACACCAAATTTGCCGAGGTCTAGGTTCAGCCACACCTTTCCGGAGCGCTGGACCATGACCGACCCCGCCAACCCCCTCGGCCTCAACGGCTTCGAGTTCGTCGAGTTCACCTCGCCCGATCCCGCGGCGATGGCCGCGCAGTTCGAGCAGCTCGGCTTCGTTGCAAGCCACCGCCACCCGACCAAGAACATAACCCGCTACAAGCAGGGCCGCATCAACCTGATGCTCAACCGCGACGATGCTGGGCGCGTGGCGAAGTTCCGCGGCGAGCACGGCCCCTCGGCCAGCGCGATGGCATTCCGCGTCGCGGACCCGGTCAAGGCGATGGAATGGGCGCTGGCGCATGGTGCCGAGCGGACCGAGGAGGACGACACCGTCATCCTCGGCATCGGCGGATCGTACCTCTACTTCATTCAGGACGGCCACGACCTGTACGAGAATTGGGCCGAAATCCCCGGCTGGCAGGAAGCCGAAGCCGCCAACAATGTCGGCCTCGACCTGCTCGACCACCTCACCCACAATGTCCGCCGCGGTCAGATGCGGGTGTGGTCGCAATTCTACAAGACGCTCTTCGGGTTCGAGGAGCAGAAGTATTTCGACATCAAGGGCCAGGCGACCGGCCTTTTCAGCCAGGCGATGATCGCCCCCGACAAGGCGATCCGCATCCCGCTCAACGAGAGCCAGGACGACAAGAGCCAGATCGAGGAGTTCATCCGCGAATACAAGGGCGAGGGGATCCAGCACCTCGCGCTCACCACGGACGACATCTACGACACGGTCGAGCGGCTGCGCGCGCGCGGCGTCAGGCTGCAGGATACGATCGAGACCTATTACGAGCTGGTCGACAAGCGCGTCCCCGGCCATGGCGAGGACCTTGAGCGGCTGCGCAAGAACCGCATCCTCATCGACGGCAATGTCGGTGAGGAGGGGATCCTGCTGCAGATCTTCACCGAGAACATGTTCGGCCCGATCTTCTTCGAGATCATCCAGCGCAAGGGCAATGAAGGGTTCGGCAACGGCAATTTCCAGGCGCTGTTCGAGAGTATCGAGCTCGACCAGATCCGCCGCGGCGTGATCAAGGTCGACGCCTGACCAATTGGAGAGGAGAGCCGGGACCACCCGGCCCCCAATTCCTTCCAAAGGGGGAAGGAACCGGATGCGGGGGTGGACCAAGCACCACTCCCGCATCCTACTTTTCCGGACACGATCATACGCATGAGCGAACGCCTTTCCTCGACCCCGCCGGGCGTCCGGCTCGGCCCGATCGCGCTGATCGCCGACGGCGGTGCGCGCAACTTCGTGCTCGAGATGAAAGCCGGCCGCTTCCATGGATTCGCGGTGCGCAGCGGTGACGCGGTGCACGGCTATGTCGATCGCTGCCCGCATATGGGCCTGCCCCTCGCCCAGCAGCTCGATGCCTATCTCACCTCCGATCGCACCCTGATCCAGTGCAGCTGGCACGGCGCGCTGTTCCGAATCGACGATGGCGCCTGTGTCGGCGGCCCGTGCGCCGGCGCCGCGCTCACCCCCTGGCCGCTCGAGGTGCGCGACGGCGAGATCTTCACCGCCTAGGCAGCGGCCCTCGTTTTCGGTTCCGGGTTGGAGAATTCCATGCCCTCGTCGATCCCGCCCCAGCGCAGCGCGACGAGGTCGAGCGCGTAATTCTGGTGCACGCGCCACGGCTTGCGATTCCCCTGCTTGGGGAATTTGTCCATGCCGCGCTGGACATAGCCCGAGGTGAAGTCGAGGAACGGCTCCGGCTCGACGTCGCCGGCGATGCGCGGGGTCGCCTGGCGCATCCCGCGCTTCTTCATCGTGTTGAGCAGACGCGCGACATAAGCGGCGGTAAGGTCCGACTTCAGCGTCCAGCTCGCATTGGTGTAGCCGAAGCTGGAGGCGAGGTTCGGGATGTCCGAATACATCATCGCCTTGTAGCCGAGCGACTTGGCCGGATCGACCCGCACCCCATCGACGGTGAAGGGAATGCCGCTCATCAGCTGCATGTCGAGGCCGGTCGCGGTGACGATCACCTCGGCCGGAAGCAGGTCGCCCGACTTGAGGCGGATGCCCTCTTCCTCGAACGTCTCGATCTGATCGGTGACGACCGATGCACGCCCCTCGCGGATCGACGCGAACAGGTCGGCGTCGGGGACGAGACAGATGCGCTGGTCCCAGGGATTGTAGCGCGGCGTGAAATGGGTCGCGACGTCATAGTCCTCACCCAGCTCGTCGCGGACCATCTGGATCAGCCGCTCCTTGGTCTTCTCGGGCTTTCTGCGCGCGAGCCGGTAGAAGAACTGGCCGAGCGAGATGTTCTTGAGCCGGGTCAGCCGATAGGCGAGCTTGCCGGGCAGCTTCGCGCGCAGCCAGTTGGCGATGCCGTCCTCCGACGGGCGCGCGACGATATAGGTGGGCGAGCGCTGGAGCATCGTCACATGCGCGGCGGTCTTCGCCATTTCCGGCACTAGCGTAACCGCGGTCGCCCCGGAGCCGATCACGACCACGCGCTTGCCGGCATAATCGAGGTCCTGCGGCCAGTGCTGGGGGTGGACGATGTCCCCCTTGAAGCGATCGCGCCCGGCGAACTCGGGGAGATAGCCCGCGGCGTAGTTGTAATAGCCCGAGCACATGAAGAGGAAATTGCAGGTGAACGCGACCGGTTCCTTGTCCGGCCCGCGCTCGACGCTGACCGTCCAGCGAGCGTCTTCGGTCGACCAGCTGGCGCCGGTCACGCGATGCTGGTGCCGGATATGCCGGTCGATGCCATGATCGCGCGCGGTTTCGTCCAGATAGCGCAGGATCGAGGGGCCATCGGCAATCGCCTTCGCCTGGGTCCAGGGGCGGAAGCTGTAGCCGAGCGTGTACATGTCGCTGTCGGAGCGGATGCCGGGATAGCGGAACAGGTCCCAGGTCCCGCCGATGCGCTCGCGCCCTTCCAGGATCACATAGCTGCGGTCGGGACAGTCGCGCTGGAGGAAATAGCCCGCCCCGATGCCCGAGATCCCCGCACCCACCACCACGACATCGAAATGCTCGGTCATCCGTCTCTCCCGCGCAGATACTTACATCTGTGTAAGTAAAGCGCAATGCCGTTGTGAGCGATCTGCCGGCGCATCGCCCAAATTGCTGAACGTTAGCGTTCATTTAATTCACGAAGGTAATACAGAACGCGTATATGGGAGTCCCGATTGACACAGGTCGTGCGCGGGCGGCAGACCGGGAGTGACCTGTGCAGGTGCATGGCGTCCGCATAGCGGAATGCGGCAATGTAGGAAAATTCCACAGCGTCGGTCCGGCCGGCATTAACGGGCACAGGCTGCCCAGCCCCGTCCGTGACCCCGGCCTCGTGCCGGGGTCCACCGGGAGGCAGGCGTCGGACAAGAGGTGCGACGGTTTCCGGCGCGGCACAGTGGACCCCGGCACGAGGCCGGGGGACGAAGGCTTGTATTGCAGGCGCCAATATGTGCGCGGGCTAGTAATCCTTCGAATATTTGAGGCCTGCCCGCGATCCGCCGAACGAGCCGGTCTGCGAGAGCAGGCTGAGCGACCGCGTCAGCGCGATCTCCAGCTGCACCGCGGTATAACCGCGCGCGTCGGTGATGATTTCGACATAGATGTCATCGGTAAGATACTGGCCGGCGGCGAGCGCCATGCCGCGGCCGGTGGTGTCGTCTTCGCCGAGGATGCGCAGCCGGTCGATCCCCGCGGCCGAGCGGAGCTGGCCGAGCGGGTTGAGCCCGCCCGAGGCGCGCAGCGAGTTCAGCGCAGCGGCGAGCTGGATCGCCTCGGTCGCCGACAAATTGGTGACCGAGCTGCCGAACAACAGGCGCGAGAGCACTTCGTCCTGCGGCAGTGCCGGAGTCGAGGTGAAGGCGATGCGCGGCTGCTGGCCGGTGCCGGTGATGTTGATGATCGCGGTCACTCCCTCGGCGCTCGTGTTGGCCGAGATGTTGATGCTGGGATCGGTCAGCGGCCCGCCTTCAAAGTTGATCTGGCCGCGTGTCAATTCGAACCGGCGGCTGGCGAAGCTGTAGGTGCCACGCACCACCTTGGCCTCACCCGTGACGATCGGGGCAGCGGACGTGCCCGTCACTTGCATTCGTGCGCTCCATTCGGATTCGAGGCCCATGCCGCTCACGAACAGCCGGTTGTCCGCCACCACCGCGACGTTGAGGCGGAAGATGCCGGCGGGCTTGGTCCGCACCGGGCGCTTGCCCTCCGCGTCGAGCTCGCTCTTGCGGTAGACGCCGGTCAGCTCGGGCACCTCGGCCGCGCCCTGTCGGATGATCTGGTAGCGCGCGTCGGGGATGATGATCCGCCCCTCGATCAGCCCGCCGTCGAGGCCGTTGGTGATGCGCAGTTGCCCGGTCGCGGTCGCGCCCAGCGCATCGCTGCGCGCCAGCCGCGCGTTGCGGAAGCGTGCGGTGATGTCGACCGGGAAGCCCTCGGCCGAGGACAGGCCCACCGTTCCCGTCGCGATCACGCGGCCATTGCCCGCCACCGCATTCATCTCGGTGATGTCGAGCGTATCGGAATCGAAGCGGCCTTCGATCTTCATCTGGGTCAGCCGCGTGCCCCAGGTCTCGTTCTCATAGGTCAGGTTGGCGGCGCGCATCTGCCCGGTGATCTGCGGCGCGCGCAGCTGGCCCGAGAAATCCGCCGCGATCGAGATCGGTCCCGCCACCGACTGGTTGGTGAAGCCCGCGAGCGAGAACAGCACCGCCGAGGGACCGTTGTAGCGGATGCCGCCCGACAGCGGCGCCGCCATCAGCCGCTCGCTCCAGCTCGCGCCGGAGCCGAGCGGCTGGAGCGTCGCGATCATCCGGCCGATCGTGGTCTGGCCGCGCTTGATCACCGCGCGCGCGTCGCCGCCCTCGGGCAGCAGCCGGCCGACAAAGGCAATGTCCACCGGGGTCGAGACCCCCGCCAGGCTCGACCGGTTGAAGCCGGCGATGTCGAGGCGCGTGACCGCCTGCGGGAAGCTGCCGTCCGCGGCCTGACGGAAATCGATCGATCCGGTGGCGCTGCCGCCGATTCCGAGGCCCGGGGAGAAGGCGTTGGCGATGGCAAGATCGAGCTTGTCGATCCGCGCCTGGACGCTCAGCCCGTCGCCCCAATTGCCCGCAACACGCGCGCTGCCGCGGTCGAAATCGATCTGGGTCGGCGCGAGGCGATAGCCGGCATCGCTCACCGCGATCTGCGCCGCCTTTGGCGTGCGGAAACCGATATTGTTCGCGCGGCCCGCGAGCGCGACATGCCAGAGATCGGGCGTGAAACGGGCATTGGCGGCAACGCGGAAGGGCACGCCCGACGACCCTTCGGCCAATGCCTGTGCCGTCCCGCGACCGCCGCGATAGTCGATCTTGCCGCGTGCCCGCGCCAGCACGAACTCACCGCGCCGCAGGTTCGCGACCTGCGCCTCGCCGGTGATCGCGGGGGCATCGTCGTAGAGCACCACCGTCGCGTTGACGACCGCGCGGCCGATGGTGAATTCGAGATCGCCGGGGATCTTCGCGTTGGCCGCGGTCGCGCGCACCACCGCCTGCTGATATTTGCCCTGCGCCGACAGATCGACGTTGCCGGTGATGCCGGAACCGACAAAGGCGAGCGCGCCCGCAAATGGTCCCGCGGCGGTCTGGGTCAGCTTGCCGGTGATGTCGGTTCCCGCAAAGCGCGCCGTGCGCACGTCCACCGTCATCGCCGCGCCGGTTCGGACCAGCACGTCGGCGGTGAATGGGCCGTAGCTGGTCCCGCCCTTGGCGGTGACGGCATAGGCATCGCCCTGCCCACGGATGCGCGCCTCGAGGTTGGCGAGGCCGACGCCGAGGCCCGGTTTCGGCGCGCGCAGGTCGATGACGGGCGCGTAGAGCGTGCCCGTCACGCGCGCGGACACGGGGCCATAGGCCTTGGACACGCCGTCGGCATTCAGCAGCAGCGGCCCGGCCGGGTCGTAGCGGCCCGAGCCGCGCTGAATCGCGAATTGCGGCGCCGCGAGCGTCAAATTGCTGAATTCGATGATCCCGCTGGGACCAAGGCCGACATTGACGCTGAGGATCGCGTTGCCGCCCAGGAAATCGCGCACGCCCGTATTGAACAGCTTCGTGCTGCGCCCGACGATCCGGCCCTTGATCCCCCAGCCGCCGCCCGGCGCAGCATAGAGATCGGCATCGGTGGTGAGGTTGACGATGCCGATACTGTCGATTTTGTAGTCGTTGACGCGTCCCTTGAGGGCGCCGGCATAGCGGCCGGTGGCGATGTTGGCGGCGATGATCGCCGTCGCGTCGATCCTGTCCGAACGGATGCGCAGATTTTCCGAGAGGACCTGCATCCCGGTCACCGCGAGATCGCCCGCCAGCGTCACATTGGTGAGCAGGCCCCCGGCCGCGGCATTGAGGCCCGCGACGCGCTTCGCCCGCGCCTTGACCGGAACGAGGATGCGGTCCGCATTCACCGTCGCCAGCCCCTCGGCATAGAGGCCCTCGACCACCGTCTCGCCAAAGCCGAGCGCGGCCGCCTGAAGCTTGTAGTTCACCGTCGGCGTCGCGAACGGGCCGTTGAGCGCGACCGCGCCCACCACCGACCGGCCGTTGAGATTGGGTGCGATCGCGCCGGGAGTCAGCAACGTGCCTTCGACACGGAACTGGTCGAACGCATTCCTGCCCAGATCGATCGTCCCGGTGGTGGTCAGCGCCATCGCCTTCGAGCGCAGCCGCAGCCGGGTGTCGGCGCGGCGCCGGTCGAGCGTCGCATCGAGCGCGACCTGGAGATCGGGGGCGGTCAGCCGCTCGACCGGTCCCTTGAAGATCAGCCCCGGCCGGGTGGTGCCGCGAACCTGGAACGTCCCCTTGCGCGCGGCGACATCGAGGTTGGCGAGCGGCGCGCCGCCGAGCGTGCCGGTGGCGCGCCCCTGCCAGCGTTCCCAGCTGCCGCGGCCATCGAGCCGGAGCGCCAGGGGCGCCTTCAGCCCCGTCAGCCCCGCGACCAAGCCGTTTGCGGGGGCATTGAGATCGGCGCGCATGTCGAGCTTGTTGGCGTCGGGAACCGCGTCGAGCACCAGCCCGACCAGGTCGCCGCCCTGCCGCCCGAGCGTGCGCCCGTTGACGATCACGCGCGCGCGCCGGTCGGCGATCGCCGCCTCACCGCTCAGCGTCGCGACATAGCGCCGCCCCGCGACGGGCGGATCGAGCACCAGCCGGTCGATCGACAGCCGCCCGATATCGATGTCGAGATCGGGCAGATAGGGCGCATCGGGATCGCCCGGTCTGAGCTCGGGCAGGCGCGCGACCCGCACCAGCGGACTGGTTGCCGAGCGGACATCGATATGGTTGTCGAGATAGGCAAAGGGACGCCAGTCGACCGCGATCGAGGGCGAGGTCGCGAACACGCCCCTTGGATCGCTGACCCGCACGTCGCGCAGCACCATCGCCCCATAGAGCGATCCCTCGATCCGGCCGACCTTGATGTTGAGCCCGCTCGCCGTGCTGTACCGGCCGATCTGGTCGGCGACGAAGCGCTTGCCGGGGCTGGTATTGAGCCCGAAAATCGCGAGCGCGACCAGCAGCGCGAGACCAATAACGCCGATCGCAAGCCACTTCGCGATGCGCAGCCATAGCGGCGACCGGGCGGTACCGCCGGTCTCGATCTCTGCCGGGGCGCCCGCTTCCGCCATCAGAAGGCCTGCCCGATCGAGATGTAGAGCGCGATCTTGCTCTCGCCCGGCTTGCGGTTGATCGGGGTGGCGACGTCGAGCCGCAGGGGGCCGAAATTGGTGTACATCCGCCCGCCGATGCCGAAGCCGAAGCGCATGTCAGTGAACTGCGGCGTGGTGCTTTCATAGACCTGCCCGGCATCGATGAAGGGCACGATCCCGAAATCGCCGAAGCGGTAGCGCGCCTCGATCGCGAATTCATTGTAGCTGCGGCCGCCGATCGGCTTGCCGTCCGGTGCGCGGGGCCCGAGCTCCTGATAGCCGAAGCCGCGCACCGATCCGCCGCCGCCCGCATAGAAGCGCCGCGACGGGGCGAGGTCGTTGCGCTCGATCCCCTGGATCGTGCCGAACCGCGCGCGGCCGGCGATCACGATGCTGTCGCCGATCGGATAATAGCCGGTCCCTTCGAGCATCGCGCGGGCATAGGGGCGCACCGCTCCGCGGACCGAGGTTTCGGGACTCAAGTTGAGCTTCACCCGGAAGCCGCGGGTCGGGTTGAGCAGATCGTCGGACTTGTCCCACCCGGCGAACAGCGGCAGCGTGGCGATGAAATAGGCGCCGCGGCGGCGCTCGCCGCGGTCGAAATCATAGCGGTCCTCGCTCGTCCCGATCAGTTCCACGCCATAGCTATAGGTCAGCGGCTTCTGCCAGATCGGCGTCGAATCGTACGAGACGCGCGCGCCCAGCGTACCGGTCAGGCTGGTGAACGCCTCGACATCCTTGCGCAATGCCGATGCGAAGAGCTGGAATGTCCGGTCGCGCCGGCCGGCATTCGAGCGGCGGAAGGTTGCCGACGCGCCCTGTTCCTGCGTACCCGCGACCCCGGCGAGGATCAGCGCGCCTTCGGGCGGGAACAGGTTGCGATGGGTCCAGCTGACCTCGGCGCGCAGCCCCTGCCCCGTCGAAAAGCCCAGCTCGCCCGCAAGCGTGCGCGGCGGCCCGGCGGTCTGGCGGACGAGCAGATCGACATATTCGGTGCCCTCGGGCGCCGCCTCGCCGGTCTTCACCGGCTCGACCGAGACCGTCGAGAACAGGCTGGTCGCGATCAGCGCATCGCGCAGGTCATCGACCTTGCGGCTGTCATAGAGATCGTCGCGATCGAAGCGGGTCAGCACCTCGATATGCTTCGCGTCGAACACCAGCTTGCCTTCGGTCGTGATGGCACGGAAGCGCGCGCGCGGGCCGATGGTCACGGGCAGCAGATAGTCGCCGGTCTGCGTTTCATCGTCGAGCAGGATGTCGCGCTGTCCGACCTCGGCAAAGGGATAGCCGTTCTGCGGCAGCGCCACGCTCACCGCCGCTTCGGCCGCCTGGACGCGAACCGCATCGATCGGCTCGCCGGTCTGCAGCTTGAAATTGTCGGCGATCAGGCTGGGCGGAACGGTCGGATCGGCGTCGATCCTGATCGCCCCCAATTTGTAGAGCGGCCCGGGGATCGCGGCGATCGTCGCGGTCACCGGGCGCGCGGCGCCGGGGGCCTGATCGACCGTCGCCACCGCGGACGCATCATAATAGCCGAGCGACTTCATCAGCCGCACCGCCAGCGCCTCGTCCTCGCGCGCACGAGCGCCGATGATCGCGGCGTTGGCCGCGGCCCCATCACCATCCTCCAGCGCCGAGAGCGCCTTGAACTCGTCGTCGAGCCCGATCTCGGCAAGGCCGGTCACCCGCGTGACATAGCGGATCTCCACCCGGGATTCCTCGACCGTCATGGCTTCGGCGATCGGTGTGCTGTCGAATTCGCTGAGCGGCGGGAGCGGCGCGGCCAGATCGGTCTGCTCACCGGCGGGGGGCAGATTCACGCCGAGCGGGTCCGCGGCATCGACCCCGGGCTCCGCCGGGGGCGCTGCCGGATCGGCGGGCGCCATCGGTTCGAGCGGCGCGTTCATGTCGTCGCTCAAGGGCGGGAGCGACTTGTCGAACTCCTCGTCCGAGACGATCGGCTTGTCGTTGGCTGCCGGCGCCGCAGCGCGGTCCTGCACCGAACGCCGCACTTGCGGAGGGGTATCCGCGGTAGCGCCCTGGCCGGGCTTGCCTGCATTGCTGCCGATCTGTGCGCCGGCCGGCGCCAGCGCGCTGCTCGCCAACAGCAGGATCCCCAGTCCGACGCCCGAAATGCCCTGTCCTCCCAATGGGATCGCGATCCTTGCCCACTCGCTAACCCAACGAGCGAGCCGGGGGAAGGTTCAAGCGCCGGAACGAGCCATTTTCAGCCCCGCGCCTTCGCCTCCGCCCGGAACCTGTGCAGCAAAGGCTCGGTATAGCCGTTGGGCTGGGCGACGCCGTCGAACACCAGCGCGCGCGCCGCCTGGAAGGCGAGACTGGCGGCTTCGTTCCCCGCCATCGGGCGGTAGAGCGGGTCGCCGGCGTTCTGCGCATCGACCTTTGCGGCCATCCGCACGAGCGCGGCATCGACATCCGCGGCAGTCGCGACGCCGTGAAGCAGCCAGTTGGCCATGTGCTGCGAGCTGATCCGCAGCGTCGCGCGATCCTCCATCAGGCCGATGTCGTTGATGTCGGGCACCTTGGAGCAGCCGACGCCCTGATCGATCCAGCGCACGACATAGCCGAGGATGCCCTGGGCGTTGTTGTCGAGCTCGCGCGCGACGTCTTCCGGGGTCCAGTTGCGGCCCGGTGCAGCGACGGGAATGGTCAGCAGCGGCGCGAGCCCGGGTACGGTTTCGCCGGCAATCTCGCGCTGGCGGGCGAAGACATCGACCGTGTGATAGTGCATCGCGTGCAGCGTCGCCGCGGTCGGCGAGGGCACCCAGGCGGTGTTGGCGCCGCTTTGCGGATGGCCGACCTTGACCTCGAGCATCTCGGCCATGCGATCGGGGGCGGCCCACATGCCCTTGCCGATCTGGGCCCTGCCGGACAGGCCGTGCGCCAGGCCGATGCGCACGTTGCGGTCCTCATAGGCCTTGATCCAGCTCGACGCCTTCATCTCCGCCTTGGGGATCATCGGGCCGGCGCGCATCGAGCTGTGGATCTCGTCGCCGGTGCGATCGAGGAAGCCGGTGTTGATGAAGGCGATGCGTCCCTTCACCGCATGGATGCACGCGGCGAGGTTGGCAGAGGTGCGCCGCTCCTCGTCCATCACCCCGACCTTGATCGTGTGGCGATCGAGACCCAGCAGATCCTCGACCGCGTCGAACAGGTCGTTGGTGAAGGCGGCCTCGTCCGGGCCGTGCATCTTCGGCTTGACGATATAGACGCTGCCGGTGCGGCTGTTGCGGTGCGTCCCCAGCCCCTTGAGGTCGTGGAGCGCGATGGTGGAGGTGACGATCGCGTCGAGGATGCCCTCGGGCGCCTCATCGCCATCGATCAGCACGGCCGGGTTGGTCATCAGATGCCCGACATTGCGGACGAAGAGCAGCGACCGGCCGGGCAGCACGAGGTCGCTGGCGAACGGGCGCTGATAGACGCGGTCTTCCGCCAGCCGCCGGGTCAGCGTCTTGCCGCCCTTGTCGAACGTCTCGACCAGATCGCCGCGCATCAGGCCGAGCCAGTTGGAATAGGCGGCGACCTTGTCGTCCGCATCCACCGCCGCGATCGAATCCTCGAGATCGACGATCGTAGTCAGTGCCGCTTCGAGCAGCACATCGGCGATCCCCGCCGGATCGGTGCGGCCGATCGTCGAGTCGCGGTCGATCACCACTTCGATGTGCAGACCGTTGTGGCGGAACAGCAGCGAATCGCCGCGCGTGCCGACGAGCTGCCCCGGATCGGCGAGCGGCAGATCGCCACCGGCAAAGTCCACCCATTTCATGCCCGCGAGCGGCACGGCTTCGTCGAGAAATGCCTTGGCCGCCGCGATCACCTGCGCGCCGCGCTCCGCATCGTAACCACCCGCTCTGGCCGCGCCGGGCAGAGCATCGGTGCCGTAAAAGGCGTCGTAGAGGCTGCCCCACCGGGCATTGGCCGCGTTGAGGACGAAGCGCGCGTTGAGCGCGGGCACGACGAGCTGCGGCCCAGCCATCGTCGCGATCTCCGCATCGACATCGGCGGTGGTGACGGTGAAGGCGCCGGGCTGGTCGACCAGATAGCCGATGCCGCGCAGGAAGGCCTCCTGCGCCGCGGGATCGGCAGCACGTGCGGGGTCTTCGGCGCACCAGGCATCGATCTGCGCCTGAAGCGAATCGCGCGTATCGAGCAGCGCGCGGTTGCGCGGCGCGAAGCGGGCGAAGATCGCCGCCGCTCCGCTCCAGAACACGTCCGCATCGATGCCCGGGCCGGGCAGCACGCGCTCCTCGACGAAGCGGGCAAGCGGCTCCGCCACCGACAATCCGGCGCGCGTCACATAAGCGGTCATGCGAAACTCCTCCTGGGTAATCTCAATCCGGCCCTGGGGAGGGAGTGCCCGATTAGACGAGTGACCCGGTGGCGATCAACCCCCGGTGCCGATCGCCGCGGCCACATTCTCCACCCGCTCGAGCATGTTGCGCAGCTGGCCCTGCTCGGCGTCGGACAGGCTTTCGAAGATGCGGCGTTCGAGCTCGAGCGCCTTGGGCGCGACCTGGCGGTAGAGCGCCCAGCCGTCGATGCTGAGCTCGAGCAGATGCGAACGCTGGTCGTCGGGATTGGGGGTGCGGGTGACGAGGCCGCGTTCGTAGAGCGAGATGGCGGCGCGGCTGACCGTCACCTTGTCCATCTGGGTGCGGCCGCACAGCGCCTGCTGGCTCATCGCCCCGAATTCGGCAAGCACGGTGATCAGGCGCCATTCGGGAATGCGCAGGCCGAACAGTGCCTGATAGGCGCCCGCAATGGCACCCGACACCCGGTTGGATGCCACCGAAAGGCGGTAGGGAAGGAACGCGTCGAGCTTGAGTGTTGCCGTCATAGGACAGTGATTGCCTCGTTCCAGCGGCGGGCGCAATGAGAGCATTGCTTCATTGCGCCCAAAGCGGGACTACGGACAGATAATATCAAGCGGTTTCGTCGACTTTCACCGGCTCGAGCCGGGGCGAGAGCAGGTGGACGACCAGCAGCGCGACGAAATAGGCGCTGCCCGCGACCCAGAAGAGCGGCCAGTAGACGCCGAGGCGATCGAGGATCTCGCCGGCATAGAAGGCCATCAGGATGCCGCCGACCGCACCGACCGTGCCGCCGATGCCGACCACCGAGCCGACCGCGCCGCGCGGGAACAGGTCGGACGGGAGCGCATAGAGGTTGGCCGAGAACGCCTGGTGCCCGGCGGTCGCGACGCCGATCACCAGCACCGCCACCCACACGCTGGTGATCGATTCGGCGAACACCACCGGCAGGACGAGGCAGGCGCAGACGAACATCGTCAGCTTGCGCGCATAATTGGCCGACTTGCCCGCCTTCATCAGCTTCGACGACATCCAGCCGCCGAACACGCTGCCGACGTCGGAAATCAGGTAGATCGCCGCGAGCGGGATGCCGAAGGTGAGGAGGTTCAAGTCATATTGCTTGAACAGATAGCCCGGCAGCCAGAAGAGGAAGAACCACCAGATCGGGTCGATGAAGAACTTGCCGAGCGAATAGGCCCAGGTCTCCTTGCGGGTCAGCACGGTGGCGTAGCCGATCGGCTTGACCGGATCGGCCGGGTCCTGCTCGATCCAGGCGAGCTCGCCCTCGCTGACCTTGGGGTGCTGGCGCGGGCTGCGGTACATCGCCCACCAGGCGATCAGCCAGACGAAGCTGATCACCCCGGTGACGACGAACGCCATGCGCCAGCCCCAGGCGATCACCATCAGCGGCACCACCAGCGGGGTGATCACCGCGCCGATATTGGCGCCGGCGTTGAACACGCCGATCGCGAAGGCGCGCTCCTTGGCCGGGAACCATTCGGTCACCGCCTTGATGCCCGCCGGGAAGTTGCCCGATTCGCCGATGCCGAGGCCGAAGCGGGCCATCGCGAACTGGGTCATCGAATAGGCGCCGCCATGCGCGATATGCGCGAGCTGCCAGATGACGAAGGCGACCGCATAGCCGACGCGCGCGCCGACCATGTCCACGAACTTGCCGAAGCCGATATAACCGATCGCATAGGCGATCTGGAACCAGATGATGACGCCCGCGAAATCGCGTTCAGACCAGTGGAGGTCCTGCATCAGCGTCGGCTTCAGCACGCCGATCATCTGCCGGTCGATATAGTTGATGACCGTCGCCGCGAACAGCAGCGCGACGATCATCCAGCGGTAGCGCCCCGCATTGGCGGCGGCACCCGTCCGGATACCCTCAGCCTGGCTCGCGTCCATTCAGTCTTCTCCTTTGACCGCCCCGGTGACCGGGGTCGGGTTATCGGGGTCTGGCCGCTTCGATCGAGCAGCTCACCTGCATGCCGTTGAAGGTCGCCGTCACTGTGGCACCGACGGGCACTTCATGTACACCGGTTACCGCACCCGACGAGATCCACTGTCCCGCTTCGAGCGCAACGCCGCGTGCGGCCATCGATTCGAACAGGAAGCGCGCCGCGCCGACCGGCCCGTCGAGCATTGCGCGCGCGGTCGCCGCGCCCGCCTGCTCGCCGTCGATCAGCAAGGTCACCGGCCAGTCGATGAAGTCGAGACTGCGCCAGTCCGGAATCGCATCGCCCACCACCAGCCCGTAATTATTGCCGAAGTCCGAAATGGTGACGAGCGGGCCGAACGCGTTGATCCCCGGAAAGGGCGAACTCGCGACCTCGATCCCGACATGCACCGCGTCGATCAGATCGGCGGCTTCGTCCATCGTGTAGCGGGTCTTGGCTGGATCGGGGGCGCGGGCGATGCGCAGCAGGAATTCGGCTTCGCCCGCGGCGAAACCTTCGGCGAAGACGGGCATCGCCGGGTTCTCGCCGCGTCCGTCGCGCACGCTGTCCGCAAAGATCGGACCGGCAAGTCGGTTGGTGCCGAGCTGGGTATCGAGCGGCGGATTGATCCTGCCGACCTTCCAGCCGGCGACCTGGCCGCCGTTCAGCGTCCGCGCGCGATCCTGGATCGCATAGGCATCGTCCAGCGATTCGGGCGGGGTACCGGGATAATCGGGCAAACCCGTTGCCGTGCGGCGCGCCGTGACGAAGGCCTGCGCGATCGCGTCCAAACTACTCATCCACCCCTCGCTCTGTTCTCGAAGCGACGGGGTAGTGGAAACCGGTGTCATTGACAAGAGCCGCAATCAACGCGCCAGCAGCGCCTCGACACGCCCTTCGGCAAGGGCCTCGACCCCGGCGGTCACTGCCGCACGATAGGCGGCGTGACCGGCGATTTCGGGCCGGAACACCGCCTCGAAGGCGAAGAGCCGATCGACGAGTTGCGCGGGCGAGGCGCCAGCCGCAGCATCGGCGAGCGGCGCGGCGAGCGGATCGGTGATCGCCTCCCCCGCCGCGGCCCGGCGCGCGACGAAGTGCATCCACGCCGCGACCGGCACCGCGAGGCGATCGACCGGCCGCCCCGCGCGGATCGCCGCAGCGGTGGTGTCGAGCAGGCGATAGGGCAGCTTCTGCGAACCATCCCAGGCGATCTGCGAGAGCAGATGCCGGATCGCGGGATTACGGAAACGCTCAAGCACAGCCTGAGTATATCCGGCGTGATCGAGGCCCGCGACCGGATCGAGCACCGGGACGATATCCTGCAGCGCCAGCCGCTCGGCAAAGGCTGCGAGCTGGGCCTGCCCCATCGCGTCCGCCACCGTCTCCAGCCCCATGGCGAGGCCGAGATAGGCAAGGCTGGAATGCAGGCCATTGAGGATGCGCAGCTTGGCGCGCTCATAGCCGCCGACATCGCTGGTCAGCGTCGCGCCCGCACCGGCAAGATCCGGGCCGTCCGCCAGCGTGTAGGGGCCGATCACCCATTGAGTGAAAGCCTCACGCTGCACCGTCGCGCGGTCTTCGACGCCGAGTTCCGCCGCGACCCTGGCATAGAGCGCATCGTCGCTGGCGGGCGTGATCGAATCGACCATCGTGTCGGGGAAGGCGGCGGTATCGGCGATCCACTTGGCCAGATCGGCGTCGCGTGCGGCCGCCAGCGCGATCGTCGCCGCGCGCAGCTTGCCGCCATTGCCCGAGAGATTGTCGCAGCACAGCACCATGAAGGGATCGGCACCGGCCGCGCGCCGCGCCGCGAGACCCTGGACCAGCCAGCCGACGAAGCTGCGGGGCTCGCCGCCCTGAAGGTCCGCGACGATATCCGGGTGGCTCATGTCGAGGGTGCCGTCGCCGGCGAGGCAATAGCCCTTCTCGGTCACGGTCGAGGTGACGATGCGAACCTCGGGCCTGGCCAGCAGCGCCGAAACCTGCGCGCCGCCGCCCGGCCCGATCCAGGTCCGGTGCGCGCCGATCACGCGCATCGACGGTTCGCGGTCGAGCACGGCCAGCGTGTAAAGCCCGTCCTGCGCAGCCAACGCCTCGACCGTGCCGCCCGACCGCAGCGAGACCGCGGCGATGCCCCAGCGCGGATCGTTCGCCAGCACGGTATCGAAATAGCTCGCCTGATGCGCGCGGTGGAAGGCGCCCGGCCCGAAATGGACCACGCCGGTCGAGACCGTGGCGGGGTCATAGGCAGGCTTCACGATCGCCGCGGGCACATCCCGCAGCGTTTCCAGCGTCAATCGGCTCACAGGGTCACGCCTCGCTTCCAGATTGCAATTTCACGCTCGCCATTGCGTTCGGCGGCGGCTTCCTCGCCCGATGCGATCGCGGCGATACGCGCGAGCAGGGCATCGGCGGCGACGTCCATGCCGTCGGTCAGCACCTGCCCGGCGTCGAAGTCGATCCAGCCCGGTTTCCGCGCGGCGAGATCGGAGTTGGACGCGATCTTGAGCGTCGGCGCGGGGAAGCCCAGGGGCGTGCCCCGACCGGTCGTGAACAGGATCACCGTCGCCCCCGCGGCCGACAGCGCGGTCGAGGAGACGGCGTCGTTGCCCGGCGCCTCGAGCAGGGTCAGCCCGGTACGCTTCACGCGATCGCCATAGTCGATCACGTCAGTGACGATTGCCTGACCACCCTTCTGCACCGCGCCGAGGCTCTTCTCCTCCAGCGTGGTGATGCCGCCCGCGATGTTGCCGGGCGACGGGTTCTCCGACACCGGCTCGCCATGGTCGATGAAGTAGCGTTTGAAGCGGTTCACCAGCGCGCCGATCGCATCGAACGTATCGGCATCGGCGGCGCGCGCCATCAGCAATTGCTCGGCGCCGAAGATCTCGGGAATCTCGGTCAGGATCGCCGATCCGCCGGCGTCGGTGATGCGATCGGCCATGATGCCGACCAGCGGGTTGGCGGTGAGGCCGGAGAGGCCATCCGACCCGCCGCATTTGACCCCCAGCACCAGCCGGTCGAGGCCCATCTCTTCGCGCTGCGCGGTCGCGGCGAGCTGCGCCAGCTCGAGCACCTTCCCGACCCCCTCGCCGATCTCGTCAGGCGAGGATTGCGCGCCGACGGTGCGGACGCGCATGCGCACATCCTCTGGCAGGGTTTCGAGCAGCGCCGAAAGCTGGTTCGATTCGCAGCCGAGCCCGACGAGGAGCACGCCGCCGGCATTGGGATGCTGCGCGAGCGCGGAGAGGATGTTGCGCGTGCCGTCGAGATCATCGCTCAATTGCGAGCAGCCGAACGGGTGAGCGAAGGCGTGGACGCCGTCGACGCCAGCGGGGAGCAGGGCTTCGGCCTTGACCGCGATTTTCTGTGCGGTGCGGCCGACGCAGCCGACGGTGGGCAGTATCCAGATCTCGTTGCGCGTGCCCGCCCGGCCATCGGCGCGCGGATAGCCGCGCCACTTGATGGCCGATGCCGCCGCCGGCGCGCGCTCGGCGCCGGCGCCGCCCCCATAGGCTGCCTCGCCCGCCAGCGCGGTCGCGACATTATGGACATGGACATGATCGCCCGGGGCGATCGCCGCGGTCGCCCGCCCGATCGGGAAGCCGAATTTGAGCACCGGATCGCCCGGCGCGTGCGCGACCAGCGCGAATTTGTGCGCGCGCGGGATCGCGTCGCTGAGGGTGACGCCAAGCACTACCTCCCCCGCCACCAGATTGCGCAGCGCGGTGGCGACGGTATCGGCGCCGTGGATTCGAAGAGCGGCAGGATTCATCATACGACTACCGGTGTCAGTACGCCAGCACGGCCCGATTGGCTAGGCCCCGGATGCACGCTATGCACGAGGGTCCAAACTCAACTAGGACGTGGGCATGACAGAGGCGCAAAAGCTCCCCGGCAAGGCGGCCGCGAAAGCAGGTAGCGGTGCCTACCTGACGAGCGGCCAACGCAGTCCGGGGCGCTTTTGCGCCCTGCCCCTCCGGGGTGGCGCTCTGCAGATCCGTGGCCGCGTCGCAGCCCCTCGACGGGCCAACCGGCCCGCCTTCGGCGCCACTCCTCGCCACGAACCCGCAGAGCGCCATCATGCTCCACGTCCTAGTTAAGTTTGGACCCTATCCATGAAGAAAAGCGCGCAGGCGACGATCAACGATGTAGCGCGACTGGCGGGGGTCTCCAAGAAAACCGTCAGCCGCGTGATCAACCGCTCCCCCCTTCTCAACGAGGAGACGCGCGAGCGGGTGGAGAAGGTGATCGCCGAGATCGGGTACGTTCCCAACCCGCAGGCGCGCGCGCTGGCGCTGCGCCGCAACTTCCTGATCGGGCTGATCCACGACAACCCCAACCCGCATATGGTGCTCAACGTCCAGCAGGGGCTGCTCGAAGTGCTGCGCGACACCGAGTTCGAGCTGATCGTCCACCCGGTCGACCGCGGATCGACGACGATGCTCGACGATATCCGCCGCTTCCTCGAGCGCCAGCGCCCGTACGGCGTGATGATCCTGCCGCCGATCAGCGAGAATGATTCGCTCGCCGCGCTCTGCCAGGAGATCGGCGCGCGCTATGTCCGCATGGGGTCGGCGAGCTTCGACGATCCCGAGCATATGGTCGCGTCGAACGACCGCGAAGTCGTGCGGGGCGCGGTCGCGCATCTGGTCGAGAACGGGCACAGGCGCATCGGCCTGGTCCTCGGCCCGCACGGCTTCCGCTCGGCGCTCGAGCGCAGCCAGGGCTATGAAGCCGCGCTCGACGATGCCGATATCCCGATCCAGCGCACGCTGATCGCGCAGGGCGACTATACGTTCGAATCCGGGATGCGCGCGGCCGAGCGCCTGCTCGACCTCTCGCCGCGGCCGACCGCGGTGTTCTGTTCGAACGACGCGATGGCGGCGGGCGTCCTCCACACCGCGCGTCAGCGCGGGCTGGACGTGCCGCGCGACCTGTCGATCGTCGGCTTCGACGACACCTCGATCGCTTCCTATCTGTGGCCGCCGCTCACCACGGTGCGCTGGCCGATCGCGACGATGGCGCGGGCGGCGGCACTGAAGCTGATCGGCGATGGCGAGGATGAGGAAAGCGGGGAATCGCTGTTCGTCTCGACGCTGATCCGCAGGGCTTCGGTCGCGCCGCCGGTTGAATAGCCGGTGCCTCGCGATAAGATCCCGGCCGCCGATTAGGGAACCATCAAGGAGTTGAGTGGATTTTTGCGGTATGACAGCGTCAATTCTGATTGTCGAAGACGAGATGTTGGTTGCCCTCGAGATGGAAAGCATTCTCGAGGACGAAGGCTATGACGTCATCGGGGTCGCCGCAGACCTTCCCGGTACGCTCGCCTATGCCGATCGCAAGATCGATCTCGCGCTGGTCGATCTCAACCTGCGCGACGGCCTGACCGGTCCCCAGATCGGCGAACGCCTGGCCAATGAGCAAAAGGCCGGGGTTCTTTTCATCACCGCCAACCCGCGCCTGTTGGGCGACGGGATCTCGGGCACGATCGGCGTTCTCACCAAGCCCACCGACAAGGCGAGCCTCATTTCGGCCGTCGCTTTTGCGCTGCGCCGCCTGAGAGGCGAAGCGGCGGAAGCACCGCCCACGCTTCGCTGCTTCGGATAGGCCGCAGGCTCAATCGCGGCTCAGCGCGCGGGCCGGCAAGAGGATTCGCACGCGCAGGCCATCGCGCGCCCAATCGCGCTCCAGCGTGCCGCCCAGCTGGCGCGTGATGCTGATCTCGGTCAATCGGGTTCCAAAGCCAGACAGATCGGGCGCCTGTGCTATTCCCGGTCCGCCCTCCTCGTCCCAGCGCAACTCCACCTGATCGCCCTCGACGCGCACCGAAAGCCGGACCCGGCCCTCGGGCGTCACCAGCGCGCCATATTTCGAGGCATTGGTCGCCAGTTCGTGAAAGACCAGGCCGAGCGGGGTCGCCGCGCGATCGTCCACAGCATGATCGTCGCCTTCGATGACCAGCCGGCCTTCGTCCAGCGCCGGATAAGGGCTGAGGAGCCGGGCGAAGAGCTCCTTGAGCGTCGGCGCGCCGGGGTGCGGCAAGCTTTCCTCGCTGTGCGGACGCACATACTCATGCGCCCGGCCCAGCGCCGCCACCCGCTCCTGCAGCTTTTGCGCGAAGCCCGTCATCCCGGGAAACTGGCGCGCCGACAGCCCGATCAGCCCGTTGACCACCGCGAAGATGTTCTTGATCCGGTGGCTGAGCTCGCGACTGAGGATCTGGTTCTGCTCGGCGATGCGCTTCTGATCGTCGATGTCGGTGCAGGTGCCGACCCAGCGGACGATCGTGCCATCCTCGCCGCGAATCGGAAGCGCGCGACCCAGCGTCCAGCGATAGACGCCGCTATGGTGCCGCAACCGGTATTCGATCTCATAGGGTTCGCCGGTTTCCAGGCAGTGCCGCCACCGCCCCCACGCCCGCTCCTGATCGTCCGCGTGGAACATGCCGTTCCACCCGTCTCCATCGGTCGACCCCTCGGGGACGCCGGTGAACGCGTACCATTGCGCATTATAGTAATCGTGCGAGCCGTCGGGCAGCGTCGACCAGACCATTTGCGGCATGGCGTCGGCAAGTTGCTGGAACGAGATATGGCTCGACGCCCGTTCGAGCGAGTCCGCTGTCGACAAACCCACACTTCACCTTCCACTATGCCGATAAGCGATATAGGTTGGACTTATAGTGACTTAAGCGCAAGTGCGCCGACGACGCGCCACGCGTGACCCATCCCCGAATCCGCACGTGCAGTCCGATAGCGGCGAGGACACGGCTTGCGATCGGCATGGTCCGGGGTCAGACTGACCGCGCAGCGGCCCGACGTGCGTGCGGGGCACAAGAACATGCATTCGAGACTTCGGTTGAAATCCGGTCTGACACCGGTTACCGGGTTGGACACATCATGTAAGAGGAATGTGAAAGTGCGTCCCCTGGCACTCGATCCGGACCGGCTGTTTCCGGCCGAACCCACTACCCGCGCCATTGCGTGCGACCTGTACAAGGAGATCGCCGGCCTCCCGATCGTGAGCCCGCACGGGCACACCGATCCTTCGTGGTTCGCGACCGACGATGCGTGGGAGAATGCGACCGAGCTGTTCCTCGCACCCGACCACTATGTCTTCCGCATGCTCTATTCGCAGGGCGTGGACCTCGACGCGCTGCGCGTGCCGCGGATCGACGGCGTGCCGGCGACCGATCCGCGCGCGGCGTGGCGGCTGTTTGCGAGCAACTACCACCTGTTCCGCGGCACGCCGTCGCGCATGTGGCTCGACCATGTCTTCGCCGAGGTGTTCGGGATCGAACGGCTGCTCGATAGCGGCACCGCCGATCATTATTACGACACGATCAACGAAGCGCTGGCGACGCCCGCCTATCGCCCGCGCGCGCTGTTCGAGCGGTTCAAGATCGACTTCCTCGCCACCACCGAAGGCGCCGACGATCCGCTCGAGCATCACGCCGCGATCCGGCGGTCGGGCTGGGGCGGCCGGGTCGTGACGACCTATCGCCCCGATTCGGTGATCGATGTCGAGCACGAGGCGTTCAAGGGCGCGCTCGAGGCGTTCGCCGGACTGACCGGCGAGGATGTGCACAGCTGGAAGGGCTATCTCGCCGCGCATCGCAAGCGCCGCGCCGACTTCCGCATCGCGGGCGCGACCGCGACCGACCATGGCTTTGCCACCGCGCAGACCGCCAACCTGTCGACCGCCGAGAGCGAGGCGCTGTTCGGGCGGATCATGTCGGGCAAGTGGGACGCGGCGGACGCCGAACTGTTCCGCGCGCAGATGCTGACCGAGATGGCGAAGATGAGCGTCGAGGATGGCATGACGATGCAGATCCATCCGGGCGCGTGCCGCAACCACAATGCCAAGCTGTTCCACAGCCATGGCCGCGACAAGGGCGCCGACATCCCGACGCGGACGGACTATGTCCATGCGCTCAAGCCGATGCTCGACGTGGTCGGCAACGAGCCCGGCCTGACGGTGATCCTCTTCACCCTCGACGAGAGCACCTATGCCCGCGAGCTGGCGCCGCTGGCGGGGCATTACCCCTGCCTGCGGCTCGGGCCGAGCTGGTGGTTCCATGATTCGCCGGAGGGCATGCGCCGCTTCCGCGAGATGACCACCGAGACCGCGGGCTTCTACAACACCGTCGGCTTCAACGACGACACCCGCGCCTTCTTTTCGATCCCCGCGCGGCACGATGTCGCGCGCCGCGTCGACTGCGCCTTCCTTGCCCGCCTCGTCGCCGAGGGGCGGATGCAGGACTGGGAGGCCGCGGAACTCGCCTATGAGCTGACCAACGGGCTCGTCCGCAAAGCCTACAAGCTCGACCAGCCCCTTACCGCCGTAAAGGCCGCCTGACCCCCGCTCCACCGAACCCCGCATAAGGAATCCGACATGAAGATCGCGCTGATCACCGAGAACAGCCAGGCCGCCAAGAACGGCATCATCAACGACGCGCTGACCGCCGTCGCCGAGCCGCTGGGCCATCAGGTGTTCAACTATGGCATGTATTCGGCCGAGGACAGCGCGTCGCTGACCTATGTGATGAACGGCCTGCTGGCGGGCATCCTGCTCAATTCCAAGGCGGCGGACTTCGTCGTCACCGGTTGCGGCACCGGCATGGGATCGATGCTGGCGTGCAACGCGATGCCCGGCGTGTTCTGCGGCCTGGTCATCGATCCGACCGACGCCTTCCTGTTCGGCCGGATCAACGACGGCAACGCCATCTCGATGCCCTATGCCAAGGGCTTTGGCTGGGCAGCCGAACTCAACCTGCAGGACGTCTACCGCAAGCTGTTCGACGGCGAGCGCGGCCTGGGCTATCCCAAGGAGCGCGCCGAGATCATGCGCAAGAACCGCGGCATCCTGGCCGATCTCAAGGCCGCGAGCTGCCACGACATGCTGACCGTGCTGAAGAGCGTCGATCAGGACCTGCTGCGCGCGGCGATCGCGGGCGAGAAGTTCGCCGACTATTTCTACGCCAATTCGCAGGACGCGGAGATCAGCGCGTATCTCAAGAGCGTGACCGCCGAACCGGCACTCGCCTGACCCCACGCGCCGCCGGCAGACTGAAAGGGAGCCGCCATGTTCGACCGGACCTATTACGCCACGCACCCCGACATGATGGCGTGCGTATCGAACGAGGAACTGCGCGACCGCTATTTGATCGGCGGCCTGTTCCGCGACGGGGAGTGCGTGCTCAACTACACCCATGCCGATCGCATGGTGATCGGCGGCGTCGCGGTGGCGTCGGGCAGCGTCAAGCTGCCCGACCAGACCGAGCCGCCGTCGGCGGCGGGGCATCCCTTCCTCGAGCGCCGCGAGCTTGCGGTGGTCAATGTCGGCGGCGCGCAGGGCGTCGTGACGGTCGATGGCGAGGCATTCACGCTGGGCAACAAGGATTGCCTGTACGTGACGATGGGCGCGGCGGACGTGCAATTCTCGGGCGATGGCGCGCGCTTCTACCTCGTCTCCTGCCCCGCGCATCAGGCGTTCACGACGCGCAAGCTGGGGATCGCCGACGCCAACCGGCTCGACCGCGGCAGCCTGGAGGAATCGAACGAGCGGTCCATCTACCAGCTCGTCATTCCCGGCGTGTGCGAGAGCGCGCAGCTGGTGATGGGCCTGACGGTGCTCAAGCCCGGCAGCGTGTGGAACACCATGCCCCCGCACATCCATGAGCGCCGCAGCGAGATCTATTTCTACTTCGAGCTGGACAATGCCGACACCGACCGCGTGATGCATTTCATGGGCGAGGGCGAGGCGACCCGCCACATCGTGATGCAGAATGAGGAAGCAGTCATCAGCCCGCCCTGGTCGATCCATATGGGCGCGGGGACCAAGGCCTATGCCTTCATCTGGGCGATGGCGGGCGAGAATCAGGACTATACCGACATGAACGTGCTGGACATCTGCCAGCTGGCGTAACGCCACTCCCGGAGCTTTCCATGACCAATCCCTTCGATCTTACCGGCCGCGTCGCGGTCGTCACCGGCGCGAACACCGGCATCGGCCAGGGCATCGCGCTCGCGCTGGCACAGGCGGGCGCGGACATCGCCGCGGTCGGCCGCTCCGCCGCGACCGAAACGGTGGAAAAGGTCCGCGCGCTCGGCCGCAAGGCGGAGATCGTCAGCGCCGACCTGTCCACGATCGAGCCTGTGCAAAGGGTTGTGGACGAGACTGTGGAGAAGCTCGGCGGCCTCGACATCCTCGTCAACAATGCCGGCATCATCCGCCGTGCGGATTCGGTCGAGTTCACCGAGGAAGACTGGGACGCGGTGATGGACACCAATTTGAAGTCGGTGTTCTTCCTGTGCCAGGCGGCGGCGCGCCACATGATTGCGAATGGCGGCGGCAAGATCATCAACATCGCATCGATGCTGACCTTTCAGGGCGGCATCCGCGTGCCGAGCTACACCGCGTCGAAGAGCGGCGTCGGCGGCCTGACCAAGCTGCTGGCCAATGAATGGGCGAGCAAGGGCATCACGGTGAACGCGATCGCGCCCGGCTATATCGCCACCAACAACACCGATGCACTGCAAAAGGACGAGACGCGCAACCGCCAGATCATGGAGCGCATCCCGGCGGGCCGCTGGGGCGACCCGGCAGATCTGGGCGGCGCGGCGGTTTTCCTCGCCTCGCGCGCATCGGACTATGTGCAGGGACACATCCTCGCGGTAGACGGCGGCTGGCTGGCGCGCTGAACGCCAGGACAAGCGAGGAGACATCATGGCCGGCCGTATCGTCTGTTTCGGGGAATTGCTGCTCCGCCTGACCGCTCCGGGGCGCGAGCTGCTGATGCAGACGCCGCGGCTGGACGTGGTCGTGGGCGGTGCCGAGGCCAATGTCGGCATCGGCCTTGCCAATCTGGGCCATTCGGTATCGATGGTCAGCGCGGTGCCCGACAATGCGCTGGGCCGCGCCGCGGTGCAGTTCGTGCGATCGCAGGGCGCAGACACCAGCGGTGTGCAATATCGCGACGGCCGCATGGGCCTCTACTTCCTGACGCAGGGCGCCGGGCTGCGCGCGTCGGACATCGTCTATGACCGCGCGGATTCGGCCTTCGCCAACGCCCCGGCCGACGCGTTCGACTGGAAGACGCTGCTGAGCGGCGCGAGCATGCTGCATCTCTCGGGCATCACCCCCGCGCTCGGCCCGGCGACGGCTGAGGCCGCGCTTCGGGCCGCGCGCGCCGCGAAGGAACTGGGCGTTGCGATCAGCTTCGACGGCAATTACCGCGCAAGGCTGTGGGAAGCGTGGGACAGCGATCCCCGCGCCGTGCTGACCGAACTGGTCAGCCTTGCCGACACGATGTTCGGCAACCATCGCGACGTCTCGCTGCTGCTCGGCAAGACCTTCTCCGGCGATGGCGCCGACCGCCGCCGCGAGGCCGCCGAAGCTGCCTTCGCCGCCTTCCCCAATTTGAAGCGCATCGCCTCGACCGCGCGCCATGTCGACGATGCCGACCGGCACCGCATCGCGGCGCGCGTCGACACGCCCGAGCGCGGCTACCAGACCGAAGAAGTCGTGGTCGCCGGGATCATCGACCGTATCGGCGGCGGCGACGCCTATGCCGCGGGCATCCTGCATGGCGTGCTGTCGGGTCAGGATCTGGAAGGCACCGTCGCCTCGGGCCTCGCGCTCACCTGCCTCAAACATTCGCTCCCGGGCGACGCCAGCCTGTTCCGCCAGGCGGACATCGACGCTTTCCTCGAAGGCGGGCTGGACGTGCGTCGATGAAGAGGCGGCGGTGATCGACCGGCGGACGCTGTTGGGGGCAAGCGCGGCACTGACCGTCCTGCCCCCTGCCGCGTTCGCGCAGGCCGACCCGGTCGCAACCGGCAAGACCGGGCGCTGGCGGGGCAAGCGCGAGGGCAGCGTTCAGGCCTTTCTCGGCATCCGCTATGGCAACGATACCAGCCGTGCCCGCTTCCGTCCCGCCACCGCGCCTGAAGCCAGCCGCGACACGCTGAGCGCCACCAGCTTCGCCGCAAGCTGCCCGCAGTCGAGCCGAATCGCCAACCAGCATGAGGACTGCCTGTTCCTCAACGTCTGGACGCCGGAAGCCAACGCCAAGGCCCGCCGCCCGGTGATGGTCTATTTCCACGGCGGGGCCTATTCGAACGGCACGGTGATCGAGCCGCAGGTGTTCGGGGCGACGCTGGCGGAGAAGGGCGATGTGGTCGTCGTCACCGTCAACCACCGGCTCAACGCGCTCGGCTATCTCTACCTCGCCCGGCTCGACCCGCGGTTTCCCGACAGCGGCAACAATGGCCAGCTCGACCTGATCCTGGCGCTGCAATGGGTGCGCGACAATATCGCCGGGTTCGGCGGCGATCCGCGCCGCGTCATGGTCTTCGGCCAGTCGGGCGGCGGCGCCAAGATCGCGACGCTGATGGGAATGCCAGCCGCCAAGGGCCTGTTTCACCGCGCGGCGACGATGTCCGGCCAGCAGGTGACGGTAAGCGGGCCGCTCAACGCCACGCGCCGCGCGCAGGCGCTGCTCGACCGGCTCAAGGCCAGGCCCGGCGATCTGGTCGACATGCCGGTCGAGAAGCTGATCGACGGCCTGCGCGCCGAGGATCCGATCCTGGGCGGCGGGGTCTATATGGGTCCGGTGCTCGACATGAAGTGGCTGACCCGCCACCCCTTCTGGCCCGACGCCAATCCGCTGGGCAACGGCATTCCGCTGATCCTCGGCAACACGCGCGATGAGACGCGGGCCTTCGACGATCCCAGGTCCGAACTGGTGCGCACGCTCGACTGGAGCAACCTCGCCGAGCGGATCGCGCCCCGTTTGCGGATCGACGCGCACCCCGAATGGGTGGTGGCCGAGTATCGCAAACAGTTCCCGGGCTGGTTGCCCTCCGAGGTCTTCTACGCCGCGACCACCGCGGGACGCAGCTGGCGCGGGCAGGTGATCGAGGCGGAGGAGCGCGCCAGGGCCGGCGTCCCCGCCTGGGTCTATCAGCTCGACTTCACCTCGCCGGTCGAACCGGAGCGCGGCGCCGCGCATACGCATGACATCCCGCTGGTGTTCGGCACGATCGGGGCGGAGGGCACCGTCTCCGGCACCGGCCCCGCTGCGCAGGCCGCGTCGGCCACCATGATGCGCGCGTTCGTCAATCTCGCCGCGAAGGGCGACCCCAACGGCGCGGGCGTGCCGGTGTGGCCGAGGCATACCCTGCCCCAGCGCCAGACGATGCTCTTCGACGCGCGGAGCCGCGTGGCGAACGATCCGCGCCAATGGCAGCGCGAGCTGTTCGCGCGGGTGCCGTATGTGCAGCCGGGGACGTAGCGTTCAGTAGCTGCCTTACTCTTTCACCTGCACCTCGAACCCCGCCAGCCGCGCGGGCGTGTTATATTCCTTGGCCACGCCGACCACATAGTCGCGGAACTCGGCGGCGGTCTTGAGCACCTCACCCTCGCTCCAGCCGGCGGCGAGCATGTATTCGTACTTGCCGTCGGCCCGCTGCGGGAAGCGGAACAGCTCATTGCCCTGCTGCTGCGCCACCGCGACATGCTTCGCGCCATAGCTGTCCTTCACCACTAGCCCGATCCCGGCATAACCGACGGTCAGCGCGTTTTGCGTCGAGTCCGTATCGTCGGGATTGCGGATCGCCTCGGGCGCAGTGGTCACCACCACGCCGCCCTGGCGTAGCCCGAGCGTCTCGCCCGCCTTCTTGCGGATGCCGGCGGCGAACTGCACGCCCTTCCCACCCGGCTGCCACTGATGGAACTGCACCTTCGCCGTCGCATAATTGTGATTGGCATAGGCGGTGTACACCTGTTCGAGCGCATAGCGGCCCTTGCCGGTGTTCCAGTTCATCGTCTTGATCCGCACCATCGCGCGCAGCGGGCCGTTGACGATCACCTCGAACGCGTAGCGCGTGTCCTTGAGCTGGCTGGTGTTCCAGCGCTCGGCCGCATCGGCATTGGGCGAGAAGCGCGGGCGCGAGACATGGTCGCTGCCCGGCGTCTCGAACAGCCCGATCCCGCCGCCGCCGAAGCTGTCGTCGACCGACATGATGTCCGAACCATAGGCCGGATCGACATAGGCCACGGCATAGCCGTCCCAGTTGTTGGTCAGGATCTGCGGCGCGACGAGGATGTTCCTGCGCTTGCCGTACACGTCGGCGCTGTCGGGGAACCACAGCTTCCAGCCGACATTGCCCGATTCCCAGAAGGGCACCATGTGCCGCGAATAACTGCCGATCGTGGCCGCCGCGCCGTGCGGGTTCCAGCCGCGCTGGTGGAAGCCGAGATAGAGATAATAGGTCCGCGTCTCGCGCGGCTTGAGATCGGCCTGGAAGAACAGCTCGTCCCACACGCCGTCCTTGTCGAGATCGTCCATCTGCAGGTCGAGCTGGCGGCCGTTCGCCTCCTGCCGGATTCCATGCGGCCCCATCACCGCGAGCTGTTCCTTGGTGGGGACCGGACGCGGCGTGCCCCTGGGATCGACCAGCGTCACAGTCAGCTCGTGCATCCCCGCTAGCTCGGGGATCTGCGCCGGAGTGATCACCACCGGCGTCGCGCGCACCGGCTGATCGAGGTCGTTGGCGATCCGGATCGCGATGCGCCGCACGGGCTTGAAGTCCTCGCGGACATACCATGGATCGCTGGACGTGGCGGCCTGAGCTGGAGTTGCGCCGGCCACAGCCAGCAACGCTACGCAAACGACCCGCCCGGGCATGCCACCTCCTATGTCATGAGGCGCTCCGCAGGGCGCCTATTAGTGTGATCATATGATCTATATAGGTACCTGTCGAGATGCCGATCGGGCCGTTCTCGACATCGAAGGGCGAAGTATCCGTGATGTCGCCCACATCGGTGGAGCGGAAATCGCCCGCGGCCACGGTCTTCGCCCCCGGGCCGGTATAGGGATGGCTCATTGCCTTGAGCTGGGTCGGCCACCAGCCCTCCGCATTGAGCGTTCCGACCAGCGCCCTGGCATCCTTGCCGCCGGCGACATTCTTGTCCGATCCAGGCTCGACCGCGGCGAGCCAGTATTTCGCCAGCGGCTGACGCCCCTTGAGCAGCGGCGACTCCTTCGACGCCACCCCGCCCGGCGTCGCGCGCAACGTCTCATAGTCGCGCCGCAGCCTGGCGGTGTCGATCGAGCGGCGGGCATTGTAATGGCCGATCGTGTGCTCCGGATTGTCGTCGGCATAATAGTCGCCGTTGACGACATTCGATCCGCGGCGATGCACCCAGAGCGGCTTGTTGGTTCCGATCTCGACAAAAGTGGGGAACTGTCGGCCGCCCTGCTGCAATTCGGCAGGAAGACGGACGCTTTCGAGCCAGTCGAGAGCAGCGGGGACGGGCGCCAGATATTTGGCATTCCCGGTCAGCTTGTAGAAGTTCAGCAGCTGTTCGATGTTCGACGCTGTCGCATGCGTGACCAGCGCCCTGGGCTCGTAGGTGCGGGCGCCCGCGGGCTTCAGGTCCATCGTATGCTGCAGGCCCCAGCCGGCCTGCGGTGCGGGCTGCTGGGTCTTGAGGTAGATATCCATCGCACGTTCGATCGCAGGCAAGATGCGCGGGTCGCCGATCGCCTGATGATAGGTCAGCAGCACATCGATATTGTCGTGGATGACGCCGTCGTTGAAGGTGATGAGGCCGGTATAGTCCGGGTGACCGTGCAGCCCGCCATCGGGCACGCGGGGCCAGCGCTGGGGCCAGCCGCCATTGGGAAGCTGGCTTGCGAGGATGAAGCCGATCGCCTTGTCGAGACCCGCCTTGAACCGCTTCTCGCGCTTCTCGGCATAGATGCGGATCAGCAGTCGGATCGCCTCGCCCGTGCCCTGATCGTCGAAGGTGGCGTTGCCCCAATGGTGCTGGAATTCCTCCATGCGCCAGGCGTTTCTGCCGATCGTGTCGTACCAGCGCTTCGTGGAAGCCGGTCCGCCAAAATCGATGAAATAGTTCCAGCCGCCCTTGGGGAGCTGGCCCGCAATCAGCGCCTCGGCCGCCTTGGCCGCGGCCTGATAATAATAGTCGTCGCCGGTGGCGCTATAGGCGTCGAGATAGAGATGCCCCATCGTCGCGGTGCCCGGCGGCTGCACCCAGACCATCGTCTTGTACGCTTCGAGTTCGCCCCACACGCGCGAGCGATCAGGCAGATAGGACCAGAGATAGCCGCCGCGATACGCCAGCTTCTCGACCATGAAGCGCGTCGCCCGCTTCATCGTCTCGGCGATCTCACCCTTCGACACGGTCCGCGACACGGCGGTGCCGGGGGTGAACGCAAGCGTCGCCGAGGCGGCAAGCAGGGTGCGGCGTGAGATCATTGCTGGGGAACCTTCTCGAGCGGATAGCTGATGATGAGAACGAGCGGCGCCTTGCCGGTCTGGCGGATACCGACCTGTGCGCCGGCGTAGAGATAGGCGGTCATGCCGGGCCTGAGCTTCGCGGTCTTGCCGTCGGAGACGACCTCGCCCTCGCCGGAGACGACGGCATAGACTTCGTCATGGTCGATCGGATGGACACCGATCGCCGCGCCGGGATGCAGCGCGCGCTTGCGATATTCCATCATCCGGCCGGGCACGCCGTCAGTGATGCGCCATGCGGTGCTCATCCCGATCCTGCCGTGCGGCGGCGGTTCGTCGCGCTGCTTGGCGGCCTCGTCGATCACCACCATCGGCCGTGCGCCGCGGCCGATCGTCCAGTCGAGCCCGCCCATGACATGGCCGACGATCCGCGGATCCGACCACGCCTCGGGCGTGTGGCCGAGCGCAGTGTAGAAGACGCGTCCGCCCTCGAAGCTGTGCGCCCAGGCGATCGGACGCGGGTTGGCGCCCTTCTCACCGATCGATGCGGGGTGGAGCAGCAGCAGCGGACGCAGCCGCGGATCGAGATCGTCGAACCAATACCATTCGTCGACCGCTTCGAACGATTCGGACAGGGCACGGATCGACGGGTGATCCAGCCCGGCGCGCGTCAGCTTGCCCCTGGGCGTCCCCGACGGGTGCCGTGCGAAGCGCGCGCCGATCATCCGGCCGTACCAGTCCCAGTTATAGTGCGAATCCGCAGCGCCATGGATGCCGACGATGCCACCGCCGCCCCGCACGAAGGCCTGGAGCGCATCGCGCCGCGCGCCGATCAGCCATTCGCCCGACGCATTCTCCTTCGGCCGCGTCGTCGTGTTCAGGAGCACGATCGCCTTGAAGCCCCGGAGCTTCGCGGCGTCGTCGAACAGCGCCGGATCCTCGCTCGTGGTGACGGCATAGCCCGCGGCTTTCGCCGCTGCACCGATCGCTATGGCCGCAGGCTCGATCGAGGCATGCCGGTACCCGGTGGTGTGGCTGAAGATCAGGATCGCGGGCGGCGGCGCAGTCGCAGCGGCGAGCAGCAGCGCCCCTAGAATCAGCAGAATCACACGCATCCGGCATCCCTCTCTCGCCGTCGATCGGGGGCGGAACCCCATACCCATCCTTCCAAGCACCTTCTTGACATGGGCGCCTTTCGCGAACAATGTGCCAATGACACCGGTTTCTCAAGCGGAAATTACCGGTGCGAGACCGCGATAACGCGGCGAAAACGGGAGGATCGCGCTGATTTCGCCGCGAATCGCGGCAAGGCACCCCTCCCGAAAGTCATTTTGCCCGCTGTCGGACGGCAGCAGGCATCGAATAGCTACCGGTGTCATCTGACGCCGATTGAGAGGGGAAGTTTCATGCGTGTCACTCTACGCCGCCGGGCGGCGCGGCTGCTCACCGCCGCATCCGTTCTTGTTATCGCTACCGCAGCTCAGGCACAGGATGCGCAGACCGCCGATCCCGCCGCCGAAGAGCCCGAGGAAGTCGTCGTCTCGGGCTTCCGCGCCTCGCTCGACGCCGCGCTCAATGTGAAACGCGAATCGGTCGCCGCGGTCGATGCCATCGTCGCCGAGGACATCGCCAAATTCCCCGACCAGAACCTCGCCGAGTCGCTCCAGCGCATTCCCGGCATCTCGATCCAGCGCGACGGCGGTGAAGGCCGCGGCATCACCGTGCGCGGCCTGGGCGCACAGTTCACGCGCGTACGCGTGAACGGGCTGGAGACGATCGCGACCAGCCATGACGGTGCGGCGTCGAACCGCGACCGCGCTTTCGACTTCAACGTCTTCGCTTCCGAGCTGTTCAACTCGATCGTCGTCCACAAGACCGCGTCGGCCGAACTGGACGAGGGATCGCTGGGCGCGGTGGTCGACCTCAACACAGGCAACGCGCTGGCGGGCAAGGAAGGCTTCACCTTCGTCGCCTCCGCCCAGGGCAGCTACAACGATCTGTCCGAGAACTGGGGTCCGCGCGTCGCCGGCCTGCTGGCATGGAAGTCGCCCGACGGCAGCTTCGGCGCATCGGTCTCGGCCGCCTATCAGAAGACCGATACGCTCGAACTGGGCAACAATACGGTGCGCTGGTCGCAGGCGCGGTTCGACTCGGTCAACGGCACGCCCTGTTTCCAGGCGAGCGCGACCAACACCGCGGCACAGCCCAATGCCGGCGGCGTCTATCGCCAGAGCGCGGCATGCGATCAGGCCGCCCTCGCCTTCCACCCGCGCATTCCGCGCTATGGCGAGGTTCGCCACGACCGCGAGCGGCTGGGCATCACCGCGGGCGTCCAATGGTCGCCGAGCGACGCGACCAAGGTTTCGATCGATGGCCTCTATTCGCGCTTCAGCGAGAACCGCGAAGAGAAATGGGGCGAGGTCTTGCTGCGTTCGAACGAGCGTTCGATCGATGTGGTCAACCCGGTCTATGACAGCAACAACAACATGATCGCGGCGACGCTCAACGACGCATGGGTCCGCACCGAACATTTCCTGAAGCAGTCTAAGACCGAATTCTACCAGATCGGCGGCAGCTGGAAGCAGCAGGTCGGCGAGCGTTTCCGCTTCACGCTGAGCGGCGGCATTTCGAAATCGAACGCCGACGTGCCGGTCGAGACGACCTTCGTCTTCGACGACCGCGATGCGCAGAACTACAGCTACGACTATCGCGACATGAAGTCGCCCAAGCTGACCTTCGGCACCAGCGTGACCGATCCCGCGAACTTCCAGCTCGCCGAGATTCGCGATCGTCCGTCCAACGTCACCAACAAGTTCCGCACGGCACAGCTCAACACCGAATGGGATGTCGTGCCGGACGCGCTCACGGTGAAGGCGGGCGGTGTCTATCGCCGCTTCAGCTTCGATTCGAAGGCGTTCACCCGCGATACCGTGGTGTGCGGCAATGGTGGCGTCGACCGCGTCCTGGGCACCCTCACCTGCTCGCCTTCCTCGGCCTTCGGCCCGACCGCGGTCTACGGCTTCCCGGTCGGCAATATGGGCGAGCTGTTCACGCTCGGGAACGCCGGCCAGCCGAGCGGGAACACCAACCAGTTCCTGATCCCGAACATCCCGGCAGCGGCGGCATTCACCAAGCTCTATTCGCGCACCCCGGCGGTCGATGCGGGCAACACCCGCAGCGTGATCGAGGAAGTGAAGGGCGGCTATCTGCAGTTCGACGCCAAGGGCGAGCTGCTCGGGCTGCGCTACGCGCTCAACGCCGGCATTCGCTATGTCCATACCGACCAGAGCTCGACCGGCCTGTCGAGCGGCACGCCCGTGACGGTCGAACGCAACTATGACGACTGGCTGCCGTCGGTGAACATCGCGCTGTTCCCGCATGACGACATCATCATCCGCGGCGCCGTCTCGCGCGTGATCACGCGTCCGTCGCTCGGCAACCTGACGCCGGGCGGAACGATCGACGGGTTCAACTACAATGTGAACTTCGGCAATCCGTTCCTGGAGCCGTTCCGCGCGACCGCGTTCGACATCGCTTTCGAATGGTATTTCGCGCCGCAGTCGATCTTCTCGGTCGCGCTGTTCAAGAAGGATGTCGAGAGCTTCCCGCTGGGCGTGACGCGCACCGGCACCTTCGCCTCGACCGGCCTGCCGACCTCGATCATCCCGCCCAGTTCGCCCGCCGCGGTCAACCCCGAGGGCCGGCTTTGGAACATCACCTCGATCACCAACGGCACGGGCGCCAACCTCAAGGGTATCGAACTGTCGCTGCAGGCGCCGTTCAAGTTCCTGCCGGGCTTCCTCAGCAACTTCGGCGGCATCGTGAACGTCACCCTGATCGATTCGAGCGCGATCTATCGCGTCAACGGGCCGATCGTGAACGCCTGCGTTCCCACGACGACGGCGGGCGTCTGCAACATGGGGCCGAACGTCCAGGCCAATCGCGAAAGCACGCTGTTCGGCCTGTCCAAGTCGGCGGTCAACGGCACCCTCTACTATGAAGACAAGCGCTTCTCGGCGCGCGTCAGCGCCTCGTATCGCGAGGGCTATGTCGATGCCAATTCAGCCACCGGCAACGTGTTCGAAGGCTATGGCGATACGCTGAACATCGACGCCTCGATCCGCTACAAGGTGACGGACTCGATCGAATTGTCGGTCGAGGGCGTCAACCTGACCGACGAGTATCGCTTCCGCTACACCGACCTCGATGCGCAGCGGAATTACGAGAACAACCATTTCGGCCGCACCATCCTGGTCGGCGCGCGCTTCAAGATGTGACCGAGAGGGGGAGTATGGCGGACCGGAACGAGAGGCTTTTTCGGGCCGGCCGCCGTGCTTTTCTAACGGCTGCGGGCGGCGGGGCGGTGTTCGCCTCCGCCGCCCTTGGCCAAACCGCGCCGCCGGCCACCGGAATGCCGGGGCCGGCGCGCTTGCCCGACCCTGCAGAGACGATCGACCTGTGGCCCAATGGCGCACCGGGCATGCCCGCGACCCCGCCGGTCGAAACCGTCGTCGAACGCGGCATGGGCCAGAGCTTCGCCGATCGTGCGGTGAGCGGCATCGCCCGGCCGCGCATGGCGGTGTTCCGTCCCGAAAAGCCCAATGGCGCCGCGGTGATGATCATGCCCGGCGGCGGCTACACCCGGATCGTGATCGACAAGGAAGGCTATGAGCTCGGTCGCTGGCTGTCGGCGCGCGGCTTTACCGCTTTCGTCCTCTTCTACCGCCTGCCCGGCGAAGGGTGGGCCGCGGGGCCCGATGTCTCGCTGTCCGACGCACAGCGCGCGATGCGGCTGATCCGCCACCGCGCCCGCACCTACGGCATCGACCCTGCGCGGGTCGCGGCGATGGGCTTTTCCGCCGGCGGGCATCTGTGCGCCGATCTGCTCACCCGCTTTGCCGTGCGCACCTACGACCCGGTCGATGGCGCCGACGCGCTGTCTGCGCGTCCCGCCGCCGCGGCGCCGGTCTATCCCGTGGTCAGCATGTCCGCCCCGGACGCACATCCGGGCTCACGCGAGAAGCTGGTCGGCAAGGATGCGAGCCCCGCGCTCGAGCGGGCGCATTCGCCGCACCTCAACGTCCCCGCAGACGCGCCGCCCGTCTTTCTCCTCCATGCCGAGGACGATGCGACGGTGCCGGTCGAGAACGCCGTCCTGTTGCGCGCTGCGCTGCGCGCAAAGGGAATTCCGGTCGAGACGCATCTGTTCGCCCGCGGCGGCCATGGCTTTGGCCTGCGCGGTACCGCGGACAAACCGGTCGCCGCCTGGCCCGGCCTGTTCGTCGAATGGGCCAAAGGCCTGCTCATCCAACCGCATTGAACCAGGGATCGCGGGATGCATCTGAACCGACGCCACATCATGGGCGCAGCCTTTGCTGGCAGCGCCACTCTTCTTGGCCCGGCGAGCGCCGCCCCACGCACCGGTGCGGCCAAGGCACCCGTGCCCGACTGGAAGCGCGGGTTCGACAACCAGCGGATCCCGGACCTTGGCGACGGCCGGTTCCTCAACCCGCTGATGGCGGGGGACCATCCCGATCCGACGATCCTCAAGGACGGGAAGGACTATTACATGACCTTCTCGACCTTCGATTCCTATCCGGGGCTGGTCATCTGGCACTCGCGCGACCTGATCAACTGGCGCCCGGTCGGCGCTGCGCTGACGCGAAACATCGGATCGGTCTGGGCCCCCGAGCTCTGCAAGCACAAGGGCCGCTATTATCTCTACATACCGACCAAGAACCCCAATACGAGCTGGGTGATCTGGGCCGACAAGATCGAAGGGCCGTGGAGCGATCCGGTCGATCTCAAGCTCCCTGCCCATATCGATCCTGGCCATGCGGTGGGCGAGGACGGGTCGCGCTGGCTGTTCCTGTCGGGCGGCGATCGCGTACGCCTGTCGGACGACGGTCTCAGCCGCATTGGCGAGCCCGAGCATGTCTATGATCCCTGGCGCTACCCCAGCGACTGGATCGTCGAGGGGTTCGCGCCCGAGGGGCCGAAGATCACGCGCCACAATGGCTGGTTCTACATGATCACCGCGGTCGGCGGCACCGCGGGGCCGCCGACCGGCCATATGGTGATCGCGGCGCGCTCCAGGTCGATCAACGGCCCGTGGGAGAATTGCCCGCGCAATCCGCTGGTGCGCACGACGTCGATCGACGAGAAATGGTGGTCGCGCGGCCATGCGACTTTGGTCGAAGGACCGGATGGCGGCTGGTGGGCAGTCTATCACGGCTTCGAGAACGGTTACTGGACGCTCGGGCGGCAGACGCTGCTCGATCCGGTCGAATGGACCGCAGACGGCTGGTTCAGTATGAAAGGCGGCGACCTGTCCCGGCCGATCGCCAAGCCCAAGGGCGGCGAGAAAGCGGGGCCGCACGGCATGGCGCTGTCGGACGATTTCAGCCGCCTCGCGATCGGCACCAAGTGGAACTTCTTCAAGCCCGCCGCGGACGAGCAGACCCGCGCCCGGGTCGAGAACGGGTCGCTGATCCTCAAGGGCCGCGGGACCGCGCCATCCTCATCATCGCCGCTGCTGCTGATCGCGGGCGACCCCGGCTATCGCTTGGAATGCGATATCGAGATCGCACCGGGCGGCACCGCCGGGCTGATCCTCTTCTATGACGAGAAGCTCTATTGTGGCCTGGGTTTTGACGAGACGCGCTTCGTCACGCACCAATATGGCATCGAGCGCGGCCGCCCGGCCAATCCGCATGGACGCAAGATGCGGATGCGGGTCACCAACAACCGCCATATCGTGACCTTCGACACGTCGAGCGACGGCGGGAAGACCTGGACGCGTTTCGACCGCGGCATGGAGGTTTCAGGCTACCACCACAATGTCCGCGGCGGCTTCCTGATGCTGCGCCCCGGCCTCTATTCGGCGGGCGAGGGCGAGACGAAGTTCACCAACTTCAGGTTCGAGGCGCTGGTCTGAAGCTTCAGGCCGGGTGTCGCGGCTTCGCAGGAACGAGCCCGCACGCCAGCTCGAAATGCGCGCCGCCATCGGATGGGAGCAGCCGCAGCGTGCCGCCATAGGATTGCATCAGCGACCGGGCGATCGACAGGCCGAGCCCGGTCCCGCCGGTCGCGCGCTTGGTCGTGAAGAAGGGGTCGAAGATCCGGTCGCGGTCGCCCGGCGCAATCCCCGGTCCGTTGTCGGTGAGGTCGAGCAGCGCAGCATCGTCTTCGACCCGCACCGCGATCGCCAGTTCCGACGCCCCGGCCTGACGCGCATTGTCGGCAAGCGTGGTCAGGATCGCCTCGAGCGTGCGGCCATCGATGGCGAGCAGCGGCAGCGCCTCGGGCAGCACGAAGCGGATCGCGAAGCCGTCGCCGCCCAAGCCATCGGCGACCGCGGCGAGGACCGGGGCCAGCGCCGCACGCGGCTCGGCATCATGCTGGTGCAGATCCGCCTGCGCCAGTTCCATAAGACGCCGCACCAGTCGCGACAGCCGCTCGGCATCGCCCGCCATGTTGTGCAGGAACCGCTCGCGCTCGGCCGCGGTCATCTCGCCGCCATGGTCCTGGAGCAGCTCGATCGCGCCGCCGATGCCGGCGAGCGGCGTCTTGAACTCATGACTGACCGAGGAGGCGAAGTCGCGCAGATAGCGCGAGCGCTTGTCGATGCTGTCCGCCATGATCTCGAAATCGTCGAACAGGGCGCGAATCTCGACCACCTGGAGCGATGGGCGCGGCGGCTCGACCCGCCGACCCGATGCCAGCGCGCGGGTGGTGCGGCTCAGATTCTCGATCGGCCGGACGATCGCGCGCGAAAGAACGCCAGAGAGGACGACAAGCGTCATCAGGATCAGGACGAATCCGAGCGCGATCTTGCCGCGATCCTCATAGATGCCGCGGAACAGCGCGCGCGGCGAGCGCGAGACCAGCAGCACGCCCACCACCTGCCCGCCCGCCGCGATCGGTCGGGCATGATGGAGGCGGAGATTGGAAGCGCGGCTCAGCCATTCGAAGGGATAGCGCGCGGCATAGCGTTCATTCTGCCGCAGCACGGTGGCCGGCGCGCGCGAGAGCGCCGAACGCACTTCGGGGAGCATTGCAAAGGAGCGCCCCTTGTCCGGCCCGGTCAGCACGATGCCGTTGCGGTCGAGCATGACGATCGACGACAAGGTCGCCTGCTTGGTCTCGAGAAAGGCGGGCACCATTCGGCCGGCGACCGCCAGTGCGGCTGCTTCTGGCGCGACGGTTGCGGGCGCCGCCGCGGGCCGGGGCGGGAGGATCGGCGATGCGCGCAGATCGACCTCGGTCGGCTGTTCGCGATAGCTGCGGCTGCGATCGTCCGGCGCGGTCTCCCCGCCGGGATCGCCTGCAGGTACGGAATGCGCGGGCGCCCAGAGCACTGCCGCGCTCGCCGCCAGCGCCGCGCTTTGCGCCACCAGTTCGGCCTCGGTGCGGCGGACCAGCGCGTTCTCGTACACGCGCAGGAAGATCGCGCCAAAGCCCGGAAGCGCGGCGACGAACAGCAAGGTGCCGAACAGGATCGTGCGCAGCCGCAGCACCGGCCAGTGCCGCGCGACCAAGGCCTTGAGCCGGGCGATCATGCCGCCGCGATCGTCCCCTTGCACGCCCCCAGGCGATAGCCGACCCCGGCGCGCGTCTCGATCAGGTCTCCGCAACCGGCATCGGCGAATTTGCGCCGCAGGTTGCGGACATGGCTGTCGACGGTGCGATCGGTAATCGCGAAGCCGGGCCCGTGCAGCCGGTCGATGATCATGTCGCGCGAGAAGATGCGCGAGGGCATCGAGGCGAGCGTCCGCAGGATCGTGAACTCGGTCACGGTCAGCGGCACCTCGACACCCTGCCAGCTTGCCGACCAGGCGTCGGCATCAATGCTGAGACCACCATAATCGAGCTTCGCCACGTTCTCGACCGGCGGCGGCGTGGCCGCAGTGCGGCGCAGGATCGCCATCGATCGCGCCACCACTTCGCGCGGCGAGAAGGGCTTCACGACATAGTCGTCACCGCCCAGCTCGATGCCCAGCACGCGATCGATCTCGTCGTCGCGCGAGGACAGGAACAGGATCGGCACGTCTCCCGCTGCGCGCAGCCGCCGGCACACTTCCAGCCCGTCCATGCGCGGCATGTTGATGTCGAGCACGATCAGGCTCGGCCGCTGACGCGCGACGGCCGCCAGCGCTTCCTCGCCATCGCCCGCCTCGACCGTCTCCAGCCCGGCCTTGCCGAAGGCGAAGACCAGAAGCTGGCGGATGTGCGGATCATCGTCGACGATCAGGATCGAGCGCGGCATGGGGCACTTGATCATTGCTCAGGCTCCGCTGTCAATGCGGCGGGCCGGGCCGCTTCGGACGCCGCCCGCGCCGTTGCTTCGGCGGCGGAGCCGGCAGGCACCGCGACCGGGGGCCCTTCGAGCATTGCGGGCGGTTCGGCCGGGGGGATGATCGCGCCATCGCATCCGCGTACCCCCGGCTTGAGCGGCACGGGCTTGGGCAAGGCCGCTGCATCGGCGGACGCGAGCCGTCGGGCGGCGCGCAACGACCAACCGCCTTCCGCAATGTCGTGCTGCAGCCGGTGGTGCACTTCGCTGCGCACGCTCTGCAGACGTTCGCGGAAGTCGGGCCGCAGATCCGGGCGCTGCTCCAACTCGATCAGCGCCGCGAGCGCCGGTCCGCCCAGATTGTTGAGATAGCAAAGGTCGAGTTCGGCGCCCCTGCCCCCGGCCTCGCGCGCATGGCGTACGTTCCATTTGGCCGCAATCGCCGCGGTGTCGGTCAGACTGAACGCGGTCAGCACCAGCCCGGCAGCGGCAAGGTTGACGTTGATCAGCCAGCTCGCACTCTTGCCGGTCAGCATGCGCCAGCAGGTGAAGACCAGCCCCAGCCCGACCAGCGCCATCCAGGCCAGCGCCGCCATGCGGAACTCGGTCAGCGAATAGGCCTCGACATAGTCGATCGTGCGCAGGATCGAGGAACCGACCAGCACCAGATTCTGCGCGATCCACAGGATCACCAGCCCACGGATCAAGGGGACCGCGGCGGTGGTCGATCCGGGACGCAATGTCACCAGCACGAACACCGCGGCGAGCAGCGCCGTGGCGATCAGCGGATAGGCGCCGCGATGCGCATATTCGGCGAGCGTGATCCCCTCGGGCATCGGCAGCAGCCCGCCAAGATAGGCGATATCCATGGCGTTCTGCAGCGCGAACAGGAGATTGAACGCGACGAGCGACAGCGTCACCGACGCGACCGATACGCCCGGCAGCGGCAAGTCACCCGAGCCGTCGAACGTGCCGAACAGCTTCTGACGCGGGCGCGGATGCAGGAGCGGCCAGGCGAGCAGCAGCAACCCGCACCACAGGATCGCGCGAGCAATGCTCAGGAGCGAAAGCTCGAATTCGGTCAGGCCGCTGAGAAACCGGTCGAGCACCGGGTTGGCCGAGGCGAACAGCATCAGGATCACCGCGCTGCCCGCGACAGGCAGAGCGAAAACGGCCAGCCCGCGAGGCAGGCCGGGCCCGCCGCGTTTGCGCCGGCGGCGCGTCCGCATCGCGCGCAGCAGATCGAGCAATGGCGCGAGCGGCGTGCGCAGCCCGTGGAGCAGCAACCGCTGGAACCAGCGCCAGCCATCGTCGAACCGGCCGGTCGCGGGAAGCAGCACCGCCATTGCGGAAGCGGTCATGAACAGCAGGAGCGCGAGCCAGCCCGGATCGAGCAGGATCGCAGCGGCGAACAGCATCGCCATCGCCGCCGCCGTCATCGCCCGGCCGTCGCGCCACATCGCCGGGCGCACCGCGACGGCCATCAGCATAAGGGCCATCAGGTAACCGCCGAACTGCCCGCCATGGAAGCCATATTGCCAGAACAGGACGTCGCCGAGCGCGACAAGCAAGGCGGCAGCGGCGGCGAGCCAGACGAACCGCCCGCGGCGGACAGATCCGAGAAGGTCCATTGAAATCCTCCCTTTCGCAGGGAGGTTTGCGGCAACGTTGCGCAGCCGTTGCGCAGCCCATCATGCGATTTCGGTCTTCTGGATGTGCAGAACCGGTGCAGTGGGACATCAGAACCAGGCGCGAACGCCCATAACCAAGTTGGTGGAGGCCCGGTCCTCGCCTGCGGCGCGCGCATAATCCGCCGTCCGGCCGAATTTGCGTTCGTGGACGACACCGACATAGGGGGCGAATTCGCGGGCGACCTCGTAGCGCAGGCGCAGGCCGAATTCGGCCCCGGTCAGCCCCGACCCGATCCCGAGTTCGGGCATGTCCTGCGCCGACAGGTCGAACTCCACCTTGGGCTGGAGGATCAGCCGCTGCGTGAGGCGCTGGTCATACTCCCCCGCAACGCTCGCCGTCACTTCCCCCTCGGTCGACAGATACAGATAGCCGCTGACCTCGAACCAGTAGGGGGCAAGGCCCTCGACCCCGACCACCGCATGCGTGCGGTCCGGACCGGCACCGACGTCCTGGCGGATACCGGCCTGAAGGTTGAAATAGGGATCGATCGCGCGGTTGTAGAGCCCGGTCAGCTCGGCGCCCTCCATCGCTTCGCCGAACTCGCCCTCGCCTTCCGCCTTGAAGACGACGCGGTTGATGTCGCCGCCGTACCAGACATTGGCTTCGAACCCGTAGCCTTCGCGGCCCTGGGCGATCTTCACTTCGGCGAGGTCGAGCATGACCTGGCTGAAGGTGCCGCCGCCATGCTCGCGGCGGAGCTGGGTGCGCGCGGGCTGCATCGCGTCGGCGCCCCAGACGCGGTCGGCATAGTTGGCCGCGACCGGGCGCGGCGCGGGTGCATCGCCCGCAGGCAAGGCGGTGCCGGCCGCATCTTCGGATGGCCGCGCCTTTGGGGTGCAATGGCCCATCGCGGCATGCTCGGCGGGGCAGTCAGGATCGTCTGCGGCTGGCGGCGTCCCGGACTTGGCCTCCGGCATCGTGCAATGTCCCATCGCTGCATGTTCGGGCGTGCAGCCGGATGCGGCGGGCTTGGGCGCAAGGGTCGGCGAAGCGCCCTGCTGTCCGTGTCCGCCATGCGCCTGCGCGAGTGCGGGCACCGCCGCGATCAGCGCACCGAACACCGCGCCGACGGAAAGGAGCCGGATCATGCCGCGTCCTCCCGCGGACGCACCGTCACGACCTGCATCATCCCGGCGTGCATGTGGTAGAGCATATGGCAATGGAACGCCCAGTCGCCCACCGCATCGGCGGTGAAGTCGAAGGTCGCGGTTCCGCCCGGCTGGACGTTCACCGTATGCTTGCGCGGGGCAAAGTCGCCATGCCCGGTCACCAGTTCGAAGAAATGGCCGTGCAGATGGATGGGGTGGCCCATCATCGTGTCGTTCACGAGCGTCACGCGCACGCGCTCGCCCTCGAGGAACGGGATCGGCGCCTTCACCTCCGACAGCTTCTCGCCGTCGAACGCCCACATATAGCGTTCCATGTTGCCGGTGAGGTGGATGCGCATCGCCCGCTCGGGTGCGCGGATATCGGGGTTGCGCTCGACCGCGACGAGATCGCGATAGGTGAGCACGCGGTGGCCGACATCGGCCAGGCCCTGGCCCGGATCGCCCATCCGGTCGACCGGCATCGGCGAGATCGACTGGACGGTCGGGGTCTTCTTGACCCCCGGCGCGACGGAGAAGTCACGCATCCCGTGGTCCATCGCAGGGGCCTTCTCCGCTCCCGCATGATCGGCGGCGCCGGCCTCGGGCATTGTGCAATGGCCCATCGCGGCATGTTCGGGCGTGCACCCGCCTCCGCTGCCATGGTCCATTCCGCCCATGCCCATGTCGGTCATCGTCGCGAGCGGACGCTTGCGCAGCGGCGGCACGGTGGCGGCCATTCCGGGACGTGGCGCAAGCGTCGCGACCGCCATGCCCGAGCGGTCGACGCTTTCGGCGACCAGCGTGTAGGCGCGATCATCGACAGGCTCGACGATCGCATCATAGGTTTCGGCGACCGCGATCTGGAACTCGTCCACCGCGACCGGGCGTACCGGAAGTCCGTCGGACTGGACGATGGTGATCCTGAGCCCCGGGATGCGCACGTTGAACGTCGTCATCGCCGACGCGTTGACGAAGCGCAGGCGCACCCGCTCGCCCGGCCGGAACAGCGCAGTCCAATTGTCGCGCGGTCCGTGTCCGTTGACGAGGTAGGTGTAGGTCGAGCCCGTCACGTCGCCGACATCGGTCGGGTCCATCCGCATCCGGCCCCATTCGAGCCGGTCCTTGATCGACATCGGCTCGCCATCGGTCGCGGTGAGCTTCTGCCGGTTGAAATAGCCGCCCATCTGCTTGAGCTTCTGGAAGATCTTGTGCGGGTGCATGAAGCTGTAGTCGGACAGCACGATCACATGCTCGCGATCCGACGCGATCGGGTCGGCGCCCTCCGGATCGATGACGATCGGGCCGTAATGCCCCATCTGCTCCTGAAGGCCGGAATGGCTGTGGTACCAATAGGTGCCCGACTGGACGATCGGGAATTCGTAGATGAAGGTCGAGCGCGGCTTGATCCCGGGGAAGCTGACACCGGGAACGCCATCCATGTGGAACGGCAGGATCAGCCCGTGCCAGTGGATCGAGCTGTCTTCGTCCAGCGCGTTGTCGACATGCAGGCGGACCGTCTGCCCTTCGCGCAGACGAACCAGCGGGCCGGGAACGGTGCCGTTGATGCCGATGGCATGCCCCTGCCTGCCGTCGATCGTCAGCATCTGGTGCGCGATCCTGAGCCGGATGTCCTCCCCCGACACGACGGGCAGATCGCGGGTCAGGCCGGGCGAGTTGGTCTGTGCCCAGGCCGGCATCCATGCGGAAAGCGCCAGCGCGCCGCCGCTCACAGCCGCGCCGCGCAGCAATTGCCGCCGGTCAATTGTCGAATTCATGAGGCTCTCGCAACTCCGTTGGGTACCCGGTTCTACGCCAGGGTGCCCAAGACCCCTCATATCGAGATGGCCGAATTTGCTGGAAATCAGCGTTCGGCAAGGTACCGCCGGGCGCGGTAGAGCCGCGTTTCCACCGACTTCTCGCTGATGCCGAGCATCTCGGCCACCTGCAGCTGCGGCAGACCTTCGATCGTCCGCAGCACCAGCACTTCCCGCAGTTTCGCGGGCATCTTCGCGATCTGCCTGCTGACCTCGGCGAGTTCGGCCCGATCCGAAACCTGCTGCTCCACCGACACCTGGTCCGCGGCGACATCGGGCGCGTCGCCAAGCGGCAGGACGCTGCGCAGCACGGCACGCACGCGTTCCTTCCGGCGCCAGTCGCGTGCCTTGTTGATCGCGATACGCGCCAGCCAGGTCCGCATCGGGCGTTCGGGATCGTAGCGCTTGAGCGCCCCGTGGGCGGAGACGAACGCCTCCTGCACCAGATCGAGCGCATCGTCGGGGCTGCCGACGAGGCGCACGGTCAAGCCGTAGAGGAACTGCTTGTGGCGGCTCACGATCTCGGCAAACGCGCGCTGATCGCCGGCAAGCGATCGCGCCGCCAGATCGCCATCGCTTCCCGCCGCAGCAAGGGTCACTGTTGTTCTTCGACCAGCGCCTTGGTCACCGCCTCGTCGAAGATCCGGGCCTGATCGGGCCGAAGCAACCCGCGCATCGCAAAGACATGCGCGAGCGTCGCCTTCTGGAGCTCGCCCATCGTCACATGGGTCGCGTCGATCGCAGCCTCGACGGCTGGACCGTTGCGATGCTCCGCCTGGATCGCCTCGGCAAGCCGCCGGTTATGCGCGCGCATCCTTGCCTCAAGCACGCGGCGGCGCACGGCGAATTCGCTTTCAAGTGCATCCAGCTTGCGCTCCTGATCGGCATCGAGATCCAGCCGCTCGTGCAGCACGGTGTGGATGTCGATCCGGTCTTGCTTGGCGGGCGCGAGTGCGCGGCCCGCGAACACGCCGAGCAACGCGGCGGCGAAGGCGATCAGCGCGATAATCAGGTTGCGCTTCATCATCGTTCGGCGGAGCCCAGCAGCAGCGACGAAGGGGCGAGCGGGCCAGGATCGGCGAAGGTCGCGGGAGTCGATGCGGCCGCCGGCTTATAGGGCAAGGTCGCCCCCGCCGCGCCGAGCAGCATCGCCCCGGCCGCCAGCATAAGGGTCATGCGCGATCCCACCGCATCCGCGCGCCGCACCTCGATCGACGCCAGCACGCGACCCTCGATCCCGTCGAGCTGCGGGTGATCGGGAACCCCGCCCAGCGCCTGCAATGTTTCGTCGATGTCGGTGGCCATCTATCGTCTCCGTCGATCGCATCTACGCAAGCCCGTGCCGGCGCCCTCGAAATTTCGCGGGGTTGGCGATTTTGCCGCGTATCCAGAACGAACATTCACGGAGTTATATATGCCTCCCTTCTCGAAAGTCGCACTATCGCTTGCGGCCACGATCGCCTTCGCATTCCCCGGTCTGGCCGCCGCGCATCCGAAGCTGGTTGCGGCGACGCCTGCGGCGAACAAGCCGGCCAAGGGCGTGTCGCGGATCGTGCTCAAGTTCAGCGAACGGCTGACCCCGAAGCTTTCCGGCGCGACGCTGACGATGACGGGGATGCCCGGCATGGCCAACCACCCCGACATGAAGATGACCGGGGTAAACGCCGCAGTCGGCAGCGACGGCACCACGATCGTGCTGACCTCCGCCCGACCGCTTCCGGCGGGCACCTATCGCGTCGACTGGCATGTGGTGGGCGCCGATACCCACCGGATCACCGGCACGCACAATTTCGCCGTGAACTGATGTGATCGCCTGGGCAGCAGGAGAGGGCGCAGCGATAGCGCTGCGCGCGCTGGTCTATCTCGACCTCCTGCTGCTTGCCGGCCTGTTGCTCTGCGCACGGCGGACCGCGCCCGGCGAAGCATCTGCGCCGGTGATCGCGGGGCTGGCAGGCGCGGGCGCGATCCTCGCTATCGCGCAACTGGCGGTGACGGCGCTCGCGATGACCGGGGGCGATACGGCGGTTCTGGATGGTCCCATGCTGGGTTTCATCGCGTTCGAGACCAGCGCCGGCCTGTCAGCGATCGCCCGCTTCCTGTGCCTCGCGGTGCTGGCCGCACTTGCGTGCCGTACCGCGCACAGCCGGGTGCCACACACCGCGCTGGCGTTGGCCGCGCTGGCGGCGCTGGCCTGGACCGGGCATGCGGGCGCCAGCGAGGGCGCCGCCGGCAGCCTCCACCGCACAGCCGATATTCTGCATCTGACCGCCGCGTCGGTCTGGCTCGGAACGCTGGTCCTGCTGTTCGCCGCGCTTGCACGATCGCGCATCGCCACCGGCGACCTGATCGCCGCGCTTCGCCGGTTCGCGGTCACGGGCACGGTGATCGTGGGTACGCTGATCGTCACCGGTGCCATCAACCTGTGGGCGATTGCGGGCACCGATACGCTGCCCGCGCTGGCGGCCAGCGACTATGGCCGCGTCCTTGGCCTCAAGCTGCTTCTGTTCGGTACAATGCTGACCTTTGCCGGATTCAATCGCTGGCACCTGACGCCGCGACTGGAAGCGGCGTCGCGATCGGCGATGGGCGGCTTGCGGGCGAGCGTGACGTTCGAAACCCTGCTCGCCATGGGGGTGATCCTGGCGGTCGCCCTGCTCGGAACCCTGCCGCCCTACGGTTGACGGCGATCAGCCGAACAGCCGCTCCGGCCGGATCTGGTCCGGCCTGACGCCTTGCGCCGCCAACGCTTCCGGCCAGGGCAGATCGAACATCAGCGCTTCGGTAGCCATCGCCATGGCAGGCGCGGTCTGGAGCCCATAGCCGCCCTGCCCGGCCAGCCAGAAAAACCCTTCCGCATCGGGCGAGAAACCCGCGGTCGGCACCTTGTCGGCGACGAAGCTGCGCAGGCCCGCCCAACGCGTGCTGACCCGGCCGACATTGAGCGTAGTCGCCTCCTCGACCCGCCATGCCGCGAGCGCGATCTCATACTCATCGGGCTGCACGTCGCACGGCTCGACCGGGGTGACGTCCATCGGCGAAGCCAGCAGCAGTCCCGCATCGGGCAGCATGTAGAAGCCCTCATCGGCGACGGTCTTGAGGAACGGCCAGCCGGAGACGTCGAGCCCGGGCGGCGGCGCAAAGCCGATGATCGTTCGGCGCAGCGGCTGAAGGCCCAGCGGCCGGACTCCCGCCATGCCCGCGACGACGTCGGCCCAGGCCCCGGCCGCGTTGACGATGGTCCGCGCGGCATAAGAGCCGGCCGGCGTCTCGACCTCCCAGTCGCCACCCGATCGCACGATCGATGTGACGGGCGCATCGAAAACGACTTCGCCCCCGGCGCGGCGGAACGCGCGGGCATTGGCCTGGAGCAGCGCATCCGCATCGAGCTTGCGCCCGCCGGTGTCGAGCAGGCCGGCGACGACGCCGTCCTCGCCCGTCTTCAGGACCGGGACGATCCCCAGCATCGCTTCCGGCCCTACGCGCGAGATGGTGGTGGTGAACCGGTCCATCTCGACATGCAGCGCCTCGAGCTCCGGCATCGAGTTGCGGTCGGCGATGAACAGAGCAGGCTTGGCGGTCCAGAGCGGTCCGTCGTGATAGTCGGCGGGCGGCGTTGCGAAGAAGTCGCTGCTCGCCGCGGTCATGCCGCGCACTGCATCGTTGCCGATCCCGAAATGATAGAAGGTCGCGCTACGCCCCGACGAATGATAGCCGAGTGCGGATTCGCGTTCGAGGACGATGGTTTCCGCATGCTGCGCGATCCGGGCCGCCGCAGATATCCCCGCGATGCCACCGCCGATCACAAGGACTTCGACACGTCTGCGCATTGGGGCTCATCTCTCCAGCACTGGCGCTCGCGGCGCCGGTTATCATTCGCGTTCTAAGACGCGGGCTTTGTCGTTAAGCGAACCCGGCGGACGATGAAACAAGGCGGAAGAGCAATGGACCTGAAGCATCTCGAGGATTTCGTCAGCCTGTGCGAGACGCGCAGCTTCTCGAGATCGGCGGCCGCGCGCAACGTCACGCAATCCGCGTTCAGCCGTCGCATCCAGGCGCTGGAACTGTGGCTCGGCGCGTCGCTGATCGATCGCAGCACCTTTCCCACCTCGCTGACCGACGAGGGGCGGTCGTTCCGCGAGACTGCGGACGAGGTGCTGAACATGCTGCGGGATGCGCGGGCGGATATGCAGACGCGGCGGCTCCTCTCGCTCAAGACGGTCAGCTTCGCCGCGCTGCATACGCTGGCGCTGAGCGTCTTCCCCGAATGGCTCAAGGACATCGAGCGTATCCTGGGACCGCTCAAGACCGACGTCCTCGCCGACAATTCGCACAATTGCATCCAGTCGCTGGTCGAGGGGAAGAGCGACTTCCTGCTCACCTTCCATCATGACGCAGTGCCGATGTCGCTCGATCCCGAGCGCTTTCCCTTCATCGTGCTGGGCGAGGACCGGCTGCTCGCCGCGTCGCGCTGCGAGAACGGCAAGCCGCTGTTCACGCTCGACGGCGAAGCGTCGCTGATGGCCTATGGCCCCAACTCGTTTCTCGGCCGGCTGAGCAATCATGCAGCGCGGGTCTTCGGCGTCCAGCTGCTGACCAGCCATGTCAACGACAATGCCGTGGCGGAAATCCTGAAGGCGATGGTACTGGCGGGGCATGGCATCGCATGGCTGCCCGAAAGCCTGATCCGCCGCGAACTGGCGAGTGGCTATCTCTACGATCTGGGCGCGGACGTGCGGATGCAGATCCGCATGTACCGGTCGGCCGATCGCACGCGGCAATCGGTCGACCAGGTGTGGAAGGCGGCAAGCGCCCTGCCCGCGATGGGCAGCGGAGCGCGGCCCGCCTAGTTCGGCTTGCCGCCCGCCGGCACGAGGCGGATCACGCCGACGCCATTCTCGATCCGGATCGTCGTGCCGAGCGGCGCCGACAAGGTACGCAGCCGCTCGAGGATCCGGTCGCCATGCGCGCGCGATGCCATGCGCGGCACGCCGCGATCCGCACCCTTGATCTCGACGCCCAGATCAATCGGATAGAGCCTGATCTCGGACACCTGCCCGCCGGAATAGCGCGATACGGCGATCACCGATTCATAGAGATTGGGGTCGGAGAAGGCACGCGTGTTGCGCGCCTGGAGCAGTTCGGGAACGGTCCCGCTTTCCGGATCGACGCCGAACTGATCGTACATGTCGGGCGCGACGACATCGAGCGAGTTGTTCATCATCGCGAAGTTGCCGAGCGAGTAGAAGATCGGCTTGCCCTTGTAGATCTCGATCCCGCGCAGCTGATGCGGGCCATGGCCCATATAGGCGTCCGCACCCGCATCGATCGCCTTGCGCGCGAGTTCGATCGCGAAGTCGGCCGGCTCCTGAAAATCATTGCCCGGCTCGTGATTATGGACCGAGTAGATCACGAAATTGCCGTTCTGCTTCGCCTGGCGGATCGCGCGCAGGTTTGCCGCCAGGTCAGCCGCGTTCATCGTGTAGCGATAGTCGAGATGCCTGCCGCCGGTCGCGCCCGGCGCGAAGCGGTTGCCGAACAGCGTCACGGCGTCGCCCTTGCGGCCGTCGGTTCGCAGCGGCGACTTGGCCGCGATCGCCGCGAGCGTCTCAAGCTGCTCGGCGCTGACCAGAGCGGTGCGGACGGTGCGCAGGGTGTTGGCGCCCGGACGCCCCGCCACCTCGCCATAGCCGTCGCTCGCGCGCGACATCGGGGTGAAGGTCGAGGTCGCCGAGACGATCGCGACGCGCCCCTTGGGCGCATCGAGATAGCGCGGCGCCCGCGCCGCGCTCATGCTCGGGCCGGTCCCCGACCAGACAAGCTTGGCGTCGGTGAGGCGGCGACCGGTTTCGGCCATCCCCTCCACGCCCCAGTCGGTCGAATGGTTGTTGGCGTGGCTGACGATGTCGAAACCGAGACCGGCGACGTCTTCTGGAACACCCGGATCGGCGAGGATCCAGGTCCCGCCCGATTCCGCCTGCGCCACCCCCTTGGTCGTTGCGAGATCGAGCACCGTCATCTCGAAATTGCCGAACGTCACGTCCGCCCCGCGCAGCAGCCGAACCATGTCCGGGCTGCGCGCCTCGAGCGTCGCCAGCATCGGGCGCAGATAGATGAGGTCGCCGACCGCGGCGAGCGTGAACTCCCCGGCGATCGGCGTGGTCGGAACCGGCGTGGTGACCAGCGGCTCCTGTGCCGGAACGGCGGTGAGCGGGAGCATGGCCGCAGCGGCCAGCAGCGCGACGCGGACCATGGCTGCGCTCACTTGGCGCCGGCCGCCGCCAGAAGGATGCCGAGGCCGACCGACATGCCCTGCACGCTCGCGCCCTTCTCGACATCGATCCACTCGTCGAGCGAATGGGCACGATCGCCCTTGCCACCCGAACCGATCGTGATCGCCGGGATTCCGAGGCTCATCGGCAGGTTGGAATCGGTCGAGGAGAAGGACGCGGCGGGTTTCATGCCCTTGGCGGTGATCACCGCGGTCGCGATCTGCACGATCTCGGCCGTTGCCGGGGTGCTGCCCGCCGGCCGGTCGCCGATCATCTTAAGATCGGCAGTGATCTTGCCTTCCCGGGTACTGCGCGCGGCATTCTCGGCATCGACGCTCGCCTGGACGATCGCCTTGAACCGGGCTTCCACCTTGGCGAGTTCGGCCGGGTTTTCCGAACGCATGTCGAACTCGACGAAGATCTCGTTGGGGATCGAGTTGACCGAGGTGCCGCCGCCGGTGACGCTGGCAGCATAAGTCGTCTTAGGCGTCTTCGGCACCGGGATGGTGTAGAAGTCGGTGACGGTGCGGCCGGCCGCGACCATCGGGTTCACCAGCCCGAACGCACCGTAGCTGTGGCCGCCCGGCCCTTTATAGGTCACGCGATAGCGTTTCGATCCGACCCCGCCGGTGACGATCCGCTCCGGGTTCGTCCCGTCCATCGACATGAACGCGCGCACGCGATCCTTGTACTTGCCCTTGGTGAAGAGATAACGGACCCCGCGCAGATCGCCCGGCCCCTCCTCCCCGACATTGCCGACGAACAGGATGTCGTACTTGGTCTTGATCGCATTGGCCTTCAGCGCGCGCGCATAGGCGAGCAGCACGGCGAGGCTGCGTGTGTCGTCGCCGATGCCGGGGGCATGAAGGCGTGTTCCCTCGCGACGCACCTTCACATTGGTCTCTTCCGGGAACACCGTGTCGAGATGCGCGGCCAGCACGATCACCGGACCGCCTGCCGGACCGGTGCCACGATGGAGGCCCATCGCATTGCCCTCGGCATCGATCTCGACATCGGTGAGCCCGGCTTCGGCAAGCATCTCGCGATAGGCTGCAGCACGCTTCGCCTCCTTGAACGGCGGCGCCGGAATCTCGGTCAGCTTGACGATCTCCTCCACGATCCGGTCATGCTCGCGATCGAGCTGCGCGGCGGCGGCGCGATAGGATGCGCTCGCCAGCGTCGCCTTGGCGACCTTGTCCCCCGGCGTGGCCGAAGCGGTCGCGCTTCCGGCCGCCAGAAGAAGGGCGAGGGTTGCGAGAGAAGTCATGGTAGAACCTTTCGTGAAGCCGGTCGTCGCAATGCTAGAGCATCGGGTGGAATATTTCCCGCGCGAGTTCGCAACTGCCGAGTACGTTCGTCTAATCGGAATCGACGCGGTGAAGGGCGCAGCATATGCAGAGAGGCACAGGCCAGGACGGAACTGCGTGATCGATCCCGAAACCTTCGAAGCGCTGGTCGCACGGATCACGGCGGACACGCCGCTGCCCGATACCGCGCTACCGGACCTGACGGACGATCCCGAAACCTATGCATGCGCTTGCGAGCTCGATGTCATCTGGCGCCTGACCGGCGAACTGAAACCGCCGCCATCGGATACCGGCTCGGCGTGATCGCCATACAGGAACGGGCGAAGCCGCTCCTGCAGATGTGCCATCGCGGTGACCATGTGCTTCTGCACCATCCGCGTCGTGATCGACAGGCGTGCGGCGACGTCCGGTGTCGCCATGTCGTGGCGGCGGCGGAGCAGGAACACCTCGGCGCAGCGCGGTGACAGCTCGGCGAGCGCGGCATGATAGGCACGCTCCAGATCGGCGAGACGGCGTCCCTGCTCCTGCGATGCTTCCATGGCGAGGCAGCTTTCGGCCACGCCATCGATATCAACGGAATTGGTCAGCGGCGTGCGCCGCCTTCCCTGATCGATGATCACGTTCAGCGCGACGCGGCACAGATAGCCCAGAGGATTGACGATCATCTGATCCCGGCAAGCCGAATGAAACTTCAGGAATGATTCCTGAACCACGTCATCGACATCGCCCCGGTTACTGACCCTTGCCGCAACGAACAGACGCAACCGCACTTCCAGTTCTTTGAAAGTTTGTTGCGCATACTCCATATCCGAATGCTGCCGCGTTGCGGCGGGAGCGTCCAATGCCGATGTCGAAAGGGGTATTCGGAATTTGCATAACGCCGATGCCCTTACGGAACCCGGGAAAATTTGACGTTGCGCGCGCGCTCGATGCTGACCGTGAGCGAGACCACCCGGCCGGCCGCATCGCGCTGAAACCGGAATGTGGCCCCGTCGCCCTGAAAGGCATCGCGATAGACGGGTTTCAGCACCTGCTGAAAATCCGGGCGGTCGCGGATGCGCCAGGCCAGGCCCCCGGCGCCGGGTTCGATCCGGTAGGCCGCGCCGACCTCGTCGCTGGCATAGCTTCCGGCATAGTCGGCCAACTTCACCGTGTTGGCGACGACCGGTTCGGTGCGGAGATACACTGCGAGGTTGCCGTCGCGACCGGTCAATTCGATCCGGTCGTCCGAAACGATCCGGCTCTCATTCGCGCGGAAACGCCCGGCGTCCAGCGGTGCGCCCGACGCCTGATCGACGAACAGCCCTTCGGGCATCGTGGCCACGCGTTCGGGATCGGGCGGACCCGGCAGGAACAGCGCCGCCACCTGGCGTCCCATTCCGGTATCGGCGTTGGCGGCATTGCAGAGCAGCGCCACCGACAATTTCTGCGCCGGATAGCGGCCCAGCCATGCGCGGTAGCCGGCGGTCGCCCCCGAATGGGCGATCTCCTCGGTGCCCTTGAAGGTATAGTTGAACAGGCCACGGCCATAGGTGATCTTGCGGCCGTCGCGCAGCGTGCCGCGTTCGGAGAGCTTGGTCGTCACGAACTTGCCGAGCTTGCCGCTGTCGAGCGCCTGGTTCCAGATCTGGAGATCGCCGACCGTCGTCAGCAGGCCGCCATTGCCATAGGCATCCTCGAACGGCATGTCCTGTTCGTAGCCGCCGCCCTTGCGGTCATAGGCTTGCGCACGGCCCGGCACGATGCGCCGGAAATTGTCGCGCCATTGGGTGTGGGCCATGCCGAGCGGCACGAAGAAGGTCTCTCGGCTATAGTCAGCGAGCGACTTGCCGCTGACCCGCTGCACGATCTCGGTCAGCAGGTTGTAGCCTGTGTTGGTGTAGCTCGATTCCGCGCCAGGCCGGTAGTTGAGCGCCTTCTGCCTGGCGGCGATGGCCAGGAAATCGTTCTGGGTGTTGATGCGCGTGCTGCGCGGCCAGCCGGCAAGACCGAGGATCGCGCCCCAGTCCCGCAACCCGCTGGTATGGTTGAGCAGTTGATCGACGGTGATGACCTGACCGTAATCGGGCAGCTCGGGAATGATCGTCCGCACATCGGTATCGAGCTTGAGCTTGCCCGCATCGACCAGCGCGAGCGCCGCCGCCGCCGTGAACTGTTTCGACACCGACCCCGCCTCGAACACCGTATCTGCCGAGTTGCGGATGCCGTGCTCGAGGTCCGCCATGCCATAGGCGCGGGTCAGCACCCGCTGCCCGGCCCGGTCCACCGCCACCGCACAACCCGGTGCGGTGTCCGAATTGAACGTCGCGAAGATCGGATCCACCTGCACGGCGGTGACCGGCGCCGCGGACTGGGCGGTGGCGGGCATGGCAGCCAGCACCGCGACGCCGGTCGCGAGGGCAACGCCCCCGCGGATCGATCCTTTGAGGGCCGGGCCAGATGAGCTCATGACAATTCCCCTGCGCGTCAGAACCGGATCTTCGCCGTGGTCGAGAAGTAGCGGCCGATCTGGTCATAGTGGATCTGGCCGGTCGTCGTCAGCGGCGGATCGACATCGAACAGGTTGTTGACGTTGAGCGACAGCGTCAGCTTGTCGACCGTCACCCGCGCGCCGAGGTCGACATAGGTCCGCGCCTTGATCGCGTTGTTCTCCAGATCCTTCAGCGCGCTATTCCACATGCCGCCAGCGACATAGCGCAGGCGCGCATCGACGCTCAGCGTCTGATCCTGATAGGTCAGGCTGCCGCTCGCGCGCCATTTCGGCGTGCCGAACGGAAGCGCTTCGCCGACCTCACCCGCATATTCGATCTTGCTGACGCCATCGTCGGTGGTGAGGCTGGGGACATAGGTCGCGAGGCCGCGGAACTTGAGCGTGCCCGGCCATGCGGCCGACAGCTTGCTGAGCGGCAGATTGTACGACGCCTCGAAATCGATGCCGTGGGTCTTGTATTCGGCGAGATTCACGAACGTCGCGAAGATGTGCGCGATCTTGTTGTCGCTGCCGCGGACGATCTGCCCGCACAATGCGGTATTGCCGTTGGCGCAGCGCGTGATGATGTCCTGGCCGCTCAGCGTCGAGATGGCGCCCTTGATGCGGATATCGAAATAGTCGACCGACAGGCTGAGGCCCGGAACGGAGGAGGGCGACCAGGTCACGCCGGCCGTGGTCGTCTCGCCGATCTCGGGGTCCAGTGCCTGGTTGCCGCCGCCATAGGTGATGATCTCGTAGCTGCCGTTCGCCCCGTCGGCGACGGTCGACCGGGTGGTCGAACGGTTGGTGAACAATTCGCTGAGACTGCCCGAACGAATGTCGCGCGAACGCGAAACGCGCAGCAGCAACTCGCTGTATACGCGGTTGGTCAAGCCCAGCTTCCACGAATTGACGCTGCCGGTGTTGCTATAGTGGCTGTACCGGCCCGCGGCGCTGAATTCGAGCTTGCTGAAATCCTGATCGAGCAGCGGCACCGCGACTTCGGCAAAGCCCTCCTTGACGTTGAAGCCGCCATTGAGCTCGGAGAAGTTGAAGGTCGTGAAGCCCCGCGCGGCGGAGATCGGATCGAGGCCGCTGGATTCGATCGATTCCCAGCGCGCCTCCGCACCGATCGCGACCGACACCGGCCCCGCCCAGAGCGAGAAGGGATCGCCGCGCAGGCTGATCGCCGCCGTATCGAGCTTGGTCGTGTTGCGGACATGCGCCGTATTCGAAAAGGCATAGGCGACCGCCGCCGGATCGGCATTGCCCTCACCGAAGACGTTGAGCGGACGGCATGCGGTGGCAGGGTCGGTCAGTGCCACGCGGCAGATCGGCGCGCCGGTCACCGGATGCGCGACGACATCGATCGCCCGCGTGAAGTTCGCATCGACCTTCTGGTTCAGATAGCCGCGATCGTCGATCAGCTGACCATGGCCGTAATAGGCGCTGTACCGCCACTTCCCGCCGCCGAACGATCCGTCGATGCCGATCGCGGCATCGATCGTCTCACGCGTGTAGCCGAAGGTGCGATAGCCATAATCCTCGAACACGCGGCCCATGCGGAAGCTGGTCTGGTTCGCCGCGATCAGCCGGTCGCGCACCGCCTTGGGCAGGAAGGGGTTGTCGCGCGAGACCGTGATGCTGCTGCCGCCGCGATTGCTCTCGGCATAGAAGGGATATTCGGCCCACATCCGCGAGTAGCTGCCATCGACCCACAGCTTCGCGTCACCCAGTTCGAAGCTGGCGCGGGCATAGCCGTTCAGCCGCTGATAGGGCGCCGACAGCGCGGTCTCGTCGCGCAAGCTGGTACCCTCGCCGCCGACCATCGAGGAGCCATCGTTCGGGCTGCCGAAGCGGAACGGACGCAGTGTGCCGTCGCGCTCGAAGGTCTGCCCGGCCAGCACGCCGGTGGTGATCAGGCCGCCGACACTGGCGTTGGAGTAGTTCACGTCCTGCGCGATCACCCGCCCGCCGCCCGGCTTGGAGAACAGCGTCGTGCTGCCGAGATTCGGGCGGGAATCGCGGTCGAGCACACCTTCGTCGTTCATATACTGAACGCCGATCATGAAGTGGCCCGCGCCATCGGCGAACTTCGTCCCGAAGCTCGCATCGAAGCCGTAGCGGAACGCGTCCTCGCGCGACGAGACGCCGCTCTGCGCGCCGATCGTCAGCCCCTCCAGCTTCTCGTTGAGCAGGATGTTGACCACGCCGCCCACGGCGCCTGAGCCCCAGGCCGCCGATGCGCCGCCGGTGACCACCTCGACCCGGCTGATCAACCCCTGGGGCACGGTGTTGAGATCGCCGGCGCCGGTGAAGCGGCGGCCGTTGAGCAGGGTCAGCGTGCGCGTCGTGCCGAGGCCGCGCAGATCGGCGGGCGAAGAGCCCGAGGCGGTGCCCGAGAAGTTTGTGACAGGCGAGGTAGAGGCCCGGAACTGGGGCAGATCGTTCAGCACCTGCGCAATGCTCGGGCGATCGCCCTGCAGCAGCGCGTCGCCGCTCAACACCGTGGTCGGCGTCGGCGCGTCGAAGCCGGCGCGATCGATGCGCGATCCGGTGATGACGAGTTCCGCGGGCGCCTCGTCCTCCGCAGCATCGGCCGCCTGCGCTGCCGCATCACCGCTGGACTGAGCCCGGGACGGCGCCGCGGCGATGGCGAGGCCGCAGGCCGTGGTCAGAAACAGCAGATCCCGAGTTTTCATGTCTTCCCCCTGATAGACCTTCGGTCAGAAGCTCTTTTCGTTGAGGGATAGACGCCGCCGCGGCGGCTTTACGAATGTCGGCGGGAAACTTTTTTGCAATCCAGCCGCGCTGCGTGGAACGGACCATCACGAGTCAGTCGAACTGGCGGCCACTTGTTGCGAGACTGGCGCAAAGGGCATGGCGCCCGCGCCACGGTCAGCCGGAAATTCCGACCGCCGGTACCGGGTCCGTATGCGCCCGCTCAGAGGCAGCGGGGATCCCTCACCGGGGGCTCGCTGCCGCGCGTCAGCCAGCGGCCGTCGGGCGCACGATACTTCTCGCCCGGCGCGGTGCGGGCGATGAGGTTGCAGCCGGTGACGAACGCCATCTGCTCGACCGTGGAGCTCGCCGCCGCCTGCTGGGTGTACTGGCGCTTCCGCTGGATGTTGATGTTGTTCACGATCGCCTGAAGCTCGGGCGTCGCGACGCCGACGATGCCGAGATAGCCGTCGGGCTGCTCGCCGACGAGCCCGGCCTGGCGCGCCGCCTGATAGGCGGGATCGCGCTGAGCGGAGGCGGGAACGACCAGCGTGGCGGTCAGCGCCGCCGCGAAGCCGAAGGTGGAAAGCAGGTTGCGCATCAGAAGATTCCCGGATTGTCCTGAATGATGGCCTTCGCCTTGTTGTCGAGACGATAGACCACTTCCTGGGTGATCGAAATGTTGAGGTTGATGACGATCGGCTTGTCGGGCGCCGTCACGTTGACACAGCCGCCCGCGACCACCGCGGGAGCCACCCCGAGATATCCAAGCCATCGCGGCAACGCCTGTGTCTTGCTTCGTAGCTGCATATACTTGCCTTTCATGGGACGGGGCCGCTTTCGCGAGGCTGAACGGCGGGTTTGGCGGCTTCCTCTGCACGTTTCTGTTCCTCGATCAACGAGGGCAGGTTGCGTTCGATCAGCCGGCTGGGATCGTACCAGGACTGAACCGAGTCCATCAGCTGGCGGAAGGGCGCGCTGATCCGGACGTTGAACACGAAGGGTAGTTTCGCGAGCCTGCGGATCAGGAAATTCGACTGGGTTCCCTCGCCCTGGCTCACGCCGGAAAAGCTGACGTCGGTGACCATCTCGCCGGCCAGTGGTCCATTCATCCGGAGGCTGAGATTCCGGTAGTTCAGCGATTTCAGCGCCTGGAACGCCATATTGCCCCAAAAACCGACATCCTGCCGCGATATCTCGCCAACATAGGCGATGCGCCCGCCTGACCGCGCGCGAAGCTCCCCGCTCTCGATCCGGCCGCCCTTCGCGTCGAAGATCATCGGGAGCGTGCCGTCGAACGTGCCCGTGGCATCGAGATTGTCGAACGCCATTTCCTTGAGGAACAGGGCCGCATCGACGCCCTTCACGTGGAAGGTCATCCGCCGTTCCTGCGTCTCGTCGAAATCGAGGATGGTGGGATCGAGGATCAGCTCGCCCCCGGCGAAGGGCCAGCGTCCCCCTTCCACCTCCACACGGCGGGCATCGAGCAGCCGATAGCGCAGCGCCCCGTCGCGAACCGGAACGCCCGGGTTGATCTCGGCCATCGTGGCCGACTGCCCGGGCGCAGTACGCATGTTGAGGAGATCGGCGAACTCAAGCCGGGTCGTCAGCCCCTGAACCTGGCCGAAGACCGCTGCCAGACTGATCTCGGTCGCGGTGAAGCGGCCCGTGCTTGTCACCGTCTCGCCCGACCAGTCGAACCGGCCACTGCCAGCAACCAGCCCGTCCACATCGGCGATCACGCCATAGGTGAGCGCGGTCAGCTCATTGGGTTGCAGCCCTTCGGTCTGGAAACGAATGCCGGGGATATCGAGCAGCGCATGCCCTGCCCCCAGCGTCAGATCATGCGCCAGCGTCACGCTTCCCACCGTCAACTGGCGCTTGGGGCTGACAAGCCCGGCCTGTGCGGTGATCTTGCCGTCGTTCAGCCGCAGGGTCGCGTCGGGAGCCTGCAACGGTTCGAAGCGGGGCTGGGGCTCGGTGTCGGAAAGCGTGAAGGCGCCGCGAAGCGAGAGATCGCCCTTCTCGATCCGCCAGTTCCCCTTGCCGTTCGATAGCGCCAGCGGCACGGCGCCGATGCGGCCGTTGAGCGCTTCGAAGTCGCCGCCCGGCCCCGCGCGGAAATCGCCGGCGAGCTGACCGATGTCCAGGCGCGTCGCCTGATCGGCGCCCAGGCGCACCGCAGCATTGGCGATCGCAAAGCGGCTGGCGGCGAGGTCGATCTGCGCCGCATCCGCCGCGAGGGTGAGAGGGCTGTCCCCGACCCTGCCCTTGAGCTCAGGCTTCAGGGTGCGAATACCGCCAGCGAGCCCCTGTGGACTCCACCGGATCATCGCCGCGCCGACAGGACAGAGTGAGAGGCTGTCCCCCGCCAGCGCCATGCCCGCAGCAGCGATGCGCGCAAAGCCGATCGCGGCGCATGCCGGGTTCACTTCGACCATCTGCGCGTTCCAGCGCAACAGCAGCGGCATCGATAGCCCGTCCACGCGCCCGTCGCCGAGCGGGCCCGACAGGGTCATCGTCGTCCGAACTTCACCCGCTTTGCCCCGCCACCTGAAATCAAGGTCGGAGAGTGCGAGCTGGGCGGGGCCCGCCCGATAGGGGCGGACGGTACCGGTGCCGCGAAGCTCATCGCTTCCCGGCCGCCGTATGAGCTTCAGCACCGCTTCCGGGAGACCGCCGCCGCCGAGCGAAAGCTGTCCGGCAAGATCGACCCCGCCGTCGCGCAGGTCCAGTCCCAACCCCGTACCCCGATCGAAACGCAGACGTGCGCCGGAATGCGCGGCAAGATCGAACCGCCGCACGCGAAGCGCGCTCCTGTCGCCGCGCATGGCCAGTTCGACGGTCGCGGTACCGCCGAAGCCGCGACCGGCATCCCGCAAGGCAAGCGCGAGCTGCCGGATCAGGGGTGCCGCCGGCGTGCCCTGGGCGGTGTCGGCATAGCCCGCGACCCGGCCGATCAGAGAAGCGGGCAACGCCGCGCGCTGAACAGCGGCCTCGCCCTCGAAAGCGGTGGTTTCGCCGATCGAATAGTGGCCGGATATCGCCGTCGAGCCGGCACTGATTTCCGGCGACGAGACTGTGCCGGAGCGAAGCGTGACCGCGCCGGCCGTACGGCTGCGGTCGCCATCGAAGCCGATATGGCCCCTCAGCCGGCTCAACCGGCCCCGGGGCGATGCCATCGCCGACACACCAAGGCCGGCACTGCCCCTCCAGCGCGCCAGCGAGGCATCGAGCGCAGCCTTGATGTCGAACCGTGCCTGTGCGGCACGTATATCTGCGCAGGCGATCCGAACCGCCCGGGCCGGCCCGTCAAAGCCCGGCGCGCCATCCTTGATGCGGACCCGCATCGTCGCGGCGACATCGTCCAGCGTGCAGCCAGCGATACCAAGTCGGGCCGAGCGGGCACGCAGCGTGCCGGCGAACCCGTCGGTCAGCATCCCCCTCCCGCTCAGGCCGAGCATGACCCGGCCATCGCCGGTATCAAGCCGGAACCGGGCGTCGGCGACATCGACGATCAGGCGCGGCAGTGCGAACGGCTTGCCGGACGGTGGCGGCAAGAGCCGGTCCAGCGACCCCAGCGAGAGCACACCTTTCACGATGCGCCCCTTCGCCTGCACCTGGCCCGCCTTCGCGACCAGCACCTCGGCGCGCCAGGGAGTGAGCGAGGTGCGAAGCTCGATCCAGTCCGCGACGAGATCCGGATCGCGAGGATCGCCGATCGATACATTGACCAGCCGTTGCCGCCAGGGCGAAAGCTGCTCGATCTCGTACCGGGCGGGAACGCCGCGTCTGGCCAGTTCGCTATCGACGAAGCTGCGCGCGATCGTGCGCCGCTGCAGCCAGGCGGCCCCGGCGACCACGGCCGTGAGCACCAGCAGGCCGACGATCGCACGACGCCAACGCCATGCTGCGCCCGAAGCAGGTGCACGCTCGTTTCCGACGCTCGCCTTTTCTTCGCTAGGCCCCACGCACGCTCCAACCCGCAGGCGCCCTCGTGATTGCGGCGCTGCGATCCTCTAGAGCATCTCTATCCCGCAAAGGTTCCTTCAGAGGCAAGCAATCGAGCGGGGCTGCCGCAATTCCCCGCTCCAGGCGATGTCCCGGTGCCGGGCCGGGCGGCCGCTTTCGCCGCGATTGACAGAGGCTCCGCTTTAATACTCCTTTGCGACCAGCACCGAATTGTCTGTCGCGTCTGTGATCGTCACCTTGCGGAATGCTGCCCGGATCGCGGACTGGTCGATGCCCTTCACGAAACTGGAGCCCGCCGGAGCGAAGGTCACCGCCACGATCACCTTACGCTCGCGGTTGCGCTGGGCAAAATCGGCGGCGCGCTCACGCGTCATCGCGATCGCCGGCAGCATCGCACGCGACTTGTAGTCCGGCAGCCCGCCCATGCCGCGATCGACGTCGCCGAAGACCACCCACCATTGCGACTGGCGCTGGAACTTGTAGACTTTCGTGCGGTCCGCGGAGGCGCATTGCGGCGCAACCAGCGAGGCCTGGAAATGGTTGATCGCCTGCCCGCTGCGGTCACTCCATAGTTCTACATTCGCGCCGTCGAAATAGGGATCGATGCTCTCGACATCGCCCGGCTTCAAGGTCGTCGCCTTGCTAAGCGATCCGAGCTGAAACGTGCCACGCTCGGCATTCCACTCCCCAAGCGTCGCGGAGAAATGGAGTGTCATGTCGCGGGGCTGAGTTGCGGCCCAGCGCTTGAGTTCGTCGCGCGCGCGCGTCAGGCCCATCTTGCCACGATCGCGATTGCCGAACTCGCCGGCCAGATCCTCGCTCAGTTCGATACCCCGCGCGCATGAGCGTATCGCCGCGTACCAAACCCAGATCGGCTCGAAGGCTTCGGTGACACGGCTATCGTTCGCGACAGCCCATAACGTGAAGGGAACCGTGTTGAGCATTCCCTGCCGTGCCCGACGGATGGCCTGGTCATCGAGCTGCTCGCCCGACCCGGCATAGACGTCGCGATCCCAGTCGGCCGGCATCCAGCTCGCCGGGACGATGAGGCCCGCCTGATCACCGGCCGACGGCTCCGGGTTGGTGGCGACAGCCGAGCCCGCCACATCGTTCCCGGACGCCACGCCGGCATTGTCGGCCGCCGGCGGCGCTTCACCGCCACCGCAACCGGCCATGAGTAGCGCAAAGCCCAATGTTCCTGCCCGTATCGGAGTCATCGTCCCCTCCCAGTCACGATTGCGTCGCGTCGCCCGCCGCTTGGGCGAGCGGATTGCGAAGAATGCCGAGGCCCGCCGCGATCAAGGCCGCGCCGACAAGCAGGAGCAACCAGGTGCCGAGGCCAATGCTGATGACGGACCCCATCTGCGCGCGCGCGAACGAGGGTATCGCCGACAGCACTGCCGATCTGAACAGGAAAACCAACATGCCCGCCAGGATCGCGCTAGCGCCAGCGACCAGCATCGGCAATCGTTCCTTCCTGCCTTGCCAGGCTGCCCAGATCAGCCACAGCGCAGCAAGCGGCGCGGCAAAGCGCAGCACGAGCAGCGCTTCCAGCGCCCCGAGTCCAGACCCGCCCCGCTCGCCCATCATCCGTGCCGCCATCGCCGACGGAACGCGGATCGTATCGGCAGCTTCCCCCAGCCCGAACAGCGAATAGCTTTGCGCCGGTGATGAGATGGCGGTCAGCAGGCAGGCCGCCAACAGCAAGAGCGCAAAGGGTAGTGCGAGCGACTGCGTGAACAATGCGCCGAAGCGCGCGCCGCCCGGCGATGCGGACAGGCTCGTCAGATCGACGCTGAGGTTGCCGAGCGCGGCCATGGCAGCACCGGAAACCGGATAGACCTCCGATGCGGCGGCGCCATTGCTCTCGAAATCGACTGCCAGGCCCGGCGTAGGCGGTCTCTCCCCCCGCCAATCCGCCGCGGTGAACTTGTAGCGCGAGCCGTCCTCGGCGGAGATGGCACCGCCATCGCGCTCGCTAAAGCCCAGTATCTTGCCCTTCATGTCGGGGTCTCCTCGTTTGGGACTAGAGATCGCCGCCGCATTCGGCACGGAGCTGCTCGCGTAGCGGCTTGTAGGCATCGCGAAATTCGGACTGGATCGACTGCACCGCCTGCCGGTCCACCGGATCGACGCCCGCCGCGCGCATCGCGTCGTTGAAGACGCGCTCCCGGTCCTGCGGGGCGGGTTTCAAGGGCCAGCGCAGCGCGCTGAATGCGGGTTTCAGCCGATCGGGAAGTCCCGCGTCGAGCTTGCCTACGATGCACCCGCAATCCGCTCCGGGATCGGCCTCTTCCGCGCAAATCGCCGTCATCTGCTTTGTAAAGTCCGACTGGCCGCACCCGGCGAGCGGGAACAGAAGGCAGGCGAACAGGCCAAGGCGGACCGGGGGGCGGGCGGGATCAAGTCGCATTGTTTGGGTTCCTTTCTGCTTCGATGGAATCTTGGACACGCGCTTCGAGGGCAGCGACGATGTCGGCGGCAAGCCGGTCATTGTGGCGCTTGCGCTTCCACATCCGCATGCCGAACGTCCCGAAAATGAGGGGGGCGAGGACGAAGCCGACGATCGGGATGAATGCCGCGATGGCGATCGACACCCCGAACAGCAGACAGCCTGTCTGAGGCCCCGGCCGCTTCAGCAGCCATTCGGCGCGCTGCGCGAATACCTTGCTTCTGCCGGTGCTGTGATTGACCAGCGCCATCGGATGGCCGGCCCTCGCCGCCTGGGTGCCGGCATAGACGATCGTCACGCGATGCCCGTCGCGAACTCCAAATCCGGGATCGCTGAACCTGGCTTCGAACTCGCGCTCGTCGTCGCTGCGCACGAACAGGCGAAGCTGCTCGCTGGTGCGCGAGCTGGTCGTGGTGTGGCTGCTGGGCGCCGTGACATATCCGCTGCCTTGATGGAGATAGCCCCCGCCGCCGCTGGTGACCGTTGTCGAGGAGAATGAGGTCTCCGACCAATTCTGGTTTCCGGCAACCGTGCCCGATCGCGTGAACGTGTAAAGCTGGCCGATATCCGTGATGATCTCGTCGTTCGCCATGACCGCCCTTCCCGATGAGCGGTGGTTAGTTTGGCGGCCGGCCCCAAGTCTTGATGCGCTTCTCAAGGATTTCTAAAGTCGTGACGGAGGGGGAATAGCGATGCACGCAGGCAGCTCGACGCGACGGCGCAGGCGTCTCTGGCGGTTCGCGGGCGCCGAGTTCGACGAAGCGAGCTGGGCGCTGCGGATCGGCGGCGCGGCCGTGGCGCTCGAAGGCAAGCCCCTCGAAGTGTTGCACGAGTTGCTGCTGCGCGCGGGCGAGGTCGTCACCAAGGAGGAGATACTCGACGCCGTCTGGCCTGGCGTGACGGTGGTCGAAGGCTCGCTGCCGACCGCGATCTCGAAGCTGCGCAAGGCGCTGGGCGCGCGGCAGGACAATGTCATCGAGACGGTGCCGCGGATCGGCTATCGCCTGACCTGCGAGGTCAGGATCGAGGGCATCGATTCACCTCTTGCCCCCCGGTTCACCTTCGCCCCAGGCGATACGGTGCCCGGGCGGAGCCAGTGGAAGCTCGAACGCGTCCTCGGCGACACCGGTTCGCTCGACGTCTGGTTGGCCCGTCATGCCAAGACCGGCGAGCAGCGCGTGTTCAAATTCGCTGATGCGCCGGACCGGCTGCGCGCGCTCAAGCGCGAGGCCGCCTTGGCGCGCATCCTGTTTGCCGGGCTCGGCAAAGCCGCGCCGCTACCGGCCCTGCTGGAATGGAATTTCGACGCTTCGCCCTATTTCCTCGAATATGCCTATGGCGGGCGCGACCTGCTCGCCTGGGCGAGCGAGGCAGGCGGACTCCCGGCGATCGCGCTTGAAGAACGGCTCCACGTCGCCGAGCGTATTTGCCGCGCCGTCGCCGACATTCACGGTCTGGGCGTCCTGCACAAGGATCTGAAACCCGCCAATATCCTGGTCAGCGAAGGTGAGCAGGGGCCGGTCATAAAGCTCGCAGATTTCGGCAGCGGACGCCTGCTCGACGACGCCGTGCTGACGAGCTTCCGGATCACCGATCCCGGCTCATTGGACGCCGACCTTGGCAAGGACGAGCCGCGATCGGGAACGCTCGCCTATCGCGCGCCCGAACTGGTGGGCGACGCCATCCCGACGGTGAAGAGCGACGTCTATGCTCTGGGCCTGATCCTCTACCAACTCACGATCGGTGATTTTTCGGGGTCGCTGGCACCGGGGTGGGAGGCTCAGGTCGAGGATCCGCTGCTGCGTGGAGACATCGGGCTTGCCGCCGAAGGAACACCCGAACGCAGGCTCGCGAGCGCGGCCGAGCTCGCCGAGCGGATCGAGAGGCTCGACGTGCGAAGGCAGGCGGCTGCCGAAGAAGCCGAGCGGGCTGCATTCGTTGCCGAACAGAAGCGGGAGGCGGAACGCCGGCGCGTCCGCCAGCCCTGGGTCCGCGCTGCCGCGGCCAGCCTGGTGGCCGGGTTTGCCGCTACCTCGGCGCTCGCAGTCTATGCCTGGTCGCAGCGCGATCGCGCCATCGCCGCACGGGAACTGGCCGATACCGGATACAGCTTCATCGCGGAGGATGTGCTGGCAAGCCCCGATCCGGCGAAATCGGGCGCCGACGAGACGGTGATCGACGCTGTCAAGCGCGCGAGCCGCAACATCGACCAGCGCTTCTCCGCGTCACCTGCGGTAGCCGCTCGTCTGCACCTTGCAGTGGCGCGCGCCTTTCATCAACGCGGCGATCCCGACACCGCACGTGCTGAATATGAGATTGCCGACCGGCTGTTCCGCGAGGCCGGGGAGGCCACGAGCGACGATGCCGTCATCGCGCGCCTGGGCAGGGTGCACATGGAGGCCACATCGGGCCAGCCTGCACGGCTCGAAGAAGCGGGCCGCCTGCTCGAACGCGAGCGCGCCAGCCTGGGAGCGCGCGGCAACACGGCACGGACCGGCTTCGCGCTGGCGCAGGCCGAGGGCGCCTATGGCTATATGGCGGACATCGCCCTGGCCGAGCGTGCTTTTCGCAGAGCGATTGCGATCGGCGAGGCAGAAGCGGAGATCCCCGCGACCCAGTTGCTCAAGGTCAAATCCTCGCTGGTCCTCACCCTCATGCGGCTCGGTCGCGCGAAGGAAGCCGAGCCGATCGCACGCACGCTGATCGATCAATCCGAGAAGCTGCGGGGGGCCGACCATCCCGACACGCTGGTGACCCGGCAGCATTGGCTGAACAGCCTGTCGATGGTGGGCGAACATGAGGCCGCCCTGCGCGGTAGCGCGCCGCTGCTCCTGGCAATGGAGAAGCGGTTCGGTCCCGCCCATCGGTTTACGCTTGGGCTGCGCTCCACGCGCTTCGAAAGCTATGCCGCCCTTGGTCGCTACGACGCAGCCGCCCGCGAAGCCGAACAGGTGTGGCGAGGCGCCTCCGCCCAGACCGGCCCCCAATCCCATCAGGCGCTTGTCGGACAGGCAGACTATGCGTCCGCACTGTGCCGGACCGCGCAACGCGCCCGCGCGGCGACCGTGGCGGCAGATGCGCTGGAACGCGTCCGTCAGGCCTTCGGCCCGGACTATCCGCTGACCCATGTGATCCGCTATTTCACGGCCGAGTGCCTGCTCGCCAATCTGCGTTACGCCGAGGCTGGCCGGCTGCTCGAGGATGTGAACCGGCAGAAGCTGGTCGAGCTGACCGGGCAGCCGGGATATGCTGCGGGAGTCGATCTGGGGCTGGCCGAGGTTGCGCTGGCGCGTGGCGACCGCGCCCGGGCAAGCAGCTTGCTCGCCACGGCGCAAGTGCAACTCGAGAAGACGGACGATCCGTTCACCAGGGATCGGATTGTCCGGCTGAGAGGCCAGCTCGATCAATGAATATGCGGCGATTGGCAGGCATCTTCCCAGACAGTGGTTTCGGGATTGCAGATGCACGAAGCAGCGATGCCGAGGCGATGTTCAAGCCCGTCCGAGCTCGCCGAACGTCTCAAGAATGCTGCTCGCTCACGATCTGAAGAGGCGGCTGACCAATCGGCACCAGGGTATGAAAATCGCTGGAGTGAAAGACCAACGGCTGGATTTCGTCGGCGACCGCTGCCCGGTGGAGGCGGAAGAGGACGATGTCGTGATCGCCGGCGGCGATTTCCTTCTCGAACGCGCATTCCAGCCAGGCCGCCGCGTTGGCAAGGAAAAGCGCGCCGGCAGCGCTCGCTTCATAGTCCAGGCCCAGGAAGCGGTCGCCGGTCTTCTGGGCCAGCTGACGCGCAGTCGCGGCATGGCCATTGCCCAGGAATGAGATTCCGACGCGCTCGCAGGTGCGCAATTGCCGCCAGGTTCCCGAGCCGTGCTTGATGCACACCGACACCAGCGGAGGGTTAAGCGAGATCGCCACGAAGGCACTCGCCGTCATCCCCAGGGGCCTGCCCTGATCCACGGCACATAAAGCGGTGACGCCGGTCGGGAACCGGCCGAAGAGGCGGCGCAGTTCGGTATCGTCGCTGATGGGGCTCAAAGTGTTCATTTGCTTGAATCCTCGACTACCGCGTTCAACCGGCCCGGCAATTCTCGGGTCGCGCCACCACCGCGACCGGCGGCGCGGCCTCTTCCGGCCGCTGGCCATACCGCCGGGCAAGCGCCGCGCAGACCATCAACTGCATCTGGTGGAACAGCATGAGCGGGAGGACGATCAGACCAACCGTGCTCGCCGGAAAGATGATGTTCGCCATCGGCAAACCGCTCGCCATGCTTTTCTTCGACCCGCAGAACACGATGGCGATCTCATCCTCGACAGGAAAGCGCAGGAGGCGGCTGGCAGCGGTCGTGAAGACCAGCACGATGCCCAGGATCACGAGATCCAGAACGATGACCAGCGTCAGGCTCTGCGGGGTCACCTTGCTCCAGATTCCCGCGACAACGCCGGCGCTGAACGCCGAATAGACGACCAGCAGGATCGATCCGCGGTCAAAGACCATCGTCAGCGTCTTCCGGCGGCTCAGCCAGTTCCCGATGAATGGCCTAGCAAACTGGCCGACGACGAAGGGAAGCAGGATCTGCAGCGCGATGTCCCGCACCGCGCCGAGCGACATGCCCCCGGAATGGGCGCTCAGGAGCATGGTTGCGAGCAAGGGCGTGATCACCACGCCGGCAAGGTTCGAGACCGAGGCACTGCAGATCGCGGCCGGGACATTGCCGCGCGCGATCGAGGTGAAGGCGATCGACGACTGCACCGTCGAGGGCAGGAGGCACAGGAACATCAGGCCGATCGCAAGGCCGCTGTCGAGATAGCCGCCTGCCAGCGCCACGATCCCGAGACCGACCAGCGGGAAGACAAGGAAGGTCGTGGCGAACACCAGGCCTTGCAGGCGCCAGTGCGTCATGCCGGCCCAGATCGCCTGAGGCGAAATCCTGGCACCGTAGAGGAAGAACAGGATGGCGATGGCGGCATGCACCACCTGATCGAGCACGTCCTTGCCCGCCCCCTTCGCGGGAACGATGGCGGCCACCGCCACCATGGCCATGATCGCTACGATATAGGGGTCCAGCCGCAGCCGGCGCAGAAGAGCATTCATCAATGGCTCCACAAGTTGGGCATGCGACCGGACCGGTCAGGCCGAAAGCTCTCGCCGAACGATTGCCGCACCCGCACCCAGGGCGTTCAACTTGCCCCTCGCCACGCTGCGCGACAGCGGCGCCATCCCGCAATTGGTCGAGGGGTAGAGCTTGTCGGCATCCACGAACGCAAGCGCCCTGCGCAGCGTATCGGCGACCTCCTCGGGCGTCTCGACGGTGTCGGAGGCCACGTCGATCGCGCCCACCATCACCTTCTTCCCCCGGATGAGCTCGATCAGGTCCATCGGCACATGGGAATGATGGCATTCCAGCGAGACGATATCGATCTTCGACTTCTGCAGATTGGGGAAGGTTTGCTCGTACTGCCGCCATTCCGATCCCAAGGTCTTCTTCCAGTCGGTATTGGCCTTGATGCCATAGCCGTAGCAGATGTGGACGGCGGTCTCGCACGTCAGCCCTTCGGCCGCCTTCTCCAGCGTGGCGATTCCCCAGTCGTTCGCCTCGTCGAAGAACACGTTGAACGCCGGCTCGTCGAACTGGATGATATCGACCCCCGCAGCTTCGAGCTCTCTGGCTTCCTGGTTGAGAATTCTGGCGAATTCCCACGCCAGCTTCTCGCGGCTCCGATAGTGCGCGTCGTACAGCGTATCGATCATCGTCATCGGACCCGGCAACGTCCATTTGATCGATTGATCGGTCTGCGCGCGCAGAAACTTCGCGTCGTCGACGAAGACCGGATTGGGACGGGAAACGGCGCCGACCACCGTCGGCACGCTCGCATCATAGCGATTACGGATCCTGACCGTCTCGCGCTTCTCGAAATCGACGCCGCTGAGATGCTCGATAAACGTCGTGACGAAATGCTGGCGCGTCTGCTCGCCGTCGCCGACGATCGAAATGCCTGCCTGCCGCTGGTCCTCCACGGCCAGACGCAAGGCATCCTGCTTGCCGGCGACCAGTTCTTCGCCTTCCAGTTTCCACGGCGACCAGAGCGTCTCGGGCTGCGCGAGCCAGGCGGGCTTGGGCAAGCTGCCGGCAGTCGATGTGGGCAACACTATATTCATGGATTGAATGACCTTAGTGATTTTGACGGATCAGGCGGCGAAGCTGGCCGACCATTGCTCGAGCACGGCCTGATAGGGCTTGATGAAGCGCTCCTCGGCGAACTTGCCCTGCTCGACGGCGAGCCGGCTGCGTTCTTCGCGGTCGTAGACGATCCGGGTCAGCGAATAGTCCTGGTACTTCAGGCTCGGCTGATAATGTTCCGCCGCCGCGGAATTGGCGTTGTAGATCTCCGGACGGTAGATCTTCTGGAAGGTTTCCATCACGCTGATGGTGCTGACGAGCTCAAGGCTGGTATAGTCGCCGAGCAGGTCGCCGATATGGTAGAAGGCATAAGGCGCAACGCTGTTCGGCGGCATGAAATAGCGCACCTTCATGCCCATCTTGGCGAAATACTCATCGGTCGCGGAGAATTCGTCATTGCGATATTCGACACCCAGAACAGGGTGCTCGTTCGTGGTCCGATGATAGGTCTTGCTGCTCGACACGCTCAGGCAGATAACAGGCGGCTTGCTGAAATTGTCCCGATAGGCACTCGAATTCAGAAAGTGCTTAAACAGGTTGCCGTGAAGGTTCCCGAAATCCCGCGGCGCCCCCGAATTCGGGTGATTCTTCATGTAATCCGGCAGGACAACGCTGAAATCATAGTCGCGGACGTAGGAGGAGAAATTGTTTCCGACCATCCCGTCGATACGCTCGCCGGTCTTCTTGTCGATGATGGTGGTCTGAAGGATTTCGATCAAAGGGAAGACGTCGCCATCTCCGTCCGAATCGATCCTCATCTCGGCGGTGATGATCTTCAGTTCGACCGAATAGCGATCGCCCCTGGGATTGTCCCAATGCGCGAGGGAATTGAAGCGGTTGTCGATCATCCGCAGCGTGTTGCGCAGATTCTCCTGGCGGCTTTCTCCCCGCGCCAGATTGGCGAAGTTGGTCGTTATCCGCGTGTTGTCCGCGGGACGATAATCCTCGTCGAAGGCGATGCTCTTTATCGAGAATGTGAATGCGCTCTTGCTCATGACCGACCACCTGATTTTGCCGGGCGGAGGGTCAAAGGAAGAGCGCGCAAGATAGACAGCCCGGACGGCGCTTAAGCCACGGACCTCGCGTCAAGCGCGATCCACCGGAGGAACCCCCGTCCGAGGAACGTTATGGCGCCGAAGGCAGGTCTCCTGGCTTACGGGTCATCGCAGCGGCTCCGGCCTTCCCGAGCCTCTTGCGGAAGCTCAGTGACACGAAATGGAACCACCACTCGCCGCTTACAGTTGCGGGGGCAGCGCCGGACTCTGCCCTGAAAGGACACCACCGGCTTCCCGTCTTAGCCCCGCCGTCACGCCTGAGGCGGGGAACCTCGACAAGCCCTTTTCAACACGATCGCGAGCTTCCTGTCAATATAGATATAAAGATATCTTTATATGGTAATGTGACGGGATGGCCATCTTGCCCGTCTCTCGGGGTGGAGAAGGCAGCCCCCTCGATATCCGACGTTCCACGAGCAGGGTCACCAGGCCCACGCTCAAGGCGTGAAGCTGATCGGCGTGACGGCGCACCATGCCTCAGCCGCACTCGATGAGGGGCCGATCATCCATCAGCCGGTCGAAAGCGCCACCGATAGGCGGCAATGAACGGGAGACAGACGATCGTGTTCAGGAACTGAGCGACTCGCATTGGCGATGCGGCGAAATCCTTGAACGCCGACTTGCCGAAGACCTCGACCACATGCTTCGGCTGCGGCGCTGCCAGGAGCAAATCCAGCACGCTCGATGCGATCGTTCGCCACAGATTATTAGCGATGGTTTGCGGAAAGGTTGGTGGAGCTGAGGACTATACGATACTTGTTCATTACTGTTCATCATTGTCCATTTCTATAATTTTTTATTGACGTTACGTATCGTGCGTGGTTGCCTGCGTTCGCAACCGAACGCGCAAATTCGCCTCATTTCGTGGGGTCGAACATTGGGCAGGATCGGGATCGGAATTTGACCAGCGCACGAGCCGACAATGGCACTGACTGCACTCCGCATCGCCAAGGCGAAGCCAGGAACTTATTGTGACGGCAAGGGCTTGCTGCTTCGCGTCACGCCGACTGGGGCGAAAAGCTGGATGCTCCGTATCCAGCACAATGGGCGCCGACGAGACTTCGGACTTGGGTCCACGGACTGGGTTACGCTTGCCGAAGCGCGAGCCGCTGCCGCCGCTCTTCGTGCCGATATCAAGAAAGGTATTGAGTCGATCGGGCGCGAGACGAAGCGCAATACAACTTCCAAAACACAGCCCATTCCAACATTCGATCAAGCAGCAAGAAAGTGCTATGAAACCCTGTCCGAAGGCTGGGATGATCGACGAAAGAAAAACTGGATTTCGAGTCTTGAGAACCACATATTTCCGCTCATCGGGAGGAAGCCGATCGACACGGTGGACAGCGCGATGGTCCGTGGAGCGCTGGAACCGATATGGCTGAAGATTCCGGAGACAGCTCGCCGAATTCTTCAGCGTATCTCCTCCGTCCTTGATTTCGCCCATATCGAGGGATGGTGTCAACGGCGGTCGGATTTCAGGCCAGCATGGCGGAGTAAAAGCAGGCCATTGAGGATGAACGCGGACTATATGCAAAGGGCCCCGATCGGGGCCCTTTGCATATTTGCCGTTTTGCGGCGGGTCAGTCGGCGGGGGTGGCCTGGTTTTGCTCCGCCCTGGCAGCGCGGCGACGGTGGGCGGATTGCTTCAGGCGGTAGCTGTCGCCGTTCATGGTCAGGATGCTGACGTGGTGAGTGAGCCTGTCGAGCAGCGCTCCGGTGAGCCGCTCGGACCCGAGGACCTGCGTCCAGTCCTCGAACGGCAGGTTGGAGGTGACGATGGTCGATCCGCGCTCGTAACGCTGTGAGAAGGTCTCGAACAACAGTTCCGCGCCCGTGGGGGAGAGCGGAACGTAGCCCAGTTCATCGACGATCAGCAGCTTCACGGCGGCAAGCTCGCGTTGCATCTTGAGCAGCCGCTTTTCGTCGCGGGCTTCCAGCAACTGGTTCACCAGCGCTGCGGCGGTGGTGAACGCGACCGTGAAGCCCTTCTGGCAGGCGGCCAGTCCCAGGGCGAGCGCGGCGTGCGTTTTGCCCGTGCCACTGTTGCCAAGCGCGATGATGTTTTCCCGGCGCAAGATGTACTCGCAGCGTGCCAGTTCCAGCACGAGCATCTTGTTGAGGCTGGGGATGGCCGTGAAGTCGAAGGTATCGAGGCTCTTCACCGCCGGGAACCGGGCAGCACGGATCCGGCGCTCGACCGTGCGGCGCTCCCGGTCGATCAGCTCCAGTTCGATGAGACGCAGCAGGTAGCGGGTGTGATCAACGCCATCGCGCGCACATTCCCGGGCCAGCTTCTCATACTCGCGCAGGACCGTGGGCAGCTTGAGCTGCTTGAGGTGATGCGCCAGCAGAACCTGCGGCGTGCCCGCCGTCGTACCGGGCGGCATCTTGTCGTCCGCCGCCCGGCTCATGCCGCCAGCTCCGGCAGGAGAGCGGCGTAGTCGGCGGCGCGCGTCGTCTTCACCTCCATCCTGGGCAGGTGCGGATAGGCGGTTAGATCGAGCCGGGCAGGCCGACGCTCGATGCGCGCAAGCGCGATCTGCTTGATCGCATCGAAGCCGATCGCACCGATATGGATCGCCTCGTTCACCGCGAAGGTGACCACCTCCATCGGGAGCGCTTCCAGAAGGCGCAGCACCTGGATGAACTCGCGCTTGCCCTTGTTGCCCATCCGCGCCTCCAGAAGATGGCGCAGATGCTGGAACACCTCGGGCAGATCCCAGCCCTGAAGTGCGGCGGCCTGGTCAAGGGCTCCAGGCTTGCTCTCGATCAGCGCCAGGTAATGCAGTGGGTTCGCCACGAACATGGCTTCGCCATAGCAGCGCGGATGGCGGGCGATCTCCTCGCCGCCGCACAAGATGACGACCTGATCGACGAAGCCCTTCACCACCACGTCCTGGAAGCCGTAGCGGGTCGGAACCGAGTAGTCGTTGGTCCGGTAGCGCACCAGCGCGGTCGAGGAGACGCGCGCAGCCCTGGTTTCACACGGCTCGAACGTCCCGACCGGCACAGGACACATTGCCGCGAGATCGGCCACGAGCCGTTCGCCGATCGTCTGGCTGTGCCGCCCAGCCCGCTCTTCCTGCCGGGCGCGGCAGCGGCGTTCCAGTTCGGCATTGAAGGCATCGTAGCTCGCCGCGTGCGGGATCGGCACCATGAAGTGCGTTCGGGCGTGCTTCACCAGCCCTTCGACTTTCCCCTTGTCGTTGCCCTTGCCGGGGCGACCGAAGCGATCCGTGAACAGGTAATGGCTGACCAGACCGGTAAACGCACGGGTGCGCTCGCGCTTACCGTCGCCGCAAATCTTCGCGACCGCGATCGTGGTATTATCGTACAGGATCGAGCGCGGCACAGCGCCGAAGAAAGCGAACGCCGACACGTGCCCGTCGAGAAACGCCTCGGTCGTCTCCGCCGGATAGGCCTTCACGAAGCAGGCGTCCGATTGTGGCAGGTCCATGCAGAAGAAATGCACCTTCTGCCGGACGCCGCCGATCACGCCCACCGCCTCGCCAAAATCCACCTGCGCGTGGCCCGGTGGATGCGCCAGCGGTACGAACGTCTCGCGGCCGCGCGCCCGGCATTGCCGGACATAATCCTTCACCACCGTGTAGCCGCCACCGTAGCCATGCTCGTCGCGCAGGCGCTCGAAAATCCGCTTGGCCGTGTGCCGCTGCTTCATCGGCGCCGTCCGGTCTTCCGCCAGGATCCGGTCGATCACCGGCAACAACGATCCCAGCTTCGGCTTCGCCACGGGCTTCGTGCGCGTGTAGCCCGGCGGCAGCGAAAACCGGCACATCTTCGAAATCGTTTCACGGCTCAGGCCGAACACTTTCGCCGCTTCCCGTTGGCTGTTCCCTTCCACGAACACAAAACGACGAACCGCTGCGTAGACCTCCACGGCAAACATCCCTGGCCGCTCCAAAAGGAGCAACCTTATCCAATGGCCGGCTTTTACACCGCCGCGCTCAGCAAATCACCGGCGCTCCAGTGGCCTGGTTTGTCACCGCCCTGCACACACTTCGGACAGTGATCAAAGGTCTGCCCAGACAGACGGATCGCGGCAAGCATTTCGAGGCGATGCCATATGCGGAGGCGCCCAGCCTGATCGATCGCCTGGTCAGTGAGCCCACGGTCAGCCGCGATGCGCTGCGTCTCCTGATCTATACGGCTGCCCGTTCAAACGAGATCCGTAACGCGACGTGGCCGGAGTTCGATCTCGATGCGGGCGTGTGGTCGATACCAGCGGAACGCATGAAGGCCCGTGTGGCACATACTGTTCCATTGTCCCCGCCCGCGGTCGCCCTCCTCAAGACATACTGGCGCGCGCGACGAGGCGATGACGCGCTGGTATTCTCGATCGGCGGTAAGAAGCCTCTTTCCGACATGACACTGTCCAAGCTTCTCAAGGCGCTGAACGTCGGCAGTTACACTGTGCATGGCTTCCGAAGCAGCTTCACCGATTGGGCGGCGGAGCGGACACGCTTTCCAAAAGAAGTGGCAGACAAAGCACTCGCACACCGGATTCCTGATCAAGTCGAGGCCGCCTATCGGCGTACTGACTTCTTCGAGAAGCGCGGAAAGCTGATGAGCGCGTGGGCGAATTATCTCCACGGCCAGAGCTCGGCCAAAGCTTCAGTTCGCGCTTCGAACAGCCGCGCGCGCAAGAAATGAGCTTAGGCTCTCTGTGGTCACACGGCTGCTCTTGCCAATCTTGATCATCTCGATCTCACCGGATGTAATCAGCTGATAGACTCGAGTCCGTCCGATCGAAAGCAGGCCCGCCGCCTCTTCGATGGTCACGCAAAGCGGCCGCAAGGCGCCAGCTACAGGTTCCAAAGTCACCGAGGGTTTGCGCTGGAGCTTCCTCACTTGCCTCGCTCCCTGGCGGCCTGACCGCGCATGAACGTCCTGTCGCCCTCCAGGAAGGCCTGGAGCATTGCTGGAACCAACTCGGCGACGGGTTCCGCCACCCCATAGGTATCCGCATAGAAGGCCGCATAATCGCTCAGTGCCGTCATCAGGGTAGGTGGAAGGCATATCGAGATCTTCACCGGTGTGCGATCGGGCAGCCTGGCAAGCTTGATCTCAGGCATCTATTTCCCTCCCCGCCAAGGTCGCAGCACAATGTCCTTGTGTACGACCACCCGAAGCGGCCAGCCGGGCCGCACACGCAGAGTCGGCTGGATGTTGAGATTGCGCGTGACGAGCTGATCTCCTGCCCTTGCGCCACTCTGCTGCGCTGATTCGCGAATGGCCCGGACCAGGTCGCTTTCGGTACTGCCGAAGCTGAGTTCGGTACCGAGCCCCAGCAGCGTCGACAGCACGACGCCTTTCAGCAGCTGCCAGGTGTGGCGGTCGATCCGGTCGGATAGCCCCGCATAGCCCTGGGTATCCGCCGCGGGCACATTGTCGATGCGGATCGAGGAGCCGTCCGGCAGGATGATCCGCTGCCAGACAAGCAAGGCGCGGCTCTGCCCGAATGCGACGACGCTATCGTAGCTGCCGATCAGCCGCGAGCCTTGCGGGATAAGCAGGATCTTGCCGGTCACGCTGTCATAGACGTTCTCGGTCACCTGCGCGGTCACGATCCCGGGAAGATCGGAATTCAGCCCGGTGATGAGGCTTGCCGCGATCAGGCTGCCGGCACTGAGGGTGTATGGCGAAGGCGCGGCGGTCAGCGCATGGGGATTGGTGTCGTCGTCACGGTTCGCGCGTCCGACCAGCTCATTCTTGCGCGCCTGGGCATTGGGATCGCGATCGGGATCGAGGAACGGCTTGGCCGCATCGGGCGCCGACGGTGTGTCGGCAGCAACGCTCGTTGCAGGTGCCGGCGTAGCGCGGCCACCAGCGAGCTGCAGCATGACGCCGGATTCACGCGCCGTGCGGCGCTCGGCAGCCACGCGCTGACGCTCGGCCTCGGCGTCTTGCGCCGCCTTGGAGGGCCCGTCCGCGTTGGGATCGGCCGGGAGCGGTCCGCCGAGCTGCCTCTGGCGCTCGAGAATCGGCCGCCCGAGATCGCCGGGAAGCGGCGGGCCGAGCTTCGGTACGTCACCATAACCCGCCGGCGCGCCAGCGAGCGCGTCAGGTGGCGCTTTCGTGCCTATCTGCTTGTCCTCACCCGGCGCGATCAGGCTCAGTGTCGCCGGCTTCAGGGCAAGCCATGCGACACCGGCAATGGCGGTCGAACCCGCCGCTGCGATGGCGACGATCGCGCCACGCCGAAAACGGGTCACCCGTCCGGGCGATGCCCGCAGGACCAGCGTTTCAGGATCGGCCTTCGGCATCCTGGTATCTGGTGGAGCGAGCGCATCGGTCACGACACCCTCCCCGCCTCACGACGCGCCCGGCGCTCGGACGTGCGCTCGATCCGGACGACCTTCTGCTTCTTGCCACCGAGGCGTAGCTCGGCCGCGCCAAACAGGCGATCAACGACATAATAGCGTCCGGCGACGCGATAGTTGACGAGCTGGGCTTCGCCATCGTCGCCGATGACGAACAGCGGCGGCGCCTCGCCAACCGCGATACCCGGGCTGAATTCGATATAGGTTTGCCGCCCATCATCGAACGCACGGATCGGCCGCCAGGCGGGGCTGTCTCCCCCGATCGAATAGCTGAAGTTGAGGCTTTCAACCGTCACGCCCGACGCAATGGGCGCCGCCGCCCTGGCCTCAGCCTCGCGCCGGCGGATCGCGATGAGTTCATCTTGCGGATAGCTCCAGGACAATGCTGCCATCGCGCTCGCGGCGGTGCTCTGAAGATGAAGGTGATAGGCTCGCCGGTCGGTGGTGATGACCAGATTCGTGCTCAATCCGGCCGCGAACGGCTTCACCAGGATATGGGCACGCTTGCCCTCGCCGCTTCCGCTGGTCGTGTCGCCGACTGTCCAGCGTACCGTATCGCCGGCCGCCACCGAGACGATCGTCTCGCCGGCCTGCAACATGATGTCTGTCACGCGCTCAGGCGCGGCATAGAGCCGGTAGAGCGCTCCTTCCGAATAGGGATAGACCTGAACGGCATTGATGTAGCCGTCGCGCGACGGCTCACGCAACGCAGCCCGGTTCGCAGCTGTCACACGACCGACCGACGATACGGTCTCACGCGCGTGCACGGCGGTGGGCGTGGCGAGCACGGTCATGCTCGCCGACAGGAGGATGGCACGGATCATCGGGCGTTCCTTTCAGGGGACGGCGCGGCTGCTGGCTGCGAGAGGTTCGGATCGAGAGGCGAGCCGAGAGGGAGGCCGGCGGGCGGTGCCGTAGCTGGGGTTTCCGCCGGCGATGGGATTGGCTGTGAGAAAGGCGCACGCTCGGCGGGCGCTTCCAGCTCGCGGCTCCAGTCGATCGCATCGACATAGAGGCCAAGCGGGTTCTTGCGCAGGACGTCGGCGGAGCGCGGCGACTGCACCTTCACGGTCAGCATCGCGGTCCAGCGGGACGTGCCAGCGAGGCTGCCGCGCTCATAGGCGCTCTCGGTCCATTTGACCTGAAAGCTGGTGTCCGACGCGCGCACTACGCTCGTGACCTGCACCGACACGGTCTTACGGCCGACCTCCGCGAATGGATTGGCGGTCCGGGCATATTCGCCGAGGAAAAGCGCCCCGCGCTCGGTCGCGAAATCATAGGCCGAAAGCCAATTCTCGCGCATCAGCACCGGATCGAGCGAGCGGGACCGGAGATTGGTGACGAACCGCCCAAGGTGCCAGGCGATCTGGGGATCTGTCGGCCGATAGTCGACCGCGGCGGGCGCGACACTGCGCGCTTCACCCAGGCGATCGACCTCGACCACATAGGGCACGACACGGCTCTGCATCGACTGCCAGACCAATGCGGCCGAGAGGCCAGTGGTGAGGAACAGCCCGCCGAACGCCATCAGGCGCCAGTTCCTGGCCTGCACGCGGGCAGAGCCGATCCGCTCGTCCCAAAGCTGCCCGGCACGCTGATAGGGTGTTTCCGGTTCGGGCGTTCGCCCATATCGCTCGACGGTACGCTTGAATCGCATGATCTAATCCCTTTCCCGGATGTCTGGAGTGATGCCCCCGCCGCCGCGATCGCCGCCCTGAATGGTGTGGACCGCCATCTGACGACGGTGACGGGAGGCTTGCGTGGACTGGAGCTTCTGCGCCCAAGCCGGCATGGATCCGGCAGTGTCGGCGCCGCCACCGCTGGCGGCAGCGCCGCTTCCGGCCGTCCAGGCAGCCTGCTGGCCACGTTCGGCGGCGGCACGGAGGCCAAAGGCGTTTCGAAGCCTGTCGCCGGCGGCTCCCTTGGCGGCGCTCGCCATGCCGCCAAGGCCAGCGCCGACACTCGACTGGCCGGATGTTTCCTGCCCGAGCTTGTAGGCGGTCGATGCGGCGCTCCCCATCGTCGTGCCGGCCCGGATCGCGCCAAGGCCCGCACCGGCAATGCCGCGCGCCGCGCCAACGGCGCCAGCGCCGCCCATTGCGATGCCGCCCGCAGCCAGCGCAGTCGTGGCGATCGCCGATCCCGCGCCCAATTGCGGCGCGCCAGCAACCAGGCCGGAGGCGATGCTGGGGCCGAAGATCGCCAACCCGAAGATCGCGAGGCTCGCGAGCATCAGCGAGACCGCCTGCTCGATCGACACCGTGTCACCCGTGATCGCGTTGGTGAAGTCAGCGAAATAGTTCGAGCCGATGCCGACGATGACGGCGAGCACCATGACCTTGATGCCGGAGCTCACGACATTGCCGAGCACGCGTTCGGCGAGGAAAGCGGTGCGGTTCCATAGTGCGAACGGGACCAGCACGAAGCCGGCGAGGCTCGTCAGCTTGAACTCGAGGATGGTGATGAAGAGCTGGATCGCGAGGATGAAGAAGGCCGCGATGACGACAATCCAGGCGATCACCAGCACCGCGATCTCGATGAAATTCTCGAAGAAGCCGACCGGCCCGACCAGTTCCTTGGCCTGTTCGAGCAGCGGCCAGGCCGCTTCGAACCCGGTTCCCGCAAGTCGGCCCGGCATCAGCAGGTCCTCGGCGCTGATCGCGCTTCCGCCAGCGGTCAGTCCAAGGCCGGCGAAGCTGCGGAAGATGATGTCGGAAAGCGTCGAGAAGCTGTTCAGTATGAGCGCGAAGACGCCGACATAGAGGATCTTCTTGAGGAACTTGGCAATCACGTCGTCTTCGCCGCCCAACGCCCAGAACAGGCCGGCAAGCGTAATGTCGATGCCGATCAGGATCGTGGTCAGGAAGCCGACATCGCCACCCAGCAGCCCGAAGCCGCTGTCGATGTAGCGAACGAACGCATCCATGAACTGATCGATGACGTTGAGGTCGTCCATATGCGTGGATTCCTGCGTGAAGCCTCGAAAGGTGTCGCGGGGACCAGAGACGAGGGGGCGAGCCACCTGGCCCCCGCGACGGAACGGCGCTGGCTGGGGGCGAAGACCAGCGCCGCCCAACTCATTGCCGCGGCGTGTAAGCCTTGCCGTCGCCAAGGAAGCGGTTGGTCCGCTCCCGCGCCTCGCGCTCGGCCTGACCACGCTTGGCGGCCTCGAGCGACTCGCTGCGGAACTGCGCGGCCATCAGCGTCTGGATCTGGAACTGCTGCTTGGCGGTCAGCGCGAGAAGCTGGTTGGTCGCCTGGCTGACCTGCAAGGATCCCTCGGCGCCCTGGCTCCTGTCGACGATCGCCTTCAGGGTCTGGGCGTCATCGCGAACATTTTCGACGATGCCGCTCTGAACGGTCATCGTCTGCCGGAACGCGGCCATTTCAGTGTCGAGTCGCTCCTTGGCGGAGGCGACGCGGCCCAAGACCTGATCGAAACTGTCGGGAAAGAGTTGGCGGAACCGCTCGTCGAGCTGGTCGACGCTGAAGTCGATCCCCTGCGCCTGCCCCATCAGCCGATCGATCTCGGCGAGCTTCTGGCGGAGCTGGTCGAGCTGCGGGAAGTCGATGCGGGTCAGGTTCTTGCCCTGGTTGATGAGCATCCGCGCTTCGTTCTGGAGGCTTTGGATCTGGTTATTGATCTGCTGGAGCGTTCGCGCGGCGGTGAGCAGGTTCTGCGAGTAGTTCGACGGGTCGAAGACACTGAGCTGCGCGGACGCCGGCATACTCGTCATGACGCCTGCGGTCAGCGAACCGACTGCTCCCGTTCCAAGCAGGGCGGCGATCACATATTTCTTCATTGGGCTTCTCCTTCGGGGACTGAGGGATCGGGAAAATCGGCGAGCAGCGATGCGGCCCAAGCGTGGCCGGCATTCGTGAGGAAGCGCGCGGCGAAATTCGCGGCGCCATGCTCGGCAAGCAGCGCATCGATGGTTTTCTGGGTTTCAGGATCGGACGCGCCGCACAGCGCCAGGGCGATCGGGCCGAGGCCCAGCTCGAACAGGCGATTGCCGCGGGTCGACTGGAGATAATAATGCCGCTTGGGCGTCGCCCGGCTGACCAGTTCGATCTGCCGCGCGTTCAGTCCGAACCGGACATAGGCGGCCTGGCTCTGCGGCTCGATCGCACGGTCGTTCGGGAGCAATATCCGCTGCGGGCAGCTCTCGATGATCGCGGGCGCGATCGTCGAATCGGCAATGTCGGCAAGGCTTTGCGTCGCGAACACCACGGCGACATTGCGTTTGCGCAGCACCTTCAGCCATTCGCGGATGCGTGCCGCGAACAACGGGTGATCAAGAAACACCCAGGCTTCATCGAGGATGAGCAGCGTCGGCCGCCCCGTGAAGCGCGCCTCGAGCCGATGGAACAGATAGGTCAGGACCGGCGCGACCACGCCCGCCTGCCCCATCAGCGCTTCGGTCTCGAAACACTGGACATCGGCGATGGCGAGGTCGTCTTCCGCCGCGTCGAGCAGGCGGCCGAACGGCCCTTCCAAGGTATAGGGCGCCAGCGCGGAGCGTAGTGGTGCCGACTGGAGCAGCAGCGACAGGCCGGTGAGTGTGCGTTCCTCGACCGGCGCGGTCGCGAGGTTCGTCAGGGCCGACCAGATTGTTTCCTTGATCTCGGGCGTGACGAGCACTTTTTCGTGGGCGAGCAACGCGCCGATCCATTCCGCCGCCCAGGCACGCTCGTCGGCCCTGTCGATATGCCGCAAGGGCTGAAAGGCGATGGCCCTGCCCCCTTCGCCATCCTCGCTGCCAAGGCCGAGCGCATGGTGTGCGCCGCCCATCGCGAGAACGGCGGCACGCGCCGAGAATCCCTTGTCGAAGATATAGACCTGACTGTCGGGATAGCGCCGGAACTGGAGCGCAAGCAGTGCGAGTAGCACCGACTTCCCCGCCCCTGTCGGGCCAACGATCAGCATATGGCCGACGTCGCCGACATGGGTCGAAAGCCGGAACGGTGTCGAACCACTGGTCTCGGCATAGAGCAGCGACGGACCGCCCAAATGCGTGTTTCGCGCCGGCCCGGCCCAGACCGACGACAGCGGCATGAGATGGGCAAGGTTCAGCGTATGGACGAGCGGCTGGCGGACATTGGCATAGGCATGGCCCGGCAGGCTCGACAGCCAGGCTTCGACCGCATTGATGCTCTCACGGATGCAGGCGAAGCCGAGCCCATTGACGATCCGCTCGACCGCACGAACCTTCTCCTCGACGCGAGCACGATCGTCGTCGGCGACGGTGATCGTCGTTGTCAGATATCCAAACGCGACATGGTCGGCGCCGAGTGCCTGCAGGGCGAGGTCGGCGTCGACCACCTTGTTGTCGGCATCACTGTCGAGGAGCTGGACGGGCTGGTTGTAGATGACCTCGCGCAGGAGCGCCGTGATCGACTTGCGCTTGTTGAACCATTGCCGACGCAGCTTCGTCAGCGTCCGGATCGCGTCGGTCTTGTCGAGCGCGATGAAGCGGGTGACCCAGCGATAGCTGAAGCCCTCATGGTTGAGCGCGTCGAGAATACCGGGACGGCTGAGGTTCGGGAAACCCAGGATGGTGAGGGTGCGCAGATGCTCGGCGCCAAGCATGGGCTCGAGACCGCCGGTCAGCGGCGTGTCCGTGAGCACGCCATCCAGATACATCGGGGTTTCGGGGACGGTGACCGGATGGCGCCGCGTCGAGATCGTGCCGTGCAGGAAGGTCAGCGTCTCGGCATCGTCGAGCGCGCGGACCTCGGGCATGAAGCCGCTGAACAGATCAAGAGCGCGATCGGTTTCCGCGATGAAGGCCGCCAAGGCCTGGCGCCAGTCGCGCCCTTTCACCTCGTCGCTGCGCTCGACCAGCGCGCGGCCCGCCATGTCCGCTTGATCGGGCGAAGGCAGGAAACTCAGTGTCAGATGATAGCAGCTCTCGAAATGCGCTCCCGCACTCTCGAACGCGGCGCGGCGTTCTTCCTCGACAAGCCAGGAAGCCGCTTCGGGGAAATGACTGGCCGGATAACCCAGCGCTTCGCGTCGCTCGGCTTCGAAATGCAGCACCCAGCCCGAGCCGAAGCGCTTGAGGGCATTGTTCGCGCGCGCGCACGCCCCGACCAGTTCGGCCTCGGTCGCGGATTCGAGGTCTGGCCCGCGGAAAGCGAGCACGCGCATGAAGCTGCCGTCCTTGTTGAGGACGACGCCGCGCGCCACCAGCGCTGCCCAGGGTAGATGATCGGCAAGCCGGTCGGCGCGGCTGCGATATTCGCGAAGGTTCAGCATGACAACCGCCCCTTCTGACGAAGGTGGCGGGCGAGTACCGGCGCGAAATCGGGATCGCGCTTCGCCGCGAACACAGCGAGCGTGTGCCCGAACGCCCAGATGATGAGGCCCGCGATCCATTGCTGGAGGCCGAGCCCGAGCGCCGCCGCGAGCGTACCATTGACGATCGCGATCGCGCGCGGCGCTCCGCCAAGCAGGATCGGCTCGGCCAGCGCCCGGTGCATCGGCGCCTCGAAGCCGTCGATATGCTGCCCGGTGCCGATCACGAGATCAGCACCCCGCCACCGAAGCTGAAGAAGCTCAGGAAGAAGCTCGACGCGGCAAAGGCGATCGAGAGACCGAAGACGATCTGGATCAACCGGCGGAACCCGCCCGCGGTCTCGCCGAACGCCAGGGTCAGACCGGTTACGATGATGATGATCACCGCGACGATCTTGGCGACCGGTCCCTGCACCGACTCCAGCACCTGCTGGAGCGGTTCTTCCCAGGGCATACCCGAGCCCGCCGCCTGCGCGGTTGTTGCGATAGCGAGACCGAGCGCGGCGACGGCCGCGACGGTGACGATGTTGCTGGTTTGAGAGATGCGGGACAGACGCATGGCTATTCTCCTTCGCAATGACTGGTGGGATCGGGGGTGAGGTCGAGGACCGCGTAGTTTCCGTCCGGGTCGAGGCCCGCGACACGCGCGACGGTGTCGACGCGGCGGGCGAGCCCTCGCCCTGAGATGAACACGACCATGTCGATCGCTTCGGCGATCAGCCGACGCGGCACAGTGATCACGCTTTCCTGCACCAGCTGCTCGAGCCGATAGAGCGCGGAGACGGCGCTGTTCGCGTGAACCGTGGCGATGCCGCCGGGGTGGCCGGTGTTCCAGGCCTTGAGCATGTCGAGGGCTTCCCTGCCCCGGACTTCGCCGACGACGATGCGATCGGGGCGGAGGCGCAGCGTCGAGCGCACGAGATCGGCCATGCTGACGCTGCCGGATCGGGTCCTCAGCGCAACGACATCGGGCGCGGCGCATTGCAGCTCGCGCGTGTCTTCAATGATCAGCACGCGCTCATCGAGATGCGCCATCTCGGCAAGCAAGGCATTGGCGAGCGTCGTCTTGCCCGAGCTTGTGCCGCCGGCGACCAGGATGTTCCGGCGTTCGACCACGGCCAGCGACAGCAACCGCGCGGTTTCAGCGGGCATGATGCCGTCAGTCACATAGTCGAGCAGCGTGTAGATGCGTGCCGCGGGCTTCCGGATCGAGAAACAGGGCGCGAGACTGACGGGGGGCAACACCCCCTCGAACCGCTCTCCTGCTCCGTCGCCATGCGGCGGCAATTCGGCCGATATGATCGGCGATACCGCATTAGCCTCGGTGCGGGCATGGCTCGCGACCAACCGGATGATCCGTTCGATCTGGGCGGGGTCATAGCGGATACCGGTATCGACGCGGCCCTCGCCGAGCCGGTCGAGCCGGAGCAGCCCGTCGGGATTGACCATGATCTCGATGACCGCGGGATCCGCGAGCGCGCCGGTGATCGCCGGTCCCATCGCGGTGCGGAGCATGGCACGGCGGCGCTCGGCCGAGAGCAGTTCGCTCATGACCGCGCCTCCGCCATGTCGCTGGTATCGAGTGTGCGCTTGCCACCGGCGATCTGGCGACCAAGCTGGGCAATGAAGCGCTCGAAACGCTGATTACCGACCGCCAGCGCAGCAGCATCGGCCTCGGGCAACGGCGCCGTGACGGTCAGCTGGTAGCGAACGAAAAGGGCCAGCGCTTCCAGCACCACCTCGATGTCGCGTCGGCTTGCACCGACCTCACGCGAGATGCGATCGAGCCGGACCTTCAGGAGATCATCGACCTCCTTGCTCGCGCCCCGCGCCAGCCAGGTCTTGAGAGCCTCGTTGACGATGCGCGACTTGTTGCCGCCGCGCCGGATCACCAGCGCGTCGAGCGCATTGCTGAGGTCAAGATCGATGTAGAGATTTTGGCGGACTTTCATCGCTCAGATCCCCGGCATCAGATCTGGAGTCTGGGACTGGTTCATCGCGTGGCCGCGCACGAGCGAGGCACGCACGCGATCCATCACCCGCTTGTCGGCGGCGGCATCGGGGTCGTCGCGATCAGCATCGAGGAGCTCGAGCTGCTTTGCGGGTTCGGCCTTGGCGGGCTTCTCCTCGATCCCGGGATGCCGTTGCTGTTCGAGGCCGCCTTCGCTCTCGACGGCATCGACCTGTTCCACATTGAGGCGCGTATCGACCGCGCTGACGCAATCGCTCCAATCGTCAGTGCGCGGACGCGGCCGGTCGCTATAGCCTTCCGCCTCCAGCGCTGGCGGGGTCGCGAGCCGGGTTCGGAAGTTGCGATCCTCATAGTAGCGAAGCTTCCTGGCGCGGATCGGCGCCATGCCGGAGATCAGCACCAGCTCGTCGGCGGGCGGCAGCTGCATCACCTCGCCCTGCGTTAGCAGCGGGCGTGCGGTCTCCTGCCGGCTGACCATGACGTGCGCGAGCCAGGGCGCGAGCCGGTGTCCGGCATAGTTGCGCATCGCGCGCTGCTCGGTGGCGACGCCGAGTGCATCGGAGATCCGACGCGCCGTGCGCTCGTCATTCGTGGCAAAGGCGACGCGCACATGGCAGTTGTCGAGGATGGAGTTGTGCTCGCCGTATGCCTTTTCGATCTGATTCAATGACTGGGCGATGAGGAATGCGCGCACGCCATAGCCCGCCATGAAGGCCAGGCTGGTCTCGAAGAAATCGAGCCGCCCGAGCGCCGGGAACTCGTCCAGCATCATCAGGAGCTTGTGCTTGCGGCCCTCTGCCCGATCGGCATCGAGCTTCTCGGTCAGGCGGCGGCCAATCTGGTTGAGCACGAGGCGAACGAGCGGCTTGGTCCGCGAGATGTCCGAAGGCGGAATGACGAGATAGAGCGAGACCGGATGTTCGGCCTCGACCAGGTCGGCAATGCGCCAGTCGCATCGCGAGGTCACCGCCGCCACGGTCGGATCGCGATAGAGACCGAGAAACGACATCGCGGTCGACAGCACGCCGCTGCGCTCGTTCTCGCTCTTGTTCAGAACTTCTCGCGCGGCGGAAGCCACGACGGGATGAACCTTCGGCGCATCGGTGGTACCGACATGGTTGGTCTCCATCATCCGCTTGAGCGTGGCAACGAACGGGCGCTGCGGGTCGGAGAGGAAGGTCGCGACGCGGGCGAGCGTCTTCTCTTCCTCGGCATAAAGAATGTGTAGAATCGCGCCGACCAGCAGCGAGTGGGAGGTTTTTTCCCAGTGGTTGCGCCGCTCGAGCGCCCCTTCGGGATCGACCAAAATATCTGCGATGTTCTGAACGTCGCGGACTTCGTCGGTTCCCCTGCGGACTTCCAGTAGCGGATTATACTTGGCCGATGCCGGATCGGTCGGGTTGAACAACAGCGCGTGGGAGAAGCGCGAGCGCCAGCCGGCGGTGAGCTGCCAGTTCTCGCCCTTGATGTCGTGGACGACCGTGCTGCCGGTCCAGCTCAGGAGCGTGGGGACAACGAGCCCGACGCCTTTGCCCGAACGTGTCGGCGCGAACGCCATGACATGCTCTGGTCCGTCGTGACGCAAATAGCGCCCGCGAAACCGCCCCAGAAAGACGCCCGCGTCATTGTGAAGGCCTGCCCGGACAAGCTCGCCGGACGTCGCCCAGCGCGCCGAACCATAGGTCGTTACATGCCGCGATTGCCGCGCACGCCAGAGCGATCCGGCGATCGCCGCGGCGCAGCCGAGGAAACCGCTGGCCCCGGCAAGCGTACCAGCCTTGTCGAAGACATGCGGCGCATAGGCGTCGTACGAATACCACCACCAGAAAATCGCCCAGGGGCGATAGATCGGGAGGTTGCCGATCTGGAACCAAGCCGTACCGAGCTCCGCTTGGTAGCCGAGCATGGCCGCGCACCATTGTGTCGCGGCCCAGACGCCCGCCACGACGATCGCGAACACGACGAGGATCTGGCCGATCAGCAATTTGGTGGGGGTCATGAGGCGCTCCGCCCGCAGGCGACAGTCCGCCCCGGTTCAGGCCTCGAAGAATTGAGGACTTGGCGATTCGAGAAAATTACGCCCTTGGCGCGCCACTAGGCGTCTCTACGCGCCATCGCCGATGAGAGCGGTCGTTCAGAGCGTGTGCTCGAGCGTATAGCTGCGGATTTCGGGCGTGACACTTCGAGCGCCGATATCGCAGGTCACGCTGATGCGACTTGCAGTGGCGGCAGCCATACCGCCAAAGAGGGATATGCCCCGACCCAAGCACCGACCGCTTACGCAAAGCGTCGCCCAAGAACTGCGCCGTATCTCGCTTTCGGAAGCGCCGGGTGTATTCCTGGGGTCAGAAAAGGATCTGATGGGCGCGCTTGGTGTTAGCCGCCCGACTTTTCGGCAAGCGGTCAACTTGATCGAGCACGAGCAGCTGCTTTCGGTGGTTCGCGGCGTCAAGGGCGGCATCTTCAGTCGTCGGCCAGACATTGGCGGAGTGATTTCCTCGGCATCGACTTTCCTGATCTCGCGCGGGACGACTTTGGGGGATCTGCTTCTGACAACTACGTCGCTGTTACGTGACGCCGCTGCGCTGGCGGCTGGATGCCAAGATGAAGCGCTCAGAGCGAGGGCTGGGGAGCTTCTGAAAACGTTGGCTGCGGCCGAGAATACACCGCAGGACCTCGCAAGATTTCAGCACGACGAAATTACGCTGATCACCTTACTTTGTGAGATGGGGAGCAACCCTGCTGTCGAGCTGTTGCTGCGAATGATGTATTCGCTGGGCGTTTCCGCCTTTCCCTCCATTTTCGAGGGGCGCGAAGATTTGATGCAATTTCGTCGGACAGCCAGAGTGCGGCTGCTCTCGGCGATCGTTGCTGGGGATGTCGAGCAAGCGCAACGTGCGAGCCGCCAGAATGCGCATTTCTCGCGGTCACGCATCGATCCTTCGCTGCTCGATCAGCGAATGATAACGCCGGGAACGGCTAGCTGACCTCAGGATCGGTGTAGTAAGGCTTTCGCTGTTCGGCATGCGCGTTTAGCGCTTCAATTTGATCGGGGCCAGCCAGAAGACCGACTTGGGCTTCGGATTCAGACAATAGGGCGACCTGCGGCGACACCGATTGAGTCTCGTTCAGGAGTTGCTTTGCCGCCCGAACGGCGCGGGGTCCCTGCTCCGCGATGGAACTCGCCAGTTCGAGTGCCGCGACGTGAGGATTCGCCGCCAGCTGGGTAACGATGCCCATCGACGCCGCCTCGATCCCCGTGAACACGCGCGCGGTATAGATCAGCTCGCGCAGCACATCCTCCCGAACGATCGAACGCAGCAGGACGGTGCCCGCCATGTCGGGAACGATTCCCCAGCGAACCTCCATCAGCGAGAATTTAGTGTCCGGCGCGCTAATGCGAATGTCGGCGCCGAGCGGGATCTGCAATCCGCCGCCAAAGGCGACGCCATGCAGCGCGGCAATTACCGGGACCGGAACTTCGCGCCATGCCAAGGCAGCTTGCTGGTAGCGATTAGCGAGTCCGTGGCTGCGCGACTGCATCGCCTGTTTGCCCTCGTCGCTCATCAAAGCCTGGAGGCTTTCCAAGTCTATTCCTGCGCAGAACGCCTTGCCTTCTCCAGAGAGAACTACTGCCCGGATCGTCGGATCGACTGCGACCGACTCCGCGGCCGCGATGAGAGCATCAAACATCGGCCCATCCAGAGCATTCATCTTGAACGGGCGGCGCAATCGAATATCCGCGACGGCGCCCGCTCTCCCGATCGAGACGCGATCGCCGATCATGCGCTCCTGAAGTTGGCGCATCAGGCGCGCTGATTGAAGCGGCGGCCGACCAACGCCGATGCGATATTGGTTTTCTGGACGTCGGTTGTGCCGCCCGCGATGCCCCAGGCGTAGCTGTCGCGCACGCGCTGCTCCATGCGATACTCCTTGGAGTAGCCATAGCCGCCCATGATCTGCAGCCCCTTGGACGCGACCTCGACCACCATTTCGTTCGAAAAGCATTTGGCGAGTGAGCTGTCGAGGATCGAGGGCAGACCCTGGCTGGCGTTCACCGCGGCGCGATAGATCAGCAGGCGTGACGCTTCGACCTTCATCGCCATTTCGGCGAGCTTCAGCTGGATCGCCTGGAAATCGACGATCGGCTTGCCGAACTGATGGCGTTCCTGCGAATATTCGGTCGCCTCCTCCAGCGCAGCGGCGGCGATGCCCAGGCCCATGGTGGCGTTGCCGCAGCGTTCGAGGCTGAACGCGGTCATCAGCTTGCCGAAGCCGCCCTTGGGCACGATCAGATTGTCCTTCGACACGCGTACTTCATCGAGATAGATGTCGGCGGAGGGGATGCCGCGAAAGCCCATCAGACTTTCCGGGCGTCCGAAGCTGATCCCTTCGCGCTCCTTCTCGACCAGCACCGCGCCGATGCCCTTGGCGCCCGGCTCATCATCGAAGCGGCAATAGACGATGTAATAGTCCGAATGGCCGCCGCCCGAGCACCAGCGCTTCTGGCCGGTGAGGACGATCTCGTCACCGTCATAGCGGGCAGCGGTCTTGAGATCGGTGAGCGCGGTGCCTGCTGCAGGTTCGGACATCGAGACCGCGACGATCTTCTCGCCCTTGATCACCTCGGGCAGGATACGCGCCTTGAGCTTGTCGCTCGCGAAATGCTCGACGGTGCGGACGGGACCCGTGGCGCTCTCGAACACCGGAAATGCCACCGCCACCGAGATCATTGCGAATTGTTCGAGCACCAGCAGTGCCTCGAGATGCCCGAGGCCCAGGCCGCCATATTGTTCGGGCAGGTTAACGCCGAGAAAGCCCATTTCGGCGTAGCGTTTGCGCATCGCGTCCGGGACCGGACTCGCTTTCTCCTCAAGCTCCCGCGCCAGGTCCGAGAGTTCCGCGCGGGCGAACTTGCGCGCGGCTTCCTGCAGTTCGCGCTGGGTGTCCGTGAGCCGAAATTCCATGTCTATCTTCCCGTCACGAGTAGGATCAGGCGGTGATGTGGCCGCCGCCGTTCACGCTGAGATGCTGACCCGTAATGAAGGCCGAGGCAGGCGAGAGCAGAAAGGCGATCGAGTAGGCGGCTTCGTCTGGACTGAGGAAGCGGCCGAGCGGGATGTTCGAAAGATATCGGTCCCGGAACTTCTCGCTGCGTGCGATCTCGGTCATCTCAGTTTCGACGACCCCGTAGGCGACGCTGTTCACGCGGATCCCGTGACGGCCCCATTCACGGGCTGCGCTCATCGTGATCCCGAGCACTCCGGATTTCGCGGCACCATAATTGATCTGGCCGATCGTTCCCTTGCGACCGGCATCGGAGGATATGTTGACGATAGCGCCCGGATTGGCCTCGCCCTCTTTGGCTCTGGCGATCATCGTTGTGCCGACTGCCTGCAGCATGTTGAAGACGCCGGTGAGATTGACATCGATCACGGCCTGCCAATCCTCGAGAGTCATCTTCTCGATCATCGCCGTACGGGTGATCCCTGCGTTGTTGACCAGACCATCGACCGCACCGAACCGGGCGATATGTGCGGCCATGGCGCGGCCCACGAACGACCGGTCGGTAATGCTGCCGCATTGCACGAGAATGCGCTGTGCATCGAATGCCGAGGCGGCTTCGCTAAGCCTTTCCTCATTGCGATCGAGCAGCGTTACATGCGCGCCGAGTTCGTACAACAGATGAGCGGTCGCCAGTCCTATTCCCTGCGCGGCGCCCGTAATGATCACGCTGCGGCCATCGAGTGACATCGGGTTGATCATGTTCGTCTCCATTCTGCTATCGCGCCTCGCCGCCGAGAGTCTCGCCCGAGGAATTACCCAGCGTCCAGCCACCGTCGCATTGGAAGATCGAGCCAGTGACATAGGCCGATGCGTCGCTTGCGAGGAACATCGCCATCTCGGAGACATCGCTTTTCTGTCCGAAATCACGCAGCGCTATGCGGGCCTTCCAGGACGCTTCTTCCTCTGCTGTGGGAGTGAGACGCGCCATGCCCTCGGTACCGCCGATCGGGCCTGGTGAAATCACATTCACGCGCACCCCCGCCGGCCCCCATTCCATCGCCAGGACCTTCACAAGCATGTTGATGCCAGCCTTCGCTGCGCAAACATGTGCCTGGAACATCATCGGGTTCGTCGCCTGACCCGCGCTGATCGCGATCAGCGATGCACCGGGTTTGCGAAGCAGCGCATAGGCGGCGCGGAATATGTTGAAGGTACCATTGAGATCAATGTCGATGACGGTGCGAAATCCGTTCGCCGACATGCCGAGCGCGGGCGCGAGAAAGTTTCCGGCAGCACCTGATATGACGATGTCGAATTCGCCGAACCTGTTCCGCGCGAGTTCAAGCCCCGCCTCCACCGAGGCATAGTCCCGCACATCGAGGCTGACACCGATGGCCTCGCCACCTCTCCCGCGCAGATGGTTCGCGGCGTTCTCGGCCTTTTCGGCGTCGCGGCCGGCTATGGCTACGCTTGCGCCCGCATCCGCATATGCCTCTGCGATACCAAGATTGATGCCGCTGGTGCCGCCGGCGATGAAGACCGACTTGCCTCGCAAGAGGTCAGGACGAAAGACTGATCGGGTCATGAGCTGTCCAGTAAATTATGAGCTGATCTGCTTTCAGCCCTTGATACGGACCGGCAGCCGGGTCGGGCTGCGCACGAGATTCGAGAAAGCGTAAGTGGGCGGTGTAAGCACCTCGATCTCGAGTCCGCGGGCCAGCACTTCCTCCCACAATACGCGCAACTGCATTTCCGCCAGGCGCGAGCCGATGCAGCGATGCGGCCCCATGCCAAATGATAGATGCTGGCGTGCGTTCGGTCGTTCGATCCGGAGACGATCGGGCTCATCGAACACGCTCTCGTCGCGATTGCCCGAAATATACCACATGGCGACCCGGTCGCCTTCCTTGATGATTTTACCGCCAAGCTCGATGTCGCGCGTCGCGGTTCGGCGCTCATAGATGACCGGTGTCTGAAAACGGATGATCTCGGACACGGCGTTGCCGAGCAGTTTCTGATTTGCCTTGAGCTTCGTCCACTCATCGGGGTTCTGCGCGAATCCCCATACCCCGCCCGACATAGAGTTGCGGGTGGTGTCGTTTCCGCCGACGAGGAAGAGACCGAAGACGCTGGTGATTTCCTGAAGCGACGCGTTGCGCATCTCCGGGTCGTGCGCGAGGATCGAAATGATGTCGAAGCCCGGCGGCTCGCTCTGGCGTCGCTGCCAGACCTCCACCATCGACATGTAGAACTCCTTGAGAACCTCCTGCCTTTCTTCCTCCGTGCTGATGGGACTCTCCGGATCCTCAAGATCAGCGGTAATGATGTCCGACCAGCGCACCAGCCGGCGGCGATCTTCCACCGGATGTCCGAACAGCGTGGCCAACATCATCGAGGTGAGCTCGACGGATACATTCTCGACCCAGTCGAACTCCTCGTTGCGGGGCAGCGCATCGAGCGTACGGCCAGCCCGCTCGCGGATAAGAATTTCCATCTGGCCCAGGCTCTTTGGGGCGACGATGCCCGTGACGCTCTTGCGCTTACGCGTGTGGTCGGGCGGATCCATCTGCATGAAGCTCTGGCTCGTCTTGCGATCATCCAGGGTCACACCTCCGCGCGAATAATGGGAAGAGAAGCCGTCTGGGTCGGTATCGACCCGGACGATGTCTTCGTAGCGTGTGATCGACCAATAGGGTCCGCTGCGGCTGTCGGCGCAGTAATGCACCGGATCGTCTGCCCTGAGCTTCGCGAACAGCGGTCGCCAGGAATCGTCGCGGAAGATGCTCGGACGGCTGACATCGATCGTCTCGATCGCACCGCGAATCTGAGTGTTCATTGCCCCGTCCTTTCTCATTGGCCTTCCGGCACAAGCACGACCAGCCCGTCGAGTTCAGGCGTGAGGATCACTTGGCACGCCAGCCGGGAGTTAGGCTGGACATCGGCCGGAGCGCCTTCGAGCATCGATTCTTCAGTCGAGCCGGGTTCGGCCGTGCCCACGCGTTCGATCCAGTCGCTGTCGATATAGACATGGCAGGTCGCGCACGCGCACTGCCCCCCGCAATCGCCATAGATCCCGGGCACGTCATGCTCGACGGCGGCGCGCATGAGACTTTCCCCTTCCGCAACCGTTGCAAAGATCTGTTCCTGGGAAGGGAGTCCGAAAACGATGCGCATCTCATTTCTCTTTCGTGCGGTGCCAGTCGAAGCATCAGAACCATGCGGGTTATATATCTACCTATTTTAGAGCGTGCCTGTTCTCCAGATGCAGCTAGAAGTCCGCACACTGGTGATGGGCAGGTCACCTGCGGGAGGAATCATGACTGACGAGCGATTGATGCATGCCGAGCGGCAGGGTCTGGAGATTGGCGCATGAGCGCTGACGTGAACGAAAGCAGCCGCGCCGTGCTTCGGGTCGAGCGCGATGGGCCACTCGTCATTCTGACCATCGACGATCCCGGCACCCGCAACGCACTTAGTCCATTGCTCACGCGCGAGCTGGTCGCCGCATGCGATGCCATCAATGCCGATATGAGCGTAGGATGCGTAATCCTGACGGCGGCAGGCGATGTTTTCTGTGCCGGTGGCAACCTCAAGGACATGTACGCCCGCGCCAATCACTTCGCCGGCAACGCCGCCGAGATCCGTCGGACCTATCTGGCCGGCGTGCAGACGATCGCGCGCGCGCTCCACGATCTGGAGGTGCCTTCCATCGCTGCGGTAAACGGCGCCGCAATGGGTGCCGGAATGGACTTTGCTACCATGTGCACGATGCGGATCGCGTCGGATCGAGCGAAGTTCGCGGAAAGTTTCATCAAGCTCGGCCTGACTTCGGCAGCGGGCGGCGCATGGTTTCTGACGCGCGCGATCGGCCAGTCGGCGGCCGCAGAGATGGCGCTTACCGGCGACACGCTCGATGCCGAACAAGCGCTTGCGATCGGACTCGTGTCTCGCGTGGTCCAACATGATGCGCTGCTCGACGAGGCGAGAACCTTGGCGGCGCGGATTACGCGACATCCGATGCACTCGATCCGGCTCAACACCCGGCTCCTGCGCGATTCCGCCAGACTCGACCTGCATACCGCGCTCGAGATCGCCGCGGGGATGCAGGCGATCGTGCAGCAGACCGACGACCAGCACGAGGCGGTGGCCGCAGTAATGGAGCGTCGTATCCCGGCATTCACCGGTCGCTAGTTCTCAGCCTTCATTTGCTCGGCCAATTTCTCCGCCAGCATCAAGACTGCTAGGTTGGTATTGGCGCTGGGGATCGCGGGAAAAGCAGAAGCGTCCGAGACGCGCAGGCCCTCGATGCCCTTGACCCGTCCATCGGGGGTCAGGACTGCCATTGGATCGTCGGCGGCCCCCATGCGGCACGAGCAACTCGCATGCCATACCCCGGCGACGGCGGAGCGTACAAATACCTCCAGCTTTGCGTCGTCGGATAGAAGGTCGGCTATCGACTCGCCCTCCATGACCAGATTCTCGATGAATGCTCTCCGGATCGGAGCTGGACCGTCGAGAAACAGGGCCGCGAGCCGAGTCAGAATGCGGTTCTTCAGATTGATGGTGCCAATCTGACGCACCTTCTCGCTGTAGCTGGCAGGGAAGGCGTCCAGGGCTGCATTGCCAAGCAGCGGCGACAAATGAAGCGCTGCCATCCGCCGGAAGCCGCGCATCAGCCGCTCGACGTCCCGCGAATCGGAAAGAAGGTTGAAATCGACTTGCGCGGCCTGGCGAGGATCAGCAGATGTCAGGTGAATACGACCGTCTTCGGATAGCGGCCGGTTGATCCAGAAAGCCAATGTGCCGAGCCGCTCACCAACTGCATGCCACGCAGCCTTCGTTGAAATGAGCCCCGACATATCGCCTGCCGGAAAGCGGTTAGTGTCGGTGGAAAAGCGAACGCCGAGCAGAATGTGCCGCCGCTGGCGGCGGAGTCGGGCCGCGCTCGGAAGGTAACTTGCAATCGCAATCGATGGATGATCGGTCAGACCGCGCCCGACACCCGGCGCGTTCAGGCGAACCTCGACTCCGACCCTTGCGAGATCGTCGGCAGGACCGATCCCGCTGCGCAGCAGGAGTTCCGGGGTCATGAGCGCGCCGGCCGAAAGGATGATGGTTTTGCCAAGCAGTACCTCTCCCCCCGCTCGAACCCCGATGGCTCGCAAGCCATCGAACAGCAGCGCCTCGACGGTGGTGTTGGTCCTGATCTGAAGATTGGAGCGGGAGCGGACTTGGAGTGTCAGCCAGGCCATCGCCGCGGTCACGCGGTGGTTGTCGATATTTGAGATCGGCAACGGATAGTGCCCGTCACCGAACTCACCGTTCTGATCGGCGAGGAACGGCAATCCCGCTTCCGTGAGCGCGGCAGAAAATGCCTTTGCCTGACCGGGCCAGAACGCCTCGGGAATCCGCCGGATGGGCAATGGCCCCGTATTCCCGTGGAGCGGACCATCGAAGTCCAGATCGTTCTCAAGCTTGCGAAAGAATGGCAGGACATCGTCCCATCCCCACCCCATCGCACCACGAGCAACCCAGTCTTCAAAATCCCAAGGCAACCCGCGGTTGGCGAGCTGCCCGTTGATGGCGGAGCCTCCGCCAAGCACCCGTGCCTGCTCATATTTGCGCGGCGGCAACATGGTCCCGGGCTGGAGGTTTCCGGTCGGAGCGACCGTCACCCGCCGATTGCTCCAAACGAAGCGCGCGTCGAGGTAGGCGCTACCTGGATAGCTATCGAGAATCGCGGCCGGTTCATCGCCAGGTGGGGTATCCGGGCCGGCCTCGATCAGCAGCACCTGGTTTGCGCCACGCTCGGAGAGCCGACTCGCAAGCACCGATCCCGCGGATCCACCGCCAATGATGATGTGGCTGTATCTCATCGGCCGGTCAGCTCACGACGGTGATGCATTTCAGCTCCTGATAGATGCGCAGACCCTCAATCCCCCGCTCGCGGCCCACGCCGCTCAACCGTTGCCCGCCGCCTGAGGCAAAGGCGCTCAGCGCGCTGCCGTTCACGTTGACCGATCCGGTCCGCAGCCGGCAGGCGACCTCGATCGCGCGGCTCAGATCCTTGCCGAACACATGGCCTGACAGGCCGTAGGGCGTATCATTCGCCATCTCGATGGCGTGGTCGATGTCGCGATAGCCGATGACACAGGCGATAGGCCCGAATATCTCTTCGCGAGCGGCTATATTGGCGCAATCCGGCAAATCCAGAATTGTCGGCTCGAAATAATGTCCGTGATCAAGTTTTGGTGGGCGACGGCCGCCGCAAATGAGCCGGGCACCGCTGGCCAGCGCATCTGCAACGAAAGCCTCGCATCGCCGGACGGCAGTTCCGTTGATCAGCGGCCCCATGGTAGTGGCCGGGTGGTCGGCAGGCCCGATCACGACGCCGGCCAGCGATTGTGCGATCGCGGCCATTATCGCTTCCTTCTCGTCCTGCGGCACGAAGATTCGCGTACCGGCGACACAGACCTGGCCTGAGTGGGGTACGCAAGCGCGATTGCCGGCCGTGGAAGCCAAGGCGGTAGCGTCGGGCAGGAATATCTGCGCGGACTTTCCACCCAGCTCAAGCTGCAGGCGCTTCATTGTCGCGGCGGCCTGCACCATCACCTGCTGGCCCACCTTGGTCGAGCCCGTAAAGCTCACCATGTCGACCCGGGGATCGGTCCCTAGCAGGACGGCGCCTTCCGCCCCGGATTCGACGATCACGTTGAATACGCCTGCCGGAAGGTTCGCGGTATGCGCGGCTTCTCCGAACACGAGGCTGGAAAGCGGGGCGAGCGGGCTTGGGCGTAGCACGACAGAGTTTCCGGCGATCAGTGCTGAAATCGTCTTCCACATGCTGATGACGAACGGGAAATTATAGGCCGAAATCGCAGCGACGACCCCTACGGACTCGTAACGCCGAAGACTTTGTATGGCGGACACTTCCTTGAATCGATCGCGAAGCGGAAGCGGATTGTCCTCGATCTCAGGTAGCGTCAGGAACAGCTCGATGAGGTCGGTTGCATGCTGGATCGCGGCGTCCAGCTGTCCTGCACGCACCAGCGATGCCCGCACTACGCCCGCCTCAGCCACCAGAAGATCTTCGATGACATCCTTGTTGTCTGCGAACCACGCTATCATTCGGGATAAATCTGCCGCCCGATCCGCAGCTGGTCTGCCGCTCCAGAGTCCGCTCTGCCGAGCCTGCCACGCAGCGTGGATCGCCGATTCCACCTGCGCGGCCGAGGCGCCCTGTACAGTGGCGAAAATCGTCCCGTCAGATGGGTTCTCGACGTCCACCGGTGCACCCAGCCCGCCAACGAATGCTCCATCGATATAGAGCGACGCTTCGGAACGACGCTGATTCCCGCTGGAGTTGGCCATATCTCTCCTGACGACTTCTCGTATTGGTAGATCAAATATCTACCTATATCGGCACATCGTTCACTCACAGGAGGCGCACTGCCTCAGCACATATGCGCTGAAACCTCCCGGCGCCTCGAAGCCGGTTGCCTCTCCGCATAGACAGGAGTGGTTGGAATGGGAGCTGGCAGGTGGCTGATAAGACAATTTTGGTCGTGGGTGCCGCGGGTGATGTCGGACAGGGCATCGTAGCCGCTGCCCGTACTTGCGGCTGGCGTGTTGTGGCGGTGGGCCGCTCTGCGGACAAGCTGACCCGGTTCGGCGACGATCCCGGTATCGCCGCCATCGTCGGCGATATTTCTACGGAGGCCGGCGCTGAAGCCATTTGGGCTGGCGCAACGTCATCATTCGGCACGATCGACGCCGCCATCATCGCTGTGAACGCCCCCAACGAAATTCGTCCGCTTACCGCGTGGCAGCCGAACGAACTGTCTGCGCTGTTCGCCTCCAACGTGGTCAGCCACTTCATTGCCGCCCAAATCTTCATTCCCCGACTGCCGGCAGATGGGGTTTTCCTCGGTATCGGTGGTGGCACCGCCGATTTCATCATTCCGAAGATGGCGCCGCTCTCGGTAATGCAGGCAGCCCAGCGAATGCTGTATCGCGGACTTGCTCGCGAGCAGCGCGAAGGCGTTGCGATCCGCGAACTCATTATCGTCTCAATGGTCAACGGCCAAAGCAAGCGCGATCGCGCCCAGCCCGATTGGGTGACCGACATCGAAGTCGGCCGGCATGTATGCGCGATCGTCGCGGACCCCGAGTGTTTCCCCGGCCCGGTACTCGATCTCAAAAGCCGCGAGCAGGTTGGCCGCTTAGATGTAGAGCCAGGGAAATGAGCGAGGCGGAGGGCACGCCATAATGTGCGTCAAGCCGAACAAATGCTGCCGTCTGATCGACTTCCTCGTCGAGAAGGTACTTATGGAATGCAAGGCACGAGGCCTTGGATTATGCACAAACTGACAAGCGGGCGACGTCCCATCCTTCGTTTTAACGTCAGAAAGCAGACTGGCCGTTAACGGCCAGACTAAGAAATACTCGGCCCGCTGCGCTGCCGTCCCAGTGTCCAGCTGACCCCGGTATCGCGCATGATACCTGACACGGCTTTACCGGCATGGCGATCCAGTACCGGGCGCCACGGCACGAGTGTGAAATCGCGCGACCTTTCGATCAACGCGTAGCGCCCGCTCAGAGCATCGACCGATTGCCGATAGATCCCATCAATCCGTTCGCCGACCTTCGGCTCCGCGAACGGCAATCCCAGCTCTTCCGACAAGCCCTGCGCGACACGCAGCAGCTCGCGCCGCTGAAGCGTCGCGAGCATCCCGCTCGAATAGGAAAATTGCCCTCCCCGCTCCTCCGCCAATCCTTCGGCCACCAGCCACTGCTGCCGCCGCATCTGGGCCTGGCGCGCATCATGCCCGAACCCGGCGTCACGCAGTGGCTCGGGAGAGGACACAACGAGTTCCCGATCGAGCCACGTCGCAGCCTCAGCGCCTACCAGCTTCTCGAGCGGCAGCGGCGACAGTGTTTCGACGGTCACGGGCTGATCTTTCGCACGCGCGATTTCATAGGCGGTGGCGCGGTCGAGATGATCGCTCGCAATGACCCAGCTTCCGTCGGGATCGCGTTCGATGTTGCGGGTCAGCCGACGCATGGCCTCCAGCCGCCGGGCATGAGCTTCGGCAAAGGCCTCGGTCGCCGCAGGATCGTGGCGCAGATGCGCATCGATCGAATAGCGACCGCCGTTCGCCGCGGCGACGTCGGCCACGGTCTGATCGGACCCGCGAATACCAACCTCGACGGGCGATATGCGCACGATCGCTCCAGGAGCATGGCTCTCGACATTCTCGCCCTTACCGATGTCGACATAGTGCGAGCGCCCGTCGGTCGCCTCGACGATGATGTAATGTCGATCGGCGATCTCGTCGGACAGCCCACGATGGACGATCCGACCGACCAGCGGACGCGCGCCGGGCGCAGCCGGATCGTAGATCACCTGGTCGGCAAGCGCTGGCGCAGTGCCCCACGCCGCATAGGCGCGCTGCATCGAGCGGATGATGTCGTCGCGCTCGCCCATGCGCCGCAGCGTATCCGCAAGGTCCGGCGCGAGACGCCAATGCGAACCAATCTGTTTCGCGAGCCCAAGCCGTTCGAGCGTCTTCAGCCGTCCCATGCGGATCGTCTGATCGAACGCACCGCGCCCCTTCGCACTGGCCAGGATATTCTCCTCCGCATCTCGGATCAGCACGCGGTCGATGCTGGTCAGCCGTTGCTGCTCGATCTCGGCACGGAGGCGCTGTTCGATCGCTTTGTCGCTGCGCGGGCCAAGATCGAGATCGACCAGTTCGCACGCCCGCTCGCGCAGGCCATGGCTGATATAGTCGCGCGCGATGATCAGATCCTGCCCGCGCTCGTCCTTCCCGCGCAGGATAATATGAGTGTGGGGGTGGCCGGTGTTATAGTGGTCGACCGCCACCCAATCGAGCTTTGTCCCGAGATCCTCCTCCATGCGCGCCATCAGCCGCCGCGTCAGCGGCTTGAGATCCTCATATTCACCGCCGTCCTCGGGGCTGACGATGAAGCGGAACTGATGGCGGTCATCCCTTCCCTGCTCGAGCCAGGCGCCACGATCGGCCTTGTCGCTTTCGGCGCCATAGAGTTCGCCGCGCCCGCCCTCACGCGTCGTACCATCGCGTTCAACGTATCGAAGGTGTCCCTTGGCGCCATCAAAGCCCTTGCCCTTGAGCAACACGAGCCGCGCCTTGACGATCACGCGCCGTTGCCGGAATGCCGCATAGCGATCACGCGCGGAAAGGACGCGTCCGACACCGGCGCCGCGGCCGATCCGGCTGCCGGTAAAACCGGTCCTGCGCGAACGCGCGGCACCGCCACCGCGAGCGAGGTTCGCAGCAGCAAGAACACGGGAGAGGAATTTGCGCGCGCGCGGCTGCCCGCCCCTGCTCCGCAAGCGGCCAAGTTCGGGTTCGAAATCATCATCGCTGGGCATGTGTGGAGCCAGGAAAGGGAAGCGGGAGCCCAACCATGCGTCCATGCCCTGCAGTTGGAAATCGGTGCCGCCGAACGCCGTAGAATCCCGCCATTTTTCGGATCACCGGCACTGGCCACGGCGAAGCGACACCGTTTCTGCGCCTGAAATATGGATGTGCAGACAATAGCTTACGGTAACCAACGGTGCCGTAGCTTCTCTATCTTGCCTTCCGCGCCTCCCCACTCCTTCCACGCCCCGAGCTCAAGCCAAGGGCAAAAAGAGGGACGGCGCCCACCCCGGCACCGTCCCCATGAAAACCAGCCGCTTCATGCATCCGTATATGCAGCCAGTGCCTCGCCTTCGGCCATGAACTCGCGCCGCCCGGTCATGCCGTGCGCAATGCCATCGCCGTCCACGATCATCGTCGCGACGAACCATTTGCCATCCAGAAATCCAACGATCCGCACCCGATCGAGCTCGATATCCAGCTCGTCTTCCCCATGTCCGTAATAGCCGAGCCAGCGTTCCGCGAGGCGGGATTCCCAACAGAAATCCACCTCCTCCGCCGTCAGAAATCGCTGCGCCAGCGCCTCCCCTGCGCCGCGTCCGAACTCGATTTCGAGCCCCGCAACCAGTGCCTCGATCACGCGATCCGATGCCGCTGAAACCTGCTCGAACATGCCCATGACAACCTCCTTGCGATCCCGTCCTCACCACGAGGACAGGTCGCCTGAGGGCGGGCGGCGCGGCGGCTGTCAGGGCCGCGCTGGCGCATGCCGGCGCGCCGCGGAGCGGCGGCGGAGGAACCGATTTGCGAAGCAAATTGGAGGGGCCGCCGGCCTTGCACAGCCGCCGCGGCGCCCGTCATCATGGGAAGAGCCGAGACAGCTTCTACCCGCCCGCAAGTTCGGACCGATGGCATCGCGTTCCTCGGCCGCACGCTAGACGACACATGAGCTCATGCGCTGACGATGGTCAGTTTTGAAGAATGGTCCCCCGGCCATCCCAAGACCCTTCTCAGAGGTGGGTGGGCGTTACCGCGTCACCAGACCGGGGTAAGGAATGAATACCATCGCGAAACCCGAAACGCCATCATCGCTTGAACCGCCCCGCATCGTCTCGGGGCTCCGCTTGATCCGCACGACTGGCCGCTTCCGCTGGCGTGCGGCGCACGAATATGGGGGTGTCATTGGCATGGCCCAGCGTGAAGAAGAGCGGACTGGAAGGCTGGCGCGCAGGTGGCGGCGCGGCGCTCGTTCCCGACACGCGCGCAAGATAGTCGCGCGTCTCGCGCGGCAGTCGCGCGCGTCCGGCAAGATAGGCAGCGTAGCGCGCCGGCCCCGCATTATAAGCAGCGAACAAGCCGGGATAGCCGAACCGATCGTGCATCCGTTTGAGGTAGCAGGCCCCGGCAACGATATTGTCATGGGGATCATGCGGATCGCTGCCGAGCGCATGGGCGGCACGCAACTCGGCCCAGGTTCCGGGCATCAGCTGCATGAGACCAATCGCACCTTTGGGCGAGACGATCGGGCTCCCGCGCAGCTGCGTCCGGCCACCGGATTCGGCACGCATCACCTGCGCGATCCACGACGCAGGCACGCCGCAGCGCCGTGCGGCCATCTCGATCAGCGGTGCCCAGCGGGTCACGCGATCCTCGGCGAGTGCCTGTGCGCCGAGCAGCGCCAGCGCGGTCATCGCGTGGCTTAGCGCACCCATAGGGGCACCGCCTTGCCGATCACCTGCGCGCGCTGCGCCGCCCCGAAATAGCGTCCGTCGAACGAGTCGGGGTGCGGCATCAACAACAGGACCTCGCCGTCCGTCAGCATGCGGCAGCCCTGCCAGGCGGGCAGCGGGCGGTCATGGGCGTCGACTGCGTGCCGCCGCGCAACGATGCGCTGACCGACCATGATCCGGACGCCGCGGGCGCAGATACGGTCGCCATCGAGCGCGGCGACACGCTTCACCAACGGCACGTTGCGCGGCAAATAGTGGCGGCGTGCGGCGAGTTCGCGCGCAGCGCGCGGCGGCCATGCCAGCGCGAAGTCGCCGCGCTTCAGGCGCACGCCGGGGAGAATGGCGTAGAGCCCGACCGGCGCGCTGGCGCTCGGATTCCATATCAGCAAGGGCGGCGGATCGAAGACCAGCGTCGTCCCCAGCCCCGCGACCAGTGCGCCAAGCGCGAGCAGGCTGCGCTTACGCATCGCCGGCTTCCGCGACCTGCCGCGACCAATGCTCGAGGTCGTCGATATGGTAGCGGATATGGCGCGAGTGGCGCCGGTAGCGCGGCCCGGTGCCCGCCGAGCGATATTCCTGGAGCGTACGCACCGAGAGGCCGAGGAAGTGCGCGGCCTGCTGGGGCGTGAGAAAGGGCGATCCGCGCGCCGCGCGCGCTGCCCGGTCATTCGCATCCTCGTCCTGCATCCTTGCCTCGCTGGCTGGCGCGGCGGGGCGCCGCGCGGTGCGGCAAGGGATGCGGATCGGCGCTGCTCTGCGGGAGGCTCGAAAACCCTCCCCCTCAAAAATCGAGCCCCGCCCGCGCCGGGCTTGCCGGCGCGGGCGGGAGCGAGGTCAGTCGGCCGGGTTCCAGATGATCGCGAACGCATCGGGATCGTCCTGCCCTGCGGCGCGGCCGAGATTGGCGTAGAGAGTGCGCGGCCCGAACTCGGGCGCGGCGAGGCTGAGCGAGACATAGTCCTTGCCCGAGCGCTCGCCGGTGCGAACCCAGCCGCCGCCGACCTCGGTGCCGCCGCAGAAGACGCGATAGTCGGGCTGCGCCTCGCTGGTGCGGCTGCGGTTGGCGACGATCTCGATCTCGGCGCGGACCGAGATGGTCTTGAGCTGGCCCTTGAAGCCGTCGCTGGTGCGGGTGACGTGTCCGATTGCAGGCATGGTTCATACTCCTTGCGTCTCGCCCGCGGACCATCCGGGGCGATGTGCGGCACAAGGCAGCGGATCGAGCGGCGGACCGAACCGGCACGGCCGGAGCGCGAGCGGAGGACCGGAGCTCTGGCGCTTATTTGCAGCGAAGCGGCCGCGAGGAGGCGGGCGCAGCCCGCCGGGGAAATAAGCGCGGGGGCGATGGTTTCGGGCAGGCGCGGCGCTGCCAGCCAAGCACGTCAGGCCCGGACTGGACCGCGGGCGGCGCGAGGTTCGAACCCTCGCACGGCGCGCGATCGCGGGCCTGGGGTCCCGGGTCCGCTTGCTCATAGCCGCCCATCGGCGCAGCCTTTCGTGCCTTCTGCGCGCGGCGATTTGGGGGGCGATGGTCAGTCAATGAGCGTGCGCAGGCCGCCCCAGATACCAGCCAGGAACGCGCCTGCGAGCAGCGCGGCGAGCAGCCAATATTCGAGCGCGAGCGCGAAGGCCCGCCAGCCGGAACGCCGTTTCACCGCCCGATTGGAGCAGATCGCGGCGATGTAGGAAAGTGCGGCGGCGCGGCGGGAGACCGCGCCGCCGCGCCGGTCAGGCAGCGATGGCGAGCGCCGGACCGGCTTCGGGGGCGCACGCGCCGGCGAGCGTTGCATGGGCGGTGACCGCACGGACACCGCCGCGCGCGGTATAGGCGGCGGGCGGGAACGCCATCCAGCGCGGCACCCAGCCTTCATACCGTTTGCGGCTGCCGGTGCCGTCGAGATGGTCGCGAGCGATGCGCTTCAGGGTCTTGAGCTTCTCGTCCATATTGGCGCTCGCGATCGCGGGTCCGGCAATCTCGCCGACGATTCCGTGCATGACCTCCTTGTCGCGGATCAGCTCGAACAGCGTGTCGTCGGCCTGCCACCAGTCGGCCATGGTGACACCGATCCTTGCCCCGGCTGCCTCGACGGCGGCGCTTCCGGCGTGCAGGCTCTCGCCCATCACCACCGCTGCGACATCGAGCAGCGCCGGGTCGGGGAGGTCGAGCAGGCGAGCGAACAGCGCGGCGAGCGCCGCATCGTCGCCATTGCCGTCGGTCAGGGTCGAGCGCTCGGGATCGAGATCGAGCAGCGCCAGCACCGCGCGGCGCTGCTCGCCGAACACGGCTTCACCGCGCGCGGCGGCGACGCTGGCGCAGACCGCCTCGTTCGCGCTGGCCTGCGGTTCGGGCCGCACGCGCCACAGCGGCGAGCCGATAATGGCGTGCGCCACGAGCAGGCGCAGCGCGACGCCGGGATGCGCGGACAACGCGGCGCGCACGGCGGCATGGCGATGGAGATCGACATAGTCGTTAAGCGTGCTGGTGACCTCGGGTCGTGCGGGCTTGGCGGCGGTCATAGCGGGTTCGCCGCGTTCGCGGGCGCGCGCTTCCTTGCGCGTCAGGTAACCGATATGGATCGCGACCTCGCCGCTCTCGCGCACCTCGACATAGACGCGCCCGCCCTTGGTCTTGGGCGTCTTCTCATGCTCCCAGCTATAGAAGCTGGTGTCGCGCGGCATCACCACCACCTCGTGCCAGCCATCATCGAGCGCGCTTTGCCGGACCCGTTCGATGGCCGCGTTCTGGAGCGTCCAGAAGGCGGCGCTATCCCCGAAATAGCTGTCCTCGCCGAACAGGTCGGCGATGATCGGCCCCTTATACTCGTCGAGCGCGAACAGCGCATGGCTGGTCCGGATCGAGTGCCCGCCGAGCAGCCATGACTTGAGCTGATGGCCGGTCGGGGCATAGGCGTGCGGATCATCGAGCAGCGCAAGCCATGCGCTTTGCTGCTTCTTGGAGGCCATGGTCAGGTGGCGGATCGTGGCACGGTCGATCTCTTCGGCGCGGTAGAGGTTGCGGATGCGCGGGAGCAGATTGCCAAGGGCAAGGATGCGCCGCACGCCCGCTTCGGGGATACCGAAGGTCACGCCGATCGCTTCGGGATCGCGGCCTTGCTTGACCAGCTTCACGAAGCTTTCCCATTGAGTGACCTCGTCGGGATCGCGGCGCGCGACATTCTCGATCAGCGAGGCCTCGATGGCGTCGGCGTCGTCGCCTTCTTCAAGGATCGCGCAGGGCAGCGGATCGGTATGGCCGGTCTGCTGCGCGGCAAGTTGCGCGGCGTGCAGCCGCCGCGCCCCGGCGACGACGCCGAACCAGCCTTCCCCGCCCTCGGGGCGGACGATCATCGGCTGGATGATGCCGCGCTTGAGTACGGTCGGGAGGATGTCCGATATGTCGGGCGGTTTCTTGCCGTGGCGCATGTTGAGCGGGCTGACTGCCAGCCTGTCGAGCGCAATGAAGTCGAGTTTCATCGGTCGTCTCCTTGGGTGCCGGTCCCGGGCTTGCCGGGGACCGGCTCATGTTCGGCGGCGGACGGCCGCCAGCGTCAGCCGCCCTTGCTGCGCTCCGGCGGAGCCGGATCGTTGGCATGGGGCGGAAGCGGGTCGGTGCCGGGCGGCACGCTCATTTCGACGCGGCGGAGCAGGGTCTCCGCCCAGAGGATCGATCCGGCGCGGCGCGACCAGTCGGCCCAGACCGAGAGGCCGAACCGGGTCGTAAAGCTGAGATCGCGCTCAATGGTAAGGCCATAGGGGAGCTTCACGCTGGCGATCTCGGCGAGGCTGAAGCTGCCGAGTTCGGGGCAGCCAAAGCCGAGATCGGCCAACCCGAACAGCGTGTCGCCGTCCGCATCGAGTTCACTTGCGAGCCATGTCGCCGCGCCCATGGGATTGAAGAACTTGACCAGCGGCATTGGGTCGAGATGGGGGTTGGCGGCGGTGGCGCGGGCATTGGCCAGCAGCGCGGCGCGCAGGTCGGGCGGGAGCGCGATCATGCCGCGATCCTGTCCGCTTGCGCCGCTTCGAGCGCTGCCGCCTTGGCCTCGCCGTGCAGTGCGAGCAGATAGTCGGCGGCGCGCGAGGCTGCGGCGGCGGCGCGGAAGATGGCGCGATTGTCGGCGCGCAGCACGGCGAGCCACGCACCGATATAGTCGGCATGGCGCACGCTCGGATGGATGCCGATATGGGCGCAGAGAAAGGCCGCGCCCATTTCGGCGACGAGTTCCTCGCGTGCATAGGCCGCCGATGCGAACGGCCCTGAAAGATCGCGCGCGAGGCGTGAGCCGTGCCCGGTCCAGTGGGTGAGTTCGTGGAGCGCGGTGCGATACCAGTTGATCGGATCGCCGAAGGCACTGTGCGGCGGCACCTGCACATAGTCCTCGCCCGGCGCATAGAAGGCGTGCGCGCCGCCGACCCGGAAATCGGCGCCCGACGCGTCGATCACGGCTTCTGCAACCGGGGCGATCCCGCAGCGCGGCAGCGGCGCAGGATCGTCGGCGAGACCGGGGCGCAGCCCGTCGCATTGCGCGACGTTGAAGACGGTAAAGCGCTTGAGGAACGGCACGGCCTTGGCGGCCTCGCCGTCGCGGGTGGCGCGTTCCAGCTCGGCTTCGGGAATGAAGCGGTCGGCGAAGACAACGCCCGTCCCGCGCTCGCCCTTGCGCACACAGCCTCCGGCCTGCTGGGCCTGACGGAAGGTCAGCCAGCTTTGCGAGGAAAAACCGCCCGCGACGCCCGACGCCCAGAGGGTGAGGATATTGACGCCCGAATAGCAGCGCGCGGTCAGCGCATTGCGCGGCAGCGAAGGCGCGGCGGCGGCGCTGTCCCATGGCTGAACCCATGGAAAGCAGCCCTGTTCGAGTTCGGCGACGATGCGCTGGGTGACCTCATCATAGAGGCTGGCGCGCGGCCCATCTCCTGCGGGGCGGTGGCGGGGCATCGTCTCCTCCTCGCCGCCCCAAAACCAGCATGGCCCCCGGCAGCGGGGGTGGGCGGCGAGCGAGCAAGGAGGCCGGTTCCCCAAGGGGCGCCGGCACCCGAGGGGGCGGAACGAAGTGGAGCAGCCGGGCAAGGCCCGGCTTGCCGGCGGCCCGAACCGGCCTTTGCTGCGAGCGGTCGCCCATCCCCGCTGCCGGCGGGCCGCCCACAACGCCGCCGCGCAAGCGGCGCCCGCTGGCCCGCAGGGCGTTGGCGCCAGCGGGCGTCACCGCATGGCCGAGACCCGCCGGGGCTCGGTGGCAAGGCGCAGCCGAGCCATAGCACGCGGCCGCCCGGTCACGGGCGGGGCGCAAGGCATTAGAGGGGCGCTGATGATGCGCCGGCCTGGGGGAGCTGCAAGCGAGCGGACTGGACCGGTCGAAATTCAGTCCAGTCGCTCGATCACCAGCGCGATGCCCTGCCCTCCGCCGATGCACATCGTAACCAGGCCGAGGCGGCCGCCCGATCGCTGGAGTTCATAGAGGAGCTTGACGGTATTGATCGCCCCGGTTGCGCCGACCGGGTGGCCAAGCGAGATGCCGGATCCGTTGACGTTCGTCTTTTCGGGATCGAACCCGAGCTGCGCCGATACCGCGCACGCCTGCGCCGCGAACGCTTCGTTGGATTCGATCACATCGATCCGGTCGAGCGTCACGCCCGCGCGCCGCAGTGCGATCGGCACCGCCTCGACCGGCCCAAGCCCCATCACCCGGGGCTCCACCCCGGCATGGCCCCAGCCCAGGATCCGTGCGAGCGGCTTGGCCCCAAGCCGCTGCGCTTCCTCGGGCGAGCCCAGCACCACCGCCGCAGCACCATCGTTGATTCCCGAAGCGTTGCCCGCGGTCACCGTTCCGTCGCGCTGGAAGGCAGGGCGCAGCCTCGCCATATCCTCCAGCGTCACCTCGGCCCGGACATGCTCGTCGGTATCGAACATCACGGTGCCGCCGCGGCTCTTGATCTCGACCGGTACGATCTGATCGCGGAAACGTCCCTCGGCGATCGCACGCGCGCCGCGGCGATGGCTCTCGACTGCGGCTTCGTCCTGCGCCGCCCGATCGATGCCGCATTGCGCCGCGACATTCTCCGCAGTCACCCCCATATGAACCTGGTCGAACGGATCGCTCAGCGTACGGGTGAGCGCGTCGAGCATCTGGATGTCGCCCATCTTCTGCCCGAACCGCGCGCTGGCCACATAATGCGGCGCCTGGCTCATATTCTCGGCGCCGCCCGCGACCGCCACGCCGCATTCACCAAGGGCAATGCCCTGTGCCGCGGAGATGATCGCCTGCAGCCCCGATCCGCACAGCCGGTTCACGGTCAGTGCGGGCACCGCCACCGGCACGCCCGCGCGCACCGCCGCGACGCGCGCCAGATAGGCGTCGCTGGGCGTAGAAGGGATCACATTGCCCATCACCACATGCCCGACCGCATCGGCTGCGATACCCGCACGCGCAATCGCCTCGCCGATCACCAGTGCGCCCAGATCCGCCGCGGGCACGTTCTTCAGGGCGCCGCCAAAGTCGCCGATCGCGGTACGGACGCCGGAGAGGATGAGAACGTCAGACATGATGGATTTCCTTGAGTAGCCGGGGATTGGGGGATCATTGCCCCGTGAAACTGGGTTTGCGCTTGTCGAGGAAAGCGGCGACCCCTTCGCGGAAATCGCTCGTGTCGGCGGCGCGTCCCTGATGGGCGGCTTCAACCTCGAGCAGATCGGAGAGCGTGCCGCTGAGCGCGACCGCCGCCTGTGTGCGGATCAGTCCCAGCGCGACCGTCGGCATCGCGGCGAGCTTGCGCGCGAGCGCCATCGCTGTCTCCAGCAATGCATCGTCGTCTGCCACCCGTGTCACCAACCCGGCATCGAGCGCCGCATCGGCGCTCAACCGTTCGCCGAGCAATGCCATTTCGAGGAGCTTGAGCCGTCCCGCCGACTTGCCGATCAGCCAGGTTGCGCCGGCATCGGGCACCAGTCCGATATTGGCGAAGGCGAGCAGCAGATAGGAAGAACGCGCTGCGACCACGATATCGCCCGAAAGCGCGATCGAAACGCCCGCCCCGGCCGCTGCGCCATTCACCGCGGTCACGACTGGCACCTGCAGCGCGGCAAAGGTCTGGGTCAACGGATTATAGTGAGCCCGCACCGCATCGCCCAAGTCGCGCTCGGTCAGCCCGTCCTCGCTCGACGCGAGATCGGCCCCCGAGCAGAAGGCACGGCCCTCGCCGGTCACCAGGATCGCGCGCGCGCCCGCGGCCACGACTTGGTCAAGCGTGTAGCGAAGGCGATCGAGCATCTCGAGCGTCAGGGCATTGAGCCGTTCGGGGCGGTTCAGCCGCACGATCGCCACGCCTTCGTCAATCTGCCAGATAACGGACGGCGATTCAGTCATGGAAACTCCTTTGGCGCGACTGCTGCTAGAAGGCCCGGGCTGCCCCCGGCAAGCTTCGCCCCCTCGCCATCACCCTCCTGATCAAACCGGCGTTCGCATTGACGGGGGAGCCGCCATTTCCGCATGGCGCGCGATGCAATCCAAGGCCTCGAGGCGGTCGGAGAAACGGAATGAAGATATTGGTGCCGGTCAAGCGTGTGCTTGACTATAATGTGAAGCCGCGGGTGAAGGCCGACGGAACGGGGGTCGACCTCGCCAACGTCAAGATGAGCATGAACCCGTTCGACGAGATCGCCGTCGAAGAGGCGATCCGCCTCAAGGAAAAGGGCGCGGCGACCGAGATCGTCGTGGTCTCGATCGGCGAGCAGAAGGCGCAGGAAACGCTGCGTACCGCGCTGGCGATGGGCGCCGACCGCGCCATCCTGATCGTCGCCGAAGACAAGGTCGAGCCGCTGGGCGTCGCCAAGCTGCTGGCGAAGGTCGCCGAGGCGGAAGCGCCCGGCCTGATCATCCTGGGCAAGCAGGCGATCGACGACGACAACAACCAGACCGGCCAGATGCTGGGCGCGCTGCTTGGCTGGGGCCAGGGCACGTTCGCGAACAAGGTCGAAATTGCCGGCGAGCAGGTCGACGTGACTCGCGAAGTCGATGGCGGCCTCGAGACGGTGAAGCTCAAGCTCCCGGCGATCGTCACGACCGATCTTCGCCTGAACGAGCCGCGCTACGCCTCGCTGCCCAACATCATGAAGGCCAAGAGCAAGCCGCTCGATCAGAAGACTCCCGCCGACTATGGCGTCGATGTGGCCCCGCGCCTCACCGTCGTCAGCGTCACCGAGCCGGCCAAGCGCCAGGCCGGCGTCAAGGTTGCGGATGTGGATGAGCTTGTCGGCAAGCTCAAGGCGCTGGGAGTTGCGAAATGAGCGTGCTGGTCTGGGTCGAACACGACAACAACAGCGTCAAGGACGCGACGCTCGCCGCCGTCACCGCCGGCACCAAGCTGGGCGATGTCGTCGCGCTGGTCGCGGGACAGGGCGCGCAGGGCGCGGCCGACGCTGCGGCGAAGATCGTCGGCGTGTCGAAGGTGCTGCTGGCCGATGACGCGGCCTATGGCCATGGGCTGGCCGAGAATGTCGCGCCGCTCGTCGCCGAGCTGATGGCCGGCTACGACGCCTTCGTTGCACCCGCCACCACCACCGGCAAGAACATCGCGCCGCGCGTCGCCGCGTTGCTCGACGTGATGCAGATCAGCGAAGTGCTGTCGGTCGAAAGCGCCGACACCTTCACGCGCCCGATCTATGCCGGCAACGCGATTGCCACGGTCAAGTCGGCGGACGCCAAGAAGGTCCTCACCGTGCGCGGCACCGCATTCGAGAAGGCGGCGACGGAAGGCGGAAGTGCCTCGGTCGAAGCCGTGTCGGGCAAGGGTGATTCGGGTCTTTCGAGCTTCGTCGGCGCCGAAATCGCCAAGTCGGAGCGTCCGGAGCTGACCAGCGCCAAGGTGATCGTCTCGGGCGGCCGTGCACTCGGCTCGTCGGAGCAGTTCCACGGGCTGATCGACCCGCTCGCCGACAAGCTCGGCGCCGCGGTCGGTGCGAGCCGCGCGGCGGTCGATGCGGGCTATGCCCCCAACGACTATCAGGTCGGCCAGACCGGCAAGATCGTCGCGCCGGAAGTCTATGTCGCGATCGGAATCTCGGGCGCGATCCAGCACCTTGCGGGCATGAAGGATTCGAAGACCATCATCGCCATCAACAAGGATGAGGATGCGCCGATCTTCCAGGTCGCGGATCTCGGCCTGGTCGGCGATCTGTTCAAGATCGTGCCGGAGCTGACCGAAAAGCTCTGAGCGGCGCGTCGGCGTACGGCGGGACTAGTTCCCCGCGGTACGCCAGCGCTCAACCGTTGCCCACCCGTCCCGCTCGGCCGATGGCGCCGCCGGGGTTCGCGACAGACGCGGCGCGGGCGAAGGCTGGGCGATCCCACCACGTTCGCAATACCGGTTACGATCCAGCGCCTGGGCATGCGCCATGGCTTCGTCGACAGACAGGACCGGCGTCGCACACGCATCGAGCTGCGACAATCGATTGTCCCAATCGTCACGCGTTCGCGTCGCAAAGATCGCCGTCAGTGCTCCCCGGATCACGTCTGCGGGAACGCGCTGGCGATCGCGCAATTGCTGCGGCAGCTCGATCGCTTCGGCCAGATTGTCCCAGAATTGCGGCTCCAGCGCGCCAATTGCGATGTGTCGCCCGTCGGCGCAGGCATAGCAGTCATACCAAGGCTGTGTCCCGCCAAGCGGCGAGTCCTGGCGCGTCAGCGGGATTTGCATGCCGTGGAACATTGCCATCAGCATGCTCGTGCCATCGAGGATCGCCGCGTCGATCACTTGCCCCAGCCCGGAGCGCTCTCGCTCGAACAATGCGGCGCAGATGCCAAAGGCAGCCACCGCCGCGCCGCCGCCCATATCGCCGATCAGGTTGAGCGGCGGTGTCGGCACTTCGCCCGGACGGCCGATCCCGTCCAACGCACCCGACAGCGCCAGATAATTGATATCATGGCCGGCACGCTGCGAAAGCGGCCCCGTTTGCCCCCAGCCCGTCAATCGCGCGTAGATGAGGCGAGCGCGGCTTTGCAGCAGATCATCCGGGCCAAGACCCAGCCGCTCCATGACGCCCGGCCGGAACGGATCGATCAGCACGTCGGCCAACTCGATCGCCTCGCGAACCTGCGTCATCCCCGCGGGATCCTTGAGGTCAACGGCAAGCAGCCCCTTGCCGCGCGAGGTGACCGGGTCAGCCCATTGCGCGTAATCCGGCCGTGAGATGCGAACGACCTCGGCCCCGAAATCGGCCAATATCATCCCGCAAGTAGGTCCGGGTCCCAGACCTTCGAATTCGACGACCCGGATGCCATCCAGCGGGCGAGTGGTCATTCGCGCCGCAGCTCAGCGAATGAATTGCTTGATATAGTCGTCGTCATAACCCTGCTCGCGATACCATTCGGCACAGAAACCTAGCAGGGTAAGACAATTGTCGAAGCCGATCGGCTTCTCATTCTCGTCGAGCAAGGTCAGGCCGCCATGCATGACATAGAGCGCCGTCATCGATTCCTTGACGGTCAGCGTGTGATGCTCGCCCGGCGGTTCCCAGACGAACGACCCCTTCTCCGCTACCCAGTCGTGCTCGGGATAATACCAGCTTCCCTCCATCGTGTAGGAGAAGACCGGACCGTCATGTACGTGCCGTCCGATCACGCCGGGATTGGGATAGTGAAGCACGTTGACGGTAATGCCGGCGGAGGTGTCGAACATGATCGGGCAATAATAATGCCCGGCCGGGCGCCGGACCCATTTGCTCAGATCCTCCGGAATCTTGACCACCAGGTCCTTGGGCAGAAAATTGGCGGCCATTCCTTCCGGCCGGAAATCCTTGGCGATCGACGCCATAGTGCAGCTCCGCTTCAAAATTGGAACACGCGAGGGCGGCCCCTGTCCACGCTTTCATCGGCCTGGGGTAGCGCAGGGTCAATGGCTGGGACGGCCGACGGCCAGTCATCACCCATGTGCTGGCCTTGCCCTGTCATGGCACCCCGTCTCTGACTATCCACCAGAGGAAAGGAGACGGCGAAATGGACTTCACGGGCAAACGCGCGGTGGTGACTGGCGGTATCGGCGGTATCGGGGGTGCGATCTCGCAGGCGCTGCACGCCGCGGGCGCGGAGGTCGTCGCCACCGGATATGATCAGGCCGAGGTCGATGCCCGGGCCGGCGAAGCGGGCTTTGCCGGAATCGCCATGAAGCCGCTGGACGTCAGCGATGACGCCGCGGTGCGCGCCTTTGCCGAAGACACCGGTGGAATCGACTTCCTCGTCAATTGCGCGGGCACGACCGCACGCGGCCACGCGGCGTTCGAGGAGGAGGCATTTCAGCATGTGCTGGACGTCAACCTCACCGGTACGATGCGCTGCTGCCGCGCGTTTCGCCCGGCCCTGGCCGTACGCGGCGGCGCGATCGTCAACATCGCATCGATGATGAGCCTCTTCGGCAGCGGTACTGCGCCAGGCTATGCGGCGAGCAAGGGCGGCGTTGCATTGCTGACCAAGAGCCTTGCGATCGCCTGGGCCGAACAGCGCATTCGCGTGAACGCCGTCGCACCGGGCTGGATCGTCACGCCGCTGACCGACCGTCAGATCGACCCTGCGCTGCGCGAGCGCGTCATCGGCCGCACGCCGATGCGCCGCTGGGGCGAGCCACGCCATATTGCCGATGCGGTGGCATTCCTCTGTTCGGACAAAGCGAGCTTCATCACCGGTGTCGTATTGCCGGTGGATGGGGGCTATTCCTCCGTCTGATCCCGGAAGATGTAGCGCGGCGGCGGCGGCAGGCGGGTGCCGCGCCGCAGGCGGGAAACGAGCAGATCCGCTCCCTCTCCGTTCCATGCCGTTCGCGTCCCACCATCCCAATATTCGGCCCAGGACGGCAAGGGGTCGTAGAAGCCGGTTTCCGCAACCGGCGCGCCCGGCCAACGCATCTTGGCCGGCCCCACCGGCGGATCGTCCTGCGCCGTCGCATAGAGCCGGGCCTGCACCCGCCCGCGAAACAACCATATGCCGTTCCGCCGCGCATAGCGGTCATGATAGAGCAGGCTTGCCGTCACCCAATCGGGGCCGACTTCATGCTCGATCCGGCAACTCACCAGCCCGATGGCGTCGTCGGGGCCGAGCAGTTCGATCAGGTGATTGGTCACATGGTGTGCGCTGGTCGTGAACTGGCGCAATGCCGCGTCGAAGGTTTCGCGCAGTGCCGGTCGTCCCTGCTTGCCCTCGCCCACCCGAACGTCATCGACATAGAGCGAGACCAGCGCATCGAGATCGCGCGCATCGACGCACAGTGCATAGCCGAACGCCAGTTGCCGAATCGCTTCGATCGCCTCGATCCGCCCGAGCCTTGCGGTGATGTCGTCGGTCATCCGGTCCCCATCGCGCGCGCATATTGTGGCGGCCATGACGGCGTTTCGCCCAAGGCTCGGGCCGCATGCAGCGCCCAATAGGGATCGCGAAGCATGGCGCGCGCGAGCAGGACGATATCGGCGGACCCATTCGCGACGAGCGCCTCGGCTTCCTCAGCCGTTACAATTCCGCCCACCGCTGCGGTCGGCATATCCGTCCGGGCCCGAATGACGCGCGCGAAATCCCGCTGGACCGCCGGCCCGTCCGGCGGGGCATCACCGGGTATCGCGGACCCGCTCGAACAATCGATCAGGTCGGCTCCGGCTTCACCGAGCAGCCGGCCAAGGCGAACCGATTCGTCGAGTGTCCAGCCGCCGGGAGTCCAGTCGACGCAGGACAGCCGCACCACGACCGGGACATCGTCAGGCACCGCGGCGCGGACGGCCCGGACGATCTCCAATGCCAGCTGCGCCCGTCCCTCGAAGCTGCCGCCATAGTCGTCGGTGCGGTCATTGACGAGCGGGGACAGGAAGGAATGGACCAGATAGCCGTGCGCGAAATGGCATTCGACCCAGCGGAATCCTGCAGCAACGGCCCGGCGCGCGGCTGCGCCAAAGCCATCGACGATCGCCGCAATAGCCGGGGTATCGAGCGCATAGGTTGGCGCTGACCTGGCCGAGAACGGCGCCGCGGTCGCACTCCCGGCCCTCCAGCCCCCTGCTTCGAGCGGCACCGCCTCGCGGCCAAGCCATGGCACCTGAGTGCTGCCCTTGCGTCCTGAATGGGCGAGCTGGATTCCAGGGATTGCGCCGGCGGCTGCAAGCGCGGCGGCAACGGGCCGCAACGCTTCCATGTGCCGATCGGACCATAGGCCAAGATCGGCCGGGCTGATCCGGCCTTCCGGGGTTACCGCGGCGGCTTCGGTGACCACCAGTCCTGCGCCACCGACCGCGCGGCTGGCCAGATGGGTGAGGTGCCAGGCGTTCGCCAGCCCGTCGGTTGCGGAATATTGGCACATGGGCGACACGCCAATGCGATTGCGCATCGAAACGCCGCGAAGGGTGAACGGCGTAAAGAGCGATGCCGTCACGATTCCCGGGTCGCCAGTTGCTCGACCCGCTTGATGGCGTCTGCGATCTGGCCGGGGCCAGCATTCACGATGATGCGGCCGCCCTTGGGCCCGATTGTCGTCAACCGCGCGATTTCGGCGATTTCATCCGGCGTCGGGGATCCCATGTCCAGCTCCGCCAACGAGGCAGGCAGACCGACGCTTCGGTTGAAGCCGATCACGTCGAGGATAAACCCGTCATCGCGCCCCTCGATGGCAAGCTGAACCAGCGTCGCATAGCCGACATGGTCGCCATGCGGTGCGCTGGCCGCGCCACGCGCCTTGACCAGCCCGCGTACGACAGCATGGGCGTAGGACAGGCCGCCGCTCTCCCAGGCGAGCCCCGCCATCAGAACATTCGCCTCGACCACCGCTTCGAACGCCTCATCGGGCTCATGCCGTTCGGCTGCCGCCATCGCCGCTACGCCATGTTCGCGCAGCGTCTGATAACAGGCATCGGCAATCGCCAATGCCGTGCGCAACTGGCGTGTTCCGAAGAAGTTGCTCGCGCCATCGGCCACCGCGCGCTCCGCCTCGAACTTCTTGGCAAGCGCGTCGCCCATGCCCGTCCGCAGGAAGCGTGCGGGCGCATTCGCGATCAATTGCGTGTCGGTGACGACCAGCAACGGACTGTCGGGGATCGTCTCGATCGCGACCAGCACATGCTCGTCATTATAGATCGCCATCGAGCGGCCCGTGGGCGAGTCGTTGGACGCGATCGACGGCACGGCAATGAATGGGAGGCCCAGCTTGAATGCGACCCCCTTGGCCGCATCGAGTCCCTTGCCCCCGCCGATCCCGATCACGCAATCCGCGTCGCCCGCCTGTTCGACCAGCAGGTCGATGGCGGCGTGAGTGACCTCGCCGCGAAAGGCGAGCGTGATACTGGGACGCCCGGCAAAGGCGGTCGAGAGTTGCGCCTCGACGAAGGGCAGCACATCGGCATCGACCACCAGCAAAGGCCGTTTTGTCAGCCGTTCCGTAAGCGTGCCGAGTTCGCCGATGGCGCCTGGGCCCTGCACATAGCGGGTCGGCCCGCCAAAGATCCTGATCATCCGCCGAAATTGCCCCAGCCCATGCCCGTGCGAAAGGTTCAAACGAAAGCATCCCATCCGCGATTGTTGGTTCGGGCGGATCGGCGCAAAACATCGGGCATGAACCCGATCGAACGCGACACCCGGATCGCCCTTGCCGCCTGCTATCGCCTGATCGCGCGCTACGGGATGACGGATCTGATCTTCAATCACATCACGGCGCGCATCCCGGATACCGAGGATCTGCTGATCAACCCGTTCGGGCTGCTGTATGAAGAGATTACCGCCAGTTCACTGGTGCGGATCGACATCGAGGGCAATGTCCTCGACGCGGGCGATACGGACTATGGGATAAACCGGGCGGGTTATGTCATCCACAGCGCAGTGCATTCGGCCCGGCCCGATGTGCAGGCGGTCATTCATACGCACACCCGTGCGGGCGTCGCGGTTTCGTGCATGCCGCAGGGGCTGATGCCGATCAGCCAGACCGCGCTGCGCTTTCTCGGCCGCACCGGCTATCATGATTTCGAAGGGCCGGCGATCGACGAGGGCGAGCGGGTCCGTTTGATCGCTGCGCTCGGCGCCAACGACGCGCTGATCCTGCGCAATCACGGACTGCTGACCGTCGGCCGATCGATCCCGGAAGCGTTCCTGCTGATGCAGCGGCTGGAGACGGCGTGCCAGATCCAGGTAGCAGCGCTGGCGGGCGGCGCCCCGGTCATGCCGAGCGCGGAAAGCCAGCAGCGCACCGCGCAGCTATTCGCCCCGAAAACGGGGAGTGCGGAGGTCTCGACCGATGGCGGTCGCGAATGGCCCGCGCTGCTGCGGCAGCTCGACCGGGCCGATCCACGGTACCGGGACTGATCAGACCTCGATGAGGACGGCGCCCGCCTGACCGCCGCCGGCACACATCGCCGCGACACCGAGCCCCCCGCCGCGACGCTTGAGATCATGGATCAGCGTGATCAGCATCCGCCCGCCCGACGCCGCGACCGGATGGCCAATGGAGCATCCGCTACCCGAGATATTGATCATCTCGTCATCAATGCCGAGCATCCGCGATGCCGCAAGCGGGACCGAGGCGAACGCCTCGTTGATCTCCCACAACGCCACGTCGGACTGATCCACCCCGGCTCGCGACAGCAGCTTGGGGATGACATCGAGAACGCCAAGTCCGGTCTTCGCCGGATCGACGCCCACCGAGGTCCAGGCACGAATCTTTGCCATCACCCCGAGACCTTGGGCCGCGGCAACCGCGTCGGTGGTCACCATCATCGCCGATGCCGCATCATTGACGCCGCTCGAATTGCCTGCGGTAATCGAGAAGCCCTCGATTTCGGGATGCAGCACTTTCAGCGTGGCGAGTTTCTCGATGGTCGAATCGCGGCGGGGATGCTCATCGACCTTGAACTCCACGGTCGAGCCATCCGGCATCAATGCCTGGACGGGTACGATCTGCTCGTTGAAATATCCCGCGTCGATCGCGGCAATCGCACGTTGGTGCGAGCGGACCGCCCAGGCATCCTGTTCCTCGCGCGTCAGCCCCGCCGCCCGGGCCGTGTTCCAGCCGACCGTGATCGACATGTCGAGATTGGGTGCCTCCGGGCTGTCCGGGTGAGTCGGCGGCATCCAGAAATCCTGGACGTCCTCCGTACCGGGCACTCTGCGCTGCATCTTCGGCGCGGTCGAGATCGACATCACCCCGCCCGCAACGATGAATGTTTCCATCCCCGACATGACCTGAGCTGCGGCAAGACCGACCGAAGTCAGGCTCCCCGCGCAATGCCGGTTGAGCGCCATCCCCCCGGCCTTTGTCATGCCGGCCTCCACAGCGGCATGCCGCGCGACCGCACCGCCGCCATAGAGCGATTCGGCAAGGATCACATCGTCTACCCTGTCCGGCGCGACGCCCGAACGCGCCACGACTTCCTTGAGCACGGCCAGCGCCAATGTCTCCGCGCTGGTATTGGCGAGCGTTCCCTTGCGGGCGGTGGCGACGGCGGTGCGCGCTGCGCTGACGATCACGGCTGATGGCATGGAATCCAATTCCTCTGGGCGTATCTCGACGTTGCTCACAGCCCTAAAGCCGACAAGGTGTAGGTTTCAAGTCGCGCGCCGATTGCGCAAGTATGTGCGCTCTATGCCATGCCGGCTGGCGATGCGGCATCGATGCGTTAAGTCCCGGGCGGGAGGTGGCGATGCAGGGCAGTAACGGCTTCTGGCGCATGCGTCGGCGCTGCGAAACGCTGGCGCTGGACGATTTCGCGTTCGGCGCGGATGAGGCACGTGCGCCGGACGAGAACGAGATTACCATCCGTACGCGATACATCGCCCTCGACCCCTATCTGGCGCGGGCGATGCGCAGCTGGGCGGGCGAAGTTCCGGAATGGGCGGACGGTACCATCCATGGCCGGATCGTAGGCGAAGTCATTTCATCGCGAGCGCCGGGCTATGCCGTGGGCGATACCGTGCTGGCCATCGGACGTTGGCAAGCGGTGCAAAGCCTTGCCGCCGCTCGTGCCGAAGTGATTTCCCCGGCGATCCACCCGCCCCGGCTGGCGCTGGGGGTGCTGGGCCGCTCGGGCATGACCGCGTGGGTCGGGCTTCACCTCGCTCAGCCTGCAGCGGGCGAAACCCTGCTCGTCTCGGCCGCCAGCGGCCCGGTGGGAAGCGTGGTCGGCCAGCTTGGAAAGGCGCGCGGACTGCGCGTTGTCGGCACCGCCGGGGGCGCCGACAAATGCGCCTATGTCGTCGACACACTGGGGTTTGACGCCTGCCTCGACCATCGCGACCCCGATCTGGCGGGCCGGATCGCCGCGGCGGCACCCAACGGCATCGATATCCTGTTCGAAAATGTCGGCGGTCCCAGTCTCGATGCGGCGTTGCTCGCCATGGTGCAGGGCGGCCGGATCATGCTGTGCGGACTGGCGGCGCACTATAATGACGAGGCGCCATTGGCGCTCAGGCACTTCAAGACATTGCTCTATCGCGCGCTCACATTGCGCGGGTTCATAACCGCCGAGCACCCAGAGCTGTTCGAACCTGCTCGCGCCGAACTGGCGGACGGCATTGCAAGCGGCACGATTGTGCATCGCGAAACGATCATCGATCATCTGGAACAGGCCCCCGCCGCCTATCTCAACATGCTGCAGGGTGCGGGGATCGGTAAGCGGCTGATCCGCCTTTAATCGTCCGCGGCATCGAGATGCGACCGGACATGACCGCTGATCTCGAAGAGAATACGCAGCAGCGCATCGATCTGGTCGGGCGGATATTCGGCGAACTTGTCCTGGAGGATCGCGACATAGCGGGCATGCGCTTTCGCCAGCAATGCCTGTCCCGTTTCGGTCAGGCTATAGTCGAGCCGCCGGCCGTCCGCTGCGCCCCGTTGCCGGACGACCAGTCCTTGCTCGACCAGCCGGTTGAGGTCCCCCGAGATGACGCTGGGCGGCAGGATCATCGCGCGGGCGATGGCGCCGGGATTGCCCTGACCTTCCGAAATCCAGCTCATGATCCAGATCCCGCGAGGCCCGAGGCCATGGTCCTGGGCGAAGCGGGCATGGATCGCGCCCAACGAGGTCGACAGATTGCCGATCGACGCCAGCAATCGCCCGATCGGACCCGATGGAAGCCGGGCCTGCAAATGCGCGACAGTCTTGGGCAGGTCCTCGCTCATCCGGTCACGCTGCCCGATCCCTCCGGCCGCCGCCATCGCATATATGGTGGATCGGCACGCAGAGGTGAAACCGCGCATCGCGCATGATATTTCGATTTTCGAATTAAATCGAGGCCGCGATGCTCAAGCTCAACATGAAGCCCACCGGTTGGTTCCAGATCGGATGGTCCGGTGAAATTGCTCCCGGTCAAGCCGTGCCCCTGCGTTATTTCTCGCATGACCTCGTCGCCTTTCGCAGCGCTGACGGCCGCCTGAGCGTGCTGGATGCGCATTGCAAACATCTGGGCGCTCATCTCGGGCATGGTGGCAAGGTTCGCGGGGATTGCATCATATGCCCCTATCATGGCTGGGCGTGGCGCGAGGACGGCAGCAATGCCAATATCCCCTATCAGGACAAGCCGACCGGAGCGAAGCTGCGCAAATGGTCGGCGATCGAACGTCACGGGCTGATTTTCCTTTGGCACGATCCGAGCGGCGAGGGGCCGCGCGACGGGTGGGAATTGCCCGACCTGTTCGCCGATTTTCCTGAGGGCGTCGCGAACGAGGCTGACTATTATCCCTGCTACCCGCAAGCGGTGGTCGATCGTCCGGGCGAGCATATCCATCCGCAACTGATGATGGAGAACACGGCGGACTCGGTGCACTTCGTGTTCACTCATGGTGCGCCGGAATATCCGCAGCTCACCGACTGCCGGATCGAGGGCAACCGCCTGCGCAGCACCATGGCGTTCAAGTCGCCGAAGACCGGCGAGTTCGCCCTGTTCAACCGGGGCATCAAACCCAATGTCGGCCTCTCATTCACTTTTTTCGACGGCGACAATGTCCATTATCGACTGATCCTCACCGCGACGCCGATCGACGACGAAACGGCCCATTTCCGGGTCAGCTACTTTCTGCCCCGCGATCCGGCATCGCCCGACACGATGCCGCTCAAGTTGCGCGACTTCGCCGCCCATACCGCAGAGTTGTTCGAAGAGGATGCCCGCATCTGGCGGCATCAGATTTTCGTCCAGCGCCCCGTCTACGCCCAGCAGGATATCAAGGGCTACACGATGCTGCGCAACTGGAGCGAACGCTTCTACGAAGGCGAGGCTGGCAATTCGCCGACCCCCTTTGTCGAGACCCTTTGACGACAGCAACACCGAAGGACGATCGATGCTGAAACTGAGCATGAAACCGACAGGCTGGTTCCAGATCGGCTGGAGCGCGCAGATCGCCCCGGGCGGCGTGGTTCCGATGCGCTATTTCGGCGCCGACATGGTGGCGTTTCGCGATCAGGCCGGCGACCTCGCTGTCATGGATGCGCACTGCAAGCATCTGGGTGCGCATCTCGGCTATGGCGGCAAGGTGAAGAATGGCTGCGTCGTCTGCCCCTATCATGGCTGGATGTGGGACAAAGACGGCCGGAATGCCGAAATCCCTTATCAAGACAAGCCGACCGGCGCGAGGTTGCGCACCCGCCACGTCATCGAGCGGCACGGGTTGATCTTCATGTGGCACGATCCGGCCGGCGGACCGCCGCGCGAGGGCTGGGAGCTACCCGACTTGTTCGCCGATTTCGATCTGCCGGGAAGCGAGGCGGACTATTATCCCTGCTATCCGCAAGCCGTGGTCGACAAGCCCTCCGAGCCGATCCACCCGCAGCTCATCCAGGAGAATGCGGCAGATTCGATGCACTTCCGCTTCACGCATGGCGCGCCGGAAGACCCTGAGCTCCTGTGGTTCGAGACGCCCGGCACGCGCTGGCGCTCGCGCATGGGATTCAAATCGGCAAAGACCAAGCAGGTGGCAATGACACTGCATACGCTGAACATGGGCCCAGGATTGTCCTTCGCCGCATTCGAGGGACGCAATCCCTATCGCCTGATCCTGACTGCGACGCCGGTAGACGATGCCTTGTCGGACCTTCGCGTCAGCTATTTCCTGCCCCGCGACCCCGCATCCCCCGACGTGATGCCCCAGGCGAAACGTGATTTCGCGCACCATACGATCGAGTTGTTCGAGGAGGATGCGCGCATCTGGCGGCATCAGGTCTTCGTTCAGCGCCCGGTGTTCGCGAAACAGGACATCGCCGGCTATATGGCGCTGCGCAAATGGGGCGAACAATTCTATGAAGCGCCCGAGGGCACGACACCGACCCGCGCGGTGGTCGAGCTATAGCCCGGCCACCGCGTCGCCCCGTCAGAACAACGACTTGTGCTTGCCGCCGTCCACGCCGATCCAGTTGCCGCTGATATAGCCGGCGAGGTCGGAGCATAGATAGGCGATGGTCGATGCGATCTCTTCCGGCCGGCCGACGCGGCCCGCCGGAATCAGATCATGCAGGAATTCGCCGACCTTGTCGGGCGTCACGCCCATCTTCTTCTCGAGATAATCGTACATATTGGCGGTGCCGATCCAGCCCGGCCCGACAGTGTTGCAGGTGATGCCGTACTTTGCCACTTCGTCCGACAGCGTCTTGACGAAACCGACGGCAGCGGGCCGCGTCGTATTCGCGAGCATATGGTGGATGTTGCCGACGGGTTCCTTGGCGGTACCCGATCCGACCGCGACGAACCGGCCCCAGCCCTTGGTCTTCATCGCCGGAATGACCTCGCGCGCCAGATAGACCACCGACATCGCATAGACGATGAAGAAGCGTTCGAAATCCTCGTCCTTCACATCGTCGAAGTCGCCGGCGATATTCTCCATGACGCAGCTGATCGCGATGTCCGGATCGCCGAATTGCGCACGCACCGCAGCTACGGCGTCGCGTACGCCGCTGCGTGTCGTCAGGTCAGCGGAATAACCCATCGCGGTACCGCCCCGGCTGCGGATCTGAGCGACCGTATCGTCGATCGGCCCTTGCGTGCGGGCGACGATCGCCACCTTCACTCCTTCGTCGGCAAGCATCAGCGCGGCCTCGCGCACCATGCCCTTGCTCCCCCCCGACACGAACGCAACCTTGTCCCGGATACCGAAATCCATCGCCTCTCTCCCTTGAACCATTGGCCCAAAGGATCGCCAGTCGCGGATATTTCGCAACGCGTTGAGGCTAACGATCACAGCCGCGATCCGCTGGACAGTTGGTCGGTGCTATCGAGGGTCCAAGGAGAGCTCGATGGCAGACAGGATGTTGGAGGGCCGCCGGATCATCGTGACGGGCGGAGCGAGCGGTATGGGCGCAGGGCTGGTCCGCGCCCTGCCTGCGATGGGCGCGCGCGTTGTGTCGCTCGACCTCAACGCCGATGCCGGCGCACGGGTCGCCGGAGAAGCGGGCGCGACTTTCCTTGCGGTCGACGTGACGGACAAGGCCTCGGTCGATGCCGCGACGAACCAAGCCGTCGCTGCGCTGGATGGGCTGGACGTGCTGATCCATGCCGCGGGAATAGCGCCCGGCGCGCCTGCCGAATCGATCCCGCCGGAGCAATGGCTTGAAGCCATCGCGGTCAACGCGACCGGCACTTTCCTGGTCAATCAGGCGGTGTTCCCGCACCTCAAGGATCACGGCGGCGCGATCATCAACTTCGCATCGTCGGCAGGGATCAAGGGCTATCCGGGCAAGGCAGCCTATGCCGCCGCCAAGGGGGCGGTCGTCGCCTGGGTGCGCTCAATCGCCAGCGAATGGGGCCGCTACAATATCCGCGTCAACGCCATCGCGCCCACCATCTGGACACCGATGTACGACAAGACCCGAAGCAGCATGAGCACCGACCAGCTTGCTGCCCATGATGCCGCCCTCAAGGTCGCGATCCCGATCGGTGGCAAGCTCGGCGATATCCGGCGCGATCTGGTGCCGGTGGTCGCGTTCCTGGCTTCAGACGGCGCGCATTTCATGACCGGACAGATCATACCCGTCGATGGCGGGGCCTTGATGATGCGATAACAGACAGGAGAGCGAAAATGCTGGGCGCACCGCGGATCAAACATATCGACGAGGTTTACGAGCAGGAGGTGGTTCGCATCGAGTTTGCGGACGGGCGAACGGCGTCGATCTATGAACGCTTCCTCGAATCGATGCCGCGTTACTTCGCATTCTACAATCGATGGGAGCCGGGGATGATCTCGCTCACCCATGGACACCAGGGCGATCACACCGTGTTCGTGCTCGAGGGCGAAGTGACGGTCGGCGACCGGCTATGCCCCAAGGGCACACACATCTTCCTGATGCATGGCGACCGCTTCGGCCCGTGGGTCGCCGGGCCGGACGGCTGCGAATTGCTCGGTGTGATCGCCGGCAGTGGCGAGGCATTCTGGTCGGAACAGGACATGGCCGACTATCTGGCGCTGCTGGAGAAAAATGGCGCGAAGCAGGGCATCGTGCCGGCGCTCAAGAACCGCGAACCGTGGAAAGCGAAGGGAAACCCGCTGCCCGGCCCAGTCAGCTAAGCGCGCTCTGCGGCCCCGCCGGTCCGGTGAAAGCCGGATTGGGGTAGGAGCGCCCGTCCGCCTCGATTCGTCCCCGGAAGAAGGGCACGAAGGTCCGGTGCGCGAACCGCCAGCCATCGGCTGTGCGCACCAACCGGTCCTGATAGCTGCCGAAGCAGCAGGATAGACGGTCTTCACCCTTGCGCTGAAGCAGTTCGGTGACGGTCCAGCTTGCGGTTGCGCTGTCGCCGTCGACCGAGATGATTCCTGCGCCGCAATTCTGATTGAGAAAGGCGAGCGGCTCGAGCGTCAGGATCAGTGCCTCCGCGATCGCGGCGCGCCCAACAATGCCGGGCTTGGAGAAGGCGGTGAGAACGCCATCCTCGGCATAGGTCGCTGCGGCCGCGGTTCCATCGAGCCGCATCACCGCATGGCTGTACGCCGCGGCCAGCCGCTGGATCTCGATCTCGTCGATCAGCCGGCGTTCAAGCGGCATCACGACAATATCGCCCGCCCCCGATCGAGCACGACCTTGTCGCCGACGCGCGCCCGGAACGCGACCGCGCCATCCTCATCCCATAGATCGACCGCAATCGTCTCGCCCGGCAGCACCGGCTTGGAGAAGCGCGCCTCGAACGAGGTGATCGCCCGTTCGGGAAATGTCTTCGCGACCGCGACCGCAGCGACGCCATAGGTGGCCAGCCCGTGCAGGATCGGGCGTGAGAAGCCCGCGTTGGCGGCGAAGGCCGGTTCGGCGTGGAGGGGATTGCGATCGTTGTTGAGGCGATAGATCAACGCCATGTTCGGATCGGTCGGCATCTCGACCGACCGGTCGGCGGCACGATCGGGCACCGGTTCAAAGACATGCGACTCGCCCTGAGGTCCGCCAAAGCCGCCATCAGCGCGGCAGAAGACGCTCGATTCGCTGCGAGCGATCAGCGCTCCGGTCGCCTTGTCGATGGTCTCGCGCACCAGATCCATGACCGCCCCCTTGTCGCCCTTGTCCCAGATGCGGGTCACGCGGTTGGTGGTGATCACAGTCGCGCCAATCGGCAGGTCGCGAAGCATCGTCAGCCGCTGCGCACCATGGACGACCATCGTTCGGGTAATCCCGGTTTCGGGATCGGTCATCCAGTTGCCGGGGTGGCCGATGACGATGGGCATGGTCGGAAAGACCTTCAGGTCCTTCTCGAACACATAGCGCAAGTCCCATGGATCCATCGGATCGCGGCCAAGGCCGATCGACAGCGCATAGAACATGACATCGCGGTCGGTAACCACGGATTCGACCGGCGCGAATTCGCGCGAAAGGATATAGTCGGCGTTGAGCGGCATCAGAGTGTCTCCGTTGTGCCGAAGATCGTGACCGACTGGCTGGAAAGTGTGCCGCCATTGCCGTGCGCCAGCGCGAGCTTCGCGTCCGCCACTTGCCGGTTGCCCGCCTGACCGCGCAATTGGGTCACCGCCTCGACCATTGTGAACAGACCGTACATGCCGGGGTGGACACAGCTCAGGCCGCCGCCATTGGTGTTGACCGGCAGCCGTCCTCCCGGCGCGATCCCGCCATCGGCGACGAACCGTCCGCCCTCCCCCTTCGGACAAAATCCCAGATCTTCGAGGAACAGGATCGTGTTGATCGTGAAGGCGTCATAGAGTTCGACGATGTCGATGTCCGAAGGCTTCACGCCGGCCTGTTCATAGGCCCGCGCGCCGGCTTCCGATGCTGCAGTCACGGTCAGGTCGGTTGCTTCGGAGATGTTCTTGAACCAGGTCGCCGATGCCGCGCCCAGCAGATAGACGGGAGGCTGGGGCAAGTCCCTTGCCCGGTCGGCGCGCGTCATCACGATCGCCGCGGCGCCATCGGTAACGAGGCAGCAATCGCGCACCGTCAGCGGATCGGACACCATCCGCGCGGCCAGCACGTCTTCGATCGTCAGCGAATCGCGGGCGAATGCGTCAGGGTTCAGTTGCGCCCATTTGCGTGCGGCCACCGCAACCTCGGCCAGATGCTCGCGCGTCGTGCCATATTCATGCATGTGCCGCGCGGCGGCGAGCGCGTAGCTGCTCGGCGGATTGCGCGGCTTGTAGGCCTGCTCGTAGGGAAAGGGAGCCGCGCCACTCGACACCAACCCGCCCGATGCCGACCGCTGGTTGCTGCCATAGGCAATCAGGACCGCGTCGCACAGGCCAGCCTCGAGCGCGAGCGCCGCCCACATCGCATGGATCTGGAACGCCGATCCGCCGGTGCGCGTCGATTCCACCACCTTGGGCCGGATGCCCAGATATTCAGGAACGGACATCGCGCAGAACGGGTCCTGCGGCAGCATCGCAAAGACGCCATCGATGTCCGAAGGCTTCAGCCCCGCATCGGCGATGGCCGCCAGCGATGCCTTGGCCAGCAGCTCCGCCGCCGTATAGCCCGGTGCCGATCCCATACCGAAGGTGGCGCTGCCCACCACCGCCGTCTTGCCGCGTGGAAAGCTCATGCGCCTGCCTCCGTGAACAGGATTGCGGGCTTGCCGTCGATCTCACCGACCTTCGCCTTCACCTTCAGTCCGATTTGCACGGCTGCCGGGTCGATATCGACGACGCGGCCCATCATCCGTACCCCCTCGGTCAGGTCGATCAGCGCGACATTATAGTCTTCGGCAGGCGGCTTGCTGCGAACCACCGTGGTCGAATAGACGGTTCCGTTCCCCGACGCTTCCACCCATTCGAGGTCTGTCTCGCCCGTCCCCGGCACGGCGACGCGCGGAAAGAAGACATAGGTCCCGCTCCCCTTCGCGCGCTGGAGCATGAAGCGCCCTTCGGCGAGAAACGCGAGATATTGTTCTTCGGGCTGCATCAATGGCCTCCGCCGACGGGCTGCCCGGCGACGGCGAGCGCGTCGACCGCGACAACGCCTTCACCCGCCGGGTAGACAAATACGGGATTGAGATCGAGCTGGTCGATATTGCCTTCGGCGCGCGCGAGGTCGGCGACGCGGGAGATGAGCGCCGCCAGCGCGTCGAGATCTCCCGCCGCCTCCCCGCGGACACCTTCCAGGATCGGGGCGGTCTTCAAACGCCCGATCAGCGTCTTTGCCGCCTCGGTCGAAATGGGCGGCGGCGCGAACACCACGTCCTTCAGGACCTCGAGATAGATGCCGCCGGATCCCAACATCACCAGCGGTCCGAAATCGGGATCGCGTGTGATGCCGATCACGATTTCATGCCCCTTGGGCATCATCTTCTGGACCAGAACGCCCTCGATTCGGGCTTCGGGGGAATAGGCCATCGCCGATGCCATGATCCGGTCGAACGCCGCCTCGACATCGCTTTCGCCGATGTTGAGCGCCACACCTCCGGCCTCGGTCTTATGGGCGATATCGGGCGACTGGATCTTCAGCACGACCGGGAAGCCCATCGCGCGCGCTTGTGTGAGCGCCGCCGCGCGATCGGAAACCAGCGCGTTGGCAGGCACCGGGATGTTATAGGCCGACAGCAGCGAGCTCGTCTGCAGCTCGTTCAATATGCCCGGCTCGATATCGTCGCAAACCGCTGCTGCTGCCGGCGCCAGGACAGGCGCGCGCACCTTCCAGTCAGCCAGGAAGGCAGCATGTTTGTTCAGCGCCGAAAGGGCAGATGCGCAGCCACGGAAGCTTGCAAAGCCTTGGCCTCCCAGTTCCGCCAGCGCCGCCATATTCTCGGGGTGCGGCAGAATATGCGAATGGAACAGGATCGGCTTGGTCGCGCCCGCATAGAGCGGCCCGAGCAAGTCGGCGAGCGCCTTGACCCGGCCCGGCTTGTGCAGGCCCATATTGACGACGATCGCGTCGATCTCATCGCTATGCTGCAGGCGTTCGAGTACCTTGACCAGCGGCCGCCCGCCCGCCTCGACCGCCTGCGCGGTGACGTCGACCGGATTGGCGGGCGACCCGAATTCGGGAATGAATTCCTGGAGGCTCGCCTGCAACTGCGAGGACAGAACGGGGACGTCGATGCTCGCCGCACCGAGCAGATCGGCCGCCCAGGCGCCTGCGCCGCCCGAAGTCGAGACCACCGCCGCACGGGCCACGCGGCCCTGCGGGAATCGCGCCAGCGCCGCTGCGGCCGCCAGCATCTCTTCCATATCGAACACCCGGATCACGCCATAGCGGTCGAACACCGCGTCATAGGCGGTGTCCGCGCCGGTCAGATGGGCGGTGTGGCTGACAGCGGCGCGCTGCCCCGCTTCCGAGCGGCCGACTTTCATGACGACGATGGGCACGCCCTTGTCGGCCGCCTTTGCAGCTACCGACGCAAAGCGCGCGGGGGTTTTCAGCCCTTCGATGAACATGACGATGACACCGCTCTCGCCCTGGTCGAGCAGGTGATCGACGAAATCGAGGGATTCGAGGTCGCCTTCATTGCCCGTCGTGATGACGGACCGGAAGTCGAGATTCTCCGACAGCCCCCGGCCGAACAGACAAAAGCCCAGGCCACCCGATTGCGACACGATCGAAACCTTGCGCCCCGGGCGCGGCGCGGCCCTGTTCTGCGACAGCGCCTCCTCGACCACTGCGGCGAAGGTGGAGGCAATGCCGGCAAGATCGAAATACCCTTCGGTATTTGGTCCCATATAGCGCAGCCCGCTATCGCCGATCGCGTCGGTCAGGTCCGCGATATCGACGCCCGAGGACAGGATCACCGCGGCCTTCGCGCCTGCCGCCACCGCCTCGCGCACCACGCCTGGCACCGTTGCGCCAGGAGTCGCGATCAGCACCAGTTCCGCGCCGCCGGGGATCTCGCTCAGGCTGGTATAAGCAGCCTGTCCCTGGATCGTACCGCCCTTGGGATGAACCGCATGCACCACGCCCGGATAGGCGCTGTCCTTTGCCAGCTTGAGCAGCTTGCCGCGAAGCTTGGACGGATCGTCGGCTGCACCGACCACGGCGATGCTGGCGGGCGTGAAAAAGCTCGAAAGCACGTCGATCGAAAGCCCTTTATGATTGTCCGTTCGCTCTTCGTCGATGCGAGGCACAAGGCAAGTGCGCGGAGCAATCAATCACATACGGGGTGAAGGCCGAACATCCGGTCCAGAAAAGCGAGCGTGGCATCGGCAAAGACATCGTTGCGATCACCGACGATCATGTGCCCAGCGCCTGCGATCGACTCGACTTCAAGCTGGGGAACGATCGCACGGAACGCGGCGAGCCCCTCGTCGCTCACGACCTGGCTCCGCTCACCCCGGGTCAGCAGGACCGGCATGGTCAGCCGCGCGGACATTTCCTCGAGAAAGTCGGTCGCGGCGGCAAGTCCGATTCCTTGTTCGCGGTCCATCCAGGCCGGATCCCAGTGCCAGTGCCAGCGCCCGGCCCCGTCGATGCGCATGTTTCTCTGCATGCGTTCGCCCGCGTCCGGCCTGGGCTCCTGTCCGCGGATGCGCGCCAGTTCCGCCGCGGCTTCGTCGGGCGAGCTGAACCCTTCGGGCGGCGCACGCAGCACTTGCGTCACTTCTGCTACTCCGGCCGGATTGGTCCGCGGGACGGTATCGACGATCACTAGCGCGCGAACCCTCTCCGCTCCGGCCTGTGCTCCGGCCACAAGCGAGATCTTGCCGCCGAGCGAGGCGCCGACGAGTACACATGGCCGGCCAAGTCCGTCGATCACCGCCAGCAAGTCGCCGACCGTGCGGGCATAGCCATAATGGCCATCGGGTGACCAATCGCTTTCGCCATGCCCGCGCAGGTCTAGCGTGATCGCGCGCCAGCCTCGCTCGCTCAGCCGTTCCGCCGCGCGCGACCAGCCATGGCGCGTCTGGCCCAATCCGCCCAGCATCAGCACGGGAGGCCCATCGACCGGGCCGAACATGCTCGCCGCCAGCCTTATGCCACCCAGCCCCCTGAGCCAGCTGGTCATGCGGCTTTCACGGCTTCGGCGGCGAACAGCGCGGCGCGTGCATCGGCATCGAAGCCGAGCTCCTCCAGAAGCTGCGCGCTATGCTCGCCGAGCAACGGCGGCGGCCGGCGGAGCGGCGTCGCGAGATCGCCGAAACTCCACGCCACGCCGACCTGATCATAACCGCCATAGGCTGGATGGTCGAACGAGGCGACGAGACGCGCTGCGCGATTGTCGGGATCGGCGAGAAAGGTAGCGCCGTTGTCCAGCGCGACGGCGGCGGCCGGATATCCCCGAGCGGTCAGCGCCGACACCGCCGCTGCTTTGGTCATCGCCGCAATTGCCGTCTCGCTCAGCTCGCCGGGCAGGGCATCGCGGCCGGGAGCATCGACGGCAACCCAGCCATCCACGCATTCGAACAGCCGCTGCGCGGGCCCGATCCCGATCTGGTCACGATCAAGTCGGGTCATGGGGGCGAGCGTGCCGTCGGGGAGGACAAAGGTCTCCATCGTCGCGAGACTGCCGCCGAGCAATGACGCCGCGACGAACTCGCCCTCTCCCGTCGCGTCACGCCTGAGCAATGCGAGCAATGTCGCCACGACCGATGCGAGCGCGCACAGGTGATCCATCATCCCGAAACGGCACCAGGTCGGGCGATTACCCTCGCCCGCATTCGCCGCTTCCCATCCGGAGGCAGCCTGGAACAACTGGTCGTAGCCGGGCCAGTCCTTGCGCGGCCCCTGCGGACCATAGGAATTGACGTGGCAATAGACGGCGCGCGGGTTGATGGTGCGAACCGCATCCCAGCCAAAGCCCAGCTTTTCCGCGGCAGGCATGCGCTGATTATGGTGGACCACATCGGCCCATCCGATCAGCTTCTCGAGCACCTTGCCCGCATCGGGATGCTTGAGCGCGACAGCGATGTCCCGCTTGTTGCGCTGGCATCCATTGAACGCCCAATCGGCATGGCGCAGCGGGTCGCCCGTCGTCGATTCGACCTTCACGACGTCCGCGCCCATATCGGCGAGCAGTTGCGGAGCCAGCGGCCCTGCCAGGAAGTTGCCGAAATCGGCGATCTTCAGACCCTGCAGCGGCGATGCCATCGCGCACCCTTCGACCATGGGTTCGCCTGTCGGCGTTCCGCTCGCGACCTGCATCGGCGGCCCGGGCTGGCGGGTCCGGCCAAACCGCGCATTTTCGACATCGACGACATAGGAATTCGCCGCCGCCTGCTCGTCCTCATAGAGTGCGCCCATGTCCTGCACCGGTTGGACCGGCACATCGGACGCCCAGAGCTCCTCGAGCCACTCGCTGCGCGGGCGCGTCTTGAAGATCGCCTCGATCGCACCGCGATCCTCGATATATTTGATCACGGCGTTCGCATATCTGGCGTTGTGTGCAGCGCGCGTGTCCGGGTCCATTGCCGCCAGCGCGCGCGAGAGGGACGGCGCCTTGATTGGCTGACCCATGGTATGCATCCACAGGCCGTCGCCACATTCGAACAGTGTCGCCCCCGCATCCTTCGGAAACCCGAATTTGAGCGCTGGCGAGGGCCTGTCGGCGCGGTGCCAGATCAGCGCGGTCGGAATCAGCGCGCCCTGCAACAGACTGGTCGCTACCGATCCGCCTTTGCCCGTGCGCCGTCGCGCATAGAGCCGCGCCAGCACGCCGATCGCCGCAAGATAGCCCGCATGCGCGCTGCCCAGCGGAAAGCGCAGCCAGACCGGGCCATCGCGTGCCACGGCCTTCTGCTCGTCCAGCAGGCCGGCTTCAGCCAAAACAAGCGCGTCGCTGACCGGGCGGTTCTCGTTCGGATGGCCGGCAGGCCAGCCGCCGACCGCGACATGGATCAGTGCCGGATAGCGCATGGAGAGTGTCGCGCTATCGAGGCCGAGCGCGCCCGCAGCGGCGGGCAGCACGTCGTGGATCACTGCATCGACTTCGCCGAGCAGCGCATCGAGCCGCGCTGTGCTGAATGGCTCACGCTGTTTGTAGCGGTTCCACAGCGCATCTTGCTCGGGACTGAGAGGCGTATCGTCGCGGTCGAGCTTGATCACCGTGGCGCCGCTCTGCGCCAACAGCAATCCTGCTGCAGACACCGCCTGTCCGGCACCAAGATCGAGCACCTTGAAACCGCGCAACACGTCAGTCATCCCGCTCTCCGCTCAGCATTTTTTCTGGATGGTTCGAGAAATCGCGAATCGTGTCGGGTTCGCGCAACGCCTGTCCGGCGCGCTCGGGCGCATAGGTGAAGCAGGATCCGATCATCTGGCTCATCGCGCTTGCGGCTGCCCCGACGGGAAAATCGAAAAAGCGGGTGCCGGACACCATCACCCCCCGGCGGAGCATCAGCCCGCCTTCGATGAGATTCTCCGGCTGCGCCCGGGTCCAGGCATCGAACGCCCGCCGGTCGCCGGTCGGTACGCCGACCGCGTTTTCGCGAACATCGTCGAACTGCCAGTGCAACAGCGTCTCGCCATCGCGATCGATCTCGGCAACGATCACGCCCTCGACCGGATCGGATACGCGAATGTCGTAGGTGAACGGCGCAGGATCGAGCGCATGTCGCGCGGCGACAACGAACAGGTCGTACAGATGCGTGCAGTGATCGCGCTGATTTTCAACCAGGGCCGCATCGGCGAGCGCGACCCCCGCCATCCGTTGGGCAAGGAAGCCTCCGGCGGCGGGGCAGGTCGACCAGGGATAGCGCGGCGCCCGCGTCTCCACCGCTTCGATCCGTGCGCCATCATGGATCAGCGACACGCCAAAGCAATGCGCGTCATCCTCCATGTCGACCTCGATGCGCCCGTCTCCCGGCACGACGCGAACACGCCGCCGGTAGCCGGTGAACGCGTCGGCCACCATCACTCCCCGCTGAAGTTCGGCTTGCGCTTTTCGCCGATGGCCTCGATCGCCTCGGCATGATCGCGGCTGATGTTGGACAGGCCTTCATAGGCCATGCCGGTATCCATCGCAGCATGTGCAAGCTGGCGCAGCGGCTGGTTGATCGTCATCTTCGTGCCGTAGATCGACATGCTCGCACCATTGGCCAGCTTTTCGACCCAGCGATCGGCGAGCGCGGTTGCCTCCTCAAGCGTCGAGACGGATTCGGCGATCAGACCAAGATCCGCAGCTTCCCTGCCCGTAATCGGTTCGCCCAGCATCAGGAACTTGCGCGCCTTGGCGTAGCCCATCATCTGCGGCCAGATCAGCGACCCGCCATCGCCCGCGACGAGCCCGATATTGACATGCGGGTCGGCAATCTTGGTATCGTCCGTCGCCACCACGAAATCGCAGAGCAACGGCAGCGTCGCGCCCAGACCCATCGCATGGCCGTGGATCCGGGCGATGGTCGGCTTGGGACAATCCAGCACGGTATAGACCAGCCGCCGCGAGTTCCAGATGCCCTTGAAGAACAGTCCGGGATCCTCGACCTTGCGCTTCATCTGGGCGAAATCGCCGCCCCCGCAGAACGACTTGCCCTCGCCGGACAACACCACGCACCGCACTCGCTCGTCGAACGTCGCGTCATGGAAGGCATCCGAGATCTGCTCGTTCACCGGATCGTCGATGATGTTGCGCTTTTCGGGCCGGTTCAGCGTCAAGCGCAGGACAGCATCGTCAAGCTGGACGCTGAGCTTGTCATAGCGGGAATAGTCGAATTTCATGCCGGTGCTCCTGCCGCTGCGAAGCGGCGCAGATGGAAAGCGGGATCGCCGAACATCTGGTTCAGCGTGTTGAGGCGGATATAGTGATGGCCGATATCCAGCTCCTCGGACACGCCCATGCCGCCGTGAAGCTGCACCGCCTGATAGCCGACGAACTTGCCCGACTTGCCGATCTGGACCTTGGCGGCGGAGACGATGCGTGCCCGCTCCACCGGGGTGTCGCCGAGCGACATCGACGCGACATAGGCCATCGAGCGCGCCGTTTCGGTCTGGATATACATGTCCGCCATACGGTGTTGCAGCACCTGAAACTTGGCGAGCGGCGCGCCATATTGTTCGCGGGTGCGGGTATATTCGGCAGTGGCGGGCACGAGATGGCCCATCGACCCGATCGCCTCGCCACATGCTGCAGCGATACCATGGTCAAGCGCCAGTTCGACCAGCGCAACGCCGCCGCCGATCTCGCTCAGCACCGCATCCTCGCCGACGCTCAGTGCGTCGATCACGACTTCCGCCGCGCCGTGCGCGTCGATCATGCGGAAGCTGCGGCGGGCAACCTGGTCTGCATCGACGAGGAACAAGGTAATGCCGTCGCGATCCCCCAATGCGCCCGAGGTCCGCGCCGCCACGATGAACGTGTCCGCGCTGTCCCCCCCGATCACCACTGGCATCCGTCCCCTGATCGTCCAGCCGGCGCCCGCTGCAGCTGCGGTAAAGCTGTGATGCTCCGCGCTGCGCAGCACGTGCGTCGAGCCCGCCGCCAGCGCCAACCGCGCATCGCCCGCGATCACCCGTTCGATCATATCGGTGCGCCCGCCCGCAATCAGCAGCCGGCCGCACACGATCGCGGTCATCAGATAGGGCAGCGTCACCAGATGCCGCCCGAAACGCTCCATCACCACCAACGCATCGACGGGCGATGCGCCATAGCCGCCGACCCCTTCGGGGAACGCGGCGCCGATCAGGCCCAGTTCCGCCATCTCACGCCATAGCTGTGCCTGTCCCTCGAGGTCGCCGAGCAGCTTGTGCCGCGTAACGAGGTTGTATTTGTCGGTCAGGAACCGGTCGACCGTGTCATGCAGCATCTGCTGGTTGTCGTCGTAATGAAAATCCATCGTTCCGCCCTCAGACGTTCAGCAGCCGGCGCGCAATGATGTTGCGCTGAATCTCGGAACTGCCGCCGTAGATGGTGAGCTTGCGCCGGTCGAAATGCTGTTGCGCCATATAGGCGCTTTCGATCGGCACCACGCCTTCTGACACGGTCAGGGGATGCGTCAGGCTGACGATCTCGCCGACCTCCATCAGCAATTCGGTCAGCGCCTGCTGGACCTCGCCGCCGCGGATCTTGAGCACCGAGACTTCCGGCCCCGGTGCCTTGCCCGACAATTCATCGGCCAGCACGCGATACGCGGTGTAGCGTAGCGCCAGCAGATCGGTCTCGACCTCCGCGACGCGCTGGGCGAGAACCGGATCATCGCCCAGCGGCGCTCCGCCCGGCCCGATACGGCCAAGCGCGCCGCGCAACTGCCGCGACAACGCCATGCTCGGGCCAATGCCGGCGCCGACCAGCCGCTCGTGCCCCAGCAGGAATTTGGTGATGGTCCAGGCATCGCCTTCCTGGCCCAGCAAATTGGCGACCGGCACGCGAACATCGGTGATCTGCACCTCGTTGACCGCGTGCATGCCACCCAGTGTCAGGATCGGGCTGATCGTCACGCCCGGCTGTTCCATGTCGATCAGCAGGAACGAAATCCCTGCCTGCTTGGGTCCGTCCGCGGAGGTGCGGACCAGGCAGAAGATCTTGTTCGCCATGTGCGCCCAGCTGGTCCACAGCTTGGTGCCGTTGACGATATAGTCGTCGCCGTCGCGCACCGCTCGCATCTGAAGCGCAGCGAGATCAGACCCGGCCTGCGGCTCCGAAAAGCCCTGACACCACCAGTCCTCGCCTGACAGGATCCGGGGCAGCAATTCCCGCTTCTGCGCCTCGGTGCCGAATTCGACGATCACCGGCCCCAGCAGGTCGAGCGAGGGGATATTCGCGCGCGGCGCGCCCGCCAGCGCCGATTCCTCGTCCCAGATGAAGCGCTCGAGCGGCCCCCAGCCGGTGCCGCCCCATTGCGTGGGCCAGCTCGGCGCCAGCCAGCCCTGCCTTTCCAGGATCCGCTGCCAGCGCTGATGATCGCCTTTACTCAGCTTCCTGCCATAGAGCGTCGCCTCCGCCAGTTCGGGAGGAAGCTGGTCGCGCAGGAAGCCCCGCATCGCCTGGCGCAACGCCTCGGCTTCAGGCGGAATCGTCAAATCCATCGTTCAGGCTCCCCGGAACATCGGCGCGCGCTTCTCCTTGAACGCAGTGCGGCCCTCGACATAGTCCTGGCTCAACGCCAGGACCGGCTGAGCGTCGCTTTCGGCATGAAGCACGTCTTCCAGCGAATTCGGTCCGCGCGCCATGACCCGCTTCATCGCGGCAATGGCAAGCGGAGCGATACCGGCAAAGCCCGCAGCAACTTCCAGGGCTGCATCCAGTGCGCTTCCTGCAGGCACCACGCGGTTCGCCAGACCCAGGGCACCAGCCTCAGCTGCTTCGACGACCCGCCCCGTCAGCATCATCTCGCGCGCGCGCCCCGGCCCGACGCGCTGCGGCAGCGACCAGAGCATCCCTGCGTCCGCCATCAACCCGATCTTGCCAAAGGATGCACAGAAACGTGCGCTTTCGCCCGCCACCAGCACGTCGCAGGCCGTGGCGAGCGACATGCCCGCGCCATAGGCATACCCCTCGACCGCCGCGATCGTCGGCTTGGGCCCGCCGCTCAGCAACCGCACAATGTCCTGCAGGATCGCGATGTTGCGCTTGGTCCGCTGCGCATCCGGCGCGGCCGCGCCGTTGGTCGGCTGCAACTGGCCGCCCGAACAGAAATTGCCTCCGGCCCCCGTCAGCACCACCGCCCGAATGTCGGGATTGTTGCCCGCTTCGCGCAAATGACCAAGCAACGCTTCACGCATTTCGAGCGAGATCGCGTTGCGCAATTGCGGCACGTTCAGCGTCAAGACGACGACGCCATCTTGTTCGCGCTGCAGAATGAATTCCGACATGAAGCCCCTGTGATCAAATACCGCTCGACAGACGCGATGATCCCGCTGTCCGGCGCTGAATTGGCATTGTTGATGTATCCAGTTGGTCGGCGGGCGTATACCGGTGCAGGCCTCATTGCAGGGGTTAGCATGGATGTGTTGGTTTCGGCGTAACGGTTGGAAGCGCCGCAGCTTCAGGTCAAAGGCAGCCCAATCATGGCCACTTTACTCAAACCTTCTTCGCCGGCAGCCGACAACCTGACCGCACTGTTTGCGCCCGGCTCCGTCGCCGTCATCGGCGCATCAAGCGACCAGCGACGCTTCGGCGGGCGTCCGATCCAGTATCTGCTCGAAGCGGGCTTCGAAGGGCCGGTCTATCCGGTCAACCCGGGCCGTCCGGAGATTCAGGGGCTGACCGCTTATCCGTCGATTCTGGATGTGCCCGGACCCGTCGATTGCGCGATCCTCGCCATCTCCGCCGACGCGACCCAGCAGACGATCGACGATTGCATCGCACGGGGTGTGAAGAGCGCCGTGCTGTATGGCGCCGGCTTCTCCGAAACGGGCGAGGAGGGTCGCGCGCGGCAGGACCGTATCGTGGCGACAGCGCGCGAGGCGGGCATGCGGCTGCTCGGCCCGAACTGCATGGGCCTGATGAACACCCATGCCCGCTTTTACGGCACCTTCGCCTCGGCGCTGGAAGAGGGGGTTCCTGCCCCCGGCCGGATCGCCGTCGCCAGCCAGAGCGGGGGCTATGGCGGCTATCTGATGAAGCATCTGTTCCGGCGCGGCCTCGGCATCAGCCAATGGGTAACGACCGGCAACGAAGCCGATGTCGATATCGGCGACGCATTGTGGTGGATGGCGGGCCAGGACGAAAGCGACGTGCTGCTGGCCTATATCGAGGGGCTGCGCGACGCGGACAAGCTGATCGCAGCGCTCGACCGCGCCCGCCGCGCCAACAAGCCGGTCGTGATGATGAAGGTCGGTCGCACGGCCGAGGGAAGCGCCGCGGCCGCAAGCCACACGGCATCGCTGACCGGCGAGGACAGCATCTATGACGCGGTCTTCGACCAATATGGCGTCCACCGGGCGCGCACGACCGACGAACTGCTCGACATCGCCTATGCGCTGTCCAAGGGGGTGCTACCCAAGGGGCCGCGCGTCGGCGTGATCAGCATCTCCGGCGGAGTCGGGGTGCAGATCGCCGATTTCGTCAGCGACGCGAACCTGAAGATGGGCACGGTTCCTTCGGAAACCCAGACCGCGCTGAAAGCGCTGGTGCCGCATTGCTCGCCCGCCAATCCGATCGACATGACCGGGCTGGTCACCACCAACCATGACATCATGGAAAAGACGCTGGATGCGGTGTTCGCTTCCAACGCATTCGACGCGACGCTGATCTTTCTCGGCATCGCCGGTGCCGCGCCTTCGATGGCTCGTCCGTTGCAACAGGCGATTGCCAATGCCCATGCCCGCGCGCCCGACCAGCTCGTCTTCGTCTCGGTCACGACAGACGCTGAAATGGTTCGCGAATATGATGCGAAGGGACTGCTCGCGTTCGAGGACCCCTCGCGCGCCATCGCTGCGCTCTCGGCTTTGTCGAAGTTCCGCGATACCTTCGCGCAACCTGCGCCCGAGCCCTTGGCGCTGCCCGCCGCGACACCGCTCGGCGTTCACGGCAAGCTGAACGAGGCGCAAGCGAAGGCGCTGCTGGAACAGGTCGGGGTGCTATCGCCCAAGGAAGCGCTGGCGAGCGATGCGCAGGAAGCGATGCGGCTTGCCGCGAGCATAGGCTTCCCCGTCGTCGTGAAGGTGGTTTCCGCCGATATCCTGCACAAGACCGAAGTGGGGGGCGTCGCACTGGGCCTCGCGTCGGCAGAGGCGGTACATGATGCGGTCACGCGGATGGCGGATAGCATCCCGCAGCAGCTGCCGGATGCAAGGATCGACGGCTATCTGATCTCCGAAATGGTGAGCGGCGGGGTCGAGACGATCGTCGGCATCCACCAGGATGAAGCGTTCGGCCCCGTCGTCACCTTCGGCCTTGGCGGGACACTGGTCGAACTGATCAAGGACACGGTGTGCGCCCTGGCCCCGGTCAGCGAGGCGCAAGCGCTGAAGATGATCGGGAGCCTGAAGACCGCGCCGCTCCTGACCGGATGGCGCGGATCACCGCGCCACGACATCGAGGCACTGGCAAAGGCCATTTCGGGCCTGTCGATCCTCGCCGTGCAGCATCGCGACACGCTGGCGACGATCGAAGTGAACCCGCTTGTGGCCCGGCCCGGTCAAGGCGGGGTCGTCGCGCTCGACGCGGTGATCGAGACAAAGGCAGAATGATGGATTTCCAGCTTAGCGACGACCAGAAAGAACTACAGGAAACCGCAAGGAAATTTGCGCGATCCGAGCTGATGGAGCTTTCGCGTGAGATGGAGGAGAAGGCGATGCCGCTCCCCGACGCGATGCGCAAACGCTACGCCGAAATGGGCTTTCTGGGCATCAACCTGCCCGAACAATATGGCGGCCTGGGCCTCGGGCATCTCGAAGCGCTGCTGGTGCTCGAACAGTTTGCAATGATTTCGCCGGCCGTCGCATGGCCCATCTTCGAGAGCGCCACGGGTCCCGTCCGCACCGTCGAGCATTTCGCGAGCGACAAGCTCAAGGCGCGTATCCTGCCCGAGGTGATCAAGGGCGAGAAGATCGTCGCGGTCTCGATGTCCGAACCTGCAGCAGGCACCGCGCTCACCGATCTCAAGACCGCTGCCCGCTATGACGGTGACGAGATCGTCCTCACCGGCCAGAAGCGCTGGTGCTCGGGCGGCGGCCATTCGGACTATTACATCGTCTATTGCCGCTTCGATGATGAGCCGGGCGCCAAGGGCATCGGCGCGGTGCTGGTCGAGAAGGAGCGCGAAGGGATCAGCTTCGGACGCCCGGAAAGTCTGATGGGCTTTCGCGGCATCCCCTCCGCCGACATCTATCTCGATGAAGTACGCGTGTCGAAGGACAATCTGATCGTGCCCAAGGGCGGCTTCGGCAAGCTGATGACCGCGTTCAGCCTCGAACGCTGCGGCAACGCCACCATGGGCCTGGGCATCGCCGCCGCTGCGCTGGAGGAGGCGACCGAATATTCGCAGGAACGCCATCAGTTCGGCAAGCCGATCGTCGATTTCCAGGCGATCCAGCTGAAGCTCGCCGAAATGGCGATGAAGGTCGAAGCGTCACGCCTGCTGATCTATCGCGCCGCGGTGAACGCCAGCCAGGGTCTGCCCTCGATCCTCGACAGCTCACTCGCCAAATGCTTTTCGAACGAAATGGTGGTCGAGGTCGCGTCCAAGGGGCTGCAGATCATGGGCGGCTATGGCTACTCCAAGGAGTATCGCATGGAGCAGCGCGTGCGCGACAGCTACGCCTGGGGCATCGCGGGCGGCACAACCGACGTCCAGAAAACCAATATCGCATCGGCGTTGGTCGGCCGCCGCTTCAATCAGCGCGCCTGACCCTTCTTCCCGGCCAGCCAGAGAGAATGAGGAGCGGCATGGAACTGAATCTCGAAGGCAAGCGGGCGCTGGTCACCGGCAGTTCCTCGGGGATCGGCGTCGCCATCGCCGAAATGCTCGCGGCAGAAGGGGTATCGGTTGTCGTCAACGGCCGCGATTCCGCGCGCGTCGATGCGGTCGCCAAGCGTCTCGCCGATCAGGGCTATCGGGCGGCGACCGCGAGCGGCGATCTGTCCACCGCGGAGGGATGCGCCGCCGTCGCCGAAGCCGCCAACGCTGCGTTCGGAGGCATCGACATCCTCGTCAACAATGCCGGTGGCAGCGCCGTGTCGGACAGCCCCAACTGGTTCGCCTATGATACGGGTCAATGGGTCGATACCTATCAGCGCAACACGCTGGCGGCGGTTCGGCTGATTCACGCCTTCGCGCCCGAGATGAAGGAGCGCGGCTGGGGCCGGATCATCAACATCAGTACCGCCGCCGCGATCACGCCGACTTCCGGGCAAGCCGATTATGGTCCAGCCAAGGCGGCGATGCTCAACATGTCGCTCGGCCTGTCCAAGGCGCTGAAACAGACCGGTGTCACCGTCAACAGCGTCTCCCCCGGCATGATCCGCACCGAAGGCTTGATCAAGATCCTCAGAAAGATGGCGGAAAAGCGCGGCTGGGGCGACGACCTCGCCAAGGCAGAGGATTATATCGCCAAAGGCGGCGGGCAGACGGTCAATCGGATCGGCGAGGTGCGCGACATCGGTTATGCCGTCGTCATGCTCGCAAGCCCGCGGTCGGATTTCATCAACGGTATCAATTTCCATGTCGACGGGGGTCTTTCCCCGTCGCTGTCCTGAACGAGGCCCGCACCCAATGACCGGTTCGACCGCCTATCCCAATCTGTTCACGCCGCTGCGTCTGCGCGGCGTCGAACTGCCGAACCGGCTGGTGATGGCGCCGATGTCGACCGAGCTGGGCGGGCTGGAAGGCGAGGTCACGCCGGCGATGATCGCTTTCTACCGCGAGCGTGCGCTGGGCGGCATGGGTCTGATCATCGTCGAATATACCTGTGTCGATCCCGATACCGGCCGCGCGCACGAATATCAGCTGACGCTGGACGACCGGAAGAATCTCGACGGCCATCGCCGTCTGGTCCGCACCATCCATGATGCGGGTGCGAAGATCTTCATGCAAATCCAGCATTGCGGCCAATATGCCAATCGCAAGGTGCTGCCCGGCGGTATGCCGGTGGGGCCAAGCGACATCTTCTCGAAGCGCGATCCCGAACAGATGACCTGCCGCGGACTGACGTCCGAAGAGATCGCAAAGCTCGTCATATCCTTTGGCAACACCGCCGCGCTGGCCGTCGAGGCCGGCTATGACGGCGTCGAGCTGCATGGCGCGCACGGCTATCTGCTGACGCAATTCATGTCGCCGCTGGGCAACAAACGGGACGACGAGTGGGGCGGCGACGCCGAACGGCGCCTTGCCTTCCCGCTGGCAGTGATCCGCTCGGTGCGTGAGAAACTGGGTGAGCTGCCGCTGGTCTATCGGCTCTCCGCCGATGAGTTCCGGCCCGGCGGACTGACGATCGATGACATGGAAGAAATCGCACCGAGGCTGGTCGAAGCGGGTGCGGATGCGCTGCATGTCTCGATGGGCTGGGGTGTCGGCCCAGCCTTCGAAAAAGTGGTAGAACCGATGTCGATGCCCGAGGGCTGGCGCATTCCCTATGCGGCGCGCATCCGGGCTGCGACGGGCGTCCCGGTGATCGCCGTCGGACAGATCCGCTGGCCCGAGACGGGAGAACAGGCGGTCGCGAGCGGCGATGCCGATCTGATCGCGCTGGGCAGGCCCATGCTGACCGATCCCGAATGGGCGAACAAGGCGAAGGCGGGCCGCCGCGACCTGATCCGTCCATGCACCTCCTGCAACTGGTGCATCAGCCCGCATCCGGGGCGCGTCCAGGTCGGCTGCGCTGAAAATCCGCGCACAGGCACCGAACTCGATCCGCCGATTCCGGTCGATATGGGCAAGGGCAAGCGCGCTGTCGTGATCGGCGCAGGTCCGGGCGGCGCGTCGGCGGCATTGCTGTTGCAGCAATCAGGGTTCGAGACACACATCTTCGAGACCCGCGCCTTCACCGGCGGCGGCATCATCGCGTCGGCCACCCCGCCGGGCAAGGACAAGCTGTTCTGGTATTCGGATTATCTGGGCAACCGACTGGCCGAAAGCGCCGTGATCCGTCATTTCGGCAAGCGTGCGGAACTGGAGGATATCCTCGCGCTGAACCCGGATGTCGCGATCCTTGCTGCGGGCACACGCCGCATCGACCTGCCCATCGAGGGCCTGGACGATCCGATCGTGATGGATGCCTATGACCTGTTGATGCGCGAGCGCGACCTCGGGCTGACCGAAGGACAGCATGCGATCGTCTATGGCGGCGGCGAGACCGGCTGCGAGACGGCGGAATTCTGCGCGCATCACGGCGTCCATGTGACGTTGGTCAGTCGCTCCCCCGCCGACAAGCTCGCCCGCTCGGCGGAGTGGGTCTATCGGATGGGCCTGCTGCGCCGCCTGCACGAAAATCCACTCATCACGATTGTCGACAATAGTCATGTCCGCAGCGTCGGGAATCGCAAGGTGACGATCGAAACCGGCGGCGTCGCACGCGAGATCGAGGCGGATCGCCTGTTGCTCGCCCAAGGGCGCCGCTCCGCCGACGAACTGGCCGCGGCGCTGGGCGATGCCGGGATCGCCGTCAGCGTGGTCGGCGACAGCCGTCAGGTCGGGCGCATCGGTGATGCCGTGCACATGTCCTACCGCGCGGTTCAGGCGCTGAGCGCGCAATATGCGAGAATGCCGAAACTGGCCTGCTGACCCGCGGATGGCGGGCAACGGCCGACAAGGACCCGCAATCATGGGCCGGCCTTCATGTCGCAGAGGATACCCGGAATGCGGCGCCCGCGAGTTGCAGGAGAATGGTCAGCGAGTCCGAGGCAGCAAGCCGTTATAAGCCGCGGTCGGTCCGGGCGGCTGATCCCCGCCCCACGCTCATGACTATCGTACCATCAAGACGCCACCATCGACCGAGAACATCTGTCCGGTCATGAACCCGGCGCCGTCGCCGGCCAGGAATACCGCCACGGGCGCGAAATCGCGTTCGGCATCGCCGAACCTCCCGCCCAGCGGTATCGACGTCGCCAGCGAGGCGTCATGCGCAGCAAGCTGCTCAGGGGTCATCGCCGCGCGCGTCGCCAGATACATGTCGGTGCTGATCACCGGGCAGATCATATTGACCGTGATGTCATGCTTCGCCCAGGCGGTGGCGATCGATCGGCTCCATGCCATCACCGCCCCCTTCGACGCGGCATAGTCGGCCTTGATCGCCGACCCCGTCGCACCGGTAGAGGACGCGAAGTTGATGATCCGTCCGCCGCCATTGGCCTTGAGATAGGGCAGCGCGGCCTGGTTGGTCAGCATTGTCCCGCCGACATTGACGCGAAGCACGTCCATCAACTGCTCGTGGCGGATATCTTCCGCGGGCGTGGTCGGGCAGATCGCGGCCGCGTGGATCAGGCCATCAAGCCCGCCAAGCCAGTCCACGGCCTGCGCAAATGCCGGCAACACCTGATCTTGTTCGGCAACGTCCACCTTCAGGAAGTGCACCGATCCAGCCTCGCCGGTGAGGCGCTCGGCCAATGCCTCATAGCCCCTGCTGCGATAGAAGCCGGTGACTTTCGCCCCTTCGCGAACGAACGCAGCGGTGGTCGCCGCGCCCATGCCCGTCGCCGCCCCCGTGACGATGAACCGTTTGCCTGCAAGCTTCATGGCGTCCTCTCCGGCCAATAGGCGAAACAACTCCGCAGCGCGGCGATCAGCGCCAGCGGCTGGTCCGCCATGATGTGATGTCCTGCATCCGGGATGCCGATGAAGGGCGTTCCTTCGGGATAGATGCCGCGCATATAGGTGGCGATTTCGTCGCGGATCAGTTCGGACCGTTCGCCGACCACCAGCGCCAGCGGGCACTTCGCCCTGCGCGGCAAGTCGGCGAGATTCTCCCCGCTGCGGCTTTCAAGATCGCGCCAGATTTCGGGATCGAAACGCCATGTCCATCCCCCCTCCGCTTCGTGCAGGCCGCGCCGCGCGATGTGATCCACCGCATAATGCTGGTCGCCGATGGTCGGCGGCATGAAGCGGAACCGCCCGAGCGCCTCCTGCTCGCTCGCATAGACTTTGTGCGGGCGAGGCTTCGGGCGCGGCACCTCCGCCATCAGATCCTGCGGGATGATGGCGCTGTCGAGCGAGACAATGCCGCGGATGCGGGGCTCGCGCGCGCTGGCGATGAGCGCTGGATAGCCGCCCAGCGAATGCGCGACGACCATGGTGCCGGTGCCATTGTCGAGCGCAGCGGCGTCGATCGCAGCGATCGCCTCCCTGGCCCATGCGTCGAATGTGTAGCCAGGACGGCGTCCCGAACTGCCCATCCCGGTCCAGGAGATCGCCGCGCATCGCCATTCGTCGGCAAAGAAGGGCGCGGTATAGGACCACCAGTCCGCATGGGCGCTGTCGCCATGGAGGAACAGCAGACCGGGTTTGCCGACCTCACCCCATGTCAGCAGCTCGACGGGAACGCCGTCGCATTCGAAGGTCGATCGCTCGGGTAGCTGGTCTATTGCCCATCGATACCATGCAGGCGCAGGCGGCGGCGCACCGGCATAGGGGGCAAGCACTCCGGCTGGCTTCATCTGGTCCATGCCCTACCTCTTCCCGCCTGCGCGCAACGCCGCAATGTCCGGCGCATTTGATCAAGGATGTGCGGGAATAGACGGCTCGTTTGCGCTAACCCGGATCGCCGGAGAGGAGCATGCCATGGCGAAGGAAATGAAGATCGAGGGTCGCGCCGCGCTGATCATTAACGAATGCCAGCTTGGTGTCGTCGATGCGGCCTATGCCGGCTTCAGGGGGCTGGCCGACCAGGTTGCCGAGCGCGGGATCCTCGATCGTATCGCGACGCTCGCCGATGCATTCCGCGCCAGGGCGCTGCCGGTATTTCATGCCCCCGTCGTCCATCGCGACGATCTCGCCGACATCAAGCCCAATTCGCTGATCAACGCGCTGACGCTGAAGGGCGGCAAGCTCAAAAAAGGGAGCGTCGAGGCGGAATTCGTGCCGCAGTTGAAGCCGCATCCTCAGGACTTCGTGCTTGACCGGCCCGCCGGCCTGATCGCGTTCAACGGGACCAATCTGGATGCGACGCTGCGGCGCATGGACATCCAGACGGTGGTGCTCACCGGCGTCTCGACCAATATCGCCATGCCCGGCAACACCATGACCGCCGTCGATCTGGGCTATTATGTCGTGATCCCGGAAGATTGCACCGCAGGCGCCGACCCCGAGACGCATCGCGTGATCGTCACCGAACAGTTGCGCATGCTCGCGCGCATCACGACGGCGGACGAGGTGATCGCGGCGCTCGACCGCCCCTCCTAGCCGCCGATCACCTTGTTCACCGCGGTTACCGTGAACTGAAGCTCGCCACCGGCAAAGGCCTGCGCATCGACGAACACCAGGCTTCGGGTCCGGCGCGAAGCTTTAGCCCGCACCTCCAGCAACTGACCGAGCTTGGGCGCGCGAAGGAATTGGATGGTGAGGGAGATCGTTACCACGGGCGGCCCAGCCGGATCCCAGGCAGCGCCGGCGGTTCCGACTTCCGCGAGGAAGGCGATCAGGCCCCCATGTGCCATGCCCCAGCTGTTGACATGATGGTCCTCGACATAGAGCGCGACCCACTTCTCCGGCTCGCCACCGGGCACTTCGACCGTCTTGTGGAAGATGCGCCCGACATGATTCGGGAATGCGCTTGGCGACTCGGCATAGCTATACCCGTCGGGAATCAAGTCGGTCATGCGTGAGTCTCCGTCAGCCAGACCTTGTCGGCCCATTTGATCACATCGGCGGAGAAGGCCTGCGGCGCCTCCATCGCGGCGAAATGCCCGCCCATGCCCGGCTCGGTCCAGTGGACGAGATTGAAGCAGAGCTCGACCCGGCTCCTGGGCGGTGGCGGCATGAGCGCATCACCGGGGAAGGCAGCAAAGCCGGTCGGCACTTCGCAACGCTGCCCGGCAGCCACATTGATCCCTCCCTCGCGGATCAGTCCGTGATAGAACCAAAGCGACGAGGCGAAACTGTCGGTCATCATGTAGAGCATGACGTTGGTGATCAGATGGTCGAGACCGAATAGGGTCTCGAGATCGCCCTGGGACAGATCGGCCCAGTCGTGAAACCGCTCGAGTATCCACGCTGCTTGTCCCAGCGGATTGCCTGCGCCGAGCCAGCCGAGCGAGAGGGGCTTTACCATCTGCAACGCCGAATAGCCGCCGAGCATCTGCTGCGCGGCGCCGGATTTCGCCATCCAGGCGATCTCCGCCTCATTCTGCGGTGGTTCGGTGCTGCGCAGGCCCAGCATGTTGAGATGGATGCCGCGCACGCCTTCGGGATGGTTGAGACCGATCTGCGACGTCACCGTCGCCCCCCAATCGCCTCCCTGCGCAAGATAGTGGGGATAGCCCAGGACCTCGCGCATCAACCGGTTCCACAGCGCTGCCGTTCGCTTCGGCCCGATCGGCTGATCGGGTTTGCCGCTGAATGCATAGCCAGGAAGGCTCGGGATCACGAGATCGAACCCCGCGGCCGATAATGGCTCGATCACCGACCAGAATTCGTAATGCGAACCGGGCCAGCCATGGGTGAGCAACAAGGGCCGCGCATCCGCGACCGCGCTTTCGATATGGACAAAATGGATCGTCTGGCCGTCGATCTCCGCGATGAACTGCGGATAACGGTTGAGATCGCGCATGGCAGCACGCCAGTCATAGCCGTTCAGCCACCGGTCGCGGAACCGCTCCAGAAAATCCCGATCGCAACCCAGCGCCCAGCCGGAACCTTGAGGCGCCGGCGGAAGCGGACAGGCCGCCAGCCGGGCCTTCAGCGCCTCGACCTCGCGCTCGCTCCACTCAACTGCAAATGCCTTGACCATCGGTCCCTCCTTGGCCGCGGACCATCACCGCTCGGGCCGGACGAGGCAATCCCGCACCCAGCACCTATGCGATGCTTTACGCTTCAACGCTGGCCGCGACCGCCGCCGCCGGTCAGGGTGAGGGCATGGAATGCAAGACGAACAGGGTCCGGCTGCCAACAAGCGAGCTCGTCGATCGCCATATCCACCTCGAGCGCGCCAGTAATGTGCGCGACTTGGGCGGCTATGCGACACGCTTCGGCCGCACGGTCCGGTGGGGCCGGCTCTATCGTGCGGGCGAACTGGCGAAGATCACCGACGTCGATATTGCCACGCTGGAGGCGCTGGATCTTCGCCTGATCTATGATCTGCGAACGAGCATCGAGCGCGAACGGCGTCCGGCACGCAGCTGGGGACTGCAGATCCGTCGTCTCGCGCGCGATTATCGCCACAGCGGTGCAGATCTTCCCGCCCTCGCAGCCGCCGCGACACCGACCGCCGCAGACATGCGCGATGGCATGCTGGCGCTTTACCGCGCCCTCCCCTTCGATCAGGCTGATGCGTTCAAGTCGATATTTCAGGCCGCGGCAGCAGGTGAGCTTCCCCTGCTGTTCAACTGTGCCGGAGGCAAGGACCGCACCGGCGCGCTGGCTGCGCTCATGCTGGATCTGCTGGGCGTCGCCCGCGCGGACATCATGGCGGACTATCTGCTGAGTAACGTCTATCTCGATGCGGGCCGCCACCGCTTCCACAACCATGTTGCGCGCCCCGACGTCGATCCTGCGGTGTGGGAGCCGATGCTGACCGTCGATGCCGCCTATCTCGACGCGATGTTTGCCGCGATCGAGGAGACCCATGGCGATCTCGCCGGCTATTTCGGGTGGCTTGGTCTTGGCGATGCCGAAATCAACGCGATCCGCACCCATTTGCTGGAGCCTGAATGATGGAAGAACCTGTCGTCCTCGTCGAACATCGCGGGCCGATCGCGATCGTCACGCTCAATCGGCCTGACGCGTTGAACGCGATGTCGCGCGCCCTGTCCGCGCAGCTTGCAGCCGCCTTTGCCGGTCTTCCCGACGCGACACGGGTCGCGATCCTGACCGGCAAGGGACGTGCCTTTTGCGCGGGAATGGACCTCAAGGAATTGTCGAGCGGCGAGTCGGGGCTGCAAGCACCGGACGACGACCAGGGTGCGGGCCATCGCCGCTTCGGCATGGCGGCATTCGGTGGCCCGGTGATCGGCGCGATCAATGGCTTTGCGATTACGGGCGGGCTTGAGCTGGCTATGTGCTGCGATATCCGCATCGCCGCGCGCGGCGCCAAATTCGCGGATACCCATACGCGCGTGGGCGTCATTCCGGGGGGGAGAATGAGCGCATTGCTCTCTCGCCTTGTGGGCATCGGACGCGCTAAGGAAATGTCGCTCGGCGGCAATGCCATCGATGCCGAAACGGCGGAGCGTTGGGGGCTGGTCAACCGCGTCGTCGAACCGGCGGAATTGATGCAAGCCGCGCTCAAGCTGGCCGACGATATCGCAGCAAACGACCCATCCGTCATCCGCCGCTACAACGCGCTGATCGACGAGAATTTCGGACTCACCTATGCCGATGCGATCGACAATGAGCATCGCAGATCGCGCGATGCCAACCAGTCGTTCCGCAAGGAATCGCTCGACCGCGAGGCGATCGCCACAAAGGCCCGCAACGCCTAGAGCGAGCGGCCTCCATCGATATCGATGACTTGCCCGCTCACATAGGCCCCGGCCGGCGAACACAGGAACAGCGCTAGCCCGCCCATATCCCGCACGGTGCCGAGGCGTCCGGCTGGTGTCCGCGAAATCCAGTCCTCCGCCGCCTGATCGCCGAGCGGTGCATTCATCCGGGACGGAAACCAGCCGGGCGCGATGGCGTTGACGGTGATCCGGTGCCTGCCGAGCTGACGTGCCATCACGCGTGTCATCTGTTCGACCGCGGCCTTGGACGGGCCGTAGGCAACCGACCCGCCATCCTCGCCGATCATCCGCGCGCCCACCGAGCTGATATTGATGACGCGCGAGAAATCCTTGGTGCTCGCGCCAGCCTCGAGCAGCGGCAACAGCGCCTGTGTCAGCAGGAACGGCGTGCGGACGTTGAGCGCGAACACCTTGTCGAACCCCTCCAGCGGAAATGCCGGGAAGGGCGCCCCCCAGGTCGTTCCCGCATTGTTGACGAGGATGTCGATGGCGGTCTCGCGCGCGGCGATCTCGCCTGCGAGCCGGGCGATCGCATCGGGGAGCGACAGATCGGCGACGATGAAATCGCAGCCGATCTCGCCCGCTACCGCCTCAAGCGCAGCCCGCTTGCGGCCAACGATACAGGTCCGCGCGCCATTGGCGGCGAGCGCGGACGCGATCATCCGTCCCACCCCGCTCGACCCGCCGGTCACGATCGCGGTCTTGCCCGCGACCGTGAACAGCGATCCGATCGAGAGATCCATCAGGCCGATACCGGCTTCAGATTATATTTCTCGACCGGCAGGTTCTTCTCGATGTCTGCGCGGCCATCGTCGAAGGTGAGGCCAAGCTCATCGAGGATCGGCTTGAGCTGCTTTTCCGCCCAGGCCTTTTTGAGGAACGTCGTCTCGCTCGGCAAGTTGCTGCCTTCGCGCGGCTTATAGTCGCGCAGCACTTGCTTGGCGACGGCGCCGAGATGGAGCTCGGTCACGCCGTCCGCCGCTCCCTCGTGCAGCGCCACCGCGAGATACTCGCCGAAATGCATGATGTTCGACAGGCCGTGCGAGCCATGCAGATGCACCGCTCGGATCGTCACGTCTTGCGCGATCTTCGCCATCGCAGCCTTGATCGCGCTGATCATCTTGCGGCCCTCGCGGCCATGTTCCTGCTGCTGGTCGAACATCCAGGCGGTGTAGAGGACAAGCAGACGGAACTGCATATATTCGATATAGCTTTCGGCGATCATCGCCTGCACGGCCTGCTTGTTGCCGATCGGTTCCCCGCCCGACATGCGGCTGACCGCGCGCTCGGCCATCATGTCGATCAAATGCTTGACCAGCCCGATCGTGCGCTGGGCGTGATGCAGCCGCCCCCCGCCCAGCCGCGATTGCGCGACCTTGAACCCTTCGCCCACCGGTCCAAGCCGGGCGCTGTCCGGCACGCGTACCCCGTTGAAGCGGATCCAGGGGTGGCCGCCCGAATTGGGGCTGTCCGTCCAGAAGCCGATGTTGCGGACGATCTCGAAGCCCGGCGCGTCGGTCGGTACGATGAACATCGTCGCACGGCTATGCGGCGGTGCCGTCGGATCGGTGGCGGCCATCACGATCATGAAGCTGGCATGGTTGGCATTGGATGCGAACCATTTGTCTCCGGTGATCACCCAGTCGTCGCCATCGCGGACCGCGACGCAGCGCAAATTGGTCGGGTCCGACCCGCCCTGGGGCTCGGTCATCGCAAAGGTCGAAAAAATGTCTCCGTCGAGCAGCGGCTGCAGATATTGCGCTTTCTGCTCCTCGGTACCGAACATTGCGAGGATCTCGCTGTTGCCGGTGTCCGGCCCCTGGCACCCGAACACCACCGGGCCGAAGGCGGAGGTGCCGAACATCTCGTTCATATAGGTGAGCTTGACCGCGCCGCAGCCGCTTCCGCCCAGATGTTCGGGCAGATGGGCAGCCCACATGCCATTGTCCTTCACCTCCTGCTGGAGGCGTTTGATGACCTTGCGAAGCGGCTTGTTCTCGATGTCGTAGGCGGCATCCTTGTCGTAATCATAGATGAATTCGAGCGGCCGGACCTTGTTCTCGACAAAGTCCTTCATCCAGTCGAGCTTCTTCTGGAACTCGGCGTCGACGGTGAAATCCATGGCTAGTCTCCTGGAGATAAGGTGTCAGCCCCTGGCGCGGGCGATGCTTTCGGCTTCGGACAGCAAGCCGCGGACAAGTCCGTCGAAACGCCGGCCCTTTTCGGGCGCCGCGAGGCCGATCGCTGCCTCGGCGACTTTGTATTCAATGATGCAGGCCATCCGGTATTTGGCGAGGATCTGGTAATAGTCGATGGCGGACACGTCGCGCCCGGTGCGCTCCGCGAAATAATCGACTGCGTCCTCGAACCAGGGAAACCGGACGGGATCGAGATAGGGACTGGCCGGCTGCGGTCCGTTGCCGCGGCGCAATTGTCCGCAATAGGCGGCAAGATCCATCATCGGATCGCCGATGGTCGAGGTTTCCCAGTCGATGATCGCCGCGAGCCGCGCAGGCGGGCGATTGGCGAACAGCACATTGTTCATCGCATAGTCGCCATGCATCAGGCCGGGCCGGCCGGTCGTCGGCACATTCGCGCTCAGCCAGTCGGCGACATAGTCGAGGCCCGGCAACTGGCGGCTTTCGAAGCCCGGATAACGGTCGGGATAGCTTGCGAGCTGGCTGCGCCACCGCTCCACCTGGCGTTCCAGGAACTTGTCGGGTTTGCCATAGCCCTGCAGTCCGGCCGCGACATAGTCGAGGTTGGCCATCTCGACGATGCCGTCAATCATGGCATGCGCGAGATAATGCAGATCGGGGCCGGTAAAGGCGGCATTGAAGCGCATCTGGTTATCGACCGGGCTGAGATCGGCGGCCCAACCATCAACCAGATCCATGATGTAGAATGGACCGCCTGCGATCGAGGCGTCCTCGCAATAGCCGTGAAAGCGGGGGTGCGGGACCCGCGACCCGCCCAGCGCCTTCAGCACGGTCGCTTCGCGCTGGATCGCCTTCGCGCTGGCGGGGGGCGCCTGCTGGGGCGCTTTGCGCAGCACGACAGCGATATCGCCGCGGCTCAGCCGGACAACGATATTGCTGGTGCCGCCGGTCACGAAACTCGCTGTCAGCACGCCATCGCCCAGCGCGGGAACATTGGCCGTCAACCACGCGTCGAGCGCTTCGAATTGCGCGGGCGTGAATAGATCGCTCATCCGATTCCTCTCCGTTCGCACCTCGCTAGACATCTGACTAGACAAGTGTCCAGCAAACCTCATGTTCCATCGCATCCGTGATGCGATGTGCTTGCGGGTTGCGCCGGACGGTTCCGAAGCCTTGGGTCGGGATCGCAGCGACAGGAGAGAATAGTGCAGCTCCAAGGGAAGGTCGCGGTCGTGACCGCAGGCGCGAACGGAATCGGAGAGGGCGCAGCGCTCGCTTTGGCGGGCATGGGCGCCGACATCGTGCTCGGCGATATCGATGCCCACAACGGCGCGCGCGTCGCGGCAGCGATCGAAGCGATCGGCCGCCGCGCAGCCTTCCGGCCTGCCGACATGATGCAGGCCGATCAGGCGCGCGCGCTGGTGGATTTCGCAGCGGCCGAGTTCGGGCGGATCGACATTCTGGTCAACAATGCAGGCGGTGTGCGCCCGCGCGCCTTTCTCGATCAGAATGAGGGCAATTGGCAGCGGGTCACCGATCTCAACTTCACCTCCATGCTGGCCGCGACCCAGTCAGCGGCGCGGGTGATGGCGAACGGGGGCGCGATCGTGAATGTCGCCAGCACCGAAGCGTTGCGGGCGGCGCCAGGGTTCAGCGTCTATGCTGCCTGCAAGGCGGCGATGGTCGAGTTCACCAAGACGATGGCGCTGGAGCTTGCCCCGCGGGCGATTCGGGTGAACTGCATCGCGCCGGACCTGATCGATACGCCCGGCCTGCGCCCGCACATGCCCACCGATCCAGCCAGGATCGCGGCGCGCGATCGTCATGTGCCGCTGGGCCGAATGGCGACGATCCATGAAGCAGGATCGGTCATCGCCTTCCTTGCTTCCCCGGCGGCGTCCTGGGTGACCGGGGCCACCATCCCGGTGGACGGTGGCATCACGGCGGCCGGCGGATGGCATCGCTCCGAGACCGGCAACTGGCAGCTTGCGTCATGAACGAGTCCGAGCAGGCACAGGCGCGCGCGAAGATCCGGCATCTTCAAAGCGTTTACAACAGCGCTGGCGATCGCGGGAAAATCGACGAGGTGGTGGCGGTGTTTGCCGAGGATGGAGTGTTGGAGATTCCCAATGCGATCCATCGCGGACAACAGGCGATCGCGGGATTTCTGTCCGGCGTCGCCGCGACCGGGTCGGACGGGATCGATCTGCGCGGATCGCGCCATCATCTGACGACGAGCCGGGTCGAGTTCACGGACGCGGGCAACGCGCAGGGCTGGACCTATTTCTTCGTGATGCGCGCCGGCCAGGTGATCCAGGAAGGAAGCTATGTCGATCGCTTTGTCCGGGAAGCGGCCGGCTGGCGGATCGCGCATCGCCGGGTCAAGCTGCTCTGGACATTGGGAGATTAGATATGGATCTCGGCTTGGGTGACGCCTGTGTCTGCGTTTCCGGCGGCAGCGCAGGGATGGGCCGGGCGGCGGCGGAAGCCTTCGCGCGCGAGGGCGCGAAAATTGCCGTGATCGGGCGCGACGCCGGCCGCCTCGGCGAAACCGCCAGCGCGCTGCGCAAGCTGGGCAGTGCCGACGTGCTGACCGCGGTTGCCGATATCGGCGACACCGCATCGGTCGATGCCGCATTTGCGACCATCGCGGCACATTGGCCGCATCTCAACGCGCTGGTTAACGCCGCCGGACCGCAGACCTGCGGCCAGCCATGGCACGAAATCGATGACGCCCGGTGGATCGACTCGTTCAGCATCGGCGCGCTCGGCGCGATGCGGTGCGTTCGCGCCGCCCTGCCCTTGCTGCGCGCGGCGCCCTGGGCGCGGGTGGTCAACCTGTCCGCGATGTCGACCCAGCATCATTCGCGCGGGCTGGCGGACTATACCGCCGCCAAGGCCGCGCTGGTTTCGATCAGCAAGAACATGGCACTCGAGCTGGCTGGCGAGGGGATTCTGGTCAACATCATCTCGCCCGGCCCGGTCATGTCGGCCAATCTGCGTGCCTATGTTAGTTCGGGGTCGGAGGGTCGTGTCGATCCCGACGACCTCGCCGCATCGGGCCAATGGCTCAAGTCGCGGTTCGGCAGCAGCACCGACCTCGGCCGCGTGGCACATCCCGACGAGATCGCGCCCGCCATCCTGCTCGCCGCCTCGCGCATCTCCACCTTCATGACCGGCGCCAACACCAATGTCGATGGCGGCTCCCATTTCCAGTGAGGGCCAGATGAACGAACTGCAGATCGACAGGCACGACGGCGGCATCGTCATCGCCACGATCAATCGCCCGGCGCGCATGAATGCGATCGACCGCAACCTGATCGCGTCGTTCGAGGCGCTGTTCGACCGGCTGGACGCGGATCGCGAGGCCCGGGTCCTGATCCTGACCGGTGCCGGCCGCGCCTTTTGCGCCGGCGCTGACCTCAAGAGCGATTTCGTGGAAAGCGCAGGACCCGAAGAGTCGCTGGCTTCGCAGCTTCGCCTCGCCAGGCTGATGGAGCGCATCGCCAATCTGCGCCAGCCGGTGATCGCCGCAGTCAACGGCGCGGCGGCGGGCGGCGGCTTCGCCTTCACGCTTGCCGCCGATATTCGCATCGCCGGGCGCTCGGCCCATTTTTCCATCGCCAATGCCCGCCTGGGCCTCTCGGCTGGCGAGTGCGGAATTTCCTGGCTGTTGCCGCGCCTGATCGGGCTGTCGCGCGCATTCGAGCTGATGCTGACCGGCCGAAAATTCGATGCCGAGGAAGCCGAGCGGATCGGCTATGTCGTGCGGACCGTGGCGGACGATGTGTTGCTCGATACCGCGCTCGAAACGGCCCGCCTGATCGCCGCGAACGCGCCCTTTGGCGTTGCGATGACCAAGGACGTCGTCCGCCGCAACCTGGAAACCGCTTCGATGCAGGCCGCCATTGCGCTGGAAGCGCGGACCCAATTGCTGTGCGGCGGTTCGGGCGATTTTCGCGAGGCAGTCAGCGCCTTTCTCGAGAAACGGCCGCCGGACTTCACGCGGAGCGGCTGATCGTCCTCAGGGGGCAAGCGTGGCGGGAAGCTCGCCCCGATCAGGCGTGTCCGCCTGCCAACGCACCGACCCGACCGGCCGCTCGAGGAGCCTGGTCATACGAAGCTGACCATTCTCGCCATAGCGTTCGGCGATAACGCTCAGGAGCCCGAGCTCCTCGGCGGTCAGGCGGGTGCGATGGCGAAGATAGTCATGCCAGGTCGGACAGTGGAATCGTTCGATCCAGCGGCGCGCGTCTGCAATATCGCGCGCAAGCGACCAGGCGCTGGCCCCGTTGCGGCGACGGATGCGACGGATTTCCAGCATGATGTCATAGAAGCCGCGCGCATCTTCTTCGGGCACGATATGCACGACCTGGATGGCGATCGGGCCGCTGCGCCCGGTTAGCGCGAGGTCGATCTCGGGGTCGGCCGGATCGTATCGGGCGGCGGCAGGATTAGGGATATCCGCAGGCGATTTCATCAAGCGCCCGGCAATCGAGAAGGCCATCAACGCGACACCCGATGCGATCATCGCCGCCGTCAGCGACGATTCCTCCACGACATAGCCCCACACCCAGCTGCCGAGCGCGAAACCTCCCGCCGCCGTCGCCTGAAAGCCTGCGAGCGCCCGTCCCGAGACCCAGCGCGGCGCGCCCGTCTGAACCGCGACATTCAGCGTGGTCAGTGCCTGCGTCCAGACGGCCCCCAGGAAGATCAGGATCGGCGCGGCTAGCCAAAGCGACCCGGCAAAGGCCAGGGCAATGATCGCCGCCGCCGTCAGGGCAACGCCATTCTCGGTCGGGCTGTGTCCGAGCATGCTGCGCAGCCGCTGCAGGAACACGCCACCGATCACTGCACCGCCGCCATAGCAGGCGAGCAGCAGGCCAAAGACGAGCGGGCCGCCCTGCAGATGGAGCTTCGAGACCAACGGGAGCAATCCCGCGACCGACGACGCCCCTGCGCAATAGAGAAAACTGCGCACGATCACCGCGCGCATCGCCCCCGAATGTCCAATATACTGGATCCCCGAGACGATCGCTCCGCCCACACGCTCCGGCGGCAGGCGCGGCGTGTCCGGCACGCGGCGCCAGCGCCAGAAGGCAGTGATCATCGGCACGTAGAGTAGCACCGATGCCGCGAATGCAGCTGCCGCGCCGATGGCGGCGACGATCGCGCCGCCCAGCGCCGGCCCGAAGCTGCGCGCGATGTTGAAGCTGATCGCGTTGAGGGCGACCGCGCGCGGCAGGTCCTCGGCCGGCACCTGTTCGGAGACTGCCGACTGCCAGGAGGGCGTGAACATGGTGTTGAAGATGCCGACCAGAAAACACAGCGCCAGCAACAGCCAGGGCGTGAGCAGGCCCGATAGGGCCACGCCAAGGAGCAGCAGGTTGGACAAGGCGGCGCCGCCCATCGCAAGGATGGCCACCCTGCGCCGGTCATAGCTGTCGGCGATCGCGCCCGCCGGCATTGCCAGGAACAGAAACGGCAGCATCAGCGCGGACTGGACCAGCGCCACCATCTGCGCGCTGTCCGTCAGCAGCGTCATCGCCCAGGCCGCACCGACGCCGGTGATCAGCAGCGCCAGGTTCGACATCAGGCTCGCGAGCCATATCTCGCGAAAATTACGATGGACGAGCGGCTGGAAGGCGCCGCTGTCCTTTCTGGCGCCATCAGCTTCTTCGTTCACCGCGTCGCCGCCATGCTGCGTCCGCATCCGCGGCAAGCGGCGCCGAGCGGCGCATCATCCAAGAACGGCCTCGCCGTCACCCAGCAGATCCAGTGTGTGCATGAATCGATGCCCCGCCATCGTCTGTGCGCAGGTCCAGCCCAGCTCGACAATCTCCGCGACCGAAAACGCCTCGGCCAATTCGACATAGGTCGCCGGCGTGATCGCATCGGGTTCGGTACACAGACGCACCAGGAACTGGAGCGCGAGACGTTCACGCCGCGAATAGCTGCCGGCGTCGGGATCGATCAGGCACGCGACGTCGCTTTCGGCAACGTCCGTCTCCTTGCGCGATTGCGAGCAGGGTCTGCATCCGTTGAGCTGGGCGCTGCGGATGCGAAGCAGCTCGCGTAGCCGGTCATCCAGCAGCGACCGGCGGAACATCGCCTTGTACCCCTCGTCCATCGCGCGCAACGCGGCGGGCGCACGCGCCATGACCTGAAGCGGTAGCGTCTGGCTGTACATGCCCGTCGCCCGACCGGCGGCGATCCGCGCGCGGCTCTCGGCATCGATCTCTTCCATCGGCAACGGGGCGATCACCGGCATCGTGTCACTCCGTCCATGCGAAGTTGGTGGTACGCAGCTGGCTGTGAAGGCCGGTATCCTGCACGACATAGCTCAGCATCATCTTGTCTCCCCGGTTGTGGTGCGAATGCACCGCGCCGGGCGGAGTGACGAACAGCGTATCGGGCGCCCAGTCGATGCGCTCGCCATCGACCATCGAATAGACGCCCTCGCCCTGGATGCTCAGCGTCAGGGCAACCGAGCTGTGACGATGCGGCCGCTGGTCGCCGCCGGGCTCCAGTGTGTTGAGCGCGGAGAGCAGGGTCGGCGTGGTGACACGGCGACTCGCCATCATCGCGGTGAGGAACACGACGGACTTGCCCGCCGCACGCTGTTCGCTGTTGCGGCCATGGACGTTGTGGAGATGCTGTGCGGCGATCTCGCCGGGAAACAGCGTCGGCTCGATCGCGGCGCCGCCCGGCGCGGCCCGCAGATAGGCGAGCTCGGGCTCGTTGGTCACCTGCAGCAGGATCGCATCCTGCATTGCCAGATGCTCGACCGGCTCACCGCCGGGCAGGCAGAATGCATCGCCGCGCTTCCACGCAAATGATTCGGCCCGGCACACCGTCTCTCCCGCGCCGCGCATGACGTAGAAGACCTCGCCGGTCGAGCAGTGCTGATGCTGCAGCGTCTCGCCCGCACGGATCACGACATAACGGGCGAGCATGGTCGGCGTGGTCGCGGGCCAGGGGCTGCCCAGCTGCTCGGACAGGTCGCACGGGATCGAAACGGTCGCTGCATCGGCGGCGAACGCGCGATCGCGCTCCGCGCGGAACGCCGCGGCCGGCACCTTGGGCACGGGGCGGTCGAAGGCGATTTCGGGCGCATAGAATTCAGCGCGCGCAGCGGCCCTGTCAGGCCGTGCCATAGACGACATATTCGCCATGTTCCTCCTCCTTCACCGGCAGCAGCGTCACCCCGCCGGAGATCAGTTGTTCGAGTGCATCCAGCCCGGCCTGAGCCAGCGGCCGCCAATAGGCGCGTTCGCCCGCCGGCATGGCCTCGATCGCCAGGTCGACATCCTTCACCAATACCCCTCGCACATGATGCGCGCGCTTTGGCACATGCAGCCGCGCGATCAGATCGATGGCAAAGCTGCGCCCGGTTCCCACCATCAGCGCCTGGCGCAGCGCCGCGGGCTCGACTCCCACCTTCCGGCCGAGCGCGAGCGCGTGGAATGCCTGGCCGATATTGACCACGGCCATCAGGTTGTTGACCAGCTTCGCATTCATCGCGGCACCGACATCCCCCATGCGGATGATCGTTCCGGCGTAGCTCTCGAGCACCGGCATCGTCCGTGCGATCGCGCCGGCATCGCCTCCCGTCATCACCAGCAATTTGCGCGCGAGTGCGGCATGGCCTGATCCCGACACCGGCATATCGAGCAAGGTGGCACCCCGGGCGGAAACCATTCGCGCCAGCTCGACGCAGGTTTTCGGGTTGATGGTCGAATGGATCGCGACCAGGCTTCGCTTGCGCAGAGCTGCGATCATGCCACGATCGATCAGCAGTTCACGCACATCGGCATCCCCGGTCACGCACAGGCAGACCAGTTCGCAGGCTGACGCCAGCGCCGCAGGATCTGCCGCAACCCCTGCCCCGCGCGCCACGAACCGCTCGATCGCGGACGCACGCCGTGCCCAAAGAGTGACGGGAAAGCCCGCATCCACGATCATGCGCGCCATCGGGCCGCCCTGATCGCCCAGGCCGATGAATCCGACCCGCATCGCCTACTCCCGCACCAGCAGCATGCAGCCCGCCAGGGGGCCACCGGCCGTGCAGTTCACGCTCACCCTGACATCGCCGGGCACTTGCCGCGCCCCCCCGCGCTCCCACAACTGGGTACAGGCCTCGTGCAACTGACCATAAGCATGCAGGCGCCCGGCCGAGAGCTGACCTCCCCCGGTGTTGATCGGCATCTCACCCTCGATCGCGATCCGCTTGCCGCCCTCGACGAAGGCGGCGGCGTCGGCGTGGTCGCAAATTCCCATCGACCCGAGCCAGGCCAGCGTATGGTAGGTGAAGCCGTCATAGAGCTGCGCCATGTCCAGATCGGCAGGCGTGAGATCGGTGCGCGACCACATCATCTTCGCCACCGACTGGGTCGCCTGCGTCGCGGGCGTCTCGATCTGCGACCAGCTGTAGCGGCGATGGAGCGCCGATCCGACCGCCTCGATGCGCAGCACCGGGTTGCGCAGATCGCGCGCAATCTCGCGGCGCGATACGATCAGCGCCACCGCGCCATCGCACGGCACGTCGCAATCATAGAGGTGCAGCGGCGTGCATATGAGCGGGGATGCCAGGTAGTCGCCGATCGTGATCGGGTCGCGATACACCGCCTTGGGATTGCGCGCCGCGTTGCGCCGGTTGTTGACCGCGATCCAGCCGACCTGATCGGGCCGCGCGCCATAATCGTGGATGAAGCGCTGAAAATAGAGCGATTGCTGTACCGCCGCCGAGAGTGCCCAATAGGGCGCCCATTCGGCAAGCTGGCCATGGGCGCGCTCACGCCCCTTGAACAAGGCGTTGGCAAAGGTCCCGCCCTTGCGCGCCGAGGCTTCATAGACGGTGCGGAATACGAGGACATGGTTGCAAAGCCCCGCCGAGATGGCGCCGATGGCGTTGAATACCGCGCCCAGCTGTCCCGGCGTTTCACCGCCGCCCGAATACCAGTTAGGCTCGATCCGAAGCGCATCCATCAATGCGGGCACGCCGACCGGCGAAAAGCCCGAAGCATTATTGTCGCCACCGGGATAGCTCGACACGCCATCGATGTCGGCGCGCGTCAGCCCCGCATCCTCGATCGCTTCCATGCAGGCGTCGATCGTCAGGCCGAGCGGTGTCTTGCTGGCGCCGCGCGATACTTCGGACATGCCGATCCCGGTGATCGCGCATTCCTTTTCGCCGTAACTGCTCATGCTGCAGGTCCGAACAGCGGCACATGGAGATCTTCGACCGCCTCGAACCGTACCGAGACCGCCATCCCGATCTCGACATCGTCCGGATCGCAACCGACGATATTCGCCGGCAACCGCAGACCCGTCTGCTCGTCAAGTTCGACCAGCGCCAGCACATAGGGCACCGGCAAGTCCGGTACCCAGGCCTTGTAGTTGACGGTGAAGCTATAGACCCGCCCGCGTCCCGACACGGCCTGCGGCGCGACGGCAAGGCTTTCGCAAGCCGGGCAGAAGCGCGTCGGTGGATGCACATGATAGCCGCAATCGGCGCAACGCGCGATCATCAGCAGCCCATCGCGACCGCCGGTCCAGAAAGGCCGGTTGTCGCCATCGACCGCGGGCAGTGGCCGGACAGGGCCGTTCATCGCTTTCTCTCTCCCGCGCGCTTCTCGGACGTCTCGTCTCGGCCGCAGCTAGGACCAAAAGCACTTCCCCCGCCACCGGCGGCCGCGATTCATCGCCTATCTGTTCGCATGGTGCCTCGGCTTGGCTTTGCCGGCATGCGCGCCCACTCTCCCGATCGGGAGAAGCGGATGCGTTATTCAAGGCTCGGCGACAGCGGGCTGCTGGTTTCAAAGCTCGCCTTCGGGACGATGACCCTCGGCGCCGCGTGGAAGGGGCCTTTGGCCGCGATCGACGAGCGCGCGTGCACAACGCTCGTCAATCGCGCACTCGACTCCGGACTCAATTTCTTCGACACCGCCGACGTCTATCATCGAGGCGAGTCAGAGACGCTGTTCGGGCGGGCGCTCGGCAAGCGGCGCGGCGAAGCGGTGATCGCGACCAAGGTCGGCATGAGGATGGATCAGGGCCTGCAGAATGCCGGCCTCTCCGCCCGGCATATCCATGGATCGATCGATGCCAGTCTGTCGCGCATCGGGACCGACTGGATCGACGTCTTTATCTGCCACCGCCCCGATCCGCTGACCCCGCTGCACGAGACGCTCACCGCGCTCGATGCCGTGGTTCGCGCGGGCAAGGCGCGCTATATCGGCTTCTCCAACTGGCCGGCCTGGCTCGCCGCCAAGGCGATCGCGATGCAGCAGGCGAACGGGCTGGCCCGGTTCGTGACCGGGCAGATGTATTATTCACTCGTCGCCCGCGACATCGAGCAGGAATATGTGCCGCTCGCGCTGGACGCGGGGATCGGGACGATGGTGTGGAGTCCGCTATCGAGCGGATTCCTCTCCGGCAAATACACGCGCGATGATCCCGGGGGACAGAATGGCCGGCTGGCTTCGATGGACCTGCTGCCCTTCGACCGGGAGCAGGGTCACCGCATCGTCGATGCGCTGAAGCAGATCGCCGATGCGCGTGGGGTTCCGGTTGCTGCGGTTGCGCTTGCCTGGGTGCTGGAGCGGCCCGCCGTCGCAACCGCCATCATCGGGTTCAGTTCTGAAGCACAGTTCGACGCCAACCTCGCCGCCGCCGATCTGGAGCTGACCGCCGCCGAGCGCACCGCGCTCGATACGGTCTCGGCACCGGCAATCCCCTACCCCCAAAACTTCATCGCGCGGTTCGAGTCCGATGCGCGCGCGCAGGCGATCCTATGACTGAAACGCCCAAACATTTGCCCCGCCATGTGATGCTCGCGCTTGCCGGACCCAGCATTCCGCTGGCAGCGCTCAGCCTTCCTTTGGTCGTCTATCTCCCTGCTTATTATTCCGGGACGCTCGGGCTGGACCTCGCGATGGTCGGCACGGTGTTCATGGTCGTCCGCCTGCTCGATATCGGGTTCGATCCGTTTATCGGCGGGGTGATGGACCGGGTGAAGACCCGGTTCGGGCGCTATCGCCCGTGGCTGGCCATCGCCGCGCCCATCATCATGCTCTCAATGGGCATGTTGTTCATGGCGCGACCGGGTGTGGGTCCGCTCTACCTCACCGGCTGGTTGCTGATGGCCTATGCCGGGTGGTCGATCATGACGCTGGCGCAGCTCGCCCTCGCCGCCAATGTCTCGCCAGACTATCATGAACGCTCCCGCATCTATGGCTGGTGGCAGATCGCCTTCTCGATCGGCATGATCGGTGCGATGCTCATGCCCAAGCTTGTCGGCATGGCCGGCATCACCGGGCAGGCGGCAAGCATGGCGGCGATGGCCTGGCTGGTGATCATTCTTGCGCCCGTCATGGTCACCATCACGCTGGCGCTGGTCCGCGAACGTCCCGTAGTGGCCGAACGCCAGGGTGGCGGAATGCGCGACTATTTCGAGATGATGCGCAACCGCACCGTTCAGCGCCTGCTTGCCTGCGAGGCATTGCTCGGCATTACCGGCGGCGCGACATCGACGCTGGCGCTGTTCTACTTCACGCGGACCAAGGGGCTGGACGCGGCCGATCTGGGCCTGTTGTTCATCGTTCATGCCATCGCCGGCATGGCCTTGACGCCGCTCTGGTCGCGGCTGGCCATTGCGATCGGCAAGCATAGTGCGCTGGCCGTCGCCGCGCTGGTCTATGCGGCCGGTCAGGCGGCGATCTGGGCGGTGCCGGCCGGACAGCTTGTCCTGCTGCTGCTGGCTCAGGGCGTCGTCGGCATCGCCTATGGCGGCTCGTCGTTGCTGCCCCGCGCGATGATCGCCGATGTCAGCGACGAGGAGCGGCTTCGTACGCGTCAGGAACGGACCGGGTTGCTCTACGCGCTGCTGATCGGGGTCTGGAAGATCGGCCAGGCCGTGTCCGTCGGCCTGATGTTCTGGGCGCTGTCGCTGTTCGCATTCGACCCCGCGCCCGGCGCCGCCAACGCCGCGTCGGCAATGACGGGCCTGCAGATCCTCTATATCGGCCTGCCGATCCTCTTGTGCTTCGCGGCTGCCTGGGTCGCCTTCCGTTATCCGCTAACCGCGGCCCGTCATGCCGAAATCCGGCTCGAACTGGAGCGTATCGATGCATCACCCGTCAGCGCCTGAACCCTCGCGCGGTCAAACGCTTGCTGAATGGCGAACCGGCTGGGCGCTGGTCGTCGCAGCCTGTTGCGGTGTCGCGCTGGGCAGTGTTCAGATCTATGCGACCGGCGTGTTCGTGGCCCCGCTCGAAGCGGAGTTCGGCTGGTCGCGCGCGGACATATCGGCGGCGCTGATGGCGCCCGCGCTGCTTGGCGTCGTGTTGTCGCCCCTGTTCGGGATCTTCATCGACCGATGGGGTGCGCGGCGGATGGCGATCCCCGGCACGATCATGGTCTGTGCCACCACCGCCTCGCTGTCGCTTGCGGGTCCCTCGATCTACAGCTGGTGGGCGCTGTGGGCCGTGTTCGGCGTCGCCACGCTCTTCCTGAAGCCGACGATATGGTCGACCGCAGTCTCGTCGCATTTCTCGGCCGGGCGCGGGCTGGCGCTGGCGGTCATGCTGTCGGGCACCGGTCTCGCGCAGGCGTGCCTGCCGACGATTACCCGGTTGCTGATCGACGGCATGGGCTGGCGCGGCGCATATCTTGCGCTAGGCACCGGGTTTGCCTTGGTCGTCGTCCCCGTGCTCTGGTTCTTCTTCCACGACGCGCGCTTCGAACGGGATGGCAGCGGCAAGAAGATTTCCGATGCCGTCACCGGGTACACGCTGCGCGAAGGCGTCCGCACGCGGCAATTCTGGCAGCTCCTGCTTACGGCGATCATCATTACCGGCGTGATCGTCGGCTTTGTCTTTCATCTCGTGCCGTTGCTGTCGGAAATGGGGCTGAGCCGCGCGAACGCGACCTATGCCGCCGGGATCGCCGGCATCTTCTCGATCATCGGACGGCTGGGGGTGGGGTTCATGCTGGACCGGCTGCCCGGGCCGCCGGTCGGCGCCATCAGCGTTGCGTTGCCGATCATCGCCGCAGCGCTGCTGCTCGCCTTTCCTGGCTCGGTTCCGATGGCGATCGTCGCGATCGCGTTCCTCGGCCTGTGTATCGGTGGCGAATATGATTCGGTGATCTATCTCGCCACGCGCTATTTCGGGATGCGCAGCTTCGGCAGCCTGTTCGGCTGGATCACGTCCGCGTTGCTCGCAGGCGTCGGGCTGGGACCGTGGATCGCGGGAACGATTCGCGACGCCACCGGCGCTTATGACTTGTTCCTGTGGATCGTCATTCCGCTAGCCGGTCTCTCCGCGGTGCTGCTTGGCACCTTGGGCCGATATCCGGAGCATGGCCCGGCAGCCTGAGTGATCAGCCGCGCGCGGCCTTGTCGCGCGCATCGATCCCGCGGGCAGCGGCCTTGGCGTCCGCCCATTGCGCGTCGCTCCATTCGGTCAATGCCGAGAAATTCTGTCCCGTGCCTTGCCAGGCGGCCCCGTCGATCGCGATGGTCTGCCCATTGATGAACTCGGCGCCCGGCGCGAGCAGGAATATGGCCAGATTGCCCAGTTCCTGCGGCGTGCCGTGGCGCCCCATCGGGTTCCAGCCGAAGCGGCTGTCGCCTGTGGGATTGAGGCGCGCGCTGGCTCCTTCGGTTTCGAACGGGCCGGGGCAGATCGCATTGAGCCGGATGCCGCGCCCGCCCCATTCCACCGCCAGGCTTTGCGTCATGACATGAACCCCGGCCTTCGACATGGCCGAGGGCACCGCGAAGGGCGATCCGTTCCACACCCAGGTCGCCAGGATCGACACGACCGATCCCTTGGTTCCGCCGGCCAGCCATCGCTTGCCGCACGCTTGCGTCATCTGGAACGTGCCCTTGAACACGATGTCGGCGATGGCATCGAACCCGCGCATCGACAGGTCCTCGGTCCGGGCAAGGAAATTTCCGGCGGCGTTGTTGACGAGTCCGGTAAGCGGACCGCTGGCCCAGATCGTATCGAGCATCGCCTCGATCGCCTCGGACGACTTGATGTCGCACACGATCGGGATCGCGCCCGTCCCCAGCTCCGCGGCGGCTTCCTCCAGCACCGAGGAACGGCGGCCGCACAGATAGACGGTTGCGCCGAGCGCGACGCAGGACCGCGCGATCTCCTTGCCCAGGCCGCTGCCCCCGCCGGTGACGAGGATGCGGGAATTCCGCAACAACCCCTCTGCAAACATCGCCCTTCTCCTTCCCCACGGGCTTGGCGCGCCGGACGTCCAAAGGTCAACGCGTTGCGCAGCACATATCGGATACTTGGCGCGAGGGCGCGCCAGCCCTTTACGCGCCGCCCCCCAATGGATCAGGGACAGATGCAAAGGAGTGGATGAACGACCATGCCCTATCTCTATTCCGACGAGCAGAACCAGATCCGCGAAGAAGTACGCCGCACGCTGTCCGGCAAGGCCGATCCGGCGACGTTGCGCGCGCTGCTCGAGACCAGCGGCCAATATGATGAAGGCTATTGGCAAACGGCGCGCGACATGGGCTGGACCGCCATGAATGTCGCCGAGGCCGATGGCGGTTTGGGGCTCTCGCTGGTCGAGACCATGATCGTGGCCGAAGAAACGGGGCGGGTGCTGGCAGGCGCGCCGTTTCTGGCGACCGGCTTCGCCGCCGCGCACGCGCTCAAGCTCGGCGACCAGCCCGAATTGCTCGGCGCGCTTGCCAGCGGCCAGAAGATCGTGGCCCTTGCCTTCAACGAAGGAAACGAGCCGCTCCCCCTGGCCCCTGACGTGACAATCGGGCCCGATGGCCGCGTTGCCGGTGAGAAGGCCGCGGTTCTGGGCGGCGCCGTCGCCGATGTCGCACTGATCCTGTGCCGCGACGCGGGCGGCGTCCCGGCAATTGCGCTGATCGACCTCAACAGCGTGGGCGTGACCCGCGCTGCGATCCCCAGCATCGACAACAGCCGCTGCCTCGCCACCTTGTCGTTCGACGGCGCGGCCGCAACGGTGCTGGGGTTGAACGATGCAGCGCTGGTCGCCCGGCAATGCCTCGCGCGGTTCGCGCTGCACCTGGCATCGGAGGCGGTCGGCGGCATCGAAGCGTGCCTGAAACTGGCGGCGGACTATGCCAATCAGCGTCAGGCATTCGGCCAGGCGATCGGCAAGTTCCAGGCGGTGAAGCACGCGATCTCGGAAATCTATGTCGCGAACGAACTGGCGCGCGCGTCGGTACTCGATGCGGCGGTGCGGCTCGAAAATGGCGATGATGATGCAGAAGCCTATGTTGCGGCAGCCCGGCTGAACGCGATCCATGGCTATGACTATGCCGCCGCAGCGACGACCCAGGTCCATGGCGGGATCGGCGTGACCTGGGAGGCCGAGCCCCATCTCCACTATCGCCGTGCGCGCAGCCTCGCGCTGGAGGCGGGCGGCGTAACCTATTGGGAAGACCGCATCGCCAGCTATCTGGAGGCCGCATAATGTCCGATCTGAACGCCTTTCGCAGTCAGGTTCGCACCTGGCTTGCCGGTCATGCCGCCGAGTTCGGCGTCGAAGCGCGCCGCGGCTTGAGCGAAGCCGACGACCTTGCCCTTGCCCGTCGCTGGCAGCGCACAAAATATGATGCAGGCTATGCCGGCATCTCCTGGCCGAAACCCTATGGGGGGGCTGGCCTGAGCGAACTTGAGCAGGCAATCTTCGCCGAGGAAGAGGCCAAGTTCAATTTCGGCACCAGCTATTTCGGCATCTCGCTCGGGCAGCCGATCCCGGTCATGCTGAAATATGCCGCCGAAGACCTGCGCCAGCGTTTCGCGCATCCCGCGCTGAAGGGCGAGGAAATCTGGTGCCAGCTCTTTTCCGAGCCCGCCGCGGGTTCGGATCTTGCAGGCATCCGGTTGCGCGCCGTTCGCGACGGCGACGACTGGGTTCTCAACGGACAGAAATTGTGGACGAGCTGGGCGCAATATTCCGATTATGGCGTGATCGTCACCCGCACCGATCCGACCGTCGCGAAGCATAAGGGCCTGACCTATTTCTGGCTCGACATGAAGACGCCGGGCATCGCCGTTCGCCCCGTTCGCCTCGCCAATGGCGAGGAGGATGTGAACGAGGTGTTCTTCGACGAGGTTCGCATTCCCGACAGCCAGCGGCTCGGACCGGTCGGCGGCGGCTTTGGCGTTGCGATCGATACACTGATGATCGAACGCTATTCGGCCGCGGACGAGGCCGGGTTCGGCCCTGCGCTCGATTCCTTCGTTTCGCTGGCCAAGGCAACGACGATCGACGGCAAGCCCGCGATCGAGGACGGACGCACCCGCCGGGAGATCGCCAACGCGTTCCGCCAGCAACGCGCGCTGGTCGCGATCCGCACCAAGACGTTCATGGCGCTACAGGAAGGAGCCGAGCCGGGGGCCGAAGGATCGATCCACAAACTGGTGTCGATGCGCTTGCGGCAGCGGCTGTCGGCAGCCGCGATGGACCTGAAGGGTGCGATGGGCGCAGAACTCGATCCGCATGCCTTTCCCAAGGACGACTGGGCGCATAGCTGGCTGACCGTTCCCACGCTGCGCATCGCGGGCGGCGCGGACGAAATGCTGCTCAACACCATCGCCGAAAGGCTGCTTGGTCTTCCCCAGGATTATCGCCCCGACAAGGCGGTACCGTTCGACCAGATCCAGCCCAGCCGATGACGGAGCATGCAATGACTGCAATCAATGAGGGCACCTCGCTCACCGTCGAGGACGGCGTCGCCATCGTCACGCTGGACTTTCCTCCCGTCAACGCAATGTCTCCCGCCCTGATGGACGGCCTTTACGACGCGCTGATGGCCGCGCTGAGCGATGATGCGGCGAAAGCGATCGTGCTGATCTGCGCGGGCCGTACCTTCATTGCCGGCGCTGACCTCAAATCGCTGGGCAAGGTTCAGCCCAAGGTCGATTTCTTTGCTCTGCAGGACAGTATCGAGAACAGCCCCAAGCCGACCGTGGCGGCGCTGCATGGCACGGCGCTTGGTGGCGGCATGGAAACTGCGCTGACCTTTCACTATCGCATCGCGGTCCCCTCGGCGCGGATGGGTCTGCCTGAAGTCAATCTGGGCCTGCTGCCTGGCGGCGGCGGTACACAGCGCCTCCCGCGCATCACCGGCGCGGAGGCCGCGCTGGACCTGCTGATCAGCGGACGGCAGGTCGGGGCGAAGGAAGCGTTGACCATCGGGCTGATCGACCGGCTGGCGGCCGAAGGCGCGTTGCGCGAAGACGCGATCGCCTTTGCGAAGGAATTGGTCGATGCGGGCGAGCCGCCCAAGCGGATCCGGGATTGCGAAGCCAAGGTGGCTGCAGATCGCAAGGATGCCAACCTGTTCGAGCGGTTCCGCACATCGCACGCAAAGCAACTAAACGGTCTCGACGCCCCGCAGGCGATCGTCCGCTGCGTCGAGGCGGCAGTCGCGGGTCCATGGGAGAAGGGTCTCGCGATCGAGCGTACCGAATTCCAGACACTGCTGGCCGGTCCGCAATCGGCCGCGCTCCGCCATGTCTTCATGGCCGAGCGGGCCGCGCAGAAGATACCCGGATTGCGCGCCGACCTGCCGCTGATCCCCGTCACCAAGGTCGGCATCGTCGGCGCCGGTACGATGGGGAGCGGCATCGCGATGGCGTTCCTCGCCGCTGGATTCGCGGTGACGGTCGTGGAGACGCAGCAGGCAGCGCTGGACCGGGGTGTGGCGCATATCACGGCGACGCTGCAATCGCGGGTCGAGCGCGGCAAGCTCGCGGCAGATAAGGCGGAGGCGCAGATCGCGGCGTTGACCCCGACGCTCGATCTGTCGGCGCTCGCGGACGCCGATCTGGTGGTCGAGGCGATCTTCGAGAATCTGGCGGCGAAGCAGGCCTTGTTCGGCACGCTGTCCGCCATCGTTCGGCCCGACACGATCCTCGCAACCAATACCTCGTTCCTCGATGTCGACGCCATCGCCGCCGGTGCGGCCGGGCCCGAGCGCGTGCTCGGGATGCATTTCTTCTCGCCGGCCAACGTCATGCGGCTGCTCGAGGTGGTCCGAGCCGCAAAGACCAGCGAAGCGGTGCTCGCGAGCGTGATGGCGCTGGCCAAGAAGCTGGGCAAGGCGGCGGTTGTCTCCGGCGTCTGTTTCGGATTTATCGGCAACCGGATGCTGGCGGCGCGCCAGGTCCATGCCGATGCGATGGTGCTGGCGGGGGTGCTGCCCTGGAACATCGACAGGATACTGACCGGGTTCGGCTTTCCGATGGGGCCGTTCGCGATGCTGGATCTTGCCGGACTGGATATCGGCTGGGAGGGCGACACGGACAGCGTCAAATCCCGCCTCGTCGCGGCTGGCCGCAAGGGACAGAAGAGCGGCGCTGGCTATTATGACTATGAGAACAAGACGCCCAGCCCTTCGCAGACGGCACTCGATGTGATCGCCGGTCTCGCAAGCGTGGCTCCCGGATCAGTCACCCTTTCCGACCGGGAAATCCTCGACCGGCTGTTGCTGCCGATGATCAACGAGGGGGCAAAGATCCTGGAGGAAGGGATCGCGCTACGTGGGTCCGACATCGATCTGGTCTGGATCACCGGCTATGGCTGGCCCGCGCAGACGGGCGGACCCATGTTCCATGCCGACGCGATCGGGCTGACCCGGGTGGTGGACGGGCTTCGCCACATGGGGGTCGAGCCGGCAGCGCTATTGCTCAAGCTCGCGTCGGAAGGCGGTTCGCTCGCCGCCTATGCGGGCTGATCGTCCAGCAGCGCGGCAAGCTCCTCCGAAACCAGATCCAGCCCGGCTTCCACATCGATCGCGGCTTCGTCTTCCGCTGCGGCACTGGCGAACTGGTCGATCCGGGCGAGCGTGAGCGCAAGCCGCACGCGATCGCGCGCGTCGAACGTCGCCAGGGCCGGAAACCGCTCGGCAAGCGCCGTCGACAGGAGGGCGCGGTGCTCGCGCAACAAGGCGCGCGCGTCCGCATCGCTCGCCAGGCCGAGGTGAAACAGCGGCATCGCATCCCGATGCCGCTTGAGCGCAGCGACATATTCGCTCAGCCAATGCCGGGCGGCGGCAACGTCGACAAGCGGTGCATCGCACAACTCGCGGAAGATCAGCCGTACGCCGCGCATATTGGCGGCGAGCAACTCACGCAGGATCGCGTCCTTGTTGGCGAAGTGAAGGTAGAGGGTCGCCCGCCCGACCCCCGCCGCCCGCGCAATCTGGTCGATCGAGGTCTCGGCGACACCATGCTCGTAGAAACACTGGCGCGCAGCGTCGGCGATGCGCCGGCGGGTGAGGCGCCGCTGATCCTGCCGGGTGACGGGCCGCACGAGGCTCACAGGCGGCCCCTCGCCCAATGCATATGTGATCGCTGGTCCATGACAATGGACAGGTGGCAGTTGGCTGGACGATTGTCCAGCCAAGGAGAGTTGGATGAACCACGCAATGCCTCGCAACCGCGGCACAAGACCATGACCGGCCGTCTCCAAGGCAAGGTTGCGCTTGTCACGGGCGGCAGTCGCGGAATGGGTCGCGAGATGGTCCTCGCCTTCGCCCGCGAAGGGGCGGACGTCGTCATCGCCAGCCGCAAGCTCGACTCATGCCAGGCAGTCGCGGCAGAGGTCCGCGCGCTCGGCCGGCGCGCGCTCCCCCTCGCCGTGCATGCCGGTGAATGGGGGCAGATGGAGACGCTCGCCGACACTGCCTGGAGCGAATGGGGACGGATCGATATTCTCGTCAACAATGCGGGCATGTCCCCGGTCGAACCGAGCAGCGTGGCCACCAGCGAAGCGCTGTTCGACAAGATCATCGCAGTGAACTTCAAGGGGCCGTTCCGCCTCGCCGCGCTGCTCGGCACGCGAATGCGCGAGGCCGGCGGCGGCTCGATCATCAACGTCTCGTCGCTGGGCGCGAAGAACCCGCAACCCGGCATCATCCCCTATGCCGGCGCCAAGGCCGCGCTCAATGCGATGACCCTGGGGCTCGCACGCGAGTTTGCCCCGATGGTGCGCGTCAACACGATCTCGCCGGGTATGTTCGCGACCGACATCTCGCGGCACTGGGTAAATACCGCGGCGATGCAGGCAGGCATCCCGATGAAGCGGTTCGGACAGCCCGATGAGATCGTCGGTGTCGCCTTGTACCTGGCATCCGACGCCGCTTCCTACACCACGGGCGCCGATATCGCGGTGGGCGGCGGTATTTGATGCGGACGCTGCTCAGTCACCGCCCCGGGGGACCGGAAACGCTCTTGCTCGAGGAACGGCCAGACATCGCCCCCGGCCCTGGCGAAGTGCTGATCGATGTGCATGCCGCCGCGCTCAACTATCCCGACGTCCTGCTCATCCAAGACCTCTACCAGATCCGCCCGCCACGCCCCTTCGCGCCGGGGTCGGAAGTCGCAGGCGTGGTGCGGGCGGTCGGCAGCGGCGTTACCCGCTTTCGTGTCGGGGATCGGGTCATCGGCACGGCAGCATGGGGCGGCCTTGCGACCCAGTTCATCGTTCCCGAAGCAAATTGCATCGCAATCCCGGCCGGCATGCCGTTCGATGAAGCCGCCGCCCTGATCGTCACCTTCGCGACCAGCCATTATGCGCTGCGCGACCGGGCAGCGCTTCGTCCTGGAGAAACGCTGCTCATACTGGGTGCGACCGGCGGCGTCGGCATCGCAGCGATCCAGCTTGGCAAGGCATTTGGCGCGCGCGTCGTCGCGGCTACGTCCTCGCCCGAAAAGGCGGCGCTCGCGCGCGACCAGGGTGCGGACGCAACGATTATCTATCCGGCGGACCTTTCGGGCCGCGACAGCCAGCGCGCGGTCACGGACGCGCTGAAAGCCGAGGGACCGATCGACGTGATCCTCGATCCCGTCGGCGGCCCGCTCAGCGAAGCCGCTGTGCGAAGCATCGGTTGGCAAGGACGACATCTGATCGTCGGTTTCACCGCGGGGATTCCCACGCCTCCCCTCAACCTGCTGCTGCTCAAGGGCGCATCGTTCGTCGGGGTTTTCTATGGCGATTTCACCCGCCGGAACCCCGACAGGCGGAACGAATATCTGGCGGAAATTGTCGCGCTGCACGCTGCCGGAGCGATCCGTCCGCATATTTCCCGGCGCCTGCCGCTCGAACGCGCCGCCGAGGGGCTCGCGGCGCTGGCCGAACGGTCGGCAACGGGGAAAATTATCATCGAAATGGGTGCCAAATGAGAATCAACCAGCTTCATCCCCAGTTTTTCGGCGAGGTGGTGGACCTCGACCTTTCGCAACCGTTGCACGGCGATCGGGTTGCGGTCCTGCAGCAGGCGATCGACGCGCATGCCGTGCTGGTCTTTCGCGATCAGCAGGCGATGGATGACGATGCGCAGATCGCGTTCAGTGGGCTGTTCGGCCCGCTCCAGCGTTCGATCACCGTTCATCGCAAGGACACCGAACGCCGCCTGAAACGGGACGAACTCAGCGACATCTCGAATGTCGACGAGACGGGGCAGAGGCTGGCGGCGGACGACCGGCGCAGGCTGCTCCAGAAGCCCGCCCGGCTGTGGCATACCGACAGTTCGTTCCGAAATCCTCCGGGACGCTACACATTCCTGGCGGCGCGCACGCTTCCCCCCGAAGGCGGCGATACCGAATTCGCGGATATGCGCGCTGCCTATGATGCGCTCGACCAATCCACCCGAGACCGGATCGCAACGCTTATCGTCCACCATTCGCTCGACCGGTCCCGTCGCCTGGCAGGCGCGCCGGCCTTGAGCGAGGAAGAAGCACGCAACCTGCCGGGCGCGGAGCATCCGCTGGTGCGGCGTCATCCCTCGGGCCGCGACGCCCTCTATCTGGCTTCGCATGCCGAACGGATCGTTGATTGGCCGGAAGGTGAGAGTCGCGCACTGCTCGATGCGCTTACCGCGCATGCGACCAGTGCGCCGTTCGTCCATCGCCATGTCTGGCGCGATGGCGATCTGGTGATGTGGGACAACCGCTGCACGATGCACCGCGCCACTGCGTTTCGGGAGGATCTTTACCGTCGCGACATGCGGCGAACCACCGTGGCCGACGAGTAGCGACAGCGATTCCTGACGGTTCATCAACAGGAATGTGCTGAAACCGTCCGCCGCATGGCCCAAGAACCGACATGCTGTATGTTACTCAAGAGCCGGACCAGATACGGCCATGATGGACCCGAGGGAGGGGATATGAAGCCTGTTTCCAAGCGCGCCTTGCTGACCGCGAGTGCAATCGCCGCATTGATTTCCACGCCTTCCTTCGCCGCGGACGAACCTGTGGCAGGCGAGCCTGTGACCAGCGCGGCGTCGCCGACTCAAACGGCCGGGCAGACGGCTGCGGACCCGGGCACACCGGCCGCACAGGACGACACCGGCGCACCCGCGGAAATCGTCGTTACGGCCCGCCGCCGCGAGGAAGCCCTGTCACGCGTTCCGGTCGCCGTCACGGCATTCGACAGCTCGATGCTGGCCGAGCGTTCGATCACCTCGATCGATCAGCTGACCCAGGCGACGCCTGGCCTCACCTATGGCCGCTCGGGCGGCAGCGCCAACCCGCAGATCGTGATCCGTGCGCAGAGCCGTTCGAATATCGGCGATGCCGCGCAGCCCGTCCTTACCTATTTCGCCGATGTGCCGCTTCCTTATGTGGCCAGCGTCATCCCGACCTACGATCTTTCCTCGGTCCAGGTTCTGAAGGGACCGCAGGGTACCCTGTTCGGCCGCAACTCGACCTCCGGCGCGGTGCTGGTCTATCCCACAGCGCCGTCGCACGAACTCGGCGGCTATCTGTCGGCCAGCTATGGCAATTACAACGCGATCGTTGTCGAAGGCGCGCTCAATGTGCCGATCGTCCAGGACAAGGTTGCGATCCGCGTCGCCGGCCAGCGCAACAAGCGCGACGGGCACACGATATCCCAGGTCACCGGGCAGGATCTGAATGACATCAACGACACCTCGTTCCGCGTGTCGCTGCTGATCGATCTCGGCGATTTTCAGAACACCACGGTCTATGACAATATCCGCTGGGAACGGCAGGGCGATGCTGCCGTCCTCACCCATCTGTATCCCGGAACGATCACGCCGCGCTTTCCCGGTTTCAACACCTTCTTCGACTGCGGTACCTCGGCCTCCTGCGACGTCGATCTCGCGCTGGCGCGGCAACAGGCCGCGGGCGTCCGCAAGAACTTCACCGCTCCGCGCGTCTTCCAGAATGTTCAGCTCCAGGGCTTGTCGAACACGACCACGCTCAATCTCGGCAACATCACGCTGAAGAACATTCTGGGCTACAGAACCGCCTATCACTACAGCGTGACCGATACCGACGGCACCGAGATGGGGCTGACAACGGCTGAGAATCTTCAGGATTTCAGCCAGTTCAGCGAGGAATTCCAGGTCCAGGGAAGCTTCCTCGAGGACCGGCTCGATACCATCTTCGGCGCATTCTATCTCAAATCGAAGCCCAGCGGCCGCACCGGTCTGATCGTCGCTCCCTTCACGCCCCGTCTGCCCGCTTCGCTTGTGTTGAGCTACCGTACGCAGGAAAGCAAAGCGCTGTTTGGACAAGCCAGTTTCAACCTGGGCGGCGGTTTCAAGATCGATGCCGGTGTCCGTCACACATGGGACAAGACCACATCGTGCGCGACTGGCTATAGCGCGAACAATCCGTATGTTCCCGGCACGCCGGTCGCATCGCTCGATCAGTGCCGCAACGGCGGAACGCTCACGGTGAACGGCGCTCCGGTGGCGATAAAGGGTACGCAATCCGTCGCGGATTCCGCCGCCTGGACATGGAATTTCGGCGTCAACTATCAGGCGACCGAGAGCATCTTCCTCTATGCCACGGTTCGCCGCGGCTATCGCGCGGGCGGCGTCAACACGCCGGTTCTTGGCGGGATCCTGACCCCGTTCCAGACCTATGAACCCGAAACGGTGGTGGATGCCGAAATCGGCATGAAGGCACGCTGGTCTGCAGGCGGGGTGCGCGGCACGTTCAACATCGATGTCTTCCGGGGCACGTATAACGGGTCGCAGCGCGGCGTTAACGGAACCAACAACAATTTCGATGGCGACGGTAATCCCAATAACGACCCGTCGGCGGGCACGATCATCATCAATGCCGGCAAGGCGCGGGTGCAGGGCTTCGACATCGACGCGACGATCACGCCGACACGCGGCCTCACATTCGGAGGCTTTATCAGCTACAATGATGCAAAATATCTGGATACGGGAACCCCGGCAGTCCTTGCATCGCGAAACGCCTTCCCGGCCAAGCCCGAGGACACAGCGTTCCCCTATGCGCCCGCGCTCACCCTGGGCGGCAATGTCAGCTACGAAACCTCGCTCGGCCCGGATATCGGAGGCCTGACGTTCAATGCCGATGTCTATCGGGCGAGCCGGACCTATTTCAGTCCGTTCAAGAGCGACAAGCAGTTGAGCCAAGGCGCCTATGCGGTGGTTGGCGCGCGGCTGGACTGGACCGATGTCGGCGGGACCCCGCTGACGCTGGGCGTCTTTGCCCGTAACCTGTTCAACGAAGTCTATGCGGTCGGTGGTGCCAATACCGCGACCTCAGCTGGATATGCGTCGTTGTTCTACAACGAACCGCGCACCTATGGTGTTCAGGCCAAGCTGAAATTCTGACACCCGGCTGACTATTGTCATGACGAGACGGCGGGCCCTTGCGGCCCGCCGTCTTCATTTGCGGGCCGATGACGCTCGAGGTCGGCCATTATCGCGAACAAGAGCGATCATCTTCGGTCGCGATGCCCCTGTTTCCTGCTCGACGCCTTCGTCAGAACAAGAACGGACATCTTGCTCGTTAATTCTGACAATCCATCAAGAATACGATTGCAAGCCATGCTGCATCGCGGCAAGTGCGAGTTGTTCGTGCTGTCCGCGGACAGGCTTGGAGACCGATCAAATCATGAAACCCTATCTGACATGCGTGTGCGCGGCACTCCTCTTCGCCGCGCCGATGCAGGCATTGGCCGCGCAGGCCGCGCCCGCGGCGGCGATCGCGGTAAAGAAGAACCAGACGATCATCGACGCCGACGGCCGCGTGCTGGGCAAGGTCTATGAAGTGAATGATGCGGGCGGCTTCGTTACCTTCACCGCGCAGATGAAGGTGTATCGCGTGCCGATCTCGACGCTGTCGGCCGACGGGTCGCGGCTCAAGACCAGCCTGACCCGCAAGGCGATCGGTCTCTAACGCGCAGGGGGCCGGCACGCCGGCCCCTTCCCTAGCCCTGCGGCGCAATCATGCGGGTCAGAATGCGCGCCTGTGCGGCGCGGATACGCTGCGCCGATATGGTCAGCCGGGGCTCCCGGTGTACCGCAGCGGCCAGCCGCTCAATCGATGCGAACAGCACGATGCTCTCGGCATAGGCGTCGGTTTCATCCAGCGGCGGTTCGAGATGCGGCGCCCGCTTCAACAACTCCCAGAAACGGTTGAGCACCGCCTCTGCCCATCGGCCGCGCAATCTGGCGAACCGCGGATCCCCGCGGTCGGCTTCCATCATGCGATAGTGAAGCACCGCATTGTGCCGCTCCCATTGCTCAGCAAGCATCTTCAGGAATACCTCGCTGTCTTCCGAAACCCGTGCGTTGTTGTGGAAGATGTCGAGCTTCGAAAATGCTGCCAGCATGTCTTCGGTCGCCGCCTCGCTGAGCGCGTAGAGAATATCCTGCACATCACGAAAATAGACGTAGAATGTAGCCGAAGCGGTTCCGGCCTCGGCGGCGATCGCCATCGCGGTGAGGTCCATCGGCGAGGTCGAAGCGAGCAACAACGCGGCCGCGTCGACCAGGCGCTGACGCGTCTCGCGCCCCTTGCGGCCCAATGCATGCGGCGACGAGGATCGATAGGAAGCATCAGCACGCGTCATGATGTGGAATCTAGGCGCCCGCTGTACCGAGTGAAAGCTTGATACCGGTCCCGGTGATCGCCGCGGCATCCTGCGAGAGCAGGAACGCCACCACAGCCGCCGCGCTTTCGAGACTTACCCAACCCGCCGGATCGGCGTCGGGCATGTCCTTGCGGTTGGCCGGCGTATCGAGGATGGTCGGCAGAATTGCGTTGACGCGGATGCCCCTGCCCCGAAGCTCTTCGGCAAGGCTCTCGGTCAGCGCCATGACGCCGGCCTTCGAGGCCGCATAGGGCGCCATGCCCATGCCCGGCGCGGCGGATGCCGCCGCACCCACATTCACGATCGCACCCGATTTCAGGTGAGGCAGCACCGCCCGCGAGCTGATTGCCGCGGTGCGCAGGTTGATGCGATACATGGCGTCCCAGCTTGCCATCGACCCGGTTTCCACCGGCTCCCAGGTGAAACCGCCGGCGACATTGACCAACGCGTCGATCTCGCCCAACGCACCCGCCGCTTCGGAGAATGCTGTCGCCACTGCCGTTTCATCGGCAAGATCAACACCCGCGATGACGCGGTCTGCGTCACTCTGGCCCGATGCGATATCGACTGCAACTACGCGATGCCCCCGGGACTTCAAGGTCGTCACGACCGCGCGCCCCAATCCGCCCAGTCCCCCGGTGACGATCACATGTCCCATCGCTGTCCTCCATACACTCGATTCTACGCGATCTAACCCGATCGCCCGCTGCCGCCAACGCAACCAGAAAGCATCGAATATGCGATGCTCTGCCCGGCACCTTGCGCTGCGCACTGCGGAGATAGGAAGGTGGCCCGTGATGAGGATCATGCGGACCGATGACCGCGATGTCGCGGTGCTCATGTTCAATCGCCCGGAGCGATTGAACGCGATCGACACGGCAATGCTGGCTGAGCTCAACACCCATCTCGACACGATCGAGAGCGATGCCAGCCGCGCTTTGGTGATCACAGGTTCGCCGCGCGCCTTTTGCGTCGGTTCCGACCTCAAGGAGAAGGGCGCGGATGGCGAGCTGCGCATCCGTCACATGCATGCGTTGATCCAGCGGCTCCGGGCATTTCCGAAAATCGGGGTCGCCGCACTTTCCGGCTACGCGCTGGGAGGCGGGCTGGAAATCGCATTGGGACTGCAGTTTCGGATCGCCGACCCTAACGCCGTGCTAGGCCTGCCCGAGGTGAAACTAGGCCTGATACCCGCTTATGGGGCGACGCAGATCTTGCCCCGCCTGATCGGCGAGACGCGGTCGCTCGACCTGATGCTGAGCGGCGACCCGATCGACCCGGTCACCGCGCTGGCCTGGGGGCTGATCGATCGGATCAACGAGAATGTGGTCGAGGCCGCAGTCGAATTCGCACTGCAACGCGCAGGCAATCGTCCCTCCGCCGAAGCCGCGATACGTCAAGCGGTACGCGCGAGCGGGATGCCGCTTGCCGAAGGCCTGGACGTGGAACGGGAACTGGCAATCGCGACGTCTGGAAGCAATGAGGCAAAGGCCGCGCTCGCAGCTTTCAAGGCGCGCTAACCGCCCCGATCGCGCCCGCATAATCGGCAGACAAGCGTTCGACCAGTTCGGCGACGGACGGCACGTCCGTGATCGCCCCGACGCCCTGCCCCGCCGACCAGATGTCCTTCCAGGGTCTGAGTCCGCGTTCCTCAAGCACGGGCAGCGGGCCGGTCGCGGACTGAAACAAAGCCGGGTCGAGCCCATTGGCGGTGAGCGATCTGGTCAGGAAATTCGCTGGCGTCCCGCTGATCCCGCGTGTCGCCAGCACATCCTTTGCGCGCGATGCGATGAGCATCGCGTGATAGTCGGGATGTACCGATGCCTCGCGCGTCGCGATGAAGCGGGTGCCCATATAGGCAAGATCTGCTCCCATCATCCGCGCTGCCGCGACGTCCCGCCCCGTTGACATGCCCCCGGCCAGCAGGATGGTGCCGTCGAATACGGCGCGCACCTCGTTCAGCACCGCAAAGGGGTTGAGCCAGCCGGTGTGCCCGCCGGCACCTGCGGTCAACACGATCAGGCCATCGACCCCCGCCTGCGCTGCGATCTCGGCGTGGCGCGCGCTGGCGACGTCGTGAAAGACGGTGCCACCATAGTCATGTACCGCCGCAACGACATCGTGATCCGCTCCGAAGGAGGTGATCACGAGCGGAACCTGGCGTCGCACCGTAATCGCCAGATCTTCAGCCAGCCGTCCATTCTGCTTGCCGACGATCAGGTTCACGCCATACGCCGCATCAGTCTCGTCCAACGCAGCGCCGATCTGCTCGAGCCAGCTCTCATAGTCCGCCGCACTGCGCGCGTTCAGCGACGGGAAGGTTCCGATGATCCCTGCCTTGCATGCCGCAATGGTCAGCGCCGGATTTGAGATGAGGAACATCGGCGCCACCATCACCGGTAGCTCAAGGTTGCACCGAAGCCGTTCAGCGATGGCCATGTTGATATCCTGTTGCCCCGCGCGAGCTTATCGGATGCGGGCGCCGTTTCGTATCCTTGGCACGACGCATCACAACCATGCGCTTGGCTGCCGCTCCATTGCGCAGAGACGGCGCGAGACATACCGCAATGTCCGACAGGCTGAAGGGGCCGATACGTTCACAATGCTTCCTGGAGCAGACGCTTATGAAACTCGATTCCTCGATTTCCGCGATCGTCACCGGCGGCGCCTCCGGCCTGGGGCACGCAACCGCGAAGGCGATCGCCGAAACGGGCGCGAAAGTCGCCATCTTCGATCTCAATGAGGAACTGGGCGAGAAGGTCGCCGCCGAAATCGGTGGCATTTTCTGCAAGGTCGATGTGCTGTCCGACGAGTCAGTCGATGCGGCGTTCGAGAAGGCGCGCTCGGCAAATGGCCAGGAGCGGGTCCTGGTCAATTGCGCTGGGACGGGCAACTCGATCAAGACGGCCGGCGTCGACAAGAAGACCGGTGAGATCAAGTATTTCCCCAGCGACAAGTTCGCTTGGGTGTTGATGGTCAACACGGTGGGCACATTTCGCTGCATCACCCGTTCAGCGGCGGGCATGCTGACGCTCGACCCGGTGGACGGGGAGCGCGGCGCGATCGTTTGCACCGCATCCGCTGCGGCCCAGGACGGGCAGATGGGTCAGGCGGCCTATTCAGCGTCGAAGGCGGCCGTGGTCGGCATGACGCTCCCGATCGCGCGTGATCTCTCCGGTTCGGCGATCCGCATCAACACGATCATGCCGGGCATTTTCGCGACGCCGCCGATGCTGGGCGTGCCGGACAATGTGCGCAGCGTACTGGAGGCATCGGTCCCCTTCCCGAAACGCTTCGGGGCGCCGGCTGAATATGCCAGCCTGGTGCTGGAAATGGTACGAAACGGCTATTTCAACGGCGAGACCGTGCGTCTCGATGGCGCCATCCGCATGCCGATGCGCTGAGGAGCAGCAAGATGAGCTTTATCCTGTACGAAGTTCGCGACCGCGTTGCGATCGTCACACTCAATCGGCCCGAGACGAACAACGCGCAGCACCCGCCTCTGCTTGCCGAGCTGGACGCTGCATTCGACAAGGCGGTCACCGACGACAATGTCCGGGTCATCGTGCTGAATGCCAGCGGCAAGCATTTCTCGGCCGGCCATGACATCTCGGCGGAGGTGGTGAAGCACGAACCCTGGCTGTCGATGTTCGACGATGTCAGCGCGAACGGCCTGCTTCGGATGTACCGCTGGGAAAGCAAGCATTTCCTGGGTTATTCGAACAAGTGGCGCAACCTGCCCAAGCCCACCATCGCCGCGGTTCAGGGCGCCTGTGTCGCAGCCGGGCTGATGCTGATCTGGCCGATGGATCTGATCGTCGCGGCCGACAATTCGCGCTTCTCCGATCCCGTGATCAACATGGCGATCGGCGGCGTCGAATATCACGGCCACACCTGGGAGTTCGGCCCCCGCAAGGCCAAGGAAATGCTGTTCACCGGCCGCTGGATGAATGCCGAAGAGGCCGAGAAGGTCGGCATGATCAATCGCGTGGTCCCGCTTGAGCAGCTGCATGAGGCGACGCTGGCATTGGCGAACGACATCGCGACCAAGCATCCGCACGGCCTGCTCATGGCCAAGCGCGCGGTCAATCAGACGATGGACATCATGGGACAATATGCCGCGATCCAGGCGTGCTTCGACACCCATTCTCTGGGCCATGCCAATGCCTGGGCCGCCGAAGGCCGGGTCACGCTCGCCAATCTCGAAGAAATGACTGCAGCCAACAAGAAGGCCTGAAGGATCCCGTCCAATGAAGCTTGCCCTCTCCGAAAGCCAGTCGATGCTGAAGGACACCGTCGCCCGCCTGTTCGCGGACGAGGCGACGCCCGAGCGGCTGCGCGCCGCCGAGGATACAGGGGTCGATCAGCCGCTGTGGGACAAGCTGGTTGAGCTGGGCATTGTCGGTATCCGGACGATCGAGCCGCAGGATGGCGGCATGACGCTGATGGATGCGGCCATCGTTGCCGAAGAGGCGGGCCGCCATGTCGCGCCCGTGCCGCTGATCGAAGCGATCGTGGCGATCGCGCTGCTCCACCGGACGGGTGCCCCCGCCGCGCTGTTGTCCGCGGTCGATAGCGGGGCGATCGCAACGCTTGCGCTCAACCCGGTCGTGCCGGGTGTGGCCCAACCGGTGCTCGGCGGGTCGCGCGCCCATGTCGTGCTCGCGCTTGACGGAAACGACCTTGTTGCCCTGACCGGGTTGAATGCCGCGAAAGCGCCCAATATCGCCGCCGCCGCGGTCGCCAATCTTGATCTGTCGTGCGGTGCGGGCGAGCGGTTCGTGCTGGCAACCGGCGACACTGCGGTATCGCAATTCGCCGCCGCGTGCGAGGAATGGAAGGTCCTCACCGCTGCCTATCTGGCCGGCCTTGGCCGCCGGGCGCTCGAGCTCGCCGCCGCCTATTCGGTCGAGCGCCATGCCTATGGCTCGCCGATCGGCGCCTATCAGGGCATTGCGCATCCGATGGCCGATGCGGCAACGCATATGGACGGGGCAAAATTGCTGGCATGGCGTGCCATTGCCTCGATTGCAGCGGGGGATGCCAAGGGAGGCGCGCGCGCCGCCATGGCCTATTGGTGGGCGGCGCATAGCGTAGACCAGGCGGTGCAACATTCGGTGCGTACCTTTGGTGGTTATGGCCTCAGCCTCGAATATGACGTCCAGCTCTATTTCCGCCGCGCCAAGCTGCTGTCGCTGATCGCGGGCGACCCCAATGCCGAGCTCGACCGCATCGCCGCGCGTCTTTGGGACGGCGAGACCGTAGCCCTGCCCCGTGCCGGGGAGGTCGAGATCAATTTCGAATGGGGCGCAGAGGCCGACGCCTATGCCGCCGAGTTGCGCAGCTTCGTCGAAGGCCAGATGACCCCCGATATCGAGGCGAAGAAGCACCACTCCACCGCGGGCCACCATCCCGGCTTCCACAAGAAGCTGGCCGAGGCCGGCCATGCCTATCCCGATCTCGGCGCCGACGGTCAGAAGGTCCGCAGCCGCTACGAAGTGATGGCCGCTGCGCCGATGTGGGAAGATATCGGCTGGACCCGCACGCCGCTCGCCGTCACCGAGTTCGTCGCCAAGATGGCGCAGCTCTGGTCGCAGCCGGAAACAAAGGAAGAGATCGTCGGCGCCATCGCCCGCGGCGAAGCATTGGGGGCGCTCGGCTTCTCCGAGCCGCAATCGGGCTCGGACGTGTTCGGCACCAAGTTCAGTGCCGTGCGCGAGGGTGACGAATGGGTGCTGAACGGGCAGAAAATGTTCACCACCAACGGCCACCAGGCCGACTATATCCTGATGCTGACCCGCACCGACAATAGCGGCAAGAAGCACCAGGGCCTGACAATGTTCATCATGCCGATGAAGCTGCCCGGTATCGAACTGCACCCGGTCTATACGCTGCAGGACGAGAAGACGAACATCACCTACTTCACGGATGTCCGCATTTCGGATCGCTACCGCATCGGCGAGGTCGGCGACGGCGCGCGCGTCATGGCATCGGCGCTCGGCTTCGAACATGGTGGATCCGGCTATCACGCGGCGCAGAGCGCGATGATGCGCCGGGCCCTTACCTGGGCGCGCAAGCCGAGCGGCAATGGCGCGGTGCCGATCGACAACCCGTTTATTCGTCGCGTGCTGGCTCGTGCCGCAATCAACGACGAAGTGGCGGACGTGCTCTGCCGGCGCCAGGTGTGGGCGGATGTCGAAGGCATCCACGACATCAGCTATGGCCCGATGGCAAAGATGTTCACGACCGAAACCATGTACCGGGACGCCAGCGCGATCGTCGAGGCCGGCGCGCCCGGTTCGCTGGTGCGCGGTGTCGATCCCGACATGGACTATGTCGAGACAACGATGCGGCGGGCCATCGCCATGACCGTCTATGGCGGCACCAGCGAAGTGCACCGCAGCCTGATCGCCGAGAAGTCGCTGGGCATGCCCAAATCGCGAAGCTGAATCCGCCCATGCTTGACAGGGAGCGCCTCGCGGCGTTCCACAGCGGGATGGACGAGACGAACAAGCATGGACAGTCGATCGGCCGCAAGGGCGCCGAGAGCCGGCGGCGGTTGCTCGATGCAGCCCGTCAGCTGATCGCGGTCGAGCCGGCGCACAAGCTGACGGCCAGTGCCATTGCCCGCGCAGCGACACTGGCCTCGCAAACATTCTATTTGTACTTCAAGGATATCGACGAAATCCTTCTGGCTCTCAGCCATGAGGCCGGGGCAGACATGGATGAGGTCCAGGAGGCGCTAGGTCGCGACTGGACATCGGCCACGCCTGCAGAACATGCGACGCGCTTCATCGACGCCTTCAGCGCCTATTGGGACCGGCATCGAGCGATCCTCACGGTCCGCAATTATTTGTCGGACAGCGCGCATCCCGCGTTCCTCGCCGTGCGCCAGGAAGCGGCAATGCCGCTGATCCATGCGATCGCCAAACGCATCCTCGCGGCGCACCCCGATGACGTCGATCCGAAATCGGCACTGGCGCGCAGCGTGATCATCTATTCGGCGATCGAGCGCATGGCAGCGCGCCCCGCAACGATGCGACAGAATCCTGCGATCGTCGCGCCGGATGACCTGAAACAGGCCGAGATCGACATCCTGACATTGCTGTTCACGCCGACCGTCAAGGGCTCGCCCGCAGATCGCGCACTCGCCTCGATCCGCCACCAGGCATAAAGAAGCCGCCCGGGCCAAGGGCCCGGGCGGCATAGCTTACCTATCGCGATGTTCAGCGCTTGCCGTCGAGCAGGCCCTTCAGGTTGCTGCTCATGAACATCTCCTGTTCTGCCGGCGTGAAATCCTTCACCTCGTTGAGGAAGTCGAGCGGCATCGCGAGCCCTTCGGCGTGCGGCCAGTCGCTGCCGAACACCAGGCGCTCGACCGGGACGAATTCGCGCAGCTCGTTCAGATCCTCCTCGTAATAAGGCTCGACGAACACGCTCTCGCGGAACGTATCGATCGGATGGCGCTTGAACGCCTGCGGCATCTGGCCATGGGCGCGCTTGAACATCTTCATCAGGTGCGGAACCCAGATCGAGCCGTTCTCGGCCGACATCCAGCGAATGTTCGGGAAGCGATCCATCACGCCATGCGCGATCAGCGCCGCGATGGTGTCGGCGATCGAGCGCCCCTGCGTATCCATGCAAGCCTTCAACGGATCCGAACGGTCGAACGCGACCATCTCGCTGGCGCCGCTACCCCACCAGCGATAGATCTGATCGTACCCGCTGTCGGACACATGCAGTACGACGAAGATGTTCGATTCGTTGACCTTGCCCCAGAAACGGTCGAACTCGCGAAGACCAGGAGAACGCGGGCCGAACAGGCCGGGCACCGGCGCCGGACGGATCAGGATATGGCGTGCGCCATTCTTCAGCGCCCAATCCAGTTCCTGTTCGGCCTTCTCGGCATCGGCCAGCGAGATATAGGCGCAGGGATAGAGCCGATCCTTGTAGTTGAAGCTCCATTCATCGAGCACCCAGGCGTTGAGCGAATGAACCAGCGCCGCCATCAGCTCGACATTGTTGCCCATATGCCCCTCGATGATCGAGGCCAGGGTCGGGAAGATGAGCTGGGCGTGCACGCCCTGCTCGTCGAGCAGTTTCAGCCGGGCTTCGGGATTGCCGAACTCGGGCTGATAGGCCAGCGGATCGCCGGTGAGCTCGCGCAGCGTCTTGCCCTCGGCATTCTCGCCACGATACCAGATTTCATGGCTGCCCGGCGCGGCGACGACCTCGAAGGTCGGGTTGGGTATATATTCGCTGATATGCCCGTTGATCGCCAGCTTGGTGCGGCCCTCGACCTGCACATACTGGAAATCCTTGTGAAACTGTTTGGGCAGATGGCGGCGGAACGTGTCCATCGTCTCATAGAGATGTCCATCGCCGTCATAGACCGCATAGGGCAAAATGCGGGTTTCGGGTTCGCGTTCAAGTACAGCCGTTACAGCCACAATCTCTCTCCTTGATCGCCGCAGCCGTATCAGGCCGCGTTGCGTATTGCTTCGGGTTCGAACATCGGAAGCCAGATATCCTCATCGTGATCGAACGTGACTCTGACACGCATCCCGATGTGGACCTGATCGGATGCGATTCCGCATATGTTGGTGGTGAGCTGAAGTCCGTCCTGCTCGTCCAGCCGCACGACGCCGATGACATAAGGCACCTCGAGGCCGGGCCCCCACGCCTTCTCGTTCACCGTATAGCTGAACACCGTGCCTCGTCCCGACAGCGGCTCGGGGGCGAGATGCTTGGTCAGGCATTTCGGACAGACCGGTTGGGGCGGATGCACCCAGAAGCTGCAATCCTGGCATCGCAGCATGCGCAGCACGCCGTCTTCGCCGCTTGTCCAGTAGAAGCGGTTCAGATCGTCGAGCCTGGGCAGCATCCGCTGATAACCGGCACCCATCTCACTCGGCCGCTTCGAGTTCGCCGTCCTGCTTGGCGACGTCCATGAACATTTTGGTGATGTCGCCCGAGGTCACCCGGCGCGCGACCTCGCCCTCGGCGAGCGGTGCGGGGCCACCATAGCTTCGCGGCGCGGTGTCGATATGCTCGGCTGCCTTGCGCAACCTGCCGACGGTGCAGTTTTCCCGGCCGCCCATCATTCCAAAAGCGTCGAAGTTGAACAGGCGCAGCGCGTTGCCATGGGTGATCTTCTCGATCGCGGTGTCGGAAATCCCGCTCAGCGTCGCCCTCAGGCGGTCGGCCGATTCCGGCCACACCGTATCGGAGTGCGGATAATCGCATTCATAGGCGACATTGTTCTCGCCGATCTTGTCGAGATTCTCGAGGCCGAAGGCATCGTCGATGAAGCAGGTCAGGAAATGCTCGCGGAACACATCGCTCGGCTTCTTCTTTCCGAAATCAGCATGGGTCCAGGCCTTGTGATGCTCATGGACGAAGTCGGCACGTTCGAGGAAATAGGGAATCCAGCCGATCCCGCCTTCGGACAGCGAGACCTGGAGCGGATAGCGCTGCAATGCCTTGAGGTGCAGCCAGTCCGCCGCCGAATTGACGATCGAGATCGGCATGGTCGTGATCCAGGCATCGATCGGCGATTCCATCGATGCATGCGGGGCCTGCGCACCCGATCCGATATGAATGTTGATCACGATGTCGTGGTCGGCGCACGCCTTCCAGAGCGGTTCCCAATGCTCGTTGTGGATGCTCGGCTGTCCCTTGAGCGAGGGATTGTCGCTGAAGGTGATCGCGTGGCAGCCCTTTGCGGACACGCGCTTGATCTCCTCGACGGTCGCATCGATGTCCCAATAGGGCACCAGCGCCAGCGGGATGTTCCGGCCCGGATGGCTGCCGCACCATTCGTCGATATGCCAGTCATTATAGGCCCGCAACAGTGTCAGCGCGTTCGCCTTGTTGTCGAACTCGTGGAACAGCGCGCCGTCGAAGCGGACCACGCTTGGGAAGTTGAGCGACGCCAGGATTCCGTTGGCGTTCATGTCCTCGATGCGTGAATCGATGTCCCACGCGCCCTTGCGCATCTGCTCGAACGAAACCGGCTCGCAGCCATATTCCTCTTTCATCCGGCCGACGACGGCATTCAGCCCGATCGAGCCGGTACGCTTGCCCTCGTAGAGCCAGAAATCCGCGCCGTTCGCATCCTTGCGCAGCTCCGGCTTGATCGCCTTGTGCTGCACCGAAAGATGCTGGTCATACATGGTGGGCGGCTCGACGATATGGTCGTCGACGCTGACGATAATGAGATCCTCAACCTTCATGGCATCGATCCTCTTCCTAAAACTGACATGTTGTTGGTTTTCTGACTACAACAATCCGCACCCTGCGTAAAGGCGGTTCAGCTCAGCGCTTGACCAGTTCGACCGATGAGGTGTCGCGGTCCCAGGTCGCCTCGGTGATCCCCTGATCGCGCAGCTCATATTTGAGCACACGTCCGACGGGATTCTTGGGCAACGCCGCGCGGAATTCGATAAAGCGCGGCACCGCGAAATAGGGCAGGTTCTCAACCGACCAGCGGCACAGTTCTTCCTCGGTCAGCGCCGCCCCCTCGACGAGGACGATCGTCGCCTTCACATCGTCCTCCAGGTCGGCCAGCACGGCATGGACGGCGACTTCCTGGATTGCGGGATGCAGGCTGAACACCCCCTCCACTTCCATCGACGAGATATTCTCGCCGCGGCGGCGCAGATAGTCCTTCTTCCGGTCGAGGAAGTAGAACCAACCGTCAGCGTCGAACTTGCCGATGTCGCCGGTATGGAACCAGAAGTTCTTGAGCACCTTCATCGTTTCGGCGGGCCGGCCCCAATAGCCCTCGAACATCACATGGGGCTTTTTCGGGCGGACCAGGATTTCGCCCGGCGTGTCGTCTGCGACCTCGGCGTCGTCATCATCGACGATCATCACTTCGAAATCGTCATTGTGGGTGCCCGAGCTTGCGGTGGGGCGCGGCACGGTCATGTCGACACTGGTGACGATCGCGCATTCGGTCAGGCCATAGCCAACCGGCGCATGGACATGCTTGGGCGCAAAGCGTTCGCGCCAGATCGTCTGCAGCTCTTCGGGAAACGGTGCGCCCCCTGCCACGCGCAGCTTGCCCTTGTAACGCAACGAGGCGGGGTTGTCGGGCGCCTCGGCCACGAACCGCACCATCGACGAGAGGATATGGGTGACGGTCGCGCCGACCCGCTCCAGCTCGTCCCAAAAGCGCGACACCGAGAAGCGCGGATAGATCGCGCATTTCCCGCCCACCATCATCGACGACAGGACGGTCGCGGAATATTGATTCATGTGGAAGCCGGGCAGTGGCGTCCACACGACATCATCCCCGTCATAATGAAGGCAGGTCGCAAGCTGTCGTGCCTGGTTGCACAGATAGTTCTGGCTGATCATGCAGCCCTTGGAGGGTCCGGTGGTGCCAGCGGTGTAGACCAGCATCGCAAGATCGCCGGGCTTGCTCTCATGGCCCGTGGGTTCCTCGGTGGGGACCAGCACATCGGCGAGCATGCGCATCTCGAGCTTGTGCGCCGCCATGCCTTCCGGCAGCTCGCCCTTGATCAGCAGTACCCGGGCGTCGGGCAGGCCGCCCTCGATCGCGATCAGCCGCTCGACATATTCCTTTTCGGCGACGAGCACGGCGGCCCGCGAGTCCGCGACCTGGTGGCGCAGATACTCGCCCTTATAAGCGGTATTGAGCGGGACATGGACCGCGCCGATCTTTGCGCAGGCAAACAACAGCAGCAGCTGTTCGACGCAGTTGTCGAGGATCGATATCACGCATTCGCCGGCACGCGCGCCCGATGCCCGCAAGGCATGGGCAAGGCTCGTGCTCTGCGCATCGAGGAAGCCAAGCGTGTACTTCTCGCCCGAATAATCCACGAACTCCCAGTTGGGGCCGCGCTTCGCCAGGGCGCTCCGCAGCACTTCGACCGTGGTCGTCTGCGTGCCGGGGGACCAGTTGGGGTTCGTCATGATCGTCCTCTCATCTTGTTCAGTCGCGCACCAGCAGCATCGCGCCCGCCATCGGACCGCCGCCATTGGTGACCGCTGCAACCTTGGGATCTCCGGCAACCTGCCGTGCTCCGCCCTGCCCGCGAAGCTGGACCACAGCTTCGTGAATGAAACCGAAGCCATGGGTGCGCCCACCGGACAATTGCCCGCCATGAGGATTGAGCGGCAGCGCGCCGTCACGCGCGATTCGGCTGCCGCCTTCGACAAAGGCGCCGCCCTCGCCGATCCCGCAAAACCCCATCGCCTCGAGCCAGGTCAATGCAAGGAAACTGAACCCATCATAGAGCAGCGCGACATCGACGTCCGCAGGCTTCAAATCGGTTCGCGACCACAGCATCCGCGCGGCATCATGTGCCGCCATGCGCGGCATGTCCGCCTGGTCCCAGGCGGCCCGGCCATGGATGCCGCCACCCACCGAGTCGATGCGCACGACCGGCTTGCTGCGGTCTGCCACCGCATCCGCGGCGGAGAGCAGGATCACGGTCGAGGCATCGGTCGGTGCGTCGCAATCGAGCAGGCCGAACGGCGTGCTGATCATCCGCGCCGACAGATAATCGTCCATCGTCATTAGATCGCGGAACAGCGCCTTGGGATTGTCCATCGCGCCGCGCCGCGCGTTGAGTGCGATCGCGCCAAGATGCTCGCGCCGGGTCCCGTACAGATGAAAATGGCGCTGCGCATATTGCGACAACCAGTTGGTCGCCGAGATCGCGTCATAGGGGAAAATATACTGAAATTCGCCGTCGAGCCGAACGCGTTGCGTGCGGACTTCGGCATTCTCCTTCCACGACGCCCCGCCCGACCCTTCCTTGACGGTACGGAAACACAGGACGTGCCGCGCCAACCCCGCCTTGATCGCAGCATAGGCATTGATGATGGAACCAAGCTGCGCCGACCCTTCCATCGCCCCGGCAAACCAGTTCAGTTTGAAATCGAGCGCTTCCTTGAGATCCATCGTGCCGACGGGAGAGAACGGGATCGCATCGGGCCGGCGGCCCGGAAAGGTCGACATGCCGTCGATGTCGGCAACGGTCAGCCCGGCATCGGCGATCGCCTCCAGGGCCGCGTCCACTGTCAGCTCGAGCCCCGACTGCGCCAGCTTTCGCCCGACCGCAGACTGCCCGATGCCAGTGATGACGACGTCGATTCCCGCCATGTTCATCCTTCTCCTGCCCGCGACATAGCTGACATTATGTCAGTTCTCCAAAGCTGCGTGTGCAACTGTCTGTTTCATCACATACGTGACCGCGTTCAGGCGATGACGCCCGTCTCGAAGAGCGCCTCGATCTCGTCCGCTCGATAGCCGAGCTCTGCCAGCACGGTCCGGCTGTGCTGGCCCAGCATCGGCGGGGCGACCGGCGAGACAACCGGCGTACGGCCAAGCTTGAGCGGGGAAGCAACGAGCTTCACCTCGCCTGCGCTGGGATGCGCGACCGTAGCGACCATATCGCGCGCAGTCGCTTCCGGCGCGGCGAGCGCTTCCCCAACCTGACGCACCGCGCCGGTCGGTACGCCGACCGATCGCAGGCCCGCCAGCCACCATTCGGTCGTGTGCCGGCGCATCAGCGGCATGATCTCCGCCAGCAGCGCATCGCGATTGGCAACGCGCGAACCATTCTTCGCGAACCGTTCATCCGTCGCGAGATCGGGCCGGTCGAGCAGGCGGGTTGCGAAGGCCGTAAACTGCGCATCATTGCCGACCGCGACCACCACCTGTCCGTCGAGGGTGTCGAACAATTGATAGGGCACGACCGTCGGATGGCCGTTCCCATAGCGGCGCGGCTCGGTGCCGGCGACAAGCGCGGCGCTGCCGACATTGGCCAGCATCGCAAGCTGGCAATCATAGAGCGCCATGTCGAGATGCTGCCCGGCCCCGTCGCGATCGGCGGCGATCAGCGCCGCCAGGATCGCCTGTGCCGCAGCCATGCCGGTGAAAAGATCGGCAACAGCCACCCCGACCTTCATCGGCTCGCCATCAACCGGGCCGGTGACCGACATCAGCCCCCCTTCGGCCTGGATCACATAATCATAGCCGGGCCGCTCCGCGATGGGCGAGCGCCGCCCATAGCCCGAGATCGAACAATAGACGATGCGCGGGTTGATCGCGGCGATCGACGAATAGTCGAGGCCGAACTTCTCCAGCCCGCCCAGCTTGTAATTCTCGACCAGCACATCGGCCTGCGCCGCCAGATCGCGCACGATGCGCTGTCCTTCGGGCTTCGAGATATCGAGCGCGACGCTGCGCTTGTTGCGATTGGCGCACAGATAATAGGCCGACTCGCCACCGGTATAGGGCGGGCCCCAATGGCGCGTGTCGTCACCGCCGCGCGGATGCTCGACCTTGGTGACCTCGGCGCCCAGGTCCGCGAGCACCATCGTGCACCAGGGGCCGGCCAGCACACGCGACAAGTCAAGGACACGGCGCCCGGCAAGGGGTGCCGCGCCCTTGTTCATGTTCGTCATTCGATCCCCCGATTGGTCAGATTGGCAGGTCGCGCATCACGCGGTTTGCAGGCTCGGCATGATAATGCGCGACGGCTCCCGGTTGGGCATCTGCACGACGTTGCGGCTGCCGCGGCCGAAGCGCGCGTCGATCTGTTCCATCAGTGCCTTGGACAATTCCTCCTCGCGCCCGCGCATCACCTCGCTGATGCCGCCGATGCCGACGATCATGCGCTGCTGGCCGCTGATCCGGGGCAACGGCGCGGCGATGATGCCGCCGCCGCGGGTCACCATGTCGCAGGTGAAGGCATAGCCCTTGCGCCGGATCACGGCGATCTCCTCGAGCAGGTCGCGGATCTTGACCAGGGCTTCCCCATCCTGCGCCTCGGCATTGATCCGCATCACCAGCCGGGTGATCTCCGAATCGGTCATGGTGCTGAGCAGCGCATAGCCCGCGCCCGATGCGGCGAGCGGCCGCACGGTCCCGAGCGTCATGTGCAGTCGCGCCGGACTGGTCGCCTGGATCACATGGATATACTGGATATGCAGACCGTTGCGCACGGCAAGGACGATGGTGTCGCCCGTCTGCTCGTTCAGCTCCTTCATCATGGAGATGATGGCGCCCTCTGCAAAGAACTGCGAGTTCACCCAGCTGCCAAGGAGCGCAACGCGGCTCGAGGTGATGTAGGTGCGCGCCATGGGATCATAGTTGAGGTAACCCAGGCTTACCAGGCTACGAAGGAGCGCGGAGGTGCTGGACTGGGGATAGCCAAGCGCATCGGCGATCTCCATCACCGTCGACTGGCGTTGCAGATCGTCAAAATATTCAAGGATTTCAAGCACTCGACCGGCAGATTTGACGGTCTTGTTCTCAATCGGCGCGCGAACCAGAATACGGTCTCGCGACGGGGCCGAACGGCGACGTGCCATCGGTTCTCTCCTAATTTCGGCGCTGCTGACGAGCGCTTGCGATCCATCGGCAACCGCAAGCTGCCTCAATCACATCCGTGCTGTCCATAGCAGACGGATCACATATGTGATATGCTGCACCCTCCTCCCCGAAAAGCCGACAATATGTTATTTTCTGGCCATGGCGGATCGTAGAACCGCCGCATCCGGAGAGGCATGATGCAGGTACGCTTTCCCAAATGGGATTTCTCGAAAGTCCGGGCGCATTGGGCGCCGCATCGCGAATTCGCGCAGATGCAGAACGCGGCATCGACCGTCCCGGCTTATATCGAACCCTATCTGGTCAAGGTGATGCTGCAAGCGCAGGCTGCGCTGCCCGCCCGATATGAGAAACTTCACAAGGATCTGGCGATCTTCATCAAGCAGGAGATGCAGCATTGCCGGCAGCATCTGCTGTTCAACAAGGCGCTGCGCGCTGACGGTTATGAAGGCATGCTGGGGATCGAGAAGGAATATGAAGCGGATTACGATCGCTTCCTGAAGACCAAGTCGCTGCGCTTCAACGTCGCCTATTCGGAGGGATTCGAGGCGGTCAGTTCCGTCGCGGTCGACAATTTCTTCGAGGATTTCGCGCCATTCCTCGAGGGCGCCGATACCGAGGCGGTCGAAATGTGGAAATGGCATCTGGCTGAGGAATATGAGCATCGCGAGGTGGCGCACGATGTCTATCACGCATTGTTCGGTCGCGGACCGATCGCCTATCTCTATCGTATCTGGGCGTTCTTCTACGCGGTGAAGCATATCCGCGGCCATGTGCGCAAAGTGCAGACCTATCTGCTCGATAAGGACCGCGAGGGCATGAACGCGGAGGAACGCGCCGCCTCGATCGCACGGCAGCAGCATGTCCAGCAGGTCACCGCTCGGCACGCCAAGGCGCATCTCAAGCGCATCCTGTCGCCTTTCTACAAGCCCGCCGACCGGTTGCCGCCGCGCGGCCTACAGGAAGTCCTCGATCGCTACGCCCGCAAGCCGGCTGCCGCGACAGCCTAGGCTATCCCGGGCCATCCCAGCACGGATGTGTTGATCGTCGGCGCCACGGTGTCAGCGCGCGGCACCGCGGCTAGGATCGTGCCCGGAAGGAACAGCAAAATGGCAGCCAAACGGCTTCTCGTCCTCGGCGCTTGCGGGGACATCGGACAGGGCATCGTCCGCGGCGCGCACGCACGGGGCTTCCGGCTTGTCGCCGGGGACCGAAACGCCGAGCGCCTTGTTCGCTATGACGACGGCTCGGGCATCGCCACCGTGGTCGGCGATCTCGGCTCGGTGGAAGCCGCGATCGCATTGTGGGAGGCAGCGCAGGTGCCGTTTGGGGACATCGATGCAGTCGCCATCGCGGTCAATGCACCCAATGCGGCAAAGCCCCTGCTCGAATGGTCGAGCGCCGAAATGGCGGAGGTCTATGCGACCAATTTGCTGACCCATTTCCATGCGATCAAGGCGATGCTCCCGCGGCTGCCGCGAGACGGGATGCTGGTCGGGATCGGCGGCGGCACAGCGGACTTCATCCTCCCCAAAATGGCGCAGCTTTCGATGCTCCAGGCGGCACAACGGATGATGTACCGCGGCTTCGCCAGGGAATATCGCGACGGCGCGCAGATACGCGAGCTGATGCTGATCAGCATGATCAACGGCGAGCGCAAGCGCGATATCGCCGAACCGCATTGGGTGATGGACACCGAGGTCGGCGAGCATGTCTGCGCGATCATCGAAGATCCCGAAACCTTCGCCGGACCGATCCTGAGGCTGGAATCACGCGACCAGATCGGCAAACCCGAAACGGCACGCGAAAGGGCTTCTGCATGAGCGGCCCCGTCCTCAAGGCCGAGCGTGAGGGGCCGATCCTGATCCTGACGATCGACGATCCCGCGACGCGCAATGCGCTGAGCCCCGAGCTGACGCGCGCGCTGGTTGCCGCCTGCGCCGAAGCCAATGCGGACATGAGCGTCAGCTGTGTGATCTTGACGGGTGCAGGCGACGTGTTCTGCGCGGGCGGCAACATCAAGGACATGTATGCCCGCGCCAATCACTTCGCAGGCAATGCGGCGGAAATTCGCCGGACCTATCAGGCCGGCGTGCAGACGATCGCCCGCGCGCTATATGACCTCGAAGTCCCCTCGATCGCAGCGGTCAATGGCGCGGCGATGGGCGCTGGGATGGACTTCGCCACGATGTGCACCATGCGCATCGCGTCGGAACGGGCAAAGTTCGCGGAGAGCTTCATCAAGCTCGGTCTGACTTCGGCGGCCGGCGGGGCATGGTTCCTCAATCGCGCGATCGGCGCATCGGCTGCGGCGGAACTGGCGCTTACCGGCGACACGATCGATGCCGCGCGTGCGCTCGAGATCGGGCTTGTCAGTGGCGTGGTGCCGCACGCCGCGCTGCTCGACGAAGCCAGGGCACTCGCGAAGCGGATCGCCCGGCATCCCGCCCATTCGATCCGGCTCAATACGCGATTGCTGCGCGAGTCGGCGCGGCTCGATCTGTCCGCCGCACTGGAGATCGCATCGGCGATGCAGGCCGTCGTCCAACAGACTGACGATCAGTATGAGGCGGTCGCCGCTGCGGTGGAAAAGCGCCCGCCCGCCTATAAGGGCAAGTGATGGATCCGCTTGCGGTATATCGGCTGGACGAGCGGCTCGCTGTCGTGACCGGGGCAGCATCCGGCATCGGGCTCGAAACGGCACGCTTCTATGCCGCGATGGGTGCAACGGTCGTGATGGCCGATATCGACGGAAGGATGCTGGCCGCACGCGCAGCCGAGATCGGCAATCGCGCGCATGCCTTTGCCGCCGATCTGTCCGCCCCCCAGGCACTCGAACGGCTGGCCCGGTTCGCCGCGTCCATCGCGCCGATCGATATCTGGGCGAATGTCGCCGGCACGGCGGGCCTGTTCGATCTGGTCGATGCCGAGCCGGATGCCTATGCGCGCATCGTGCGGATCAACATGGACGGCACCTATTGGGGGTGCGCCGCCGCAGCGCGCGCAATGGGGACGCGAGGGGGCACGATCATCAACGTGTCGTCCAATGCCGCGGACCAACCAATGGCGGGCCTGTCGGTCTATGCGATGACCAAGGCCGCGGTGAACATGCTGACGCGCAGCCTGGCGGTCGAGCTTGGGCCGAAGCAGATACGCGTCAATGCCGTCGCGCCGGGCTTCGTCCTGACGGGGATGACCGGTCAGGCGCGAATGACAGCGGACAAGCTCGAGGAAACGCTCCGCCGCAACGCTGCCCGTTCGCCGATCGGCGCAACCGGCGAACCTGCCGACATCGCCCATGCCATGCTCTATCTCGCCTCCGATGCCAGCCGCTATGTCACCGGTCAGATCCTGCGGGTGAATGGCGGCGCGACCATGCCAGGATAGGCATTCCTGACGCTGTTTCAGCATCCCCGTGATGCTTGCCCTGCGCTGGTTGCCCCCTGAGCGCGCCGCGTCATACCGGATCGGGAGACTTCGATTTCGGGGAATATTTCGTGATCAATCCAATGAACCTGTCAGGCCGAACCATCCTGATCACGGGAGCTGCACAGGGGATCGGGCTGGCGACCGCACAGCTTTGCGCGGCGCTCGACGCCAATGTCATCCTGCTCGATCGCAGCGAAGAACAACTCGACGCGGCGTTGGCATCGTTCGATTCGGGCAAGGCGATGAAGATCGCCGGCAGCGTCACGGATCGCGCGTTCGTGAAACAGGCTGTGGCGGAGGCCGCTGCGCGCTTCGGCGGGATCCATGGCCTGGTGAACAATGCGGGCATCACCCGCACTGCAATGATCGACAAGATGACCGCCGATGACTGGCAGGCGGTGATCGACGTCAACCTGACCGGCGCGTTCAACATGCTTCAGGCGGTCGGCATGGACATGATCGCTCGCGCCAAGAGCGGCGAGAGCGATCCCGGGGCCATCGTCAACATCTCGTCGGATGCGGGCCGCAAGGGCACGATCGGCCAGATCAACTATGGCGCGGCCAAGTCCGGCGTACTGGGCCTGACCATGTCGGCCGCACGCGAATGGGGCCGCTACGGGATCCGCACCAACTCGGTCGCCTATGGTATCGTCGAGACGGACATGACCGAGACGGTGCGCAGCGAAAAATTCCGCGATCGCTATCTCGCCAATATTCCGCTCGGCCGGTTCCTGACCAAGGAGGAGGCGGCCAATTCCATCGCCTTCCTGCTGTCTCCCGCCGCCGCCTTCATCACCGGACAGCATCTGTCGGTGAATGGCGGTTCGCACATCACGGCCTGAGCCTATGTCCGCGACCGCCCTTCATCTGGATCTGCCCGAACTCCCCGAAGCCGCCGAGACGCTGCGTGCGAAGGTCCGCGCTTTCGTCGCACGCGAACGCGCGGAAGGGCATTTGCCGCCGCCGGAAAAGATCGGCCTCGGCTTCGATATCGAAACCACCAAGCGGATCGCGGCACAGGGATGGATCGGCCTGACCTGGCCCAGGCAATATGGCGGCGGCGAGCGAACCGCGCTCGAGCGCTATGTGATGAACGAGGAGCTGCTCGCCGCCGCACTCCCTGTCGGCGCACATTGGGTAGCGGACCGGCAGAGTGGTCCGGTTCTGCTCAAGTTCGGAAACGACGCGCAGAAAGACTTCTACCTGCCCCGGATCGCTGCGGGTGACTGCTATTTCTGCATCGGGATGAGCGAGCCGGAATCGGGGTCCGACCTCGCCTCGCTCAAGGCGCGCGCGGAAAAGGTCGCGGGCGGCTGGCGCATCAACGGGCGCAAGATCTGGACCACCAATGCACACCGCGTTCACTACATGATCACGCTCGTTCGGACCTCGACGGTCGAGGGTTCGCGCCATGCCGGTCTCAGCCAGCTGATCGTCGATCTCAAGACGCCGGGCGTCACCATCAGTCCGATCATCTCGATGGCCGGCGAACATGACTTCAACGAGGTGCTGCTCGAGGACGTGTTCGTCCCGGACGACGCGTTGATCGGGCAGGAAGGCAATGGCTGGAACCAGGTCTCGGCCGAACTCGCTTATGAACGATCCGGACCCGAACGGTGGCTGTCGAGCTTCCGGCTGGTCTCCGAACTGATCGACATTCTCGGCCCGGACGCCCAGCCGGCGAGCCTTGAGGAACTCGGGCGGCTGCTCTCGCATCTCCTATCGCTGCGCCAGCTTTCAATGTCGGTAGCCAGCATGATCCAGCGCGGATTGTCACCCAATCTCGAGGCCTCGATCGTCAAGGACCTCGGTACCAAATTCGAGCAGGAGGCGGTGCGCGTCGTGCGCAACCTCGTCGCCTCCGAAGATCTGACTGCCAATGGCCGCAATGCGCGGCTGGGGCGCCTGCTGAGCCATGCGCAGGTCTATGCACCCGCCTTCACCATTCGTGGCGGTACCAACGAGATTTTGCGCGGGATCATCGCGCGTGGGATTGGCCTGAGATGAGCGAGAACCGCGCATTCTTCCGCGAAACGGTCGAACAGATCCTTGCCGACACGCTCGACCAGAGCCGGATCGAGGCGAGCGAACAGCGCACGCTACCGGCGGCGCTCTACGAAGCGCTGGAGGAGAATGGCGTCACCCGAATGCTGGTACCCGAGGGCCAGGGCGGGATCGGCGCGGATATCGGCGATTCCTTTGCGATCCTGCGCGCCATGGGTGCCGCTGCTGCACCCGGACCGATTGTCGAAACGATGCTGGGCAACAAGCTGCTGGCCGAGGCCGGACTTGACCCCGCAGACGGGTTGATCGCGCTTGCCTTTGCCGACGATGGCGCGGCCATGCTGCATGCGGTGCCCTGGGGCGGCGGCGTCGATCATGTACTGGCGGTCACCCCGTCCGGCATTTCGCTGAGCGCCTCGGCCAATTGGGACATCGAACCTGCGCTCGATGCGGCGGACGAGCCGCGCGACACGCTGAGAGGCTCACTCGGCGCGATCGTCGCGCTCGACACGTCCGCCGCGTTGCGCACCGCCGCCATTCTGCGCGCGGGGCAGATGTTGGGCGCGATCGAATGGACGCTGGCACGCAGCATCGATTACGCGGGCGAGCGCAAGCAGTTCGGCCGTGAAATCTCGAAATTCCAGGTGATCCAGCAGATGCTGGCCGAGCTCGCCGCGCATATGCTCGCATCCGCCGGTATTGCCGAAGCAGCGGCGGACGCGGCCAGCGAAACGCTCATCGCTGCCGCTCGCTCGCGGCTGGGCGATGCCGCCGACGCCGCGATCGGCATCGGCCATCAGGTTCATGGCGCGATGGGGTTCAGCAAGGAATATGCGCTCAACCACCGCACGCGCCGGCTGATGGCCTGGCGGGACGATTTCGGCAGCGTCCAGTTCTGGCGCCGCCGCCTTGCCGGCGGGTTCGTGACCTGCAGCCGCGAGGAATTCTGGCCGGCGATCGCCGATGCCGGCAACCGGCGCGCAGCCTAGAATGCGCGACTGGTCGCCCCAACGCATCGTCGACCGGTTGCAGATCGAGGAGCAGCTCTATCTCTATTGCCGCGCGATCGACCGGATCGACATGGCTCTGCTCGCGAGCGTGTTCCACCCAGACGCGATCATCGACAAGGGCGATGGTGCGGTGCCGGTGGCGGATTTCATCGCAACGGTCGCAGCGCGCCACCCCGGCGTCCCCCGTGCGTCGCATATGGTGGCCAATCACCTGATCGAGTTCACCGCGGCCGACACCGCATTCGTCGAAAGCTGGTGCCTCGCCGTCGAGCAGCATAGGGGCACCCCGGCGGTCGATCGCATCTACCGTGTCCGCTATGGCGACAGCTTCGCTCGGGGCGACGGCGGCTGGCGGATCGCGCATCGCAGCTTCGTTGTCGATCATGTGCTGAACGCGCCGGTCGACCCCGCGCTGATCCTCGACATGGGCGGCCGCCATGAGGGACGGCGCGACCTCGACGATGTGATCGAACGGCTGCGGCGGAGCCCGCCGGCGCAGCCCTGACCGGTCAATCCAGTTCGATCGCCCTGGTCACCGATCTGGTCAGGCCAAAGCTCGGCATGGCCATGCTGTGCTTGCCGACGCCGCCTGCCACATAGAGGAGATAATCCTCCGGGCGCGACACCAGCGGCACGAACGGATCACTCGCCGAGTCACGGTTGAAGGGCGCCATGGCATCGTAATTGTCACGGGTGATCCCGACCAGTCTGGACAGCCTGTTGCCCGCGTTCGCGAACAGATAGTCCTGAACCTCGCGCAGACCGATGCCGTCGCGCGCGATCGTGTCGGCATGTTCGGGGCCGATGCAGATCGCGACCTCGCCATGCCCGAGATAGCTGTTGTTATGGCCCAGCGTCGAGAGCGTGCTGACGAAGGTCTTGAGGATGCCCGCTCCATCCTCGCTGGTATGATTATTGATCTCATGGGGCGCTTCGGAACCGTGAACGGTGACGGTGCTTACTGCGGGGTCGAACCCTCGGCGGACGTGCAGCGGCTCCCAGGGCGATGCCATCTCGTTTTCGCCCATGCAGAAGGAGAATTTGGCGGGCGTGCCATGCGTTGCGCGGTCGCCATTTCCCGGTGATCCTCCGGCGATATTGATGAGGATCAGGCGGATCGCCCGTCCGATGGTCGCATTGGCACGCCAGCCCGGCCCCATGCAGTTATAGCCCGAGTTGATGCGCAGCCGCTCGACCGCGGGACCATTGACGACCAGCATCGGCGTGACGGGATGGGTGGTGGCGTTGATGCCATAGAGATTGAATTCGTCCTCCAGCATCGCCTCGCACGCGGCAATCAGCACGGGCAGATATTTGGGACGGCAACCTGCCATGACTGCGTTGACCGCGATCTTCTCGATCGTCGCCTTGCCGTAACCCGGCCCCATCGCGCCAAGCGACTGGCCAGCATCGCGGCGTGTCCCGGCCAGCATCCGCGACACCCGCGCTTCGGTCGGCGGGATCACGGGCAGCCCGTCGGTCACGCCCAGCTGATAGAGCGCCTCGTTCGCCGCCTCGAAATCGAGATCGTCGGCCAGGTCGAGAAATCGGTCGTCGGTCATGGATCAGATCTCGCAGAACATGTTGCTACGCGCGAAATTGTTGCGCTCGCCGATATAGCGGTCGGTGTAGTCGCTCTCGAGCTGCGCCGCGCTGCCGGTCAGGACCCGCACCACCTGTTCGATCATCCCGTGCGCACGTTCGACAACGATTTCTGCTGCGACGTCGCCCATCGGGTGGGGCACCATCACGATCGGAAGTCCGGGCAGGCCCAGTGCGATCGCCTCCTGCTGCCCGAGCACCACGAACGCGTCGCTGTTGACGGTCGCGGTCGGCACGCCGCGCTTCTCCAGCGTCACGCCGTCATGGATGCACCAGGACGTGCACGAGCCGCAGTCGCCATAAGCGTTGATCACCGCGTCGCACGCCGCCAGTGCGTCCAGCATCGCCGCGGGAGCGCCGGGCGACGAGCTGATCTTGCGGTAGGAATGCACCTCCGCGACGCCATAGTCGCGCTGCAGGATCTCGCCTGCCGCCTTGAGCAGCAGCGCCGCGTTCTTCTTGGTGTTGTCGAGCAGGCCGATCCTCTTGCCGTTCAGCGTATCGAGCCGCGGGGCGATGGGATGGCGCTCGACGCTGTTCGTGCCGAGGGGGCTGAGCAGGCGGCCGGTCATGCACTCTCTCCTTCGCCGGCGACGATTCTCCGTCCATCTTCCTGGATCAAGCAACCGGGCGTTTGATCACACAGGTGATGGGCCGGATCGCTGCTGCGATGCTATCGTCGGCACATGATCGTCGATGCGCAGATCCATGTCTGGGGAGCGGATTGCCCCGAGCGTCCATGGCCCCGCGCCGGCACCGGTGGCCGGACCGCCCGGGCTCAGCGCGACGATCCGATGACCGCGGCCGAAGCGCTGTCGGCGATGGACGCAGCATGCGTCACCCGCGCGATCCTTGTCCCGCCTTCCTGGGAAGGGGAACGCAACGACCTCGTCCTTGCCGCCGCCTCGGCGCACCCGGACCGCTTCGCGGTGATGGGGCGCCTGCCGCCCGATCTGCGTTCGCTGGCCCGGTGGCGGCATCAGCCCGGCATGTTGGGCGCCCGGATCATCCTGGGTACCGAGACTGTCGATCACTGGCTTTGGACCGAAGCGCAGGCGCAGAATGTCCCGCTCATGATCGCCCCTGCCGGCAAGGTGCCGCTGCTCGCCCGTATCGCGCGCGAATATCCCGCGCTGCGGCTGATCATCGATCATATGGGTGCGCGGGTTCACAAGACTGGCGCAACGGCGTTCGCGCAGGTTGAGGAGGTGATCGCGATGGCCGCGCTGCCCAATGTCGCTATCAAGGCAACCTGCCTGCCCGGCTACAGCGCGGCGGGCCATCCCTGGCCCGACGTCACCCCCTATCTGCGGCGGCTGTTCGACGCCTTTGGCGCCGAACGGACCTTCTGGGGATCGGACCTCAGCCGCCTGCCCTGCCCCTATCCGATGCTGGTGCGCTTCTTCCACGAGGAGCTGCCCTGGCTCAAAGGACAAGCGCGCGATCAGGTCATGGGCGGCGCAATCCTGCGCTGGCTGGATTGGAAGCAGCACTGGTCACATCCGCCAGCAAACGGCAAAGGAACTGCATCGCCATGACGAAGCTTCAGGACATTCCGGTAAGAATGATCGACGGCCGCGAGACGCGGCTCTCCGAACATGCCGGCAAGGCGCTGCTGATCGTCAACACTGCCTCCAAATGCGGCCTGACCCCGCAATATGAAGGGCTCGAGGCGCTGTACCGCACCTATCGCGACCGGGGGTTCGAAGTGCTGGGGTTTCCATCCAACGATTTCCGCGGGCAGGAGCCGGGAACGGATGCCGAGATCGCCGACTTCTGCCAGTCCGCCTATGCCGTGGATTTCCCGATGTTCGCCAAGATGGTCGTGGCGGGCCCGGACAAGCACCCGCTCTATGCTGCGCTGATCGAGGCGCAGCCTGCCGCCGTCAGCACCAGCGGCGGCGCGATGCGTGCCAGGCTGGAGAGCCACGGCATCGCGGTGAACCCGCCACCCGAAGTGCAATGGAATTTCGAGAAGTTCGTGCTGGCTCCGAACGGCAGCGTCACCGCGCGGTTCGCGCCCGATACGCTGCCCGCCGACCCGGCGATCCTCGCAGCGATCGAAGAACAGCTTCCGCGCTGATCGAGCATAGATGTGCGCAATCGGCGCGAAGGCGTGACCGGCGCCTGGGCTTGACCCATCATGCCCGAAAACAAGGAAATGAGGCCAGGGGATGAGGACAGTCGACACGGTTGCTGCGGAAGCCGACGTCCAATCGGCGGTTTCGCCGCGCATCGCCTGGTTCAGCGTGACGATCCTGCTGCTCGTCGCGATCATGTCGTATCTCGACCGGCAGATCATCTCGCTCATGGTCGAACCGATCAAGGCCAGCCTCGGCGTCAGCGATTTCGAGATCGGACTGCTCCAGGGCGTGGCGTTCGGCCTGTTCTATGCCGTGTTCGGCTTGCCGATCGGATGGCTCGTCGATCGCTATTCACGGCGCAAGATCATCTATTTCGGCATGACCCTGTGGTCGCTGGCGGCGGGTGCTTGCGGGCTCGCCTCCACCTACACCCATCTGCTTCTGGCTCGTTTCGGCGTGGGTGTCGGGGAGGCGTCGCTGTCGCCCGCTGCCTATTCGATGATCGCCGACCTGTTTCCGCCAAGACGCCTGGCCCTGGCGCTGGGCGTATTCGCGACGGGATCGTCGATCGGCGGCGCGCTCGCCTATATGGCAGGGGGCGCACTGATCGCGAAGTTCGAGGCGATGGGTGCCATGGCATTGCCGGGTGTCGGCGTGCTGGAGCCGTGGCAGCTGGTCTTCCTCGTCACCGGGCTGCCCGGCGTCGGCATCGCCGCCCTGATGTTCCTCGTTCCCGAGCCGGTTCGCCGGCACCGCCAGCTCGACCTTGACGCTCCCGATCGGGGCGTGATGCACTTCCTCCTCGCCAACCGCCGCTATTTCATCTGTCATTTCCTCGGCTTCGGGCTGGTCGCGGTCATGGCCTACGGCACTGCGGCCTGGGCACCGGCGATGCTGATGCGCCGCTACGGCCTCGGTGTTGCGGAGGTCGGCATCATTCTCGGCACCGTCGGCGCGCTCAGCGGCATTCCCGGTTTCATCTTCGGTGGCTGGTTCGTCGATCGCTGGTTCGCGCGCGGCCAGCGCGACGCGCATCTGCGATACTTCGTCTATGCCTGCCTGATCGGCGTCGCGATGGCGATCATCGCCTTCCAGCTTGCCGATGGCATCCTCTGGCTGTTCATCCCGGCCTATGCGCTGCTCCATTTTCTCCAGCCGTTCACCGGCCCGGCCGTCGCGCACCTCCAGATCGTGACACCCAATGAATATCGCGGGCGTATTTCCGCGCTGTTCGTGCTGGTGTTCAACCTGATGGGCATGTGCCTTGGACCGCCCTCGGTCGCGTTCATCACCACCTTCGTGCTTCACGATCCGATGCAGGTCCATTGGTCGCTGACGATCATGTATGTGGTTGTAGGTCTGTGTGCGGCCGCCCTGTTCCGGCTGGCGCTGGCACCTGCGCGGCGGGCGGCGGAGGCCGTGGCATGAAGCTGGCCGGGCGACGGATCCTGATCACCGGCGCGGCCTCCGGCATCGGTCGCGCGACGGCCGAGTTATTCGCTCGCGAAGGCGCGGCGCTGGCGCTGCTGGATCGCAGCGACGACCTCTTGCGATCGGCGGCCCAGGCAAGCGGTGGAACGGCAGTGCTCGCCGATCTGGCGGACGAAGCTCAATTGCTCGCGGCCGTAGCGAAGGCGGCGCAGGCGATGGGCGGGATCGACGGCATCGTGAATGGCGCGGGCATCGCCGGATCGCAGCCGCTCGACGCGCTTGACCGCGAAAGCTGGGACCGGTTCGTCGCGATCAACCTGACCGCGCCCTATCTGATCTGTCGCGCGGCCTTGCCCCATTTGCAGGTCACCGGGAACGCGACGATCGTCAACATCGCCTCGGGGCAGGCGCTGTTGCCCAACGCGCCGGGCATCGCCGCCTATGCTGCGACCAAGGCGGGGCTTGTCGCCTTCACCAAGGCACTGGGCGCGGAGCTCGCACCCAGGATCCGCGCCAATGTCGTCGCCCCGGGTATCGTCGATACGCCGATGGTCCAGGGCGTGCTCGGTGGCTATGCGCGCCCGGACGACGCGCCATTCGTCCAGCAATATGCCATGAAGCGGGTCGCACGGCCCTCTGAGCTCGCCGAGGCGATCCTGTTCCTGAGCAGCGAAGCCTCCTCCTATGTCACCGGCACGGTGCTGGCAGTCGATGGCGGCCGCACCTTTCACTGATCAGATGCGGATCTTCGCGTCGTTCCAGTAGCGCGCGCGCAAGTCGCGCTTGAGCAGCTTGCCGTTGGGCATGCGCGGCAGCGCCTCGACAAAATCGACGCTGCGTGGACATTTGTATTTGGCCAGCTTCGACTGGCAGTGCGCCACCAGTTCGGCGGCCAGTTCAGCCGATGCGGACTGTCCGGCCGCCAGCTGCACCACGGCCTTCACCTCTTCGCCATATTCGGGGTGCGGCACGCCGATCACCGCGACATCCTCGATCGCCGGATGGACGGCGAGCACATTCTCCGCCTCTTGCGGGTAGATGTTCACCCCGCCGGCGATGATCATGTTGGTCTTGCGGTCGGTGAGGTAGAGATAGCCCTCCTCGTCCAGATATCCCATGTCGCCGATCGTGGTCCAACCGTTGCGGTCATGCGCTTCGGCGGTCTTGGCCGGATCATTGTGATATTCGAACACCGTCCAGTCCGACGCGAAATAGATCACGCCCACCTCGCCGGCCGGCAGCACCGCGCCATCCTCCCCGACGATCCGGACATCGGGCGAGCGCCCCACCGAACCGGGATGTGCCAGCCATTCCTGCGGCGTGATCGCGGTCAGACCATTGCCTTCGGTCGCGGCGTAGAATTCGTAGAGCACCGGTCCCCACCAGTCGATCATGGCCCGCTTGGTATCCTGCGGACAGGGCGCCGCGGTGTGGACCGCATGCGTGATGCTGCTGATGTCATAGCGATCGCGATCCGGCACCTTGAGCATGCGGATCATCATCGTCGGCACCAGCCAGGCCTTGTTCACCCGGTATTTCCCGATCGCCTCGAGCGCCTCGAGCGGATCGAAGTCGCGCATCAGCACGACCGTTCCGCCCGACCGGTGGGTCGACATCGCGAAATTGAGCGGCCCGGCATGGTACAAGGGCGAGGGGTTGAGGCAGATCGTCTCCGCGTCCCAGGCATAGAGGCCGCGAAGCATCTGGTCGCCCGCGCCAAGCTGGCCGAACGCCGCGCCCGTGATGCGGCGCTTGATTCCCTTGGGTCGCCCGGATGTGCCGGACGAATAGATCATCGAGGAACCTTCGAGCGACGCATAGTCTGCCGCCGCCGGCGGGTCACCGTTTTCGGGTGCAAATCCGGAGGGGCCGCCGCGATCGCACAACCAGATCGCCACATCGGCGCAGGTCTCGGCCACCCCAGCCAGCACGTCGCGCCTTGCCTCGCTCGACAGGATCGCGCGTGCACCGCAGTCCTGCACGATATAGCCGACCTCGTCGGCGGTCAGATGCCAGTTGACCGGTGTATAGTAGAGGCCGGCGCGCTGCGCGGCCCAGGCCGCGACCATGAAGTCCGCGCGATTTTCCATCAGGATCGCGACATGGTCCTCGGCCTTGATGCCTTCTGCCGCAAGCTGGCCGGCCAGTGCATCCGAACGCGCTTCGAGTTCGGCATAGGTCAGCAGCGTGCCCGCGCCAGCCATGATCACCGCAGGCCGGTCGGGCGTTTCCCTCGCATGGTGCGCGAGATGCGGCAGCGTCGCTTTGCTCATGAATTCCTCTCCGGCTTTGCGCCACCCTTTGCCGCATCTCGTACCGGAACAAGAGGCAAGGCCGCTCCATCACCCATATGCTGAATGACGCGACAATATGGGCGCGCGGGCAAGGCTGGCCTATCCCGCCACCATGACCCCACGATATCCCAAGATGGAATTCGGCTCGGTCGATCCGCACTGGTCGCGCAACAGCGAGCTGGCGCAGCATTACAATGCGGCGTCGATCGTACCCTCGCATATCGAGCCCTATCTGGTCCGGGTCATGCTCAAGGCGCGGCCCCGCGTGGCAAGCCACGACCCGCAACTCTCCCGCGATATCGAGGTCTTCAACAAGCAGGAAGTCGAGCATTGCAAGCGCCACAACGCTTTCAACAAGATGCTGCGCGAAAAGGGTTATCCCGGCCTGATCGACTTTGAGAAGCGGCTCGCCGCAGAATATCGGGACTGGCTCGAGAACCGGTCCCTGCGCTTCAACCTCGCATATTCGGAAGGGTTTGAGGCGATCGGATCGAGCAATGCGGAAACCTTTTTTCAGGTCCTTCCGCTGCTCGAGCGCAGCGCCGACCCGGCTGCACTCGAGCTCTGGAAATGGCATCTGGCCGAAGAGTTCGAGCACCGCCACGTCTGTTTCGACGTCTATCACACGCTTTACGGGCGCGGCCCGTTAGCATGGCTCTATCGCTGCTGGGGCTATCTCTACGCCTATCGCCACCTGACCCGCTTCATGGACGGCGTGGCCGATTATCTGATCGCGATCGACCGGGAAAGCATGTCGGAGGCGCAGCGGGAGAAGTCTAAGATCAGGGTCGCGGGGCACCGCAAGATGACCCGCAAGCGCGACCTGAAACAGATGCTCACCGTGCTGTCGCCCTTCTACAACCCGTCTCGCAAACGGCCTTCGGCGGCGATGACCGCCTATCTCGCATCGCTCGCCCCGCCGGGCTGAACCAGCGACCGCAGCATATCCGTGATCGTTCGGTTCCGGGAAGGAATTGACGTTTCGTCACATTGAACCGCGCGGCAGGATGCCGGCACGTCCGGCGGGTTCGATAACCGGCTCAGCCGGACGGGCAACAAGACAAAACAAAAAAGCAAAACATCATGGGGAGAAACCTCGAATGACCCGCTTCACACGAATCCTGTTGGCACCGCTCGTCATGGGCATCGCCGCGGGCACGGCACCGGCATTTGCCCAAACCAGCGCGCCTGACGCCCAAGTCGATCCGCAGCTCGAGCGTGGCACGCAGGAAATCGTCGTTACCGCGCGACGTCGCGAAGAACGGCTGCAGGACGTGCCGCTCGCGGTGACCGCGCTCACCTCGGACTCGCTGGTCGAAGCGAACATCGTCACGGTCGCGGATCTGCCCCAGAAGGTACCGGGCCTCACGATCCAGCCCTCGGCATTCGGCTCAAACGTGCTGCAGGTCGCGATCCGCGGCCAGCGCCAGTTCGATCCCTATATTACCAAGGATCCGGCGGTGGCGGTATATTTTGCCGATGTCGTGCAGAACCGTCCGCAGGGACTGAACTCCGCCTTTTTCGACGTAGCATCGGTTCAGGTGCTAAAGGGGCCGCAGGGTACGCTGTTCGGCCGCAACACCACCGGCGGCGCGATGCTGATCACGCCACAGGCGCCGACCGACCAGTTCGAGGGCTATGTCGTCGGCGGCTACGGCAACTATAATGCCTGGCGGCTCGAAGGCGCAGTGAACGTCCCGCTGGCAGACTGGGCCAAGCTGCGCGTCGCGGGATCGCTCCAGCGTCGCGACGGGTTCACCAACAATGTCACCACCGGCCAGAAGCTCGATGACGAGCACAAGGACAATTGGCGGGTGTCGCTGACCCTGTCGCCGGCGGATGGCATCGAGAACCGGACAGTTGTCAGCGGGTTTCGCGCCGACGAAAACGGCATCGGCTACAAGCTGCTCGGCCGGCTTCCGGGGATCGGGTTCGGCTCCGCCCCCAACGTGGTCGCCGAACTCAACCGGGTGAATGCGCTGCCGTTTCACAGCACGACCAGCGACCTTGTCCTCAAGACGAAGATCAAGACCTTTTCGGTCTCCAACGTGACCGAGATCGACATCGCCCAGGGGGTCACGCTCAAAAACATCGCAGGCTATCGCTTCGTAAGTTCCAGCATCCCGTTCGATCTCGACGGGTCCAGCCTGACATTCACCGATGCGGCCGGGAGCGTCATTCCCTATTTCCCGTCCCGCGAAGACATGACGGTGCGGCAATATAGCGACGAGCTTCAGTTGCTCGGCACGATCTTTGGCGGCAGCCTCGACTATATCCTGGGCGGCTTCTATTTCCTCGAGCGCGGCAGCGACCGCCAGCAGACCGGCGGTCAGGGCGGGGTCTCCGCCGGCGGCATCTATCAGGGCGACCGCGTCACCTTCGCCGACCCGGTCCGCAATCAAAGCTATTCGGCCTTTGCCCAGTTCACCTGGCGCCCGTCTTTCGCGCCCGGGCTTTCATTCACCGCAGGCGGACGCCAGACCCATGATCTTCGCCAGCTCACCACGCGCAACATCGTCAGCAATGGCAGTTGCCGCCTGGTCGATGGCGCGGGCGTGCCGCTGAACCCGTGCCTCACCTCCTATTCGAAGAGCTATGACAAGTTCACCTATTCGCTCACCGCGGACTATAAGATCGCGCGCGGTGTGCTGGTCTATCTCGCCCATCGCACCGGCTACCGCACGGGCGGCTTCAACATTTCCGCAACGACGCCGGCCCAGTTCACGCCGTTCCTGCCCGAGGACGTGACCGACTATGAAATCGGCATGAAAACCGATTTCCGCATGGGTACCGGCAGGGGACGGCTGAACATCGCCGCCTATACCCAGGACTATCGCAACATCCAGCGCAACCAGGGGTCGCTCATCAACGGGGTCTTCACCCAGACGATCGTCAATGCGGCGGAAGCGACGATCAAGGGCTTCGAGGTCGAGCTGCAGCTTCAACCGGTCGATCTCATCGATTTCGGCGTCAACATCGCCCATGTCGATGCAGCCTATCGCCGCTGGATCGCCAATGGCGTCGATCTTTCCGGCTCGCAATTTGCCGGAACGCCCGAATGGACGATCGGCGCGAATTTCGGGCTGCGCATACCGCTTGGCAATGCCGGAGAGCTCGCGCCGCGGGTCGATCTCTACCATCAGACAAAGACCAACATGTCCGACAATAACTGGGTCACGGCGCAACAGCGCGTGTCGCCGACGTCGATCATGCGTGACTATACGCTGGTGAATGCGCGGGTCGACCTGCGCGACATCGGCGGTAGCCGCATCAGCGCCAGCCTGTGGGCCAAGAATCTGCTGAACGCCGAATATGTCGCGAGCGGCACCGAACTGGCCAATACGGGCCTTGGCTACACTGCAGGGTTTGTCGGTGCGCCACGCACCTATGGCTTCGAGGTGCGGTTCGAGTTCTGAAGGGACAGGCGTCGAACAGAAAAGGGGAGCCGGTTCCGACCGGCTCCCCTTTTCATTGCCGATGGCAGGCGGGGTTCAGGCCGGCTCGGTTTCAGCGAACAAGCGCCGGATCGCGCCCAGATCGGCCTTGAGCGAGGTCGTGCGCGGCAACTGGTCAAGGATGAGAATGCGGGCCGGCACATGGTGCACGACCAGCATCTTCTTGGCGTAGTCGCGCAGCGCTTCCTCGCCGACGCGCGGTGCGCCGTCGCGCAGCTCGACCGCTGCGACAGGAACCTCGCCCAGCCGTGCGTCGGGCAGGCCGACAACGGCCGCGTCAAGGACCGAAGGGTGCTCCTGCAACGCCGAAACGATCTTTTCAGGCAGCACCTTGAACCCGCCCCGGACGATCGCACCGTCGCCGCGCCCGCGGTGAAAGACGAAGCCGTCCATATCGATCGTCACCAGGTCGGTGGTGCGGATCCAGCCGTCCTTCACCACCGGCACGATCGCTTCGAGATATCCGACCTCGCCGGCAGCCACGGGTTCGCCCGTCTCGGGGTCGGTGACACGCAGTTCGATGCCGGGAAGCGCCTTTCCAATCGCGCCGCGCTTGCTGTCGCGATAGGCTTCATAGAGCGCCGGGGTCCAGCTGATGATCGTCCCGCAAAACTCGGTCGCGCCATAAGCCCAGATGACCTTGACGTCATAGGCCGCTTCGAACTGTGCAGGGCGGTGACAAACCAGGCCACTGGAGCGCCGGTGATTTGCTGAGCGCGGCGGTGTAAAAGCCGGCCATTGGATAAGGTTGCTCCTTTTGGAGCGGCCAGGGATGTTTGCCGTGGAGGTCTACGCAGCGGTTCGTCGTTTTGTGTTCGTGGAAGGGAACAGCCAACGGGAAGCGGCGAAAGTGTTCGGCCTGAGCCGTGAAACGATTTCGAAGATGTGCCGGTTTTCGCTGCCGCCGGGCTACACGCGCACGAAGCCCGTGGCGAAGCCGAAGCTGGGATCGTTGTTGCCGGTGATCGACCGGATCCTGGCGGAAGACCGGACGGCGCCGATGAAGCAGCGGCACACGGCCAAGCGGATTTTCGAGCGCCTGCGCGACGAGCATGGCTACGGTGGCGGCTACACGGTGGTGAAGGATTATGTCCGGCAATGCCGGGCGCGCGGCCGCGAGACGTTCGTACCGCTGGCGCATCCACCGGGCCACGCGCAGGTGGATTTTGGCGAGGCGGTGGGCGTGATCGGCGGCGTCCGGCAGAAGGTGCATTTCTTCTGCATGGACCTGCCACAATCGGACGCCTGCTTCGTGAAGGCCTATCCGGCGGAGACGACCGAGGCGTTTCTCGACGGGCACGTGTCGGCGTTCGCTTTCTTCGGCGCTGTGCCGCGCTCGATCCTGTACGATAATACCACGATCGCGGTCGCGAAGATTTGCGGCGACGGTAAGCGCGAGCGCACCCGTGCGTTTACCGGTCTGGTCAGCCATTACCTGTTCACGGATCGCTTCGGTCGCCCCGGCAAGGGCAACGACAAGGGGAAAGTCGAAGGGCTGGTGAAGCACGCCCGAACGCACTTCATGGTGCCGATCCCGCACGCGGCGAGCTACGATGCCTTCAATGCCGAACTGGAACGCCGCTGCCGCGCCCGGCAGGAAGAGCGGGCTGGGCGGCACAGCCAGACGATCGGCGAACGGCTCGTGGCCGATCTCGCGGCAATGTGTCCTGTGCCGGTCGGGACGTTCGAGCCGTGTGAAACCAGGGCTGCGCGCGTCTCCTCGACCGCGCTGGTGCGCTACCGGACCAACGACTACTCGGTTCCGACCCGCTACGGCTTCCAGGACGTGGTGGTGAAGGGCTTCGTCGATCAGGTCGTCATCTTGTGCGGCGGCGAGGAGATCGCCCGCCATCCGCGCTGCTATGGCGAAGCCATGTTCGTGGCGAACCCACTGCATTACCTGGCGCTGATCGAGAGCAAGCCTGGAGCCCTTGACCAGGCCGCCGCACTTCAGGGCTGGGATCTGCCCGAGGTGTTCCAGCATCTGCGCCATCTTCTGGAGGCGCGGATGGGCAACAAGGGCAAGCGCGAGTTCATCCAGGTGCTGCGCCTTCTGGAAGCGCTCCCGATGGAGGTGGTCACCTTCGCGGTGAACGAGGCGATCCATATCGGTGCGATCGGCTTCGATGCGATCAAGCAGATCGCGCTTGCGCGCATCGAGCGTCGGCCTGCCCGGCTCGATCTAACCGCCTATCCGCACCTGCCCAGGATGGAGGTGAAGACGACGCGCGCCGCCGACTACGCCGCTCTCCTGCCGGAGCTGGCGGCATGAGCCGGGCGGCGGACGACAAGATGCCGCCCGGTACGACGGCGGGCACGCCGCAGGTTCTGCTGGCGCATCACCTCAAGCAGCTCAAGCTGCCCACGGTCCTGCGCGAGTATGAGAAGCTGGCCCGGGAATGTGCGCGCGATGGCGTTGATCACACCCGCTACCTGCTGCGTCTCATCGAACTGGAGCTGATCGACCGGGAGCGCCGCACGGTCGAGCGCCGGATCCGTGCTGCCCGGTTCCCGGCGGTGAAGAGCCTCGATACCTTCGACTTCACGGCCATCCCCAGCCTCAACAAGATGCTCGTGCTGGAACTGGCACGCTGCGAGTACATCTTGCGCCGGGAAAACATCATCGCGCTTGGCAACAGTGGCACGGGCAAAACGCACGCCGCGCTCGCCCTGGGACTGGCCGCCTGCCAGAAGGGCTTCACGGTCGCGTTCACCACCGCCGCAGCGCTGGTGAACCAGTTGCTGGAAGCCCGCGACGAAAAGCGGCTGCTCAAGATGCAACGCGAGCTTGCCGCCGTGAAGCTGCTGATCGTCGATGAACTGGGCTACGTTCCGCTCTCCCCCACGGGCGCGGAACTGTTGTTCGAGACCTTCTCACAGCGTTACGAGCGCGGATCGACCATCGTCACCTCCAACCTGCCGTTCGAGGACTGGACGCAGGTCCTCGGGTCCGAGCGGCTCACCGGAGCGCTGCTCGACAGGCTCACTCACCACGTCAGCATCCTGACCATGAACGGCGACAGCTACCGCCTGAAGCAATCCGCCCACCGTCGCCGCGCTGCCAGGGCGGAGCAAAACCAGGCCACCCCCGCCGACTGACCCGCCGCAAAACGGCAAATATGCAAAGGGCCCCGATCGGGGCCCTTTGCATATAGTCCGCGTTCATCCTCAATGGCCTGCTTTTACTCCGCCATGCTGGCCTGAAATCCGACCGCCGTTGACACGAGCCTGGCAACGCCATTGCTTCCAGCTTATTCACCAGTTCGGCAGCCGTGGACGACAGGACCTTCCGAGGCTCGAGTGCGATCCAAGCAAAAGCCGCAATGTGGGCGATCATAGTAGCCCGGATTAACCAAGCATTCTGTTCCTTCAAGGTTTTGCCTTCGGACATCGGATCAAGCGCCTCGAGCAATTAGCGCGTGAAAGCGCTTGGGAGTGACAATTAACAGAACCGAAGGCGGGGCACGCCCCAGGGCCAGTTCTGCCGCAGTATCCCAGTCTGTCTTAGACGGGCCCTGATCGGCCAGGTGGCTATGCCAGGTGCCCACATCGAACAGAGTCTGCCCACTTTTGAGATGGCGCTCTTCGATGCTGCGGTGAAGCCCTTGGGTTCCAAGAACGAACATGCCGGCTGACCGGGTACTGTCTGCCGGTGCGTCCAGCAGATCCACAACCGTAACAGTTTTCAGGCGTTCGCTGCTCAATCCGATCATCAGGCCGCCCGTCTCAACGCCTGGGTATCGACGCGCTTCATCTCTAATCTGTTTTGCGACGCGAGCGGAGATACGAAGTTCCCAGCCGCCACTGCCGCCGATCGACACGGTTTCGAACGGTGGTACCGTTTGCCGCGTCCACCGCATTGAGGAGCTCTCGGCATCAGAGGTTCCAAGCACGATCGTCCCGTCGGGAGCCGCCTCATCGGTGGCGCGGTTAATCTCTTTTGCGATGCCCGCGGTCATCATCGAAAGCTGCGCATCGTCTATGGTCATGGTGAGCGAACCGCATCCCTGACCGATCTGCACTTCGGCCAGACCCGACCCGGGATCGAACAAAAGCGCCGCGACTTCCGGATTCTCAAGCGTGGCGTACAATTCCGCCATGAGATCGCCGTGGTTGGGGTTGTGATCCTTGCCGTCGGCAAGCAGATAGCCAACGCGCCCTCTGCCAAAGAGAGCGGCTTCGAAAAGTCTGATCCGATCCCGGGGTTTCATCGCGTGGATCAGCGCCTCGCGCACTGAGAGTGACGCCGTTGCGTTGATCACGGCCTTTGTGCCAGCAGGGATTATGCTCGCGCGCCGCGCTGGGTCCCGAAGGCCGAATGCGATGTCGCCTGTAAAAGTGCTGGGCGCTTGCTGAAGGGCTCGTAGCTCGTTGGCCAAGGCTTCCGATTTGTCAGAGCCGATATGCTCTCCACCCATCGCATGGCGTGCCATGTTATGTGGGCGCAGCCAACTTGCATCGCTTATGGCCGAGACAGATTGGCCAGCGCGCGCAGCATGCATCGCGAGTTTCGAGCCGACACTGCCGGCGCCGAGTACCGCAACGCTCGGGCGTTCAGGGACTCCCGACAGGGTGCGAAGAAGGCCAGGGGTCAACGTCTGATAGTGAATGGCAGGCGCCACTGGCTCGCTATCACCCTCGGGGAATAGGGATGTCCGTCCCGGGAAGGGGCGTATCTCGACAACATACGGCAGCAACTCGATCGCCGAGGTTGAGCCAGTGAGCGTAAATGGCCGACGAACGCACAAGACCACGCCAACCGGTATCGGGGCCGGCAGATGAAAGCCGGCGAAACAGCGCTCAAGGTTGGCGAGAAAGAGCTCTAGGCCGCGTTCGCATCCAAAGTCCTTCGCGCGGCGGCGAAGGTCGCCCAGCGTCGTGACATCTTCCGGAAGATAGCGGTCGCTAATCTGATCGCCGCCTCTGGCCGGCTTGTCGGGGGCTATGATGCCGACCACGGTCGAGCCTTTTGTGACGTCACGGACCTCAGGCGACACCAGAAAGAGGGTATTGTCGGTACGGCTTAGCGGAACGGCAGACCCATCGCTGGTTATCCATGTGGTCGCGCCGGCGTTCAGGGCCGACGCATGACCACCCCGGCGGACAAACTCAGCCTTCCACGTTCGGAACCCTCCAGATTTCGGCGCTGCGGTTCGCGCGGTCTCTGCGTCAAGCATCAGCACATCGGACAAGCCGCGACGCATCATCGGCTCCCAGCCTTGGCGAGGATCAATCAGATGATCGATGGCTGCCTTTCGAAGCCACACAGCCGCTTGCTCGACCAAGTGGAAGATGCCGTACTCGACGAGTCCAAACTGCAGGAAAAACTCATCTTGGTCGCCCTCGACCAGGCAGGGCCGGGGTGGCGCTTCGGGGGCAGTGGGCAGAAGGTGCGCGAAGGTTCGAGGAAAGTCGTCCCGCAGATGCACGCGCGGAGAGCGCCAGGGATACCCCGCCGGGATGATGAAGGTTACGGGCTCAACGACACGAACGCCCGTGCTGCTAACGCCGTCGTCCTTCGCGTCCAGCGGCATTTCAACGCGAATATCGAGACGAACACCAGCCTCAGGCAATACGGCCCCGTCAACGCACTCCGGGTGACTCATTGCCACCCGGAGGATGTGTTTGGCGGCCATGTCGTCAGTATCGTTGCTCACCGCCTAGCTGCCATGCGGTCGTGCTTGCGCCGCCGTTGCGCCGATACCCAGCGCGGTCGCCGCGGCCTTGGCAGCATTCTTCACGACCTTGATAATCCCGCTCGAGACGATGTCGTACTTGAGAGGCTGGCTCTCATCGTCCCAGACATCGGTCACGCAAACGAAGCGGTCCTTCTTGTCATCAACGATTGAGATGTATTCGCGCTTTGCGCGATCGCTAGGAGGGTCAGCGTCTTCCGGGTCGATATGCTCGCAGCTTGCGACGATGACGGCGCCCTTGCGGGTCTGAGAAAGGGCGTTGCGAGCGCCTTCGCAAACTTCCGCCTCTTCACCGTAGGTCGAGTAGCTGTAGTAGCTGAGGCTGTGCCAAGAGCAGTGATGGGGCGCCTGCAGAACGTCGTACGTCAGCCAGTCCGCGTTATACGCGCCATGCTTGTCCCAGAGACGTTCCCAGATGGCGACCTCCGCATCTCCGCCGGTGAGGAAGCGGCACTTATCCGCATATCCCGCGCCGCGAATTGAGAAACGAAGGATTACGGATGAACGGTTCTTCGCCAGAAGCGCGTCCAAATCCTCGTCGTCGCCCTGCGGAAGCGGCGCGAGCAGACGGGCCTCGAACGCGCCCGCGGCGACCCGATTGAGCGCGTTGACCACGCCCTCAGCCTTGATCACGATCCCGAGAATATCGTCGGTCTTGCCGTCGATGTCCTCACCCATGATCTGAATGCGATTTCCTTCGATGCCAGGCGAACGCGTTTCGCGATAGAGGGCGACCCGGCGGCGCGCCTCCTTGGCCCACGCCTTCGCATCGGGGCAGAGGACGTGGCGCGACGAAGCCCGGCGGAAGACAATCGGCGACGACCAGATCTCGCGGATCAAGATCTTGTCGTCCTCCTCGTCCCACTCATCAGGAGGGCCAAGGTGAAAATGGCGCTCGAGTCCGCCGATATGATCCTTGTCCGGATGGCTCAGCAAGAAGCCGTCGACAAAAAGCCGGCCCTTTTCGTCGCGGGTCAACCTCGCGCGCAGCATCGCCATCACATCGGGCGTATCGTCCTCCGGATCATCGGCCGCCTTCCGAACATGCAGGTCGATAAGCAGCTTCTGCTCATTGTCGAGTTCCAACAGCGTCATATCGCCGTTGCAGACCGGAAAAAAGGTAAGCGATGCGGTCATTTGAGTCCCTTTCATTCTTTTCAGACCCGGCCGCATCCCCTCCATTGCGATCGTGTTAACTTTACCGATAGATTAAGTTCTGGAAAAAATCAACGTGTGGGCGCGCCCAAAAAAGGTGCTAGACGAAGTCCAACTTAATGAATAACTTAAGCTCTGAGGTGGAACCTTGGATCCAGCCGGTCGGACAGCTAGCGAGCATTTGGCGATGCGCTTCGAAGGCGCTCGGCGACGAATCGCTATGCGCGAGTCAGACTGGCAGGCTCTTCAGACGCAAATTTCTCTTGCGGTGTTTCTCAGATTGCGGGCCGCGTTTCGGCGTTTTTGTGAAGGATGCGATAATCTCCCGACCCAGGTGTTTTGCCGGGTGGATGGCGATCCTCATGGCCGACTTGAGCAGTTCATCGCCGATGGCGTCCAAGTGATCGGACGACGCGGCACCGACGAGACCCTTCAGACTTTCTTCACTACCGAGGTGCGGATCGCTGCACGTCTGCCGCTGGTTGAGCCAGCTGCGCCGGCGCAGGCGATGTTACCGCTTGTTACCGTATTGCAGCAGAAAGGAACGGAGCGATGACCAAAATGACGCAGGGGAGCGCCGCTACATGCGATGCTGAGACCTTCGCCGTGGAAGCCGCGGAGGCCGATTTCACGCTGGCGGTGCAGTGCGAGATTCAGAGGCTGCTGAATGACAAGGGTTTACGCGCACGCGACTTGGCGAGGCGCCTTAACGTGACCGAGGCACGCGTCAGTCAGATGTTTGGTGATCAGGCCAAAAACCTCACCATCAAGACAATAGCGCGAATATATTATCACCTCGGCGAGACGGCTCACATCACATCCTTGCGCGAGTTTGAATCCCTCACCTCGGCGCATGTCGAACACGGTGACGATCGTTGGACTGTGAGCGGGCTTGTGCACGATGTCGAGGTCCCATCCAATATCACGATCGACGGCCCACATGGCGAAGGCGCGAGCGTTGCTGGGCGCTTCCTAGACAGTTGGGTGCGCGCCGAAAGCGCAGAGGAGATCAAGCCTCGTCGTTTCGCTACTGTCCGCTAGGAGCTACTGACTTGGCTCAAGATCCACACAAGATGGACGCGCAAACCTACAACAGCATTGTCGCAAGGGCGAACCTGCGAAGCATTAGGCTTACAACAAATCGGTTTGATATGAAGCCAGAGGCGCTCGATCTAGATCCCGATGCCTGGCGAAATAATATCAGCGCGACTATGGTTCAAAGCTATCTAGAGCCAGAATCCGGGTCGCTGTACGGAATCCTATCATATGAGGTCGTATGCCGTCAGGGCCGGAAGCGCATCTTGTCGGTTAGCGCTACCTATTTCGTGAGCTATAAGATTCAGGGCGAATGCGACCAGGCCGCGGGCGAGCTTTTTGTGGAACGGGTCGGGAAGGTAGCAGCGTATCCGTATTTCCGGACGTTGGTTGCGTCTCTAACCTCTCAAGCCGGTCTAATGATGCGGCCGCTGCCGGTACTGAGTTTCGCACCTCGCTCGGTAGATTCGGCAGCAAACCTCGAACAGTCTAGACTGGTGATTGGAACGTTGGAGGCGCGGGCATTGCCCTCGGAGCAAGCAAGCTAAGCGCTACCCAATAAATGGGCCACGCATTGATGGGCATCGTCGCTCTGAAAGGCCGCGCATCCTCCGGGAACGTTCAACCAAGACAGGCGGGTCCCATGCAAATCGTCCGTGTGCCGACCGTCGCGGCCTCAGCGACTGCGGCGTGTCGCCCACCAACGGCAGCTCCAGTGCGCCAGTCGACTGAAAGCCGCCAGACCGAAAGCGGCCCATGAATTGCCGGTCGGCTCTCGCCAAGGTCGGTCAGGCGGTTAGGCGTCCTCATTGTCGCCGTTCGCGCCCGCCATCATCCGTCGCCGAAGCCGCAATTCGATGATTCGGCTGAAGCATTGAGAAATGGCAACCGCTAGGGAAGTTCTCCTAATTTCCAGCCCAACGGGTCGCGGCGATCGGATCGCCGATCAGTTATGAGGAATCGTTCACCCGTACCCCAACCGGCCAACCGGCCCGCCCGGTGATTACGGCAGCCTATCGATCATCGTCGAGCCAAGGGCATCGGGATGCGCCGCGACAGCGGCCGCGATGGCTGGTTTCTGAAGGACTGGCCATGGAGGCGGCTGACGGCACGACGCTCGGTCCGGGCTCGATCGGCACGCCGTTTCGGCAGCCGCGAGTTCCGCGCGCGCTTGCGCGTTTCGCTATTGTGCTCGCGAAGGCAGTGTGGGAGCGATGGCTTCGGGCGGGAATTCCGCGAGAGCGTTTCGGTGCATGGCGAGCGGTTCAGGTAGCTGGAGGGGCTGCCATGCTCGTCGAGGCACGTGCGTTGGGTTCTCGCGCCAGAAAGAGGGGGCGGCGAACATGCCAGCGGATCGTTCGGAGCGTGCCGTTTGGGTCTGGCTGATCGAAGCCTTCTCGATCGGGACTGCCGCCAGCTTTCTCGCCGCTTCGGCGTTGCTGTGGCTCGTCTTCTCGACCTGGAACCTCGATTTCTTCAGCCTGGCGACGCCGGGCGACGTGCTGATGAGCGGCCTGTCTGCGGCGCTCCGGCTCCTGCCCTTCGCGTTGCTGGCATGGGCCTATTGGCGCTACGAGGTTCTGGGCACGCGACGAAACCTCCTCATCCTCGCCATAGCCCTGCTCGCCTTGTATCTGGCGCGGGAGTTCGTCCGACAGCGCTACATCGACACGTATATCGGTGCCGAAAAGAGCGCGTTCTTCGAATGGTATTTCACCCTGCACATGTCGCTGCCGGGGACTTGGGTGGTGCTTGCTGCGGCAGCGGCCATTGCTGCCGGTACGGTCGTCAGGCTCGCGCGCGGAAGCAGCCAGCGCGCTCGCAAATGGATTGCCTTCGGGCTTGCGGCATGCGCTGTGGTCACCATCGGTGGGCTGGTGGGGCAACTGAAGAGAACCGGCTTCGAACCTGCGGGCATCAGCGTCCGGCATCATCAGGACGATTGCGTTTTCAGCTTCATCCTGTGGATCGGCGAGCGCTTCACGGTCTTCCGATGCACGCCTGACGAGATCAGGGTCGTCCGGTCGGAGGGGCTGTCGCTGTCGGCGCGCGGCCCCCGCCCGCAACGCGGCTGGGCTTACCAGAAGACCGAACGCGACTATCGCCGGGAGTATCGGCAGGAGCGTAGGGAAGCGCTTCGCGAGCGGCGGATCCGCGAATGGCGGCTGGACGAGGAGCGCAAGCAAAACGCCCTTGGAAACGAGCAATTTTTCATCGCCGACCCCGAAGGTGTGGGCAATCAGGCGGTCGTCTCGCCGAGCAAGTGACGCCCGGTATTGTCATGCGTGCGCATCGAGATTGCCGGGGCGGCAGCTTTTGCAGGCTCGCTTCCTCAAAGCGGACGGACCGCTAGCGTTTAGAGTTTCGGACGCCGTGAGGCGTCGGAAAGTCGGCGGTGCCCGAACCCGCGGGCCTCTGGCGTTGGTCTATGTGGTTTTGGGTTTTGGCCTGCTCTGGGCGGCGGCGGGTGTTGCCGGCAGGCGGACGGATCGGAGAGCGGACCGGCTGCTTTTCGGGCGATGAGGCGGGCGCTTGGAAGCGGACCGTCCGACTTTTGCAGCGATGCGTCCGCTTTTGCGCGGGCTCGAGGCAACACCCGTCATTCTCCGCGACAGGCATGCCGCGGGGGTAACCGGCGATCGGCCGTGCCGGGTCACGACGGCGGGCTCCCGGATACGACGGCCAAGGATGGCGGTGCGCGAGGCTGATATCGGCGTTCGAAGAGCTCGATGATGACCATGCGCCCGCCGCAGCATGGGCATGGCGGCCTGACGTTCGGCTGTTCCTCAGGCATGTCTTCGACGGCAGGTGGCGCGACCGCAAGAAGTTGGCGAGCGCGTTCGAGGCTGGTCCGTCGGGTGCCGCTGGCGAGCAGGCCATAGTGGCGGATGCGATGGAACCCGCGCGGCAGGGCATGCAGCAGAAAGCGGCGGATGAACTCGTCGGTAGCCAGCGTCATGACTTGCTGACGGTCAGCACTGTCGCGGCGATAATCCTTGTAGCGGAACGTGACGCCGTCCTCGTCGAACCGGAGCAGACGGCTGTTCGAGATGGCGACCCGGTGCGTGTAGCGCGACAGATAGGCAAGCACCGCCTGCGGGTCCGCGAACGGCGGCTTGGCATACACGACCCAGCGCTTCTTGCGGACTGGTGACAGGTGCCTCAGGAACGCCCGTCGGTCGGCAAGATGCGCCAGGTTGCCGAAGAAGCCGAGCTGACGAGCATCATGAAGCGCGAGCAGGCGGGTCAGGAACAGGCGGCGGAACAGCGCGCCGAGTACGCGCACGGGCAAGAGGAACGCCGGTCGCGCGGAGATCCAGCTTGCCCCGTCGAGCGAGATGCCGCCGCCCGGGACGATCATGTGGATGTGCGGGTGATGAGTGAGCGCCGAACCCCAGGTGTGGAGTACGGCGGTAATGCCGATGCGCGCGCCCAGATGCCTGGGGTCGGCGGCGATGATCTGCATCGTCTCCGCCGCCGTGCGGAACAGCAGATCGTAGACCAGCGCCTTGTTCTGGAACGCGATGACGCCGATCTCAGCGGGAAGCGTGAACACGACATGGAAGTAGCCGACCGGCAGCAGGTCGGCCTCGCGCTCGGCGAGCCAGGTACGTGCGGCGACGCCCTGGCACTTGGGGCAGTGCCGGTTGCGACAGCTGTTATAGGCGATGCGCCAATGGCCGCAGTCGGTACAGGCCTCGACATGCCCGCCCATCGCCGCGGTGCGACATTGCTCGATCGCCGACATGATCTTGAGCTGGTGCAGGCTCAGATGCCCGGCATGCGCCGAGCGGTAAACAGGTCCAGCAGCGCGGAAGATGTCGGCGACCTCGATGGAGGCGCGCATCCCGCCTCAGCCGTCGGATGCGCCTTTGTCGGGTGAGGCCAGCGCCAACCGGTCGAGTGGACTGACGACCGCGCGCATCGTCCTGGTCGCGACCTGGGTGTAGAAGGCCGTTGTGTTGAGCTTGGCATGGCCGAGCAGCGCCTGGATGACGCGGATATCGACGCCGTCCTCGAGCAGATGCGTCGCAAAGCTGTGTCGCAGGGTGTGTGCAGGGCGGTGACAAACCAGGCCACTGGAGCGCCGGTGATTTGCTGAGCGCGGCGGTGTAAAAGCCGGCCATTGGATAAGGTTGCTCCTTTTGGAGCGGCCAGGGATGTTTGCCGTGGAGGTCTACGCAGCGGTTCGTCGTTTTGTGTTCGTGGAAGGGAACAGCCAACGGGAAGCGGCGAAAGTGTTCGGCCTGAGCCGTGAAACGATTTCGAAGATGTGCCGGTTTTCGCTGCCGCCGGGCTACACGCGCACGAAGCCCGTGGCGAAGCCGAAGCTGGGATCGTTGTTGCCGGTGATCGACCGGATCCTGGCGGAAGACCGGACGGCGCCGATGAAGCAGCGGCACACGGCCAAGCGGATTTTCGAGCGCCTGCGCGACGAGCATGGCTACGGTGGCGGCTACACGGTGGTGAAGGATTATGTCCGGCAATGCCGGGCGCGCGGCCGCGAGACGTTCGTACCGCTGGCGCATCCACCGGGCCACGCGCAGGTGGATTTTGGCGAGGCGGTGGGCGTGATCGGCGGCGTCCGGCAGAAGGTGCATTTCTTCTGCATGGACCTGCCACAATCGGACGCCTGCTTCGTGAAGGCCTATCCGGCGGAGACGACCGAGGCGTTTCTCGACGGGCACGTGTCGGCGTTCGCTTTCTTCGGCGCTGTGCCGCGCTCGATCCTGTACGATAATACCACGATCGCGGTCGCGAAGATTTGCGGCGACGGTAAGCGCGAGCGCACCCGTGCGTTTACCGGTCTGGTCAGCCATTACCTGTTCACGGATCGCTTCGGTCGCCCCGGCAAGGGCAACGACAAGGGGAAAGTCGAAGGGCTGGTGAAGCACGCCCGAACGCACTTCATGGTGCCGATCCCGCACGCGGCGAGCTACGATGCCTTCAATGCCGAACTGGAACGCCGCTGCCGCGCCCGGCAGGAAGAGCGGGCTGGGCGGCACAGCCAGACGATCGGCGAACGGCTCGTGGCCGATCTCGCGGCAATGTGTCCTGTGCCGGTCGGGACGTTCGAGCCGTGTGAAACCAGGGCTGCGCGCGTCTCCTCGACCGCGCTGGTGCGCTACCGGACCAACGACTACTCGGTTCCGACCCGCTACGGCTTCCAGGACGTGGTGGTGAAGGGCTTCGTCGATCAGGTCGTCATCTTGTGCGGCGGCGAGGAGATCGCCCGCCATCCGCGCTGCTATGGCGAAGCCATGTTCGTGGCGAACCCACTGCATTACCTGGCGCTGATCGAGAGCAAGCCTGGAGCCCTTGACCAGGCCGCCGCACTTCAGGGCTGGGATCTGCCCGAGGTGTTCCAGCATCTGCGCCATCTTCTGGAGGCGCGGATGGGCAACAAGGGCAAGCGCGAGTTCATCCAGGTGCTGCGCCTTCTGGAAGCGCTCCCGATGGAGGTGGTCACCTTCGCGGTGAACGAGGCGATCCATATCGGTGCGATCGGCTTCGATGCGATCAAGCAGATCGCGCTTGCGCGCATCGAGCGTCGGCCTGCCCGGCTCGATCTAACCGCCTATCCGCACCTGCCCAGGATGGAGGTGAAGACGACGCGCGCCGCCGACTACGCCGCTCTCCTGCCGGAGCTGGCGGCATGAGCCGGGCGGCGGACGACAAGATGCCGCCCGGTACGACGGCGGGCACGCCGCAGGTTCTGCTGGCGCATCACCTCAAGCAGCTCAAGCTGCCCACGGTCCTGCGCGAGTATGAGAAGCTGGCCCGGGAATGTGCGCGCGATGGCGTTGATCACACCCGCTACCTGCTGCGTCTCATCGAACTGGAGCTGATCGACCGGGAGCGCCGCACGGTCGAGCGCCGGATCCGTGCTGCCCGGTTCCCGGCGGTGAAGAGCCTCGATACCTTCGACTTCACGGCCATCCCCAGCCTCAACAAGATGCTCGTGCTGGAACTGGCACGCTGCGAGTACATCTTGCGCCGGGAAAACATCATCGCGCTTGGCAACAGTGGCACGGGCAAAACGCACGCCGCGCTCGCCCTGGGACTGGCCGCCTGCCAGAAGGGCTTCACGGTCGCGTTCACCACCGCCGCAGCGCTGGTGAACCAGTTGCTGGAAGCCCGCGACGAAAAGCGGCTGCTCAAGATGCAACGCGAGCTTGCCGCCGTGAAGCTGCTGATCGTCGATGAACTGGGCTACGTTCCGCTCTCCCCCACGGGCGCGGAACTGTTGTTCGAGACCTTCTCACAGCGTTACGAGCGCGGATCGACCATCGTCACCTCCAACCTGCCGTTCGAGGACTGGACGCAGGTCCTCGGGTCCGAGCGGCTCACCGGAGCGCTGCTCGACAGGCTCACTCACCACGTCAGCATCCTGACCATGAACGGCGACAGCTACCGCCTGAAGCAATCCGCCCACCGTCGCCGCGCTGCCAGGGCGGAGCAAAACCAGGCCACCCCCGCCGACTGACCCGCCGCAAAACGGCAAATATGCAAAGGGCCCCGATCGGGGCCCTTTGCATATAGTCCGCGTTCATCCTCAATGGCCTGCTTTTACTCCGCCATGCTGGCCTGAAATCCGACCGCCGTTGACACGTAGAGCCCGGCGACCTCGATCGACGATAGCAGCGGCACAAAATAGCCGAGCCGTTCGCGGTCCTCGACGAGGGTCTCTCCGGCGAGCTTGGCGAGCGCCTCGCGCACGGGAGTAGCACTTACTCCGTGTAAGGACGCCCATTCATTGACCAGCAGCTGTGTGCCCGGCGCGAGCTTCGCGCTACGCAGCTGTGATTTCGTCGAAGTATATACGCGCGAAAAGGATGCCTGGCGTTTGCTCATGATACGGCTCAACTCCCTACCCGATCATGGCCAAGGAGGGGCTAGGCCCGAGTCGAATCAGCTTCCAACCAGAATTTGAGTGTTGCTTGACCGCGTATCGCCGAAAATCGGCCGAATGTGCGCAGACACCGCCAGTTTCCGCGCGAACGACGCCCAAGAATCGTGCCCGAAATGAGAACCTTCCGCAAAAAGCGGGTGCATCCACCTGAATCAGGATTCTACTGTGGGTTGTTGCAGGTCCGCGCGGTTTCGCAGCCGCGACGGCGGGCACAAGGTACGCTGGGACTGTTACAGGTTCGTTTGAGGGTTAGGCGTGAAGAACGAGCAGGACGAGATCAACGCCGCGCTACTTGCAACCGCGCTGCGGAACATCCGTCTGGCACGGCGGATGCGGACGAGCGAGCTGGCGCGCGAGCTCGGGATGCCACTGCGCACCTACGAACACTTGGAGGCAGGGCGAGGCAAGATAACCTACGACAAGGTCGTCCGGTTCGCGGAAGCCACCAATAGCGACCCAGTTGCGATTCTGCTGTCGCTGCCGCTGAAGTCGCATGAATTTGCCGTCCGTTGCGCTGACAACAAGCTCGCGACGATCCTCACGATCGCCTTGGGTGAGCTGAATGACGAGCTTGGCGACGATATCGAATTCTTGGAGCCGGGCACGTTGATCGGTGCATTCACGCGTGTGGTGAAGGACTTGAACAGCCATGTCGCGAACCGCGATCTCTTCGCCGAAACCTGGCTCAGGGAGAACAGTTCAAAGGTGGATGGCGCACGACATTCCAGCAAGCCTCGCTGGCGCCTCAAATCCTGAAAGTTGGATTTTCAACGGCTGATTGGCCGTTGGCTAGGACCGAATTCCGCATTGCGCAGAGGCCGCTTTAGCGGCTTGGGCGAGATCACCAGCTGATTCCCTGCTCCGCAAAGAGCCCAACGATTTTGTAGGGCACAGTGTGGGGAGGCAATATCCTTGCTAGGTTTTTCCGTGGAAAATCAGCGCCTTACACGGCGGACTGGTGGAGCTGAGGGGAATCGAACCCCTGACCTCTGCAGTGCGATTGCAGCGCTCTCCCATCTGAGCTACAGCCCCGCTCCACCCCGGCATTGCCGGAAGGCGGTCGCTCTAGCTTCACTCCCGCATCGATGCAACGGCCCTTGTGCGCTTTTTGCCGCGTACGTTCCGGCCTGCGAGCAGCCCCGCAAACTCCCCGGGCGCGGCGTGCGGCGTTTTAGCATGAAGGCTGCCGAACATTGCAGCGAGGCGCTATACCGGGATGCATCCGCCACGACATCGTCGAGTCGATGTGCCTCCGTGCCATGGCCCGAGGTGCAGACCCCCTCTCCCAGATCGTCGAGCGAGGCGAGCACGCCGGTCGGGCCGTCCGGCCTGCAGCCGGGCGTACCTAGCCGCCGCCCGGGATCGCCTGGGTCGCGATCACCGCGATCGCCTCGGCACGGCCGTTGAAATCGACATGCTCGCCCGGCTCCGCGCCCAGCATCGCGGCCGCAAGCGGTGCCTGAAAGGCGATGCGATCGGCTGCCGGATCGGCCTCATCGGCGCCGACGATGTCGATCTGGCGTTCGCGGCCATTGAGGCGGAAGCGCACCCGCGATCCGATCGCGACCATGTCATCGCCCGGCACCGGCGCCAGCTCGGCAGTGGTCTGGCGCGTATGCCAGTAGCGCAGGTCGCGGCGCAGCGTCTCGCGCGCCTCGTCCTCGGCCTCAGCCGCGATTGCCGCCTCCAGCTCAGCAACGCGCGCGTCGATCAGCGCCAGGCCGCGCGCAGTCACCAGATTGGGGCCGGCGGGGATCGGCAGCTCGAAGCGCGGCTCTTTATGCTCTTCGTCGCTCTCGCGACGGAACGCGACACTCATGTCGATCGGGACCGCATCAGATCGCGCCGCTGAACGTATCGCATTGCTGCAGCCAGTTGGCATCGGTGCTCGCCAGCCCGCGCCGCAGCCACTCCATGCGCTGCGCGGAGGTGCCATGGGTGAAGCTTTCCGGCACGACCGTCCCCTGCGCCTGGCGCTGAAGCGTATCGTCGCCGATGGCATTGGCGGCGCGCATCCCCTCTTCGATATCGCCCGCCTCCAGCCGGTCCTTGTTCCGCGCGGCCCACACGCCGGCATAGCAATCAGCCTGAAGCTCGACCCGCACCGACATGGCGTTGCCCTGCGCGCGGTTCATCCGTGCCTGCGCGGCCCGGACCCTCTCCATCGTCCCGGTGATGTTCTGGATGTGATGCCCCACCTCGTGCGCGATCACATAGTTCTGGGCGAAATCGCCCGCCGCGCCGAAGCGGGTCGCGAGCTCACGGAAGAAGCTGGTGTCGAGATACACGCCCTGATCCGCCGGGCAGTAGAACGGCCCCGCTGCTGAGGAGGCATTGCCGCAGCCCGACTGCACGCCGCGCTGATAGAAGCTCAGCACCGGTGGCTGATAGCGCGCGCCCTCCGCCGCGAAGAGCGGGGCCCAGGTCTGTTCGGTGCTGCGCATCACCCGGCACGCCTGCAACTCCTCTGGCGTGTCGCATGGCTTGTTCTGGCCCGCTTGCTGCTGCTGACCACCACCACCCGGCGCAACGCCGCCGGTGAGCAGACCGCCCCCGCCGCCGACCGCCATGAACAGCGCTACGCCGATACCGATCAGCGCGATGGTGCCGCAGCCGAGCCTGCTGCCCAGCAGCATCGGCAGCAGCCCGAGCAGGATATTGCCGCCGCCGCCAAAGCCGCCTCCGCCACCACCCTGTCCCAGGTCGCGGACATTTTCGCTGGGATCGAGATCGTCGAGCCGCATTGCGGGCACCCCTGTTGTTTCCTGCACACGACAATGCCCCAGCTTGCCGCACGTTGCACGCCGATTTGCAAACGCGCGATTGCACATTCCCGCATTGCCCTTCGCGCTGCAGCGCGGCATGACCCGTATATGGCCGATGCCGAACCGCAACAGAGCAGATCGGGCCGTCGATCGAAAGGCGAGCGCCCTCTCCCGCTGCCCGATTGCGTGGCGCTGGTGCTGCAGGGCGGCGGCGCGCTGGGCAGCTATCAGGCGGGGGTGATCGAGGAACTGGCCGAGGCCGAGATCGAGATCGACTGGGTCGCCGGCATCTCGATCGGTGCAGTCAATGCCGCGATCGTCGCGGGCAACCCGCCCGAGCGCCGGGTCGAACGGCTCGCTGCCTTCTGGGAAAAGGTGACGAGCGCGCTGCCGAGCTTCCCGATCTTTCCACAGGACGAGATTCGCGAGGCGGTGCACGAATGGTCCGCAGCGATGGTGCTGGCGCAGGGCGTGCCCGGCTTCTTCCGCCCGCATTGGATCCCGCCGATCTTCTCGCCGCCAGGAAGCTGCGACGCGCTGAGCTTCTATGACAGCGGGCCATTGAAGGAGACGCTCGATTCCCTGATCGACTGGGATCTGCTCAACAGCGGCACGGTGCGGCTGTCGGTCGGTGCGGTGGAAATCGAGAGCGGCAATTTCCGCTATTTCGACACGACGCAGGAGCGGATCGACGCACGCCACATCATGGCATCGGGCGCGCTGCCGCCCGGGCTGCCGCCGGTCGAGATCGACGGCAAATATTATTGGGACGGCGGGCTCGTCTCCAACACGCCGCTCACCCATGTGCTCGATCACCAGACCTGCCCGATGCTGGTGTTCCAGGTCGATCTCTTCTCGTCCGCCGCGACGATGCCGCGCACGATCACCGACGTGATGGCACGCGAGAAGGAGATCCGCTTCTCGAGCCGCACGCGCCAGGTCTCGGCCGAACGGATGCGATTGCGCCAGGAGCGCGAGGCGATCCGCAAGGTGCTCGCGAAGCTCCCGCCCGAGCTGCACAACGACCCCGACGTCGCCGCGCTTCGCGCGGTGGCGGACGAGAAACCGGTGAGCCTCGTCCACCTCATCTACCGTGCCAATGCCTGGGAGGGCGGCAGCCGCGACTTCGAATTCTCAGCCCGGTCGATGCGCGAGCATTGGGACTCGGGGCGGCTCTCGGTACGGGAGACGATGGCCAATGCGCGTCTCGTCGCCAGCAACATCATTGACGGACACACCGCCGCGTTCGATCTCACGCCCAAGCGAAGCTAGGAGTACCCCATGTTCCTTTCCGGCAAATCCGCCATCGTCACCGGCTCAACCTCGGGCATCGGCCTTGCCATCGCCAAGGCGCTCGCTGCCGAGGGGGCGAGCGTGATGATCAATGGCTTTGGCGACGCCGCCGCGATCGAGACCGAACGCGCGGGGCTCGAGGCGCTGAGCGGCGGGAAGGCGCTGTACGACGGCGCCGACATGTCCAAGCCCGATGCGATCTATGCGATGGTCGAGCGCTGCCATGCCGAGCTCGGCGGGCCCGACATCATCGTCAACAATGCCGGCATCCAGCATGTCGCGGCGATCGAGGACTTCCCGCCCGAGAAATGGGACGCGATCATCGCGATCAACCTGTCCAGTGCGTGGCACATGATGCGCGCCGCGGTGCCGCATATGAAAGCGGCGAAATGGGGCCGGATCATCAATACCGCGTCCGCGCACAGCTTGGTCGCGAGCCCTAACAAATCGGCCTATGTCGCCGCCAAGCACGGCATCGCGGGCCTGACCAAGACGATCGCGCTGGAAACCGCGACCGATGGTGTGACGGTCAACTGCATCTCGCCCGGCTATGTCTGGACGCCCCTGGTCGAGAACCAGATCCCCGACACGATGAAGGCGCGGAACATGACGCGCGAGCAGGTGATGAACGACGTGCTCCTCGCCGCGCAGCCGACCAAACAGTTCGTTCAACCGGAACAGATCGCCGCGCTGCTGGTGTTCCTGTGCCGCGACGAGGCGAGCGCAATCACCGGCGCGAACTATACGATGGACGGCGGCTGGACGGCGGCCTGAGATGCGTGTCGCCGCCGCAGCCCTGATCGCCCTCTCCCTCGCCGCCTGCACGAAGGACGGCAACCTCCAGCTCGTCAAGGAAGCGCCCGAGACGCGCTGGCGGATGATCACGACCGATCAGGACCGCGAACGGCTGCGCAACTGGCGCAAGGCCTGGGTCGCGGCGCTGCCCGAGGCACGCAAGGCTGACGCCGCCGCAATCGCCCAACAGGGTCCGCTGTTCGACCCGGACCGGGCGCTGGACCGCGCGATGCCGCCCGCGGGCGACTATAAATGCCGCGCCTTCAAGCTGGGCGGGCAGCGGCCGGAGATGCGCGCCTTCGCCGCCTTACCGTGGTTCAGCTGCCGTATCGGAAAGGGCGATCTGCCAAGCTTCGCCAAGCTCGACGGCGTGCAGCGACCGATGGGCACGATCTACGCCGAGAACGACACGCGCGTGATCTTTCTCGGCGCGCTCGAGCTCGGCGACGAGACCATCCCGCTCACCTATGGGCAGGACCGGAAGCGGGATATGGCGGGCTATATCGAGCGGGTCGGCGCCGAGCGCTGGCGCCTGGTACTGCCCTGGCCGGCGTTCGAATCGCAGATCGACGTGATCGAGCTGGTCCCCGGCTGAGCGGCGGACCAGCAGCGATTGGACATTGCGCCGTCGTCGCGGCCGCTTAGGGTGCGTCGCATGAAGCACCTCCTCATCGCCGCGGCGAGCAGCCTCGCCTTCGCCCTTCCCGCCGCCGCCGATCCGATCCGGGATGCCACCGCGAAGGAGCTGCCGTCGCTGATGGCGCTCTACAAGGAGCTGCACGCCGCGCCCGAGCTCAGCCAGCACGAGGTGCAGACCGCCGCACGGATGGCCGCCGAGGCGCGCAAGGCCGGTTTCACGGTGACCGAGAAGGTCGGCGGAACCGGAGTGGTCGCGGTCATGAAGAATGGCGCGGGGCCGACGATCTTGATCCGTGCCGATATGGACGGGCTGCCGGTGACCGAGGAAACCGGCCTGCCCTTCGCATCCAAGGTGCGGGGCAAAACCCCCGAGGGCGTCGAGACCGGCATCATGCATGCCTGCGCACACGACACCCACATGACCGCCTGGGTCGGTACGTTGCGCAACCTTGCCGCGATGAAGGGCAAGTGGAAGGGCACGCTGGTGATGGTCGCCCAGCCCGCGGAGGAGAACAGCGCGGGCGCGATCGCGATGCTCAACGACGGGCTCTACGCGCGCTTCGGCAAGCCGAGCCACGCCATTGCCTTTCACAATAGCGCGGCGCTGCCCGCGGGCACAATCGGCATCCGCTCCGGCCCCACTTTCGCCAGCGTCGATTCGGTCGATATCGTGGTGAAGGGCGTGGGCGGGCACGGCGCCTATCCCGCAACGACCAAGGATCCGATCGTGCTCGGCGCGCGGATCGTCTCGGCACTGCAGACGATCGTCGCCCGCGAAGTCGATCCGCTCGATTCCGCCGTGATCACCGTTGGCAGCTTCCAGGGTGGAACGAGGCACAACATCATTCCCGAGCAGGCGCTGCTCCTGCTTACCGTCCGCGCCTATACGCCTGAGGTACGCAAGCAGTTGCTCGACGGGATCGCGCGTATTGCCAAGGGTGAAGCGATCGCTGCGGGCGTGCCCGAAGAGCGGATGCCGGTCGTCACGATCCGCGAGAACTTCACGCCGCCGACGGTCAGCACCGATCCCTTCGCAACCCATCTCAAGACGCTGTTTACCGCACGCTTCGGCAAGGACCGCGTCACCGATATCGCCCCGACCATGGCGGGCGAGGATTTCGGGCGCTACCACATCGCCGATCCGTCGATCCAGAGCGCGATCTACTGGGTCGGTGGGGTGCCGCAGGACAAATGGGATGCCGCAAAGGCGTCGGGCGGCAAGGGTCTTCCCTCGCTCCACAGTTCCAAATGGGCCCCCGATGCGGAGAAGGTGATCGGCACCGCGGCAGAAGCGATGACCGCCGCGGCGCTCGACCTCCTCCAGCCCTAGTCGGTCTCCGCCTTCTGGCGGCGTTCGTCGGCGAGCTTGCGTTCCTTGTCCGCGTCATAGCCTGACGAGGGCGACGGCTCGTGCGAATGGATCGGCTGCGTCGTCGCGGGGGGATCCGACGCGTCCATCGATTCGTCGAGCGCACGATCGAGCCGCGCCTGCTTGCTTTCCGGGTTCTTCTTCAGCCGTTCTTCGATCGATGCGTCAGTGCCGGCGTCACCGGGTTTCACGGGCTTCCGGTCGGCGTCGTCGTTCATGATCCAACTCCTATGTGTCGGTTTCAAGAACGCGCGGCCGGAAGCGGGAGTTCCTGCGCGTGGCCACAACGAAAAGGGCCCGGCCATTGCTGGCCGGGCCCTTGTCTTCGTTCCGTCCGGATCGATCAGTCGCGCGAGCTGCCGATGATGCTGAGCAGGAACTGGAACATGTTGATGAAGTCGAGATAGAGCGACAGCGCGCTCATGATCACGACCTTGCCCACCATGTCAGTGCCCGCGACATAGGCGTACATGCTCTTGATACGCTGCGTGTCATAGGCGGTGAGGCCGGCGAAGATCAGCACGCCCGCGAAGCTGATGATCAGCGACAACGTGCTCGACTGGGTGAAGATGTTGATGATGCTCGCCACGATCAGGCCGATCAGGCCGACGATCAGGAAGCTGCCGAGACCCGACAGATCCCGCTTCGTGGTGTAGCCATAGAGGCTCAGACCCGCGAAGCCCGCGGCCGTCGCGAAGAAGGCCTGGGCGACCGAAGCGCCGGTGTAGCGCAGCAGCAGCGTCGAGAGCGACAGGCCCATCAGGACCGCGAAGCCCCAGAACAGCGCCTGCAGCGTGCCGGTGGACATCTTGTTCTGGCCGAAGCTCATCGCGAACACGATGGCGAGCGGCGAGAGGATGATCAGCCAGGCGAGCGGGCCGCCATTGGCGAACACCGAATAGGCCATCGAGGTTTCGCCGCCCCATGCGAAGAGCAGGGCGACGACGCCGCTGAGCAGCACGCCCGACGCCATATAGTTGTAGACCGAAAGCATGTAGGACCGCAGCCCCGCATCGTACGCAGCATCCCGCGTACCTGCGGCCGTCGCGTACGGCGCGGCGGTCGTATGGGGGTCAGACCAATTAGCCATCTCAAACTCCTTTGCCCGGCGCATCTCGCCGGATGTGACCGAATATCATGGTTTGGCGCCCTGTTTTCAAGGAAAACCGGCATCGCGCGCCCTGATGGAAAAGGTTAAGACGTCCCTATGCATCGTCTGTTCGTCGCGCTGCGCCCTCCAAACGCCATCCGCGGGCGCCTGCTCGGCGCGATGGGTGGCGTACCCGGCGCTCGCTGGCAGGACGATGCCCAGCTTCATCTGACGCTGCGCTATATCGGCGAAGTCGAGCCGCACGCAGCCGAGGATGTCGCGCTGGTCCTGGGATCAGTCCGCCACGCACCGGTCGAACTGCGCCTCGACGGATGCGGCGTGTTCGACGACAGCCGCGGGAGACCCAACGCGATCTGGGCCGGCGTTTCGCCGCGCGAGCCGCTGGCCGCGCTTCACCGCAAGGTCGATGCTGCGATCGTGCGCGCGGGGCTGGAGCCGGAGCGCCGCGCCTATCTGCCCCACATCACGCTGGCGAGGATGTCGGGATCGGCCGGGCCGGTCGATCGCTGGCTGGCCGAGCATGCCGCGCTGGCCAGCGAGCCCTTCGCGATCGACGCGATGGTCCTGTTCGAAAGCCGCCTCGGCCATGGCGGCGCGAGCTACGAGCCGGTCGCGCGTTATCCGCTGACCGGCTCATAGACTGTTCCGCTAACGCGGACGGCACCGCTCCGAGATCAACCCGCCGCGAAGACACCGCAGGCGACACGATCGCCGCTGTTGCCCGAGGGATCGGTCTTCTGATCGTCCGGCCCAGCATGGACCACGAAGGCCGAGCCGTCGGTGTCGAGAAGCTGCGCAAGCGTGCCCGACTTGAGCACGAAAGTGAGGGTGCCGGTGCCATCGTCGGCAACCGTCAGGTTCGGCATGTCGCCGGCATGCGCGCCGTCCGGCGCTTCGAGGCCGTGCTTGGTATTGCCCGGGTTCCAGTGCCCCCCCGCGCTGGCAAAGGCGGGGCCTTCGCACTTGCCGGTCATATGGACGTGCACGCCGTGCTGGCCGGGGCTGATACCGGTGACCGAAACGGAGACGCTGAGCCCTTCGGGCGTCACGCTGGCGATGGCACTCCCCGCAGGTGTGCCGTCGGCTTTCCTGAGCGCCGCGGTGGCGGTCTCCGCCACTTCGGCGCCATTGTCGAGCGGGAGCGCCTCGCTCTCATTCTCGATCGGCATCGCGGTGTTGACGGGCTCGCCGGTGTTCGCGGGCGGCGTCGTCACGCTGCCGCACGCGGTGGTCGCTAACGCCAGCGCGGCAACCGCGCAGCCATATCGGATCATTCGAGCTCTCCTGTTACAAACCGAACAAATGCAATGGCCGGAACGCCGTGAGGTTCCCGGCCATATGATCTTCACGCCCGCGGATGGGCGTTGCGATAGACGTCGAGCAAATGCGCCGCATCGACCGCAGTGTAGATCTGCGTCGAACTGAGACTCGCATGGCCGAGCAGCTCCTGCAAGGCACGAAGATCGGCGCCGCGCCCGAGAAGATGGGTCGCAAAGCTGTGGCGCAGCGCGTGCGGCGTTGTACGTGGCGGCAGTCCCAGCCTTGTCCGCGCCGCCCGAACCGAGCGGCGAATGATCGCGGGAGAGAGGTGGCCGCCACGCGCGCCGCGGAACAGCGCCTCGCCCGGCGCGGTGCCATAGGGAGAGCGGCGGACATAATCCTCCACTGCGTCGCGCACCTGCGGGAGCAGCGGCACGATCCGGGTCTTGCCGCGCTTGCCGGTCACCCGCATCGTCTCGCCGAGCGGGAGTACCGCACCTGTCAGCCCCATCGCCTCGCCGATGCGCAGCCCAGCGCCATAGAGGAGGAGGAGCACCGCCAGATCGCGCGCCGCGATCCAGGGTTCACGCGCGTCGTCGGCGACGTCCTCGGCCAGCGCCAGCGCCTCGTCCGGCGAGACCGGACGCGGAATGCCCTTCTTGACCCGCGGCCCGCGCAGCCGCGGGATATCGGCCCCATCCGCATCGCCGGCGAATATGAGGAAGGCGCGCACAGCCGACAGTTCGCGTGCTGCCGAGGCGTTGGTCAGTCCACCGCTACGCCGATGCGCCAGATAGGCCCGCAAGTCCGCCGCGCTTGCGCGGCGCAGTCCTTCGCGCGTCACCGCTTCACCCCAGTGCCCGCCCAGGAATGCAACGAGCCGAACCGCAGTCGCCCCATAGGCGCGAACCGTGTGGGCCGAACGCCGCCGGTCACGCGCGAGATGCGCGGCGAACAACAGGGGCAGCGGGGGTTCGTCCATGGCGGCGACCCTATCCCGCGGGAGTCCGCCAGTCTATGCACGGGCGATGCAGACCATCGAACGCAACGGCAACGCCCTCGCCTACATCCACGCCCCGGGCAACGGCCCGACGATCGTCTTCCTTCCCGGTTACGCCTCCGACATGAGCGGGAGCAAGGCGGTGGCGATCGACACCTGGGCGCGCGAGACCGGCCGCGCCTGCCTGCGCTTCGACTATGCCGGGTGCGGCGAAAGCGGCGGCGCATTCGCGGATCAGACGCTGGAAAGCTGGCGCGACGACGCGCTGGCGGTGATCGATGCAGCCACCGCCGGGCCGCTCGTTCTGGTCGGATCGTCGATGGGCGGGTGGATCATGCTGCTCACGGCGCTCGCCCGGCCGGAACGGGTCGTCGCAATGGTGGGGATCGCGGCCGCGCCCGACTTCACGGACTGGGGGTTCACGCCCGAGCAGAAGGCGGTGATCCAGGCCGAAGGGTGTCTGAGGGAGCCGTCGATCTATTCGCCCGAACCGACCGTCACCACCCGCCGCTTCTGGGAATCGGGGGAGGCCAACCGGTTGCTCGGTGCGCCGATCGATATCGCGGTCCCGGCACGGCTGATCCACGGCCAGCGCGATCCCGACGTGCCGTGGGAGCACAGCCTGACGCTCGCTGGCCTGCTGCGTTCAGACGATGTGCAGACGATCCTCGTCAAGGACGGCGACCACCGCTTGTCGCGCCCGCAGGACATTGCCCTGATCCTGAAGGTGATTGAGGACCTGTCCGCCGCATCATGATGCTCTTCCTGCTTGCCCAGATCGCCACGCCGCCCACGCCCGTCACCGGCCCGCCCGCGCCGGCACAGCAGCGCTGGGAGGATTGCGTCGAGCTGGCGGTCGGCGATCCCGCCCGCGGCGTCGCCGAGGCCGATCGCTGGAAGATCGCCGGTGGCGGTTTCCTCGCCAATCAGTGCCTCGGCATGGCCTATGCCGCGCAGCGCCGCTGGACCAGCGCCAGCGCCGCGTTCGAGACCGCCGCGCGCGAGGCGGAGGTGGCACGCGACGTTCGTGCCTCCAACTATTGGGCGCAGGCCGGCAATGCCTGGCTCGCCGCCGCCAATCCGGCCAAGGCGCGCGCGGCGCTCGATGCAGCGCTGGCGACCGGGAACCTGACCGGGCTGGAGCTGGGCGAAGCACATCTCGATCGTGCTCGGGCGCTGGTCGCATCGGGCAGTATCGGCGACGCGCGCGCCGATCTCGATCAGGCGGTGGCAAAGGCGCCGGGCGATCCGATGGCGTGGCTGCTGTCGGCCACGCTGGCGAGGCGGACCGGCGACCTTCCCCTTGCGCAACGACACATCAAGGAAGCGCTGTCGCGCGCCGGCGACGACGCATCCGTCCAGCTCGAAGCAGGCAACATCGCCGCGCTGTCCGGGGATGAAGCGGCGGCACGGGCTGCGTGGGAAAGGGCGATGCAGCTCGGACCGGAGACGGAGCCGGGCAATGCGGCGCGCACGGCGCTCAAACAATTCGACGCGCCGCAATAGACTCTCGCGGCACGCAACCTATCTGGGGACCAAATCGAAAGAGGGTCCCATGAAATATCTCCACACGATGATCCGCGTCGCCGATCCCGACGCCACCGTCCGCTTCTTCGAGCTCCTCGGCCTCAAGGAGATGCGTCGCGTCAACAGCGAGCCGGGCCGGTTCACGCTGATCTTCCTCGCCGCGCCGGACGATATCGAAGCGAACGGCGACCATGCGCAGGCCGAGGTGGAGCTGACCTACAACTGGCCGGCCGAGGACGGCAGTCCGCCTGAAGAATATACCGGCGGCCGCAATTTCGGACATCTCGCCTATCGCGTCGGCAATATTTACGAGACCTGCCAGCGGCTGATGGACGCGGGCATCACGATAAACCGCCCCCCGCGTGATGGTCATATGGCATTCGTGCGCACGCCCGACGGCATTTCGGTCGAGCTGCTGCAGGATGGTCATCTCGAGCCCGCCGAACCCTGGGCATCGATGCCCAACACCGGCAGTTGGTGAGCTGACATGGCCGGAGGGATCATGACGGGCCGGCCCGTTCAGAAATTCCTCCGGCTGACCGGCGCCCGCGTGCCGATCGTCCAGGCACCGATGGCGGGCGCGGGCGGGGTCGCGTTGGCCGCAGCGGCGATCCGCGGTGGCGCTGTGGGATCGCTTCCCTGCGCAATGCTGACGCCCGAGCAGGTGTGTGACCAGGTGGCCGAGGTACGCGCGCAAGCAACAGGACCGCTCAACCTCAACTTCTTCTGTCACACGCTCGGTGAAGCGCCGGACGAGACCGCGTGGCGGGACGTGTTGGCTCCCTTCTACGAGATGGAACGGGTCAGGCCGCCAGAAGCGCCGCCGCCGTTGCGCGCGCCGTTCGACGATGCGATGTGCCACGTCGTCGAGGAACTCCGGCCCGAGCTTGTGAGCTTCCATTTCGGTCTGCCGGACGACGCGCTGCTGGAACGGGTCCAGCGCACCGGCGCCGTGACCGTAGGTAACGCAACCACCGTCGCGGAAGGCCAGTGGCTCGCCGGACGGATCGACATGATCATCGCGCAAGGCTTCGAAGCGGGCGGGCATGCCGGCCATTTCCTGAACGGCTACCGGCCCGAAGGGACGATGGCGCTGAGCCGTGCCGTGGTCGTGGAAACCAATCTCACGCTCGAACCGGTGATCGCCGCAGGCGGGATCGGCGATGCCGAGGGCATTGCCGCGGCGCTGATGCTGGGTGCTGCGGCGGTCCAGCTCGGCTCCGCCTATCTTCATACCGCCGAAGCGACGATCTCGGCCGCGCATCGTGCGGCGCTGGGCGGGGAGACCGTGGTGACTAACCTGTTCTCGGGCGGCATTGCCCGCGGGATACGCAACAAGCTGATCGAAGCGATCGGCCCCGTGCATCCCGCCGCGCCACGATTTCCCTATGCCTCGGCCGCGCTGGCTGAACTGCGCAAGGCCGCCGAAGCCAACGGTCGGGGCGACTATTCGCCGATGTGGGCGGGGCAGGCCGCAGCGTTGGGTCGCGCCCTGAACAACCAGCCGCCGGAAGGCGCCCAGGCACTCACCGAACGGCTGGCACGCGAACTATTCGAACTGCTAGGAGAGATGCCGTGATCGAGGTCGTTCGAATCCCCGCGCTCAGCGACAACTATATCTGGCTCGCGCATGACGATGCCTCGGGTCAGACCATCGTCGTCGATCCGGCGCAGGCCGAGCCGGTGCTGGCGGCGGCGGCGGCGCGCGGCTGGACGATCGATGCAATCTGGAACACCCACTGGCACCCTGATCACACCGGCGGCAATGCCGCGATCAAGGACGCCACCGGTTGCACCGTGATCGCGCCCTCCGCCGAAGCGGCGAAGATCCCGACCGCCGACCGGCTCGTCGCGGAGGGCGATGTGGTGAAGCTCGGCGATCATGCTGCGAGCGTATTGGAAGTGCCGGCGCATACCGCCGGGCACATCGCCTACTATCTGCCCGACGAATCCGTCGTCTTTGTCGGCGACACGCTGTTCGCGATGGGCTGCGGACGGTTGTTCGAGGGGACGGCGGAGCAGATGTTCGCGAACATGCAGCGTCTCGCGGCGCTGCCTGGCGACACCACCGTCTATTGCGCGCACGAGTACACCCAGTCGAATGGCCGCTACGCGCTGGTCGCCGAGCCGGACAACGAGGCGCTGGCGGAGCGGATGGCGCAGGTGGATATGATGCGGGCGCAGGGGCTCCCGACCGTCCCCACCACCATTGAGCTCGAGCGCGCGACCAACCCCTTCATGCGCGCGGAGAGCGCCGAGCAGCTCGCCAAGCGGCGTGCCGCCAAGGACAGTTTCAAAGGCTAGGGACGCTCTTTCCACGTCACGACACGCCAGAGATAGTAGATCAGCGCGACCACCGAGGTGCCGATCGCGACCGGGCCGACATAGTCCTGAAGCTGTTCGAACTGCGATCCCAGCAGCAAACCCGCATGAGCCAGTACCGCATTCCAGATCGCGCTGCCGGCAAAGGTCGCGATCAGGAAGCGTGGCAGCCCCATCTTCGCCATCCCGGCGGGCAGCGAGATCATCGTGCGAAAGGTGGGCAGGAAGCGGAAGACGAACACCACCCACAGGCCATGCCCGCGGAAGAAGCGGTTCAGCCCCTCGACATCCTCCCAGCGCAGGGTCAGCCAGCGGCCATGGCGATCGACGAAGGGCTTCAATCGATCGACCCCGATCCAGCGTCCGACGCCGTACCAGAACATGTTGCCCAGCGTGGTGCCGAGCGTGCCCCAGATCAGCAGCGGGACCATCGCCATGTCGCCGCGCGCGACCGCCATACCGCCGAAGCCCATGATCACCTCAGACGGGATCGGCGGGAACACGTTCTCGATCGTCATCAGGATGAAGATCCCGATGTAGCCGCCCCAGGCGATCAGATTGAGGATGAACTCGGTCATGAACGGCAATCAACCCGTGAGGCGGTCAAACGGGTTCAAGCGCGTTCGGCGACTCGCGCCTCGATCGCGTCCCAGATCATCCCGGCGGTATCGGTGCCGTTGAACGTGTCGATCGCAACGATGCCGGTGGGTGAGGTCACATTGATCTCGGTCAGCCACTCCCCGCCGATCACGTCGATGCCGACGAAGATCAGCCCGCGCTTCTTGAGCTCCGGCCCGAGCGCGGCGCAGATCTCCTGCTCCTTCTGCGTCAGTTCGGTCTTCGCCGCCTTGCCGCCGACCGCGAGGTTGGAGCGGATCTCGCCCTCCCCCGGCACACGGTTGACCGCGCCCGCCACCTCGCCATCGACCAGCACGATGCGCTTGTCGCCCTTCGCCACATCGGGGAGGAAGGCCTGGATCATGTGCGGTTCGCGATAGGCGGTGTTGAACACCTCGATCAGCGAGGAGAGGTTGGCGCCGTCGGCATCGATCTTGAAGATCGCCTTGCCGCCATTGCCGTGCAGCGGCTTGACCACGATCGCGCCGTGTTTCGCCAGGAACGCCTTGGCCTCGTCGAGGCTGCGGGTGACCAGGGTCGGCGGCATGAAGCGCGCGTAATCGAGCACCCAGACCTTTTCGGGCGCATTGCGCACGCTGGCCGGATCGTTGACCACCAGAGTCTTGTCGGCGATCCGTTCGAGCAGGTGGGTCGCGGTGATGTAGCCCAGGTCGAAGGGCGGGTCCTGACGCATCAGGACAACGTCGGCTTCTTCGCCAAGGTCGAGCTTGACCGGATCGCCGAAGCTGAAGTGATTGCCCGCGACGCGCTGCACGGTCACCGGATGCGCGGTGGTCCAGACGCGGCCATCGGCATAGTTCAGCGCCTCGGGAGAATAGTGGAACAGCCGGTGCCCGCGTGCCTGCGCCGAGAGCATCAGCGCGAAGGTCGAATCGCCCGCGATGTTGATCGCATCGAGCGGGTCCATCTGGACGGCGACGGTGAGCGGCATCGAATATCCTTCGTCACCCCAGCGAAAGCTGGGGTCTGGTGCGGTGAGAGACCCCAGCTTTCGCTGGGGTGACGGATGGGGAAGTAGGGACGTCGATGCGACTTGTCACCCGATCCAGGCATTCTCGATGTAGCGCGGGCGCACGCCGGGGGCGAGCAGGAGGACGTCGACTCGGATATCCTCGCCGTTGGTGGCGTAGCGCGGCATCAGATATTCGGCGGCGGCCGCGACGCGGGCGAGACGGCGCTCGTCGATCGCGAAATCGAGCTCGGCCTGCGTCTTGCGCGCCTTGACCTCGACAAAGGCGATGAGCTTGCCGCGCTTCGCCACCAGATCGACCTCTCCTGCAGGCGTGCGCACGCGGCGGTCGAGGATGCGCCAGCCACGCAGCCGCAGATACCAGGCCGCGCGCGTCTCGCCCTCGCGCCCCGCACGTTCGGCGGCGCGGCGATCTCTCACCCTTTGAGCTCCATCGCCCGCGCGTAGAGCGCCTTGCGATCGAGGCCGAAGCGCTTGGCGATCTCGCCCGCCGCCTTCGAGACCGGGAGTCTTGTCAGCGCCTCGGCCAGCGCGGCGTCGGCATCCTCGGCGCTGGCGGGCGGCGCTTCGCCGGGTGGGGCGACGACGATGACGATCTCGCCCTTGGGCGGGGCGTCGGCATAGCGGGCGGCGAGTTCGGTGAGGCTGCCGGTGACGCATTCCTCGAACTTCTTGGTGATCTCCCGCGCCACCGCCGCCTCGCGGTCGCCCAACCCTTCGGCGAGCGCCGACAGCGCGGCGGAGAGGCGCGGGCCCGATTCGTAGAAGACCAGGGTGGCGCGGATCGCCGCCACCTCGACGATCGTCTCGGCGCGGGCCTGCTGCTTGGAGGGAAGGAAACCCATGAACAGGAAGCGATCGGTGGGCAGCCCGGCCAGCGTCAGCGCGGCGATTCCGGCGCAGGGGCCGGGAATGGTGGTGACCGCATGGCCGGCGGCACGGGCATCGCGCACCAGCTTGAAGCCCGGATCGGAGATCAGCGGGGTGCCGGCGTCCGAGACCAAGGCGACCGCTTCGGAGGCCATCCGCGCGACCAGCCCGGGGCGGACCGCCTCGGCATTATGGTCGTGATAGGGGGTCATCGGCCGCTTCGCCCCGAGATGGCGGAACAGGCCCGCCGTCACACGCGAGTCTTCGACTGCAACAATATCGGCGTTCAGGAGTATTTCAGCCGCACGCGGGGAAAGGTCGCCGAGATTGCCGATCGGCGTCGCGACGATGTAGAGGCCGGGGGCAAGAACGAGTGTCATTGGGGAGCGTCATGGCAGAGGCAGTAGTGAAACCGCAACGGGGCATCGCCTCGCTGCTCCGGGGACTCGTCATCGTCGGGGCATTGGCGGTCTCCGCCTGCGTCCGTCCGTCGGGGCCGCCCCCTGCCCCCACTCGCCCCGAACCGGCCCCTGTCCGCCCTGCGCCCGGCCCGGTCCGTCCCGGCCTGCCCGAAGAGGATACCGCGCGGCATCGCGTCGCGCTGCTGGTGCCGCTGTCGGGCGGCAATGCCGGCGTCGGGCGCAGCCTGGCCAACGCGACCCAGCTCGCGATCCTCGACCTCAAGGCCGAGGATGTCCGCATCACCAGCTACGACACCGCGACCGGAGCCGCCGCCGCCGCGCAGCGCGCCATCGCCGATGGCAACAAGCTGATCCTCGGCCCGCTGCTCGCCGAGGACGCCCGCGCCGTCGCGCCGATCGCGCGCGGCGCCGGGGTACCGGTGCTGAGCTTCTCCAACGACACCAGCGTCGCGGGCAACGGCACCTATCTGATGGGCTATGCCCCCGCCCAGTCGATCGAACGCGTCGTCGATCATGCCCGCCGCAGCGGCGTCACTGAATTCGCCGGCCTGATGCCGACCGGCCTCTATGGCGAACGCGCCTCGACCGCGTTCCTTCGCGCCGTCGAAGGCGCGGGCGGCAAGGTCACCGCGCTCGAGACCTATACCCGCGGCGCCCCGGCGATGAACGCGGCGATCGCCAAGCTCGCCCGGTCGCCCTTCCAGGCGGTGCTGATCGCCGACGGCGCGACCGGCGCGGTCACTGCGGTGCCCGGCATCCGCCGCGCCAGCCCCGGCGCACGCATCCTCGGCACCGAGCTGTGGAACAGCGATTCGGGGATCGGCGGGATCACCGCGCTGAACGGCGCCTGGTTCGCCAGCGTCTCCGACACCTATTACCGCACCTATGCCGCCAAGTACCGCGCACGGTTCGGCGCGGCGCCCTACCGCCTGTCGACGCTGGCCTATGATTCGGTGCTGCTGACCGCGCGTATCGCCCGCGACTGGCGGCCCGGCGACCGTTTCCCGACCGCGCGGCTGAGCGATCCGGGCGGGTTCGGCGGGATCGACGGCGCCTTCCGCTTCGGCCGCGACGGCATCGCCGAGCGCGCGCTGGAAGTGCAGGAGATCCGCGGCGGCACCACCGTCACCGTCTCCCCCGCGCCGCAGAGCTTCGGGCGCTAAGTTGACATCGGGGACGGCGGCGCGTGACGTTGTTCCACTTTGCCGACCTGTCAAAGAACCGTGCCGGAGCGCGGTTCATCGATGGCAGCAAATGAAATCCAACATTGCAAGCGCGGTTGAATTCACCCGCGCTTGCAATGGTTTAGGGGCAGGAATCTAGTCGCGGACGATCTCGCGGAGCAGGGCTTCGAGGACCGGCATGCCGGCGTCGGTCACGGCGAGGCGATTGCCCGAGAGCAAGACATAGCGGCCGAAGTTGCGGTCTGCGACTTTCGCCATGTCGAGCATCCCTTCCGGAATGTCCGCAAGGTCGATCCCCTCCGTGGTGCGCAGCCCCATGACGAGTCGCTCCATCGCCACCTCCCGGTCCGAAAGCGGCGTTTCTTCCTGCAAGCCCGAACCGTTGCGGCCGACCGCGGCGATCCAGTTTTCGGGCTTCTTGTGGCGAAGCGTGGCGAGGCCGCCGCGGCGGCCATGCGCGCCGGGGCCGATCCCGGCATAGTCGGTGTAGCGCCAGTAAGCGAGATTGTGGCGGCTCTCCGCCCCCGGGCGGGCGTGGTTCGACACCTCGTAGCGCGGCAGGCCGGCGGCGGTGGTGAGCGACTGGGTGACCTCCCACAGATCGGCAGCATCATCCTCACCGGGGATGGTCAGCTTACCTTTCGCGGCAAGCGTGGCGAAGCGCGTGCCCGGTTCGATCGTCAGCTGATAGAGTGAGAGATGCTCGGTGCCGAAGGTCAGCGCGCGTGCGAGTTCGGCTTCCCACGAAGCGACGCTCTGGCCGGGGCGGGCATAGATGAGATCGAAGCTCACCCGGCCGAAATGACGCTGCGCCGTGGCGAGCGCGGCCAGCCCCTCCTCGACGCCGTGCGCGCGGCCGAGAAAGTCGAGCGCCATATCGTCGAGCGCCTGAAGCCCGAGCGAGACGCGGTTGACCCCGGCGGCGGCGAGATCGGCGAAGCGCGCCGCTTCGACCGAGGAGGGATTGGCCTCCAGCGTGATCTCGACATCGCCGACGGGCGCCCAGGCGGCGGTGGCGGCGTCGATCACCGCCGCGACCGTCGCGGGCGGCATCAGCGAGGGCGTGCCGCCGCCGAAGAAGATCGAGCCGAGCCGGCGGCCGGGCAGCACTGCCGCCTCATGCGCGAGATCGGCGAGCAGCGCCTTGCGCCACGCATCCTGGTCCACCACGTCGCGGACATGGCTGTTGAAATCGCAGTACGGGCATTTGGAGACGCAGAACGGCCAGTGGACGTAGAGGGCCAGGGGCGGCTGCGGTCGGGAAGCGTTCATTTGCGGCGCGCTATGCGCCCGAACGGAGGTTTGCGAAAGATGCTGCTGCCGTTGCTGTTGCTCGCGGGATGCTCGGCCGCACCGCAGGACGCCCCCGACCGCGTCATCGAGCCGCGCCGGTTCGAGGAGAATGCGCCGCGCGGGCACGACCGGCTGCGCGAGACGATGTTGGACCTGCACAATGACGCGCGCGCCGATGTGCGGATGCCGCCGCTGAGCTGGGATCCGGCACTGGCGAAGGCTGCTGAGAGCTATGCCAAGGAACTCGCCCGCCGCAGCGTGTTCGAACATTCGAAGCAGCCGCGCGGCCCGGCGGCGCAAGGCGAGAATCTGTGGACGGGCACCCGCGGCGCCTATCGCTACGAGGAGATGGCGCAGCACTGGATCGACGAGCGGCGCGACTTCGTGAACGGGCCCGTGCCCAATGTCAGCCGCACGGGCAAATTCGGCGATACCGGCCATTACAGCCAGATCGTGTGGAACGGCACGACCCGCGTCGGCTGCGCGCTCGCGAGCAACCGGCGCGACGATTATCTGGTGTGCCGCTATTCCCCTGCCGGAAATGTGTGGGGGCGCAAGGCGCTGCCCTAGCCTTGTGCAGAGCGCACCCGCCCGTTCGAGCAAGACGGGCCGAGCCGCGCTATTTCTGATATTTCCAGAAGCGGCCCTTGCCTTGCGCGATCCATTCCATGGCCTCGGCGATGCGCTTGTCGCGCGTGGCGTCGGTCTTGGCGTCGGCGATCCACGCCAGATACTCCTTGCGGAATGAGGGCGGCTTGCCCTCGAACACAGCCTTCGCCGCCGGATCGGCGTCAAGCCGTTCGCGGAATGCGTCGGGCATGGCGAGATCGGCAGCGGGCTTTGGCGCCCGCTCGGGCAGCTTCACCCCATCCTCGTTGAGGCGCATTGCCTCGCGGATGAAGCCGGCAAGCTCGGCCGCATCGGGCAGGTCGTCGAGCGAGACGATCGCACCGAGATAGCGCTTGTTCGCCTTGAGCGCCGGATTCGCCCGAAGCCGGGGATCGCGCATGATCGCCTGTTTGAGGAAGGTGAAGGCGCAGTGCCGGGGATAGGCGGCCATCACGCACATCATCTCGCCATGATAGTCGAAATGCGGGATGCCCCATTTGATCGCTTCCACCACATCCGGGCATTCGGCGTGCATCGCATCGCGCAGGTGGCGCAGGATCGGCTGCGCGAACGGCGGCGCTGCCGCGATATAGGCATCGACCTTCGGGTCGCGATTGGCATGAGTCACAGCTTGTCCTTTCCGCAATGCATTCCCGATCACGACGAACATACCGCGCGAGAATCGACAGTCCGCGCGAATTTTTCCGCGAACAGTGATGCGGATTCTGTCGTCCGTGCGGGTCCGCAGGGCGCTCGGGGCGCGAATCCTCTGCCGCCTTAGAACCGCCGACTCAGCCTGATGGTGAAGCTGCGCGGTTCCCCCGGCGTGGTGCGGGTGAGCGAGCCGGTGGGGAAATAGCGTTCGTCGAACAGGTTGCGGACATTGGCCTGAAGCGACCAGTCGCCCAGGCGGTAGTAGAGCGCGGCATCGATCAGCGTATAGGCACCGAGCAGGAAGGGCGCGGTCGCCCCCGGCACCGTCGAGGCGGTGCTGGCCATGCGGTTGCTCTCATGATGCAGCCCGAGCCCCGCGCCGAGATTGGCGAGCGGGCCGGTCTGGATCGTGTAGCGGCCCCAGAGATTGACGATGTCGCGCGGGATCGAGCCGAGGCGCGACCCGACGCGCAGCCGGTTGTCGGCGGTGACCACGGCGTTGAGATGGGTATAGGCGCCGGTCAGCTCGACGCCCGGTGCCGGGCGCCACGCGCCCTCGACCTCGAGCCCGCGGGTGCGCTGCTCGCCCGTGATCACATAGACGTTGGGCAGGACGGCATCGGCGGTGGCGACATTGGTTCGGGTCAGTTCGAACAGCGTCAGCATGCCGGTCAGGCTGCCGTCGGCGCGCGCGAATTTGAGGCCGCCTTCGTAATTGACGCCGTTCTCGGGCGGCAGCGGCGTGCCGTCGGCCGAACGGTAGCTGCCCTGCGGGTTGAAGGATTTGGCATAGTTCACATAGGCCGAGACCCAGTCCGCGAGCCTGAGCGTCGCGCCCGCGCGCGGGCTGAACGCGGTGTCGCGCACCGCCTGCCCCTGAACGCCGTTGCTGGTGGTGCGGCTGATCGCGAGATCCCAGCGGCCGCCCAGCGTGATCGCGAGGGCGTCGCCAAGCTTGATATGATCCTGGACATAGATGCCGCGCTGGCGGGTGACGGCGGCATAAGTGGTCGCAGGCACCGCCGGGTTGTGGCCTGAGACGGTGCCGTAGACCGGGTCGAACAGATCGAGCTCATAGGGGCGGCTGGTGTCGTAGAGATTGACGTCGCTGGCCTGGCGCCGGCCATAATCGACCCCGAGCATCAGATAATGGTCGAGCGGCCCGGTATCGAAGCGCGCGCTGGCATTGGTGTCGACGCGGAAATAGGTGCCGTGCTGGTCATAAGGGCCGTAAAAGGCGCGGGTCACGCGGCGGCGATCGGCCGAGATGCCGGTGATGAACAGCCAATTGTCCCAGCTGTTGTGGAAATCCTGGTAGCGCAGCGACTGGTGGACGGCGATCGCGTCGCCGAACTTGTGATCGAACACATAGCCCAGGCTCCAATAGTCATTGTCCTGCACCGCCGGATAGACGCCGTCGTTGATCGAGAGCTTGCGCCGCACCTCGCCATTGGGATTGGGCAGCGCCGTGCCATAGGCCGTGGTCGGCGACCACGGGTTGATATGATCGTCGAGATAGCGGGCGAGCAGGGTCAGCGTGGTCTGCGGCGCCGGCTTCCACGTCAGCGCGGGGGCGATCAGGAGTCGACGCTGACCCGAATAGTCGACGAAGAAATCCTGGTCGCGATAGACCGCGGCAAGGCGAGCGAGCAACGTGCCCGAGGTGTTCAGCGGCGCGTTGGCGTCGAGCGTCACTTCCTTGAAGGCGTAGGCGCCGCCCGCCACGCCGATATCGAGAAAGGCATCGGCCTGCGGGCGCTTGCTGACCAGATTGACGATGCCCGAGATCGGCCCCTGCCCGAACAGGCCCGAGGCGGGGCCCTTCACCACCTCGACCCGTTCGAGGATGCTCATCTCCGACGTGCCATAGCCGGTGTCGTCGAGCAGCCCGTCGAGATAGGTGGCGTTGGTCGCGTTGAAGCCGCGGATGTTGAACCCGTCGAAGAAGCCGTAATTGTTGCTGCGCGAGACGCCCGCGACGTTGAACAGCACGTCGCCGACGCGGCGCAGCCCCTGCACCTCGATCAGTTCGGCAGCGACCGACGAGATCGCCTGGCTGCTTTCGAGCAGCGGGATATCGGCCTTGGCAGCGACCGGGGCCTCTTCGAGATGACCGGTGATGGTGACCGTGTCGGCGGACTGGGCCGACTGCGCGTCCTCTGCGGCGGTGGCGCTGCCGCGCGTCCGGGACGGAGTCTCATCGGCCAGCGCCGCGCCTCCGCTCATGAACATGGAAGCCAGTGTCGCCGAAGCCAGCCAGATCGTTTTCATGTGTTTCCCGCCCTGTTGATCGGGGCGCGGATAGTTATTTTGCGACTGACTCGCAATATCGATTCTATTGGGGGCGCTAAACGCTTTCCTGCGTGCGACGCATGGGCCGCAGATAGCCGACCACCAGCCGCGTGACTTCATCGACCAAGGCCACGGGATCGATCGCGTCGGGGAAATGCAGCACCGCCTCGTGCGTCAGCGTCTCCACCGTGGTCACGCAGATGAAGGTCGCGGTGTCGAGGTCGCGCACCTCGATCTCGCCCCGGCGCTGGTCGAGATAGGCGCGGACCACGGCAAACACCTCGCGGTTGATCGCCTCGATCTCGTCGGGCTGGCCCATGCGCGGGATCTGCTCGTCGAAGATGCGGTGCAGATCGGGATCGACGCGATGCGCAGCGACCATCGCGCCGATCAGCTCGCGCATCGCCGATTCGAGATCGAGCGTGGCGACCGCCTCCATCGAACTGCGCAGCAGATCGAGCATCTGGCGGTTGTGCCGTGCGATCAGCGCCGCGACGATCGATTCCTTGTTGGGGAAATATTGATAGAGCGAGCCGACGCTGACCCCCGCGACGGCGGCGATGCGGTTGGTGCTGGCGCGCTCATACCCCTCGCGCACCAGAATACGAGCAGTCGCATCGAGCAGCGCCTCGACCGTCGCCTGCGAGCGCTGCTGCGACGCGGTTTTCCGCGGGTTCATCTGGATCGTGCGGGCCATGGTCGGCGGTTTCCGGCAATGCGAGTAGACAATGTGAGCGATAGCTCGCAAATTTTACCCATGCAATCCAGCGCCTGACGAAGGAGCCTTCCGATGCCCGCTTACCCCTATGACACGCTGATGCGGTACAAACGCTGGGCGACCCATGGCCTCACCGCGACGATCGCGTCCAATCTCGAGCGGATCGATCCGTTCGACCGGATGCTGATCGTCCGGCTGCTCGACCATATCCAGACGGTGGACGAGATTTTCGGCGACAATCTGGAGTGCCGGCCGCATGGCCGCCGCGCGCCGCGGTCGTCCGAGCTGCCCGAGTTCGAGACGCTGGCGCGCAAGGCGATCGTCACCGCCGAATGGTATGTCTCCTATGCCGACCTGCTGACCCATGCGCAGCGCGACGAGACGATCGACTTCACCTTCTCCAACGGATCGCCGGGACGGATGACGCGCGGCGACATGCTGTTGCACGTCGCGACGCATGGCACCTATCATCGCGGCAATATCGGCATCCTGCTCCAGAAGAACGGGGTCGAGCCCAATGCGGACCGGCTGACCGATTTCCTGATGAGCGAACGCACGCTGGAACCGGCCTGAAAGGACACGACATGCCCCGGCTCGAAACGCACCCGATCCACCTCGGCCTTGGCGCCACCGCCGTCACCGAACCGGTGCTGACCGGTCCGGAATGGTACGAGGCCTATGGCGCGCGCCATGAAGCCGATGGTGCGGAAGGGCGTGTGGTGATGCAGCACCGCTTCAGCGAAAGCTGGGGGATGTGGGAGGTGCATCCGCTGGGCGCGGAGGTGGTGCTGTGCGTGGATGGACGGGTGACGCTGATCCAGCAGGATGAAACCGGCGGCGAGACGCGGGTGACGCTGGAAGCGGGCGACTATGCGATCAACCCGCCCGGGGTGTGGCATACCGCCGATATCGTGCCGGGCGAGCATGCGAACTGCGTGTTCATCACCGCGGGCGCAGGGACCGACCACCGGCCGCGATAGCTAGGCCTTCCACGCCTCAGCCCTGGCGAGCGCGGGGGCGTCGTCGACGTCGAGCCAGTCGAGGTCGCTGCAATCCACGACCTGGGCGCGCCCTTGCGCGGCGAGGATCCGCATCCCCTCGGTCAGCGAGGGCGCGTCGAGCATGTGGAGCGCGTCGAACAGCGGCTGGCCGATCGCGAACACGCCGGTGTCGTAGCAGTCGTGCGGCTCCAGCCCCTTGCCGATCGCCACGATCGCGTCGCCATCGGTCTGGACGCAGGTGACGTCCTCGGGATCGACCCAGGGATGGCCCAGCCGCCGGTCGATGCCGAGCCGCGCGCCGCGACCCGCCCCGGCATCGGCCAGGCGGCGGTAGAGCGCCGGATCGACGAGATGGTCGCACATCGCCAGCAGGGTTTGCTCGTCGCGCTTGAGCAGCGGTTCGGCCGCAAGCAGCGAGCTGCCATTGGGTTTGCGATAATCCTCGACCCGCACCATCTCGACGAAGATCGGCCACGGACCCGCGCGCAGATAGGCCTCGACCTCGTCTGCGCCATAGCCGAGCACGACGATCGCGCGCGACACCCCCGCCGCCGCCAGCCCGTGGATCGCGTGCGCGACGAGCGGACGGCCGGCAACCGGGCAGAGCGGCTTGAACGGTGCGGCGGGACGAAGGCGGCTGCCCTCCCCCGCGGCGAGCAGGATCGCGGTTTCGATCATCATTTTCGGGTCCGCGGTGCCGGCCCGCTCCCCCACCCGGCCACCCGGTCAGGATATGCCATGGGTGGTCGGGTGGGGGAGCGGGCCGGCACCGTTCAGAGGTCAAGCAGCGGCGATGAACTTCTCGACTTCGAGCTGGGCGATGTCGTCGGTCATCTGCGTGCGCGGATGCTTGCAGAAATAGGCCGAGGCCGCGTCGATCGGGCCGGCGAGGCCGCGGTCCTTGGCGAGCTTGGCACAGCGGATCATGTCGATCGCGACACCGGCCGAGTTCGGGCTGTCCTCGACCGACAGGCGCAGCTCGAGGTTCATCGGCACGCCGCCGAACATCGCGCCTTCCATGCGCAGGAAGCAGACCTTGTTGTCGTTCTGCCACGGCACATAGTCCGACGGGCCGATATGGACATTCTCGTCCTCGAGCCGCTCGGCCGCGACCGACTGGACCGCCTCGGTCTTCGACACCTTCTTGGAGGCGAGGCGGCGGTGGTTCGACATGTTGAGGAAGTCGGTGTTGCCGCCGGTGTTGAGCTGATATGTCCGCTCGAGCTTGACGCCGCGCTTGGCGAACAGGTCGGTCAGCACGCGGTGGACGATCGTCGCGCCGAGCTGCGCCTTGATGTCGTCGCCGATGATCGGCACGCCCGCATCGACGAAACGCTGCGCCCATTCGGGGTTGCTGGCGATGAAGACGGGGATGTTGTTGACGAAGGCGACGCCGGCCTCGAGGGCGCATTCGGCATAGAATTCGCTGGCTTCCTGCGACCCGACGGGCAGGTAGTTCATCAGCACGTCGACCTTGGCGGCGCGCAGCGCGGCGATGACCTCGTCCTTGGTCGCCTCACGCTCCTGGGCGACGACGAAGGTGCGGTCGTCGGCATAATCCTCCATATGATCGGCGACGCCGTCGAGGATTCGGCCCATCTGGACCTTGGTGCCGGTCGGCTCGATCGATTCGCAGAAGATCGCAGTGCAGTTGGGCTTGGCGAAGATCGCGTCCGCGACGTCGTGCCCGACCTTGCGCGCGTCGACGTCCCACGCCGCGACGACACGGATGTCGCTGGGACGATAGCCGCCGAGGTCCCAGTGCATCAGGCCGACCGTCTCGTTGGCGCCGTCACGATAATGCGACAGGCCCTGAACCAGAGAGCTGGCGCAGTTGCCGACGCCGACGATGGCGATGTTGATGCTCGACATTTTACTTCACGTCCTTTGGGTGTTGGATGGGGTGGAAAGCGATTGACTTGCGGCACCGGCAAGCCGCGCTTCGACCGCGCGGTGCCAGAACAGGCCGATGAGGAGGATGACGGTGAGCGGGATCAGCTCGAACCACCAGAAGAAGCGCGGATTGCCCGCGAGACAGGCGAGGAAGATCGCAAGCACGCGCATATTGGCGCTCAGCAGCCGCATCAGTCCCAGCGGGCCGGTCGCCGCCTCGCCATAGGCGGAACCGACGGAAGCCGGATCGGGATGACGGCGCAGCATATCGTCGAACGCGCGGGAGAAACGGTCGACCGCGTTCGCAACCGAATCGTAAAGACGCACCAGCGGGTTGCCGCTGGGCACGGGCGGCGTGCCCGCATCGCCCTTGACCCGCCGATGGAACCGGTATCGCTCGCCTTCGTAGAGGCTCGATTGCACCGCATGTGCGACGCCGGCCGAGATCGCCAGCGCCCAGCCCTCGACCGTGCCGATCGAGCTGGCGAGGACGACATAGATCAGGATGAAGACGCCGTGGTCGCACAGCCCGTCGAGGAAGCGGCCAAGCGCGCTGGCGGTGCCGGTCGCGCGGGCGATCATCCCGTCGAGCCCGTCGGCGATCAGCCAGCCGACCGACAGCAGCAGCCCGGCGATCGCCCAGCGCCAGTCGGTCCAGTTGGAATAGGCGAAGGCAGCACCGATCCCCAGCGCAAGTCCGCAGACCGAAACCGCGTTGGCCGATATTCCGCGCGCGACAAACCACGGCAACAGGCCGCGGCCTGCCGGGTGGATGATCCAGAGGTTCGTCGGATCCTCGATCCGGCGATCCCGCGACCGATCCGGCGGAGGAATTGTCATGGAGCTGTCACGTACAGCGCGAGGTGGCCACGCAGCAAGCGAATTGATGGAGATCGGATGGAGCGTGGCGCGACGGCCTCACCATCCACCGCGCGCATGCAAACAATGCAACCGGCAGCGGTCGCGATGCTCCGGCGGCGGGGCGTGCCGGCTCCCCGACCGGCGTCCCCCGAACGGGTTCCGGCGGACGGGATCGGGCTGGCTGTCCCGGCGCAAGGAGCGTACAGCTAAACCATTGACGTCAGGGGATTCCAAAGCACGGCGTTGACGGACAGCAATTGGAGCGCTGCCGCTTGCAGAGCCGGAGCTTTCGCATGCACCAGACACCCCAACCCGACTATCTTGCTCGTCGCCATCGCGAGAGCGTCGAACGCGGCGAGGCCGCAAGCGACCCCGCGATCGGCCGGATCCATCGCAAGTTCGCGCAACTTTATGCGACGAAACTCGACGGCGAGCCGCGCCCGGCCGGCCGCTGAAGCAGGCGGTTCGCACCGCCCGCCCGCAATCAGAACACCGCCGCGACGAGCTGGCGGAAGGCATCGGCACGGTGGCTCATCGCATGTTTTGCCTCGGGTGCCATCTCGCCAAACGTCTCCGCATGGCCATTGGGCAGGAACATCGGATCATAGCCGAAGCCGTTGGCGCCGCGCGGCGGCCAGACGAGCGTGCCGTCCACCCGCCCTTCGAACCATTCGACATGGCCGTCGGGCCAGGCGAGCGCGAGCGCGCAGACGAAATGCGCGTCGCGAGTCGGCGCGGGTTGCCCCTCGACCGCAGTGCCGGCGATGTTCTTTTCGGCCAGCTCCATCGCGACGCCGAAATCCTTGGACGGCCCGGCCCAGCGCGCCGAGAAGATGCCCGGTTCCCCGCCCAGCGCGTCGACGCACAGCCCCGAATCGTCGGCAAGCGCGGGCAGGCCCGACAGGTCGGCGGCCTGCATCGCCTTCAACTCCGCATTGGCGACGAAGGTGGTGCCGGTCTCGTCCGGCTCGGGCAGGCCGAGCGATCCGGCGCTGACCGGCTCGATCCCATAGGGCGCGAGCAGCGCGCGAATCTCGCGCACCTTGCCTTCGTTATGACTGGCGATGACGAGCTTGCCCGGCGCGAGCTTGCGAATCGCCTGCGGGTCCCTGCCCTCCCCGCTCACCGCCCGGCGGCCTTGAGCTGGGCGGCGAAGATGTCGTTGCAGCCGATGCGGGCGAGGCGGAGCAGGCGGAGCAGCCCTTCCTCGTCATAGGTGGCGCCTTCCGCGGTCGCCTGCGCCTCGGCGATCTTGCCGTCGGCAAGCAGCACGAAATTGGCGTCGGCGTCGGCCGCGCTGTCCTCGTCATAGTCGAGGTCGAGCACGGGCGTGCCCTGATAGATGCCGCACGAGACCGCCGCGACCTGAGTGAGGATCGGATCGGTGGTCAGCGCGCCCGAGGCGAGCAGCTTGTCCACTGCGATGCGCAGCGCGACCCATGCGCCGGAGATCGCCGCCGTGCGGGTGCCGCCATCGGCCTGGATCACGTCGCAGTCGAGCGTGATCTGGCGCTCGCCCAGCGCGGTGAGATCGGTGACGGCGCGCAGCGAGCGGCCGATCAGCCGCTGGATTTCCTGGGTGCGGCCCGACTGCTTGCCCTTCGCCGCCTCGCGGTTGCCGCGGGTATGGGTGGCGCGGGGGAGCATACCATATTCTGCGGTCACCCAGCCCTGCCCCTTGCCGCGCAGGAAGGGGGGCACGCGCTCCTCGACGCTGGCGGTGACGAGCACCTTGGTGTTGCCGAATGCGATCAGCACCGAGCCTTCGGCATGGATGGTGAAATTGGGCTCGATCGAGATTGCGCGCATCTGATCGGTGGTGCGGCCGCTGGGGCGCATAACGGGAATCTCCTGTGGGTTTCTTGTCCCGGCACCTAAACGCCGGGAACCGAACGCGCCAGTCTCGGTTCGCGATCCGTGGAGGATCATCGATGAAGCGTATCGCGATTTTACTGGCCGGGTTGGGGACGAGCGCCTGTATTCCGCAGGTGTCGCCGCCGGGGGGATCCCCCCGCCCGCCGGTCGCGCCGAGACCGCAGGCACCGCCGCCCCACACGCCCCGGCCGCCGGAAACGCCAATGCCCCCGGTGAGCGGCGAGGCGATCGAATATCAGACCGGGCCGTGCTTTGGCAGCTGCCCGGTCTATCGCTTTCAGGTGAACCCCAACGGCACCGGCAGCTTCACCGGCATCCGCTTCACCGCCGTCACGGGCCAGCGCAGCTTCCGGGTGACGCCGCAGCAGGCGGCGGCGCTGGCGCAATCGCTGGCCCCGTGGCGCCCGGCGACCGGGCGGACCCGGCGCTATGCCCATGGCGAGCCGGGATGCGAGCGGGCAGCGACCGACATGCCCAGCGCCGAGATACGCTGGCGCGGGCGGCGCAGCACCACGACGCTCTATTTCGACTTCGGCTGCGACCGCGACGCCAACCGCGCCATGGCCGCCGCGATCGGCAATGCGCCCGACCTGATCCCCGCGCTCGCGCCCTTGATCGGGGCCCGCCCCTAAACGAGCCTCGCCCTTGAGCCGCGGCGCGGGTGCGTTACATGACTATCCTGTGACCACCCCGCCGATCACCGAGCTGACCGACCGCGCCCGCGACATTTTTCGCGTGGTGGTCGAATCGTATCTGGATGCGGGTCAGCCGGTCGGGTCGCGGACGATTTCGCGCGTGGCGGGCCTCAACCTCTCGCCCGCATCGATCCGCAACGTGATGCAGGACCTGGAGGAGTTCGGGCTGCTCGCCGCGCCGCACACCAGCGCGGGGCGGATGCCGACCGAGCTGGGCCTCAGGCTGTTCGTCGACGGGATGATGCGCGCGTCCGAACCCTCGGCCGAGGAGCGCGCGGCGATCGAGTCGCGGGCGGGCGGCGGCGGGCCGGTCGAGGAGGCGCTGGCCAGCACCACCGCCGCGCTCTCCGGCCTGTCGGCCTGTGCCGGCATGGTGCTGGTGCCCAAGGCCGAGCGCGTGCTGCGCCAGTTCGGCTTCGTGCCGCTGGGGCAGGACCGCGCGCTCGCGGTGCTGGTGGGCGAGGACGGATCGGTCGAGAACCGCGTGGTCGAGCTGCCGCCGGGCATGCCGGTCGCCGCGCTGGAACAGGCGGCCAATTATCTGACCGCGACGCTGGGCGGACTGACGCTGAGCGAAGCGCGCGCGCGGGTCGAGCGCGAGCTGCGCGCCGAGCGCGCGGCGCTGGACGATGCGGCGCGGGCGCTGGTCGAGCGCGGGCTTGCCGTCTGGTCGCAGGATGGCGACGACCGGCCGGTGCTGATCGTGCGCGGGCAGGCGCGGCTGATCGACAGCGCGGCGGCCGACGACCTCGACCGGGTCAGCCAGCTGCTCGACGAGCTGGAAGGCAAGGAGGAGATCGCCCGCCTGCTCGACAGCGCGCGCGAGGGCGAGGCGACGCGCATCTTCATCGGATCGGAGAATAAATTGTTCGCGCTATCGGGGTCGTCGGTGATCGCGAAACCGGTGCGCGCGCTCGACGGGCGGGTGGTCGGCGTGGTCGGTGTGATCGGACCGACACGGTTGAACTATGCCCGCGTCGTGCCCATGGTGGATTTCACCGCGGCGACACTCGCCAGATTGCTGGCCTGAAACACGAAGAAAAACAGGGACCATGACCGAAGAAAGCAAGACCGAAGCGACCGAGGACCTCCGCCAGGAGACTGCAGAGGGCGCCCCCGAAGTCGCCGAGCACGATCGCGTCGCCGAGCTGGAAGCGCAGCTCGCCGAGGCACAGTCCGCGAGCCTCTATGCCCGCGCCGAGGCCCAGAACCTGCTGCGCCGCGCGCAGAAGGAGGCCGAGGACGCGCGCGCCTATGCCGCGACCAGCTTCGCCCGCGACATCCTGTCGGTTGCCGACAACCTTGCCCGCGCCCTTTCCGCGATTCCCGAGGAACTGCGCGAGGACGAGAAGCTCAAGGGCCTCGTCACCGGGCTTGAGGCGACCGGCCGCGAACTCGACAGCGTGTTCGCGCGGCACGGCATCTCCAAGGTGTCGGCGCTGGGCGAGGCGCTCGATCCCAACCGCCATCAGGCGATGATGGAAGTGCCGAGCGCCGACGCCGCCCCGGGCACGATCGTGCAGGAAATCCAGACCGGCTACATGATCAAGGACCGGTTGCTGCGCCCCGCGCTGGTCGGCGTGGCGCGCAAGCCGGACTAGCCCCACCGGAATCCGTCACCCCGGCACAGGGCCGGGGTGACGATATCGTTATCGTATGTAGCGCCCCGCCGCCGCTTCCCCTATCTCCCTTCCATGTCCGCGCGTTTCGACTCCGTTCCGCACCGCCGCGCGATCGTCGACCGGCGGGCGCTGGCGGACGAGCTGGCGGCGATCACTGCGCCCGATACGATGCGGCTGCGCCAGGCGGCGGCGCTCCGGCTCAAGGCGGCGCTGGAGGCCGGGCGTGGCGAGATCGCCCGGCGGCTGGAAGAGCATCCCGCACGCGGGCATGAGAGCGCGGCGAGCGGCGCGTTCCTGATGGACCAGCTGCTCCGCGTGCTGTGGGACTTCACCCTCGCGCGGCTCTATCCCAACAGCAACCCGAGCGCCGCCGAGCGCATGGCGCTGGTCGCGGTCGGCGGCTATGGCCGCGGCGAGATGGCGCCGTTCAGCGACGTCGACATCGCCTTCATCACCCCGTGGAAGCAGACCAGCTGGAGCGAGCAGGTGATCGAATCGATCCTCTACTCGCTGTGGGACATGGGGCTGAAGGTCGGGCACAGCTCGCGCTCGCTCGACGAGATGGTGCGCGAGGCCAAGGCGGACGTGACGATCCGCACCGCGCTGCTCGAGGGACGATATGTCTGGGGCGACACCGCGCTGTATGACGAGGCGTCGGCGCGCTTCAAAACCGAGGTGCAGAAGGACAGCGCCCGCGCCTTCATCGCGCAGAAGCTGGACGAGCGGAACGAGCGCCACCGCAAGATGGGCGACAGCCGCTATGTCGTCGAGCCCAACGTCAAGGAGGGCAAGGGCGGACTGCGCGACCTGCACACGTTGTTCTGGATCGGGAAGTACGCGCATGGCGTGGTCGAGCCGGCCGAGCTTGTGGGCGCCGGCCTTTTGACCAAGCTGGAATATCGCCAGTTCCGCCGCGCGGAGAATTTCCTGTGGGCGGTGCGCTGTCACCTGCACAATCTCGCGGGGCGCGCCGAGGATCGCCTGACCTTCGATTTCCAGCGCGAGATCGCCGAGCGCATGCGCTACGCCGACCGGCCGGGCAAGTCGAAGGTCGAGCGCTTCATGCACTTCTACTTCCTGCAGGCGAAGATGGTCGGCGACCTGACCGGCGTCTTCCTCGCCCATCTCGACGAGAAGTTCGCCGCGCGCGGGAGCCGTTTCGGGCTGCCGCGCATCCGCCGCTCGCCCGCGAAGCTCAAGGGCTTCGTGCTCGATCGCGGGCGGCTGGCACTGCCGCGCGATACGTTCTTCGCCGAGGACCCCGTGCGGCTGCTCGAGGTGTTCCAGCTTGCCGACCTGCACGGGCTGGAAGTGCATCCGCTGACGATGCGTGCCGCCGCGCGCGACGCCAAGCTGATCGACGAGAAACGCAACGATCCCCGCGCCAACGCGCTGTTCATGGACGTGCTGACGTCCCCGCGCGATCCCGAGACGGTGCTGCGCTGGATGAACGAGGCGGGGGTGTTCGGCCGTTTCGTACCCGACTTCGGCCGCGTCGTCGCGCAGATGCAGTTCGACATGTACCACCATTATACGGTGGACGAGCATTCGATCCGTGCGATCGGGCTGCTCAGCCAGATCGAGAAGGGCGACCTGAAGGAGGACCATCCGCTCGCCAGCGGCATCCTCGACCAGATCGCCTCGCGGCGCGCGCTCTACGTCTCGGTGCTGCTCCACGACATCGCCAAGGGGCGCGGCGGCGACCATAGCATCCTCGGTGCCGAAGTCGCCCAGCGGCTGGGCCCGCGATTCGGCCTGACCCCGGCCGAGACGGAGACGGTGGCCTGGCTCGTCCGCTGGCACCTGCTCATGTCCGCCACCGCGTTCAAGCGCGACCTTTCGGACTTCAAGACGATCCTCGATTTCGCCGAGGTGGTGCAGTCGCCGCAGCGGCTGATGATGCTGCTGGTCCTCACCATCGTCGATATCCGCGCGGTCGGCCCGGGCGTTTGGAACGGGTGGAAACGCCAGCTGCTCACCAACCTCTTCGACAGCGCCGAGGAGGTGCTGCGGCTGGGCCACAAGCAGAAGGGCCGCGGGGAGCGGATCGCGGCGAAGCAGGCCGAGCTGTCGGCGGCGATCGGCCGCGACATGAGCGCGCTGATCCGGCGGCTGCCCGACGCCTATTGGGTCGCCGAGCCCGAGGATGTGATCGAGCGCAACGCCCGCTTCATCGAGCGCGCGGGCGACGCACAGCTCTCGGTCGAGGCGACGGTCTATCCCGATCGCGGGGCGACGCTGGTGACCGTCTATGCAGCGGACCATGCCGGCCTGTTCTACCGCATCGCCGGCGCGATCCACGCTGCGGGCGGCAACATCATCGACGCGCGCATCCACACCACGCGCGACGGCATGGCGATCGACAATTTCCTGGTGCAGGACCCGCTCGGCCGGCCGTTCGACGACCCCGGCCAGCTCGGCCGGATCGAGACCGGTATCGCGGAGGCGCTGGCCAACCGCGCCAAGCTCACCGAGCGGCTCGCGGCCAAGCCCCTGCCCCGTCCGCGCGCCGACGCCTTCGCGATCGAGCCGGCGGTGCTGATCGACAACAAGGCGTCGAACCGGTTCACGGTGATCGAGGTCAACGCGCGCGACCGGCCGGCGCTGCTCCACCACCTTGCCTATGCGCTGTTCCAGTCGAAGGTGACGATCCACAGCGCGCACGTCGCCACCTATGGCGAGCGCGCAGTCGACACTTTCTATGTCACCGATCTGACCGGCGACAAGATCAGCGCGGTACTGCGGCTCAAGTCGCTCGAGCGGCGAATGCTGGATGCCGCCACCGGGTTGGGAGAGTTCGCGACAGCCGCGTGAGCACGCCGTTGCAATTCCGCCACAAGTGAGTTAGTCCGGCAACACACTTACTTCCGGAATTTCCACCATGCAGACCCAGAGTCTCGATACAGCCGAAACCCCTGCCCGTTCGGGATGGCTGCGCGGCCTTCGCAAGCGTTGGGTCAGGTGGACGGCAGCACTGGCGGTCATGGGGTTCGGCGTCTTCATCACGCTGAGCATCTGGGCCGAGCCGGGCTCGCCGGTCGCCTTCCATGGCGGCAGGCTGATGGCGAGCGGACGGCTCCAGCAGGTATTGAACGACCCATCGGCCGCTGGTGGCGAATATGGTCCGACTGTTGGCAAGGACTTCACCGACAAGGCGGGGCGCAACTGCCGCCCGTTCGCGCAAGGCGCGATCGATGGCACCGCATGCCGGATCGACGGCGAGTGGCGGGTGATCGAGATGCGCCAGCGCTGACGCTGGGCAGTTACAGGCAGCCTGAAGAGGCAATCGAAGCCCACTTCCTTCCCTCCGTCATCCCGGCCTTGTGCCAGAATGACGGAGGGAACCGCACCCGCCTAGCCGAACCCGACTTTGCGTCCTAGGATCGCGCCACCGGCAAGGAGATGGATCGATGGGCGTACTCGGTATCGGCGGGTTCTTCTTTCGCGCAAAGGACCCGGATGCGCTGGTCGCATGGTATCGCGAGCATCTGAATATCGGCATGGGGTGCAATGCTGAAGGCGAGGGCGATCCCGAAGACTGGTTCTGGCAGACCCAGGGCGGGCCGACGGTGTTCGCGCCGTTCAAGGCCGACACCGACTATTTCGCCGCCGACAAGCAGTTCCTGATCAACCTGCGCGTCAGCGACCTCGAAGGGATGCTGGAGCAGCTCAACGCCGCTGGAATCGCGATCATCACCAAGGACGAGTGGGATACGCCGGAAACCGGCAGGTTCGCGCGAATCCACGATCCCGAGGGCAATGCGATCGAGCTGTGGGAGCCGCCGGCACAATGAACAAGGCCCTGATCTTCGCGCTGCTGGCGGTCGCGATCAGCCTGGTCACCGTCTTCATCGCGGTCAATGCCGCACGGGCCAAGGCCGCGAAGCCGAGCGGCGACGGCGGCACCGGAACCAACGGCGATTCGCCGGACGGGGGTTCGGATGGAGGAGGCGGCGGCTGCGACTAGGCGCAGCCGCAAATCGGGTCACTTGGGCGAAAGCACCATCAGCATCTGACGGCCTTCCATACGCGGATAGGACTCGACCTTCGCGTCTTCGGCGCAATCGTCCTGCACGCGCTTGAGCAGCGCCATGCCGAGCTGGCCGTGCGACAGCTCGCGACCGCGGAAGCGCAGGGTGATCTTCACCTTGTCGCCCTCACCGATGAACTTGTGGACCGCCTTCATCTTGGTCTCATAGTCATGGTCGTCGATGTTCGGACGCATCTTGATCTCCTTGATCTCCTGCGTCTTCTGCGACTTGCGGGCGAGGTTCGCCTTTTTCTGCGCCTCGTACTTGTACTTGCCGACATCGAGGAACTTGGCGACGGGCGGATCGGCGTTGGGCGACACTTCGACCAGGTCGAGGCCGAGCTCCTGCGCCTGTTCCATCGCTTCACGCGTGTACATCACGCCCAGATTCTCACCCTCATGGTCGATCACGCGAACCTTGGGCGACTGGATGAATTCATTGAAGCGCGGGCCGGTGGGCACCGGGGGCGCGAACCCGCGCCGGGACATGGGAGGACGTATAGGAACAGCTCCTGTTACAGTTATAGACCGATAAGATAGCGCGCCACAGCGCGACAGGGTAGCCCTGCCGCGCGCCTTCAGGCGAAAAAGCCACAGGCTGTGGCGCGAACGCTACGCAGATATGGGCCCTGCGGCCGGTCGGGGCAAGCTGAACGCCCGAATTTGTGACGCCGGGCCGCTGCCGCGACTAACCCAGCGGCCAGAGCCGGTCGACAGGCCGCTCAAGGACTCGCGCAGCAGCCGGGTGGAGGAGTCGCGGCGCGAGCCGGCCCTCCGCAACGGCCTTTGCCAGCCATTGCTCGATATTGCCGCCGCTCTCGATCCAGGTGTCGGCGCGCAGCAGCGCGTAGAGCCCGGCGGCGAGGACATGCATCCCGTCATCTGCCTTGCGCCAGCGGTCGGCGGGGTTGCGCGCGACGCCCAACGCCTCGCTGATCAGCTGATCGAGCGCCTGGCACAAATCCTCGTTCAGATAGCCTTTGAGCGTGGTGTAGCCCCAGCGCGGATCATGCTCGCGGACAATGCGCATCATCACTGCATCCTTTTCGAGCAGCGCCATCGCCGCCCTGGCCGCGGCGCCCTCCATCGGGATGGGCGGGTGCAGCATCTCGTGCGCGGCGATTCGAACGGTGAGCGCGACGTCATAATCGGCGGACTGGAGGAAGGTCTGGCCCTGCGCCTTGATCCCGTGCGGCTTGGAGAATTGCAGCAGCACGATCGAGATTTCCGGCTCGAAGGCGCGGCCGGTTAGCTTGCGCTGCCATTTGATCACATCGTAATTCGCCAGCGCGCGGGCGATTTCGGCGGCGCGCGCCTCGATCCCCGCCGCACGTTCGGCACGAAAGGCGGAAAAGCCCACGTCGCGCATCGCCGCGAATACAGCGCGCAGCCTTGGCGCGTTGGCGGTGAGCCAGGCCCAGTCCTTGGCGTCCCAATAGGGGCTGGCCTGATAGGCGGGGCGCACGCGGCCCTCCAGATCGTCGAAATTGGCGATCACCGCATCGAGGGTGGAGAGATCGGCGCCCGACAAAGTGGTGGAGAGATTGGGGCCGAGCAGACCGTAGTCCTTGCCCGCCTCCTTCCACAGCTTCGGGATATCGGCGCGAATCGCTTCGGGCAGCTTGGGCGCGAAGGCGGCGGCATCGGCGGCATAGTAGGTCTGGTAGAGTGGCTCGCCCGAAAGCGGGCCGAGAAAGGCGAATGCGTCATGCCCTTCCGACGACCCGACCTTCCATCGGGTAACGGGTGGCTCGGCCCGCGCAGCGGCGGGAAGGATGGCGCGGGCGGCGGCGAGCGAACCCAGCGTGGCGGTGAGGAAGAGGCGGCGGTCCATGACTGTGCTATTAGACTAAGGCACCAGACCCCGGCTTGAACGGACTTTGCCTAACCCGCCGCCTTGAGTTGCGACGGCGTGAATCCGGTCAGCGCCAGCGCGGCGCGGGCGAAATGCGCCTGATCGGCGAAGCCATGATCCGCAGCGAGCGCGGCCAGCGTCCCGTGCCAGCCGGCCAGCGCACGCACGGCGCTGCGGGTGCGCAGTTCGAGCCGGAAGCGCTTGGGGCTGACGCCATAGGCACGCGCGAAGCCGCGGCTGACCGAAGCGGGATCGAGGCCGGCACGATCGGCCCAGGCCGTGATCGACAGCGCCGGATCGCGGGCGAGCGTAGCGGCGAGGAGGTCCGGCCAGTCGCCCGGCCCAGAGGCTGCGGGCATCGCGGTCTCACGAACCAGTTCGGCGGCGGCATGGGGATCGCGTGCGGCCAGCCGGACGATGGCGTCGGCATCGGCGAGCCGCACCGGGCCCTCGGCAAGACCGGCAGGAAGCGGCAGGTTGAGGACCCGCGCACCCGCAGCCCCGAATCCGTCCTGATGCGCCGACCAGCCGTGATGGACCAGCGCCATCCCCGCTTCGGCGCGGATACGCCCGCCCTCGCCCGCTTCGAGATAGCCGCCGTCGAGCACGACCGCGACATAGCCCGAATCATGCCGGTGCCGCGCCAGCGCCTCGCCGGGAGCGTGGCGCGTCCAGCGCTTCATCCCGCGCGGCCGGGATGGCGGAAATGGATCACCGGATAGGGCCGGCCCTGCGGATCGGTTTCGGAGCGGCCGGTGCGGACAAAACCGCGCGCTTCGTAGAAGGGCGCGGCGTTGCTCGCCTGTTCGCTGGCATCGACCAGCGCATTGGGCGCGAGCGCGAGCGCGTGATCGACCAGCGCCGTCCCGATCCCGAGGCCATGCACCGCCGGATCGACGAACAGCGCGTCGATCATCTCGCAATCCATGACGAGAAAGCCCTGCGGACGGTCCGCGTCGTCGACCGCGAGCCACAGCGGCGCATTGGGCAGGAACTGCTCCGCCACCACGCGATCGATCTCGATCCGGTCTTCGGCGCTGAGAAAGCCGTGCGTCGCATCGACCGCGGCGCGCCAGATCTCCAGCGCACGCGGCACGTCCGCAGCGGTTCCGGCGCGGATCATCCCTGAAGATCGGGCGGCGTGGCTTCGCCCTTGAGCCAGGAAATCGCCTCGGCGAGCGGGATCACGCGCTGGCCTTCGACGCCGAGGGTACGGATCGCGACGGTGCCTTCCTCGGCCTCGCGCTTGCCGACCACCAGCAGATGCGGGACCTTCGCCAGCGAGTGCTCGCGCACCTTGTAGTTGATCTTCTCGTTGCGCAGGTCGCTCTCCGCACGGATGCCGGCGGCCTTGAGCCGGGCGACCGCGTCCTTCGCATAATCATCGGCGTCGGAGACGATCGTTGCGACCACCGCCTGGGTCGGCGCGAGCCAGGCGGGCAGGCGGCCGGCGAAGTGCTCGATCAGGATGCCGATGAAGCGCTCATAGCTTCCGAAGATCGCGCGGTGGAGCATCACCGGGCGATGCCGCTCGCCATCCTCGCCGATGTACGAGGCGTCGAGTCGGTCGGGCAGCACGCGATCCGACTGGATCGTGCCGACCTGCCACGTCCGCCCGATCGCGTCGGTGAGGTGCCATTCGAGCTTGGGGGCATAGAAGGCGCCCTCGCCCGGCAGTTCTTCCCAGCCATAGTCGGGCGTGTTGAGGCCCGCCGCGGCGACGGCGTCGCGCAGCTCGTTCTCGGCCTTGTCCCACATCTCCTCGGTCCCGAAGCGCTTTTCGGGGCGCAGCGCGAGCTTGATCGAATAGGTGAAGCCGAAATCCTTGTAGACGCGGTCGGCGAGCGCGCAGAACGCCTTCACCTCGTCGACGATCTGATCCTCGCGGCAGAAGATGTGCGCGTCGTCCTGGGTGAACTGGCGCACGCGCATCAGGCCGTGAAGCGCGCCGTGCGGCTCGTTGCGGTGGCAGCAGCCATTCTCGTAGAAGCGCAGCGGCAGATCGCGGTACGACTTGATCCCCTGACGGAAGATCAGGACGTGCGCCGGGCAGTTCATCGGCTTCAGCGCCATCCAGTCGGCATCGTTCGAGACGATCGGGCCGTCATCATCGACGTTGGGCACCTCGTCGGGAATGACGAACATGTTCTCGCGATACTTGCCCCAATGCCCGGACTGCTCCCACTGGCGCGCGTCCATCACCTGCGGCGTCTTGACCTCGCGATAGCCGGCGCCGTCGATCGCGCGGCGCATATAGGCCTCCAGCTCGCGCCAGATCATATAGCCCTTGGGATGCCAGAAGACGCTGCCATGCGCCTCCTGCTGGAGGTGGAACAGGTCCATCTCCGCACCCAGCTTGCGGTGGTCGCGCTTGGCCGCTTCCTCGAGCTTGTGGAGGTGCGCGTCGAGCTGCTTCTTGTTGAGCCAGCCGGTGCCGTAGATGCGCGTCAGCTGCGCATTCTTCTGGTCGCCGCGCCAATAGGCGCCCGCGACGCGCATCAGCTTGAACGCCTGCGGATCGAGCTTGCCGGTCGAGGCGAGGTGCGGGCCGCGGCACATGTCGAGCCAGTCGTCGCCCGACCAATAGACGGTCAGCTCCTCGCCCTCGGGAAGCTCCTTCGCCCATTCGGCCTTGAAGCTCTCACCCTCGGCGGTCCAGCGGTCGATCAGCGCCTGACGGCTCCAGACCTCGCGGCGGAGCGGTTTGTCGGCGCGGATGATCTCGCGCATCTTCTCCTCGATCGCGGGCAGATCGTCCATCGAGAAGGGATCGCGCGAGGCCGGGGCCATCACGTCGTAATAAAAGCCGTCGTCGGTCGCGGGACCGAAGGTGATCTGCGTGCCCGGGAACAGCGCCTGCACCGCCTCGGCGAGGACGTGCGCGAAATCGTGGCGCGCGAGTTCGAGCGCGTCCGCCTCGTCGCGCGCGGTGACCAATGCGAGGGCAGAATCGCCCTCCAGCGGGCGGCCGATGTCGCGCAGCTCGCCGTCGACGCGCGCGGCGATCGCCGCCTTGGCCAGTCCCGGACCGATCGCGGCGGCGATGTCCGCGGGGGTAGTCCCCGGCGCTACCTCGCGGACGGAACCGTCGGGCAGCGTAATTCGGAACATCTCGGACACGGGATCGGGCTTTCTGCTAGGGTCGTTGGAGCGCGGCTTATGCCCGCGCTGGTACAATATAGGCAAGAAGGCAGACGAAACGATGCCCGACCACCGCGTCACCGCGATCCTGCCCTGTCACGACCTCGACCGCAGCCAGGCATTCTACGAGCGGATCGGGCTGGTGCTCGACAGCGACTATGGCGATTACCGCATCCTGAGCGACGGCCGGGGCTGGCACCTGCACCTGCGCGCGCAGGACATGTCGAAACTGCAGGCACCGCACAATCCGTTCGGCCTGTACCTCTATGTCGAGGATGTCGACGCGGTGGCCGACAGAGTTCGCGAAGCGATCATCGAGCCGGGCGCGCCGCACCTCAAGCCCTGGGGAACCTACGAGTTCGCGGTGAGCGATCCGGACGGCGTACTGGTGCGCGTCGGCCGCGTCGCGCAGTAGCTATCCGCCCGCCAAGCGCCGCGCTAAAGGCGGGCGAATGGCCCTTGCCCGCCTTGTCCTCACCGATTTCCGCAATCACGCCGCGGCGACGCTGACGCCCGGCGCCGGCTTCGTGGTGCTGACCGGCGACAACGGCGCGGGCAAGACCAATGTGCTGGAAGCCGTCTCGCTGCTCGCCCCCGGCCGCGGCCTGCGCCGCGCGCCGCTGCCCGAGATCGCCCGGCAGGGCGGCGGCGGCGGGTTCGCGGTGGCGGCGACCCTGGCCGAGAGCGTCGAGATCGGCACGGGCACGCAAGCCTCTGCACCGGAGCGGCGGGTGGTGCGCGTCAATGGCGCAGCGGCGGCGGCGACCAGCCTCGCCGAATGGCTGACAGTGCTCTGGCTGACCCCGGCGATGGACCGGCTGTTCGTCGAGCCGGCGAGCGAGCGGCGGCGCTTCCTCGACCGGCTGACGCTGGCGCTGGCACCCGGTCATGCGCATCACACAGCGCGCTACGAAGCGGCGATGCGCGAGCGCAACCGGCTGCTCGGCGCGGACGAACCCGCCGACCCGGACTGGCTGACCGCACTGGAAGCCCGGATGGCGGAGCATGGCGCGGCGATCGACGCCGCGCGGCGCGGCGCGGTCGAGGCGTTGGCGGCGCGGCTGGCCGATCAGCCCGAGGGCGTGTTCGCACGGGCGGGACTGACGCTGGAAGGCGAACCGATAGCCGACCTCGCACAGGCACTGCGAGCAGGCCGTGCGCGCGATGCTGCGGCCGGGCGCACGCTGACCGGGCCGCACCGTCAGGATCTGTCCGTCACGCACCTCGGCAAAGGGCAGCCTGCGCAACTCTGCTCGACCGGGGAGCAGAAGGCGCTGCTGCTGGGCATTGTCCTCGCCCATGCCGAGCTGGTCGCCGACCGCACCGGCCGCGCACCGATCCTGCTGCTCGACGAAGTCGCCGCGCATCTCGACCCCAGTCGGCGGCGCGCGCTGTTCGATCGGCTGGCGGGGCGCGGACAGGTATGGATGACCGGCACCGAGGCCGAACTGTTCGACGGGATCGGCGAAGCTGCACGCTATACGGTGCGCGACGGGATCATTCTGCCAGGCTGACCGTCACGCAGCTTTTGACTGCCGGCACGATTCCCAGCATGTTTTTTGCGGGGGGAATTGAGCGATGCTGACCATTACCTTTGGTGAGCCGGCGTTCGACTGGACCTTTGCGGTCCAGACGGCCGGTTTGGCGCTGTCGCTGTTGACAACCTTCATCGCGTTTCAAGTCTGGCGAGTGGCCGGCAAGATCCGGAATCTCGATTGGATCAAGGTGCAGAACGAAGCGTGGAACGCCTACAACGCGCTGAAACTGACTTCGGAGAACGAGGCGCATTTCCGCGCGGTCGACAACCTCGTGGGCGGGCGCGATGTACCGAGGGGTATTCTGGAAAGCTATCCGGTCCGTGCGGTCATGTTCTCACGAATGAACATCATGGAGCGGGATTTCAGGGCGCTGCTGTACAAGCTCGTCCGCAACTATGACGGCTTTTACCTGGTCAACGAGATTCGCGAGTCCCGCCAGAACGCCCGGATCATCATCAATTTTCTGGTGAAGAGCGGATATGATCCGATGTTCGTGATGTTCTACCGGCGGGTCGCCCGCGAGTTCGCTGACAAGCCGAGGCTGACGACGATGAATGTGGATGCCATGGCGATCCTGCAAACTGTCAGGCGCGACAACGAACATCGCCGCACCAACGATCACCTCGAAGTACCTGAAGGGGTGCCGATCTAGCCGGGGCGCCGGCGCCGCACCGATCCGCGATGCGCGAGCTGGCCGCGCCGTTCCAGCATGGCCATCCGGCCGGTATAGCCGATCGCGAAGACCATGAAGGCGATCGTGACGGCGAAGACGAGAAGCGCGTCCATCATCACGCGCTCCACATCGCGTGGAGAGCGGCGATCAGCGTGATCCCGCTGACCATGCCAAGGATCAGCTCGAGCGGCTTGCAGGCGCCGAGCCAGTCGGTGATCCGTTCCCATCGAGTGCGATGGGCGTGAACCATTTGTCGATCACGTTCCATGCCGCATCACATGGCGCGAAGACCCATAAAATTGCCACGTCGAACCCGCGCGGTCGCCATTAAGTTTTCATAAGCGCGGCGGCGCCACGGGGTGACCCATTTTGCTTCCGTTTCGTGACTCGCGACCCTATATGCTCGGCATGGAATCGAACGATCAGAACACCCCCGAAAACACCCCGAACAGCAACAGCTACGGCGCCGACAGCATCAAGGTCCTCAAAGGCCTCGACGCAGTCCGCAAGCGGCCCGGCATGTATATCGGCGACACCGACGACGGTTCGGGCCTGCACCACATGGTGTTCGAGGTTTCGGACAATGCGATCGACGAGGCGCTGGCCGGTCATTGCGACAGGATCATCATCCAGCTGAACGCCGACGGATCGGTGAGCGTCGAGGATAACGGCCGCGGCATCCCGACCGGCATCCATGCCGAGGAAGGCGTGTCGGCCGCCGAGGTCATCATGACCCAGCTGCACGCCGGCGGCAAGTTCGAGAACACCAGCGACGACAATGCCTACAAGGTGTCCGGCGGCCTGCACGGCGTGGGCGTTTCGGTGGTCAACGCGCTGTCGGAGTGGCTCGACCTCAACATCTGGCGCGACGGCGAGGAGCATTACATGCGCTTCGCCTATGGCGACGCGACCGCGCCGCTCAAGGTGATCGGCCCGTCGAACGGAAAGAAGGGCACGCGCGTGACCTTCCTCGCGTCGACCGAGAAGGTTCCCGGCGACGGCGGCACGTTCAAGAACCAGATCGAGTACGACTTCGAGAAGCTCGAGCATCGCTATCGCGAGCTGGCGTTCCTCAATTCGGGCGTGCGCCTGTTCCTGCGCGACGCGCGGCACGAGGAAGTCAAGGAAGTCGAATTGTTCTACGAGGGCGGGATCGCCGCGTTCGTGAAGTGGCTCGACCGCAACAAGTCGCCGCTGTTCCCCGACCCGATCTCGGTCAACGGGCAGCGCGACGATATCGGCATCGACGTCGCGCTGGAGTGGAACGACTCCTATTACGAGAACGTCCTGTGCTTCACCAACAACATCCCGCAGCGTGACGGCGGCACCCACCTCGCCGCGTTCCGCGCGGCGCTGACCCGCACGATCAACAGCTATGCCGACAAGTCGGGGCTGCTGAAGAAGGAGAAGGTCACCCTCACCGGCGACGACATGCGTGAGGGCCTCACCGCGATCGTCTCGGTCAAGCTGCCCGATCCCAAGTTCAGCTCGCAGACCAAGGACAAGCTGGTCAGCTCCGAAGTGCGCCAGCCGCTCGAAGCGCTGATGGCCGACAAGATGTCCGACTGGCTCGAAGAAAATCCGGCGCTGGCCCGCGCCATCATCCAGAAGGTGATCGACGCCGCCGCCGCGCGCGAGGCCGCCAAGAAGGCGCGCGAACTGACCCGGCGCAAGGGCGTGATGGACATCGCGTCGCTCCCGGGCAAGCTCGCCGACTGTCAGGAGCGCGATCCGGCCAAGTCCGAACTGTTCCTGGTCGAGGGTGACTCGGCCGGTGGTTCCGCAAAGCAGGGCCGCGACCGCCACTTCCAGGCGATCCTTCCGCTGCGCGGCAAGATCCTGAACGTCGAGCGCGCGCGTTTCGACCGGATGCTGTCGTCCAAGGAGATCGGCACGCTGATCCAGGCGATGGGCACCGGCATCGGCCGCGACGACTTCAACCTCGAGAAGCTGCGCTACCACAAGATCGTCATCATGACCGACGCCGACGTGGACGGCGCGCATATCCGCACGCTGCTGCTCACCTTCTTCTACCGCCAGATGCCCGAGATCATCGAGAACGGGCACCTCTTCATCGCCCAGCCGCCGCTGTACAAGGCGAGCAAGGGACGGTCGGAAGTCTATCTCAAGGACGATGCGGCGCTCGACGACTATCTGGTCGAGGCAGGCGTCGGCGGCAACCGGCTTGAGACGAGCGAAGGAACCATTCTCGGCCAGGATCTTGCGCGGCTGGTCGAACATGCCCGCCGCATGAAGACGCTGATGCGCTATGTCCCGCGCCGCTACGATCCCGCGATCATCGAGGCGTTGGCCCTGGGCAGTGCGCTCGATCCCGAAGCGACGCGCGAGCAGCGCGGCGAGCGGCTCGCGGCGGTGACCAAGCGGCTCGACCTGACCGACGAGGATGCGCGCTGGTCGGCGCGCGTCACTGAGGATGGCGGCTTCCATTTCGAACGGCTGTGGCGCGGCGTGACCGATCACCACATCGTCGAGGCTGCGTTCCTGACCTCGGCCGAGGGCCGCAAGCTCCATGCGCTCGCGGCCGAGCAGGCCGAGAGCTATGCCGCGGTGTCCAAGCTCGTTTCGGTCAAGTCGGCGCAGGCGGAAGCCGAGGCGGCGCCCGCCGTCGAGGGCGAGGATGAGGAACCCGTGGTCGCCGCCAAGGGCGAGACCCTGGTCTCGCGCCCGAGCGAACTGCTGAACGCGATCCTCGCCTCGGGCCGCAAGGGGCTGTCGATCCAGCGCTACAAGGGGCTGGGCGAGATGAACGCCGAGCAGCTGTGGGAAACCACGCTCGATCCGCAGAATCGCTCGATGCTGGTGGTGGCGATCGATCAGGCGGATGTGGCGGACGAGATCTTCACCCGCCTGATGGGCGATGTGGTCGAGCCGCGCCGCGAGTTCATTCAGGAGAATGCGCTCAGCGTCGCCAATCTCGACGTCTGATCAGGGCGCGGGGCGCCTGCGCCCCGCCAGCCATTTGCGCACCCGGCCGGTATTGGCTTCGGTGAGCATCGAGAAACCATAGGCGAAGAACAGCGCAGCGAGGAAACCGAGGCAGACGAAGAGGAGCGACGTCATCGACGGCTCCTCCCGGACCGCGCCGACCTCGATCCCGGCGATCATCGCGAGAACCGGAAAATGGGTGACGTAGAGCGAAAAGCTTGCGCGGCTGCCATAGTGCGCCAGCCCCGTCAGGGCTCGTGGAAAGGCCGGGCGCATCGCGAGCAGCGCAGCCAGGAACGCGGCGAAGCTCAGGGCCACCGGAAACTCCCAGCCCGGAAGAGGTGCGGTGCGCTCCCAGGCAAGGATCGCCAGACCTAGAACGCCGGTCGCCCCGAGCGTGACACGCCGGCACAGCACTGCCTGCGCGATGCCCTTGCGCTCGACCACCCGGACCAGTGTGCCCAGCAGCCAGCAGACAAAGCCGAGCAACACCGAGGGGTACCAGAAGAAGATCGCCATCGCGATCAGGACCGGGGCCGGCCGTCGCGTCCGCCACAACAGGATCAGCGCCGGATACCAGAGATAGAACCACCATTCCCAGGCAAGGCTCCAGAGCGGCCCGTTGGTGCCCAGCGGGTGCACCAGCGTGTCCTGGAGGAAGAACAGATTGCCGATCCACACCGGCCAGGCGAGGTTCGCCGCGACGTCGGTGCGCAGGACATAGGTGTTGGTCAGGCCGAGATGCGTCGGCGTCCGCAGCCAGAACGTCCCGATCAGGTCGAGGCTGCCACCGATCAGCAGCGCCGGGATCAGGACGATCCATATCCGGGTCAGCCGGCCGGAAAGATATTCCTTCCAGCTCCAGCCCCGTTCGAGCCGCTGCTCGACCGATCGCGCGATCCAGTAGCCGGAGAGAACGAAGAACAGGATGACCGCGGCGTGCGAGAAGCCGGCGACGAAATAGCCGATCTTGGCCCAGAGCGGCGCGTCGCCATGATAGTCGGCGATGGTGAGATGCCAGGCGTGCGCGAACGCGACGACCGCGGCCAGCACGAATCGGGCAGCATCCATATAGGAATATACCGCGTTGCGCTCGCCACCGGTTTCGGCAGCGGATGTCGTCTTGGCCCCCATAGTTACGGATACGCATTAGTCGCAGCCGCCCACCGCGTCACCATCCGTAACATTTCGTAGCGGATGGTCGCGGATTCGGGGCGACGCAACGCTGCGCGGATTGCCGTCCGGTGCCATTGTTGTTTCACCCGTGCCCGCAAAAGGGGACGGGGCATGCGGGGTTTCTTCATCGGCGCGCTGGCGCTGGCACTGACGGTTCCGGCCGCGGCGGCGAATGACGAGGCGGAAGCCGGCGCCGACCTCGGCAGCGGCATGGCGAGCTATTTCAGCCGCGAGATGGCGGGCAATCGCACCGCCAATGGCGAGCGCTGCGACCCCGATACGCTGACCGCCGCGCACCGCACCGCGCCGTTCGGCAGCCGGATCCGCGTCACCAGCCTGTCCAGCGGCAGGAGCGTGGTGGTGCGGATCAACGACCGCGGACCGTTCAGCGGCGGGCGCGTGATCGACCTCTCGCACGCCGCCGCGCGCGAGATCGGGATGCACCGCACCGGCACCGCCAGGGTCAGCCTCGCACTGCTCGACGACTGAGGCACTTTCCGCATACCAGTTGCAGTTTCAGTCTATACCAATTTTGCGCTCGACCTAGACCAGAAAAGCCGTCACCATCCCGGTAAATAAGATCGGGAGGGGAGTTTATGACGGCACAGCCTGCGGTCGCGGGCCGGAACGAGCGCAAGGTGATCATCGCCTCGTCGCTCGGCACGGTGTTCGAATGGTATGATTTCTACCTGTACGGGCTGCTGGCGACGGTCATCTCCGCGAAATTCTTCTCCGGGGTGAACGAGACGACCGCGTTCATCCTCGCGCTCGGCGCCTTCGCCGCGGGATTCGCGGTGCGCCCGTTCGGTGCGCTGGTGTTCGGGCGGCTGGGCGATGTCGTCGGGCGCAAATACACCTTTCTCGTCACCATGGGCCTGATGGGCCTGTCCACCTTCGCGGTCGGCATCTTGCCGAGCTACGCCAGCATCGGCGTCGCAGCCCCGATCATCCTCGTCGCGCTCAGGCTGGTCCAGGGCCTGGCGCTCGGCGGGGAATATGGCGGCGCGGCGACGTACGTGGCCGAGCATGCTCCAGAGGGGAAACGCGGCCTGTTCACCAGCTGGATCCAGACCACCGCGACACTCGGCCTGTTCGCCGCGCTGCTGGTGGTGATCGGCATCCGCACCGCGATCGGCGAAGCCGCGTTCGCCGATTGGGGCTGGCGCCTGCCCTTCCTCGTCTCGATCCTGCTGCTCGCCGTGTCGCTGTGGATCCGCCTCCAGCTGGCCGAAAGCCCGGTGTTCCAGAAGATGAAGGAGGAGGGCACGACCTCCAAGGCACCTTTCACCGAGGCGTTCGGCCAGTGGCGCAACCTGCGCACCGTGCTGATCGTGCTGCTGGGTGCCGTCGCGGGCCAGGCGGTGGTCTGGTACACCGGCCAGTTCTACGCGCTGTTCTTCCTGGAGAAGACGCTGAAGGTCGATGGCGCGACCGCCAACATCCTGATCGCGATCGCGCTGGCGCTCGCCACGCCTTTCTTCGTGATCTTCGGGGCCCTGAGCGACAGGATCGGACGCAAGAAGATCATCCTGACCGGCTGCGCGCTGGCCGCGATCAGCTATTTCCCCACCTTCCACGCGCTGACCCAGGCGGCCAATCCTGCCCTTGCGGCAGCGCAGAGACAGGCGCCGGTGACGATCATGTCGAGCAACGACATCTGCTCGGTCCAGTTCGACCCGATCGGCGGCAACAAGTTCGACCAGTCGGGCTGCGACATCGCCAAGGCCTATCTCGCCAAGTCGGGCATCCCCTACAAGAGCGTGCCCGCGACGCTGCCGCCCGGCGCGCCGACGCTCAAATTCACGACCGTGCGCGTGGGCGAGGAGGATCATCCGGCGCCTGACCCGGTCGGGATCGCTCCTGCCGAGCGTGCCGCCGTGATCGCCGCCTATCAGGCGGAACTCAAGACGGCACTGACCAGGGCCGGCTACCCAGCCAAGGCCGATCCTGCGGCGATGAACAAGCCGCTGATCGTCGCCCTGCTCTTCTGGCTCGTGCTGCTGGTGACGGCAGTCTACGGCCCGATCGCCGCGCTTCTGGTCGAAATCTTCCCGACCCGCATCCGCTACACCGCGATGTCGCTGCCCTATCATATCGGCAATGGCTGGTTCGGCGGGTTCCTGCCGACGATCGCCTTCGCGATGGTCGCGGCAACCGGGGACATCTATTACGGCCTCTGGTATCCGATCATCGTCGCGGTGCTGACGCTGATCCTCGGCCTACTGTTCCTTCCCGAAACCTTCCGCCGCCGGATCGACGAGTCCGCGACATAATCAGTCACGCTTGTCGTCTCCCAAGTAACGATCCGGTTGACGCTGGCCATGCCGCAGTGCAGCACGCGCGCATGGCCAGCGCTCCACCGATCACGAACAACCCCGACATCCGCTATCTGGGCCGCGTCCTTGGCGACGTGATCCGCGCCTATGGCGGGGAGGCATTGTTCCGGCGAATCGAATATATCCGATCGGCATCGGTCGACCGGCATCGCGGCATCGCCGGCGCGGACAGCATCGATCCGGGCCTCGGCAGCCTGAACCTCGACGACACGCTCGATTTCGTGCGCAGCTTCATGCTGTTCTCGATGCTCGCCAACCTGGCTGAGGACCGGCAGGGCGTGGCGGCGGAGACGGGCGCCGATGTCGAGCACGCGATCGCCAGGCTCAAGGAGCATGGCGTCGATGCCGCCCGGATCGCCGAACTGCTCGACCATGCGCTGGTCGCGCCGGTGCTGACCGCCCACCCGACCGAGGTGCGGCGCAAGTCGATGATCGACCATCGCAACCGCATCGCCGAGCTGATGGCACTCAAGGACCGCGGCATCGTCGAGACCGCTGATGGCGATCTGGTCGACGAAGCGGTGGTGCGGCAGGTGGCGCTACTGTGGCAGACGCGCGTGCTTCGGCCCGAACGCCTCTACGTCGCGGACGAGGTCGAGACTGCGCTGTCCTACATGCGCGACGTGTTCCTGCCGGTCCTGCCCGCACTCCACGCGCGATGGGACCGCGCGCTGGGCAGCCGCGTGCCGGCGTTCCTGCGCCCGGGCAACTGGATCGGCGGCGACCGCGACGGCAATCCCTTCGTCACCGCCGATTCGCTGCGGCTGACCCTGTCGCGCTCGGCTGAGACGGTGCTCAACCACTATCTCGATGCGGTCCATGCGCTCGGCGCCGAACTGTCGATCTCGAGCCACCACGCCGAAATCGATCCCGGCGTCGTCGCCCTCGCCGACGCCAGCGGCGACGCCGCCGCCAGCCGCGCCGACGAACCCTATCGCCGCGCGCTGTCGGGCATCTACGCCCGGCTCGCCGCGACCTATCGCGATCTCACCGGCAAGGCACCGCCACGCCCCGGGGCGCTGACCGGCGAACGCTATCCCGATCCCGCGGCGTTCCGCGCCGACCTCGCCACCGTCGCGCACGGTCTTGCCGCGCAGGGCGCCGAGACGCTGGCGTCGAGCGGCGCGCTCGGCCGGCTGATCCGGTCGGTCGATATCTTCGGCTTCCATCTCGCCACGCTCGATATGCGCCAGAACAGCGCGGTGCATGAGCGCGTCGTCGCCGAGCTGCTCAAGGTCGCGGGCGTCGAGGCCGACTATGCCGCGCTCGACGAGCCCGCGCGGGTCGAGCTGCTCCGCCGCGAACTCGCCTCGCCGCGTCCGCTCACCAGCCGCTACGCGAGCTATTCGGACGAGACCGCATCCGAACTGGCGATCGTCCAGGCCGCGGCCGAGGCGCACCAGCGCTACGGCCGCGCGGCGATCCGCCAGTATATCGTGTCGATGGCGCAATCGGTGTCCGACCTGCTCGAAGTCCATGTCCTGCTCAAGGAAGCCGGGCTCTACATCCCGGGCGAGGAGCCGCAGGCTCACGTCATGGCGGTGCCGCTGTTCGAGACGATCGCCGATCTCGACGCTGGGCCCGACATCATGCGCGCATGGTTCGCGCTGCCCGAGGTCGCGAAGATCGCCGGCAAGCGCGGGCATCAGGAAGTGATGATCGGCTATTCGGATTCGAACAAGGACGGCGGCTACCTCACCTCGACCTGGGGGCTGTCCAAGGGTTCGACCGCATTGAAGCCGGTGTTCGAGGAAGCCGGGATCGGCATGCAGCTGTTCCATGGCCGCGGCGGCGCGGTCGGGCGCGGCGGCGGATCGTCGTTCCAGGCGATCCAGGCGCAGCCCGCGGGCACCGTGCAGGGCCGCATCCGCATCACCGAACAGGGCGAGGTGATCGCGGCGAAGTACGGGACGCGCGAGAGCGCGCAGACCAACCTCGAGGCGATGGCGTCGGCGACGTTGCTCGCGAGCCTCGAGCCGCAGCAGCTGAGCACCGCCGATGCCGCGCGGTTCGAGGCGGCGATGGAGGAACTGTCGGGCACGGCGTTCGGTGCCTATCGCGGGCTGGTCTACGGCACCGAGGGCTTCACCAGCTTCTTCCGCCAGATGACGCCGATCGCCGAGATTGCGGGCCTCAAGATCGGCAGCCGGCCGGCGAGCCGCAAGAAGAGCGACGCGATCGAGGACCTGCGCGCGATCCCCTGGGTGTTCAGCTGGGCGCAGGCCCGCGTGATGCTGCCGGGCTGGTACGGCGTCGGCGCGGCGCTGTCGGACTTCAGGGACCGCGGGCTGCTGCGCGAGATGGCGGCGGGCTGGCCGCTCTTCGCCTCGGCGCTGGCGAACATGGAGATGGTGCTGGCCAAGTCCGACATGGGCATCGCCGCGCGCTACGCCGGACTGGTCGAGGATCGTGCGCTGGGCGATGCGATCTTCTGGCGCATCCGCGACGGCTGGCAGTCGACGCACGACCAGCTGCTCGAGGTGACGCGCCAGACGCGGCTGCTCGAGAAGCATCCGGCGCTCGAAACCTCGATCAAGCTGCGCCTTCCCTATATCGAGCCGCTCAACCTGCTTCAGGTCGAGCTGCTCAAGCGCCACCGCGCGGGCGAGACCGATCCCAAGATCGAACAGGGCATCCTGCTGTCGATCAATGCGATCGCGACGGCGTTGAGGAATTCGGGGTAACCTCCATTCCATCACGCTGAACTTGTTTCAGCATCCAACCTGCCACCCGCGGCTCGGTCGCCTGTGGAGACATGGATCCTGAAACAAGTTCAGGATGACGGTGTGAGGGGGTCGGCCCCTCACCCCTCCAGAAACGGCGCGGCGATCTCGTCGCGCACGCGCACCAGCCTTCCGGTCGCGCGGTCGAGCATCGCCCAGGTCGAGACCGCCTCGACCTTCACCTTGCCGTCGGCACCGGTGAAGCGCATGTGGCGGTCGAAGCGGGCGCCGCGCGGCGGATCGGGCACCCAGGTCTCGGCGGTCACCGTCTCGCCTTGGGACACGTTGCCGCGATAGTCGATCTCGTGCCGGGTCACGACCCAGATATAGGCGTCGTGATGCTCGGGTGCGGCGACCGCGTGCCAGTGCGCCACCGCGACATCCTGGATCCAGCGGACCCAGACCGCATTGTTGACGTGACCGAGCTCGTCGATGTCGTCCGGCCCGGCGGTGATCGTGCGTGTGAAGCGCGCCATAGGTTGACGTTTACGGCACCTATGGCGCGCTGCAAAGCTCAGTCGAACGCCATCCGCTCGTTGCCGACGAAGCCGAGCTTCGTCACACCGGCCCGCTTGACCGTATTGAGGACCGTGGCGAAGCGTTCGTAGCGTGCGGCTTCGTCGGCCCTGAACTGGAGCACGCCGCTCTCCGCAACGGTCGCGTCAAGCAGAGCCGGAAGCTCGGCATCGCTGATCGGCCGCCCGTCCCAGGCGAGGTTGCCCGCAGCACCGATGTCCAGACGGTGGGGCAGCTCAGGCGCCGTCTTCGGCGGCCCCGCCGGCAGGTCGACCGGCAGCTTGTGCATCGCGGCAGGGATGGTGACGATCAGCATGATCAACAGCACCAGCAGCACATCGATCAGCGGGGTGGTGTTGAGCGCGGAGATCGGCTCGGGCTCACGATAAGCAATCGAACGACGCATAAGGCACCTCCTATCGCTAGCGATGTTGCATCATCACATATCTGGTACCGAACGCAAGTCGCTTCATCAGCTTTGATATTTCCAGTGGCGCTTCTTGCCCGCGCGGATCCAGGCCATCGCCTCGGCCAGCCTTTTGTCGCGCGTCGCCTCGCGCTTGGCTTCGCCGATCCATTCGCAATAGTCGCGGCGGCAGCTGGGCGCGAAGGCTTCAAAGTTGGCGGCGGCTTCCGGATCGCGGGCCAACGCCTCGGCCAGCACCTCGGGTATCTCGGCCTCGGGCCTGGGCGGCTTTGCGGCGCGCTTCGGCCGCTCCCCCGACTCGATCAGCGCCACCGCCTCGCGCACCTGTGCCTCCATCGCGGCTTCGTCAGGCAGGTCGGCGAGCGATGCGATCCGGCCGAACTGGCCCATCGCCTCCCCCTCTTTGCCCGTCGCCATCTGCTCGCGATACCAGAAGCCGAAGCTCGCATGCGCCTTGAACGCTGCCATGTTCGCGAGCGGCCGGCCGCGATGCGAGAAAGCGGGCATGCCCCATTTGATGCTTTCCTCGACCTCGGGCAGGCGGCATGGATCCGGGCACGCAGCCAGATAAGGACTGGCCGGGCGAAATCGGCCTGACGCTCGATATAGGAATCGACCCGAGGATCGGTGGCCATGGCGCGCTCCTGTCGCCGGGATGCTCGGCCCGAAGCATGCGACAGTCAATCGCTGCGGAGCGCTAGGCGTCGTCTTCCTCGTCCGCGTCGAACTCCGCCACATCGCCCTCGGCGTCGTCGGCGATCATCTCAAGTTCGTCGTCGTCCTCGGCGTCGATCTCCTCGCCCAGATCGGGATCGAGATCGGTCTGGACCAGGCCATCGGTCGGGCCGTTGCGCGTTACTTCGAGTATCTCCGCGCGCTGGCTCTCGTCATAGCCATCCTCGTCATAACCGTCGTCGCCGGGCCCGCGCCCGGGAACCTGATGACCGCCCATCGCAGCCCTCCTTGCTTCTCCTGAAGGCTGGAACGGCGGGAGGGCGCGCACGGTTCCTTGAAGCCGTGGCGCGCCGGGTCAGCTGCGGCGGAACAGCTTGCCGCGTTCGGTGACGAAGACGATGACGAGCGCGGCAAGGCCCAGCACGGTGAAGCCAAGGTAGAGCGGCACCGTCGTCCCGTCGAACGACTGGCCGATCACCGCGCCGAGCACCGCGGCGCCCATCGTCGCGATGAAGCCCTGAAGGCTCGACGCGGTGCCCGCGATCTCACCCATATTCTCCATCGCCATCGCCGAAAAATTCGAGTTGGCGAGGCCCATCGCCGCCATCATCGGCGCCTGCAGCGCGATGAACACCCACAGAGTCTCGCCCCCCAGCAGGATCACGATCAGGTGGATCACGGCGAGCGACGTCGTCGCCACCAGCGCGAAGTGCGAGAGAAAGCGCATCCCGAACCGCATCACCAGCCGCGAGTTGAGGAACGATCCGAGCGCCATCAGCCCGGCGACCGACGCGAACACCAATGTCAGCAGTTCCGGCCGCTTGAACACATCATAGACGATCTGCTGGATCGACCCGATGAAGGAGAAGAAACAGCCCGAAATGGCGGTCGTCGCGAACGTGTAGCCGACGGCCCAGCGGTCGCGGAACATCTTGCCATAGCCGCGCCAGATCGCGCGCAGGTCGAGCGGCTGGACCGCGTCGCGCGGCAGGGTTTCGGGCATACGGGCGGTGAACCAGATCAGCACCAGCGCCGCGATGATCGCGATGCCGCCGAAGATCAGCCGCCACGATCCGAAGATGATCACCATCAGCTGGCCCCAGGCGGGCGCCAGCACCGGCACGATCATGAAGGTCATGAAGGCAAGGCTCATCACCCGCGCCATCGCCCGCCCCTGGAAACAGTCGCGCACCAGCGCCACCGTCACCACGCGCCCCGCCGCGACCGCCGCCCCGCTCGCCGCGCGGGCGAGCAGCAGCAGCTCGAAACTGCCCGAGAAGGCGGCAACCGCGTTGGTCACGACATAGCAAGCGAGCGCGCCCATGATCACCGGCTTGCGCCCGAACCGGTCCGCGAGCGGACCGTGGAACAGCTGTGCCACGGCGAAACCGAGCATGAAGGCGGTGATGACGTACTGGCGGTGATTGGGCTGAGTGACGCCCAGCTCGTCGCTGATCGCGGGCAGCGCCGGGAGCATCGAATCGATCCCGAGCGCGGTCAGTGCCATGATCGCTGCGATCAGCGCGACGAACTCGCCCATCGGAATGGGCGAGCGGTTCGCCGCCTCGCCGGGTTGATGGGTCTGCGCGTCCATGCCGCGCCCAATGCCGCATCGCTCCGGATGCGTCACCCCGCGCCTTGATTTATTTTCTCGATATGCCTAGTGTATTGCATAACTAACACGGTGGAGCTTGCGTATGACCCGGCACTGGCTTGTCCTTCCCCTGATGGCGGCGCTCACGGCCTGCGGCGACGGGTCGGGCGAGGGCAATGGCGCCAGCATCTCGGTCAAGAGCGGCGAAGGCGAAGCATCGATCAGGGCCGACAAGGACGGCCGCGTCGCCGTCAAGGCACCGGGCTTCGAAGGATCGATCAAGCTCCCCAAATTCGATCTCGGCGCAGACAATTTCGAGGTCGACGGGCTGAAGCTCTATCCCGGCTCGACCATCGCCAGCCTCAATGTCGACGCCAATCAGGACAAGGGCGGCGAGGACAGTGTCCGCGTCCAGTTCGACGCGCCGGCCGCCGCGGACAAGGTCCGCAACTGGTTCCAGGAGCAGATGCAGACCGCCGGCTTCACCGTCGCGGCGAAGGACGGCCAGCTCAGCGGCAAGACCAGCGAGGGCAGCGACTTCACGCTCGACATCGACGCTGCGGGCGACTCGAAGAGCCGTGGCACGCTGACCGTCCTCGGCAAGTAATCAGGTCCGTCGCTGCGTAGGCGATTGGTCGTGGGAGGGGTACGCGGCACCGTGCCTCTCCCGCCTCTGTTCCAAGACGCCGCGAAGGTCTATTTCCGGGAGAATCGTTTCCGGAGTTACCTTGAATGTCCGACACTCTTCTCGCCGAAGTCCCGCTGGTCAGCCTGGCCGATCAGAAGAGCGATCCCGATGGCTTCGCCGCGGCGCTCGGCGGTTCGTTCGAGCGGTTCGGCTTCGCGATGGTGTCCGATCACGGCGTCCCCCAGGATCTGATCGATCGCGCCTGGGCGGCGACCAAGGCGTTCTTCGACCTGCCCGAGGAGGAGAAGCGCGGGTATTTCGTTGCGGGCGGCGGCGGCGCGCGCGGCTACACCCCGTTCAAGACCGAGATCGCCAAGGGCGCCGAGTATGTGGACTTGAAGGAGTTCTGGCATATCGGCCGCGAGCTGCCCGCCGGGCACCGGTTCGAGACGAACATGGCCCCCAATATCTGGCCCGACCGGCCCGAGGGGTTCCGCGACACCTTCCTCGAACTGTTCGCCGCGTTCGACACCGCGGGCGACAAGCTGCTCTCGGCGATCGCCCGGCACCTCGGCCTCGAGCCCGACTGGTTCGACCCTGCGGTCAAGGACGGCAATTCGGTGCTGCGCCTGCTCCATTATCCGCCGGTGACCGAGGACGCGCCGAACGTGCGCGCCGGGGCGCATGAGGACATCAACCTGATCACGCTGCTGCTGGGCGCCGAGGAAGCAGGCCTTGAGCTGCTCGACAAGGACGGCCAGTGGCTACCGGTCAAGCCGCCCGAAGGCGCGATGGTGGTCAATGTCGGCGACATGCTCCAGCGGCTGACCAACCATGTCCTGCCCTCGACCACCCATCGCGTGGTCAACCCGCCGGTCGAGCGCCGCGGCACCCCGCGCTATTCGATGCCCTTCTTCCTCCACCCCGCGCCCGATTTCCTGATCAAGGCGCTACCGCAATGCGTGACCGCGGAGAATCCCGAGCGCGAGCCGCCGATCACCGCGCACGACTATCTGGCGGAACGCCTTCGCGAGATCGGCCTCACAAAGAAATAATAGGGTTGCGGCGCTCCGGGCATTCTCTAGCGGGAGTGCCAGGAGATTTAGACATGACCGAACCGTTGCGCGTTGCTCTTGCCGGCCTTGGAACCGTGGGTGCGGGCGTCATTCGCCTGATCGACGCCAATGCCGAGCTGATCGCGCGCCGTGCGGGCCGGCCGATCGAGATCGTCGCGGTTTCCGCGCGCGATCGCGCCAAGGATCGCGGCGTCGACATCACGCGCTTCGACTGGGTCGACGACATGACCGAACTCGCCCGCCACCCCAAGGCGGACGTGGTGGTCGAGCTGATCGGCGGCTCCGATGGTCCCGCGCTTGCGCTCGCGCGTGCGACGCTCGCGGCGGGCAAGGGCCTGGTCACCGCCAACAAGGCGATGATCGCGCATCACGGGCTCGAACTCGCTCAGGTCGCCGAGAAGAGCGACACGCCGATGAAGTTCGAGGCGGCGGTCGCAGGCGGCGTGCCGGTGATCAAGGGGTTGCGCGAGGGCGCAGCGGCGAACCAGATCGACCGCGTCTATGGCATCCTCAACGGCACCTGCAATTTCATCCTCTCCAAGATGGAAGCCGAAGGCCGCGACTTCGGCGAGGTGCTGGCCGAGGCGCAGGCGGCGGGCTTTGCCGAAGCCGATCCCAGCTTCGACATCGACGGCGTCGATGCCGCGCACAAGCTCTCGATCCTCGCGAGCATTGCGTTCGGCACCCAGCCGGCGTTCGGCGACGTCGCGATCGGCGGCATCCGCCATTTGCTCGCCGCCGATATCGCCGAAGCCGCGGCGCTGGGCTATCGCATCCGCCTACTCGGCATCGCGGACCTGAGCGGCAATGGGCTGTTCCAGCGCGTCCACCCCCACCTTGTCCCGCTTTCGCATCCGCTGGCGCATGTCCTCGGCCCGACCAACGCGGTCGTGGCGGAAGGCAATTTCGTCGGCCGGCTGCTGTTCCAGGGCGCGGGCGCGGGCGACGGCCCGACTGCGAGCGCCGTGGTCGCCGACCTGATCGACATCGCCCGCACCGAATTCGGCCCGCCCTATGCGATGCCCGCCACCAGCCTGGCCGCCGAGCCGGTCGCCCCCACCGGCGAACGGCGCGGCCGCGCCTATCTGCGCTTCACCGTCGCCGACAAGGTCGGCGTGCTCGCCGAGATCGCTGCAGCGATGCGCGATGCCGGCGTCTCGATCGAATCGCTGATCCAGCGCGGCGCGATGGCCGATGGCAGCGTGCTCGTCGCGATCGTGACGCACGAAGTGCCCGAGCGTTCGATCGCGCAGGCGCTGGAGAAGCTGCGCGGCTCGCCCAGCCTGGCCGGCGAGCCGATGTGGATGCACATTCTGGGCGAATAGTCCGCTACCAGTCGCTCGCGCTGGAAACGCCGCTCAACAGCGCTTCGGTTGCTTCGCATGGCGGCCCGATAAGACCCCTTGCGGTCATGCGGAGAACCGGTGGCTCGTCGCGCCGGTCCCGCTGCGGGCGCAGTTCGACGACGTGGACATGCGTCACGATACTGCCGCCATGATAATACCAGGCAATCGTGCGATCCGCGAAGGCGTAGGCGCGGAGGAACTGCCGGTGCGGCAGGTTCTTCGCGCTGTCGACAACGTCGAACGGCACATAGGGTTCGCCAACATCTGCGATCACCAGACCGACTCGCCTGAACTCGTCGGCGATGTCTGGTGCGTCGCGCAGTGACGTCTTGGCCTGCGCGGGCTTCGAGAAGCTGCATTGCGCGGGCAGCTCGACGACCGGATCCGTAGCGACACTCTGGGAGAATGCCGGGCTCGCGATCGCGGCCAGACCGAACGACAGCACCGCGCCGGTCCCCGCCAATCGGCTCACGGCGCCGGCTCGCGCTTGCGCATCGCCTTGCCGTCGAAACCGACGCCGATCGTCACGCCGACCATCCCGCCGCATTGGGTGAGGAACGGGCCGCTGACGCCGCACTGGAACATCACGTCCTCAAGCACCCGCTCGGTCTGGGCAGGCACATTATCCGCCGCACGGACGCTGACGAACGGGACGCGGTATTTCTTATCGGCCTCCCGCAGCGCGCAGATCGTCACCTCGTCGGGATCGCCGGTGGTCTTGCACGGGATGATGGCACGGGTCTTTTCGCGATACGCCTGCATCGCGGCATCGCCGCCGCCAGCCTGAAGCGTAAACGCAAGCACAAGCAACACGGACATGGGCATAACCCTCCGCTCGTTGCGATAGCATAACAAAGGCGCTGGGAAAACGCCTCAGTCGATGCGCGTGTGCAGCAGCTCCTGGCCCTTCTTCGGGCAGACCGGCGCGCCCTGCACGCCGCAGGGCATCCCGGTCGACCGGACCACGTCCATCTTGCCGCTATGCTCCTGCGTCGTCACACCGGTCAGCCGATCGCCCGGCGCAGCGGACTGGGAGCAGCTTCCGGTGAGACACAGGGATGCCGGCTGCGGCACCGCGCGCCGCACGGCCTTTCGCGCGGTACGTTTGCGCACCACGGCCGCGGGGCGAGCGCGTTTGGGAAGGGTTACGATCTTCGGCGGCTCACCCGCCACACTCAACGCCAGCAGCAAACTCAACATCCCGAACGCCCTGTCCAGTCCCAGGTTACCTGCCGAACGCCGCGAACCGCATCTGGTTTCGCATCATTGCGGCTTTTGAACGGATGACAGCGTTGGCCCCCATCGACAAGGACGCCACGCGCTCCTATCGCGCAGCGGAAACGAATTGAGAGAGGGCTTCGCCGATCATGCAGACCGCCAGCAAGGTGCTCGACCGCGTTCTTGTGCTCGAAATGGTGCGTGTCACCGAAGCCGCGGCGATCGCCGCCTCCAAACTCACCGGCCGCGGTGACGAGAAGGCGGCCGATGCCGCCGCGGTCGAGGCGATGCGTGCCTCGCTCAACTCGCTCTACATGGACGGCACCGTCGTGATCGGCGAGGGCGAGCGCGACGAGGCGCCGATGCTCTATATCGGCGAGAAGGTGGGCAGCGCACCGGGCAAGGGCCCGAAGATCGACATCGCGCTCGACCCGCTCGAAGGCACCACCATCTGTGCCAAGGCGGGGCCGAACAGCCTTGCCGTGCTGGCGATCGCCGAAGAGGGCAACCTGCTCAACGCCCCCGACGTCTATATGGACAAGATCGCAGTCGGCCCGGGCTATCCGCCGAACGTCATCGATCTCGACAAGTCGCCGACCGCGAACATCGAGGCGATCGCCGCGGCCAAGGGCGTCAAGCCGAACGAGATCATCGCCTGCGTGCTCGATCGTCCGCGCCACGAGAAGATGATCGCCGAGCTGCGCGCGATCGGCTGCGGCGTGGTGCTGATCGGCGACGGTGACGTTGCGGGCGTCATCGCCACCACCGATCCCGACACGACGATCGACGTCTATATGGGCCAGGGCGGCGCGCCCGAGGGCGTGCTCGCCTGCGCCGCGCTGCGTTGCGTCGGCGGCCAGTTCAAGGGCCGGCTCGTCTTCCGCAACGAGGATGAGCGGTCGCGCGCGCGCCGCTGGGGGATCGAGGATCTCGACAAGCAGTACGACCTGACCGAGCTGGCCAAGGGCGACTGCATCTTCGCCGCGACCGGCGTGACCGACGGATCGCTGCTCGAAGGCGTCAAGCGCAAGCCGGGCAAGATGACCACCGAAAGCGTCGTGATGCGCTCAAGCTCGGGCACCGTCCGCTGGGTGCGGGGCGAGCACCGCAACGGATGACGAGGCTGCACGGTTGATCCACTGGGCGCTGCTGGCGGCACTCATCGCCGCCTATGCCTGGTATCTCCGGGGCGGCGGGGTGCCGCCGCAAACCAGCCGGATCGACCGCTATCGCCGCTGGATGCGCCGCGCGCCGCTGGCGTTCGGGATGACCGCGATCGCCGCGCTGGCGATCGGCGGGCGGCTCGACGCGCTGACCCGCCTGCCGCCCGAGTTCGCGGCGCTGGCGGCCGAAGCGCGCTGGCTTGCCGGTTTCGAGGGCGCGGCGTTCGAGGCCGCGGTGCTGGGGGGCCTGGCCGGCGGCGCGCTGATCGGACTTCTCCTCGCGCGCTGGCGATTGGGACGCGGGAAACCGCCGTTCAGCGCCGGCGATATCGAGCGTATCCTGCCGCGCAACCGCAGCGAACTGGGCTGGACCGCCGCGCTGGGCACCGCCGCGGGGATCGTCGAGGAGCTGTTCTTTCGCCTTGCCCTGCCGCTGTTCGCGACGCTGGCGACCGGAAGCGCGCCGCTTGGCTTTACGCTCGCGACGTTGCTCTTCGCCGGCGCGCACCGTTATCAGGGCTGGGCCGGCATGGCCTTCTCCGCCCTCGCCGGCGCGCTGCTCGCGACGATCTATCTGGCGACGGGCGATCTGTGGTTCGCGATGCTGGTGCATGTGCTGCTCAACCTCAACGGCCTCGTCCTGCGCCCGGCATTGCTTCGGCCAAGGAGCGATTGACAGCGACGGATACCGCCCCTCTATTCCCGCTCAAACCCGGGAGAGAGTGAATGTATCGCCGCACCGCCGCCCTTCTTGCCGCCGCCCTCGCCGCCACCGCATTGACGGCCCCTGCCCCGGCACGCCAGGCGACGACGACGACGCCGCCGACAGCGGCCTTCACGCGTGAGGAAATCATGATCCCGATGCGCGACGGGACCCGGCTGCAGACGGTGATCCTGCGCCCGACGGACAAGGCCGGGAAACTGCCGATCATCCTGCGGCGCACGCCCTATGGCGTCCCCAACGCCGCACCGCGCTCGACGCCGGAATCGATGCGCTTCCTTATGCAGGACGGCTATATTCTCGTCATCCAGAACATGCGCGGGCGCTACAAGTCGGAAGGCAGGTTCGACATGTCGACGGCGCTCTCGCCGCAAGGGTCGAACGCGCCGGACGAGGCGAGCGACGCGTATGACACGATCGACTGGCTGGTGAAGAATCTCCCCGGCAACAATGGCCGCGTCGGCATGATGGGCGGTTCCTATCCGGGTTATACCGCCGCCGTCGCGCTCGCCCGGCCGCACCCGGCACTGAAGGCGGCGAGCCCGCAGGCGGCGTGGAACGACTGGTGGATGAACGACGACCTGCACCGCTACGGTGCGTTCCGCCTCTCCTACCTCACCGACTGGGCCTATGGCCTTCAGAACAACAAGAATGGCGACGACTTCGACTACAACCCCGGCGGGCCACCGCCGGTGGACCTGTACGACTGGTTCCTGAAGCTCGGCCCCGTCGAGAATCTCGACAAGCTGCATTTCAAGGGCAGCGTGCCGATGCTGACCCAGGTCATCGAACACCCCGACTATGACGATCACTGGAAGCGACAGGTGTGGACCGACCGGCTCGGACGCACCACCGTGCCGACGCTCCATGTCGTCGGCTTCTGGGACCAGGAGGACCCGCTCGGCGGCTGGAAGATCTACGAGCGGATGGAGAAGGACGATCCCAAGGGGCTGAGCATGATCGTCGCGGGTCCGTGGAACCATGGCAGCTGGCGCGATGCGGGCGACAATCTCGGCTATATCCCGTTCGGCAAGCCCAGCGGCACCGAGTTCATGCGCGACATCGAAGCGCCCTTCTTCGCCTATTGGCTGCACGGCAAGGGCCCTCGACCAACCGGCGAGGCCAGGATCTTCCAGAGCGGATCGTGGGAGTGGAAGACCTACGCCAAATGGCCGCCCGCGGAGAGCAAGGCGACCAGCCTCTATCTTCATGCCGACGGATCGCTGTCGTTCACCGCACCCTCGGGCGAAGGCTGCCGCGAATATATCTCCGACCCGGCCAACCCGGTGCCATACCGCGAGCGGCCGATCTCGGTCACCTATCCGTCGCAGGAATGGAAATGGTGGGAAGCGGCGGACCAGCGTTTCGTCAACGGGCGGCCCGACGTGCTGACCTATGTCAGTGCGCCGCTCGACAAGGACCTGACCGTCAGCGGCGCGATCAGCGCAACGCTGCAGGCCTCGACCTCGGGCACCGACAGCGACATGGTCGTCAAGCTGATCGACGTCCTGCCCGACGACTATGACAGGACGACCCCGATCAAGGCGTTGGGCGATTATCCGAAGACGCTCAACGGCTATCAGCTGCCGATCGCGATGGAGGTGCGGCGCGGACGCTGGCTGGAGAGCTTCTCCACGCCCAAGCCGCTGGTTCCGAACAAGGTGGTCGCGTGGAACGTGCCGCTGCGCGACCATGACCATGTCTTCAGAAAGGGGCACCGGATCATGGTTCAGGTCCAGTCGAGCTGGTTCCCGGTGATCGACCGCAACCCGCAGCGTTTCGTACCCAATATCTACAAGGCCAAGCCCGCCGACTTCGTGAAGGCGACCCAGCGGGTGTGCGCCGGATCGCTTGTCACATTGCCGGTTGCGGGATGAAGCGGCGGCTCAGTTCTTGAGCCGCCAGCCGCTCTTGAAGATCCAGCCGATCACGCCGAGGCAGACCAGCATGAACGCCGCGGTGAAGCCGAGGCTGACCCCGATCGACACGTCGCCGGTGCCGAAAAAGCTCCAGCGGAACCCGCTGACGAGGTAGACGACCGGGTTGGCGAGGCTGATCGTCCGCCACGGATCGGGCAGCATGTTGATCGTGTAGAAGGCGCCGCCGAGGAAGGTCAGCGGCGTCACGATCAGCGCGGGCACGAACGAGAGCTGCTCGAACCCCTTGGCCCAGATGCCGATGATGAAGCCGAGCATGGAGAAGGTAAGCGCCGTCAGCACCAGCATCGTCAGCATCATCGCGGGATGCCTGATCGGCACGTCGACGAACAGCATCGCCGTCACCAGGATGATCAGACCGATCGCGATCGACTTCGTCGCCGCCGCGCCGACATAGCTGATCACCATCTCCATCGCCGAGACCGGCGCCGAGAGCAGCTCGTACACGGTGCCGGTGAACTTCGGAAAGTAGATGCCGATCGACGCGTTGGAGATCGACAGCTGCAACAGGTTCATCATGATCAGGCCCGGCACGATGAAGCTGCCATAGGCGACCCCGTCGAGCTCCTGCATCCGCGATCCGATCGCGCCGCCGAACACTACGAAATAGAGCGCCGTGGTGATGACCGGGGTGACCAGGCTCTGCCACAGGGTACGCATCGCGCGCGCCATCTCGAACCGGTAGATCGCCCAGACGCCGTGATGGTTGAACCCCTTCATGCCGCCTTCTCCTCATTTCGAGTTTCGACAAGGTCGACGAAGATATCCTCGAGGCTCGACTTGGAGGTATCGAGATCCTTGAACTGGATGCCGAGATCGCCGAGCTTGCGCAGCAGCGAGGGGATGCCGGTGCGCTCGGCCTGCGCGTCGAAGGTATAGCGCAGGCGATGCCCCTCATCCTCGAGCGCGAGGTGCCATTCCTCCAGCTCGCCCGGAATTGCCGTCATCGGCTCGACCAGCGCGATATCCATTTCGCGCTTGCCGAGCTTCTTCATCAGCTCGGCCTTGCCCTCCACCAGCAGCAGTTCGCCCTTGTTGATCACCCCCACCCGGTCGGCCATTTCCTCGGCCTCCTCGATATAGTGGGTGGTTAGGATGATCGTGGTGCCGCGTTCGCGCAGCGAGCCGATCAGCTTCCACATGTCGCGGCGCAAGGACACATCGACGCCCGCAGTCGGCTCGTCGAGGAACAGGATGTCGGGTTCGTGCGCCAGCGCCTTGGCGATCAGCACCCGGCGCTTCATCCCGCCCGAAAGCTCCATTACCTTGGAATTGCGCTTGTCGTAGAGCGACAGGTCCTTGAGCACCTGATCGATATAGGCATCGTTCGCAGGGCGGCCGAACAGCCGACGGCTGTAGCGCGTCGTCGCCTGGACCGTCTCGAACATGTCCACCGACAGTTCCTGCGGCACGAGACCGATCTTCATCCGCGCCGCGCGCGGCTCGCTGATCGCATCGTGCCCATCGACGACGATCGTGCCCGAACTCGGCGTGACGATGCCGCAGATGATCGAGATCAGCGTCGTCTTGCCCGCGCCATTGGGTCCCAGCAGCGCGAAAATCTCGCCCTTGTTGATGTCGAGATCGACCGATCCCAACGCCTTGTGCCCCGAGGCATAGGTCTTGCTGACACCGCGAACGGAGAGGATCGGCTGCATGAAAGGCCCCCTGATGAGCGCGCGATGTAGGAACGGATGCGCCCCGCGCAACCCGCAATGTTCGTTCTTCGTTCGATTCTTTATTCGGCGGTTTCGCGCGACTTCATCATCGCGCGATAGCCGCTGAGCACCAGCGACTGCGGATCGACCGCCTCGATCACCTGCATTGCCAGCGGTGCGTCGCCCTCACCCGACAGGAAGATCAGCGCGCCGTCGCGGCTATCGACGTCGAAATAGGCGATGGCGGAGACGCCGGGATCGCCGCCCTCGTGCAGCGCCAGCCGCCGCTTGCCGAAGGTCAGCACCTGCCAGCCCAGTCCCATCGCCACGCTGTCCGGGCAGCCCGCGACGGGCTTCGCACAACCCGGCATCGCCACCTGCGGGCGCAACCGCTCGGCCTTGAGCGCCGCGCTCAACCCGTCGCCGCGCGCTACTCCCGCGACGAAGGCCGCATAGTCGCCGACCGTCGTATAGATGTCGTCCGCCCCCAGCCAATGGCCATAGGGGTGCGGCCCTGCGGTTCCGGGGTAACCGTTGCCGTTCGCCGGAACCGCTACCCGGCCCTCCATCCACGGCCGCCAGGTATAGGCGATGCGGGTGAGGCCCATCGGGCGGAACACTTGGCTGTCTGCCAGATCCTCGAAATCCGCGCGCAGCTTGCGTGCGGCGAAGCGTGCGACCAGCTCGATGCCCTCGCCCGAATAGACGAAACCGGTTCCCGGCTCGCGCACGAAGGTCAGCCGCTGGTTCTGCGGCCGCCAGTTGGGGAAGCCGGTCTGGTGGCTGAGCGCCATTCGCGGCGTGAGCCGGTTCGCGCGCGGGTCGCCCGCGACATCGGGGTCCATCCACACGCGCGCCATCGGCTCGTCGAGACCGATCCGCTTCGCCTGGACCAGCCGCATCACCAGTTCGGCGGTCACCGGCTTGGTCATCGACGCGACGTTGAACAGCGTGTCGCGGGTCGCCGGCTGCTTGTCGGTCTGCGCGCCGGCGACCCCGGTCCACACGACCTTGCCGTCGCGGATCAACGCAGCACCGATCGCAGTGCGGGGGTTCGCGCGCGCCAGCGCCGCGATCGCATCGTCACGCGTATGCTGCGCGGTTGCAGGGCTCGCTGCCAGACCAGCCAAAAGGATCGCCAGGACACCGATACGCATACACCCCTCCCCTCTCGACGCTACCCCTTCTTGCGCGCCGCCTTCACCGCATCCTGAAGGACCTCATAGGGCACCATGCCCGAGATCACCCGGTCGCCGACCACCCAGCTCGGCGTGCCGGTGACGCCGAGCTTGCCTGCGGTATCGAGGTTGCGGGCGATCTCGGCCTCGACGCGCGGCGTGGCGAGCGCCGCCTGCGCCTTCGCATCGTCCAGCCCCGCCGATGCCGATGCCGCACGGATCGACGCCTCGCTCAGCTGACCGGCCGAATAGAGCGCGGTGTGGAACGGCTTGAACTTGCCCTGCTCGGCTGCAGCGAGACCCCAGCGCGCCGCGACCCGGCTGACCTCGCTCAGGACCGGCAGCTCGCGATAGACGATGCGGACATTGCTGTCCTCTGCCACCAGCCGCGCGATCATCGGCAGGCTGGCGCGGCAATAGCCGCAGGCATAGTCCATATAGACCGCGACGGTGACGTCGCCCTTCGGATTGCCTTCCCATGCGCTCGCATATGGCTCGGTGATCGCCGAACGGCTCGACGCGACGGCCTTTCCGGTCTCGCGCTCCTGCAGACGCTTCATCGCCTCTGGCAGGATTTCGGGATTCTCGAGCACATAGTTGCGCACGATCTTGCCGACCCGCGCCTCGTCGATCCCCGCGACACCGGCCGGAACCAGCGCCTGAACGCCCAGCACCGCGCCCGCGCCAATCGCCGCGGACAACGCCAGCAAGCCGGCAAGCGCCAGCGGATTCTTCACCATAGCCTCACTCAACGTCTCTTCCTGTCCTGCATCATCGCCTGCGCGGCCATGACGATGTCCTGCGCGCGAATCCAATCGGGCGAGCCTTGCGGCAACCCCGCCATTGCCGCCTGCGCACTGGTCAGCGCACGGCCCATATCGCCGATCATGCTCGCTCGCTCCGCGGTGGCGAGCGCGGCACGGGTGCTGTCGCCCTTGCGCTCATAGACCATGCCGAGCTGGTACCAGGCGAAGGGGTTTTCCTTGTCGCGCACCACCGACTGGCGCAGCACCTTCTCCGCCTCGGGCAGCAGTGCCGGATCTTCCACAGCGAGCAGCGCGTGGCCGAAGGTGGTGGCGATCAACGGCTGATAGTTGGTGCGCGTCGTCGCCTCGCGCAGCGGCGGGATCGCCTCTTTGGGCTTGCCCGACTCGAGCAGGATCTGCCCTTCCAGCTCAAGGAAATAGGGATTGTGCGGCTCAGCCTTCACCAGTGCGGCCGCCTCGGCCGCGGCTTGCTGCGGGTAACCGGACTTGTGATAGGCATAGGCACGCGCGTACCGCGCCGGCACGGTCGTGTCGGTCTCGGGATAGCGGCGCAGCGTATCCTTGGGATCGGAAACATAGCCGCGCAGTTTGGCCTGCATCCGGCGGAAGCGCTCCTCAAGCGAAGGATCGCTGGGCTTGCTCCACGCCGGATCGGCCTGGAGATCGGCAGTCAGCGTCGCGATGCGGTCGCCCGACATCGGATGGCTCATCACATAGCTCTGCTCGCCGCCGCGCTTCAGACCCCAGCGATATTCCTGTTGCTGGAGCTTCTTGAAGAAGTCGAGCATCCCGCGCCCGCTGACGCCGGCGCCCGAAAGATATTTGACGCCCGCGGCATCGGTGGTGGCTTCCTGCGCGCGGCTGAAGGCAAGGAAATTGCCGAGCGCTGCGCGCTGACCCATCTGCATCAGTCCAATGCCCGCGTCCGCCGATCCCGCGGCCATCGCGGCGGCGCCGAGCAGCAGGCTCAGAATCGTGATGCCGGTGGCTCCCTTGGCCATCCGATCGCCCAGCGGAACGTGCCCGCCGGTGACATGGCCCAGTTCGTGCGCGATCACCCCCTGCACCTCATTGGCGCTGGAGGCGGCATCGATCAGGCCCGAATGGATATAGACCGCCTGCCCGCCTGCGACGAAGGCATTGATCGACGGATCGTTGATCAGGATGATCCGGACATTGTTGGGCTGAAGATTGGCGGCCTTGATCAGATCGCGCGACATGTCCGCGAGCAGCGCCTCGCTCTCCGCGTCGCGCAGGATCGACTGAGCAAAAGCCGGATTCGCGATGCCGATGAGCAGCAGGAGCGCGAAGAACGATACGAAGCGCTTCATGGCCGGCATCATGGCGGATTATCCCCTGCGATCAAGCGCCCGCTGCGGCCGCAAGCCCCCAAACGCGATGGATCAGGCCGCATGAACGATGGGTGAGCGGCGGGAATGGCACCCATTCCCGCCGCCCATCGATCATGCTCCGAAGGTACGCTGCCACCAGCCGCGGCGCGGCTCACCGCCTTCACCTTCGGCTTCGGGTTCGCCATCGGCCGGTTCGGCCGCTGCCGTTTCCGCGGCGGTCGGTTCCAGATCCTGCTCGACCGGCGCGGCGGCCTTGGCCCGGCTACGGCGCTTGGGCTTGGCCGGCGCTTCTTCGGCAACCGGTCCGGCCGCCGCTTCAGCCACCGGCTCCGGCGCAGCCTCGACGGCGGGCGCTTCCGCCTCGACATCGGCCTTCTTCCGGCGCGGGCGCTTGGGCTTGGCCGGCGCTTCCTCGGCAACAACCGGCTCGGCCGCCGCTTCGACCACCGGCTCGGGCGCAGCCTCGACGGCGGGCGCTTCCGCCTCGACATCGGCCTTCTTCCGGCGCGTCCGCTTGGGCTTGGCCGGCGCTTCCTCGACAACCGGCTCAGCCACGACCGCTACCGGTTCGACGTCCCCGGCCGGTTCTGCAACCTCGGCCTCGACGGCCTCACCACCCTCGCCGGTCGCACCACGGCGACCGCCACGACGGCCGCGGCGGCGGCGCTTGCGCGTCTCGCCCTCGTCGGCGGCAGTTTCGGCCAACGTCTCGGCTTCGCCTGCTTCCTCCGGCTCGGCTTCGCCGTCCTCGTCTGCCGCATCCTCAGCGTCCTGACGCTCGCCGTGCTCGCCATGCTCGTCGTCGCGGCGGCCGCGGCGACCACGACGGCGGCGGCGGCGCTTGCGGCCCTCGCCTTCGCCCTCGCCCCGATCGCTGCGCTCGCGGCGCGGCTCGCGGGCCTCGACGTCCTCTTCGTCCTCTTCCTCGTCGATCTCCTCGACGATATCTTCCTCGATCTCCTCGATCGCGGCGGCGAACTTGGGTGCGTGCGCGGGAGGAGGCCCGCTGGCCTCGACCGACATGCGCGCGCCTTCGAGCTCGCCGTCCGACAGGATCTCGACGGTCACGCCATAGCGGTCCTCGATCTCGGCGATGTCGGCGCGCTTCTTGTTGAGCACATAGAAGGCCGCTTCCTGGCTGCACCGCAGCGTCAGCAGCGAGCCGCGGCCGCGCGCGGCCTCGTCCTCGATCAAGCGCAGCGCGGACAGGCCCGCCGACGAGGCGGTGCGGACGAGACCCGTGCCCTCGCAGTGCGGGCAGGTCACGGTCGATGCCTCGAGCACGCCGGTGCGCAGCCGCTGGCGGCTCATCTCCATCAGGCCGAAGGCACTGATGCGGCCGACCTGGATCCGCGCGCGATCGTTCTTGAGCGCCTCCTTCATCGCCTTCTCGACCTTCCGGACGTTCGATCCGTGGTCCATGTCGATGAAGTCGATGACGACGAGCCCGGCCATGTCGCGCAGGCGCAGCTGGCGGGCGATTTCCTGCGTCGCTTCCAGATTGGTCGCGGTCGCGGTCTGCTCGATATTATGCTCGCGCGTCGACCGGCCCGAGTTGATGTCGATGCTGACCAGCGCCTCGGTCGGGTTGATGACGAGATAGCCGCCGGATTTCAGCTGCACCACCGGATGGTACATCGCCGACAGCTGATCCTCGACATGCGCGCGCTGGAACAGCGGCACCGCATCCGAATAATGCTTCACCTTCTTGGCATGGCTCGGCATCAGCAGCTTCATGAAGTCCTTGGCGTGGCGGTAGCCCTCCTCGCCTTCGACGATCACTTCCTCGATGTCGCGGTTGTAGATGTCGCGGATCGCACGCTTGATCAGGTCGCTGTCGCCATAGACCAGCGCCGGCGCCGACGACTTGAGCGTATTCTCGCGAATCTCGTCCCACAGCCGCGCGAGATAGTCGAAGTCGCGCTTGATCTCTGTCTTGGTGCGCTGGAGCCCCGCGGTACGGACGATGCAGCCCATCGTCGGCGGCAGCTTGAGGTCCGACATGATCGACTTCAGGCGCTTGCGATCGGCGGACGAGCTGATCTTGCGGCTGATCCCGCCGCCATGCGCGGTGTTGGGCATCAGCACGCAATAGCGGCCGGCAAGGCTGAGATAGGTGGTCAGCGCCGCGCCCTTGTTGCCGCGCTCTTCCTTGACGACCTGGACCAGCAGCACCTGGCGGCGGCGGATCACGTCCTGGATCTTGTAGCGGCGGCGCAGGTTCATGCGGCGCTGGCGCAGCGCCTCGACCTGATCGTCGCTGCCCTTGCGGCCGCGGCGGCGGCGGCCGCCACTGGCGCTGGCGCCCTCTTCGCCTTCCGAGGTTTCCTCATCCTCGTCGCCCGGACGCTCGACGACCTCGACGTCGCCATCCTCGGCGCCGTCATGCTCGTCATGCTCGTCGTCGTGGTCGTCATCGGCCTCTTCGCGCAGCGCCGCTTCCTCGGCCGCATGCTCGGCCTCTTCGCGCAGCAGCGCGTCGCGATCCTCCTTGGGGATCTGATAGTAATCGGGGTGGATTTCGCTGAAGGCCAGGAAGCCGTGGCGGTTGCCGCCATATTCGACGAACGCCGCCTGGAGCGAGGGCTCCACGCGGGTTACCTTGGCCAGATAGATATTGCCCTTGAGCTGCTTGCGCTCGGCGGACTCGAAATCAAACTCCTCGATTCGGTTCCCTTTGACGACCGCCACGCGGGTCTCTTCCCGGTGGCGTGCGTCGATCAGCATACGCATGGTCATTTAATGTTCTCCGGGCGCGCCGAGCGGTTGTCAGCCGCGGCGCGCGGTCAATGATGCCGACCGCGCAGCAACTGGCGGCGCGGTCGAAATGGGTTTGAAGATTTGCGTCTGCTGCAAGCGCACGCCCGAGCCCGCGGCCCGGATGCTTCACCGTCGCGTACCGGCCGGCCGGAACGGCCTGGCGATCGGAACGACGGGAAAATTGCGACATCACAGCATCAACCTGAATTACCGCCGAAACAGGGTGGCGGCGACTGGCCGGCACAAGCCGGTCGGCGATGCGTAGCACCGCGCAACCGGCCGCGCAACGGATCAGCCCGCGAAGCCCCGAACGGCAAGGACTTGCCACCCATTCCGGCAAAAATGTGCCGAACTGCAAATTAACCCTGCTGTTTCACCTCGTTTGAAGCTGCTTCGTCCTAGTCGTGTCCGGGTCAGGGAATTGATGATGTGAGTAAACGTGCATGCTTTTGGGCTGGACCCCCCCCAGCCCGGCGCGGCATATCGCCCGGGTGTCCTTCTTTCTTGCCCTTCTCGCAGGCTGGCTAACCGGCGCGCCGAGCTGGGCAGGCACGATCCGCGAGATCGACGTTCAGTCGAACCGCATTGTCATCCAGTTCGATGAACGGGTGGCGGCGGCGAGCAGTTTCGTGCTCGCGGGTCCGAACCGTATCGCGCTCGATCTTGCGGGCGCGGCGCCAGGCGCGCGAGCCGATGCCGGCGGACCGGTCAGCAACGTGCGGCAGGCGCAGCGCGGCGACGGGTCGCGCGTCGTGTTCGACCTCGCCCGTCCCGCGATCGTCACGCAAGGCCGCTTCTCCGCCGACGGCACGGCGCTCACGCTCGAGCTGCGCACGGTGGACGATTCGCGCTTCGCCCGCGCCGCGGCCGAAGGACGGATGAGCTTCCTGCCCCCCTTCAGCTTCACCCGCGCGTCGAGCCGCCACAGCTACAGCGTCTCGGTCCCCGTGCCGCCGCGCCCGGCCGCGTTCAAGCTGCCGCGCATTCAGGGCGATGATGAAAGCCGCCCGCTGGTGGTGATCGACGCCGGCCATGGCGGGCACGATCCCGGCGCCATCTCCGCCGACGGGCTTCAGGAAAAGGACCTGACGCTCAAGACCGCGCGCGCGATCCGCGACGAACTGCTCTCCTCGGGCCGAGTCCGCGTCGCGATGACGCGCGAGGACGACCGCTATCTGCTTCACCGCGACCGGTTCGAGATCGCGCGCAAGCTCGGCGCCGCACTGTTCATCTCGGTCCATTGCGACGCCGCGCACAACGCCGAGGCAAGCGGCGCGACCGTCTATACCCTTTCCGAGGTCGCCTCCGACAAGGAGGCCGCGCGCCTCGCCGCGCGCGAGAACAAGTCGGACCTGCTCTCGGGCATCGACCTTGGAGGACAGAATCGCGAGGTTTCCTCGATCCTGATCGATCTGGCCCAGCGCGAGACGATGAACAGCTCGGCCAAGTTCGCCCGGCTGCTCGGCCGCGAGGCGCAGGGGCTGATGCCGGTCAAGGACAATTACCACCGCATGGCCTCGCTGTTGGTGCTCAAGGCCCCCGACGTGCCGTCGATCCTGTTCGAGACCGGCTATATCTCGAACGCAAAGGACGCAGCCTTCCTCAATTCCGCCGATGGTCGCCGCCGCGTGGCGGAAAGCGTGAGCCGTGCGGTCGCCATCCATTTCGCCACCCGGATGGCGGCGCGGTGATTTGTTCCTCCCCCTGAGCTGGCTCAGGAGCGCGGGAGAGCGATTGGGTGAGGCGCCGCCGCGCAGACGGCGGTATCGGCCTAAGCGTTCCTGCCCTCTTCGAGGCAGCCCCTCCGTCATCGCGTCGCGATGCCACCTGCCCCGTCGGGGGAGGAATTGGCCGAGCCGTATCAACCCGCCGCATCCCCGGCTGGAAAGCTCGGCCAATCCTGCTAAACCCCGCCCCAATGGCGGAAGCGACCGAACCCAATTTCACGCTCAAGCTCACCCGAGGGAATGCCGGAGGCCGCTTTGCGGCGCTCCGCAGACGCTGGTGGTTCAAGGTGCTCGCGTGGCTCGCTTTGCTCTCGGGCATCGGCACGGCGGCGCTGTGGGCGCTGTTCCTGCGCGACCTGCCCTCGGTCGACATGCTACGCTCCTATGAGCCGCCGCTGCCCACCAATGTCCGCCAGGGCGACGGCACGCCGCTGCGCAGCTATGCGCGCGAGCGCCGCGTCGAGCTCTCCTACGACGAATATCCCAAGCTGCTGATCGGCGCCTTCCTCTCGGCCGAGGACAAGACCTTCTTCGACCATGGCGGCGTCGATTATCCCGGCCTCGTCCGCGCGGCATGGCAGGGGCTGACCAGCGGCGAGACGCCGCGCGGCACCTCCACCATCACGCAGCAGGTCGCCAAGAACCTGCTGCTCAACAACGAGGTCAGCTACGTCCGCAAGGCGCGCGAGGCGATCCTGGCCTTCCGCATCGAGAATACGCTGTCGAAGGAGCAGATCCTCGAACTCTACCTCAACCAGATCGCGCTCGGCCGGAACGCGTTCGGGGTCGAGGCCGCGGCGCACGCCTATTTCGACAAGGATCTGAGCCAGCTCAGCCTGCCGCAATTCGCCTATCTCGCGATCCTGCCCAAGGGGCCGTCCAACTATATGCCCGAGCGGCATGCCGACCGCGCGATCGAGCGGCGCAACTGGGTGCTCGGGCAGATGCTGGCGAACGGCTATATCGATCAGGCCGCGCATGACGCGGCGGTCGCCGCGCCGCTCGGCGCCGTGCCGCGCAAGTCGCCCACGGTCGATCCGCTCGGCGGCTATTTCATCGAGGAAGTGCGCCGCCAGCTGCTCGACCGCTTCGGCGAGACCGAGAAGGCCGGGCCGTACAGCGTCTATGCCGGCGGCCTGTGGGTCCGCACCTCCTTCGATCCCGAGATCCAGAAGGCGGCGCAGAAGGCCCTGCGCGACGGGCTGCTGCGCTATGATCGCGGCCGCGGCTGGTCGGGCCCGATGCGCGAGGCGGCGTTCGAGGGCGACAATTGGCGCGCGGCACTGCTCAACACCAACATCAACCTCGACTATGAGGACTGGCGCGCCGCCATCGTCATCTCGAAGAGCGGTGGGAGCGCCGAGCTGGGCTTTGGCGACGGGCGCACCGGTACGCTCCCGGCCTCGGGTGCGCAGATGCCGGTGCGCGGCCAGGGCGGCACGGCGTTCAACGCGTTGAAGCCCGGCGACGTGATCGCGGTCGCGCCTGAGGGCGGCGTGTTCGCGCTGCGCTCGATTCCCAAGGTCTCGGGCGGGATGATCGTGCAGGATCCCAGCACCGGCCGCGTCCTCGCGATGCAGGGCGGGTTCGATGCGACGGTTCAGGCGTTCAATCGCGCGACCCAGGCGCAGCGGCAGCCCGGATCGACGATCAAGCCGATCGTCTATTCCGCAGCGCTCGAGAACGGCATGACCCCCGCCTCGATCATCGTCGACGGCCCGTTCTGCGTCTATCAGGGCGCCGGCCTCGGCAACAAATGCTTCCGCAATTTCGGCGGCACGCGCGGCGCGGGGCCGAAGACCATGCGCTGGGGTATCGAACAGTCGCGCAACCTGATGACCGTCCAGGCGGCGAACACCACCGGCATGGAGAAGGTGGTCGATCTCATGCAGCGCATGGGCGTCAGCTCGCAGAAATATCCGCCCTATCTCTCCTATTCGCTCGGCGCGGGCGAGACGACGGTGATGCGGATGGTCAACGCCTATTCGATCCTGGTCAATCACGGCCGCGCGCTCACCCCGTCGCTGGTCGATTTCGCGCAGGACCGCAAAGGCAAGGTGATCTGGCCGCAGAACTGGCGTGCGTGCGACCGCTGCAACATGCCCGACTGGGATGGGAAGCCGATGCCGCGCCCGGTCATCCGCTCGCGTCAGGTGGTCGATGCGATGACCGCCTATCAGATGGTCCACATCACCGAAGGCGTGGTCCAGCGCGGCACCGCGACCATCCTGCGCGATCTCAATCGCCCGATCATGGGCAAGACCGGCACGTCGAACGGTCCGCGCGACGTGTGGTTCATCGGCGGCACCCCGCAGATGATCGCGGGCCTTTATCTCGGCTACGACACACCCACCAATCTGGGCGGCTACGCTCAGGGTGGAACGCTCGCCGCGCCGATCTTCAAGCAGTTCGCGCAAAAGGCGTATGAGGGGCTCGACGTGCTGCCCTTCACGGCACCTGCCGGAATCCGCATGGTCCGCATCGATCGCGCGAGCGGCCGCCGCGTCTATGGCGCCTGGCCGGGCACCGATCCCAAGGCCGCGGTGATCTGGGAGGCGTTCAAGCCCGAGAGCGAACCCCGCCGCCGCGCCCGCCGCAGCGACGAAGCCGAGGCTCCGAAGGCCGAAGCGACCAGGAAGGCCGTGCAGCGGGACGGCCCGCGCGACAGCGACTTCTTGCAACGCGAGGGCGGAATCTACTAGCGGGCGTTCTTATATCGCTGCCCCTCCGGCTTGGTCCGTCACCCCGCACAAGCTGGGGTCTCGTCCGGCAAATGCAGGGTCCGGGGCGAAAGACCCCAGCTGTCGCTGGGGTGACGAACAGTTTGAAAGGTTACGACGATGCGCGCCGAAGCGCAGGCATATGCCGACAAGATCAACGACGCGCTCGCGTTGCTGCGCCGGTTCATCGACTGGGACAAGGCGCTGCGCCGGCTCGACGAGCTCAACGCGCGCGTCGAGGACCCGACGCTGTGGGACAATCCCAAGGCGGCGCAGGATGTGATGCGCGAACGCCGCCGGCTCGACGAATCGATCACCGCGACCCGCGCGATCGAGCGTGAGCTCGCCGAGACGTCCGAGCTGATCGAGATGGCCGAGGCCGAGGGCGACGAGGAAATGGCTGTCGAGGGCGTCGCCGGCCTCGCCGCGCTCGCCGCGCGCGCCGAAGAGGACAAGGTCAAGGCCCTGCTCTCGGGCGAGGCCGACGCCAACGACACCTATCTCGAAGTCCATTCGGGCGCCGGCGGCACCGAGAGCCAGGACTGGGCCGAGATGCTCCAGCGCATGTACACGCGCTGGGCCGAGCGCCATGGCTTCAAGGTGGAGCTGATGGACTATCACGCCGGCGACCAGGCCGGGATCAAGTCGGCGACGCTGCTGATCAAGGGCGAGAACGCCTATGGCTATGCCAAGACCGAAAGCGGCGTGCACCGCCTGGTCCGCATCTCGCCCTATGACAGCTCGGCACGGCGCCACACCAGCTTCTCGTCGGTCTGGGTCTATCCGGTGATCGACGATTCGATCGACATCGAGATCAACGAGAGCGACCTCAAGATCGACACCTATCGCGCATCGGGCGCGGGCGGGCAGCACGTCAACACCACCGATTCGGCGGTACGCATCACCCACGTTCCCAGTGGCATCATCGTCGCCAGCCAGCAGGACCGGTCGCAGCACAAGAACCGCGCCACGGCGATGGGCATGCTGAAGGCCCGTCTGTACGAGGCTGAGCTGGCCAAGCGCGAAGCGGCGGCGATGGGCGAGTACAGCGCCAAGACCGAGATCGGCTGGGGCCACCAGATCCGCTCCTATGTCCTCCAGCCCTATCAGCTGGTTAAGGATCTTCGCACCGGAACCACTTCCACTGCGCCCGCGGATGTGCTCGACGGAGCACTCGACCCGTTCATGGCAGCTGCGCTATCACAGCGCGTGACCGGCGAGACGGTCGAGGTGGAGGACGTGGATTGAGGCCAATGGGCGCCTCGCTGCTGATGCTGGGTGCCCTTGCGATCGCAGGGTGCGACGCCACCGAGCCGCGTCCCGCGCCCAAGCCCGAAGCGGAGCAGGAGCTCACCTTCCCCGCCGCCGACCGCCCGGTCGCAACCATCGTCTCGGCGCGCTGGTCGACCGAGGAAGCGCGCGACCGCCTCAACGAAGCCGATACGGTGATGGACCTGGCGGAGATCAAGCCCGGCACCACCGTCGCCGATATCGGCGCGGGTGAGGGCTATTACACGATCCGCCTGTCGGCGCGCGTCGGCAAGCGCGGCCGCGTGCTCGCGCAGGATATCATCCCGGGGGTGCGCGACGCGCTCGCCCAGCGCGTGTCGCGCGAGCGGCTCGACAATGTCAGCGTGCGCCTGGGCGAGCCCGAGGATCCCAAGCTTCCCGAGAACAGCTTCGACCGTATCCTGATGGTGCACATGTACCATGAGGTCGAGGACCCGTATGAATTCCTCTGGCGGATGCGCCCCTCGCTGCGCCCCGACGGGCTGGTCGTCGTGGTCGATGCCGATCGCGAGACGCAGAATCACGGCACCCCGCCTGAATTGCTCGAATGCGAATTCGCCGCGGTCGGCTACAAGCTGGTGACCAAGCGCGACATGCCTTCCGCGGGCGGCTATCTCGCCATGTTCAAGGCCGAGGGTCCGCGCCCCGAGCCAGAGGCGATCCGCGCCTGCCGCTTCCGGCCCTCGCCAAAGCGGTCCGGCGAGCCCGCGCCCAAGTCGACGACGGACGAATAGCAGCTTACCGGGTTCAGCAATGCTGAGCGGGTTGGTGCCGTTTCAACGGAGCAATCTAGAGCAGCCCCGCGGCGCGGAAGCTCCACGCTTCGCCACGCCCTACCACCAGATGCTCATGCAGCCGCACGCCGAGCGCGCGCAGCGCGTCCGCCAGCCGCCGTGTCGCGTCGCGATCCGCCCGGCTGGGCCAGGCTTCGCCGCGCGGATGGTTGTGCGCCATCACCACCACCGCCGCATCCAGGCTGAGCGCATCGATCGCCACTCGCCGCACCGGCAGCTCGACCGCGTCCGCCGCAACGCCCCGTGCGTGCCGAATCCCGAGCATCCGCCCCTCGCGGTCGCAATAGGCGAAGGCGGCGACCTCGACCTGTTCCCCGGCGACGCTGTCCGCGACAAGCCTGCCGATCGCTTCGAACCGCGTGCCGGGGGATGGGAGAGACGCTTGCAACGTCATTCCGCCATCGTTCCGAAAAGCACTGAACCGGTCGAGCGCAACCGCCTCCGCAGCGGAGCGGCTTTGCTCCAATATGGAGGCAAGACGATCCACAGCTTCGCGCCCGCGCGTGCTTGGCGTCACCCGGGCGCTCGGCTAGGCTCACCCGCGATGCGGCAATATCTCGACTTGATGGAGCGGGCATTGGCCCATGGCGCGGTACAGATGGACCGCACCGGGGTCGGCACGCGCAGCGTGTTCGGCCACCAGATGCGCTTCGACCTTTCCGAAGGCTTCCCGGTGCTCACCACCAAGAAGCTGCATCTGCGCTCGATCATCGTCGAGCTGCTGTGGTTCCTGCGCGGCGACACCAACGTCCGGTGGCTGAACGAACGCAAGGTCAGCATCTGGGACGAATGGGCCGACGCGAATGGCGATCTCGGCCCGGTCTATGGCAAGCAGTGGCGCGACTGGCAGGCGCCCGACGGCAGCCATATCGACCAGATCAAGGAGCTGATCGAGACGCTCAAGACCAATCCCGCCTCGCGCCGCATGATCGTCTCCGCCTGGAACCCGGGCGAGCTCGGCGCGATGGCGCTGGCGCCGTGCCACTGCCTGTTCCAGTGCCATGTCGCCAACGGCAAGCTCTCGCTCCAGCTCTACCAGCGCTCGGCGGACATCTTCCTCGGCGTGCCGTTCAACATCGCGAGCTATGCGCTGCTCACGCACATGCTCGCCCAGCAATGCGATCTCGAACCGGGCGAGTTCATCTGGACCGGCGGCGACTGCCATCTCTATTCCAACCATCTCGAACAGGCCGAACTCCAGCTCTCCCGCGCGCCCGGCCCGCTCCCGCGGCTCGAGATCCTGCGCAAGCCCGCCTCGATCGATGCCTATGCGTACGAAGACTTCGTGCTGCACGACTATGTCGCCCAGCCGCACATCAAGGCCGAGGTCGCGGTCTGATCAGCTTCCATCTCGCGCGGGCCGATAACGGCGTGATCGGGGTGGACGGGCGGCTGCCCTGGCACCTGCCGGCCGACCTCAAGCGCTTCAAGGCACAGACCATGGGCAAGCCTATGATCATGGGCCGCAAGACCTTCGAGAGCTTCCCGAGCCCCCTGCCGGGCCGCCGCCACATCGTGCTGACGCGCGACGCGGCATGGCAGCGCGACGGGGCGGAGGTCGCGACGTCGGTGGACGCCGCGTTGGCGCTGGCCGGGGAAGGCGATGTCGCGGTGATCGGCGGCGCGGAGATTTTCGCGCTGCTCCTCCCGCTCGCCGACCGGATCGAGCTGACCGAGGTCCATCTCTCGCCCGGCGGCGACGCTACCGTCCCGCCCTTCGGCCCTGAATGGCGCGAAACCGCGCGCGAGGATCATCCCGCCGATGGCGACCGCCCCGCGCACAGCTTCGTCACGCTGGAGCGGCGGGCTTGACGTAATCGTCACCCCGGACTTGTTCCGGGGTCCGGCTTGCCCCACACAATGGCGGGCAGCGATTGCGGCACGGCGGATGCCGGAACGAGTCCGGCATGACGGGGAGGGTTTGCGATGAAACGGAAGTGGTGGCTCTGGGCGCTCGCCCTCCTGATGGTTGCTGCCCTCGCCTTCTTCGCGCTCGCCCCCGGCATCGTCGAAAAGGGCATGAACAAGGTCGTTGCGACCAGGCTCCCCAATGTCACGCCCGAGACGCGCAAGCTCCACGCCAGCCTGCAGATCGCCGACCTCCACGAAGACACCTTGCTGTGGAAGCGCAGCCTCAACGATCGCTCGAATCGCGGCCAGGTGGATCTGCCCCGGCTGATCGAGGGCAATGTCGCGCTTCAGGTCTTCTCCTCGGTCACCAAGACCCCCAAGAACCAGAATTACGACGCCAACGGCGCCGATAGCGACAACATCACCATGCTCGCGATCGCCCAGCTCCAGCCGCCGCGCACCTGGACCTCGCTGCTCGAACGCTCGCTGTTCCATGCGCAGAAGCTCGACCGCGCCGCCGCCGCGTCGGACGGCAAGCTGCGCGTGATCCGCACGCCCGCCGATCTCGACGCGCTGCTCGCCGCACGCGCCGGAAAGCCGCAACCGGTCGGCGGCCTGCTCTCGATCGAGGGCCTCCAGAACATGGAGGGCAAGCTCGCCAATCTCGACCGGCTCCACGCCGCGGGCTTCCGCATGGCCGGCCTCACCCATTTCTTCGACAATGAGCTGGCCGGGTCGATGCACGGCATCGCCAAGGGCGGGCTGACCCCGCTCGGCCGCCAGACCGTGCGCCGCATGGAGCAACTCGGCATGGTCGTCGACATCGCGCATGCCAGCCACAAGTCGGTCGCCGAGATCCTCGCCATGGCCAAGCGCCCCGTCGTCTCCAGCCATGGGGGCGTGCAGGCGGTGTGCAAGGTCAACCGCAACCTCTCCGACGAGGAGATTCGCGGTGTCGCGAAGACCGGCGGGGTGGTCGGCATCGGCTATTGGGATGCGGCGATCTGCGGGACCGAGCCGGAAAAGGTCGCCGCGGCGATCGCGCATGTCCGCGACCTGGTCGGAATCGACCATGTCGGCCTCGGCTCCGACTTCGACGGCGCGGTCACCACCGGCTTCGACACCGCCCAGCTGGTCTTCGTGACCCAGGCGCTGGTCGATCGCGGCTTCAAGCCCGAGGAAATCCGCAAGGTGATGGGCGGCAACGTCCTGCGCGTGCTGCGGGCGGGCCTTGCGCCGGGACAGTGAATCCACCGGCGAGTTGGCACTGGCGAAAGCCGCCTCTATAGGCGCGCCCATGGAGCGGCTGGACGGAGCGGTCGCGGTACCGGCGCATCTTCGCGGCGGGATCGTCGCGCTCGGCAATTTCGACGGGTTTCACCGGGGGCACCAGGCGGTGGTCGGCCGCGCGATCGAACGCGCGCGTGCCGAGGGCCGTCCGGCGATCGTCGCGACCTTCGACCCCCACCCGATGCGCTTCTTCCGCCCGGACACGGCCCCCTTCCGCCTCACCACGCTCGACCAGCGCCAGCATCTGTTCGCGCAAGCGGGCGCCGACGCGATGCTCGTCTTCGGCTTCGACGCCGTGCTCGCCAGCCTGCCCGCACGCGCCTTTGCGCAGCAGCGGCTGGTCGAGCTGATCGGCGCGGGCGGGGTCGTCACCGGCGCCGACTTCACCTTCGGCAAGGGCCGCGACGGCGATGTCGCCGTACTGCGCGCGCTGGGCGAAGAGCTCGGCTTCAGCGTCGACACCATCGCCCCGGTCGCGGAGTCGGGCGACGTGATCTCCTCCAGCCTGATCCGCGAGGCGCTGCAGGCAGGCAAGCCGCGCAAGGCCGCGGCGCTGCTCACCCGTCCCTTCGCGATTCAGGGTGTGGTCGAGCCGGGCGCGAAGCTGGGGCGCGAGCTGGGCTATCCCACCGCCAACCTCGGCCTCGGCAGCTACCTCCGCCCCCGCTACGGCATCTATGCGGTGCGCGGGCATCTGCCGGATGGCCGGGTGCTCGACGGTGCCGCGAATCTCGGCATCCGCCCGAGCTTCGATCCGCCGGTCGAGCTGCTCGAACCCTATTTCTTCGACTTTTCGGGCGACCTCTATGGCCAGACGATCGAGGTCGAGCTGATCGAATTCATCCGCGACGAGGCGAAGTTCGATTCGCTGGAGGCGCTGAAGGCGCAGATCGCCGCGGATTGCGAGGCGGCAAAGGCCGCGCTGCGAATTAGCTAGCCCCTCCCGGCCGCGGGAGGGGCATCACGCTTTCACCTTTCCCAGCTTTCCTCTAATCGGCCGAAACGCATGACCGAAAACACTGACTCGCAGCGCGACTGGCGCGACACCGTCTTCCTTCCGAAGACCGACTTCCCGATGAAGGCGGGCCTTGCCGCCAAGGAGCCCGCGATCCTCGAGCGCTGGGCGCGCATCGGCGTCTATGACCGGCTGCGCGAGCAGCGGAAGGGACGCGAGCGCTTCATCCTCCACGATGGCCCGCCTTATGCCAATGGCGACCTGCACATGGGCCACGCCATGAACAAGATCCTCAAGGACATCGTGGTGCGCAGCCAGAGCCTGATGGGCAAGGACGCGCCCTATGTCCCCGGCTGGGACTGTCACGGCCTGCCGATCGAATGGAAGATCGAGGAAGCCTATCGTGCCAAGAAGCTCAACAAGGACGAGGTTCCCCCGGCCGAGTTCCGCGCCGAATGCCGCGCCTATGCCGCCAAATGGGTCGATATCCAGCGCGAGCAGTTCAAGCGCCTCGGCGTCACCGGCGACTGGGACGATCCCTACCTCACCATGAAGTTCGACGCCGAGGCGACGATCGCGGGCGAGCTATTGAAGTTCGCGACCAGCGGCCAGCTCTATCGCGGCGCCAAGCCGGTGATGTGGTCGCCGGTCGAAAAGACCGCGCTGGCCGAGGCCGAGGTCGAATATGAGGACGTGGTGTCGACGCAAATCGACGTCGCGTTCGAGATCGTCGATGCGCCGAATGCACCAGAATTGGTCGGCGCGCACGCGGTGATCTGGACGACCACGCCTTGGACGATCCCGGTCAACCAGGCTTTGGCTTACGGGCAGGATGTGGATTACGCGATCACGACGCTGAGCGATCATGACGGCAAGGTGCTCGGCAGGTATCTGATCGCGACGGACTTGGTCGCTAGCTTTCAAAGTCGTGCTGACAAAACGCTGCGCTCAGGCGACGCGCCTGAAACATTGGGTGTCTGGAGCGTCGATAGCTTCGTGCACGGCGCGCAACTCGCCGGCGCGACCGCTCGCCACCCGATGCACCATCTCGGCGGCTTCTTCGCCAGGCCGCGCCCTTTCCTCCCCGGCGATTTCGTCACCACCGACGCCGGCACCGGCCTGGTCCATATGGCACCCGATCATGGCGAGGACGATTTCCTGCTGTGTAAGGCGCATGGCATCGATCCGGTCTTCGCGATCGATGGCGCGGGCATGTACCGCGCCGACTGGCTGTGGCTGGGCGGTCAGGGATCGGTCATCAACAAGAAGTTCGTCGCCAGCGACGGGCCGATCTGCACCGATCTGCGCGAAGCGGGCGCGTTGCTCGCCGCGTCGGACGATTTCGCGCACAGCTATCCGCATAGCTGGCGTTCCAAGGCGAAGATCATCTTCCGCGCCACCCCGCAATGGTTCATCCCGATGGACCGCGCCGCGGGTACCGTCGCGCAGGCCGAGGACGAATCGGCCGCCGGGGCCGCCGATTTCGCGGGCTTCATGCCGCTCGCGCCGCACAACGCCCCCACGCTGCGCGGCCTCGCGCTCGACGCGATCGAGCGCACGCAATGGGTGCCGGAGCGTTCGATCAACCGCATCCGATCGATGGTCGAGGGGCGCCCGGACTGGGTGATCAGCCGCCAGCGCGCCTGGGGCGTGCCGATCCCGCTCTATGTCCATCGCCAGACCGGCGATTACCTGCGCGACGACGCGGTCAACGCCCGCATCCTCGACGCCTTCCGCCAGGGCGGCGCGGACGCGTGGTTCGGCGCGGACCATCAGGCGCTGCTCGGCGCCGATTACGACCTCGCTGACTATGAGGTGGTCAACGACATCCTCGACGTGTGGTTCGACAGCGGCTCGACCCACAGCTTCGTGATCGAGGCGCGCTATGGCGAAGGCGTCCGCGCCAACCTCTATCTCGAAGGCTCCGACCAGCATCGCGGCTGGTTCCAGTCGTCCTTGCTCGAAAGCGCGGGCACCCGCGGCCGTGCGCCCTATGACGCGGTGCTGACCCACGGCTTCGCGCTGGACGGGCAGGGCCGCAAGATGTCGAAGTCGCTCGGCAATGTCGTCGATCCGCTCAAGATCATCGGCGAAAGCGGCGCGGACATCCTGCGCCTGTGGGTCGCACAGACCGATTATTTCGAAGATGTGCGCATCGGCAAGGAAGTCCTCGCTGGCACGAGCGACGCCTACCGCAAAATCCGCAACACCTTCCGCTACCTCCTCGGCGCGCTCGACGGCTTCACCGACGCGGAGAAGGTGGACGTCAAGGCGATGCCCGAGCTGGAGCTGTACGTGCTCCACAAGCTCGGCATGCTCGACGTCGAGCTGCGCTCGGCGGCCGAGGCGTATGAGTTCAACCGCTACGCCCGCGCGTTGTCGGACTTCATGAACGAGGACCTGTCGGCCTTCTTCTTCGATATCCGCAAGGACTGCCTGTACTGCGATGCGCAGAGCGATCCCAAGCGCCGCGCCTATCGCACCGTGCTCGACCTGCTGTTCCACGCACTGGTCCGCTATGCCGCGCCGATCCTGGCCTTCACCGCCGAGGAAGTGTGGCAGAGCCGCTACCCGACCGAGGACGGGTCGGTCCATTTCCTCGAATGGCCCGAACTGCCGCCGCTGCCCGGCGACGATGCGATCAGCACCGAATGGGCCGATATCCGCGCGCTGCGCGAGAAGGTGACCGAGGCGATCGAGCCCTATCGCCGCGAGAAGACGATTCGGTCGAGCCTTGAGGCGGAGGTGACGGTGCCCGAGATGCTGCGCCCCGCCGCCGAGCTGGCCGAGGTGTTCATCGTCGCCGATGTGAAGCTCAAGAACGGCGACGTCACGGTCGCACGCACCGATCGCCAGAAGTGCGGACGCTGCTGGCGGCTGCTGCCGGAGGTTGAAGCCGAGGGCGCACTGTGCCACCGCTGCGCTCAGGTGGTCTCATGAATCGCAATCGTACCCTTGGTTTCGCGCTCGCCGCGCTGATCTTCATCGCCGATCAGGCGGTGAAGGCGTTCGTCGTCGAAGGGCTGGGCATCGCCTATCCCGGCGCTGTCCGGGAGATACTGCCGTTCTTCGACCTGCGCTTCGTCGCCAATAACGGGGTGTCGCTGGGGCTGCTGGCTGCGGAGACCGAACTGATGCGCTGGGGGCTGGTGGTGATGACCGCAGTCATCGCGATCGGCGTCGGCTTCTGGATGGCGCGCGAGAAGAACCGCGGCGACCTGCTGGCGCTGGCGTTCGTACTGGGCGGTGCACTCGGCAACATCGTCGATCGCACGCGCTTCGGCTATGTCGTCGACTATGCCGATCTGCACTTCGGCGAATGGCGCCCTTTTTTGGTCTTCAATGTCGCCGATGCTGCCATTACCATCGGCGTCGTGATCCTGCTCATCCGGGCGCTGTTCGTGCGTGAAAAACCAAAGGCCGAAGGAACCGGTGCCAAAGCCGCCCCTGTGGAGAATGCCAATGCGTAAATCCGTCCTCATCGCCGCCGTCGGCGGATCGGCGATGCTGCTCGTCAGTTGCGGCAGCGGCGGTATGCTCAACCGCAAGCGCCCCGACGAGTTCGCCGTGGCGCGTCAGGCGCCGCTGGTGATCCCGCCCGATTTCGCGCTTCGCCCGCCCCAGCCCGGCGCGCCGCGCCCGCAGGATTCGGGCGGCCCGTCGCAGCAGGCGCTCGAGGCACTGTTCGGCGGAACCGCGCAGCGCAGCGCGTCCGAACAGGCCGCGATCCAGGCCGCCGGGGGCAACAACGCGGCCGATGTCGGCGTCCGCTCCTCGGCAGGGAGCCCCGGCACCAATGTGATCGACAAGGGCAGCACCACGCGTGACATCGTCGCGGCGCCGCAGGGCGACGGCCGCGACGCGCGCACTGCGACGGGCGCCGCACCGGCGCCGGTAACGCCCGCTCCGACGCCTAGCCCGACGCCGCAGAACTGACCGCAATCCGGCTGAACGAACAAGGGCGGCTGCGTGTGACGCAGCCGCCCTTTTCATGTCCAGCGATCGGAAGAGGGCCGGAAAGCCCCCTTCCTCAAGCGATCAGAATGAGAAGCCGATATAGGCCAGCACGGTCGATCCGCGGCCGCGGCGCTCCGCGAACTTGCCGATACCGACGACATTGGCGTTCGAGATGTCGGTATCGACATAGGTCACGCCGCCCTTGAACGGACCGCCAACCCATTCCGCGCCGACGCTCCAGTCCATATAGTTGTTGTCGATCACGCCCGGCACGTTGAGCGAGCCCAGCGCGCCGCTCGAATAGCCGAGATGCGCCTTGACCGTGATTGGCGTGGTCGGGATGCCGACCGACGCATCGCCATAGACATAGAGATTGTCGTCGTTGCCGCCCTTGACGTCGAAGCCAGCCAGGCCGTCCTGTCCGCCCCAGGCATAGGCCGCGCCGAGCTTGGTCGAGACCGGGCCGATCGTGTAGGTGACCGCGGCATAGGGCTCGAAGAAGTCGGTGTTCACGCCCGCCGCGCCATCGGCGTACATGTAGTAGAGCAGACCGACATCGAAGCCGAGGCCGTTGTTCAGCGTCTTGGTGTAGCCCGCATAGAGATCGATCTCGACATCGCCATAGCCGGTCAACGCAGGCGTGCTGCCATCAAGGCCGCCGTCGATCGTTGATGCCCAGACGCCCGCATACAGGCCCGAACTGTGGTTGAGGTTGAGCGTCGCCTGAACCGCCGGGTCCTCGTTGGTCTGCGTGGTGCCGCGGAAGCGGTAGTCACTGATCAGGGTGACCCCGCCGGAAAGCTTGAACGGCGGCGAGGCTTCGGCAACCTCGGGCGCATCGGTCTCTTCCTGCGCAAAGGCAGGAGTCGCGGTGGCCGCCAGCAGCAGAGCGCCGGCAATGGCTTTGTTGAAACGCATGGGATCCCTTTCGTCTAAATGCGAGTGGTCCCAACCTGCCAGCGACCGGGACGCCGCCTTTGGCTCAGGGTCTTCACCCCGGCGCGGCTATTTCCGATTGCTGAGGGGTCTTTGCAGCATTCCGCTGCGCTGCACAATCGCCTTTCGCCGAACCGTGACAATTGCGCCGCCGATGTTGCGGCGGCGCAACAGGATTGTCACGTTTGTGACGGCCGGGGTCGGCCGCTGGCTTCAGCGAACAGCGACGATCGCATCGACCTCGACCGCAGCACCGCGCGGCAGTGCCGCGACGCCCACAGCGGCGCGCGCATGGCGGCCAGCCTCGCCGAACAGCTTTTCCATCAGCTCGGACGCACCGTTGCCGACCTGGGGCTGCTCGGTGAAGCTGGGTGCCGAATTCACGAATACGCCGAGCTTGACGATCCGCTCGACCCGGTCGAATCCGCCCAGCGCCTTCTCGATCTGTGCGACCAGCATCAATGCGCAGCGCTCCGCCGCCTCCTGGCCATAGGCCACGTCGCGATCCTCGCCGAGGCGGCCGGTCATCACCGCGCCATCCTTGAAGGGAAGCTGGCCCGAAATGTGGAGCAGCCCGCTCGCCAGCACGGTCGGCACATAGGCCGCGACCGGCGCGGCCGCCTCGGGCAGGGTCAGGCCGAGTTCGGCAAGCTTGGCGTGCACATCAGTCATCTAGCATCTCCCAGGGATTCAACTTCGGTTGCCGGTTGCCCGGCGGCAAAACGATCGGAAATCCAGCGCTGCGCTTCGCGCCAGTCGTCGATCCGGGCATGCGCATAGGGCGCGGCAGGGACATGCGGCGCCATTGCCGGCTCGGACACCATGTGCAGCCGGAACACATGCGGCGCCGCGCGCGCGACCGATTCGTGATGCTGGGCAAGATCGTCGACGAATACGGCAACCTGCGCACCATGTTCCGCAACCAGCTGCGCCACGGGCCGGCCCTTGCCGCCCTGATTGCATTCAACGCGATGGACAATGCCATGCGAGTCGAGCTGGGCGATGCGATGCTCGCGGCAATGATCCTTCAGATTGGTCAGGATCACGATATCGGCAGCCTCCGCCAACACCGCCAGCGCCTCGCGGGCGTACGGCACCAGCGTCTGCCGGGCCATCTCGCCCGGGAAGAATCCGTCGAGAAAGCCCCAGATCGCCTCATGCGTCAGCGCGCTGCCGTCACGATGCCGGATCGCGTTGGGCCAATCGTGATTCGACACGTCGAAATCCACGTCATGCGCCTCGTCGAGCCAGACGCTGAAATGCCGCACCATGTGCAGCAGCACCTCGTCGCAATCGCAGATCAGAAGCGGCTTCATGCAATCTCCAGCCTGGCGCGCGCCGCCACCAGCGCCGCGGGCTGGGCGCCGATCGCTTCGGCACAGGCGATCAAATCGGGTTCATAGGCCTCGAGAAACCCGAGCACCGCCGAGAGCACCGAAGGCTCGCCCGCCCGCGCACGCAGATCGGTGGGCGTGAGGCCCGTCATGTCGAGCAACCGATGCGCGCGGGCGACATCGGACACCGTCCAGCCGAGCGCGGCAAGCGCCAGCGCGGTTGCGTCCTCATTTGTCTCGCCAGCGCGCATCGCCTAGAGCTTGCCCGACCTCATTGATGGATAGACTGCGCGTGGCAAAAAGGGTGCTGGTTGTCGAGGACAACGAACTCAACCTCAAACTTTTCTGCGACCTGCTGCGCGCGCACGGCTTCGAGACCTCGCCCGTTCGCGACGGACGCGAAGCAGTGGCGACCGCGCGCGCGTTCAACCCCGATCTGGTGGTGATGGATATCCAGCTGCCGCACATCTCCGGCCTCGACATCATCGGGCGGATGCGCGGCGACCCGGCGCTCAGGGACATCCCGGTGATGGCGGTGACCGCCTATGCCGGACAGGAGGACGAGGCGCGAATCCGCGCGGCGGGCGCCAACGCTTATGTCACCAAGCCGATTTCGGTGATGCGCTTTGTCGCGGAGGTGCAGGCTCTTTTGTAGATAGTCGGCACTGGCAAACGTAAAAGGCCGCACGGCGAATCGCCTGCGGCCCTGGATCCCGGATCGAGTCCGGGATGATGTGCAGCGGCTTACGCCGCCGCCATCACTTGATCTTCGCTTCCTTGAACTCGACGTGCTTGCGCACGACGGGATCGTACTTGCGGAAGCTCAGCTTCTCGGTCTGAGTGCGCGGGTTCTTCTTGGTGACATAGAAGAAGCCGGTATCAGCGGTGCTGACGAGCTTAATCTTGACGGTTGTCGGCTTGGCCATCGCCCGAATCCTGCAGTTTCGTTCAAAAAATAAAGCGGCCGCGCGCTGGCAGGCCGCTGTCAGGAGGGGGCGCATGCCCCGTGGAGGGCGCGATGTCAAGCGCGCGGTCCGCTTTTGAGCCGATTAGCGGGGCGTTAACCATGTCGGGCGCACCGTTCACCCGTAAGGATCGCAGGGGGAGAACCGCGATGACCGATGCACGCAACTGGGTGCTGGCCGACGAGCTTGGTCAGCGAATCGATTCGATCGGTGCGCGCGCGGCGCGGGCCGCGACCGCCGAGCTTGCCGCCGATCTCGACGCGATCCGGCGAATCGCGCTCGCCAACGGCATCACCCCCGCTCTTCCGGTGGTCCATGCGCTCGAATCGGCGCTTGCCGCAGGGCAGCGCGGACCGATGATCGCTGACGGTCTGGCGCTGCTGCGCGATGCGGTCAGCTGCGGACGCGACGATCCGCGTACCGCCGCTGCCTTTACCGCGGCCTGTTCGATCCGCCTCGGCGCCTGATATGACGGCCTGATGGATTCGCTCGTCCCCGCCTTCATCGCCGCCTTGCTGGCGCAGGCGGGGGACCGATCGCCCTGGCTCGTCGCGATCCTGGCCGACCGGTTCGGCAAACCCTTCACGGTCGCCCTTGCCGCCTTCCTCGCGCACGCCGCGGGCAATGCCGTGGCGGCGACCGGAGGCATGCTGATCGCACCGATGCTGACGCCCAATGCCCGCCAGCTTCTTCTCGCGCTGGCGCTGGGGTTCGCAGCGATGGGCGCGCTGTGGCGCCTGAAACCGCCCGATCGGCTTGAGGGCTGGAAGCTCGGAACGTTCGCGACGTCGCTGTTCGGCGTGGGCATCTTTGCCGCAGGCGACACGACGCAGTTCTTCACCCTCGCCTTCGCCGCGCAGGAGCCTGCGCCCGTGCTCGCGGCAATCGGTGCGACGCTGGCGGCTCTGGGTGTGAACACCGCTGCGGCGCTGATGGGCGAGAAGGCATGGCGCAAGCTGCCCATCGGCCCGTACCGCGTGGGTTTCGGTCTGATCTGCCTTGCTCTCGGTGCCGTACTCGCTGCGGGCGCCCTCCGCCTGATCTAGCCGGTCGATTACCCTGATCGCACTTTCCGCAGCGCAACAACGGAGCCTATATGGCAGGGGATCGTTTCATAGCCGAACCCAACCGATCAGGAGCGAATCATGGCCGACCCGAACGCCGCGCTGAAGACCCCGACCGATCTCAACCGCAACGACACCAAGACCGTGGCGCAGGCGCTGAACGGTATCCTGGCGGACAGCTACGCGCTGTATTTCAAGACCAAGAACTTCCACTGGCACGTCTCGGGTCCGCATTTCCGCGACTATCACCTGCTGCTCGACGATCAGGCCGCGCAGATCCTCGCGACCACCGATGTGATCGCGGAGCGCGTGCGCAAGACCGGCAACGCCACGCTGCGCTCGGTCGGCGACATCTCGCGCCATCAGACGATCAAGGACAATGACAAGGACTTCGTCGCGCCCGAGGAGATGCTGGCCGAGCTGCGCGAGGACAATCTCAAGCTGATCGCGCTGTTGCGCGAGGCCAAGGAGATCGTCGACGAGGCCAAGGACAATGCGACCAGCGGCATCCTGGACGAATGGACCGATCAGGCCGAGGAGCGCGCCTGGTTCCTGTTCGAGACCACCCGCAAGGGTTGAGGATACGCCGTCGCCCCAGCGCAAGCTGGGGCCCGTGCGGCAAGTGATTCGCTTCATGGGGAGGGACCCCTGCTTGTGCGGGGGTGACTGTCATTGGGGAAGCGGTGCGTCCCGGCGGATCAGGCCCGCGTCGCGAAGCTCTTCCCACAGCGTCACGGGAATCACCCGCGCCATCAGCGCCAGCGCATCATCGACCTGACGCACCGACCCCATCCCCGGCACCACGGACGCGACCTGCGGATGCGCGAGCGGGAATTGCAGCGCGGCCGCGGCCAGCGGCACGCCATGCTTCGCACAGACATCCTCGATCGCGCCAACCCGTTCGAGGATCGCGGGGGGCGCAGGCTCGTAGTTGAAATTGGGAATGGCGCCGCCGTGGCGTACCCCCTTGGCGAGGATGCCGCTATTATACGGTCCGGCGATCACCAGCCGCACGCCGCGCCGCGCGCAGAGCGGGAGCAGATCGTCGAGCGGATCCTGTTCGAGCAGGGTGTAGCGGCCTGCGAGCATGATCAGATCGATCTCCCCGGCCCCCAGCATCTCGATACACACCGCGACTTCGTTGACGCCAATGCCGATCGCCCCGACCGCGCCCGAATCGCGTAGCTTGAGCATCGCGCGATAGCCGCCGCCCATGAACTCGGCGAACCGCCTCGGATGCGCGGCGCCATGCGCGAAGACCCCGATATCGTGCGCATAGAGGATGTCGATCCGATCGCGGCGCAACCGCTTCAGACTGCCCTCGTACGAGCGCATCACTGCATCATAGCTGTAGTCGAACACGCTTTCGTACGGCTCGGGCGAAACGAAGGCCTGGCGCATCGCCGACAGATCGGCATCCGGCCGCGGATCGAGCCGCCGCCCGATCTTGGTCGAGACGATCGCGCTCTGCGCCGGATCCAGCTCGGCGAGCGCCGCGCCCAACCTTTTTTCGCTCAGGCCAAATCCGTAGTGCGGGGCGGTGTCGAAGGTGCGGACGCCCGCATCCCATGCTCGCGCCACCACGTCGCGCGCCTGAGCTTCGGGCACCGCACGATACAGGTTACCGATCGATGCCGCGCCGAAAGCGAGCTGGCCCAAATTGGTCAGGCGCTCCATCATGCGAGCGTCTGTACCGCGCCGAGTGCGATCCCGCTGCTGTCCTTTGCCGACACCGCCGCATCGCGCGGCTTGCTGGAGACGAGGCCGTCGATCAGCGCCCCCTCGACGTTGCGCAGGGCGACGGTCGGCCGTGCATCGGGCTTCTCCACCGCGAAGCGGCAGTCACGGATCGTCAGCCGCTTGGCGTGGCGTGCCCAGAAGCCGTGCGCGGGCAGCGTCTTGAGGTAGCTCACCTCAAGGCTGGTCTCGCGGCGATATTCGGGCTCGCGCGCCGCGTCCGCCGCAGTGCCGCCGCCGGGCGAGGTCACGTCGATCCCGACGAAGCTCACATCCTCGACCGGGCCGTCGGCAAAACCCTCGACCCCGCACGGTTCGCGCGGATCGGCGCCAGACACCTGCACATTCTCGAACCGCACCCGGCGGATCTTGCCGACCGGCGTGCCCCTGGGCGCGCGCATCCGCGCGGCGTGGTGGACGAACAGCGGATGATTGACGGGATCGCGCAGCGTGATGCCGCTCACCACCACATCCTCCATCAGCCCGCCATCGACGATGCCGATCAGGATGCCGCGGCTGTTGGTGCAGATACAGTCGGCGATGCGCACATTGCGGAAGCCGCCATTGGTCTCGGTCCCCATCTTGATCCGGCCCAGCACGCCGTTGCCGTCGGGCGAGCCATAGTCGGACGGGCGATAGGTGCCGTCGAGCAGCGAACCCATCAAATAGCCGCTGGTCTTGCAGCCCTGGACCAATATGTCCTCGCACATCGTCTTGCGGCCCAGCGCATAGCTGCTCTTGAGCACGATCGCATCGTCCTTGGGCGCGTTGACGGTGCAGTTGGTGACGCGCACGTCGCGGCAGCAATCGATGTCGATCCCGTCGCGATCGGTGTCGATGACGATCCCGTCCAGCGCCATGTTGGTGCAGCCATGCGCGATGATCCCGAAATGCCCGGCCTGCAGGATAGTGAAATCCCTGAGCCGGACGTTGCGGCAGTTCATCAGCCCGACGGTCTTGTTGGCGCGCCCCACCTGCGCGGCTTCCTTCTCGTCGCGCAGCATGAATTCCTTCGGGCTGATGCCGAGCGCCTTTGCCGACTGCCAGTTGTCGCGCTTCCACCAGCGGTCCCCCGGCCCTTCGCGATCAAGGCCCAGGCCGTGCAGCATTCCCGGTCCGATCACGCCGATGTTCGACGCCCCATCGGCATAGATCAAACTGTTGTGAACATGCGTGATCCCGAAATCCTGGAACTGCTCTTCCATATAGTTTTCGGGCGGATCGTAATTGCGCCCGTGGATGTCGGGATCGGCCGCCTCGATCACCGCGCCAGCCGACAATGCCAGCGTGACATTGTCGAGCAGGCGGATCGAGAAGCTGAGATACCGGCCCGGCGGCACCAGCACGACGCCCCCGCCGCGCCCGGCCGCTGCCTGCACCGCGCGGTTGATCGCCGGGCTGTCGATCGTGCGGCCGTCGCCGCGTGCGCCATGCTTGCGGATGTCCTCGACGCCATGCCCGTCGAGCGCGACCTGCGCCGCGGCGGGCGCGCCGAAGAGGAGAGCCAGCAGCCCGAGGGTCGAGCGGCGATCGATGCTTGCATGATGCTCAAACATAATTCATCATACGAATACGAACGGCGTTGTCTACGCCACAAATCAACCCATTGGAGAGTTTATGGGCCGTCTCGAAGGCAAGATCGCACTGGTGACCGCGGCGGGCCAGGGCATCGGCCGGGCCACTGTCGAGGCGTTCGTGCGCGAAGGCGCGCGGGTGATCGCCACCGATGTCCGCGCCGAGGCGCTCGACGGACTGGAGGGCGCCGAGACGCGCCAGCTCGACGTGACCAGCAAGGACGCGGTTGCGGCGATCGCCGCCGAATTTCCCGAGCTCAACGTGCTCTACAATTGCGCGGGCTTCGTCCATGCCGGCACGATCCTGGATTGCGACGAGGATGCGTGGGAGTTTTCCCAGTCGCTCAACGTCACCGCGCAATACCGGATGATCCGCGCCGTGCTGCCCCACATGATCGCGCGCGGCGGGGGATCGATCATCAACATGTCGTCGGTCTGCTCGAGCATCAAGGCGGTGCCCAACCGCTTTGCCTATGGCGCGACCAAGGCGGCGGTGATCGGCCTGACCAAGTCGGTGGCGATCGACTATGTGACCAAGGGCATTCGCTGCAACGCGATCTGCCCCGGCACGGTCGAGACCCCCTCGCTGATCCAGCGGCTACACGACACCGGCGATTTCGAGAAGGCGTACGCGGAATTTACCGCGCGTCAGGCGATGGGCCGATTCGGCCGGACGAGCGAGCTGGCGGCACTGGCCGTCTATCTCGCCAGCGACGAAAGCGCGTTTACTACCGGCACCGTCAACGTGATCGACGGCGGCTGGGTGAACTGAATCGGGATCGGCCCGCTGGATCCTGCCCCGCCCCGTCACCCCGGCCCTGTGCCGGGGTCCACCGGGATGCCAGGGATAGGGCAAGAGGCGTAAAGCCTGACCAGCGCGGCATAGTGGACCCCGGCACAGGGCCGGGGTGACGGACGTTAGGAGAGTGCCCAGATGATTGCCAAAGCCGTTCATCGCCTCACGTTGGCTGCCGCGCTGCTCACCGCAACCTCAGCCTTTGCGCAGGTGACGGTGCATGTCGCGCCGGGTGGCGATGACCGCAATCCGGGAACTGTGGCCAAGCCCGTCCGCACATTGGAACGCGCGCAGACGCTGGTGCGCGCAAGTAACGCAAAGGGCGACGTCACCGTCCTGCTCGCCGGCGGCACCTACACACTGACCAAGCCGCTGATCTTCCGCCGTGCCGATGGTGGGTTGAACGGCAAGAAGGTCGAGTGGCGCGCCGCCGAGGGCGCCAAGCCGGTCATCTCGTCGGGGATCGAGGTCACCGGCTTTGCCTCCTACGACGAAGAGCGCCGCATCTATGTCGCCGCGACCCCCAAGGGGCTCGACACGCGCCAGATCTGGGTCAACGGCACCGTCGCGGAACGCCCGTGGATCGAATTGCGCGCCTCCGACGTGAAGTTCGGCCCCAACGGGTTCGAGATCACCAATCCCAAGTATGGCTATATCGGCAAGCTCGCCCGGCCCGACCGGCTCGAACTAGAGGCGACCGGCTTCTTCACCGACCGCTACTCGCCGGTGAAGTCGATCAGCGGCACCACCGTGACGATGCAGCAGCCGGCATGGGACAACAACACCTGGGGCTATGACACCGTCAGCAAGCCGATCTTCCCCGATGATTCGCGGCTGTTCCTGGTCAACGCGCTCGAGTTCATCGGCAAGACCAACGACTGGCATGCGCGCTATCACCAATGGGTGATCGAGCCCGAGGCGGGCAAGCTCTACCTGCGCACGGGGATCGACGAGGACATCAAGGATCTGAAGGTGGTGGTGCCGACGCTGGAGACGCTGGTTTCGATCAGCGGCACGCCCGCGGCGCCGGTCGAGCGCCTCAGCTTCCGCGGCCTCACCTTCGCGCACACCTCATGGATGGGGCCGAGCAAGCCAACCGGCTATGCCAACCAGCAGAGCGGTGCCTATCTCAGCGACGTCTCGCCCATCCGGCCCAAGGATGCGTGGGAGAAATGCGGCTGGGGCTGCGTCGAATTCGAATCGATGCGCCTCAAATGGCACCAGATGCCCGCCGCGGTGCAGGTGTCGGCGGCGCGCGAGGTAAGCTTCGAGGGCAACAATTTCACTCAGCTCGGCCAGATCGCGCTCGGGATCGGCAACGAGCCGACCGCGCACCTGACCGGCGTCGGGCTTGCGACCGACGGCATCCGGGTTTCGCGCAACCGCTTCTCGATCCTGGCGGGCGGCGCGATCATGGCAGGCGGCGTACGAACCGACGCGCATCACCCCTCCGACCCCAGGCTGATCAACCGCAACCTCGTGATCGAGGACAACACGGTCGTCACGGTCAGCCAGGACTATAAGGACAATGCCGCGATCCTGACGACGTACATCGACGGCGCGACGATCCGGCACAATGACATCAGCGACGCGCCCTACGACGCGATCGCGGTCGGCTGGGGCTGGGGCTATAACGATGCGGGCGGCAACCCGAATTACGACGAGAAGCAGAAGGGCTACGTCCACAATCCGAAATTCACGACGCCGACGACGCTGCGCAACACGCTGGTCGAGGGCAACCGCATCCATGGCGTGAAGCTGTGGTACGAGGATGGCGGCGCGATCTACAATCTGTCGGCCAACCCCAATTCGATCATCCGCAACAACCACATCTTCGACATCTCGAACCGGATCGGCATCTATCTGGACGAGGGCAGCAAGCACTTCACCGTGACCGGCAACGTCGTCGAGACCGGGGGCAAGTGGCTCAACATCAACACCGCAGGGGGTATGTTCCGGCGCCGGATCTCGACCGACAACAAGGCGTCCGGCAACTGGCACAATTCGATGTCGACCGGCGGGCGCTGGCTGCCCGAGATCGGCAACGACGCGCGGGGCAACTTCCTCGTCCCCGACCGCGACTGGCCGGCCGAGGCGCGCAAGGTGATCGAGGAAGCGGGACCGCGGGACTGAGGCAGCAGCGACCCGATGGACGGCGCGGGCGCTGCCGTCCTAGACAGGGGAGATGGGTTTCCTGTGCAGCTTTGCCGAAGCGCCGATCGGACGACTGCGTCACCACGCGAACGAATTGCGCGAGCGCCACTGCCATGACGACCCGTTCGTCGCGGTGGTGCTGTCAGGCGGCTATCAGGAGGCCGGCGACGAAGGCCGGTGGAATGTCCGGCCTGGCGACGTGCTGATCCATCATGCGTTCGAATCGCACCTCGACCGGTTCGATCACCGGGGGGCCGAAGTGCTGGTGCTGCCGGTGCCGCACGCCCTTTCGCAGTCGCGGACGATGCGCGGTCGGGTTGCCGACCCCGATCTGCTGGTCCGCCTCGCCGAACGCGACCTTGGCGAAGCCCAGGCGTCGCTTGCCGGCCAGTTCGCCTCATGCACCGCAGCACCGCTGGATTGGCCCGATGCACTCGCCGCCGATCTGCGCGCGATGCGCGACATCCCGCTCGGTCAATGGGCCGAGCAAGCGGGGGTGCGACAGGAAACGCTAAGTCGAGGCTTCCGCCTCGCCTATGGCTGCACGCCCAAGGCCTATCGCGCGAACGCCTGTGCCCGGGCCGCGGTTTCGGCTCTGCGCGGGACCGACACGCCATTCGCGGCGGTGGCCCAGCAACTCGGCTATGCCGACCAGGCGCATATGACGCGGGCAGTCACGATGTTGACCGGCCTGACCCCCGGCGGATGGCGGCGTAGGTCAAATGGGTTCAATACCGGCGCAGGTGCGGCCCCGTAGGGATCGACCCATCCCCCTCTCGCACGGAGCCCCGACGCATGATCGACCGCCGCACCCTGATCGCCACCGCGCTGCTCCCGGCGCTCGCGCCCGCCGTCCGCGCGCGCGAAAGCCAGAGCGAGGAGGGCACGCGGCTGACGGCGATCTACGAGAAACTGTACGACCGGCTGCTCGAGACCGATCCTGAATTCTGCACCGCGCTGGGGCTCGACAAGGGCGCCTATGCCGGCGCCAAATCGAAGCTGACCGACCGCAGCCCCGCTGGCATCCGCCGCCAGCACGATTTGTATCGCGAGGGGCTGAAGCAGCTCGCCACGATCGATCCGTCAAAATTGTCGGGCATGGACCTGGTCAACTATGAGACCTTCCAAGGCCCCTGGCAGAGTTTCGTCAAGGCGTACGACACGTTCAGCTATGGCCTGCACAGCTGGCCCGAGCCGCATCCGGTGACTCAGCTGAGCGGCATCTACCGCTCGATCCCCGATTTCCTGACCAACCAGCACAGCATCGCCAATGCGGCGGATGCCGAGGCCTATCTGGCCCGCTGTCGGGACTTTGCCAAACAGCTCGACAACGAGACCGGGCGAATCCAAACCGATCATGTCGCGGGCGTCATTCCGCCCGATTTCGTGATCGACCGGACGCTGGAGGTCTATGCCCGGGTCGCAGCCCCCGCGCCGGAGGCCAACATCCTGGTCACCAACCTGACCAGGAAGACCCAGGCGATCCCCGGCGACTGGGCAACGCGTTGCGCGAAGATCGTGAGCGGCGACATCTATCCGGCGATGCAGCGCCAGATCGCCGAGCTGCGCCGGGTGCGCCCGCGCGCCACGCACGATGCGGGCGTGTGGCGGCTGCCGCAGGGTGCCGATTACTATGACTATGCGCTGCGCTACGCGACGACGACCGGGATGAAGCCGCAGGAGGTTCACCAGCTGGGGCTGGAGAAGATGGCTGACCTCACCGCCCGCGCCGACGCGATCCTTCGCGCGCAGGGGATGACCGAAGGCAGCGTCGCGCAGCGTCTGCGCGCGCTGGGCAAGGACCCGCGCTTCATCTATCCCAACACCGACGCCGGCAAGGCGAAGCTGATCGCCGAGCTCAACGCCCAGATCGTCGAGATGCAACGCCGCCTGCCCGAGATGTTCGGTCGGCTGCCCAAAACGCTTGTCGAGATCCGCCGTGTCCCGCCGGAGATCGAGGCTGGTGCGACCGCGGGCTACTACCAGATCCCCTCCGCCGACGGATCGCGACCGGGCGCCTATTACATCAACCTGCGCGACACTGCCGAGAACCCGCGCTGGACACTGCCGACGCTGACCTATCACGAGGCGACCCCAGGGCATCACCACCAGATCGCACTGGCACAGGAAGCGGCGGGGATTCCCCGGCTTCGGCGCCTGCCCGTCTACTCGGTCTATACTGAGGGCTGGGGCCTCTATGCCGAGCAGCTTGCAGATGAGATGGGCGCCTATGCCGACGATCCGTTCGGACGGCTCGGCTATCTCCAATCCTATATGTTCCGTGCGGCGCGCCTCGTGGTCGATACCGGGCTGCATCACATGCGCTGGAGCCGCGAGAAGGCGATCCAGTATATGAACGATGCGCTCGGCACGCCCGAGCGCGGCAACATCACCGAAGTGGAGCGCTATTGCGTGTGGCCGGGACAGGCGACCAGCTACATGGTCGGCCAGACGCGCTGGGTGGCGATCCGTGAGAAGGCACACAAGGCACTGGGCGACAAGTTCGACATCCGTGCCTTCCACGACACCGCACTGGCGGCAGGCGCGATGCCGGTTTCGGTTCTCGAATCGATGATCGACCGCTGGGTCGCGGCACAGCGCGGTGGATGATCGCCGCGCGGTGCCACGCTCATCGCGTCGTACAGCCTCGCCACAGCGGGCAGCGCATCACGGTCTCGTCGCGCTGAAGGCCCGGACCGATCCGATCGCGATGTTGCGGCTGCCCGCGCCGGTGCGCACCGCGGCATCGCGCGGCTTGGGCGAGGCGAGACGATCCACCACCGCGCCATCGACACTTTCCAGTACGACCGAAGGCCGCGCATCTGGCGCTGCGGTGTCGAAGCCGCAATCGGTGACGCTCAGATTACGGACGTGTCGCGCATAGAGGCCGTGCGCGGGCAAGGTGCCCATGAAGCTCGGCTCGAGACTGGAGTTGCGGCGCTCGGGCACCACGCGGTTCGCATCGGCTTCGGTACCGCCGCCCGCCGCGGCGACATCGACGCCGCGAAAACTCACATCCTCGATGATCCCGTCGGGGATGCCGACCACGCCGCACGGATATTCGGCCCGCGCACCCGAGACCTGGATGCCGGTGAAGCGCACCCGGCGGACCTTCGCCACGCCCGCTCCCTTTGGCGCGCGGTTGCGCGCGGACAGGCGCAGGAAGATCGGATGGTTGACCGGATTGACCAAGTTGACGTCGCGGAAGGTGACGTCCTCCAGCACCCCGCCGTCGATCGCGCCGAGCTGAAGGCCGCGGCTGTTCTCGCATATGCAGTCGGCGATGAGGATGTTGCGGAAGCCGGTCGCGCTGTCGGTGCCGAGCTTGATCCGGCCGAGCACGCCGACCTTGTCGGGGGCGAGATAGGGCGATTTGCGATAGGTGCCGTCGAGCACGGAGCCGAGCAGATAGCCGCTGGTCTTGCAGCCGATCACCTGCACGTCCTCGCAGAACACCGGACGCTGGAGCGCGAAGCTGCTCTTCAAGACGATCGCGTCGTCCTTGGGTGCGTTGACCACGCAATTGGTGACGCGCGCGTCACGACAGCAGTCGATGTCGATGCCATCGCGGTCGGTGTCGATCGTCAGTCCGTCGATGCGAACATTGGTGCAGCCCAGCACGTAGCAGGCGAAGTGCCCGCCCTGCAGGATCGAGAAATCCTTGAGCAGCACATTGCGGCAGCGGGTCAGCCCGATCGCCTTGTTGCCGCGGCCTTCATACTCCATCTCGAGCGGGATCGCGCGGCGCGCGGCGTCGGCGCTGAGGCCCTGTTCGGCGGGCGATTTCCAGCCCTCGATCCCGTGCCAGCGCGGCGGCGGGCCTTCGCGGTCGAGGCCGAGGCCATGGATCAGCCCCTGGCCGATGATCGCGATATCGCTGACCCCGTCGCCATAGATCAGGCTGTTGTGGAAATGCGCCAGTCCGTAATCGACCAGCTGCTCCTCGAACACGCCCTCGGGCAGGTCGTACAGTCCCTTGTGCTTCTTCGGGTTCGCCGCCTCGATCACCGATCCGGGGCTGAGGACGAGCGTGATGTGGCTCTTCAAACGGATCGAGAAGCAGAGATAGCGTCCGGGCGGCACCACGATCGTGCCGCCGCCCTTCGCGCTCGCCGCCTCGATCGCGCGGTTGAAGGCAGGGGAATCGATCGCCCTGCCATCACCCTTCGCGCCATAATCGCGGACATTGTGGAAGCCGGTGAGCGATCCGGTCGCACGGACGGGGATCGCGCTGGCAGCGAATGCGGCGCCGGCGCCCAGCAATGCCGTCCTGCGGCTGAATTCGGCCCGTTCCCTGAGCAATAACCCTCTCCTGTCGTTGTCTATCATATGATGAATTAGCGGGACTGGGATCACAAGCCGTAAGTCAGGTTTTACCGATCAACTCGCGATCAGGACCGAGAGGAAGCGCCAGATCGGCACGGCCCGGCATCTCCTGCAGGATCGCCCGGGTGATCCGCTCATAATGCTGGATGAAACGCGCGATCTGCATGTCGCTCATCGCCAGCGCAGGATCGCGGCCCTGCTCGTCGAGGCTGGCGCGCAGGGCCGCCTCCTGCTGCGCCCGCCAGCCGCGCACCACGTCGAAATCCGGCGCGGCGAGAAGCACCAGCCGGTCGAGACGCGCGAACAGTGCCTGATAGGGACCGGCGAGCGCGGCGTTCACCGCGCGGCGCCAGAGCCCGTCCGGATCTTCGGCACGCTCGAGATCGTTGACGGGCGCGATGAGGTCCGCTGCGGGCTGTGCGTGGGCACCGACGCACCAGCCTTCGAAGATCAGCAGGTCGAGCGGGGCATCGATTGCTTCCCACTGCGCTTGCGCAAGCGGCTCGTCGCTGGCCTTGTCGAAGCGCGGCAGGCGCACGGGTTGCCCCGCCCTGACCGCGTCGAGGATCGAACGGCCGAGTGCAACGTCGTGCGTCAGCGGCACGCCGCGCGTGGCGAGCAGCGGGTGGATATCGCGTGCCAACGCTGCCCGCGCCGCTTTGTCCAGATAGAGATCGTCGAGCGAGAGCGTGGCGGCGCGCACGCCGAGCGCATCGACCAGACCGCGTGCGAGGGTCGACTTGCCGCTGCCCTGCGACCCGCAGATGCCCAGGATCAGCGGGCGCGGGCCGAGCCAGCCTCTGGCCGCGCGGGCGACAATCTCAAGCGACGCGGTCAAACGGTTCGTGCCCGGCGAAGAAGGCGTCGAGATTGTCGGCGACCTTCATCCCCATCGCCTCGCGCGTCTCCAGCGTCGCCGAGCCGAAGTGCGGGAGCAGCACGGCGTTGGGAAGGTCGATCAGCGCCGCCTCGACCGCCGGCTCGCGTTCGTACACGTCGAGGCCGGCGGCAGCGATCGTGCCGACCTTCAGTGCTTCCGCCAGCGCGGCTTCGTCGATCAAGGTTCCGCGGCCGGTGTTCACCAGCACTGCGTCTCGCTTCATTGCGGAAAGCGCGGCGGCGTCGATCATGTGACGGGTCGCGGCGCCGCCCGGCGCATGGAGCGAGACCACATCCGCAATGCTCAACAGGCTTTGGAGCGACGCATGATAGTCCGTCTCTGGCACGTCTTCGGCGCGGCTGCGGCTATGGACGGCGATCTTCATCCCGAACGCTTTCGCGCGATCGGCCACGGCGCGGGCAATGCGGCCATAGCCGACCAGCCCGAGCACTTTGCCGCGCAGCGACCGGCCGAGCAGATGGGTCGGGCGCCAGCCGGTCCACTCACCCGCGCGCAGCTCCCGCTCCCCCTCGCCCGCGCGGCGCGTCGCCATCAGGATCAGCGTCATCGCGATGTCGGCGGTGGCGTCCGTCAGCACGTCGGGGGTGTTGGTGACGGCAATCCCCGCCTCGCGCGCGGCGTCGAGATCGATATGCTCGAACCCGGCGCCGTAGTTGCCGATGATGCGCGCGCGGCGGCCTTCGGTCAGGATGACGTCGCGGGTGATCCTGTCGGTCACGGTCGGGCAGAGCGCATCATGCTCGCGCATCGCCTGTGCCAGCGCGGCGGCGTCCATCGACATGTCGGTCTCGTTGCGCGTCACGTCATAGCGGGCGGCGAGGCGCGCCTCCACCGCTTCGGGCCAGCGGCGGGTGAGGAGGATGCGGGGCCTGGTCATTGCGCCAGACTAGCGCCGGCGGAAGACGGGCGCACGCTTCTCGGCAAAGGCGGCGCGGCCCTCCTTCGCGTCGTCGGTGGCGAAGCAGATCGCCTGCAGGTCGCGCTCATATTCGATCGCCTTATCCCACGGCATCGTATGCGCCGCGCGCAGGTTGAGCTTGGCGGTCTCCGCCGCGATCGGTGCGCGCGAAGCGATCGTGCGCGCAATCTCCTGCGCGCGGGCGAGCAGCGCGTCGGGCGCGACGACCTCGCTCACCAGTCCCCAGGCCAGCGCCTTCTCCGCATCGATCATGTCGCCGGTGAACAGCATCAGCGCCGCGTTGGAGGCGCCCATCGAATAGGTGAGGCCCGCCGCCATGCCGCCGCCGCCGATCCAGCCCAGCTTGATCTCCGGCGCGGCGAAGCGGGCGTTGGTGCTGGCGATGCGGATGTCGGCGGCCATCGCCGTCTCCAGCCCGCCACCGAGCGCATAGCCGTTGATGGCGGCCACCACCGGCTTGCGGCAGGCACGCAGCGCGTCACAGTAATCGTCGCGATTGCGGAAATCCCACGGAGTCGCATAGCCGTCGAGCGTGGTGATGTCCGATCCGGCGGAGAAGGCCTTCTCGCCCGCGCCGGTGATGACGACACAGCGCACCGCGTCGCTGCTATTGCACGCGCTCACCGAGGCGATCAGCGCGGCGGCCATTTCGGGCGTCAGCGCATTGAGCTTGGCGGGCCGGTTGAGGGTGATGGTGGCGACATGGTCGGCCACCGTGAACAGCAGGTCGTCGGTCATGTCTCGGCTCCGGCCGGGTGGTGGCTGCGATAGAAGGTTTCGAGGTCGTCGAGGACCGCATTGGCGGCATCGCCGTCGAGCAGGCCCGCGCGCAGCCGCGTCGAGGCAGCCGTCTGGAAGGCGATTGCGCCGTCGTGCCGGGGACGCAGCAGCGCGGATTCGACCGTGGCTAGCGTCGCGGCGAAGAAGCCGCCGGTCGCGGCGTTGATCGCATCGTCGGTCCAGGCCGAGCGCAGCGCGGGCTGTCCCTCATGCTGCGGAATGAAGCCGCGCTGGACCGGCTCCGACATCAGCCAGCGCAGATGATCGATCAGTTCAAGGGTGACGGTGCAGCGCTTCGACACGCCGATCCCGGTGCCGCCCAGCGTCGATCCGATGCGGCCGTCCGGACCGGCGGGTGCGTTCGTGAAACCGACGCCGCGGGTCGCATAGTTCACATAGCCATAGATCAGCGGGCAGAGGTCGATCCCCTCGCCGCGCTCGATTGCGCCGAGCATCGCGATCGGGTTGAGGTCGCGTGCGCGACGGGTGACGTCGCCGGTCAGCGCGGCCATCAGTGCATAGGCCTCGCGCGCGATGGCGCGGTCCATGAAGGTGTCGCGCGGCACGGCGGGATCGAAAGCGAGCGCACCGCAGATCGACTGGAAACTCAGGATCGCGTGCGGCCCGGCGAGCGACAGCGCAACGGCGTGATCCGCGGCAAAGGCGGGCAGCTGCGCCCATTCAAGCGGCGGCAGCGACACCGTTTCGCGCCGATAAGCCATCACCTGGGTCGCCGCGTCGAGGGGAAGCGCCCAATGCCTGCCGGCATAGTGATAGCTGGAGAGCGACGGCCCGGCGACCGCAGCGCGCCATGCCGCAATCGCGTCCGCCCCGAACAGATCCTCGATCGGGATCAGGCAATCCGCCGCAACCGCTTCACCGACATGCGGATGATCGAGCACCACCAGATCATAGCGCGCGCACAAGTCGCCGATCGGGTGCGATTCGAACCCTTCCAGCGGATGCTTGTCCCACCGCAGCGCGATGCCGTCCGCCTGCGCCGCAGCGGCCGCAAGCGCATTGTAGCCGCGCGGATGATCCCAGGTCAGGCCGCGATAATGTGGCATGCTCATGCGTGCTGGCGCACCACGCCCGATTCGATCAGCGCCTCGATCGCCTTCCCATCCAGACCCGCCTCGCGCAGCAGCTCGCGACTGTGTTCGCCGACCAGCGGCGCGCCGCGCGCGACGGTCGAAGGCGTCTTGGAGAAGCGGATCGGGAAGCCCGGCGCCTTCACCCGCCCCTCGGTCGGATGGTCATATTCGACAAAGGTACCGTTGTGTTTGATCTGGGGATCCTCGACCAGATCGGCATAACCGTAGACCGGGCCGGCCCAGATATCGCGCGCGCGCATCGCTTCGAGCCATTGCGCACTGGTACGCGCGGGCAGGTGTTCCCGGACCTTGGCAAAGATCTGGTCGCGCAGTGCCCAGCTGTCGCGCTCGTCGTCGAGGCCCTCGAAGAAGCTGTCCTCGAACAGCTCGCCGAGCTTCTTGAGCGAGGCCATGGCGACGGTGATGTAACCGTCAGCGGTCGCGAAAACGCCGTACGGCGCACGGATATAGCTATGCGCGTGCGGCTCGGCCGATCGCGCTTGCGGCTTCTCGCCCACTGTGAACACCGACAATTCCTGCATCTGAATCGTGGTGATCGCGTCGAGCATGTTGACCTGCACCAGCTGGCCCTCGCCCGTCCGCTCGCGGTGGAACAACGCCGCCAATGCGCCCTCGAACGCCGAATAGGCGGTGACCGCATCGACCAGATACTGGCCCGCGGCGGACGGCGGCGCGCCCTCCGCCCCCGTCGACATCATCGCGCCCGACATGCCCTGGAGCAGCAGATCCTGGCCGGGATAATTGCGGTAAGGCCCGTCCTCGCCATAGCCGGACATCGAGACGTAAACGAGACTCGGGTTGATCGCGCTGAGCGTCGCATAATCGACACCCAGCCGCTCGGCGACGCCGGGACGATAGTTCTGGAGGAACACGTCGGCATCCTTGACCAGTTCGAGCAGCAGCGCCTTGCCCTCAGGCGCCTTGAGATCGACCGCGAGGCTGCGCTTGTTGCGGTTGAGCGAGAGGAACGAGACGTTGATCTTGTTGCCGTTGGCACCGCCGGCAGAGGCGTGACGCTGCCATTCGCCGCTGGTCGGCTCGACCTTGACCACGTCGGCGCCCATGTCGCCCATGCGCTGCGCCGCGAACGGTCCTGCCATCGCGATCGAGCAGTCGAGCACGCGGATGCCGCTCAGGATATTGGTCACGTCGTCTTCCTCAGTTCATGGTCCAGCCGCCATTGACGTGCAGCGTCTGGCCGGTGACGAAACCGGACTCGTCGCTCGCGAAAAAGGCGATGGCGTTGGCGATGTCGCGGGCGGTGCCGCGGCGCTTGATCGACTGGGCGTCGAGCACCATGCGGTTATAGCCCTCGGGGTCGGGATGGATCTTCTCGGCGTCGGTCGGGAAGGCGCCGGGCGCGATCGCGTTGACGGTGACGCCCCAGGCGCCGAATTCGCGCGCCCACGCACGGGTGAGGCCGACCAGCGCCATCTTCGAGGCCACATAGGGCGAGAGGTTGGCCCAGCCGCCCGAAATGGTGATGCTTGAGACGTTGATGATGCGACCAAATCCCTTTGCCTGCATCCCCGGCAGCGCCGCCTGCACCGCGACGATGCCCGCGTCGACATTGACGCGCTGGATCGCCTGATGCTCCGCGATCGAATAGTCCTCGAACGGCTTGGACGGGTAGATTGCGGCATTGTTGATGACGACATCGAACCCGCCGGTTTCCTCGATCAGGATGTCGAGCGTGACGCGCAGCCGGTCGAGATCGGCGAGATCCGCCGTCGAGACGATCAGCCTCCCCGGCCCCTTCCCGCGTGCCGCCGCCTCGAGCGCCTCGACCTTGGCGAGATCATGGTCGATCGCGACCACCGTCGCGCCGCGCTCGATCAGCAGCAATGTCGTGTCGAGGCCAAGGCCGCCGGCCGCCCCGGTGTAAAGAACCGTGCGGCCCTTCACTTGGCGCCCCCGATCGGCGGGAAATTGCCCGAGGGCACGGGATAGTCTTCGGCGGGCTGGAGCGCTACGCCCTCGATCCGCTGCACGGCGTCGGCGACGGCTTCGGCATCGGGGAGGATACGGAAGACGCTGTCGTAGCGCCGCGCCTCGCCATGCTCGAGCCAGATCAGCTCGCCACGCTCGCGCGCGAAATCCTTGCCCATGACATGGTTGGTCGAAGGCTCGATCCCCACGGCGTAATGGCCGGCGTGCAGATTCTGCCACTCGTACATGGCGGGGAACTGGTCCTTGCGCGTCTCGACCTCGAACCCGAAGCCGAGCGCCTCGTTGACCAGCGCGACATTGACCTTGCCGTCTGCATCGGCAGCCATGTCGTGCTGCCACACCTGCTCGTGGAAATTGACGATCGGCGCGGGGAGGGTGCGGTAACCCGTATTCTGGTCGCGATACTTGTCCTGATGCGCGGCCCAGATCACGTCCCGGACCGGCGCGACGTAGCGCGAGCCTTCGGCCACCACCGGATGGCTGACGTTGATATGGTAGCAGTACATGTGCGGGGTGCGGTAGAAGCCGTGATTGACCACGCGATCGTGCAGCCTGATCTCGTCGCCGCCGACATCCGCCTCGATCCGGCGGATGAGATGAAGGTCTTCGCCGAACACGGTCGATTGCTGGACAACCCCCTCGGCCCAGAGGACGCAGCGCTCGCCCTCCCAGCTTTCGCCATAGCCGGTCAGCCGCGCGGGGATGGTGCCGATGCGGCCGTGGAGCGAGGAGGACACCTTCTCGCGCGGGCCGTAATGATAATGGCCGGCGGGATCGTCGTGCATGAACAGGACATGGTCGAGGCCGCAAGTGACGAGCAGGCCCGACATCGAGCGGAACCAGCCAAGGCCGCCCTCGCCCTCATAATCGTGCAGCCCGGGGTGGCGGAAGCCCGAGGGCGAATGCCAGCCGACCGCGCGGCCATTATGCTCGCACTCGGCGATGTCCATCGCGCGATCGACCAGCACCGTGAAACGCAGGCCCGATCCGGTGCGGAACTCCAGTTGCCGCACCCCGCGCTCGACCCCGTCGCCCAGCGTCGACAGACGCACGCCCGCGAATTGCGAAAGCGAACCCGATCGCGCGGCAAGGTCGCGCCGGTTAAGGGTCTCGCCATAGAGCCTTGGCACCATCCCGCTCCATCATCATATTGTACGATGTATGATGTTTAGGGCAGGATGGCGCAACGCGTCAATCGACGTTCCGGAGAATCGTAGAATGCCAATCGTCCGCCGCTGCTTTGCCGTCGATCTGCACGACGATCCCGGCCTGATCGCCGCCTATCGCCGCTGGCACGAGCCCGGCGGGCCGCCCGCCGCGGTGAATGCCGCGATCCGTGCCGACGGAGTCGAGTCGCTCGAAATCTGGCTGATCGGCGACCGCATGTTCATGGTGATGGAACAGGACACCGATCGCGCGCCCGACCCCGAGGTGAAGCGCCTGCGGGACGAAGCGAATCCGGAGGTCGCGGCATGGGACGCGCTGATGGCGAGCTTTCAGAAATCGCTGCCCTTCGCGCCCGATCAGACCTGGGTCGAGATGGAGCGGATCTACGCACTGGCGGAGCAAGCCTAGCCGACACCGTCATCCCGGCCTTCCCGCCGGGATCCGCCAGGGCAGTTGCGGAGGATGGGGCTTCCCCATTGTCCGATACCGGAACCGGCGCTGAAAAATCCGACTGTCGGCAAGCGACCCCCCATTCGGACATTCGCACTTCTTAGCCCCTCCCGCTTGCGGGAGGGGTTGGGGAGGGTCTTCTTGTTCGTTTCCATCCAACCGCTTGGGTCACGTCCTCAGCGAAGGCAGAAGAAGAAGAAGAAGAAGAAGACCCTCACCCCGGCCCTCTCCCGCCAGCGGGAGAGGGAGAAGAAGCGAACGGCAGCTTTCCACCCCAATTTCGGTCGTTCCAGGGGGTGAAGCGGCGGCCAAAAGCGGACTGGCAGGAAGCGATTAATTGCAGCCATTGCGCATAGACCGTCATCCCGGCCTTGTGCCGGGATCCACCGGGAGGCGAGCAGGAGGGAAAAGGCTTGATCGCATCGCCCCGGGGCGCCGTGGATCCCGGCACAAGGCCGGGATGACGGAGAGGGGTTGCGACCACTTTCCATCCCTTCCGGTCATTCGCGCGATGGCACGGCGGCCCTGAGATCCGCCAAGAAACAAACTGCTGGGGTGACGACTTCCAGAGCTACCCCCGCGGCTGCGCCCGCCGCTTTTCCCAGGATCCGGCGATATGCTCGCGCATCGCCTTCGACGCGCGGTCGGGATCGCGCGCGGCGATCGCCTCATAGACGCTGCGGTGCGCGGCATGGGTCAGCTTGACATGCTCGACGCTGAGCTTGCCCGAATAGCCATGGGTGCGCAGCGCTTCGGACTGGATACCGTCGATGATCGCCTTGCTGAGGCGATCGCCCGACATATCCATGATGATGTCGTGGAAGCGCAGATCCTCGACCACATAGGCCGAAGGCATCGTCACCAGCGTTTCGAGCTTGTCGATCTGGGCAGCGAGTTCTGCGACGGCTTCGGGCGTGGCGTTCGCCGCCGCCTTCGCCGCCATGGCCGATTCGAGCAGCGTGCGGATCTCGGACAGATTGTCGAGATAGCGCAGCCCCTCCTCGCCCTGGAACAGCGCGGAGAGGATCATCGGATCGAGCATGTTCCACGCGCGACTGCCGCGCACGATCGTGCCGCGCCCCTGTTGCGAGACGACCAGCCCCTTCTCGGTCAGCGCCGTCGTCGCCTCGCGCACCACGGTGCGGCTGACATCGTACATCTCGCACAGCATGTTTTCGGGCGGCAGCGCGGTGCCGACCGGATAGGTGCCCATGACGATCGCATTAACCAGATCCTCGACCACCGCAGTCGACAGGCGCGGGCGCCGGCGGACCCGCTGATGCGCGGCCGTTGCTTCGCTGTTCATTCGCCTGTCTCGCTCACCCGGTTCGCTTCCCAATCACTCTTGTACGCCCTCGTACAGAAAGGGTGAAGCCGGAAAGCCCGATCCGTCAAGGGCTTGCAGTTCCGCGGGGTTGCGGTTTGCGGGGGCTTGCGGATTTAGAAAGATAATACATACTATGTTTCGACAGCGGGCGGAAGCAATGCCCGGCATAGGGGCCTCACCACGCATGAAGATCACCGGATATCGCAGCCTGACTACGACCCACGACTGGGGTCGGCCGGTGGGCGACGTGAACGGGGTGGTCGAGAGCGGCGTCACCGAAGTACCGATCCTGTTGCTGGAGACTGATGGCGGATTGACCGGCATCGGGCTCGGCCAGCATGTCGATATCGCCCGCGTCTTTCCCGCTGTGGAAGGGCAGGATCCGCGCGCCGTGACCGCGCTTTACGATTCGATGCTGGCGCATGTATTCAAGAGCGGCCACGCCGGCGCAACCTATGGCGCGATCGCCGCGATCGACATGGCGCTGTGGGATCTCAAGGCCAAGATGGCGGACGAACCGCTGTGGCGCACGCTCGGCGCGCTCGACCGGTTCGTACCCGGCTACGCTTCGGGCCTGTGCTACGGCCTGCCCGACGATGCGTTCGCCGCGCATTATCGCGACTGGGCCTCGCGCGGCTTTTCCTCGGCCAAGATCAAGGGCGGCCGCGACACCGCCCGCGACATCGGCCGGCTGCTGACGGCGCGCGATATCCTGTCGGTCAATACCAGCCGCCCCGCGATGATGCTCGACGTCAACGAGGCCTGGAACGTCAAGCAGGCGGTGCGTCATCTCGCCGAGATCGAGGCGCAACTCGACCTCACCTGGATCGAGGAGCCGGTGCGCCGCTGGGACGCCGAAGGCCATGCCCGCATCTCGCGCGCCTGCCGCGCCGCGGTGGCGACGGGCGAGAATCTGACCGGGCTCGATCAGTTCACGCCGCTGTTCGATGCACGGGCGGTGGACGTCGTCCAGACCGGCAGCGTCTGGGGCATCACCCATTTCCTGCGCGTCGCCACCGCCGCGCATGCGCGCAACCTGCCCGTCTCTCCGGTCGGCTACAACGCCAACCCGGTGGCGCATGCCGCCGCGGCGATGCCCAACATGATCGGGATCGAAGTACAGGACTGGAACGCGCCCAGGGGCCTGAAAGTGGACCAGGTCGTGACCGATGGCGGCATCCGCCTGGGCGATGCGCCAGGCCTGGGAATCGAGATCGACGAGGCAGCGCTTGCCAATGGCGCCGCACCCGGCTGGAACAGCAGCGGCGGACCGCATCGGCGCCCGCGCCACGCGGGACTGCGGCTCGTGCCCGATGGGCCGCAAGCGGCCGAGTAAGACCAGACGGAAGCAGAAGAAGCGATCACCGGAGAGACCATGGCCAGCGCCGCCGACACCAACCCCGCATACGTGCTCGGGCCGCAGCGCACGAAGCTGCAGCTGTCGCTGATGGTCAATTTCTTCCTGCTGATGGCGCTCTACAGCGGCGTGATGGGCGTGCTGTTGCCCAATCAGATCGCCGAGTTCGACGAGGCGTCGAAGGTCGGCAACCTCGCCCTGATGTTCGGAATCACCTCGGTCTTCTCGACGTTGACCACCCCGATCGCGGGCGCGCTTTCCGACCGCACGCGCAGCCGCTGGGGCCGCCGTTCGCCCTGGATCGCGATCGGATCGCTGATCGGGTCGGCAGCGTTGTTCGGCGTTTCGTGGATGACCAGCTTCTGGTCGCTGATGGTGCTGTGGGTGATGGCGGCGGTCGCCTACAATTCGATGCAGCCGGCGATGACGACGCTGATCGCCGACCGCTTCGCGCCGGAAAACCGCGGCGCCGTGAGCGGTATCGTCGGTGCGGGCATGACCGCGGGACTGACCGCGGGCACCGTCGTTGCGGGCTACCTCGCGGGCGAACGCGTGCTCGCCTATGGCTTGTTCGCGGGCGCTATCGCCGCCTCGTGTCTCGCTTTCGTCGCGATCAATCGCGAGCCGCGGAGCGACCATCTACCTCACCGGCCGGTGCACTGGCGGGAGTTTCTGAAGGGTTTCTGGATCAATCCGCGCGAGCACCCCGATTTCGCCTGGGCGTTCGCCAGCCGCTTCTTCATCTATATGGGATATCAGGCGGTCGCCGCGTATCTGCTCTATATCCTTCGCGACTATATCGGCCTCGGCAACGAGGCGTCGAACGTCGCCATCGCCAATATGGCGGTCGTCACGCTGATCTGCCTCGTCGCCTCCTCGCTCATCTCGGGCTGGCTTTCGGACAGATACCAGGCGCGGAAACCCTTCGTGATCCTGGGCAGCCTGATCATGGGCTGCGCGATGGTCGCGCCGCTCGCAGCGCCGAGCATGCAGGGCATGTGGGCCTATGCCGCGATCATCGGGGTCGGATACGGCTTGTTCATGTCGATCGACATGGCGCTGATGACCCAGGTGCTGCCCAAGAGCGCACTCGGCGACGAGGGCAAGGACCTGGGCATCCTGACCACCGCGGTGAACATTCCCCAGATCATCAGCCCGTTGATGGCGGCAGGACTGCTGTACCTGTTCGCCAATGACTACCGCGCGATCTTCTGGGTGGCGGTGGTCTTCGTGTTCGGATCGGCATTGTGCGTGCTGCCGATCCGTGGAGTGCGCTGAGCGCCAATTTATAATACGTATTATGATAATTTGACATACGGATTGGCTTGCGTCATTCTCGCGTCAAACAAGGATCTCCAAGGAGGGGAAGATGAAGTTTCGCCGTGCCCTGTTGCTGTGTGCTGTCGCCGGAGGCGCTCTGACGCTGGCCCAGCCCGCCCTTGCGCAGGACGCGCCGGCGGCCGAGGAAGCCGCACCAGCGGAAGAGGAAATCCTGGTCACCGGCATCCGCGCTTCCGAGCGCGCCGCGATCGACATCAAGCGCAATGCGGTCGCCGTGGTCGATTCGATCGTCGCCGAGGATCTGGGCAAGCTGCCCGACCAGAACGTCGCCGAGTCGCTCCAGCGCGTCGCCGGCGTCACGATCGAGCGCAATCGCGGCGAGGGCCGCTACGTCACCGTCCGCGGCTTCGGCCCCAAATTCAATGCCGTCACCGTCAACGGCCGTACGCTGGCGACCGACAATAACGGCCGCGAATTCTCGTTCGACGTGATCCCGTCGGAGATCATCTCGGGCGCGGATGTGTACAAATCGCCCCAGGCGAACCTCAACGGATCGTCGATCGGCGCGACGATCAACGTCAAGACGCTGCGTCCGCTCGACCAGAAGACGGGCTTCAAGTTCGCCGGCGCCGCGACCGGCATGTGGTCGGAGATCGCCGACAGCTGGAACCCCGAATTCTCGGGCGTGGCAAGCTGGAAGAACGATGCCGGCACCTTCGGCGTCGCACTGGCCGGCGTCTGGGCCAAGCAGGACAACCGGATCGACGAGTTCACCATCGGTGCGGGCCATGTCCGCCGCTCGTCGACCGACAGCTACTATACCGCCGGCGGCGTCGCCGGCGCGCGCGTCGGGCCGGGTGTCACGCCCTTCTCAGGCGTCTCGATGCCGTCCAACCTGTCGCCCTTCTTCTTCGAGCGCGAAATGACCCGCTGGGGCTTCAACGCCGCGGTGCAGATGCGCCCGAGCGACAAGCTGACCGTAACGATCGACGCACTGGTATCGAAGGCCCGTTTCATCGAACAGCAGACCGGTCTCGCCTACGATTTCTCGGGCGGCACCCTGGTCGAGCAGGTGGTGAAGGGCGGCAGCATCGTCAACGGCGTCCAGACCGGCGGCGAAGCGGTGTACCAGCGCTATGTCGGCGGCTTCGTCGACCAGATCATCCAGTATGACGACCGCAACGTGACGACGAGCCAGTTCGGCATCAATGTCGACTGGCGCCCGACCGACGACCTCAAGGTCGGGCTCGACATGTCGCTGTCGGACGCGCGCAAGCGCGGGCACGCCAACAACCTGTTCACCACCATCCGCCGCAAGAATATCGATCACTGGTTCGACCGCCGCAGCGGCAGCCCGATCTACGACTACGGCTTCACCAGCCCCAATTACGCCAACGCCGCGACCAACCCGCAGGGCGTGACCGCGCACTATTATATCTGGGGCGGCGGATCGGACGGCGACGACGAGATCGAGGAGTACAAGGCCGACGTCGAATGGAAGCCGGGCGGCGGCAATCTGACGCTGACCGCCGGCGTGATGGCATCGAGCCGGATCAAGTCGATCGACGGCTATGAAACGCCGTTCGATCAGCAATGCCGCTATTGCGGATCCGATCGCGTGCTTCCCGCTTCGCTGTTCGAATCAACCGGCCGCAACTTCTTTGCCAGCCATGACGGCAACATCCTGCGCGACTGGCTGATCTACGATCCGCATGCGCTGGTCCGCCAGGTCGACCAGTTCGCCACCCAGGACGGCCTCGTCTTCGACCCCGCCGTCCGCTCGGCCACGGCTTCCTCTGTGATCGACGAGAAGGTGAAATCGGCCTATCTGATGGGCTCGCTCGATACCGAAGTCGCGGGCATGCCGCTCGTGATCAACCTCGGCCTGCGCTACGAGAATACCGACTACACCTCCTCGGGTGCGTCGCGCACGATCGTCAGCGCCCGTCCGCGGCTCGATGCGAACGGCAACCCGACCGGTCAGAACGACATCATCCTGACCCCCACGGCCGTTCCGGTGAACTTCCGCGGCAAATATGACGACTGGCTCCCGTCGCTCAACATGCGGCTTTCGGTCACGGACGATCTCATCCTCCGCTTCGCCGCATCCAAGGTGATGACGCGCCCGACGCTGACCGACCTGTCCCCGCGCATGTCGGTCCAGACCAATCCGGGCAACGAGACGATCCGTCGCGGCAACCCCGACTTGCAGCCGTTCCGCGCGGATCAGGTCGAGCTCGGTGCCGAATGGTATTTCGCTCGGGATTCGCTGATCAACGTTGCCGCCTTCTACAAGAAGATCGGCTCGTTCGTGACCACCGTCACGACCGACGAGATCGTCGATCAGATCAAGTTCCGCGTCACCGTGCCTGCCAATGGCAAGGGCGCAACCGTGAAGGGCTTCGAGGTCGGCTACCGCCAGTCGTTCGGCAACTGGCTGCCCGCACCATTCGATGGCTTCGGCGTCCAGACCAGCTTCAACTACACCGAGTCCGACGCGCAATATCCCAGCATCGTCGCAGGCCAAAGCTACAGCCTGGAAGGTCTTTCGGAATATTCGTACAGCCTTGTCGGCTTCTACGAGAAATATGGCGTCCAGGCCCGTGTCGCGTACACCTATCGCGACGACTTCCTCCAGACCGCGATCGGCCGCAATTCGGAGCAGGAATATTTCAAGGGCTACGGCCAGCTCGATGTGAGCCTGGCCTATGACGTCACGTCGAACTTCACCATCTTTGCCGACGCCGTGAATCTGAACAATGCCAAGGAGTTCCTCTACTCGATGAGCGAGGACCGCACCAAGGAGTACCGTACCACGGGCCGCCGCGTCTCGGCGGGTGTCCGGGTCCGCTTCTGACAGCCGCCTGCCACCCCTCCCCGGCGCGGCTAAGGGGCGCTTCGTCACGGCCGTCTGGCCATGACGGAGCGCCCCGCTTCATTCGAGGCCGGTACGCGGAACAAATCGCGGATGGAAAAGCGCAGCGCTTCGCCGCATACAGAGAGACCGGCCACGTGCCGCTCTCCTGAAACGGACGGCGCGCGCGAACCGGCAAGGGGAGCAGGAACGGGTGTTACGGGTGAACGAACAGAAGGGCAGCGAGAAGGACGAACCCCGTTTCGGCCGGTTCGCGCGCAACATCCGTTCCAGCCACGATCAGGTGGCGCAGACTCTGGGTAACGAGATCCTTTCCGGCGTCATCGCGCCGGGTGCCAAGCTGCCGCAGGAGGCGGAAATCCTCGCGCGGTTCGGGATTTCGCGCACGGTGTTGCGCGAAGTCTTCAAGACGCTGACCGCGAAGGGGCTGATCGTGTCCAAGACGCGCGTCGGCACCACGGTGCTCGACAGTTCGCACTGGAATTACTTCGATGCCGACATCCTGGCGTGGAAGGTGAGCCAGGGTTTCGACATGGCGTTCCTGCGCGACCTGGCCGAGATCCGCGTCGCGATCGAGTCCGCCGCCGCCCGTGCTGCGGCCGAGCGCCGCACCGACGAGGACCTGGCCGAGATGCGCCGTCACCTCGCGGGGATGCGCGACGCGACCGACAGCGCGCGCGATTTCGCCGAGGCCGACCTCCAGTTCCACAAGGCGATCGGGCGTGCATCGGACAATGCGCTGATGCGATCGCTCTCGGCGGTGATCGAGACCGCGCTGATGGCGTCGTTCCGGATGAGCTCGCCGGTCAACGAGGCCGAAGAACACCAGACCAGCGTCCGCGGCCACGCCCAGATCGTCGACGCGATCGAAGCCGGCGACGGCGAACGCGCCGCGCGCGCCATGCGCGATATCATCGGCCACGGCGTGTCGCGGATCGAGAAGAGCACGGCCAAGCGCCGCAAATAGAGGTTTCGAAGGGCTTCCAGGACCAACCCCTCCACCGTCACCCCGGCCCTGTGCCGAGGTCCACGGCTTCCCGACCAATTCGCTCGAGCCTCCCGTCCTGCACTCGCCTCCCGCTGGACCCGGGCACAAGGCGGGGGTGACGGCCGGCCAGGCCGTGGACTGATAAAAGCGGCCTTTCCCGAAGCGACCCCGTTGCGGTCATTGGTCCTGCGCTCAAAAAAATGCCAATTGCGGGTCATGCCGGATACCGATGCGCTTCTCCGAATTGCATACAACGCAGCAGAAGCGGGTAATTTCGCTCATGCGTTGCAATGCTACGAGAGAGGGGCGGCCCTTGGAGATGCCATGTGCCTCCAAGCTTTGGGCTATATGTACGATGTCGGCGAAGGCGTCGCGGCCGACAAAGCTATGGCGATGGCGCTCTATCGGAAGGCTTGGAAGCGCGGCAGTCATGCGGCAGCTACGAACATTGCGGCACTCTACCGCGAGATGGGGAAGAAGCGGACGATGTTTCGCTGGTACGAGCGAGTTGCCCGGGCAGGCGACGGTAGCGCGCAGCTTGAGATGGCGAAATGCTACCTGAGCGGCACAGGCGTCCGAAAGGACGTGCAGGCGGCCCTTCGGTGCCTCGCCGCTGCGAACGCTTCTGACTACATTACCCAGTACGAACGTGAAGAGGCACAAGCGATGCTGGTGGGGCTGAAACCCGCGATCGTGAACGGCAGCTAACCTCCCTTTCCGGTCGTTCTGGCGCGAGAGCCGCGAGCCAAAAGCGGACTGGCAGTAAGCGACTCCTTTGCGGACGCTTAGGTCAGACGGTGAGGGGCAAAAGCGCAGCGCGAAATGACCGCAGTGCCTCACGGTCGGAAGACCACAGCCATAAATAGCTCAATACGGTTTCGTAGTAGATGGAAACGGCACCCCCGCACCATGATGCGGTAGCCTCGATGTAGTCTTCCAAGTTTTGAAAGGGCGGCAGTTCAATGCCCGCCTCGGGATACGTAGCTGCAAACCGTTCTAACAACGATCTGTGCGGAGCATCGTCGTCAATCTCGGAACTCCACATCGTGAAGCCCCAGCCAGCTTCTCCGCCATTGATATGGCTCGGTCGCACCGCAACCTCTTCTATCTCTCTATATGCTGACATCTGCATGAGGCTATCGTCGTCATCGACCGCTTTCCACCCATTTCGGACATTCGGCCCTCGTGCCGAAAGGGGCCGTTTATGGGTCCACGACCTAACAGGCCGAACAGGGAAACCCGAATATCGGCCCGCCGGCCTTCGATCGGTTGCGCTCCAATTGTAATAGTACTATTATATTTTCAATTCTTCGCGAATCCGAAGGGATTCGAAAGGAGAGCCGACGCCTATGGAGGGATTGGATGACTGACAGCTTGTCGCGGCGACATTTCATGCACTGCGCCGCCTGCGCCACCACCGCAGCCGGGATGGGTGCCCTGCCCGCGAACGCACTCGCCGCGGCCCCGTTTTCCGGCCAGGCTTCGAGCGCGCTCAAGGGCAAGGAAGCGATGCGCGAGTTCGCGTACGGCAAGGTCAAGCTCACCGGCGGCCGCATCAAGCGTCAGTTCGACCATATCCACGCGCATTTCCTCGCGCTCGACAATGACCGCATTCTCAAGGTGTTCCGCCAGAATGCCGGCCTGCCGGCGCCCGGCCCTGACATGGGCGGCTGGTACGACAGGGATGGCTTCGTCGCCGGCCTGACGATGGGGCAGTATATCTCCGGCCTCGCGCGCTATGGCGCAGCGACCGGCGATCAGGCGGCGCACGACAAGGTCAAGCTGCTGGTCAGCGAATGGGGCAAGGCGATGGTCACCGCGACCAACCCCTATGCCGGCCCCAAGGCACAGGCGCAGTGGGCCGCCTATGTCATGGACAAATATGTCGTCGGCCTCGTCGATGCGTATCGCCTGAGCGGAGTCGAGCAGGCCAAGACGCTGCTGCCGATCATCATCGAGAAGTGCCGCCCATATATCTCGCCCGTATCGCGCGACCGCATCGGCAAGACCGAGCCGCCGTACGACGAAACCTATGTCATTTCCGAGAACCTCTTCCACGTCGCCGAGATCACCGGCGACAGGAAGTATCACGATATGGCGGTGCACTATCTGCTCAATAAGGAGTGGTTCGACCCGCTCGCCGCGGGCGAGGACGTGCTGCCGACCAAGCATGCCTACAGCCACACCATCGGCAACGCGTCGGGCGCGCAGGCCTATCTGCATCTGGGCGACGAGAAATATCGCAAAGCGCTGATCAACGCGTGGAAGTTCATGGAGCCCCAGCGCTTCGCCTCGGGCGGCTGGGGTCCGGAGGAGCAGTTCGTCGTGCTGGGCCAGGGCAACCTCGCCAAGAGCCTCAAGACCTCCAAGGCGCATTTCGAGACGCCGTGCGGCGCGTTCGCGGACCTCAAGCTCGCCCGCTACCTGATCCGCTTCACCGGCGAGGCGCAATATGGCGACGGGCTGGAACGATCGCTCTACAACACCATGCTCGCCACGCGCCTGCCCGACAGCGACGGCGGCTATCCCTATTATTCGGACTACGGTGCCAAGGGCGAGAAGCGCTATTACCACCAGAAATGGCCGTGCTGTTCGGGCACGCTGGTGCAGGGCGTCGCCGACTATGTGCTCAACGCCTATTTCCACGACGATGACAGCCTGCTGGTCAACCTCTACACCCCGTCCGAAGTGACCTGGGACCGCCCGAGCGGCGCGGTCGAGCTGGTGCAGGAGACCGACTATCCGGTCGCCGACACCGTGAAGCTCAAGGTGCGCAAGGCGGGCAATGGCCGGTTCGCCCTGAAGCTGCGCATTCCGCACTGGACCAAGGGCGCGAAACTGCTGGTCAATGGCAAGGCACAGGCGGCGACGCCGGGCCAGCTCGCCACGGTCAGCCGGCTGTGGAAGGCGGGCGACATCGTCGAGCTGACCATCCCGCAGCCGCTGCGCACGCTGGCGATCGACCCGGAGAACCCGAACCTGCAGGCGGTGATGCGCGGCGCGGTGATGTATGTCGGCCTGAACCCGTGGGACGGAATCGATCAGGAGACGATCCCGCTGCCGGGCGCGCTCACCCCGATGCCAGGCCATCCCGAATCCTATCGGGCGAAGGTCGGCCAGCGGAACCTGGTGTTCGTGCCCTATTATGCGGTCGATACCGAACGCACGGCGACCTATTTCAAGACGGCGTGATGCGCCGCTTCGAGGGCAAATGCGCCGTCATCTCGGGCGGCAACAAGGGGATCGGCCTCGCCATCGCCGAACGGTTCGCATCGGAAGGCGCGAACATCGTCATCGGTGCGATCGAGGCCGACCTGTCGCCGGCGGAGCAGGCGCTGGCGGGCTATGGCACCGGCGTGGTCGCGCAGCGCTGCGACGTGACCAAAGCCGATGACGTGCGGGCATTGTTCGAGGCCGCCGAAGCGTTCGGAGGCGTCGACATCGCGGTGCAGAATGCCGGGGTCATCACCATCGCGAAGGTCGAGGATCTGACCGAGGGCGAATGGGATCTGAACCTTGCGGTCAACACCAAGGGCGCGTTCCTGTGCTGTCAGGAAGCGATCCGGCGGCTGCGCGCGCGCGGCAAGCCGGGGCGCCTCATCAACACCGCGTCGGGACAGGCCCGCGACGGCTTCATCTTCACCCCGCACTACGCCGCGTCGAAGTTCGGCGTGGTCGGCATGACCCAGAGCCTCGCCAAGGAAGTCGCGACGCAAGGCATCACCGTCAATGCGATCTGCCCCGGCATCATCCACACCGACATGTGGGACTATAACGATCGCGAATGGGGCAGACTGATGGGCGACTATGCCCCCGGCGCGCTGATGGAGGAATGGGTGCAGGGCATCCCGATGAAGCGCGCGGGCACCGGCGCCGACGTCGCCGCGCTCGTCGCCTTCCTCGCCAGCGCGGACGCCAGCTACATCACCGGCCAGACCATCAATGTCGATGGCGGCCTAATCATGTCCTAGGGATTTTGAATGGACCGCGTCACCGCCACCTACGAGATCGAGACTGCCTTTCCGCTCCAGCAAGCCGCGGAGACGATGGCGGGCGAGCAATCGACCGGCACCTTTGTCCGCGTGCCGGGCGAGACCGACGCGCTGCGCGAGGCGCATGCCGCGCGGGTCGAGGAGCTGGTCGAGCTGGGCGAGGTAGCCGAGCCTTCTCTCCCCGGATCGGGCCTGCCCAGCAACTGGGACGGCAAGCGCCGCCGCGCCCGGGCCGTGCTTTCGTGGCCGACCGCGAACATGGGGCTGTCGCTGCCCAATCTGCTGGCGACGATCAACGGCAATCTGTCCGAGCTGAAGGCCTTTTCGGGGCTGCGGCTGATCGACGTGACGCTGCCGCCCGCCTTCCTCGACCGCTATCAGGGACCGCAATTCGGCGTGGCCGGTACGCGCGAACTGGCGGGCGTCCACGACCGCCCGATCATCGGCACGATCATCAAGCCGAGCGTCGGCATGTCGCCCGAAGCGACCGCCGCGCAGGTCAGGACGCTGGTCGAGGCTGGAATCGACTTCATCAAGGACGATGAGCTGCAGGCCGACGGCCCGCACTGCCCGTTCGATGAACGGATCAGCGCGGTGATGCGCGTCATCAACGACCATGCCGACAAGACCGGCAAGAAGGTGATGTTCGCCGCCAATCTGACCGGCGAGATCGACGAGATGCTCGCCCGCCACGATCATGTCGTGGCGGAGGGCGGTACCTGCATCATGGCGAGCATGAACTCGATCGGCCTGCCCGCGATGAAGATGCTGCGCGCGCATAGCCAGTTGCCGATCCATGGTCATCGCAATGGCTGGGGCATGCTCGGCCGCTCGCCCGCGATCGGCATGAGCTACATCGCCTTCCAGAAATTGTGGCGCCTCGCCGGGATCGACCACACCCATGTCAACGGCATCGACAACAAGTTCTGCGAGAGCAACGAGAGCGTGATCGCATCGGCGCGCGAGTGCCTGACGCCGATGTTCCCGGCCCCGCACAAGGGCTGCGAGATCATGCCGGTCTTCTCCTCGGGCCAGTCGGCGAAACAGGCCGCGCCGACCTATGCGGCGCTGGGCAGCGTCGACTGCATGTTCGCGGCGGGCGGCGGGATCATGGCGCATCCCGGTGGCCCGGCCGCAGGCGTGCGCGCGCTGCAGCAGGCATGGGAAGCCGCGGTCGCGGGCGTGCCGGTCGAGCAGGCCGCGAACGACGCGCCGGAACTGAAGGCAGCGCTCGGCGCATTCGGGGGGTGAGCCCGCTCTACGCCTTCATCGGTGACGATTTCACCGGATCGACCGACGTGCTCGAGCAGCTGGCCGAGGGCGGCGTGCCCGCAGTGCTGTTCCTGCGCACGCCCGATGCGGCGCTGCGCGCGCGCTTTCCCGACGCCCGCGCGATCGGCATCGCCAGCGATGCGCGCAGCCGTTCGCCCGAATGGATGGACGCGGAGTTGCCCGCGATGTTCGCCGCACTCGGCGACGCGGCGCTGGTCCACTACAAGACCTGCTCGACTTTCGACAGCGCGCCGCAGGTCGGCTCGATCGGCCGCGCGCTCGACATCGGCGTGCGGACGTTCGGCAGGCCGGCGGCGGCGATCGTGGTCGCAGCGCCGCATCTTGGCCGTTACGTCGCCTTTGCCAATCTGTTCGCGGCGGCGGGCGCACAGGTGCACCGTATCGACCGCCACCCGACCATGTCGCGCCACCCGGTGACGCCGATGCACGAGGCCGACCTGATCCGGCACCTGGCCGCGCAGACCGATGCGACGATCGGCCATGTCCCCCTCGACCGGATTCAATCGGGCGAGGCCGAGGCCGCGTTCGACGCGGTTCGCGGGAATGACGCCGTGCTGTTCGACGGCACGACCTTTGCCGATCTTGCCGCGACGGGCGCGGTCCTTCGCTCGCGCTGCATCCGCTTCGCCGCGGGCAGTTCGGGGGTGACGCGCGCGCTGGTGCTGGCGTGGCAGGCCGCGGGGATTGTCAACGGCAAGCCCGCCGTGACCCGCGCCGCCGAGGTCGATCGGCTGCTGGTGGTGAGCGGAAGCTGTTCCCCCGTGACTGCGCGCCAGATCGCACGCAGCGCCGCGGACGGCTTTACCGCCGCGCGCGCCGATGTGCCCGCATTGCTCGAAGGATCGTCCGCCGAGGAAGCCCGCCTCGCCGATGCCGCGCTCACTGCGCTGGCGCAGGGCAACCGCGCGCTGATCGCCTCAGCGGAAGGACCGCTCGACAGCAACGCGCCTGCTGCTGGCGCGAAACTCGGCCAGGCGCTGGGCCGCGTCACGCGTGAGGTGGTGCGCCGCGCCGGCCTCAGGCGCGTGCTGTTCGCGGGCGGCGATACGTCGAGCCATGGCGTCGCGCAGCTCGGTATCGACGCACTCACCTGGGCAGCGCCGGTCGAGCGCGGTGCACCGCTGGTACGTGCCCATTCAGCCGATCCGGCGATCGACGGGCTCGAGCTGGTGCTCAAGGGCGGGCAGATGGGCGGCGAGGATTTCTTCGAAACCGTTCGCAAGGGCGGCTAAAGGGCAGGCCGAAAAGGCCGCAAAAGGGAGAGCGGAATGACACGGATCGCGCGTTGGGCGATGGGTACGGCATGGGTTGCGCTGGCGGCTACGAGCATGACCCCGAGCCTCGCCCAGGACCGCGGTCCGCACGCTCCGCCCGATCCCGAAGCCTTCCGCAACCCGCCGCCCGAGGTGCGCCCGCACACGCTCTATTTCTGGATGAACGGCAACGTCACCAAGGAGGGGATCGACGCCGATCTTCAGACGATGCGCGACATCGGGCTTGGCGGCGTGCTGATGTTCGACGGCAGCAACGACGTGCCCAAGGGGCCGGTCGACTATCTCAGCCCGCAATGGCTGGAGCTGATGACCCATATGATGGGCAAGGCCGATCAGCTTGGCCTCAAGGTCGGGCTGCACAATGCGCCGGGCTGGTCGTCGTCCGGCGGGCCGTGGATCCGGCCCGAACAGGCGATGCAGCAGATCGTATGGACCGAAGCCCGTGTGACCGGCGACGGCATCGCGCCGGTCAGCGTGCAACTCCCCCAGCCCTATACCAAGCAGGGCTATTACCGCGATGCCGCGGTGATCGCTTTCCCGGCATCGCCCGGCGACGAGACTGCCTATCGCGACGCGGTCGAGACGATGGAGGCCGGCGCCTCCGTCGTGCCCGCGACGCTCACCGACCGCGACCTGCACAGCGCGGTCGAGGTATCGCCCACCGCGCCGTTGGTGGTGACGATGAAGGCACCTTTCGCCGCGCAGTCGATCACGCTCTATGCCGTCAAGGAAGCACCGAACTTTTCCGCGACGATCGAGGCATCGGCGGACGGCATCACCTGGTCGCGGATCGGCCGGGTCAATGTCGGCGCCGAGCGCGGGATCGAATCCCCCGGCACGCTCAACTTCCCGAGCGTCGAGGCGTCGATGTTCCGCATCACCCCCTCCACCCCGGTCCAGCTCGCCGAGGCGCTGCTCTACGCGACGCCGCGGATCGACAATTGGGACACCAAGGCCGAGCATGACTTCGTCATGGCGGCACCGGTCGAGAAGCCGCCGCTCGACCTGAAGGCACGCTATGCGATCGATCCGGCGCAAGTGATCGACATCAGCGCCCATGTCGATGCGGCGGGCACCCTCAACTGGACCCCGCCCGCGGGCGAATGGACCGTGCTGCGCTTCGGCCATACCCCGACCGGCAAGCTCAACGTCGCGGCTTCGGATTCGGGGCGCGGGCTGGAGGTCGACAAGCTCAGCACCGCCGCGGTCGATCACCAGTTCGACAGCACCCTAGCCAAGGTGGTGAAGGCCGCCGGGCCGCTGGCGGGCAAGGCGTTCGACATGGTCGAGATCGACAGTTTCGAGGCGGGCATGCAGAACTGGACGCCCGCCCTCCCCGCCGATTTCGAGAAGCGCAACGGTTACGCGATCACGCAATATCTGCCCGCGCTGACCGGCCGGATCGTCGGCGACCTCGACGTCTCCAACCGCTTCCTGTTCGACTTCCGCCGTACCCTCGCCGACCTGATGGCCGACAATTATTATGGCCGGATGCAGCATCGCGTGAACGACGCGGGTCTCAAATTCCATGTCGAAGGCTATGGCCCCGGCGCGTTCGACGCGCTTCAGGTGTCGGGCCGGGCGCAGGTACCGATGACCGAATTCTGGTCGCGCACGCCCTGGACCGACAACCGCACGGTCAAGATGGTCGCCTCTGCCGGGCACGTCTACGGCAAGAACGTGATCGCCGCCGAGGCCTTCACCGGCGAGGCGGAGACCAGCCGCTGGCAGGATTATCCCTATGCGATGAAGACGCTGGGCGACCAGATGTTCGCGCAGGGGTTCAACCAGATCTTCTTCCACCGCTGGGCGCACCAGGCCAACCCCAAGGCGATGCCCGGCATGGCGATGGGGCCGTGGGGAATCAACCTGGAGGCGTCCAACACCTGGGTGCCGCAGGCCAAGCCGTGGATGACATATCTGTCGCGCAGCCAGTACATGCTGCGGCAGGGCATTCATGTCGCCGACGTGCTGTACTTCGTTGGCGAGGACAGCCCCAATCAGTCCGAATATGTCCGCCCGCAAGTGTCGCCCGACACCCATCCGAAGATCGGCGTGCATTTCGATCCGCAGGTGCCCGCCGGCTATCAATATGACCTGGTCAATGCCGAAGTGCTGCTGACCCGCGCCAAGGTAAAGGACGGGCGGATCGTGCTGGCCAATGGCGCGACCTATCGCCTGCTCGTCATCCCGCAGGACATCGCCAGCATGACGCCTCAGCTCGCCGCCAAGGTGCGCGAGCTGGTCGAGGCCGGGATGGCGGTGCTGGGCCCCAAGCCGACGCATCCGATGACGCTGGCGGGCAAGGCGGACAATGACTCCGCCTTCCGCGCCGCGGTCGATGCGGTTTGGGGCGACGGCAAGGCGGCGCGCAAGGTCGGCGCGGGCCGGGTGTTCCCCGGCGGATCGGTCGGCGACGCGCTGACCGCGCTGAAGGTCGCGCCCGACGCCGAGTGCCGCACCGCGACCCCCGACGGCCAGGTCGCCTGGCTCCACCGCAAGGCCGGGCCGACCCACATCTATTTCGTCGCCAACCGCCAGCGCCGGGCCGAGCGCGTCACCTGCACCTTCCGCGTCGGCAGCGCCGCGCCGTCGCTGTGGGACGCGGAGACCGGCAACGTCACCCGCGCCACGCTGTTCAAGACCGAGCGCGACGCGACCGAGGTGACCTTCGACCTCTCCCCGGCCGGCTCCACCTTCGTCACGCTCGATTTCGCAGCGGGCGCGCGACGGATCGACTGGGTAGCGAAGAACGGGGTCCGCTTCGTCGATACGACCGCCGCACCCGCCCCTGCCGCGAAGACGCCGTCGAACAGCTTCACCATCTCGCTCTGGGCCAAGCCCGATATCGACTTGCGCCTGATGCCCGACGAAAGCGTCGAGGGGCGGATCAACGAGACCGGCAAACACTATCTGATCCCGGCCCGATCGGGCCGCGACATTCATGGGGCCAAGACCGCCATCGCGGGCCTGGCGCTGGGCCGCAACGGCGCTTTCGTGATCGAGCGCGCGGCGCCCGACAGCGTGCCCGCAGTGCTGGTCAGCCATATGCCGGTGGCGGGCTGGACCCATGTCGCGCTGGTCTATGACAAGGGTACGCCCAAGCTGTTCCTCAACGGCAAGCATGTCCGCACCGGCAAGAAGAGCGGCCGCACGGTCTTTGCCGGGGGCGGCGATGCGCCGGCTCCCGTGGGCGTCACCTATTTCTTCGAGGGCAATTTCACCCCCGCGCGTACCGAGGCGCGCGTCCTGACGCCCGATGAGATCGCAGCGGAGGCAGCCGCGGGACCGCCCGCGCCGGTGCTGGCGACCGCACCCGCCGAGGTGTCGCGCGACCGCTATGGCGATCTGCAGGCCTTGGTGTGGGAAAGCGGCGCCTACACCACCAGCGACGGCGGCAAGTTCAAGGCCGAAGTGCCCGAGCCGATCGCGGTCGCTGGCCCATGGGATGTCGCCTTTCAGCCCGGCCGGGGCGCGCCCGCGCAGATCAGCCTGCCCGGACTATACTCGCTGAGCCGCCATGCCGATGCGGACGTGCGCCACTTTTCGGGCACCGCGACCTATACCCGCAGCATCGAGATCCCCGAAGACGCGATCCGCAAGGGCCGGCGCATCTTCCTCGACCTTGGCCGGGTCGAGGTGCTCGCCGGGGTCAAGGTCAATGGCAAGGATCTGGGCGTCACCTGGAAGGAGCCGTACCATGTCGAGATCACCGATGCGGTGAAGCCGGGGGCGAACGCGATCGAGCTGGCGGTCACCAATTTGTGGGCCAACCGGATGATCGCCGATGCCGCGCTGCCCGAAGAGGGTGCGTTCGTCGAGGGCGAGTGGCCGATCGGCCAGCGCATCGCCGTCGACGGCAAGAAGACCGATGTTATGGCGCGCAAGATCACCGCGCTTCCCGACTGGTACAAGGCGGGCAAGAGCAAGCCTGCGGGCGGGCGCGTCACCTTCACCCCCTGGACCTTCTACCAGCCGCATGAGGCGCTGCTCGACTCCGGGCTGCTCGGCCCGGTGCGGGTGGTGTTCGCGGACACGGTGAAGGTCGAATAGCCGCGACAAAAGGGCCGGATGACGCCCGGAGCGAAGGCTTGTCGCCAACCCACAAAAAATCCCCGCGGTTGAACCCGCGGGGACCAGAGGGGGGACTTGTTTTCGCGGGCGCTTCAGAGGGTGAAGCGCACCCCGGCCATCACGGTCCGCGCGTCCTGCTCGTAATTGCCCGGACGGGTCGGCACGCCGAAATAGGTGCGGGTCTTCGAGCGCAGCAGATTGCCGCCCTCGACCGTCACGGTGATCTTGTCGGTGATGTCGTAACCGATCGACGCATCCAGCCAGTCGCGCGCGCGGGTATAGACGGGCACGTTGGTGACGATGTCGTTGCTCAGCAGGCTCGAATAGAATTTGTCGCGCCAGTTATAGGCGAGCCGCGCCGACAGCCCGCCCTTTTCGTAGATCAGGCTGGTGTTGAAGCTGTGCTTCGACAGGTTCGCGATCGGCGTCTGAAGACCGGCGACCGATGTGTCGGTCTTGCTGTCGACGAAGGTGTAATTCGCCTGCACGCCAAAGCCGCCGAGCAGCCCCGGCAGGAAGTCGAAGAAGGTCTGGCCGCCAACCTCGAACCCCTTGACCTTGCCGCCCAGCTCGTTGGTCGGCCGGCTGATGCTGTAGTCGATCCCGTCGATCGTCTGCGGGCTGGTGCGGGTGACGAGGAAATCCTCGATCTCGCGATAGAAGCCGGCGACATAGAGCGAAGTCGTGCTCGACGGATAATATTCCAGGCTGGCGTCAAGCTGATTGGCGCGCAGCGGACGCAGGTCGGGGTTGCCCGCCGACCCGGTGCGCTGCCCCGGCACCAGCGAGAGCGTCGGCGACAGGCTGCTGAAGCCCGGCCGGGTCAGCGTCTTCGCCGCGGCGAGGCGCAGTTGCAGCGTATCGGTGAAGCGGATGCGGACGTTCGCGCTCGGCAGCACGCTCACATATTGCGAATCGATCTGCACCGGGGCGTAGCCGGTCTGATCGAACACCGCCGGGTTCGTCGACCCGGTGCCGGTGCCCGGCCGCTGGGTGAAGGTGGCGCGCGTGCCGTTGACGTTGAGGTTGGTGCGGACGATGCGCGTGCCGACATTGCCGTCGATCCGCACTGGCCCATCGACCTCGAACTTGCCCATCACATAGCCGGCCAGCGTGCTCTCGCCGATCTTGTACCCGAACAGCGGGTTGAACGATGCGGTCGCGGTGATGCCGAGCCGCTGGCGCACGGTGTCGAAGCCATCACCGTCGAGCAGGTTGTGGTTCGCGGCGTAGAAATTCTGCTCGATCAGATCGGTGCCGCCGAACATCTGGTCGAGCGGATTGAGCACGAACAGATCGCTATAGGCCGAGGCCTGGAGCGGCACGCCGCCCGAACTCGGCGTCTGCGAGAAGCGCAGCTGATCCTGCGTCACGTCCGCATCGGTCCAGCGAATGCCGAAGTGCATCGACTTCAGGAAATTGCTGTCGATTTCGAACCAGGCGTCGGTGCGCAGCTGCTTCGATTCGGTCTTCGACAGGTTGATGTTGCGGGCAAGCCCGGCAATCACGAAGCTGTTGAGGCTCGTGAGATCGACCCCGCTGACGCGCGCCGATCCGGGCAAGGTGGTGACGTCGAAATCGACCCGCGGCGCGGTCGTGTCGAGGTTCAGCTCGGTATAATAAAGCTGGCCGTTGCCGCGGGTGTAGGCCGCGTCGATCGACAGGTGTGCGGGCCCCGCGTCGTACTTGATGCCGCCGGCGATCTGCCAGCTTTCCTCATAGGCGTCGCGGTCGGCGCCGAAGGTGCGGACGGGAACGTTGGTGAAGGCGATCTTGCTGACGTCCCGGGTGCCGCTGAAATACTCGACCGACCCCGGCACGAAGCTGCGGTTGCGCAGCGAGCGGATATAGGCGCCATATTGCTGCTGCAGCTGGTTGGCGTCCTGATAGGTGCCCTGCACGTAGAATTCGAGATCGGGGTTGGGCTTGTACTGGATCACCGCGTCGATGCCGATGCGGCGGCGGTCGGCGTTGATCACCGGCTGGTACTGTTCGGAGAGCGAAGCGACGCCGGTACCGATGCCCGGCTGCCCCACCGGCGCGCCGACATTGACGACATGGCTTTCAAAGGCGCGCTGCTGGAACGATCCGGCGACGAGGATGCCGAACTCGCCGTCGCCGACATTCCAGCTGTTGCTGACCAGCGCCGATGCCATCGGATCGACCTTGTCAGCCAGGTCCGAATAGCGGCCACGCAACGAACCGCTGAGCGTGAAGCCCTTCTTGTCGAGCGGCTTGCGGGTGACGACGTTGATCAGGCCGCCGATGCCGCCCTCGACCAGATCGGCCGAGGGCGTCTTGTAGACATCGACGCGCGCGATCAGCTCGGCCGGGATGTTCTCCAGATCGACGCCGCGCCCGCTTCCGCCCGAACGGCCGTTGAAGGTCGAGGCGACCTGCGACAGGCCGCGGATCGTGATGCCCGACCCCTCGCCGCGATCGCGGCCGACCTGGATGCCCGACACGCGCTGAAGCGCCTCGGTCACGTTCACGTCGGGCAGCTTGCCGATATCCTCGGCGACGATCGAATCGACGACCTGATCGGCGTTGCGCTTCAGCCCCTGCGCCGACTGGAGCGAACCGCGGATGCCGGTAACGATGACTTCGGCCTCGGCAGTGTCCGCCGGGGCGCCGCCGTCCTGCGCCGCAGCGGGGATCGTGGCGATCATCGCGCAGAGCGCACCGCCCGCGAGAAGATGGGTGTGAAGACGCATGCGGTGTTTCCCTCTCCCTGACGCGCCTGTGCGACGCGATTCATATAATATGACAATTCACACGACCGCTGAGAGGGGTCAAGTATTTTGTCAGACTATAATGATCGCCGGGTGGAGCAGCGCGGCAGATGGACGCATGGCGGCGTGGCGCGCGCTACGCCGGGGCCGTTCGCGACCCCCAAAGCGCGTAGAACAGCACGTACACTTCGCATGCCGCGGTGAGCAGGAACGAGAGCTGGAGCCCCCATTGGTCGGCCAGCCAGCCCTGCACGATCACCAGGGCACCCCCGGCGATCGCCATGATGAGCAGTCCCGAACCTTCCTCAGTGAGGGGGCCAAGCCCCCTGATCCCCAGCGTGAAGATCGTGGGGAACATGATCGAGTGGAAGAAGCCGACCAGGATCAGCGCCCACATCGCTGTCGGACCGGTGGCAAAGGTCGCAACCAGCATCACCGCGAACGCGCCGATCGCAAAGACCGCCAGCACATGAGCGGCGTCGAACCGCTGCATCAGCGCGCTCCCGGCGAAGCGCCCGGCCATCATGCCGCCCCAGAGGAAGGTGAGGTAATGGCCCGCCTGCTCATGCGTCAGATTCGCGATATCGGGCTGGCTAACGAAGTTCACGAACAGGTTCGCGACGCCGATCTCGGCGATCAGGTAGATGAAGATCGCCGGCACGCCGAAGACGAGGTTGCGATGCTTCCAGAGCGAATGGTTGCGGCGCTCCTCCTTCGCGAGGCGACGGGTTGCGGCGCCCATGGCGGGAAGCGGGAAGCACGCGATCACGAGCGCCAGCATGACCAGCGCCACGGCGACCAGACCATAGGGCAGGATCACCGACTGCGCATCGGCGAACCGCTCGGCCTGGGTCAGCACGGTGCCGGCTTCGGATGTACCGCCTTTCGACCGCCCGAGGATCAGCCAGGCGCCGAATGCGGGCGCGAGCATCGTCCCGGCCGAGTTCATCGCCTGCACTAGGTTAAGGCGCGACGAGGCCGTCTCCGGCCTGCCGACGACCGCTACATAGGGATTGGCCGCGACCTGGAGCAGCGTGATTCCGCTCGCGATCACGAACAGCATCGCCAGCGTCACGCCGTAGGAGGGGATGCTGGCAGCCAGCATCATCCCCGCCGATCCCGCCGCCATCACCAGCAGCCCGGCGACGAGCGACCGCTGATAGCCGATCCGCTCGATCAGCCTGGCAGACGGGATCGACGCGACGAAATAGGCGATGAACCACACGCTCTCGATCAGCGTGGTGCGGGTATAGTCGAGGTCGAACACGCTGCGCAGGTGCGGCAGCAGCGTGTTGTTGATGACCGTGATGAAGCCCCACATGAAGAACAGGCTGGCGAGCAGCGCGAGGGCGCGCCGGTAGCTTTCGGGCGCCGGCGCCGCGGGCACGGCACCGGCCGGTTGCTGGAACGCCATTCGAACCCCTCCCTGGATAGGCACAGCGATCGCCGCTTGCCCGATTATTTATCAGACTATATGCCAGCTCAATGGATCGTCAATCATGGCGGACATACAGCCCGGCCGCGGCGGTTTGGCTCGCGTGCCTGCCTCAAGCTTCTGGAACGAGATGACCGAAGAGCGAAAATTGCGGTCCGCCGCCTGGTTCGACAATCCCGATAATATCGACATGACCGCGCTCTATCTGGAACGCTATCTGAACTTCGGCCTCAGCCTCAAGGAACTGCGCAGCGGCCGCCCGATCATCGGCATCGCGCAGACCGGCAGCGACCTCTCCCCCTGCAACCGCCACCACCTCGTCCTTGCCGAACGGGTACGCGAGGGGATTCGCGACGCAGGCGGGATCGCGATCGAGTTTCCCGTCCATCCGATCCAGGAGACCGGAAAGCGCCCGACCGCAGGGCTCGACCGCAACCTTGCCTATCTCGGGCTGGTCGAGGCGCTCTATGGCTATCCCCTCGACGGCGTGGTGCTGACGATCGGCTGCGACAAGACGACACCCGCCTGCCTGATGGCAGCGGCGACGGTGAACATTCCCGCCATAGCGCTCTCGGTCGGACCAATGCTCAACGGCTGGCACAAGGGCGAGCGCACGGGCTCGGGCACGATCGTGTGGAAGGCGCGCCAGATGCTGGCGGCGGGCGAGATCGACGACGACGAGTTCATCCGCCTCGTCGCGTCCTCCGCCCCCTCAACCGGCTATTGCAACACCATGGGCACGGCGACGACGATGAACTCGCTGGCCGAAGCGCTGGGCATGTCGCTGCCCGGATCGGCAGCGATCCCTGCCCCGCATCGCGACCGGCAGGAAGTCGCGTATCAGACCGGCCTGCGCGCGGTCGAGCTCGTGCGCGCGGACGTGAAGCCGTCCGATATCCTGACGCGCGAGGCATTCGAAAATGCGATCGTCGTCAATTCGGCGATCGGCGGATCGACCAACGCACCGATCCACCTTGCTGCGATCGCCCGCCACATCGGCGTCGATCTGCCCATCGATGCCTGGCAGGAGAAGGGGCACGCAGTGCCGCTGCTGGTCAATCTCCAGCCGGCGGGCGAGTATCTGGGCGAGGATTACTACCGGGCCGGTGGCGTGCCCGCGGTGGTCAGCCAACTGATCGATGCAGGCCTGATCCATGAGGACGCCGGCACCGTGAACGGCAAGTCGATCGGCGCGAATTGCCGTGGCGTCGCGATCGAAGACGAAAAGGTGATCCGCCCCTTCGCGCAACCGCTCAAGGACGCCGCAGGATTCATCGTGCTGCGCGGCAATCTGTTCGAAAGCGCGATCATGAAGACCAGCGTGATCTCCGACGAGTTCCGTGACCGCTACCTCTCCAACCCCGACGATCCCGACGCCTTCGAGGGCCCGGCCGTCGTGTTCGACGGGCCGGAGGATTATCATGCCCGGATCGACGACCCGGCGCTCGGCATCACGCCCGAGACGTTGCTGTTCATGCGCGGCGCAGGTCCGGTTGGGTATCCCGGCGCGGCGGAGGTGGTGAATATGCGTCCGCCCGCCTATCTCATTCGCGAGGGCATCCATGCATTGCCGTGCATCGGCGACGGCCGTCAGTCGGGCACCAGCGGCTCTCCCTCGATCCTCAACGCCAGCCCCGAGGCTGCCGCGATGGGCGGGCTCGCGCTGATCCGCACCGGCGACCGGGTGCGCATCGATCTGGGCAAGGGCACTGCGGATGTGCTGATCCCGAGCGCCGAGCTGGCCGAGCGCCGCCGCGTACTGGCGGAAGCGGGCGGCTATCGCTTTCCGCCCTCGCAGACCCCCTGGCAGGAAATCCAGCGCAAGCTGGTCGGCCAGATGGAAAGCGGCGCGATCCTCGAGGGTGCCGAGCGCTTCCAGCGCATCGCCCAGACCCAAGGCCTGCCGCGCGACAACCACTGACGGATGTCTGGCGTTCGCAGGATCGACGAGTCGCGAATATTAGTCTGACATTTAACCCAAGCAATGCCGGGCTGATGCTTTGCGCCGCGAATATGCTATGCCCATGATGAACAAGGGCGAATGTCGCGGGAAGAGGGTCGTTGGACATCGGGGATCAGGACGACGGCATGCCGCAGACCGGCCGGGGTACGGGCAGGCGACTGCGCGGTGCCGTGGCGCATTATCTGGGTACCGCGATCGTCAGCGGAGCGATCCAGCCCGGCGAGCGACTGACCGGGGAAGTCGATAATTCCGCCGCACTCAACGTGTCGCGCAGCGCGTATCGCGAAGCGGTTCAGGTGCTCACAGCCAAAGGGCTGGTCGAAAGCCGGACCAAGGCCGGCACGCGCGTGCTGCCGCGCAGCCGCTGGAACCTGCTCGACCCCGATGTCCTCGCCTGGGCGTTCTCGGGCGAGCCCGATATCGGCTATGTCCGCGACCTGTTCGAGTTGCGCGCGATCGTCGAGCCGGCTGCGGCACGGCTCGCGGCCGAGCGGCGCGACAAGGAGGATATCCGCGCCATGCGCGATGCGCTCGGCCGGATGCGCCGCCATACGCTCGCGACCGAGGCGGGGCGCGCCGCCGATCGTGATTTCCATGACGCGGTCTTGCGCGCCTCGCGCAATTCCGTGCTGATCACGCTCAGCGCCAGTATCGGCGCCGCAGTCAACTGGACCACCCAGTTCAAACAGCGCGGTCGCGCGCTGCCGCGCGACCCGGTGCCCGACCATGTGCGGGTGGGCGACGCGATCATTGCCGGCGATGCCGCCGCCTCCGAAGCGGCGATGCACGCGCTGGTCGAACTGGCGTTGCAGGACACGCGCTCCGTGATGGCCTGAGACGCGTCTGCGCTCCATTTTATTATCGGACAAATTTTCACGCATCCGGTTGCCCGACAAGCGCGCATCTGATAGCTGAATAATACTATTATATGTGAGCGCGAGGGCGAATTGCGCCCCGGCACGGGAGCGGATCCGCGACGGCAGGCCCGTCCGCGTCCCTCTCTGCGTAACAGGTAGGAGGGGCTGTCGGTGTTCGGACGCAATCTGAAATGGCTCGGCGCGGCGGCGATCGCGCTCGCTGGCACGGCTCCCGGCCTCGCGCAGCGTGCGGAACAATGGCCGATGGAAACCCCGCGCGGGGCCGTCGCGGCGCAGCTCGCCAAGGTGAAGCAGGGCGTCGGCGCCGGGCCTTTCAAATCCGACTGGGATACGCTGCGCGCCTATCGCACCCCCGAATGGTTCCGCGACGCCAAGTTCGGCATCTTCATCCATTGGGGGGTCTATTCGGTGCCGGGCTTCGCGAACGAATGGTATTCGCGGAACATGTATGTGCCGGGCAACAAGGCCTATGAGCACCACCGCAAGACATATGGCCCGCAGGACAAGTTCGGTTACAAGGACTTCATTCCGCTGTTCAGAGCGGAGAAGTTCGACCCCGCCGCCTGGGTGAAATTGTTCGCCGATGCGGGCGCGCGTTATGTCGTGCCCGTCGCCGAGCATTGCGACGGCTTTGCGATGTACGCGTCGGACTTCACCCGCTGGGATTCGTCCGAGATGGGGCCGAAGCGCGACGTGACGGGGGAGATCGCAAAGGCGGCGCGCGCGCAGGGCATGCATTTCGGCCTGTCGTCCCACCGCGCCGAACATTGGTGGTGGTACCACAAGGGCCGCAGCTTCCCCTCCGACGTCGCCGACCCGAAGAATCGCGGCCTCTATGGCCCCGCCGCGCCGACGGGCCTTCCCGCCGACAATCCCGACGCCTGGCCCGACAGCAGCCAGTTGCAGAACTGGATGCCGCCGAGCCGCGAGTTCCTGGACGACTGGATGGCGCGCACGTCGGAGCTGATCGACAAATACCGGCCCGAGCTCATCTATTTCGACTGGTGGACGTCGGCGCCGCTCTACGAGCCGCTGATGCGGGACACCGCGGCCTATTACTACAACCGCTCCGCCGCGTGGCGGCAGCCGGGGATCATCGCCTACAAGGGGTCGCAGTTCGCCGAAGGGTCGGCGATGTTCGACATGGAGCGCGGCAAGAGCGACGCGCTCAAGCTAACCCCATGGCAGTCGGACACGTCGATCAGCATCCACAGCTGGGGCTATGCCCAGAATGACAGCTACCGCACCCCCAAGTCGCTGATCGCCGATCTGATCGACATCGTCAGCAAGAACGGCAACCTGCTGCTCAATGTCGGCCCCAGGGCGGACGGCACGATCCCCGACGAGATCGCCAGCGTGCTCGCCGGCATGGGCGCATGGCTCAGGGTCAATGGCGAGGCGATCTACGGCACGCGGCCCTTCCACTATTTCGGCGAGGGGCCGACCAGCTCGGGGCAGGTGCGCGTCGGCGGGCAGGTCGAGGAATCGTCGAAAAAGGGGTTCGTCCCCGCCGATATCCGGTTCACGACAAAGGGCGACACGCTCTACGTCATGGGTCTGGAGCGACCCGCCGACGGCGCGGTGCTGGTCAAGACGCTCTATGCCGGCACGCCCTATCTGCCCGCACCGATCAGGCACATCGAGCTGCTCGGCAGGGGCAAGATCGACTGGAAGCAGACCGCGCGGGGGCTGGAGATCAGGCTGCCCGCCGACGCCAGTGGCGGCATGCCCTATGCGCTCAAGGTCCGCGTGAAGTGAAGCGCGCGCTGCTGCTCGCCGCCGCGGCACTGGCGGCCCTTCCGGCCGCAGCGGAGGAGATCGCGCTGGTCCCCTATCCGGTGGATCACGAGGCGCGGATCGATTCCCCCGCCGACGCGCGCTTCCTGCTCGATGGCCCGGCGGGCAAGCACGGCTTCATCACCGCGCGCAACGGCAAATTGTGGCGCGGCGACGGCAAGCGCTTCCGCTGCTGGGGCGTCAACATGACGGGTTGGGCGGTGGGGTCGGACCAGATTCCGGCACATGGCGCGGCGACCGCCTATGCCCGTGCGCTGGCGAGGCTCGGCGTCAACTGCGTGCGGCTGCACTTCATCGACATGCCCGACAGCATCGCGCCGATCCGCAACGAGGGCGCGGCGCGAGGGCCGGCGGCGGGGCCGTTCACCCACCGCCCGCGCGGGCTGATCCGCGACGACCTGCCCGACAGCCGGCATTTCAACGCCGAGCGGCTCGACCGGCTCGATTTCTGGATCGCCGAGCTCAGGAAGAACGGTATCTACGTCAACTTCAACCTCAATGTCGGACGCCGCTTCAAGGCGGGGGACGGCGTTCCCGACGCCGATCTGATCGCGCCGTTCAAGGCGTTCACCTATTTCGGCCCCGAGCTGATCGCGCTGCAGAAGGACTATGCGCGCAAGCTGCTGGGCCACACCAACCCCTATACCGGCCTGCGCTACGCCGACGATCCCGCGGTGATGACCGTCGAGGTGGTGAACGAGAATTCGCTGCTCGAGTTCTGGATGCGCAACTGGTTGCGCGGCGAGCGCGTGCCGGGCGGCGAGAATGCCCAGCTCGACACGACCCCGCATTACCAGACGCTGCTGACCGGCCTGTACAATGATTGGCTGGGCAAGCACCGCACGGCGAAGGAGATCGCCAGCCTGCGCGGGATGGCCGGCGTCGCCGAGGGGCAACCGGTGCCGCTGATGCGCCGCGGCGATCACCCCTCAGCACCGCGCCTGCGCTTCGACGCGGAGCTCGGATTCATCACCCAGGTCGAGCTCGACTTCCACGCCGATATGCGCCGGTTCCTGAAGGACGAGATCGGCGTGAAGGTGCCGATCGTCCCCACCGCCGATCACACCTATTTCATGGCCAACCAGCCGCTGATGCGCACCGCGCTCGCTGCGGATTTGCTCGACGCGCATGTCTATTGGCAGCATCCGGCAATCTATGGCCGCCGCAACGAGCCGATGGTCAATGCGCCTGAGCTGTCGATCATCCAGAAGCTGGCGCGCAGCGCCGCGGTCGGCAAGCCGTTCACGGTGAGCGAGGTCAACCACCCCTTCCCCAGCGACTATGGCGCGGAGATGATCCCGATCCTCGCTTCCTATGCGGCGCTGCAGGATTGGGACGGCATCTTCTTCTACACCTTCGAGACCAAGATCGCGGGCGAATGGAAACCGATGATCGGCGACCATTTCGACATCACGCTCGATCCGGTGAAGATGGCGCAGATGCCGGCCGGCGCAATGATCTTCCTGCGCGGCGACGTGTCGGCGGCAAAGCAGGTGCTGACCCGTTCCTATTCAGCCGAGCAGATCAGCGACGCAGCGCGGATGCCGCGCGCGGCGATGCCCTATTATTCGCCGGGCTTCGACATGACGATCCCGCTGCGCCACGGCTCGCGCATCGCCTGTATCGATTGCAAACCGTCGCTGCCCGCGCCGTTGCCCGAGGCCAATCCGATCGTCTCCGACACCGGCGAACTGAGCTGGCAGACCCAAGGCGGCAAGGACGGGCTGGTCCGGATCGACAGTCCGCTCAGCCAGGGGCTGGTCGGCTTCATCGCCGCCAATCGCGACGTACAGACGCGGCACCTGGGCGCCGAGATCAGGAACCGCTTCGCCGCGATCACCCTGTCCTCGCTCGACGGCCAGCCAGTCAGCATTTCGAACCGGATGCTGCTCACCACCGCCGGGCGTGTCGAGAATAGCGGCGCCAAATGGGATGCCCGCCGCGCGATGCTGACCGACTGGGGCACCGCGCCGACGCTGATCGAGCCGATCACCGGCTGGATCCAGCTCAAGGATCTGGAAGGCGCGGTCGGCGTGTTCGCGCAGCCGCTCGACGGATCGGCACGCCCGATCGGGCCGGAGATCAAGGGCAGGATGATCGAGCCGGGCTGGGAGATCGAGGTGGGAACGCCTGCCGCGGCCTCCTACCTGATCCGGGTGATCCGATGATCGGACGGCGCGACCTGCTGGGCGGCGCTATCGCGGGCGCGGGGCTTGCCGCACTTCCGGCACAGGCCACGCACGACCCGCTCGCGCCCTATCGCACGCCGTACAAGCATCCGAAGCTGATCCTCGGCGGCTCGGGCGTGAAGGGCAGCTTTGACGAGAAGGCGGTCGATTGTCCGTTCGTCTTCTCGGCGAACGGCAAATTCTACCTCACCTATGTCGGCTTCGACGGCACCGGCTACCAGACCGGCATCTGCGAATCGCATGACCTGCTGAACTGGCAGCGGCTGGGCCTGATCATGGCGCGCGATCCCGCCGATCCGGTCACGCGCCATAACATCGCCTGCGCCTCGATCCTGCGCGAGAACGATCTGCGCAGCCCGGCCCGGCTGGTGAAGGTCGATGGCCATTATGTCGCCGCCTGGCATGCCTATCCCAGCCCCGGCTATGAGGAAGGCCCGGCGGTGATCGGGCTGGCCTTCAGCAAGGACTTCATGCGCTGGGAACGCGGCCCGGTGATCCTGCGCGCCGAGGATGGCGCGGAATGGGAGCGCGGCGGGCTCTACAAGCCGTATCTGGTCAAGGTCGGCGACACATTCCACCTCTATTACAACGCCAAGACCGCCGGCACGCCGTGGAAGGAACAGACCGGCCTTGCCATCTCGAAAGACCTCAAGCGCTGGACGCGTCACCCGGCCAGTCCGCTGCTGCGCTTCGGCCCCAAGGGCGCGCCCGACGACCGCTTCGCCAGCGATCCCGTCGTGGTTACGCATGAAGGCAAATGGGCGATGTTCTATTTCGGCCTGTCGACCGACGGTTTCGCCCGCGACCTGATCGCGCTCGGCGACAGCCCGACCGCCTTCACCAAGCAGAGCGAGGTGCTGGTCGATGTCGGCCCGCCCGGATCGATCGACGAGAAATATGCGCACAAGCCCGCGGTGATCTGGCACGATGGTGCGCTCTATCACTTCTATTGCGCGGTCAGCGGAAAATGGCCCAACGACGTGCGCGGGCTGGCGGTGGCGCGGTCCCGGCCGTGGTGAACTACCCCCCGCACCCCTGCCGCAGCACCACTGGCAGCGCGGTCTTAGCCATTGCCGTGTAACCCGCGTCATTGGGGTGGAGGTGGTCGCCGATCTGCCAGGCGAGCCGCATCACGCCGGGTTTACCCGGTTCCTGCATCGCCACATCGAAGTCGATCACCGCATCATATTGCCGTGCGTTCGCGCGGATCCAGCGGTTGACCGCCTGCCGCCGCTGCTCGCCCTCCGCATCGGCATAGGCCGCGCCCTCATAGGGCAGCAATGTCCCGACGATGACCTTCAGCCCCGCGGCCTTGGCGCGTGCCAGCAACTGGCGGTGCGCGGCGATGAGCTGCGCGGCACTTGCCTGCTCATGGGCACGCGCCGGGTCGCTGACCCTTCCGATGTCGTTGATCCCTTCGAGGAACACGACATGCGTCACGCCGGGCACGCCCAGCACATCGCGCTCCAACCGCGACAGCGCGTTGGGACCGCGCCCGTTGTTCAGCAGCCGGTTGCCGCTGATCCCGGCATTGGCGACCGACCAGCAACGGCCGCCGGGCGATCCGGCGAGCAATCGCTGGAGCTGGTCGGGCCAGCTCATCGCCTTGCTCTGGGTCGCGCCGGCGCCTTCGGTGATCGAATCGCCGAACGCGACCAGCACGCGGGTCTCGCGACTGCCGGTCACCTCGACGCCCGACACGATGCCCGATGCCCGAGCGCGCTTGGCATCCGTCAGCACCACCGACCCGGTCTGGTTGCCCGGCGCGACATCGACCATCTGCGCATGCGCCGCGGCCTCGGCTTCGCCGGCATAATGGACGGTGACGGCGAACCGCTCGCCCGCCGCGACCGGAAACGCGACCGCGTCGCTGAGATAGGGGGCACGCGCCGGGATGATGACGTCAGCCGCTCCCGCAAAGCGCAGCGCCCGCCAGCTCCCCGGCACCGGCGCGCCCGCGGCATCGAGCCGCACGATCGATGCGCCGCCGAGCCGCAGCGGCGTATCGCCAAGCTCGTTCGACAGCCGGATGCGCAGCGTACGGCCCGCGATCCCGGCGCGTACCACCTGCCGCACCGTCTCGTCGCGATAGGGCCGGCCAAGGCCATCGCGGATCCTGGGCTCATAGCCGATCGGCGGCGCGGTCCACGCCGCGATCCAGCGTTCGGGCGCGGCCGCTGCGGTCAGCAGCAACGCGGCGGCGGGTGCGAGCAGCCACTTCATTTGAGCTGGAACAGCGCCACGCCATGCGCCTTCATCTGCCCCCCAGCCCAATCGCCACTGACGAAGCGCGCACCGCTTGGCGGCGTCAGCGGCCTTGCGCCGGTACCGTGATTGATCACGATCATCACCCGCTTGCCGCCGCCTGCGCGTTCGCTGATCTCGAGATCGGCATGCGCCTCGGGAATGAGCGGCGCGATCTTCGCCTCTCCCAATAGCCGCGCCGCCAGCGTGTTCATCGTCGCCGGATCGAGCCACGCTCCGAAATAGGTGATGCTGCCGCGCCCGACCTTGCGCGTTACCGCCGCGGGCTTGCCGTCGAGCCAGCCGCCGGGATCGGTATAGGTCGCAATCACGCGGACGTCGACGGCATCCGGGCGAATCTCCTCGGCCCAGATCGCGACCTTGCCCTTGCCCAGCTCGCCCTTGATGCCGACCGGCGCGTCGAGCGCATAATATTGCTCGACCATAGCCCCGAGCAGGTCCGAGAGCGGCCCCGGCTGGCGCTGCGGCCACAGCGCGTTGGCATCGTCCTTCATCCCCGAGCGCGGCCCGAGCACGAGATGCCCGCCACCCCGGACATAGGCGGCGAGCCGGTCGGCCTGTGCCTGCGTGACCACGTTGAGGTTCGGCGCGACGACCAGCGGATAGGCCGCCAGCGCCGCATCGGGCGACACGACATGCACGCCCTGGCTCTGCACACGCAGCGGGCGATAGACGTCGGTGAAGGCCTTCACGGGATCGAAGTCGCGATGATGGCGCTGCAGGTCGATCGCCCAGCGGCTGTCATAGGACCAGAGCATCGCGACCTTGGCCGCGGGGCCGGTGTCCGCGAGCAAGGGTGCGGCGGCGGTCAGTTCCTTCGCGATCTGCGTGATCTCGGCATGGATCGGATTGGGTTCGCCGTCCTGCCCCAGCACCGCGCCGTGATAGGTCTCCTGTCCGTTCCGCGCCGGGCGCCACTGCCAGTAGAGCACGCCGTCCGAGCCGTGGCTGACCGACTGCCACGCCAGTTCGCGCACCTGCCCCGGATCGAGCGCGCGGTTGACCGGCACCCAGTCCACCCGGCCCGGCTGCGTCTCCATCAGCCAGAAATTCCGCTGCTTGTACCCGCGGACCAGTGCGTGATTGGCGCCGTTCGCGACCCAGTCCGGGCGGCCATCGGGGATGTAATTGTCCCAGCTCGCCAGATCGAGATCGCGGTGCATGACGAAATGGTCGAAGCCGGCGTTCCAGAACATCGTGTTGGTGGTGATCCACGCGCGCCTGTCGATCAGCGGCCGGATCGCGCGCGCCTGATTCTGGATATAGTCGGTCCACACCGCGGTGGTGAAATGGCGGAAGTCGAGCAGCAGCCCGGGATTCTGCTGACCCGTCTGGCGCAGCGGGATCTGGCTCCAGTCGTTGTAGAACTGGCTCCAATATTGCGTCGTCCAGCGGCGATTGAGCGCGTCGATCGTGCCGTAGCGCTGCTTGAGGAAGGCGTGCCACGCCGCGACCGATTCCGCGTCCCAGGACGGCGGCCCGACCTCATTGTCGACCTGCCAGCCGACCACCGAAGGATGCTTGCCGTAGCGCGTCGCCATCTCCACCGCGATACGGCGCGAGAGCTCGCGGTACCGCCTGCTCGCGAAGGAGAAATGGCGGCGCCCGCCATGGCTGGCGCGCTGGCCGTTCTCGTCGACCCGCAGCGTGTCCGGATAGTTCTGTGTCAGCCAGGCCGGCGGCGCGGCGCTCGGCGTGCCGATCACCACCATGAAACCGCGCTTGACCGCCGCCGCGATCGCGCGGTCCATCCAGGCAAAGTCGAACTTCCCTTCCTCCGGCTCCATCCGCGCCCAGGCGAACTCGCCGATGCGGACGGTGTTGAAGCCCGACGCCTTCATCATGTCGAGATCGACCGCCCAGCGGTCCTCGGGCCATTGCTCGGGATACCAGGCGACGCCGACTGCGATCGCGGGCTTGTCGGCAAAGGCGGTCGCCCGGTTGGGGAAGACGGTCTGCGCGGAAACGGCGGGAGCCAGTGCAAGCGCCGCGGCGGCGGCGAGAAGGATCGTCCGCATCACTTCCCTCCTCGCCGGAGAACCGCGACACCCTCGACAGGCAAGGTCACGCTCGATTTGGAGCCGCCGGCGAGGATGTCGGTCATCGCTTCGGGCAGCGTGACCGTCTGCACGGTGCGGCCATGGTTGATGAGGATGACGATGCGCCGCCCCTGCCCCTCGCGCGTCATCAGCTCGACCTCCGCGGGCACGGGGAAGTCGCGTGCGACCTTCGCGTCGCGCAGCGCGCCGTCGATCAGCGTCTTCATCACCGCATCATCGACCAAGGCGCCGACATAGGTGATGCGGCCCTTGCCGACCGCACGGCTGATCACAGCGGGCTTGCCGTCGAGCCAGCCATTGGCCTTGCCGTAGCGCAGAAGCACCTGCGTATCAGGCGCGCTGGTCGAGAGCTGCTCGGCCCAGATCGTTGCCTTGCCGCCTCCGACATCGACCGCTTCATCGAGCGCGTAGAACTGCTCGACACGCCCGCCCAGCAGTTCCGCGAGCGGCCCGGGCTGGCGCTGCGGTTCGAGCGCGTTGTACGAATCCTTCATCCCCGAACGCGGCCCGAGGATCAGATGCCCGCCGCCGCGCACATAGTCGGTCAGCCGCTTTGCCGTCGTTTCGCTGATGACGTTGAGGCTCGGTGCGACGACCAGCTTGTAGCCCGACAGCGGCGCCGCCTCCGCCTCGACGATGTCGACCGCGCCGCGCGCGTCCTTGAGCGGCTGATAGTAATCGAGCAGCACCTCGATCTGGTCATAGTCGCGATGGTGGAGCTGGAAATCGATCGCCCAGCGGCTGGCATAATCCTGAAGGATCGCGACGTCCGACACCGGATGCGTCCCCGCGATCAGCGGCGTGGCCTTGGCCATCTCGCGCCCGATCTGCTGAACCTCGGCATAGACGGGCAGCGGCTTGCCGTCGGGGCCGATGATCGATCCGTGCATCGTCTCCTGCCCGTTGAGCGCGTTGCGCCACTGCCAGTAGAGGATGCCGTCCGATCCGTGACCGATCGCCTGCCACGCCATGCGCCGCGTCTCGCCGGGGTAGAGCATGTTGCTGACCCCCGCCCAGTTCACGAAACCGGGTTGGATCTCCATCACCCAGAAGTTCCTGCGCTTCCACCCGCGCACCAGATCGTGCGTCGCGCCGTTGCGATAGGGCTTGAGGTGCCCGCTACCGACGTAATTGTCCCATGAGGTGAAATCGAGGTCGCGGTTGGCGGCGTAGCGGTCGAAGCGGTTGGCCCAGCCGAGGCCGCCAAAATTCACCGTGATGAACTGTGCGGGATCGGCGTGCGCGCGGATCGCGTCACGCTGATTACGGTGAAAGTCCACCCATTGGGCGGTGATGAAGCGCTTCACCTCCAGCATCCAGCCGGGATTGGCCTTGTCGTTGCTGAAGGGAACCTGATCCCAGCGGGTATAGCGTTGCGACCAATATTGCGTGGTCCATGCGGCGTTCAATCTGTCGAGCGTGCCGTAGCGCTGCTGAAGCCACGCCACCCACGCCGCCCGCGCCTCGGCATCATAGCTTTCGTCGGTCGGCTCGTTGCCGATCTGCCAGCCCATGACATTGGGCTCCTTGCCCAGCGCCTGTGCCATCCGCTCGACGATCTGCCGGCAGAAGTCGCGATAGCGTTTGGACGAGATCGAGAATTGGCGGCGCCCGCCATGCCCGACCTTCTGGCCGTTGCTCTGGATCTGGGAGACGTCCGGGTATTTCTGCGTCATCCAGGCGGGCGGCGTGTCGCTCGGCGTGCCGATCACCACCTTGATGTCGTATTTGGCCGCCAGCCGCACCGCACGGACCAGCCAGTCCATGTCGTACTTGCCCTCTTCGGGCTCCATCCGGCTCCAGGCATATTCGCCGATCCGCACGACATTGGCGCCGTGCGCCTTCATCAGCCGCAGATCCTCGGCCCAGCGTTCCTCGGGCCATTGTTCGGGATACCAGGCCGATCCGAGCCAGAGCCTGTCGAACTGCTGCTGGCCCGCAGGCGCATCGGTCTGCGCCACCGCGGGCAGCACAGGTGTGGCGGCGAGCAGCGCGAACACCAGAAGCCGCCTCATGCCGTCGCCGCCTTCTGGTCGAAGCCCTTCGAGCTATCGATCAGCGCGAACAGGCCGGCCGCGATCAGCACCATCAGGGCGATGCCCTGAACCGGCAGGTCGTAGCTGCCGGTGCCCGCGATGATATACCCGGTCGCGACGGTGCAAATGAAGCCGCCGAGATTGCCCAGCATGTTCATGAATCCGGTAGCGGTGCCGCCGTAGCGTCCGCCGATCGACATGCACATCGCCCAGGCGGACGGCAGCATCAGGTCCATCACGGCAAAGCTCGCGGCGGCCAGCATCACCACCATCGTCTTGTCGGGGGTCAGGCTCATCATCAGCAGCAGTGCCGCCGTGACGGACAGGCAGATGCCGGTGATCAGGCGATAGGCCAGCTTGAAGCCGATCCGCGCGCCCAGCCGGTCGCTCAGCACCCCGCCGATCAGGTTGCTGACGATGCCCAGCAGGAACGGGATCGCGGCATAGAAGGCCATCTCGGTCGGGGTGAAACCACGGCCGTTGGTCATCCACTGCGCGAACCAGCCGAAGAAGAACCAGCTGCCGAACGCATAGAAGAAATAGGCGACGCCGATCAGCCATAGCTGCGGCAGGCGCAGCAGCTTGCCCCATGGCGTGCCCGAATGGCCCGCCCCTTCATCCTCGCCGATCTCGGCCACTTCCTCGGCCGTGATCCCCGGCTGGTCGGCCGGGCGGTCATGATACCAGCGCCACCACAGGATCGCCCAGACGAAGCCGATCAGGCCAAGGATCACGAACACCATCTGCCAGCCCAGATGCACGTTCATCGGCACCAGCAGCAACGGCGCCAGCGCGCCGCCCAGCCGGCTCGCTGCCCAGATCACGCCCTGCCCGCGCGCGCGCTCGCGCTTGGGGAACCAGCGATAGAGCACGCCCGACATGTTGGGATAGGCGCCCGCAGCGCCAAGACCGAACAGGAAGCGCGCCGCCGTCAGCTGCCAGAAGCTGACGCAGGCCGCGGTGATCGCGGTGAAGAACGACCACCAAACCGTGATCCGCGTCAGCTCCTTGCGATAGCCGAACCGGTCGCCGATCGCGCCCGACGGCACCTCGAACACGGCATAGGCAAAGGTATAGGCGCCGAGCACCCAACCCCATTGCGACGGCGTGAGGCCGAGATCCTTCTGGATCGCCGGACCGGTGACCGCGATCGCCATGCGATCGATGAAGGTGATGACCGACAACGCGGCAAGCAGGCCAAGGACGGCATGCCGCTTCTTCACTTGGAAAGGCCCTTGAGGACTTCCGCCGCGCGCAGCATGCCAAGCTCGGGACTGGCCAGCACCGGCACCTTGACCGCGCCCTCGGGCAGCGCCGCGACGACACGGGCCATCGACGCCTGCGCCAGCACGATCGCGTCGACATCGGCCAGCGCGGTGGTCAGCGCTTCGCCGACGATGCGGTCATGGGTGGCGCCGTCGCCGGCCATCACCGCGTCGAACGCGCCTTCGCACAGATGCGCGACCAGCTCGATCGCCTTGCCCTGCTCGGCGGCGACGCGGCGGACGAGATCCGCGGTGGGGTCGAGCGTGGTCGACAGCGTCGCGACGACGCCGATCCGCGTCGCGCTCGCCACCGCCTGTTCGGCCATGGCGCGATCGACGCGCAGCACGGGCTGATCGTACAGCTCGGCCGCCATCTCGACCGCGCGGCCGATCGACGAACAGGTGACCATCGCGACGTCGCAGCCGGCATCGAAGGTCGAGCCGACCAGCCGGATCACCTGCCGCATCGTCGATTTCTGGAGATGACCCGCCGCGATCGTATTCTTGATCGTGCTTTCATCGACGAAGTGCAGGATGCGCACATCGGGCATCACCCGCGCCGCGATCTCGTTGAACACGCCCGCCAGCATCGGCGAATTATGGACGAGCCCCAGCGTCGGCATCGATCGTTCCCTCTCTCTATCTTGTAAATTCGTAGGTGCCCGGCCCGGCTTCGAAGCGGGTTAGCTCACCTTCCTCCCGCGTCGCTCCGGGCGCGCCGCGCCAGCCGGTGCCGGGCAGTGCGACCTCGGCAATCGTGTTCGCAGGCACGGTGAGCGTGAAGCGATTGAGCCCATCGGCATCGCCGCCGGTCTGCGTCGCGATCAGGCCGACCGGAGACTCGAACCGCGCCGCGACCCGGCCGACCGCAGGCAGCCACAGCGGCCGCACCGCGATCCGGCGGAAGCCCGGCGCCGCAGGCGCGATCCCCGCGAGGCGGCGGTAGAAGAAGCCGACCACCGCACCGAAGGCATAATGGTTGTAGCTGTTCATGCTGAGGTCGCCGGTGTCGCCGTTCCAGCGCTCCCACACCGTCGTCCCGCCCTGCTGCGGCATATAGCCCCAGCTGGGGTAGCCGGTCTGGAGCAGCAGGCCGCTGACCTCGTCCCACCATCCCGCATCGGCGAGCACGTCGAGCAGGTACGGCGTGCCCAGGAAGCCGGTGGAGAGCTTCATGCCCCGACCGCGAATCTCGTCCGTCAGCACCCGCGCCGCCGCCGCGCGCCGCGCCTCGGGCACCAGCCCGAAGGCGAGCGAGAGCACCTGGCTGGTCTGGCTGCCGTTTCCGCACACGCCGTCGGCGCCGACGAACTCGGCGGCATAAGCATCGCGGATCGCCGCGTGCAGCGCGCGATAGCGGTCCGCGTCGGCAGCGCGCCCGGTCGCCGCGGCCATCTCGGCCATCAGTTCGGCGGACCATGCCCAATAGGCGGTGGCGCACAGGATGCGCGGCGTCGTCTCGTCATCGGGCTTGATCGCGTCGACCGACAGCCAGTCGCCGAGGTCGAGGCCACGGTCGTTGCGCCAGACATGATCGGGGTTGGTGCGCGCGACATAGGCCATCCAGCCCTGCATCGCGTCCCAATTCTCGTCGATCACCGCGGTGTCGCCGTAACGCTGCCAAAGCTGCCAAGGCAGGATGATCCCCGCCTCGCTCCACCCCGCGGTGACCACGTCGGGAAACGAGAGCGGCTGGGGCACCACGATCGGGTAGGCACCGTCGGGCCGCTGCGCCGCGCGCGCCTCGAGCAGGAAGCGGCGGATGAAGGGATCGACCTCCATGTTGAATGCCGCGGCGTCGAGGAACACCTGGATGTCGCCCATCCAGCCCATCCGCTCGTCGCGCTGCGGGCAATCGGTCGGTACGGCGAAGAAGTTCGACCGCTGGCTCCACAACGCGTTGTTCCAGATGCGCTGGAGCAACGGCGCGTCGTGGAAGGTCATATGACCCACTTCGCGGCACGCGCTATGGACGATCACGCCCTGAATATCGTCGGCCGTCGGCGTACCCGGATAGCCCTCGACCTCGACATAGCGGAAGCCGTGATAGGTGAAGTGCGGCTCGAAGCTCTCGACCGCGCCGGTCCCGGCGAGGGTGAAGCGGTCGGTGGCCCTGGCGAGGCGCAGGTTGGAAAGGTCCGCGGTGCCGTCGGCATTGAGTAGCTCGGCGAACCTGGCGGTGATCGTGGTCCCCGCAGGACCGCTCGCGCGGATCCGCACCCAGCCCGGGAAGTTCTGGCCGAAGTCGAAGACGAAGCGGCCCGGCGCCGGCTCGCTGACCGACACCGCGCGGCACACGCCGTTGCGCTCGAGCAGCGGCGAGGTCTGCGCGATCAGTTTCGCGCCGGGCGCCGCGCCGATCCTGACGTCCGCCCAGCCCGACGCATCGAACCCCGCCGCCGACCAGCCCCTCACGATCCGCCGCGCATCGAACGTCTCGCCGTCATAGATTTCGGACTTCAGGATCGGCGAGGTCGCGATCTTCCAGTCCGGCCCGGTCGCCACCCAGTCCTGCGTGCCGTCTTCATAGTCGATCCGCAGCATCGCGCGGAACCGCCGCGGCGCCGGGCCGAAGCCATAGCGCTCGATCCGCCAGCCGAAGGGCGAGGCATAGAAGCCGTCGCCCACCACCGCGCCCAGCGCATTCTCGCCCTGCGCGATCAACGCGGTGACGTCATGGGTCTGATAGAGGATATGGCTCTTCGCCACGGTGATCTCGGGCGCGAGGATCGCCTCGCTCACCTTCTGTCCGTTGATCCGCGCATCATAGGCGCCGAGCGCGGTGGCGTAGAGGCGCGCCGACACGACGGGTTTGCGCACCTCGAACCCGGTGCGCAGCAGCATAGCCGGCTCGCTCGGCCGCGGGTCGCCCTGCGCCCAGCTCGTGCTCGGCACGACGGCGGCCCAGCCGGTCGCATCGTAACCGGTGTCAATCCAGCCTTCGGGTGCATCGGGCATCACGCGGAAAGCGCTGCCGGTAATCCGCTCGACGCTGCCATCGGCGCGGTGCAGGCGGATCAGCGCGGCGAATGCGCCGCCATCGACCGGGAAGAAACCAGTCGTGTCCGCCTCGACCAGTGCGCAGACGCTGTTGCGGCCCGGCGTCACCGTCCCTTCGTACGGCGCGAGCGTGCCCCAGAAGGGCAGATGGGTGTCCCAGTCGAAATGCCAGTCGAGCGGCGACTTGACGCCGTTGACCCACACGCCGCGCAGATGGTCCTTGCCCGCGACCAGCACTTCCGCACGCACCAGATCGGCGGGGGCATCGAAATCGATGCGGAAGGCGTGCGGGCGTGCGTCGAGCGAGACGTCGCCCCACACCCAGTTCACCCCGGCGGCACGATCGGCGGCGCCGTTGTCATCCTCCGCCTCGATCCAGTCGCCGCGCCAGTCGGCGGGCGAGAGCAGGCCCGCCTCGAACCATGCGGGATCGGAGGTGACGCCATCGGCTTCGACGGTCCACCAGACGCGCTGCATCGCCGCGAGCGCCGGGCCGCCATAGGCGATGTCGAACGTCGCATCGCTCGCGACGTGGCCGCTGTCCCACAGCAGATCGCCCGCGGCCAGATCGGCCTGGCTCGCCGCGGCGCGGATGCGGTAGCTTATCTGCTTCTCGGCATCCTCGATTCGCCACGACAGGCGCGGATGCGCGACCTGAGTGCCGAGAAGATCGACCGTATATTCGGCGCGAAGATCGGCGACGCGCATCAAAGGGTCAGCCCGAGGCGGTAGATGCGGTTGGCATTGCCGCCGAACAGCGCCGCGCGCTCCTCCGCGCCGAAATCGGCGGTGATCGCGTCATAGGCGTCGAAATGCGTGTCGAAGCTGCCGAACAGCTTGTCGGTCGGGAAATTGCTCGCGAACATCGCACGATCGGTACCGAACAGCTCGATTGTCTCGAGCACATAGGCCCGCGCCTGATCGACATCCCAGGGCCGCCAGGTGAAGCCCATGCCGGAAATCTTGACCGCGACATTAGGCAGCGCGGCGAGTGCCGCCATGCCGCGCCGCCACGTCTCCCAGCCGTCAGCGTCACCGGGGATCGCCATGCCGGTGTGGTTGAGGATCACCTGCGTATCGGGATGCTTGGCGATCAGCTCGGCCAGATGAACGAACTGGCCCGGATAGGCCTGAAGGTCGAAGCTGAGGCCGAACTTCTTCAGAAGTCCAAAGCCGCGCATCCATGCGCTGGTCGTGGTGACGTCGGCGGACGAGTAGCTGCGCGCCGGATCGGGATGCCAGTTGATGATGTGGCGGATGCCACGCACATTCGCGTGCTCGACATGCGCGGACAGCAGCGTCTCGACCTGCGGGTCATCCAGCGCCGCGAAGGCCACGATGCCGCTCGGCATCCCCCGCGTGTCCGCCATGGCCTGAAGCCATTGCGTTTCCTTGAGCGCGTCCGCCGGGTCCGCCCCCGCGTCGATATGCACGATCCCGCGTACGTCCCATTGCTGCGCATCGGCAAGATAGCCGTCGAGCGGGTAGTCCACAGCGATTCTCTCGACGCTGCCATTGGGATTGTCGGTGTCGAACGGCCCGGTCAGCCAGGGATAGCGGATGTGGCCGAGGTCCCAGAGATGGACGTGCGGATCGACGAGGGGGGGACGCTGGCTCATGTCAGTAGGTCGCGCGCCCGCCCGAGGTGTCGAACACCGCGCCGGTCGAGAAGCTCGCCTCTTCGCTCGCCAGGAAGCAGATCATCGCCGCATTCTCGTCCACCGTGCCGAAGCGTCCCATCGGGATCTTCGACAGCATGAAGTCGATATGCGCCTGAGTCATCTGGTCGAAGATCGCGGTCTTCACCGCCGCCGGGGTCACCGCGTTGACGGTAATATTGTCCTTGGCCAGCTCCTTGCCGAGCGACTTGGTCAGGCCGATCACCCCCGCCTTCGACGTCGAATAGGCGGACGCGTTGGGATTGCCCTCCTTGCCCGCGACCGAGGCGATGTTGACGATGCGGCCATAGCCGTTCGCCTTCATGTGCGGGATCACCGCCTTGTCGCAGAAGAAGGTGCCGTTGAGGTTGATCGCCATCACCTGCTGCCAGGCGTCGGACGGATAGGTTTCCAGCGTGGTGTTCGGCCCGGTGATCCCGGCCGAGACGACGAGGATGTCGAGCCGGCCGAGCCTGGCGGCGACGTCCGCCGCCGCTGCGATCACCTGCGCCTCGTCCGACTGGTCGACCTTCGCGGTATGTGCCGCGAAATCGCAGCCTGCCAGCGCCTCGTCGGAGATGTCCCACACGCTGACCTGCGCACCCTCGGCCGCCATCCGCTCGGCCGCAGCACGGCCGATGCCCGCGGCGCCACCGGTGACGACGGCGACGCGGCCCGCGAAGCGCCCGCTCACTTGGCCTGCCATGCGACGAAGTCCTGGCGCTGCTCGCCGAGCTTCTCGATGCCCAGCTCGACCACGTCGCCGGCCTTGAGGTACCAGGGCTCGGGCTTCTGGCCGAGACCGACGCCCGGCGGGGTGCCGGTGGTGATGACGTCACCCGGAAGCAGCGTCATGATCTGCGAAAGGTAGGACACGATCTGAGCGACGGTGAAGATCATCGTCCGGGTATTGCCGTCCTGGACCTTCTTGCCGTTGACCGACAGCCACATCGACAGGTTCTGCGGATCGCCGACCTCGTCGGCGGTCACCATCCACGGGCCGATCGGTCCGAAGGTCGGGAAGCCCTTGCCCTTGTCCCAGGTCATGCCGCGCTCGGTCTGCCAGTGGCGCTCGGACACGTCGTTGACCACGCAATAGCCCGCAACATGGTCGAGCGCGTCGGCCTCGGACACGTTGTGCGCGGCGGTGCCGATGACAATGCCTAGCTCGACTTCCCAGTCGGTCTTCTTGCTGTCCTTGGGGATCGTCACCGGATCGTTCGGCCCCTGGATGCAGCTCACCCATTTGTTGAACACCACCGGCTCCTCGGGAATGGGCAGGTTCGATTCGGCGGCATGGTCGGCATAGTTCAGGCCGATCGCGACGAACTGGCGCGTGCCGGTGACGCACGGACCGTAGCGGACCTCGCCCTCGACCAGCTTGAGCGTCGCCGGATCGACGCCCGCGAGCTTCGCCAGCGTTTCCTTCGACAGCGTCTGCGCGTCGATATCGGCGACATAGTTGGACAGGTCGCGGATGCGGCCATCGGCGTCGATCAGGCCGGGCTTCTCGGCGCCGGGGGCGCCATAACGGCAGAGCTTCATGGGTCTTCCTTCAGTCTTGCAAGTCAGTCGTTGGGATAGGGGCGATGGAGCGCGATGTCGCGGTTGAGCTCGACGCCGAAGCCGGGCTTGTCGAGTTCGCTTGCGCGGATCTTGCCGTTCACCGGCACCGGCTCGCCCAGCAGCTGCGGCGCGAACATCGGCACCACTTCGGTCGGCCCCGGATGCATCATCAGGAACTCGGCGAAGGGCGAGTTGTGGCGCGTCACCACGAAGTGATAGCTGTACACCGACGACCCGTGCGGAACCATCAGCACGCCCTTCCTGTCGGCGTCGTCGGCGATCTTGATCAGCTCGGTCACGCCGCCGCACCAGCCCACATCGGGCTGGATGATGTCGCAGCACTCCATCTCGAGCAGCATCCTGAAGCCCCAGCGGGTCGATTCATGCTCGCCGGTGGTGACGAGCAAGCCGTCGGGCGCGTTCTTCTTGAGCTGCGCATAGCCCCAGTAATCGTCGGGCGAGAGCGCTTCCTCGATCCATTTGAGGCCGCACTCGTTCCAAGCGCGATGCGCGAGACGGGTGGCATAGTCGATGTCGAGCGCCATCCAGCAATCGTACATCAGCCAGAAGTCGTCGCCGCACTTGGCGCGCATGTCGGCGAGCAGGGCGATGTTCTTTTCCATCCCCTCCTCGCCCTCGGCCGGGCCGTGATGCAGCGGCAGCTTGCCGCCGATAAAGCCCATTTCCTTCGCCAGGTCGGGCCGCGCGCCGGTGGCGTAGAACTGCATCTCGTCGCGCACCGCACCGCCGAGCAGGTGATAGACCGGCTCCTGCCGCAGCTTGCCGAGCAGATCCCAGATGGCGAGATCGACGCCCGAAATGGCGTTCACCACCAGCCCCTTGCGCCCATAATATTGGGTCGAAAAGTACATCTGGTCCCAGATCGTCTCATAGTCCGACGGGTCGCGCCCGATCAGGAAGCGCGAGAGGTGCTTCTCGACGATGAAGCAGGCGGGTTCGCCGCCGGTGGTGACGGCGAACCCGATCGTGCCGTCCTCGGCCTCCAGCTCGACCACCAGCGTGCCGAGCACGTTGATGCCGAAGCTCTGGCGGCTCTGGCGGTACTCGGGATATTTCGACATCGGCGTCGCGATATGATCGTCGATCCAGTGGCCCGCGCCCTGATCGTGATAATCGGCGCCGCCGCCGCGCACCGTATAGGCGCGGACATATTTGATCCTCGGAAGACCCACGAATTTCCCTTCGGTCATCGGGCGGCACCATCCAGCACCAGCACCCAGTCATTGCCCGCCGCGGTCTCGCCCGGCGGATCGAAAATTTGCGCGCCGCGGTTGGCGAAGCTGCCCGCGGGGGTGAACCTGCCGTCGCGCGGCGAATACCATTGCGCGGTGACCCGGCTGCCGCTGATCGCGCCGAGCTTCAGCGTGAACGGGCGGCCGGTATAGGTGTAGGCAAAGGCATAGGCCCTGCCGCGACTCGCCAGCACACGGTCGTAGCGCACGCCATTGTCGGCAATCATCGCCTGGTCGGGCACGCGCTCCAGCATCGGCCGCGATTCGATCAGCGTACGCAGGTGGCGCATCTGGTCCGCGCCCGGTGCGCCCGGCGCGGTGAGCGAGGTGTCCCAGCGCTGGTTCGGCTCGAAATTGGCGTCCTTCGAACCCGCCACGAACATCTGCATGACGTGGTTCTCGCCATAGGTGTGGCCGAACGCGCCCGCCATCACGCCCCACCAGGCATAGCGGCGCACGTCCGCCGCCTGCCAGCGCGGCTGGTTCTGCTCGTGCAGGCCGTGCGGAATATTCTCGTAGCTGGGCTCGCCGTCGATCGTCGGCTTGGGCGGGGTACGCGCCAGGTCCTGCTCGACATAGCGCCAATTGTCCTCGCCGATCGCGTTCGGACCTTCCTGCGCATAGCTGCGGTGGCCCGACTGGAACATGTTGAAGTCGAGCCAGGGCGCCTGATGCCATTGCCAAGACGACGCGGTGCGGCCGATCGGGTGGAAGGTCATCAGCTGGTTCGGCGCGATCGTCTTGATCGTGGTGCCGAGTGCGTCCCAGACCGCGGTGCGCATCTCCGAGCGCGTATCGCCACCGTTGAGCCAGATGACGTTGGGCGCCTTGCCGTAACGTTCGGCCATGAAGCGGCCATAGCTCTCGACATTCTTTTCGTTCAGCTGGCGCTCCATCGCCAGGTCGCCCCAGGCGGGCACCATCGCGACATAGATACCGTGCGCCGCCGCGCGCTCGACCACCCAGTCGAGATGATCCCAATAGTCGTACTCGCCGGCCTTGGCCGGATCCTTGCCCGGCGTGGTGCGCGGCCGTCCCGGATCGCCATCGACCAGCGCCGGCGCGTCGTAGCGATTGGTCATCTTGTTGGTGTGCAACACCATCACCTGGACGACGTTGAAACCCTGCCGCTGACGGGTGCTGAGATAGTGCTCGGTCTCTTCGCGGTTGAGGCGGCTGAGCAACAGCCATGCGGTGTCGCCCATCCAGAAGAAGGGCTTGCCGCCCGCTTCGAGATAGCGGTGGTTGGCCGAGACGCTGAGCGGCGGGGTCTGCGCGGCGGCGGGTGCCGCCATCAACGCCGCAAGCCCGGCCAGCAGAAATCTCGAAGCCATTCGCACACTCTCCAGAGCCCGCCGCTGCACACGCGGCACAGGTCATTGTCCACGCACGGACTCGACGTCCGATCCGCGTACATTTTAAATATAATAGTATTATTTGGTCAAGCGTCTCGATGCGTCAAAACCGCTGGCGCAGGGCCACCGGTGGCCCAGTCGAGCAGTTCGATCGTATGGACGACGGGCGTATCGCCGAACCGCGCGATCTGCATGGCGCAGCCGACATTGCCGGTCGCGATCACATCGGCCTGCAAGCGATCAAGGTGCGAGGCCTTGCGGTCGCCGAGCTGATCCGCGATTTCGGGCTGGAGGATGTTGTAGGTGCCCGCCGATCCGCAGCACAGATGCGCCTCCGCCGGGGTGCGGACGGCATAGCCCGCGGCGGCGAGCAGCCGCTTCGGCGCATCGGTCACCTTCTGCCCGTGCTGGAGCGAGCAGGCTGGGTGATAGGCGACCGTCAGCCCGCGCCCGTTGCCCGGCGGCAGGTCGATCTGCGCGAGCAACTCGGAAATGTCCTTCGCCAGCCCCGATACAAGCGCCGCCTTGCCGGCATAGGCGGGGTCGTTGCGCAGCATGAAGCCATAGTCCTTGATCGTCGTGCCGCAGCCCGAGGCGGTCACCACGATCGCCGCGAGCCCGCCGCCGTCGATCTCACGCATCCATGCGTCGACATTGCGCCGCGCCGCGTCGAGCCCGTCCGCCTCGCGTCCCATATGGTGGACCAGCGCGCCGCAGCACCCTTCGCCCGCGGCGAACACGACGTCATACCCCGCGCGGTTGAGCAGCCGGATCGCCGCCGCGCGATATTCGGGCTTGAGCACCGGCTCGGCACAACCCTGAAGCAGCGCGATGCGGCCCTTCGCGCCGGGCACGCTCGCATTCTCCGCAGCGACCGGTGCCGGTACCTGCTTCGGCGCCATCGCCAGCATCGCCGCCAGCGGTTTGACCCCGGCGACCAGCGGCGCGAACGGGCGTCCCAGCCGGGCCAGCAGCAACGCCGCACGGAAGCGGCCGGGATAGGGCAGCACCCAGGCCAGCAGCCGCCGCACCGCGCGCTCATGCCACGGCCGCCCGTAATTCTCGTGGATATACGCCCGTGCGTGATCGACGAGGTGCATATAGTTCACGCCGGAGGGACAGGTGGTCATGCACGACAGGCAGGACAGGCAGCGGTCGATATGCTTGACCGTCTCCGGCCCCGGCTTGCGCTGGTTCTCCAGCATGTCCTTGATCAGGTAGATGCGCCCGCGCGGACTATCCAGCTCGTCGCCGAGCAGCGCATAGGTCGGGCAGGTCGCGGTGCAGAAGCCGCAATGCACGCATTTGCGGATCACGCCTTCGGATGACGCCATCGCCGGATCGGCAAGCTGTTCAGGGGTGAAGCGGGTCTGCATCTAGAATCGTCCCGTCTCGAACACGCCGCCGGGGTCGAAGGCGCGGCGCACCCGCGCCTCGATCGCCGCCAGCGCGCCAGGCTGCGGGTGCAACGCGGGAACCGCGCGGCGCATCGCTTCGCTGGCGCGCCACAAGGTCGCATGCCCACCCGCTGCCTCGGCCGCTGTCCGGATCGCCACCGGACCGGCGTCGCTCGTCAGCCAGATCAGGCCGCCCGCCCAATCGAGCAGCCATTGCGCATCGGGCAGCGCCGCGATCACGCCCGGCGCCTTGCCCGGCGCGACGATCAGCCGCCACAACGGCCATTCGCGGGGCAGCGGCGAGGCATCGCGCACCGCCCGCCACAGCGCATCCGCATCCTCGATCGCGTCGAATTCTGGCAGCATCGCCGCGCGCGCCGCGACCGATTCGGCAAAGCCGTCGAGCCGCAATGCGGTGACCGCCTCGCCCCGCCAGTCGGGCAGATGCGCTGCCGCCGTCACCTCGGCCGCCGATCCCAGCGCGCGCGCCATCGCGGCGACCGCGCCCGCCGCGTCCAGCCCGCGCATCGCCAGCGTCAGCCGGGTGCGCGGCGCGGGCAGCACCTTGAGCGTAACTTCGGTCAGCGCCGCGAGCCGGCCCCAGCTGCCCGCCATCAGCTTGGGCAGGTCGTAGCCGGTGACGTTCTTCACCACCTTGGCCCCCGCGACGAAGCGCTCGCCGCGCCCCGACACCGCGGTGAAGCCGAGCAGATGGTCGCGCGCGCCGCCGCGCGACAGCCGCGCCGGTCCCGCAACCCCGGCCGCAACCACGCCGCCGATGGTGGCGCCGCCGTCATTGCCCAGCATCGCCCCATGATCGAACGGATCGAAGGCGAGCATCTGGCCCTCACCCACGACCAGCGCCTCGATCTGCGCCAGCGGCGTTCCCGCGCCGACCGTCAGCACCAGCTCGGGCGGGTCATAATCGACGATGCCGGAAAAGCCGCGCATATCGACGACCTGCGCGTCGCACGGCGCGCCGATCGCGTCCTTGCTGCCCCCGCCGCGCAGACGGAGCTTACCCCCCGTCGCGATTACCTCGCAAAGCTCGCCAATGTTCGCCGGGCGCAGCATCAGAAGCGCGGCAGTTCGGGGAACGGCACCTGCCCGCGATGGACGTGCATCCGGCCCAGCTCGGCGCAGCGGTGGAGTTCAGGAAACATCTTGCCGGGGTTGAGCAGCAATTCGGGATCGAAGGCGCATTTCACCCGCTGCTGCTGGGCAAGGTCGGTCTCGCTGAACATCGTGTGCATCAGGTCGCGCTTCTCGACCCCGACGCCGTGCTCGCCGGTCAGCACGCCGCCGACCTCGACGCAGAGCTTGAGAATATCCGCGCCGAACGCCTCGGCCCGTTCGAGCTGGCCGGGCTGGTTGGCATCGTAGAGGATCAGCGGGTGGAGATTGCCGTCCCCGGCATGGAATACGTTGATGACGCCGAGGCCGTACTGTTCCGACAGGGCCTTCATCCGCGTCAGCACCTCGGGCAGGCGGCGACGAGGGATGGTGCCGTCCATGCAGTAATAGTCGGGCGAGATGCGGCCCGCCGCCGGGAAAGCCGCCTTGCGCCCCGCCCAGAACAGCGCGCGTTCGGCATCGTCGCGCGACGCCTGCACCGACACGGCGCCGTGGGCGCGCGCGATGGCCTCGACCTCACCGGTGAGATGGCCGCATTCGGCGCCCGGCCCGTCAAGCTCGACGATCAGCAGCGCCTCGACGTCGAGCGGATAGCCCGCGTTGACGAACGCCTCGGCGGCGTTGATCGCGGGCTTATCCATCATCTCCATCCCCGCCGGGATGATCCCCGCGGCGATGATTTGCGCGACGCAGACCCCGGCGCTCTCGACATCGGGAAAGCCGATCAGCAGCGCCTTTGCCGTTTCGGGCCGCGGCAGGATCCGCACGGTGACTTCGGTGACCACGCCGAGCAGACCTTCGGACCCGACGATCACCCCGAGAAGGTCGAGTCCGGCCGGCTCGAGCCCGCGTCCCCCGAGACGCACAACCTCGCCCTCGATCGTCACCAGTTCGACGCCGAGCACGTTGTTGGTGGTGAGGCCGTATTTGAGGCAATGCACCCCGCCCGAATTCTCGGCGACATTGCCGCCGATCGTGCAGGCGATCTGGCTCGACGGATCGGGCGCGTAGTAGAAGCCGGCATCCTCGACGGCGCGGGTGATGGCGAGGTTGGTGACGCCCGGCTGCACCACCGCAACGCGATCGGCATAGTCGATGTCGAGGACGCGGTTGAACCTGGCCATGCCCAGCAGCACGCCATCGGCAAGCGGGAGCGCACCGCCCGAGAGCGAGGTGCCCGCACCGCGCGGCACCACCTTCACCCGGTTTTCGTGGCACCAGCGCAGCACCGCCGCGACCTGTTCGACCGTCTCGGGCAGCACCACCAGCAACGGCACCTGCGCATAGGCGGTCAACGCATCGGATTCGTAGGGGCGAAGCGCTTCGAGCGCGTCGATCACGCCCTCACCCGGCACGATCGCCCGCATCGCCGCCACGATCTCCGCCCGCCGCGCCAATGTCGCGGGATCGGGGGGAGGCATGGCGAGCGACACGGCGCGATGTCCCTACTGCAGGTTCACGAAGGCGCCGCCATCGACCAGCAGCGCCGCACCGGTGACGTATGCGGCCATGTCGGAGGCCAGGAACACGATCGGTCCTGCCAGATCCTCGGACTCGCCCAATCGCCCGAGCGGGATGCGCGCGGTCATGCGGTCGCGCTTGTCTTGATCGGCGAGATCATCCTTGTTGATCTCGGTCAGGATCGTGCCGGGCAGCACCGAATTGCAGCGAATGCCGTGCTTGCCCAGCGCGATCGCGGCGGACTGCATCAGCGAATGCACCCCCGCCTTGGTCGGCGTGTAGTGCGTCTGATACTCGCCGCCGACGAGCGCCGAGATCGACGATACCGCGACGATCGCGCCGCCCTCACCCTGCTTCACCATCTGGTTCGCCGCGGCCTGCACCATGTAATAGGCGCCGTGGAGATTGACGCGGAAAGTGCGGTCGACGGTCTCGACCGGCATGTCGAGAAAGGCATGAAACGGGCAGATGCCGGCGTTGGACACCATCACATCGACGCGGCCGAACGCCGCGACGGCCTTGCTGACGAAATCGGTCGCGGTTTCGGGCAGGGCAACGTCGCCCTTCACCGCCAGGCCACGCTTGCCCAGTGCCTCGATCTCGGCGACGCACGAGGCTGCCTTGTCGTCGCTCGACGCATAGTTGATCGCGACGTTCGCGCCATGCCGTGCGGCGCCGATCGCCGCAGCGCGGCCGATGCCGGTCGATCCGCCGGTGACCAGCACGGTCTTGCCTTCCAGAAGCTTCATTTTACACCTTCAGCAAGGATCGAGCGATCGATCGCCCCGATCCGGTTGACCCCGGTCAGCGTCATCGCGACCTTCATTTCGCGTGCGATCAGGGCGAGCAGCTTGGTCACCCCAGCCTCACCCTGCGCCGCCAACGCATAGACCCAGGCGCGACCGAGCAGCACGCCGTCTGCGCCCAGCGCCAGCATCCGCACGACATCGAGTCCGGTGCGAATGCCACCATCTGCGAGTACGGTGAGCTGACCGCCCACCGCATCGGCGATCGGCGGAAGCGCCCGCGCGCTCGACAGCACGCCGTCGAGCTGACGCCCGCCATGGTTGGACACGACGATGCCGTTCGCGCCGATGGCCGCAGCCTCTCGCGCATCCTCGGGGTCGAGGATGCCCTTGATGATCAGCGGGCGATCCCATTCGGCGCGGATCCAGTCGAGATCCTTCCACTGGATCGAAGGATCGAAATTCTTGCCGAGCCAGCCCATATAATCGCTGAGACCGCTGTCCTTGCCGAGCACGGGGGCGAGGTTGCCAAGCGTGTGCGGGCGGCCCATCAACCCGACGTCCCACGCCCAGTGCGGCTTGCCGATCGCCTGCAGGATCTGGCGCAACCGTGCGTTCGGTCCGGCCATGCCCGAATGTTCCGAACGGTAGCGCGCGCCGGGGATCGGCATGTCGACGGTGAACACCATCGCCTCCGCACCCGCCGCCTTGGCGCGCGCGATCAGGTCGCGCATGAAGCCACGGTCGCGGATCACATAGAGCTGGAACCAGAAGGGGTCGGCCGCCGCTGCCACCTCCTCAAGCGCGCAGATCGACACAGTTGAGAGACAGGTGGGGATGCCCGCCGCCTTCGCCGCGCGCGCCGCCTGCACCTCGCCGCGGCGAGCATACATGCCGCTGATCCCGACCGGGCCGAGCGCAACCGGCAGCGCGACCTCACGCCCGAACAGCGTCGTTTTCAGATCGACGTTCGCGACATCCTTCAGCACGCGCTGGCGCAGCGCGATTGCGGCGAGATCGCTGACGTTCCGTCCCAGCGTCACCTCGTCATAGGCGCCGCCCTCGGCATAATCGAACAGGAAGCGCGGCACCCGCCGCCGCGCCGCCTTCTCGAAATCATGGGAGGAGGCGATGATCATGCGGCACCCTTTCCGGCGGCGAGTTCGTTCAGATATTCCTCGAGATTGCTGTAGCCGTCGCGGTTGCGATCTGCGGCTCCATCGGCCCGGGCGGGATCGAGACCGCGGGCGCGCTCCCATGCATCGGGCATGCCGTCCTGATCGCTGTCGGCCGGTGCGGTGCCCGAACGCAGCGCCGGCCAGCCGCCGTCCTGCGCCTCGTTGTCGATGATCCGCCCGGTTTTGCCGCGCACGCCTGCCACGATCTTGAGGTCAACTGCGTCACGCGCCAGCGAAGCGCCCGCGCCCGCCAACACGCGATCATAGGCCCGCGGCGCCGGATCGGACGCCACCGCGCCGACATCGAGCGGCGCGTCGAGCCAATAGCCGACGGGGATGTTGCCCTTCACCAGCGTCTTCTGATCCGCGGGGATCGCGCCGTTCATGCTGTTGCCGGACCAGAAGGCGCGCGCGAGCTGGTTCTGCTCCTCGAACGCGAAGGCGCCCTTGCTGTCGGGTCCGGCGACATAGGCGTTGTCGATGAAATTGTACCGGGCGTGGGTCGAGACGTCGTAATTATAGCCGGCGCGCTCCTTGCCCCAATTGTAGAAGACGTTGGAGCGGAACTCGAACAGTGCGCCTTCGCTATCCTCGCTCGGCAGCGAATAGTTGCCGGGGCGCGGCATGCGATCGAGATGGTTGGCCCAGAGATTATGGTGCCAGCTGATCTTCGCCCCCCGCGCCGCGCGGATCAGGCTGCCAAAGCCATGCTCGCCCTTGTCGTGGTTCGACTTGCGCAGCGAGTTGGCGATGATCGACCATTGCACGGTCAGATCCCACACCCCGTCACCCGGCTTGTCGTAATGGGTCGATGCCGACAGCGTCTCGTCGATCGACCAGCTGGCCGAGACATGATCGAGGATGATCCGTCGCCCCTTCGTCACGCTGATCGCGTCCTGCTGCGTCCCCGACGCTGCGCCCAGCCGCGCGCGAATGTAACGCACCACGACGTCATTTGCCGCGATGTTGAGCGAGCGGTCGCGGATCGTGATGCCGTCGCCGGGCGCGGTCTGCCCGGCGATGGTCAGTCGCCCGTTGGTGATGGTGATGTCGGACTTGAGCGCGATCGTGCCCGAGACGTTGAACACGACCGTCCGCGGCCGATCTGCCTCCAGCGCCGCGCGCAGACTGCCCGGCCCGGAATCGTTCAGGTTGGTGACCGCGATCACCCGTCCACCGCGCCCGCCTTCGGAAAAACGTCCCGCTCCCTCGGCACCCGGAAAGGCGGGCACCTTGGGAATCTCGCTCTGCGCCAAGGCCGGGCCGGCGCAGGCGAGCGACAGGAAGGTGGAAACCAGCCGCATCAGAAGGACGTGAACAGCGCTTCGCGCGCCAGCCGCAGCGCGGTCACCGCGTCGTGGCGGTCCTGCGCGTCCTGCATCGCCTCGAAGTCGAGCTTGTCGAGCGCGCGTTCGATGCCCTTGAGGAAGCTGATCGCGCCATTGGCGACGGCGACCGAATCCTCGCGGAACGGGAACTGGTCGAGCTGCCACACGCCCTCCCACTGGTTCTTGCGCAGCGTGTAGAAGAATTCGAAGAGCTCGATCGGATGGACCGATCCGGCCATCAGATCATCGTCCCAGCCGCGGAAATTGTCGTTCACGTCCATGCCGAACAAGCGGCCGTGGTCGATCGCGAGCTGCGCTGAATCCGCCGGGCTCTCGCCGCCGTACAGCGCATGGCCGAAATCGAGCAGGATGCCGACATTGGGCAGGCCCATCCGCTCGATGCCCAGCAGGGTGCGCGACACGCTGTCATAGCTCATGTGGCAGCGCGGCTCGCGCGGCTTGTACTCGATCACGAATTTGAGGTCGGGATTCTGGCTGGCCAGTTCGCCGATACCCTCGACGCTCTGCTGCCACAGTTTCCGGTGATCGACCTGGAAGGGATAGTCCCAGCCATCCTGGCCCGGCCAGAGCTTCACATAGTCCGCGCCGAAACGGCGGACGACGTTTGCGGCCTCGTTGCACATCTCGTTGGCGAGGCGGCGGATGCCGGCATCGGGGTTGGTGAAGGCCCCCTTGGCGAACTGGCGCGTGTAGATTTCGGGCGTGATGCCGATGACCGAGAGGTTGTTGCGCTTGAGCGCCTCCTCGACCGTATCGAGCGACAGGCTGGGGTCGACAAAGGGATAGTTGATGTCGACCACCGACAGGTCATCGACCTGCCCGGCGATATCGATCATCTCGATCAGCGACCGCGCCGGGCCATAGCCATCGGTCGCATAGCGATCGACGAAGGTCGCGAAGTGCCAGATGCCGGCCCCGTATTTCTGATTGCTCACATGCTTGATCCTTGTTTCAGGAATGTGCGGCGCAAGACGCCGGAAAGATTCAGGCGACCATCACCTCGACCCCGGCGGCCTCGATCGCGGCGCGGTCTTCGTCGCGGATTCCCGCGTCGGTCACCAGCAGATGCACGAGCTCGATCCCGCCCAGGGCGCTGAACGAGCGCTGCCCGATCTTGCTCGAATCGGCGACGAGGATGACCTTCTCCGCCGCCTCGATCATCGCGCGCTTGACCGGAATGTCGGACAGCGCCGGATAGGTGAGCCCCGCCTCCAGATCGATCGCCGCGGTCGCGAGGAACAGCTTCTGGACGAACAGCCCGCGAAAATAGTCGGCGGAGCGCTCGCCCGACAGCGACAGCGTCGGCGCCTTGAAATGACCGCCGGTCATATGGATGTCGAACCCCGGCTCGGCGCCGAGCATCAGCGCGATGTTCAGCGCGTTGGTGATCACGGTCATGTCGCGCCGGCCGGAAAGCTGCGCGGCGATCTCGGTGGTGGTCGATCCCGAATCGAGGATGATCGTCTCGCCATCACCGACCATCGCCGCCGCCGCGCGGCCGATGCGCTGCTTGGCGTCCATGTTCTCGTGATGCTGAAGCGCCATCGCGCGCACCTGCTGCGTCACCGACTTGAGGAACGCGCCGCCGTGCTCGCGGACGATATGCCCGTCCGACTCGAGCTTCTCGAGATCCTGGCGCACGGTGACTTCGGAAACCCCGAACGCCTCGGCCAGGCTGCGCACGCGCGCGCTGCCCTCTTCCTGAAGCCATTCGAGAATCTTGTTCCGTCGCGCCTCGCCGAGCATCCGCGCCCGCCGCTCGCCGCTCATGCGACCTCCTTGAGCTGCAATGCGCCGCGGAATGGCCCGCACCAGCTGGTCGATTCCGACATCCCCGCTCCTGCCTATCTGCCTGATTTGGCACCCATTCGGGACCATCGGGCCCTCTTCCTTTCCTACCGCCGCCTTTCGGCTCTTGTCAATTTTTACCCATATCGATAGAAAACGAAAATATTCGAAACTTCATTCGATATCGCATATAATATGACTATTATTGCGTTCGGTTTCAACATCCGCTATCCGGCGGGCAGGAGAGGATATGAACAGAGTTGGGCTCGAGAGCCGGAATAACGACACGTACACGCTGGAAACACGTGCTGCGTACGTCCGCGCGCGCGCCAATTGGATGCGCCGCCGCCTGCTCCGGATGATCGTCGATGCCGGTCAGGGCCATCCCGGCGGCGACCTTTCGTCTGCAGACATCCTCGCCACGCTTTATTTCGACATTCTTCGTATCGAAGGGTCCTCCCCTACCGCCCCGGACCGTGACCGTTTCGTGATGAGCAAGGGTCACTGCACCGGCGCCCTGTACACGGCGCTGGCCGGGGCGGGTTTCTTCGAAGAGGAAGAACTCGAAACCTACCTCAAGCCCGAATCGCGGCTGAACGGCCACCCCAACCGCACCTATCTGCCCGGGGTAGAGACCAATACCGGTCCGCTCGGCCACGGGCTTCCGGTCGCCGTCGGCATCGCCGTAGCGGGTCAGATCGACAAGGCGGACTATCGCGTTTTCGCGCTCACCGGCGATGGCGAGCTGCAGGAAGGCAGCATGTGGGAAGCGGCGATGTTCGCCGGCCACCGCGGCCTCGGCAACCTCACCGTGATCGTCGATCGCAACCGGCTCCAGCAGGGGGCCGGGACCGAGGATACCAACAGCCTCGAGCCGCTCGCCGACAAATGGCGCGCCTTCGGCTGGGACGTCGCGGGGGTCGATGGCCATGACCACGCCGCACTGCTCGAAACCTTCGACCGCGCCGCGCAGCCGCGCTCCAAGCCGCTGGTCGTCATCGCCGACACGCATAAGGGCCAGGGCGTCAGCTTCATGCGCGATCAGGCCGGCTGGCACCACGGCGTGCCCAATCCCGAACAATATGCCCAGGCGATCGCCGAACTCGAAGCGGAGATGAACTGATGGCCGCCGCAGCACCCGCCGCCGGCATGTTCGACTGCCGCGACGCCTATGTCCGCACCGTCGAGGAACTCGCCGCCAATGACAGCCGCATCGTCGCAGTGGTCAATGACTCGGTCGGTTCATCCAAGCTCGGCAAGTTTCGCGAGCGTTTTCCGGATCGCCTGATCAATGTCGGCATCGCCGAACAGAATATGGTCGGCGTCGGCGCTGGCCTCGCCAATGGCGGCAAGATCCCGTTCGTCAGTGGCGCGGGCTGCTTCCTCACCGCGCGCGCGATGGAGCAGATCAAGGCCGACTGCGCATACAGCCAGCAGAATGTGAAGCTGTGCGGCATCTCCTCGGGCGTCGCCTATGGCGAGCTCGGAGCGACGCACCACAGCATCGAGGACGTCGCCTGGCTGCGCGCGATCGACAAGCTGACGGTGATCGTCCCCGCCGACCCGTGGGAGACCGCCGAGGCGATCCGCGCCGCGGCCGCGTATGACGGGCCGGTCTATATCAAGATCAGCCGCATGCCCGTGCCCGCACTGGACCGCCCCGAAGGCGCGGCCTTCGCGATCGGCAGGGGTGAGGTGCTGCGCGAGGGCGGCGACATCGCCATCGTCGTCAACGGCACGCTGGTCCACCACGCGCTGGCCGCAGCGCAAACGCTCGCCGCCGAGGGCATTGCCGCGCGGGTCATCAATATGGCGACCGTGTCGCCGCTGGATACCGATCTGATCGCCGCCGCGGCGCAGATCGGGGCGATCGTCACCGCCGAGGAAGGACTTGCGCAAGGCGGCCTTGGCGGCGCGATCGCCGAACATTGCGCGCAGCATGATCCGGTGCCGATGCGGATGCTGGGCTTCCCCGGCTTCCTGCCGACCGGTTCGGCAGCGTGGCTGATGGAACGCTACGGCCTGTCCGCCACCGGCATCGTCGCCGCCGCGCGCGAGTTGCTGGGCACAAGGGCCGCCTGATGTCCGGCCCGGCCATCCTTGCCATCGATCAGGGCACGACCAACACCAAGGCGCTGCTGGTGGCGGCTGATGGTTCGGTGGTGATTTCGCGCTCGCGGTCGATGCAGGTGACCTATCCGCAGCCGGGCTGGGCCGAGCAATCGGCGTCGGACATCTGGGAAGCGGTCGCCGCGCTGATCGCCGAGCTCGTCGCCGCCGCGCCCGACGCACAGATCGCCGCGCTCGCCATCTCCAACCAGCGCGAGACGGTGGTGCTGTGGGAAGCGGACACCGGCCGGCCGGTCGCACCGGCGGTGATCTGGCAATGCGCGCGCTCGGCCGAACGTTGCGCCGACCTGCGCGCCGCAGGGCTCGAGGACGCGATCGTCGCGCGCAGCGGACTCGGTATCGATCCGCTCTTCCCCGCCGCCAAGATCGGCTGGCTGCTCGACACGATCCCCGGCGCCCGCGACCGCGCGAACGCGGGCGAGATCAAATGCGGCACGATCGACAGCTGGCTGTTGTGGAACCTGACGGGCGGCAAGGTCCATGCGACCGATCACAGCAACGCGTCACGCACCCAACTGTTCAACCTCGACACGCTCGATTGGGATGCGGAGCTTGCCCGCATCTTCGACGTACCGCTCGCCATCCTGCCGCGCATCGCGCCGTCGGACGGCGGCTTCGGCACGGTCGCGCCCGGCCTCACCGCGCTGCCCGCGGGCACGCCGGTTCAGGTGCTGCTCGGCGACAGCCACGCCGCGCTGTTCGCGCACGGCATCCTCGCGCCCGGCCGAGTCAAGGCGACGATCGGTACCGGCAGCTCGCTGATGGCCGCCACCGCCGGACGCGTGCGCTCATCGCACGGCCTCTCCAGCACGATCGCATGGAGCCGCACCGGCACCGGCGCGCAGCACGCGATCGAGGGCAATATCTCGGTCTCCGGCCATGCCGCGGCCTTCGCCACTGCCCTGCTCGGCCTCGCCGATGAGCAGGCACTCACCGATCTCGCGGCCAGCGTCGAGAGCAGCGAGGGCGTGGTCTTCGTCCCCGCGCTCGCCGGCCTCGGCGCGCCGCACTGGCAGACCGGCGCGCGCGGTACGATCAGCGGCATGACGCTCGCCACGCGCCCCGCCCATGTCGCGCGTGCGACGCTCGAGGCCATCGCACTTCAGATCGGCGACGTGCTCGACGCGATCGCCGCCGACCTCGGCATCGATTTGCCCGAGCTTTCGATCGACGGCGGCGCGGCGCGCAACGCGCTGCTCGCACAACTGCTCGCCGATCTCACCGGCCGCACCATCGTCCGCCCCGAGATCGCCGAGGCCAGCGCGCTCGGCGTCGCGCGCATGGCGGCCGATGCGCTGGGCCTTGCGGATTCAGGCGCGATGGCCGCCGCGGACCGGTTCGAGCCGAAGCTCGCGGAAGACGCACGCGAGGCGATCCGCGGCAACTGGCGCGAGAGCATCGCCGACGCCGTCATGCGGGCGAACCGCGCACCGCCCGGCTGAGACCGGGACAAACACCGACAGAGAGGCGGAACACCGCCCGGTGAGTTGGGCCGAACCCAGGCCCGTTTGCAAAACAAGGGAAGGAGTGGGGAAATGAAAGTTGCAGTTCTCAATGCATCGCGCAGGACGCGCAATGTGCTGCTGATGACCGGCGCGAGCGCCATTACGCTGCTCGCCGCCACTGCCGCGCAGGCGCAGGATTCCGCGCCGGCAAGCCAACCCGCCGCGGAGGCCGAGCAGGAAGTCGTCGTCACGGGCAGCCGCATCGCGTCGCCCGCGCTGACGTCGCCAAGCCCGCTTCAAGTGGTAACCGCCGAAGCGCTGGAGAATCAGGGCGTGGTCAACGTCCAGGAAGCGCTGCAGCAGAACCCCGCTGTCGGCATTCCCGGCCAGAGCCGCACCACCAATGGCGCGAGCACCAACCCCGGCCTCGCCACCGTCAACCTGCGCAACCTCGGCGCCGACCGCACGCTGGTGCTGATCGACGGCCGCCGCTCGGTCGCAGGTGTCCCCGGCACGGCGCAGGTCGACCTGTCGATGATCCCGACCCCGTTCATCGAGCGCGTCGACGTGCTGACCGGCGGCGCGTCGGCCGTGTACGGCTCGGATGCCGTCGCGGGTGTGGTCAACTTCATCTACAAGAAGAAGTACGAAGGCCTTCAGCTGAACATCCAGGGCGGCATTTCCGAGCGCGGCGACGATCGCCAGTTCGCCGTCAACGCCACCTATGGCGCGAACTTCGCCGACGGCCGCGGCAACATCATGGTCTATGGCGGCTATGTGAACGAGGGCGTGGTCGAGAATGACGGGCGCGACTTCTCACGCCTCGACTATACCAGCCTTGGCACCACCCAGCGCGTCGCGGGCAACAGCGCGAACAACCTGACCGCCGCGCAGAACCTGTTCACGCCCTTCTACAACCCGTCGAACGTCGGCGCGGGCGGCGTGTTCGTCATCGGCAGCCAGACCAACCGCATCATCAACGCCGACGGCACCTTCCGCGCCTACAATGCGGCAACCGACGGCTATAACCGCGAGCAGTACAAGCTGCTCGCCGCACCATCGGAGCGCTACACCTTTGCCGCGCGCGTCAATTTCGATGTGAGCGACGCAGTCAACGTCTTTTCGGAAGTCACGTACACCAACGTGCTCACCAAGGGACGGATGGAAGCCTCCCCGATGCGCACCGACAGCGCGCTCGGCGCCTTCCCCGGCAATGGCGGTTTCTACCCGATTGAGTTCCTGGTCGCGAACCCGACCAACGCCGCCGATGTGCGCCGCCTCGCCAACCCGCTGGTGCCCGCCGCGGTGTTCGCCGCAGCGACCAACCGCAACGTCAACGACGCGATCGCATCGAAGGATCTGAGCTTCCTGCTTCGCACGACGATGTTCGACGGCGGCACCCGCACCATCCCGACCGAGCGCGACAATTTCCGCGTGGTGCTGGGCGGCACGGTCGACCTGGGCAGCAGCTGGAAGTTCGACGCCTATTACCAGTACGGCTTCACCAAGCAGAACCAGTCGATGAGCGGCCTGGCCAATCTGTACAACCTCGCCGAGGCGCTACAGGCGATCCCCGACGTCTTCGACTACAACAACAACGGCAATTTCACCGAAGCGGTCTGCGTCAACGCCTCGGCGCGCGCGCAGGGCTGCGTTCCGATCAACGTCTATGGCCTGAACGCCGACGGCTCGTCGAAGATTTCGGCCGATGCGATCAAGTACATCAAGACCAGCCTGAGCCGCTATTCCAAGCAGCAGATGCACGTCGCCGCCGCCAACCTGACCGGCACGCTGTTCCAGCTTCCCGCCGGTCCGGTTCAGGTCGCGGTGGGCGCCGAGTACCGCAAGGAGGAAAGCCGCGACATCTTCGACCCGCTGACCAACCAGGCGCGCAACGGCTATGTCCAGCTGACCGACACCGCGGGCAAGTTCGACGTCAAGGAAGCCTATGGCGAAATCGTCGTTCCGCTGCTGTCCGACACGCCGTTCTTCGAGAACCTGACGCTGCGCGCGGCGGGCCGCATGTCCGACTATTCGACCGTCGGCACTTTCTATGCCTGGAACGTGGGCGGCGAATGGTCGCCTATCGAGGACATCCGCTTCCGCGCCGTCTATGCGCATGCGACCCGCGCGCCAAACATCGGCGAGCTGTTCGCGGCGCCGGCCGCCGGCATCATCTCGATCACCGACCCGTGCCAGGGCATCACGCTGACGACCACGGGCACGCTGGCCGACAATTGCCGGGCGGTTCCGGGCATCCTCGCCAACATCCAGGCGAACGGATCGTTCACGCTGACCCAGGCGGATCTGGCAGGCGTCGGCGGCCTCACCGCCAACAATCCGAACATCCAGGAAGAAACCGGCAAGACGCTGACGCTGGGCGCGGTGATCAACCCGCGTTCGATCAACGCGCTGCGCAACCTGACGATCACCGTCGACTATTTCGACATCAAGCTGGAGAACGCGATCAGCCGCGTGGCTGCCGCGACCGTGCTCAACAAATGCTATCGCGAGGGGCTGCCGGAATTCTGCCAGTTCGTCACCCGGCGTGCGGGCGCGTCGGGCGCGTACAGCACCGGTTCGGTCGAGCAGGTGGTTCGCGCGCTGGTCAACAGCGGCGGTTCGTTCAGCCGCGGCCTCGACTTCACGCTGAACTACAAGCATGAGGTCGCGGGCGGCACCGCCAGCCTGTCGGCGGCGTGGACGCACCTGCTCAAGAACGGCTTCAGCGCGCTGACCGGCGATCCCTATGACAACACGATGGGCGAGCTCGGCACGCCGCGCGACGCGGTGACCGCGGGCATCGGCTGGGAGAACGACAAGTTCGGCTTCAACGTCAGCGCCGAATATATCGCGCCGCAGGTGCTGGACTATGAGAACTTCCAGACGCTCTATCGCCTGGCGGACGGGTCGGTGCCCGACGAGAAGTATTTCCGCATCGGATCGAAGATCTACACCGACATGCAGGTCCGCTACACCGGGCTCGAGCATTTCGAATTCTATCTCGGCGTGAAGAACCTGTTCGATGTCGAGCGCCCGCCCGTCTGGGGCGGCCTGCCCGGCCCCGTCAACGGCGTGTACGACGTGATCGGCCGCCGCTTCTACACCGGCGCCCGCATCAAGTTCTGACGAAGTACCCCTTGGACAGGGGAGGCCGCGCGCCTCCCCTGTCGCTCTGTTTTCGGATTACCGTCGAGGCCGCGACGGAGACATAACGGTCAGCCACTAGCCCTGGAGACATAGAATATGAGCAGTGCATCTGCCGATCGGGAGGACTGGAAGAACACGATCCTTGCCGGACTCGCCAATTACATCGATGCCGGGTCGATCGTCGCGGGCGCCGTCGCGCTGGCGCTGTGGAAGAAGGAATACGGCCTCGACGACAGCCTGCTGGGGCTGATCGCCGCGTTCGGGCCCAATGCGATCGCGGCGGGGATCGGCGCGCTGATCGGGGGGCGGCTGTGCGACCTGCTCGGGCGCAAGAAGATCTACCAGTACGATATGCTCTTCTACGCGTTCGGCATGCTGTGGCTGGTGTTCGCGATGAACGCGTGGATGGTCATCATCGGCTTCTTCCTGGTCGGCCTCGCCGTCGGCGCGGACATTCCCGCCAGCTGGTCGCTGATCGCGGAAATGGCACCCGACAAGAAGCGCGGCAAGCATAGCGGCGTGGCGCAATTGCTCTGGTATCTCGGCCCGGTCGTCGTGCTGGTGATGGCGCTGGTGCTCGACAAGCTCGGCCTGCTCGGCGTGCGCATCATCTTCGCCCACCTCGCCATCCTTGCCATCGCGCTCACCTTCCTGCGCTCGAAGATGCAGGAATCGCAGCGCTGGGTGGAGGCGCAGAAGAGCGGGGAAACCGCACAGCGCGGCCGCTGGCAGGACCTGTTCACCCGCCAGCATATCGGATCGATGGCGTTCCTGGCGGGCACCTATCTGTTCTGGAATCTGTGGGCCGGCACCAACGGCTTCTTCTTTCCCTATATCCTGAGCACCGTCGGCAGCCAGACCCAGGTGGTGTCGGTCGCGGTCCAGACACTGAGCTTCCTGCTTGGCATGGCGTCGATCTTCTTCATCTTCATGAAGCTGGCCGACCGGGTGAACCAGCGGCTGCTGTTCGGCATCTCGGCCGTCACGCAGGTGATCGGCATGGCGCTGCTCGCGATCTTCCCGCTGACGCTGCCGGTGGCGATCATCCACGTCTTCCTGATGTCGGTCGGCGGCGGCTTCGGCGCACAGAGCTTCTTCCAGCTGTGGAGCTCGGAGATGTTCCCGACGGCGCTGCGCGCCACGGCGCAGGGCGTCATGTTCGCGATCGTGCGTATCGTGCTCGGCGTGTTCAGCTTCTTCGTGCCCGCGCTGGTCGCGACCGGCTTCCACACGCTTGCCTGGATCCTGGTCGGCTTCCTAGCGATCAGCGGCGTGATCGGCTTCGTCTGGGCGCCGCGCAACGAGGGCAAGTCGCTCGAGCAGCTCGACGCGGAGCGCGCGGCATGAGCGTGTCGCGTCGCAATATCCTGAAGTCCGGCCTCATCGCCGCCGGTGCCGCCGCGACCCCTGCCTTCGGGCAGGGCACGGCACGCACCGAACGCTGGGGCGTGCACGAACTGGTCTTCGAAGGGCCGCAGACCGGCAATCCGTTCGACGACGTCCGGATCGCCGCGGTGTTCAAGGGCGCGGGGCGCACGATCCGCGTCCCCGGCTTCTACGACGGCAAGGGCGTCTATCGTATCCGCTTCAGCCCGCCCGAACTGGGTCGCTGGAGCTGGGAGACCGAGAGCAGCGCGAGCGAGATGGCGCACAAGCGCGGCAGCTTCGACTGCGTCGCCCCGTCGGCGGGCAATCACGGCCCGGTGCGGGTGACACAGGACGGCTATCACTTCGCCTATGCCGACGGCACGCCGTTCCGGCAGATCGGCACGACCTGCTACAGCTGGGCACTCCAGTCCGATGCCAAATGCGCTCAGACGCTGGAAACGCTCAGGACCGCGCCGTTCAACAAGCTGCGGATGCTGGTCACGCCGAACGTCGAATCGGTCGCGACCAACCCCTATGTCCGCACCGGCAAGGGACCGCGCGACTGGGACGCGACGCGCTTCGACCCCGATTATTTCCGCCGCTACGAGGATCGCATCGCGAAGCTCGGCGCGCTCGGCATCGAGGCGGACGTCATCCTGTTCCACCCCTATGACGAGAAGCGCGGATACAATGACATGAAGCGGGCGGACGACGAGCGCTTCGTCCGCTACTGCGCGGCGCGCTGGGGCGCCTACCGCCATGTCTGGTGGTCGATGGCCAACGAATATGATGCGGTGAAGACCAAGTCGATGGACGACTGGGACCATCTGTTCGAGGTGCTGGTCGCGGCCGACCCGCACGACCGGCTGCGGTCGATCCACCAGATCAACACTTACTACGACCACCGCAAGCCTTGGATCACCCATGCCAGCGTCCAGAACGGCGCGGCGGTGCTCGACGATCTGCGCGCCGAATTGCACCGCGCGATGACGCTCAAGCCCATCATCTTCGACGAGGTGGTCTATGAGGGCAATTCGACCAAGCGCTGGGGCAATCTCGACGGACAGGGGATGGTCGAGCGCTTCTGGTGGGGGCTGATCGGCGGCACTTATGTGGGCCATAGCGAGACCTATGACCCGACCCAGAATGCCGACTTCTCCTGGCTGGGTCAGGGCGGCGTGCTCAAGGGCACCAGCGCCCCGCGCCTCGCCTTTCTGCGCAAGATCATGGAGGACGGCCCCGCCCCTGGCATCGACGCGATCCAGCCCTGGTGGAACTATCATCTGGGCGGCGTGCCGCACGAATATTATCTGAAGTATTTCGGGACCGACACGCCGACCGAGTGGCAGGTCGTCCTCCCCGGCCGCGGCGGCGATCCCAAGAACAGCTTCCGCATCGACATCATCGACACCTGGAACATGACGATCACCCCGATCGAGGGCGTGTTCAGGATGCAGCAGCGCGACGATTACGACGTCCATGACCCCGCCCGGCCGAGCATCAAGCTGCCGGGCAAGCCGTACATCGCGATCCGGCTGGTCAAGGTCTGAAGTTTCACGAGACCCCCTCTCGGGGTGGCTAGACCTGCGGCTGCGGCGATTACTCGCCGCGGCCGCTTTTTTGTCTAGCGCTCGGCATTGCCGCTGCGGCGCCACCAGCCCTTGAGCAGCCGTGCTGCCATCCCCGACATACCCGGCCGCACGAACAGCCAGTCGCGGATCGCCGGTCCGGCTTCGGCGCCGATCGTGCGCTTGTAGCCGCTGTCGCCCGCGCCCCAGTCGACCGTCTCCATCCCGTCGTCGAGCGCGCGGACGAGGTTGCGGTAATAGAGCAATTTGCCGGGCGAGTGTTTCGCGACGCGCGGGTCGTAGCTGTTGGCGATGGCGTATTTGAGCGTGCCCGCGTTGATGTCGAACGAGAAGGCCGCAGGCTCGCCGTCGATCCGCAACAGCGCCGCCCACATCATGTTCGCGATCACCGGATCGGCGGCGGCGGCGCGCCAGAAGCCGCCATGCCCGTCATCGGTGAACTTGGCGTCGCGGCCGTCGGTGCGCGATGCGATCCAGCTCTTGGTCTCGACCGCGGCGAGCGCATCGAAGGCCTCCGCATTCCAGTCCGCACCCGACACGAAGCTCCAGTCGAGTTCGCCATGCTCGGCGAGATGCTTTTCGTGGAAGCGGTTCTTGCGCAGCGTCGAATTGCGCGGCCAGGTTCCCTCGTCGCGCAGCCCCGTCATGTCGAGCAGGAAGCTCTCAGCCACGAACCGGTCGAGCGCGACCCAGCCCCTTGCCGCCGCCGCCGCGCGCAATCCTTCAAGCGCCGGATCGCCGTCATAGACGGGGCCGATGCGCAGCGCCCGCGCCTCGAGCCTGTCGAGCAGCAGTTCGAAGGCGTCGGCATCGGCGTCGGATGCGACCGGGAAGCTGCGGAAGGGCCAGTAGCAGCCGGGCACCGCCTGCATGCCGAGAAAGCCCGGCCCCTTGCGCACCAGCGGCACTGCGAGAATGGGTACGCCTTCGCGCGCCACCGTCAGCGTCCGGGCCGAGCCGCCATAGGCGGCGAGCGCCGCGGCGAACCAGCCATAGCGCAGGAACCGGTGCGTCGGCGCGGCATGATCCGCCACAAGATCGAGCGCGCTGGACAGGCCATCCCCGATGCTCACGGTGAGCAGCGGAGGCAAACGGGTGAACTCGGCGAGGGGCATCGGCCTTGTCATAGCACGCGCGATACTGGGAATCCGTTACCAATGGGTGCAAGTCGGCTTGGCGGAAACGCCCCGCAATCATACAGTCGCGCGATGTCTCCGATGCTCTCGACCGTCGCCGCCACCATCCAGGTCTCGATCGCTCCCGTCTTCCTGCTCGCGGGTATCGCGGGGATCCTCAACGTACTGATCGGCCGCATGGCGCGCGTGGTCGACCGCTCGCGCAAGATCGAGCAGCTTCATCCGGTATCGCAGGGTGCCGAACACGATCGCCACGTCTGGGAGCTGCGGCTGATCGACCGGCGCTTGTCGGTGATCAACAAGTCGATCTGGCTGTGCGTCGCGAGCGCGATCCTGATCTGCCTGGTCGTCGCGCTGATGTTCGGCGCGACGCTGATCCATCTCGACATCGGCGGCGTGGTCGCGGTGACCTTCATCGCGTCGATGCTTCTGCTCACCGCCGGGCTGATCGCCTTCCTGGTCGAGGTGCGACTGTCGCTTCAGGCGGTGCATATCCGCGAGGAGTTGCTCGAACGCGACTAGCGGCGTTCCCACCATAGCGGAGCGCCTTCTCTTCAAACGGGGTGAACCGCAAGCATCTGCACAGCAACCGCGTCGGCAATCTCGGCCCGACCGACCGGTGCAGATGGCCTTGGCTTTGCAAATCGTGCACAATCCCGGCCATGTCGGGGAACGCCGTGGCGCGCGGGTGCGAAAGTCGATGCGGTCGCGCCGCTCTGTGCCGGGCGGCGTCCGGCTGCCGCCGGACTTGCGTATAGGCCATGGCGGATCGAAGCGACGATCCCGATGCCGACCTGCTGGCCGGAGCGCTTGCGGGCGATCGGGAGGCATTCGGCCTGCTGCTCGAGCGCCACTATGACCGGATCCATGGCCTTGCCTGGCAATTGACCGGATCGCGTGCCGATGCCGATGACATCGCCCAGGACGTGTGCTGCGTTCTGGTCGAGCGGATCGGGACCTTCCGCGGCGAGGCCCGGTTCACGACCTGGCTTTGCGGGATCGTATTCAACGCATGCCGCGACCTGCATCGCCGCCGCCGATCGTTCGGCGGCTTCACCCGGCGATTGTCGGTGCTCGCCGGGCTGGCGCGCGGACCGGACGGGCGCGACCTGCACGATGCGATGTGGGTGAAGAGCGCGATCGCCGGTCTGCCCGCGGCGTATCGCGACACGGTCGTGCTGGTCGCGGGACAGCAATTGACCCATGCCGAAGCCGCAGCGATCCTGGGCATCGCCGAAGCGACGGTATCGTGGCGGATGCACGAGGTGCGGCGAATGCTTGCCGGCCGGCCGGATGCCGGCATCTGAAACGCGCGAATCCGGCGTCCGAAAAATATTCGAGATTCGTACCCAAGGATTTCCCGGCGCTGCGCGTCGAAGGGGGATGCGGACGATGATGCCCGCTGCAACCAAGGGAGAAAGTCATGCCCCGTTTGCCCCAGGTGATCGCGACCGGGCTCGCGCTGGCGCTCGTCGCATCGTGCGCCGGCCCGAGATCGGACAAACCGATATCGTCGGCGGCGGATGCCGCGCAGGAATCCGGAAAGGCGGAGGCCGCGGAGGTCGTCGTGACGGCCGCGCATCTCGGCCGCTCCGAGCCGGACCGGAGGGTGGCGCTCGCCTCTCCGCCGCCGGCACCGCCGCCGCCGCCATCCGTCGTGATGACGGCGAGCCGTGTTTCCCGCTCGTGGAACGAGCCCCGGATCAGCCGTCCCTATTATCAGGATGTCGGACGCGACAAGTTCACCGCGACCGAACAGAATGCCTTCAAGATCGTCCGCGAAGCGCCGGTCTCCACCTTCTCGCTGGATGTCGATACCGCATCCTATTCCTTCGTCCGCGCATCGCTGAACCAGAATATGCTGCCGCAACCCGCGGCGGTGCGGACCGAGGAACTGGTCAACTATTTCCCCTATGACTACGCCCCGGCCCGCGCCGCGAACCAGCCGTTCAGCACGCATGTGGCGGTGTTCCCGAGCCCCTGGTCGCCCGGCCGCCAGCTCGTCCGGATCGGCGTCAAGGGCTTCAAGATCGATCATGCGACGCGGCCGCGCGCAAACCTCGTCTTCCTGGTCGATACTTCGGGTTCGATGAACGCGCCCAACAAGCTTCCGCTGGTCAAACAATCGCTGGCGATGCTGCTCGATCAACTCGACGGCGGCGATAGCGTGGCGATCGTCACCTATGCCGGCACCGCGGGCACCGCGCTCGAGCCGACGCCGGCGCGCCGCAAGGACAAGATCCTGGCCGTGATCGATCGGCTCGGTGCCGGAGGCAGCACCGCCGGCGCCGAGGGCATCCGCCAGGCCTATGCGCTCGCCGCGCAGAATTTCGATCCGAAGGGCGTGAACCGGGTGATCCTGGCGACCGACGGTGATTTCAACGTCGGTATCACCGACCAGAACGAGCTCAAGGGCTTTGTCGAGCGCGAGCGCGGCAAGGGCGTGTTCCTGTCGGTGCTCGGCTTTGGCATGGGCAACTATAATGACGCGCTGATGCAGACGCTGGCGCAGAACGGCAATGGCGCCGCCGCCTATATCGATACCGTGAGCGAGGCGCGGAAAACGCTGGTCGACGAAGCCACTTCGACCCTGTTCCCGATCGCCAAGGATGTGAAGATCCAGGTCGAGTTCAATCCCCGGACCGTCGCCGAATACCGGCTGATCGGCTATGAGACGCGGCTGCTCAACCGCGACGATTTCGACAATGACAAGGTCGATGCCGGCGATGTCGGGTCGGGCCAGACGGTGACCGCGATCTACGAGATCGTGCCGGTCGGCGGACCGCGCACGAGCAGCGATTCGCGCTATGCGCAGGCCATGCCGGCGGCCGCGGGGCTCGCCAGCGAACTGGGCTTCGTCAAGATCCGGTACAAGCTGCCCAAGTCGGACACGAGCCGGCTGATATCGACCCCGATCGATCAGCGGGTGCGGTTCGCTCGGTTCGAACAGGCGCCGGAGGACGCGCGATTCGCGGTTGCGGTCGCAGGCTTTGCCGAACTGCTCCGCGGCGGCCGCCACAATGGGAAGCTGACCTTCGACGACGTGATCCGCATGGCAGGAGGCGCGCGCGGCCCGGACGAGTTCGGCTATCGCTCCGAGTTCCTCCAGCTGGTGCGCGCCGCGAAGACCGCCCGTTCGATGGCAGCGCTCGAACAATGAGGAAAGACAGGGTGCCGCCGCCCGTGGCACCCTGTCGCCAACCCGCTTGCCTTGCGATGGTCTTTCGACCGGGCAGCGATTGCCGCTATAGGTCGATCATGGCCGTCCCCAGCCTTGATCCTGTCCCCGGTCCCTGCGCGCGCGCCGGGCGGGAGGCCTGAATGGGCGACGAGGGCCTTTCCGGCCTGCTCCCCAAGGCGCCGCCGCCGCGCCCGGCCCGGCGCGAGGCTGCGATCGCGGCAGCGATGCGGCGGTTCGACGGCATCGCCGACGCACCGGCCGAACCGCAGCATATGCCTGCCCGGCCGCCATTGTGGAAATCGCGCTGGGGGCAGGCCGGCGCCTTCGCCTCGATCCTGCTCGTCGCGATGATCACCGTCCCGATTGCGCTGGAGACGCCGCCCCGCACCCCGCCCGCCCCGCGATCGCAAGCCCCGGTCGCCGAGCGCGTGGCGAAGGCGGACCCGCGCGCAGATTCCCCACAGGCCCCGGGGCCGGCGCGCCCGGCGAAACCGCCTGCTGCAACCCCGGACGCTCCTTCCGCACCCGCGACGCGTGGGGCAGGCGCTTCGCCCCCCGCGGCCGACACGGCCACGGCCAGCAGCGAAACCGCGCAACCTGAGATGCTGGCCTCCCGGCTCGAGCGGGCGCCGTCACCCCGCCTCGCCCCGCCGGCCCCTCCGCCTCCGGCCGCTCCTCCACCGCCGATGGCCGAGGCGCGTACAGACACACCCTCGATCGTTGCGACGGCCGGGCGGACGCCGCGTCCTGCCATGGAAGCCGCAGCCCCCTTGAGCATGGCCGAGAAGACCGAGGCAACCGACGAAGGCGTTGTGGTCACCGGAGCACGGCTGCCCCGCTCACGCGCAGCTTCGCGCCGCGGCGACTGGAATGCCTGTACCGTGCACGACCCCATGCAGCGCCTGAGCGGCTGCAAGCATCTCGTAAACCCGGCCGCAAAGGGAGATGCGGGCATCGCCGCGGCCCGGCTCGCCGATGGGCTGGCACTGGCATGGCAGGGGGAGTGGGACGCCGCGGTCCGGGCGTTCGACCAGGCGATCGCGCTCGAACCTAAGCGCGCCTTCGCCTATCTCAACCGCGGGCTCTCTTATCAGCGCAACGGCGAGCTGACGCGTGCCGCCGCCGATCTCGATCTGGCGGTGCGCCATGCCCCCCATGCCGCGCGCGGCTATTACTATCGAAGCCTCCTCCGGCGGCAGCAGGGGGACATTCGCGGGGCGGAGGCCGACGCCGCGCGCGCCGTGGAGCGCGACCCGCGCTACGAAACGGTGCTCGACTGAACCTCTGCGTCGCGCGGTTTGCGCCCTTCGAATGACGGCAGCAGGATCGTGGCAAGGCCGAGCAAGGGCAGATAGGCGCAGAACTTATACACCCAGACGATGCCGTTGAGGTCCGCGAGCTGACCGAGGCCCGCCGCCCCGACCCCGCTGATCCCGAACATCAGGCCGAACATCAGCCCCGACACCAGCCCGACCCGGCCGGGGACGAGCTCCTGAGCATAGACGACCAGCGCGGCGAATGCCGATGACATGATGAGGCCGATCAGGATGGCGAAACCTGCCGTCCAGAACAGATTGGCATGGGGCAGGACCATCGCGAAGGGGGCGACTCCCAGGAACGACGCCCAGATCACGGCCTTGCGCCCGATCCGGTCGCCGACGGGTCCCCCCGCAAAGGTGCCCACGGCGACCGCGGCGAGGAAGCAGAAGAGGTAGAATTGCGATTCGCGCGCGGTCAGCTCGAACCGCTCGATGAGGTAGAAGGTGAAGTAGTTGGTGAACGCGCCGATATAGATGAACTTGGCGAACATCAGGATGCCGATCGCGGAGAGCGCACGGACGATTTCACGGCGGCTGTGCGGCGACGCGGTGGAGATCGCCGCCGTGCCGGTCTGCGCCAGGCTATGGCGCACGCGCCACCGGGTGACGCCGAACAGGACCCAGATCGCCGCGATCGCCGCGAAGGCGAGCCAGCCCACCGAAGTCTGCCCGAACGGCAGGACGATCGCCGATGCGATGATGGGCCCGAGTGCGGAACCGGTGTTCCCGCCGACCTGAAAGGCAGACTGCGCCGTCCCGAAGCGGCCGCCCGACGCCATCCGGGCGACTCGCGACGCCTCGGGATGGAAGGTCGCCGAACCGACGCCGATCACGGCGGACGCGAGGATCAGCGCGGCGTAGCTTCCGGCAATCGCCAGCCCGCCGATCCCGGCAAGGGTGACGACCATTCCGAGCGGCAGCAGATAGGGCAGCGGCCGCTTGTCGGTGTAGAGGCCGATCCACGGCTGGAGCAGCGAGGCCGTGAACTGGTAGACCAAAGCGATCCAGCCGATCTGTCCGAAGCTCAGCCGGTACTTCTCCTTCAGCATCGGATAGATGGCCGGGAGCACCGCCTGGATGAGATCGTTGAGAAGGTGCGCAACCGCGACCGCGCCGACGATCTGCACCACCAGCTTCGATCCGTCGGGTCGGGACATCGCCGGCGGGGCGATATCGGGGGAGGCGATCAGGCTGGCGGTGGACTGGGTCACGACGGGGTCTTTCGGTCGGTTGCCGGCGTGCCCCTACCAAGCGGAAACTGTTCCCGCTTCGTTGCGTGAGCCATTCATTTCTGAGAATGGGACAGGATGGATTTCTATCCGGACGAGAATGACGATGTCGCGCGGCCAGTGATCGCGATCGGCCACGCCTTCCCGGACTCGTTCGAGCTGGCCGAGCATCGCCATCGCCGCAGCCAGTTTCTCTACGCGGCGACCGGGGTGATGGCGGTCAGCACCCCCGACGGCGCCTGGGTCGCGCCGCCCGAGCGCGCGGTCTGGATCCCTGCCGGCACGCCCCATTCGGTCCGGATGGTCGGCGCGGTCCAGACGCGCAGCGTTCTGGTCGAACCAGGAGAATGTCCGGGGCGAGGCGAAAAATGCCAGATCGTCGGCGTTTCGCCGCTGCTTCGTCACCTGCTCTCGGCTGCCGCCGGCGTCGCGCCGGACTATGAGATCGACGGGCGCGACGGCCTGGTGATGCGCTTGCTGATGGCGGAGATCGATCAAGCGCCGATGATCCCGCTGGCGGTCCCCTTCCCGACGCACCCCGCGCTTGCGCGGCGATGCCATGCCTTTCTGGAACGCCCGAGTGCCGCCGCGACGATCGACGAATGGGCCGATGCCCTGGCGATGAACCGCCGCAGCTTCACCCGCCTCTTCCGCCGCGAGACGGGGATGAGCTTCGCGGAGTGGCGCCAGCAGGCCTGCCTGTCGGTGGCCCTGCCGAAACTCGCGTCGGGAGAACCGGTCACGTCGATCGCCTATGATCTCGGCTATGACGGGCCGGGCAATTTCTCGACGATGTTCAAGCGCGTGCTCGGCGCGCCGCCCAGCCGTTACAGGTCGCCGTGAAACAGATCAGGTGTTCCTAATAGGAAACGGTGACCGTGAGCGTGTCGCTATAGTTGCCGGGGCGCGGCAGCGTCTGGCCCGACGGGATGCGTCCGAACACGGTAACGATCTGCAACTGGCCGTTACCGGTGTCGCTGGCCGGGCCGGCGCCGGGCGTGCCCGCTACGGTGGGGAACGGGACGGACCGGCCGGCGTCGGCAAAGATGTCGTAGTTGAGCGTGTCGGCCTGCGACGCATGCTTCATCCGCTTCTGCGCGCCCGCGGCATTGATGCCGTCGTCGGTGTGGAGAACCCAGGGCGTCGTGGCCGTGCAGACCAGGCTGACCGACCCCTGATTGTCGATGTTGGCGACCGCCTGATCAACCGTCCCGAACGCAAGCGTCGACGTCGATGTGATGTTACAGGATGACAGCACCTCTGCTGTTACATCCAGCGATCCGGTGTCCTGAGCGAATGAAGGTGTCGCCGATGCCATCAGGGCAACTGCGCCAATCACAGTCATCTTTTTCATTTCTTCCATCCTATCCCGAAATCAACTGGTGCACTTCTCCATGTCTTCATTCTTGTGAGTCGCATTCTGACTCAAACATGTGAATCAATAGGTAACGGTGATCAGAACGGTATCGGCATAATTGCCCAATACCGAAGGAACCGCAGTCCCCGCTGCGATCCTTCCATAGACGGTGTGATTCTGGTTGGCGCTCGTACCCGTGCCATTGACCCCGCCGCTGCCGCCCGTCGTGCTCGTCCCGCCCGTCGCGTCCCAGATCTCCGCATAGGCGTTGGTCTTGTAGAGCTGGTAGGGGAGCCGGCCGGCACCATTCGCCATCTGGCGATTGCCGCTGCCGGGCGCGACCCGGTTGGCGCCGTCACCGATGTAGATGGTGTAGCTGGCACCCGTGCTGCAGATGACGGTGATCGTGCCCTGCGCGGTCACATCGGCCGCAAGCGTGCCGAGACCGCCGATCGTCCCGAAGGCGATGGTCGGCGTCGCCACGAGATCGCAAGTCGCCGTGACCGTCGCGGTGACCGTGCCGTTTCCCGTCACCGTATCGGCAAAGGCCGGTCGCGACTGAACGGTGCAGGCAAGCACCACCAGCGCGAGCCGGGTTCCGTTTCGTCTGGCCGTATCGAACATGCGCGCTCTCCGGATGATCGTCAGTAGGTCACGGTGATCACCACCGTGTCGGTGTAGGTGCCCGGCACGGGCAGCGTGGTTCCTGCAGGGATCGATGCGTAAACCGTCTTGCTCTGCGGCGCCCCGGTGCCCGGATCCGAAACCCCGCCGCTGCCGCCGATCACGGCGGTACCGCCGGTCGCGTCCCAGACCTGGGTGCGCGCGGCATCCTTGAACAGCTGATAGGGCAACCGCGCTGCGCCCTGCGCCATCTGGCGGTTGCCCGATCCGGGTGCGACCCGGTTCTGCCCGTCGCCGATATAGATGGTGTAGGGCGTGTTGCATTCGACGGTCACGGTGCCCTGCGCGTCGATCCGGGCTGCGGTCGGGCCGATGCTGGTGACGTTGTTGAAGTTGATCGCTGGCGTCGCGTTGAGCGTGCACATCTTGGGTACGACGAAGTTCGCGGTGTAGTTGCCGAAAGCCTGTGCACCGGTCAGCGCGCCGAAAAGGCCGCACAGACCAAGCAGCGTCGTCGCCGTCTTGGCCTGATAGATGGTGAAGCTGTTGGTATAGGTTCCCGCCATCTTCCCGCTGGCGGCCCCGGCGGGGACGACGCTGGTGATCGTCGTCGATGTCGATGAGGGGCCGAGTGCCAGCAGCGCGCCATAGGGTCCGTACATCCCGCCCGCATTGTCCATATCGGTAATGGTTACGCTGTGCGCGGGAATGGCGGCATCGAGGCGCATGGTGACGCTGTTCGATCCATTGACGGCGCTGCGCGTATAGGTCGCCCCGACACAGACATTCTGACCGTCAAGCAGTCCGTTGCACGTGATCACGAACGGGAAGTCGATCCGCGCCTCGTTGCCGAGATTGGCGACGGTGTAGGTATAGGTCCGGTTCTGCGACGCGCCCGAGCTGTTGGTGCAGGCCGCCTGTGCCGGTGTTGCCGTCAGCAGCACCGGCAATGCCAGGAGGGACCCGGACAGCGCCTGTGTGCCAAGGCCGAAGGCCGACAGGATGGCGATCAGCCGGCGCGGCAGAGAGCTAGGCTGCGTGTCTGTTACTGGCATGTCAGGGGTCCGATCCTTGTCTGCGGTGACCCGCCATCCCGATAGGAGAAGGTGGCGTGGCATTGCCCGGCGATGCCGCGATCGACCGTCACTCGATTGACCGGCCCGAGGCCGCGCAGATAGACTTCGCCGTCATAGCCGATCACGGCAGTCTCACCGCCCTCGACGGCGGCGACATAGCCCGCCTCGATCGGCCGGCCGGCGCCGTCGTGGAGCACGACCAGGGCGCTGTTGACTCGCCGGGTGCTGAAATCGACGACCGCACCCTGGCGATAGCCGGAGACGGCGATCCGCTCGGTCGCGCCGGCCTCCCAGCCATCGGCCATGGTGGCCGGATCGAGGAAGATCTGTTGCGGATAGTAAGGCACCACATCGGGCAGCAGGACCCGGCCGGCATCGTTCGTTTTCCCCATCCGGACGCCGCCCTGAAGCACCTCCGTGCCAGGGCCGGCATTCTTCACGATGACGAAGCCGTCGCCGATCCGATTGGCCAGGAACACGCCGCCGCCTGCGGCGACGACCGAGCCCTCCATCTCGAGGCTGGCCAGCCAGTCCTCGCCCGACTGAACGATGCGCGCCCGGACCAGCGCCTCGGGAGCACGATAGCTGACATAGGCGCGGCGCGTATCCTCACCGTCCAGGATGGCGCGGTTGGAAAGGCCCCATCCGACATCGCCCTGGCGTTGCCCGGCCAGCCCCTCCAGCTGCGTTTCAAAGGCGGTGCGCCCGCCGTCGCGCTCCGCGCTCGCGGTCAGCATGGTCGATCTGCCGATCCGGATGTTCAGCATCGCGAAGGCGCCGAAGCTGTTGCTGCGATCGAGATCGGAATAGGCGCTGACATAGGCGGTGACGCGGCCCGAAATGGGCCTGGAGAGCGACATGTTGGCCAGACGCTGGCCGCGATTGCGATCCTGGATGTCGTTATAGTTGAGCGACACGGATGTGCCGCCCAGCACGGGCCCGAAGGACAGGCCGGCACGGGTGATGGTCGTCGCGCGCGCCGGCGCCGATGCCAGATCGTCCGACCCGGCGATGCCGCGGCGCTGCCGGTCCCGCACCATCGCGACGCGGGCAAGGTCGAAATAGTCGCCGAAGCTGCGTTCCGTGCCCGCGAAGAGGATCAGCTGGCCGATGCGCCCTTCCGCCTTCACTGCCATGCGGGCGCCGTCATAGCCTTTGTACCGGCTGCCGGAGACGGAAACGGTCAACGCGCCGTGACCGCCCAGTCCCTGGACGATGCCGACCCCGCCATTGACGAGGCCGTCGATCGCACCCTCGACATGACCTTCCACCGTCGTGGCGCCCGTCAGGCCGTAGCGAACCGATGCGGATCCGGAGAAGTTGCTGTCGTAGCTGAACGACGCGAAACCGAAATCGCGGCGGGGAAACCCGAGGTCCAGCGAATATTCGAGAAGGCCGGGCCGAAGCTGCGAGGAGACATAATAATAGTCCCGCACGATCTCGACCTGACGCCCGTTCAGGTCGGTCGTCACCAGCCGGACCTTTCCGCCGGAGACCTGGGGCAGCGACTGGATATCGAAGGGCCCGGACGGAATCTCTCCGGAGAATATCCGCTGCTGATCCAGATAGAGATCGAGGGTGGACGGCAACGCCGCCGATCCGGCGAAGCGCGGCAGCGGCGTGGTGACGATATCGGGACGCTGTTCGAACGCGCTGGCGATCTGAACCCCGCCCAGCCGCACGCTGTTCGACCAGGGCAGTGCGTTCGAAACGAAGTCGCCGACCGCATAGGAACGGACTGCCTCCGGATCGATGAGCCGCCAGCCGCTCTCAAGCCGCACGATGCCCTTGCCGTCCCAGCGGCTGTCGCTGTTGAAGTTGAAATCCGTGGTGAGGGCGCTGCCGCCGATCATGCCCCGGAAACCCGCCGTACCGGCGACGGCTGTTCTCTCCCGCGTCTGGGTCGCATAGATGGCGTAGTTGACGATCGCGCCCGGGGTCGAGCGAAGCTGGCCGGCATCGAACGCACGCCGGCCGGTGCCGAGTTCGATCCGATAGGGATCGAGCGACTGCTCGCCGATGGTGAGTGCGATCGTCTGGCTGGGCTCGTCATACGCGAACCTCAGCCCCGGGATCGCCGAGAGCGCGACCAGATCGTCCTTCACCATCCGGGGATCGACCTGGACGCGAAGCGCGCGCAGCTCGCTGGCGCGCGCAAGCAGGCTCTTGTCCGGCAGTTTCAGCACCGTCAGCAGGACGCCGGTCCGCGCGCTGTTGAGCATCACCGCGAGCAGGAGCGTTTCCCACTCCGTCCGTTCCGGCGCCGACGCGGCCGGCCGGCCGGCGTCGAGACCGGCGGCCAGCGCCGCGCAGGGCAGCGAAGCGGCGTGGATGCCGGCAAGGACAAGAAAGGGCCGGGAGCGTCTCACCGCCCGGTCTCCGCCCGCCCCTCTCAGCGCCTGCCGACGACGATGGCGGCCTTGACGTCGAGCGCGTCGTTCTTCGCGACGAGGCTGACGCTGTCGCCGTCGCGAAGCCGCGCCCCTGCGCCCGGCGCATCGACGGGGAGAGTGAAGACCCGGGTCGCTCCGCCCAGCACATAGCCGTTGAGCCCCCCGCCAAAGCTGAGCGGGTGCCCCGACGGGGTCTGAAGCATCAGGTTGACGATCTTCGCATGACGCTTGCCCTGATTCTCGGCCCGGACATGCACCCCAGCCTCGTCCTGCCAGACGGCCCATTTGAGTTCGGCCATCGCCTTCGCGTCGGTCACGAAGACAGGGAGGGAGTTGCGCAGCACCATCTTGACGCCCTGCCCCGTCGTGCGGGGATCGTCGGGTTGCGGCAGTTCGTCGATCAGCAACCGATAGGCCAGCTCGCCATTCACGGGGGCGATCATCGGCCGGGCGACGCGGATCGTGTAGGACGCCCCCGCGGGCACGGTGATCGCCGGCGGGCTGACGATCATGTCGTCGGTCCTGTCGAGCTGCTCCTGACCGTCCTCGCGCTCGGACCATTCGTAGATGCGGAGCTGAAGGTTGACCGGCCGATCGTCGGTATTGACGATGGTGATGGCCCCGGCCCGCTCGGTTGCCGTCAGATGGACCCCGATCGGCGAAATTCTAAGTCTGGCCGCCCAGGCCGGCGCCACCGGCACCAGGGCGGGGACGCATGCCGCGAGAACGAACGAAATCAGCGATGATCTGGTCATTGTCACCACTCCTCAACGAGGAAGGCGGCTCCGGACGAGGCCAGGAGCCACCGACGAGCGAGGAATGGGATGCAGGACCACCAATGCCGGCGGTATCCCGGCATTTTTTCGGATCGAACGCCATGATAACAATCCCGCTATTCATACCTCACCCATGAGCCGCCTGCCTGTCGCGGCTACAGGGGGAGAATTACCCAATATGGTAAATAAATATTTATTTCGGGTAGGCGGGTAAATTGATCGCTCCCGAATGGAGGTATCGATCACTTTGTAACAAGTACAGGCATCGCACGTCTAATACGCGACCGATAGAGTCCCGGGACCACGACGCCAATGGACAGACAGGAGAGCGGAAGTCGACTTGCGTATCGACTACAGGCCGGCATGTATCGCGAAGAAACTGAGGGAAGCCAACGCCGTCGTAACGTATGAAACACCGACATCCTGGCAGACCGGAGAGAAGGCGGCGACTCCCGGGCCGCGATCGCATCACCTGGACGGGCTCCAGACCAATCGCCGGCTTCGGGATCACGCGCTCCGAATGGCGACATTTCCGCCGGAATGCGGTAGCGGCAAGCAATGTCCATGAGAATTGCACGCCCCGTCCGCGCGCAACGGCACCGCGATGTCGTCTGACGGGTCGCCCCAGATCGGGCCCTTTATTCAGGCCTTTCGCAAGCGGCAGTCGCTGACGCTCGACGACCTGGCGCGGATGTCGAGCGTATCGCGATCGATGCTGTCGCAGATCGAGCGGGGTCAGGCGAACCCGACGCTCGCCACGGTCTGGTCGCTGGCCAACGCGCTCAAGGTCGACGTCGCCGAACTGATCGGCGTCACGGCCCGCGAAGCGCGCGACCAGATCGAGGTGGCGAGCGAGGCGTTCACCCCCGAGATCCGCACCGATGACGGGCTTTGCACGCTGCGCATTCTCAGCCCCGCAAATCACGCGGAGACGCTGGAATGGTATGAACTGCGGTTCGAGCCCGGCGGCAGCCTGGTTTCGCAGCCGCATGCCAAGGGAACGCGCGAGCATCTGACCGTGCTCGAAGGCACGTTCGAAGTCGAGGCCGGCACGCAGAAGGTCGCCGTGCCGCAGGGCAGCACGGCGCGCTACGCCGCCGATGTGCCGCACCGGATCACCAACAAGGCGAAACGCCGCGCCCGTGCGCTGCTGGTCGTCGCCAGCTAGATTCCAGTATAGTGGACTTATGGTCCATTATACCGTATTTGCGCTTTCTCAGGATGAGGGAGTGCCACGATGGCTGGTGGATTCTACGATCGTATCGAAGCAGAGCTGTCCGCAATCCGTGCCGACGGACTGATGAAGCCCGAGCGGGTGCTGACGACCCCGCAGGGCGCCGCCGTGCGCATCGAGGGCGGCCCCCCGTCGATGCTGAACCTCTGTGCGAACAACTATCTCGGCCTTGCCGCCGATCCGCGCGTCGTCGAAGCGGCGATCGCGGCCACGCGCAACTGGGGCGCCGGGCTCGCCTCGGTCCGCTTCATCTGCGGCACCCAGACCCTCCACAAGCAGCTTGAAGCCGAGACCGCCGCCTATCTCGGCTATGACGACGCGATCCTGTTCGCAGCCGCATTCGACGCCAATGGCGGCGTCTTCGAACCCCTGCTGAGCGCCGAGGACGCGATCGTCTCCGACACGCTCAACCACGCCTCCATCATCGACGGCGTCCGGCTGTCAAAGGCCAAGCGCTATCGCTACGCGACGTCGGACATCGCCGATCTGGAGCGAGTGCTGACGACCGCCCGCGCGGACGGCGCACGGACGATCCTGATCGCGACCGACGGCGTCTTCTCGATGGACGGCGCCATCGCGCCGCTGGACGAGATCGCGGCGCTCGCCCAGCGGTTCGACGCCCTGTTGCTGGTCGACGATTGCCACGCGACCGGCATCATCGGCGAAGGCGGGCGCGGATCGGGTGCGTTCCGCGGCGTCGCGGACAAGGTCGATATCCTCACCGGAACCTATGGCAAGGCGCTGGGCGGCGCGATGGGCGGGTTCGTCGCCGCGCGCCAGCCGGTGATCGACCTGCTCCGCCAGCGGGCGCGGCCCTATCTCTTCTCCAATGCGCTCGCGCCCGCCATTTGCGGCGCCAGCCTTGCGGCGATCGGGATCGCCGCTTCGGACGAGGGCGACGCGCTGCGCCGGCACCTGGCGGCCAACGCAGCATTGTTCCGTGACCGCCTCACCCATGCCGGCTTCGACCTGCTGCCCGGCGAGCATCCGATCATCCCGGTGATGCTGCACGACGCGGCCAAGGCGCAACGCGCCGCCGCCGAGCTGATCGACGCGGGCGTGCTGGTCGCCGGCTTCTCCTTCCCCGTGGTGCCGCACGGCAAGGCGCGCATCCGCACCCAGATGTCGGCGGGCCTGACGGCCGATCAAGTCGAACAGGCCGCGGACATCTTTGTTTCGGTCGGCCGCAAGCTGGACCTGATCCCGTGAACGCCATCCCAGCCACATCGCTGCCCCGCGCCGCTCACAGCTGCGCGACCATGCGCGGCCTCGCCAAGCTGCACGCGCGCGAAGGCATCTGGGAGACGGAAGCACCGGTGCCCACGCCCGGTCCCGACGATATCCTGATCCGCGTCCGGCGCACCGCCATCTGCGGCACCGACCTCCATATCTACAATTGGGACGACTGGGCGGCGCGGACCATTCCGGTGCCGATGATCGTCGGCCATGAATTCTCGGGCGAGATCGTCGAAATCGGGGAGGCCGTCACGCGCCCCCTGTGCATCGGGCAACGCGTGTCGGGCGAAGGGCATATCATCGACTTCGACAGCAGCGCGGCGCGCGCGGGCCGGTTTCACCTCGACCCCGGTACGGTTGGCGTCGGCGTCAACCGGCAGGGCGCGTTCGCCGACTATCTGTGCATTCCCGCCTTCAACGTGGTGCCGCTTCCCGACGACGTGTCGGACGATGTCGGCGCGTTGCTCGATCCGTTTGGGAACGCGGTCCACACCGCGCAGCAGTTCGACCTGATGGGCGAGGACGTCCTTGTAACCGGCGCCGGGCCGATCGGAATCATGGCCGCGGCGGTCGCGCGGCGCGCCGGCGCGCGGTCGGTGGTCATCACCGACATCAACCCCTATCGGCTCGATCTCGCCGCCCGGCTCGCCGACGTTCGGCCGGTCAACACGCTGGAAGAAGATCTGCGCGAGGTGATGGCGGCCGAGGGCATCGACGACGGCTTTGCCGTGGCGCTGGAAATGTCGGGCGCCCCGGTGGCGATCAACCAGGCGATCGGCGCGCTGCGCATGGGCGGCGGGCTGGCAATGCTCGGCATTCCGGGCGGGTCGATGGATGTCGCCTGGTCGGACATCATCCTCAAGGCGCTCACCATTCGCGGCGTCTACGGGCGCGAGATGTTCGGCACATGGCAGAAGATGTTCGGCCTGATTCGCGGCGGGCTCGACCTGTCGCCGCTCATCACCCATCGCCTGGATGCGCGCGATTTCCAGCAGGGTTTCGATGCGATGCGCGCGGGCCGCGCCGGAAAGGTCGTTCTGAGCTGGTAGGAAGCCGGGCGACGGCCATCAACCGTCGCCTCAATCCTGTTTCGGGTCCAGCCGGCATCGCCGATGCGGCGACGAGATTAAGAAGCGGACGGCCATCTGCGCAAGCGGCTCGCCTGGCACAGCGCCCCGTGACTGAAAAAAAGAAGCTCAATGCGAAAGATGGCGCACCCGACAGGATTCGAACCTGTGGCCTCTGCCTTCGGAGCCCAAAAAGCTGACCTTCGCTATGGTTTCTCTTTCCACGCTACTGCGCGATAAACCACAGGGATCATTCAGTTTTCTGGCGCCACTGCCCGAAGTCAGTATCCTACAACAGGTCCGAGCTTCCGCTCAGGTGCTTCCGTGGTGCTTCCGCGGGACAACCCTTGGAAGCGGTTTAGAGGCCGCGTGAGTAGGTCAAATGGTAAAGCTCAGCAAGCGCATCGTGGATCAGGCAGAGCCGGGTGCAGCCGACTATTTCATATGGGACGACGATCTGGCAGGGTTTGGCCTGCGGGTCTTCCGTTCGGGCAAGCGCAGCTACCTCGTCCAGTATCGCGCTGGCGGGCGGACCCGTCGCTTCACCATCGGCGCGCATGGGGTCTGGGCTCCGGAGGCGGCCCGCAAGGAGGCGCGTATCCTGCTCGGCCGCATCGCGCAGGGCGAGAACCCCGCCGAGCAAAAGCAGTTCGACACCAAGGCGATCACGGTCAAGGAACTCTGCACCCGCTACCTCGCCGACTGTGAGGCCGGCTTGGTGCCCGGGAAGGGAGGACGGCCCAAGAAGCCTTCCACGCTGAACATCGACCGGAGCCGCATTAGCCGACACATCCTCCCGCTGCTCGGCAATCGTCGGGTCCAAGATTTGACCCAGGCTGACATCACGAAGTTTCTGCGTGACGTGGCCAACGGCAAGACGCGGACCGACGTCAAAACGCGTAAGCATGGTCGCGCGATCGTGCGAGGTGGAATCGGAACCGGCTCGCGCGGCGTAGGCCTTCTAGGCGGCATTCTCACATACGCAATCCGCGAGGGCATCATCGACAAGAACCCGGTCCATGGCGTCCAAAAGCCGAAGGATCGCGTCCGCGACCGGCGCCTGACCGAGCGCGAATATCGGACCTTGGGGAGCCTCCTGGCTGCGGCATCGGACGACCCGCAGTTCGCGACGACCGCGAGGATGGTCCGCACTATCGCTATGACCGGGTGCCGCCGCGGTGAGGTCATCTTTCTCAAGAGCGGTGAAGTCGATCCAGAGCGGAGCTGCATCCGGCTAGTGGACAGTAAGGAAGGCGCGTCGACCCGCGCGATCGGGCTACCGGTCGTCGAGTTGCTCGAGCCGCTCATGTCGGAGGATGAGAGCGCTTGGGTGTTTGCCGGGACGGAAGAGGGCAAGCCGCTCATCGGGCTCCCAAAGCTCTGGGAGAAGCTGATTAGAGGCACTCCGCTCAAAGGCGTTACACTGCATGTGCTCCGGCACAGCTTCGCGAGCGTCGCCAACGATCTCGGCTTCACCGAATCGACCATAGCCGCTCTCGTTGGGCATTCGCGCGGCACGATCACCAGCCGCTACATCCACACGGTCGATACAGCGCTCGTCATGGCCGCCGACACGATCGCGAGCTACATTCAGGCGCTGCTTGACGGGGTGAAAGTCAACCGAACCAGCTACGCCCTAGACCGCGACGCCCGAAAAGCGGCGATGCAGCAGTTTCTGACGCAGAGTCTTGAAGCAGATCGGCCCATCTACCCGTTGGCGGCCTGATGCGCGGTCCCGGGTTTACAGTTGGAACCCGGCAGCTTGGCTCTTGCCGTACCATACACAGGCGCGCAATCATCGGAGATCGCCTGAGAGGCGCCGATGGAGGCGAAGTGGAGCGGATTGAGGAGTTTGTCGACGAACGGCAGAAGGCTTGGTGCATCCATTGCACGCGGTCGCTCGCAGAATGTGAAACGAACGAGGATCATGTCCCTACGAAAAGTCTGCTCAGCAAACCGCGTCCGCACCACCTGCCTGTGGTGACGATCTGTCGCGAGTGTAACAACGGCTTCTCACGGGACGAGCAGTATGCGGTGACCTTCATCAGCTGTGTGCTTGCCGGTTCGTCGGATCCCGAGGCTCAGAACAATCCAAGCGCGGCCCGGGCGCTCAGTGCGAGTCCTGCCCTTCGTGCAATGATCGACAAGTCACGGACCGAATACACGACACATGCTGGGGAGACGCGCTTGCTCTGGCGGCCCGATATGAGCCGCATCGACCGGGTGATTTTGAAGAATGCGCGTGGCCATGCCTATTTCGAGTACGGGGAGCCCATACTGGATGAGCCAGCTCACGTTTGGGCGCGGCCGCTCGAGAGCATGAGCGTTTCTGAACGCGACAGCTTCGAGGGATCAGATGGCCTGGGCGGCCTCTCCGCTTGGCCGGAAGTCGGTAGCCGGATGATGACGCGAGTGGTTACGGGCGAGGACATGCTGGGTGACTGGGTCGTCGTTCAGGACGGCGCTTACAGATACGCCGTCCAGCAGCATGGCGGCCTTCGCGTGCGCTCGGTCTGGGCCGAATACCTGGCGACGGAGGTGCAATGGGATTGATCGATCCGGAGCGCGCCGTTCAGCAGACCGATCTGATCTGGACGAAGCTGTCGAAACTGCGGAACGCAGTCGCCCAGAAGCGTTCGCGGGTGACGTGCCTGCGCCGGTGGAGCGAATTCATCCGCGAGCGTGATGGGCACCGTTGCGTCGATTGTCATTCGCGTAAGGGCCTGTCCGCGCACCACATCTCGCGGAAATGCATGTTCACGGGAGCAGAGTTCGAGACCGGCAACGGCCTGACGCTCTGCCGCGACTGTCACAAGGAGGTTCATCAGGGCTTCAATGGGCGACCGGATCTCTCGCTACCGGTCGATGCACAAGGCGGCGAGAAGCTGCGGCTCATGGAACGGCTCTACAGCATACTCGTCGATGACGCCGTCGATCGCGGACTGATGAACGACGAGCTCTATTTCCTGAGCGACGAAGTCCTTCAGACCTTCGGAAGGATGCAGGGTTACGACCAGCCAGCCTCTTTCCCGGGCGCCCGCCTGGAGCAAGCGTACCTTATGCTGGCCGAGCCGGAGCGGAATGTTCGTCAAGCCATCGGCGAAGCGAATGGGTTCAACCTTCCGAATGGACCGCTGCTGCCCGGTGGCATGGTTCTGATGTTCGAGACCGATACGAGGGCGCGATCGGGCTTCGCCATCCGCCGATATCCGGTCCGCACTGGCCGTGGAGGTCGGTCAGAGCGCTCCTCTTGAGTCGCTGTTCCCCAAATCTTTTGTGTTCCGAAGAACGGCATGTGCGCGCTCCCGCTTGCTCCACGGACCAGGCTGCTTCAGTGCATAATAGCGAGATTTTCCGGCCGCCGGACGGTTCCGTCGCCCTGTCGTTTGGTGCCAGATCGTGGTAGCCCTTCATCCGAAGCGGACCAATGTGGGGAACTCGTTAGGGCTGGCCTTTCGGGCGCATTTCGGCTAGGCAAAACGCCTCAGCTTCGTCTATTCGTAGCGTATGAATGGCGAAACTGCGCTCCATATTGAGGCTAACGGGCGATCGACCGCCGTCGTGGACCTGTTTTGTGGCGCTGGAGGCTTGGCGTATGGCCTGCAGGCGGCAGGTCTCACTGTCAAGGCTGGGGTCGATCTAGACCCAAGCTGTCGCTATCCGATCGAAAAGAACACTGGCGCGGAGTTCGCCCTCAAGGACATCTCCGAGCTGAAACCGGCAGAGCTCAGGCGCTGGTTCGGTGACGCGCAAGTTCGCGTGCTCGCGGGCTGCGCACCATGTCAACCGTTCTCCACCTACTCGCAAAGCCGAAAGTCCGTCGATCGCCGATGGACCCTGCTGAAGCAGTTCCAACGGCTAGCGCTCGCGGTAAAGCCCGAAATCGTCACGATGGAAAACGTCCCCGGGCTGGCCACCCAAGCCGTATGGAAGAGGTTCACCGCAGCCCTGGAGAAGGCCAAGTACCACGTTTCTTGGAGAGAGGTTTCTTGCGACGAGTTCGGAGTCCCGCAGAGCCGACGCCGCCTCGTACTGCTTGCATCCCTTCTCGGCCCCATAGAGCTAAGGCCGGTGGAAGGCGTTTTGAAACTCACGGTTCGAGACGTCATCGAGAACTTGCCGCCGATCGAGGCTGGCTCATCGGCTCCGATCGATCGGCTTCACGCAAGCGCCTCCCTGACCGCTCGCAATCTCGAACGTATTCGAGCGTCGCGGCCTGGGGGCACTTGGCGCGATTGGCCGGAAGACCTGCGCGCACCATGCCATCGCAAGATCACGGGTAAGACCTATCCGTCGGTCTATGGTCGGATGGAATGGGACAAGCCCGCGCCGACCATGACGACGCAATGCTATGGATTCGGCAATGGCCGTTTCGGCCATCCCGAACAGGACCGGGCGATCAGCCTCAGAGAGGCTGCGATCCTTCAATCATTTCCGCGAGAATACAGCTTCCTGGGCGAGGAGGACGACGTCACATTCGAGCGACTTGGCACCCTGATCGGCAACGCTGTCCCGCCCAAACTCGGCGAGGCGATCGGTCGTTCGATCCTGGCGCACATCGACGCTCTGGATAACGATCGTCCAACTCTCGAGGGCCAACTCGACCTGCGCTGAGGTCGGCAGCAGGATCTTTTATGGCTAGACGTCCCCGACCTCACCAAGTCAGCAGTGAACAGCTTGCATCCGCAGAAGCGGAGATCGTCGATCGTTCGCGTCGGATCGACTTCTACATGACGGAGTATTCCGTCGAGTTGCTCGCAGAAAAGATGGCTCGCGAAGAATTCGTGATTCCTGGATATCAGCGGGAGTTCACTTGGGAGCCGGCGCGGAAATCGCGCTTCCTAGAATCCCTGATTATGGGCCTACCCATACCCTTCCTATTCTTTTGGGAGATGGAGAACGGTAAGCTCGAAATCGTGGACGGCTCACAGCGGCTGCGTACCATTCAGGAATACATTCTGGGTGGCTTCGAGTTGGAGCAACTCGAGGAATTGGCGTCACTGAACGGCACCCGTTTTCTGGACCTTTCTCCTGCCCGACAGAGGAAGATCAAGAACCGGTCGATCAGAGGAATCGTTCTGAACGAACACGCCGACGATCAGGCTCGTTTCGATATGTTCGAGCGTATCAACACCGGCAGCAAAGTCGCGAACACAGCCGAGGTCCGCCGCGGCGCGTTGCGAGGGCCGTTCTTGGACCTGGTTCTCGAGCTCTCGCGGCTACCGCGCTTCGCCGAACTGGCTCCCGTCTCGGGCAAGTCGGAACGTGAACGGATTCGCGAAGAGCTCGTCACGCGCTTCTTCGCCTATGGCGACGGGCTGGAGGGCTACCGAGAGCGCCCCTCGCAATTCCTGTTCGATTACACCAAACGCATGAACGAGCGTTTTCAGGAAGATCCCGCATTGGCGCCAGCCTACCGGGAGCGGTTCGAGCGCATGCTCGATTTCGTTGGACGCGCCTTTCCCCAGGGTTTCCGAAAGCCGTCGAACCCGAACAGCACACCGAGAGCGCGGTACGAAGCCATCGCGATCGGCAGCGAAAAGGCACTCCAGGAAGACCCCGGGCTGTTCGTTGCCGTTCCGGAAACCCAGCCATGGCTCGATAGTCAGGAATTCAGCGAGGTCACGACCTCCGACGCAGCGAATACGCGGACAAAGCTCCTCGGTCGCATCGATTACGTCCGGCGAGGCCTGTTGGGGCAGCTTTGATGAGCGATCTGTCGGACCGGTTCGAAGAACGTTTCGCGGAGATCGTCGCATATCTCGACTTGATCGATGGTGTCGAAGCGCTCGTCCGTTCCGGCGTGCCGCGGCTGGGTGACAATGGCCCGACGATCACCGCCCAACAGCAGCGTATCCTCAACTCTGGGGTCTACCTTCAGCTCTATAATCTAGTCGAGGCGACGGTGACCCGGTGCCTCGACGCAGTCAGCAAGGCGGCGATGAGCCGCGCGGAATGGGCACCGGGTGATCTCACAGCAGAACTGCGAAGTGAATGGGTCAAGCATATGGCTCGCACCAACCTTCCGAGCGGGCCCGACAAACGGCTCGAGGATGCGATCTCCCTCTGCGACCACCTCGTTGCGGCGCTCCCGGTCGCAGAATTCGAGATCGAAAAGGGGGGCGGCGGCAACTGGGACGATATCGCCATCAGGAAGGTCGCCACTCGGATCGGCTTCAATCTGCGCGTCAGCCGCGCGGTAGAGCGTGAGGTGAAGCGTAAGATCCGGAATGACCTTGGCGCCATGGCGCTGATCGTGGATCTGAGGAACGGCCTTGCGCATGGGCGGTTGTCATTCGTCGACTGCGGTCAGGACGACGGTGCCGCCGAACTGCGCCAGTTGGCCGAGCGCGTTGCCGCCTACCTGCGCGAGGTCGTGGCCGCATTCGACATCTTTATCGAGGAACACCAGTATATCGTCCCCAGTCGAAGACCAGCCCCCGTCGCGATCGTCGCCGGATGACGCCATTTCGCCGGCTCGTTCGCGGCTCATGGCTAGGATCGGGCCCAAGGATACGAAGCCGGAGCTGATCGTACGCCGCCTCCTGCATCGGATGGGTCGTCGCTTCCGACTGCACCGACGGGACCTACCAGGCACCCCGGACATCGTCCTGCCCGGGCCCCGCAAAGCCCTCTTCGTTCATGGCTGCTTCTGGCATCGCCACCCCGGCTGTCGGAAGGCCAGTACGCCGAAGACAAGGCCAGCCTTCTGGACCGATAAATTCGAGCGCAACGTCGAGCGCGATAGTCGGAAGGAAAGCGAGCTTCGTGCTGCGGGGTACGATGTCCTCATCGTGTGGGAATGCGAAACGCGCGATGCAGGGGCGCTAGAGAACAAATTGCGGACGTGGCTTGCAATGAAGTAAGCCGGACAGGAAGGTGGGCGCTCGGGTGGCTAGCGGGGGCTAGGTTGTCGTGAGTCGTCGATCCTCTTTTTCTTCGAACGAAATCGCGGACATGGGTCGCGACCCGTTCACCAGCACTTGCGTCGGTTGCGATGCGGATCCGCAGTGATGGCGGAGGAACGGACTCTCGAACTAGTAAAGCGAAGGTTACTCGGAGACAGCGAACGGACCCAAGCCCCCCTGGTCCGATCCAGAGTCGACGAGATCTATCTCAAGTACGGCATAGCGCCTGATCAGGCCGCCGTCGTAGAACGTGAGCTCCTATCCGCGGGCGTGTTGATCGACGAGGAAGACGAGTCGGATCAGGAACACGAGGAAGGTGCCACGGCAACGCCTTCGACGACGTCGCCGACGTTCGCCGACGCTCTCAGCCACCTCATGCATCAGGCGAAGAAGCTGCCGCTCTTGTCCCGTCAAGACGAGCAGCGCCTCGGCGAGGCGATCCAGCGCGGGCTCGCCGTGACGCAGACCTCCGAGATGCCGCTTGATGGCCACACGGCACGCTTGGTCGCGAAAGCAAAGGAAGCTCGCGAGCGTCTGATCTCGTCGAACATCCGGCTGGTGGTCAAACTCGTGATGAGGCCCAACTTCCGATACCGAATGGATGTCGACGACTTGGTGCAGTACGGCATGATCGGCCTGATGCGAGCGGCCGAAAAGTTCGACCCCGATGTGGGCACCCGCTTCTCCACCTATGCGACGTGGTGGATCCGCCAAGCGGTGACCCGCGGCATCCACAATGACGGCAACGTCATCCGGCTGCCCGTCCATGTCATCGCGAGCATCCACCGCTTCCGGCGGACGCAACGTCAGCTGGGCTTGACCCAAGGTAGGCGCGAGCACGTCAAGCTCATCGCCGAGAGCCTCGGTTGGACCGACGACTACACGGCGCGAATCTCGCTCCTGTCGGAGATGAATGTCGTATCCTTGGATGCTCCGCTGGGCTCGGACGACGGCAATGGATCGACGCTCGGCGACCTGATGGCGGATACCGCGGACCGGCCCGACGAAGCAGTCGAACTCCTCGACATCAGAGCCGCCGTCCGTAGCTTGGTCGACGATATCCAGGACGAGCGGGCTCGTGACATCGTCAAACGCCGTTTCGGGTTCGACGGCCCGGACGAAACCCTGCAGGAGATCGGTGACCGCTATGAGGTCACGCGGGAGCGTATCCGCCAGGTCGAGGCGAAAACCCTCGACAAACTGGAGAAGCGGGCAATCGCCAAGGGGCTGAGAGGAAACTCGTTTTGACGGACTCGGAACACGCCGAACGCTACCAGGCGGCCGATCGATTCGTATCGTGGCTGGCTGACCGGGTCACGAACGATGCTCGCGGGAGCGGAGTGACCCAGATCGACGTCGATCCTCGTGGCTCCTACTGGTTGGGGCGCCTCGCGCCGCTGGTCGAGATCATGAACTCGACGCTCGGCGAACGTGCCGAGCGTCTGGAGCCGTGCGCGCTAGGACTGAGAGTGTTGCCTGCTCGGGAGCGAGTTACCTTCACAGCCATCGCGTCATTCGTCGTCTGGCGCCGTGTCGGTCAGCAGTGGCAGAAGCCGCCACGCATCCACGTCGAAGTCCCAGTCGAGCTACCCGACAAGGAGGGATCGGCCGAATGGGGACGGGCTGCTTTGTCCGACGCCATTGACGCGGTCGCGCCCGGCTCGGGACTGGCGGCGACGATCCGCACCGAGCTCTCTCGCACCCCCGATGGAAAGCGCGAGCTCTCGATCGAACTCGTCAACGACTCCGACCCCGACCACAAGAACGCCGGCGCGCACGCGAAGGGTCGGTTGTTCGAGTGCAGCTTGCAGGTTCGGAACCTCGCCACGCACGAGTATCTGCTTGAGGAGCTACCGGACAGCTTCCGCTACGATCGTCGCGTCGCCGCCTGGGGCCTGAACTCCGGCGTCGAGCGCGTCGGCGACGGGTTCGTCACGACCGACCTACCCGAATTCGAGAAGAAGCGACCTGTCTATTGGACGGTGCCTGCCGAGCAGCCGGATCTAAGTTTCCAGACCCTATCTTCCGACCCCATACCTCAACTGGAGCGGCTGCACGCGGAGCTGGACACCTGGGGTAAGGAGGCCTGGGCCATCGAGACCATCCGACGCTCCGCCCCGAGTTGGTCTGAGACACTCGAAAACGAGGTTCAGGCCGAAGCTCGGAGCTTCCGGGCCGAGTGCGACCGCATCGCAGCGGGGATCGACTTGTTGAAAGGGAACGCGCTCCTTGCCCGCGCCTTCCAAGCAATGAACGCCGCAATGAGTCACTCCGCCAATGGCAAGTACGACAGCTGGCGCCCGTTCCAGATCGGCTTCATGCTGGCGAACCTCCCGTCGTGCGTCGGCGACGATCAGGATGTTGCCGACATCGTTTGGTTCTCGACCGGAGGGGGCAAGACCGAGACCTATCTCGGCATCATCCTCACGGCTGCGTTCTACGATCGGCTGACCGGCAAGAGCACCGGAATCACGGCTTGGTCCCGCTTCCCGCTCAGGCTCCTCTCGCTGCAGCAGACCCAGCGTTTCGCCAACGCACTGGCCGGTGCGGAACGCGTCCGGCAGGCGCTGAACCTCGAGGGCGATCCATTCTCGCTCGGCTTTCTGGTCGGCGGGGGCGCGACCCCTAACGAGGTCAAGGAAAAAAGTCCCTGGGATCCCGACGACCCGACGATGCCCGACAAACTGCGCATGCTGAAAGTCTGCCCATTCTGTCGCAATGGCGACATCGAGATGCGGTTCGATTGGGCGCTCTGGCGTGTCGACCACATTTGCCGTTCTCCATCGTGCCCTTGGGGAAGCGACCAACCCCTTCCCATCCACGTGGTCGATACGGAGGTCTGGCGCGTGCTCCCGACCGTCGTTGTTGGCACCCTGGATAAGGCTGCGGGCATTTCGATGCAGGCGAGCATGCGCGGGATGATCGCCGAGCCGTCCGGCTTCTGCCCCCGACCGGGCCATGGCCACACCTACGCCACGCGCGCCAATCGTCCTCACGGGTGTCTCGTACCGGGCTGCACATCGCCGCGCGGTCCTCTACCGATGGCCAAGAACCGCTACGGCGTGGGCTTTCGGCTTCAGGACGAACTGCATCTGCTGCGCGATAGTCTCGGTGCGGTGGATGCCCATTACGAGGCACTCTACGACGACCTACAGCAAAGATTGTCCGGCCGACGGCCCAAGATCCTTGCATCGTCGGCGACGCTCAGCGGGTACGAGCGACAGAGCGATGTCCTGTACGGCCGAACGGCTCGCGTGTTCCCTCACCCGGAACCCAAGGTGGGTGAGGGCTTCTGGTCGGGCAAGGGCGAGCAGTCGATGCGCCGGTACTTGGCCGTCGCACCGAGGGGCCAGACGATCGAATATGCCCTTGATCGAATGATCGTCTCGCTGCAGCGCGCGATACGGGAACTCGCCGCCGATCCGGAGAAATCGGCGGCCGACATCGGCGTCGATCCCAAGCACATCGACTGGTTGATCAGCTTCTACGGTACCGATGTCGTCTACGGTAACACCTTGCGCGACCTAGACGCGGTCGTCCGTTCCGGCGAGACGCAGTGGGAAGACGTACCCCCGCCACGACCGAGGGTGGCATCGCTGACGGGTCGAACCGTCTTCACCGACGTTTCAGGAATGCTCGACGAGTTGGAGCAACCCGCGGCCGACTTCGCCGATCGCACCCACGTCGTCGTCGGCTCCTCAATGATGTCGCACGGTGTCGACATCGACCGATTGAACGTGATGGTCATGCTCGGCCTCCCGCTCACCACCGCCGAGTTCATCCAGGCAACGGCGCGCGTGGGCCGTACCTGGCCATCGCTGGTCTTCGTGGTCCACAAGATCGGCCGTGAGCGGGACGCCAGCGTCTATCGTACGTTCCGTCAGTTCGTGGACCAAGGCGATCGCTTCGTCGAGCCGATCCCGATCACGAACAGCAGCCGGCGTGTGCTTGAGCGCACCCTCGCAGGCTTGGCGTTCGGCCGGGTCTTGATGATGCACGAGCCGGAGGCGGGGACCAGCTTGGCCCTCACCCGGAAGCTACGAGATTACCTCGCATCCCGACCCGACTTCGAGGAAGCCGAGGTCGATGCGATCTGCGCCGCGCTCCGCTTTGACGACGATCGGACTCCGCTCCTGCGACAGGAGGTGAAGAACTGGTATCGGCACCTCATGACCGAGGTGCTCGACCCAGCGAATGCCGGACGGTTCGGGAATGAACTCGGCCTTCATGGTGGGCCGATGATGTCACTGAGAGATGTCGAAGAACAGGTCGAGGTATGGGGGCGTGATCCGTCGTGAAGGATAGCAGGAGCGCATCGCAGATTCTTTTCGGCTTCTTGCCGGAGCAGACCGTCGACGTGCGTGGTGGCGTCTGGAAAGTGGCACGGTGGCACGTCAACCAGATACTCGACGTCGATGCCGACGCCTTGCGCCGCGCTCTCATCACGGCCGCCGCCCCTTGGGAGGCGACGGGTCTGGACGGCAACTTCGTCCGGGCGATGCGCTCCGGCGCCGACGTGCGAGTTCATTCCCTCGACCGCGATCGCGGCGTGACGGTCGAGGCATTCCCGAAGAAGTGGCGATGCAAGAGCGAGGGATGCGGAAGGCTGCACGACACGCCCGGCGCTTCTTGTCCCTGCGGCACGAAGGCCCGTCACGGCCAACTGCCGTTCGTGCTGTTCCACGATGCTTGTGGCGAAATCCGCGAACCGTTCTACCCCGCCTGCCCCCAGCACGGTCAGGTTCGCATGCGCCTTCCGGGCACGGCCAACCCCACCGAGATCAGGCTTTCATGCCCGATCTGTAGCGCTCAACTGACCTCCGCGTTTCTCTACACCAAGTGTCGCTGCGGCCAGACGGGCTCACGCCCCAAGGGCGAGCTGATGGAGTTCAACGTCCACCGCGCCGCTGCAGTCTATGCACCCAGGGCGGTCGTGCTCATCAACCCGGCTTCGAAAGCACAGGCGCGTCGTCTCGCCGACGCCGGAGGCGACCGAGCGGCGTTGACTTGGGTCGCCGATGCGATGAACGCCGAATGGGTCGACCGTTTGGACGGCGGCGAAGCGGTCGCCATCCGACGGGAATTCGAACGCATGGGGCTATCGGAGAGCCGTATCGCGGCCGCGCTGACAGCCGCGGGCGTCGAGGAGAAGGCACCGCAGGAAGTGGTGTGCCCACCCGCCGTAGCGGAGCGCGCACGCTTGGAAGCAGGTCAGCTAGCGCTGGCAACGTCGGAGTCCCGTCTCACCGTCGCTCAGATGCTCGCGCGCGCACCTGCGTCCCTCAAAGACCGCTTCGGTCGGGTCTATCCGGCGGCGCTGGCGAGCGCCAAGGTCGAGCGGGTCGACTTGATCGACCGCTTCCCGATCCTCACCGGGCACTTCGGATATACCAGGGGAAATCAGGATCCAGGACAATCGCGGCTGAGGGTCTTCAAGGACAAGACCGCGTTCGTGGTCAACGGCGACCTTGGCGCGACCGAAGCGCTGCTCTTCCGCCTCGATCCGCGAGCAGTGCGCGACTGGCTGAACCGGCGTGGTCACGCACTGGAGCCTGCAACCGACTCGAGATCGGCTTACGAGGCGATCCTGCGCGCCGTTGGGCCCGATCCCGATGCATCACCGATCACGCGTGATGTGACGATCCTGGTCCACAGCATCTCGCACAGAACGGTCCGCCACTCCGCGTTCTTTGCCGGCATCGACCGGAATGCGTTGTCGGAACTGCTTTTCCCCGCGACGCTTTCGTTCATCATGTACGCAGTGCCGAGGGGAGGCTTCGTCCTCGGAGGCCTTCAAGCACTCTACGAGAACGATCTCCACGAGCTGATGACGCGCGTGGTGCACGACGAGTCTCGCTGCGCCCTCGACCCGGGCTGCGCGGCGAACCCGGGCGGAGCGGCATGTGCCGTATGTCTCCACCTTGGCGAGCCCTCGTGTCGCATGTTCAATACCGCCCTGGATCGGAAGGTCATGTTCGGCTCGCAGGGATATTTTTCGAACTAAGCCCAGTTCAGCGCGCGCTTGCGCTGGGGAGGAGCGATAATCCGTAGAACGGTTTTTGCACGGCTCATTCCGACATACGCCAGCTTGTCGGGGACATGCTCGCCGCTCTTTCCGAGACAGAGGACGACTGCTTGGGCTTCCAGTCCCTTGAACCGGGCAATCGTATCGACCGCGACTCCTACCTCTCCCAGAGCTGAGAAACATGCCGTCCCGACTGTCATGGAGCGGAGCTCACGTACGAGCCTCGCGTCCTCGACGAGCACGACCAGCTCGCGTTCGTCGAAGCCCTCGTCCAGCAGCTTCGCCACCTGACCGACGACGGCGGTCGCTGCACGCCGTTCATCCGAGAGGTCGATCCACACCGGCTCGGGTCCTTCGACGAGCTTGTCGGATGCCGGTCGTCTGACGATGTCGCCGACCCGCCGTGCGATTTGGAAGGTGTTCCGACAATTGGTGTCCAAGACGACATGCGGAAGTCGCGAAAGTCGGTCCGCGAGCCGCCCCCACAGATCCTGTTCGACGTCGGCGAACACGTAGAAGAAGACATCGTCCGCATCGCCGAGCTGCTCGAGAATCTCGAGCCAATCATCGGGGAAGTCCTGCCCTTCATCGATGATGATCGCGTCGAACTTCGTCGCAAGTGCACTCGCTGCCTCGAGAAGCAGAAGAGGCGCTTCGGTCGACCACCATTCGGGGCTGGGCGCCGCCGGCACCGTCAATCCCGCCCCTTGAGCTTGTGCGAAACAGAAGGCATGAAAAGTCGTACCGAGAAAACCCTCCGCCGCTCCCGCACGCTTTAACTCGGCGCCGAGCAGTTCGTTGTAGCAGAGCAGAATCGTCCTATCGCCGCGTTCGACACATTGTCGGGCCTTCTCGATCGCAAGCACGGTCTTACCCGTTCCCGGGCCGCCGGTAGTTAGAAGCCGTCGAAAGTTCCTGGTGCTGCGGAAGCCCCGGATCTGATCGTCGGTGAGACGGATCAACTTCGCGCTCGCCTCGTAGGCTCGATCCGATAAGCGTCGGCCGACGGAGACCGTCGGCGCGAGCAGCGAAACCGCGGACCGGATCTCGCTTGCGGTGAGGTTCGCCTTGACCTTCCAGTGCAAGACCAGGCGTTGGATCGCAGAGTCGATGTCGTCGAGGTCCTCGCCACCCAGCACGATGGCACGAGGGGCCGCCGGCCCGAGTTCGGGAAGCCGCCGGAGAAACGGGAAGACCACCGCGTGGCAGGTCGGCACGGCCTTGCCGAGCCGCGCTTTGAGAAACTTGTACAAAGCCGTCTTCGACGCGACCGCTTGCTCAAACGGATCGATATCGCTCGTGTTGCCGAACCTGTCGGTCGTCGTCCAATGCCCCGCGTCGAGGCGTATGTCGCCTCCCTTCGCCTCCAGAACGACTGCGCCGTACTGTGGATGAAGCAGAACGAAGTCGGCTTCGCCGTCGCCCTCGCGTTCCCGTCGGCGGCCCTGCCAAGCTACCGAATGAATGATCGTCCAATCTCCCGAGAGCCGATCCAACGCTTCCGCGGTCTTCACCTCGGAGTCCGGGTCGTACGCGGGAGAAGGTCTTGAGATCACATCAGGCAAGTCGAGCCTCGAATCATTTTCGCCGAGCTGTAGCGAGGATGTCGATCTGTGCCTTCGTCGGCCAGCATCGTCGAGCTTCTTCGGCCCCCCTTCGTATGGCAGCTCGGTCATCTGGCGCGAGCTCCGCACGGCCTGAACACAGGGCAGGACGATCGACTTACGCCTGTCGTCGATCCGAACACGACACCACTGGCCGGGCGGACCCCGCCCGCCCGGCATATGCAAATTGTGACACCCTGCCTTCAAGCGGCTTTTTGATTGTACTGCTTCCGCCGGTACGAGATCGCCGAGTCCGTGACCTCGAAGAAGCGAGCGATCTCGCTGTTCTTCGCGCCTTCCTCGAAGAAGCGATGGAGGCGCCGCTCTCCTGACGTCGTGAATTTTCCCTCGTCGTCGAGATAGCTGCCCTCCGCACCATGCCGCTCCTCGTGGAGCTTCCAGAGCTTATCGGCTACCTTCCGCGCTTCATCGATCGAGTCATTGAGCTGCTCCAGCATCGCGCGCTCCTCGTCCCGCGCATCAGCGATAGTCTTGGTTTTTAGCATGGAAAATCTCCTCAAAAGCCCTCACGCATATAAAGGTCTTCACATTCTTTGACAAGGACTTTTTATGTTTATGAAACGCCTTTCACTTTCTCGCTTGGTATCGTACCAGGCACTGTTGGCGCGAGGCCGAAAGGGGGGAAAGCCTTCCCCTTCGGCCGAGCCTGTCGTCTCGGCCGACCCCTTCTGCGGGGACACCCCGCAACGCCTCGAGAGCGAGAGGGCGGCGGCCGTCGCCGTGACGGGTTGAGGGTCGAGAGAGAGTCTCCCGGCCAGCCCGTCGCGGAGATGACCGATGACCGATATCAAAGTTCTGGACGCCCGCTCCAACCTGCGGGGTGGCTACAAGGTGGATGTATCGCGCGGTGAGCGCGTTGGGCGTGTATCTTCCGAGTGGTTCAACCGCCCGGCCGACGAGCGTTACCTCTCGCTGGCGGACCTGTTCGCCTCTGTTAAGAGCCGCAGCGATAAGAGCCGTACCCGCACCGTAGAGAGCGCCGCAGTTCGTGTGGAAGCCAGCCGCGATGACGCCGAACTCCTATCGCTCTTGCTGCCCGGATCGGACGAACCGATCGCACCGACCCATTGGAGCTTTGGTCAACTCGCCAGCCTCGTCGGCGCGCCAGGCGCCTATCTCCGCCAGCTCCCCGCCGCCTTGGCCGGGATCAACCTGCAATACGGCCTGACCTCGCATCGCGCCGAACAGATCAAGACGCTCGAGACCAACGACGGACGACTTGAGCTCCGCGCCGTGACCGGCCCCGACTACGGCCGCATCTACGATCACGAGCTGGTCGCGGCCGTCCAGCGGATCGCGGGCAACGGGACCGGCGACACGCGCTGGAAGGTGCCCGGCGTGCTCGACTGGTCGACAGGCATTTACAACCCGCGTGTCGATGTCACCCAAGACACGACCACGCTCTACGCCAGCGACCGCGATGTGTTCCTCTTCCTGGTCGACGACCTCAATCCGATCGAGGCCGGGCGGCTGCCGGACGGCTCGCCCGACGTCTACTTTCGAGGCTTCTACTGCTGGAACTCAGAAGTCGGCGCCAAGACGCTCGGCATGGCGAGCTTCTATCTCCGCGCGGTCTGCCAGAATCGCAATCTCTGGGGTGTCGAGGACTTCGAGGAGATCGCGATCCGGCACAGCAAGTACGCCGCCTCGCGGTTCGCGCACGAGGCCGCACCGGCACTGACCCGGTTCGCCAACTCCTCACCAGCACCGTTCATCGACGGCATCCAACAGGCCCGCGCAAAGATCGTCGCCCGCACCGACGAAGACCGATCCGACTTCCTGCGCAAGCGCGGGTTCAGCAAGGCCGAGACCGCCAAAATCTTGGAGCGGGTGCTGAACGAAGAAGGCCGCAAGCCCGAGAGCGTTTTCGACTTCGTCCAGGGCATCACCGCCATCGCCCGCGACAAGACCCATCAGGACGCCCGGCTCGACCTCGAAGGCCGCGCGAAGAAGCTGCTGGATCGCGCCGCTTAGCGGGGTCCGGGTTCCGTCCCAATCCGATCGCCTTTCTGCGGTCCATCCCTTCCTAGAGGAAGAGGTGGGCCGCAGCTTCTTGACGGTGAGAAGGTCGAGAGAGAGGTTCTCACGATCAGCCGTCATGGAGACCGACCATGACTCAAGTCCAGAAGATCGTCCTGAGCTCGTCCCGGGACATTCCCTTCAACAAGCTGTTGCTCAGCCAGTCGAACGTCCGCCGCATCAAGGCGGGCGTCTCGATCGAGGAGCTTGCCGAGGACATCGCTCGGCGCACGCTGCTCCAGAGCATCGTCGTGCGGCCCGTGGTCGATGCCGATGGTGTCGAAACCGGCATGTACGAGATCCCGGCCGGCGGTCGCCGCTTCCGGGCGCTCGAACTGCTGGTGAAGCAGCGCCGCTTGGCTAAGACCGCCCCGGTGCCATGCGTGATCCGCGAGGGCGGCATCGCCGAGGAAGACAGCCTCGCCGAGAACGTCCAGCGCGCGCCGCTCCACCCGCTCGACCAGTTCCGCGCGTTCCTGGCGTTGCGCGAGCGCGGCCAGTCGGAGGAGGAGATCGCGGCCAGCCAGTTCGTGCCAGTGGCGGTCGTCAAGCAGCGGCTGCGACTGGCATCGGTCAGCCCCAAGCTGCTCGACGTCTACGCCGAGGATGGCATGACGCTCGACCAGTTGATGGCGTTCACCGTCAACGCCGACCACGCGCGACAGGAACAGGTTTTCGAGCGTCTCGCGCAATCCTACGAGAAGCAGCCCTATGCGATCCGGCGGATGCTGACCGAGGGTGCCGTCCGCGCCGTCGACAAGCGTGCGCAGTTCATCGGGCTCGACGCCTATGAGGAGGCGGGCGGCACCGTGCTGCACGACCTGTTCGAGGCCGATCAGGGCGGCTGGCTGCAAGACGTCGGCCTGGTCGACATGCTCGTCGCCGAAAAGCTGCGCGAGGCGGCGGATACCGTCCGCGCCGAGGGCTGGAAGTGGATCGATGCCGCCCCCGACTTCGCCTACGGCCACACCTTCGGCCTGCGGCAGTTGCGTGGCGACACGGTGCCGCTGACGCCTGAGGAGGAAGCGACCCGCGATGCGCTCCAGGCCGAACTCGCCGACATTGAGGCGAAGTATGCCGAATCCGACGAGGACTTGCCGGAGGATGTCGATCAGCGCCTGAGCGAGATCGAAACGGCCTTGGCCGCCTTCGACGATCGCCCGGTCGTGTACGAGGCAAGCGAAGTCGAGCGCGCCGGGGCCTTCGTGAGCATTGATCGCGACGGGGCGCTTCGCGTCGAGCGAGGATACGTGCGGCCCGAAGATGAACTGCCGCTACCCGCCGATCCGGAACCGGAGACGGGAGCCGGCCCCGACGGTGACGGGGAAGACGACGGCGATGCGACCGCAGCCGACGGCAGCGCCGGTGCCGACGACCGCATCGAGACGGCGGAGCCGGAAGAGGAGGACGACATCAAGCCGCTCCCCGACCGGCTGATGACCGAACTGACCGCGCATCGGACGCTGGCACTCCGCCACGCGCTCGGCGGGCGGCCGGATGTCGCGTTCCTCGCGGCGCTCCATGCCCTCTGCCTCAAGGCGTTCTACCCGTATGCGCTCGACACTTGCCTGGAGATCGACATCAAAAGCGTCGGCTTCCATTCGCAGGCACCGGGACTGAACGACAGCCGCATCGCCACCGAGATGGCCAAACGGCATCAGGCATGGCGAAACGCGCTGCCCAAGGAGACGAGCGACCTCTGGGACGTGCTCGCGGCGTTCGATACCAACAGTCGCCAGGCTCTGTTCGCGCACTGCGTCTCCTTGTCGGTCAACGCGATGTTCGAAGCTTACAATCGCAAGCCCCGCGCGCTCGCCCATGCCGACCGGCTCGCCCAGGCGGTCGATCTCGACATGGTCGCGGCGGGCTGGACGCCGACGGCGGCCGGCTATCTCGGTCGCGTCACCAAGGCGCGCATCCTCGGCGCGGTGCGGGAAGCCAAGGGCGAGCGGGCCGCGCAGCTGATCGACCATCTGAAAAAGGTCGAAATGGCTGAGAAGGCCGAGATCCTGCTCGAAGGGTCGGGCTGGCTGCCCGAGCCGCTGCGCACACCGGGTCGCGCCTTGCCACCCGTCGTCGAAGCGATCAAGGCCGAGTGGGTCAGGATCGAACGCGAAGCCAACACCGAACCGACCGTCGAAGAAACGGCGGCGGACGGCGGCGAACCGGCCATGGGCGATGAGGCGGACTTCGTCGAAGATGACGATGTCGCGGAAGGCCACGCCCCCTACGCACACGCGGCCGAGTAGGTTCGCTCCCCGACCTGCTCGCTTCGAGGGTCCGCCGTCCCCCCGGCGGACCCTCTTTTCGTCCTGGAGAGCATCTATGCCGGAGCAGGCTTCCAATCTGGCACGCCGTCTCGCCGACCAGGCCGAGGCGGTCTGCCGCCACTATCTGTCGAACGGCCGCCGCGAGGGTCGCTACTGGCTCGTCGGCGACACCCAAAACACGCCCGGTCGCAGCCTCTACGTCCGCTTGCACGATGGCGGCACCAACGGCGGGACAGCGGGCAAATGGACCGATGCCGCCACCGGCGAGCATGGCGATCTGCTCGATCTGATCGCGGCCAACCGCCAGCTCGGCACGCTTCGCGAAACGCTTGACGAGGCGCGCGACTTCCTCTCGCTGCCGCGTCCCGATCCTCCTCCCAGGCAGTTACCGGCACCGACGGGCTCGCCCGAGGCAGCCCGTCGCTTGTTCGCGATGGCACAACCGATCGCAGGCACGCTCGCCGAAACCTATCTGCAAAGCCGCGGACTGAGCGGCCTTCGCCCCTACCAGGCGCTCCGTTTCCACCCGCGCTGCTACTACCGAGGAGATGAGGACGATCCGCGCGACCAGGCGCGCGATACCTGGCCCGCGCTCATCGCTGCCGTCACCGATCTGTCAGGTGTGCAGACCGGAGCGCACCGCACCTGGCTCGATCCGTCGGGCCGGGACAAGGCACCGGTCTCGACGCAGCGACGCGCGATGGGTCAGCTCCTCGGACACGGCGTGCGGTTCGGCGTGGCGCAGGATGTGATGGCGGCCGGCGAGGGCATCGAGACGATGCTGTCGCTCAGATGCGTCATGCCGACCTTGCCGATGGTCGCCGCGCTCTCCGCCAATCACCTTGCGGCTCTTTCGCTCCCACCCACGCTGCGCCGGATTTATCTCGCGCGAGACGGCGATGCTGCTGGTCACACCGGTGTCGAAGCCTTGGCCGACCGAGCGCGGTCGACAGGGATCAAGGCGGTCGTACTCGATGCCAGCCTAGGCGATTTCAACGACGATCTACGCGCCATGGGACCGGCAGCCTTGGCGACCGTATTGCAGGTTCAACTCGCCTCTGAGGATGTGACACGCTTTCTGGACGTCGGCGGCTTGAGCGAGGCTGTGCACGCTTGCTACTATGATTGTTGGTCGGACTTTAGGAGCGTCACGGCTCGCACCGGCTGAGAGCCGCACACACGCCCTTCTGAGAGGGCGATCGGACCGGAGCCGGTCCGGGCCGGCAACAGCTGCGCCCCGCTATTTTCCGCCGTCGGGCTGTGCCCGCCTTTGCATCGCGAAGCAAAATAGCGGTGCTTCGCCGTCCTCCGCTGCGCTTCGGCCGATCGCGCTGACGCGCGTCGGTGCAGGACCGGTCCGCCCCCGCTCTTCGTCGCCTGCGAAGGCCGCGATGGGCGCGGTCGACAGCCGAAGGCGAACCCCCATGACGACCGATCCCGACTTCAACGACCACGAACCCGAGCACGCGGCATCCGCCACCTCGACGCTGCTCGACGAACTCCAGCTTTACGGCCACCGGCCCTTCGACGACGAACCCGACTCCCGGCCACTGCCAGAAATCGCCAAGGTCACCGGCGCAATCGCGGACATCTTTGACGCGCTGGCATCCACCTTTCAGGACACCCGCCTCGAACCCGACCTCGATGACTTGCTCTGGTCGATGGTCAACGTCTTCCACCGCACCACCGAAAGGATCGAACGCGAACTCGACGACAACGAGCAGGCGCAGAAGCGCGGGCAGCGCGAGCAGGACGGCTCGGAGGTCAAGTCGGTCGAGCTGGAACGGCACCTGGCCGAGGGGCTGACGCTGATCGAGCGGCGCAATGCGTTCGAGCTGATGCGCGACCTAGCCGCCGAGCATTTCCAGCTCCACACCCGTAACACCTGGCACCCGCGCACCGGGTCGATGGTCAACCGCAAGCACCTGACCGCGGCGCTGATCGACAGCCGCGACTTCCTGATGGCTCGACGCCGCGCCGAGACGGAGGTGATGCTCCCGGCCGGCCCGAAGATCGGGTTCACCGGCGGCTACGACTGCAACGATACGAACGCGATCTGGGCCGCGCTCGACCGGGTCAACGCCAAGCACCCGGGCATGGTGCTGCTGCACGGTGGCTCGCCGAAGGGAGCCGAACGCATCGCCGCCTGCTGGGCCGATAGCCGCAAGGTGCCGCAATTAGCGTTCAGACCCGACTTCAACCGGCACAAGAACGCGGCACCGTTCAAGCGCAACGACGTGCTGCTGGAGACCATGCCGATCGGGGTCGTGGTGTTTCCGGGTTCGGGGATCTCGGACAATCTTGCCGACAAGGCTCGGAAGCTTGGCATCCCGCTGTTCGACTTCCGTCCGAAAGGAGGCGGCGCGTGAGCGCCGCTTCTCCACTATCGCTGACGATTATGGCGTCGGTGTCTCGGCCGACTTTGACGTAGCGGCCGCCTTCTTCGGCTTTGGACGAGGCAGATTCGCCGCCGTCAGCCGGATTAGAGCGGCGAGAAACGCGCCGTCATCCCAGCGGTCCCCCTCGATCAGAAGGCTGGGCTTCGCGCCCGGGTAAGGCGGCGCTTCTTCGACTGTGCCGACGAATGCCCGACCAGCCTCGGTCGGCTTCACGAACAACTGGTCGTCGCAGATGAGCCCGACGAGTATGCCGTCGCAATAAAGGCCATATTCGCCGAACATCTTGCGCGCCGTGACCGACCCCGCAGCGCCCGCCTGCTCGACGATATATTCCACCGTGCCTTGCTGACTCGTCATTCAAATCATCACCTGATTACTAAAAGCACTCTACCTCTGCACAGCGCCAAGCGACACCTCGTTCCTGTCCCTCTGGCAGAAACCGCCCCTCTCACCTGCGCTACCTTGGTCCGGCCCACGGCCTAATGCCATCAACCCACAAGGGGTCCGCTAAGCAAAGCTTGCGGCCGCTTTGGGCTTCGCCGTCGCGGTGATCGCGGCCGTGGGCCGGACACATCGGGCGCCTGTCGAGCGGGGGCGGTCCCCGCTCCGAGACAGGAGCCGGATCAATGTCCCTCACCACCGCGCAGAAGCTCGCGCTCAATCTTGCAGGCACGCTGATGGTCTGCGTCGTCCTCATCCAGGTCGATGGCGGCTACGGCGTCATGCCCGCCGACGAGTTCGACGGCGAACCCAGCAGCATCGTTCATGAGTACGATCCGTTCGCCCGCTGAGCTCGTCGGCCCACCATGTTGCGGCGTCGGTTTCCGTTTTCGAATTCCGGCGTCACTTCCTTTTTGCTATGGTCTTTGTCGCGCTGTGGAGGTGGCGGGTGCGCGTCTGATCCAATCTGCCTGAAGGACGCCATGCTTACTGCCATACTGCTGAGCTTTGTCGGCATCGGCATGATCTGCTGGTTGCTATTCAAGCTCGCCGTCAATGCGCTTCCCTTCTTTGCGGCGCTCTCGATGGGCATGTTTGCCTATAACACCGACGCGGGACCGATCGGCGCGATGGTCTTCGCAGCGTTGGCCGGCGCGATCGCATTTCTCGCCGGCCCGTTGCTGTTCGCCACCGTGCGTAGCCCTGAATTCCGAACCCTCATCTCCGCAGCCTATGCTGTTCCGGCGGGGCTAGCGGGCTATCACGCCGTCTACGGCATTTCCGAGATCGGCGGCACGGCCGAGCCGTGGCGTGTAGCGTTCGGCATCTTTGGTTCGATCATCGTCGTGCTGGTGGCCTGGACGCGAATGCGTGCCTACAGCCCCGTTGACCCACGCCGGCCCGTCAACGCTACCGGCAGCTCGCTTTCGTCTGGAGGCGCGGCACAGGGCCAATGAGGTTGATGCCACGCCATCGGGGCCGGCGCGTACAGAGCGAGAAGTGGATCACAACTTAGGCCAACGGGCGTGGCCTCCGATCGCTCGTGCATGGAGGCGGCATCATCTCCTTACGGCGACAGGTCCCGGTACTTCGGGGCAGGTGTCGGGTCGATCTCGATGCGCGATGCCACCTTCTGCTCCGACAGAGCCTGTCTTTGCGCGATGGGTATCGTCCAGCTCTTGCGGGTGCCTCAGGGAGGCCACCAGGTCTCCCGTGAGACGTTGTCGGCACGCGGCCCAACCCGTCCTCTCGTTGGCTCGATCTAGCCGGGGTCGGCTTCGCCTCGATCGCCTGAGCCGCAACGGAGCCACCGAACTTTCTTCCCCTGACCTTCGGTCATTCCTCGCGAGGCAAGAAAGCCCGTCGTCTTCCGTCCGCCGCTACGCTTCGGGCCTTCGGCTGCGTCGTCGATCGTCCCCGGCCTTGCGATCGCCATCGAGGCCGCGATGGGCGCGGGCTCGAAACAACGACAGGAGACTTACAATGGCGACCATCGGCACCTTCAAGAAGACCGGCAACGAATACACCGGCGAAATCGTCACCCTCAACCTGCAGACCAAGAACGTCCGCATCGTCGCGGAAGAGAACCGCACCAACGATAACGCGCCTTCGCACCGGGTCCTGGTCGGCCGTGCGGAGATCGGCGCCGCCTGGAGCAAGAGCTCGAACGAAGGCCGCGACTATCTCTCGGTCAAGCTCGACGATCCCAGCTTCACCGCCCCGATCTACGCCAACCTCTTCGACGACGAGGGCGGCGAGACCTACAGCCTGATCTGGTCGCGGCCCAACGGCAAACGCGCCGACTGAGCGCGCCAGACGCCCCGCCCGGGTCCGCCCGGGCGGGGCGCTCTTCTTTCTTTCGATCTTTAATCCTCGGGGCGCAGCAGCTCAAAGGGCTGCAGATCCAGCGCCGTCGCCAGTCGCTCCACCACGTCGATGCCGGCGGCATACTGCGACCGCTCCAGCGAGCTGATATAGGTGCGATCGATATCTGCCCGATGCGCCAGTTCCTCCTGGCTCAGGCCTCGCAAAGCTCGGTAGCGCTTCAGGTTCTGCGCAAGCACCTCTCGGATCGACATCGCCGAGACAGCACCGTCTTGTCGAGTATTTCACCACGGAGTATTCTCGACAGGTGAGCATGCACCGTCTCGTTCGCGTCCCTAGGACCAGCATCGGCCAAGCGCGATTGTCCGGCCGGATATGGCGACCGTCACACCTTTGCGGTTGCTCGGTCGTGCGGCTTGCGGCAGGCCTTAACCATATTCCACCGCAAAGCTCGATCCGATGACGCCAACTCCCGCCATCGCCTCGGAAGCGCCGAGCGCGCCGACCCTGACCGGGTACGACCAGGCGCACACAGTGACCTATTTGCGTCTGCTCGACGCTGCGGACGCCGGTGCCGAGTGGCGAGACGTCGCTCGGCTCGTGCTCGGCTGCGACCCCGACACCGATCCTGATTGCGCCAAGCTGACTTACGATTCGCACTTGGCGCGTGCTCGCTGGATGACGACGAGCGGTTACCAGCACCTGCTTCGAGGCGGCGCACCCAACTGACAGTCACGAGCCTTGTTCTGTGCGCAAGGGTCTTTGCGCGAACACCCTCTTCTCAGCACACGCAATGCTTGCCTATCAATGAGATAGCGCCTCGGCGTCCCGCCGAGGACGACGGTCGAGTATACGTGATGTTGCGTCCCGATTGGCGTAGTGCTGCCGATTATGAGCCGCTCCGCGATGCGGACACCGCGACGCTCGCGGGCGAATTCCTGAAGCGCAACCCAGCCTACATCGCCGACACTGAACGTCTCGCCAAGCTCGCCAGGGCGGGCGAACTCACACTAGCCGACCGCGAGGTGTTCGCGACGGCCTGGGGGTTGCGATTTCGCATCGGACGGCGCTCCGTTGGACTGGACAGCGCAAGCGCTACCGACCGTGGTCGGCGTCGCCACGACACCGCCGGAGCTTACCGGGGCGCATCGACGGGCTGATTCTCGGGCGCTCCGGATGACCTCCGGTCTGCGCGTCGAGCGCCTTACGAGCGACGTGTCCGATGCAGCCGTGCTGCCGCTCGACGCGCTGTTCCCGATCCGCGCCGCCGCCGCGCTCCGGGTCTGGCGCGCGCTGCAAGGCCGTCCGCCAGGGCCCGATCCGCAGGCGCTACCGCCGACACGCCGAACCCGGCTCGTGCTCGCATTGCGGGCATTGGACGCGCGTCAAGCGCATACGAGCTACCGGCAGATCGCTGAGGGATTGTTCGGTCCGCTGCCGCTTCGCGGTGACGCGGACTGGAACAGCCACGACCTCCGCGATCGCACGATTCGGCTTGCACGGCTCGGCCAGGAATTGATGCGCGGCGGCTATCGCCGTCTGCTGCTCTACCCGTACCGGCGCCTCCGCTAGCCCGCACCGACAAACGCAGTGCCTGCCAAAGCGCCGACCCAGCTACGTCGGCGGTCGTGGCGATGTCACGCCCCCGCGACACCGCCATAGGTCTGTCCGACGCCGCTTCGCCAACGTGCCCCTCACTGGCCGATTGCATTCCGCAGTCGCCCGGAACGAGCCGGAGGCACGCTCCCATGTCTACCCAACCCAATCTGCCACCGCGCTATCTGCGCACACCCGAAGCCGCGCGCTTCCTGGGCCTCTCCGGTCGCACGCTTGAGAAGCATCGCACCTACGGCACCGGCCCCCGCTATTCGAAGATCGGCGGTCGCGTCGTCTACCGCTTGGAGGATCTTCAGGCGTGGGTCTCGCGCGGAGAGAAGGCGTCGACCAGCGACGACACCGGCGACACCGTGCTGCCCGCCAAGCGCCACGCCGCCATCTCGCCGGCCTACGCCGGCTTCCGTCGCTGATCGTCGGCCCTGGCGATGCGAAACCGTCACCCAAGCGCAGAGCGCGCGCAGCTGGAGCTGTTCCGCGCGTTGCCCGGCGACCTCGCCGTGCGCGACGCCCAAGACCTCATGGCTTACCCGTTCTTCAGCTTGGCGAAGTCCAAGCGGATCGCGCCGATCGACTTCAAGGCAGGCGCGGTCGCGATCCGCGTCGAGGCTGTCGCCGAGCATGGCATGGCGACCATCTGGGACGCCGACGTGCTCATCTGGGCCGCCTCGCAGATCGTCGAGGCGCGCGACCGCGGCGCGCGCACGTCGCGCCTGATGGCAGCGACACCGTGCGAAATCCTGCGCTTCGTCGGTCGCGGCACCAGCGCTCGCGACTATGAACGGCTGAAGGCCGCGCTCGACCGGCTGCAGTCGACAACCGTCGCGACGACCATTCGGCAGCCGTCTGAACGACGGCGACACCGCTTCTCTTGGGTCAACGAGTGGAAGGAGCGCGTCGACGCAGCCGGTCGACCGCTCGGACTCGAATTGATCGTGCCCGACTGGTTCTACTCCGCCGTTTGCGACGACGCGCTCGTGCTCACGATCGATGACGCGTACTTCGATCTGACCGGTGGACTGGAGCGCTGGCTGTACCGGCTCGTGCGCAAACACGGTGGTCGTCAGTCGGGCGGTTGGAGCTTCGACGTCTCATATCTGCACGCCAAGTCGGGCTCGCTGTCACCGCTCAAGCACTTCGCCTACGACGTGCGCGCCATCGTGCGCGCGCAATCGCTGCCCGGTTACCGGCTCGCGCTGGAGCATGCTGGCGGCCGCGAGCGGCTCGCCTTCGTCACCACGGTCCACCCGCTCGACCTCGCCATGCCGCGCCGCCTGCGCGCCCCCCAGCCTGGGGAAAAGCTGTGAATCCCGTCGTGCTATCGGGGACCGCGGGTGTCGTGCCATCGGGGACCGGACGCTCGTGCTATCAGGGACCGGAAACGCCATTTTCGCATTCTTTAGCAACAGCTTGCGCCCGCCGTAACGTCTGTAACCTAGACTCCTTCGGAGTCTTTCTAACGGGCGCTTCAACTACCGCGCGCGTCGCCATCGCCGCGCCGACCGTGAAGCGAGCGGTGCCGTGACCGCGCTCACCCATGTCGAGCTGCTGCATCTCGATGGTCAGATCGAACGCTGGATCCGGTTCGGCCGGTATGTGTCTGAGCGCATAGTCGACCGCCGCGCGCGCGTCCTTTCGTTCCCGCCCGGCGCGACCTTCGCGTTCGTCCGCTGGCGCGCCGGCGACTACGGCACGGCGGAATCGCGCATCGACATCCTGCGCGCCGTGGCGGCCGGTTCGCCGTTCTCGACCGTGCCGTTCGTGGTCCCGGGCGCGGAGAGCCTGCTGCGGATCAGCGGCTGGCCGAAGGTCCAGCGCGTGCTCGAAGCGATCGACGGCGTCGAGCGCCTCGACGTCGATCCCGCCGACGTCGCCCCCGAGCATTGGCGACACGTCCACAATCAACTCGGTGCCGGTCTCGAGCCGCGCCCCTACGCACCCGCGCGGCACCGCGCGTGGCTGCTCCGTCGAAGGATCGAAGCATGAAATCCCCATCCGTTTCTGCGCGCCGGTTCCCTTGGCGCATCCTGATCGCAACGCAGATCGCCGTGTCCGCGATCGCCTTCACGGCCGTCATCGAAATGCCCACGCGCCTGGTCTGGAACGTAACGGCGAGTGTCCCGACCGGCCTGTACGCGGTGCGCGACGATGGCCGTCTGCGCCCCGGTGTCCTCGTGGCGGTCATGCCGCCGGAACCACTGGCGAGTTGGCTGGTCACCTACGGCTATCTCGGTCACGGCGCGCCACTGCTCAAGCACATCGAGGCGTTGCCCGGCGCGCGCGTCTGCCGCGAGGGCGAGCGCGTGACGGTCGACGGTCGGCTGCGGGCGATCGCCCGTCGAACCGACCGGCTCGGTCGACAACTGCCGCACTGGAGCGGCTGTCGGATCGTCGGCGAGGGTGAACTCTTTCTGCTAAATCCCGACGAACCGAGCTCGCTCGACGGACGCTATTTCGGCCCGCTGCCGCGCGCGAGCGTCATCGGTCGAGCGACGCCGATCTGGCTGGACGGCGACCGATGAACCCGCCGCCGCTGAATCGCAGCCCCGCCTTGGCCAAGGCGAACGCAAAGCGCCGCGAACGTCGCAGTCATCACCCTTTCTTTCGGGTCGCGCTGATCGTCGGCTTGTCGCTCGGCATGTCCGATCCAAGCCGCGCGCAGACTGCGCCATCGACACCAGCCGTGCCGTTGACTGGTCATCCGAATGACGCCCACATCGCGGAGGCCTCGCAGCGTTTCGGCATTCCGGAGGCGTGGATCCGCGCGGTGATGCAAGTCGAAAGCGCGGGCGATCCCGCGGCGACGTCGCACGCCGGTGCGATGGGGCTTATGCAGGTCATGCCCGGCACCTATGCCGAGCTGCGCGCGCGATATGGTTTGGGACCGAACCCCTATGACCCGCGCGACAACATCCTGGCAGGCACAGCTTACTTGCGCGAAATGCACGACCGCTACGGGTCGGCGGGCTTCCTCGCTGCGTACAATGCAGGGCCTGGCCGCTGGGAAGGCTACGCCTATCGTGGTCGTCCGTTGCCTGCCGAAACGGTCGCCTACATGGCCCGGCTGGGCCCGATGGTCGGCGGTTCGGTCGCGCCTTCGTCGACCTCGCCTGCGCCGGTCGATCGCTTCGCCTGGACACGGGCTGCGCTGTTCGTGAGCATTGCGACAGCGTCGGCATTGATGCCACCCGGCGAGGACAATGACGCGATCGAGCCGCCAACGGTGGGTAGAATATCTGCGGTTCGTCCGCCGCAGTCCGAGGCCGGTCGACCGTCAACGGGCACGGCGACCGACGCAACCGACGCAACCGACGCGATATTTGCGATCAAGAGGCCCCATTGACGGGCAGCAACCATGCTCGTGCACGTTCGTGCTACGTCGCAGGTTTGCGCGGGGTGCTGGTAGGCTGGAGAGACCCAACCGAAAGAGGGCAGGATACAAGCCGCAAGGTGCGGGCGGTTGGTTTGGGGAGAAAGGCTAGCGTTTCCAACGCGGCGCGAAACCTTGTCGGGGCATGGCGTAGCTTGCCATCGTCTCCAGCCCTTTGGTTTTGCACCCTTTTTGACAAGGTGTGCCTGGCTTGACCCGCGGTGACGACGATTTTCGCGTCCGCCCGGGCCGCATTCGTTCGACATCGAAGCCGACCGCCAAGCCCTTCCTTCAGCAGGCCCTGCGCGCCACGCAAAAGGCCGGCGGCAAGCGGCCGGCCGGCAAGAGCCAGAAATCGACCTGGGGCCGTGGCCGATCGGCCAGCGTCACTGCATCGCGCTCGCTGATGACCCGCTCGCGCGGCGCCGTCATCAAGGCGCGGGTGGTGCGGCAGGCTCGAACGCCCGGTGCGCTCTCCGCGCACGTCGCCTACCTGCAGCGGGACGGTGTCACCCAGGAGGGCGAACGCGGCCAGCTGTTCGACGCAGAGCGTGAGCGCTTAGATGGCGCATCGTTCGCCAAGCGCTGCGAATCGGATCGACATCATTTCCGCTTCATCGTGTCGCCCGACGACGCCGGGGAGCTTGCTGACCTGAAGTCGTTCACGCGCGAGCTCATGGAGCAGGCCAGCCAGGATCTCGGCACCCGGCTCGACTGGGTAGCCGTCGATCACTGGAATACCGAGCATCCGCACATCCACGTGCTCGTGCGCGGCAAGACCGATGCCGGCGAGGACCTCGTGATAAGCCGCGACTACATCAGCCACGGCATGCGCGATCGCGCGGCGGCTCTTGTTACCCAGGAACTCGGACCCCGTACCGATTTGGAAATCCGCCGCGACCTCCAGAACCAGGTCGATGCCGAGCGCTGGACCAAGCTCGACCGGGCGCTCGCTCGCGAGGCGGCCGGCCGGGACGGAGTGGTGGACGTTCGTCGATCCGTCCTCGGCAACCCGGACCCGTTACGTGAGCAAAAGCTCGGCCGGCTCCGGAAGCTGGAGCGCCTGGGGTTGGCGGAGGGGGACGGCGCGGGGCGGTTCCTTCTGGCCGCCGATGCCGAGGTTCAGCTGCGTGCGCTTGGCGAGCGCGGCGACATCATCAAGCGTCTGCATCGGTCGATGTCTCGCGGTGGACGGGGCGGCGACCTGTCCGGCTTCGTCCTGGAAGGCGAGAACGCCGGGCCAATGGTCGGCCGACTGGCTGCACGAGGGCTCGACGACGAGCTGAAGGGGACCGCCTTCGCCGTTGTCGAAGGCACAGACGGGCGCGCTCACCATCTCCGACTTCCCGATCTCAACGCCGCCGGCGATGGCCCCATCGGCTCAGTCGTGGAACTCCGCCGCTACGCCGACGCCAACGGTCGCGACCGCGTGGCCCTGGCGGTTCGGTCCGACTTGACCATCGAAGCGCAGGTTACGGCACCCGGCGCGACCTGGCTGGATCGTCGGCTCGTCGATCGCAACCCCGAGCCGCTCGGCTCCGGCGGGTTCGGTGCCGAGGTGCGCGCTGCTCTCGATCGTCGAACGGAACATCTGCTCGAACGGCGAGTGGCCAGGCACCAAGGCGAACGGGTCGTCTTTGGGCGCGATCTGCTCGACACCCTACGGCGGGGCGAACTCGCCGCGGTCGGTGCAAAACTGTCGGACGAGACGGGCATGCCTCACAAGCCTGCCGCTGCCGGCGAGACGGTGAGCGGCATCTATCGGCAGCGGCTCAATCTCGCCTCGGGTCGCTTCGCCATGATCGATGACGGGCTCGGGTTCAGCCTGGTGCCGTGGTCGCCCTCGCTCGAAAAGCGACTCGGTCAGCAGGTCGGCGGCGTCGCCCTGCCGGGCGGAGGCGTCGACTGGGTCTTCGGCCGCAAACGCGGCATTGGCATCTAGGCTCGTTCTCGAAGCGCGCCGGTCTCTGCGCGACAAGGTGCGATCACCTTGCGCGCTCTCTTGATCGACTGACGCTATGCGTCTTGGCCTGAGTGCATGTCCGGAACCCGTATCTTTTGGGGCCAGGTGCTCCTCGTCGGCGCGATCGCGCTCCTGTTCGTTTGGGCAGCCACCCAGTGGACCGCGTGGCGGCTGGGCTTCCAGCCGCAGCTTGGGCCACCGATGGGCGAACTGTTCGGCTGGCCGATCTACGCGCCGCCCTCCTTTTTCGTCTGGTGGTACTGGTACGATGCCTACGCGCCTCGGATCTTCATGGAGGGCGCCTACATCGCCTCGGGCGGCGGCTTCGTCACCATCGCCGTCGCGATCGGCATGTCGGTCTGGCGGGCCCGCGAGTCCAAGGATGTCTCGACCTATGGCTCCGCACGTTGGGCGAACCGCGATGAGATGACGTCCGCCGGGCTGCTTGGCGCGGACGGTGTGGTGCTCGGCAAGTTCCTCAACACCTATCTGCGCCACGACGGGCCCGAGCATGTGCTCTGCTATGCACCGACCCGCTCCGGCAAAGGTGTCGGACTCGTCGTTCCGACCCTGCTGACCTGGCCGGGCAGCTGTGTGGTCCATGACATCAAGGGCGAGAACTGGACGCTGACCGCGGGCTGGCGCGCGAGGTTCGGGCGGGTCGTCCTATTCGATCCAACCAACGCGGCGAGCGCGGCCTATAATCCGCTGCTCGAAGTTCGCCGGGGGCCGAGCGAAGTCCGTGACGTCCAGAACATCGCCGACATCTTGGTCGATCCCGAGGGCGCGCTCGAGAAACGGAACCATTGGGAGAAGACCAGCCACGCCCTTTTGGTCGGCGCGATCCTTCACGTCCTTTATGCCGGGACCGACAAGACGCTCGCCGGTGTCGCCGCCTTCCTCTCCGATCCGAGGCGGCCGATCGAGACGACGCTGCGGGCGATGATGACCACCCCGCATTTCGGCGAGGACGGAGTCCATCCCGTCGTCGCCAGCGCAGCGCGCGAGTTGCTCAACAAGTCGGACAACGAGCGATCGGGCGTCCTGTCGACTGCCATGTCCTTCCTGGGGCTCTACCGCGATCCGGTCGTCGCCGAAGTCACGCGCCGCTGCGATTGGCGCATCGCCGACCTGGTCGGAGGCAAGCGGCCGATGACCCTCTACCTCGTCGTGCCCCCGTCCGACATCAGCCGTACCAAGCCGCTTGTCCGGCTGTTGCTCAATCAAATCGGGCGGCGGCTCACCGAAGAGCTCGCGACCGCCAGTCGCCGCCAGCGCCTACTGCTCATGCTCGACGAGTTCCCCGCGCTCGGCCGCCTCGACTTCTTCGAGTCCGCGCTCGCCTTCATGGCCGGGTACAAGATCCGCTCCTTCCTGATCGCGCAGAGCCTCAACCAGATCGAAAAGGCCTATGGTCCGAACAACGCGATCCTGGACAACTGCCATGTCCGGGTCGCCTTCGCGACCAACGACGAGCGGACCGCGAAGCGGGTGAGTGACAGCCTGGGCACGGCGACCGAGATCCGCGATGCGAAGAACTACGCCGGCCACCGCCTGTCACCCTGGCTCGGGCATCTGATGGTCAGTCGTCAAGAGACCGCGCGGCCTCTGCTAACGCCCGGCGAGATCATGCAGCTACCTCCCTCCGATGAGATCGTGCTCGTTTCCGGTTCGCCGCCCGTCCGCGCGAAGAAGGCGCGCTATTACGAAGACCCGCAACTCAAGCGGCGCATCCTGCCGCCGCCGAATATCCAGCGAGCATCGGGGGAGGTGTCGACGACCGCTGGAGGGCGGGACGACTGGACGGGACGCGTCGTGCCTCGGCCCTCGCCCGAGGAAGCCGACGATGCCAATGCCGGATTGCGGCGAGAACCCGAATTGCCGGAGCACGAAGAAGTCGCACCGGTGTCCGCGCCGCCAATCGAGAACGAGTTCGAGCTCGACGGCGAGGAGCCGAACGACGACGCCCTGCGTCAGCAGTTGCTGGCGGGGCGGATCAGTGGCGTCGCCCGCCAAGCCTCGCTCGACCCGAACGACGGCATCGAGCTCTGACCATGGCGAAGAAAGAGCAGTTCACGGTCTATCTCGACCCGTCCACTATGCGCGCGCTCGACGCCTATGTCGCGGAGCGGCGCAAACCGAAGTCGCTGGTCGCCGAGGCGGCGATCACCTCGTTCCTGACACCGGATGACTCAGACCGGAGGGAAGCGGCGATCGCCAAACGGCTCGACCGAATCGTCCGCGTTCTGGAACGGATCGAGCGCAACGACGGTGTAACTTTGGAAGCCGTCGCCCTGTTCGTGCGCTTTTGGCTGACCGCCACGCCAAGCCTACCTGAGCAGACTACTGCGGCGGCGCGCGCCAAGGGTGCCGAGCGATACGACCGCTTCGTCGAAGCACTCGGACGGCGGCTCGCTAACGGACCCGGGCTTCTCAAGGAGGTCGCTCTAGACGTTTCCGGGAACAGTTCGGGCGTCGAATAGATCGAAGCGCATGTAACAGGCGTCGAGTCTGACATCGCGGCTCGTTACCGAATGGCATCCCCGCCGTATCGCTCCCGCACTTCCCCTGCCTTAGCCGCCGACACCGCTACTACGCCGTCACGCCTGTTGCTCCAGCCCCGTTAACGGTCCTCTTACTCGACCCCGTCGCTTCCATCCGGGGTTCGTATCTTGACCGTCACCGCCATTAGCACCGAGCGTCAGGACCGCGGCGCGCGCATGTTACGCACCGCGTTGGGCCCGGACATCGCGGCCTTCCTCGAAGACCCGAGCGTCGTCGAGGTCATGCTCAATCCCGACGGTCGGCTCTGGGTCGATCGGCTGTCCGCCGGTCTCGCAGATACGGGTGAGCGACTGTCCGCTGCCGATGGCGAGCGCATCGTCCGCCTCGTCGCGCACCATGTCGGTGCCGAGGTCCACGCCGGTGCACCCCGTGTCTCGGCCGAACTGCCCGGGACGGGGGAGCGGTTCGAGGGGCTGCTGCCACCGGTCGTCGCCGCTCCCTGCTTCGCGATCCGCAAGCCCGCCGTCGCGGTGTTCACGCTAGCCGACTACGTCGCCGCCAACATCATGGCAGCCGGCTCTGCGGAGACGTTGCGCGAGGCCGTACTGTCCCGCGCAAACATCCTGGTCGCCGGCGGCACCTCGACAGGTAAGACCACCCTCACCAATGCGCTGCTGGCCGAGGTCGCCAAGACCTCGGACCGCGTTGTCCTGATCGAGGACACGCGCGAGCTCCAGTGCCTCACGCCGAACCTGGTCGCGCTGCGCACCAAGGACGGTGTCGCTTCGCTCTCGGATCTCGTGCGTTCGTCGCTCCGCCTGCGCCCCGACCGCATCCCGATCGGTGAGGTGCGCGGGGCTGAGGCGCTCGATCTGCTCAAGGCCTGGGGCACCGGCCACCCCGGCGGGATCGGCACGATCCACTCGGGCAGCGCCATCGGCGCGCTCCGTCGCCTCGAGCAGCTGATCCAGGAAGCGGTCGTCACCGTGCCGCGCGCGCTCGTCGCCGAGACTATCGACGTCATCGCCGTGCTCGCCGGCCGCGGTCCCGACCGCCGTCTCGTCGAACTCGCCCGCGTCGAGGGGCTCGATCCGACCGGCGATTACCGTCTCGCCCCACTCACCCCGCCAGGAGACTGACCCATGACCTCGCTTGGTACCCGCCTGTCCGCCGCCACCGCCGTCGCGACGACCTTCTTGATCACCGGCCCGGCCTGGGCCGCCGGCTCGAACATGCCCTGGGAGGCGCCGCTCCAGAGCATTCTGGAATCGATCGAAGGGCCCGTCGCCAAGATCATCGCCGTGATGATCATCATCATCACCGGCCTGACGCTGGCCTTCGGCGACACGTCGGGCGGTGCCCGCAAGCTCATCCAGATCGTGTTCGGCCTGTCGATCGCCTTCGCTGCCAGCTCCTTCTTCCTGAGCTTCTTCAGCTTCGGTGGCGGGGCGCTCGTCTGATGGGTCTCCCCGACGGCCAGATCCCGGGCTTCACCGCGCCGGTCCACCGCGCCCTCGCCGAGCCGATCCTGCTCGGCGGCGCGCCTCGTGCGGTGGCGATCGCCAACGGCACGCTGGCGGCCGCGATCGGGCTGGGGCTTCGGCTCTGGCTGGTGGGACTCGTGATCTGGCTCGTCGGTCACCTGCTCGCCGTATGGGCGGCCAAGCGCGACGCGCAGTTCATCGACGTCGTCCGCCGCCACCTCCGCTACCCGCCACACCTCGGGGTCTGAGCCATGCTGAACCTCGCCGAGTATCGCAAGAAGCCGCAAGGCTTCGCCGACTTCCTGCCCTGGGCCGCATTGGTCGGCGCGGGGGTCGTGCTGAACAAGGACGGCTCGCTCCAGCGCTCCGCCCGTTTCCGTGGCCCCGACCTCGACAGCGCGACCGCCTCCGAGCTGGTCGGCGCGTCGGCACGGCTCAACAGCGCGATCCGCCGGTTGGGATCGGGCTGGACGCTGTTCGTCGAAGCCAGCCGACAGCCGGCCGAACGCTATCCCGACAGCCAGTTTCCCGATGCCGCCTCCGCCCTGGTCGATGAGGAGCGCCGGGCGCAGTTCGAGGCCGAAGGCGCGCATTTCGAGAGCGCCTATCTGCTCACTTTCGTCTGGCTCCCGCCCGCCGACGATGCCGCCCGCGCCGAGGGCTGGCTCTACGAGGGCCGCGCCGACCGCAACGGATCGGCGCGCGATCATCTCGAACAGTTCGTCGATCGGACCGACCGGCTGCTGAACCTGATCGAAAGCTTCGTGCCCCAGGCGGCCTGGCTCTCCGACACCGAGACCCTGACCTATCTGCACGCCTGTGTGTCGACCGCCCGGCACCGCGTCCGCGTGCCGGAGACGCCGATGCACCTCGACGCGCTGCTGGCCGATCGCCCGTTGACGGGTGGCCTGGAGCCCCGTCTGGGCTCGGCACATCTTCGCACGCTCTCGGTCATCGGCTTCCCGTCCTCGACCTTCCCGGGGATCCTCGACGAGTTGAACCGGCTCGCCTTTCCCTATCGCTGGGTCACTCGCGCGGTCTGCATGGACAAGACCGATGCGGCCAAGCTGTTGGGTCGTATCCGCCGCCAATGGTTCGCCAAGCGCAAGTCGATCGCGGCGATGCTGAAGGAGGTGCTGACCAACGAGGCGTCGTCGCTGATCGACACCGATGCCGCCAACAAGGCGGCCGCCGCCGACGAGGCGCTGCAGGACCTGGGCGCCGATCTGGTCGGCCACGCCTTCGTGACCGCGACCGTCACGGTATGGCACGACGATCCGCGCATCGCCGCCGACCGGCTGCGGCTGGTCGAGAAGGTCCTCCAGGGCCGAGACTTCACGACCATCACCGAGGGCGTCAACGCGGTCGAGGCCTGGCTCGGCAGCCTGCCGGGTCACCTCTACGCCAACGTCCGCCAGCCTCCGATCTCGACGATCAACCTGGCGCACATGATCCCGCTCTCGGCGGTCTGGGCCGGCCCCGAGCGCAACGACCATCTCGACGGCCCGCCGCTGTTCTTCGCGGCGACCGAGGGGTCAACCCCATTCCGCTTCTCGCCCCATATCGGAGACGTCGGCCATACGCTGGTGGTCGGGCCGACCGGGGCCGGCAAGAGTGTGCTGCTCGCGCTGATGGCGCTGCAGTTCCGGCGCTACGCGCAGGCCCAGGTGTTCGCCTTCGATTTCGGCGGCTCGATCCGCGCGGCCGCGCTGGCGATGGGCGGCGACTGGCACGACCTCGGCGGCGCGTTGTCGGACAACGCCATCGAACCGATCGCGCTGCAGCCACTGTCGGAGATCGACGAGCCCGGCCAACGCGCCTGGGCCGCCGAGTGGCTGACGGGCGTACTGTCCCGCGAAGGAATGAGCGTTACCCCAGAGGTCAAGGATCACCTCTGGTCGGCGCTATCGTCGCTGGCGTCGGCGCCGCCGTCCGAGCGGACGCTCACCGGCTTGTCGGTTCTGCTCCAGTCAAACCTCCTGAAGCGGGCACTCCAGCCCTATTGCCTCGACGGGCCCTGGGGCCGCCTGCTCGACGGCGACCATGAGCGGCTCGGATCGGCGAGCGTCCAGGCCTTCGAGACCGAAGGACTGATCGGCACCGCCGCCGCGCCCGCCGTCCTCGCCTATCTGTTCCACCGGATCGAGGCGCGGCTCGACGGCAGCGCGACGCTGGTCATCGTCGACGAGGGCTGGCTCGCGCTCGACGATCCGACCTTCGGCGCCCAGCTGCGCGAATGGCTGAAGACGTTGCGCAAGAAGAACGCGAGCGTTGTCTTCGCTACCCAGAGCCTCGCCGACATCGACGGCTCGAGCATCGCCCCAGCCATCGTCGAGAGCTGCCTCACCCGCATCTTCCTCGCCAACGAGCGCGCGCTCGAGCCACAGATCGCCCGCATCTATGAGAAGTTCGGGCTCAACGACCGCCAGATCGAGATCGTGGCTAGGGCCACGCCCAAGCGCGACTATTACGCCCAGAGCCGTCGCGGCAACCGGCTGTTCGAGCTCGGGCTCGGACCCGTCGCGCTCGCCTTCACCGCCGCCAGCTCAAAGGCCGACCAGGCCGCCATCGCCGACGTTCTGGCGACCAGTGGGCGCGCCGACTTCGCTGCCGCCTGGCTGCGCCGACGCGGCCTCGGCTGGGCCGCCGATCTCATCACCACCCTCGACCCGGAGAAAAGACCATGAAGACCCGATCGCTTTCCCGCGTGCTGCTGGCCGGCTGCGCCGCGCTCTCTTTGGCACTGACAACCACTGCGCCCGCCACCGCCCAGGTCACCGTGTGGGACCCGACCAATCACGTCCAGAACGTGCTCCAGGCCGCGCGGGCCCTGGAGCAGATCAACAACCAGATCGCTTCGCTGCAGAACGAGGCGACCGCGCTGACCAATCAGGCGCGCAATCTCGCCAGTCTCCCGCACTCGTCACTGGCGACCCTGCAGAGCCAGATCCAGCGGACCCAGCAGTTGCTCAACGAGGCGCAGCGGATCGCCTATGACGTCGGCTCGATCGACGACGCCCTCACCCGCGGCGGCTACGCCAACGCCAGCATGACGGCCTCGAACCGCGATCTGCTCGACAGCGCGCGTGAACGCTGGTCGAACTCGGTGGCGGCGTTCGAGGATGCGCTGCGCGTCCAGGCCGGCGTCGTCGGCAACCTCGACGACACCCGCGCCGAGATGTCGACGCTGGTGACCGCCAGCCAGTCCGCGACCGGCGCGCTCCAGGCGGCGCAAGCCGGTAATCAGATCCTGGCGCTGCAATCGCAGCAGATCGCAGACCTCACCGCTGTCGTGGCGGCGCAGGGTCGGGCTCAAACGTTGGAAGACGCCCGCGGGGCGGCGTCGTCCGAACAGGCGCGCGAACAGCTCCGCCGTTTCCTCGCACCCGGCCGGGGCTATGAGCCCGGCGACGTGCGGATGTTCCCCCAGTGACCGTTTCCCGCGACAAGCAGCTGTGGGTGCGGCTCGGCGTGGCGGCGTTCGTGACGATCGCCTCTGCCGTCGCCGTGATCGATGCGCGGCGGGCCCCGCCGGAGTCGGCTGCTGTCGCCAAGGCGATCGAGCCGACAGACCCGGTCGCCTCCGAGCTCGTGCGCTGTGCTGCGATCACCGATCCCGCCGCCGTCGATGCCGCGTGCCGCCAAGCGTGGGCCGCTCACCGCGCCCGGTTCTTCGGGGACGGCGAGCAGGGGCAACGCCCGTGAACGACGTCGGCGTCATCGACCGGTTCCTCGCGGTATTCACCCAATACATCGACTCCGGGTTCGGGCTGCTGTCCGGCGAGGTCGCCTTCCTCGCCACCACTCTGATCGTCATCGACGTGACGCTCGCGGCCCTGTTCTGGACCTGGGCGGCCGATGACGATGTGCTCGCGCGTCTGGTCAAAAAGACGCTGTTCGTCGGTATCTTCGCCTACATCATCGGCAACTGGAACGGTCTGGCCCAGATCATCTTCGAGAGCTTCGCCGGGCTCGGCCTGCAAGCCTCCGGGGGCAGCGTCAGCGCCGCCGACTTCGTGCGGCCGGGTCGCATCGCTCAGGTCGGCATCAACGCCGGTCGTCCGATCCTGGACTCCATCTCGGAGTTGATGGGGTTCGTCAGCTTCTTCGAGAATTTCATCCAGATCGCGGTGCTGCTGTTCGCCTGGGTGCTGGTGATCCTCAGCTTCTTCATCCTCGCGATCCAGCTGTTCGTCACCCTGATCGAGTTCAAGCTGACGACGCTCGCAGGGTTCGTGCTCATCCCGTTCGGGCTGTTCGGGAAGACTGCCTTCCTCGCCGAACGGGTGCTCGGCAACGTCATCTCGTCGGGCGTCAAGGTGCTGGTGCTGGCGGTCATCGTGGGTATCGGCTCGACGCTATTCTCCGAGTTCACCGCCGGGTTCGCCGGCGGCCAGCCGACCATCGAGGACGCGCTCGCCATCGTGCTCGCCGCGACTTCGCTCTTGGGTCTGGGCATCTTCGGCCCCGGTATCGCCAACGGCATCGTGTCGGGCGGACCGCAGCTGTCGGCAGGAGCAGCGGTCGGCACGGGCCTCGCCGCCGGTGGCGTGGTCGCCGCGGGCTACGGCGCGGCGCGGCTGGCAGCAGGTGGACTTGCCGGAGCGGCCGGAGCCGTGGGCAGCCGGACGGCTGCAGCCACGACGGTTCCCGCGACCCGCGGTCCGACCGGGACGGGAGGAGGATCGTCGGGTGGAAGCCCGACGCCAGGCGGTCCCGCGCCCGGCGGCGGCGCTTCCGGCGGCGGCGGTGCGGCTGGCGGAGGATCTACGGTACGGCCCGAGCCGTCCGGTGCCGGATCGGCTCCGACTTCGAGCCCGTCATCCGAGCCTTCCAGCGACGCACCGTCCGGCGGGGCAGCGAGCGACGACACTCCCGCCTGGGCCAAGCAGATGCAGCGCGCGCGGATGGTGAACGAAGGCGTCTCGACGCTGACCCACACCGTGCGCTCCGGCGATCGCGGCGGCTCCGGCTCTTCCATCTCAGTCAGTGAGGATCGCTGATGTTCAAACGACCTTCCGTCCGCTACGGGCGCACGCCCGACCCCGTCACTCCCTATCAGCGCGCCCAGCAGGCCTGGGACGACCGCATTGGTTCCGCCCGCGTCCAGGCCCGCAACTGGCGGCTCATGGCATTCGGCGAGCTCTTCCTCGTCGCCGGCCTGTCGGCGGCGCTCGTCTGGCAGGGCGCGCGGGGCTCCATCGTCCCCTGGGTCGTGCAGGTAGACCGCATCGGCCAGGCCCAGGCGGTCGAGCCCGCGGTCGCCGCCTATCGGCCGACCGATCCGCAAATTGCCTGGCATCTGGCGCGCTTCCTCGAACAGGTGCGGTCGGTCCCGGCCGACCCGATCGTGCTGCGTCAGTCGTGGCTGCGCGCCTATGACTATACGACCGATCGCGGCGCGGCGGCGCTCAACGACTATGCCCGGATCAACGATCCGTTTGCCCGCGTCGGCCAGACCCAGATCGCGGTCGAGGTCTCGAGCGTCATCCGCGCTTCCGCCGACAGCTTCCGCATCGCCTGGGTCGAGCGCCGCTACGAGCAGGGCCAGCTCGCCGCCACCGAACGGTGGAGCGCGATCGTCACGCTCGTGATCCAGCCGCCACGCGATGCCGAGCAGCTGCGCAAGAACCCGCTCGGCATCTTCGTCCACGCCATCAACTGGTCCCGGGAGTCCGCGTCATGATCCTCTTCGCCCCAAGGCGCGCATCGCTGGTCGCGCTGCTACTTTCCACCGTTGCGCTCTCGGCCTGCGCCACCCGCGACAGGCCGCCGGTCATCGCGCTGGACACGCCGCCGCCGGAAATGGTGGCCGCAACGCTCGCGCCCGAACCGGCGACACCGGTGCAGATCGTGGCCATCCCAGAGCCGTTGCCGCTTCCCGGCCAGCTCCAGCCGGTCGAGGCTGATCGTCGTCCCGCAGAATCCAGCGATCCGGGGGCCCGCGTGACCGCCGCCAATGCGGCGGCTCGGATCGAGCCGGTCCGCGACGCCTTCCTCAACGCCGTTCAACTCTACCCCTTCACGGACGGAGCGCTCTATCAGGTCTACGCCTCGCCCGGCCACGTTACCGACATCGCACTGCAGGAAGGCGAGCAACTCGCCGGGACCGGCCCGGTCGCCGCCGGCGACACCGCGCGCTGGATCATCGGCGACACCACGAGCGGCGCGGGTCCGACGACCCGCGTCCATATCCTCGTCAAGCCGACCCGGCCGGATCTGACGACCAATCTGGTCATCAACACTGATCGTCGGACCTACCTGATCGAGCTGCGTGCGCGGCCAACCACCTATATGGCCTCGGTCTCCTGGACCTATCCAGCCGACCAGCTGATCGCGCTCCGCCGGGGCAATGTCACAGCGGCAGAGGCAGCGCCCGTTGCAACCGGCGTCGATCTCGAGCGGCTGCAGTTCCGCTATCGGATCGAGGGTGACGAGGCCTCGTGGCGGCCCGTTCGCGCCTATGACGACGGCGTGCGCGTCTACATCGAGTTCCCGTCCGGCATCGCCCAGGGCGACATGCCGCCGCTGTTCGTGGTCGCGGCGGACGGGCGGTCCTCGGAGTTGGTCAACTACCGCGTTCGTGGTCGGCACATGATCGTCGACCGGCTGTTCGGCGCGGCCGAGTTGCGGCTCGGTGCCGACCGTCGTCAGCAGCGCGTTCGGATCGAGCGCACCGATGGGAGCCGGTCCCGTGACTGACCGCCCGGTAGCCGAACGACCGAACGGCGGTGCGGTCGACCAGGACGCCGACACCGCGCCCGCCCGTTCCGAGCGCGAGATTGCCGACCAGCTAAGACTCCGCCCGGAGTTGCCTGGCGTCACTCGGTTGTCCCGCAAGGTGCTGATCGGCCTCGGCGCGGTCGCCAGCATCGGCATCGGGAGCGCGCTCGTCGTCGCCTTGCAAGGCTCTGAGGAAGACGAGCGCCCGGCCGAGCTCTATAACACCGACCGGGTCGCCCAAGCCGATGGTTTGGGCACTTTGCCACGTGACTACTCCGGGGTGCCGCAGCTTGGACCGCCGTTGCCGGGCGATCTGGGCCGGCCGATGCTGAGCGCGCAGCAGCGAGGCGAGGCCGTGCCTACTGTGCCTCTGCCCGGAGCGCCGGGTACGCCCACGCCCGCGCCGGTCGATCCCGCCGTCCAACGCGCCGAACAAGAACGCGAGGCCGCCCGGACCAGCCGGCTGTTTAACGCGACGGAAAACGGCGCAGCCGATGCGCCCGGTTCGATCGTGCCTGTGCCGGTTCCCCCACCTGCATTGCCCGCGCCTGTGCCGACGACGTCGTCGGCTCCCGGTCGGGGCGAGGCGTTTCTGGCGCGTGATGCCGATCGGCAGACGCAGAGCAGTGAGCGGCTGCGCGCGCCTCTGAGCCCCTATGTCCTTCAAGCCGGATCGATCATACCGGCGGCACTGCTTACCGGCCTTCGCTCGGACCTGCCGGGCCAGGTGACGGCGCAAGTGACCGCGCCGGTTTACGACAGCCCGACCGGCAGCTTGCTGCTGATCCCGCAGGGGTCGCGGCTGATCGGTCAGTATGATGCCGAGGTCGGCTATGGGCAGGAGCGGGTGCTGCTCGTCTGGAACCGTCTGATCATGCCCGATGGTCGCTCGATCGTGCTGGAGCGCCAGCCAGGGGCCGATGCGCAGGGGCATGCGGGTCTACAGGATCGCGTTGACAACCATTGGGGTCGTCTCATCGGCGCGGGACTGATCTCCACCCTGCTCGGTGTGGGAGCGGAACTCGGGACAGACAGCGACAGCGACATCGCGCGAGCCATCCGCGACGGCGTGCAGGAAAGCGTCGGCGATGCGGGCCAGGAGATCGTCCGCCGCCAACTCGATATCCGACCGACGCTGACCATCCGGCCCGGCTATCCGGTGCGCGTGATCGTCACCCGCGACCTGATCCTAGAACCACAGGGAAACGGCCGATGACCAAGCTGAAGCTGGGACCGCTCGCGGACGACAAGCCGGTAAAACTTACCATTGAGCTTCCAGCGGACACGCACCGCGATCTCCGCGCTTACGCAGACGCGTTGGCCCGCGAGACGAAACAGGCGGTGGAGCCTACGAAGTTGATAGCACCGATGTTGGCTCGTTTCATGGCCACAGACCGTGCGTTCGCGAGAGTTCGACGGAGTGTCAGGCTTGATTAGTCTTCGTGAACATCTGACGGGCGAGTGCCAAAAGTCGGGTAAGCGCGGGGTTATCGACTTCAGGACGCCAAAAAGCTTCGACCTGCAAAGTCGCGCCTTCCGAAATGATTGGTAAGATTTTGGTGTTGGCGACGTCGTCTCGTGCCGAGCTTGCCGGCAGAATGCACCAACCGGTTCCGGCTGCAACTAGACCTAGGAGACTATCGAGCGCGACGTTCTGTTCCGAAAAATCGAGGGTCGGGCCGCCCAACTCCCGAACGTGGTTCACAAAACGGCGCCAGTCGTCCCCTGATCGACAAAGAACGATCCGCCCGGCCAAGTCTTCCCAGGTCACGTACCCAACAGGGAAACTCTCGGGTGTGACCGCCACTAGCTGCTCCAACCACAGTTTCTGTCGCAGAAGCCGATCGATCGCTTTCCATCTCGGATGAAGCGGATCGACAATCGCCGTCATGATGATGTCGAACTCGGACGTCTCCAGCCCGACCATCAGATCGTCGTCACAGCGCTCAAAAGATCGCACTGAAACGCTTGGGTTGGCGCTTTGAAACTGCCGCATGAGGTCTACGATCGGTCCGCTGGCAAATGACCAAACGAAGCCGATGTTCAAGCGGCCGTTGATCCCGGCAGCAGCCAGTCGTGCGTCCATATCGGCGCGCTCCATGCGGTCGAGAATGTCGCGAACCGACGCGACATAGGAGCGTCCCGCATCCGTGAGCCGCACGCCGCGAGCCAGCCTGTCAAACAAAGACACACCGATCCGGTCTTCGAGATACCGAATTCGTCGGCTGACTGCCGAGACTTCGACACCCAGACGATCAGCAGCTGCGCTGAAGCTGCCGGCCTCGGCAGCGGCTACGATGATACGGAGATGCGTCAAGTCACCATGCACAGGGGCAAACCCTGCCGCGCCGCCAGCAGGCGTCGTTAGGTTGACGGGGCCGCTCTGGTGGGACCATCGCCGTCGCCGATCAGGGCGCGTCTCGCGCTGCCCTCGAGAATGGGACCAATGACGGAGAGATCTTCAATCCCCAGCTGCGCGCGCCCTAGCCGACGCGCCAGGGTGTCACGCGCCACGCCAAAGGCGAGCGCTTGGCCGAACATCGCATGGGCTTGGATGATGGCCTCCGGGTCATCCGCCTCCAGTCCTCGTGCTCGGGCGCAGAGAGCAGAAATTGCCCGGTGCACGGCCTCGACATAGCCTTCGTAGATCAGATCGAAGGCGCGACCCGGCTGCATTTGCTCGCGCAACATGAATGCACCGCGTGTTGACGCGTCCGGTGTGCCGAAGATCACCCCGACGACCGAACTCAATATCTTACCGACGCGCCAAGCCGCTTCGTCGGGCTTCAGATTGTCTGCGTCTGCAGCGATTGCCTCGGCGGCCGCCCGGATGGCGGCACCCGTCGACTCGACGATATGACTGGCGACAGCCAGATAGACTTCTTCCTTGCCGCCGAAATGATATTGAATGGCGTTGAGATTGACCCCGGCGGCGTCGGCAAGTTGACGCGTCGATACGGCATCGAGCCCTCCACGTCCGAACAGGTCCAGACCCGCTTCCACCAAACGCCTCCGCGTCTCATCGGGGTTGTGCCCCTTGGTCGTCTCAGTTTTGCCCATAGTGTTACTCACTCGAATGAATGGCGCCAGGTTCGGTTCCGAATGGCTCTCACTCGGTCTTGGCGGGGTTCACCGCCATCGTCGAGGGGAGTTGACTCACTCGTTCGAATGAATGAATAGAGGTTCATGGCTGACGCTGAGACCCGGTTCGCCCTGTTGACTGTCGCGATTGATCGATTCGGCATGTGCGGCGTCGACTCAGTCAGCACCCGGGAGATAGCGGCGCTAGCCCAGACGCCGATGTCATCGATCACCTATCACTTCGGAAGCAAGGAACGGCTGTATCTCGCCGCGGCCCAGCATATCGCAGACATTCTTGGACCGCAGGTGCACTTCGCCATCCGAGGTGATCAAGAGAGTCTGCTGACAACTTCCGACGACGCGCGCCTAGAGCTTCGTCGTCTCGTGTCCACCTTGCTGCGCGTGATGCTCGACGAGCGCTACGCTTCCTTCTCGCGGTTTGTCGCGCGCGAGCAAGCGGGGCCGACCGAAGCGTTCGAGATATTGTTCAGCAATATAATGAATCCAGTGCTCGGAAGGTTGCAAGACCTGCTCATGATCGTCTCGGATCATGGTCTCTCCGCCCAAGAAGCGAGGGTGCGGTCGGTCGCGCTGTTGGGACAAGTCCTGATTTTCCGAATGGGACACGCCGCTGCACTTAGAGCTGCCGCATGGCAGCGGCTCGACGACGGCGCGCTGGGGGTGATCGAACATGTCGCGCTCGCCCACCTCGACGCGATCACCGAGAGTTTAGGGAAAGATCGACGCCCCGCGACCGATAGGCCCTTTGGACGGCAGGCGGCACGATGACCGGAGCCGCTCGAGTTCATCGGACCGGCTGGCGCATCGCGCGCGCTGCGGCGGCCTTGCTGTTCGGCACCGCCGGTGTGCTCAAGCTGGTCGGTATCGAAAGTATGGTCGGTCTCTTCGAGACAATCGGGTGGGGCCAGTGGTTCCGCTATTTCACTGCCGGCGTCGAACTGTTCGGCGCCGCGATGCTGATCAGCCGCCGCACAGCCGTTCCCGGAGCAGTAATGCTCGCTTGCGTGTCTTTGGGGGCGACCATCGTAAATCTTTGGGTCATCGGCAGGACCCCGCTTCCCGCTCTGTTTCTCCTTGCACTGACAGTTGGGATCGCGGGCATGCCGATACGGGCTTCACACCGCTACCTATTGAAGAAGGACTGACATGCCGCGTCCCAGCCGTCGCACCCTCGCAATCGCCGTCATTGCCGCAGTCCTGCTCGTCGTCGGCGCGACACTCTTGATCGTGCGCCCCTGGGGCGACGGCGACGAGCCTTTGGAGCTCTACGGCAATATCGACATCCGCGAGGTCGATCTGTCGTTCCGCGTCGACGGCCGGGTCATTGAGGTACTGGTGGACGAAGGCGATACGGTGCGCGCCGGCCAAGTGGTCGCCAAGCTCGACGCCGAGCCCCTTCAGGCCGATCTGGCCGAAGCAGAAGCCAATACCGCCGCACAGCGCGCGCAACTCGATCTCCTCCGCGAGGGCAGTCGCCGGGAGGACATCGCCCAGGCTGAAGCGACGGTTGCGGAGCGGCGCGCTTCGCTCACGAATGCGCAAGGTGACGTCGACCGCTTGACGACGCTGCGGGGCACCGGCGCAATCGCGGAGAGAAGCTGGCTAGATGCCGTCAGCCGCCGCGATGAGGCGGCGGCGCAGCTGCGCGGCGCCCAACAAGCGCTTTCCGAACAGCGAGCCGGCACCCGACGCCAGGAGATCCAGCAATCCGCGAGCAACGTCGACCGGGCGCAGGCGGCTGCCGAGCGCATTCGTATTCGGGTTCAGGACACGGTGCTTCTGGCGCCGTCGGATGGAACGATCCTCACCCGTGCGATTGAAAACGGTGCGAATGTTTCGGCGGGTACGACCGCCTTCACCCAAGCCCTCGCCCAGCCGGTCTGGGCCCGCATCTTCGTCGATGCCGCCAACCTGGGGCTCGTCGCGCCGGGGGCCATGGTCAACATCACCACCGACGCCGCGCCCGGCAAGATCTACAGAGGCCGTGTCGGCTATGTGTCCCCGACCGCGGAATTCACGCCCAAGTCCGTCGAAACCCCGGAACTGCGGACCGATCTCGTCTATCGCGCGCGCGTCATTGTCCTGAACCCGGATTCGCGCCTGCGCCAGGGCATGCCCATCACCGTCCAGTTCGCCGACGACGGCGGTCCGGTCAGAGACCAGGCCCGATGACCGATCTCCAGAACGCCATCGTCTTCGAAAATCTCTTCCGCTGCTTCGGCAAGAACGACGAGGTGGTGGCCATCGATGACCTTTCGGCCAGCATCAAGACCGGCATCATCACCGGGCTGGTCGGCCCCGATGGCGCGGGCAAGACCACGCTGATCAGGATGATCGCGGGCCTGCTCACCCCTACGAGGGGCAAGCTCACTGTCAACGACCTCGAACCGGCCTCTCAGGGCGACGCGCTGCGCCAACAACTTGGATACATGCCCCAGCGTTTCGGCCTCTACGAGGACCTCACCGTCCTGGAGAATTTGACGCTCTACTCGGATCTCCGCGGCGTCGACCCGGCCAAGCGCGCCGACATGTTCGAGCGGATGCTGGAGTTCACCGACCTGAAGCGTTTCACCGAGCGCCGTGCGGGCAAGCTTTCGGGCGGCATGAAGCAGAAACTCGGCCTCGCCTGCACGTTGCTGGGCGATCCGCAGGTGCTGCTCCTGGACGAACCGTCCGTCGGCGTCGACCCGATCTCGCGACGCGAGCTGTGGAAGATGGTCGGCGACCTGGCCGGGGAAGGCAAGACCATCATCTGGTCGACCGCCTATCTCGACGAGGCCGAACGTTGTCCCGAAGTTATCCTGCTCGACCACGGCAAGCCGCTCTACTGCGGCAGTCCCGACGAATTGGCCGAGCGCATGCAGGGACGCAGCCGGCTGATCCGCAACATCACGGGCAATCGGCGCCAGGTGCTCAAACATGCGCTCAAGTCCGACAAGGTCCAGGACGGGGTCATCCAGGGCCGCGCGGTCCGGGTGGTCCTCAAGGACAGGAACGACCCCCTCGATCTGGCTGAGGCCGAGGCGGGCGACGGCGCGACGCTCGAAGAGGTCAAGCCCCGGCTCGAGGACGCGGTGATCGATCTTCTGGGTGGCGGTCCCGGCGGCGAGTCCGTCGTGGCGAAGCTGCTGCAGGATGCCGGTCAAAGGGAAGAAGCCGCCGGCGAAGTCGTGATCGAGGCCAAACACCTTACGAAGCGCTTCGGCGACTTTGCGGCCACCGACGACGTCAGCTTCGATGTCAAACGTGGCGAGATCTACGGCCTGCTCGGCCCAAACGGTGCGGGGAAATCGACGACGTTCAAGATGCTCTGCGGGCTTCTCGTGCCCAGCAGCGGGGACGCCAATGTCCTTGGCTACAGCCTCAAGCGGTCGCCGGGCGATGCGCGCCAGCGGTTGGGTTATATGGCGCAGAAGTTCTCGCTCTACGGCACGCTCTCGGTCCGCCAGAACATGGAGTTCTTCGCGGGCATTTACGGGCTCGACGGCAGCGACCGACGCGAACGGATCGACGCGATGATCGACGCCTTCGCGCTCAAACCCTATCTCGCCATGTCGCCCGACGCGCTGCCGCTCGGCTTCAAGCAGCGCCTCGCGCTCGCCTGCGCGATCATGCATGACCCAGCCATATTGTTCCTCGACGAGCCGACCTCGGGCGTCGATCCGCTCACCCGCCGCGAGTTCTGGACCCACATCAACGGGGTCGTCGAGAAGGGGGTGACCGTGATGGTCACGACCCATTTCATGGACGAGGCCGAGTATTGCGACCGTATCGGCCTGATCTACCGCGGCAAGCTGATCGCGAGCGGCGCGCCGGACGACCTTCGCGCCGAAGCTGCCACCGAAGACGATGACGACCCTTCGATGGAGGACGCCTTCATCGAACTCGTCGAGCGCGCCGATCGCGCCGACGACGAGAGACAAGCGGCATGACCGGCGAGACCCAGAGCCCTGGTCCAAAAACGGGCCAGCTGTCCGGCCGACGGCTGTGGGCGCTGGTGCGCAAGGAGACCATCCAAACGCTGCGTGATCCGTCGAGCATCCTGATCGCGGGACTCATGCCGCTCATCATGCTGTTCCTGTTCGGCTACGGGCTGAACCTCGACACAGGCACGACGCGGGTCGCCGTCGTCATTGAGGACTCTGGCTCGCCGGCGCAGGACGTCGCCGCTGCGATCGCGGGATCGCCCTATCTCAGCGTGACCTATAACGGCGACCGCGAAACCGCTGCCCGACTGCTCGACCGCGGCGAGGTCGGAGGCTTCATCGTCGTGCCGGATGGCTTCTCGCGGGCCGTCGAACGCGGTGGGCGGGGCGAGGTGCAGGCGATCACCGATGGGACCGAGCCGAACACCGCCGCTTTCGTCAACGCCTATGTGTCGGGCGCGGTCTCGGTATGGCGCGAGCAGCGTGGCAGCCGCGAAGCCTCACCCCAGAAGGCGGGTGTCTCTACCGTCGCCCGCTACTGGTTCAATCCTTCGACGATCAGCCGCAACTCGCTGGTTCCCGGCTCGATCGCCGTGATCATGACGGTCGTCGGGGCGCTCCTCACCTCGCTCGTTGTCGCCCGTGAATGGGAGCGTGGCACGATGGAGGCGCTGCTTTCCACTCCGATTACCCGCACCGAACTGCTTCTGACGAAGATCATTCCGTATTTCGGGCTGGGCATGGTTTCCATGGCGATCTGCGTCGTCCTCGCGACCGCCGTCCTTGACGTGCCGTTCCGAGGCTCGCTCCTGTTGCTGTTTCTGGCGACGGCGCTGTTCCTCGGCACCGCTCTTGGACTGGGGCTGTTGCTGTCGACGGCGATCCGCACCCAGTTCAACGCCGCCCAGGCCGCGCTCAACGCCGCCTTCCTCCCCGTCATGATGCTCTCGGGCTTCGTCTATGAGATCGGCAGCATGCCCCAGCCGGTGCAGATCGTCGCGTCGATCCTCCCGGGCCGCTATTTCGTGACCATCCTTCAGACCCTGTTCCAGTCGGATTACGCCGGCCAACTCTATTGGCTGAATGCGATGGCGCTGTCGCTGATCGCCGCAATCTTCCTCGGGCTCACGGCGCTCAAGACCAAGCGGACGCTCGACTGATGTGGAATCGTCTTCGCACCCTCATCGTCAAAGAGCTTCAGGCGCTCACTCGCGACCCGGCGGCGGTGCGCCTTCTGATCATGCCGGTGATCCTGCAGGTCATTCTGTTTCCGTTCGCCGCCACGCTCGACGTGCGAGACGCGTCGATCGGCATCCTCAATCAAGACGGCGGCAAGGCCTCGACCGAGATCGTGCAGCGCATCGCCGCCGCCGAGGCGTTCGGCGAGGTGCGCATACTGACCAGCGACGACGAACTGCGCGATGCCCTCAATCGCCAACAAGTCCTGCTCGCGGTTCGCTTCCTGCCATCCTTCTCTCGTGATCTCGCGCGCGGTGATGCGGCGTCTGTCCAAGTCATCGGCGATGGTCGCCGATCCAACAGTGCGCAACTCGCGCAGGGCTATGTCGACCAGATCGTCCGCGGCTACGGTGCAGAGATATCGGGCGACCCGCGTTCGCGCGGATCATTCGGTTCCGCCGAAGTGGTTACGCGGAACTGGTACAATCCGAACCTTGAAGGACGCTGGTCGATCGTCACTAGCCTGGTAGCGATCATGACGACGCTGGGCGTGTTGATCACGACCGCTTTGTCCGTGGCCCGCGAACGCGAGCAGGGAACGCTCGACCAGATCCTGGTCTCACCCCTGTCGCCGGCGCTCATCATGTTGGGCAAGACGATTCCGGCGGTAATGATCGGAACCTTTCAGGCCACCATCATCGTCCTTGTCGCGATTTTCATCTTTGGCGTTCCGTTCACCGGGTCGCTGCTCGTCTTGTACACCGGCATGCTGCTGTACGCGCTCGCGCTCTGCGGCTTCGGGCTGTTCATCTCCGCGATCTCGGAGACCCAACAGCAAGCCTTTCTCGGCGTCTTCACCTTCATGATGCCTGCGATCCTCTTGTCGGGATTCATCGCCCCGGTCGCGAACATGCCGCTGTGGTTGCAGTGGGTCAGCTGGATCGATCCGCTTCGGCATTTCATCGTCATCGTGAAGGGCGTGTTCCTCAAGGGGAGCGGCTTTGTCGAGATCTGGTCCAGCCTCTGGCCGATCGCCGTGATCGCCGTCGGAACGCTCGGGACCGCATATTTCATCTTTCGGAGAAGGACCGCATGACCAGGAGGTTCGTAACCGCCGCTTTGCCGGCGCTCATGCTCGGGGCCTGCACGGTCGGACCTGATTTCCGCGCGCCGACGCCCGCGATCCCGGCCGCCTTTCGCGAAGCCCCGACCGGGCAGGGTGAGGCGCTCGACCGCTGGTGGACCGGCTATGGCGACCCGACCTTGGTGACCTTGGTCGACCGCGCGCTGGCGGCCAATCCCGATGTCGCGGTGGCCGAAGCGCGTATCCGCCAGGCGCGGGCCCGCACCGACGAAGCGCGGGGCGGGCGATCGCCGCAGCTCGACGCACAGGGCACGACGACGCTCCGCCGGTTGAGCGAGAATGGTGAGCAGTTGGCCAATATCCCGACCGATCTGGTCACGCCGGATTTGGACTACACGGTCTATCGAAGCGGATTCGACGCCAGTTGGGAGTTGGATCTGTTCGGCCGAAACCGCCGACAGGTCGAGGCGGCCGAGGCGCGATTGGGCTCTGAAGCCGAGGCCCGCAACGACACCCTGGTCCGGGTCGCGGGCGACGTCGCCCGCGCCTATGCGGATTTCCGCGCGGCCGAGCGCCGCATCACTGTGGCCAACGAAACGCTTTCGGCATCGCGGCAGACGGCGGACCTCACCCAACGTCTGGTCACGGCGGGTGAAGAAGCCCAATCGGAATCCGATCGGACCGAAAGCCAGCTGGCCGAGAGCGAAGCCGCGATTCCACCGCTCCTGGCCGATCGCAAAGCGGCGCTATATCGCATCGACGTGCTGTTGGGCGCGCAACCCGGGACGGCGGAGGCGATCGTGTCCGATGCCCCCCAAGCGACCCTTCGGGCGCCGGTCCTGCCCTCAGCCCTGCCTTCCGACCTGTTGCGACGACGGCCCGATATTCGGCGCGCCGAGCGCGAACTGGCGGCTGCGACCGCCGATGTCGGCGTTGCGACTGCCGACCTCTATCCCAGCTTCTCGATCACCGGCAGTCTGGGCCTGGAAGCGCTCAGCCTCGGCGACCTGGTCGACAGCGCCAGTCGGTACGGGTCGCTCGTCCCCGGCTTTTCTCTCCCCATCCTGGACGGCGGGCGTCGGCGCGCTGTGGTGCGTCGCCAGCAGGCCGTGTTGGATGAGAAGCTCGCGACCTACAACGCGACGGTCTTGCGCGCCCTCTCCGACGTGGAAACCGCGCTCTTGCGATACAGGGAGGACCGCAACCGGGCCGACCGGCTCCGCGCCGCCCGAGATCGGCTTACGCGCACCCTCGAACTCGCGAGGCTTCGCTATCAGGCCGGCGAAACCGGGCTCACCGACGTCCTGGACGTACAGCGTCAGGTGTCGGCGATCGAAGACCGGCTGGCACAGGCGGAGGCGACCGTGATCGCCGACGCCGTCAGCGTGGACAAGGCCCTCGGCGGGGGGTGGCAGACGGCGACTGACCTCGCTGCCTATACAGCCTCGGATCGACCCAATGCCGGCCGGTGAGCGTTTCGATACGCTGCTGGAGCGCGCGCGCGGTCGCGGCGCGATCAGGATGGCGATCGTCCACCCCACCACGGAAGTCGTCCTGCGTGCCGCGGCGGAGGCACGCGACGCGGGTCTGATCGAGCCGGTTCTCGTTGGACCCGAGAGGAAGATCAATGTCGCCGCAGAGGAAGCTGGCATCGATCTGAACGGCTGGGCGACAGTCCCGACCGAGCATAGCCACGAAGCCGCCGAACGCGCCGGCTTATTGGTGGCAGAGGGCCAGGTGCAAGCCCTGATGAAGGGGGCCCTCCATACCGACGAGTTGCTGCATGCCGTCCTCGCCAATCCGAAGGTTCGCAGCGCTCGGCGCCTCAGCCACGTCTTCATCTTCGACGATCCCGACTATCACAAGCTGTTCATGGTGACGGACGGCGCGATCAACATCGCGCCGACCCTCGCGCAGAAAGCCGACATCGCTCGCAACGCGATCGACTTGTTCGTCTCCCTCGAACTCGGTGGCGATCCTCCCAAGCTGGCGGCACTGGCTGCTGTCGAAACGGTTTCCCCCGATATGGTGGCGACCGTCGACGCTGCCGCCCTCGCCAAGATGGCCGAGCGCGGACAACTCGGTCGTTGCCTCGTCGACGGCCCACTCGCATTCGATAACGCGATCTCTGCGGCGGCGGCGCAAGAGAAGGGCATCCTCTCGGCCGTGGCCGGGGACCCCGACATCTTGCTCGTCCCTAATCTGGAGGCCGGCAACATGCTGGCCAAGCAGCTGACCTTCCTCGGTGACGCTCAGTCCGCCGGAATCGTTGTCGGGGCTCGCCTGCCCATCGCGCTCACCAGCCGTGCGGACGGAGCGCGGTCGCGCCTTATGTCCTGCGCCCTGGCCGTGCTCGCGAGCAGAGCAGGAGTGGCAATGTGACGCCCGCCATCCTGACCCTCAACGCAGGCTCCACCAGCCTCAAAGCCAGCCTTCGCCTGCTGGACGCGCCGACGCAAGTGCTCTGGAGCAGCCAGGCGACCGCCGAGCGCGACGGCTGGCGATTGGACATCGTAGGGCCTGGTGAAACAGTCAACGGTGGGCTGGAGGAGGTGGCCTCGAGGATCCTCGATCAGGCCGCGATCGACATTCCGAGCGTCGAGATTGCTGTCGTCGCCCACAGGATCGTTCACGGCGGTGCCGACTTCAGCGAGCCCACAATACTCGACGACGTGAAGATCGGCCGTCTGCGCGATCTCACCCGGTACGCTCCCCAGCATCAAGGACCGGCGCTCGATATCGCGCAGTCGCTTGGCATCGCACAGCCAGACACCCTCCAAATTGGCTGCTTCGACACCGCATTTCACGCGTCCATATCGCCTCTCAACTATGAGCTGCCGCTCTACGAAGGCTTGCGAAAGCTTGGTTACCGCCGATACGGTTTCCACGGCCTCTCGTACCAGTCGATCGCGGCTCGTTTGTCCGCCGAACGGCCGGAGCTCGAACGCGTCGTCGTTGCCCATCTCGGCGGCGGTTCGAGCCTGTGCGCGCTTCACCATGGACGGAGCGTCGCCACAACGATGGGGATGACCGCACTGGATGGCGTACCGATGAAGACCCGGAGCGGCGCGATCGATCCCGGTGTCATCCTCGACCTCGTCAAGGACGCCGGCGTCGAAGTGGTGGAAGACCTTCTTTACCATAAAAGCGGTCTCGCCTCGCTATCCGGCACCGACGGAGACCTCAGGACGATCCGCGCGACCGATACCGAGGCGGCGGCATTCGCCGTCGACTATTGGGTGCTGCGGATCGCCGAGGCGGCGGCAGCGCTCGGCGTCTCGCTCGGCGGAATGCAGGCCTTGGTATTTACGGGTGGCGTCGGCAGCAACGACATCGCGATCGGCGATGCAGTCGCCGCACGCCTCCATCACCTTCCGTCATTCGAGCTGATCCGTCTGCGAACGGACGAGGAATTGGTGCTCGCGCAGGCCGCCCAGACGCTGATCGGACGTCAAGCGAGAGAACCTCAAAAATAGGGATTGCGGATATGGCCTACCCTAACTTCATGAACAGCTATGACTGGGTCGATGGATGGCGGCAGGCCTGGCGTCTTCCGTCCACACAACTCGGTGCAATGGCGCGTGCGCTCGACGATCGCAACGTGAAGCCGCCCTGGATTGCCGCAGCGCAGGCGCTGGGGTTTGAACCGCCTGCTCTGACACTTCGACGCACACAGTCAGCCTCTTTGTCGCTCCTCCGCCGTCTGACCGAGCCCTACGGCAAACCCGTTTTCGGCATCGACAACGTTGAAATCGACGGCGTCGAACACACGGTGAACGAGGAGGTCATTGTCCAGCGTCCTTTCTGTCGACTGCTGCGCTTCGACGTCGCAAACCGCCAGGAGGCCCCACATGTGCTGCTCGTCGCACCGATGGCAGGGCATTATGCGACGCTGCTCAGGGAGACCGTTCGAGATCTCCTACCCGCCTACACCGTGTTCATCACCGATTGGGCGGATGCTCGCGAGGTGCCTATGCACGAGGGTGGCTTCGACCTCGACGACTACATCGATTATCTTGTCGCCTTCGTCCGACAGCTTGGTCCCACCACCCATCTCGTGGCTGTCTGCCAAGCGGGCGTGCCGGCTGCCGCAACGGTGGCGCTCCTCGAAGGCGGATCGATCGGCGATGGCGTGCTGCCGGCGAGCCTCACCGTCATGGGCTCGCCCATCGACGTGTCGCGCTCGCCGACCCAGGTGAATCAGCTCGCTGCAGGCCATGACGACGGCTGGTTCGCCGACACGCTCATCACCACCGTCCCGGCGCGGTTTCCGGGAGCACACCGTGCTGTGTATCCAGGGTATCTGCAGTTGACGGCGTTCGTCGCCATGAACCCGGAACGCCATCAAAAGTCCGCGCGCGCCGCGATCGATCATTTCGCCGACGGCGACTACGAGGCTGCCGATAAGATCGACAGCTTCTACGGGGAGTTCCTCAGCACGATGGATCTCACTGCCGAGTTCTACCTCCAGACGGTCCATCGAGTTTTCAAGCAAAACGCGCTCGCAAACGGGACGTTCGCATTTCGGGGCACGCCTGTCTCTTTGGACTCTATCGAGAAGACCCCGATTTTGGCGATCGAGGGCGGTCGGGATGACATCACCGGCCTGGGCCAAACGCGCGCCCTACTCGAGCTGACGACCAAGCTTCCGGAGTCGAGCAAACGCCATCTGGTCCTGGAAGAGACGGGTCATTATGGTCTGTTCAGCGGCTCGAAGTTCCGCAGCCAGATCGTGCCGGAGCTCTGTGCCTTCCACGAGAAGATGGATTGAGGGCCGCACAAGCCTCAGTCGCGGTCGCATTGGTCGCGGCAACGCTCGGCGGCTGTGCGACACCCTCGCGGCTGCCGGCAACCGCAGGCATGCAGGCAGTCGCCGTAGTGCCTGGCTATACCGAGCCGATCCGCTTTTGGGCAGATGCTTCGCCGGCCGCGTGGTTGAACTGGCGACAGCGCTGGCTTGCAGATAGGCCGGCAGAAGGGGACCAGTCGTTCGAGATGCTCGCGATATCGAGCGGCTCGGATAAAGGCGCTTTCGCCGCAGGCTATCTCAATGGCTGGAGCGCACGCGGCTCACGACCAACCTTCGCGCTCGTGACGGGGGTCAGCACCGGAGCTTTGATTGCGCCATTTGCGTTTCTTGGCTCGGATGAAGACGCGACCCTTCGCGCGCTCTACACCGGCATCGACGCGAACGACATCTTTCGTCGAACCCCCGTCCGGGGCGCCTTGGGAGGCCCGAGCTTTGCCAGCACCCAGCCGCTTCGTCGGCTGATCGCTCGCCATGTGACTGCGGACATCGTGGACCGTATCGCTGTTCAGCACCGCGCGGGCCGTCGTCTGCTGGTCCTGACAACCAACCTCGATGCTCAGCGCGGCGTCGTCTGGGACGTTGGCGAAATCGCCGCCAGTCGCGCTGCTGACAAGGTCGAGCTCATCCGGAGTATATTGCTCGCGTCCGCCAGCATCCCGGGCGTGTTTCCTCCGGTCGAGGTGGCGGTGCATAGCGGCGCTGAGCCATTCACGGAAATGCACGTCGATGGGGGAACCACCAGCAGCGTTTTCGTCGTACCGGATGCGCTCCTATCCGCAGGCGCCGGTGCGGATGTCCCGGGAGTTCGCCGTCCAGGGATGACCCTTCTCTATAACGGCGTTCTAGCACCGCGTTACATGACCGTAGCGCCAAGTGCGTTCTCGATTATAGAACGGGCGCTTGAAACGGTGATCGGGGCAAGCGATCGGCGCGCGATCGGAAGCTATCGGGCGTTCGCCGAAGGTTCAAACGTAAGCCTATGCATCGAAGCCATCGATCCAACCTTCGACAGTGCGCCGCACGAGCTGTTTGATCGCCAGTATATGATGCGACTTTTCGACTGGGGCCATGCCGCTGGTCGAACCCACGCTTGTCAATCAGGTTTACATGAGCCGAATAATTGAACCTCAAATACTGATGTTAGCCGGGCTCGTCGCCGCATCAAGAGCACTGCACCGTGACTGGCCTCTCACAGCCGATCACTTCCCCCGCTCACGTTCGGCGCGATGGCAGATTAAGCCCCGGCGAGTCCCATCTTGTCGCGACGGTGATTGTTTTGGACAAGGATTTTGATGGTGCGGGTCGCCGGGGTCGAACCGGCACTCCTCTCGGAACTGGATTTTGAATCAGACGCGTCTACGCCGCGATAGCCGGTAGCACGTCTGGAACAGGACAATTTGGCGGGTGGGGCGCGCTGCAACGCACCTACACCTCACCTAGAAACGGCCGGAAACTGTAGCCTTTACGATCACTTACTGCGGCCGCTTCTCGACCGGTGCGCACCTAGCAAGCACCACGGTCATGGAAGGTGAAATGGCGCACCCGACACGATTCGAACGTGTGGCCTCCACCTTCGGAGGGTGGCGCTCTATCCAGCTGAGCTACGGGTGCCGCACCCGAGGAGCTATCCCCGCTCGGGCCCGAAAGGTCAACCTGTGAAGCAGGTCGGCGCCTACCCCCCCGAGAACGGGCTGCGCCACGCTACGGTACGCCTGTTACTGCTTCCGCCACGCTTCCGCGACGATTTTCGGGTTCCGATACGCAAACTGCCCGGCTTGCTAAACGACTGTGTTTATAGTAGAAAACTGGCGCACCCGACAGGATTCGAACCTGTGGCCTCTGCCTTCGGAGGGCAGCGCTCTATCCAGCTGAGCTACGGGTGCGTGGCGACAAGCGCCTAGCAAAGCAATTCGCGGTGCGCCAGCGCTAAACCGCGGGTTCTTTCCAACCCTTGGGCGCGGGCGTCTTGGGCTTGTAGGCGCACAGGTCGGCGACGATGCAACGCCAGCATTCGGGCGTACGCGCCTTGCAGACATAGCGCCCATGCAGGATCAGCCAGTGATGCGCGTGCAGGCGGAAGGGTTGCGGGACATTCCTTTCCAGCTTCTTCTCTACCGCAAGCGGGGTCTTGCCCGGCGCAATGCCGGTCCGGTTGCCGAGGCGGAAGAGGTGGGTATCGACCGCGAAGGTTTCCTGCCCGAAGGCGACGTTCAACACCACGTTCGCAGTCTTCCGTCCGACGCCGGGAAGCGCCTCCAGCGCGTCGCGGTCGGCAGGGACCTGGCTGTCATGGTCGGCGATCAGCGCTTCAGAAAGCGCAATGACGTTCTTCGCCTTCGCGTTGAACAGCCCGATCGTCTTGATGTGCTGCCGCAAGCCCTCCTCGCCCAGCGCGACCATCTTCTCCGGTGTGTCGACCTCGGCAAACAACCGCCGGGTCGCCTTGTTGACCCCGGCGTCGGTCGCTTGAGCCGACAACACCACCGCGACCAGCAACGTATAGTCGTTGACCGACTCGAGCTCGGTCTCGGGATGCGGATTGGCCGCGGCCAGCCGCTCGAAGAAATGGAAAATGTCGGCCTTCTTCAAAGGCCCAGCACCGCATCCATCGTGTAGCGGCCGGCGGGCTTGTCCGCGAGCCACAAGGCGGCCCTGACTGCACCGCGCGCGAAGATGGCGCGATCCTCGGCACGATGCGCCAGTTCGATCCGTTCGCCCGCGCCTGCGAGCACGACCAGATGATCACCGATCACCGTGCCGCCGCGCAGCGAGGCGAATCCGATCGTCCCTTCCGCACGCGCGCCGGTGAGTCCGGCGCGGTCGGCGACGCGGACCTCGCCCAGCGAGACCGCACGCCCGGCCGCGGCTGCCTCGCCCAGCATCAGCGCAGTACCCGAGGGCGCGTCCACTTTCTGGCGGTGATGCATCTCAGCGATCTCGATATCCCAGTCGGGGCCGAGCCGCGTCGCCGCCTCACGCACCAGTCGCGCGAGCAGCACGACACCGAGCGAGGTATTGCCGGTCTGGAGCACCGCGATCTCGCGCGCCGCGTCGTCGATCAGCGCATGGTGCTGCGCCGTCAGCCCGGTGGTGCCGATCACGATCGGCGTACCTGCGGCGCGCGCTGCGGCAAGATGCGATTCGAGCGCGGCAGGCGTGGAGAAATCGACCAGCGCATCGGCGGCGGCGGCGAGCACCGCCGGGTCGTCGCCGGCATCGGCGCCGCCCGCGAACTTGACGCCCTGTTCCGCCAATATGTCGCGGATCGCCACGCCCATCCGGCCGAGGCTGCCATAGATACCAATGCTACTCATGGGTGTTGCTTGGCCGGGGACGGCGCGGACTGCAACAAAGGATTTGGCGACCGTCGGATAGCTGGGGGGCGGACTTTTCGCTTGCCGCGATCATGAGCCACGGCAAATCAGCACGATGCTACTGCGTCTTCTCGCCTTGACGGGCACATGCCTCACCGTTGCAGCCGCCGACCCGGCGCCGCATCAGCTCTATGAAGATGTCCGCATCCTCGCAGCGGACGACATGGCCGGGCGGCTGGTCGGCACCGCCGGCTCGGCCAGGGCGCGCGCCTATCTGAGCGAGCGATTGCGGGCGATCGGTGTCGAACCGGTCCTTGCCGGTTTCGAGCAGCCGTTCGAAGCGGAGCATAAGGGCGAGGTTCTGAAAGGCACCAACCTGATCGGCCGTATCCGCGGATCGGGCACCAGCGACCGGGTGCTGCTGATCGGCGCACATTACGATCATTTCGGCGTTCGCGACGGCAAGGTGCTCAACGGCGCCGACGACAATGCATCCGGCGTCGCCGTGCTGCTGTCGATCGCCGAACATTTCGCGCGCGAGCGGCCCGTCCACGATATCGTCTTCGCGCTGTGGGATGCCGAGGAGCAGGGTTTCTACGGATCGACGGCGTTCGCGAAGGCTCCGCCGGTGACGCTGTCGCGCATCGCGATGAACCTCAATCTCGACATGATGAGCCGCAACGACCGCAACGAGCTATGGCTGGCAGGCGCGTATCATTCGCCGTTCCTGCGCGCACGTTTCGAGGCGATCGTCGCGCAGGCGCCGGTGTCGCTCAAGCTGGGGCATGACGGCCCGCCATGGAAGGACACCGACGACTGGACCGGTGGGTCCGACCATTTCGTCTTTCACCAGCAGGGCATGCCCTTCGCCTATTTCGGGGTCGAGGATTATCCCGACTATCACAAGCCGACCGACGATTTCGCAGCGATCCCGAAGGGCTTCTTCGCCCGCTCCGCAGCGACAGCACTGTTGGCGGCCCAGCTGTTCGACCGGGACCTCGATGCGATCGCCACCGAAGCTGGCCGGGCCAGGTAGCGCCCGTCAGGAGACGGCCTAGCTCGCGCCCTCGAGCGCCTTTTGCCGGCGGCGCTGGACCGAGCTGCCAATGCCCATCGCCTCGCGATACTTGGCGACGGTGCGCCGGGCGATGTCGAAGCCCTTGGAATTGAGCATCTCGACCAGCGTGTCGTCGGACAGGATCTTCCTCGGATCTTCGGCCTGGATCAGCGCGCGAATCGCGCTCTTGACCGCCTCGGCCGAGACCGCGTCACCGCCATCGGCCGACTGGATCGCGCTGGTGAAGAAGTATTTGAGCTCGAACAGCCCGCGCGCGCAGGACAGATATTTGTTGCTGGTCACGCGGCTGACGGTCGATTCGTGCATCTCGATCGCGTCGGCGATCTGGCGCAGCGTGAGCGGGCGCAGGTGCGACACGCCATGGCGGAAGAACGCCTCCTGCTGCTTCACGATCTCGCTCGCGACCTTGATGATCGTGCGCTGGCGCTGGTCGAGCGCCTTGACCAGCCAGTTGGCACTGGCGAGCATGTCGGAGAGCCAGGCCTTGCTCGACTTGTCCTGCGGCCCGGCGGATACCTCGGCATAGTAAGCGCGGTTGACCAGGACCCGCGGCAGGGTCGCGCTGTTGAGCTCGACCGCCCAGGCCTGCCCCCGCGGCGCGACGAAGATGTCGGGTGTCACGCTCGCGACGGGATCGCCGCCGAAACGGCAGCCGGGCTTGGGATCATAGCCGCGAAGCTCGCGGATCATGTCCGCCATATCCTCGTCATCGACCCCGCAGATGCGCTTGAGCCGTGCCAGTTCCCCGCGCGCAAGCAGATCGAGATTGGCGATCAGCGCGGCCATGCACGGATCATAGCGGTCCGCTTCCTTCGCCTGCAGCGCCAGACATTCGGCTAGGTCACGCGCGCCGACGCCGGTGGGGTCGAGCGTCTGGATCAGTGCCAGTACCGCCTCGACCCGCGCGAGCGGCACGCCGAGCCGGGTGGCGATGTCGAGCAGCGAGGCGGTGAGATACCCGGCCTCGTCGATCTGGTCGATCAGGTGCTGGGCAATGAACAGGTCCGCGCCGTCCACCACGGCGCCGGCTTGCGCAAGCAGGTGATCGGCCAGACTGAGATCGGGCGCGCAGAAGCTGTCGAAATCGGGGCCGTCCTCACCCAGACCGCCGCCGCCGGTGCCGGCAAGCCCAAGGCCGCCATCGAGTCCGCCGACCGAATCCGCCGCGCTGTCATGGTGAAAGGTCTCGGCGGTGAAATCGACGTCGAGCGAGGCCTCCCCCGTCGCGTCGCCGCCATCGAGCAGCTCGGTCGAATCGGCGGGGCCGTCGCGCTCGGGAAGCGACTCGGCCTCCGCCGCCTCCACGGGTTCACGCTCGTCGCCGCCGCCCGCATCGAGCAGCGGGTTCTTCTCGAGTTCCTCGGCGATAAAGGTTTCGATCTCGAGGTTCGACAGCGCCAGCAGCTTGATCGCCTGCTGAAGCTGCGGCGTCATCACCAGCGATTGGGATTGCCTCAGATCAAGGCGGGGCGCGAGGCTCATGGGAGGCTAATCGAGGGCACCGAGCATCACAGCGAGAATCCCTCGCCGAGATAGAGGCGCCGGACATTGGCGTCGGCGACCAGGTCCTCGGGCGAGCCGGCAAACAGCACGCGGCCGTCATAGATGATCGAGGCGCGATCGACGATGTCGAGCGTCTCGCGGACATTGTGGTCGGTGATGAGCACGCCGATGTTGCGGGTCTTCAACTCCTTCACCAGATCGCGAATGTCGGCGATCGAGATCGGATCGATGCCGGCGAACGGTTCGTCGAGCAGCATGATCGACGGATCCGCGGCGAGCGCGCGGGCAATCTCGGCGCGGCGGCGTTCACCGCCCGACAGCGCCATCGCCGGGGCATCGCGCAGCCGCGTCAGGCCGAATTCCTCGAGCAACTGGTCGAGCCGCGCGGCACGTGCCGACTTGTCGGGCTCGGACAGCTCGAGCACCGCCGAGATGTTCTTGGCGACCGTGAGGCCGCGGAAGATCGAGGTTTCCTGCGGCAAATAACCCAGCCCCAGGATCGCACGGCGATACATGGGCAGCGGGGTGATATCGACGCCATCGAGCATGATGCGCCCGGCATCGGGCTTCACCAGCCCCATCACCGAATAGAAGCAGGTCGTCTTGCCCGCGCCGTTGGGGCCGAGCAGCCCGACCACTTCGCCCTTGCCGACCGAGAGCGACACGTCCGACAGCACGACGCGCTTGTCATAGGACTTGGCGATCGACACCACCGCCAGCCCCGATGTCGGCGGGGTGCCCGCTTCCGCGGCTACCGGTTCCAGCGTTTCGATATCTGCCATAACGCCCTTCCTGATCGCACGATATGCTTAGCGATTCCTTGCCGCGCAGTCACTTGGCAAGTTTTATGCATGAGAGTTCCGGAAGGGAAGTTAGGGTCGAACCCGGCAGAGCGAAACCCCGCCTGCGGTCAATCGCGCTTGGGGACGGTGAACCGACCGGTGACGCGGCCGCCCGACTGGATCACGCTGCCGTCGGGCGCCTTGGTCGTGCCGACGCCAGAACCGTCCATCGAAGCGCGGCCGGTATCGAGATTGAGCGTCAGCCGCCCGCCGCTCACGCGGTTGCTGCCCTGGACCAGCGAGACATTGCCCATCATCGTGATGGTACGCTTATTGATGTCGTACACGCCATATTGCGCCCGCGCCGTCTGGTCGGGCCGGGTGACGGTAACGCCACCCGCAGCATCGAAGCGCGATACCGAGGGCGATCCGTCGGTGATCTGACCGGTATAGGTGACCGTGACCCGCTCGGCGGTCAGCGTCATGTTACCCTGATTCAGCCGGACCCCGCCCCATAGGACAGCCCGGCCCGAGCGGTCCTGCAGTTCCGCGTGCGGCGCGGCGAAATCGATCGGCGCGTTCGAATCGTGGCGCACCTGCCCCAGCGCCGCGGTACCAATCGCAGCGGTGGTGGCGATCGCAGCGATCGACGCAATGAGGAGCGGACGGGCCATGTTCACCTATTTGCGCGCTTGGGATCGATCCGCAAGCGGGCATTGCCATCGATCCGCACGGTTCGCTTGTCGAGATCGGCGGTCATGCTGTCGCCGCTGAATGCGCCGAGCGGGGTCTTGCCGTCGATCCGTCCCGTGCCGGTCAGGCGCCGCGTCTTGAGATCGATCGTCGAATCGCGCGTGTCGAGCTGGTATCCGTCCGCGCTGCGAAACGCGATCGGGCCATCGACCGCGACCTGTTCGCTATCCATGTCGTAGCGGCCACGCTCGGCCCGCACCTCTGCCGGACCATCGGCCAGGCGGATCGCCGCGGCAAGATTGCTGAGCTGCACCACCGGCTCGGCCGAGCTCTTCTGCACCGCCGAGCCCGCCGTCAGTACGAAGGCCTGCCCCTTGGCGTCTGCGCCGCGATAGCGCGCCGACTGGATGCGCAGCCGTTCATTGGCGATGTCGACCTTGTTCTTGTCGAGCACGAACGAGACGTCCCCGCCCATGAACAGCGGCGCCATCACCAGAAATGCGCCGAGCACGCCGATCCCGGCAGGCAGGATCAGCAGCAGCGTGCGGACGAGATAGTCATGGCTTCCCCCCGGACGCGCCCAGTGCTTGCGGCGCGAGCGTTCCTGGAGGGCGATCTCAGACATGCGAGTTCTCGGTGCAAGAAGAGCGGCGCCAGGCCGCTCCCCCGCCCGGCCACCCATAGGATGCTGCCGCTGGATGGCCGGGCGGGGGAGCGGGCTGGTGCAGCATCACATCAGATATGCGCAAAGATGTCGATCTCGGGCCAACCCGCGAGATCGAGCTCGGCGCGATGGGGCAGAAAATCGAAGCAGGCCTGCGCCAGCGCGGTCCGCCCCTCGCGCGCAAGGCGGCGGTCGAGCTCCTCGCGCATCGCGTGGAGATAGCGCACGTCGGACGCGGCATAGTCCTTCTGCGCGTCGCTCAGCACCGGGCCGCCCCAGTCCGACGACTGCTGCTGCTTGGAGATTTCCTGGCCGAGCAGCTCGCGCACCAGATCCTTGAGCCCGTGCCGGTCGGTATAGGTACGCACCAGCCGCGAGGCGATCTTGGTGCAATAGACCGGCGTCGCCGTGACGCCGAGATAGTGACGAATCGCCGCAAGATCGAAGCGCGCGAAATGGAACAGCTTCACCCGCGCCGGATCGGCGAGCAGCGCGCGCAAATTGGGCGCGGCATAGTCGCTACCCGGTCCGAAACGGACAAGATGCTCGTCCGCGCCGCCATCGGAAATCTGGACGACGCACAGGCGATCGCGCGGGGTGATCAGTCCCATCGTCTCGGTATCGACGGCGATGTCGGCGCCGGGAGCGAACACCCCTTCGGGAATATCTTCTTCGTGCAGGAAAACGGCCATGCGTCCGCCTAGCCGTTTACACCTGAACGCTCAATGCAAAGCTTATGCAGGGGGCCGGCCCTCGCGCTTCAGCTTGGATCGCCGCGCGATCATGTTGAGCGATTCGACCATCGCGGAGAAGGCCATGGCCGCATAGATATAGCCCTTGGGCACGTGCACGCCGAAGCCGTCGGCGATCAGCACCGCGCCGATCATCAGCAGGAAGCCGAGCGCGAGCATGACGACGGTCGGGTTGTGCTTGATGAAGTTCGCCAGAGGGTCGGCGGCGACCAGCATCACGGCGACGGTGACCAGAACCGCAGTGACCATGATCGCGATCTCGTCGGTCATGCCGACCGCGGTCAGGATCGAATCGACCGAGAAGACCATGTCGAGCAGGATGATCTGGAAGATCGCCGAACCGAAATTCAGCCCCACCACCTGTTTCTTGTCCAGGATCTCGTCGTCGCTCGGCACCGGATCGAGCGTGTGGTGGATCTCCTTGGTCGCCTTCCACAGCAGGAACAGGCCGCCGGCGATCAGGATGAGGTCGCGCCACGAGAATGCCGTCTCGAAGCTCGGTGCGCCATGTGCGCCCGTCGCCCCCTGAATGCCCAGGTCGAACACTGGCGTGGTCAGCGACACGATGACCCAGATCATCGACAGCAGCAGGATTCGCATCACCAACGCCAGGCCGATGCCGATTCGGCGCGCCTTCTGCTGCTGGTGCTCGGGCAGCTTGTTGGTCAGGATCGAGATGAAGATGAGGTTGTCGATGCCGAGAACCACCTCCATCACGATCAGGGTGATGAGGGCGGCCCAGGCGGCCGGGTCGGCGATCAATGCTGCGATGTCCATAGGTACTCTCATCTGCCGCCCCTGCGACGCATGCGCAAGTATCTGTTGGAACAGTGCCGAAATCGCGACGAATTTGTTCGCGTCCTGTCCCGTAACCGGCTATGACCCGATTCCATGGGCGTGTCTTCGGAGCGCCGGGATGTCTGCGTCTTCGTCCGGCGTATGACTTTCGCAATTGAGTTGGGCGACCGGGAAGACGAACAGGGCAATGAGTTTTGATCGAGGGCGCCGCGGGGATCGCGGCGGGCGCGGCAGAGACAAGCGCGACGGTTTCGGCGGCGACGATTTCGGTGGTGGCAGCAGCTACGGCGATCGCGGCGGCTTCGGCGGCGGCGGTTTCGGTGACCGCGGCGGCTTCGGCGGCGGTGGTGGCGGCTTCGGCGGCGGCGGCGGTGGTGGATACCGCGGCGGCGGTGGCGGCTTCGGCGGCGGTGGTGGCGGCGGCTTCGGCGGCGGCCGCGGCGGTGGCGGCATGCCTCCGCAGGTCGTTGGCGAAGGCACTGGCGTTGTCAAATTCTTCAACAGCCAGAAGGGCTTCGGCTTCGTCGTCCGCGACGATGGCGGCGAGGATGTGTTCGTGCACATCAGCGCGGTCGAGCAGGCTGGCCTGACCGGTCTGGCCGAGGGCCAGCCGCTGGGCTTCACGCTGGTCGACCGTGGCGGCCGCATCAGCGCCACCGAGCTCAAGATCGAGGGCGAGCCGCTCCCGGTCGAGGATCGCGGCCCGCCGCGCGACCGTGATGGTCCGCGTGCTGGCGCCGCCGGCGGCCCGCAGCGTCAGCTGACGGGTGAGAAGGCGACGGGTACGGTCAAGTTCTTCAACGCGATGAAGGGCTTCGGCTTCATTCAGCGCGACGACGGCCAGCCCGATGCGTTCGTGCACATCAGCGCTGTAGAGCGTGCAGGCATGCCGACGCTCAACGAGGGCGACCGGCTCGAGTTCGAGCTGGAAGTCGATCGCCGTGGCAAGTACGCCGCGGTGAACCTGACGCCGTCGCAGTAATCACGCCATGCTCCGGCTGATCACGGCCGGGCGCGGAGCGACAATGGGGGTCGCCCTGGCCATATTGGCCGGGGCGGCCCCGCTTGTTTCTGCGCCGGCGCCCTCTCTCTCCGCGCGGCAACAGGCAGTCGGAGCGCCGGCCCCGCCCGCCCCCCCGGTCGAGGCCGCGCGGGTGATTGCATCCTATCCGCACGACACCGGGGCCTTCACTCAGGGCCTGTTCTTCAGCGACGGACGGCTGTTCGAGAGCACCGGCCAGCATGGCGAATCGGCAATCCGGGAAGTCGATCTCGCCACCGGCAAGGTGAAGCGCGAAGCGAAGCTGCCGCCCGAATATTTCGGTGAAGGCAGCACCGGCTGGGGCAAGACGATCGTCAGCCTCACCTGGAAGCACGGCAAGGCCTTCCGCTGGGATCGCGACAGTTTCCGCAAACTGGGCGAGTTCGCCTATCCTGGTGAGGGCTGGGGACTGACCCAGGACGGCAGCAGCCTGATCCTGTCCGACGGGAGCAGTGAGCTGCGCTTCCTAGACCCGAAGACCTTTGCCGAACAGCGGCGGGTAACCGTCACCTGGCGCGGCAAGCCGGTAAGGCAGATCAACGAGCTGGAATATGTCCGCGGCGAGATTCTGGCGAACATCTGGCACAGCGGCCTGATCGCGCGGATCCATCCCGAAACCGGGGCGATCAAGGGCGTCATCGATATGCGCCCGGTGATCGCTTCGGTCGAGGTTCGCGACAGCGAGGCGGTGCTCAACGGCATCGCCTGGGACGACAGGACCGGAAAGCTCTACGTCACCGGCAAGCGCTGGCCCAAGCTGTTCGAGATTGCGCTGCCGGGCAGCTGAACCCTATTTCGCGACCGGCTCGGCGCGCCAGGTGGTGAGCCAGTTCACCGATCCGCGGCATTCCGGCATCGATCGTGCCTCGACCAGCCGAAACATCGACCCGTCCCAGACATAGCCCTCCATGCTCCCGCAATCGCCCAGGCCACGGCCCTTGGAATAGCTTTCGAGCCGTCCGGTCTTCGCATCGAAGCTGGCATTGACCAGCGACGGACGGCCATCGTCCGCCTCGGTGAAACCCGGCGGCGAATCGAACTTGGCGAGCACCGGCTGCGCACCGGGCGCGAGGATGTAAGGCTCGGTCGAGAAATTATACGCCCCGCTGCCACAGGGGAGCAGTAGCAGCGTCTTGCCGCCGCCGAGCGCCACCCGTTCGACTTCGGGGAGCTCGCCGGTACCGCCTTCATAGACGGCGCCGCATTCGCTCGACTTGTCGAGCGCCTTGCGCATCGCCGGTGTGAAGGGGGCGGCCACGCCTGCCGGACGGACGAATCCCACTTTGGGCAAAGCGGGCGCTGCCGGGACGGCGCTGGCGGGCTTCACGCCCTTCGCCACCACAGCGGTCACGGTCCCGGCGCGCCCCTGTTCAGCATCGATGAAGCGCAGCGCCGCCGACGATCCCTTGAGCGAGGCCATGCCGGTGACATCGACCTCTGAACCCACCCGCAGGTCGGTACCATCGACCATTGCCGCAACGATCTGCGCGGCCTGCGCGCCGGTGAAGGCGAGCCGGTCGCTTCTGGGGACGCCCCAGAGGAAGAAGCCGCGATCGGTGCTCAGCTGCACCCGGTCGCTGCCCGATTCTCCCGGCAGCTGGATCTCGACCGACCAGCCGCCCGCCGGCCCGGCCGCGCGTTCGATCGAGACCGAGATCTGGTCATAGGGCGAGCCGTCGCCGGGCTGGTTGTCGTCGGGCCAGATCGAGGTCATCTCGCACCGCCTGGCATTGTCGCATGCCACCACCCATGCGCCGAAGCTCTTGATCGGCCCCTGCTTCTGCGCGGATTGCGGCGCCGAGGCCTGCGCCAGAGCGAGCAACGCGATCGTCAGCATCTATTCCCCCTTCTAGCCGTTTCGCGAACGAGTCGGTAGGACGCCTCCATATCAGATTCCGGAGGACATGCATGAAGACGGTTGGCGTGATCGGCGCGGGGCAGATGGGGGCGGGCATCGCCCAGGTTTCGGCGCAGGCGGGCTATCGCGTGCTGCTGTCCGATATGGACGTCGCGCGCGCGGAGAAGGGCAAGGCAGGCATCGCCAAGCAGCTCGCGCGGGCGGTCGAAAAGGAGAAGATCACCGCCAAAGCCGCGGACGCCGCGCTCGCCAACATCGAATGCGTCGGCGGCACCGACGCGTTCGCACCCTGCGACCTCGTCATCGAGGCCGCGACCGAGCGCGAGGAGATCAAGCGCAGCATCTTCGCCAATGTCGGCAAGGTGCTGTCCGACACCGCGATCCTCGCCAGCAACACCTCGTCAATCCCGATCACGCGGCTGGCGCAGGCTTCACCCGATCCCGCGCGCTTCATGGGCGTGCATTTCTTCAACCCCGTGCCGGTAATGGGCCTGATCGAGCTGATCCGCGGACTCGCCACCAGCGACGCAACGGTCGCCGCGGTCGAAGCCTATGGCAAGACGCTCAACAAGCGCATCGTCCACGCCAACGACGCGCCAGGCTTCATCGTCAACCGCGTGCTGATGCCGTTGCTCAACGAAGCGTGCTTCGCGCTCGGCGAGGGCGTGGCGACGATCCCCGATATCGACGCGGCGATCCAGCTCGGCCTCAACCACCCGATGGGGCCGTTCACGCTCGCCGACTTCATCGGCCTCGACACCTGCCTTGAGATCACCCGCGTGCTGTTCGAGGGCACCGGCGATCCCAAGTTCCGCCCCGCCCCGCTGCTGGTCAAATATGTCGAGGCCGGCTGGTACGGGCGGAAGACCGGGCGCGGCTTCTACGACTATTCGGGCGCGGAGCCGGTCCCGACGCGCTGATCCTTCAACGCATGATAGGCACCGACCACCTCGACCAGCCGGTCGAAGCTCTGGTCGGTACCTTGCATGCTGAGCGCGAGATCACCGAAGCCCATACCTTTGTTCATGAGGGACAACGTGCCGAGCGTCGATCGTCCCGGATAGGATTCGGGTTCGTCCAGCCATAGCGACAGGAGCTTCTGCTCGCCTACCGCGTTGACCTCAACGCGAGTAATCGCATGCCACGGAATGGTCGTGTCGGACCAGCGGCGCCAGAGAATACCTCGCTCATCGATCTCCATCACCGGGCCGGTTCGGAACAATTGCCTGATAAATGCCAAGAGGCCGAGGCCGCAGATTACCGTCAAAATCCATCCGACCCCCGAGATGAACGCAGGACTGGAATAGCGGCGGGTGACCAGATCTTCGGGGCCCAAGATGAACCAGATGCCCAGCGCGACGCAGCCAACGCAAAGCAGTGCGAAGAACGATACCTCGCCCTTCGATACATGAGCGACGAGGCGCTCGTTCACGGCAGCAGCAATCCCGCCAGCGCCGCGCTCATCAGGTTCGCCAGGCTGCCCGCGATCAGCGCCTTGATGCCGAGCCTGGCGATCACCGGGCGCTGGTTGGGCGCAAGACTGCCGGCCGCCGCCATCTGGATCGCGATCGAGCTGAAATTGGCGAAGCCGCACAGCGCGAAGGTGATGATCGCGACGCTGCGCGGGCTCAGCCCCGCGGTCGAGCCGAGATTGAGGAAGGCGACGAATTCGTTGAGCACCATCTTGGTGCCGAACAGGCTGCCCGCCGCGCCGCTCTCGGCCCAGGGGATGCCGATCAGGAACATCACCGGCGCGAACACGGTGCCGATCACCCCCTGGAAGGTGAGGTCACCATATCCGAACCAGCCGCCGACCACGCCGAGCAGGCCGTTGGCGAGCGCGACCAGGGCGACGAAGGCGAGCACCATCGCGCCAACCGCGACCGCGATCTTGACGCCGATCTGCGCGCCCATCGCCGCGGCCATGATGATGTTGGCAGGGCGCTCCTCATCGAGATCCTTTTCGACCGCGCGGATCGCCGCATCCTCGGGATCGAGGGGCGCGCCCTCGCCGTCGAGCGGCAGCTCGGGCTGCTTCACCGGCTCGTCGGGCATCATGATCTTGGCCATCAGCAAGCCGCCGGGCGCCGCCATGAAGGATGCGGCGAGCAGATACTGGATGTTGATTCCCATCGCTGCGTACGCCGCCAGGATCGTGCCCGCGACCCCGGCCATGCCGACGCTCATCACCGCGAACATCTGCGCGGGGGTGAGGCCCGCCAGATAGGGGCGGATGACCAGCGGCGATTCGCTCTGGCCGACGAAGATGTTCGCCGCCGAGCAGAGCGACTCCACCTTGCTTACCCCGGTCACCTTCTCGATCGCCCCGCCGATCCACCGGATCACCAGCGGCATGATCCGCAGATAATAGAGGATCGAGACGAGGCTGGCGAAGAAGATGATCACCGGCAACGCCGCGATGGCGAAGCTGTGCCCGCCCATTTCGGGCTTGGCGAGCGGGCCGAAGATGAAGTCGGTCCCCGCCTGGGCGTAGCCAAGCAGTGCCGAAACGCCGCGCGACATCCCCTCGATCACCGCCCGGCCCGCGGGCACATAAAGGACGAGGATCGCGATGCCCGCCTGGAGCGCAAAGGCAGCCCCGACGACGCGCAGCCGGATGGCGCGGCGGTTCGACGAAAGCGCAAAGGCGATCGCGAGAATCGCGACGATGCCCAGAATACCGATCGGAAGATTGTTCAAGTGGAAGGCCCCCCAGCGCCGGCTATCGGCGCGGCATATGGGGCTGCAGCATAGCGCGTGAATCGTGCATCGCTAGGTGCTTCCGTATCCGCTGAAACCGCGCTAGCAACGCCCATGACTACACCGGCTCCGCTTTCGCGCTCGCTCTTCACCCTCTCGATCTTCTACGGCGGCATGGTCTGCATCGCGGGCGTCCTGGGCAACAAGCAGGTGGCATTGGGGCCGCTTGCGGTGGAGGCAGGCATCTTCGCCTTCCTGCTGCTGGTGGCGGTGGCGAGCGCGGTCGCCGAGCTGCACGGGCGCAGCACCGCCAACCGGCTGGTGTTGCTGGGTTTCATCCCCCTGCTCGCCTCGATCGCACTGACGGCGCTGGTGCTGACCCTGCCCTCCGCCGCGGACATGCCGGCCGATCGCCGCGCCGCGTTCGACCTGCTGATGGGCGGCACCTGGCGCATCTGGCTGGGCGGGATCACCGCCTATGGCGCGTCGCAGCTGCTCAACGTCACGATCTTCAGCGCACTCAAGCGCGAAGGCGGCAGGATGATGTGGCTGCGCGGCGCGATCGCCGGCGTGCTCAGCCAGATTGTCGACACGCTGATCTTCATCACCGTCGCCTTCTACGGCGAATTCCCGATCGGCCACCTGCTGATGGGCCAGATGCTGGCCAAGGTCGTTCTGTCGATCGTGCTGATCCCGGCGCTGATCGCAGGCTTCGTCGCGATCGGGCGGAGCCTGGACCGGGACGCCTGAGGACAGGGCGGCTGATACGCTGGCCGCCGCGATACTAGGCCTGGGCCATGCATCCCGGCCTAGTGCCGGGATGATGGAGAGGACGACCGCTAGCGACCCCGATAGCCGCCCCGCTTGCAATGTTGGAACTGGTTTGCTTGCATCGACAGGCTGCGTGGCGGCCGCTCTTTGATTCCGTTGATTCGCCGGGTTCAATCAGATCCCCGAATCGCCGCGGGCAAAGGCGACGAAGTTGACAGAATGGATCGCGCTTCCCGCAACTTCGTCAACTTCGCGGCAGCTTTCTGCCCGCCGACGATTTCCCGAATCCACCCGATAGCAGCCACAACTTCCGCGACCCCTCCGCCGCTTTCGCATCCCGGCAACTCACGCTAAGGGCGCGGCATGACCGATCATGCTCCCGATCCCAAGATGCTCGCCAAGGCGGAGACGCTGACCGATGCGCTGCCCTATATGCAGCGTTATGCGGGCAAGACCTTCGTCGTGAAATATGGCGGCCACGCGATGGGCGATCCCGAGCTGGCACGCGATTTCGCCGAGGATGTCGTGCTGCTCAAGGCGGTGGGGATCAACCCGGTCGTCGTCCATGGCGGCGGGCCGCAGATCGGGCAGATGCTCAAGCGCCTTGGCGTCGAATCGGAGTTCGTCGGCGGCCTGCGCGTCACCGATGCCGAGACCGCACGGATCGCCGAAATGGTCCTCGCCGGGTCGATCAACAAGGAAATCGTCAGCTGGATCAGCGCCGCGGGCGGCAAGGCGATCGGCATTTCGGGCAAGGACTCCGGCCTCGTCACCGCGCGGAAAGTGACGCGCAGCGAGGCCGATCCGCTGCAGGGGATCGAACGGCATGTCGATCTCGGCTTCGTCGGCGAGCCGGTCGCGGTCGACGCCAGCGTGCTCACGACGCTGTCGGCGCAGGGCTTCATCCCGGTGATCGCGCCGATTGCGCTCGGCGCCGACGGCCACACCTACAACATAAACGCCGATACGATGGCGGGCGCGATCGCGGGCGCGCTGGGCGCATCGCGCTTCTTCCTGCTCACCGACGTGCCGGGCGTGCTGAGCAAGGACAAGCAGCTGCTCTCCGACCTCGATCCCGGCCGGATCGCGGCATTGAAGGCCGACGGCACGATCAGCGGCGGGATGATCCCCAAGGTCGAGACCTGCGTCGCCGCGGTCGATGCCGGTGTGGACGCCGCGGTCATCCTCGACGGGCGCGTGCCGCATTCGATGCTGCTCGAGATCTTCACCCCGCAAGGTGCAGGCACCTTGGTTCACCGCTGAACCGTCTTATATATCTAACACGGTTGCCGCATCGCGCGGCTTTCCGGTAGATAGTTTCGAAAATTCCGGAGACCCCTGTTGGACACCATTCTCGCGATCGGCTTCGACATCGTTCAGATCCTGCTGAACGTGCTGTGGTGGATCATCGTCGTGCAGGCGATCCTGTCGGTCCTGATCGCGTTCAACGTGATCAACACCTACAATGATTTCGTGAGCGCGCTGTGGCGCGGGCTCAACACGCTGACCGAGCCGATCTACCGCCCGATCCGCCGCGTCCTGCCCGACACCGGGCCGATGGACTTCGCGCCGTTCGTGGTGCTGATCCTGATCGCGATCATCAACTATGCGGTGATCCCCAATCTCGACGCGGCGCTGATCAGCCCGGGGACGTGACGCAGCCCTGGCAGGCCGCCAGCGACGGCATCCGCATCGCGGTGCGGGTGACCCCGCGGGCCTCCAAGGACGCGTTTCTGGCCGGAACGCCGGAGCATTTCGCCGCCCGGCTTGCCGCGGCGCCGGTCGAGGGCGCGGCCAATGCCGCGCTGACGGCGCTGGTCGCGAAGACCTTCAGGGTGCCCAGGCGCGACGTATCGCTGATCGCGGGCGAAACCTCGCGGATCAAGCGGCTGGCGATTGCAGGCGACGCTTCGACGCTGGCGGGAATCGCGGCAGCGCTATATGGGGCGGGCCATGACGGCTGAGATCATCGACGGTAAGGCATTTGCGGCAGGCCTGCGCGCCCGCGTGGGCGACGCGGCGGCGGCATTCGAGGCGCAGGCAGGTCGCAAGGCCGGGCTCGCGGTGGTGCTGGTGGGCGAAGACCCCGCCTCCGCCGTCTATGTCCGCAGCAAGGGCAAGGCGACGCTCGCCGCCAATATGGCAAGCTTCGAGCACCGCCTTCCCGCAGATACCGGTCAGGACAGCCTGATCGCGCTGGTCGACCGGCTCAATGCCGATCCCGCGGTCGATGGCATCCTCGTGCAGCTTCCCTTGCCTGCTCATCTCGACGAGCAGGAAGTGCTGCTGCGGATCGATCCCGACAAGGATGTCGACGGCTTCCACCCGGTCAATGCCGGGCGCCTCGCGACGGGAATGGAGGGCTTCGTCCCTTGCACCCCGCTCGGCTGCCTGATGCTGCTCAAGGATCAGCTCGGCGACCTTTCGGGCAAGGACGCGGTGGTGATCGGCCGCTCCAACATCGTCGGCAAGCCGATGGCGGCGCTGCTGACCGCCGCGAGCGCCACCGTGACGCTCGCCCATTCGCGGACGAAGGACTTGCCCGGCCATGTCTCGCGCGCCGACATCGTCGTCGCGGCGGTCGGCCGCGCCGGCTTCGTCAAGGGCGAGTGGCTCAAGCCCGGCGCGACCGTGATCGATGTCGGCATCAACCGCACCGACAACGGCCTGACCGGCGATGTCGAGTTCGACAGCGCCGCATCGGTCGCGGGTGCGATCACCCCGGTCCCCGGGGGAGTCGGACCGATGACCATCGCCTGCCTGCTGCGCAATACGCTGGTCGCCGCGCATCGTCGCGAGGGACTGCAACTGGATCAGGCGGCGCTGTGATCCTCGCCGCTCTCCTCCTGATACAGGCGGAGACGGCAATCGAGGCGGAGCGCGAATTCAACCGCACCGCGCAGACCGAGGGGCAATGGACCGCTTTTCGCCGCTACGCCACGGACGATGCGGTGATGTTCGTACCCCGGCCTGAAAATGCGCAGAAGTTCCTGAAGGACCGCAAGGACCCGCCGGTCGCGGTGCAATGGTGGCCCGCGGAAAGCTATGTGTCGTGCGACGGGACGGCGGCGGTGAATACCGGGCCATGGGCCGCACCGCGCGGGTCGGGTTTCTTCACCACCGTCTGGGTCCGTCAGGCCGATGGCGGATGGAAATGGGTCTATGACGGCGGCGATTCGCTGAAGACCCCGCGCGCCTTGCCCGAACGGCCGCGGATACGCCGCGCGGCATGCGGATCGGCGCCGCCCCCGGCACCTGCCGTGCCGGGACCGGACCGGGGCGCAAACGGATCGCGCGACGGATCGCTGCGCTGGAACTGGGCGATGACGCCCGATGGCGGCCGCAGCTTCACCGCGTCGATCTGGACCGGCGAGCGGTTCGAGGACATCGTCACTGATCGCGTCGCAGGATCGCAGTAACGCGACTGGTCCCCATGCCTGCGACGTCTTGGACTTGTTATGGTGTAACATTCCAATTAGAGGGGCGCGGTTAAAGTCCAAGGACCGCGTAGCATGAAGCGTCTCACCCTCCTCCTCGCCACCACCGCCTTTGCCCTCCCCGCCCTCGCCCAGACCAGCGAGCATCAGGAACGTGACCGATCGAGTCGCAGTATGGTGCATGGCGATGCGGATGCCGATGTGGTGATCACCGCCCCCTATGTCGCCGATCTCGACCTTCTCGCCGGAACCTCGGTGGTGTCGGGCGACGAGCTCGTGCGCGACATTCGCGGACAGATCGGCGACACGCTGACGCGCGTACCGGGCGTTTCCGCCACCTCGTTCAGCCCGGGCGCCTCGCGGCCGGTGCTGCGCGGCTTCCAGGGCGAGCGCGTGCGTGTGCTGACCGACGGTCTCGGCTCGCTCGACGTCTCCAACACCTCGACCGACCATGCGGTCACGATCGATCCGCTCACCGCCGAGCGGATCGAGGTGCTGCGCGGCCCCGCGGTGCTGTTGTTCGGCAGCCAGGCGATCGGCGGCGCCGTCAATGTGATCGATCGCCGTATTCCGCGCGCAGTGCCGGAGAACGGTTTCCATATCGACGCGGTCGGCACCTATGGCTCGGCGGCGGACGAGCGCAGCGGCGGCGCGGCGGTGGATGTCGCGCTGACCCCGACCATCGTGCTCCACGCCGATGGCAGCTACCGCAAGACCGACGATCTTCGCACCGGCGGCTATATCCTGAGCAAGCCCCTGCGCGCCCAGCAGCTGGCGATCGCCGCGGAGGAAACCGAGGAAGGCCATCTCGACGAGGCGGCCGAGGCGACCGCGCTCGCCAACAGCCGCGGCCGCCTGCCCAACAGCGGAACCGAGACCTATACGCTGGGCGGCGGCGTCGCGCTGATCAACGATGGCGGCAGCCTCGGCTTTTCGGTCGGCTATTACGACACCAAATACGGCGTTCCCGAACGCCCGCCCGCGGGTCACGACCATGACGCGGACGGCGACGAAGGCCACGACCATGGCGCCGTGACGATCGGCATGAAGCAGTGGCGCGCCGACATGCGCGGCGAGGTCAATGTCGGCGGCGGCTTCCTCGACAAGATCCGCGTGCGCGCCGGCTTCGCCGATTACGAGCATACCGAGTTCGAGGGCGCCGACATCGGCACGGTGTTCAACTCCGAAGCGATCGAAGGACGGCTCGAGCTGGTCCAGGCGAATCGCGGCGGCTGGCGCGGCGTGATCGGCTTCCAGGGCCTGACGCGGAAGTTCTCCGCAGTGGGTGAAGAGGCGTTCGTCGCGCCCAACACCACCGCGCAATATGGCGTGTTCGCGCTGCAGGAAGTCAATCTCGGCAAGCTCGGCCTCGAGTTCGCCGGGCGCTACGAACATACCGATGTCCGCTCGAATGCGGTCAAGATCGGGCTGGACGAGGATGCGCCGCTGGTACGGGTCGATCGCGGCTTCGACGCCTTCTCCGGCGCGGTCGGCCTGTCCTACGAGGTCGCGCCCGAGGTCAAGATCGGCATCAACGGCTCGCGCGCCGTGCGCGCGCCGTCGGGCGAAGAGCTGTTCTCCAACGGCCCGCATATCGCGACCCAAGCCTATGAAGTCGGCAATCCGAACTTCGCGCTCGAGAAGAGCTGGGGCCTCGAGCTTTATGCCCGCGGCCGCGCAGGGCCGGTGCGGTTCCAGATCAGCGGCTATGCCAACTGGTTCGACAATTACATCTACGAGAACGACACCGGCACGCGCTTCGAGAATGACGAGTTCGACCTGCCGATCTTCCAGTATCTGCAGGCGGACGCGCGCTATTACGGGATCGAGGGCGAGATTTCGGCGACGCTGCTGCGCGCGGGCGACTTCTCGCTCTCCGGCAATCTCGTCGCCGACTATGTCAATGCCGAGCTCGGCAATGGCAGCCCGGTTCCGCGGATCCCGCCGCTGCGCGTGCTGGGCGGACTCGATGCGAGCTACAACGGCTTTGGCGGCCGTGTCGAGGTCGAGCATTCGACCCGCCAGTCGCGCGTCGCGAGCTTCGAGACCGAGACCCCGGCCTTCACGCTGGTCAACGCCTCGCTCACCTGGCACCCGTTCGGCGAGAAGCGCGAGACCGCGATCATCCTGTCGGCCAACAACATCTTCGACGTCGAGGCGCGGCGGCACGCATCGTTCACCAAGGATTTCGTGCCGCTTGCCGGCCGCGACATCCGCGTGGCGGCCCGGGTAAGCTTCTAAGCTAGGTTAGCGGCACCAGCCCGCTCCCCCGCCCGGCCACCCATATCATACTGCCGTTGGGTGGCCGGGCGGGGGAGCGGGCTGGTGCCGTCTCCTCAAATAGCCGGCAGCGCCCAATCGATCGTCCCTCTGCCCTTCGCTTCGAGGAACGCGTTCGCCTTCGAGAAATGACGGCAGCCGAAAAAGCCGCCATGCGCCGACAGCGGCGAGGGGTGGACCGACTTCAGCACCAGATGCCGCGGATCGACCGACGGCGCCTTCTTCTGCGCATGACTGCCCCACAGCATGAACACCACGGGCTTCTCGCTCGCGTTGACATGCGCGACCACGGCGTCGGTGAATTTCTCCCACCCGCGGCCCTGATGCGAGGCGGCACGGCCCATCTCGACCGTCAGGCAAGTATTGAGCAGCAGCACGCCCTGCTTCGCCCAATGTTCCAGAAAGCCGTGGCGCGGCGGCTCGATGCCGAGGTCGCTCTTGAGCTCCTTGTAGATGTTGACGAGGCTGGGCGGCACGCGAACGCCGGGCTGGACCGAGAAGCACAGGCCATGCGCCTGCCCCTCGCCATGATAGGGGTCTTGTCCGAGGATGACGACGCGCACGTCCTGCGGCGGGGTCAGGTCGAGCGCGCGGAACCAGTCGGCGCCCCTGGGGAAGATGCGCTTCCCCGCCGCCTTTTCGTCGAGCAGGAACTGGCGCAGCGAGGCCATGTACGGGCTGTCGAATTCGCGCTGAAGCGGTTCGAGCCAATCCGGGTGCAGCTTGACGGCCATGCATTTCCTTTCGTCCGCGACTGTGCGAACCAGCGCGCGCCTGTCAATCGGAGGAGAGCCGAAATGCCGGTCACCGGAAGCTGCCATTGCGGCAACGTCAGCTATACGCTCGAGGGCGATGCGCCTTCCGGCGCGGTCTCGTGCAACTGCTCGATCTGCCGCCGCAAGGGATCGTTGCTCCATTTCGCGCCCGCCGATCAGTTCACGCTGCACACCGATCCGGCAGCGATGACCACATACCAGTTCAACAAGCACCATATCCGGCACAATTTCTGTGCGACCTGCGGCTGTTCCCCCTTTGGCGGCGGAACGGGGCCGGACGGCAAGGAGATGGTGGCGATCAACCTGCGCTGCGCCGACGATATCGACCTCGATGCGCTGACCATTCACAAGTTCGATGGAGCCAGTCTCTAAGTCATGCATATGAATCACGACGCCTCGGCCCCGCCCGCGGCGGCAATCTCTTTCGACCAGTTCCTCGCGGTGGACATCCGCGTCGGCACGATCATCGCCGCCGAGCCGTTTCCGGAGGCACGCAAGCCCGCCTACAAGCTGACGATCGACTTTGGTCCGACGATCGGCATCAAGCGATCCTCGGCGCAGATCACCGAGCATTACGCCCTTGACGACCTGCCCGGACGGCAGGTCGCGGCGGTGGTCAATTTCCCGCCGCGCCAGATCGGGCCGATGATGTCCGAGGTGCTGACGCTCGGCTTCCCCGATGCCGAGGGGAAGGTGGTGCTGTTCCACCCGAGCGTGGCGGTGCCGAACGGCGGACGCCTGTACTGAGGGCAAGGACGGACGAAGTTCACGAAAAGAAGCCGTTTTCCGGCGCACGCGACCGGTTCGCGACCGTGAAACGACTGCGACGCGACACCGACGCGACACCCGCACGACATCCTCGCGACGCTGACGCGACACCGAGGCGACAGGAATAGGCAGCGAAGCGACACCCGGGCGACAGGGAAGCGACGCCGGCGCGACGCGTACCGGACGGATCGAGAGGAGGGAAAGAGGGTCCCGGTTCGGCATGGGACATTCCAGCTATCACAGGCCGGTAGCGGTAGGAAAACTCCACCTTCCTCACGCATCGCTCATCCGCCGCTCATGACGCTCACCACCGTGACGCGGGACAAGCGAGCCTCATCAGGACGAGGTTCGACACATGACCACGATCGCACAGACGAAGCAGATCAACCGGTGGCGCGTGACGCGCTGGAGCATGGCGGCGGCACTGTTGTGCGTACCCGCCATCGCAATGTACTACACCAGCGAGGTCGTTTGGACGGCCAGCGACTTTCTGGCGATGGGAACGCTGCTGACCGTCGTGCTCGGAGCCTATGAGCTGCTCGCCAGCCGCGCACAGAACATCGTCTATCGCGCGGCATCGGTGCTGACGACGCTGGGCCTGTTCCTGCTCATCTGGATCAACCTGGCGGTCGGCATCATCGGCGACGAGGGCAATGCCGCCAATCTGATGTTCGCCGCGGTGATCGCGATCCTGACCGGCGGGGCATGCGTGGCGCGCCTCAAGCCCGGCGGCATGGCGCGGACGCTGGGCGCCGCCGCCGGAGTACAACTGGCCATCGGAGCGATCGCGCTGGCAGGCGGCCTGGGCGCCGAAGGGCCGGGCTGGCCACGCGACGTGAGCGCGCTGACGGCATTCTTCAGCGGCCTGTGGGCGGTGGCCGCTACGCTGTTCTGGCTTGCCGGAGCGCGGCGATGAGCACGCCGCGAATCCCCGGTCGCTATGCCGGGCGGCGCGCGGTCAGCAGATAGTTGAGGCTGGTGTCGTCCGAGAGGTGGAAGCCGGCGCCCGGCGAGAAGCTGAGGCCGCGCAGGTCGGCAACCTCCAGCCCCGCATCGGCGAGCAGGGCGGTCAGCTCGTCCGGGGTGATGAACTTGGCATGGTCGTGCGTGCCGCGCGGGATCATGCCCAACCCCTCCCCCACGGTGATCATCGCAAGCCGCGACAACGGCGTGCGGTTGGGCGTGGAAAGGATCATCAGCCCACCCGGCGCCAACGCAGCGGCGAGGCCCGCGACGAAGGCGGCGGGATCGCTGACATGCTCGATCACCTCCATCGAGGTGACGAGATCGAAGGTCCGCCCCTTCACCTCATTCTCGAACTCGCCCGCGCGATAGTCGATGGTCAGGCCCGATGCCTGGGCATGGGCGCGCGCGGCGCCGATATTCTCGGGCGCCGCATCGACTCCCGTCACCTGTGCGCCGAGCCGGGCGAGCGGTTCGCACAACAGCCCGGCGCCACAGCCGACATCGAGCGCAGTCTTGCCCGCCAGCGGCGTGAAGCTGTTCGGATCACCGCCCCAATGCGCGTCGATCGCCTCGCGGATATAGCGCAGCCGCGGCGGATTGAGGCGGTGGAGCATCGCCGACGCGCCTTTGGGGTTCCACCAGTCCGCCGCAAGCCGCCCGAAATGCTCAGCTTCACGCGGGTCAATGGTTGCTTTGCTTGTCATCGCCATCCCCCCCTCCTATCAGCGCGCCCACACACACCCAAGGGGGTAGGACCAGATGGCACGCATTGTGATGAAGTTCGGTGGCACGTCGATGGCGGGCATCGAGCGGATTCGTAACGTCGCCAATCGCGTGAAGGCCGAGTGGGAAGCGGGCAATCAGGTCGCGGTGGTCGTTTCCGCCATGGCAGGCGAAACCGACCGGCTCGTCGGCTTCTGCAGGGAAGCGTCGCCGCTCTACGACCTGCGCGAGTATGACACGGTGGTCTCGGCCGGCGAGCAGGTGACGAGCGGGCTGCTCGCCATCGCGCTGCAGGCGATCGGCGTGCCCGCGCGCTCGTGGCTCGGCTGGCAGCTGCCGATCCACACCAGCAGCGCGCATGCGAGCGCGCGCATCGGCACGATCGACACCACCGAGCTCAATGCCAGCCTTGCCGATGGCAATGTCGCGGTGATCCCCGGCTTCCAGGGGCTGGCCGAGGACAATCGCGTGACCACGCTCGGCCGGGGCGGATCGGATACCAGCGCGGTGGCGGTGGCGGCGGCGATGAAGGCCGATCGCTGCGACATCTACACCGATGTGGACGGCGTCTATACGACCGATCCGCGCATCGTGCCGCGGGCGCGCAAGCTGTCCAAGGTCACCTATGAGGAAATGCTGGAACTGGCGAGCGTCGGAGCGAAGGTGCTCCAGACCCGCTCGGTCGGGCTTGCTATGAAGGAAGGCGTGCGCGTGCGCGTGCTTTCCTCGCTGGAGGACAATCGCGACGAAGAGGGCCATCGCGGCACGCTGATCGTCGGCGAAGAGGAGATCAACGACGTGGAACGGCAGCTCATCACCGGCATCGCCGCGGACAAGAACGAGGCGAAGGTGACGCTCACCAACGTCCCCGACCGGCCAGGCGCGGTGGGCCATATCTTCACCCCCCTGGCCGAGGCCGGAATCAACGTCGACATGATCGTCCAGAACGTGGCGCATGCCACCGGCTCGACCGACGTGACCTTCACCGTCCCGCGCGCCGAGCTGGCACGTGCGCTCGACGTGCTCGAGAAGAGCAAGGCGCCGATCGGGTACGACGCGCTGATCCACGACACCAAGGTCGCGAAGATCAGCGTCGTCGGTGTCGGGATGCGCAGCCATGCCGGCGTCGCGGCGACGATGTTCGAGACGCTGGGCGAGCGCCGCATCAACATCCTCGCCATCACCACCAGCGAGATCAAGGTCAGCGTGCTGATCCACGAGGACGAGACCGAACTGGCCGTCCGCGTGCTGCATACCGCCTATGGGCTGGACGCGCCGGAAGACGACGCGGCGTAAGCCGGAACGGTATCGACAGGAGCAGGAGGTATGCCTCCTTCCCCCGTCACCCCGGCCTTGTGCCGGGGTCCACTGCGCCTCAGCGGATGACTTAAAGCCTCTTGTCCAGCCCTTGCCGGCCGGTGGACCCCGGCACAAGGCCGGGGTGACGAAGAGAAATCATCCATTAAATCCGCAATCACCCGCCTTCAGCGCGGGGTGAGCGTCGCGGCCACGCCGAAATGATCCGACGGCAACTCGCCATCCACCGCCACGTCGCCGATGCGGCGCGCGTCGGTCACGTCGAACAGGCGCGGATCGGCGAAGATATGGTCGATCACGCGCGGCTTGTGCCCGCGTGAGACGACGAGCGTAGTGTCGGTCGCACCGGGCCTGAGCGCGGGTTCGAGACCGCGGACCGCAAGCGGGGCGAGCGCGGCCTCGTCGAGCGGGGCGTTGAAGTCGCCCATCAGCACCAGCGGTGCGTCATCCCGCGGCAACCAGTCGAGCAGTCCGCGAATCTGCCGCGCGCGCACCGGGCCAGCATCGGCCTGCCAGGCGAGGTGAGTGTTGACCATATCGACCGGGAGGCCATGCGCGTCGACGCGCAGGCGGATCGCGGTGCGATAGTCTTCGAGAGGCTCGAGCTTGATCGTGTCGACCATGGTCACCGGAAGCCGCGTCAGGATGGCGTTGCCGTAACGGTTGGCCGCACCCTCGGGCGAGGTCGACATGAAATGCGCGGTATAGCCACCCAGCGCGGCGGCGATCGTCTCCGCCTGATTGGGCAGGTTCTTCTTCGAATCCTGCAGCACCTCCTGCAGCGCGATGACATCGGCGTCGGCGGCGCGGAGCACATCGACGATCAGCTTGAGGCGCAGCGGCCAGTTGCCCGCATCGTGCCAGATGTTGAAGGTCACGACACGAAGCGGGGTATGGGCCGCCGCGACGCGCGGGGCGCAGGCGGCAACGGGCAGCGCCCCGGCGGCGGCGAGCAGGGTACGGCGGGTAAAGCGGGTCATCGCGTCAGTCCTTCAGGCCGAGCAGCTTGCGCGCATTGCCGTAGCGAATCTTCGCCAGCTCCTCGGCGGTCAGGCCGAGCTTTTCCAGCGCCTCGACAGTCTGCTTGAGGGAGAATTGCGGATAGTCCGACCCCAGCAGGATATGGTCGATCCCGACATTGCGCATCGTCCAGACGAACTCGTCCTCGATCGGCGAGTCGGCGGTCAGCGTCACGGTGGCGGAGATGTCGAAATAGATATTCTCGCCGAACAGCCCCTCCGCAGTGCGCGCGGCCTTGAGCATGTTCCAGAAGCGGAAGCCCATCGCGCCCATATGCGCGAAGATGAACCGGGTCTTCGGCGCGGAAAGGGCGAGGTTGAACAGCTTCTCATTGTCGCCGGGCAGGATGCTGGCATTGTCCATCAGCACGACCACGCCAACCTCCCCGGCAGCGCGGACGACGGCGAGCACGCGCGGGTCGGCATTGTCGAACTTCTGGGTGTGGGCGTGGATCTTGAGCAGCTTCACGCCGGCCGCGCCGACGCGCCGCACCTCGGCGATCGCGGCGTCGCCGTCATAGGGATGGACGGTCGCGACAGGGACCAGCTTGGGATTGGCCTTGGCGAGCGCGATGATCGCGTCGTTGCTGGCCCGGATCGCATCGGGATTGCCCTCGCGCGCCTGATTGGGTCCGCCGAACCACATCACCGCGGCGACCGGATCGAGCCCGGCGGCTTTCGACTGCGCACGGTATTCGCGCAGTGATTCCGCGCCCTTCCAGAGGTGGACATGATTGTCGAACAGCGGTTCCTGGGCCGCGGCGGCGGGCGCGAGGAGGAGCAGGGCGAGGCTGGCGAGCGCTGGGCGTTTCATGCGCCAGCTTCCTAATGCGCGGGCGCGGCGCTGGCCAGACTTGCCGGGACGGGGCAGGCGCGGCTAGGGCAAGGCGATGAGCATTGGGGAAGAGCGCCTTCAGCGCCGCATGGCGCGCGGCATCGAGTTTCTGGGCAGCAAGACTGCGATCCTGTGCGGCGCGATGTCGTGGGTGAGCGAGCGCAACCTCGTCTCCGCCATCTCGAACGCGGGCGGGTTCGGCCTGATCGCGTGCGGCGCGATGACGCCCGAATTGCTCGACGCGGAGATCGCGGGAACCAAGGCGCTCACCGACAAGCCGTTCGGCGTGAACCTCATCACCATGCACCCGCAACTGTTCGACCTGATCGCGGTGTGCGCGAAGCACGATGTCTCGCACATCGTGCTGGCGGGCGGGCTCCCGCCGGCCGGGTCGCTCGACGCGATCAAGGGGAACGGCGCCAAGCTGATCTGCTTCGCCCCCGCGCTCAGCCTCGCCAAGAAGCTGATCCGATCGGGCGTCGACGCGCTGGTGGTCGAGGGAATGGAAGCCGGGGGCATATCGGCCCGGTATCGACCAGCGTGCTGGCGCAGGAAATCCTGCCCGAGGTCGCCGAGCAGGTGCCCGTGTTCGTCGCCGGCGGGATCGGTCGCGGCGAGGCGATCGCCGGCTATCTCGACATGGGCGCGGCTGGCGTCCAGCTCGGCACGCGCTTCGCCTGCGCGACCGAGAGCATCGCGCATCCCAATTTCAAGAAGGCGTTCTTCCGTGCCAGCGCGCGCGACGCGGTCGCCAGCGTGCAGATCGATCCGCGCCTGCCGGTGATCCCGGTGCGCGCGCTCAAGAACGCCTCGTCCGAGCTGTTCACCGCCAAGCAGCGCGAGGTCGCCCAGCTGCTCGACGAGAACAAGGTCGAGATGATGGAAGCGCAGCTCCAGATCGAACATTACTGGGCGGGCGCGCTGCGCCGCGCGGTGATCGAGGGCGATGTCGACAACGGATCGCTGATGGCGGGCCAGTCGGTCGGCATGGTGACCAAGGAAGAGCCGGTCGCCGAGATCATCGCCCAGCTGATGGCCGAGGCCGCGCACGCGCTGGAGAAGCGCGCGGCCTGAGGGAATCCCTTTCGAAGCCCCGCCGCGCAGTTAACGCGGTATTTACCTAAGCATGATGGGATGCGGGCATGTCGTACCGCGTCCTTGCTTCGCTCGCCGCGCTGACCGCCCTTGCCGGATGTGCTGGGCAGAAGCAGGCGATGGCGCCCACACCGCGCCCGGTTCCCGCCCCGGTTCGCGTTGCCGCGCCGACGCCGCCCGATGGCGCGGCGGCCGGCCTCACCATCCCGGCCCGACTGGCGGACGGAAGCTATGCGTCGCCCAATCGCGATCTCTCCGCATCCGGCGCGATCTGGCACCTGCGCGCGGCGTTCAATGTCGCGGCGCTGAGCTGCCCCGACACCTCGCTCGTGCCCGCCTATAACAAGCTGCTGAACACCCAGCGTCAGACGCTGGCGGCGGCGCACCGCGCGCTGGCCGCCGAGCATGGCGGCATGGCGGCATTCGATCCCGCGATGACCCGGCTCTACAATTATTTCGCGCAGCCGCCGGTGCTTGCGCGTTTCTGTGCGCAGGCGGGCCCGTTGCTGCATCAGGCTGCGGCACTGGCGCCGGGAGCGATCGGCGGCTTTGCAGGCACCGCAATCACCGCGATCGACCGGCCCTTCGGCGAATTCTATGCCCGCTACGATGCCTATCGCGCGGATCTGGTGGCGTGGCGGGCGGGAAGCCCGGCCATCGCGCCCCGGCTCACCGCATCCGCGCCGGCTGCGCCCAGGCTCACCTATGATCGCGCCGTCTTTACGGCGAACACCCGGGTCACCGGAGGCCGGACCGCCCTCGCCTCCCGCTGAAAATCCCCTTCGGTCCGGGCGTATCGCACGCGCCGAACCGATTGGCGTGCCCGCGTCGATCTGATAGCGCGATACCATGCCCGTTTCCGCCGCCGCCTCCGCCCGCGAAATCCTGACACGGCTGCACGATGTGATGGCGTCGCGCGCCGCGGCCCAGGGCAAGCTGAACTCGGTCGTCAACATCATCGGCGAGGCGCTGAACAGCGAGGTCTGTTCGATCTACCTGCTGCGCGAGGGCGCGCTGGAGCTGTTCGCCACCCGTGGCCTGGCGCAGGAAGCGGTCCACGTCACCAAGCTCGCGATGGGCGAGGGCCTGACCGGCACGATCGCGGCCAATGTCGAGACGCTGAACCTCGACGAGGCCGCGGCGCATCCTGACTTCGCCTATCGCCCCGAAACGGGCGAAGACCGGTTCCACAGCTATGCCGGCGTTCCGATCATCCGCAAGGAGCGCGCCGTCGGCGTCCTCGCCGTCCAGCATGCCGACCCCCGCAAATATGACGAGGTCGAGATCGAGGCGCTGCAGACGGTGGCGATGGTATTGTCCGAACTGATCGCCAATGCCGGGCTGATCGACCCGGCGGGCGGCGGCGGCACCACCCGGCTGCAATCGACCGGGACCGCGCGCGTGCCGGGCTTCAAGCTGGTCGAGGGCATGGCCGCCGGCGCCGCCGTGTTCCACCAGCCGCGCATCATCATCGAACATACGGTCGCGGAGGATATCGAGGCCGAGCGCCATCGCGTCTATGCCGCGTTCGACAAGATGCGCGAGCAGATCGACCGCATGACCAGCCAGGCCGAGTTCGGCGGCGGCGGCGAACATGAAGAGGTTCTCGAGACCTACAAGATGTTCGCCTATGACGAAGGCTGGAGCCGCCGCATCAACGAGGCGATCGATTCAGGCCTGACCGCCGAGGCTGCGATCGAGCGCGTCCAGCAGCGCACCCGCATGCGCATGCGCCAGATCGACGATCCGCTGCTGCGCGATCGCATGCACGACCTGGAGGATCTGTCCAACCGGCTGCTCCGCATCGTCTCGGGCCAGCTCGGCACCGCGGCGCAACTGGGCCTGCGACAGGATTCGATCCTGATCGCGCGCAACCTCGGCCCGGCCGAACTGCTCGAATATGACCGCCGCCGCCTCAAGGGCGTGGTGCTGGAAGAGGGGTCGCTGACCGCGCACGTCACCATCGTCGCCCGCGCGATGGGGGTGCCGGTGCTGGGCCGCGTCAAGGACATCCGCCGGCTCATTGCGGAGGGCGATCGCCTGCTGGTCGACGTGACCGAGGATACGCTGATCATCCGGCCCACCGCGGCGATGGACGAGGCGTTCGAGGCCAAGCTGCTGGTCACGCAGAAGCGCCGCGCCGCCTTCGCCGCGCTCAAGAACGAGGCCCCGGTCACGACGGACGGGCACCGGCTGACGGTGATGGTCAATGCCGGGCTTCGCGACGACGTGGCGGCGCTCGACCTGACCGGCGCCGATGGGATCGGGCTGTTCCGCACCGAGTTCCAGTTCCTCGTCTCCGCCACGTTGCCGCAGCGCGACAGCCAGCGGCGGCTGTACAAGGACGTGCTCGACGCCGCCGGCGACCGCCCGGTCACCTTCCGCACCGTCGATATCGGCGGGGACAAGGCACTGCCCTATCTCGACCATGACGAGAATGGCGAGGAAGAGAATCCGGCGATGGGCTGGCGCGCGCTGCGGCTCGCGCTCGACCGCGAAGGCCTGATGAAGGTGCAGGCGCGCGCGCTGCTCGAGGCCGCGGCGGGGCGAACCCTCAACGTCATGTTCCCGATGGTATCGGAGCCCTGGGAGTTCGATGAAGCGCGCACGCTGTTCGAGACGCAGCGTGCCTGGCTGGAATCGCGCGGGCACAAGCTTCCGCTGCACATCCGCTATGGCGCGATGCTCGAAGTGCCGGCGCTGGCCGAAGTGCTCGACCTGCTGCTGCCGCGGCTCGATTTCCTGTCGGTCGGCACCAACGACCTGACCCAGTTCCTGTTCGCTGCGGACCGCGCCCATCCCAAATTGGCGGTGCGCTACGACTGGCTCAGCCCCTCGATCCTGCGCTTCCTGCGCCGCGTGACGGCCGAAGCCGCGGAGGCCGATGTGCCGCTGGCGGTATGCGGCGAAATGGGCGGCCGGCCGCTGGAAGCGATGGCGCTGATCGGGCTCGGCATCGACCGGCTGTCGATCACACCGGCTGCGGTCGGGCCAATCAAGGCGATGGTGCGCTCGCTCGACCGGGCGAAGCTGATCGCGGCGATGCGCGGCATGCTCGACCGGCCGCCGCAGGACATGCGCGCCGCGCTGGAGCAATGGGCGGCTGATCACGGCGTCGAACTCGCGTGATGCTCTGCATGGAATGCCGCACCATTTTCCCTCCCCAGCGTTGACAGCGGCAGGCGGGTGGTGAACACCCCCGCACGGCCTGCATCCCCCTGGCGAACCCCAGTGCGACCGGAGAAAGATTGAATGGACGGCGAACCCGGCGAAACCCCGACGCTCTTCCCCGAGAAGGTCGGCGAGAAGCTGCGCGATGCGCGGCTGGCGCAGGGGCTCGAGCTGTCCGATATCGCCGCACGTACGCGCATTCCGCTCCGCCACCTCGAAGCGATCGAGACCTCCGACTATTCGGGCCTTCCCTCTCCCACCTACGCCGTCGGCTTCGTGAAATCCTATGCCCGCGCGATCGGCGCGGACGAGGTCGCGCTGGCGAAGGAGCTGCGCGCCGAGACCTCGAGCATGTTCGCGGCGCGCGAGGCCTATGAGACCTACGATCCCGAGGATCCGGTGCGCGAACCGTCGAGCGGCCTGGTCTGGGCAGGCGCGGTGATCGCGGTACTGCTGCTCGCCGCGCTGGCCTTGTGGTACGGCACCGATCTGTTCCGCAGCAGCGGCACGCCCGAACCCGAGCCCCTGCCGACCGAGACCCCGCTTGCGGTGCCCGCAGCGGCGCCTTCTCCGGCAGCCCCCGCCAATGGCGGGCAGGTGACGCTGACCGCGACCGAGCCGGTCTGGCTGCGCATCTACGACGCGAGCGGAACACGCCTGTTCGAAAAGGAAATGGCGGCGGGCGAGCGCTATGACGTGCCGCAGAACGCCAACGGACCGATGATCAATCTCGGCCGTCCCGAGGCGATCCGCGTGACCGTCAACGGTTCCGACGTAGCGCCGCTGGGTACACCTGGCCGCGCGATCAAGGACGTGCCGATCAGCGCCGCCGCGCTTCAGGCGCGCGGATCGGGCGCGACGCCGGCTGCCACGCCGACGCCGGCCGCGTCCGCAACGCCGGCAAACCGCAGTTCGCAGCCGCTGCCCCCGGCGTTCCGGCCGGCCTTCGATCCGCCCGCGCAGTCGCAGACCGTCGACCCGCTGACTCCGGCGGGCGGAAACAGCACCGCGCCGTAAAGCGTGGCGACAGATTCGGCATGTGATGTATAAGGCGTTGAGGATGTTAGCGCCTGCGGGGATTTCGATGCGTTTGATTGGAAAGATGGCGTTGCTCGGCACGGCGGTGGCCGCGCTGGCAAGCGTTGCGATGCCGGCGACGGCGCAGACCAGCCGCGGCGCCGCCGGTGGCGGGATCGAAGGCCGGGTCGACCGGCTCGAGCGCGAAATGCGCGCGGTTCAGCGCAAGGTGTTCCCGGGTGGCGCGGGCCAGACGATCGAGCCGCAGATCACCCCGCCCGAACGCCAGCCCGGCGCGCCGGGCTTGCCCGCGACCAGCGCGGTCGCCGATCTCAACGCGCGAGTCAGTGCGGTGGAATCGCAGCTGTCGCAAATCACCGGACAGGTCGAGCAGAGCCAGTATCGCCTTCGCCAGCTCGAGGAGGCGTTCAACGCCTATAAGCGTTCGACCGAGGCGCGGTTGAAGGCGCTGGAGGCCGGCGCCGCGCCCGCCGAGGACGATGCGCCGGTGACCGGCACGCGCCCCGCGCCGACGCGTCCTGCGGTAGGGGGTCCTGCCACCACCGTGCCGACGACGCCCGCAGTGGCGGTCGACCGGCCCAAGAGCGACGATCCGGCCGAGGACGGCTATGTCTATGGCTATCGGCTGTGGCAGGCCAAGCAATATGACAAGGCGATCACCGAGCTGCGCACGGTGGTCCAGAAATATCCCAAGCACCGCCGCGCCAGCTATTCGCAGAACCTGCTTGGCCGGGCGCTGCTCGATCAGGGCAAGCCGGCGCTCGCCGCCACCGCCTTCTTCGAGAGTTATCAGAAGATGCCGAACGGCGAACGCGCGCCGGACTCGCTCTACTATCTCGCCCAGTCGCTCGTGAAGATGAAGAAGCCGGCGAGCGAGGTGTGCAAGGTCTATGACGAGCTCAGCCAGGTCTATGGCGACCGCATCTCCGACGCGATGAAGAAAGATGTCGCCACCGGCCGCACCGCCAGCAAGTGCAAGTGACACGCTGAACCCGCCCGATCCGGAAACGGTCGCGCGGTTCGCCGCGGACCTCGATCGCCTGTTCGCGGAAGCGGCAGTCAAGGCCCTGCCTGCCAGTGCGACGATCGCCCTCGCCGTATCGGGCGGGGCCGACAGCATGGCGATGCTGCTGCTCGCTGTGGCCGCCTTTCCCGGGCGCGTCGGCGCGGCGACGGTCGATCATGGCCTCCGCGCGGAAGCCGCGGACGAAGCGGCGATGGTGGCGGCGGTCTGCGCAAGGCTGGACGTGCCGCACGCGATCCTGAAGCCGGCCGCCCCGATCACCGGGAGCAGCGTGCAGAAAGGCGCGCGCGAGGCACGCTATGCCGCGCTGACGGCCTGGGTGGAAGCGGCCGGCGCGGATGCGCTGCTGACCGCACACCATGCCGACGATCAGGCCGAAACGCTGCTGATGCGCCTCAACCGCGCATCCGGGGTGGCCGGGCTCAGCGGCATCCGGCCGTGGCGGTTCGAAGGGGATCATCCGGTGCTGCGCCCGCTGCTGGCGTGGCGGCGCGACGAATTGCGCGCCATCGTATCGGCCGCAGGCGTGCCGTGGGTGGAGGACCCCTCGAACGCGGATCCCCGCCACGACCGCACGCGATTCCGGGAGCTGCTCGCGGATCAGCCCCTGCTCGACCCCGCAGCGCTCGCACGATCCGCAGCCTATCTGGGCGAGGCCGAAACCGCGCTCGACGCACTCGCCGAAACGCTCCGCGCCGAGCGCTGGTCGCCGGGCAAGGGACTGCTGCGCGCGGGCGATCTGCCGCGCGAGATGCAGCGCCGCCTGGTCCGCGCCGCGATCGCAGAGGTACGTAGCGCCATCGGCATCACCGCCCCCGCCTTTTCGGAGTCAACCAATATCGAGGCGCTGCTCGACGCGCTGGCGGGCGGAAAGGCAGCGACTCAGGCGGGCGTGCTGGCCTCGCCGGAGCGCGACGGCCGCTGGCATTTCGCGCCCGCCCCGCCGCGCCGATCACTCTGATCGAAGCTGTTCCATTGCCATTAACCTGCCAGACCCTATCTTATCGAGGAATCATGGCACCGGAATCGGAATGAACGACAACGACAAGCAGCAGGGCCCCGACAACAACGGCGGCAATCCCTGGATGAAGAGCCTGCTGATCTGGGTAGGCATCCTTGCGGCCCTGGCGCTGTTCGTCTCGCTGATGAACCAGCCGAACCAGACCGCCGGATCGACGATCCCCTATTCGACCTTCCTCGACAAGGTCCAGGAAGGGTCGGTCAAGGACGTCAACGTCAGCCAGACGGTGATCACCGGCACGCTCACCAACGACACCAAGTTCCGCACCAACGCGGTTCCCGATCCGCAGCTGATCCCCAAGCTGCGCGAGAAGGGCGTGACGATCAGCGCGCGGCCTGAGGAAGGCCCGTCGATCTGGATGTACATGCTGTACAATTCGCTGCCCTTCCTGCTCTTCCTCGGCATCGCCTTCTTCGTGCTGCGCCAGATGCAGAAGGGCTCGGGCTCGGGTGCGATGGGCTTCGGCAAGTCGCGCGCGCGCCTGCTCACCCAGAAGGAAGGCCGGGTCACCTTCGACGACGTCGCCGGCATCGACGAAGCGCGCGAGGAACTGCAGGAGATCGTCGAGTTCCTGCGCGATCCGACGAAATTCGCCCGCCTCGGCGGCAAGATCCCCAAGGGCGCCCTGCTCGTCGGCTCGCCCGGCACCGGCAAGACCTTGCTCGCCCGCGCCATCGCGGGTGAGGCGGGCGTGCCCTTCTTCACCATCTCCGGCTCGGACTTTGTCGAGATGTTCGTCGGCGTGGGCGCGAGCCGCGTCCGCGACATGTTCGAACAGGCCAAGAAGTCGGCGCCGTGCATCGTCTTCATCGACGAAATCGACGCGGTCGGCCGTCATCGCGGCGCCGGCCTCGGCAACGGCAATGACGAGCGCGAGCAGACGCTCAACCAGCTGCTGGTCGAGATGGACGGGTTCGAGGCGAACGAAGGCATCATCATCATCGCCGCGACCAACCGTCCCGACGTGCTCGATCCGGCGCTGCTGCGTCCGGGCCGTTTCGACCGTCAGGTCGTGGTGCCGCGCCCGGACATCGAGGGCCGGGTCAAGATCCTGCAGGTCCACATGAAGAAGGTGCCGCTGGCACCCGACGTCGATGCGCGCACGATCGCGCGCGGCACGCCGGGCTTCTCGGGCGCCGATCTCGCCAACCTCGTCAACGAGGCGGCGCTGATGGCCGCACGCAAGGGCAAGCGCCTCGTCGCGATGCAGGAGTTCGAGGAAGCCAAGGACAAGGTGATGATGGGCGCCGAGCGGCGTTCGATGGTGATGACCGACGACGAGAAGCGGATGACCGCCTATCACGAGGCCGGCCATGCGATCGTCTCGCTGCACGAGCCGGCGTCGGACCCGATCCACAAGGCGACGATCATCCCGCGCGGCCGCGCGCTGGGCATGGTCATGCGCCTGCCCGAGCGGGACAGCTACAGCTATCACCGCGACAAGATGTACGCGAACCTCGCCGTCGCGATGGGCGGCCGCGTCGCCGAGGAGATCATCTTCGGCTATGACAAGGTCTCGTCGGGTGCGTCGGGCGACATCCAATATGCCACCGGCCTTGCCCGCGACATGATCACGAAGTGGGGCATGTCCGATGCATTGGGCCCGGTCGAATATTCGCAGCCCGAGGGCGAATCCTTCCTCGGCTATTCGGCCTCGCAGCCGCGGCACATGTCGAACGAGACCCAGCAGCTGATCGATCGCGAGATCAAGGCGACGGTCGAGGGCGGCCTGACCCGCGCACGCGACGTGCTGACCGAGCATCTCGACCAGCTCCACACGCTGGCCGGCGCGCTGCTCGAATATGAGACGCTGTCGGGCGAGGAGATCAAGAAACTGCTCGCGGACGGCGATATCGGCCGCCCCGATCCGGCCGCGCCGCGCGGTGCGGTCGCGGCAGCGGGCACTTCGATCCCCAAGACGCGGCGCCCCAAGGGCCCGTTCGGGAGCCCGGCACCGCAAGGCGCCTGAGGATACGGGTCCAGGCCCGGCTCCCTTCACGGCACGACAGTCGGCCCGCGCATTGCGCGGGCCGTTTTCGTTTCTCGCAATGCGTGTTTCGCCGGTGCGCGATCCGGCTATGATCGGCAACGCCCCGGGAGGATCACCGCATGTTTCGAACCGCATTTGCCGCCCTGCTGCTTGCCGCCCTGCCCGCCGCGAGCGGCACGGAGCCCGAGATCCGTACCGCCGATGTCGATCGCTTCTACGCGTTGTACGACGCGACCGGCGGCAAACCCGATGTGACGCAGATCCAGCGCGACTATCTGGACCAAGCGAGCGACGGATTCGCCGCGTTCATGCGCATGCGCCGGATCACCCCGGAGCGCATCGCCGCGACCATGGCAGCCGATCCCGGCCTCTATGTCCGGGCCCGCGAATGCGCCCGGCACCTGCCCGCGATCCGCACCCGGCTGAGCGCGAGCCTCGGCAAGCTGCGCACCTATTATCCCGAGGCGCAGCTGCCGCCGGTCACGCTTGCGATCGGGCGCGGCAAGCCGGTGGGCACCGCCAATGTGGGTGGGGTGATGATCGGGCTGGAGGCGCTGTGCGCCGCCGATTTCATGGTCGCGGACCCCGAGGATCGCTTCGTCCATGTCATCGCGCACGAATATATCCATGTGCAGCAGGCTGCAGCGGGGTCGGACACCGACACCGGCATGACGGTGCTCCAGGCATCGCTGATCGAGGGCGGTGCGGAGTTCATCGGCGAGCTCATGTCGGGCGCGGTCAGCTACCAGCATCTCGCGCGCATCACCAAGGGCCGCGAGGCGGAATTCGAGGCCGGATTCCTCGATGACATTGACAAGCCGGCCGAGGGTTCGCGCTGGCTCTATGACGGCCGCGGCACCGCGGAACGGCCCGGCGATCTCGGCTATTGGGTCGGTTATCGCATCACCAAGGCCTATTATGCCCGCGCCAGGGACAAGCGCGCCGCAATCCGTGCCATCATCGAGTTGCGCGATCCCAAGGCATTGCTCACCGCCAGCGGCTGGCGTCCCGGAGTCCGGCTCTAGCCGCCGGCAGCCAGACAGCATCCGCCGGTGCTGGACAAGCCCGTCGAATCACAGCAATTTCCACCGGCGCACACGCAGCAAGGCCGCTGGTGCGATCGCTTTGGGGGCGAACAGGGGGATTGAATGAAGCGTTGGTGGCTGATTGCCGGTATGGCCATGCTGGTCCCGGCGAGCGCACAGGCGATGACGGTCGAGGAATTTCTGGTCAAGGCGCGCGCGCTCAAGGCCAAGGGCCCGCTCGCGATCTTTTCGTCCGACCTCGGCCCGGTCCGGGCTGAGATCAAATCGGTGGCCACCAGCTATCGCGCCGATCTGCGTGCCGATCGCGCCGCCGGCCGGCCCCCGCACAGCTGCCCGCCGCCAGAGGGCAGCGAGGCCGCCAAGATCAAGCCCGCCGACTTTCTAGCCGAGCTCGAGAAGATTCCGCCGAGCCAGCGCTCGATGAGCATGAAGACCGCCTTCTATCTGATCATGAAGCGCCGCTGGCCCTGTCCGGGCTGACCTCCGCCCCGATCAGCCCGTCAGCCCCAGCCCGAGCAACAGCAGCAGGAAGATCGGCAGGATCAGCGTGATACAGACCAGCAGGATCGAGGTGCGCAGCAGCGCGCTCCACCCGCGCAGGCGATACGCGCCCTTCATCTGATAGTAGATGTGCACAGGGGGGATCAGCAGCGCCGCCGTCGCGATGATCTGAATGGCGAGTCCCAGTCCACCCGCAATCGTCAGCACGATCGACAGCAAGGACATGAACGACAGCGAGTAGGTCACGAATACCGCGTGATCATAGCCCTTGTACCGCCGCTTCCAGAAGAACAGCAGCCACACGAAGGGGATCGACAGCGGGATCAGCGCCCAGCTGAACTTATAGCTGTTGGTCTGCAGCTTGTAGAGCGCGAGGCCGGGATTCTGGTTGGCCTTCTCGATCCCCTTGTCGAGCCGCTTCCAGCCGGTCTTGAAATCGATTCCCCTGCCGCTCGTCTTGGCAAGGTCGAAGGGGATACGCTTGATCTCGTCGAGGTCACGCTGGAGCCCGGCGATGCGCTTGTCGAGCTTCTTCGCCCGCTCGCTGCCCGGCTCTGCCCGCGCGCGCGATTCCATCGCATCGACGATCGCGCTTTCGGTATTCTGCCGGGCGAAGACCAGCCCCTGTTCGAACTGCGCGGCGGTGCCGACCTGCGCCGGCGCCGAGATGCCCATGATCTGGAGCACCGCGAACATCGTGAAGACCGAGAACAGGAACATCGCCATCGGCGAGACGAAGCGCGCCCGCTCGCCATGGATGTAGCGGCGCGTCAGCTCGCCCGGACGCAGGCACAGCATCGGCAGCGTGTTCCACAGCTTGCCCTCGAAATGGACGACGCCGTGCAGGATCTCGTGCCAGATCGCGCCGATCGTGCGGTGGACATGCCCCGCCTGCCCGCAGCGATGGCAATAGGGGCCTGTCAGCGTGGTGCCGCAATTGAGGCAGATGCCCCCATGGCCGTCCTGTCCGGCCTCGCCACGATGACTCTCGACCGCGCGGCCCATCAGTGCCCCGCTCACGACTTCACCGGCTGCGTCGAATTCCCCCATGAAAGCCCACCTAACAAAGTGCCAAAGCAGAGGCGATAGGGACTTTTGCGTTGCGTCATGTTAGCCGCGGCGGATGGACACGATCGCCGAAACCTCGCCCACCGCCCTCATCGCCGAGCTGGGGGCCCGCGCCCGCGCCGCCGCCGTGACGCTCGCGGGTCTGCCGGCGCCGGCCAAGGCACAGGGGTTGCGCGCCGCCGCCGCGGCGATCCGCGCCGATGCCGATGCGATTCTGGCCGCGAATGCGAGGGATGTCGCGGCGGGTGAGGCAAACGGGCTTTCGGGCGCGCTGCTCGACCGGCTCCGGCTCGATCCTGCCCGGCTCGAAGGCGCGGCGGCGGGGGTCGAAGCGGTGGCCGCGCTCGCCGATCCGGTCGGCGAGGTCATCAGCACCAGCGAGCGGCCCAACGGATTGCAGCTCAGCCGCGTGCGCGTGCCGATCGGGGTGATCGGCATCATCTATGAGAGCCGCCCCAACGTCACCGCCGACGCTGCGGCCTTGTGCGTGATGAGCGGCAATGCCGCGATCCTGCGCGGCGGATCGGAGGCGGTGCACAGCAACCGCGCGATCCACGCCGCCTTCGCCTGCGGCCTCGCCGATGCCGGGCTGCCCGAGGACGCCGTCCAGCTCGTCCCCACCACCGATCGCGCCGCGGTCGGCGCGATGCTCAAGGCGGACGGCGCCATCGACCTGGTCGTCCCGCGCGGCGGCAAGAGCCTGGTCGCGCGCGTGCAGGAGGAGGCGCGCGTGCCGGTGCTCGCGCATCTCGACGGCATCAACCACACCTATATCGACGGCGCCGCCGATCCGGACATGGCCCGCGACCTCGCGGTCAACGCCAAGATGCGCCGCACCGGCATCTGCGGCGCGACCGAGACGCTGCTGATCGACACCGCCTTCGCTGATCCCGCACCGATCCTGTCGGCACTCGCCGATACCGGCTGCGAGCTGCGCGGCGATGCCGACATCCGGGCGATCGACCCCCGCGTCGTCGCGGCCAATGCCGAGGATTGGGACACCGAATATCTCGATTCGATCCTGTCGGTGAAGCGCGTCGATGGCGTCGTCGGCGCGATGGCGCATATCGCCGCGCACGGATCGCATCACACCGACGCGATCGTCACCGGGGATGCCGCCACCGCGGAGCGGTTCCTCAACGGCGTCGACAGCGCGATCGTGATGTGGAACGCCTCGACCCAGTTCGCCGATGGCGGCGAGTTCGGGCTGGGCGCGGAGATCGGCATCGCCACGGGCCGCCTGCATGCGCGCGGCCCGGTCGCGCTGGAGGGGCTGACGACCTATAAATGGGTGGTGCGCGGGACCGGTCAGACGCGCCCTTGAAGCGGATCGGTCTTCTCGGCGGGTCGTTCAACCCGGCGCATCGCGGGCACCGGGCGATCTCGCTCCACGCCTTGCGTGCGCTGGAGCTGGACGAGATATGGTGGATGGTCTCGCCCGGCAATCCGCTCAAGGAAGCAAAGGGCATGGCGCCGTTCGCCGCGCGCATGGCGTCTGCCCGCGCCATGGCGAAGCACGCGCCGATCCGGCCCACCGCGGTCGAGCAGCGGCTGAAGACCCGCTACACCGTCGATACGCTGAGCAAACTCCCGCTTCTCTACCCCAAACACCAGTTCATCTGGCTTATGGGCGCCGACAATCTGGCGCAGTTCGACCAGTGGAAGGGCTGGCGCCGAATAGCGCAGAAGGTTGCGATTGCGGTGATCGCGCGGCCGGGCTATGATCGCGATGCCCATGCAAGTCCTGCAATGGGCTGGCTGCGGCGCTTCGTGCGGCCCGCAGGCCAGGCGAAGAACTGGACGAAGTGGAGTTTGCCGGCACTGGTGCTGTTGCGCTTCCGCCCCGACCCGACTTCGGCGACACGCCTGCGCGCCGCCGATCCTGCCTGGCACCGGCGCTATGCGCCGTCCCCACATCACCGCACGCGCGTCCCCGGGCGCCAGGAGTAGACTTGAACGCATCGCCCCATGTTTCGCCTAGTCCCGAGCCTCAGGGTTCCCCGAACGAGGCCGAGGCTCTGCACAAGCTCGTCCTGACCTCGCTCGACGACGATCAGGCGGTGGAAACCGTCTCGATCCCGCTCGCGGGCAAGAGCAGCATCGCCGACTATATGGTCGTCGCCAGCGGCAAGTCGACGCGCCAGGTCGCGTCGATGGCCAACAAGCTGGCGGAGAAGATCAAGGCCGAGTTCGGCCGCAGCCCGCGGATCGAGGGGCTTCCAACCGCCGACTGGGTGCTGATCGACGCAGGCGACGTGATCGTCCACCTGTTCCGGCCCGAGGTACGGACCTTCTACAATCTCGAGCGCATGTGGGCGTTCGGGGATACGCCGCCCGTCGGCAACGCGTAATGTCTGGGATCGGCCCCGAGCGACTCTAGCACCATGCTGCTGCATATCGTGGCGCGCGGGCGCATCGGGCGCGGGCCCGAGGCCGAACTGGTGGGGCGCTACATGAAGCGGGTGACCTGGCCCCACAAGATCACCGAGATGCCCGATACCGGCGGCAGGCTGCCCGACCTCGCGCCCGGCACGCGCCGGGTGATGCTCGACGAGAAGGGCGAAAACCTGCCTTCGCGCGTGCTCGCCGAGCGGCTCCAGGCATGGCGCGACGACGGGGTACGCGAAACGCGCTTCCTGATCGGTGCAGCGGACGGGTTCGGCGATGCCGAGCGGGCCGAGGCCGATCTGCTGATCGCCTTCGGCCGCGCGACCTGGCCGCATCTGATGGCGCGCGCGATGCTCGCCGAGCAGCTCTGGCGCGCGACCAGCATCCTCGCCAACCACCCCTATCACCGCGAGGGCTAGGATGCGCCGGGCGCTGACCGTCACCGCCGTCGTCGCGCTGGCGGCTGCAGGCGTAAGCGCGCTTCCCGCCCAGACCGATCTCGCAGCGCAACAGGGGCAGCTCAAGGCCGCGAACAAGGCCGCGAAGACCGCCGAAGCACGTGCCCGCCAGCTTCAGCAGGCCGCTGCCAACGAGCGCGACGAAGCGCGGCGCGCCAAAGTGCGCGAGGCCGCGGTCGCCGCCAGCATCGCGGCGGCGGAAGCACAGATCATGGCGGCCCGGGCACGCACCGCGATCGTCGACCGGCTGCTCGCCGAACAGCACAGGCGGCTCGAAGCGCAGCAGGGGCCGATCGCGCGCCTGATCGCCGCGCTCCAGTCGCTCGCGCGGCGGCCGGCCATGCTGGGGTTGCTCCAGCCTGGCTCGACCGCGGACATCGTTCATGTCCGCGCCGTGCTTGGCGGCGTCGCCCCGGTTGTACGCGAACGCAGCGCCGGCGTGCGTGCCGAGATCGCACGCGCGCGCCGCCTGCGCGAAGGCGCGCAGATCGCCGCGCGCAGCCTGCGCGAGGGGCGCGAACGGCTGGAGACCGAGCGGCTGGCACTGGTGCAGATGGAGGCCGGCCATCGCCTGCGCCCCACCGGCTATCGCCGCGAAGCGATGATCGAATCGGATCGCGCGCTCGCGCTCGGCGAGCAGGCACGCGATCTGGTGGAGCTGATGGACACGCTGGGCGCAGCAGCGGAAACCCGCGAGGCGCTGGAAGCACTGCCCGGCCCGCTGCCACGCCCGGGTGCCGGGGATTCCGCAGAGGCTCCGCCCCCCGCGCGAATCGCGCCGCAGGGACCGCCGCCGTACCGGCTGCCGGTCGCCGGAAGCCTCGTCACCGGGTTGGGCGAAGTGTCGGACGCCGGCGTCCGCGCGCGCGGCCTGACGCTGTCGACCTGGGCAGGCGCACAGGTCGTTGCGCCGGCGGCGGGCCGCGTGGTCTATGCCGGACGGTTCCGCCGATACGGCAACATCGTGATCCTCGACCATGGCGATGGCTGGACCTCGCTGATCGCGGGTCTCGACCGGGTGCTGGCGCGGGTCGGCGACGCCCCGGTTCAGGGCACGCCGCTCGGCAACGCGCCCAGGGGAGAGGCCCCGCGCATTACCGTCGAACTGCGCCGCAAGGGCGATGCGGTCGATCTGGCGCAACTGCTCGATTGATGCGCCTTGGTCAGACGGCACCGGGGCGATGCCGCGAGCCTATAAGGCGCCCCACCCTTGCCGCTTTGCGGCCACGGCTTTCCGGTCTATCCTGTCCCCAAGCATCGCTCAGGAAGTTTGCGTATGATCCGTCCCCTGCTTCAGGTCACCGCCGCAGTCGGCGCGCTGGCGCTGATCCCCGTCACCACCGGCGCCATGGCCAGCGTCGATACCTCCAGCTATCGCGAGCTCGACGCCTTCATGGACGTCTATGCGCGGGTGAAGGCCGACTATGTCGAGCAGGTCGATGACAAGACGCTGATCAAGGGCGCGATCGAAGGGATGCTCGCCAGCCTCGATCCGCACAGCTCCTATGTCGACGCGCTGGCGTTCGACAATATGCGCCTCGCCACCGACGGCAATTATGGCGGCCTCGGCCTCTCGGTCACGATGGAGGACGGCGCGGTCAAGGTGGTGACCCCGACCGAGGATACCCCTGCCTGGCGCGCGGGGATCAAGTCGGGCGACTTCATCACCCATCTCGACGGCAAGCTGATCTATGGCGGCACGCTCGACGAGGCGATCAGCCAGATGCGGGGCGAGCCCGGCACCAAGATCACCGTGCGGATCGTCCGCCCCGGCCGCGACAAGCCGTTCGACGTCTCCCTGACCCGTGAGACCATCGTCCAGAAGGCGGTGAAGTGGGAGGTCAAGGACGGCATCGGCATCCTCAACATCAACACCTTCAGCGCCACCACCGCATCGGACATGCGCGCCGGCATCGCCGCGATCGAGAAGCAACTGGGCGGCAAGCCCAAGGGCTATGTCATCGATCTGCGCGCCAATGGCGGCGGCCTGCTCAACCAGGCGATCGAAGTGACCGACGCGTTCCTCGCACATGGCGAAATCGTCTCGCAGCGCGGCCGCGACAAGGCGGATATCGAACGCTGGTACGCCAAGGCCGACGACCTTGCCCGCGGGCTGCCGCTGGTCGTGCTGGTCGATGCCGGCACCGCGTCCGCCTCGGAGATCGTCGCCGGTGCGCTGCAGGACCACCACCGCGCGCTGGTGCTGGGCGAGAAGACCTTCGGCAAGGGATCGGTGCAGACCCTGCTCCAGCTCGGCCCGCGCACCGCGCTGCGGCTCACCACCGCGCGCTACTACACCCCCTCGGGCCGTTCGGTACAGGAAGGCGGGATCGAGCCCGATCTCAAGGTGCCGCAGCTCACCGATGCCGACTACAAGACCCGGCCGGTGTTCCGCGAGGCCGATCTGCGCCGTCACCTGATCAACGAGACCAAGGTCGACAATTCGGTGCTGGAGGAAGACACCAAGACCGATCCGCGCTTCGCCGCGACGATCGACGAGCTCAAGAAGAAGGGCGTCGAGGACTTCCAGCTCCATTACGCGCTGCAGACCATCGCCCGTACCGCCGCGCCCACGCGCATGGCCGAGGGCGGCGGCGCGCCCAAGGCCGGCAGCAAGCGCTGAGGCAGGAACCGATGGCACCCCGTCGCACCGCGCAGGCGCTCGCCCTGCTCATCCCGCTCGGCCTGATCGGCGGCGCGCTCTACAGCCAGTATGTCAGCGGGCTGTTCCCGTGCGAGATGTGCATGTGGCAGCGCTACCCGCATTATGCGGCGATCGCGCTTGCCGCCCTGTCCTTTGCAGCGAAGCCGGTCCGCGACCTGCTGGTGTGGCTCGCCGCGATCGGCATCGCGATCAGCGGTGCGATCGGCGCCTTCCATGCCGGGGTCGAGTATAAATGGTGGGAAGGGCTCACCCAGTGCGCCACCACCTTCGGCAGCGGCGGCAGCGCGCTCGACGCGATCATGAACGCGCCGCTGGTGCGCTGCGACGTCGCGCCCTGGCATTTCCTCGGCATTTCGCTCGCCGGGTGGAACGCAATCATCTCGCTCGGCGGGGCGCTGGTGATCGCCGTGCTGATGCTGAAGCGGCAACGCCGATGAGGTGGAAGCCGGGAGATCGCCGCGCCGACATCCCCTCGATGATCCGGGTGGATCAGGCGGGGGAATATGGCGCGACGCGCATCTATGCCGGGCAGCTCGCCGTGATGGGCGACCGGCACGACATGGCGCGCGCGATTTCGGGCATGGCGAATCAGGAGGAACGGCACCGCGCCTTCTTTGATGCGTTGATTGCCGAGCGCGGCGTGCGGCCGACCGCGTTGCAGCCGGTATGGAATGTCGCGGGCTTCGCGCTGGGCGCGGCAACCGCGGCGCTCGGCCCGGCGGCGGCGATGGCCTGCACCGCGGCGGTGGAGACCGAGATCGATCTCCACTATCAGGAACAGCTCGCCGCGCTGGGATCGAGCGATCCGGTGTTGTCGGACGCGGTGGCCGAATTCCGCGCCGAAGAGCTTGAGCATCGCGATTCGGCACTGGCGGCGGGCGCGGAGACGGCACCGGCCTATCCGCTGCTTGCGGGCGCGATCCGGTTGGCGTGCAGGGCTGCCATTGCGGTTTCGAAACGGGTATAGATAGGGGCGTTGGGGGATATGGAGTTGACGATGACGAAGACGATCCTGCTGGGCCTGACCCTCGCCGCCGCACCGCTCGCGGCACCGCTTCCGGCGCTGGCGCAGAATGCTGCGCAGAATGGCGTGCTCGTCATCTATGGCGACGACAAATGCCCGACCAATGCCGATGGCGATGAGGTGGTGATCTGCGTCCGCCGTCCTGCCGAGGAACGTTTCCGCATCCCCAAGGAGCTGCGCGACCAGCAAGTCGCGCCTCAGAATGAGAGCTGGGCGGTGCGCCAGCAGGGCGCGATGAGCGTCGGCGATACCGGCATCGGCAGCTGCTCGGCCGTGGGTCCGGGCGGCGGCATCGGCTGCTCGTCGCGCGAGATCCAGGCGGGCAAGGCCGAAGCCGATGCGCGCAAGCGCGCCGAGAAGGTCCTGCCCGACTAGAGGCGCGCCTCGATCGTTCTCATCGCGCGGGCAGGGATCCGTTCAGGCTGACGGAACGGGCGGGGCCACGACGTCACACGCAATGGATCACACCGGCTTGGCCTGTGGCAGCGGGCCGATGTGACGCACTGAATTCGACAATGCGGGGGTTTGGCGTGACGGAAGGTGAGGTGCGGCGGCGCTGGCAGTTTCCGGTGCTGCTCTTCGCGCTGGTCTGGCTCTCGTGCGTCTGGTTCGGCTCATGGGCCTTCAACCCCAACAGCGCGACCCGGCTGCTCGCCGCCACCGCGATCGTCGAGACCGGCGATGCGCGGATCGACAGCTTTGCCGACATGACGATCGACAAGGCGATGTTCGACGGCCATGTCTATATGGACAAGGCGCCGGGCATGACGCTGATGGCCCTGCCCTGGGTGGCGCTGACCAATGCCGTCACCGGCCAGACCTCGGCCGACGTTCCACACAGGCTGTTCGACCCCGCCGCGGAGGATTTCCTGGCGGTCCGGATGCGTGTCTCGGCCGCCCTCACCAGCGCGATACTCACCGCGCTGGCGGCGATCGCACTGCTGGACCTTGGCACCGGCATCACCGGGAGCCGCACCGCGGGACTGTTCGGCGCCACCGGCTTCGCGTTCGGAACGACAATCTGGGGATGGAGCACCACCTATTTCGGTCATGCCCCGGCCACGGCACTGATCGCCATCGCGCTATGGGCGGTGTGGCGCGGGACCGGTGGCGGCGGGCATCCCGGCCGCTATGCTCTGATCGCTGGCCTGGCGCTGGGCTGGGCAGTGGTGATCGAACATAGCGTGGTGCTGACCGGCGCCCCGGTTGCACTCTGGGCGCTGTGGCGCATCCGCGGCTGGGAGCCGCGCCGGATCGGCCGCACGCTCGCCCTAGCGCTCGCAGGCGGCATCGCGGCGTCGCTTCCCCTTCTCGCCTACAACCTTGCCGTGTTCGGACACGCCTTCCAGACCGGCTATTCGGGCGTGGTCGGGTTCGAAGGCATGCAACAGGGCCTGTTCGGCCTGACCTATCCCAAGCCGGATATTCTCTGGGAGATTGTCGGCGGCAAGCGCCGCGGTCTGGTCTGGGTGGCGCCGGTGCTGGTGCTCGCTCCCTTCGGCATCTGGGCGCTGTTGCGCGGTCCGGCGAAACGCGACATCGGCGCGGTCGCAGCGGCGGGCGCGGTGATCGCGCTGCTCTATAACGCCGCCTATGTCTATTGGGACGGCGGCAACGCGACCGGTCCGCGCCACGCACTCCCGGCCGTCGCCTATCTTGCCATCGGCCTCGCCGCCTTCTGGGCGGGCGCGAGCCGGGCGGAAAAATGGCTGGGCGGCGGCTTTCTGGCCGCCAGCGTCGCGATCAACCTCGCCATCACCGCCGCCGACGTGCAGGCGCCGCATTTCTACCCGGCCCCGGTGACGCAGCATATCCTGCCCATGTTCCTGAACGGCGACATCCGCACCCTCCCCAACGAGTTCTGGGGCTGGTCGCCGTGGGTGGGGCTTGGTCTCTATTTCGCGCTGGCCGGCGGGCTCGTGGTGCTGCTGGCCCGGGCGTGGCGGCAGGAAATCCTTGAAAGCGCGTGAGAATGATTCGCGCCTGAAACCTCGCCCGGCCTGACCGGTTGAAGCGCCAGAAGGAGATGTACCGATGGCCGACGACCGGATCTTCGCGGAGTTGAAGCGCGACCACGACCGTCAGCGCAAGCTGCTCGACGCGATCGCCGAAACCAGCGGCGACAGCGAGGAGCGCCGCACGCTGTTCGAGGAATTGCGGCTCGAGCTTCAGGCGCACGCCGCCGCCGAGGAAGAATCGCTCTACGCGACGATGCTCGCCGACCCCGACCTGCGCGACGATGCGCGCCATTCGGTGTCCGAGCACAAGGAGGTCGACGACATGCTGGGCGAGCTGGTCGAGATGGAGATGAGCTCGTCCGGCTGGCTCACCCGCTTCAAGACGATGCGCGACCGCTACCTCCATCATATCGACGAGGAGGAGGAAGAGATGTTCCCGGCCGCATCGAAGGACCTGGACGACGCGACCAAGGCAAAGCTCGCCGCGATCTTCGAGAAGCGCAAGCCGAAGGAACTGGCGCGCGCCGAGGACGAGATGCCGGGCGACGCGCGCGAGTAACTGACAGGCATGTTAGTGACTGGACGGACGCTTCGGACCGGGTAAGCTGGCCTCAAAACAGGAGAGGCCCATGATCCGCACCGTCACCGTTGCGTTGCTTGCCGTTGCGTCGTCCGCCGCGGTCGCCAAGACGATCGACGTTCCCGCCGGCCCCAATGCACAGGAGCGGCTGCAGGAGGCGCTGCTCGACGCCAAGCCGGGCGATGTCGTCCAGATCGGCGCGGGCCGGTTCGAGCTGACCGACGGCCTCAGCCTCGACGTCGACAAGGTAACGGTGCGGGGCGCGGGCCCTGACAAGACGGTATTGAGCTTCAAGGGCCAGCTCGGCGCGGGCGAAGGCCTGCTCGTCACCTCCGACGATGTCGTGCTGCGCGGCTTTGCGGTGGAGGACAGCAAGGGCGACGGGATCAAGTCCAAGGAGGCGAACCGCATCGTCTACAAGGACATCCGCGTCGAATGGACCGGGGGGCCCAAGGCGACCAACGGCGCCTATGGCGTCTATCCCGTCTCGAGCCACACCATCCTGGTCGATGGCGTGACGGTGAAGGGCGCGTCGGACGCGGGAATCTATGTCGGCCAGTCCGAACGGATCGTGGTGCGCAACTCGACCGTGTCCCAGAATGTCGCGGGAATCGAGATCGAGAACAGCAACATGGCCGACGTCCATGGCAACACCGCCACCGGCAATACCGGCGGGATCCTGGTGTTCGACCTGCCCAATCTGCCCCGCATGAACGGCGGCGGCGTGCGCGTGTTCGGCAACAAGGTGTTCGCCAACGACACGCCGAACTTCGCCCCCAAGGGCAATATCGTCGCGACCGTGCCCAAGGGAACCGGCGTGCTGGTGATGGCCAATGACGGTGTCCATGTCTTCGACAACGACCTGTCGGACCATGCCACGGCGAACGTGATGATCATCTCCTACCGCCCCAAGTTCGAGGATGCGAAGTACAATCCCTACCCCCGCCGCATCATCGTGTCGGGCAACCGCCATGGCCGCGCGGGCTTTGCGCCCGACGTGCCGGGCGGCGGCTTCCTGACCGCGGCATTCGGCGGCAACGCCCCGCCGGTGTGGTGGGACGGCACCGGGAAGGTCGCCGAACTCGGCCTGCGCGTCGCAGACCCTGTGCCCGTTCTCGGCCTCGGCCTCGCGCTCGGCGCATCGACCGACAGCGCCAAGCCGTCCAAGGTCGAGTTGAACGGCGCTGACGTGCCGCAGCCAGCCCCGGTGACGCTGCCGGCCGAGATGGAGGCCGCGGCGAAATAGCGATGCCCCTCCCGATCTGCAGTTCCCCTGCGAACGCAGGAGCCCGGGATGCCACGCGACGCCCTGCGCGGCTCTTGCCCCCTGCTCTCGCAGGGGAACCGCCATGCGGCTGCAAGCGGCAGGGGCCGGCATGAACCCAGGCGCCATCCTGTTCGCACTCGCCGCCACCGCCTTCGTCGCCGCCGCGGCACAACAACAGCCGGCCCAGGTCAGCGATGCCGCGATCACCGCGGAGGGCTATCCGGCGAAGCTCTCCGACTATGGCTTTTTCACCGACCTCGTGAAGCGCACGCCCGCGCCGCGCGTGATCGGCTACGGTCTCGAGACCGCGCTGTTCTCGGACTATACGGTCAAGCAGCGCTTCATCTACGTCCCCGCCGGCGCGAAGGCGGCCTATGACCCGGCGAAGGCGATCGACTTCCCGGTCGGCAGCGCCCTCATCAAGACCTTCGGCTATGGCGAAGGCGCCGCGTTCCGGCCGCTCGAAACCCGGCTTCTGCTGCGCCGCGCGTCGGGCTGGGTCGCGATCCCCTATGTCTGGAACGCCGAGGGCACCGACGCGGTGCTGAAGCGCGCGGGCACGCGGCTGGCGGTCGCCTTCACCGATCCTTCGGGCAAGCCGCGCCAGATCAGCTACGCCGTGCCAAACCAGAACCAGTGCAAGGATTGCCACGCGCTGTCCGGGCAGATCGTCCCGATCGGGGCCAAGGCGCGCTATCTCAACCATGGCGGACAGCTCCAGACGCTGGTCGCCGCCGGCCTGCTCGACCGCGCCCCGGCAGATGCCCCGCGCGTCGCCCGATGGGACGATCCCAAGGCGCCGCTCGACGCCCGTGCGCGCGCCTATCTCGAGATCAACTGCGCGCATTGCCATAATCCGGCGGGTGCTGCCTCCAACTCGGGCCTGTTCCTCGAGCTCGACCGCAAGGAAGCGGTGACGATCGGCATCGGCAAGCGGCCGGTCGCGGCAGGACGGGGCAGCGGCGGGCGCGAGTTCGCGATCGCGCCGGGCGATGCCGACGCCTCGATCCTGATCTACCGCCTGCGCAGCACGGATCCCGGCATCGCCATGCCCGAGCTTGGCCGCGCGACCGCGCATGACGAAGGCATCAGCCTGCTCTCGCAGTGGATCGACTCGATGCCGGAGGCGGCTACCCAAAAACGTTGAACGTCACCAACTCGGGTGGCTGATGCTTTGACTCGGCAACCGATCGGGCACAGGCTGCGTTCTAGTGGATCATGTGCCTGGCGTTATCTGACCCTGCCATTGCGGCGAACCCTGTGCCCCCAAAGGCACCGCAAGACCCTGCCCCAGACAGACCTGGCCGATGCGGCTGACAGAGGACACCGCCGCGCTTCCCGAAAGGGACGATATGGCGGAAATGCCGATCGCTCAGGTCCGCGCCGCAACGCGCCATCTGGCCGAGCTGCAGACCAGCCTGCTCGCACTCGGGGTTCGCGTGTTCGGCGGCCGGATCGACCGATTCATCATCTACACGCTGGCCGCGCGAGTGGCAGGGCTGTCGGATTCCGACGCATCGGCGATGGTCCCCACCTCCGCCCACGCGCTCGCCGCATCGCTGGGGCGTCCCTATGAAACGATCCGCCGGCATGTGAACGCGCTGATCGAGGACGGGCTGTGCGTCCGGAGCGGCAACCGTATCCATGTGACGGTGGAGGGACTCCGGCGTCCGCGGATCGCGCATTTGTTGCGCTGGTCGCACGATTGCTTCGTGCGTTTCGTCGAAGATCTGGCCGCCGCCGGCGAAGCCCTCCCACCGCCTCGAATCGGGGCGCCGTACGAAATGGCGAACGGGGTACGCACTGGGGTCGATATCATGCTCGCGGTGCTGCAGACCAACCGTGAACGGCACGCCAACTGGCTCGATCTGGTCCTGTTCTCCACGGTGATCGCCGCGAACTGCCGCGGCAACCGGGTCGGCGACGCCTTTAGCCGCGCCGACAGACCGGTTTCGTCGCGAGCAGTGGCGCGAATGATCGGGGTGACGCCCGTCACTGCCCACCGGCATCTGTCAGCCATGGCCTTGACCGGTCAGCTTGTGCGCATCCGAAGCGGGTTTCGCGTCAATGGCGCCTGGCTCGCTCATCCGGCCGCTCAGGCGGTCGGTGATGCGAGTCTCCAGAACGTCCGCCGCCTGCTCGGCGGCCTCGCGGTACAGGGCTTTCCGTTCGACCAACCCGCGCGCGCCTATCTCGCAGCGCGGCCGCCATTCACGCCGATCCGCTAGGGCCAAACCCGATCAGGGCTTGGGCTGTTTGAGCTTTGCCAAAGCCGCAAACGGCCCGGCCTCTTCCTCGCTCAGCACGCCGGCCTCGCGCAGCGCTGCCGCGGCGCCAGGGCTGCGCGGAAACGGGTCGAGCGCCAGAGCCAGCGTTTCCGCCGCGGCCTCGCCAAGGTCGATCGCGCCGCCGGTGTAGAAGACGGTATCGCAATCATCTTCGCTGAGCTCGATCTCGTCCACGCTCTCATCGCCTTCGGGAACGAAGCGGATCGCGAAATCTTCCTCGATCCTTTGCGGAACCGGATCGCCGGTGACGCTGCACGGCTGAACCACGGCGCCCGACAGATGGCCGCGCGCGATGATCCCCGCCGCGTCGGTCCGGATCACGAAATCGGCAACCAGCGTGTCGATCGCGATCAGCCCGAACCGGCGAGCCAGCGCACCGCGTTCGGCGGCATCGGCCTCGACGCGCACCTGGCTCTCGCCCGCGCCGATCGTGTCGAGCCGCCGGGGCCGGGAGAATTCCGGGGTCATGCCGCCAGGCGCCCGGCCATCAGCGCATCAAGCTCGACCTGCGCCAGCGCGATATGCAGCGCACGCAGTTCGCCCGCGCTGTGCGCCAGCGCGGCTTCGCCGGGATCCTCGGCACGGTAGAGGTTGCGCAGCAAGGCGCCCTCCAATGGCTCGGTCCCCGCGACCAGTGCATCGCGATAGGCGCCCAGCCGTCCGCCGAGCAGCCCCATCATCTTGCCCATCCGCTTGCCGACCACGACGTCGCCGACGCCGAACTGGCGCAGCTGGCCGTCCATGTCGTCGACGAAACATTCGATCAGCCGCGCGACCGTTTCCGCCGCTGCCGGCTCCGCCTCCAGGCGCAGCAGCACCACGGCGAGCACGCTCGCGATCGTGTCGAACCGGCCGTTGACCGTGTCGGGCACCGCGCCTGCTTCATACCAGTGCGGCGCGCGTCCGCGCGCCACGACGGCCTGATAGAGCGCCGCCGCGGGATTTTCCGCCTTGCGTCCGGCCAGCCGTTGCCACAATCCCATGTTCATATGCTCCGTCCGCCGCGAAATCGGCGGCAATTACCCGTCCGCCGCTGAAACGGCGGCAATTACCATGTCCCGCGTGACTTGTTTGCGCGAGCGCGGGCGCATATTGAGGCGAACGGCCTGCGATGCAATGCATAGCGCCGTCCGTCATGGGCCCGCCCGCCCTGGGAGAGTGAGTTTGATGATTTCCGCCCGTGCCCTTCTTACCGCCGCTTGCGGTGCCGCGCTTCTGGCAACCGGCGCCTGCGCGCCGCTTCGCGGCTATCAGGGATATGTCGTCGACTCCGATCTGGTGAACTCGGTTCAGCCGGGCGTGGACAATCGCGAATCGGTGCTGGCGACACTGGGCAAGCCGACGCTGACCAGCCAGTTCAATCAGGGCGAATGGTATTATGTGGGCCGCAACACCCGCAACTATGCCTTCAACAACCCCAAGCCGCGCGAGCAGACCACGTTGCGCATCAGCTTCGATGCACAGGGCAACGTCACCGAAGTGACCCGCACCGGGGTCGAACAGGTCGCGTCGATCAATCCGTCGAACAAGAAGACCCCGACGCTGGGCCGCGAGCGTGGCTTCTTCGAGGATCTGTTCGGCAATATCGGCACCGTCGGCGCACCCGGTACCGGGCCCGGACCAAGCGGCCCGTAGGCGCCGTAAGCCTTTCATTTTGCTGACCGCCCCATTTTCGGGGCGTTCAGTCAGGCGGCTCTACATCCCGGATCACGCCGGATCGCTTCCGGCCCGAACCAAGGAGGAGCTGTGATGAAGAAGAAGCTCATGATCTCGGCGCTGATCGCCGCGGTCGCCATGCCCGCCATGGCGCCGATGACTGCCAACGCCCAGAGCAATCGCGAGGTCCGCCGTGACCGCGAGCAGCTGCGTGAGGAGCAGCGCGAGTTGCGCCGCGCCGAGCGCTATGGCTCCGCGCGCGACGTTCGCCGCGAGCGCGAGGACGTGCGCGACGCCCGCCGCGACCTGCGCGATTCGGTGCACGATCGCAACCGCCGTTGGGGCAATGACGACTGGCGCGGCTGGCGTGACCGCAATCGCGGCGTCTATTCGCGCGGCCAGTGGCGCGCCCCGTTCCGTTATTATGGCTTCCGCGACGGATCGCGGATCGCCCCGCATTACTACGGCAGCCGCTATTTCATCAGCGATCCGTGGCGGTACCGCCTGCCCCCGGCGGGCCGCTGGCAGCGCTGGGTGCGCCACTATGACGACGTGCTGCTGGTCGATACCCGCCGCGGCTATGTCGTCCGGGTGATCCGCAACTTCTTCTGGTAAGCGCGGATCGCGGTGCCGGCACCGCAACCTAGAAAAAATGGCCGCGCCGGCGGGATACGCTGCCGGCGCGGCCTACTCATGTTTCGGCCCCGAAAGGGTAGGACCATTTGCCGCAACGCGCGGGAATCGTTTTGGTTCGATTCACCTTCGCGGATGCGTCCGAAGCCGGGCTCTTTCCCGCGGTCCGTGTCCCAGTGGCAACAGGTCGGCACGGCGGCAAAGGCTCCGGATGCAGAGCTTGCCCGCTCAGCGCACCGTGAACAGCAACTGATCGACCACGCGCCCGCCGGGATCGACCAACCGCAGCCGATGCTGTCCCGGACCCGCCAGAATCATCGGCCGGGCGCCTGCAGGCCCCAGATCGCGTCCATCGAGCTGGAGCCGGTGCCCTGTCACCTCGCCCGAGACGGTGATCGCCATCCGTTGCCGCTCGACCGGGATGTCGGGGTCGAGCGCATAGACGCTGCCCGAGACGGGGCTGACGATGCGCGGGCGCCGTGATGCGGCCGGTGCCACCACCACTTCGCTCATCCCGGTTCCAGCGAGAAAATATTCGCGGCGGGGCTGCTCGACATTGCCGGTGAATCGGATCGCCCGCGCCTCGATCCCCGCGGGTTGGGCGGGTGCACGGCCCGGCACCTGGGCGTGGAGCGCCATCATCACGTCGCGCCAGACCGGTGCGGCGCCGCTGGTGCCTGAGACTGCGCGCATCGGATCACCCTCGAGGTTCCCGACCCAAACCGCGACCGTGTAGCGGTCGGTGAAGCCGACGCACCAATTGTCGCGCATCGCCTTCGACGTTCCGGTCTTCACCGCCGCCCAGAAAGGCAGGCGCAGCGCCGAATCCATGCCGAAGGTGCCGGCGCGGGCATTGGGATCGGCGAGCATGTCGGCGACCAGCCAGGCCGCCTGCGGGGTGGTGGTCGCACGGTCCGGATCGACCGTCGCGTCCTTGCGGACATGGAGCGCCGACCAGCGCCCGCCACGCGCAAGGCTGCGGAACGCCGCCGCCTGCTCGACCAACGTCACCTCGGCCGAGCCGAGCGCCAGGCTGTAGCCGTAATATTCGCCGCTTTCGGTGAGGCCGCGATAGCCGGTGTCCCACAGCCGGTCGCGGAACGGCTCGACCCCGGTCAGCAGCAGCGTCCGCACCGCCGGCACGTTCAGCGACCCCGCCAGCGCCGCGCGCGCACTCACCGGCCCCTTGAAGGCGCGATCGTAATTCTGCGGCACGTAGAGGCCCGACGCGGTGTCGAGCTGAACCGGCGAATCGTCGAGGATCGAGGCCGGGGTCAGATACCCCTTCTCAAGTCCCAGCGCGTAGAGGAAGGGCTTCAGCGTCGATCCGGCCTGGCGATAGCTGTTGGCGCCATCGACCGAGGGCGCGGTCGAAGCCCCGCCGATCCCGCCGACCCAGGCGAGAATCTCGCCCGTCGCATTGTCCGCGACGATCACCGCGCCGTCCCGCGCACGTGTCCCGCCCAGCCCCTGGAGCTGGCGGCGCAGCGCGCGGATCGCGAGCCGCTGGATCCGCGCATCGATCGTGGTTTCCACGCGGAGCCCAGGCTGAGTCAGCAGGCGGTTCGAAAGGTGCGGCGCGAGCCCCGGATCGAGCGCGAGGCTGCGCGCCGGACCCAGCATCGACGCGGCGGCGCCTGCAAAGCGCGAGCAATCGCTGTCTCGCGACAGGGCGCAGGCCCGCCGCGACACCTCCGCTGCGCCCGCCGAAGGATTGGGCAGCAGCGCCGCGAGCAGCAGCCCGTCGTCGCGGGTCAGCGCATCGGGCGTCTTGCCGAACAGCCCGAGCGCGGCGGCACCGATTCCCTGCGCCTCGCCGCGAAAGCCCGCAAGGTTCAGATAGGCCTCAAGGATCTGGTCCTTGCTCCAGATGCGTTCGATCGCAGCACCCGCGCGCATCTGGCGGAGCTTGTCGCGCAGCCCGCGCGATCCGGGCGCGGCAAGATCGGGCGACAGATAGGCCGCGACCTGCATCGAAAGCGTGGAGGCGCCACGCGCGCGCCGTCCCTCGATCCGGTCGCGGATCGACCCCGCGACCGACCACCAGTCGATCCCGTCATGATCACGGAATCGCTTGTCCTCCGCCGCGACCAGCGCCTCGACCGCTTGCGGCGCGACCTTGTCGAGCGGAACCCAGGCAAGGCGGCGCGCCTGGAAATCGACTCGCGCCGAATCGAGCAGCCGGCCCTCGCGGTCGTACAGCCAGGCCTCGGACGGCTTCCACGCGGCGACCGTCGCGGCATGGCGCGGCAGATGCGGCGGGCGCGTGGCGAAGTCGACGGCGGCATAGAGCGCGCTGAGGCTCAGGATCGCGGCGATGGCGATGCGGGGCCCGGTCCACCAGACGCGATGGGTCGGAGCTTCGAGCCACGACCAAAGGGCGCGGGCACGCTGCCGGAGGATGGACCAGTCCACCCCGTTAATACCCGTCACCCCGGTCCCGTGCCGGGGTGGACCGGGAGGCAGGCGCGGAGCGAGAGGGGCGATGCCACTGCCCGGGGAGCCGTGGACCCCGGCACAAGGCCGGGGTGACGGTCAGGGTTTTGCCGATGCTACGCACACTCGGATCGCCGGCCCATCACCGCTGCGCGATCACCATCGGCTGGTTCGGCACCGCCGCGCGGATCTCGGGCGAGTACATCGCCTCGACCTTCGACGGCGGCAGCTGCATCCGGCCCGCGGCGTTGAGCCGCATCACGTAAGTCACCGTATGCGTGCCGCGCGGCAGCCAGGCGAAATAGCCGCGCCAAGCATCGCGTCCGCGCTCGACATAGCTGGGCTGCGACCCGGCGGTCTCGCCGCCCTCGGCCAGCATTTCGGACTGGCCGCCCAGCGATCCGATCACCGTCGCACCCGCCGGGACGGGATCGTTGATCACCACCCAATTGCGGTCGGCGCTCGCCTCCACCGTCAGCGTCACGCGGATCACGTCACCGCGCGTCAGCGTGCCCTGCGTCTTGGCCTGAACCACCTCGGTCTTGCGGGTCAGCTTGTAGCCCGCACTCAGCGGCTGGGTCAGCGGCACCGCCGCCTTGACCTGAACCACAGCCCATGGCCCCGCCCCGCCCGACTGGGTGAGCGTCAGCGGCGTCTGGCGGCCGACCGCGGGCAGCGCCATGACGAAGCTGCGCTGCGGATCGGGCAGCGGCCAGCTCCGCGTCACGCTCTGCGTAGCCAGCGATGCGGTGGTGATCCCCGCCACCGCGCTCGCCGGATAGACCTGTCCGAACCTGCGCGCGGCGATCACGCCCCAGGCGTTCGCCGCGGTCGTGTCCCAATGCCCGCGCTGCTGGCGGAAGGCGGCGCCGACCATCATCTTCGGCCCCTCGCCCGAGAAGCTCGGACGGCCGAGCGTCGCAGCCAGTGCCTTGAGCACCGATTCGTCGCCCGACGACATCATCCACCATGCGGTGTTGGCCTTGTCGGAAAGGTCGATGCGCGTGCCTTCATAGACCAGCCGGGTCTTGAGCACGCCCTCTGCCGCGGCGCGCAGCTGTGCACCGTTGGCGAGGCCGGGCACCTTGCCCAGCGCGGCGATGTAATCGGCAAGGGTCGAGGTCGGCATGTCCTGCGGGGTCATGCCGATCTGGCCGAGCATGGCAGCATTGGCCGCACCCTGCCGCGCCAGCGCCGCAAACGCCGCGACCTTCTGGAGCCGGACATCGCCATAGTCCTCGTGCCGCAGCCGCCCGTCGAGCACCGCCTTCAGCGCCTCGATCATCCGCGCGCGCGGGCCGTCGGGGATCGGCAAGCCGGCCTCCGCCGTGATCGACAGGATATAGCTGGTCAGCGCCTCCGACCCGCGCAGGCTGTCCGACGGGAAGTAGCGCAGCAGCCCGTCGCTATCGAGATAGACCGGCATCTCGCCCGACAGGCGGTTCCATTCGCCCATGTCGCCAAGCACGATCGCGCGCGAGGTGCGCTGCTCGAAACAGCCATAGGGATAGGCCGCCATATAGTCGCGCACGCCCTGCAAGGGCGGGGCGAGCGTGTCGCTGAGCAGGATCGAGACGTTGCCGAAGCCGGGCAGCGCGCCCGCCGGCGGCTGGATCGCCACCGGTCCGCCTTCGCCCACGCGCACCAGCGTCGCGGCCCAGGTCTCGACCGGCACCGCCGGCGCGATCTCCTGGCTCACGGTGATCGCGTCGTTCGCCTTGCCGCTTTCGTCCTTCGCCGTGACTTTCCACTGGAGCTTGTCGAAGCCGCCGGGTGCAGTGAGGTTCCACGCGATCGGCACCGCGCCGCCCGCCGGAATCTCGACCGTCAGGTCGCGGCCTTGCGCCACCTTGGGCGACAGCTCGACACTGGCCGTCACCTTCATCGCCTTGTCCGAGCCGTTGCGCAGCGTGAACCCGGCCGAGAAGAAGTCGCCGTTGCGCACCAGCGGCGGGATGCCCGCGAAGATCGACAGATCCTGCGCGCTGCGGATACTGGTCTCGCCCGTGCCGAAGCTCTGGCCCTTGTCGCCCAGCGCAATCGCGACGAGCTTGAACGAGGTCAGCGCGTCGCTCAGCGGCACGTCGACCTGTGCCTGTCCCTTGGCGTCGAGCGGTACCTTGCCGCGCCACAGCAGCACCGGCTGGAAATTCTCGCGGTTGAGCGCCGACAGGTCGCCGCCGCCACCGCCGCCAGCCTCGACCGCCTTGCGGCCATAATGCCGCTTGCCGACCACCTGGGTCTGCGCGGTCGAGGTGAGAACCGAAATCGGCCGCTCGCCCATCATCGCGCCGAGCACATCCCAGCTCTCGTTCGGGGCGAGCTGGAGCAGCGCCTCGTCCACCGCGACGAACGCGACATCGGCGCTCGGCGCGACGCTGCCGTCGGGGTTGTTGACCTGAAGCGCGACCTTTGCGGTATCGCGCGCGGCGTACCGCTCCTTGTCGGCCTTCACCGCCACGTTCATGCGGTGACCTTCCCAGCCGACCTTCACCTTGGCGATGCCGAGCCGGTAGCTCGGCTTGGCGAGGTCGACCATCGCGGTCGGCGCCGCGCCCTCGCGTGAGAAGAAGGGCAGGTTCCAGCGCCGGGCAAGGTCCGCCCACCACAATTTCCACCCGCCGATGCGCCCGCGCACCGCCATGACCGAGACGAACACGTCGGGGGCATAGACGCCCTGCATCGGCACCTCGACCACCGGATTGTCGCCCGACAGCTCGGTGACAAAGCTCGACATCACGCCTTCGCGTTCGACCGTCACCAGCGCCGTCGCCTTGCGGAACGGCATGCGCACCTGGAAGCGCGCCGTGTCGGTCGACTTATACTCCTGCTGCTCGGGGATAACGTCCATGCGGTCGCCATTGTCGCCGCCGAACCACCAGTCGTCCTCGCCCGCCAGCCACACCGAAGTGACGGCGCGCGCCGTGTTGCCGCTCGAATCGGTGGTCGTGGCGACCGCATAGACCTCGCCCGACACGCCCGGATCGATCGCGCACTGCGCCAGGCCCAGTTCGTCGGTCGATGCCGAGCAGCTCGCGCTGATCTTCGTCGTCTTGGCGTTGTTCTCGTACGCATAGAATCCGCCGATCAGCCGCCGCCGCGCGGTCAGGATCTCGCGGCTGTACAGCGCGACCTGCACCTTCTGGCCCTTGATCGGCTTGCCATCGGTCCCCAGCGCGACGAAGCGCAGGCGGAGGTCATCCTCCTTCATCAGCCAGCCGTCGGTCTTGATGCCGAGCTGAACGCCCGAGGCATAGATCGGCACGCGGCGCGATGCGGTCAGGATCTCGCCATTGGCGTCCTGATAGTCCATCTCGACGCGCATCTGGCTGTTGCCGTCGAGCGTCTGGGGGATGTCGACGCTGGTGCGCGCAGTGCCGTCAGCGCCCAAAGTCACCGGCAGCGTCTGCATCGGCGGCAGCGTGACCGTGTCTTCCTCGCCCTCGCCGTTCAGCGGCTTGGTCCCCTCGGCGATCGCGCGGCCGCCAAAGCTATAGCCGTCATAGCCGCTGGGCGCGGAGATGCCGTCATAATAGCCGATGCGCAGCTCGACCGGCAGGTTGGAGGCACCCCCGCCCGAGAGATAGCCGACGAACAGGTCGAGCGGCAGGCTCTTGGGCTTGATCGCGGCCTCCTTCGGCCCCGCGACCGACGCCTTCATCGTCGGCAGTTTATACTCGTCGACCTTGATCGACTGGCTGGTCCAGATCGTCTGCTCGGCCCCGTCCTTGCCCGGGCCGACGAACTGCAGGTCGTAATCGCCCATCGGCGCGCCCTGCGGCACGTTCCACTGGGTCTCGCCGGTGCCCGAGGCATCGACCGTGACCGGCAATTCGAAGCTGGTGTCCGATCCGCGATGGCTGAGCTTCAGCTTGCCGGTAAAGCCAGCCGGGGTGATGAAGCCCTGCGCCACCGGGCGGCGCAGCACATGCTTCATGTTCACCACCTCGCCCTGGCGCACCAGCGCACGGTCGAAGATCGTGTGGACGATCTCGTTCGCCGCCTCATAGCCATAGCGCAGGTCGAAGTCGTACGGGCGGATGCCCTCGCCCCACGCGGTCAGCGTGAAGCTCATGTCATCGCCCTTGCGCGCCGAGACCATCAGCGGGTGCGAGCTCGCATCGTCGCAATTGCCCCAGCTCTGCGGCTCGGGAATGCCCTGCTTGACCGCGAGGCGGCCCATATCGTCGGTAGTGCCCTTGGCCAGTACTGCGCCGGTGCAGCTGTCGGTGACCTGCACCGCCGCGCCGCTCACCGGCTTGCCGCTGTCGAGCGAGGTCACCCAGGCGAGCGAGCCTTCGCGGCCCCATTTGAAATGCACCGCCATGTTGGTGACGAGCGCGCCCGCCGCGACGTAACGCGGCGCGTTGCGACCGAGCAGCGCCTGGCCGAGTTGCGGCGAGGCCAGCTCGACGACATAGAATCCCGGCTTCTTGAGCGGGATTCCGACGACCTCGAACGCCTTGCCCTTGCCGGGCAGCGCGATCGGCTCGAGCGCGGTGCCAAGGCCCTGCGGCAGGATCGACTTGGCACCGGTCTGGTTGATCCGGACCGTCTCTTCGCCGCGCTTGATCTCATCGACATCATAGTCGTCGGCCTTGTCGATGTTGCGCAGCCATTTGGCGATCACGCCGTCCGCGGCGTCGACGCGCATATGCTGGCCGGCGACCGACAGCCCCTTGCCCTGAAGCGAGGCTTCGACGTTGCGCACGGTGACCGGCAGGATGCCGCCCTCCTGCGCCTCGATGATCCCGAAGGGTGCTGCGAACTTCACCAGCGGCGGCGCCTCGTCGAACCGGACTTCCAGCGGGAAACGCTCGGCATTGGCGAGCACGCGCCCGCTCTCGTCCTTGACCCCGGCGGGCAGGACGAGCTTGGCGGTGGTCGATGCCGGTAGCGGCGCCTTGAACTTCAGGTCGCTGACGGTGTTCGCCCGCTTGTCGTCGTCGGACAGTTCGGGCGCCAGCTTCTTGCCGTCGGGCAGCTCGATGCGGACCTGTTCCGCCAAGTCCTTGGGGACGCGCGCAGAGAAGCGCACCCACGCCTCCTGCACCGGCGAACAACCCGCCTGGGGGTTGACGCGCGAGCATTCGAAGCGCGCGGTGAACGGCTTGCGCACGGTGAAGTCGAAGCGCTGCTCGGCGCCAGCGGTCTTGCCGCCCGCGCCCGCGATCGATGCGCCCCACACCAGCGAGACGTCGCGTCCCGGCGGCAGCGGGCGGCCGCATTTCACCGCCACCACGCTCGCCAGCGCCTTGGCGCGGTCGGCGTCATTGTCGGGCAGCTTTTCGGCGATGCCCGAATCGTTGAGGAAGTTGCGGACTTCCCAGCGCTCGGGGTTGAGGTCCTTGATCAGCTTGCCGGGCAGCTCGGCATCGAGCACCTCGACCGGGATCTGCTCGCCCAGCCCCTCGACCGCGCAATAGGCGCCGGCCGCGATCGAGGCGCGCGTCGCTGGCATGTTGGTGCCGATCAGGAAGACCTGGTCCTCCTCGATCTGCCCGCCATAGCGGCTCGGCAGCATGCCCTTCACCGTCGGCCCGCCGGCATCGACCTTGAAGGTCCGCGATCCGGCGACCGCATAGCCCGACAGGCCCTTCAGTTTCTCGTTGAGCTCGAACTCGCACACCGTCCCGCCGGGGAGCGGGCTGGCGAATTCATGGACGAAGGTCTGCTGGTCGACCCAGCGTCCCTCGCCGCCGACCGGACAGGTGACCTTGGCCGGCGCCGCGGCGCGCGGATCGCCCAGTGGCACCATCGGCGCGCTGAACCGGATCGTGAACCGCTCGATCGCGCCATCGCCCATGCCCGGCGTGGCAAGCACGACCTGCGGGCTGGAATCCCCCCAGGCGGCGATCGGCGCGAGCGCCAGTGCGAGAACCGCGGCGGCGCGTGCGAAATGCTTCATCGATCCTTCCCCTTGCAGGACGGCGCGAAACCTACCTGCCCGGCAAGGGCTAAGTCCAGCGCCAGCTTTGAAAAAGCGCCGATTCGAGCGGGCATCCGTCCCCTTGCAGTGCAGCAAAACTGAAACGGCGCTTTGCCTTTTCTGACACATGAATCTGCGAAGGGGCCCCGGACAGCGGCATTCGGGGGCACGTCAGATGATCCGCAAGGTCCAGATGATCGGCAGGGCGATGCGATCCGGCCTGCCGCTGCTGGTACTGGCGACCCTCTCGACCGCTGCCGCGCCCGACCGGTTCGACGGACCCATCGAAGATGCGCGCCGCATCGGCGAACTCCGGCTCGACGGCGAGCTGTTCCATGTCCAGGGGCTCGAGCTCGAACGCAACCGCATCTGGGTCACTTCGGTCGACGAAGCGAACCGCAAGGCGTATCTTCACGCGTTCGACCGGCGTTCGGGCAAGTTCCTGCGCCGTCTCGAGCTGACCGACGGCGCCCGCTACCATCCCGGCGGCATCTCGTTGTCCGGGCGCTCGATCTGGGTTCCGGTCGCCGAATACCGGGCGCGCAGTTCGGCGATCCTGGTCGAGGTCGATGCGGACAGCCTGGAGGTGCGGCGGAAAATCCCCGTCGCCGACCATCTCGGCTTCGTCGCCGCATCGGGCGACACGCTGGTGGCCGGCAATTGGGACGGCCGCCTGCTCTACGTCTTCGATCTTTCGAAACCCGCGGCGCCGCGGGTCGTCCCCAATCCCTCGGCCACGCGCCATCAGGACATGAAGTTCGTCGGCAACCAGCTGGTCGCCGGCGGCGCGATCACCCCGTGGAGCGGCGCGGTCGACTGGATCGACTGGCCGTCGATGAAGGTCGTGCGGACGCTGCGCGCGGGCGCGATCGGCCCGATCCGCCCGATCGGCCGCGGCGGCCCCTATACCGGCGAAGGCATGGCGATCGAAGGCCGGGACCTCTATGTCGTTCCCGAAGACGGCCCCAGCCGCATGTTCCATTTCCGGCTGGACGATCGCGGAGGGGATCGCCCGGCCTGATCAGGCCGCGACCGGCCAGACACCACCCTTGGCGATCCTGCCATTCGCGCCGCCGCGGGAACCGCTATCGACCTTGAAGTGCATCGCCTGTTGCGAGAGCGCCTGAACTTCCGTCGTCAGGTTGCGTGCGGCGGCTGATGTCTGTTCCACCATCGCCGCATTCTGCTGAGTCGCCTGATCCATCGTGCCGATCGCGACGCTGATCTGGCTGATCGCGGTCGACTGGGCCTGATTGTCCGTCGCCATCTGGCCCAGCAGGCTGTGCACCTCGGCGACGTCGTTCGAGATGCCGGCAAGCGCGCCGTCCACCTTCCGCACCATCTCCACCGCGGTCACGATATCGTGCTGCGCGGCGGTGAGCTGGTCGCGAGCGCGGCCGGCTTCTTCCTCGGCACGCATCGCAAGCGCGCTGACCAGATCGGCGACCACCGCGAACCCGCGTCCCGCCTCACCGGCGCGACCCGCTTCCACCGCGGCGTTCATCGCCAGCACGCGCGTCTGGAACGCGATCTTGTCCAGGCCTTCGATCACATCGTCGATGCCCTTGGCGCTCTCCGAGACGCGGGTCATCGCCTGCACCGTCTCGCTGGCGATCTCCCGCCCGTCCGCCACCGTGGCGATCGCATCGTCGGCGCGCGCGACGGTCCGTCCGGCGGCCTGGGCGGTAGCCTTCAGGCGGCCATCGATCTGCGTGACCGCAGCGGACGTCTCTTCGAGGCTCGCCGCGCTGGCTTCGGTCCGGCGGGCGAGATCCTCCGAGGCCCCGGCGATCTCGTGCGAGCCGGTGCGGATCGTCGCCGCGCTTTCCGTGACCTTGCCGATCAGGCCGCGCAGCGCGCCGAGCGCCTTGTTGAAGTTGCTCTTGAGCGCCGCATAGGCGGGCGGGAACGCCGCATCGATCTCGGTCGTCAGATCTCCTCCGGCCAGCGCTTCCAGATGGGCCGACACGGTGTCCACCACCTGCTTCTGCTCCGCGGCAGCCAGGGCGTCTGCCCTGGCGCGGTCCTCGCTGGCCTGGCGAAAGACGTCCGAGGCGCGGGCGAGCGTGCCGATCTCATCCTCGCGCTCGAGATAGGGAAGCGACTGAGCCCCGCCCTTGGCCAGACGGTCCACCGTGACGCTGAGCGCGCCCAGCGGACGGCCGACAATGGCGCGGACGGCGTAGAAGAGGCCGGCGATGACCGCTGCCAGGACCAGCACGCCCACCAGCACGAGCTGCCAGGCGAGGTGCTTCGCGGGCGCACCCAGCGCCGCAACCGGCACGTCCATCACCACGGCCCAGGTCGCATTGAGCGCGGGCAGCCGGAGCGGCCGGATCGTGCGGACGATGTCGCCGTCCGGCCCCTGCATCTCGATGCGCTGCGTCTCGCCGGTGGTCAGCGCCTGCTTGACCGCATCGGCGCCGGCATCGGCATAGGGCTTCATCCGGGCGGCGGCATCGGGATGCGCGACCCATAGCGCGGATTGCGACAGCAGCATGACCCGGCCGGTGCCGAAGGGCTTGATCTGGTTGAGGTGCGTGGAGATGTCGGTCAGCGCGATGTCGATCCCGGCGACACCGATAACCTTGCCGCTCGACACGACCGGGTAGGTGACCGAGGTCATGGTGATGACCTTGCCGCCGGTCTCATAGGTATAGGGCTCGGTCAGGGCCGCCTTGCCGCTCTCGCGCGACAATTTGTAATAGTCCGCCGAATAGAGGCCCGCCTCCACGTTGGGCTCCATCAGGACCTGGCCGTCGCGCTTGATCCAATAGGGCATGAAAGCCCCGGCGGGCGTCGATCCGGAACGGCCCGGTGCCGCCTGTCCATCGAAGCCGAGCGGCTCCTCGAAGAACCAGCTCGCCAGCGCGAGCGGGGACGCGTCGATGTTCGGCTTGAGCACCGACATCGCGATGTCGCGGTCGCGCACGCCCGAGCGGTGGAGCGTGGCCAGGGATGCGCTCATCGACCGGACCGTCGCATCGACCGTGCCGATCTCGCCGGCAAGCTGCTTCGATATCGCGTCGGCCTGGGCGTCCGCCGAATCCTGGGAAAGGCCCGTGACGCTGTTCGACGCCTGCACGATCACCACCGCGAACCCGGCGACGAAGAGGGAAGCGATCAGCACCCCCGCGATAGTCAACAGCTTCGGCGCAATCATCAACCGGCGGAAAGAGAGCATGAACGCGACCCCTATGATCCAGACCGCCCGGAAAGGCGGTATTCGATCCCATTATAGGAGATGCGCGAACGGACCGGCGCAGGCGTGACTCACGAATATCGAGTCAGTGCCGGGTGGCGTTACGGGGGCTCGCGCGATCGGCATCGAGCCGCCGGTGCGAACGGCGGACAATGGGCCGCTAGGGGCCTGACCGCTTTCATTGCCGTGATGCTGAGACGCGAATGGGTGGGAAGGGGAAATTGTCGATGCGCAGCAAGCTGCCGCGAAGTTGACAAAGTTGCGGGAAGCGCGATTCATTCTGTCAACTTCGTTGCCTTTGTCCGCAGCGGTCAGGGGATCTCATTGAACCCGGCGAATCAACGCGATCAAAGAGCGGCCGCCATGCGGCTGGTCGATGCAAGCAAATCAATTCCAACCTTGCAAGCCGGGCTGCCATGGGTTGGAAGGCGGCTTCCCATTGCGCCCCGCAGCCTCCACAACCGCCCCATGACATTGCGCACCCTCTATCCCGAGATCGAACCCTATGCGTCGGGGATGCTCGACGTCGGCGATGGCCACGCCATCTATTACGAGCGCTCGGGAACGCCGGGGGCCAAGCCCGCCGTCTTCCTGCATGGCGGACCGGGCGGCGGCATCTCGCCCACCCATCGCCGGCTGTTCGATCCCGCGCGCTACGACGTGCTGCTGTTCGACCAGCGCGGCTGCGGGCGATCGACGCCGCATGCCAGCCTCGACGCCAACACCACCTGGCACCTCGTCGCGGATATCGAGCGGCTGCGCGAATTGGCCGGGGTCGATCAATGCCTGGTGTTCGGCGGCTCCTGGGGCTCGACCCTCGCGCTCGCTTATGCCCAGACGCATCCCGGCCGGGTGAGCGAGCTGGTCCTGCGCGGCATCTACACCTGCACGAAGCCCGAGCTCGACTGGTTCTACCAGTTCGGCGTGTCGCAGATGTTCCCCGACAAATACGAGCGCTTCGCATCCCTGATCCCCGAGGGCGAGCGCGGCGACCTGCTCGCCGCCTATCACCGCCGCCTCACCACCGGCCCGCGCGAGGACCGGATCGCGGCAGCGCGCGCCTGGAGCGTGTTCGAGGGCGAGACGATCACCCTGCTCCCCGATCCGGCGCTGTCCGCACATCATGACGAGGACGCGTTCGCGCTCGCCTTCGCGCGGATCGAGACGCATTATTTCGTCCATGGCTGCTGGCTCGAGCCGGGGCAGCTGCTGCGCGACGCGCACAAGCTCCACGGCATTCCGGGAACGATCGTGCATGGCCGCTACGACATGCCCTGCCCCGCGCGCTACGCCTGGGAATTGCATCGGGCCTGGCCCGAAGCGGACTTCCACCTGATCGAGGGGGCGGGCCATGCCTTTTCCGAACCCGGCATCCTCGACCGGCTGATCCGCGCCACCGACCGGTATGCGGGCAGCCGCAACGGCGAGGCCTAGCGTCACACCCGCGCTGCATTGCCGCCGGCGAATCCCTGCCCTAACAAGCAGATAGGGGCAGGTTTTTGGGGGGCGGGATGCACATCATCGATGCACAGCGCGACATGCGTCGCGCCGAGGCCGGCGGCGGGCCGGGGGTTTTCGTCTCGGGCCTGGTGTGGCTTATCGCCGGGCTGGTCGAAAGCAGCCGCGGCGTCCATGCCGGCTTTGCCGCGCTCTTCATCGGCGGGATGCTGATCTACCCGGTTTCGACGCTGCTGGTCCGCTTCGTCTTCCGCCGCGAGCCGGAATCGCCGGGCAACCAGATCAGCAGGGTCGCGCTGGAAAGCACGATCGCGATGCTGGGCGGCCTGCTCCCGGCCTATCTCTTCCTGCATTTCGAGCCGGCCTATGTCTTCCCGCTCGCCGCGATCGCGGTCGGCACGCATTATTTCGCGTTCCGCACGGCCTATGGCGATCTCCGTTTCTGGCTTCTCGGCACGGTGATCGCCGGGCTGGGCGTGATCGGGATCTTTGCGCCCGCGATCCTGCCGGTCGGGATCATCTTCCTCGTCGCGCTCGCCGAGTTCGTCTGCGCGGCGATCCTGACCTGGCGCGACAACCGGAACGGCTGACCGGGCCGCTCAGTCCCCCGCGGGCTCCGGGCGCCCCTTGAAGCCCTGCGCGACCACGAACCATTCGACCGATCCCTTGCGGCTCGACGGCGGCTTGGCGTGCTTCACGCTGGCGAAGGCGCGCTTCATCTCCGCCACGAACTTCCCGTCGCCGCCGCTCGCGAACACCTTGCTGACGAAGGTGCCGCCGGGCGCGAGATTCTGGATCGCGAAGTCGAACGCGGTCTCGACCAGCCCCATGGTCCGCAACGCGTCGGTCTGCGGATGGCCGACGGTGTTCGCCGCCATGTCCGACATGACGAGGTCGGGCGCGCCGCCCAGCGCCTCCATCAGCTTGCCGGGCGCGGCATCGTCCATGAAGTCCATCTGGAAGATCGTCACCCCGTCGATCGGATCGACCGGGAGCAGGTCGATGCCGACCACCGCGGCCCTGGGGCATTGGCGGCGCACCACCTGGCTCCACCCGCCGGGCGCCAGGCCGAGATCGACGACGCGCTTCGATCCCTTGAGGAAGTCGAACTTCTCGTCCAGCTCGATCAGCTTGTAGGCGGCGCGGCTGCGATACCCCTCGGCCTTGGCCTTCTTGACATACGGGTCGTTGAGCTGGCGTTCGAGCCAGCGCACCGACTGGCTGGTGCGCCCGCGCGAGGTTCGGACGCGCGTGTGCCCGCGGGTTCCACCCCGGCTCATGCCTCGATCCTCATTGCGCCCGCGCGCCCATCAGGCGGCGGAGGATGCCTTCGCGGATGCCGCGATCGGCGATGCCGAGCCGCTCGGCAGGCCAGATGTCCATGATCGTCTCCAGGATCGCGCAGCCCGCGACGACCAGATCGGCCCGCTCCGCGCCGATGCAGGGAATAGTCGAGCGGCCCGCCATGTCCAGCCCGGCGATGCGCTGGCTGACCGCGCGCATCGATGCGGCGGGGACGATCAGCCCGTCGATCGCCGAACGATCATAGGAGGGCAGGCCGAGATGGACGCTGGCAAGCGTCGTGACGGTGCCGCTGGTGCCCAGCAGCCGCGGCGTTCCGCTGATTTCGGGCAGCCGGGCGATGAAGGGGGCAAACGCCTCGCGCACGCTTTCGCGCATCCGGGCATAGCCTGCCTGTCTTTTGTGCGGATCGCGATCGTCGGCGATGCCGCGCGCCTCGGTCAGCGAGACCACGCCCCAGGGCGCGCTGTGCCAGTCGAGGATGCGCGGCTGCTCGTGCGTCGAATCGACCAGCACCAGTTCGGTCGATCCGCCGCCGATGTCGAACACCAGCGCCGGGCCGTCGCCCGGTTCGAGCAGCGCGTGGCAGCCCAGAACCGCGAGGCGGGCCTCCTCCTCCGCGGTGATGATGTCGAGCACGATTCCGGTCTCGCGATAGACGCGCTGGATGAACTCGGGACCATTGGCGGCCTGGCGGCACGCCTCGGTCGCGACCGAGCGCGACAGCGCGACATGGCGGCGCCTGAGCTTCTCGGCACAGATCCTGAGCGCGGCGATGGTGCGCTCGATCGCCGCATCCGACAGCCGCCCGCTCGACGCCAGCCCCTCGCCCAGCCGGACGATTCGCGAAAAGGCATCGACGACGGTGAACCCCGATCCTTGCGGACGGGCGATCAACAGCCGGCAATTGTTGGTACCCAGATCAAGCGCGGCAAAATGCCGGGCGTCTGGCCAGCGTGCCCGCCCCTGCGGGGGCGGAGACGGTCTTGGGGCCGGGCGGGCCGGTTTCGGAGCCGGCGGGCGCGGCATCCTGGCGGAGCCATCCCCCATCACAAACCACTCACTTATGTTCTTTCCGTCACGGCCGAAACGGGCCGCCGGTGCTTGGCAGCGAGGCTAGCAGGGCTCCGGGGGCTGAGCAAGGCGAGCGGAAGCGGACGAAGCAGGCCTGATCGAGACGATCCGCCGAGCTATGTCACGGGCACGGCGTGGCTGGTGTCGCACCGCCCGGCGCGAACCCCCTTGACCGGTTCCGATTCCCCTCCTAATTGCGCCCGCCTGACTTCGGTCGGTGATGCCCGATCCTCTAATGGTAAGAGAGCGGACTCTGACTCCGTCAATCAAGGTTCGAATCCTTGTCGGGCATCCAAATTCCCAACACTAGGTAGCAAACGCACCCATCGGCTGCGTAGCCGCCACTCAAAGCCGTCAGAATATCGCCCGCACGAGGATCGTGATTGGGGTCGCCATTTTTGTCGCGACGCTGGCCGCAAACCTATCAAGCATCGTGTGACGGAAAACGCCGCCGGCTCATCACCGGCGGCGCCTTACCCTCACTCCGACGGGAAGCCGCGGCGCTTGAACAGCGCCTTCACGTCGGGGTCGCGGCCGCGGAAGGCCTTGTAGGCTTCCTTGCGGTCGGTCTCGTTGCCGGTGGCCAGCAGGATGGTGCGGAACTTGTCGGCGACGGTCTTGTCCCAGACATTGCCCGTCTCCTCGAACGCGGCCCAGGTGTCGGCGTCCATCGTCTCCGACCACAGATAGCTGTAATAGCCCGCCGAATAGGCATCGGACGAGAACAGGTGGTTGAACTGCGGCAGGCGGTGCCGCATCACGATCTCCCTGGGCATTTTCAGCTCGGCCAGCGCCGCGCGCTCGAACGCGTCGGGGTCGGTCACCGGCGTCTCGCGATCGTGCAGTTTCATGTCGACGATCGCCGAGGACAGATATTCGACCGTGTCGAAGCCCTGGTTGAAGGTCGCCGCCTTTTCGATCTTCGCAACCAGCGCCGCCGGGATCACCTCGCCGGTCTTGTAATGCTTGGCGAAGCGGTTGAGCACGTCGGGCGTCAGCAGCCAGTTCTCGTTCACCTGGCTGGGATATTCGACGAAGTCACGCGGCGTTCCAGCGAGGCCCGGATAATAGACGTCGCCGATCAGGCTGTGCAGCGCATGGCCGAATTCGTGGAACAGCGTCGTCGCATCGTCGAGGCTGATCAACGTCGGCTCGCCGCCGCCGCCCTTGGTGAAATTGTTGTTGTTCGACGCGAGCACGATCCGGTCGCCCTTGATCCCCGAACGGCCGCGATAGGCGGTCGCCCAGGCACCCGAACGCTTTCCGGCGCGCGCGAAATTGTCGAGGTAGAAGACGCCGACGGTCTTGCCCTGGCGCGTCACCTCGAAGGTGCGGACATCGGGGTGGAAGACCGGGATCGTCCCCGTATTCTCCTTGAACTGCAGGTCGTAGAGGCGGCCCGCGGCATAGAACATGGCGTTCACCATGTTGTTGAGCTCAAGATACGGCTTCACCTCGCTCTCATCGAGGTCGTACTTCGCCTTGCGGACCTTTTCCGAATAATAGCGATAGTCCCAGCCCTCGATCTTGATCTTAGGCCCCTTGCCCGCCGCGGCTTCGGCGTCGGCGAGCTTCTGCATGTCGGCGACTTCCTCGAGCACACGCGCGCGCGCCGCCGGCCAGACCGACATCATCAGCTTCATCGCATTGGCGGGGGTTTCCGCCATCGTGTCGTCCATGCGGTAATCGGCATGGGTCTTGAAGCCGAGGATCTTGGCGCGATCCTGACGCAGCTTGAGGATCGCCGCGATGGTCGCGTTGGTGTCGTTCGCGTCGCCATTGTCGCCGCGATTGATGTACGCGTTGTACACCTTCTCGCGCAGGTCGCGGCGGGTGGAGTACATCAGGAACGGCTGCATCGAGGATCGGGTGTTCTTGACCGCCCATTTACCCGCCTGCCCACGCGCCTTGGCCTCTTCGGCAAGGCTCGCCTTGAAGCTGTCCGAAAGCCCGGCGAGATCGGCCTCGCTGTCGAGGATGATCGCGGTCTCCTCATCCGCCAGCACCTTGCGGCTGAAATCGGTATAGAGCTTGGCCAGTTCGCCGTTGATGCGCTTGACCTCGGCCTTCTGCGCCGCGTCGAGCAGCGCGCCCGAGGTCACGTAGCCGCGATAGCTGCGCTCGAGCAGGCGCAGCTGCTGGGGATTGAGGCCCAGCGTCTGGCGCGTGTCGTACAGCGTCTTCACCCGCGCGAACATCTTGGGGTCAAGGCTCATCTCGGTGAAGAAGGCCGAGAGCTTGGGGCTCCATTCGGCGGCGATCTTCTGCACCTCGGGCGTGGCGAGGTTGCTGGTATAGACGCCCCAGACCGGGAAGACGCGGCCCAGCGCACTGTTGTTCTTCTCGGTCGCCTCGATCGTGTTGGCAAAGGTGGGCGCGGCGGGGTTGTCGCGGATCTTCGCAAATTCGGCGCGCACTTCGGCCATTCCCTTTTCGAAGGCGGGGCCGAACATCGCCGGAGTCACCTTGTCCCACTGTGGAACCCCGTCGAACGGGCCGGGCCATCTGTCGAGCATCGGGGCGGGATCGACCGGAGCGGCGGCGGGCGCCGGAGACGTCTGGGACATCGAACTGGCCTGTGCTGTAGTGGCAAGGAGCGAGACGGTGGCGAGCAGGATCGCGCCGGTGACGGGCTTCATCAAATTCCCCCAGGATCAGGTGTGATAGGCGGACGATACGCATCCGCGCTTACCATTGGCAAGCGGTTGACTCTGCCTACCAATGGAACAAAATAGGAACAACTTACCCCGAGTCGGAGTCTTGAGGCAGATCATGGCCGATCCCGCCGTCATCAGCCAGTTGCGCGAGACATTGCGCGGTATCGAAGGGGGCGGCTTTCGCCGCCGTCCGGTGCTGCCGTTCGGGCTTGGCAGGCTCGATGCACGGCTGGCGGACGGCGGCCTGCGACTCGACGCCCTGCACGAGGTGGCAGCGGCGACGCCGGACCTTGCCGACGATGCTGCCGCAACCTTGTTCACCGCGGGAATCGCCGCACGCGCCTGGGGGCCGGTGCTGTGGGTGGTCCGGCGGCGCGATCTCTTTGCGCCCGGCCTCTATCAGGTCGGGCTGGCGCCCAAGCGCGTGCTTTACGCCGAAGCGGCGGACGACGACGAACTGCTCGCGATCATGGAGGAAGGCCTGCGCCATCGCGGGCTTGGCGCGGTGGTAGGCGAGGCACGGCGCGTGGGGATGCCGGCGACGCGGCGGCTCCAGCTCGCAGCGGAAGGCGGGCGCACGATCGCGCTGCTGATGAAGCGACATCCACGCCAGGTCGGCGATCCACTGGGCATGCCCTCAGCAGCGGTGACGCGCTGGCGGGTGGCGTCCGCCCCTTCGGCGCCGCTGCCGGTGGAGGGCGTGGGACGCGCGCGCTGGCAGCTCGCCCTCGCGCGGCAAAAGGGGGGCGATCCTTTCGAGACAGAGGTGGAGGCATGCGATGAAACGGGTCGCTGCGCTCTTCCTGCCCCAGTGGCCAATCGAGCGGCTGCGGCAGGCGGAGCGGCACGGCGCGCGGCTTGACCCCGCGCCACCCCCGGCGCTTCCCGCGTCGCGGGCGCCACTCTGCAAGCCGGGCCAGCATGAAGGACATTGGCGGCCCGGAGCACGTTGGGCGCAGGACCATGGAAGGCCATCCGGTGTGGTATCGAAGGCCGCGACCGGGACGGGTCAACGGGCACCGCTCGTCACTTCGATCCGCAACGGCAGCCGGATCGAGGTCGCGGCAGCCTGTCCTGTGGCGCAAGCGCTGGGTTTGCGACCCGGCATGGCGGTCACACAGGCCCGTGCGCAAATACGCGGGCTCGACATCCGCCCGGCCGATCCGGCGGGGGATCTTGCTGCGCTTCGGCGCCTCGCCATGCTTTCCGCGCGGCGCTGGTCGCCGCTGACGGCTTTGTCGGACGCTGACGGGCTGTTCCTCGACATCACCGGCACTGCACACCTGTTCGGCGGCGAAGAAAGGATGGCGCACCGGATCGTCCGCCTTCTCGCCCGCGCCGGGTTCACCGCGCACATCGCGATCGCCGATACGGCGGGCGCGGCATGGGCGTTGGTGCGCCATGCCGATACGCGTGTGACGATCTGTCAGCCGAACGAGCAGGCGTCGGCACTCGCCAGCCTGCCTGCCAGCGCGTTGCGGATCGATGCGACGGCGGTGGAGCTGCTCAAACGCCTGGGCGTCGATGATATCGGCCAGCTCATGGCGATGCCGCGCGGTCCGCTGGTCCGCCGCTTCGGCGCGGCAAGCGTCTTGCGGCTCGATCAGGCGCTGGGCGGTATCGCTGAGCCGCTCGACCCGGTGATCCCGCCCGAGGCGGTCGCCGCGCGTCAGCGCTTCGCCGAACCGATCGCGACGGCCGAAGCAATCGAGCATTGGCTGGGGGCGCTGGTCCCGGACCTCACCATCGCGCTCGAACGCGAAGGGCTGGGCGTTCGGGCACTGGAATGCATCGCCGACCGGGTCGACGGCATCCCCCAGCGCATCCGCATCGGCCTTGCCCGGCCGAGCCGGGATCCCGCGCACCTGCTGCGTCTGCTCAAGCGCCGGATCGAGGATATCGAACCGGGCTATGGCATCGACGCCATCGCGATCCATGTCCGCCGCGCTGCGCCGCTGGGGCCAGAACCGGTGACCGAACGGCTCGACGAGGAAGCGGCACCCGACATCGCCACGCTGGTCGATACGCTGGCGACGCGGATCGGCCTCAGCCGGATGTGGCGAATGCGTGCCGTAGAGAGCGACGTGCCCGAGCGCGCGGCAGCGCCGATGGCGGTGCTCGATCCGCCCGAGCGTGGTGGCGCGCGGGCGAAGATCGATGATGTCGGACAGCTCGACCGCAGTCCTGCGCTCCACCCCTGGCACCCCGAATGGCCCAAGCCAGCCCGGCTGCTCCGCCGGCCCGAACGGCTCGACCATGTCATCGCCGAGATGCCCGATCATGCGCCGCGCCGCTTCACCTGGCGTGGTCAGACCCACCGGGTGATCTGCGCCGACGGGCCCGAGCGCATCCATGGCGAATGGTGGAAGCGCACCGCCGAAGCCGATCAGCTGCGCGACTATTTCCGCGTCGAGGACGAGACCGGGCGCCGCTACTGGCTGTTCCGCCGCGGCGATGGCGAGCAGGGCGAGACGGGCGATCTCAGCTGGTATCTCCACGGGGTGTTCGGATGAGCCCAACCCCCGCAAACTACGCCGAACTCCAGGTCACGACCCATTACTCGTTCCTGCGCGGCGCCTCCGCGCCCCAGGATCTGTTCCGGCAGGCTGCGCTGCTCGGCCTGCCCGCGCTCGGCATCGTCGATCGCAATTCGGTGGGCGGCGTGGTGCGAGCTCTGGTCGCGGCCGAGGAGCTCGCCGCGCACGGCATCCCGATCCGGATGATCGCAGGATGCCGGCTCGACCTGACCGACGGCAGTTCAGTGCTGGTCTGGCCCGAAGACCGCGCGGCCTGGTCGCGCCTCACCCGCCTGCTGACACTCGGCAAAGGACGCGCCGATGCGCAAAAGGGTGAGAAAGGGAGATGCTTCCTTCACTGGGAGGATGTCGCCAACGCTGCCGAGGGACTGGTCGGCGCGCTGGTCCCCGGCATTGCCGATCCGGGCGATCCACAGGCATTGCGCTGGATGGCGGACACGTTCGGGGAGCGCGGTCATGTCTGCCTGACCCAGCATCGCCGCCCGGGCGACGCGCTGCGACTGTACCGGCTCGACGAAACGGCACGCCGGTTCGGACTCACCCCGCTCGCGACCGGCGACGTGCTCTATGCCACGCCGGGCGAGCGGATGCTGCAGGACGTGGTCACCGCGATCCGCGAGAGATGCACGATCGACGAACTCGGCTTCCGCCGCGAGCGCAGCGCCGACCGGCATCTGAAGTCGCCCGGGGATATGGCACGACGCTTCCGCGACCATCCCGAGGCGCTGCGTGCGTCGCTCGCCATCGCCGAACGCTGCACCTTCAGCCTGCGCGATCTCCAGCACCAATATCCGGAGGAACAGGTCATTCCCGGCCGCACGGCGCAGGAAGCGCTCAGTACGCTCGCGTGGAACGGGCTCCGGCAAAGGTTCGGCGGCAATCCGTCACAGGCGCATCAGGATCTGCTGGTCCATGAGCTCGGGCTGGTCGAGCGGATGGGCTATGCCCCCTATTTCCTCACGGTCAATTCGATCGTCCAGTTCGCGCTCAGCCAGCAGATACTCTGCCAAGGACGCGGCAGCGCAGCCAATTCGGTGATCTGCTTTGCGCTCGGCATCACGTCGATCGACCCGATCGAGCATCAATTGCTGTTCGAGCGGTTCATCTCGACCGAGCGCCGGGAGCCGCCCGATATCGATGTCGATTTCGAGCATGAGCGGCGCGAAGAAGTGATCCAGTGGATCTACGAATATTATGGCCACGATCATGCCGCGCTGACCGCAGTGGTCAGCCGCTTCCGCTCGCGTGGGGCGCTGCGCGAGGTGGGCAAGGCGCTGGGCCTGCCTGAAGACCTGACCGCCGCGCTCTCAAGCCAGGTTTGGGGCTGGTCCAACGATGTCGACGACAAGCATGCCGACGCGCTCAACCTCGACCGCAACGACCCGCGTCTCGCGCTGACGCTGGCGCTGGCCCGTCAGCTGATCGGCACACCGCGCCATTTGTCGCAGCATCCCGGCGGGTTCGTGCTGACCCGCGACAAGCTCCACGACCTGATCCCGGTCGAGCCCGCAGCGATGATCGATCGCCGCGTGGTCGAATGGGAGAAGCTCGATATCGAGGAACTGGGCTTCATGAAGGTCGATATCCTCGGCCTTGGCATGCTCGGTTGCATGCGGCGCACCTTCGACCTGCTGGCCAAGTACAAGGGAATCCATCTCACCCTCGCCTCACCACTGATGCAGAAGGACGATGGCCCCACTTTCGAGATGATCCGGCAGGCGGACACACTCGGCGTGTTCCAGATCGAAAGCCGTGCGCAGATGTCGATGCTGCCGCGGATGAAGCCGGTCAATTTCTACGACATCGCGATCCAGGTCGCGATCGTCCGGCCCGGGCCGATCCAGGGAAACATGGTCCACCCCTATCTCAAGCGGCGCCAGAATCCCGATCTGGTCGACTACCCCACGCCAAAGCTGAAGGCCGTATTGGAGAAAACGCTGGGCGTGCCGCTGTTCCAGGAACAGGCGATGCAGGTCGCGATCGTCGGCGCCGACTTCACACCGACCGAAGCCGACCGGCTGCGCCGCGCCATGGCGACCTTCAAGTCCAGCGGCGACATTGGCGAATTCGCTCCCAAGCTGATCGCCGGGATGCGCAGGAACGGGATCAGCCAGGAGTTCGCCGAGCGCATGGTCGAGCAGATCAAGGGCTTCAGCAACTACGGCTTTCCCGAGAGCCATGCGGCCAGCTTTGCCAAGATCGCCTACGCCTCGTCCTGGATGAAATGCCATCATCCGGACGTGTTCTGTACGGCGCTGCTCAACGCGCAGCCGATGGGCTTCTATGCACCGGCACAGCTGATCCGCGATGCGCGCGCCCATGGAGTCGAGGTGCGGCCGGTTTGCATCAATGACAGCGACTGGGACACGCGAGTCATCCCCGAAGGACCAAACGCCCGCGAGCGGGATGGCCGCTTCTGCGGCACCGACGAAGACTGGTCGGGGATTCAGCCGATCCGGCTGGGCATGCGGATCGTGCAGGGACTGGCACTGGGCGACGTCACAGAAATCCTGAGGGCACGAAGACAGGCATCTTTCACGTCGATCGAGGATGTCTGGCGCCGTTCAGGAGTGAAGCCAGCCGCGCTCGAGCGGCTGGCACGTGCCGATGCGTTCCAGGCGCTGGGTCTCAACCGGCGACAGGCGCTTTGGGCGATCAAGGGGCTGGGACAGAAGCCGCTCGACCTGTTCACCGCGGCAGATGCGCGTGCGGGGCAGACAGTGGCCGAGAGCGTCGAGCCATCCGTCGCGTTGGTGCCGCTGACGGCGGGGCGTGAGGTGGTGGAAGACTATCGCGCTACTCAGCTTTCGCTGCGCGCCCATCCCCTCTCCTTCCTGCGCGATCGTCTCGTCGCACAGGGAATCACGAAATGCGCAGACCTGATCCGCATGAAGGACGGTGCGCGTGTCGAGATCGCCGGACTGATCCTGGTGCGTCAGCGCCCCGGCACCGCCAGCGGCATCGTGTTCGTGACGCTGGAGGATGAGACCGGCATTGCCAATGTCGTGCTGTGGAGCGACCGGTTCGAGGCCAACCGGCGCACGGTGATGTCCGCGACGATGCTCTCGATCCGCGGCCGCGTGCAGCGCGAAGGGATCGTCATCCACGTCATCGCCGACACGATCACCGACCTCACCGGCATGTTGCGCGAGGTCGGCGACCTCGATCTGCCGCACACCGCCATGCCCGGCGACGGCGCGACGCATGGCGGCACGATCGACCCGCGCGACCGGCTGATCTCCCGCCAGCGTCCCGCCGACAGCTGGCCACCGCGACGCAGCCTCAAGACGCCTGATTTGATCCCCGTGAAATCACGGGATTTTCACTAGGAGTAAACGGGTCATGACGATCCCCGATATTCAGGGCCCCCTATCCCATCAGTCACGGCAGAACGATGATCAGCTGCTCTATCTGATGCTGAAACCAAGTCCGGAGCTGGCCGCAGCGATGGACCGCCTGCGCGAGCAATATGAGCTCTCGCGCAACTACGCCGCCGAGCGTTTCCACATCACGCTGCTGCCTTTCGGAGATATCCGAACACTTGTATCACACGATCTCATGCGCATTCGCCATGCGATGGCATCGCTACAGGCGGAGCCCTTCGATGTGACGCTCAACCGCATCCGCGGCAATGCACTTGTCGGCAGCAGAATGCGGGCGCTACGCAATTTCCAGCGCGCGCTTCTGGCTCGGCTCAACACCTGCGGCATCGACATCGACTATACCTTCGATCCGCATGCGTCGCTGACTTACCAGCCCTGGCAACGGCGCAACATTTCTGTGCCGCCGATCACTTGGCGTGCCGAGCGGCTCCTGTTGGTCAACAGCATTCACGGCGTTGGTCATAAGCTTGTCGACAGCTGGCCGCTGATCGCCCGGCAGGGAGCGTTCGGCTTCTGACCGCCTAGAAGCCCAGCCCCAGCTGCGGGGTTTCGCGGGCGACGATGCCGTCCCGCACCTCGACGCCTTCAAGTCCGAGCATCCGTGCCTTGGAGAGCGACCCGCCGGGTGCCGAGAAGCCGCCGATCTTCCCGTTCGCCGCCGTTACGCGATGACAGGGGATGATCAGCGGCACCGGATTGGACGCCATCGCCTGGCCGACGTCGCGCGCGAATTCCGGTCCGGCGTCGAGCGCCTTGGCGATCGCGCCATAGGTTGCCGTCTCGCCCCAGCCGAGCTGACGCACGAAGCCATAGACACGGTCGAAAAAGGGCTGCTGCACGCCGAGATCGACGGGTACCTGCATAAAGTCGACACGCTCCCCGGCGAAGTAGCGCCTCGCATCGCCGATCACGGCCTGTACCGGTGCCGGTGGCAGGGCTGCCTCAATAGCCGGCAGACGCCGAAGCAGCGACCGCTCCGCCTCGCGCGCGGTGTCCGCCGGCAGCCGGAAGCTGTGGATGCCCTTCGCACTCCAACCGATCGCGGCAAAGCCCGCTACGGTCTCGAACACGGTATAGCCGTCGGTCATGCCGTTGAGATCGGAACGCTGCCGGATATTCGCAACCTATCCCCCGACGGTCTGCTCGATGACCCCGAAGATCGGGTGATGCTTGTCATCTTCGGCCCAGATGCGGACGGTGTCGCCCGCCTTGAGGAACGGCGTAACCGGCGCGCCGCCATTGATCGTCTCGACCGTGCGAACCTCGGCAAGGCACGAATAACCGACGCCGCCTTCGGCGATCGGCTTGCCGGGACCGCCATTGGCGTCACGGTTGGAGACAGTACCGGAACCGATGATCGTGCCCGCACCCAAGGCTCGGGTCTTGGCGGCGTGCGCGACCAGCGTGCCGAAATCGAAGGTCATGTCCTCGCCCGCCTCGGCGCGGCCGAACGGCTTGCCGTTGAGATCGACCATAAGCTTGCGGTGCAGCTTTCCGTCCTTCCACCAGTCGCCAAGCGAATCGGGCGTCACGAAAACGGGGGAGAAAGCGCTGGCGGGCTTGGACTGAAAGAAGCCGAAACCCTTGGCGAGTTCGCCCGGAATCAGGTTGCGCAGCGACACGTCATTGGTGAGGCCGACCAACCGGATCGCCGCCAACGCATCTTCGCGGCTCACGCCCAGCGGCACGTCGCCGGTGACGACCACCACCTCGGCCTCGAGGTCGCAGCCCCAGCTTTCGTCAGCGAGCGGGATCGGGTCGCGCGCACCGAGAAAGCCGTCGCTGCCGCCCTGGTACATCAGCGGATCGTGCCAGAAACTCTCCGGCATCTCAGCGCCGCGGGCCTGACGGACCAGCGCGACATGGTTCACATAGGCCGATCCGTCGGCCCATTGGTAGGCACGCGGCAGCGGTGCAGCCGCCTGACGTTCGTGGAACCGCAGCATCGGGATGGTCTCGTGCTCGAGATCGGTGGCGAGATTGCGCAGATCGCCTTCGAGCCGGTCCCAGTCGTCGAGCGCAGCCTGAAGCGTCGGCGCGATGTGCGCGGCATCCGCGCACCAGGCGAGATCATTGGAGACGACAACCAGCTTCCCGTCACGGCCGTGCTTGAGGCTTGCCAGTTTCATTCGTCTCTCCTCTTTTACTCTGGTTCAACCCTTAGCGCAGGCACCGGGCTGCGCAACGCCCTTGACGCGAAGACGCGGGAGGGCCATTGGCGCCCCCGCATTTCCGAAAACCCTGGCCGCCGAGTCCTGTCGAAGGGCGGCCCCGGGTCTGCCTGGCAGGCGGAGACGTGTATCCATGGCAAATGTCGCAGTGATCGGCGCCCAATGGGGCGATGAGGGCAAGGGCAAGATCGTCGATTGGCTCGCCAGCCGGGCCGATCTGGTGGTTCGATTCCAGGGCGGGCACAATGCCGGCCATACGCTTGTCGTCGGCGACAAGGTCTACAAGCTCTCGCTGCTCCCCTCCGGGCTCGTGCGCGGCACGCTGTCGGCGATCGGCAACGGCGTCGTCTTCGACCCCTGGCATTTCCGCGACGAGATCGCCCGGCTGCGCGAACAGGGCGTCGAGATCACGCCCGAGACGCTGCAGGTCGCCGAGACCGCGCCGCTGATCCTGCCCATCCATCGCGATCTCGACGCGCTGCGCGAGGACGCGTCGGGTGCGGGCAAGATCGGCACCACCCGCCGCGGCATCGGCCCGGCCTATGAGGACAAGGTTGGCCGCCGCGCGATTCGCGTGTGCGACCTGGCCCATCTCGACGATCTCGACGCGCAGCTCGACCGGCTCTGCGCGCATCACGACGCGCTGCGTGCCGGCTTCGGCGAGCCGCCGATCGATCGCGAAAAGCTGCTCGCCGACCTGCGCGAGATCGCGCCGTCGGTCCTGCCCTATGCCGCGCCGGTATGGCTGACCCTCAAACGCGCCAAGGAAGCCGGCAAGCGCATCCTGTTCGAGGGCGCGCAGGGCGTGCTGCTCGACGTCGATCACGGCACCTATCCCTTCGTCACCTCGTCCAACACGGTGAGCGGATCGGCGGCTTCGGGCTCGGGGCTTGGGCCGGGATCGGTGGGCTTCGTGCTGGGCATCGTCAAGGCATACACGACCCGCGTCGGTTCGGGGCCCTTCCCGAGCGAGCAGGACAACGAGATCGGCGAGCTCCTCGGCACGCGCGGTCGCGAGTTCGGCGTGGTTACCGGGCGCAAGCGCCGTTGCGGATGGTTCGACGCGGTGCTGGTGCGTCAGTCGGTCGCGGTGAGCGGCGTCACCGGCATCGCGCTGACCAAGCTCGACATCCTCGACGGGATGGAGAAGCTGCGTATCTGCATCGGCTACAAGGTCGGCGACAAACATTACGACTATCTGCCGCCCAGCCCACAGGATCAGGCGCGTGCCGAAGCCGTTTACGAGGAATTCGAAGGCTGGAGCGAATCGACCGCGGGCGCGCGCAGCTGGGCTCAGCTTCCAGCTCAGGCGATCAAGTATATTCGCCGGATCGAGGAACTGATCGGCTGCCCGGTAGCGCTGGTCTCGACCAGCCCGGAGCGCGAAGACACCATCCTCGTCCGCGATCCGTTCGCGGACTGATCCTGATCCAATCGTCGTCCCGGGCGCAGCCGGATCGCTGCGCCCGGGACGACGAGAACCGGATCAGTAGAAGGTCGAGTTCGGCTCCGGCGCGATTTCAGTGCCATTGTTGGTCGGGTCGGCACTCGGCTCGACATCGGTCGTGTTCGACGTCGTCTCAGGCGCCGCGCTTTCCGGCGCGGGCACGCCCTGATTCGCCATCTCGTTCTGCAGCGGCGGTTCAGTCTGCCCCGGCGCGATATGCGCGAGCGCGGCGGTCGAACCGCAGAGAAGAAGAAGGCTGGCGAGCGTCTTGTGGCGCATGGGTTACTCCTGTTTACGTGGCACAGGAGAAACGCGACCGAGCGGATCAGGTCCCGGAAGCGCGGCTCGCCTCATCGCTGCGGAATCCCGCCCCGTCCGCGGAACGCACCGGGGGCGGGATGAAGCGATTGATCCGGATCGGGAAAATCAGCCGATCTGGGCGCGATGCAGCAGTTTCTGGTCGGCCAGCACCAGCGCCATCATCGCCTCGACCACCGGAACGCCGCGGATACCGACGCACGGATCGTGACGCCCCTTGGTGCGGATCTCGGTCGCCTCGCCCTCCCGGGTGATCGTCTCGACCGGGGTCAGGATCGAGCTGGTGGGCTTGAACGCCACGCGTACGCGCACCGGCTGGCCAGTGGCGATCCCGCCCGCGATCCCGCCGGCATGGTTGGCGAGGAAAACCGGCTTGCCGTCATTCCCCGGCCGCATCGGATCGGCATTGGCCTCACCGCTCAGCGCCGCCGCAGCGAACCCATCGCCGATCTCGACCCCCTTGACGGCATTGATGCTCATCATCGCCGCGGCGAGCTCGCTGTCGAGCTTGGCATAGAGCGGCGCGCCCCAGCCCGCGGGCACGCCCGTCGCCTCGCATGCGATCACCGCACCGAGCGAGGACCCCGCCTTGCGTGCGTCGTCGACCAGCTTTTCCCATCGCGCCGCAGCGTCGGGATCGGGGCAGAAGAACGGGTTGTTGCCGATCTCGGCAGCGTCGAACTTCGCATAGTCGATCGCGTCGCCTCCGATCGCCTCGACCCAGGCGAGGATCGAGACATCCGGGATCACCGCGCGCGCGACCGCGCCCGCAGCGACCCTGCTCGCCGTCTCGCGCGCCGAGGAGCGCCCGCCGCCGCGATAGTCGCGGAACCCATATTTCGCATCATAGGCATAGTCGGCATGGCCCGGGCGATAGGCCGCAGCGACCTCCGAATAGTCTTTCGACCGCTGGTCGACATTCTCGATCATCAGGCTGATCGGGGTGCCAGTGGTCTTCCCCTCGAACACGCCGGAAAGGATGCGGACCTGGTCGGGCTCCTGCCGCTGGGTGGTGAAGCGCGACTGGCCGGGGCGGCGCTTGTCGAGGAAGGGCTGGATATCGGCTTCGGTCAGCGCAAGCCCGGGTGGGCAACCATCCACCACCGCACCGATCGCGGGGCCATGGCTCTCCCCCCAGGTGGTGAAGCGGAAGACGCGGCCGAAGGTGTTGAAGCTCATGGCGTCATCTCCTTGCCCATGTCGCCGCGATTTGGAAGCAAGAAGGATCGACAGTCCGGCAAAGCCTAGCGCCGGATTGGCCTTCAGGCGTCCTGCCCCAGCGCTGCGAACGCCGCCGCATGGCTCGCCGCCCCGCGCACGCCGCACGGCACTTTCCCGTCCTGCAAGGCCAGCGCCATCAGATAGTCGCCGGCATAGGGGGAGGCGAAGCCACGCGCGAGATCGGCGGCATAGCCGAAGCGCCCGTAATAAGACGGATCGCCCAGCACGAAGCTCAGCAGATAGCCCGCGTCGGCAAGGTGCCTGTGCCCCGCGGCGATCAGTGCTTCGGCCACCCCCTGCCGCCGGTACGCCGCCTCGACCGCGACCGGCGCCAGCGCGACCGCGGGAAACGGCTGGTCGTTGACCGCAACATCCATCCGGCTGAACGCGACCATCCCCGCAAGCGCACCCGTCTCGTCGTCATCCGCGACCAGGGTCAGCACCATGTCGCCGTCGATGCACAGCCGCTGGACCAGCAACGCCTCGTCGGGTGCCGGGAAGCTGCGCCGCAGCAGCGCGTCGATCGCCGCCACGTCGCCGCCGGTCGCCGGGCGGATCGCGATCGTCACGCCATCACACCAATGCGATGTCGGGTGCGTCCTCGGCCTTCATGCCGACGACGTGATAGCCCGCATCGACATGATGCGTCTCGCCGGTGGTGCCGCTCGACAGGTCGGACAGGAAATAGAGGCCGGCGCCGCCGACATCCTCGATCGTCACGTTGCGCTTGAGCGGCGAGTTGAGCTCGTTCCACTTCAGGATCAGGCGGAAGTCGCCGATGCCCGATGCGGCAAGCGTCTTGATCGGCCCTGCCGAGATCGCGTTGACGCGGATATTCTGCCCGCCGAGATCGACCGCCAGATACTGGACGCTGGTCTCCAGCGCTGCCTTGGCCACGCCCATCACGTTATAATGCGGGATCACCTTCTCCGCGCCATAGTAGCTGAGCGTCAGCAGCGATCCGCCATCGGGCATCATCGCCTGCGCGCGCTTGGCCACCGCGACGAACGAATAGACGCTGATGTTCATCGTCATCAGGAAATTGTCGAGGCTGGTATCGACATAGCCGCCGCGCAGCTCGTTCTTGTCCGAGAAGCCGATCGCATGAACGACGAAATCGATCGTCGGCCAGCGCGCTGCCAGCGTCGCGAACGCGGTGTCGAGCGCGGCCATGTCGCTCACGTCGCAGTCGATCAGGAAATCGCTGCCCAGTTCCTCGGCCAGCGGGCGCACGCGCTTCTCCAGCGCCTCGCCCTGATAGCTGAAGGCCAGTTCCGCGCCATGCTCGCGCAGCTTCTTCGCAATACCCCAGGCGAGCGAGCGATCATTGGCGAGGCCCATGATGAGCCCGCGCTTGCCCTGCATCAATCCGGTCACGTCTTACCCTCCGGTCTTTTCTTGTCGTCCCTCTAGACCGTTCTCCGGCGTTTCCGCCAGCGCCGCATTCAGTTCTGCACCGATAACGACCCCAAACCCGATCAGAAAAAAGAAGATAAGCGCCACCATCACCCCTGCAAGGCTGCCATAGGTCAGGCCATAGCCGCCGAACGCGCCGATCACATGCGGCAGCGCCGCGGTGCACGCCATCCACCAGATCGTCACAAACAGCGGCCCTGGCCATTTGGGGCATTTGGATTGGCGATATCGCGTTGGTGTGAGCGTGTAGAAGAGGATGTAGAGCGCGCCATAGAGGGCGATCGCCGGCGCGATCTTGGTGACCGAGATGATGCGCTGCGCATCGGAAGCGAACGGAATCACCCGCCAGATGAACTGTTCGGCGCCGATCAGCAGCACCTGGAAACTGAACGCCATCATCGCGAGGACTACCGATGCGATCACGAGCCCGATCGCGCCGAGCTTCAACCGCCAGAAGGACGTGCCCGACTGGACACCATAAGCCTGGCGCAGGATCGCGCGCACCGTCTCGATAAAGCCGGAGGTGGTCCATAGCCCCACCAGCGCGCCGAGCCACAGCAGCGATCCGGAACGCGCCTCCAGCACCTCGAGGATCGCGGGGCGGAGCAGTGCGCCGACCTCGGGCGGGACCGTCTGGAGGAACGCTCCCACCGCCTGAAGCCCGTCGCCGGTGCGCCCGACCAGCCGGGCGATCGCAGTGGCGACGATGAAGAACGGGAAGAGCGTGACGAGACTGAGGTAAGCAAGGTTGCCCGCATGAGTGAAGCCGTCGGTATAGGCGCCGACCACCACGCGCCGGATCACCTCGATCACCCGATCGGTGACGCCCAGGTCCGAGAGATGCCGGTGGAAACCGCGACGGCGCGCCTCCGGCGATTCAGGGGAAATGGGCTCCGTCACGCGATCTCAGACGCCCAGCCGGCTGCGCGGGTTCCCTCCGCCTTCCCAACCGCTTACGAACTCGGCAAGCTTCGCGTCGCTCGCCGGGATCTCGATCATCAGCGTGACCAGCAGGTCGCCGCGCGCATTCTTGCCGTGGAAGCCCCGCCCTTTGAGGCGCAGCGTCTTGCCCGAGCTCGAGCCGGCGGGGACCTTGAGGTTCACCGCGCCTTCAGGCGTCGGTACGCGCACCGACGCACCCTCGACCGCTTCCTTGAGCGTCACCGGCAGATCGAGCCTGATATGATCGCCGTCGCGAGTGTAGAAACGGTGCGGCTCGATCTCGATCGTCACGATCGCGTCGCCATTGCCGCCCGGCCCGGCATCACCCTTTCCGCCCAGCCGCATCTGGGTGCCGGTCTCGACCCCCTTGGGAAGCTTGAGATCGATCGTGCCGCCGTCGCGCAGCTGAATCCGTTGCGGCTTCAGCGCTGCGGCGTCCTCGAACGGCACGCGCAGGCGATAGGCGACGTTCGCACCCTTGGCGGGCGGCGGGCGGCGGCCGAAGCCGCTCGAAAAACCGCCCTGCTGGCCGCCCATCCCCGCGCCGCGACCGCCGAACAACCCTTCGAGGATATCCTCGAACCCGCCGGCATCCGCGCCGCCGAAATCGAAGCCAGCGCCGCCGGGTCGGAATCCGCCCTGCTGGCCACCGCGCGCGCCGCCGAAGCCCGCGCCGAAGGGCGAGGCCGGATTGCCATCGGCATCGATCTCGCCGCGGTCGAACCGCGCGCGCTTGTCCTTGTCCATCAGCAGGTCATAGGCCTGCGTCACGGTGCTGAACTTCTCCGCGGCCTTGGGATTGTCCTTGTTGCGGTCGGGGTGCAGCTCTTTTGCGAGCTTGCGATACGCCTTCTTGATCTCGTCCTCGCTGGCCCCGCGCGAGACACCCAAGGTTGCGTAAGGATCGGCCACTCAAAATTCCCCGTTTCTGCTTTCTCTGGCGTGTTACCCCGCTACATCGGCCCGTGGAGCCGTGGTTGCAAGTGACGCCGCGCCATCGAGCGGCTCGACGTCCACCGAAACCTGCATGTCCTGCGCGCCATATCCCAGGATGATGCCGTCGATCGGCGCGATATCCGCATAGTCCCGCCCGATCGCGATGATCACGTGATCGCTCGCCATCCAGATGCCGTTGGTCGGATCCAGCCCGACCCAGCCGCGTTCGGGCCCGCACCACAGCAGGACCCAGGCGTGCGTTGCGTCCGCACCCACCAGCCTGGGCTGGCCGGGCGGCGGGAGCGTGCGCAGATAGCCCGAGGCATAGGCGGCGGGCAGGCCTGCAGCCCGCAGGCCCGAGATCATGATCTGCGCGAAATCCTGGCACACGCCGCCACGCTTCACGAAAGCCTCGTGCGGCGGGGTATCGACCAGGGTCGCCGCCGGATCGAACTCGAACTCCGCCTGGATGCGGCACGCGAGCGCGATCCCCGCCTCCAGTGCGCCGCGCGCCGGATCGAGGTCCTGCGCGCACCAGGCGGCGATATCGGGATCGAGCGGGATCAATGGCGAAGGGAAAAGATAGGATGCCGGGCTCGCGGGGCCCGCATCCCTGCTTTCGCGCGCCTGGCGCGCGATCTGCGCCAGAGTCGGATCGCCCGGCGCGGGTTCCGGAACCGGCCGGTCGACGGTGATCTTGCAGCGGCTCTCGATCGTCAGACTGTTCGCGGCCTGCTCGATCACCAGCCGCACGACATTGGCGAGGCCGGCCTCGGCGCGCGCAGGGGCGGTGCGGCCGCCCGGCTCGACGCTCAGGTCATAGTCGTGCAGCTGCTGCCCCGACCAGTGGATCGGCTTGAGGCGCAGGTTGCAGCGCGCAAAGCCGACAGGCTCGGCATAATCGAAGCGGGTGACGTGGCGGATCGAGTAGAGCATCAGGCGAGTACGAGGCCCGCGGCACGCAGCGGCTCGGACCCTTGCAGGAAATAGCGGCGCGCGATCGCGTCGGACAGCGACCCGAGCCGGCTCCCGATCTCCGCCAGCCTGGACTCGTCGAGCGCAGCCGCCTGAGCGATCGAAACGATCGCGGAAAGCTCGGCCGCATGCGCCTGTTGCGGCTCGGCAAGCCCGTCGTCGGACAGCACCGGCAACCTTGCCAGATGCTCGGCGATGGCCGACACCTGATAGGCGATGCCGCGCGGATTGCCGGGATCGAGCGCGACCAGATCGAGCACCGGTACGCGCGCGATTCCGGTCAGGTAGCGCTGGCGATAACTGATCTGGCTGTCGGCCAGATCGAGCAGCGTCGACAAATCGTCGCTGGTCGCCTGCGGCCGGCCGAACGCGCCGATCGCGCGGATCGCGGACATCGCCCGCTCGATCCGTCGGCCAAGATCGTGGAATCGCCAGGCATCGGTGCGCCCGAGATGCTCGGCCCCCAGGCCGGCCAGCGCATAATAGCGCCGTTGCGCCGAGCCCGCCCGGTCGAGCGCGCCGCCCTTCATCGGGAAGGGGGCGTCGAGCAGGCGGATCATGTCCGCCGAAAGCCGGTCGCGGCTGATCGCACCGATCCCGCGCGCCTGGCGGTTGATCGCGCGCACGCTGTACCAGCCCTCGTCCGCCTCCATCGCGGTGCGCGCAAAATGGCTGAGGTCGGCGCGATTGAGGCTGGGCGGGGGCGGCGCGGCCCCCTTCTGCACCACCAGATTGACGAGCTGCTGCACCGTTTCGGGCGACAAGGCCGCACCGGTATCGGCACTGATCGAATGGCCGAGCAACGAACGGATCAGGCCCAGCAGCGCCTCGCCCCGCTCCAGATAACGACCAAGCCAGAAGAGGTTGTCGGCGACACGGCTGGGCAGGGTGCCGGGGTTTCGGCGGAGCTGCGTCGTGTCATCCGACGACAGCAGCGTCACCGGCGCAACCGGCTCCGGGCCGTAGATCACGACATCCGCCGACCAGCTTCCCTCGCCCATCACCGCGGCGCGTTCGTCGGCATGCTCGCCGATCTGGGCGAAGCCGCCGGGCAGCACCTGCCAGCCGCCATCGGGCCGCCGCGCCGCGAACGCACGCAACGTGAACGGCCGCGCGGTCAGCCCCGAATCGCCGACGACGGGCATGGTCGACAGACGCACCACTTCGCGCCCGACATAGTCCTGCGGACGCCGCTCCAGATCGGCCAGCAGCGCCGCGCGTTGCGCCTCGCTGAGGTCCGACCCGAGCAGCGCGGCGCCGTCGGGCAGCATGTTGGTCGGCACGCCGAACGCCGGCGCAATCAGCATGTTGGAAAGGTCGCCCGCCACATCGGCACGCTCGCGCTCCTGCCCGCACCACCAGGTCGCGATATTGGCGAGCCTCAGCTCCTCCCCGGTCAGCCGCGTGCTGAGCCGCGGCAGGAAGGCCGCGAATGCCGGCGCCTCAAGCATCCCCGCACCGGGCGAGTTGGTCACCACCACCTCGTCCGCCGCCATCGCATCGACCAGCCCCGGTACGCCCACGCCCGAATGCGAATCGAAGGCCAACGGATCGATCAGGCGCGGATCGACGCGATGCCACAGCGCATCGACGCGCTTGAGGCCTGCAACAGTCCGCAGATAGACGCGGTCGTCGAGCACGGCGAGATCGCCGCCCTCGACCAGCGGGAAGCCGAGATAGCGCGCCAGATGCGCCTGTTCGGCATAGCTGGGGGTGAAACGCCCGGGCGTCAGCAGCACGATGCGCGGCTCGGCGCGGCGGCAGCGCGCCGAAAGGCCATCGCGGAATGCGGCGAAGAACGGCGCATGCCGTTCGATGTTGAGGCGGGTCTGCAGGCCACCGAGCATCCGCGACATCGCCAGCCGGTTCTCGAGCGCGTAACCCGCCCCCACCGGCGCGCGCAGCTGATCGGCGAGCACCCGCCACTCCCCCGCAGGCCCGCGGCAGAGGTCCACGGCGACGAAGTTGAGATGGTAGCCGCCGGGCGGAGACAGTCCCATCATCGGCCGCAGGAAATGCGGGCTGCCGGTCAGCAGCGCCGCGGGAATATTGCCGCCCGAGACCAGCTTCTGCTCGCCATAGCAATCGGCGAGCACCGCTTCGAGCAGATCGGCACGCTGCGCAACCCCGGCGGCGATCGCGTCCCATTCGGCGCGCGCGATCAACAATGGCACCGGCGACAGCGGCCAGGGACGCTCCTCCCCCTCACCCGCGATGCGGAAGCCGGTGCCGATATCCTCGGCATGGCGCTGTGCGCGTTCGCGCGCGCTGGCGAGATCGTCACCCGATCGCCCCGCGAGTTCCTCGAACAGCGCGGTCCAGGCAGGATCGTCACGCCCGGCGGCGTAGAGCATATCGGTAGCGGGCGTCGCGGCGCGGTAGTCCGCCACCCAGCGCGCGGCGATCGCCGCCGCATCGTTTGTGGATGTCGTTGCAGCGCTTGCCAAATCCACCGCCCTTTCCGGCGCGCGTTGTGGCGGCAATGGCATGATGGCGCAATAAAGATCGGCTTGCCGCGATCAGATGGCGGGTGACGACGCGCCAGGCTTTGCTACAAACCCGAAATGAACCCGCAATTCGCTCCGCTCGACTGGCTGGTGGTCGGGCTCTACGTGCTGGTGCTGCTGATCGGCGGCTGGCTGTTTTCGCGCTTCAAGGCCGACGACGCACGCGACTATTTCCTCGCAGGGCGGACGATACCGGCATGGCTTGCGGCAGTGTCGGTGCTCTCGGCCACGCAATCGGCGGCAACCTTTCTCGGCGCGCCCGATCAGGGCTATCGCGGCGACTACAGCTATCTCGGCGCGGTGCTGGCGCCGGTGCTGGCAGCCTTCTTCGTCGCGCATGTGCTGATCCCGCGCTTCTACGCGATGCGCGCGACGACGGTGTACGAGCTGCTCGAAGCGCGGTTCGACGCCCGCGCCAAGCACTGGGCGGGGGGCATGTTCCTGATCGGGCGGGTGCTGGCGGGCGGTGCGCGCGTCTATCTGGCGGCCATCGCCATCGCGATGGTCGCGTTCGGGAGCATCGATGCGCAGGCGATCATTTTCTCCGCAGCCGCGGTGATGCTGGTCAGCTTTCTCTTCACCTTCCACGGCGGGTTGAAGTCGGTGATCTGGAACGATCTGATCCAGTTCGTGATCTATGCCGGGTCCGCCGTCGCGGTGCTGGTCTTCCTGCGGCTGTCGATCCCTGCCTCCAATGCCGAGCTGATCGCAGCGCTGTCGAACACGCCCGAGGGGGTGAACAAGCTTCGGCTGCTCGACTTCTCGACCGATCTGTCGAAGCCGTTCACCGTGCTGGCGATCTTCACCGGGCTGTTCCTGCTCAATGTCGCCAATGCGGGACTCGATCAGGATACCACCCAGCGCCTGCTCGCGAGCCCGGACGCAAAGGCCGGTGCACGCGGCCTGATCTACTCGCAGCTGGCCAGCGTGCCGCTGATCGCAATGTTCGTGACGATCGGCCTGCTGCTCTACGTCTTCTATAATCGGCCCGACCTGATGGGCGCCGACAACCAGGCGGCGACGAGCTTTGCAGGCGAGAAGATCACCGTCTTCGTCCACTATATTCTGACGCAGGTGCCGCCGGGGCTGCGCGGCCTGGTCACGATCGGCGTGACTGCCGCAGCCGTCGCCACCACCAACTCCGCGCTCAACGCCATGTCGTCGGTGATGATCAGCGACTTCTACAAGCCCTGGCGCGAGCGGCGCGGAGAGGCCAGCCCCAAACATTATGTTCATGCCGGCCGCTGGGGGATGGCGCTCGTCGGCCTCGCCATGTTCGCGATGGCGGTGCTGAGCTTCTACTGGCAACGCCACACCGACATGCCGCTGCTCGAGTTCGCGTTGCAGGTAATGGTGTTCGCCTATGCCGGGTTGCTCGGCGTCTATTTCGTCGCGGTGTTCACGGCGCGCGGATCGAGCGGATCGGTGATTGCAGGGCTGATCGCAGGCTTCGTGACGGTGTTTCTGCTTCAGCCCTTCGTGCTTGGCCCCACAGGGCTCGCCTTCCCCTATCAGCTGTGCATCGGGACACTCGCCTCGGCGATCGTCACCGCAATTCCGCGTGTCAGGGCTGCTTGACATATGTCATGTGTCCATGACATATAGTCAGTTGTCGATGACAAATCGTCACGGGTAACTGACACAAGATGCAGAACAGGCTGCGAGTGCTGCGCGCGGAACGCAATTGGAGCCAGGCGGAACTTGGCGGCCATCTGGGCGTGTCGCGGCAGGCGGTGAACGCGATCGAGACGGGGAAATACGATCCCTCGCTCCCGCTCGCCTTCCGCATCGCGCGGCTGTTCGATCTGCGGATCGAGGAGATTTTCGAGGATGAGGGCGGCGATGCAGTCTGAACCACGCAACGGGCTGGCGGCCGCGAAGGCGCGCAGGCTCCGGCTTCAGCTGATCCTCGGCGGGCTGATGGGAGCGGGCGCGGTGCTCGGCTTCTTCTCCGCGATGTTCGAGGTCGATGGCGGCGGCTTCATGGAAGGGATTCCGGCGGGCTGGGCGATCGCAGCGACGGTGATCCTGCTCGGCGCGCTCGGCTATGGCGGCTGGCGCTACAACCTCGCCACCGACGAGCTCGACCGGCGCGACAACCAATGGGCAGCGGCGGTGGCGCTCAATTTCTACATCGGCGGCTATGCCAGCTGGTATCTCTGGTGGCGCGGCGGGCTGGTGCCGGAACCGCAGCATCAGACCGTGTTCGTGGCGACGATGGCGGTGATGCTGCTGGCCTATGGCTACAAGAAGCTGCGGCCCTGAATTTTCACCGAATCGATTCAACTGGAGGGATGAATGACGAATATGTTCCTGCGCGCGGGTTCCGCGATCGCGCTTCTCTTTGCCGCGCCGGCGCTCGCCCAACAGGCGTCGCCGCCCGCCGCGCCCGCCGCGGTCGAGACCAAGGATGCGGATCCGGCCTTGTGGGTGGTCAAGGATGAAGACACCACCATCTACCTGTTCGGCACCGTCCATATCCTGAAGCCCGGCCTCTCCTGGTTCGACGAGGCGGTGAAAAAGGCGTTCGACGAGAGCGGCGAGCTGGTGACCGAGCTGGGGCTGATGCCCGATCCGGCAGCTGCCCAGCCACTGATCGTCAAGTACGGCGTCAACGCCACCGGCCCGACGCTGACCGAGAAGCTGCCCGCCGACAAGCGCGCCGCGTTCGCCAAGGCAGTCGCCGATCTCGGCCTGCCGCTGGCCGTGGTCGACCGCTTCGATCCCTGGCTGGCGAGCGTGCAGCTGTCGATGATGACGCTGGTCAAGCAGGGCTACAACCCGCAGTCGGGCGCCGAGGAAGCGCTGCACGGCGCGGCAAAGGCAGCAGGCAAGCCGATCACCGGTCTGGAAACGATGGAGGAGCAGTTCAGCTTCTTCGATTCGCTCTCGGAGGAAGCGCAGATCAAATATCTGGTGGAGACGGTCGACAAGCTGGCCGAGGCGGGATCGATCCTCGACAAGATGGTCGCCGAATGGGCGCAGGGCGACGCCGACGGACTGGCAGTATTGATGAACGAAGGCTTCACCGGGAGCCCCGAGGCGGTGAAGAAGCTGCTTACCGATCGTAACGCGCGCTGGGCGGAGTGGATCGGCAAGCGGCTGGACAAGCCGGGCACGGTGTTCGTCGCGGTGGGCGCGGGCCATCTGGCGGGCAAGGGCAGCGTCCAGGCCTATCTCGCCGACCGCAAGATCAAGGCGACGCGAATCGAATATTGATCGCAGCGCCGCCGTGACCGGGTCTCCCCTATGGCCCGGTCACGGCATCCGCGTCAGCTGCAGTACCGCGCGGCAGCCGTGCCGGATCGAGCACGATGTGCCGGATCCGCTTGCGGTCCCAAGTGTAAGTGATGTGCACGCGCCCGTCGCGCGCCTGCATCACCGCAGGATAGGCATAGCCCGCCCCGAGCGGTTTGCTCTCCAGCGTCAGCAGCTTGTGCCAGCGCTCTCCATCGTCGGAAACGGCAACGTTGATCGGGTAGCGAAAGCCCTTGCTCGGCCTGCCCATGCTATGCGCGCTGTGGTTGTAGACGATCAGCTGGCGCCCGTCGGCCAGCGTCACCGCGTCCGTCCCCGAATTGGGATTGGGCAGATCGATCGCCGACAGGGCCGACCAGCTCTTGCCACCGTCCTTCGACCAGCTCGCGGCGAGCACGCCTTCGCGGGTGCGCGCGACCGCCTGAAGCCGCCCGTCCTTGTGGAACAGGATGCTCGGCTGGATCGCGTCGATCCCTTCGGGCGATTCGACCGGGGCGCTCGCCTGCCAGGTCCGCCCCTGATCGCCGCTGCGTTCGAAATGGAGCGTCCAGCGGTTCCCCGCCTTCTCGGTGCTGGCGGGTGACAGCCAGCTTCCATCGGCCAGTTCGACGGGCTTGTTCTTGATCGGTCCGAGAATCCCGTCGGGCAGACGTCTCGGCTTGCTCCATGTCCGGCCATCGTCGGTCGATCTGATCACCATCCCCCACCAGCTCTGCGGGCTGGGACCGACCTTGTAGAACAGCGTGAGCGGGCCCGTACGAGGCTGGAACAGCACCGGGTTCCAGGCAGGGAGCCGGCTGCCGTCCGGCTGCCTGCCGGTCGCGACGCTGACAGCAGGCCGCCACACGCCACCCTCGTAACGCGCGACATAGATCTCGACGTCGGGGTTGCGCTCCTTGGTTCCGCCGAACCACGCGGCCAGGATCGTGCCCGCGCGGGTCTCGACGATCGTCGAGGCGTGAACCTCGGCATAGGGTGCGGTGGTGAAGGTGAAGCCGCTGCTCAGCACCGGCGGCGGCGCCTCCTGCGGAGATGCCCTCACGGCGAGCGGGAGCAGCGTCAGGGCGAGCGCGATCGACGCGCGGCATGCGGGCTTGAACATATAGTCATACTAATAGAGGACGCGGCGGCGTCCAGCCCGCTTGTTCAGAAGAGCACGGGCTGCCGGTCCGGCCGCAGCACGCGGCCATGCCCTCGCCGACGCTCAAGCTCGACCTCGGCGGTATAGCGGATGTCGGGATCGCGATCCTGCAGGAAGGCGTCGAGCGAATCGTCGTCGATCTCACTCCATTCCTTGCCGCGATCCGGGCCGTAGCGGACCCGCGGGAGCAATCCGGGCAGCTTCGACCATTCGATCAGCTGCGCGACGCTGACCGAGTTGAGCATGTCGCGCAGATGGTGTGCCGTCACATAGGCGTCGGGAAAGGCGCGATGCGCCGGCAGGCCGCGTTCATGCTCCAGCCCCTCCGGCATGCGGTAGTAGCGCAGGAACTGGTTGGAGAAGCCGGGGCTGTCGCTCCACAGCCTCAGTGCGCATTTATAGGTGCAGATCCAGTCGGCGCCGCGGGTGAGCGCCGGGGTGCAGAACTGCTCCTCGAAGCTCGCGCGATGCGCCGCCAGTGCGACACGACGCGGCCAGGGATCGAGGATCGGGCGGGCGACATCGTGCCACCATGGCGCGTCGGCGACATCCTCGTCGCGGATATGGTGGATCGCCATGGTCAGCGGCGGAATCGGGCGGCCGGGATTGACCATCCGGCTGCCGCCCTCGCCATAGAGCTCCCAGCGCCCGTCTATACCCAGTGCGACGTCCTGCCAGCCGATTTCGCATACGGCGTGCGCCGGCGGTTTATCGCCGGTGGTCTCGAGGTCGATGACGCGGATGATCTGGGGCGGAGGGGCCATGGCGTCTAAGTGGGAGGTAGCGCGGCGAAAAGCGAGTCGAAACGCGGATCAGGCGGCCGGGATTTCCGCGGTGACGAAAGGCGAGACGACGGTCCAGCCCAGCGTGGCGTAGAGCGCGCGGCCGTCGTCGGTGGCGACGAGCAGCTCGGTGGCGGCATCGTCCCCCCTGGTCTCGCGCAGCGCCGCCATCACGACACGCCCCAATCCCCGGCGGCGATGATCCGGCTCGGTGATGATCCGGTCATAGACGAAGACGCCCGCAGCCTCCGCCGCAGTCCCGCTCGCGGCCAATGCACCATCGGATGCGAGAATTTCGACGCGGCTGCCGCGTGAATCGCGCTTGAGCTGCAGCACATAGTCGGCGGGCAATGCAGCGGTTGGCGACTGCGTCTCCGGTCCCCGCATGACATAGCCCGGCTCGTTCTGGAGCCGCCAGCGCGGGGGCAGCAACGCGAGCAGCTGCTCGCCAGTGCCGCACAGCTTGAGGAAATGGCCGGGCGCGTCGAGCAGGTGCCCCAGCTCCGACAAGCCATTGCCGGGCCGGGTGAACGCCCAGCGGCGGATTTCGACCTCGCCGCCGGTATCGACGCGGAAGCCGCCATGATCCGCCACCGGAGCGGGCAAGCCCCGCGCGATCGAACGCGCGGCGAGCCAGCCGAACAGCAGGACGTCGTCCAATGCGCCCGCTTCAGTGCGCTGCCTGCGGACCGCGCTTCAGCCCGCTCGCCTCAAGCTGGGCGTCGATCTGCGCGAGCAGGCGGTCGAGCGCCTCCTGGCTGCGCGCCTCTGCGCGCGCGACCAGCACATCCTGCGTGTTCGACGCGCGCAGCAACCACCAGCCGTCAGGCGTGTTGACCCGGGCGCCGTCGGTGTCGTTGACGTCGGCCCCGGTTGCCTTGAGCCGATCGAGTACCTCATCGATCACTGCGAACTTGCGGCTCTCATCGACCTGGAAGCGCATTTCCGGCGTGTTGACGAAGGCAGGCATATTGCCGCGAATCTCGGTCAGCGACGTACCGATCAGATGGACGGCGTTGATCAGCTGCACCGCCGCATATTGCGCATCGTCGAAGCCGTAATAATCCTGCGCGAAGAAGATATGGCCGCTCATCTCGCCGGCGAGCGGCGAATGGGTTTCCTTCATCTTGGTCTTCACCAGGCTGTGGCCGGTCTTCCACATCAGCGGCTGGCCACCCAGCTCCGCGACGCGGTCGAACAGCATCTGAGAGGCCTTCACGTCGGCGATGATCGTCGCACCGGGCGCTTTCTTCAGAACAGGTTCGGCCAGAATGGACAGAAGCTGATCGCCCCAGATCACGCGGCCTTCGCCGTCGATCGCGCCGATCCGGTCGCCGTCGCCGTCGAAAGCCAGTCCGAAATCGAGGTTCTTCTCCGCGACCAGGCGCCGCAGGTCCGCCAGATTCTTCTCTTCGGTAGGATCGGGGTGATGGTTCGGAAAATTGCCGTCTACATCGGTGAACAGCGTATGATGCTCACCCGGCAGGAGCTGTACCAGCTTCTCGATCACCGGGCCGGCGGCGCCATTGCCGGTATCCCAGCCGATGCGGAACGTGCCGCCCGCATAGCCGGCGAACAGGCGGCCGACATAATCATCGAGGATGTCCGCATCGCTGACGGTGCCCTCACCCTCGTCCCAGTCGCCAGCCTCGGCAAGCTTGCCGATCTCCTGAATGTCCTGGCCGAAAAAGGGACGGTGCTGAAACACCATCTTGAAGCCGTTGTAGTCGCCGGGATTATGGCTGCCGGTTATCTGTATGCCGCCATCGACCTCTAGGATCGCCTCGGCATAATAGAGCATCGGCGTCGGGCCCATACCGACGCGCACGACGTCGCAGCCCGATGCGGTGAGACCCTCCACCAGCGCTGCTTCGAGTTCGGGCGAGGAGACGCGGCCGTCACGGCCCACTGCCACGCGATGCCCGCCCGCGCGGCGCAGCAGCGTCGCGAAGCCGCGGCCGATCGCACGCGCATCGTCCGGCCCCAGCGTCTTTCCGACGATGCCGCGGATATCATACTCGCGAAGCGAGGTCGGATCGAAACGATGCGTCACATGGGCCTCCGGGGTGAATCGATAACCGCCAAATTCGCGAGCGGCACGGAAAGTTCAATCGCCAGTTTTGGGAAGCAGCCGGTCACGCGCGGCGTTGACCTGGCGCGTCAGTTCCGGCGAGCCGCCGCGATCGGGGTGAACGCTGGCGATCAGCTTGCGATGCGCGGCGCGGATCTCGTCCGGACCGGCATTGGGACCGACCCCGAGCACGGCGCGCGCGTCCGCATCAGGTCCGGCAGGCGGCGGCGGGACCGGCGCCGGCTTGGGCGTACCGGGCAATGGGCGCCCCCAGCCATGCCACATGCGCCAGCCGAGCCAGCCGATGGCAATGGCGGTGAGAAGCTTCCAGATCACCGCTGCGTCCTCATGCAAAGACGGGGATGGTGCTGACGGTTTCCGGCAAAGCGAGGCCGGCCATCATCTCGCGCAGCTCCTGACGCGCGGCGACATGGGCCAGTCCCATCTGCCCGAATTCGCGCGCATCGAGCATCGTCAGCCCCTTGGGGAACAGCTCGCGATAGATGACGCGTTCGCTGAGGCCGGGGATGACGCGGAAACCGACGCGCTTGGCGAGCTGGTCGATCGCCTCGGACACGCGCTTCATGTTTCGTGCCTCGATATGCTGCATGCGGTTGCGCAGGACGACCCAGTCGATCGTCGCCCCATCGGCCTTGGCGCGACGCTTCCGCGAATCCCAGATCAGCTCCGAATAGAAACTGGGGCGAACAACCTTGAACGTGTCGGGATCGACATGCCCGATCAGGTCGAAATCGACGAAGCTGTCGTTCATCGGCGTCACCAGCGTATCCGCATTGGTGATCGCGATCCGGCCGAACTTGTCGTCGCGGCCGGGCGTATCGATGATCAGGAAGTCGCTGTCGGCCCCCAGCCGCTCGAGCGACTCGGAGAAGCGATCGTTGCTCTCGCCGTCATGCGTCTCGTAGCGCGGCATCGGCAGCTCGCGCCCGCTGCGCTTGATCGACTCGGCGCGGTTGTCGAGATAGCGGCCCAGCGTCCGCTGGCGATGATCGAGATCGAGACAGCCAACCCGCGCGCCCCGCGCCGCCAGCGCGATCGCGGTGTGGACGGCGGTGGTGGACTTGCCGGTCCCGCCCTTCTCGTTTGCGAAGACGATCACATGCAACGGATTCGACGCTTCGCCCACCGATTAACTTCCTTGATTGATCCCTGGGCCTCCCCCCCATAGAAGGCCGCGCTTCCCGTCCATATCCAAGGCCTCATTCGCGTGCAAACCGTCCGTCAGCTTCCCGAACTCCGTGATGCCATTTCGGGATATCGTGCGGCCGGAGAGCGAGTCGCGTTCGTTCCGACGATGGGCGCGCTGCATGCCGGGCACATGGCGCTGGTGGCCGAGGCCAAGCTTGCCGGCAACCGCGTGGTCGTGTCGATCTTCGTCAACCCGAAACAGTTCGGGCCGAACGAGGATCTGGCGAAATACCCACGCAAGGAGCAGATCGACTCGCGCATGCTGAGCGATGCCGGGGTCGATCTGCTGTGGCTGCCGCCGGTCGAGGTGATGTATCCCGAGGGGCACTCGACCAACATTTCGGTCGCCGGGGTCAGCGAGCCGCTCGACGGCGCCGCGCGGCCGGGCCATTTCGACGGCGTCGCCACCGTGGTCGCGAAGCTGTTCAACCAGGTGAAGCCCGATGTCGCACTGTTCGGCGAGAAGGATTTCCAGCAGCTCGCCGTGATCCGCCGCATGGTCGCGGACCTCGATTTCGACATCGATGTGCGCGGCGTGCCGACGCAGCGCGACGATGACGGCCTCGCCCTCTCCTCGCGCAACGTCTACCTGATGCCGGAGGATCGCACCGCAGCGGTAGCGTTGCCGCGTGCGCTGGGCGTCGCGGCCAGAGCGATCGAGAAGGGCGACGATACAGAAACCGCCCTGGCGACCGCGCGTGCATCGCTCGAAGCCGCCGGGTTCGAGGTCGATTATGTCGAGCTGGCGGACGCCGAGACGCTGGGTGCGCCGGTCGCAGGCCAGCCGCGCCGCCTGCTCGCCGCCGCACGGATCGGGGGCACGCGGCTCATCGACAACATCGCGGTGGAACCCGCATAAACGTCGTTAACGCTTTGGTTACCATGATTGCCGCAGGCTGCGTCCCATGAGGATACAGATCAAAAGTGGGGCAATGTCATGGGCAACAGTCTTAAGAGCGCACAGTTCCTGATCGATAGCCGGCTGGCCGACGCGGCGCGCGGAAGCGCCGACGCGGCCTATGAGCTCGGCATGGTCTATTCGAGCGGCGCGGCAGGCATCGATGTCGACCTGATCGAAGCGCATAAATGGTTCAATATCGCGGCCCTCAAGGGCAGCGCTCACGCGCCGTACATGCGCGCCGAGGTGGCCGAGGACATGACCGCGCGCGAGATCATCGAAGCGCAGAAGCAGGCCCGTTCCTGGCTGCAGATGACCACGCTGCGCGCTGCGTGATCAACCTGGTGAGGTAATCTCCAGCACCATATCGATCCGGTGCATCCCGGGTCCCCAGCCATCCGGCACATGGGACAATTCGCGTGCACCGAAGCGGGCGAAGAACGGCGCCGAATGCTGGCTCGCCGCAATGTCGAGGGCCGTGGCGCCCCTTCCGTGCGCGTCCGCCATCGCGGCCAGCATCATAGCCCGCCCGATACCCACGCCATGCAATGCGGGATCGATCAGGATCCAGTTGAGATCCGCCCGCCCCGGCAAGCCGGGTGCAACCCCGAACGCGCCGCTGACGACGCCATCCGTCATGCAAACGCGATACGCCGACACCCGATCCAGATACGCCGCATAGTCCGCGCGCTCTCCAGGCGCGAAGAAACGCGGGCAATTGGCGTCGAACAACGCGAGACAGGCTTCCGCGTCCCCCGGAAGGTAATCGCGGAAATCCGGCGTCACGCCTTTGCTGCCGCCTTCTTGCCAGGGGCCTTCTTCGCGGGCGCTTTCTTCGCGGCGGCCTTTTTGGCCGGAGCCTTTCGACCCTTCTTCTTGGCCGGGCCCGCCGCTGCCTTGGCGTCGATCAGCTGCACCGCCTCCTCGAGCGTCAGCGTTGCCTGATCGACAGACTTGGGCAGCGTCGCGTTGGTCGTGCCGTCGGTGAGGTATGGGCCGAAGCGGCCTTCCATCAGCTTGATCTCCGCGCCCGATTCGGGATGGGCGCCAAAGACCTTGAGCGGCTCGCGGCTCGCACCGCGCGCACGCCCGCCGCCTGCCGCCGCCTCGGCCAGCTTGACCACCGCGGCGTTCATGCCCGTCTCGAACACGTCCATCGTCGAGGACAGCCGCGCGTACTTGCCGTCATGCGCCAGATAGGGGCCATAGCGGCCGATCGAGGCAGTGATCGGCTTGCCGCTTTCGGGGTGATCACCGATCGTGCGCGGCAGGCTTAGCAGCCGCACCGCCCAGTCGAGATCGAACTCCGGTATGTCCTTGGGGATGGAGGCGCGTGCCGCTTCCTTGCCCTCGCCGCGCTGGATGTAAGGCCCGAACCGGCCCGAGCGGCGCGAGATGTCCTCGCCCGTCACCGGATCCTGACCGATCACCTCCGGCCCGGTATCGCCACCCTCGGCGCCGCCCGGCTGGCCGAAGCGGCGGGTGAACTTGCACTCGGGATAGTTGGAGCAGGCGACGAACGCGCCGAACTTGCCGCCGCGCAGCGCAAGGCGCCCCTCACCGCATGCCGGGCAGAGGCGCGGATCGCTGCCATCGCCCTTGTCGGGGAAGAGATAGGGTTCGAGGAACTTGTCGAGCGCCTCGGTCACCTCGCTCGGCTTGCGCTCCATCACCTCGTCGGTGCGCGGGCGGAAATCCTTCCAGAACGCCTCGAGCACCGCCTGCCAGCCGGCGCGGCCGCCCGACACATCGTCCAGTTCTTCCTCGAGCCCGGCAGTGAAGTCGTAGTTGACGTATTTCTCGAAGAACCGCTCGAGGAATGCGGTCAGGAGGCGGCCGGTCTCTTCGGCGAAGAAGCGGTTCTTCTCGACGCGGACATAGGCGCGATCCTTGAGCACCTGGATGATCGAGGCATAGGTCGAGGGGCGGCCGATGCCGAGTTCCTCCATCCGCTTGACCAGCGAGGCTTCGGAGAAGCGCGACGGCGGCTGGGTGAAATGCTGTTCGGCATCGACGCCCTTCTTGGCCGGCGTGTCGCCGTTGCGGATCACCGGCAGGCGGCGCGAATCCTCGTCGCCCTCGTCGTCGCGGCCCTCTTCGTAGAGCGCGAGATAGCCGGGGAAGAGCACCACCTGGCCGGTCGCGCGCAGAGCGTCCTGGCCGGTCGGCTCCTCCAGCTCGACCGTGGTGCGCTCAAGCCGTGCCGACGCCATCTGGCTCGCCAGCGCGCGCTTCCAGATCAGGTCGTAGAGCTTGGCATGATCGCCCGATCCCGCCTTGTCGCGGCTGAAATCGGTCGGGCGGATCGCCTCGTGCGCTTCCTGTGCGTTCTTGGCCTTGGTCTGGTACTGGCGCGGCTTGTCCGGGATGTAGCTCGCCTGATAGCGGCCCACGATCGCCTTGCGCGCGGCGTCGATGGCGCTGCCGTCCATCTGCACGCCGTCGGTCCGCATATAGGTGATCGCACCGTCCTCATAGAGCCCCTGCGCGATCCGCATCGTGTGGCTCGCCGAGAAGCCGAGCTTGCGCGCAGCCTCCTGCTGGAGCGTGGACGTCGTGAAGGGCGGCGGCGGGTTGCGCATCGCCGGCTTGGTCTCGACCGAGGCGACGGTGAAGCGCCCCTGCTCGACCGCGGCCTTGGCGCGGTTGGCCGTCCCCTCGTCGCCGATCGAAAGCCGGTCGAGCTTCTTGCCCTCGAACCGCACTAGCCGCGCGTCGAACGCGGTGCCGTCATGCTCGAGATGCGCGGTGACGCTCCAATATTCCTGGGCCTTGAACAGCTCGATCTCGCGCTCGCGCTCGACGATCAGGCGCAGCGCGACCGACTGGACCCGCCCCGCGGACTTGGCGCCCGGCAGCTTGCGCCACAACACCGGCGACAGGGTGAATCCGACCAGATAGTCGAGCGCGCGGCGGGCGCGATAGGCGTCGATCAGGTCAGTATCGAGCTGGCGCGGCGCGGCCATCGCCGCGAGAATCGCAGGCTTGGTGATCGCGTTGAAAGTGACGCGCTCGACTTCCTTGGGCAGCGCCTTCTTCTTCGCCAGCAGCTCCTGCACATGCCACGAAATCGCCTCCCCCTCGCGATCGGGGTCGGTGGCGAGGATCAGGCGGTCGGCCTTCTTCGCCTCATCGGTGATCGCTTTCAGCTGCTTGGCCTTGTCGGCATAGGTCTCCCAGTCCATCGCGAAGCCCTCGTCGGGCTTCACCGATCCATCCTTGGGCGGCAAGTCGCGGACATGGCCGTAGGAAGCGAGGACGCGATAGTCCTTGCCCAGATATTTCTCGATGGTTTTCGCCTTGGCGGGCGATTCGACGATGACCAGCTGCATGGGGTTCCGATTTGAGGCTTCGCGTATACGCGCGAGGATGGGAAGGCGTGCCGCCGGGCGTCAAGAGGCGGATGCGGCGGGTTCTTAACCCATTCCGGTTATCGAATGGTGGGATTCCACCGTTAGGCCAGTCGGAATGCAGTCGTTCGAGGATCTCCTTCACGACCACAGCGCCATCTTCGCGGTGGTCCGGGAGCTTGTGCGGGAAATCGACGACGGAGCCGGCGCCACGGCGCTCTCCGCCCGCCTCGGGCAGCTCGATTCGCTGCTGACCCCGCACCTCGCGATCGAGGACGAGCAGATCTATCCGTTGCTGCTCGCAAGCGACGATGCCGGTCAGCGGATTATGGCGGAGGAGGCGATCAACGCATACGCATCGGTCGCCCGCGACTGGCGCGTTTTCGTCGCGACATGGCACGAGCCGGCGATCGCCGCCGACCGCACTGGCTTCGTGACCGGCCTTCAGGCCCTGCTGGACACGCTTCAGCAGCGCGTGAAGGCGGAGAATGAGATCCTCTACCCCATGGCGCTCCGAGGCGCGCATATCCGGCTGCGCGCGGCCTGAGGCGCTGCGCTTACCGCAAGCTCACTCGTCCGCCCGCGTGCCGCTCCAGCCGCGCGGCCAGTTCGAGCTCCAGTAGCACCAGCTGCACGGCAGCGGCCGGAATGCCGGCCTGCCGGATCAATTCGTCGACCGGCACCGGCACCGGACCCAGCAGCGCCTCGATCCGGCGGCGCTCGGCCTCGCCCGGTTCGGCCGCGGGTTCACTCTCGAAACGTCCGGCCGGCGCGCGGACCGCCCGCGCGTCGATCGGCCGGATCGCCTCCAGGATATCCTCGACATTCTGGACCAGCGTCGCCCCTTCGCGGATCAGCAGGTTGCAACCCTGCGCGCGCGGATCGAGCGGCGATCCGGGCACGGCCATCACCTCGCGACCGGCCTCCGCGGCGATGCGCGCGGTGATCAGCGATCCCGAGCGCGGTGCCGCCTCGACCACCACCGTTCCCTGCGCCAGCCCCGCGATGATGCGGTTGCGCGACGGGAAATGGCGGGCGAGCGGCTCGGCGCCCGGCGGCTGCTCGGCGAGCAGCAGACCTTCAAGCGCCACCCGTTCCTGAAGATCGCGATTCTCGGGCGGAAAGGCGATGTCGATCCCGCTCGCGATCACGCCGACCGTGCCGTTCCCGATCGAGCCCTGGTGCACCGCGGTGTCGATCCCGCGCGCCAGCCCGGACACGATCGTTGTCCCGGCCTCTGCCAGGCCCAAGGCAAGCTGGCGGGCGAAGCGGCAGGCCGCAGCCGACGCGTTGCGTGCGCCGACCATCGCAACACACGGGCGATGCGCCAGGGCCAGATCGCCTCGCATGATCAGCACCGGGGGCGCCGTCTCCAGCTCGGCGAGCAACGGCGGATAGGCGGGATCGCCGAGAAACAGGTGCCGCGCCCCCAGCTTTGCCGCTGAAGCCATCTCGCGCTGCGCCATGCCTGCATCGGCGATCACCGGCGCAGCACCGCCGCCGCGCAGCGCCAGCATGGGCAACGCGTCGAGCGCCGCCTCGGCAGTTCCGAAGCGGGCGATCAGCTGGCGGTAGGTGACGGGGCCGATGCGCGGGGAGCGGATCAGCCGGAGGCGGGCGAGGTCGGTCTCGCCCTCACCCATTCTTTCGGCCGATGCGCGGCTCCGTCCCGGCAAGCAGCCGCGCGATATTCTCGCGATGCTTCCACAGCACGATCAGCGCGAGTCCGAGCAGCAGCGGCACGATATCGAACCGGCCGAACCAAGCGGCGCTGGCAGGTGCGCTGACCGCGGCGAGCATGCCGGCAACCGAGGAGATACGGAGCGCAGCGAGCAGGCCGAGCCACACCGCCGCATAGATCAAAGCCGACGGCCAATGGAGGGCAAGGACGATGCCCATCAGCGTCGCCACGCCCTTGCCGCCGCGGAACTTCAGCCAGACCGGGTAGCAATGTCCGAAAAAGGCCCCCGCCGCTGCAACGACGCCATTGCCGGGCCACAACGCTTCGGCGATCCAGATCGCCGCCGCCCCCTTGAGCAGGTCGAGCAGCAGCGTCGCTGCGGCCAGCCCCTTGCGGCCGGTGCGCAGCACGTTGGTCGCGCCGATATTGCCCGATCCGATTGTACGCAGATCGCCGGCACCAGCAATCCGCGTGAGCAGCACGCCGAACGGGACCGAGCCGAGAAAATAGCCCAGCAGCAGCGCCAGCGTCGGCGTTCCCCAGAGAATTTCGGTCGTCAGCGTGCGTCCCCTTGCTTGCGCCGAAGCTAGGTATTTCGATAAGCGGGCGCAACAACATCAAGTCAGGCGATCTCGCAATATGGCCGATACCCGGCCCATCCTTTTCTTCGATTCGGGCGTGGGCGGGCTCTCGGTGCTTGCTCCCGCCCGCGCACTGCTGCCGCAGGCGCCGCTCGTCTATGCCGCGGACAGCGCCGGCTTTCCCTATGGGATCCGAAGCGAGGAAGAGATCGCGGCGCGCGTGCCCGCGCTGCTCGGGCGGCTGGCCGAGCGGTACCGGCCGCGGCTGATCGTCATCGCCTGCAACACCGCATCGACGATTGCGCTCGCGCATGTCCGCGCCGCACTCGATATCCCGATTGTGGGCACCGTCCCCGCGATCAAACCCGCCGCCTTGCTATCGAAGACTCGCGTGATCGGCGTACTCGGCACCGAGGCCACCGTCCGCCAGCCCTATGTCGATAATCTCGCCGCCCAGTTTGCAGCGGATTGCATGGTGATCCGGCACGGCAGCGCGGAGCTGGTCCAGCTCGCCGAAGCGAAACTGCACGGCGAGATGCCCGATCCCGCACGCTTCCGCGCGGTGCTCGAAGGGCTATTCGACCAGCCGGGCGGCGAGCGGATCGACGTGATCGTCAATGCCTGCACCCATTTCCCGCTGGTCGAGGCCGAGCTCGCCGCCGTCGCGCTGCATCCGGTGACCTTCGTCGATGGCGGGCCGGGTATCGCGCGGCGAATCGCCTATCTGACCGAGGGACAGGAATGGCCGGATGTGCCACCGCCCGGCATCGCGGTGTTCACCCGACTCGATGATGCCGCGCACGCGCTTGCGCCCGCACTTGCGGGTTACGGCCTGGCCCGGCTGGAAGCCCTTTGACCGCTATGGCGGGTGCCGACACTGGGCGGATATTCGACCTTCCAGCCACGCGACTGGGTGTTCGCCGATCCGCTGATGGCCGGGTGCGCCGGTACATCGAGTCGCACCGGCTGAAGGGCGTGTGCAGGCTGGACGTCCGCGGCGCCCAGCCCTGGCGGCGCATCAACTAGGCCGCGCTGGACACGACCGGCGGCGCCATCGACCGTACCCGTTCCGCGTAGCGTTCGGCCAGGTCGAGATGCGCGCGCCGCGCGGTCAGGTCCCGGGCGCGTTCCGCACAGTCGCGCTCGTCGGCCTCGCGTTGCCTGAAATAGACGTAGTCGTTGCGTTCCATGTCGATCTCCCTCGATCCAAGCGGGAGTGCGATGGCTCTCAGCCGCAGAAATGCTCGGAGTCCCCATTCTGCGGTGCTATATTCATAGCATGACGCGGCGATTGAGTCCCGGACGAGGAGCGGATGCACGCGATATGATCGGCCCGATCACAGTGATCAAACAATCACGCCGGCCCGCGCTGGCCATCGCGATACGAAACCGCTATCGGGGCCGTCCATGAGCACCGACACGACTCCGCGCGCCGTGGATTATTCGCGCGTCTTCACCCAGGCGATCGACCGGCTGCATGCCGAAGGGCGCTATCGCGTGTTCATCGACATCCTGCGCAACAAGGGCATGTTCCCCAACGCGCGCTGCTTCCACGGGCACAACGGCCCCAAGCCGATCACCGTGTGGTGCTCGAACGACTATCTCGCCATGGGCCAGCATCCCAAGGTGATCGCGGCGATGGAGGAGGCGCTTCATGATGTCGGCGCGGGTTCGGGCGGCACGCGCAACATCGGCGGCAACACCCACTACCATGTCGATCTGGAGGGCGAACTCGCCGACCTGCACGGCAAGCAGGGCGCGCTGCTATTCACCAGCGGCTACGTGTCGAACGAAGCGACGCTCTCGACGCTGGCCAAGGTGCTGCCCGGCTGCATCATCTATTCGGACGAGCTCAACCACGCGTCGATGATCGCGGGTATCCGCAACTCGGGTTGCGAGAAGCGCGTTTGGCGGCACAATGACATCACGCATCTCGAAGAGCTGCTGGCGGCCGACGACCCCACGGCGCCCAAGCTGATCGCGTTCGAGAGCATCTATTCGATGGACGGCGACGTCGCGCCGATCCACGCGATCTGCGATCTCGCCGACAAGTACAACGCTCTCACCTATCTCGATGAAGTACACGCCGTCGGCATGTACGGCGCACGCGGCGGCGGCATCTCCGAGCGCGACGAGGCCGCATCGCGACTGACGATCATCGAGGGCACGCTGGGCAAGGCGTTCGGCGTCATGGGCGGCTACATCGCCGCGGACCAGACGATCATCGACGTGATCCGCAGCTACGCGCCCGGCTTCATTTTCACCACGTCGCTTTCGCCGGTACTGGTCGCGGGCGTGTTGGCATCGGTCCGCCATCTCAAGCAATCGAGCACGGAGCGCGACGGGCAGCAGGCTGCGGCGGCAAGGCTCAAGGCGATGATGGCCGATGCCGGTCTTCCGGTGATGAACACGACCACGCACATCGTGCCGCTGATGGTCGGCGATCCGGTCAAGGCCAAGCGGATCAGCGATATCCTGCTCGCCGAATACGGCATGTACGTTCAGCCGATCAACTACCCCACAGTGCCGCGCGGCACCGAGCGGCTGCGCTTCACCCCGGGCCCGGCGCACGACGAGGCGATGATGCGCGACCTGACCGCCGCGCTGGTCGAGATCTGGGAGCGGCTGGAGCTTCGCGCCGCGGCCTGAGCGGCGGTGCCGCGGGAACCCCCGGCCCGCCCGTTCATTGTTGCCTCCTGTACCAACAGGAGGCTTAATCGCATGAAATCCTTTCTGAAAGCGACGATCGCAGGTGCCGGCATGCTGGCGCTGGCGGCGTGCGGCGGCAATGCCGACGACAAGGCCGCGGCCAATGTCGAGGCAGCGGCCGAGAATCAGGCCGATGCGCTGGAGGCCATGGCCGACAACACGACCAACGAGACGCTCGAGGATTCGCTCGAAGCACAGGCCGACAATGTCGAGGATGCGGGCGAGGCCAAGGCCGACGCGATCGACGACCAGGACGACGCGCGGCTGGAGAATAAGCGCTGATCGAGCGAAGCGATCACTCAGGCTCGATCTTCGCGTTACAGATCGACTCCCTGATCGATTAAATGGGCGGTTCCCACCATGAGGAACCGCCCATGTCCCGCGATCTTCTGAAAACGCTGACCTATCTCGCCGTCCACCTGACCGTCGGCTTCTCGGTCGCCTATGCCTTCACCGGATCGCTGGCACTGGCAGGCGGGATCGCGCTGATCGAGCCGTGCATCAACGCGGTCGCCTTCTTCTTCCACGAAAAGGCATGGAAACACGCTGAGCGAAAGGCAGCGATCGATCCGTTCGTCCGCTCGGCCGTGGCACACGGCTGAGCTAGCGACCGAGCAGGTCGTCGGTAACCTCCATCAGCAGCATCGGCTCGCGCGCCGCGTCGGCAATCGCATCGACGAAGGCAGCGCGGGTTTCCGGCTCGTCATAGACCATCTTGGCGTCGAACGCTGCCTGCCAGGTCGCGCGATCGGGCCATTCGGCGACGCCGATGAAGCGCCCTTGGTCGTCGCGATGCAGCCTTGATCCGAGCGAGCCGTACTTGGCCCGGATGAGCGCCGTACCGCGGCGCCAGGCGGTGCGGAACTGATCCTCCTTGCCCGGGTGCACCTTCCACCAATAGGCCGCGACGAACATGGCGTATCTCCCTCGGCAATGAATCGCGTCGCCGCGACGAAGGTTGCGCGCCGTCAGCACCGGGCGCAGAATAGACACCGGTTTCCCCGAGGAGAGTTCCGATGCGCCGCACCGTCCCCTTTCTTGCTCTCGCCACCGCAATGACTGCGTGTTCGCCTGCCGTCGATAGCGGCAACAACGCAATCGAAACCGATAACGGCATTCTCTCGGCTGGACCGGACACCATGATCCGGAACATCGCCGCGGCAGACCTGCCCGCGGGTCTTGCCGAGCTGATCGACGCGACGGTGCCGGGGATGACGATCACCGAGGCGGAGCGCAAAGAACGCGAGGGGCGAATCTACTACGACGTCGAAGGCAGCCGCCCGGATGGCAGTGACGTGGAGATCGACGTGCTGCAGGCGGCCGATGGCAAGCTGACCGCGGTAGAGGTGCAGCGCGACATCGACTGGGCGGCCGCCCCTGCCCCGGTCCGTGCCGCCGCCGCGGCGAAGAAGGACGCCTTTACCCCCGAACGCGTGATCGAGAGCCGCCAGGTCGATAGCGGCGCGACGATCTACGAGTTGTTCGCGCCAGGACGCAAGGACGAGCCTGCCATGGAAGTGCGCTGGCAGAACGACAAGGCAGAAATATTGCGCGAGCGCTGGGCGCACTGACCCGCGATCGGGCGCGCGGGCCGCAGCGTTCTGAGCGTCCGACAGGCCGGCCGCAGCAAGGTAGAGCTCTACCCTGTCAAACCATGCAATCGGGTTCGCGCCGCTTCGCGCTTCTACTTACGCTCGAAAAGCTCAAGGAAGGCGACGCCCTCGTCCTGCAGCCGCTATTATCATGCGCGCGTATCGCGCGTAAGCCGCAGCCGGAGCCAACTTCCGAATGCCCACCAGGCCAGCGCCCAGAGCGTGCCGAAGCTCCAGCCGGCCAGCACGTCGCTGGGCCAATGGACGCCGAGATAGACGCGGCTCATTCCGATCGCTGCGACCAGCAACACGGTGACGCCGAGCAGGAACCAGCGCGCGGTCCGGCGGGTGATTATCTGGATGCTGAGCAAGACGATCGTCAGATAGATGATCGCGCTGTTGGCGGCGTGACCGCTGGGAAAGCTCGCCGAACCGACCTCGACCAGATGATCGACCAGCGCGGGCCTTTCGCGACCGACCCAGATCTTGACGGACGCGACGGCGATCGAGCCGGTCACGGTGCCGGCAAAGACCAGCGCCGCGGCAAGCAGGTGGCGACTGGCAATGAGGAAGCCGATGGTGACCGCCACGGCAAGGGTAAGGACTGTCTCGCCGCCCAATGCGGTCACGTCGATCATCGCCTGCTTCAGCCAGAACGGTCCGGCCGGCACGGCGAGGTTCCCGTCCTGACGCAAGGCGAGCATGATCGTGCTGTCGAAGGCGAAGCGGCTGCCGCTCGCGATGGTATGGCCGAGGATCGCGACAACCAGCACTGCACCGGCGAGTGCCGCCATCGCTGCCAGCACCAGGGGCGGATGGCGAACATCGGGCGCCGACTGATCGGGGGTCACCGGCGCTTCGGTCAGCCCCGCCAGCGAGAGAGGCGCCTCGCTCATGCCCGCACGAGGCACATGAGGGGAGCCAGCCGGCCGGCGCCCGGTTCCACATCAGGCGCGGCCTTGCGCGGACTGGCTGGGAAATCGTCGATCATCGCGAAACATGGCGTCATGCGCCGGGTCTGGCAAAGCCGCGGGGTGCGGGCAAGGCCCGGCGGCTCAGTTCCCGCGCGGCTTCTGATACCAGAGCGCGTTGACGATGATCCAGCGCTCGCCGAACTTGCCGAGGTGAAAATAGTCCACGAACCATGGCGTTTCGGCGCGCGCTACCGCCGTATTGCCCGCCATATCGAGGACATGGCACGAACGGTTCCACTCCGCCTTCGGCGTCTTGAGCGCCCCCTGCCGGGTCAGCTCGACCAGCTCCTCCTTGCTCATCCGGCGCAGCCCGAGCCGCTCATCGGGCGTGTCGCCGAGCACGCGGCGCTTCGCAAGATCGGGGTGGAGCGCGCGCGACACCCGCGCCGGATCGCCCTCAAGCTGGCCATCGACATAGTCGAGGCAGGTGGCCTCGATCGCGCTTCGTGCGGCAGGATCGATCGCTGCCTGCGATGCAGCGGCGGTGGCGAGGAGGGCGAACACTAGGCTCATCGATCGGCTCCTGAAAGCTGCATCATGGGTCAGTGCGGGTGCTTGAGCACCGGGGTGGGCGTGGGCGTTGGTGCCAGATCGGCACCGCTGACGCCGCTGAACGGCTTGACATGCCCGCCTCCGCCGCCCGGCTTCGGGCTGGGCGCGAGCGTCGGCTTCGGCTTCGGCGTCGTCTGCGGCGACGGTGCGGCAGCGCTCGAGACGACCGGCGCCGCAGCGAGCGTGGTGAGCGAGGCAGTGAGGGCAAGCAGGGCGAAACGGCACATGATGCAGGCCCTTCGATGGCAAGGCCGGCTTCGTACCATGCCGGCCAACCAGCCGCCAGGACGCCGTCTCGATTGACGCTATAGCGTGTGTCAGTGCATTAGTGCAGCAAATCACAAGCACTGTTCGATGATCGGGGGCAGCGCTGTCACGGCTGAGGCCACCAGCCAGCTCACCAACACGACCGTCGATACCGCGCGGGCGACGGTACGCGGACCGTTCCGGATCGGTGCGGCAAGCCTCTCCGACGTCGAAATACGCGTGTCCGGCCGCTATCCCGAGCTGCTCGCCGGAGCCCATGCGCTGCAGCATTTCGCGATCCTGATCGACCAGCGATCGAAGAGCGTGGCGCTGTGCCCGGCGAAGTGAATCGCGGCTAGCGTGCATCGGTGCCGTCCGCCGCGAACTGGATCAAATCCCAGCGGTTGCCGTAGAGGTCGCTGAACACCGCCACCTTGCCATAAGGCTGCACCGTCGGCGGCCGCACCCATTCAACGCCCGCGGCGGTATAGGCGGCATGGTCGCGATCGAAATCGTCGGTGGCCAGGAACAGGAAGACGCGCCCGCCTGCCTGATCGCCGATGAACCGTTCCTGCTCGCGCGTGGAAGCGCGGGCGAGGAGGATGGTGGTCGCGGCCGCTCCCGCGCCGGGCGGGCGGATCGTCACCCATCTCTTGTCCTGTTCGGGCTGGTAGCTGTCCTCGACCAGTTCGAACCCGAGCTTGCCGATGTAGAAGGCCAGCGCCTCGTCATAGTCGCGGACGACCAGCGCGACATGGGCGAGACGGGGCACGGCTATTTCGACTTTCTCGCGATCACCCGGATCTCCGCCAGCCCCTTGTCGGGAACGAGACGGTCGACATCGATCGCGGTCCAGGCGGGATAGGGCGCGGTGACGTAGCGCGACTTTACCTTGACGAAGGCATCGAGCTGGGTGGTGATGTCGGTGTGGTAGGTGGTCATCTCGATCACATCGTCCCAGCTCGAACCGGCCCGTTTCAGGATGTCGGCGATCTGGGCGAAGGCGCGGTCATAGGCGACCGATTGGTCGGTGGTGTCGCCCCACAGACCCGCGACGACTCCGGAAAGGTAGATGGTGTCGCCATGCGTCACCGCTTCCGCGAAGCCCCATTCCTTGTGCGCGGCGTCGCGGCCGGCCGGCGGCATCAGCACCTGCGCCGGATCGCGCGCCAGGGCGGGCGCGGCGAGGCCGGTGGAGAGTGCGATGGCGGCGATCGTCAGACGGTTCATCCTGTTTCTCCCATTACCCGGCGACTCATTCCTTGAGCGCATAGATACGGCCGTCGATCGCGCCGACATAGACGATGCCGCCCGCGACCGCCGGCGCCGCCGCCACACCGCCGGTGACATATCCCGCGACCCGAGGCAGGGCGAAGCTCCATTTCTCCCGGCCCGTCGCGGCGTCGATCGCGTGGAAGCCGTGCCTGAGCGTGACGCCTTCGAAATAATAGGGATAGCCGCTGAGCGCCCCGATATAGAGCGTCCCATTGGCGAGGACGGGCGTCGCCCAGGTCCAGCCGCCGGTCTTGAACTGCCACAGCTCACGCCCGGTATCGGCGGCGACCGCGGAGACCTTGAGCGAATCCGAGCTGCCGACATAGAGCATCCCGCCCGCCGCGATCGCCGAGGATTCGACCCAGGAACCGTCGGCATAATCGTGGCTCCAGACCTGCTTGCCGGTTTCGGCGTCGTAGGCGATCAGCTTCGCGGCGCGGTTGCCGATCACGACGCGGCCCTGATCGATCGATGGAGTCGACTGGACGATGCCGCCGGTATCGACGCGCCAGACAGGTTTCCCGGTCTTGAGATCGACGGCGTAGAGATGATCGTCCCAACTGCCGAAATAGACGCGACCGGCATGGACGACAGGGTTACCGCGAATCGCGTCGAGCGTGCCGAGGGTCCAGACCTGCCTGCCGGTCGCGGCATCGACGGCGAACAGCGCGCCGCTGAGCGAACCGACATAGACCCGCCCCTCATGCACCACCGGCGAAGACTGGAGAAAGTCGAAATAGGAATTGTCTGCCGATGGCGGCCGACGGTGCAGATCGCTCGCCTTGAGGTCGAACCGCCAGAGCTGACGCCCGGTGGCGCGATCGAGCGCGTAGAGGAAGCCGTCGTCGCTGGCGACGAAGACTCGATCCCCTGCGACCGCGGGCTGGGCACGGACCTTGCCGCCGGTGCGGAACGTCCATTTGAGCTTCCGGCTGGCGGTATCGAGCGCATAGACACGGTGATCGTCGCTGCCGAAATAGAGCGTACCCGCATCATGGGTGAGCGAGCCCCAGATCTGTCCCCCCGCGCGGAATTCCCAGAGCTTGCTGCCCGGGGACGCATGCGCGACGCCACTCAACCCGCACAACAACAAGACCAATGCCAGCAACCGTCGCGCCACAATTCCCTCTCCCTTATCGTCTGATGCGGGTGTTCCAGACCAGGCATTGGTCGTCAATTGGTATTGAACTGGGATTGTCGTGTACTGGCGCTCCGTAGCTAGTCGATCGCCTCGATCCCCTGCGCCTTCAGACGCGCGAGGTGGTCCCGCATCGCCTGAAGCTGATCCGGCGCGTGGCCCTGCCATTCCATAACCTCACCGATCACGCGCAGCGGCGCTTGCGAGCGATAGGATTTGGTCGGGTTGCCGGGGAATTTGGCGTCGGTGAGGTTGGGATCGTCGACGAACGCCCCCGTCGGCTCGACGATGTAGATCCGCTCGCGCCCCTCCCCCCCGGCGAGCTCGCAGCCCCAGATCGCGGCGTCGAGCGTGGAGGAGAAGTAGATCCATGAGGCGCGCTTGCGCTCGCCATAGTTGGAGGCATGGCCGGGGACGATCAGCGCACCGATGGCGAGATCGGCACGGGTGCCATGATAGTAAGGCGGGACGGCGTCGCGGGCATAGGTCATGGCGTTGCTCTCCTGCAGGAACCGGACGACGGAACGCGGACGCGATTGCCGTAGCGCACCGGGCGCGCCCATGCGAAAACATCCTTCGCGCTTGCATTCCGCGGCGGAACCCTGTCCCTGAGCGGTGACGGGCGGGTGCGCCGGGGAACGAACGGGGGGACATGATGTTCAACGATCTGCCGGATATCCTCTTGCGTCATCGACTCTGGGTCGGCCTTGCCGCGATCGCGCTCGCCGCGGCGACCTGGGCGATCGACCTCACCGGCCTGGTCTATGCCTGCCCCTATTGCCGGGTGCAGCGCACGGTGATCGGGCTGCTCGGCCTCCTCCTGCTGCTGCCCGATCCGGCGCACTGGCTGGTCCGGTATCTCTCCGCGGTGTTCGCGGTGTTCGGCCTCTCCGTCGGGGCGACCCAGCATTTCCGCGGCTGGGCGAAGATCTTCAAGGGCGAGTTCAGCTGGGGCGAGCAATGGTATGTCAACGCCTGGGCATTGTCGGGCTTTGCGCTGTTCATCATCACCGGCCTGCTGCTGCTGATCTGGCGGTGGAAGCACGCCGGGGCCGTGACGGAAGCCGCCCATCCGGACGCCTGAGCGCGCCGGCGGCGGCCGGTTCATGAAGTTCAAGGGAAAGCGGGGTTTTCCGGCGGACGGGACGGGTTCGCGACCGGAAGGCGACTGCGACGCGACACCTGCACGACACCGGCGCGACAGGATGTGACGGGTTTCGACCGGAAGGCGCCGCATCGGCGTCACCGGGGCGGTTCCTGCGCGACAGGCGCCGGACGCGCGGCGCTGGGCGGGGCGAGCGGATCGGGGAGGAAGGGGTCGGCGAGGCGCGCGGCGTGGAGGCGCAGCGCATGCCCCCAGGCGAGATCGAAGGGCGTGCCGGGCAGGCGCTTGCGCAGCGCGTGCGCGCTCGACCGCGACATGCCCGCAGCCCGCGCCGCACGGGCGATGCTGCCGGTTTCGAGCAACGCGGCGAGGAAGATGCGCTGCCGGGCGGGGGTCCAACTGGCACGAACGCCGGAGGGCGTCGCGGCCGGGGGCGGAGCGGTGGGATGCTGGTCCATCCGACAGGATGGAGCAGAAAGCGCGCGTGTAGGAAAATGATATCTGCCGCGGCGGCGGCGCGGGTGGCGGGGCGCTAGCGGCGCAATGCCCAGCGGCCATGTTCGACATGGGTGGTCTTGCCGACCACGCTTTCCATCAGGATGATCGCGTCCACCGTCCAGCCGATCGGCGCCATCTTCTGCGCGCGCAGCCGGTCGCCGGCATAATTGATCGTCACATGCGGCTCAGGCGTGGTGCCGAGCGTGAACGGCGCGTCATGCGCGATCAAATGGTGGACGAGCTGTTGCTGGAAGGCGCGGGCCTCGGTGAGCGGATCGCGGGTGCGCAGGGTAACGGCCTTGCGGTTCTCGATCCGGTCGAAGCTCAGCGGAAAGGCCGGGCCGTCGAAGCTGTCGAGCGCGGCGATGACGCGCGGGAGCCAGTCGGGCGGGGCGTGGTGGAGATCGAACAGCGAGACGAGGGTGACGTGGAGGAGATGCGGGCCGCGGCCGGGGTCGTTGCGGGGGAGTGCGGCGATCTGGGCCTGCTGCGCCGGTGGAGGCTTGGCCATGATGTAGAGGGGGTTTCGGGTGCGCATGGGGTGGGTGTAGCATAGACCAAACGGATGCGGATGCGGATGCGGATGCGGATGCGGATGCGGATGCGGGCATCGCTTAATCCATATAAGCAGTTTGTAACGCGAATTTAAAAAGCTGCCAGTGTTGAAGAATGTTCAACTGGGATGTGGGGCTGTGAGATCAATCTAGTTGTGAGTCTCATATACCACACCTCTAATCGTAGTTAGCCACGCCCAACATTTTTGTTGCGATTTGCATCAAGCTTCGATTCAGTGCGCGACGGAGGGTTGCATGACAGTCTGCGTCGCTGTGAAAGTACACGACTGCATCGTGTTCGCTGCAGATAGCGCGTCGTCCTTGGTCGATACAGGCGCGGGTGGACAGGCTCTAATTGCAAATGTCTATGCACACGGAAACAAAGTTTTCAATTTGCGCAAAGGCTTACCTATTGCTGCCATGACCTGCGGCATGGGGAACATCGGTCCGATTTCAATTAGCACCCTCGCGAAAGATCTGCGCCTCCGGTTTTGTTCAGATGACCCCGCGTGGCGCGTTGATCCGGAGGACTATTCCATTGAGAGCATTGCCCAAAAGGCGAGAGACTTCTTTTTTGAGGAGCACTATCAAACGCTTCCTAACAAACCCGCCGGTGATCACGAGTTTCAGTTCTGGGTTGGCGGCAATGGTTCCGGCGCGATGCACGGAGAAATTTGGCGGATTCGTATCGTAAATGGTGAGAGTCCCGCCCCAGAATGTTTAGCTGGCACGGGTGAGTTTGACGTCCTGTATGATGGCCAGCCGGAGGCCATCAATCGGATCGTAAATGGCTACAGTCAGTTCTTACCGCAGGCGTTGCTCGATATCGGGCTTCCCAAGGAGGATCTCGACGCGGTGTTGATGCATATCGAATCCAGAACACGTGCTCCGGTGATCGCACCCGCGATGCCGGCCCAGGATGCCATCGCGCTGGCGGATTTCCTCGTTGATACAACCAAGAAATTTGTTCGTTTCCTACCTGGTGCCGACACTGTAGGGGGCGACACTGATATCTGCGTCGTAACCAAGCATGAAGGTTTCAAATGGGTTCGGCGCAAACATTATTTTGATCGCCGTCTCAATCCCGTGGAGGACGACAATGGCACAGGAAAATAGCGGAAGCGCTAAACCGAGGGTCGTGTTCGACGTAAAGATGCCACGATATGAGTATCGGAAAGGCGAGGATCGCTCGATGTCGGTCGATCGACCGCGTAAGGGCGAGGCAGCATCTGCAGACTGCTTAGCCAATCTGACGCTTGGCACCTGACTACCCCACGGAGCCTGCAAGCTAGCACCCGATATCAGAAAGCCTCTACCAAACCTCCAACACCACCTCGAACTCCCCGCCCTTGCGCTGGCTGTGCCAGCCCCTGAAGCGGATGCGGGTGGGGATGATGCTGTTGCCGCTATAGTCGGGGACGATGCTCATCTGATCGATCGTCCCCTCCTCCACATCGGCTTCGAGCGTGCCGATCAGCAGTTCGCGGGCCTCGGCGGCCTCGGGGGTGATGTAGCCGATATTGTACCGGTCCTTCGCCGGGCCGCCGAGCTCGGTCGGGAAGTAGTGGATCTTCACCAGCCTGCCTGCGCGGACGAGCCGGTTGGCGGCGGCCTTGGTGGTGATGCTGGTGAAATCGGGGGCGGTGAGATCGGGGGTTTCGGGCGCGCGATCCGCTTCCTGCGCCATCGCCGCGGACACCAGGATCAGCGCACCCAGCGCAAGCAGCATGCCGGCAAGCGCCAGCCCCAGTCGTTTCCACCGCATAGCCATCCCCCTCCCCGATGCGGGGAGCCTATCGGCTTTCGCATCGGGAATGGCGGCAAGCTCGTCCGTTTCGGAGGCGACTATCGCGGCGGTTCGTCAGGCGGCGGGCGCGTGGCCGTAATAGCGCAGGATTGCCACCAGCCGTTCGAGGGTGATGCCGTCCTGCTGGTCGATGGCGAGGCGGTGATCCGCGTCCATGATACTCAACGTCGGGCGCTGACGGCCGGGCTGGGGGTAGACCCAGACGCTCTGCGGATCGGTGCCGAGATAGGTTTCGAGCTGGTTGCACAGCCAGCCGCTCCACGGCCCCCAGTCGGGAAAGTCGCCATGATCGAAGCCGTCGAGATAGCGTTCGAAATTCTCGCGCGAGAGTGTCGACCAGCAGCCGAAGCTGAACTTCTCCGCGAGGCCGTGCACCGGGATTTCGAGCACGGCGCGGACCATGAAATATTTGCCGTCGAGGACGCAGAAATCCTCCGACAGGAAATCACCATCGAATCGCAGGGCAGCGTTGGGCTCCTTCTCCTCGCCATGCGGCCAGGGATCGGGCGCGAACGCCGCGAGGTCCATCACACCGTGATGCACCTCGCTGCACCCGGCGCAGGTCCATGCGCCGGGAAAGGGGTTGGCGGGTGGCGGCGACCGACGAAACCAGCTCATGCCGCCATCCTAGGCCCGCGACGGCGCGCGGATCAATCGTGCTCGCGGTCGCCCTGGCCCATGTACAGCTCGCGCCCGGTCTCGTGGTAGAGCTGCGACATCGCGGCCATGCCGGCTTCGGCTTCCTCGGTCGAGGGCTGCCCTTCGACAGGCCCTCCCCCGGCCCCTCCCGCAAGCGGGAGGGGAGAAGAAGCGAGGAAGCTCTCTGCGCCCTGATTCTGCTTGGCGGCGAAGTCGCGCACCTCTTGGGTGATCTTCATCGAGCAGAATTTGGGGCCGCACATCGAGCAGAAATGCGCGGTCTTGGCGCCTTCGGCCGGGAGGGTCTGGTCGTGATATTTCTCGGCCGTGTCGGGATCGAGCGACAGGTTGAACTGGTCGCGCCAGCGGAATTCGAAGCGGGCGCGGCTGAGCGCATCGTCGCGCATCTTGGCGGCGGGGTGGCCCTTGGCGAGATCGGCGGCGTGGGCGGCGAGCTTGTAGGTCACCACGCCGACCTTGACGTCGTCGCGGTCGGGGAGGCCGAGATGCTCCTTGGGCGTGACGTAGCAGAGCATCGCCGTGCCGTACCAGCCGATCATCGCGGCGCCGATGCCGCTGGTGATATGGTCATAGCCCGGCGCGATGTCGGTGGTGAGCGGCCCCAAGGTGTAGAAGGGCGCCTCGCCGCACGCCTGCAGCTGCTTGTCCATATTCTCCTTGATCTTGTGCATCGGCACATGGCCCGGCCCTTCGATCATCACCTGGACGTCCTGTTCCCAGGCGCGCTTGGTCAATTCGCCGAGCGTGTAGAGCTCGGCGAACTGCGCCTCGTCATTGGCGTCGGCGATGCTGCCGGGGCGCAGGCCGTCGCCCAATGAATAGGCGATGTCGTACGCCTTCATGATCTCGGTGATCTCGTCGAACTTCTCGTAGAGGAAGCTCTCGCGATGATGCGCCAGGCACCATTTCGCCATGATCGAGCCGCCGCGGCTGACGATGCCGGTGACGCGCTTGGCGGTCATCGGGATATAGGGCAGGCGCACGCCGGCATGGATGGTGAAATAGTCGACGCCCTGTTCGGCCTGCTCGATCAGCGTGTCGCGGAAGATTTCCCAGGTCAGATCCTCGGCGATGCCGCCGACCTTCTCGAGCGCCTGGTAGATCGGCACGGTGCCGACCGGGACGGGCGAGTTGCGCAGGATCCATTCGCGGGTGTCGTGGATGTTGCGGCCGGTGGAGAGGTCCATGATCGTGTCGGCGCCCCAGCGGATCGCCCAAACCATCTTGTCGACTTCCTGCGCGACGTCGGAGGCGACGGCGGAGTTGCCGATATTGGCGTTGATCTTGACCAGGAAGTTGCGGCCGATCGCCATCGGTTCGGATTCGGGGTGGTTGATGTTGTTGGGGATGATCGCGCGGCCGCGGGCGATCTCGTCGCGGACGAACTCCGGCGTCACATAATCGGGGATCGAGGCGCCCCAGTCCTGACCATCGCGGATGTACTCGGCGAGCATCTCGCGGCCGAGATTCTCGCGGGTGGCGACATATTCCATCTCGGGCGTGACGATGCCGCGGCGGGCATAGTGCATCTGGCTGACGTTGGCGCCGGGCTTCGCGCGCAGGACGCGCTTGCGGACATTGGGGAAGGGCTGGACGCCGCCGCTGCGGTCGGGGCCGAGCTGGCCGTTATCTTCGGGGCGGACTTCGCGCTGCTCGACTTCCTCGACATCGCCGCGATTGCGGATCCAGTCGCGACGGAGTTCCGGCAGGCCGGCCATGATGTCGATCCGCGCTTCGGGATCGGTATAGGGGCCCGAACAGTCATAGACGCGCAGCGGCGGCTCGCCCGAGCTGGGCTCGAGATGGATCTCGCGCATCGCGACACCGAGGGGGCCGACATGGATCTTCTTCGAACCGCGGATCGGGCCGGTGGTGACCTTCAACTCGGTGCGGGCGGGGATGTCGGCCATTCGTCACTACTCCTCAGGCGGGAGAGGACGGTCTTCGGGTGAAAGCCGCTCCCTCCCTACGCCGGTGTCAACCGGATCAGGTTCAGCGGGTCGGTGGCTCCAGCCACCCTCTCAAGCGCGGATCGGCGCTCCCCCGGGGATAGCGGCCTTGTAGCGCCGTCAGAAGGTCAGCGCCAGCCCCGCGCCGCCGGTCCATTGGTGGCGCGATCCGGCGATGCTGACGAGGGGACTGTCGGCGAAGTCGCCGAGCAGCTTGGAATAGCTGAAGCCCGTGACCAGCGCGAGGCCCTTGGTCAGATCCCCGGTCAGCGCGACGGTGAACATGCCGCCCATGGCGATGTTCTTCTGCCCGCCCTTGGGCGTGAACACGGGCAGGCCGCTGGCGGCGCTGCCCGCCGGGGTGACGCCGAAATAGGTGCGGGCATAATCGTCCTCGACGATCTCGGCAGTGGCGAACAGGCCGACCAGCGTCTTGGTGCTGAGCGGGGTCATATAGTTGATCGCGGGGGTCCAGACGCCGGCCTTGTGGATGCCGGTCACGTCGTGACGGTAGCTCAACGTGACCGAGAGCTTGTCGAAGTCGCTGGTGATCAGCCCGGTCCGGCCGATGCCGACAAAGCCGCCGACCTCGAGCGCGGTATCGACCTCGCCCAGCGCCTTGATCCGGGGATCCTCGATCGCGCTGAGCTTGGAGCGGTTGAGGTTGACGACGGCGACCGGGCCAAGCTGGAAATCCCAGCCCGGGCCGGTGGCATTGGGGATGAGGTCGAGGCTGACGCGGTTGGCGAGCAGCGTTATGCTCATCCCCCCGATCGTGCCCTGCATCGCCGGGATGGGCGACCAGGTATGCTCGTCCGACCCCTCATAATCGGGGAAATAGGCGACGCCCGCACCGATCGAGAGTCGCGCCTTGCCCTCCTCCGCGGCTTGCGCGACCGCGGGAGGCGCAGCGTCCGCCTGCCCCTCGCCGGTCTGACGGGCGTCAGCCGACTCCTGGGCGAAGGCAGGCGCGGCCAGCGAGGTGGCCGCCAATAGCGAGGCGAGCAAGACGATACGCATAGAAGGAGCTTCCCGGAACTGTTTCAGGAAAGCAACGCCGCATCGCACAAATGGATGCGAATCAAAGTTGTTACAGAAGATAACGCATACGTACCTGTTGCGGCGCGGCGGCTGCATCCACCGCAAACCGCGCGGCGTTGAAGCTGGGCGGGCCGAAGCCGATCGCGGGATTGCGGCTGAACCCGAACCCTTCGCGCGGAATGCCCATCAGCGTGTCGAGCTTCGCATTGCCATTCTCGTCATGGATGATCGCCGCGGCATAGTTGCCCGGAGCGAGCCCTTCGAACGTCACCACGGTCTGCGTTGCGGGCACCGAACGGCTGAGCGCCTGCGCGTCGTTCTTGCAATCCGGGAAGCTTTCCGGGCGAGCGGTGAGGCAGATGCGCAACACGCCCTTTTGCGAGCGCAGCTTGACGACGTCGATCTCAAGGCTGGCGGTCGGGGACGCCGCCGGGAGCAGCAGCGCGAGCGGTACGAGCATGAGCACGCGCGAAATCGCCGATTCCCCTGTCCGTCCCGCAGAGCCGATCCCAGACGCGGAAATAGAGGCCATAGTTACACCCATAATGTTCATGGTGCCGCTGATGATGGCTGGCCGTGATCAGCCATGCCCCCAAAGGCCCCCGCCACATGGCCCGGGGAAAGATCTCCCACCCCATATGGTTGGTCACACCCATAACCGTCATGATTGCCAGCACAACGCCCAATGCGGCGACATGAATGGGAATGAGGAAGACGAGCGCGGGGATCACCACCGCGCCGGTCAGCGCCTCGACCGGGTGAAAGCTCATCGCCGCCCAGGCTGTGGGCGGACGGCTGGCATGATGCACGGCGTGGGCGACACGGAACAGCGCGGGACGATGCATCCAGCGGTGCGTCCAGTAGAACCACGTATCGTGCGCCGCGAGGTAGAGCAGCACCGAGAGCGGGAGATACCAGAGCGGGAAGGCCGAGACATCGCTGTAGATTCGCGTCCAGCCGCGATTCTGCCAGCCCCAGGCGACGATCCCCGCGGGGACGCCATAGATGGCTGCGCTGGCGAGGCTCCAGTGGATCTCCCGCCGCATCTGCGCATCGAGGCCGCGATAGAGACCGGGGTGCCGCAGCCGCGTCGCCCAGGCGAACGCGCCCGAGACGATGAGATAGCGCACCCCGACGATCAGCGTCATCGCGAGCGCGGAGAGGAGGATGGCGGCAAGCACGGGCCGACCCTACAGCAATCCCCCCTCTGCCTGCCACACCGTTGCGCCGTGCAGAGGCACGGTTTCCACTCGCCCCCCATTGGCCCCGGCAAGGCCGGGACGACCGTGGAGGAACGATTCAGGCCGGCGCGACAAGATCGATGCAATCCTTCGCAGCGCGATCGAGTTCGGCACGCGACGCGCCGGCACGCGCACGGACGCTCAGGGAATGGATCATCGCGGTGACCACCCGCGCCTGGGTTTCGGGCGCGGCACTGCCGGCCTGGCGCAGCAGCCGTTCGACATGATCGTCCTCCATCGTCAGGAAATCCGCAATCCGGCCGCGCACATCGGGATCGATCACCGATTCGGTCGCGGCGGTGCTGATGAACAGACAGCCCGCCGGGCCATCGTCCCCCGTGAGAAAGCCGTCGATCACCGCGCCGAGCAGGGTTTCGAGCATCGCGCGCACCGGCAGATCCGCCTCCCCCAGCCGCACGAAGCCGCGTTCGGCCCGCGCGTGGGTCCGCTCCAGCGCCGCGAGGTAGAGCGCCTTCTTGTCGCCGAACGCCGAATAGAGGCTGGGCCGGTTGAGCCGGGTCGCCGCCGCCAGCTCGTCGAGGGAGGTGCCCGAATAGCCGCCCGCGCGAAACCGCTCGGCCGCGGCCTTCAACGCGGTATCGGGATCGAACGCGCGCGGGCGCCCTCTCTTTTTTGTACTATCTTGCATAAAATTCCTTGACCACCCCGATATTCATGCGAGACAGTACAAAAATCAACCCCAGGGAGTCGCGCCATGAAACTCTACTTCACCCCCTTCGCCTGCTCGCTCGCATCGCGCATCGCAATCGAGGAAGCCGGGCTCGACGCGGATTTCGTGCTGGTATCGCCCGGCCACACGCTGCCCGATGGCAGCGATTTCCGCGACGTCAGCCCGATGGGCTATGTCCCGGCGCTGCAAACCAGGAGCGGGATCACGCTGACCGAGGGCCCCGCGGTGCTGCAATACATCGCCGACAATGCCGAGGACGGCGTGCTCGCCCCCGCGATGTTCAGCGAGGAACGATACCGGATGCAGATGTGGCTCAACTTCGTCAGCACCGAAGTGCACAAGGCGGTGTTCGCGGTGCTGTTCGCCAAGGATGCGAGCGAGGCGGAGAAGGAAGCCGCACGCAAGCGGGCCGCCAAGCCGTTCCGGATCCTGTCGGAGCATCTGGTGGATCGCCCGCATCTGGGCGCGACCTTCACCGTCGCCGACGCCTATCTGCTCGCCGTGCTCAACTGGTGCGAGACGGCGGGCGTCGATATCGCCGCATGGCCGGTGTTGCTCGGCTATCGCACCCAGCTGCGCAAGCGCCCGTCGGTGGCGCGCGCGATGGCCGCTGAAATGCCGCTGCTCAAGGCCGCCTGATCGCACGTCGCCGCACGCGGGGTTGCGGCTACTGTCCCTGCCCCGTAAGCGGCGGCGATGCCAGCCATCCACCATTGTGACCTTGCCATCGTCGGCGGCGGGCTTGCCGGCGGGCTGCTTGCCCTTGCCCTGCGCAAGCAGCGACCCGACCTCAATCTGCGGCTGATCGAGAGCGGCGAGCGGCTGGGCGGCAACCATCTCTGGTCCTTCTTCGCCAGCGACATCGCCCCGGTCGACCGCTGGCTGGTCGCGCCGCTCATCTCCTACGGCTGGGCCGGTTACGACGTCACCTTTCCCGGCCATGGGCGTACGCTGAAGGCGCCCTATTACGCGATCGAATCCGAGCGGTTCGACCGGGTCGTGCGCGCGGCGATGCCGCCCGAAAGCGTGATGACCGGCCGCAAGGTGCTGGGCGCCAGCGCGCGCGCGGTGGTGCTGGCGGACGGCGACCGGGTCGAGGCGGGCGGCGTGATCGACTGCCGCGGCCCCGCCGATCTGTCCAAGCTCGACCTTGGCTGGCAGAAATTCCTCGGCCGCGAGCTGGCGCTGGCCGATCTGCACCCGCTGAAGCGCCCGATCGTGATGGACGCGACGGTCGCGCAGATCGACGGCTATCGCTTTGTCTATGCGCTGCCCTTTGCCGCGACGCGGCTGTTCGTCGAGGACACCTATTACAGCGACACGCCGGAGATCGACGCGGACGCGATGCGCCAGCGGATCGACACCTGGCTGAACGCGCGCGCAATCGCGGTCGAGACGGTGGCGCGCGAGGAAACCGGGGTGCTGCCGGTGGCGATGGGCGGCGATTTCGAGGAATATTGGCATTCGGGGGGCAACCGCGTCGCCAAGGCGGGGATGCGCGCGGGGCTGTTCCATCCGGTCACCGGCTATTCGCTGCCCGATGCGGTACGGCTGGCGCGCGTGGTTGCCGAAGCGAGCAATCTCGACGGCACCGCGCTGCACGAGCTGACCCATGGCTATGCCCGGCGCCAGTGGCAACGGCGCGGATTCTACCGCATGCTCTCCGCCATGCTGTTCCGCGCGGCCGAGCCCGAAGAGCGTTATCGCATCCTCGAACGCTTCTATCGGCTGGACGCGGGGCTGATCGCACGCTTCTATGCAGGTCAGTCGAGCCTGCTGGATCGCGCACGGGTGCTGGCGGGCAAGCCGCCGGTACCGATCGGGCGCGCCTGGCAGGCGATCCGTGGAATGAGGGGCCAGGCCAAGTGAAACGGGCAGTCGTCATCGGTGCAGGGTTCGGCGGGCTGGCGCTCGCGATCCGGCTGCAATCCGCGGGAGTCGATACCGTGCTGGTCGAGGCGCGCGACAAGCCCGGCGGGCGCGCCTATTACTGGGAGAAGGACGGCTTCACCTTCGATGCCGGCCCCACCGTCATCACCGCGCCCGAAGCGCTGGAGGAATTGTGGGCCCTGTCGGGACACCGCATGGCCGAGGATGTCACGCTGGCGCCGGTCAACCCCTTCTACCGGCTGAACTGGATCGACGGGACGAACTTCGACTATTCCAATGACGATACCGCGCTCGCCGCGGAGATCGCCAAGCTCGATCCCAACGATATCGCCGGCTATCGCCGGTTCCTCGACTATTCGGCGGGCGTCTATCGCGAGGGCTATGAGAAGCTCGGCCATGTGCCGTTCCTCGACTTCGGCTCGATGGTCAAGGCGGCGCCCGATCTGGCCCGATATCAGGCGTGGCGCAGCGTCTATTCGATGGTCTCGTCCTTCGTGAAGAACGAGAAGCTGCGTCAGGCGCTGTCGTTCCACACGCTGCTGGTCGGCGGCAATCCGATGACCACCAGCGCCATCTATGCGCTGATCCACAAGCTCGAGCGCGACGGCGGTGTGTGGTGCGCGATGGGCGGGACCAACCGGCTGGTCGCCGGGATGGTCCGGCTGTTCGAGCGGCTGGGCGGGGTGCTCAGGCTCGGCGATCCGGTGGCCGAGATCGAGACGCTGGGCGAGCGGGCAACCGCCGTCGTCACGCGGAGCGGCGAGCGGTTCGAGACCGACGCGGTGGCGAGCAACGCCGACCTGATCCACAGCTATCGCGACCTGCTCAAGACCTCACGCAGCGCGCAGCGGACCGCGGCGCGGCTGGAGAAGAAGCGCTTCTCGCCCTCGCTGTTCCTCGTCCATTTCGGGATCAAGGGGACCTGGCCGGGCATTCCGCACCACATGATCCTGTTCGGCCCGCGCTACAAAGGGCTGCTCGAAGACATCTACGACCACGGCGTGCTTTCGCAGGATTTCTCGCTCTATCTCCATCACCCCACCGTGACCGACCCGAGCCTGGCGCCCGAGGGGCACTCGACCTTCTACGCCCTCGCCCCGGTGCCGCATCTCGGCAAGTTCCCGGTCGACTGGAACGAGATCGCGCCGGTGCTGGAGAAGCGCATCCTGGACGAGGTCGGGCGGCGGCTGATCCCCGACATCCACGAGCGGATCGTTTGCCGGTTCAGCTACGCCCCCAGCGATTTCCGCGACGATCTGCACGCGCATCTGGGCAGTGCGTTCAGCCTCGAGCCGATCCTGACGCAGAGCGCCTATTTCCGCGCGCACAATCGCGACGGATCGATCCCCAACCTCTATTTCGTCGGTGCCGGCACGCATCCGGGCGCGGGCATTCCCGGCGTGATCGGAAGTGCCAAGGCGACCGCAGCACTGATGCTGGAGCAACCATGACGTCCCTGAACCGTCTCGCCATCTATTGCGGCTCGGCCACCCCGAGCGACCCCGTCTATGTCGAGAATGCCCGCTTCGTCGGCCGTACCCTCGCCGAGCGCGGGATCGGGGTGGTCTATGGCGGCGGGCGGCTGGGGCTGATGGGCGCGGTTGCCGATGCGGCGCTGGAGGCGGGCGGCGAGGTGATCGGCGTGATCCCGCAGGCGCTGGTCGATGCCGAGGTCGCGCATCGCGGCTGCACCGAGCTTCACATCGTGCGCACGATGCACGAGCGCAAACAGGCGTTCACCGATATCTCCGACGGCTTCGTCACCCTGCCCGGCGGCACCGGGACGATGGACGAATTGTGGGAGGCGATGAGCTGGGCGCAGATCGGTTACCACGCCAAGCCGGTGGGTCTGCTCAACACCGCAAACTTCTATGACGGGCTGATCGCGTTCGTGAAGACGATGGGCGAGGTCGGCTTCCTGCGGCCGCAGCATCAGGGGCTGCTGATCATCGACGACCAGCTCGACGGGTTGCTGGAGAAGATGGCCGCGCACGTCCCCGCGACGACGATCGGCCAGATCGGCAGCAAGGACCTGTGAGTCCGTCCGGCCGCGCCCTGGTGGTTGCGGCCGCGCAGGACAGTATCGCGCGCGGATCGCGCAGCTTCGCGATGGCGAGCCAGATCTTCGATCCGGCGACGCGCGAGCGCGCCTGGCTGCTCTATGCCTGGTGCCGCGCGTGCGACGATCTCGCCGACGGGCAGGAACTGGGGCATGACGCAAGGCCGGTCGCCGATCCCGCCGAGCGGCTGGCGCGGATCCGCGACCTGACCGGCAAGGCGCTGGCCGGGGAAGCGACGGGCGACGCGGCATTCGACGCGCTGGGGATCGTCGCCCGGGAAGTCGATCTGCCCCACCGCTTCGTCCACGACCTGATCGAGGGGTTCGCGCTCGACGCCAAGGGCTGGTTTCCGCGGAGCGAGGACGACCTGCTGCGCTATTGCTACCATGTCGCCGGCACGGTCGGGTGCATGATGGCGGTGGTGATGGGGGTCGATCCCGCGGACGAGGCGACGCTCGACCGCGCCTGTGACCTCGGCATTGCCTTCCAGCTCGCCAATATCGCGCGCGACATTGAGGCCGACGACCGGATCGGCCGCTGCTATCTGCCCGTCGACTGGCTGGTCGAGATGGATATCCCGCCGGGCCAGCATATGAAGCCGCCCTTCCGCTCGCGCCTTGTCGTCATCGCCAAATGGCTGGGGGAGATGGCGGAGGCCTATGGCGCAAGCGCACGGCGCGGCGCGCCGGCGCTGCGCTTCCGCTCGGCCTGGGCGGTGCTGGCGGCGGCGGGCATCTATGGCGGGATCGCGCGCGAGGTGACGGCGCGCGGCGCGCATGCCTGGGACCATCGCGCCGCGACGAGCAACTGGCAGAAGCTCGGCTGGCTGGCGCGCGCGCTTCCGCAGACCGCGTTGCGCGCGACGCTCTACCCGCCCGCGCCGCGTCCGGCAGGTCTCTGGACCCGCCCGCGTTAACCGCATTCGGCGACCGCCCGGAAACGCGAATCGCGCATAAGCGGCATCGGTATGACCGCGTTATCGTTTCACCTGTCCCGCGCGCTCGCGAAAGGCCGTGCAGCCCCCGCCCCGCCCGCGAGCCGCGCGGACCTTTTGCTGACCCTGCTGCGCAAGCGCGCCGCCGCGCACAATGCCGGCGCGCCCGAGCTGGAAGCACTGCTGCGCGACCAGATCCGCTGGGCGCTGCCGATGGAGCGCTGCTAATAGCCTAGCTGCGCGACGCGCGCGCTTCATTGCGTGCCATCCGCTCGCCGCGACGCTGACAGGCGGCGACGATCACCGGGAAGGAGAGGTCCGCGTGGCGCGGCAGCACCTGCGCGGTTGCGGCCTGGCATTGCGCCGCGCTCTGATATCGGACCGGCTCGACCCGCGCCTCGCGGCATTGCAACTGATCGTCGCCGCAGCCAAGGATCGCCATCACGTAGAAAACCGGCTCCATCGTCTCGCTCCTCGCCACCACAACGGATGGCGAAGCTGCTTTGTTGCATCCCGGGGCCCGCGGCCCCAGATTGGCGCCCATGCCGCCCCAGACCGCTTCCACCGGCGGCGAACGCCCGTTGTTCGCCACGCTCCGGCGCTTCCTGCCCTATCTCTGGCCCGCAGGCATGCCGGGGCTGAAGGCGCGCATCATCGGCGCGCTGCTGCTGGTGCTGCTGTCGAAGGTGGTTCAGGTCTATGGCGCCGCCTATGCGCTGAAGGCCGCGGTCGACAGTATGGCGCTGAACGACCGCAGCGTGGTGACCTTCGTCATCCTGATGGTGGTCGGCTATGCCGCCGCGCGGCTGTTCACCACGCTGTTCGACAATCTGCGCAACACGGTGTTCGAGAAGGTCGGGCAGGATGCGACGCGCCGTCTCGCGATCGTCACCTTCCGCCACCTCCACCAGCTGTCGCTGCGCTTCCATCTCGAACGCCGCACCGGGGCTGTGACCAAGGTGGTCGAGCGCGGGACCAAGAGCATCGATTCGATGCTCTATTTCCTGCTGTTCAACATCGCGCCGACGATTCTCGAGCTGGCGCTGGTGCTGCAGATCTTCGGCAGCAAGTTCGGCTGGTGGCTGGTCGCATCGACCATGGCGATGGTCGTCATCTACATCGCCTTCACCCGCTGGATCACCGACTGGCGCTCCAAGCTGCGCGAGCAGATGAACGACCTCGACACCGGCGCGGTCGCGCATGCGGTGGATTCGCTGCTCAATTTCGAGACGGTGAAATATTTCAACGCCGAAGCGCGCGAGGCGGACCGCTATGCAAAGGCGGTCGACGCCTATGCCAAGGCGGCGGTGAAGAGCGAGAACTCGCTCGCCTGGCTCAACATGGGCCAGTCTCTGATCACCAATGTGATGCTGGGCGCGGGGATGGCGGTGGTCGCCTGGGGCTGGTCCTCGGGCGAGTTCACCGCGGGCGACGTGGTGTTCGTCTCGACGCTGCTCAGCCAGCTGTTCCGCCCGCTCGACATGCTCGGCTGGGTCTATCGCACGATCCGCCAGGGCGTGATCGACATGGGCGCGATGTTCGACCTGATCGATACCGATGCCGAGGTGAAGGACGTGGCCGGCGCCCCCGCACTGCAGGTGACGCGCGGCGAGGTGCGGTTCGAGGGGGTGCGCTTCGGCTATGAGGCGAATCGCGATATTCTGAAGGGCATCGACCTGGTCATCGCGCCGGGGCAGACAGTCGCGGTGGTCGGCCCCTCGGGCGCGGGCAAGTCGACGCTCGCGCGCATCCTCTATCGCTTCTACGACCTGACCGGCGGACGGGTGACGATCGACGGGCAGGATATTGCGCAGGTGACGCAAGGGTCGCTGCGCGCCGCGATCGGCATCGTGCCCCAGGATACGGTGCTGTTCAACGACACGGTCGGCTACAACATCGCCTATGGCCGCGAGGGCGCGACGGCGGATCAGGTCGCCGCCGCTGCCAGGGGCGCGGCGATCGCCGGGTTCATCGAGAGCATGCCCGATGGATACGACACCCGCGTCGGCGAGCGTGGCCTCAAACTGTCGGGGGGCGAGAAACAGCGGGTCGCGATCGCGCGGACGCTGCTCAAGGACCCGCCGATCCTGATCCTCGACGAGGCGACCAGCGCGCTGGATTCGCGGACCGAGGCGGAGATCCTCGACACGCTCGAGGCGATCGAGCGCGGGCGGACGACGATCGTGATCGCGCACCGGCTGTCCACCGTGGTCAACGCCGACCGCATCGTCGTGCTGGAGGCCGGGCGCATCGCCGAGCAGGGCACGCATGCCCAGCTGCTGGAACTGCGTGGCGTCTATGCCGAGATGTGGGCGCGCCAGCAGGCCGAGCGCGAGGCGATCGAAGCGTAGCTTTTGGTTAGAGCCAGCTCAGTCGGTCGCATCGTGCATATATGCCGCGTATATTTCCGCGACCCGCTCGACTGTGATGCCATTTCTCTGCTCAACAGCAAGCGGGTGGTCAGTCGGCTCCAGCTCGATGAGCGGGCGCACCCCCGGTCCGCGCAGATGCGCTCTTGTCTTGAGATTCTCTGATTCCGGATAGACAATAAACTCTGCGGAGAGCCAGCCAAAATACGGGCCAAGGGCTGCACGGTCATCCAGTTCGAAATTACGGACATACTCATCAAAATTCGCGCGACTCCACGACACCCAGACGCCCCAGGTCAGTGGGTCGGACTCGCCCTCGACCGGAATTTCGATGACGCCGCGCACGAAGAAGAACTCGTCGTCGACGATACATGTATCACTGGTCAGCTCGCATCGCCGGTCCCGTTCGGACTCAGGGATTGCGTAGTAATATAGCGGTGCGGTCGCCCCGAAGCTCGGCATGCCTTCATGCCACTCGTCGCAGCTCCCGCATTTAAATCTGAACACGACCACCCCCCAAATCCGGCACCGCTGATGGACAGCCCGCCTCGGTCACCCGAACTCGACCGCCTCGAACCGCACCGGCCGCCCATGTGCAGCGTTGGCGAGCTGCCCGTCCCACATCACCCGCCGTCCGCGGATGATCGTCCCGATCGGCTTGCCGGTTAGCTGATCCCCGGTGAACGGCGACCATCCGCACCGCGAGGCGAGCCAGCTTTCCTCGACCGTCCACTGCTTCTTGAGATCGACCACGGTGAAGTCCGCGTCATAGCCCGCGGCGATCCGGCCCTTGCCGACCAGCCCGAACACGCGCTGCGGCCCGGCGCTGGTGAGGTCGATCAGCCGCTGCAGCGTCGTGCGGCCCTTGGCGACATGATCGAGCAGCAGCGGCAGCAGCGTCTGCACGCCGGGCATGCCGCTGGGCGAGGACGGATAGGGCCTGGCCTTCTCCTCGATCGTGTGCGGTGCATGGTCCGATCCCAGCACGTCGGGCACGCCCTGGTTGAGCCAGTGCCAAAGCCCATCGCGATGCGCGGCCGAGCGGATCGGGGGGTTCATCTGGGCATAGGTGCCAAGCCGCGGATAGGCGTCCTCGGCCGCCAGCGTCAGGTGTTGCGGCGTCACCTCGCAGGTCGCGATGTCCTTGTGCTGGCCGAGCAGTTCCAGCTCGGCGGGCGTAGTGACGTGAAGGACGTGGATGCGGCGCCGCGCCTCACGCGCGAGCTTGAGGATGCGGCGGGTGGCGAGGATCGCGCTTTCGTCGTCGCGCCACACCGGATGCGACGACGGATCGCCCGCCACACGCTCGCCCTCGCGGTCGTTCATGCGGAACTCGTCCTCGGCATGGATCGCGACACGGCGATGGCCCGAGGCAAGCACCCGCGCGAGATTGGCGTCGTCCGACACCAGCAGGTCGCCGGTCGAGGCGCCCATGAAGATCTTGACCCCGGCGGTGCCCGGCATCCGCTCGAGCTCGGAGAGGTCGGCGGCATTGTTGTTGGTCGCGCCGACATAGAAGGCGTGGTCGCACCACATGCGGTCCTTCGCGCGCGCGAGCTTGTCGTTCACGGCATCGGCACTGTCGGTATTCGGTTTGGTGTTCGGCATCTCGAACACCGCGGTGACGCCGCCCAGCACCGCCGCGCGGCTGCCGGATTCCAGATCCTCCTTGGCCTCGAGCCCCGGCTCGCGGAAATGGACCTGGCTGTCGATCACGCCGGGCAGCACGTCGAGGCCGGTGCAGTCGATCGTCTCGCCCGCGTCCCCGGTCGCGCCGCCAAAACTGCCCAGCGCGACGATCTTGCCCTCGCGCACGCCGATATCGATCTGAGCGGGGCCGCCGGGCAGATGCACCGTGCCGCCGGTGAGCTTGAGATCGAAGGTCGCCATATCAGCCTCTTTTGCAGTCGCTCCCGGCGTCCTACCTGTTCGGCATGACAGAGACCAGCCAAGTTCGGGCGACATTGCTCGCCGACCGTTTGCTCATTCGCGTTTCGGGGGAGGATGTGCGCGGCTTCCTGCAGGGGCTGGTGACGCAGGACATGAACGCCGTAGCGCCAGGCGCGCCGCAATGGGCGGGGCTGCTCACCGCGCAGGGCAAGGCGCTGTTCGACTTCATCCTGTGGGATGCGGACGGAGCGATCCTGATCGATTGCGAAGCGGCGCAGCGTGACGCGCTGGTCCGGCGGCTGTCGATCTATCGCCTGCGCCGGCCGATCGTGATCGAGGCGGCGGAGGGCGGCGTGCATTGGTCGCCCGAGCCTGGCGCAGGCGTTTCCGATCCGAGGCTCGCTGAGCTCGGCTATCGCTGGCTGGGAGAAGCGGGCGGGGAGGCGGCATCCGGCTGGCGCGAGCATCGCCTGCGCCTCGGCGTGACCGAGGGTGTCGCCGAGCTGGGCTCAGACAAGACGCTCTGGCTCGAATGCAACGCGACCGAGCTCAACGGCGTGAGCTTCGGCAAGGGGTGTTACGTCGGGCAGGAGAACACCGCGCGGATGAACTGGCGCGCCAAGATCAACCGCCGCCTCGTCGTTGCGCCGCTCGGCGAGCCGGGCGAGCGCACCCGCGCCGCCTATCCCGATCTCGGCCTGATGGTCGAGCACCGCCGCGTCGAGGCGCTGGGCGATGCGATCGTGCCGGAATGGCTCGCGGCCGCGCTCAGCTCGGCACCAGCAAGCTAGGGCGATCCACTTCCGTCCGACGGCTTCACGCCGGCGATCAGCGCGCGTGCCGCTTCGCTGGACAGGGGAGGCGAGGCCAGTACGACCGAGGTAGCGATCTGCCGAGCCGGCACCTGCCAGTAGGTGCGCAGAAGCGGAGCGATATCGCCATCGTCCACGCAAACGAACCCGTGCCGTTCGTAGAAGCGGATCGCCCAATCCGCAGCCTTCCAGGTGCCGATCAGGATGGGCCGTTCAGTGCCGCGGCGGAGATGCTCGAGCAATTGCGAGCCGATCCCATGTCCCTGCCACTCGGGCAGGACATAGGCGTGCCGGATGAGGTCGACATTCTGCCGATGCTGCACGCCCATCACCCCGATCAGCTGCCCGTGGGCGACGCACCCGCTGAACGCCACGCCATCGGCCAGTTCGGAGGCCAGCGCATCGGCCGGCATATACGGATCGTGCCAGCGATCGGCGGGAATCACACCGCGATATGCCTCCGCTGCGGCGTTGATGACGGCGCATATCTCGGCGTGATCGGCCGGGTCGCATCGCCGGATCGTGATCTCTGCCCGTGCATGGTCTTGCCCACTCATGTTCCTTGGTCCTCCGGTTTCTTACCGGGACCGGTTACGCGGGTTGGGCCGGAGCGCTCTTGAACGAAATTGCACGGCAGCGGCGATGCGCGGCGGCATAGATGCCCGGCGTGAAGCCATGCCGTGCAACGAAGACCCGATGCATGTGGCTTTGGTCGGCAAAGCCCGCGCCGGCCGCAGCATCCGCAAGGGTCGTACCTTCGCGGATCAGGCGGCGCGCCGAATCAAGGCGTCGCTGCACGAGATAGGCGTGCGGGGTGAATCCGGTCAGGCGGGCAAATCCCCGCAAGGTCTGATAGCGGCTAAGGCCGGCCAATGCCGCCAGATCGGCCAGGGGATGGGAACCCGCCGGTTCGTCGTCGATGCGCGCGCGCACCTGCGCCAGCCGGTGGGCGGTAGCGACGGCCGGCGGCGGCCCGACATGGAACAGGCATCCGAAAAGCGACAGAAGCCGCTCCTCGAAAGCCTCTCCCTGCCCGGCGTGCGTGATTGCCTGTCGGGTCGCCATGAAGAGACCGGTCAGACGCGGATTCTCGACGACGGGCGCATGCAGTTCCCGCAGCGAGCGTCGGCCTTCTTCGAGATCGTGGATCGCTTCGCCGACGAGTTGCTGGGAGAAGTAGAGCATCGACCAGGAGCGTGTCGGCCCGACTGGCGCTCCATCGTGAATCTCGGCCGGATTGACGGTCACGAGGTTACCCTTGATCGCTTCCACCGGGCCGCGCCCGCTCCATGAGCGCTGCGCACCACCTGTCACCAGCCCGACGCCGAACTCGTCATGCACATGGCGCGCGAACGAGCGCCCGGACAGCGCATCGACCGCGGTGATCGCGCCGTCTCGGTAGGTTCGGACCTGGAAGATTTCCCGCTTCATCCGCAGGGACTATGAACGCTCGCAACGACGACGCAATCCAGATCCTTGCCCGGCTGGCCGCCGCCGGAGGGGCAACCCGCCGGACCATCGACGACCAAGCGAACCCCGGGCCCATGCGTGCGCGATCCGCGAAGTGCGCCAAGGCATCGGGTCACCAGCTGTTGCGGCCGTCGACCTGCTCGACCTTGACCGTCGCGATGTCGAAATCGTCGATCAGGCGGATGTTGACCGCCGCGATACGCGTTGTGGGGAAGCTGTTCGGATCGCCGTTCTTCGGCGTGCCGTCGGCATTGTATACCGACGCCCAGTCGGGAGAATCGCCCCAGCTGCTGATGCCGCACTGGCTACAAAAATGGTGCTGGTTCATCCCGCCGCTAGCGGAGTAGATCTTGTCGGCATCTCCGGAGAGGATCGTGATCGCCTCAGGCGGATAGTAGCTCCAGATCGCGCCGGTCTTGAAGCAATAGGTGCAGTTGCACTGCTTCGCATCGGTCGGCGGATGGGGCAACGCGATCTTGGTGGCGCCGCAATGGCAGGTGGCGGTCAGGGTCATCGAACGGCGCTCCATGCTGGTGTCGATGACCTTGCTACATCAGCGCTATGTCAGGAAGTGGCAGCAGTCATCCGACCCGCGCCAATGCCGGGCCAGCTCTGCCCCGAACCGCAGGCAAAGAAAAAGGGAGGCCGGTTGCCCGGCCTCCCCAATTCTTGTCGATCCGCAGAGCGGACCGCGCGGCTTACATGCCCGAACCCGGACCGTAAGTGATTTCCACGCGGCGGTTCTGCAGCTCGCGGACGCCATCAGCGGTCTCGACGCGCGGACGGCTTTCGCCGAACGCCTCGGTGCTGATGGTGCCGTCGGCGATGCCGCGGCCGGTCAGGTATGCCTTGACCGAGTCAGCGCGACGCTGCGACAGGCCGACGTTGTAGCTCGCCGAACCCGAACGGTCAGCGTGGCCCGCCAGCATGACCTGTGCGTTGCCGCAGGTCTGGTACTGCGAGATCGCGTTGTCGAGGATGCCGGCCGCCTCAGGCGTGATGTCCGACTTATCCCATTCGAAGAACACGATGTACGGTCCCGGGCTGCAAACCGGCGGCGGCGGCGGCGGCGGCGGGGCCGGCGGCGGCGGCGGCGGCGGCACTTCAACCGGCGGCGGCGGCGGCGGCGGGGCCGGCGGTTCGCCGAAGTTGAAGGTGATGCCACCCAGGATGCTGTGCGAACGGAAACGGCCGTCGAAGCTACGGCCGGTCACGTCGACCAGCTTGACGTTGTCGGCGTTGAAGAAGCGATACTTCAGCGTCACGTCGATGTTGTCGCTGATCGGCTGACGCAGACCGGCGAGCACCTGCCATGCGAACACCGTGTCCGAATCGTCGAGGAACGCACCGCGATCGGTCAACCCGTAATCGGCCTTGACGCGCGAGACGCCGACGCCACCGCCGATGAAGCCCTGGATGCCGTCGTCTTCACCGAAGTCGAGCAGGCCGTTGACCATGAAGCTCAGCGCCGACGACGAACCGCCAGCATAGTCATAGTTGCCGGCGGGCGCGTTCACCAACGCGTTTGCCGCGTTGTAGAACGGCGTAGTCACGGTCGAACGATATCCGTCAACCGTTGCGCGGCGATAGCTGACATCGGCCTCGATGCGGAAACCGCCGAGGTCGTATCCGATGACGCCACCGACGTCCCAGCCATAGTTGTGATCGACCGTGCCAGCAGAGGTCGCCGCACCGATGTCGAAGTTGATGTCTTCGACGATCATTGCGCCACCTTCGACGCCCACATACCACGCGTTGTCGCGGGCGAGGGCGGGCGTTGCGAGCGCGGTCGAAGCGAGTGCCAGAGTAACGGCAAGCTTCCGCATCATAATCCCCTTTCTTGGTTGCCACTTCGGACAGCGCTAACTTCCTACTCGCTCGAAAGTTTCCGCGCAAGCGAACAAAATCAGGGGACTGTTGCCGGAACGTCACAGTCAGCCGGGGTCGATCAGGCCATGGGTCCGGAGCGTCGCCAGAATGGCTTCGATCGCCAAGCGCGCCTCGATATCGATGACGCCACCGCCCTCCGGATCCGCGATCGCCGGTTCGCGCGGGCCCAGCACCTGCTCGCCCTCGATCTCGATCCGTGTCCCGGTAAGGCGGCCGATCTGCCAGCCGCCGCCGCTATAACGCACGGTCATTCGCTCGTCCGCGATCCACGCGGACATTCCCTCGCGCGGCGCAGCGAACCTCCACCCTCCGCTAGTCCAGAGCGCGAGCGCCCCTGCCTTGCCGCTCCACGCGCCGGATGGCGAACCGCCGACGATCCAGCATTGCCCGGGCGCCGGATCGGCAGGCGGAACGCTCACCCCCGCGGCTTCGACGCAGGGCTGAATCAGCGCGTCGGCCAGTATCGTCGCGTATAGGTGGATGAACGGCTTGTTCGAATATAGATCGCGCAGGATCCGGGTCTCGCCGTCCTCGCCGATCGCCTCGATCACGCCTACCGGTTCCCCGCGATGCTGCCACAGCAAGGGCACCCGCCGCACCCGCACGCCGCCGAACGCGCCCCTGCGGATCACGTCGCCGCCCCGGTCGGGCGCATCGAACACCGCGGCATAGCCCGCGAACCGCACAGGCCCGCCCCGGACTTGATCCGGGGTCATTTGCCCAGCCCCCAGAAGCCCAGCTTCACCGCCAGTCCCAGGATCACCAGCGCGAGTAGCATCCGTACCACCCATTCCGCCACCGCCTTGACCGCCGACCGCTTCGCGTCGCGCCATGCACCCAGCAGTTCGCGCAGCTCGCCCATGTCCTTGGCCGCCTGCGGATCGTCGAGGCCGAGGCGCGTCAGCGCCCGGCTCGCGCCCAGCTCCCCCGCTTCCTCGGCGATCGCGCGCAGCGTCGCCAGGTCAGCGCCCTCGGCCGCGCCTTGCGCGATCAGTTGCGCGAGCAGGCTGCCATTGACCGGCGCGTTCATCGCTCCAGCCCCAACATCGCGCGCTTCTCCTCATCGGTCAGGAAGTCCGCGGCGCTGACGCTGCGCCACAGCCGTTCGCGGTCCTCGGCCATCGCCGGCACCTTGTCGATCGCGACCCATAGCCGCGCTTCGGGGAACCAGCCTGCCAGGCCCTGCGCCAGCTCGGTGTAGATTTTCTCCGCGAGCGGCAGGATCGTCAGCCGCCACACCGCCCGGTTGGCCTCGCGATAGTTGGCGTAGCTATTGTCGCCGGGCAGCCCGAGCAGCATCGGCGGCACGCCGAACGCCAGCGCGATCTCGCGCGCCGCCGCGGCCTTCAGCCCGACGAAATCCATGTCGGCCGGGCTCAGGCTCATCGCCTGCCATTTGAGCCCGCCCTCGAGCAGCATCGGCCGTCCCGCATTGGCCGCGCCAGAGAATGCCGTCTCCATATCGGCCTTCAGCCGCTCGAACTGCGCGGGCGCCAGCGCGCTGCCGTCGCCCGGGTCATAGACCAATGCGCCCGACGGCCGCGCGGCATTGTCGAGCAGTGCCTTGTTCCAGCGCGTCGCCGCATTGTGGATCGCGATCGCGCCGCTCGCCGCGCCCAGACAGCCAAGGCCATAGTGATCGTCGACCGGGCTGAACGCCTTCATGTGGATCACCTGCGGCCTGCCCGCCGCATCCTCGGCAGCAATCCGCGTGATGCTCCCGCCGACGCGATAGCGATAGGCGGCGGGCCATCCGCCGGCATCGGTCTCCACCGACACCCGCTCGGGCCGCAGCGCGAACAGCTCCGCGATCCCGCCCGCGCCGTCGCCCAGAATCTGGACGAAGGCGTTGCCGTGCAACAGCAATTGCACCGCCAGTGTGGCAATCAGCGCCTGCCCCTGCGTCCGCGCCGTCGCCAGTGCCAGCAGCGCCGGGTCCGACGCCTCGACCGGCGCATCGGCCACGCTCTCCGCGACGATCTTCACCGCGCGCTGCGCCACCGGGTTCGCGCAATAGCCCTCGCGCACCTGCGCCTCGTAGCCTTGCGGCCATTCGCCAAGCACGCCCGCCGCGCCATGCGCGCGCGTCAACACCGGACGCGACGCATCGCGCCCGGACTTCCGTCCGAACCAGTTCATGAAGATGTCTCCTGTGATCGCCGTGCAGCGATGCGCGGCGCCGGGCCGGCGCCGCATCCGCGTCAGCGGGTCAGATCAGCGTTTTCCGAACCAGATCACGTGCCGCGGCCCCTTGCCGTTCTGCCGCGCCCGCACCGCAACCTCTTCCACCTCGAACCCGACCTCGCGCATCCGCCGCGCGAACTTGGGGTCGGGCCCGGCCGACCATACCGCCAGCACCCCGCCGGGCTTCAGCGCCGCCTTCGCCGCGCGCAGCCCGTCAAAGGTATAGAGCCTGTCGTTCGCCAGCCGCGTCAGCCCGTCCGGCCCGTTATCGACGTCGAGCAGGATCGCATCATAGGTCCCTGCTCCCTCGCCCCGCCCGCGCGCGATCGCTGCGCCGACGTCCCCCATCACCACCTCCGTCCGCGGATCGTCCAGGCACCCGGCGGCCAGCTCGGCCATCGGCCCGCGCGCCCAGTCGATGATCTTGGGCACCAGCTCGGCGACCACCGCCTTGCCGTCCGGCCCCATCAGCGCCAGCGCCTTGCGCAGCGTGAAGCCCATCCCATATCCGCCGATCAGCAGCGTCGCCGACCTGGGCGCATTGAGCCGTGCCAGCGTCATCTCCGCCAGCGCCTCCTCCGATCCGCTCATCCGGCTCGACATCAGCTCGTTGCGGTCGAGCACGATCATGAAATCGTCCCCGCGCCGGAACAGCCGCAGCGGATCGCCGCCCGGTACCTCGGCCACATCGATCAGTTCGCGCGGAGTCACAGCTCGTACCCAGTCATCCGCGCCTCATGCCCTCACGGCCAGTGAAAGCGCAACAGCGTCTCGCCCGCGGGCGCGCCGTCGGCGTGGAAGCGCCGCTCGGCGATCCGCCCGCGCCCCTCCGCATCCACCGTCACCACCGTGCTGCACCGCGTCCCATAGACGGAATTGCGGATGAACACCGGCGAATGCACCGGCTCGAATCCATCCGTCTCTTCGCGTTCGGGCGTCCCCGCCGGCCGCTCGTCGGCCAGTGCCGCGAACAGCGGCTCGATCGCCGCATCCCCCGCCGCCAGCCAGCCCGCCACCCCGGCCTGCAGCCGGAGCGTCTTGGGCCACAGCGTGTCGAGCAACCCGTTGGAGAGGCCATGCATCCCCGCGCCCAGCGGCCGCCGCAACGGCTGCGGCCGGTTGGTCAGGAACATCGGTCCCTCGGGCTCGATCGCGATCAGGTTGAAAGGGTTGTACGCCTCCAGATCCGCGGGTTCGTCCCCCGCCAGCATGCCGGTCACCAGTGCCCCGCGCGATTGCCGGCCCGGATCGGGCGTCTCGCCGCGCACATTGGTCACCGCCGCGAACCGCCCGTCCTCGTTCAACCCCAGCCAGGTGCCGCCCGCCACCAGGTCGCGCCCGGCGATGACCGGGTTTGCCCTTGGTCCGGGCGCCATCCAGCGCGCCAGCGGCGCCGCGGCACGGTCGTGCCGCTCGTCGCGGTTCCCCGCTGCCACCAGCCGCCAGTCAGGATGCGCATGCCATGCCAGCGCCAGAACACACATCGGCCCAGGCTACCCGCTCGTGCCGTCCCCGCAAAGCCGGTTCGGCGCGCGCCGCGCCCTCTCCGGCGCGGCTCAGTCCATCGGCGGCGGGATGTCCGCGCCGGGCAATGTGCTTGCCCATTCGGCCAGGTCGGCCAGCGCGATCGCGGTCGAGAACTCGATGCCGATCCGGTCTTCCTTCATCCAGCGGATCCGTCCGGACAGCGGCGCCAGCCGCTCGACCATCAGCTCGACGCCGGCATCCATCTCCATTGGCAGGTCGCTCTGCACCTTCGCCCCCTTCTGGGAGAGGTCGATCAGCTCGACGACATGCCACATCACCCCGACGCGCAGCCGCGCGCGGCGTCCGACGGTCAGCCGCGGTCCGCGCGGGGTCTCCTGCATGTCCGGCGGCTGGTTGAGGCTGAGATACGCCGCCACGTCGATCGGCGCATCGAACGCCACGCCCGCATTCTTGTCCCTGACCCAGCAGATCTTGCCGTTGACCGGCGCGCAGCCCTTGGGCTCGACCCGCACCGCGGTGCCGAACCCGAACGGGACATAGGTCTCGAGCATCAGCCCGCCCGCGCCGATATTGCGGATCAGGCAGAGGTGCTGCGCACCCGCATCGGTGACGACGCGGGCCACGCGGAACAGCGTCGTGAAGCGCTTGCCGGAGCGCTGATCGAGGATCGAGTTCCATTCCGGCGCGTCCGCAGAGCCTCGCACGGGCAACCTCCCGCGAGCATCGACTTACCGGTACAGGGAAATGCTCGCCGCCCCCCAGTCCGGCCCCACCACTACCCGTCATGCCCGCTTCAGGGCTAACGAAAACCTGTCGGAAATGGTTACTATCCACTGGGTTGATGTTCCGGGCTGGCTGCCGCCGCCCGGAACATCGCTCCGGCCGTCTTGGAAGTTTCGGCTTTTCTCTACCCCCTTGGCGTTTGACGGATCGCGAACGATCAGGACGATCCCATCCGCCGGCGCGGCAACGGCCGCGCCATTGCGGAAAACCAACGCCGCGCCGCTGGCCAGAGTCGTACTGCCATTGGTGAAATAGAGCTCGACTTCCTGGTCGGGCAGCGCTTGAACCACCGTCTGCAGATCGAGCTTCACCCCCAGCGGCACGCGGATCTCGCCCTCCCGAGCTCAGGTTGAGCGCGCTCAGCCCAGCCCCCGCACCTTGGCCACGCGCCGCCGTCCCAGCATCAGTTCGGTCAGTGCCCAGACCAGCGCATCGGCGCGATCCGGCGAGCGGCCCGGCCCCTCATAGCCACCGCCTGCCGACAGGCCGCACAGCTCGTCCTCCAGCTGCGCGAAGCGCCCGGCATGCTTCACCCGCCCGGCCTCGTACAGCGCCGCCACCGGCTCGGCGCGCGCCGCCTTGCCGCGGCTGGCATGGACCAGCTTCACGGGCATCGCGACATCCGCCGCGCGCAGCACGCTCTTCACCATGTCGCCGCCCTGGTTCTTCTCGGCCACCACCTTGTCCGCGCGGTGCCGGGTCGCGCAGCGCGCCACCGCCTGCGCCCAGCCCTCGGGGGAAAGCCCCGCCACGCTCGCATCGGCGAGCACATGGCCGGTGCCATCCGCATCCAGCGCGACCGCGACGATCCCGCAGGCATCGCCCTCGGCGCTTGCGGGCGGGTCCACTCCCACCACCACGCGCACCACGCCCCGGGGCTTCCGGCCGCGGCATGCCTCGATCATCCCGCGCGTCCACAATGCGCCCGCCACCTCGTCGATCAGCTCGCCGTCCAGTTCCTGCCGGCCCAGCCGTGTGCCGCCATATTCGGCCTCCATCGCCGCGACGAAGCTTTCGGGCAGGTGCGGATTGTCGCGGGTTCGCCCGCGCGTCTCGACCGTCCCGGGCAGCGCCATCACCCGCCGCATCAGCCGGGTCGGACGCGGCGTCGTCGTCACCAGCACGCGGGCGCCTTCGCCCAGGCGCAGGCCCATCGCCAGATTGTCCCAGGCCAGTTCGCCGCGCCGCCGCCATTTGCCCAGTTCGTCGCACCAGGCGAAATGATGTTCGGGGCCGCGCAACGCTTCCGGCGCCTCGGCCGAATAGACATAGGCGGTCGCCCCCGACGCAAAGTGCAGCTCGCCCGCGGTCGGCCGCCAGTCGATCGCCTCGCCGTCGCGCGCCACCGCGATCAGCCCGCTGGTGCCCTCGATCATCACCCGCCGCACTTCGTCGAACGTCGCGCCGACCAGCGCGATCCGCGCGCCACGATGCCTGCGCGCCAGCTCGCTCACCCATTCCGATCCGGTGCGCGTCTTGCCGAAGCCGCGTCCGGCCCGGATCAGCCAGACGCGCCAGTCGCCGCCGGGCGCGTCCTGCCCGGCATGGCACCAGATCGCCCAGCGCTGGTGCCATTCGCGCGCCTGCGGATCGCTCAGGTTGCGCACCACCCGCACCTGCTCGTCGGCGGGCAGATCCTCCACCTCTCCTCGCAGCCATGCGTCATCCACATCTGCGGCGCGCATGCGCTCAACCATGGTCGTCCCGGCGCTTGGCCACCCGCCGTTTCGCCGCGGCGAGCGCCTTGAGCAGCGCTGCATTGGTCTCTTCGCGCGTCGCGACCCGGCGCGGTCGGCCGGTACGGCGATTCGGTTCGCCGTTGCGCTGGCTCCGGTGGTACAGCAGCACCTTCATCGCCCGCTCGAAATCGAACGGCACCGGTTTCATCCCTTCGGCCTCGGCGCGATCCGGATCGGCTTCGATCGGTTCGCCCGCGCCGCCATGTTCCAGGACCAGCGCCTCGATCCGGTCATAGCCGATCGCCAGCGCCTCGCGGAATTGCTCGGCGAACACCGGATCGCGCTGGCGCGTGCGGCACACCGTCGAACGATGCACCTGCGCCTTCGCCGCCGCGCTGCCGATGTTGCAGGTCAGCGCCAGCGCATCGAGGAACGTCTGCCGCTTGGTCTTGCCGAAGCTGTCGTCCTTCGCCTTGCGGCGCTTCCGTTCGCCCGAAAGCGTGATGATCGTCTCAGCCATCGCAATCGATACTCCGCAAATGCGAACGGGCCGGCTGCGCCCTCCGGCGCGCCGGCCCGTTCGCTGCGAGCCAAGGCGGATACGCTCCGCGTCTGCACGGTCCTTGGCCGGCGCGCGGCGAGGGACCACCTGCCTCCGCCCGACTCGCAATTCCTCAGCGTTCCTGTTTTGTACCCAAACAGCGCGACGATGTCAAGCACATTTTGCCTATTCGGTTCGTTTCTCGCGCTGGTTCCGGTTCATCCGGAAGGGCTCCGTTTCCTTTCCAGCGCCTGACTGCCAGGCTCACCACCCGTTCACGCCTATGCGGGTAAAGGGCTCGATATGATGAACCGCCTGATCCATCCGCTCGCCGCCGCCATGCTTGCCGGCGCGGCGGTGTCCGCGCTTCCCGCTTCGGCGCAGGATACCCCAGCGCCTGCCGCCGCTGCGGCGGCGAAGGAAGCGCGCATCCCCTTCGCCTCGATGGTCCGCGACTATCGCGCCGAGGATCGCGACGCGATCTATCTCCGCGCTGGGCGCGACTGGTATCGCGGCACCTTCTTCGCGCCGTGCCAGGAACTGCCCTGGGCGTGGAACATCCGTTTCGACAACAGCCCGGGCGTCGATGCGATCGACCGGTTCTCGACCGTCATCGCACGGGGTGAGCGCTGCCGCCTGAACTCGCTGGTGAAGATCGTCGGCGAGCCTCCCGCCAAGGCGAAGAAGCCGGGCAAGCCGGAGAAGTAAAGCGTCAGCCCCTGAGCGCGGCCCAGGCGGCGGTCTCGTCGTCGCGGCGGCGCGTCACGGTCAGCGCGCCCGTTTGCCCGGTGGCCGGATCGATCTCGATCTCGCCGTCCCATTCGAAGGTCGCGTTGCCCGCGATCGTTACCGCGTCGCCGCCCGCAGGCCCTTCTGCGCGCGCCTTCACGCGGCCGCCGGGGTTGTGGACGGTGATCCACGCGCCGAACGGAATCCGCCCGGTGAGCCCGGCGACGTGCGTTGCCGCGCCCATCGCCGTGCCGCACGCGTTGGTCAGGCCCACGCCGCGTTCATAGGTCTGGACGAACAGGCCATCGGGGCGCAGCGCGACGAAGCTCACATTGGCGCGGTCGGCCAGCAGGTCCGGTCCCGCCTCGCACCAGTCGCCCAGCGCGGTCAGCTCGGCGACGTCCACCGTATCGACGAAGGCGATGAGGTGCGGGTTCGGCATCGCCACCGCGGTGAAGTTCCGCCCGTTCGGCAGCCCCGGCACCGGTGCGTCGATCACCGGCGCCGCGAGGTTGACCCCAGCTGCTTGCGGATCGGTCGATGCCGGTCCCACCGTGGTCCGCACGGTATAGACGCCGGGTGCCAGGTCGGCATCGCGGGCGACCTGGGCGTCGCTGGTCTTGAGCTGCACGGTGGCCGCCTCGATCCCCAGCAGCTCGAACCCCGCACGCGCGGTGCAGCGCAGGCCGTTGAGGCAGGTTTCGGGGATCGATCCGTCGGCGTTGACCACCTTTTGCGCGAACTGCGCGCCATCGCTGCCTTCGCCCAGCAGCAGCAGCCCGTCCGCGCCGACCGGCCCGTCGCGCTCGCACAGGCTCCGCGCGATCCGCCCCCACTCGCTATCGGACAGCGTCGACCCACGCGCATCCAGCAGGACGAAGTCATTCCCCGATCCGTGGCACTTGGTGAAGGTCAGCCGCATGGCCTGCATCTAGGCGCATTGCCGTGGCACGCAACCGCAGATCCGCTTGCAGCAACGATAGCGGGGCTGGCGTCCCGGTGCTTCTGCTGCAACAAGGCGTGCGATGACGGAGCTCATCTTCCTCGCCGTCGTGGCGCTCGGCATCGTCGTCCTCGTGCAGCGCCAGCGGCTGCGCGAGCTCACCCGACGGATCGAACGGCTTGAGCGCGGTCAGCCGCTTGCCCGTCCCGCGCCCGAACCGGCGCCGGTCCCGGTACGCGCGCCCGCTCCGGTTCCGGCGATCGCGCCGCAACCCGAGCCCGTCCGGCAAGCCCCTTCCCCGCCCGCTCGGCCCGTACCGGTTTCGCGCCCCGGTCTCGAATCGCTGATCGGCGCACGGCTTCCGGTCTGGATCGGTGCCATCGCGCTCGTCGCTGCTGGGTTCTTCCTCGTCCGCTATTCGATCGAGACCGGCCTGCTCGGTCCGGGCGTACGCACGATCCTCGCGGCGCTCTTCGCTGTGCTGCTGGTCGCGGGCAGCGAGTCCGCACGGCGCCTGCCGGCTACCCGTGACGATCCGCGTATCGCTCAGGCGCTCGCTGGCGCCGGTATCGCCAGCGCCTATGGCACCCTCTACATCGCCGCTGCGCTCTATCATCTGATCACGCCGCTTCCGGCCTTCGTGCTGATGATCGCCGTCACCGGGCTCGGTCTTGTCCTCGCGCTCCGCCATGGCCCGCCGACCGCGGTCCTGGCGCTCGCAGGCGGCTTCGTCGCGCCGCTCGTGGCCGGCTATGGCGCTGCAGGCATCGGGCCGCTGCTCGTCTATCTCGCGCTGTTCACCGCCGCGCTGTACGGCCTCGCAATGCATCGCGGCTGGGCCTGGCTCGCGCTCGCCGCCACTGCCGCCGCATTCGTCTGGGTCAACTTCCTTCTCTTCGCGCTCGGCACCGACGATCTGAGCCTCCCCGCGGCCTTCGTCGTACTGCTCGCCGCCGGCGCCAGCCTCGCGCTGCCGCGCGCAGGCGTTACGGCCGCCTGGCTCCGCCTCGCACCGCTCGTCGCCGGCCTCGTCCAGCTTCTCGCCTTTGCCCCTGCGCTCGATTTCTCGGCATTCGCCTGGGCGCTCTACCTCGTGCTCGCCGCGGCCTCGCTGATCCTCGCCTGGCGCGACGCGACCTATCTGCCCGGCGCACTCGCAGCACTGGCCCTCACCCTCCTCCTGCTCGCCATCGGCCTCGTCGAGCCCGGATCCGGCGCCACGCATGGCGCCGCGATCGCCGCCGCCCCGCTCTTCGCCGCCCCCGGACTGCTGCTGCTTCCCCGCGCCCGCGCCTGGGCCATCCTCGCGCTGGGGGGCATTGCCGGGCCGCTACTCCTCGCCAACGCACTCGACGGCGGCCGCCTCGCCGACTGGCAATGGGCCGCGATCGAGCTTCCCGCCGCCGCGCTCGCCGGCTGGGTCAGCTGGCGCCGCCGCGGCTCTGCGGGCACGCGCGACCCCGGCCTCGTCGGCGGCGCGCTGCTCGCCGCCGTGCTCGCCGGAACCGCGCTCGGCCAGCTCACCGGCGGCGCGTGGATCGCTTTTCCATTCGCCGGCATCGCCCTCGCGCTGGGTTGGTGGGCGCACCGCACCGGCGACACGCAGCTCCGCCTGCTCCCGGCAATCGCCCTCGCCGCGATCCTGATCGCCGGGCTCGAGCCGCTGGCGGACTATCTGATCCTGATCGCCGATTCCGCCAACGGCGCGCACCTCCCCTACCGCCAGCTTCCTGCCGCGGCCGATGCCTTCCGCCACCTGCCGCCCGCTCTGGCAGCCGCCATTGCGCTGCTCCGTGCGGACAGCGCACAGTTCGGCCGCCTCCGCCCGGGCATCTTCGCCGGGGCGGTCGCACTCGGCCTGATCCTGCTCTACCATCTCGCCAAGCTCCCCCTCGCCATCGGCGACGAGGCGGGATTCACCCGCTGGGGCTTCGGCGAGCGTGCATTGATCACCCAGGCGCTGCTCGCCGCCGGCTGGTACGCCTTCCGCCGCAGCCACCCGCTCGGCCTCGCGCTGTTCGGTCTCGGCCTCGTCCGCATCCTCTGGTTCGATCTGCTGCTGCTGAACCCGGCCTTCGTCGCGCAACAGGTGGGCAGCCTGCCGCTTCTCAACGCCGCGGCGATCCACCTTGCCCTCGCCGCCGCCTGGAGCTGGACCTTCGCGCCCGGCCGACTCTGGCGCGGCCTCGGCATGAGCCTCGCCTTCGCCACGGTCGCAACCGCGGTACGCCAGGCCGCACACGGCACCCTGCTCACCGGCGCGGTCACCACGGGAGAGAATTACGGCTATTCCGCCGCCTTCCTGCTGCTCGCCATCGCCTGGTTGACGCTCGGCATCCGCACCGGCGCGCGCGATCTGCGCATCGCCGGCCTCGCACTGCTCACTGCGGTGACGTTCAAGGTCTTCCTGATCGATGCCGCCGCGCTCGACGGGCTGCTGCGCATCCTGTCCTTCTTCGGGCTCGGCGTCGCGCTGATCGGGATCGGCTGGGTCTACAACCGCTTCCTCGCCGGCGCGCCCGGATCGCCTCAGCCCAGCCCGTAGTGATCCGCCACCCGGTCGAGCGCCAGCGTCAGCACCAGCCGCCCCGCGCGCGCCGGCCAGGCCAGTGCCTTCTCCGCCACCGGCACGCTCTCGCCCGCGCAGATGACGCGCCAAAGGATATCGGCGAGCCCCGGCCCGGCCGCCGCAACCGCCGCATCGAACCGGCGCTTGGCAGAGACCTGCGCCATCGTCGGGTCGAGCCCGGGGTGCGGCGCCCCGTTGCGTTGCGCTCGCGGCGCTCCATCCCAGCGCATCGTCACCCGCGCGCCCAGCGCCGCCATCTCATAATCGGTGCGCAGCCGCTCTCCCGCCTCGAACTGGCGCGCATCCACCAGCCCGCGCGCGCGCAGCCAGCCCAGCGGCGATTCGGCAAGGTTGACCGTTACCCGCCGCCCCGTCTTGCGCGCCGGCGCATTGCGGACCACAAACCCGTCCTCGATCGACCGTTCCGCCAGTTCGCGCATCGCCATCTCCTGCCATTGCCGAATCGGCCTTGCCATATCGGCATGTTTGTAGGAAAGTGATTTAACCACATAGGTTGTTTTGGAAGCGCCATGATCACCGCCATCCGCGAAGTTCGCCGTGCCAAGGGCCTGACGCTTGAGGCGGTTGCGCTGCGCTGCGATCCGCCCACCACCGCGCAGACGATCGGCCGGCTCGAAACCGGCACGCGCACCGTCTCGGTCGACTGGCTCAATCGTATCGCCGCTGCGCTCGACGTCGATGCCGCCGATCTCGTCCGGCTTCCCGACCGGCCCGACATCGCCGTGGCGGCGACGCTCGACGCCGGCGGCGCACAGGCGCCGCGCCGGCCGGCCACGGTCGCGCCGCCGCATGCCGAACCCGAACTGGTCGCCATCACCGTGTCCTGCGGGGTCGGCGATTACCGGACAGGGGACGTCATCTGGTGCCGCCGCCTTCCCCCCGCGGCCTTCGCCTCCGCGCTCAACCGCGACGTGCTGATCCCCCGCTCCGCGGGCCGCTTCGTCTTCGGCCGGCTGATCGCGCATGAGGGCGAAGGCGGGCGCCTCAATATTCTCCCGCTCGGCCCCGGCGCGCGCCAGCAGGTGGTGGCCGATCCGCCCTGGATCGCCTGCGCCGTCCAGCTCATCCGCCAGCTCTAGCGCCAGGCAGCGCTTGCGCGCTGCCCGGGAGAGGCGCATGCTCGTCGCGTTCCTTTAGGGGAGGGATGCATCGATGAAACATGGTTTCGCGCTCGCGATCGCGCTGGTCGTGGCGTCGCCTGCTTTGGCGGAAGACTGGGATTTCATGCTCACCAACGGCTCGGGCAAGCCGATCAAGACGATCGAGCTGGCGCCTGCCGGGACCACCGATTTCAAGCCGCAGACCATCGATCCCGAAACGCGGCGCGATCCGGTGATCAAGGCGGGCGCGAAGACCACGATCCGCTTCGACAAGGCGGCCAGTCAGTGCCGCTTCGATCTCAAGGCGACGTTCGAGGACGGCACGACGCAGATCTGGACCGGCGCCAATGTCTGCGACAACAGCTACATCACGATCAAGCTGGCCAACGGCAAGGCAACGATCAGCGCCAACTGACGGCGGTGCCGAAGGGAGGGGAGGCGACGGGCCTTGCCCGGCCCCGCCGCCGCCCCGCCCTCGGCGAAGGCCCTGATTTCAGTCGGCCCATTCGGAGTCGGTGGTGAAGGCGATGGTCAGCCAGCGATCGGGCGTGTCGTCGCCGATCGCAGCGCCGATCTCGTCGCGGATGCGATCCCATTCCTCCAGCCGCTTTGCCGGCCCGCCCTTGGGAACGATGAAGTTGAGCTCGATCTGTTTTCCGCGTCCGACCCGCGCGACATAGGAGCGGTAGGATGAAAATCCGTGGCGACGCACGATGTCCTCGGCGACGGTATCGACCTGCGCCTTCAGATCCGCCGGCGTCACGAGCAGGATGTCGGCAAATGCCTGCCGGATCGTACCGATCGGAATCGGAATGACGATGAGGCAGACCACCGCCAGCGCAACCGGATCGACATAGGGGAGCAGCCACGCCAGCGTCGTGCCCTGAATCGCGTAACCAAAGGCGAAGGCGACGAACAGCGCCGCGCTCAGCCCGCCGGCCATCAGCCAGGCCTTGGCATCGAGCGCGACGAATGCCGAGTCGAGGTCCCGGTTGGCACGTTTGCCATAGGCCGCCATCCCGAAGGCGATCAGCATGGTCAGCGCCGCATAGAGGATGGCATAGTCGAACGCGAGCAGCCGCCCGCCGGCCAGGATGCTGCCGATCGCATTGATCAGGGCATAGATCGCGGCCCCGGTCAGGAGGATGCCGTTCAGGCCGAGCACCATCGGCTCCAGGTGCCAGAACCCCATGGTAAAATGTTTGACCAGCCTGTTGGCCGGCACGCCGGCCGCAGTGGAGGCGGCGATCAGATTGGAGACCAGCAGCGCGACGATCGTCATGGTGGCGTCGATGAGGGCATAGACCCCGTCGAACACGATGGCGAAGGAGCCTGCGAGGAGGCCGAAGACGATCCCGGCCGCAGCAAGCAGGAAGGTCACCGAAATCGAGACGCGCAGAACGCCTTGTTCGGTCTGCATGGCTCGTCCTCCTTTCCCGCCATTGACGGCGGCACGGGATCGACCGGCGATCCGAAACGGGGCTCGGCCGTGTTCCGGCACGATGGGGCAGCGCACGCCGGCCGGCGCTCCCGATTTCACTCGCGCAGGCTGCCCCGCCGCGACCGGCTGCGCAATGCCGTTTCAAGGCTCGAAGACAGATCATCCACCCGGCACATAAACCCGAAGACCCCAGGCTTTCGCGGTCCGGGATGGTGGGCGCTGACGGGCTCGAACCGCCGACCCTCTCGGTGTAAACGAGATGCTCTACCAACTGAGCTAAGCGCCCGCACATGCGAGAACCGCGCGTTTAAGCCGATTCTCGGCGCAGTCAACGCGCCTCTCGCGGAACGGAGCGGCAACGAGCGGAAGGATGCGGAACCAAGAGTCCCGACCATATCCCGACCGCTGGTGCCCGTTTGTTCGCCGCGACCCACCGCGCGCCTCAGCCGCAAACAACCGCAAAGCTCAATCTGCCATCTGCGGCGGCGCCGGCTGATCAACCGCTACGCCCAGAAATGGCGGCCGCCCGTCGATCTCCCAACGGTTGCGGGTATGTGTCGCAACCCGGTTACATTGGTAATGTTCGGCCAAACTCAATGGCTTACACGGTTACATTTGAGGTTATATCAAGGTAATCAGATAACCTTATAGAAGTGCAATATTCGCTCTCTAAAAAGCTATTAATTTTCAGCGACATAACTGAAAGCCGTCCAGAATATTACCTCTGATAACTTCGCCAGTGTTATCCAGAAAACGGCAGATTTCCGCCATTCTCGGGCGCGGTCAAACGGCGCATTACCGATGTAACCGCTCTGCGAGGGACAGGGGGTGCCCTCACGGCGCAACGGTGGGCAGGAAAATGCAAACAATCGCACCAACAAGGCGCAAGCGTGGTGTGGGGGCGAGCGCGGCGCGCGAGGTCAAAGGGCATACGCCGCCACTCAACGTAACAATGTTACGCCCTCTCGTTCGTTTGTGTCGCTGCGGTCGAGCCTAGTCCCGGCTCTGCTGGGTGAGGCCGAGCTGCGCTGCCTTTGACCTGCAGGCCGCGCGTGATCGCCCGAGGCGCAGGGCGATAATATCGGGATGCTCACCTGACTTAAGCAGCCGGCTCAAGCGAGCGATCTCCTCCGGCGACCATCGCGAATTGGGGGCGGGCTTGACGCGCGTCGGCTGTGGATCGGGCGATCCGCGTCGCTCGATGCTCACCGGCACGGCTAGGAACCACTCGCGGCGCAAGCCATCCCATGATGCCAAGTCAAGATTGATTGCGTCGCGTAGAGCCTGATCGCGAGAGGAACGCCAAGGTGCTCTAGGTTCACCGAACACCGTCACCCGAAACTCAATCGCCATATCTGCCCGATGCGGTCTGCGCGCCCGACGATCAAGATCAGAGCTTCAAATTCCGGGTTGTGCGAATCGATTTGTTCTCATCATGTTCTCGCGATGAATAACCCGCCGCTGCCAGGTCTCCGACGAAATGACATGCCACTGGATGAGGCCATGGGCTTCGCGACGCATGTCGTGATCACCTGCAGCCCGCCCAGCTGCGACAACCGGCGGTGCGGTCGGTCGGTCATCTGGCGCACCGAAGATCTGTATAAGCTGTTGCCCCGATGCCGGACCTTGGGCGATTTTAAGGAGCGGCTGTATTGCCGGCGGTGTAAGCGTCGCGGTTGGGTGTCCATCGCCCCCGCGGGTCGAGGATAGTGGTTCCGCGCGATGAATTGCCCCGAGCTGAGCCTTGCCGTCGTCGGCATCGACTTCCCGAACAGCGACAAGGCAAAGAGCAACCGGCGCTTCGAAGTGCGCCTGTGCGTCCCCGGCGAGCCGGTCGAACTGCGCCTTGAGCCGAAGAACAAGCACGACGAGCACGCCATCGCGGTTTTCAGCTCGCGCGGCGTGCAGCTAGGCTATGTGACCGCTGAGCGCGCGCCGTGGATAGGCGCGAAGCTCAAGGCCGGTATGCCGCTGCGCGCCGTCTTCCATGGCGAGACGGCGACGGCCGCGATCATACGGGTTCGCTTTGATGGGGATGAGCCGACCTTGCCAGAACGGCCCGCGCCGTCGGCGCGGCCGCCGAGCATTGCCGATCAGGATCCGGATGACGGCTTTGTGCCGGATCCCGACGGGCCTGAATGGGGCGCCTAGCGCGATATCAGCGCGACGGTGCCTGCTCCTCGCGACCATCCTGGTAGATGACCGTGTCCTTGCTCGTGTAATATGGGCGGAACGCCAGCACGGGGAGGCCGAAGGCGTCATTGACCCTCAGCATGCGGCGAATGATCGGGATGATCTCCGTTCGATAGTAGCCATCGCGTGACTCGCTGTAGTTGCCGAAGCCGCCGTTATTTTGCGGAATAACGCCAATCATCTGCGGCGGCGTCCGATGGGCTGCGAGCATGTCGTCGCGGCTGATATTCTTGACCGCCGCGAACTCATCTTTCGCGGTGACGTCGGCGATCGGGATGATCTGGATGCCGTCCTTTTTCCCCTTGGGGATATGCACGAACAGGTTCTTGAAGTTGCCGATTCCCTTCGCCGTGCCGAGCTTCTGCGCCATCATATCGGCCGTCTTCGTGTCGGCGAGGGGTTCGCTGACATAGAACACGAAGCCGGCATGGGCGCCGTTGAGATAGTAACGACGCCGGAACAGCGTCGCATTCTCGCTGAGCAGCCCGCTCTGCAGGGCAGAAAGCCATTCGGGCAGGCCATAGATCTCCTGCGCGACGTCGGGCTGCATGAGGTGGAAGATGCGCCCGCGGTCGAACGGATGGGCGTTCCCCAGCGGGCCGTTGACGAACCAGTAGACTCCATCTTCGAGGCCCGCGCGCATATGTAGCGCCGGAGCGTAGGCGGCCTGGGCAAGGCGTCCCGACAGGTTCGGGATCCACTCAAGATAGGCGTTGCCCATCTGACCGAAATCCAGCGCGAACCGCTCGAACGCGTCGGCGTTGAGCCAGCGCGACGGCTCGTGCTGGGCGACCATCATGTTGACCTTCAGGGCGATGGCCGACCGGTGATAGGGCGACATGTTGAAGGCTTGCGCCAGCTTGCCGAGCGGCAACGGCGGCTCGTACCAGCGCCCGTTGTGCCAGATCTCGAAATACTGAGCGAGTTCGCGGCGATCGAGCACGCTTTCGGGATCTCCGAAGGCGTACATCGTGCCCGGCTCTGCGGATGGCGTCTCGCCGATCTCCACGATCTCGGTTGTAGGCACGTCGGTCATCAAGGCGCTCCTCAGTCGAAAAAGGTCACTCGCCCGCCCTGCGCATCATCTGCGTCGGCGATATCGAGAGGTTCATTGGAAAGGGCGTGCAGGATCGCCCACGCGACGTCGGCGTGGCCGATCGCGCCGTTGCGGCGCGCGACATAGGTCACGCCCTTCTGGCTTGCGGTGAGAGCTGGGCGAATCGCCATGAAGGCTTGCATCACGTCGGACCATCCGGCGTCGAACTCGATCCGCTGCTCGCGAAACACGTTCTGGCCCTTGATCACCAGCGCCGTCTTGCTCGCGACCGAATATTCGATCTTGCGGGCGAGCGGGAACCACTTCGACACCAGCTCCCACACGGCGAGGCCGTGGCCCGTCGTGTCGATCGCGATATCGACGACGTTGTAGCGCTCGCAGATCGACTTGATGAACGCGGCCTGGCCGGCGAAATCCTTGCCGTTGAGCCGATACTTGTCGAGCACCCGGAACTTGCCCTTCCCGGGCACCTCCGGCGGCGCGAGCACCACGAGCGCCGCGTCGTCGCGGCCTTGCTTGTTCGGGTCGTAGCCCAGCCACACTGGGTTGTCGCCGAACGGCCGCCCGCCGGGAATATCGAGCAGGGCGGGCTTGAAATCCCGCCATTTGAAGAAGCTGTCCACCCGCGCCGGCGCAATGCGCGCAAACGGGAAGCTGCTCTCCGAATCGTCGATGTCCTCGCACTCGAAAAGGTTGCGGAACTCGTTCTCGGAATATTCAAGGCGCAGCTCGCCCACATTGACCAGCTTGCCAAGCCCGCGCGCCACGGCGTCGTGGATAGTCAGGATCTGCTGCCATGATCCGTCGGGCATGATCGCGCCGTTGCGCAGATTGCGCAGCGAGATATCGAACGGCCGCTGGTTCGCCTTCGCCTTGCCGGCGTTCCACTCCTCGCCCGACCAGAAGGCATAGGATGCGTGCGTCTTCGTCGATGCCGAGGAGAAATAGGTGCGCGTGTAGATGGTATGCGTCGCCATCGCGCTCGCCACCTTCTTCAGCTCGGCAAAGCCGTGCACCCAAGCGTATTCGTCGAAGTAGAAATCGCCGCTCTCGCCCTGGGCGGTCGCGCTGTTAGTCGAGAGTGGATAGAGGCCGACCGGCTCAAGCGTCTCGGCGGCAACGATCTCCTCGCCATCCGCGTCCTGCTCGGCCGGGAAGGCGAAGTCGAGGATGACGGGGTTGCCCTTCAGCTCAACGCCGGTGACCTTGCGCACCCAGCCCACGATCTCGCGCCGGAATTTGTTGGCCTGGCGCTGCGACGCGGAGAGGAAGATCTGGTTGCGCGGCTGATCTCCCTCGAGGACGGCCTCACCGATCTTCGCCACGGCCTCGCGGGCGAAATACCACGTCGCGCCGACCTGACGGCTCTTGCGGATCTTGCGCGTGCGCTGGTGGCGGTTCTCCCACCACGTTTCCTGATACTCGAAATTCCGCTCGTGAAAGTCGTCGAGCAGCGCCTGCCATTGTTCGCGGGTGAGGAAGTTCTTGCGGGCATCGGCGCGCTTCGCCTTCGCCTTGTCGTCATTGCGCGCGGCGATCTTCGGGTTGAGGTCGCCTTCCTTCCCGCTCTTGTCGAATTTGCGGATGCGGGCGGTTCGCTCGAGCTGGCGGGTCAGGAAATCGACCCGCTTCATATCGCCCTCGGTGAAGGGTTCCTTGTCGAGCAGGGTCGCGATCTTCGCCTCGATGCGATCCTCAATGATCGCGACCGGCGGGTCGCTGTCCCAATTCTCGCGACTTTTCCATGAAGCGAGCGTTCCGTAGGTGATGCCCAGCTCGTCCGCGATGTGGTTGAGCTGCCACCCGCGCCAATAGAGCGAGCGCGCCTCGCGGCGCTGAGCGCGCGCCACCTGGCGGCTGATCGCCTTTTCTTCGGAAAGGGAGGGTTGGGCTTGCATGGCGTTCCGCCATGCACCCCGCGCGCCATGCTCTGCGCCCCGGTCGCCGGGTAAAGCCGACCGTCACCCGCGCCGCGCGTTGTCAGTTGCCCGGTTCGGCGGCTTCTAGGGGGTCAATGCGGGAGCGGTCCTCCCGATCGACCAACGGGAGCAAACCCATGAAGACCAAGCCGTTCCTGCTCGCCACCGCCGGCTCCACCGTCGATGGCCGCGTGATCGACGACAAGATGATCGAGGAAATGGCCTCGAGCTACGATCCGAAAACCTACGGCGCGCGGCTCAATATCGAGCATATCCGCGGGATCAGCGGCGAAGGGCCGTTCCGCGCCTATGGCGACGTCGCCGAGCTTTCGACCGCGCAGGTCGATGTCAACTTCAACGGCAAGACCGAAAAGCGCCTCGGCCTGTTCGGCATCTTCGACGTCACCCCCGACGCCAAGCGTCTCAACGACGCGAGCCAGAAGGTCTATCCATCGATCGAGATCGAGCCTAACTTCGGCGGCAAGGGCTTCGCCTACCTCATGGGCTGCGCGCTCACCGACAGCCCTGCGGCCATCGCGACCGAGCGCCTGCAGTTCAACCGCTCGCTGCCCGGCACGCTGAGTGTCGCGATGGACGAGGCTGCCCCGCTCGAATTTCCCGACGACAAGCCGGGTAGCGAGGGCGGGAGCTTCCTCAGCTCGTTGACCGGTGTGCTCGACAAGTTCGCCGAAAAGTTCGTCGGCAAGGATCCAGCGAAGCCGGAGACCCCCGCGAAGCCCGAGGGCGCACCGGCGGCGTTCGACTTCGCCCAGCTGCGCCCGATGCTCGAGGAGATGGGGACGACCTTCGCCACCAGCATGGACGGCCTGCGCTCCGAATTCCGCACCGAGGTCGATCGGATCGGCCTGCAGATCAAGAAGATCGGCGACGAGCAGGAATCGACCACGCCGGCGCCGAACTTCAATCGGCGTCCGCAGGGCGACGGCGGCGCCGACCAATTCGCCGGCATCTTCTGAGCCAGCACCCGACCAGCCCCGCTTAGCCCAAGGAACCTACACCGATGACCACCCACCAACTTTCTGACCGTGGCCGGCGGGCGCTGGACGGACTGTTCGCGCGGATCGCCCAGATGAACGGCGCGACCCGCGGGATCGCTCACCAGTTCGCGCTCGAGCCGGCTTCCGAGCAGCGGCTCGAGGATCTGCAGCGCGAGAATGTCGGCTTCCTCAGCCGCATCAACATGATGCCCGTCCCCCAGCTCAAGGGGCAGGTAGTCGGCATCGGCACTCATGATCTGATCGCGAGCCGCCGCAGCCGCCCGAACCTTCCGCGTCAGCCCAAGTACGCTGGTCGGCTGCAGGACCGGAAGTACGAACTCTACAGCACCCTTTTCGATACGTGGCTGCCATGGGAGCTGATCGACATGTGGTCGCGCTTCCCCGATTTCGCACAGCGCTACGCGAAGCATGTTGCTGTGTCGGTCGCGCTCAGCCGTATCATGGTCGGCTGGCATGGCACGAGCGCTGCGGCGGACACCGACGACGACGCGCACCCGCTCGGCGAAGACGTCAACATCGGCTGGCTGCAGAAGCTGCGGCTCGAAAAGGCGTCGCACGTCATGGGCCGCGCCATGGTCACCGCCGGCGGTGTCACCACCGCAACGGGCGCGGCGGCACCGATCTATATCGGCCCCGACGCGGACCAGGCCGACGGCGACTACAAGAACATCGACGCGCTCGCCTATGACCTGATCTCCGGCATGCCGAGCTGGGCCCGCGCATCGACCGATCATGTCGTCATCGTCAGCCAGGATCTCGTGGACGAGAAGTATTTCCCGATGGTCAACCGCCCGCTGGCGACCACGATCGACGGGGGCAAGTCCACCAGCGATCAGACCGTCAGCGACATCGTTATGTCGGACAAGCAGATCGGCGGCCGCCCCGCGGCCATCGCGCCCTACTTCCCGGAAGGCACGATGCTCATCACGCCGATCGGCCGCGCCAATGGCACCGATGACAGCAACCTGTCGATCTATTGGCAGGAGGGTTCGCGCCGCCGCTACATCAAGGACGAGCCGGAGAACATGGCCGCCCTGGTGGACTACAACAGCGTCAACGAGGGCTACGTGATCGAGGACACCGACTTCGCCGTGATGGCCGAGAACATCACCTTCGGCGCCCGCCCGTAACCACAACCGCCGGATAACGCCGGGAGGCTTCGACGCGATCACCTGCCGTGGCCGGCGGCAGTCGCAGAGCCAACGACACGCGGGGGAGGCCACACGCCCCCGCGACCAACTCAAGAAGGATGCCCCGCCATGGTCAGCCCGTTTCGCCGTCACCAGCAGAGGGTGCATGCCCTCGCCGCTGGCTCGCTAGTCGCGGCGGACTCCGATGCGCCGCCCCCTGTCGAAGAAGGGACGCCGCAGGGTCAGGAATACGCAGCATTGAAGGTGCTGCTGCACGACAATCTCCGCCAGCTGTCTGACGTCGCAAGCATCGAAGCCCGCAACCCTATGAAGGCTGAATTCGCCAAGGCCTTCGCGCCTTGGATCGAGGGTGCTATTGCGGCCGGTATCGAGGGTCGCGCCGCCCAGGATGAAATCCTGATCCAGAACATGATCTGGGCGATCGACTATCGCGACTTCGACTATGCGCTCTGGCTGGGTGAGCACGCGCTGCGTCACCGTCTCGCGATGCCGGAGCGGTTCAACCGCACCGTCGCGTGTTTCCTCGCCGAGGAGATCGCCACGATCTCGCTCGACCAACAGGATGCAGTCAGCCACGCCGAGCTGCTGCGCGTCGGGGTGATGATCGACGGGCACGACATGCCCGATCCCGCCAAGGCCAAGCTGTTCAAGGCATGGTCGCGCAGCTTTGCGCGCCAGGCCGAGGCCTTCGACCCGGCGGCGGATAACGCACCCGCCGGCGGCAAGGCCTCCTATGTCGAGTCCGCCCTCGGCGCGGCGAAGCGGGCGTTCGAGCTCGACCGCAATGTCGGCGTGAAAAAGGATATCGAGCGGCTGGAACGCCAGCTCAAGGAACTCTCCCGCGACGGCGGGGGATAACAGCCCGCCCCACGGCGCTCGGGGGGCGGATGGAGATCGGGCGGCGCCGCTGCGGCAACGCGCTCGGCCACCATCCTCACCCCCCGAAAATCTAGCGAGGAACCATGACCGGCCTGATCTCCTCTCCCGCCCCGCTCCCCGACCCCGAGGGCGCCGAGGTGGTGGCCGATGGGTGGTTCCCGCCCGTCGCCGTGGCGGAGATCCGCGATCGTCTGCGCCTTGGCGGCGGCTCCATCACCAGCCTCATGCTGGTCGAAGCGATCGAAGGGGGTATGCTCCACGCCTTCCGCGAGCTGGCCGACTGGCGAACCGCCCGGGTGCTGGCGGGAGCGACGGGCCTGGCGCAGGTCACAAGCGATACGCTCAACGGCCGCAATCGCGCAGTCGTGTTGTGGGAGCGCGTCGTGCGCTACTTTGCCGCGGCCGATCTGTTCGCGGAGAATCGCGATATCTCAGCGACGGATCAGGGTCTCGACCGCAGCGCGGAAAAGGAAAGCTCGGCCGACGAATTCCGGCGCAACGCCCTCGCTGCAGTGGCTGACCTGCGCTCAATCGGCGTCCCGCCCGAGCAGGAGGTGACGCGGAACCGCGTCGAACTCATTTGATCGTCACCGCGCGCGACCGCGAGACGGTGGACGCGATCTGCTGGCGCGCCCTCGGCCGAACCGATCTGGTCGGGCAGGTGCTCAAGCTCAACCCGGGCCTCGCCGAGATCGGCCCGCTGCTCCCCGCCGGAACTGAGGTCATCTTGCCCGAGCCTGTGCAGGCCGCGACGCCGGTCCGCGAAACCGTCAAGCTTTGGGATTAGCGCCGTGAAGAAGATCGATTCGCTTCGCGATGCCCTGTTGGCGGCGACGCCGGAGCTGCAGCAACAGCCGGCGCGGCTGCGCATGTGGGTCGATCGGGGATCCGTGCAGGCTCGCCAGACCGAAAGTCTGTCGTTTGCCTACGGCTTCCGGCTCAACGTGCTGATTATGGAGCTGGCGACCGATATCTCGGTTCTGACGCTCGCCATCACGCGCTGGCTCCGGGTTAACCAACCCGAGTTGCTGGCGCCCGGCACCGACGCTTTCACCTTCGACGTCGATATTCTCGACAACAATACGGTCGATGTCCTTTTCGAGATCGCGATTACCCAGAATGTGGCGGTAACGCCCGCCGCTGGCGGCAAATTCAACTTGGTCGATCTTCCGGAGCCGGACCCGCTGTTCGGCGCAGAAATCCAGATCCCGGCGCTGAATGCTATCCTGATCGACGGCGAGCCGTTGGCGGGTCTTGATGGCGGATGACGATCTGCGCCGCCTCGAGGAGTGGTTCGGCCAGATCCTCGCGGGCCTCGCGCCAGGTGAACGGCGCCGCGGCGCCCTTCGGCTCGGCCAGCAGCTGCGCCGCTCCAACCTCGACCGCATCGCCGCCAACGTCGAGCCGTCGGGCGCGCCCATGGAGCGCCGCAAGCCTCGCTACGATCGCAAGGGCAAGCTGCGCGCCGGCGCTGGAAAGAAGATGTTCCGCGGGATGCGCGCCCTTCGCAACTGGAAGATCGGTGCGGACGAGGAGGGGGTCGAGATCGCGCCCGTCAACGGCCTGGTCGAACGCATCGCCGCGATCAATCATTTCGGGGAGCAGGTGACGATCGGACGTCTGCGCGACGGCCGCCGAATTCGCCATCGCTATCAGGAGAGGCGGCTGCTCGGGTTCTCGTCCGAGGATGAAACGCTGGCGCTTGAGATCGCCGCGGCGCTGATCGACCGCGCGCCCCGGTAATCAGGCCCGTCACCGGGCCGCGCCCTCCCTACGACCGCGCTGATCGATCATCCCGTAGGGATGCCGGGCACCCTCACCAACTCTAGCGGCGTCGATCTGTCGCGCCTTCCTGCGCCGACGGTGATCGAGCAGCTGTCTTTCGACGCGATCTATGCGCGCAACCTTGCCATCGCTCAGGCCCGGATCGAAGGGTTTGACGCATTGGTCCCTTCCGACCCCGCAATCAAGCTGCTCCACGTCTGGGCCTATCTCGAGGTGCTGCTCCGCCAGCAGTTCAACGATCGCGCGCGGTCATTGATGACCGCCTATGCGACTGGCTCGGATCTCGACCAGATCGCGCTGCGCGTTGGCGTCGGCCGCCAGCTGATCGACGCTGGCGATCCCGCCAATAGCGTCCCACCAACCTATGAGGATGACGACTCCCTGCGCCAGCGCATCGTGCTCGCGCCGGAGAGCTTTTCGTGCGCCGGGCCGGAGCTGGCCTACGTCTTCCACGCCAAGTCCGCCCACCCTGACGTTCTCGACGCGAGCGCGACATCGCCCGCGCCGGGTGAGGTTCTGGTGACACTGCTCTCGCGCACCGGCGACGGCACGGCGCCGCAGCCGACCATCGACGCGGTTGCCGCGGTGCTCACGCCGGTCGCGGGCAACCGGATCCGTCCTATGGGTGACTTGGTCACAGTCGCTTCGGCCGCAATCGTCCCGTTCGCGATCGTCGCGACCATCTACACCTTCGCCGGTCCCGATCGTACTGTCGTGCTCGAGGCGGCGCGTTTGAAGCTCGACGAATTCCTCGCGGAGAGCCGCCGCCTCGGTCGCAACGTCAACGATTCGAGCGTCAAGGCGGCGCTGACCGTCGCCGGCGTGCAGCGCGTTGTGCTGCCCGATTGGGAAGACGTGATCTGCGATCCGACGCAGGCCGGGCATTGCACCGCAATCGAGATCACGCACGGCGGCTATGACGACTGAGCGCGATCTCCTCCCGCCCAACGCGCCGATGCTCGTTCGCGGCCTGGCTGCGGCTGTCGTTGCGGACTTTGGCTCCGTTGATTTGCCGCTCGCCGCGCTATGGGATCCCGAAACCTGCCCGATGCCGTTGCTGCCCTGGCTGGCCTGGGGCTTGTCGGTTGATAGCTGGGATCCGGAATGGCCCGATTCGACCAAGCGCGCGGCCGTCGCAAACTCGATCGCCGAACACCGCATCAAGGGCACCCGGGCTTCGGTCGAAGCGGTGCTCGAGCGCTTCGACGCGCTGCTCAGGGTAGTTGAATGGCACGAGGCGGGCGGATCAGGCGTCCCGCACACCTTCGAAGTCATCCTCCCGATGGTCACGGCCCCGGGCGTCGCGCCGAGCGGCGAGCGATCGACCGCGGCGTTCGCCGATAAGATTCTGCGCGAGGTCTCGCGCACCAAGCGCCTGAGCCAGCATTTCCAGCTCGTGCAGCAGCTCGCCATCGCGGGACAGATCGGCGTCCAGTCCGCCGCCCGCGCCGCCCTGTTCATTCGTGAGGAATTCGCACTCGGCACCGACGACAGCCAGCCCTGGGGCAATTTCCTGCAAACCGAAGCCGGGGAGCCGATCCAGGCTGAGACCGGCGCCTTCCTTGAGGACGTCGGATGACCGCACACGCCCTTACCCTGGTGATGACGACGATCGGCCTTGAGCGCTTTACCGCCGCTCAGCTCGACGAAGACGTCGATCTCACCATTTCGGAAGTCGGCGTCACGCCCGACGCGTTTGTCGTAGCCCCGACGCTGACCGCGTTGCCCGGCGAGATCCGCCGCATCGCCACCGTCTCGGGCACGCAGATCGGCGACAACAAGGTTCACCTGCTCGTCCGCGACCAGGCCGAACTCAGCTACACCGTGCGCGGCTTCGGCCTCTATCTCGCCGATGGCACGCTGTTCGCAGTTTACGGACAGGAAGACCCGATCGTCGAGAAGTCGGCGCAATCGACCGCATTGCTCGCGATCGACATCGCCTTTCCCACCGGCGACATCAGCGACCTGACCTTCGGCGACACCAACTTCCTCAATCCGCCGGCGACCACCGCGATCAAGGGCGTGGTCGAGCTGGCCACCAATGCCGAGGCCATGGCCGGCGACGATCAGGAACGCGCAATCACGCCTGCGGCCCTGAAGGCGGCGATCAGCGCGGCAATCGCGGCCTATGACCGGATCGGCACGGTAAAGCTCTGGTGGGGCGATTCAGGCGACGTCGCCGCCGGCTGGGCGATCTGTAACGGGCAAACGGTCGCCCGCAGCGATGGCGCTGGCAACATCACCACCCCGGATCTGCGCGGGCGCGTGCCGGTCGGCGCCGACGATACGAATGCACTTGGCGTGACCTTCGGCGCCACCAGCAAGACGGTATCGAGCGCGACCGCCGGCGCGCACCATCACGACGTCGCGATACCTGCGCACGATCACGGTGCCGGCACGCTCGACGCGACGGTTGATACCGCGCTGACCGGCTCAACCTTCACCTACCACACCAAGGCGGACACCGCCTCGGGCGGCACCGGCAAGACGCTCGCCGTCCCGCCCGATGGCAGCGCGCCCACGCCGCCCGCCATCGTCGATCCGGGCCATGCTCACGGTGCAAGCATCTCCGGCACCACCGCTGAATGGGCGGGGGAGACGGTCGAGAGCAGCACCGGCGGCGATCATGATCACGATGTGACGGTCGATGTCACTCAGCCCTCGATCGCGCTGCACTTCATCATGCGGGTCTGATCGCCCGCTCGCCTTTCCCGCCACCGTTTCGCCGAGACCAGACCCATGAAGATCAGCACCCTCCAACAGACCAGCCCCGCCGCACCGCTGACCGGCGAGGAATCCCTGCCCCTGGTGCAGGCCGGTGTCACGGTCGGCGGCACCGCCAACCAGGTTGCCGCGCTGGTCGGCGCCCTGGTGGTTGATCTTGCCGCCGCCGGCGGCATCCATGCCTTTTACGGCACGCGGGCCGACGCCGATGATGCGATTGCCGATATTCCGGACGGCGCATTCGTCCAGGTTTTCGCCGATGAAGACGAGGACGGCGCGCGCACGGCCTACAGGAAGGTTGCCGGCGTGCTGCAGCTCGCCTTCAATTTCTCCTCGCTCTCCGGCCTGGTCGCGACGCCGGCGGGCGCCGCCTTGGTGGGCGAGGCCGAGGGGGGCAGCGTTCAGGACATCCTCGACGACTTCAAGGCGCTCGAACTCCCGGTCGATGGCGACGGCTATATCCGGCCCGGCCGCCGCTTCCGCATGGGCAGCGCGGACAATTTCAGTACAGACGCCCGCTTCATCATTTCCGAAAATGTCACCGCGACGCCGCTCGGCTCGCCGCACTTCTTTGCGACCAGCAATCGCTTCGCGTGGGACGCCGCGGATCTGTCGGTGGCGACCTATGACGTGCGAGATGTCCTGGCGCTTGCGGTTCGCCTGATCCACTTCGCCGGCTACCAGTTCGGCCCGACCAAGACCGGCGCGGGCGTGGCCGAGGATCTCTGGGCCTTTTGCAGCAGCGTCACGGTCAACGCCGGGGAGGTGAAACGGAACACCGCGCTCAAGTTCCTGCCCCCGACGATCGGCGGGACCGCCAAGGTGCTGCAGAACCTCGTCGTGTCGAGCAGTTATCTCCCGGAATATTCGGACCCGCTCAACCCGACGACCGATACGACCAACTATTTCGGTCACTTCCTGGGCGAGGCGCGCATCACCTCGGACGGCCAGGCGCGGTTCGGCAAGTTGCTGATCGCCCAGACCGAGGGCACCGCCCAGAAGCTGGCCCATATCCTCGCGCCCGGCGGGTCCGAGGCGATCCTGCGCCTGCAACAGGACGGACACCAGACTGTCGATATCGTCAACCCGGCGGGGCAGATCTACGCCGTGTTCCGCATGGCGAGCGTCGATCGCCTCAAACTCCATAACGCCGGCCACCTTGAGCCGTGCGGCGCCGGACAGAATCTCGGCTCGGCAAGTTTCCCCTGGGAAAGCGGCTGGGTCACCAATCCCTGGACCGAGACGTCCGACGCGCGCGAGAAGCACTGGATCGGCTTCCCGCAGGGCGAGGATGGCGAACGCCATATTCGCGCCGCGCGCCGTCTTGCCGCCGATCTGGGCTTCTTCCAGTGGCTCTCGGCGATTGAGGCCAAGGCGGGCGATGACGATGCGTTCGGCGCGCGCTGGCATTTCGGTATCCGTGCCCAGCGCGCGGCCGAGATCCTCTTCGACGAAGGGATCGAGCAGCGCCCCGCCCCCGGTGCGGATCCGCGCATCCGCACCGCCTGGCTGACCTATGACCGCTGGGATGACGAGTATGAAGCGGTCGTCGCGCCGGTGAGGGATACCGAGGATCGCGAGGTGATGACGCGCTCGCCGATCCTCGGCCTCGACGGCCAGCCCATCACGCGGCGCGAACTGCGCAAGGTGACGATCGAGCGCGAGCGCAGCCTGCTCAAGCCCAGCGACAAGCGCAACATGCGGCGCGCTGAGAAGGCGGGCCGCGCCGTGCTCAAGCGTGCGGCCGGCGACCGCTGGGGCGTGCGGCCGAGCCAGATGGCGCTATACATCGTCGCGGGCTTGGCAGCAGAGGGGCGCCGGGTACAGTCGGACGCGCGTCGTCTCGACGATATCGAGCGCCGGTTGGCCGCGCTCGAAACCGACCGCTAGTCGCTATTTGCTCGCGTCGAAGTAGAGGGTGCGTTCCCCGGGACCGATGTCGTTAATGCAGAATCGGGCTGGTGGATCAGAGTATCCCACCCGATGTGGTTTCGCACGAGCGCATCCTCTGGCTGGTAACGCCCCGCTCCACCCCGGCCACTCCTTATCACGCGCGCGCGGTGGCGCCATGCCGGGCCGATGAAGAACGTTTTCCAGATCCTGCCCGACGGCATGAAACATGCGCTTGACCTTGTGTCGTTCGTCGCGCTGCTCGGCTGGTTCGTGAAGGTGCTCCCGGCGGTCGCGACGATCCTGACGATCGTCTGGACGCTGATCCGCATCTGGCAGGAACCCGTCGTGCAGCGCTTCGTATCTCGCCGGAGACCGGAATCATGACCAGTCTGCTCGATCCCGCGACCGCCGGTCGCCTGTTCGACGTCGTGCGCGCCATCAAGGGCGCTCCGCTCACCGAAGCCGATGTGAAGGCGGTCAACGCCGCGCTCGCGCCGCCCTTCGTTCCGCCTGCGAAGCCCGGCGACCCGCTCACTTATCGCGTGGCATTGGAGCTGATCGACCATGAAGCGATCGTGCTCGAGGCGTATCGCGATTCGAAGCGCATCTGGACGTGGGGGATCGGCGTCACCGACAAGAGCGGGCACCTGGTCGGCCGCTACAAGGATGCGCCGCAGGCGATCCAACATGTGCTCGCGATCTATATCTGGCTGCTGCGCAACCAGTATATTCCGGACGTCCTGCAAGCGTTCGCGGGCTACGAGCTGAGCGAGACCGAGTTCGCCGCGGCGCTTTCCTTCCACTACAACACCGGTGCGATCGGCCGCGCGACATGGGTACAGCTCGTCAAGGCAGGCAAGGTCGAGAAGGCGCGCGAGCGCTTCATGGACTGGAAGAAGCCGCCGGAGATCATCGGGCGCCGCCAGAAGGAGTGCGATCTGTTCTTCGACGGCAAATGGTCGCACGATCAGTTCGTCACGCTCTACCCCGTATCGAAACCCAGCTACACGCCTGAATGGCGCGGAGCGACCAAAGTGGATGTCTCGGCGGATCTCGCCGCGGCGCTCGCGGCGTGAGGCTCCCCGATTGGCCCCCGCGAGACTGGCGCGCCCTGCTGGCGCTGCTGTTCTCGGTGCTCGGCGCGGTGGTGCTGAGCGTCTTCGTGTGGTGGGCCTATGCCCAGCTGCTGCCCTCGGCTGGATGGAGCGTCGCTAGCGAGACCAATCGCGCGACCACGCTTCGCTGGACGATCTGGATCGCGGTCGGTTCGATTGGCCTGGTGTTGCTGTCCCTCGGTATGGCGATCAACCGTCGCCGGATGACGGCCCGGTGGGGCGACAAGTCGGCTGAGTTCGAAGGCGGGGATGACGTCTCGGGGCGCCCCGCTGCGCCGCCGCCCGAAGGTGCAGAACGGCCGCCGAGGCCGAGCCGGTGATCGGCTTCGCTGTCCGCGCGTTGATGGGCCTTAGCCTGTCCAATTCGCGCGCCCGCGGCCTCGCGCCCATTGCGCTCGCCCTCGCTTTCGCCGTCGCCCTGATCGCCGGCACCCTGATCTGGCTGGCCGTCCACGACGCCGGCGTGATCGATGCGCACGAGGCGAAGCTCGACCAGCGCGCCGCACCCGCCCGCGACAAGGCCGCCGATCAGCGCGCCAAAGACACCGTTACGATTCACGAGAGGGAGCGCACATATCATGACGCGATCGATAATTCGGGGGCAGATGGCCCTCCTGATCCTGCTGGCGTCGCCCTTGGCTGTGAGCGGCTGCGCGCAGCACGCGTCCCGCTTCCCGCCGAGTGCGGATCTTCGAGCGGCAACTGAGGGCAAGCCGCAACCGACCGCCGAGATCGTGCGCAGCGCGAAGGCGGAGGCCGCGTACAATGCCTCGGTCGAGAGCTGGGGCGACAGGCTCCACGCCGCGGGCGGACGCCTGTGCCGCTACTTTCGCGATATCGGCATGAAGATCGAGTGCCCGCCGCCGGCGGAATGATGCGGGACGAGGAAGATATTCCGGCGGACCTGTCCGCCCTGATCCGTTTCGGCACCATCATTGAGGTGAGGCTCTCTCCGCCGCGTTGTCGCGTGCGGTTCGGTGATCCCGACGATGACGAGGACGAGACCGAGACCCCGGCGATCCGCTGGTTGGCGGCGCGCGCGGGGAAGACGCGCAAATGGTCGCCGCCCAGCGTGGGGGAGGAAGTGCTCTTGCTCGCGCCCGACGGACAGATCGGCAACGCGGTCGCTGTATGCGGCCTGATCAATGACGATCATCCCGCGCCCAGCTCAGAGGATATCGATCTTGCCCTGTTCGACGACGGGGCGGCGATCTCCTACGATCCCGCGGCGCACGCCCTGGTGGCGATCCTGCCCGCCGGCGGAACCGCGCGGATCGAAGCGCCTGGCGGGGTCACCTTGAAAGGTGACGTGACGATCGAAGGCGATGTGTCGATCGACGGCCGCTTGACCGCGACCGACGATATCGTCGCCGGCGAGATCAGCCTGCAGAACCACAAGCACGGCAATGTGCAGGCGGGCGGAGCGAAAACCGGCGTCGCCGAGTAGCGCCGCGCGGTAACACCGCCCTCCACCGGCTCGCCCTATCGCCTTGCGCGCGTGCGTGCCGCTTTGTGGCGGCCATGAACGGAATGTCGGCCACCACCGGGAAAGCCCTGTCCGGCGCGGAGCATATCGCGCAGTCGGTCGGCGACATTCTGTCCACGCCCATCGGCACCTGCGTCATGCTGCGCGAATACGGCTCGCTGCTGTTCGAACTGCTCGATCGCCCCGCCAATGCCGCAACGATGATGCTGTTGCGGGCAGCCACTGCGGGAGCGCTGCGCCGGTGGGAACCTCGCCTCCGCCTGACCCGCGTGTCGTTCTCGGGCGATTTCGCGGCGGGCAAGCCCGTCGTGACGATCGAGGGCACCCGAACCGATCTGGCAGGACCCGCGGCCCTGCTCGCCCTCTCCATCCCCCTCGGCCGCGATTTCGTGGCCAGCTGAAGGAACTGCCATGCACAGCCTCACTATTCGCGAATTCGCCAAGGGTCGCCGTCCGATCAAGACTCCATCGCTCGCCGTCATCGGCTTGGTTGCCACGGCGACCGCGGCCGCCGGCACGGCGACCGACGCCCTCAATGCCGCGTTCCCGATCGGCGAGCTGACGCTGGTCACGAACATCGACGCTGCGATCAGCAAGGCCGGCACCGGTGGCACGCTCGCAAAGGCGCTGGCCGCCATTGCCGATCTGACCACGCCGATCGTCATCGTCTCGCGTGTCGCCCCTGGTGCCGGTGCGGAAGCGGACGAGGAAACTGACGAGAATGTGATCGCGGGCCTCGACCTGCTTCTCAGTGCGAAGGGCGCCGTTGGCTATGCGCCGCGCATCATCGGCGCGCCCGGCCTCGATACCCTCGCCGTCACGACGCAAATGGTGATCGTGGCGAAGCGCCTGCGCGGTTTCGCCTATGCCCGGGCAAACGGCGACGATGGCGTCGAGGCGATGAACTATCGCGACGGCTTCACCGCGCGCGAGCTGATGCTGATCTGGCCGAACAGCTCGACCGAGACCGCCGGCGACGCGGTGGCGCGCGCCCTTGGCCTGCGCGCCCAGATCGATGAACGCATCGGTTGGCACAAGACGATTTCAAATATGCCGATTGATGGCGTTACCGCGCTCGACCACTACGTTCAGTTCGACCTGCTCGACCCCTCGACCGAGGCCGGGACGCTCAACGGAAAGCAGATCACCACGATCATCCGCGCGAACGGATTCCGCTTCTGGGGCAATCGCACCACGGCCGGGCCGGATCAGCCGGAGTTCGCGTTCGAAAGCGCGGTGCGCACCAGCCATGCGCTGCAGGACATCATTGCTGACGTCTTCCAGCCCTATTTCGATCACCCGATGACGGTCAGCCTGATCAAGGATCTGCTCGAGACGGCGAACGCCAAGTTCCGCGAGCTGGCCCTCAACGGCTTCATCATGGGCGCGAAAGCCTATTTCGACGCGGACCGCAATCAGCCGGAACAGCTGAGCGCAGGCCGCCCCGACTTCCGCATCGAGTTCACGCCGGTGGCGCCGCTCGAGGATCCGACCGTCGAGCTGGTGATCACCGACTTCTACTACTCCGGCTTCGCCGATCGCCTGGTCTGATCGCGCCGCCGCCCCTCTCTGAAAGGAACTGACCATGGGCTTTCCCCGCCGACTTAAGAACATCAACAGCTACGTCGATGGCGAGGGTTTCCTCGGCGTCATCGCCGAATTCGAGGAACCGAAACTCGCCATTGCCACCGACGACTGGCGCGGCGGCGGCATGGTCGGGCCGATCAAGGTCGATAACGGCCTCGAGGCGATGCAGGCGTCGATCACGATGGGCGGGCACGAGCTGCGCCTCTTCCGCAAGTTCGGCATCGCGAGCGCCGACGGGGTGCGCGTGCGCCTGGTCGGCGCCTATCAGGCCGACGACGGCACCGCTCCGCAGGCCGTCGAAGTGTATATCGGCGGCCGATTCAGCGAGATCGACCCGGGCAAGGGCAAGGCCGGCGACGGGACCGAGCACAAGTACACCGTGCCGCTCGTCTATTATCGCCGCGTCGTCGATGGGATCGTCGAGATCGAGATCGACATGATCGCCGGCGTCTTCATCGTCGATGGCTTCGACCGCTACGCCGAGATCATGGCGATCCTTACCAGCTGATCCAGCTCCGCGCGGCGGTCCTGTTGCGGGGCGCCGTCGCGCGGAGGCCGGGGGCGCTTTCCCTGTGGAGCGCTCCCGGTCTCTCCACGCCCCGCTTATGAAAGGTGCCCCGCATGGCCGACGAATCCGCCACCCCCGTCGCTCAGGACGAAAGCCGCTTCGCGACGATCAAGCTCGCCAACCCGATCATCCGCGGTGAAACGCAGATCGACACGCTGACGCTGCGCAAGCCCAAAGCTGGCGAGCTGCGCGGCCTCACTCTGCAGGACGTGATCGGCACGGATATCACCGCGCTCCTCCGGCTGATCCCGCGCGTGAGCAACCCGCCGCTTACCCAGGACGAGACCGACAACCTTGAGGCCGAAGATCTGAGCGAGATCGGCGGTGCGATCCGCGGTTTTTTTATGACCGCGGCCGAGAAGCGACTGATCGAGACGATGATCGCGGCACATCGGCCGACGGGCTGATCGCCGATATCGCCGCGATATTTCACTGGCCGCTGTCGGAATTGCGGGCGCTCGAGGTCGATGAACTGATCTTCTGGCGGGATCTTGCGGTGCAGCGCTGGAACGAGATGCAAGGGACAAAGGACGAATGAGCAACAAGCTCTCCTTGCTGGTCAATTTCGTCGGCGTCGATCGTATGTCCGGCGCCCTTCGCAACATCGTCGGCCTTGGGCGAAACGGTTCGCAGTCGCTGCGCGCACTCAATGGCGAGGCGCGTCGGCTGCAGCGCGAAATGCGCGACGTCGGCCGCGACATGCGCACGGCCAGCGGGAACGTCACTCAGCTGATCGAGCGCGAGCGCGAACTCGAACGTGCGCTCGCCGGCGTCAATCGCCAGATCGACCGCCAGAAGCGCCTCGCGGCGATAGATGCAAACAAGGCGGCCATGCACCGGCGCGGGGAGGATCTGCGCGCCAGCGGCCGCGACAATGTGGTTGGGGGCATCGCGTTGGCAGCCCCCTTCATCGCCGCGACAAAAGGCGCGATGGAGTTCAGTAGTGGTATGGTCGATATTCAGCAGAAAGCTGGGATGACCAACCGCGAGACCGATCGCATGGCAGCCAGCATCCTGCGTCTGTCCCGGGCCGCTCACCAACTCCCGGAGGATATGCGCGCCGGCATCGATCAGCTCGCCGGCCTGGGCCTTGATCCCCGCCAGGCCGTGCGGATGATCGGCCCGATTGGCCGCCTCGGCACCGCGTTCAAGGTCGATCTGGCCGATGGTGCAAACGCCGCCTACGCCAACGTCCGGAACCTCAAGGTGCCTCTCAGCGACGCGTCGAAGGGCCTCGATATTATCGCCGCCTCTGCCAACCAGGGGGCCTTTGAAGTCGATAGCATGGCGAGGCATTTCCCGTCCCTGACCGCTCAGATGATGGCGCTAGGGCAGAAAGGCACGGGAGCAGTCGCCGATCTGGCGGCGGCGCTGCAGGTGGTGCGTGGTGGCACCGGCACCTCCGATGAAGCGGCAAACAACGTGGAGAACCTGCTCGCCAAGATTAGCGCGCCCGCGACCATCACAGCGTTCAAGAAGAACTTTGGCGTCGATCTGCCCGCCGCGCTCAAGCGCGCCTATGCCGAGGGCAGAACGCCGCTCGAGGCGATTGCGGAGCTGACGAAAAGAGCGACGGGGGGCGACCTAAGTAGGCTCGGCTTCGCGTTCGAGGATATGCAGGCCCAGGGCGCCGTGCGCCAGCTGATCCTTGATATGGAACTTTACAAGCGGATGCGGGGCGAGATCGCCAAGGCAGACGGCACAGTGGACAAGGCCTTCGCTCAGCGCGAAGCGCGGGATGCCGCGCTCAACTGGCGAAAATTCACGGTCGCCGCGCAGGCAGCGTCGATCCAACTCGGCACAAAATTCCTCCCCGTCGCGACCGAGTTTCTGGGCACGGTCACTCTGCTCGCCGGCAAGGTAGGCGACTGGGCACAGGCCAACCCCGAACTCGCCGGAACCCTGGCGAAAGTGGCAGCATATTTGATCGTCGCCAAGATCGGCGTCGGCGCCCTGCAGTTCGCGTTTGGTGGTCTGCTCGGTCCGCTCGCCTCGACGATCGCGTTCTTCCGAAAGGTCGAGGGCGTCAGCCGCTTCACTCGCACGATCGGATTCCTCAAATCGGCCGTTACCGGCGCCGGGCCGATCATCGTGCGCACCTTCGGACTGATCCGGATCGCGGCTCTATTTCTCGCCCGCGGCGTCATGCAGGCCGGGTTGATGATGATGGCGAACCCGATCGTGCTCGCGATCACCGCGATCGTGCTCGCGGTCGGCGGCGCCGCCTATCTGATCTATACCCATTGGGATAAGATCAAGGGCGCCTTCAACGCCGGCGTCGCATGGGTCAAAGGCATCCTCTCCGCGATGCCCGCGTGGCTCAAGAACATTGGCTCGGCGATGATGCAGGGGCTGTTGATGGCCCTCAACCCGATGCTGCTCGCCCAGCGGCTCCTCGCCATCGCGCGCAGCGGGATCACGGCGTTCAAGAACTTCTTCGGCATCAAGTCGCCCTCGCGCCTGTTCATGGAGATGGGCGGGCACATGACGGGCGGACTTGCGCTTGGCATCGAACAGGGCGCGCGTGGTCCGCAACGGTCGATGGCACGCATGATGTCGGGTCTATCCGGCGATGCGCCCGGCATGGCACCCGCCCAGGCGCCGATGATGCGACGTCTGCGGGAGTCGCCGGCGATGCGCCCGGCTGGGGCAGGCACCGCGAGTCTGGCGGAGCTGCTGGCGGCGCTGGCGGCGCTAGCTGGCGTCAATATCAACGTCTACGGGGCGCAGGGACAGGACGCGGAGGCTCTTGTGCGGGAGATCATGCGCAAGCTCGAGGCCGCCAAGGGCGCCAAGTCGCGCCGCACTTATGAGGGCGACCGCTGATGACGCTTTCCCCCGCGCACCTGCTGTCGCTCGGCATGTTCGTGTTCGGCATGGACACCATCGCCTATGACGATCTCTCGCGGCGCGTCTCCTGGCGGCATCCGCAAAGCGAGCGCTTCGGCGCGCGGCCGGCGTCACAGTTCGCCGGTCCGGGGGGAAGACGTCATCACCATCAATGCGCTCCTCGTGCCGGAGATTGCTGGCAGCTACGGCGCGATCGAAGCGCTCGAGGAGATGGCCAACACCGGCGACAGCTACCCGTTGCTCGACGGCCTCGGGCGCGTGCTCGGCAACTATCGCATCGAGCGGATGGAGGAGACGCACCGTTCGATCATGGCGGGCGGCATCCCTCGACAGAAGGTGGTGTCGATCGAGCTGGTGCGGAGCGACTGATGCCGGCGAACGTGGCGGCCATCCGCCTGATCCTTGACGACGGCACCGACCTGACGGCGAAGGTGAACCCGCGCCTGCTCGAGCTGACCCTGAGCGAGAAACGGGGCGGCGAGGCGGACGAGCTATCCCTCACCCTCCATAACCATGACGGCGCGCTCGCGGCGCCCGAGAAGGGCACCTACCTTGCCCTGCAGCTCGGCTGGGAATCCGGCGGCGACGTGCAGATTGGTTTGGTCGATAAAGGCCGCTTCCGCGTGGACGAGGTGCGGGAGGGCGGTCCGCCCGATGTCGTCATCCTGCGCGCTCGCTCGGCCGACTTCACAGGCGATTATCGCAAGCGGCGCTCGCGGAGCTGGCGCGACACGACGCTCGGCGCGATTCTCAACACCATCGCCGGTCGCAATGGCCTGTCGGCTCAGGTCCACCCGACGCTGGGCAGCAAGGCTGTCGCTGTCATCGAGCAGCACAACAAGAGCGACATGGCCTTCGTGAAGGATCTCGGTAGCCGCTACGACGCGCTCGCGACGTGGAAGGACAAGCGACTGATCTTCATGCCGGTTGGCAGCGCGACCACGGCGAGCGGCGCGACGATCCCCTCGACCACCATCACGAAGCGCGAAGGTTGGACATGGGAGTTCGGATACGCGGAGCGCGAGGAGCACGACGGCGCGGAAGCGCAGTATCACGATCCGGCGGGCGGGCGCCGGCGCACTGTGAAGCGCGGCGGGGACAAGCGCCGACGGCTCAAGCGTGTCTATGCGAGCGAGGCCGAGGCGCGCCAGGCCGCCGACGCGGCCGTTTCCAAGGGGCGGCGGGGCGCTCGCACGTTCGATTACGAACTCGCGCTCGCAATGCCTGCGTTGCAGCCGAACGGGCGCGTCACGCTGCAGGGGTGGAATAGCCGCATCGACGCGCTGCACTGGCTGGTCGAAAGCGTGGAGACGACGCTCAACCCCGACGGGATCGCTCAGAAACTGAAGCTCGAAAGCGCCTAAGGCCAGCGGACGGCATAGCCGGCGCGCAACTGCGCCTCGCCCAGGTCGCGGCCCCCGCTGGTGCAACGCACCACGGGGCGGTCATATCGGTCCCGCGCCTGATAGCCGCGCCGGCGCGGATCGGCATCGACTTCGGTGCAGCGGACCGTGCGGCCTTCGACCAATCGCGCCAGGTTGTCGCGCGCACCTTTGGCGTCACCCGGCGCACATATCCTTTTCCGCGGGCAGCCGTGCAGCTCTGGAGCGTCGATGCGCGCTAGCCGAACCCGCCCAACGTCACGGCACCGGAGCGTGTCGCCGTCGATCGCCAGCGCCGCTATGCATAGGAAGGTCAGGGGCACAGGAAGCTACTTCGCCAGCTCCTTCAGATCAGCACCCGCTTTCGTCGCCGCATCCATCGCATTCGCCACGCACGCTAGGACGCCACCTTGCGCAGCCTCTATCCGATCTTTCAACTCGGCGACTTTCGATGGCCTGGCTTCGCCGTCGTAGATTTCCATCATGGTCTCGCCCGCCATCTGCTTCATGATTGCCGCATCGCCGCATACCTTGATGGCCTTGTCCGCCGCCACCTCTGCCTCCCCGGTGAAGCTGGCGGGCGGGTCCATGCCGATGAAGCTTGAAGCACTTTCACGGCACCCCTCTGCCTGCTCCCGACTTGCTGTATAGCCGTCGAACACCGACGCTCGACCGGTCCTGATCAGATCGGCCGCTTCCGCCGATCTCTTTCCGCCGGCGTCACAGGGAGCCATCGCGGACACAACATTCCTATAGAAGGCGACCGCATCGGCCTTGCCGCTCTGCGTTGATGATCTTGCAGCGGCCGGTGCGGCGGCGGTCTCGTTCTTGACGGCTACTCCGCCTGAGTTCGTGCACTGCCCGACGATCGCCAACAACGCTACGAGGGCCAACAGGGCGCCGCAGCCGACCTTGAGTTCTTTCCCATGTTGCTTCTTGCGCGCTGCCACCTGTTCAGGCGTGAAATCGGTTTGGCAATGGGGGCATCGCTTCGCGTCCACGGCGATCGGCTCGCGACATGCATCGCACGAAACCTCGTTCCATTTCGGCTTCTTCGGCATTTCCCCTCCCCGCGCCCGTGACTACATCTTCCGAAGATTGCCGCACACCCGCCCGATCAGGCGAATTTCCTCCATATCGAAGATTTCGTCGGAAACCGTCGGATTGTCAGACATCACCTTGATCTGCCCGCCGCCGATCGACCGCAGCCGCTTGAGGCCGCCAAGATCGCCATATCCCACCGCCCAAATCTCGTCCTGGCGGGTCAACCGCGTCTCCCCCATGTCGATCAGCACGAGATCGCTGTCGAGGATCGTGGGATACATCGAATCGCCGCGGCCGCGCGCGAAGCGCAACAGCGAAGGGTGTGACTTGCTGAAATGAGCGATCCACTCCCGCGGCACATAGCGGCGGACGATTTCAAGATCGTCGTGCAGGACAGTCGAACCCATGCCGAATTCGAGCGAGATTTCATCGACCGGGACTAGGTCGAGTTGTTCCGCCATATCATCTGCGGTGATGCTCACATTCTGCGCATCCGCCAGTCCTCCGCCGCCAAGTTGTTCGGGCTTCTGCAGCTGCTTTGCGCTTGTTCCTGCCCGGATTGCAGCGAGATCGTCTTCGGATATCTCGTGGCCGTCAGCATCGAACATATCGATTTTGTCGTCGGTCGTTCCGACAAGCCAACCCAAATTTACGCCTAGGTTCTCGGCGATTCTAGGAAGCAAGCGTGACTGACGGGTCACTCCATTCAGGATCATGCTGATCGCGCCCTGCGTCGCACCCACGGCGGACGCCAGATCATCTTGCGTGCAACGGATTTCATCCATGCGCTCGCGAAGCCGCCGGGCCGTGATCGGTAGTTCTTTCGCCACGATCGAAGCGTGTATCGAACGTCGTTCTAATATCGTCATTAGTTCCCTATTGACGCGCTAATGAATCGCTAATATGCGCTAATGCATGGATACGAAACCGACCCGGTATGAAGCGCTGAAGCTGGTTGTTGAGGCCTATGGATCGCAGGAGGCTACTGCCGAAACGTTCGGCGTCGCGCAGTCCACCGTCAGCCGGTGGCTCACCCAATCCAAACAGTTGCCGGTCGAGTATGTGCTTCAAGCGGAAGCCGACACCCAGATTTCAAGGCATTGGCTCCGGCCTGACATTTACCCTGTTGAGCATTCGCGTCCCCCCGTTCGTTTCCTTGGGGTAGATCGAGCGGCCACGCGCTTCCACGGCAATAGCTCGCCCGATTTGGACATCGGCCAGCGTCGCGGAGTAGCACGGGCATGACGAAGCATCGCCGCCCCCTGACCCCATATCGCGCGCTATCTCGTATTGCCGACACGCTCGGATGGGACGGCTGCGCCTCGGTGATCGAAAAGTCCGAGTGGACAGTTCGCAAGCTCAGCGATCCCGACACGGGCCGCAATATTAGCCTGCAGGACGCGATCCGGCTTGACCAGGCCTACCGTCGCGCTGGAGGCTTGGGCGCGCCCCTATTCGAAGCCTATGCGTCCGCGATCGATTTCTCCGATGACACCCCGGCTGCGCGCCGCGCAGCGCTGGTGCACGCGTCCAGCAAGGCGGCGAAGGAGACTGGTGAAGCTATAGCGGCCGCGCTGTCATCGGCTGCTGCGTCCGATGATCCCGTCGTGCATGCGCGGGCTATTGCCGAGGTCGAGGAGGGCATGGAGGCTTTCCAGTCGCTGCTGGTGAGCCTGCGGGGAAGCCGCCAATGACCAAGCGGCGCGAACCCTTCTCATATCACCACACGCTTGTGGAGGTGGCAGCGGTCATCGGTTGGAACCGATGCGCCGCTATCTGCGGCGTCTCCACGCGAAGCGTCCGCAATTGGTCCGACCCTGAGTGCGAGGTCGAAATCCGAATGATCGACGCCGAACGGTTAGATCAGGAGTATCTCGTTCAAGGCGGCACCTATGCACCGTTTCACCGTCTCCTTTCCGTGCGGCTCGATATAGCGCGCCGGGGTGTCCCGGATAGCGATCTGAATGCCAATATCATCGAAGCCGCGGGGACAAGCGGCGGCGCCGTGGCGGCGCTGGTCGCCGTCAATGCCCGCCCCCACGATGTGAAGGCTCGGAGAGATGCCCTGCAGTGGGCGCAGCGCGCAATCGACGCCCTTTCAGCTTGTGCCGCCCTTCTTGGAGGAGGAACCGACCGATGACCGTCCCGGGGGGGAAACTTCACGGACAGCCGCTGATCGAGGCGCCACTGGAATTTCGCGTTCGCTCCGGCGGCGCGCCTGCCCGGGACTCTGCCTTCATCACCTGCCCGAAGTGCGAAGCGCCCTGCTTTATTCGCCGGTCTGAGCGCATCACCGAAAAGGTGAAACACCTCCACGCGCACTGCACCAACACGGGCTGCGGGCATACGTTCATGGCCGAGGTGAGCTTCGTTTACAGCTTCAACCCGGGGCTGGTGAGCCGCCCCGATCTCGACCTTCCGCTCTGCCCGCGGGAGAAAATCCCGCACGTCCTGCCGCCCCGCGGCGGCGGTGAACCCGAGAGCGACCAGATCAGCATGTTCTCCGGCTAGCGCCGGACAACCCCACCCGAACCCTTTTTGACCAACGGACCCCGGCGCCCTGCGCGCCGGGCAAGGGCACCGCTTTGCCCGGAGATATCGCCGCGTGAGTTTCGCCGACCAAATCATTTCCGGCCTCAAGGATCAGTTTCGCTTCCGCAAGGATAAGGGGGCGTGGCTGCAGGAGGGGCAGTGCCCGGGCTGCCAGCGGTGGGAAGCGTATTGCGCGGCCGTCGAGCCGAAGATCGTGCGCTGCGGCCGACAGGAAAACTGCGGCTGGGAAGACACCGTTCGCAACCTGCTCCCCGACCTGTTCGAGGACTGGTCGAAGCGGTTCCGCATTACCGAGGAGCGGCCCAACGCGTCGGCCGACGCCTATCTCGAATTCGAGCGGGGCCTCGATCTCAAGCTGCTCGAGGGCAGCTACACTCAGGAGACGTATCAGGATCCGCAGAGCGGCCACACCACGGCGACGGTGCGGTTCCGCATCGGCGATACCCATTGGGAACGGCTGATCGATCGCGTCGGGCGCTTCGAAAAGAAGGCGCACTTCAAGAAGGGCGGGAGCTGGAAGGGGCACGTATGGACGCCCCCCGGCGTCACGATCGACGATCTCGCCCGCGCCGACGATATCCTGATCGCCGAGGGCATTTTCGACGCGGCGGCGCTGCACCAGGTTGGCAAAGCCGCTGTGTCGGCCATGTCGGTCAACGTCTGGCCGGAGCACTTCCTCGCCGACCTGCGCGCCGCGCTCGAGCGGGCAAAGAAGGTCACGCGTCCCCGGCTCGTTTTCGCGTTCGACGTCGGCAAGGCGGGCACCGAATGGACCCGCAAGTTCGTCGACAAGGCCGTCGAGCAGGGCTGGGACGCGACCGCGATGCAGGTCCGGCCCGATGGCGAGGGCACAAAGCTCGACTGGAATGACCTGCTGCTGCGCCACAAGGCATGGCGCGGCGAGCCGGAAAAGGCGCCGCTCTCCGCAGCCGCGTTCGAAGAATACCTTTGGAACGGCGCCGTCACCATCGCGAAAAAGCCCCGCGAAAAGGCGAAGCTGATCGCCGATCGTCTGGCGCTCGCATCCTTCGATTTTCGTCATGGCAACCGCCTGTGGTGGGGCCGCGTCAAATATGACGAGGAGCAGAGCCGGTCGATCGAGGTCGATGAGATCGCAAACTGCGCGTTCCGCCTGCTCTACCGCGAGCGGGACGAGATCTCGGACGAAACCAACTACTTCCTGCAGGTAGATTTCCCCTACGCCCAGCCCAGCGTGAAGGCGCGCTTTTCGGCCGCGGCCTGCGCGAACAGCGGTGAATTCAAGAAGCGGCTGATGGCCTTCGCCGGAATGTGGTCGGGCACCGGCGAGCAGCTGGACCGGCTGATGCGCAATCAGACGCGCCAGCTCAAGGTTGTCGAGCCGATCTATTTCACCGGCTACTCGCACCCGCACAAGGCGTGGTTGCTGGGCGACATTGCCGTTCGCGACGGCCGCGTGATCGCGATCAACCGCGAGAGCTACTTCGATTTCGGCAAGGCCGCGGTGAAGCCGCGCTCTACCGAACGCCTGCTCGACATCGCCTATGACCCGGATCAGCTCGACTTCGACTGGCTCCCCGACGTGTGGACGGCATGGGGACCGCGCGGCCTGGTCGCGCTCGGCTTCTACGTCATGTCGCTATTCGCGGTGCAGATCCGCCTGCGCGAAAAGTCGATCGGCTTCCTCGAGATAACCGGCGAGCCGGGTTCGGGCAAATCGACGATCGTCGAGTTCCTGTGGAAGCTGTGCGGCCGCGCGGATTACGAGGGGTTCGACCCCAACAAGGCGACGCCGGCGTTCATCGCGCGCAGCCTGGTCAAGGTGTCGAACCTCCCCGTCGGCTTGGTCGAGGGCAAGCGCGACGAAGACAAGCGCGGCGGCTACCGCCAGTTCGACTACAACGACCTGCTCGTTCTGTTCAACGGCCGCTCCCCGCGCGGCACCGGCCAAAAGTCGAACGGCTACGAGACGAGCGAGCCGCCCTTCCTCGGCACGATCTATCTCGTTCAGAACGACCGCATCGACGCGATCCCCGCCGTCCTCGAGCGGCTTATGTCGATGCGGATCGACAAGGACGGCCGCACCGATGCCACGCGACAGGCCGCGCTCCGCCTCGAGCAATGGCCGCTAGAGCGCGCCTCGGGCACGATCATCCATATCCTTCGCCAGGAAGCGAAGTGGCTCACCTTCTATTTCGAACGGTCGGCGCACCACGAGAAGGATCTGCGCAAGCGCGCCGACGGGCTGCACAACGATCGCATAATCAAGAACCATCGCCAGCTCGCCGCTGCGGTGGAAACGCTCCCCAAGCTGTTCCCGAATTGCCGCCCCGAATGGGTGGCGGAAACGATTCAGTTCATCGACGCCATGGCGCTCGACCGCCAGCTCTCGACCGGCGGCGATCATCCCAAGGTCGCCACCTTCTGGGAGCGCTATAACTGGCTGATCGATCGCGAGACGGTCGAGCAGTATTATGAAGGCCGCTCGCTCAACCAGCATCGTGACCACGACAATCTGATCGCGGTCAACCTGGTTGAGTTCGAATCGCGCTGTCGCGCCGCCGGTCTCGTCCCGCCCGATATGGACGAGCTGAAAAAGCTCCTGCGCGGCAGCAAGAGTCGCAAGTTCATCGCGACCAAAAAGGTCAACAACCCGGTCAACAAGATCGTCTCCTGCTGGGTGTTCAACCAGCCAGCGAAGGACACCGCGCGGGCGGAGGGCGACCGATGATCGTCCGCCGCGCCCGCGCCCCACCGCGCTCCGGTTCGCCTTTCCCTCGAACCCGGAGATTCCAAATGACCACCAAGCTCGACGAACCCGTCACCTTCGAATGTGCCTGCGGCGAGAAACAGAACGCCGTTGGCCCGGTGCTGCCCGATGGCTGGGCGATCCGCGCCGGATCGGCCGTCTGCTCCGATTGCGCCATCGCGCCGGCCCGCGGCCGTCGCCCGCGCCGGGTGGCGGCCTGAAATGCGCGCCGCCCCTCGCATCCATAGCCAGGACTGCCCCTGCTCGCGGTGCCGGTATCCACACATCGACCGGCGCTTCGCCGCTCGGCGCAGCCCCAGCTGGGCGCTGCAGTGGCTGCTCGGCTCGCTGACCGGCTGCGCGATCATCCTCGCGATCGGCGCGGCGGGCGGCCCGTCCCCTCTCGTCCTGATCGGAGGTGCGCCATGAAGCACTATGGCCCCTGGATGCGCAGCGAGATCGAAACGCTGCGCCGCGCATATCCCGCCGGCGGATACAAACGCGTCGGCCAGCTCCTGCCGCACCGCTCGCTCGACGCGATCCGGATGCGCGCCAGCGCGCTCGGGATCCGTAGCGAACGCGGGCGGAGGCCGGCATGACCCGCGCCTCCATCTGCGACGTCCCCGGCTGTGGCCGCGGGCGGAAGCGCTGGCAGCGTCTATGCGACCGCTGCTTCGCCAAACTGCCCGGCGAGATCCGCACCGGCATCAAGGAAGCGAAGCACGAGCGGCGCAACAAGGACTGGCAGTCCCTCCGCCGTCGGGCCGCGGCCTTCCTCAACCTCGACCGCAACCCCGCCCAGGACGCGCTTGACCAGCGCCTGCGGCGCGTCCCGCCCGATCAGGCCTTCGCGCTGCAGGCCCGCATGCTCGGCGAAAGGAACGATACATGACATTCACGGTGATCCATGGCGCCCCGGAAACGGGCAAGACGCGCTTCGCTGAGCGCTTCCGCAAACATTACGGTTGCTCGAGGATCTTCGAAGAATGGGATCCCGAGGGGCGGACGCGGCAACGCGCCGATCCACGCCCCGGCGATCTCGTCCTGACGCAGCTCTCGGCGGAGCGGATCCGGCACCAACTCGGCCCGGGTCCGCGCATCGTCAGCATCGCGGACGCATTGCGCGCGATCGGCGTCGGGTCCGCCACGTGACGCCCCCGCCGAAAGTCATGCGGCCGATCGGCGCGCTGATCCTGCTGCTCGCCCCCGTGCCGTGCCTCGCCCTCATCATCCTCATCGTCCGGAGTCTGACATGACGAACCCGTGCAATTGCGTCGCCGACTTCAATCGCAAGCTCGCCGAGCGCAACACCCGCATCATCGAGACGATCGGTATCCCCCGCGACGGTGGCCCGCTGTTCACACGGCCGACGATTCGGACTGAGAAAATCGAGACTCGCAAGCGCGTCGGACCCGCCATCGCGGTCCCGACCTACTGCCCGTTCTGCGGCGTCCGCTATGATGCGGAGCCTGTGGCGCCTGCGCAGCCGACGGTCGAGGATCCGGCCTGATGCCCCGCGCCAAAGCCCCCGCGTGGACGTCGGAGGAGATCGCCGTGCTCCACGAGATCTACCCCGTCGGCGGCATCAACGCCGTAACCGATCTGCTCCCGGAGCGCAGCTGGCAGGCCATCTTCGTGATGGCTAGCAGACTCGGGATTCGGAGCACCGTCGTCACCGAAGCGCCGAAAGCCCGCCTGCAGGGCGACCGCCTTGAGCGCGCGATCGTGATGCGAGAGGAACAGGGCTGGTCATTCGCCCGCATCGGCGCCGAGCTGGGCGTCAGCGAGGCCAGCGCGTGCAATGCGGTCCTGATAGCCCTCTGCACGCGGAAGGGGTTCCGACCCGCCGAGCGCGACGCCAAGGGCCGCTTGCTGCCCGAGGGGATCGAGCGCCTGCGCTATGCGCTGCGCAAGGGGTACAAGGGCGTCGATATCCAGCTGCGGCTTGGCCTCAGCGCGGGCCGCATCGCAGAGGAACGTCGCCGATATAGTGCCGAACTCAAGGCGGCGGGGAAGGTGCCGTTGCCCCCGCCCGGCGGCGGCGAAGCATATTCCGGCGTGAAGGTGTCGCGCGCCATGATCGCGGCGATCGAGGCTGCGTTCATGGAAGGCCTCGGGACACTCAAGGTTCACGAGCGGACCGGCGCCAGCAAAACGACGATCCTGCGCGCACGAGATCGCCTGATCGGTCGTTTGTCACGGAAGGGCCAGTGCCTCCCGGGTTGCGATATCGGTGGCAAGCGCGTCCGCTATACCGATCATTTCTTCCAGATCCCCGACGCTGCCCGGGCTGAGTTCCGCCGGCTGATCCTCGTGGAGGGCATGTCCGCGCGCCGCGCAGGGCTGCACGCCGGCATCGGTGGCAGCGAGGCGTACCGCATGCGCGAGGCGATCGTCGCAGATTTCGAGGCCGCAGGCCTTCCAATACCGTCAACGCGACGCCTTCCGTCCCGCGGCCCAGCATACCGTCGCGTCACCGCCGAGGACGCGCTGCTGCCCACCGGCAAGGCGGCGATGGCGGCCTATCGCCAGTATGCTGCCGCACACGGCTATCCGGCCGCGCGCCAGAAGCTGGCCGACGATCGTGCTGCCGCCGCCGCTGCGGCACGGGAGGAAGCACGGCGGCCGAAATCCTTTGAGGAACAACTCGCCCTGGTCGCCGCCGGCAAAGCGCGTGTCGTCGCCAATATTCCCCTCCGCCGCCCCGATCCCACCGGGACGCTTGGCGGTGTCGCAACCGGAGCGCTGTGACATGAAAGCACTCACCATCTGGCAGCCTTGGGCCTCCCTGATCGACGTCGGTGCCAAGCCCTACGAGTTCCGGGGCTGGCGCGCGCCTCGGTCGATCGTCGGCCAGCGCATCGTGAACCACGCCGCCGCGCGAAAGATCGATACCGAGGAGGTGATCTTCATGCTCCGCGTGCTCGAGCTTCGCGAGAAGTGCGAGCGGTTCGGCCGCGCCGCCGCCGAGCTGTGCCTCAGACCCGCTCTCGCAATCCCCGTCCTCGAGGCAGCGTTGCGCGACGAGCTGCCACTCGGCGCTGGTCTCGGCACGATGATCGTCGGCGAGCCTCGCCCCGGCACCGACATCGCCGTCGAACTTGGCATTCCGCGCGCCAACGATAGCGACCGCGACGAACATGCAATGTGGGGCTGGCCCTTGCTCAGCGTCGATCGCTGGCCCCAGCCGGTCCCGATGCGCGGCGCCCAAGGCCTGTGGAACTGGCCGACGCCGGCGGAGGCGCTGCTATGAGGCGCCCGATCGACAATCTTTTCGCCGCCGGCGTCCGCATGGTCAGCGAGGAAGCGATCGACCTGACCCTCGCATCGCTCCGCGCCTATTGGAGCGAGCACGAGCACGTGGCGATAGCGTGGTCGGGCGGGAAGGACAGCACCGCCACCCTCACCCTGATCGTGCATCTGATCGAGGCCGGGCATCTTCCCCGGCCCAAGCGCCTCTACGTCTTCTACGCCGATACCCGACAAGAGCTTTTGCCGATCCAGATCGCCGCGCTCGCGATCATCGACAAGCTGCGCGAGCGCGACTGGATCGAAGTCACCGTCGTCTGCGCCCCGCTCGACAAGCGCTTCTGGGTTTACATTCTCGGCCGTGGCGTGCCTCCGCCGAACAACAACACCCTTCGCTGGTGCACCCGACAGATCAAAGTCGATCCCATGACGGCCGCGCTTGAGCAGGCGCTCGATGGGATCGGAGGCTCCGCCCTGATGATCACGGGCGTTCGCTAGGGCGAGAGCGCGATGCGCGACGGCCGTATCACCATGTCCTGCGGCAAGGATGGCGCGGAGTGCGGGCAGGGCTGGTATCAGAAGGTGCTACCCGACGCGAAGGGCATCCGCGGGCGGATCGCGACGCTTGCTCCGCTCCTCCACTGGCGCGTGTGCATCGTTTGGGATTGGCTGATGTTTTACGCGCCGCAGCCGGAATTCGGTGGCTGGCCGACACGGATCCTCGCCGAGGCCTATGGCGGCGACGACGCGATCGAGAAGAACGCCCGCACCGGCTGCATAGAGTGCCCGCTCGCGTCGGACGATACCGCGATGCAAACCATCATCGCCATGCCCCAATGGGCCTACACGGCACCCCTACGTCGCATCCGTCAGCTGCACCGCTATTTGCGGGGGCCGGGGCAACGCCTCCGCAAGCCCGGCGCCGAAACGCTGAAATCGGGTGCGCTGGCAGCCAACCCCCAGCGCATGGGGCCACTCACCTTTGAGGCTCGGCTCTACGGCCTCGAATTTATCCTCGCCGTGCAGGCCGAAATCAACGAAGCGGCAGCGCGCTTAGGCCGCCCGCCCATTGATCTGATCAATGCCGTCGAGGAAGCGAGGATCCGTGAGCTGGTCGCCGCCCGCACCTGGCCCGACGGATGGACCGGCGACGAGCCGATCGCGACGACGTGGCTGGATCGCGTAAATCAAGATGGCTCCGTTGAGCCGATCCTATTTCGCGATCTCGTTGGAGCGCCGCGATGATCGGTTACGCATCCCGCACGGGCACGAGGCGGAACCTCGACGCGCTGCGCGCTGCGGGCTGGCGCCTAATGGTGTCGGCCCGCGGGGCGCTGCGCACCGAGGGTTTCCCCTACGCCCTCGACAACGGCGCATGGACATCGTTCCAGCGCAACGAGCCGTTCGATACGGTAGCCTTCGAGCGCGCAGTGGATCAGCTCGGCGCTGGCGCCGACTTCATCGTCGTCCCCGATATCGTCAACGGTGGGATCGCGAGCCTGACGAGATCGCGGCACTGGTGGGAAAAGCTGCGCTTCACCTACGACCACATCGGACACGTCCCGCTGCTGATCGCCGTTCAGGACGGCTTCGATCCGCGCCATGTCGTGCCTCTCCTCTCGCCCAGGACCGGCGTTTTCATCGGCGGCACGACCGGGTGGAAAGAGCGCACGATGCGCCGTTGGGCCGCGCTCGCGCGGTCCCGCGGGGCGATCTGCCATGTCGGCCGGGTAAACACCGCGCGTCGGATACGGCTGTGCGAAGCCGCCGGCGTGGACAGCTTCGACGGCTCGAGCGCATCCCGCTTCGCCGTCACATTGCGCCCGCTGGATCTGGCGCGGCAGCAGACCGACCTTGAGGGTTACATTGCGAGGAAGGCGGCATGACGCCCGTCATCATCGGCCCCGCGACCCTCTACCTGGGCGACGCCTACACGCTCCGTCCTACGCTAGGCTTCCACGACGCCGACATCTTCGACCCGCCCTACCTCATCCGCGCCAGCGGCGGCGGTCGGTATCGCGCGAAGCGGCCGAGCTTCGATCAAATGGTCGCCGAGGGGCTTCACCGCGGCTTCGATCTGGCCATCATCAACCCGCTGCTCTGCGGCGCCGCTGTCGTTTTCGCCCATAACGACCAGCTCGCCGAACTGCTGGCGCACGCCAAGGGCAGCTTTCACCGTCACGCCCTGTGCGTGTGGCAGAAGGTCAACCCTCAGCCCGTCGCCAACAAGCACTATCGCGCCGATTGCGAATTCTACGTCCATGCCTGGCAACGTGGCTATCATCCTCGCGGCGAGCTTACCGATCTTCATCGCGTGCGCCGGATCTCCTCGCCTCGAGGCGCCGCCCGCTTCGGCCATCCGACCACCAAGCCCGATGCGCTCATGTCGGGCATTGTCCGCAACGTCGCCGGCAAAACCATCTGCGACCCGTTCATGGGCACCGGCTCCACCGGCGTCGCGGCGATCCGCGCCGGGAAGCGCTTCACCGGGATCGAGCACAATCCCGCGCACTTCGAAACCGCTGTCGCCCGCATCGCCGCTGCAGTGGCAGAGGCCGAAAGCGAGGCGGCATGATTGCGCCCCTAGAGCTTGGCGATCAGCCCGCTTATGTCGCGGCCGGCGATCTCCTCGCTCCTGTCATCCATCTTGATCACGAGCTGATCGACGTCCGCGTCGGCGAGCGACCGCGCGTGAATCACGCAATCCCTGACCGTCGCGTTGGACAGCTCTGCCCGATCGCGACCATTGATGCGGTAGTAGAGCTTGGCGGGCGCGTTCCAGTCGATCTCGGCCATGGGTTCCTCCCTGCTGCGGCTGATATGCGCGCAGCGGCCCGGGGAGTCGAGGCTCGGCCATGAAGCCCAACCCCGGCCATATGCCCCCTGAGGCCTACGGCAAGAACGTCCGCGTCCGCCTTTTCGCGGATCCGCCGAACCGCGAGCCGCACGTCTGGCCAGCCAGCGGCAAGGGCGGTTGCTGTTGGGAGCTGCGCAACTATCCCTTCGATATCCGCGAATACGAGGTGGTCGGATGACCGCCGCTGCGCTCCTGACCGAAAACGAGGCGGCCGCACGGCTGCGCGTTTGCGCGCGCACCCTGCGCAAGGCGCGTCAGGCGGGCCACCTGCGATATATTCGCATCGGCCGGAAAGTTCTCTACGCCACCGATGATCTGGACCTTTTCGTAGAGCGTGCTCGCGTCGTCGATGCGCCCAGGCCTAAGCGGGCCGCAGCAGGGGCTTCGCCGAATCGAGCCACTGGCGTTATCGTCCCGTTCTCGAAACGGGCCGGGCGGCGGGAATGAGTGTCTATAAACCTAAGCGCAAACCCTACTATCTCTATGATTTCGTGTGGAACGGGCAACGCTATCACGGGTCCACCGGCCTCGAATCGAAGCGTGACGCGCTCGCCTACGAGTCGATCGTCCGGCGCGATGCCATCCTCGGGATCAACCAGAAGCTCCCCATCACGCTCGACGAAGCGTGCGGCCTCTATGAGGATCACGCGAAGCACCTCCCGAGCTGGCCGAGCATAGAGGGCTTCCTTGAACGCCTTATCGCGGGGCTGGGGGGCACCCGCTTCCTGCACCAGATTGGACAGGCTGACCTGCAGGAGTTCGTTGCCCGACGCCGCGGCGAGGTGTCGAACGCGTCGGTCAATCGCGAGATCGACAATGCTCGCGCCGTGTGGCGGCGCGTCGATGGACTGCGCCGATACAATGTCGGTGAGATGCCTGATTGGTCCCGCCTGTATCTCAAGGTGGCCAACCGCCCGCCGCGCGAGCTGAGCTTCGATGAAGAAGACAACCTATTCAGCGAGTTGCGCGATGATCTTGTGGATGCCGTGGATTTCGCCCTTCAATCGGGGTGGCGGCTAGGAGAGGTTATCGGCCTTCGCTGGTCGGACCTGAATTTGCAGACCGCTCAGGCGCAGACGCGTATCAAGGGCGGCGATGTGGTGAAACGACCGCTCACAGCTGCGCTGGTCGCGCTGGTCGCACGCCAACCGAAGGTTGGTCCGATGGTGTTCACCTATGTCGCGCAGCGGACGAAGCCGGAATTTATCGACAAGCGCGGGCGGACGCAGCCAGGGCGCAAGAAGGGCGAGCGCTATCCGCTGACAAAGACGGCCCTGCGTAAGCCCTTCGCCGCTGCAAAGGCAGCGGGCGGGATCGACGGCTTCCGGTTCCACGATCTGCGCCATACGCGCGGCACGCGCATCGTCCGCACGACCGGCTCCCTCGCGGCCGCGAAGGAAGCGCTGAAACACCGCAACATCAAAACGACCCTGCGCTACGCGCATGTGCTGGACGAAGACGTCCGCAGCGCCCTCGCTGCGTCGGACTCCCGACCAGTTCCCGACCGGAAGAAGCCGGTTCTCAAAAAAATCAAATAAGCTCAGCGCGTTGAACGCGGTGGACGCCATCCGTGTAAACGAGATGCTCTACCAACTGAGCTAAGCGCCCGGCGCATGGCCGTGTGCGTCCCGATAGGCGGGTTCGGCGCGCACGTAAACCGGGCAACGTTTCGCAGCGATGCGAAATCGGCTAGCGGGCCTGCATGACCGTCGTCACCCGTTTCGCCCCCAGCCCCACCGGCCGCCTGCATGTCGGCAACATCCGCACCGCGCTCCACAACTGGATGTGGGCGCGCAAACAGGGCGGGCGGTTCCTGCTGCGGATCGACGACACCGACGGCGAGCGCTCGCGCGAAGAGCATGTGCTCTCGATCCGCGACGACCTTGCCTGGCTCGGCCTCGTCCCCGATGGCGAGGCGCGCCAGTCGCAGCGTTTCGATCTCTACGAACGCCGTTTCGCCGAGCTGGCCGCCGCAGGCCGCGTCTATCCGGCCTATGAGACCCAGCAGGAGCTCGATCTCAAGCGCAAGATCCTGCTCGGCCGCGGCCTGCCTCCGGTCTATGATCGCGCCGCGCTCGCGCTCGCCGATGCCGATCGTGCGCGCCTCGAAGCCGAGGGCGTCCGCCCGCACTGGCGTTTCCGACTCGATCATTCCGCCGCGATCGAGTGGCACGATCTGATCCGCGGTCCCCAGCGCTTCGATCCGGCGACGATGAGCGATCCGGTGGTGCGCCGCGCCGACGGGTCGTGGCTCTATCTTCTCCCTTCGGTGATCGACGATATCGACATGGGCATCACCCATGTCGTGCGCGGCGAGGACCATGTCTCGAACACCGCCGCGCAGCTCCAGATGTTCGACGCGCTCGGCGCCACGCCGCCGGCCTTCGCGCATGAAGCGCTGCTGACCGGATCGGAAGGCAAGCTTTCCAAGCGCCTCGGCTCGCTCGGCGCCGATCATTTCCGCAACGCGGGGATCGAGCCGCAGGCGATCGTGGCGCTGCTCGCCCGGCTTGGTACCAGCGACCCGGTCGAGCCGCAGGCCGATCCCGCGCCGTTGCTGGCGACGTTCGATTTCGCGCGATTCGGCCGCGCGCCCGCCCGGTTCGACGAAGCCGAGCTCGCTCAGCTCAACGCGCGGATCCTCCATCAGCTCGATTATGAAACGGTCGCTTCGCGCCTGCCCGCCGGGATGGATGAAGCGGGCTGGGATGCCGTTCGGCCCAATCTCTCCACCCTCGCCGAAGCGGCCGACTGGTGGCAGGTGGTCGAAGGGCCGGTCGATGCGGTCCGCGATCCGGGCGATTCGGCGTTTCTCGCGCAGGCAGCGCAGGCGGCCGCCGGTCTCGACTGGTCGGACGATCCCTGGCACGCGCTCACCAACGCGCTCAAGGATGCGACGGGGCGCAAGGGCAAGGCGCTGTTCCTTCCGCTGCGCCGCGCGCTCACCGGCCGCGATTCGGGGCCGGACATGGCTGCTTTGCTGCCGCTCATCGGCCGCGACCGCGCAATCGCCCGCCTGCGCGGCTGACGGCGCCTGCCGGGCGCCCCCCGCAGTCCGGCCCTCTTATCCTTCGGACATCGGCTCGCTTCGCCGCCGTAAGCAAACGTCTTGCCGCACGATTGTAATGATGTATCATTCCCTTCATCCGGTGGAACAAGCCGGAAGCAAGGAGAGCAGCCATGTATGCCGACAGGTATCATTCTACTGCATCGCGACCGGCCGGGGCCGGAGCCGCGCTTCTGATCAGCGGCACGATCATTCTCGGCCTCTATTATGCCGGTCCGAAGATCGGTCCCGGCGGGATCACCACGATCCTCACGGGAACGAACATCCCGGTCGTCGAACCCAAGCCGGTCGATCCCGAGCCCGTGCGCCAGACCGAGCGGCGGAAGCCGGTCACGACGCCGCTTCCGTACACGCCCGACCCGCTTGTCGATGTCCGGACCGACCGGCCCGCCGTCGCCGGCACCGACGTGATCGGTCCGGTCACGATCGACCCTCCAGGCCCGATCGGACCGATCGGCCCGGTGAACGGCGGCGGGGGCGCCACGGTCGAGCCGCCGCGCCCGCCGGTGATGGTCGGTCCCTCGGTCGATCCGCGCTTCGCCGACGCGCTTCAGCCGCCCTATCCGCCTGCCGAGATCCGCGCGGGAACCGAAGGCAGCGTCACCGCGCGCGTGCTGATCGGCACCGACGGGCGGGTCAAGGCGATCGATATCGTGAAGAGCCCCAGCGCCGGGCTGGCAGAGGCGACGCGCAGGCAGGCGCTCGCCCGCTGGCGCTTCAAGCCGGCCACGCGCGACGGCGTGCCGGTCGAGGGGTGGAAGACGATGACGCTGCGTTTCCAGATCGTCGAGTAGCCAGGGCTGGTCCCGGCCGCGCGGCACGCCTATCTTGCGCCCCATGTTCTTTCTTCGGCGCAACAAGCACGTCTCGTCGGTCGGGCCGCTTCAGGACCTTCGCGAGGTCCTGCGCATCCGCCACCGCTATCAGCTCTGGTTCCTGCTCGCGTCCTTCGCGACCACCGCCCTGATCCTCGCCGGCTTCTATTTCGACTCCTATTTCGAACGCGCCTACAAGCGCGAAATCGTCTACGTAGAAAGCTGGCCCGCCGACCGAACGCTCGAGCAGATCGTCGCGCAGCAGAAGATCGATGAGGAGGCTCGCCAGAAGCGCGAGGCCGAGCGAAAGGCGAAAGCCGAGAAGAAGCGCCTCGAATACAAGAAGATCGACGACCAGCTCAAGTCGCTGGGCCTGTGAGCGATGCACGCTGGATGGCTGCGGCACTGACGCTGGCCTCGCGCGGCCAGCGAGTGACGGCACCCAACCCCAATGTCGGCTGCATGCTTGTCCACGCAGGACATGTCGTCGGCCGCGGCTGGACCCAGGCAGGTGGCCGCCCCCATGCCGAAGCGATGGCGCTGGATGAAGCTGGTGAGGCCGCGCGCGGCGCCACCGCCTATGTCACGCTCGAACCATGCGCTCACGAATCGGCACGCGGCCCGGCCTGCGCCAATCTGCTGATCGCGGCAGGCGTCGCGCGTGTCGTCGTGGCGATGCGTGATCCCGATCCACGCACCGACGGCAAGGGGATCGCCCGGCTGGAAGAGGCCGGAATCGCGGTGACCACCGGCATCGGCGAGGCCGAGGCGCAACGCACCATTGCCGGCTTCCTCACCCGCCGGTTCAAGGGGCGGCCGCATGTGACGCTCAAGCTCGCGACTTCGCTCGACGGGTGCATCGCGCTGGCCAATGGCGAGAGCCGCTGGATCACCGGTCCGGAAGCACGCGCCCATGCCCATCTCGAACGCGCGCGGCACGAAGCGATCCTGATCGGCCGCGGCACGCTGGAACGCGATGCCCCCAGGCTAGACGTCCGTCTTCCCGGCCTGGAATCGCGCGCGCCGCGGCGCATCCTTCTCTCGGCACGCACCGCTGACGGGTGGCACATGATCTCGCAGCCGTCGGCGATCGCCACGCTGGTGGGCGTCGATCACCTGCTGGTCGAAGGCGGCGCCCTCACCGCCGCCACCTTCCTGCGCGCCGATATGGTCGATCGCCTTCTGCTCTATCGCGCGCCCGTGCTGCTCGGCGGCAAGCCAGGCATCGCCGATCTCGGCCTTACCGAACTGGGCGGCGCGCATGGCCGCTGGCAAATCACCGACACGCGCATGCTTGGCAGCGACCGGCTCGAGGTCTACGAGCGCGCCAGCAAACGGGATTCAGAATAACGGTATGTTCACGGGAATCGTCACCGATATCGGCACCGTCGAAGCCGTGGAGGATCGCGGCGACCTGCGCGTTCGCGTCTCCACGGCATATGACACCACCACGGTGGATCTGGGCGCGTCGATCGCCTGCTCGGGCGTATGCCTTACCGTCGTCGATAAGGCGCCGGGCTGGTTCGCAGTCGATGTCTCGCACGAAACCGTCTCCCGCACCGCCGATCAGTGGGCGCAGGGCCGTCGCCTCAACCTCGAGCGCGCGTTGAAGCTTGGCGAGGAACTGGGCGGCCATATCGTCACCGGCCATGTCGACGGCACCGGCACCGTGCTGGAGATCGCTCCCGATGGCGACTCGCAACGGATCACCTTCTCCGTCCCCGCCGCACTGGCTCCCTTCATCGCCGCCAAGGGCTCGATTACGATCGACGGCGTCTCGCTCACCGTGAACACGGTGACGGACCAGCCGGACCGCAGCGCGCAGTTCACCGTCAACCTCATTCCGCATACCCAGGCCGTCACCACCCTCGGCGCGCTCGCGCAGGGTCAGGCCGTCAACCTCGAGATCGACGTGCTCGCACGCTATCTCCAACGCATGGAGGCCCATCGTGGCCCAGCCCGGTAAGAATCCCGAACTCGCACGCCTGCGCCACGCCTTCCTCTCCACGCCCGAAGAGATCATCGACGAGGCGCGAAACGGCCGCATGTTCATCTTGGTCGACGACGAGGATCGCGAGAATGAGGGCGACCTGGTCATCCCAGCCCAGATGGCGACCCCCGACGCGATCAACTTCATGGCCAAGCATGGCCGCGGCCTGATCTGTCTAGCAATGACCAAGGAGCGCACCGACCAGCTTGGGCTCGAGCCGATGGCGCGCCGCAACGGCACCCGCATGGGCACAGCCTTCACCGTATCGATCGAGGCGAAGGAAGGCGTCACCACCGGCATCTCCGCCGCCGATCGCGCGCGCACCGTCGCGGTCGCGATCGACGCGAGCAACGGTCCTGCCGACCTCGTCTCGCCCGGCCATGTCTTCCCGCTCGTCGCGCGCGAAGGCGGCGTGCTCGTCCGCGCCGGCCATACCGAGGCCGCGGTCGACGTCGCACGCCTCGCAGGCCTCAACCCCTCGGGCGTGATCTGCGAGGTGATGAAGGACGACGGGACGATGGCCCGGCTCGACGATCTCGTTTCCTTCGCGCAGCTCCACAACCTCAAGATCGGCACGATCCGTGATCTGATCGCCTATCGCCACCGCTACGATCATCTCGTCGAGCGTCGCGCGGAGACCAGCTTCACCAGCCGCTGGGGCGGCGATTGGCGCGTCGTCACCTTCTGGAACAAGGCCGCAGGTACCGAGCAGATCGCCCTGCTCAAGGGCCGCGTCAGTCCCGACAAGCCCACGCTGGTCCGCATGCATGTCCTCTCGCCCTTCGGCGATCTGTTCGGCGAAGAGGGGGCGCGCGGCAAGCTGCTCGAACGGTCGATGCAGATCATCGGCGAAGAGGGTGCGGGCGTGATCGTCGTCATCAACCGGCCGCGCGCCGATGCCTTCACCATGGCGGTCGAGCGCAAGGCCGGCATCCGCACCGAGGCGGATATGGAGGAGCTGCGCGACTATGGCGTCGGCGCGATGATCCTGACCGAGCTCGGCGTCGAGGAGATGATCCTCCTCACCAACACCCACCACACGCTGGTCGGTCTTGACGGCTACGGCCTGTCGATCGTCGGCGAACGCCCGATCGACCTCGGAGGAAATGTCTGATGGCCAAGGTTCTGCTCGTCGAAGCCCGCTTCTACGATCATCTCAACGACATGCTCCTCGCCGGCGCCCGCGCCGCGATCGAGGCGGCGGGCCACAGCCATGAGACGATCACCGTCCCCGGCGCGCTAGAAGTGCCCGGCGCGATCGCTATGGCGGCGGAGACCGGCCGCTACGACGCCTATGTCGCGCTCGGCGTGGTCATCCGCGGCGAGACCTATCATTTCGAGATCGTCTCGAACGAAAGCGCACGCGGCGTAATGGCGCTGACGATGGACGGCATCCCTATCGGGAATGGCATCCTGACGACCGAGAACGAGGCCCAGGCGATCGTGCGTGCCGATCCCAAGCATCTGAACAAGGGCGGCGGTGCGGCAGAGGCGGCGCTGGCGATGCTCGCGCTCAAGGACAGGCTTGGTTGAGGCGCGTGTCGTGAACGGACCGGTCCTCTTCACCGAACGGCTGATCCTGCGCCGTCCCCAGGCATCGGACCTCGACGCCTGGGCCGCCTTCAACGCCGATGCGGAGACGATGCGCTTCCTCGGCGGCCCGATCGCGCGCAGCCTCGCCTGGCGCCAGCTTTGCGCGATGTCGGGCGCATGGGACATTGCCGGCTTCGCGATGTTCTCGGTGATCGAACGGGCGACCGGCAAATGGGTCGGCCGTCTTGGCCCGTGGCAGCCCGACGGCTGGCCGGGGACCGAGGTCGGCTGGGGTGTCGCCCCCGAATTCGCGGGCAAAGGCTATGCCTATGAGGGGGCATTCGCGGCGATGGATTATGCCGTCGACGTGCTCCGCTGGACCACGATCATCCACACGATCAACCCCGACAATCTGGGCTCGATCAAACTCGCGCAGCGGCTCGGCTCGTACAATATGGGGCCGACGCAACTGCCCGCACCCTATCTCGACGAGCGCGTCGATGCCTGGGGCCAGACCGCCGACGAATGGCGGGCACGGCGAGCCACCGCCAAATGACCGACGCGCCGCCCGGCCGCTACAAGGTGGTGGAACGCGGGCGGCGGCTGGTGGTGATCGATACGCGGTCGGACCAGCCTGCAACGCGTGAGGCACGGCCCGCGCCGCCCTCACCGGCGGTTTCGCTCCCAGCCGGAATCGAGCAGGATACGCCCCGGTCGATCGATGACCAAAGCGGCCATGCGGTGCTCACCACCTCACGCCTCTACGACCTCAAGGGGCCGCGCCGGATCGTCATCAGCGACGCGGCATCCAACCGGATGAACAGGAGTATCGGCGGCATCGTAATCGGGCTGATCGCGTTCGCGATCCTCGCGATCTTCTTTCCGCTGCTCCTGCTGCTGCCCGTGGCACTGCTGTTCCAGCCCAAGGCGCGCGCGGCCTTCCGCACCTGGATGACCGCGCGGCTCGATGAAGCCGATCAGGCCGCTTCCTGATCCTTGAGTTGAGGATAGTCGGTGTAACCCTCCGCTCCGCCGCCATACCAGCTCTTCATGTCCCACTCGTTCAGCGGTGCGCCCTGCTTCAGCCGTTCGATCAGGTCGGGATTGGCGAGATAGGCGCGGCCAAAGCTCACCGCATCCGCGACGCCGCTGTCGAGCGCGGCCTGTGCGTCCTCGCGGGTGAAATAGTCCGAATTGACGATCAGCGGACCGCCAAAGACCTTGCGGATCGCCGGGCTCAGCCTCGGCACATCGGTGTTGCCATAGGTCCCCTCCGGCCCCGGCTCGCGCAGTTCCAGGAACGCGACGCCGATCTCCTCCAGCCGCTTCGCCGCCGGCACGAACACGGCTTCGGGGTCGCTGTCGTCCACCCCCTGTGACGCGCCATTGGGGGAAAGGCGAACGCCGGTGCGCTCCGCCCCGGCCACCGCGACGACCCGTTCGCTCACCTCGTTCAACAGGCGGATACGGTTCTCAACGCTGCCGCCATAGCCGTCGGTGCGGAAATTGGCATTGTCGCGCAGGAACTGGTCGATCAGATAGCCGTTCGCGGCATGGATCTGGACCCCGTCGAACCCGGCCTTGAGCGCATTCTCGGTCGCACGCGCATAATCGTCGAGGATAGCGGGAATCTCTTCGATCCCCAGCGCGCGTGCCTGCTCATAGGGCTGGCGGCCGCCATAGGTGTGGACCTTGCCCGGGCTGGTCGTCGCGGAGGACGACACCGGCTGCTCGCCGATCACCGAGCTGTGGACCTGGCGCCCCATATGCCAAAGCTGCGCGACGATCCGCCCGCCCGCCCGGTGGACCGCCTCGGTCACCGGCTTCCAGCCTTCGACCTGAGCGTCGGTCCAAAGGCCCGGCGCGAACGGCCAGCCCAGCCCCTGGCGGCTGATCCCGGTCGCTTCGGAGATGATCAGGCCAGCGCCTGCGCGCTGCGCATAGTAATCGGCCATGATTGCGGTCGGCACAGCTTCGACCGTCGCTCGGCCGCGCGTCAGCGGCGCCATCAGCACCCGGTTGGGCGCACGGATCGCGCCAAGGGCGATGGGGTCGAACAGGCTCGGCATGGGGAATTTCCTCCCGATGGGTTGCAATATGCAACAGTTAGGGCGCTAAGGGCGCCATGCACGACTCTGCCCCCTCAAGAAAAGCTGCGCTGCAGCATAGCGGAGCTGCACTGCCCTTCGCCGCGCTGCTGCTCGGGAACGTGGCACTGGCGTTTGGGCCATGGTTCGTGCGCGCTGCCGATGTCGGTCCTGTCGCCGCCGGCTTCTGGCGACTGGCGCTGGGCGTCCCGTTCCTGTTCGCCATCGTCATGGCGACCGAGGGGAACCCGCTGCGGCACGCCAAGGGCCTCGGCATCACCCTGTTCTTCGCAGGCATCGCCTTCGCCGCCGATCTCGCTTCCTGGCATGTCGGCATCCTGCACACCACGCTCGCCAATGCGACCTTGTTCGGCAACTCGGCGACCTTGATGTTCCCGATCTGGGGTTTCCTCATCGCGCGCGCCTGGCCGACCCGGCAACAGGGGATCGCGCTCGCACTTGCCGCCGCGGGTGCCGTCCTGCTGCTTGGCCGGTCGTACAGCCTCTCGCCGCAGAACATGATCGGCGACCTCCTCTGCCTGCTCGCGGGCGCGCTCTATACCGTCTATTTCATCCTGATGACCCGCGCGCGTGGGGCGATGACCCCATTGTCGGCACTGGCGCTATCCAGCGCGGTCGGCACGCTTCCGCTGCTGCTCTTCGCGATCGCGATGGGAGAACAGATCTGGCCGCATAACTGGGGCGTGCTGGTCGGACTCGCGCTCGCCAGCCAGGTGTTCGGGCAGGGCTTGCTCATATACGCGCTGGGCCATCTGTCGCCGCTCGTCGTCGGTATCGGCCTGCTCTCGCAGCCGATCATCGCCGGCACGATCGGCTGGATCGTCTATGGCGAGCGGCTCGGCGTGCCCGATTTCATCGGCGCGGTCCTGGTGGCGATCGCGCTCGTGCTGGTCCGCCGCGGTTCAACGTCGCCGGGGCAGGTTGCAACCATCGCTGACGAGGCTAAACCATGAACATGGTCGATGTCGCCGACATGACGCTGGACGAGCTGCGTATCGCGCTCGCGCCGCATCTCGCCCCCAATGCCGCGTTCGACGGCTGGAACGAACAGGCCGTGCGGGCCGCCGCCGACGCGATCGGCGCCGACCATGACGTCGCGCGGCTCGCGGTGCCGGGCAATGCCGTCGACATGATCGACCTGTGGTTCGCGGGGATCGACCGGCGCATGGCGGAAGCGCTGCCACCGGAAACGCTTGGGGCGATGAAGATCCGTGCGAAGATCACCGCGCTCGTCGAAGCGCGGCTCGACGCGCTCGCGCCGGACCGGGAGGCACTGCGCCGCGCAGTCGCGATCCTGGCGATGCCTCGGAACGCCGCCCGCGCCGCGAAGCTCGGCTGGCGCTCGGCGGACACGATGTGGCGGCTCGCGGGCGACACCGCCACCGACTACAACCACTATACCAAGCGCGCGATGCTCGCCGGCATCTATGCCGCGACGATCGCCGTGTTCCTCAACGACGACAGCGAAGGCCAGGCCGAAACCCGCGCCTTCCTCGCCCGCCGGATCGAGAACATCATGCAGTTCGAAAAGGCCAAGGCGAAGCTCGCGGGACGCAAAGACCATCGCTTCAGCATGTCGCGCTTCATCGGCCGGCTGCGCTACAACGCGCGGTGAACCCGCTCCCCTATCCGGCCCTTTACGCCAGCCATGGCGGCATCTGGATCGCGACCGGTGAGGGAACGCGCAGTATCGGGCGGGGCGAGGCGGTGCGCATCGCCGCGGACACGCCGGTCATCCTGCTCAACGCGCCGCTCGCCGCGCAGCGGCTGGGCTATGCCGAGCTGTCGGGTCTCGACCTGCTCGAGCTTTTTGCCTTTCTCCGCCCCTCCCGCTTCATGGTGCCGACCCCGCGCGGCGTCGCCCGCACGCTCGGACTGCCTGAGCCCGAGGACGATGCGGGTATCGCCGCATTCCTCCGCGAGGCCGCCCAGGCGATGCTGTCCATCGCCGAAACCGACTGGCCCGAGCGCGAGGGCGCATGGCATGCTGCCCAGTCGCTCGCGCGGCTGCGCTGGAGTTGGGCACCGGCGCTGGCGCAGCGGCTGCATCGTCCCGAAACACCCGAGCGCTGGCTGTTCTCGCGCCTGCCCGAATGGAGCGAGCAGCCGCCCCGCACCCCGCCGCGCACCATCTCACTCGAACCGGATGAAGTCCGCGCACGCCTTACGGAGCTGACCGGGAACGGCGCCGAGGAGCGCGAGGGCCAGCGCCTTTATGCCGAGGCGGCGGCAAGCGCCTTCGCCCCGCGCACGCTCCGCGATTCGCCCAATCTAGTGCTGGCTGAAGCGGGCACCGGGATCGGCAAGACCCTGGGTTATCTCGCCCCCGCCTCGCTCTGGGCGGCCAAGGCCGATGGACCGGTCTGGGTCTCGACCTTCACCAAGGCGTTGCAACGCCAGCTCGGCCATGAGGGCGAGCGGCTGTTCGCCGATCCCGAGGTCCGCAAGCGCCGCATCGTCACGCGCAAGGGGCGGGAGAATTATCTCTGCCTGCTCAACCTCGAGGATGCGCTGCAGGGCGGGTTCGCCGGGCGCGCGGCGATCCTCGCCCAGCTGGTGGCGCGCTGGGCGGCCTATACCGCCGATGGCGACATGATCGGCGGCGACCTGCCCGGCTGGCTGCCGGCCCTGTTCCGGCGCAACGGATCGACCGCCCTCACCGACCGGCGCGGCGAGTGCGTCTATGCCGGCTGCCCACACTATCGGAAGTGCTTCATCGAGCGCGCAGCGCGGGCGAGCGCAGACGCCGACATCGTCATCGCCAACCACGCGCTGGTGATGGTCAACGCGGCCCGCGGACGCGAGACCGCGACCCGCCCCACCCGCTATGTCTTCGACGAGGGGCATCACCTGTTCGATGCCGCCGACGCGATGTTCGGCGTCGCGCTGTCCGGGCAGGAGACGATCGAGCTGCGCCGCTGGATCACCGGCCCCGAATCAGGGTCCCGTGGCCGCCGCCGCGGGCTCGCAGCGCGCCTGTCGGACGTGGCAAGCTATGACGATGCCGGTGCGCAGGCAATCGCCGAGGCAGTCGATGCCGCGCGCGCGCTTCCCTCGGACGGCTGGCTCCAGCGGCTCGCCGAGGGCCAGCCTTTCGGCGCCATCGAACAGCTGCTCGCTGCCGTCCGCGGCCTCACCTACGCCCGCGACGCCAATGGTTCCGGCGAAGCAGGCTACGGGCTCGAGACCGAACTGGCCGAACCCGATGCGACGCTGATCGATGCCGCCGGCCCCGCCGCTGCCGCGCTCGAACGGCTGCTGCGCCCGATGATGGCGCTCGGCCGGCGCCTCGAGGCGGTGCTCGACGAGGCGCCCGACTGGATGGACGGCCAGGCGCGCGCGCGGATCGAAGGCGCGATCGCCTCGCTCGGCTGGCGCGCCGAAACCGTAGCCGCCTGGCTCGCCCTGATCGCGCGCATCGGTGGCCCTGCCACCGATGACTTCGTCGACTGGCTTTCGGTCGAGCGGATCGAAGGGCGCGAGATCGATGTCGGGCTGCACCGCCGCTGGCTGGATCCCTCGAAGCCCTTTGCTGAAACCGTTCTGAAGCCCGCCCATGGCGCGCTCGTCACCTCGGCCACGCTGCGGGCGGGCGGCGACTGGGATGTCGCGGAAGCGCGGAGCGGCGCCCAGCACCTGCTTCACCCGTCCGTGCGTTTCGAAGCGCCCTCGCCCTTCGATTATGCCGGCCGATCCGAAGTGCTGATCGTCACCGACGTCAAGCGGGGCGACACCGCCGCGCTCGCCGGCGCCTATGCGCGCCTGATCGTCGCGGCGCAGGGCGGCACGCTCGGCCTGTTCACGGCGATCCGCCGCCTGCGGGCCGTGCATGCCCGCATCGCCGACCGGCTCGCGCGGGAAGGGCTGCCGCTCTACGCCCAGCATGTCGATCCGATCGATACCGGAACCCTCGTCGATATCTTCCGTGACGATCCGCGCGCTTCGCTGATCGGCACCGATGCGTTGCGCGACGGCGTCGATGTCCCCGGCCATTCGCTGCGGCTGGTGGTGATGGAAGGCGTACCCTGGCCCAAACCGAGCGTGCTTCACGCCGCACGGCGGCTTGCCGGCGGCGGGAGCACCTATGATGATCGCATCGTTCGCGCCCGGCTCGCCCAGGCCTTCGGGCGGCTGATCCGCCGCGCTGACGATGCCGGCGCCTTCGTCCTGCTCTCCGCTGCGATGCCCTCAAGGCTGCTCGGGGCGTTTCCGCAGGGCACCCCTGTATCGCGGATCACGCTCGACGAAGCTGTCCAGCGCGTCGAACGCCTTTCATCTGTCGCGCCGCTGGGGCAGAAGGCCCCCGCGATCGTCCCTCCGGAGGCCTGATGAAGACGCTGACGTTGCTGCGCCACGCCAAATCGAGCTGGGACGACCCCGTTGCGCGGGACTTTGACCGGCCGCTCAATGGCAAGGGACAGCGCGCCGCGCTCGCCGTCGGCCGCTATCTGCGCAGCGAAGGCATGACCTTCGACCATGTCGTGGCGTCACCCGCCATACGCATCGTCGAGACGGTCGAGCAGATCGAATCCGGCTATGGCTGCGATCTCGCCCCGATCTGGGATCGGCGCGTCTATCTGGCTTCGGCCGGGAGCCTGCTCGATATCGTGCATGAACTTCCGGCGCAGGCCCGCACCGCGCTGCTGCTCGGCCATAATCCGGGACTTGAAGATCTGATCCTGACGCTGATCCCCGATCGCGCAGGCGATGCGCTACGCGACTCGGTCGAGGAGAAGTTTCCGACCGCCGCAATTGCCGAGATGACCTTCGATGTCGCCGACTGGACCGCGATCCGCGCCGACAGCGGAACGCTGGTGCGCTTCATCCGCCCGCGCGATCTCGATCCTGCGCTCGGCCCCGCGCAGGACTGAGCCTCAGCCGCCATCATCCTTGAGTGCCTGCGCGAGCGCATCGCGGACATCGGCAAGTGTCACGCCCGATTCCTTGCGGCCCGCGCCCCGCTCGCCCGCCAGCAGCCTCTGGACGCCGCGGATCGTGTAACCTTCCTTGCCAAGCAGTGCGTCGATGCGGCGTACCAGCGCCACATCCTCCGGCCGGTAATAGCGCCGCCCGCCGGCGCGCTGGAGCGGACGGAGCTGCGCGAAGCGCGTCTCCCAATAGCGCAGGATGTGCTGGGGCCGCCCGATTTCCTGGGCAAGTTCGCCGATCGTCCGGAAGGCGCCTGGCTTCTTGTCCAACGCGCCCTTTTCCGGCCCGGTGGTCATTTCATCCCCCGCTGACGATCCGGTCGCGCAGCATCTGGCTGGCACGGAAGGTCAGCACACGGCGCGGCGCGATCGGCACCTCGACACCGGTCTTGGGGTTGCGGCCGATCCGCTCGCCCTTGTCCCGGAGGATGAAGCTGCCAAAGCCCGAAATCTTCACATTCTCGCCTTCGGCAAGCGCCTCGCACATATGGCGCAGAATCTGTTCCACGAGCCGTGAAGCATCCGCGCGCGACAGACCGACTTCGCGATGCAATGCATCGGCCAGATCGGCTCTCGTCAGCGTCGCAGCGGTGGCCATCGCAAACTCTCCAACTCGGGCATCGTCACTGTAACACACGGATATCATGGCGCAACCGCCGTTACGCTATCGTGACGAGCGGCAGGCCCGGCGCTGTGTCAGAAACGGACGACCGACGCGCCCCAGGTGAAGCCGCCGCCCATCGCCTCCAGTACCAGCAGGTCGCCGCGTTTGATGCGTCCGTCACGGACCGCTGCATCGAGAGCAAGGGGCACCGAAGCGGCCGAGGTATTGGCATGCCGATCGACCGTCACGATCACCTTCTCGGGCGCGAGCCCAAGCTTCTTGGCGGTCGCGTCCAGGATGCGGGCATTAGCCTGATGGGGTACCACCCAATCGACGTCACTAGCCTCAAGCCCCGCCGCGGCCAGGCTTTCACCCATCACGCTGGCAAGATTGACTACGGCATGACGGAACACTTCCTTGCCCTTCATCCGCAGCTTGCCGACCGTGCCGGTGGTGGACGGCCCCCCATCGACATAGAGGAGCTGGTTGTGTCGCCCGTCAGCATGCAGCTTCGTCGCGAGCACGCCGCGGCCACCCGCCGCTTCGCTCGCTTGTGCCTCAAGCACGATCGCGCCTGCGCCGTCGCCGAACAGCACGCAGGTCGCACGGTCTTCCCAGTCGAGGATACGGCTGAATGTCTCCGCGCCGATGACGAGCGCCTTCTCGGCGCTGCCCGCGCGGATCATGCTCTCCGCCACCTGCAGCGCGTACAGAAAGCCCGAGCAGACGGCGGCAACGTCGAACGCCACGCAATCGTTGATGCCGAGCGCCGCTTGCACCTTGGTCGCGCTGGCGGGGAAGGTCTGGTCGGGCGTCGCGGTCGCAAGAACGATCAGATCGATGGCCGCCGCCTCGATCCCGGCGGCCGCCAGCGCCGCCCTGGCCGCGTCGGTTGCGAGCGTCGAAGTGGTCTCGCCATCGGCAGCAATGTGCCGAAAACGGATACCGGTCCGCTCGACGATCCACTCGTCGCTCGTGTCCACTTGTTCCGCCAGCTCGGCATTGGAGACCCGGCGCGGCGGAAGCGCCGATCCGGTTCCGGCAATCACGGCGCGACGCACCAACTCAGTCATGCAGCTTGCGCCTCGAAATTACCCAGATCCTCGGCGATCCGTCGTGTGAGATCGTCACGCACCATCTTCGCCGCAACCCCGATCGCGGTATCGACGCCCAATTCGTTGGCGCTGCCGTGGCTCTTCACGACGATGCCGTTGAGGCCGAGAAAGACCGCCCCATTATGGTTGTTGGGGTCGAGATGGTGGCGCAACAACTCGGTAGCCGGACGCGAGATCAGGAAACCGATCTTGGAACGGATTGAACTCGAAAAAGCGCGACGGAGCAGATCGGCGACGAAACGCGCGGTGCCTTCGACCGTCTTGAGCGCGATGTTGCCGGCAAAGCCGTCGCACACGATCACATCGACATTGCCGCGCGACAAGGCGTTGCCCTCGATGAAGCCGGTGAAGCTCAATGGCAGGTGAGTCGCGGCGCGCAGTTGCTGCGCGGCGTCGCGGATGATGTCGGTGCCCTTGAGTTCCTCGGTACCGATGTTGAGCAGCGCGACACGCGGCGCCTTGAGATCGAGCACGGTGCGCGCATAGGCCGCGCCCATAACCGCGAACTGGACGAGGTTGCGGCTGTCGACCTCGGTATTGGCGCCAAGGTCGAGCATCACGACGTCGTTGGCACCGAGCGTCGGCATGCGCGCGGCGAGCGCGGGCCGGTCGATTCCCGGCATGGTCCGCAGGGCGAGCTTCGACATCGCCATCAGCGCGCCGGTATTGCCCGACGACACGGCAGCGGCAGCTTCGCCCTTCTTCACCAGATCGATAGCAACGCCCATCGACGTCACCTTGGCGCGGCGAATCGCCTGGCTCGGCTTTTCTTCGGCAGTAACGATTTCCGGCGCGTGGACGATCTCCGACGCGGCGGTGAGGTTGGGGTGCGACTTCAGGCCCTCGCGAATCGCGGCCTCGTCCCCCACCAGCAGAAAGCGCATCCCCTCGAACCGGTGCCGCGCACGCGCGACTCCGGCGAGCATGACCGCCAGCCCTTCGTCGCCGCCCATTGCATCGACGGCGATTCGCTCGCTGGAGGTCATGTGGTCAGGCCCCCTTTAAATCGTGTCAGCCCTCGACCGACACGATCTCGCGGCCGTTATAGTGGCCGCAGGCGCCGCACAGCACGTGCGGGCGTTTCAGTTCGCCACAGTTCGGGCATTCCTGGAACGCCTCGACCTTCAGCGCGTCGTGCGAGCGGCGCATACCACGGCGGCTCGGCGAAACTTTTCTCTTGGGGACGGCCATTTCGGCAACCTTCTTGAATTCGTGTCGTCAAAAACTGGATCGCGATACGCCCGGCACGGCGTTCGGGCAAGCGCCGAGGTTCCGGCACTCGCCGGACCGCCGGTCAGGCCTGTCGCAAAGCGAGCGAGCGCCTATACCGATTTCCGCTCAAGTTGCAAGGCGGCGCGCGGCGTGGCAGCGAGGCGTGGTCAAAAGGGGAAACCAAAAGCGATGGACGCGATTATCCTGCCCGTGGCGCTCGCCACCACTGCCGCGTGTGCAATTCTCAACCTCTGGCTCGCCATGCGAGTCGGGATGGTGCGGCGGGCAGAGAAGATCTCGATCGGAGACGGCGGCAGTGAGCGGCTGACCGCCCGGATGCGCGCGCAGCTCAACTTCGCCGAATATGCGCCGATCGTGCTGATCCTGATCGCGCTGATCGAGCTGGCGGTGGGAACCGTCGACTGGCTGTGGGGCGTCGCCGCACTGTTCGTCGTCGCGCGAATCCTTCATCCCTTCGGCATGGACGGATGGAGGCCCGGCCGCGCGATCGGCATTGTCCTCACCTTCCTGATTCTCGCGGGCCTGGCACTCTACGCTGCGAGCATCCCCTATTTCGGCTTCGGCGAAAGCGAGACGATCGAACTGATCCAGGCAGGCTAGTCGCCCAGCCACGCACGCAGCAGCGTGTGGGCGATCGCATAGGGCGGCGGCGCGCCGAATCGGGCGTCCGGATGCCCGTCGAGCGCCGCGCGCACCTCGTCCCGCGTCACCCAGATCGCGTCCTCCAGCTCGTCGGTGTCGAGGGTGAGCGAATCGCCCTCGGCCTGCGCGATGCAGGCGATCATCAGCGAGGACGGGAACGGCCAGGGCTGGCTGGCGACGTAGCGAACATCGCGCACGGCGACGCCGGCTTCCTCGAGCGTCTCGCGCGCGACCGCCTCCTCGATCGATTCGCCCACCTCGACGAAACCGGCGAGGGCCGAATAGCGGCCTGCGGGCCAGGCCGCCTGACGGCCGAGCAGCGCACGGCCCTCATATTCGGCGAGCATGATCACCACCGGATCGGTGCGCGGAAAATGCTCGGCGGCACAGGAAGGACAGCGCCGCGCCCAGCCCGCGCGGAACGGATCGGTAGCGCCACCGCAGGCCGGACAGAAGCCATGACGCTGGTGCCAGTCGACGAGGCTGCGCGCGCAGGCATAGAGGCCGGCCTGATCGGCGGGCATCAGTCCGAGCATCTGGAACAGGGCGGGCGAGCGCGCAACGCCGTGCCGTTCCCCCATCGCCAGCGGCACGAAATGCGGCGTGCCGCCGATATAGCCGAGGAACAGCGGCTCGGCCCTCTCGGGCAGATCGGCGAGGCTGGTCCAGACCAGCTGCCCCTCGCCATCGACCTCGGGTTCAAGGCCATCGAGCTTCAGCAGCCGCGCGCGCCGGTCGGCCAACGCGGCGGCAAGCGCCTGCGGATCATTGCGTTCGCGGTCGGCGCGGTCGAGTCGCGCACCGGTGAAGCCGACATCGGCACGCATCAGCGTGCGACATCCGCATAGACCGCTTTGACCGCATCGGCGCGCAGCGGCCATTTGTCACTGGGGAAGTAGTTGACCATCACGGTCGCACGCACCTTGTTCGCCGGATCGGCCCAGGCGATCGTCCCTGCCGCCCCGCCCCAGCCAAAGGTGCCCTTGCCCGGCCCGCCCGGCACACCTTCGAGATAGACCGAGCCGCCCGCGCCGAAGCCCATTTTCGGCGCGGTGTCGCCGCCGCTGCCGCCCGGCGCGCCCGCGAACACCACGCCCGCCGGCAGCAGGTTCGACATGGCGAGCCGCACCGTTTCGGGCTTCATAACCCTGGCACCGTCGAGCGTGCCTTCGTTGAGCAGCATGTGCAGGAAGCGGTCATAGTCGCGCACCGACATGACCAGTCCCGCCCCGCCATAGGGAAAGGACGGCTGCGCGGCATAGACAGAGCCCTTTGCCGGATCGAACGGGATGCGATTGTCGCCCGCCCAGAGATAGTTGGTCGCGAACCGCCCGATCTCGCTTTCCGGCACGCTCCAATAGCTCGACTTCATCTGGAGCGGGTCGAACAGCCGCGTCTGGACGAAGCGCTCGAATGGCATCCCGCCCGCGACCTCGACCACGCGGGCAAGCACGTCGAGGCTGATCGAGTAGCTCCATTTCGTTCCCGGATCGGCGATCAGCGGCAGTGTCGCGACACGATCCGCGAATTCCTTGAGCGAGGTCGGCCGCGCCTTGCGCGCCTCGGCCTCGATCGACGCATTGACTGCGCCCGGTGTGATGCCGAGCCGCTCATACTCCTTGAGCAGCGGCCCCTTGGTCACGATGGTATAGCCAAGACCCGCGGTGTGGGTAAGCAGATGCCGGACCGTGACCGGTCGCGCCGCGGGACGGCTGGCGAGGCTGTTCCCCGGATCGGTCAGCACCTTCATCGACCTGAAGCCGGGGATGAAGTCGCTCACCGGCTGGTCGAGCCCGAGCTTGCCGTCCTCGACCAGCATCATCGCGGCAATGCCGGTGATGGGCTTGGTCATCGAATAGACGCGCCACAGCGAATCGGCGCTTGCCTTCGCCGCGCCCGCATCGTCCGCGATCGAACCAGCCGAAGCCAGAACCGGCGGATGATCGCCCTTGGCATAGGCGATGGCAATGCCCGGAGCCTTCCTGTCGACGACATAGGCGCTGGCAAGCGTTAGAACCGAATCCGGCCGGACGGCTTCTTCCACCGACGCCGATGTGACAGCCTGCCCCAAAGCGACCGGGGAAATCGCGAGCGCCGCAACGCCGCCAGCCAGCCAGAAACGCTTCATTCGCTCCTCCCGATCGCCTTCACCGCCTTGGCGAACACCGTGGGCAGCCCCGCCGAGTCGAGATCGGCGATCGGCCACCATTCGCCGTCCGGTGCGTCTATGTGGCCGCCGATCGTTGCAGTCGCAAGCGCGGCAATCAGCTCGAAATGCGTGAAGACGTGGCGCACCGTGGCGTTGCGCAGCGTCCAGTCCGCAGCAAAGGGCGCGTCGGCCAGCGCCGGTGGCGATTCGGACCAGACACCCGTCGGAAAGGCGCGCATCCCGCCCAGCAACCCCGTGTCCGGCCGGCGGACCAGCAGCACCCTGCCGTCGCGTTCGGCCCAGAAGAAAGTGCCGTAGCGCACCGGCCGCGCCTTCTTCTTCGCATTGACCGGAAAGGCCTCGGGTGTCGCCGCGGCGCGTGCTTCGCACCGATCGGCAAGCGGGCAGAGCAGGCATCTGGGCGAGCGCGGCGTACAGATCGTCGCACCCAGATCCATCATCGCCTGCGCGAAATCGCCCGCACGCGCGTCCGGCGTGATCGAATCGGCGAGGTCGCGGATGCGCGGCTTCGCGCCCGGCAGCGGATCGGCCACCGCGAACAGCCGCGCGACCACCCGCTCGACATTGCCGTCGACTACCACCGCACGCTGCCCGAACGCGATCGCCGCGACCGCCGCCGCGGTATAGGCGCCGAAGCCGGGAAGCCTGCGCAACGCCGCCTCGTCCGCCGGCAGTCGTCCCCCATGCTCCCCCGCGATCGCACGCGCGGCGGCGAGCAGGTTGCGGGCGCGAGCATAATAGCCAAGGCCGGCCCAGGCGCTCATCAGATCGGCATCCTCGACCGCCGCCAGGCTTGCGAAATCGGGCCAGCGCGCGGTGAATTTCTCGAAATAGGGAATGACCGTCGCGACCTGGGTCTGCTGGAGCATCACTTCGGACAGCCACACCCGATAGGGATCGGGCGGCGGGCTGCCCGGCGGCGCGCGCCATGGCAGCACGCGAGCATTGGCGTCGTACCAGCGCAGCAGCGGCCCGGAGACGTGATTGGCGATGTCGCGAGAAGGATTGGCGGGCACGCCCCGGCTATGGCATGGACTGACGCGATGAGTAAGCCGCGCGCCACCACCGACGAACCCAAGCGCAGCAACCGCATCCGCCCGGTGGCGGATCTGGTGCCCGATGTCGGCCGGGTCGCGTTCCGCAAGTTCGGCTTCGTTCAAAGCGCGGTCGTGCGCCGCTGGAGCGAGATCGTCGGCGAACGCTATGCCGGAGTCTCCGCGCCCGAATCGATCCGCTTTCCACGCGGCGAGCGGGCCAATGGAGTGCTCAACCTGGTCGTGCAGGGCGCACATGCCCCGATGATGATGCACATCGCGCCCGAGATCATGGAACGGGTCAACCGCTTCTTCGGCTACCCCGCAGTCGCGCGTGTCGCGATCCGGCAAGGCGAAGTGGCCAAGGCGCCGATGCCCGTGCCCAAGGCCGCCCCCGCCCCCATCCCCGCTGAAATGGGCGAGAGCCTGCGCGCGATCGCCGATCCCGAACTTCGCGCGGTACTCGAAGGCTTGGCAGCGGGCGTGGCTGCGCCCGTGCTCAAACTTGGAAAGATCGACTGATGCGCTCGCTCTACCTGTCCCTCGCCCTGATCGCAGCACCGCTGATGGTCGCCAGCGCCGCCGCGCAACAGGCAAAGCCCACCAGGCCGGCAGCGAAGGTGAGCGACTGGCGCAACCATGTCGTGCAGACGACATCGGGCGCGATCCTGACCGGCAACCCGGCCGCCAAGGTGAAGCTGGTCGAGTATCTGAGCTATACCTGCCCGCATTGCGCGCATTTCGTCGCGGAATCGAAGGCGCCGCTCTACGACGATCTGGTTCGCCGCGGCGTGGTGCGGGTCGAGTTCCGCCACGCGGTGCGCGATCCGCTCGACATGGCGGCGGCGCTGCTTGCGCGCTGCACCGGGCCCAAGGGGTTCAGCGGTGCGACCCAGGCGATCTTCGCCGCGCAGCCTAGCTGGTTCGAACAAGGCCGGACCTGGTGGCAGGCCAATGCCGCCTCGATCCAGGCACAGCCCGAACTCGCCCGGCTGAAGGCTGCGGCGAACGGATCGGGACTGTCGGCACTGATGCAGAAGCGCGGCATGTCTGCCGCGGCGATCGACCGCTGCTTTGCCGCGCCCGCCGACCTCGACAAGGTCACAGCGATGACCAAGACAGCCTGGGAAGCCATCAAGGGAACGCCCAGCTTCACGGTCAACGGCAAGGCGACCGGCGGCAGTGACTGGTCGACGCTGCAACCCGAACTGCGCGCCGCCGGCGCGCGCTGAGCATTTTTTCGAACGGAGAGAAGAACTGATGCGTATTGCGATTGGCCTGGCAGCCGCGGCGATCCTGGCGGGGTGCGGCGGCAGCGAGAGCGGCAACAGCACGGCCACGGCGCCGGCCGCACCCGTAGCGGGCGCCTCTGCGCCGGCGGGGACGCAATGGACCGACAAGGTCGAGAAAACCGCCGAGGGCGGCTTCCGCATGGGCAACCCCGACGCGCCGATCAAGCTGATCGAGTACGGATCGCGGACCTGCGGCCACTGCGCGGCCTTCGCCACCACCGGCATGGAGCCGCTCAAGGCCAAGATTTCGACCGGCAAGGTCAGCTTCGAATTCCGTGACTTCCTGCTCAACCCGATCGATCTGGGCGCGGCGTTGCTCGGCCAGTGCGCGGGCCCCGGCCCGTTCTTCGCGATCATGGACCAGATGTACGAGCAGCAGGCGACGCTGCTCCAGGGCGGCCCCAAGGAAGGCGATCCCTTCTTCCAGCAGGTCGAGGCGATGGCACCGGCCCAGCGCACCGCAGCGCTCGCCGAACGCTATGGCTATCTCGCCTTCGTCCAGCAGCGCGGCGTGCCCGAGGCCAAGGCACGCCAGTGCCTCGCCGATCAGGGCGCGATCGACGCACTGGTCAAGGGCAACGAGGCTGCGCAGAAGGAGTATAATATTCCCGGCACGCCGACCTTCATCCTGAACGGCAAGGTGCTCGAGAACACCGGTAGCTGGCCGCAGGTCGAGGCGGCGCTGAAGGCTGCAGGCGCCTGACGATGATCCGGGCGGGGGGAGCGCAAGCCTAAGGTGCAGATCAAGCGGCTCCGCCTGACCGGCTTCAAGAGCTTCGTCGATCCCGCCGACCTGCGCATCGAACCCGGGCTGACGGGGATCGTCGGCCCGAACGGCTGCGGCAAGTCCAACCTGCTCGAAGCGCTGCGCTGGACGATGGGTGAGAACAGCGCCAAGTCGATGCGCGGCGCGGGCATGGAAGACGTGATCTTCGCGGGGACGGCGACGCGCCCGCAGCGCGACTTCGCCGAAGTCTCGATCCTGGCCGAGCAACCCGGAGACGATGGCGAATTGGAGGTCGTCCGGCGTATCGAGCGCGGCGCGGGATCGGCCTATCGCATCAACGGGCGCGATGTCCGCGCCAAGGACGTCGCGCTGCTGTTCGCCGATTCGGCGACCGGCGCCCACTCGCCTGCATTGGTGAGCCAGGGGCGGATCGGCGCGATCATCATGGCCAAGCCCGGCGAGCGGCGGCAGATGCTGGAGGAGGCGGCGGGCATCTCCGGCCTGCACGTGCGGCGCAAGGACGCCGAGCAGAAATTGCGCGCGACCGAGGCAAACCTCACCCGGCTCGACGAGGTGATCGGCGACCAGGAGGCGAGGGCCAGTGCGCTCAAGCGGCAGGCACGGCAGGCCGAACGCTATCGCGAGCTGTCCGACAAGATCCGCACCGCCGAGGGGCGGATGATCTTCGCGCGCTGGCGCGAGGCGGCGAGCGCGGCCGACGCAGCGAAGAAGGAGGCCGCGGCGGCGGAGGCGCGGGTCGCCGAACGAACGCAGGCGCAGGAGAATGCGCTGGCGGCGCAGCGCGAGGTGGCGGACCGGCTGGCCAGCGCGCGCGGCGCTGCGCTGGCGGTGCGCGACCGGGCGAGCGAGGCGATGCACGCGCTGGCCGGGCTGCGCGGCGAGCGGGCGAGCGTCGAGCGGCGGATCGCCGAGCTGGCCGACAGCGCCGCGCGGCTGGAAGGCGACAAGGGGCGCGAAGGCGCGCTGGCACATGACGCCGCCGATGCGCTGGCGCGGCTGGAGGACGAGGCCAGGGTCCTCGACGCGCGGATCAAGGATGCGCAGGCGCGGATGCCGTCGCTCGAGTCCGCGTCGGCGAGGGCGGAGGGGGAATCGAGAGACGCCGAAGTTGGTTTGGCACAGGCACTTTCCGCTCAGGCAAGTGAAACAGCCGAAGCGCGGGTCGCCGAGGCCGCGTTCACGTCTGCGAGGGGAAGAGTGGAACGCGCGGAACGCGACGTTGCGCGCGTCGCCGCCGAGATTCACGCTTTGGGCGATCCCGCCCCGCTCAAGGAAGCCCGGACCAAGGCAGCGGACGACAAGGCCAAGGCCGAACGCCAGGCCGAGACCGCACGCACCGGCCTTGCCCGCGCCGACGCGACCGAGCGTGGAGCGATCGACGCACGCACCCGGGCGCAATCGGCACGGGCCGAAGCCCATGCCGAGCTGGCGCAGCTCGACAGCGAGGCGGCGGCGCTGACCAAGGCGACGCGGCCGAGCGGCAAGGACCGGCTGCTCGACAGGTTGAAGGTCGATCCCGGCTACGAACGCGCGCTCGCCGCGGCGCTGGGCGACGATCTCGAGGCCGGACTCGACCCGGCCGACGAACGCCATTGGGCGGGCGCGGAGGTGCTGAAGGGCGACCCCGGCGCACCATCGGGAACCACGCCGCTGGCCCGGCATGTCGAAGCGCCCGGCGTGCTCGCGCGGCGGCTGGCGCAGGTTCTGGTGACGGAGAGTGACGACGGCCAGCCGCTTGCCGTGGGGCAACGACTGGTGACGCTGGCGGGCGTGCTGCGGCGCTGGGACGGCTATGTCGCGAAGAGCGGCGGCGCGGCGGCGGCCGAGCGGCTCGAGCGGGTCAACCGGCTGCGCACCATCGAGAAGGCGCGCCCGGCGGCGGTGCGCGCGGTCGATGCCGCCGACGCCGAGCTGGCGCGGATCGACGGCGACATCGCCGAGGCGCGGCGCGCGGCGGCGGAATGCAAGCGCCTGCTCGACCATAGCGAGACCGCGGCGCGCGAGGCGGCGCGGGCGGAAGATCGCGCGGCCGCGGCGCTCGAACGGCTCGACGGCCAGCGTGCGGACCTCGAGGCGCGGCGCGCGCGGACGGCGGCTGAACTGGAAGAGGCCAGTGGTGAGCTCAAGCGCGCGGAAGCGGCCCGCGCGGCACTGCCCGATGGCAGCGCGACGCGGGCGAGGGTGGCGGCGCTGACCGCCGAAGCTGAAGCGCGGCGCAACGCGGCGGCCAACGCACGGGCCGAACGCGGCAATCTGGAACGCGAGATGGCGACGGCACGCGAGCGGCTGGCGGCGTCGATCGCCGAGAGCAAGAGCTGGAAGGCCCGCGCCGGGGAAGCGGCCAAGCGCATCGCCGAGATGGATGCGCGCGCCATCGAGCTGGCGGAGGCGGCAGAGGCGCTGAAGGACAAGCCCGCTCAACTCGACGAGGCGATCCTGCTCGCCGAAAAGGCCAACGAAGAAGCACGGATCGAGAGTGCCGCGGCGCAGTTGGCAGAGCGCGAGGCGGAAGGCGCGCTACGCGAGACCGAGGGCGCCGTGCGTGCCGCGGGCGAGGCGCTGGCCGAGGCGCGCGAGGGCCGGGCGGGCGCGGTGGCGCGGCACGAAAATCAGGAGATGCGCCGCATCGAGATGGGACGGCTGTCGGGCGAGCGGTTCGAATGCCCGCCACCGCTGTTGCCCGAACGCGCGGGCTTCGCCGAGGAGACGGTGCGCGGACCGCAGGACGAATCCGCCGCGCACGACCGGCTGATCGCCGAACGCGAGCGTATCGGGCCGGTGAACCTGGTCGCCGAGACCGAGCTGGCCGAGCTGACCGCCAGCGCGCAGAACAGCGCCAGGGAACGCGACGAGCTGATTCAGGCGGTGCACCGGCTGCGCGGGAGCATCGGCACGCTCAACCGCGAGGGGCGCCAGCGGCTGCTCGCTGCATTCGAAGCGGTCGACCAGCATTTCCGGCGACTGTTCACCACGCTGTTCAATGGCGGGCAGGCCCATCTGGAACTGGTCGATTCGGACGACCCGCTGGAGGCAGGGCTGGAGATCATGGCCCAGCCGCCGGGCAAGAAGCTGCAGTCGCTGACGTTGTTGTCGGGCGGCGAGCAGGCGCTGACCGCCGTGGCGCTGATCTTCGCCCTGTTCCTGACCAACCCCGCGCCGATCTGCGTGCTCGACGAAGTCGATGCGCCGCTGGACGACGCCAATATCGAGCGCTTCTGCGACCTGCTCGACGCGATGACGCGCGAGACCGCGACCCGCTACCTGATCGTCACCCACAATGCCGCGACGATGAGCCGCATGCACCGGCTGTTCGGCGTGACCATGGTCGAACGCGGCGTGAGCCGGCTGGTATCGGTCGATCTGGGCGGCGCGGAGTCGCTGCTCGCCGCCGAATAGCGATCGTGTATGCGCGTACCGGAGAGGATCGGATGAGACTGCTTCTGACAACCTTGTCAGCAATCGCGATGGCTGCTCCTGCGGCGGCGCAGGTGCGGGCGCTGGACAATGGCGTCGAGGTGACGCGCGGCGGGATGGCGGTGCGGGTGACGGCGCTGTCCGCATCGGTGCTGCGCGTGCGCATGGCGCGCGACGGCCAATGGCCCGAGGATGCGAGCTGGGCGGTACCCGCCGAGGTGCGGACGCGATCGACAAAGGTACGCGCGCGTGGCGACGGCTTCGACACCGATGCGCTGACGGTGAAGGTGGACCCTGCCACCTTGCGTCTCACGGTTCATGAGCGCGGCGGGCGGCTGGTCATGGCCGACAATGCCGATCCGGTGATGCGCGCGGACGGGAGCTTCGAGCTGTCGTTCGCGATGCCGGTCGGCGAGCGCTATTTCGGGCTGGGCGACAAGACCGGCCCGTTCGACCGGCGCGGGGCGAGCTATGTCCACTGGAACACCGACACGTTCGGCTATGGCCGCGAGACCGACCCGACCTACAAGTCGATCCCCTTCTACGTCACCACCGGCGGCGGGTTCGGCAGCTATGGCCTGTTCCTCGACAATCCGACGCGAAGCTGGTTCGATTTCGGGCACCGCAGCGATGGCGAGTTGAAGATCGGCGCGCCGGACGGCCCGGTGGATTATTATCTGATCGCCGGGCCGATGCTGTCGGAGGTGGTCCAGCGCTATCACGGCCTGACCGGCACGGCGCCGCTGATCGCGCCGTGGGGTCTGGGCTATCAGCAATCGCGCTACAGCTACATGTCGGACACCGAGGTGCGCGACCTCGCGGCACGGCTGCGCAAGGAACGCATCCCCACCGACGTGATCTGGCTCGACATCGATTTCCAGGACCGCAACCGGCCCTTCACCACCAACCCCAAGACCTTTCCCGACCTGCCCAGGCTGGCGCGCGACCTGAAGAGCGACGGGATCGGGCTGGTGGCGATCACCGACCTGCATATCGCGCACGCGCCGAGCCAGGGCTATGCGCCGTTTGACAGCGGCGCAGCGGGCAATCACTTCCTGCGCACCGCCAAGGGCCGCACCTATGTCGCGCCGGTATGGCCGGGGGATTCGGTATTCCCCGACTTCACCCGGGAAGCGTCGCGTGACTGGTGGGGCGGGCTGTACAAGGATTTCGTGCGCGCGGGGATCGCCGGCTTCTGGAACGACATGAACGAGCCGGCGATCTTCGAGACGCCGAGCAAGACGATGCCGCTCGACACCGTCCACCGCATCGAGGGCGACGGGTTTGCAACGCGTGAGGCGAGCCATGCCGAAGTCCACAATGTCTATGGCATGCAGAACAGCCGCGCGACGTTCGAGGGGCTGAAGAGGCTCGATTCCGCCGCACGCCCGTTCGTGATGACCCGCGCGACCTATGCCGGGGGTCAGCGCTACGCGGTGACCTGGACCGGGGACAACAATGCCACCTGGGACCACCTCAAACTGTCGGTGCAGCAGCTGGTCAATCTCGGCCTGTCGGGCTTTTCGTACAGCGCCGCGGATATCGGCGGGTTCACCGGCGGGCCGAGCCCCGAGCTGCTGACGCGCTGGATGCAGATCGGCGCGTTCACCCCGGTGATGCGTGTCCATGCCGCGGTGAATACGCCGCGCAGCGAGCCATGGGTCGATGGACCCGAACATCTCGCGCTGCGCCGCGCGGCGATCGAGGAACGCTATCGTCTGTTCCCCTATCTCTATGCCGTGGCCGAGCAGCAGGCGCGGTCGGGCGATCCGATCATGCGTCCGGTCTTCTACAACTATGCCTCGTCGGGCTGCGATTCGCCGATGAGCTTCACGCTGGGCCGCGACCTGATGGTCGCCGCATCGCCCAAGCCCGAATCGCCGCAACCCTATGACGTCTGCCTGCCTAAGGGCGGGTGGTATGATTACTGGACCGGACGTTCGGTGGTGGCGACAGCGGGCAAGACCGCCGACAGCGTGACCGAGACCCCGCGGATCGACCGGCTGCCGGTGTTCGTGCGCGCCGGCGCGATCATCCCGCGCCAGCCGCTGGTGCAGAGCCTGAGCGAGACGCCCAAGGGCGCGCTGGAACTGCTGGTCTATCCCGGTGACGATTGCAGCGGCACGCTCTATCTCGACGACGGCAAGGCCGACGCGATCGCGCGCGGCGCCTATCTGCGCCAGAGCTTCCGCTGTTCGACGACCGAGAAGGGGCTGCGGATCGATCTCGACGCGCGACAGGGCAAGCTCAAGCCATGGTGGCGCGAAATCGCGATGACGGTGCATGCCGTCTCGGATCTCGGCGCGGTCCGCCTTGGGCGGCGGACGATCGCGGCAAGAATGGACGAGAGCGCCGACCGGGTCCGCTTCACCCTGCCCGATTCCGCCGGGGCCGCAACGATCACCCTGGTCGGTCCGTGATCCGCCCCTCCCGCGCGCGACTGACGCTGTTCGCCTTCGGGGACTTTGCGTTCAACCTCTACTGGCAGAGCGCGATGCTCTTCCTGCTGTTCTACTATACCGACGCGCTGGGCCTGCCGGTCGCAGCGGCGGCCGCGATCTTCATGGCAGCGTCGGTATGGGACGGGGTCGCCAACTTCGCGGCCGGCATTCTGGCCGACCGGCGCGAGCCCAAGGGCGGGCTCGGGCGGCTGGTCGCGATCGGCGGCGTGCCGCTGGGGCTGGGGTTCGTGCTTGCGTACCTGCCGCCGGTGGTGCCCGGCTGGTGGGGAATGGTCGGGGTGTTCGCCGGGCATATCGCGTTCCGCACCGCCTATGCCTTCATCAACCTGCCCTATCTCGCGATGAGCGCGCGGGTGAGCGCGGACAGCAACGATCGCGCCTATGTCGCCGGGGTGCGGATGCTGTCCGGCACGCTGGCGGCGGTGGTGGTCGCGCTGGGCACTGTGCCGCTGGGCGGGCTGCTGCTCGGAACCAAGGCTGCGGCCGACGCCTATCTGGGCGCGGCATTGCTGTCCGCGCTGGCGGGGGCGGCGATCCTCGCCTGGGTGGGCATAACCTATCGCGAGGCCGACGTTCCGGAGCGGCGCGAACCGGTGCCGGTATGGATCGCGCTCAAGGCGATCGCGGGGAACAGGGCGTTCGTGACGCTCAACCTCGCCATGGTGGCGATGATCGTCGCGGTGACGATCCTCAACAAGTCGGTACTTTATTACTTCAAATATTTCCTCGGCGACGAGGGTGGCGGACAGCTTGCGCTGGCGTCGATGAGCGTGGTGAGCGCGGTGTCGGTGCCGCTGTGGATGCTGATCCAGCGGCGCGTGGGGACGCGCGCTTTGTGGTTCCTCGCGGCGGCACTGGCGATGATCGGGCTCGCGCTGTTCGCGCTGTTCGACATTCATCGCGCGGGGGTGATGCAGGCCTATCTGATGGCGATGCAGGCGATGATTGTCGGACTCAACTTCGTCTTCTGGGCGATGCTGCCCAACACGATCGAATATGGCGAGCAGCGCACCGGATTGCGCGTCGAGGGCGCGGTGTTTGGGATGGCGGCGCTGCTGCAGCGCGTGGCGATCGGGATCGCGACGGCGATCATCGGCCTGGGGTTCGAGCGCGCGGGCTATGTCGCCAATGTCGGCCAGAGCGCGGCGACGCTGTCGGCGATGCGGATGACGATCGCGCTGGTGCCGCTCGGCTTCCTGGCGCTGTCGTGCGTGCTGATGGCGCTGAACCCGCTGGGCCGCGGCGAGCACGCGCGGATCGTGAGGGATCTGAGGAAGTAGGGAAGCCCAAACGCGGTCCGGCACCGCCCCGGGGAGGGAGGGGGAAGCGGTGCCGGACCCCCGGCCGCAGGGCCGGGAAAGCGTCTCGATCAGGCGGTAAGCGTGAAGGTCGAATGAACCCCCTGCGCCTGAGCCGACGGCGCGATCCAGACGTCGAACAGGCCCGGCTCGACCGTAGGCTTCAAATCGCGGCCGATGAATTCGAGCTGCGCGCGCTTCAGCACGAAGCGCACCGTTTCCGACGCGCCGGGCGCGAGCGCGATCTTGCGGAACGCCTTGAGCTCGCGGACCGGGCGGGTGATGCTCGCGGCGCGATCGCGGATGTAGAGCTGAACCACTTCCTCCGCCGCGCGGGTGCCGCGGTTGGTGATCGTCGCGGTGAAGGCGATCTCCCCATCCCAGGCCAGCGTTCCCTTGTCGGGCGTCAGGTTCGCATAGTCGATCTTGCCGTAGGTCAGACCATGACCGAACGGGTAGAGCGCCGAGTTCGGGATCGAGCGATAGTGGGTCTTGTATTCCTCGAGCTTGTCGTCGCTCGGGTTCGGACGGCCGGTGGGCTTGTGCGAATAGTAGAAGGGCTGCTGGCCCGGCTCGCGCGGGAAGCTCATCGGCAAGCGGCCCGAGGGGCTGTAGTCGCCGAACAGTACGTCGGCGATCGCATTGCCGCTCTCCGACCCCAGGAACCAGGTGACGAGAATCGCGGGCGCGTTCTTGACCGCGCCCTCCAGCGCGAGCGCGCGGCCGTTCTTGAGCACGACGATCACCGGCTTGCCGGTCGCGGCCACGGCCTCGGCCAGCGCCTGCTGCGGCGCGGGAACGGTGATGCTCGTGCGCGACTGTGCTTCGCCCGACATGCGCTCGCTCTCACCGATCGCGAGCAGAACGACGTCGGCGTTGCGGGCAGCGGCGACCGCGGCTTCGATCCCGCCGGGAAGCGGGGCTTCGACCTGCGAGCCCTCCACCACCGTGATCTGCGCGTTCTTGCCCAGCGCGTTGCGCACGCCGGTTTCGAGATCGATGGCGAGCTTGTTGTCGCCATAGACGCACCAGGGGCCGTTGAGGTCGTGCTGGCCCGCGGCGAACGGGCCGATGATCGCGATCTTCTGCCCACCCTTGCGCAGCGGCAGGACATCGCCCTCGTTCTTCAGAAGGACGATCGACTTCTTCGCCATCTCGCGCGAAAGCGCCAGCGTCGCCTTGGTGCGGCTGCGTGCGGCTTCGCGTTTCTCGTCGATGCGGCGGAACGGGTCCTCGAACAGGCCGAGCTTGGCCTTGATCGCCAGCACCTTGCGGACCGATTCATCGACCCGCGCCATCGGCACCTCGCCCTTCTCGACCAGGTCGGGCAGGTGATCGCGATAGAAGCCGCTGGTCATGCTCATATCGACCCCGGCCATGAAGGCGATCTTGGTCGCCTCGCGGGCATCGGCGGCAAAGCCGTGGTCGATCATCTCCATGTCGCCGGTATAATCGGAAACGACGAAGCCCTGATATTTCCACTCGTCGCGCAGCACGGTGCGCATCAGCCACTCATTGCCGTTCGAGGGGATTCCGGAAATCTCGTTGAACGAGGACATGGCCGACAGTGCGCCCGCGCCGAACGCCGCCTGGAAGGGCGGGAAATAGACTTCGCGCAGCGTCCGTTCCGATACGTCGACGGTGTTGTAATCAAGCCCCGCTTCGGCCGCGCCATAAGCGGCGAAGTGCTTCGCGCAGGCCATCATCGTATCGATCGCCTTGAGGCTGGCGCCCTGGAAGCCCTTCACGCGCGCCGCGGCGAAGAGGTTGCCGAGATGCACGTCCTCGCCCGCGCCCTCCATGGTGCGGCCCCAGCGCTGGTCGCGTGCGACGTCGACCATCGGCGCGAAGGTCCAGTCGATACCCGCGGCAGCGGCCTCGTAGGATGCAGCGGCCGCAGTCCTTTCCGCCAGCGCCGGATCGAAGCTCGCGGCTTCGCCCACCGGAACCGGGAAGATGGTGCGGTGGCCGTGAATGATATCCGCGGCGAAGATCAGCGGGATCTTGAGCCGCGACTCCTTCATCGCCGCAGTCTGCATGATCCGGCACATATGCGTACCGCTGCCGTTGAACACGCCGGTGAGCATGCCCTTGCGGACTTCCTCGACCTGCTGTTCGAAGTTGGCGTTCGAGCCGCTGGCAGGGTTGATCACGGTGCTGCCGCCCCAGGCCGAAGCCATCAGGCTGAGCTGGCCCGCCTTTTCGGCGAGCGTCATCTTGGCGATCAGCGCGTCGATGAACGGAGGAACCTCGACCGTTGCAGCCTGGCTAAGCAGCGCATGCGCCGGGCTGTGGAGCCACGCCGCGATCGCACCAGCGCCCATCAGCGCCCCGCGGCGGGAAATCCGGGTGTCGAGCATTTCTAGTCCTCTCCTGAACGCATCGCGCAACGGCGCGAGGGATGCGAGTTGATCGGGCGGCCCCCATCGTTTTGGGCTTGTCGCGCCGAACAGTAACCGGTTACATGCCGTTGAAACTTGCAATTTGCAATCGCGAATGATCCGCCCGAATACGTAATCGTTCCGGGGGAGAGAGGGTAGATGGCCGAGGCGACGATCCGCGATGTGGCACGCCGGGCGCAGGTATCGATCGCTTCGGTATCGCGCGCATTGAACGGGCTCGGCAATGTCCGCCAGGAAACGCGCGACCGCGTCATGGCCGCGGCAGCCGAGCTGGGCTACGTCCCGCACGCCGGCGCGCGCAGCCTGAGCCTCGCCCGCGCCCACGCTGTCGGCGTCGTGCTGCCCGACCTGCACGGCGAGTTCTTCAGCGAGTTCGTGCGCGGCATGGATCGCGAAGCGAGCCGCCGCGGCTATGTGCTGCTGCTGTCCAACATCCATGACGAGAGCGAACAGGCTGCCAACGCGCTGCGTGCGATGCGCGGGCGCGTCGACGGGCTGATCGTGATGGCGCCGCACCTTTCCGCCGGGATGCTCCAGTCGGCGCTGCCCCCGACCCTGCCGTCGCTGTTCATCAACGGCCCGGAGGAGATCGACGACCGCCCCACGATACGGCTCGACAATGTCGCGGCGATGGAGGCGATGGTCGCGCATCTGGTTGCCGGTGGCCGCAAGCGGATCGTCCACATCGCCGGACCCGACGGCAATGTCGATGCGCGCGAACGCGTCGAGGGCTATCGCGCAGCCATGGCCCGCCATGCGCCGGGGATCGAACCGGTCGTGCTGGCGGGCGACTTTTCCGAGGAAGCGGGTGAAGCTGCAGCCCATGCGATCCGCGCCAACGGTATCGCGTGCGATGCCGTGTTCGCCGCCAACGACATGATGGCGATCGGCTGCCTTCAGGCGCTGCGCAACGGCGGGGCCGACGTCCCCGGCGAGATCGCCGTGGCGGGCTTCGACGACGTGCCGCTGGCCCGCTATCTCGGCCTCACCACGGTGCGCGTGCGGATCGCCGAGATGGGCGCGCGCGCGATCGAGCGGCTGATCGATATTCTCGAAGGCGGACCGGCGGATCAGCGCGCCGAACGCCACGACGCCGAACTGGTGGTGCGCGGCACCACCGCGGCGCGCGACTGAACGACAGGAACATCTGGAGAGGATATGACGATGCGTTTCCCGATCACCCGCCGGTCCCTGCTCGCCGCGCCCGCGCTGGGCGCCGCCGCACTGACCCCGGCATGCGCCCGCCCGCTGCTGGCCGGCCCTGCCAAACCGGCGCTGCCCGGCTGGTACGCCGATCTCGAGAAGCGCACCTTCGACTTCTTCTGGCAGACGGCGAACCGCAAGAACGGGCTGGTGCCCGATCGCTGGCCGAGCAAGTCCTTCTGCTCGATCGCGTCTGTGGGCTATGCGCTGACCGCCTATCCCGTGGGCGTGGAGCGCGGCTGGGTGACGCGTGCCGAGGCGGCCGAGCTGACGCTGACCACGTTGCGTTTCTTCTGGAACGCGCCGCAGGGACCGGAGCCGAGCGGTACCGCGGGCCACAAGGGTTTCTTCTACCACTTCATCGACATGGAGACCGGCCACCGGTTCCGCACCAACGAGCTTTCGAGCGTGGACACCACACTTCTGTTCATGGGCATCCTGTTCGCGGCCGAGTATTTCAGCGCCGACAACGCTGTCGAAGCCGAGATCCGCAAGCTGGCGCACGACATCTACGCCCGTGCCGACTGGAACTTCTTCCGCAGCGACGGCCGCGCGCCGATTTCGATGGGCTGGCACCCCGAGCGCGGCCTGATCCCGGCGAGCTGGCAGGGTTATAACGAGGGGATGTGCGTCTACATCCTCGCGCTTGCCTCGCCGACGCACCCGGTGCCGGCGAACAGCTGGGACGTGTGGACCGCGAAGTACGACCATTGCTGGCGCGGGCAGGGCGAGACCCGTCACCTCGCCTTTGCGCCGCTGTTCGGACACCAGTACAGCCATGTCTGGGTCGATTTCCGCGGCATCCGCGACAAGGTGATGCGCGAAGCGGGTATCGACTATTTCGAGAACAGCCGCCGCGCGACGCATGCGCAGCGCGCCTATGCCATCGCCAACCCGATGGGCTGGACCGGCTATTCCAAGGACATTTGGGGCCTGACGGCTTGCGACGGGCCGGGCGGATACAACCTTCCCTTCAAGGGGCGGACGGCCACGTTCCGTGCCTATTCGGCGCGCGGGCCGCTGGGCCAGCCCGACGCGTATGACGACGGCACGCTCGCGCCGACCGCGGCGCTCGGCTCGCTGCCCTTCGCGCCCGAGATCGTGATCCCGGCCGCGAACGCACTGCGCAAATGGCCGGGCCTCTACAGCCAGTACGGCTTCCTCGATTCGTTCAACCCCAGCTTCACCTGGACCGACAAGAAGCTCGCCAACGGCCGGATCAACGGCAAGCATGGCTGGGTCGATACCGACTATATCGGCATCGATCAGGGACCGATCCTGTTGCAGGCGGCGAATTATCGCAGCGATTTCGTTTGGAAGGTGATGCGCGGATCGAAGGTGATCCGGCGCGGGCTGGAGGCGGCCGGGTTCACCGGCGGGTGGCTGGCCGCCTGACCCTGGCTCAACCGGTGCGCGTCAGCGGATGCGCACCGGCCTGCTGCGCTTCGATACGCCGGTTTCGTTGAACGCCTCGACCGCGGCGTAGTAGCCGGTACCGAGGTTGAGCGCGCGGATATCGAGCTTCGCGTCCGCGCCCAGCTCGTCGGCGAAGACCTGATAGGTGAGCGTCAGCCGATCGGGGCGCACGCCCCACAAGACATTGTAGCCGGTCGCGCCCGGCACCTTGCGCCAGGTCACGCGGGCGTTGCGTTGATCGGTGTCGCGGATCGCGGTGATCCCGCCCGGCGCGGCGGGTGCGGCGCCGTCGGCATTGCCGAACACGCGCAGGTCGTTGATCGCGAGATGTGCGCCGCCGATATGACCGTGGACATAGCGGACATAGCGGACCTTCGCGGGCGTCCTGAGTTCGAGATAGGCGTTCGGCCGGTCGCGGCGCGGGCCCTCGGTCTGCGCGATCGTCGACCAGCTCCTGCCGTCGGCCGAACCCTCGATGCGGAATTCGGTATAGATGTCGGGCGCATCGGCGAAGCGGCCGGCCTTGTAGTCGGCGAAATTGACCTGAATCGCGCGGACGGTCTTCGCCGCGCCAAGATCCATCGTCAGCGTCTCGCCCGGCTGCTTGCTCCCCGCGACCCAGAAGCTGCGCGGATTCTCGTCCGCGGCGCGGCTCGCCTCATACTCGCCGAGCGTCGAGGAGGCCGTGAGTTGCTTGCGGTAGGACAGCAGCATCCAGCCGGTGAAGAGCGATTCGATGTCGTCGACCTTCCCTTCCGGCGCCCAGTGCGGGAAGTCGCCGAAGCGCGCGGACGACCACATCTGCCCGTCCGCCTCGAACTTCGCCGGGAACAGGTTGATCCGCCGCTCGAACGTCCAGTTGGCGCCGAGCCACGGCGTGCCGGTGTTCCACCAGTTGCCGTGATTGTCCTCGAAGGTCGAACCGTGCCCTGCCCCCTCGACAAAGCCGCCGGGCTTGTAGGCGACCGGGTTCCACGGCGCATAGGTCCACGGGCCGAGCGGCGATTTCGAGGTGTAGGTGCCGTTGGCATAGGCGTTATACTCGGTGCCCGGCGCGCCATACTGGAGATAGTAGGTGCCGCCGACCTTGGTCATCCATGCGCCCTCCATGAAGGGCGCGATCGGGGTGCCGTTGGGGAGGCCGCCCGAATGATCCTGCCCGAACCGCTCCCAGCCATGCCGGTCGGGATGGAGCCTGAACATTTCCTTCGCCGGCCCCTTGTAAATGAGCTTGCCGTCCCTGAACTCGATCTCCAGCCCATAAAGCGGGAAGACGTTGGACGAGTTCCAGTAGAGATACCATTTGCCGTCATCGTCGAGGAACAGCGCGGGGTCCCACGGGCCGGGCGGGATCTCGCCGGGCTTCATCTTCTCCTCCTCGCCCGGGCGCACCTGTCCAGGAAGGCGCGGCATGCGGCGAACGAAATAGTCGAGCTTGCCGGTCTCAGGCGCGTCGGAGACGTAGATCGCGCCCGGCTCCATCATCGAGGGCATGAGGTAGAGCCGTTCGCCGTCCGACCAGGCGGCGGGCGCGACGAAACTGTCATTCTCCCACCGGCTCGGCGTGATGAAGGTCCAGTCGACGAGGTTGGTCGATCGCCAATATCCGTCGGCGAGCGTCTGGAAGAGATAATAGGCACCCTTGTGCCGAACGATCACCGGATCGGCACCGGTGCGGTATGAAACCCCCTCGTTCACCTGCTCGAAATTGTAGCGGTAATCGATGTCGATCGGATTGGCATAGCTGCGTTTGCCCGGCTGCGCCGCGGTTGTGGTGGCGACGATCAGCGCGGTGAGTGCAACGGCGTGCCTGAGCATCGGTCGGGTCCTCAATGAATATGGATGAACAGATTGGCGGTAAGCCGGCCCTGACGCGGATCGGCGCTGAGCTTGAGGCCGGATGGAATGATCCCGGAGTGGAGCAATGCCCCACGATAGATGACGAGCCGGTCGGGCACCGCGTCGATTCGGCCGATCTGGTCGAAGCTGGCGTTGCTGGCATTGGTATATCCCTTGAGCCTCGCGCTTTCTGCCTTCGCCGCTGAAACAAAGGCATCGCGATTGCGCTCGTCGATCAGTTCGATGCCCGTCGAGCGCTGGCGGTAGAAGCCGGTGCCGCTGCCGGGCGCTTCGGCGAGATAGTGAAGCACCGCGACATAGCGGGCGTCGGTCGAGTCGAAATGCGGCGCGCGCTGCGCAGGAGTCAGTGCCTGAGGCGGCGTCGTGACGATGGAAAAGCTCGCCTCGAGCAGATCGAAGCTGTCGGCGTCGAAGGCGCCGCCAATGAAGGGCGCGGCAGCTTCGAGCAGCCCGCAGGCATAGGAAAACGCATCGGCATCGTCTTCGCTCAGGACGCGGCGTAGCCCGGGGTAATAGGTCGAGCTCAGCGGAAAGGGAGCAAGGCGCGCGGCCAGTGCAATCACGCCGGCAGGATCGCCGGTGATCCCGTCGACGGTGACGACCGGCTGCCGGCTATGGCCGAAACGGTGCAGCTCGGGTTTCACCCCATCTCTCCCGGCCGGTAGGAATGGGGGAGGAAGCACGGCTCCCTCCCCCGCACATGCCTGATCCTGGGGTCAGAATTTGTACTTGAGGCCCGCCTGGAAGGTACGGGCGTAACCAACGGTCGAATTCTCTTCACGCGTCGGATTGGGGCCGCTGCCGGCACCCCAGGTCGAATAGTTGCGGTTGACCCAGTCGAAGACGTTGAACACTTCGAAGTCTGCGGTCAGTTCACCGCCGATCCCCGGCACCTTGAACGTCTTGGCGATGCGCAGATCGACATTCTTGTACCCGATGCTCTGCTTGGGCGAGAAGACGCCGGCATCGTTGTAGTAGAAGCAGCCACCGCAATTGGGCGGAGGCGTGCGGCTAAAGTCGACATTGCCGAAGCGCGGTCCTGAGGCGAGCGTCAGCGTGCCCGCGACCTGGAAACCCCAGGGCAGGTCGCCCATGCCGGTCGCGACGAAGCGCCAGCGTTCGAGGTTGCGGGTCGGCTGCCAGCCGAACGCATCCTGCTTGCCCGCGTTGAACATCTGCCCCTCGTCGAACGAGATCGCCTGGTTCGACTTGGCATCCGAGATTGTGAGCGATGCGGTCGCGCCCCAGCCCGAATCCTTGGTGTAGGTCTTGTCGGCGGTCAGGTAGAGCGCGGTGTACTTGGCCTTGCCTTCGCTCGATCCGATGTTGAGGCGCCCGGTATAGCCGGGGACGAGGCCGTTGCCCGCCGGGAAATTGTCGCGCACCCAGCCGAAGCCGCCATCGGTATAATTTCCGTTGGTCTGGCGGTTGCCCCGCACGAAGATGAAGGCGTTGTGCGAGCGATTGTGCGCGACCGCGGCCGAGAGCTGGACCGGGCCGAGCCGCTTGCGCACGCCGAGCGTGAACTGGTCGGTGTATGGCACTTTCGCATCATTGTTGATGACCCAGATGTCACCGGACAGCCCCGTCTGCGCGACCGCGGCGCGCAGCGCATCGGGATTGCGATAAGCCTCGCTCCACTGCAACAGCCCCGGTGCGCATGCCGGAAGGCCGGACGCGCCGCAGAAGTTCACCGATGCATCGCTGCGGATGTTGTTGAACAGTGTCTCCAGTGAGGCGAGGTAGTAGATGTTGCGGTCATAGTAGCGGCCGGCACCGGCGAAGAAGACCAGATCGCGATCGCCGTTGACGTCGTAGCTGATGCCGACGCGCGGCTGGAACGCACCCAGGAACGGTTTCCGCTTGGTCCCGTCGGTGATGTAATCCTCAGGGTTGATTCCCGCGGCCTGCCACGGCTGATAATTGCGCAGCGCCGTCGCGACTTTCTCAGGCGTGCGGTAGTTGTTGTTGAAGTTGTTGGATTCATAGTCCCAGCGCAGGCCGAGATTGACGGTCCAGTGATCGTCGATCGTCCAGTCGTCCTGCAGGAACAGACCGACTTGGACATTGTCCGCCTCCATCGGCGTTGGCGGCAGCAGCGAGATCGTCGCGCGATAGGGTATGCTGCTGCTTTCGCTGGTGAAATTCTGGTAGGCGAACTTGTAGGAGCCGTTGGCGAACGCATCCTCGACACGCGTCAGCGTATTCATCGAGATCTTGACGCCCGCCTTCACCACATGGTTTTCCCAGCCGGTGTAGGTGAAGTTGTTCTTGAAGGTGAAGCTTTCCTGCTCGTTCGCCTGCTGGAACGAATTCGCCCCGAAGAAGAACAGGTCGCCGCCGCCGACGCCGTTGGTCAGCACATATTCCGGGCCGGTCGTAATTGTCGGCGTGCCAGTGAAGTTGTTGAAATAGCTGAAGGTGAGTTCGTTCAGGAAGCCGTCGCCGCGATGCGCCCATTCGAGCTGGTAGTTCTTGCTCTCGGTACCGACGTCGCGCCCCTGTTCGAATGCGCGGTTGTCGCCATAGTCCTTGACGTCGGTTTCCTTGCGCAAGAAGTAGCTGCCGCTGATCGTATCGCGATCCGACGCGAACAGCGTCAACTTCGCGAAGTACAGGTCCTGCTTGAAATCCGCGGCGAAGTTGCCACCGAAGCGGTCGCGGATCGTCCCGGGCAGCAGTGCGGACGGATTGACGATCTTTGCCGGGCTCGTCTGGCGCGTGCCTTCATAGGCGCCGAAGAAGTGCAGCACGCCGGGAACGATCGGGCCGCCCAGATCGCCGCCGAACTGCCAACGTTTGTAATCGGGCTTTGCATTGGCGCCGGTCGGATTGTTGGCTTCGCCCGGCCGGTCGAAGAACGGACGGCCGTACCAGGATTTGGGCACATACTTACCGAATGCGCTGCCGTGGAACTCTTCGCCGCCGGTCTTGGTGACCGCGGTGATGATCGCGGAGCCGGCATTCTCGAACTCAGCCTTGAAGTTCTGGGTCTCGACCCGGAATTCCTGGATCGCCGACTGCGGGAAGGGATTGCCCTTCGAGAAATTCTGACCAGCCACACCGCCAAAGCCGACCTGGCTCTTCTGGCTGGTGCCGTCAATGAAGACGTTGACGTTGTTCGAGCTGACGCCGCCAGCCTGGATGCCAACATTCTCGCCGGCAGGCAGGGTGACGCCCGGAGCCAGCGCCGCGAAGTTCAGGAAGTTACGGCTGGTCTGCGGCAGATTCTCGATCTGCGCCTGGCTGACGCTGGTTCCGATCGTTGCGGTGCGAACTTCGGACCGGCCGCGCAGGCCCGTTACCACGACTTCATCGCCGGCGGGAGCCGGCGGCGCGAGATCGACGTTGACGATCTGACCGACCGGGAGGGAGACCTGCTGCGCCTCCTGCCCCTGCGCCTCGACGCGATAGGTGCTGGGACGCAGACCGACGACCGTGAAGCTGCCGTCGGCGCGGGTGGTGGTCGTTACCGACCGGCCGGTGACGGTGTCGGTGACGGTCACGGTGCTACCCGCGCTCGCACCCTCTACGCGCCCCTGCAGGGTCGCGGTGGTCTGGGCGAAGGCGGAGGTGCTGACCATCAGCGCGGCGGCAAAGGCGCCCGCGGAAACGCCGCGGACGAGACTCGAACGTTTGCTACGGAAATCCGTCATCAATCTGCTCCCCTAAACACCGGTTCGATCGATCTGGATCGTTGATGTAACCGGTTACAATGCCGTCGGAGCTTTTAACATCTCCTGACACTCGCCTAGAGAAGCTGTTTATGACTACGTTGTCAATCGCATTTGTCGGCGCGACCGACCAGAATGGGTAAAGTGGTCCGGGCATGCGACGCCCGGACCATCTGGAGCTCTACTCCCACCAATAAGGCAGGCGCCTGGCCGTTCCTGTCTCGACCTCGTTCATCGTCTTGGCATCGTAGAGACGGCCACCCAACATGACTCGGCTGATCTTGTCGCTATTGCGAATGTCAGTCGTGGGATCGGCGTCGAGCAGAACAAGATCGGCAAGCTTGCCCGCCTCGATCGAGCCGATGTCCTTGGCGAAGCCGAGCGATCTGGCCGAATCGATCGTGCCCGCGCGCAACGCCTCGACCGGGGTCATCCCGCCACGAACGAACGACCACAGCTCCCAGTGCGAGCCGATGCCCGCCTGCTGCCCATGCGCGCCAATCGCGACCAGGCGGCCGGTCGCCGCGACCTTCTTCGCCTCGCGCGCATTGTCGTCATCGACGAAATTGTCTTCGGGCGCCTTGGTGATGCGCATCGTGTCCGCGCGAAGCCGTGCCGGCGGGGTGTGGACGAGCAGCGGGTTCTTCCACACATCGGTCGCCTGCCGCCAGTAGGGATCACCAGCGAGACCGCCATAGCTGACCACCAATGTCGGCGTGTAGTTGGTATCCGACTGGCCGAACATCTGCAGCACATCCTTGTAGAAGATGTCGGCGGGGATGTTGTGCTCCAGCGTCGAATTGCCGTCGGCGATCAGGTTCATGTCCATGCCGAACAGCGACCCGCCCTCGGCCACCACCTGCATCCCCTCGGCACGCGCGGCCGCGACGACCATCTGGCGCTGCTCGCGGCGCGGCTGGTTATAATTCTTCACCGAATGGCCGCCCTGCGCCTTTAGGCGGCGGATATGGGCGAGTGCGTCCTCATAGCTGTCGATCTGTGCATAGACGTCGGCATTCTTCGCGCCATAGACGATCTCGCCGGTCGAGAAGATGCGGGGGCCGAGGATCTTGCCCGCGCGCTGCATCTGCTGTGCGGCGAAGACGAGGCTGGCCTGGCTCGACGGATCGTGGATGATCGTGGTGCCGAGTGCGAGGTTCTGGATCAGCGACCAGTTCTGCTGCGGCACCAGATCATCGGTGCCGTACGGGCCGTGCGCGTGCGCATCGACCAGGCCGGGGATGATCGTCTTGCCGGTCACGTCGATCGTCTTCGTGCCCGCCGGGAGCTGGATCGATGCGGTCGGCGCGACCTGGACGATGCGGTCGCCCTCGATCACGATCGTCGCATTGTCGATGATCCCGCCATCAGCGCTCGCCATGGTGACGACCCGTGCGCCGGTCAGCGCGACGCGGCCCGAAGGCTTCGCCGCTCTGACCTCCATCGCCAGCGAGGTGGTCCGCGGCGTGACGCTCGGCCTGGCACCGGGCGCGCTCGCGAAGAAGGCGCTGCGGTCAGCGGTGTAGAGCGTCGGCCCCATGCTCCAATGAAGGCGCGACCCGTCGCCCGACCAGTGGATATAGTCGGCGCCATCGGTGCTGACACGGACGACCGGGAGCGCGTCTGCCTTGGGTCCGACGGTGACCTCCTGTCCGCCGGGCATCAGCGGCATCGCGAAGACCTGATAATTCTGGCGGAAGGCGATGCTCCTGCCGTCGGGCGCAACGATATAGTCGTTGGCGAGCTCGCCGCTGGCGTGGACGCGCTTGCCCTCACCATTGAGGTCGGTCGAGACGAGTTCGAGCTTGTTCTCGCCCGGGCTGGTCATGAAGATACGGTCACTCGACGCCCCGAATTGCGGCCGCGCCATGCCGCGGGCGACCAGCTCGGGTGCGCCGCCGGTGGCCGCGACGCGATAGACGCCGGGATCGTTCGACCAGCCGGGCGCGGTGAGGCCGCCGCCCGCCGCCTTTTCGAACACGATGGTCCGGCCGTCGGGCGAGAAGTGCGGACGCGCATAGAGACCGGGTTGAATCGTCACGTCCTTCGCCGCGCCACCGCCAGCGGCAACGGTGCGGATGCGACCGAGCCTGGCGTCGCTCCATTCGACGAAGACGATCGAGCGGCCGTCGCGCGACCAGCTGGGATACAGCTCGACGCCGGCCTCCTCGGCGAGGCTGGTGAGCCGCTTGGGGGCACCGCCCGACACCGGCCGGGTCCAGAGCTTGCCCATGCTTTCGAACACGACCTTGCCGCCATCGGGCGAAACCGATGCGAAGCGCGTCATCTTGGTCGAGAAGCTGGCGGGTGCGACTTCGATCTGCGGGTGCGAGGCGGTGGCGACGGTGCGGCTGTCAGCGACACGGAACGGGATCACCGTAGCGTTCGCACCATCGGCATCGACGCGACGGATCTTGCCACCTGCCCAGAACACGATCGACTTGCTGTCGGGCGTCCAGTCCATGTTCGGATAGACGCCGGTGACTGCCCAGGTCTCCTGAACGTCCTGATCGAGCGTATCGTAGATCTTACGTTCCTCACCCGAAGCGAGGTCGCGGACATAGAGCTTGGACCTAGTCGCCTCGCGCCGGACGAAGGCGATCTTCTTCCCGTCGGGCGACGGCGTCGGGCGCACCGAGCCGCCAAGTCCGGACACCGCCGTCGTCGTCTCGCCACTTTCGAGGTCGTAGCGCTCGATGTTGAACAGGTTGGTGTTCGAATCCTGCGCATATTCGAAGATCGGGCCGGGCGTGATGTTGCGCGTGAAGAACACTGACTTGCCGTCGGCGGCATAGACCGGCTCGCCCAGTTCCTTCTGCACCCGCTCATTGGCGCGCTTGACCAGCTTCACTCCGCTGCCGCCCGAGACGTGATAGAGCCACACCTCCCCTGTCCCCAGCGAACGGCCGGTGGTGAAATGCTTCTTGGCGACGATGTACTGGCCGTCGGGCGACCAGCTCGGCTGGTTCAGGAGGCGGAAATCCTCCTTGGTCAGCTGCTTCTTGTCGCTGCCGTCGGCGTTCATGATCCAGATATTGTCGCCACCGCCGCGGTCGGAGGTGAAGGCGATGCGGCGGCCATCGGGCGAGAAGCGCGGATGGACCTCCCACGCGAGACCCTCGGCGATCCGGGTCGGCGTGCCGCCGGCGATCGGCATGGTGTAGATGTCGCCGAGCAGGGTGAAGGCGATCGTGCGGCCGTCAGGCGAGACATCGACGTCGATCCAGGTGCCCTCGTCGGTATCGATCGCGACTTGCTTCAGCGTCGCGCCCTGCGGCGCGTTGACGTCCCATTTGGGCTTGTCAGCCGGCTTCTCCTGGGCATGGGCCTGAGCGAGGACGAAAAGCGCGGCGAGGACGCCCGCGACCGAATGACGCATCCGAAAACTCCCTGAACCCTGTTGTCAGGCGGGAGTGGTAACGGGCGAAACCGCCCGCGTCATCCTCTTGCTGAGGTTGGGGCGCGGGCCGGTACCGCTTCGACGAAGTCAAACCTAGCGGCGGAGCAGGAACACCGCATGCTCGGCGCGGAAATTGGCCGCGGCGGCGCTGGTGCGCTGGTCGCCCGAGAGGAACCAGGCCTGCTCCACCGTGATCCCGCGCTCGCGGACATAGGCGCGGAAATCGTCGACCGTGACGTGGTGGATATTGGGAGTCTCGTACCATGCAACGGGCAGCAGCCGTGTCACCGGCATCCGCCCGCCCCACAGCAGCGACATGCGAACCCGCCAATGCGCGAAATTGGGGAAGGAAACGAAAGCACGCTCCCCGATGCGCAACAGGTGATCCAGGACGTGGTGCGGGTGCATCGTCGTCTGGAGCGTCTGGCTGAGTATCGCATAGTCGAAACTGGCGTCGGGATAGTCGGCCAGATCGCGATCCGCGTCGCCTTGAATCACCGAGAGTCCACGCGACACCGCAGTCGCGACATTGACCGGATCGATCTCGAGCCCGCGTGCATCGCACTGGCGATCGTCGCGCAGCGCGGCCATCAGCGCACCATCGCCACAGCCGACGTCGAGCACGCGGCTATCGGCCCGCACATTGGCGGCGATGATCGCCAGATCGGGGCGCAGCGCGGTCATGCGGCGCTCCGCCGGTACACATCGGGATCATGGCGCTGCATGAACAGCTCCGGCTGGGCGATCGGCTGCCAGCCGAGCGCGGCGTACACGCCATGGGCATCGCTGGTCGCCAGCATCCAGCGGCGCAGACCCTGGAGTTCCGGGTGATCGTGGAGGGCCCGCACCATCGCCTTTGCCAGCCCCTTGCCACCATGATCAGGCAGCACGAACACATCGGCGAGGTAGGCGAAGGTCGCGCGATCGGTCACGACACGCGCGAACCCGACTTGCTCTTCGTCACGATAGGCGCCGACACAGACCGAATTGGAGATCGCCCGCGCCAGCGTCTCGCGCGGCATCCCGCTCGCCCAATAGCTCCCGGCGATGAAGCCGTGGATCACGTCGAGCTGGAGCCGCGCCGGATCGAGGCTGATATCATAGCCCTGCGTCATCGCCCCGCCCTCAGGAACCCATCGACGACGCGGTTCAATTCGGGCGCCTCGAGCAGGAAGGCGTCATGGCCGAAGGGCGAGGACAGCTCGACGAAGCTGACCGGCGCACCCGCCGCGTTGAGCGCATGGACGATCGCGCGCGAATCGCGAGTGGGATAGAGCCAGTCGGTATCGAAACTGACGAGGCAGAAGCGCGCCCTGGTCTCGCGGAAGGCGTTGGCGAGCAGGCCGCCATGCTCCTCGGCCAGGTCGAAATAGTCCATCGCGCGGGTGATGTAGAGATAGGCGTTGGCATCGAACCGATCGACGAACGAGAGGCCTTGATGGCGCAGATAGCTTTCGATCTGGAAGTCGGCGTCGAAGCCGAACGACTTCGCCTCACGCGCCTGAAGCCGCCGCCCGAATTTCTCGGTCAGACCCGCCTCGGACAGATAGGTGATATGCGCCGCCATGCGCGCGACGGCGAGGCCCGCAGCGGGCGGATCGCCGTCATAATAGGCGCCGCCGTTCCACCGCGGATCGGCCATCACCGCCTGACGCCCGACCTCGTGGAAGGCGATGTTCTGTGCCGAATGCCGTGCGGTCGAGGCGATCACCACCACCGCATCGACCCGGTCGGGGAAGGTCGCGGGCCAGCTCAGCGCCTGCATCCCGCCCATCGATCCGCCGACCACCGCCTTCAGCCGCCCGACACCGAGATGGTCGAGCAGCATCGCCTGCGCACGGACCATGTCGCGGATGGTGATGACCGGAAAGTCCATGCCCCAGGGCCTGCCGGTCGCGGGATTGACCGTGGCGGGGCCTGAACTGCCCATGCAGCTGCCCAGCACATTGGCACAGACGATGAAGTGCCGATCGGGATCGACCGGCTTGCCCGGCCCCACCATCCGCGTCCACCAGCCGGGCTTGCCCGTCACGGGATGCGGCGAAGCGACATGCTGGTCGCCGGTCAATGCATGGCAGATCAGGATCGCGTTGCCGCCATCGGGCGCCAGCGTCCCGTAGGTCTCGTACGCGATCTCGACCGGCGACAGCAGCACGCCACCGTCGAGCCGGAGCGGCCCGGGCAGGGTGACGTGGCGCGAAAGACCGAAACGCTGGTCGTCTGACATGCGCGTCTGACTAGGGACGCGAAGGCCCCCGTTCAAGCGGTGCTCGAATTATCTGGCACTGCGGGAGCGTGCGGCGATCACGGCTTGCGCCGCCAGACGTCCGGTCTGCGCGCCGCCGTTCATGAAGCCGACCCAGGCATCGGACACATGCTCGCCCGCGAAGAGGACCCGTCCGGCAACCGCCTGCTGCCGCTCGGCCGGCGTAGCGGATTCGACCCAGAAGAGCGGGCCGAAACGGGTCAGCTGGCCCGGTGCGCTGTTGGTATAGGCGCCGAGCGTCAGCGCGTCGTTGCACCAATTGGTCCGACGGACCATGCCGCCTGCCACCGCTTGCGCGATGCCGGGAATGCCGATTTCGGAAAGCCGGGCGAAAGCATCCGCCAGCGCGTGCGGCGAAACGGCGGCCGCGGCATCGACCTGTTCGCCGCCGAGGAACCAGGTCCATACCGGCCTGCCGTCCTCCCCGCCCCGGATGGTGCCCTCCCAGCCCAGCGCATAGGGCGGCGCGGTATCCCACAGCTCCCCGCCGGTACCGAGTATCGCCTGCCATGGCGTCGCCGAAGCCGTCGCCTGCAGCTTTTCGTTGCGGCCAAGATCGGCCTCGGCCACGAACTCGCGCCAGCGCGCGGACAGCGGGACCGCGAAATCGATCTGGCGCAGGATCGGTGCGGGCGCGGCGACGATCACGGTATCGGCCATGACATGCGTGCCATCGACGAATTCGAGCCGGAGTCCGCTCCCGGTCTCACGGATCGCCCGCAGGCGCCGCCCGGTTTCGATCCGATCGCGATGCGCATCGGCAATGGCGTTGACGAGCCGACCGCTGCCGCCCGCGATCACATAGCGCTCGTCGCTGCCGGCCAACACCTCGACATGCTCGCCCTTCACCGTGGGCAGGTTGAAGATGAGCTGGAGCGCCGAGGCGTCGCCCGGCTCGGAACCATATTCGGTGCGGATGCTCGCTTCGATCAGCGCGCGGATGCGCCGATCGCGGATCAACGCGGCGTGGCGGTCGAGATACTGCGCGACCGAGAGCCGGTCGATCGCCGCCGCGGCGCGGGGACTGGCATCGACCGCCTCCGAATCGCGCGCGATCCGTGCGGCGAGCGGGGCAAGCAGTCGGGCAAGCTCGGCCTGCGATGCGACCGCGCCATCCGCCAGGATCACCGAGCGGTGCGGCCCGGACTTGCGGTCGACCAGCGGCACCGCGAACTCCTTCGCCAGTGCATGCATGTCGGCATGGTCCGAATTGACGAGCTGGCCGCCGGCTTCGAACACCTGCCCTTCCGAAGTAAGCTGGGTGTACATGCGCCCGCCGAGACGATTGCGCGCCTCGTACAATCGCGCGTCGATGCCCGCCTTGGCCAGATGATGCAGCGCCGAAAGCCCCGCGATTCCGCCACCAACGATCGCCACCCGGCCCGAAGCGGGCAACGCCATCGCCTGGACCGGCAGCCCCGCCGCGACGCCGCTCGCCGCCATGCCCTGAAGCAGCGCGCGGCGGCCGATGCCGCCATGACCGGCGCGTGGTGCGGCCTTGCCGCGCGCCGCCAGATCCTGCCGCCGCGCCAACGCCAATGCGCGCCACAGCGTCTCGCTTCCCCGCATCCATCGTCCCCTGTTCGAAGCAGGGCTTAGCACAGAGCAATTTCGCAAACCTTGCCATTCTTACCCGCATCGGCCATCGCGCGCGCCATGACCGCGACCAACAGCAAACCGCAGCCCAAGCCCTGGATCATGGACATCGCCCCCTATGTGCCGGGCAAGTCCAAGACCGACGACGGCCGCAAGGCGATCAAGCTCTCGTCGAACGAGAACCCGCTCGGCACGTCGGACAAGGCGCGCGCGGCGTTCGCGACCGCCGCGAACAGCCTTGAGCGCTACCCCGATGCGAGCGCGGTCGAGCTGCGCGAGGCGCTGGCGGAACTGCATGGGCTCGATGCCGCGCGGATCATCTATGGCAACGGGTCGGACGAGGTGCTTCATCTCGCCGCCGGCGCGTTCGCCGGGCCGGGCGACGAGATCATCTACGTCAATTACGGCTTCACCGTGTATCCGATCGCGACCAAGCGTGTGGGCGCCACCCCGGTAGTCGCCGCCGATGCCGATTATGCGACCGATGTCGACGCGATCCTCGCCAGCGTGACCGACAGGACGCGGATCGTGTTCGTCGCCAACCCCAACAACCCGACCGGCACCTATGCCAGTCGCGAGGAGATTGCGCGGCTGCACGCGGGCCTGCGTCCCGACATCCTGCTGGTGCTCGACCACGCCTATGCCGAATATATCGAGGGCGAGATCGACGATGGCGGGATGGAGCTGGCGAAGACCCAGCCCAATGTGCTGGTCACGCGTACCTTCTCCAAACTCTATGGCCTTGCCGCGGAGCGGATCGGCTGGGGCTATGGCTCGGCCGAGGTGATCGAGGCGATGCACCGCATCCGCCTGCCCTTCAGCATCACCATCGCGGGCACCGCGGCGGCGATCGCAGCGCTGCACGACAGCGCGTTCGTCGAGCATACGCGCAGCCACAATGCGCAGTGGCGCCGCTGGTTCGCCGACGAAATCGCCAAGCTCGGCAATGCAGGGCTGCGCGCGGTGCCGAGCCAGGCGAATTTCGTGCTGGTGCTGTTCGAGGGCGCACTGACCGCCGAGGCGGCGTACAAGGGGTTGATGGACGAAGGCTATATCGTCCGCTGGCTGCCAGGACAGGGCCTGCCCCATGGCCTGCGCATCACCATCGGCACCGAGGAGGAGACGCGCGCAGTCGCCGCGATCCTGAACAAGCTGGTGGCGGAGACGCAGCAGCCCGCGACCGCGGGATGAAGCGGTTCGGCATCATCGGCTTCGGCCGGTTCGGGCAGCTCGCCGCAAGGCATCTGCGCGACCATTTCAGCGTGGTCGTGACCGATACGGCTGATGTCGGCGAGGCGGCGGCGGCAATCGGTGTCAAAACGGGCAGCCTTGCGGACGCAGCCGATTGCGACGTGGTGATGCTGGCCGTGCCGGTACAGGCGATGGCGGCGACGATCGCGGCGATCGCGCCGCTGGTGCGGCCGGGCGCGCTGGTGCTCGACGTCGCCTCGGTCAAGATGCTGCCCGCGCGCTGGATGCTTGAGGCGCTGCCCGAAAGCGTCGATATCGTTGCGACCCACCCGCTGTTCGGCCCGCAGAGCGCGCGCGGCGGCCTCGAGGGGCAGCCGCTGGTCGTCTGCGCGGTGCGCGGCGAGCGGCATCACAAGGTCGCCGAATTCGGCCGCAGCCTGGGCCTGTCGGTCTCGATCACCACCGCCGAGGAGCATGACCGCGAGATGGCTTATGTCCAGGCGCTGACGCATCTGATCGGGCGCGCGCTGGTCAATATCCGCATCCCCGACGAGGAGCTGAAGACCAACAGCTACCAGCATCTGCTGGAGTTGTGCGGGCTGATCCGCGACGACAGCAAGGAGCTGTTCTTCGCGATCCAGAACCTCAATCCCTATGCCGAGGAGATCACCCGCCAGTTCATCGCCGAGGCCAACGGCCTGCTGGCGGAGAGCCTGAAGGCCGGGAACCGCAGCGCGGCGGACTGAGCGGCTAGCGGGCTTGCGCCCAGCCGAGGACCAGAACCACCGCGCCCGCCAGCGAGCCGGCGGTGCGGACATGGTTCCAGAACACCCAGTCGCGCAGATAGCGCGCCCAGAGCGCCGCACCGTCGGCGCCGGCCGGATCGACCGCAGCGAGTGCGTTGTTGAGCGGTACGTTGCACACCATCGTCACCGCGAAACAGCCCAGGACATAGAGCGCCGCGCCGGCGAGCACATGGATCGCGCCGGGCTGTCCGAAGTTGAGCCCCGCGACGACGGCCAGCCCGAGCAGCAGCAGCGCCGTGCCGATGAAGAGTCCGAGGAAGAACGGATTGATGACGGTGATGTTGATCGCCTGCATCGCCCGAATGCCTTCCGGCCCCGGCACGCGCGCTAGCGCCTGCATGATGAAGGTCGAGAAACCGTAGAAGACCCCGCCGATGACAAAGGCGCCGATCGCGGCGATCAGGACGGGAAGCTTGAGCAATCCGATCATCATCCGTCTCCCTTGAATGTCGCCCCCTTTTTCAGGGCTCGAGCGCGTTGATCCCCCGATGGACCTGCGCTTCGACATCCGCCCGTTCCAGCCCCGGAGCGATCGGTGCACCGAAGCGGACCGTCACGGTGCCCGGACGCTTCGGACCGCGCCGCGGCCAGAACCGCCCGCTGTCCAGCGCCACCGGTACGACCGGAAGACCGAGTGCGCGATAGAGTCCCGCAAAGCCCGAGCGGATCGGCGGCGATTCGCCCGGCGCGACGCGTGTCCCTTCAGGGAAGATCAGCACCGACCGCCCCTCGCCCAGCGCCGCCTTCGCCTCCCGCATCATCTGGCGCAACGCTTTCGCATTGGCGGCGCGATCGACCACGATCACGCCGTAGCGCTGCGCCGCCCAGCCCCAGAGCGGAATCTGCGCAAGCTCGCGCTTCATCACGATCGCGGGAGCGCCGAGCATCGCCGCAACCGCCATCGTCTCGAACATCGCCTGATGCTTGGCGGGATAGAGCGCCGGCCCTGCCGCGAGCTGCCCCTCCACCCGCACGTGGATGCCGAGGATATGCCGCGCCGACCAGACGCCGAGCCGCGCCCAGCCGATGCAATAGGGGCGCAGGACCCGGGCACCGAACAGTGCCGCCACGGGCGTGCCGAGGACGATCGGCACCGACAGTCCATAGAAGAAGATCGCGAAGGCGATGCTGCGCAGCCGGTCAGCCATTGCCGATCCCGAACAGCAGTGCGATCCGCCGGACCAGATACTTGTGATATTCGCGCAGCAGCGTTGAGAAGCGCGCATTGGTGCGCACCCCGTCGCCCCGGATTTCGACATCGCCGCCCAGCGCGTTGCCGAGCTCGAGCTTCGCGCGCGGCACATGCCAGTCGGCGGTGACGAGGCGCACCGACTTGTAGCCATGCTTGCGCACCCAGGCCGCGGTCTCGTCGGCATTGGAGCGAGTATCCACCGCCTCGTGCCCGAGATCGATGCAGCAACGGAACAGCGAGGGCGGCGCGCGATGTGCGACCGCAAGCTCGATCGGGCGTACGGTGGGATCGGTACCCGTGATCAGCATGCGCTTGGCCGATCCGGCCTGGAGCAACGCGATGCCACGCGGGATGCGGCCCGCGCCGCCCGTCGGGACCACAACCGCATCGGTCTTGATCCCCGGATCGAGCGGCTTGCCGAGCGAAAGCATGAACAGCGCGAAGCCAAGCGACCAGACAATCCCGCCCAACGCCAGCATGCGCCAGATCACGCGCATCACAGCGTCTTCCCCAATGTGCCCAGCACGGCAACGCGCGCAGCGAGGAGCGCCATCAGCGCAAAGACCAGCGGCAGGGCGAGCAGCAACAGCCAGTCGAGCGGGACGAGCGAGACTCCTCCCAGCAGCTCAGACCCCAGCCCCGCCGCCTGCTGGCCGAGCAGCCAGACCATCGCCAGCGCGGCGGTCGTACCGAGCAAGCCGCCGAGCAGCGTATCGAGCGCGATCCGCCGCTGGAACAGCCTGGCGACCTGCATGTCGGTCGATCCGAGCATGTGGAGCACGGCGATCGTGTCGCGATGCGTGTCGAGCCCGCCGCGCGCGGTGAGCAGCACGACGATCGTCGTCACGGTCGCCATCAGCACCACCAGCGCGACGGCGAACCAGGTGATCGTGTTCAGGAACGCGCTGACCGGCGAAAGCCACTGCGCGTGCCGGTCGATCTGCGCCGCCGGCGCAACCGCGCGGGCAGCGGCGCGGACGCGCTCGATTCCGGCGGCATCTCCCGAAGCCAGATCCACGTCGATCATCGCGGGCATCGGCAGATCGGCGTCCAGCCCCGCCTCGCCCAGCCAGGGCTCGAGCAGTTCGGCGAGCCGGTTGCGATCCACCTCCGCCACGCGCGTGACGCCGGGCAGCGTGCGGACGCGCTGGACGATCGCCTTTGCCGCGGCATCGCGCCGGGCGGGGTCGCCCTCGACCAGCTGGATCGTCAGTCGCCCGGCGAGCTGACGGTCGAGCGTGCGGCTCGCGCCCGCCATCCCCAGGCCAAGCGCCGCAGCGAGCACGGTCAGGAACAGCATGATCGCCATCACCCACAGCATGCCGCGGGTACGACGGCTCTCATCGAGCAGGCGGTCCTCGGGTTTGTTGCGCACGAACGGGTTCATGCCGGCGCCTGCCCCGGCGGGTAACGAAGCGCCCCCGTCGGATCGTTGAGGCGCCCCTTCTCGATCCGCATCATCCGCGCATCGGGGATCCGGCTGATCAGCTGGAAGTCGTGCGTTGCGACCACCACCGTCGTACCGAGCCGGTTCAGCGAATCGAACAGGTGCAGCAGACGCTCGGCCATGTCGGGATCGACGTTGCCGGTCGGCTCGTCGGCGATCAGGATTTCGGGCCGGGTGATGACGGCACGCGCGATCGCGATGCGCTGCTGCTCGCCACCCGACAGCGTCGGCGGCTTGGCGGAATCGCGATCCTTGAGCCCCACCCAGGCAATCATCTCGCGCACCGGCCCTTCGATATCGGCCTCGGGAATGCCCGCGACCCGCAGCGGCAGCGCGACATTGTCATAGGCCGAAAGGTGCGGGAGCAAGCGGAAATCCTGGAACACCACGCCGATACGGCGGCGGAAACCCGGAAGACGCTTGCGCGGCAGGGCGCCCGCATCCTCGCCGAACAGCCGCACGATGCCGCGCGTCGGCCGCTGGGCGAGATAGAGCAGCCTGAGCAGCGAGGTCTTGCCCGCGCCCGATGCACCGGTGACGAAATAGAAGGAGCCGGCGCTCAGCGTGAAGCTGACATCGCTCAGCGTCTCCGCCCCGGTCCCGTAGCGCAGGCCGACATTCTCGAACTGGACGATATTGGCCATGCCGGCGCCCGGCCGCTCCTGAAATAGTAACTGCCCCGAAGGCTCCAGCCATCGCACAGGCGCGAAGCGGGCTCAAGCGGCGGCACTCGTCCCCAACTCCTTGCCCTTGCCCCTTGCCAAGCCGACTCGACGGGTGTTTAGATTCGGGATTGGCGATCTCCGCGCCCCAGTACCCGAGCAAGACGTGCCGCGATGATCCTGGAATGTCCCGAGTGCCGTACCCGCTATCTGGTTCCCGACAGTGCGATCGGGCCCGAGGGACGCACCGTGCGCTGCGCGAGCTGCCGCCATAGCTGGCACCAGGCACCTGCCGACCTTCCGGCTGCCGCCCCCGCCGCGGAGGTCATCCGCGCCGACGCCTATTCGGCACCGCCGCCTCCACCCCCTCCGCCCCCGGCGCCGGCCAAGGACGTCCAGCGCGACTTCGATCCCTTCGCGCATGAGCCCCCCTTCAAGCCACGCAGGAATCCCGAGCGGCGCTGGACGGCGGCGGCGCTCATCGCCGGCATCTCCATGCTGCTCGGCGCCGCGGCGATCCTCTATACCGGCGCGCCGGGCATCGCCGCGCAGCTCGGCTTGCCGGTCGGCGAAGCCCGGACACCGCTGATCTTCACTGCGCGTTCGGTCGAACGCAAGCCGCGGCTCAATGGCGGCGAGCTGTTCGTGGTGAGCGGACAGGTGATGAACCCCAGCAAGGAACGGCAGCGGGTGCCCAACATCCTGGCCGAGCTTCGCGACGGCAACAACACGGTCGTCTACAACTGGACCATCACCCCCGAACCGCGCGCGCTGCCGCCGGGCGGAAGCCTTGAGTTCAACAGCGGCAAGCTCGACGTGCCCGCCACCGGCAAGACGATCCAGCTCAGCTTTTCAGGCGAAGCCGCCGAGTAACCCACCATAGCCGCCCGCCATTGAGCAGCGCGGCCGCGACCATCCCCGATGCCGATGCCGCGACCAGCCCCGTGGCGCCCCAGCCGGCATGGACCGTCCACAGCCCGATTCCGCCGGTCAACAGGAAGAAGGCGATGATGCCGTTGACGCCCGCCACGACCTGATCGCCCAGCGAGCGCAGCGCATAGACGAACACGACCTGGATTCCGTCGAACAGGATGAACGGCCCCCAGAGCGGCAGCATCGCGATCGCGGCGGCGGCGACTGCGGCGCTCGCCGGGAAGCCGCCGACGATGAGCTGCGGCACAAGGATCAGGGGCAGCGCGAGCAGGCCGAGTGTGAGCGCCGCCAGCACCGCCGCGATCGCGGTCCGCGGCCCGGCCTCCGCGGGAGTTCCCTCGCCTACCGCGTTGCCCGCCCGCACGCCCGCCGCCGATCCAAGGCCCAGCGCGAAGGCGAAGGTGACATTGTGGACCGAGAAGACGATCTGGAACGCGTGCGTCACCGTCTCACCGAGCTGGGTCGAGAGCGCGATCAGGATCGAGAAGCCCGCAAGCTCCAGCCCGGATGCGATCGCAGGGACGAAGCCGAAGCCGAGCAGCGCCCAGACACCGCGCCACATCGCCGGCGAACCGAAGTCGCGCCAGTCGCGCACCCCGCGCTCGCGGGCACGCGGCAGCGTGAGCGCGGCGACGATCATTGCGATCGCGCCGATCATCGTCGCGGTCACGGTGGCCGCGGCGGCGCCCACGGCACCCATTGCCGGCAGGCCGAACTGGCCGGTGGCCAGGATCCAAGCGAGCACGCCGTTGATCGGCAGGATCGCCACATCGACCACCATCACCCGCTTGGGGCGGCTGACGCCTTCGAGGAAGAAGGTCGCGGCGACCAGCAGCAGCTGGAACGGATAGCCGAGCGCCATGACGCGGACGACGCGCGCGGCCTCGGGCGCGATCGCGGGATCGACGCCAACGCCCTGCAGCATCGGCAGAGCAAAGGCGAACAGCGTTCCGCCGCTGATCAGCCCGAGCAGGAAGCCGAGCACAAGGCCCTGGCGCAGCACCGCACCGGTGGCGGGCAGATCCTTCGCCCCGTCGGCGCGCGACGAGAAGACCAGCACGCCGGTGAGCCAGCCCAGCGCAACGACGATGCCGATAAAGGTCAGCGTCCGGCTGGCGCCGAGCGCCGCCACCTCATGCGTGCTGACCAGCCCGACCACGATCACGTCGGTGACGTGCATGATCGTCCAGGTGAGCGCGGTCAGCACCACGGGCCAGGCCAGCGCGAGGATGCGGCGCGTCTCCGCGCGAATGTCGTGGGGAAGACGCATGGGCCGGCGGGCTTAGCGTTTGTTCCGCGTTCGCGGAAGCGGTTCCGGCCCGCTCCCCCACGCGCCCGCGCCCACCCAGTCAGGATATGCTATGGGTGGTCGGGTGGGGCGCATGCGGTCGGGAACCGCGAGCCGTCGCAATGCGACAACAAAGCGGAAAGGGAGGTTGCATGCCCCGAAACGCTTTGCTAGGGGCCGCTGCCTTACCAGCTACCGGGTTCATCCGGTGGACGAAATCAGTGCGGTCGTGGCGGAACTGGTAGACGCGCAACGTTGAGGTCGTTGTGGGCGAAAGCCCGTGGAAGTTCGAGTCTTCTCGACCGCACCATTTCTTGAAAAGCGTTTGAAGATACGGGCCGGGGGCAACCCCGCCCGTCGCGCTGGCGGGTGGTGTGTAACCGTTTACCGCCCGCCAGTGCCTCTCTATACCTACCCCGCTATACAAGGCATCCGGACACCGGAGCCGGTGCATGAGGGGATCAAGGGATGGAGGCTGGCCAGACGGGCACGGGAAACCCGCCGATTCGCCGGATCGTGATCGTCGGCGGCGGCACCGCCGGCTGGATGACCGCGGCCCTGCTCTCCAAGCTCCTCTTCCGCGGCTACGACATCACCCTGGTCGAATCGGACGAGATCGGGATCATCGGCGTCGGCGAAGCGACCATTCCCGGCATCAAGGATTACAACCATCTCGCCGGGATCGACCTGACCGAGATGATCCGCGCCACCCAGGCGACGTTCAAGCTGGGGATCGAGTTCGTCAACTGGCGCGAACCGGGCTTCCGCTACATCCACGGCTTCGGCAAGATCGGCACCGATCTGATGTGGCTCCACCCGCACCAGCTGTGGCTCAAGCTCGCCGCAATGGGGCAGGCGAAGCATTTCGACCTCTATTCGCTCAATACGCTGGCCGCGCGACAGAACAAGTTCTGCTTCCCCGATCCGCGCAATCCGGGATCGCCGATGGGGCATCTCGACTATGCCTATCATTTCGACGCATCGCTCTATGCCCGCTTCCTGCGCGGCCGGTCCGAAGCGCAGGGTGTGACGCGGACCGAAGGCCGGATCGTCGAGGTCAGGCAGCGCCCGGAGGACGGGTTCGTCGAGAGCGTGGTACTGGCTGACGGGCAGACCGTGTCGGGCGATCTGTTCGTCGATTGCTCGGGGATGCGCTCACTGCTGCTCGGACAGACGCTGGGCGTCGGCTACGAGGACTGGAGCCACTGGCTGCCGTGCGACCGGGCGCTGGCGGTGCCGTGCGAGAGCGTATCGCCGCTGACGCCCTATACACGCTCCACGGCGCACGGAGCGGGCTGGCAATGGCGGATCCCGCTTCAGCACCGGATCGGCAACGGCCATGTCTATTCGAGCGCGCATGTCAGCGATGACGAAGCGGCGGACGTGCTGCTTGCCAATCTCGACGGCAAGGCGCTCGCCGATCCGCGCCCGGTGCGGTTCGCGCCGGGCAAGCGCCACAAGGCGTGGGAGAAGAATGTCGTCGCGATCGGCCTTTCCAGCGGCTTTCTCGAGCCGCTGGAATCGACCAGCATCCACCTGATCCAGACCGGCATCCTGAAGCTCGTGGCGCTGTTCCCGGGTCAGGGCTTCAACGCCGCCGACATCGCCGAATATAATCGCCAGCACAATTTCGAGTTCGACGACGTCCGCGACTTCATCATCGCGCACTACAAGGTCACCAATCGCGAGGACACGCCCTTCTGGGCGCATGTCCGGCATATGGAGGTGCCCGACAGCCTCGCCGAGCGGCTTGAGCTGTTCCGCGCCTCGGCCCGCTTCTTCGTCCACGGCAAGGCCGAGCTGTTCCGCGAGGAGAGCTGGGTTCAGGTGCTGCTCGGTCAGGGAATGGCGATGACCTACGACCCGGTCGTCGACATGATCCCCGACGAGGACGTGATCGCGTTCATGCGCGACATCGAGGAGGTGAACGCCGATGTCGCGGCGGCGATGCCGACCCATCAGGCCTTTATCGACCGCCACTGCAAGGCGCCGTCCTTAGCGAGCTGACCGCACCGGCGCTCCCCTCAGAACGGCACGTCGTCGTCGAGATCGTCGGGGAAGCCGCCGCCGGCAGGCGCGCCGCCGCTGCCGCCGCGACCGCCGCCGCCATAGCCGCCGCCCGAGGAACCGCCGCTACGGCTGCTCGACTGACCGGCGAAGTCGTCATTGCCGCCGCCCCAGTCGTCGCGCGAGCCGCCACCGCCGCCCATGCCGCCGCCACCCTGGCCGCCGCCGGGTCCGTCGAGCATTACCAGCTTGGCGTCGAAGCCCTGCAGCACGATCTCGGTCGAATAGCGGTCGGCACCCGACTGGTCCTGCCATTTGCGGGTCTGGAGCTGGCCTTCGAGATAGACTTTCGAACCCTTGCGCAGATAGCGCTCGGCGACATTGGCGAGGCCTTCGGAAAAGAGCTTCACCGTGTGCCACTCGGTGCGCTCCTTGCGCTCGCCCGAGTTGCGATCCTTCCACGTCTCGGACGTGGCGACGCGCAGTTCGACCACCTTGCCGCCATTCGAGAAGGACCGGCTTTCGGGATCGCGCCCGAGATTGCCGACCAGGATCACCTTGTTGACGCTGCCCGCCATTTCAACTCCGCCTTGAGATCTGTAGTGTTGCCGCAGGAATGGCCGAGATCATCAACCTGAACAAGGCCCGCAAGGCCAAAGCCAGGGCGGCAGGTGCCGCAAAGGCTGTGGAGAACCGTGCGAAGTTCGGGCGGACCAAGGCCGAGAAGGCACGCGACGACGCCGAACGCACCCGGATCGAGCGCGCGATCGACGAGTCGAAACGCGACTAAAGCCCGATCGCGGTTGCCGTCCAATAGGTGACGCCCGCGGCGATATAGGCCAGCGCGAACAGATAGACGATCATCACCGTCGGCCATTTCCAGCCATTGGTCTCGCGCCTCGCGACCGCGATGGTCGACAGGCATTGCGGCGCGAATACGAACCAGGCGAGGAAGGCGAGCGCCGTCGGGAGCGACCAGCGCGCCGACAGCTGGGTGCCGAGCGCTTCACCCTCTTCATCCGCTTCGGCATCGATCGAATAGACCGTCTGGAGCGCAGACACCGCGACCTCGCGCGCCGCCATCGCAGGGATCACGGCGAGGCTCATCTCATGATTGAAGCCGATCGGCTTCAGCACGACCTCAAGGCCCGAGGCGATGCGGCCGGCGACCGAATATTCGCTCTGCTTCACGCCCTCCGGCGCGACAGGGTAGGAGGCGAGCAGCCACAGGGCGACGGTGACGCCCATGATGATCGTGCCCGCACGGCGCAGGAACAGCCAGGCGCGCTGCCACAGGCCGATCCACAGGTCGCGAAGTGCGGGAAGCTGGTAGCGCGGCAGCTCCATCATGAAGCCGCTGCTCTTGCCCTTGGTCGCGGTGAGTCGCAGCACGAAAGCGGCGGCGATCGCACCGACGATGCCGAAGACATACAGGCCGAACAGCACCAGCCCCTGCAATCCGATCCCCCAGCCGAGACTGGTCGCCGGGATGAACGCGCCGATGATCACCGCATAGACCGGAAGCCGCGCCGAACAGGTCATCAGCGGTGCGATCAGGATCGTCGTCAGCCGTTCCTTGGGATCGTCGATCGAGCGCGCGGCCATGATGCCGGGGATCGCGCAGGCGAAGGAGGAGAGCAACGGGATGAATGCCCGGCCCGACAGGCCGACGCCGGACATCAGCCGGTCCATCAGCAATGCCGCACGGACCATATAGCCCGACGCCTCGAGGATCAGGATGAACAGGAACAGGATCACGATCTGGGGCAGGAACACCACCACCGATCCGACGCCGTTGATGATGCCTTCGATCAGCAGGTCGCGCAGGAAGCTTGCGGGCAGGTTCGCCGCCGCGGCTTCGGCCAGCCAGCCCTGGAAGCCCTCGATCCAGCCGATCGGCGCTTCGGACCAGGCGAACACCGCCTGAAACATGACCAGCATGATCGTGGCGAGAATGATCGGTCCCGCGACGGGATGCAGCACGACGCTGTCCACTGCGCGCGTGAAGGCGCGGCCGCGCGGCTGATCGGTGATCGCGACTTTCGCGATACGGCGCGCGTCGCGCTGGAAATGGGTGATGTCCGCGTCGGGTGCTTCGGGCGGCGCAGGCCGGGCGCCGGCGAGCACCCCCGCGAGCGCCGCGCGCAGTTCTTCGAGACCGCGCTTGCGCACCGCGACGGTGCTCACCACCGGCACGCCGAGCTCGGCCGACAGTGTGTCGGTGTCGATCGTCAGGCCGTCGCGCGTCGCCATGTCGATCATGTTGAGCGCCAGCACCATCGGCCGGCCAAGCTGGCGCAGCTGAAGCACGAAGCGCAGGTGATTTTCGATGTTGCTCGCGTCGGCCACCACGATCAGCGCGTCGGGAAGCCGTTCGCCATCCTGCTTGCCGAGTACGACGTCGCGGGTCACCGCCTCGTCGGGGCTCGAGGGGTCGAGGCTGTAGGTGCCGGGGAGATCGACCAGTTCCACCGGCCGCCCGTCGTCGAGCGCCATGCGGCCGGCATGCCGCTCGACGGTGACCCCGGGATAGTTGCCGACCTTTTGCCGCGCCCCGGTCAGCGCGTTGAACAGCGCGGTCTTCCCGGCATTGGGGTTACCGACCAGCGCAACGAGCGGGGACTGGTTCATTCCGCTGCCACCGCGACCCGAATCGCTTCGGTGACATGGCGGCGCAGCGCCACGGTCATCCGCCCGATCCGTACCGCCGCCGGTCCGCCCAGCCAGCCATTGGGCTTGACCAGCTCGACCTCGACGCCCTCGTCCAGCCCGAATTCGCGCAGGCGGCGCGCCTCCGACGGATCGAGCGAATTCCAGTCAACCGACGCAACCGTCGCAGGTACATTGCGCGCCGCGCGCGCCAGGGGAAGACTCATAATGCGAGCGATTATCAACAACATCGGGTAAAGGCCAGTCTCTTCCGCACCCCCACCCGTTTTCCGGGCGCTCAGCCTTGCAAAACATGACGGCATCGCGCACCGGCTTGCCATGATCGACTCCGCATTTCGTGACGCCGCCCTCACCTCCAAGGCCTGGCCCTATGAGGAGGCGCGCAAGCTGCTGAAACGCTATCCGGACGGCAAGCCCGGCGGCGAACCGGTACTGTTCGAGACCGGCTACGGCCCCTCGGGCCTGCCGCATATCGGCACGTTCAACGAAGTGCTGCGCACGACGATGGTCCGCCGCGCGTTCGAGACGCTGTCGGACGCGCCCACCCGCCTGATCGCGTTCAGCGACGACATGGACGGCCTGCGCAAGGTGCCCGACAATGTCCCGAACAAGGAGATGCTCGCCCAGTATCTCGGCAAGCCGCTGACCAAGGTGCCCGACCCGTTCGAGAAATATGAGAGCTTCGCGCATCACAATAATGCGATGCTGCGCGAGTTCCTCGACCGGTTCGGCTTCGACTATGAGTTCGTCTCCTCGACCGACTATTATACCGGCGGCAATTTCGACGAGGCGCTCAAGCTCGTCCTGCGTTCCTATCAGGGCATCATGGATGTGATGCTGCCGACGCTGCGCGCCGAGCGCCAGGCGACCTATTCCCCGGTCCTGCCGATCAGCCCGAACTCGGGAATCGTGCTCCAGGTCCCGGTCGAGGTGCTCGATCCGGAAACCGGCATGATCGCCTTCATGGACGAGGGCGAGCGGATCGAGCAGACGATCCTGGGCGGCAAGGCCAAGCTGCAGTGGAAGGTCGACTGGGCGATGCGCTGGGTCGCATTGGGCGTCGACTATGAGATGGCAGGCAAGGACCTGATCGATTCGGTGATCCAGTCCGGCAAGATCGCGCGCGTGATGGGCGGCCGCCCGCCCGAGGGCTTCAACTATGAGATGTTCCTCGACGAGAAGGGCGAGAAGATCTCCAAGTCCAAGGGCAATGGCCTCAGTCTCGAACAGTGGCTGACCTATGGCCCGGACGAGAGCCTCGCTTTCTACATCTATCGCGAGCCGAAGAAGGCCAAGGCGCTGCATATGGGCGTGATCCCGCGCGCGGTGGACGATTACTGGCAGTTCCGCGGCAACTATCCGAACCAGCCGGTCGAGCAGAAGCTCGGCAACCCGGTCCACCATGTCCATAATGGCGATGTTCCGGGCGAGACTCTGCCGGTGACGTTCGGCCTGCTCCTCAACCTCGTCGGGGTGATGGGCGAGGCGAGCAAGGAGCAGGTCTGGGGCTATCTCGCCAACTACGTCCCCGATGCGACGCCCGAGAAGCATCCGGCGCTCGACGCGCTGATCGGCTATGCGCTGGCCTATGGCCGCGACTTCATCGCGCCGACGCTGAACCGCCGCGCGCCCATGGGCGTCGAGGTGGCGGCACTCAAGCGGCTCGACGCCGATCTCGCCGCACTGCCCGCCGATGCGAGCGCCGAGGATATCCAGAACATCGTCTATGAGATCGGCAAGACCGGTGACTTCGCCGAGCTGCGCGACTGGTTCAAGGCGCTGTACGAGACGCTGCTGGGCAGCTCGCAGGGGCCGCGCATGGGCAGCTTCATCGCGCTCTATGGCATCGAGAACAGCCGGAAGCTGATCGCCGAGGCACTGGCGAAAGCGGGCTGAGCGTTACTCGACGGCCGGCGCGAGCCAGCGCAGCCGGGCGGCATTGCCCGATCCGGTGCCGGTAACCGTGCTCGCACGGACACCGGCGGCGGTCAGCGCCTCGACCACCGCCGCCGCGCCCGGTCCCGACACGCCGATCGGCAGATTGAGCCGCTGTGCACCCCAGATCGCGGTCGCGAGCGCGTCGGGATCGGGCTTGCCGTCGCGCTGCGCGACGTCGGGCAATGCCGCGGCCGGCGGAGTCAATGTGATGGTCCAGTCCGATGCGCTCGCGGCGACCCGCGCCTCAAGCGTGCGATAGACGCCGATCCCGGCGCCGATCAGGGGTGCGGCAGTCACCACCGCGCGCTGGGCATCGCGGTCGATCAGCACCGCATCGGGTGCGACACCTGCGACCAGCGCAAGCTGCTCGGCGGTCCGCGCCGCCGCCGCATCCGCCGCCGCGACACGCTGGTTCTGCGCAGCGGAAACCTGCGCGGCCTCCGCCTGAGCGCCGGTGCCGACGCGCACCTGCTCGAGCGCCACGTCCACCTCGCGTCCGAACAGCTGTTCGAGCGTCGCCGCTGCACCCCGCCCGGCATCGGGGCGCAGCTGCCGGGTCAGCACCGTCGCACTCACCCGGAGCGGCTCGTGCGCATAGTCGAGTTCGAGCTGGGCCAGGCGCACCCCGCCCTCGAACTGGCTCGATATCACCTCGCGCGCCTGGCGCGAGGCGGTCGTCTCCCACGCGATCTGGCGCAGCGCCAGTCCGAGCGGGATCGCGAAGGCGATCAGTGCGGCGATCACCAGCACCGTCTGAAGCATCGTCTGCTTGGGCGAGAGCGCGGACCCGAAGCCGTAGAGGCGTGCGATCACCGCCGCCGAGATCGCGATGGTGATGAGGTTGGTGAGGAACAGCAGCAGCGCGCCGCCGAACACCGTGCCGTTCCAGGTGGCGAGGCCGAAGCCGACCACCGCGAGCGGCGGCATCAGCGCGGTGGCGATGGCGACGCCGACCACCGTGCCCTCGCGCCCGCGGATCATCGCATAGGCCCCGGCGAGGGCGGAGAAGAGCGCGACGAGCAGGTCGAACAGATTGGGCCGGGTGCGCGCGGCGATCTCCGACGTCACGTTCTGGAGCGGCGAGAGCAGCACCAGCAACGCGGTGAACCCCACCGCGATCACCGTGCCCAGCGCCAGCGCCATGCCCGATCGGCGGATCTCGTCCCCGTCGAAGGTGGCAAGGCCGAAGCCCAGGCCGATGATCGGCCCCATCAACGGCGAGATCAGCATCGCGCCGATCACCACCGCTGGCGACGAGAGCAGCAGGCCGAGCACCGCGATGCCCGCCGACATCAAGACCATGAAGACGTAGCGGCCATTCCACGCCGCTTCGCCGCGCACTTTTTCCAGCACCTCGGCATGATCGACCGAAGCGACGACGGTTCCCCGCCACCAGAGCGACAACGGGTTGCGGCGGGGGCGAGCGATGGTGGCCATGCGCGAAGGTTAGGGACTTTGCCGCCGTGGTTCCAGCCGTTAGGCAGGGGCTTTCACCAGAACGGGGAGCAACATGGCGAACACGACGAGGCGCACGGCTCCTTCGGCACTTCGCACCTTCATGAAGAGCGAGGCGGCAGGCGGTATCCTGCTGATCGCGGCGGCGGCACTGGCGATGCTGGTCGCCAATCTGCCGGGGCTGTCCGCGGACTATTTCCACCTGCTCCATTGGGAGACCGGACCGGTCATCAGCCCCAAATACGGGCCGATGACGGTGCATCTGTGGATCAACGACGCGCTGATGGCGGTGTTCTTCCTGCTCGTCGGCCTCGAGATCAAGCGCGAGTTCGTCGATGGCCAGCTCTCCAGCTGGGACGACCGGCGGCTGCCCGTCGTCGCGGCCGCGGCAGGCATGGTCGTACCCGCGCTGATCTATCTTGCCATCACCGGCGGCGGACCGCTCGCACCCGGCTGGGCGATCCCGGCCGCGACCGACATCGCTTTCGCGATCGGCGTGCTCGCGCTGCTGGGCAAGCGCGCGCCCGCCTCGCTCAAGCTGTTCCTCACCACGGTCGCGATCGTCGATGACATGGGCGCGGTCGCGATCATCGCGCTCGCCTATACCAAGAGCCTTGGCTCGCTCGCGCTGGCGGCCGGCGCGCTGGTGCTGGTGGTGATGCATGTGCTGAACCGCAGCGGGGTGACGAAGCTGTGGCCCTATCTGCTGCTCGGCGCGCTGCTCTGGTACTTCGTGTTCCTGTCCGGCGTGCATGCCACCGTCGCGGGCGTGCTGACCGCGATGATGATCCCGGTAAAGCCCTCGCCCGGTGCGCCCGACGCCGCGGATTCGCCGCTGCATATTCTGGAGCATGCGCTCGCGCCTTGGGTCGCGTTCGTCATCGTGCCGCTGTTCGGCTTTGCCAATGCGGGCGTGAGCCTGGCCGGCATGTCGCCCGCGATCCTGCTCGCGCCACTCCCGCTCGGTATCGCCGCCGGCCTGTTCATCGGCAAGCAGGCCGGCATTTTCGGCAGCGTGTGGATCGCCGCGAAGACCGGGTTCGCCTGCCCCCCGGGCCGCGCCACCTGGACCCAGATCTATGGTGTCGCGATGCTGTGCGGGATCGGCTTCACCATGAGCCTGTTCATCGGTGGCCTTGCCTTCCCCGACAGCCCCGAACTGATCGACGAGGTGAAGATCGGCGTGCTCGCCGGATCGATCCTGTCGGCTGTAGCCGGCTTCCTCGTGCTGCGTTTCGCGCGGCCGTGGCAGGACGCCCGGGGCGACGATGCTGATCGCAAAGATTCTTCGGAACCAAATGGCGAAAGCGACGTTCTTACCTAGCTTGATCGATGAGAAAGAGCATGTTGACGACCCAGACCCACGCGGAATGGATCGTCCAGGGAGGCCCGCCGCGAAAGCGACGGGCCTTACCTGTTTCTAGCGCCTAGATGCCAAGCCATTCGAGCTGTCCCGGCAATTCGTCCCGCGAGTAATCGGCCTGCAGCACGCGCCGATGCAGATGATGCCCCGCCGCCGAGGCATGCAGAATCGGCGTCGCATAGAGCCAGATATCGCCGCGATCCGCGAGGCAGGTGGCGACACCGCAAGCCGCAACTGCTGCCTCGATCCGATCCTCGGCGATCCGCCCCAGCCTGTGCGATCCGGGCGCCACAAGGAGAGGCGCATTGTCCTCGGGCACATCGTCGATGTGAATCCGAACCGTCACCATGCGTTCGATCAGGCCGAATGGCGGCTCGACATGCTGAAGCCCCCGCTTCGTCGACCACGGGCCGAAGTCCGGTGTGTCGATCCGCTGACGGACCGCGATCGTCCGATCCTGATGCCATGCCAGCGACCAGTTGGTTCCCGGCGATTTATCGAACAGGATCGCCCGCACAGGACGTGCGTTTGGCCCCAGCACCCCGGCTGCGACCGATGCAATCGTCGAACCCGGATCGAGCAGGCCCGCGAGGCCGGCGGTACCGCGCAAGCGCAGGCCCGCCTGTCCGGCCGGCAAGGCATCGACCAGGCGATCAAGATCCGGAAGCACGGAAAGGGCGGCCGCCCGAAGGCGAACCGCCCCATCCTGTTCAAAGGCTAGCGGACCGTGAACGACCCGCGCCCGCTCAGAGCTTCTCGGTCAGCTCCGGAACGATCTTGAACAGATCGCCCACGAGGCCGAGGTCCGCGACCTGGAAGATCGGGGCGTCCTCATCCTTGTTGATGGCGATGATGGTCTTCGAATCCTTCATGCCGGCAAGGTGCTGGATCGCGCCCGAAATGCCGATCGCGACATAGACTTCCGGTGCGACGATCTTGCCGGTCTGGCCGACCTGATAGTCGTTGGGGGCATAGCCCGCATCGACCGCAGCGCGGCTCGCGCCGACCGCGGCGCCGAGCTTGTCGGCGAGCGGATCGATCAGGCCATGGAACTGCTCGGACGAGCCGAGCGCGCGGCCGCCCGAGACGATCACCTTGGCGCTGGTCAGCTCCGGGCGCTCCGACTTGGCGATTTCGGCGCCGACGAAGCTGGAGAGACCCGAATCGCCCTTGCCCGATACGGCTTCCACCGAGGCACTGCCGCCTTCCGCCGCGGCCTTTTCGAACGCGGTGCCGCGCACGGTAAGGACCTTCTTGGCGTCCGCCGACTTGACCGTGGCGATCGCGTTGCCGGCATAGATCGGGCGGGTGAAGGTGTCGGCGCTCTCGACCGAGAGCACTTCGCTGATCTGCATGACATCGAGCAGCGCGGCGACGCGCGGCGCGATGTTCTTGCCGGTGGTGGTGGCGGGCGCGACGAAAGCGTCGTAGCCGGCCATCAGCTCCGCGACGAGCGGCGCGACATTCTCGGCCAATGCGTGGCCATAGGCGGCGTCATCCGCCAGCAGCACCTTCGACACGCCGGCGATCTTCGCCGCGGCATCGGCCACGCCCTGCGCGCCCTGCCCCGCGACCAGCGCGACGACATCACCCAGCTTGCCCGCGGCAGTCACCGCAGAGAGCGTCGCGTCCTTGACCGACGCATTGTCGTGTTCGACCCAGACCAGCACGCTCATTTCGCAACTCCCAGCGCCTTCAGCTTGGCGACAAGTTCATCCACATCCGCAACCTTGACGCCCGCCTGGCGCTTGGCCGGCTCGGCAACGCTCACCACGGTAAGGCGCGGCGCGACATCGACCCCGAAATCAGCAGGCGTCTTCTGATCAAGCGGCTTGCTCTTGGCCTTCATGATGTTGGGCAGCGAGGCGTAACGCGGCTCGTTGAGGCGAAGATCGGTGGTGACGATCGCGGGAAGCTTGAGCTTCACCGTCTCAAGGCCGCCATCGACTTCGCGCGTAACATCGACACTGTCGCCCGCAACCTCTACCTTCGACGCGAAAGTGCCCTGGGCCCAGCCGAGCAGCGCGCCCAGCATCTGGCCGGTCTGGTTATTGTCGTCGTCGATCGCCTGCTTGCCCAGAATGATCAGGCCGGGGGCCTCGTCGGCGGCAACCTTGGCAAGGAGCTTGGCGACGCCGAGCGGCTCGACCGGGCCGTCGGACTGGATCAGGATCGCCCGGTCGGCGCCCATCGCGAGCGCGGTCCGCAGCGTTTCCTGCGCCTTGGCCTCGCCGATCGAGACCACGACGATCTCGGTCGCCGCGCCCTTTTCCTTGAGGCGGATCGCCTCTTCGACGGCGATCTCGTCGAACGGGTTCATGCTCATCTTGACGTTGGCGAGGTCGACCCCCGTCCCGTCGGCCTTCACCCGAGGCTTCACATTATAGTCAAGCACGCGCTTGACCGGCACCAAGACTTTCATCGCATTCCTTCCCAACGCATCAGGACCAAATTCCACAGAGAAGAACCGGCTCGCACCGCCCATGTTCCCCGGCTTCTAACGACCGGAGGCCCGTGGGGGCGACGACAAAAACTTGACCGCCACGGCCTTGCCCTTCTCCTTGGCAACCCTCGGCGGCCGCTATCACATTTTCGTTGCCCGCTTGGCCAGCATTTTCCGCGCGGGCGCAACCCGAAATTGCTGTTTTGCCGCATCGGGTCTGCGGCATTCTTGTAGTGATTCTCTATTTTTCGCAAGTACGGTATGGAAGCCTCCGCCTGTCGTAGCGACGGTTCACTCGTCATTCATTGCCAATCCGCAACGAAGGGATCAGGATCAGGGAGGAACATATGAGACGCCGCCGCATTGCGTTCATTCGCCGCGCGATGGTGATGGCGGCTCCGACCTTCATCACGACGTGCATGGGTCAGACACCTGCCCCAGAGCCGGCGCGGACCCCGCCGCCCGCCTCGGAAGCATCCGAGACACAACGCCCGGTCGGCGGAATAGCCCTGAAGAACCGTCGAAATCCGCCGCCCCAAGGCGCAAGCGGCGCAGATGTATCGCAGCTGCGGGGCGTTGCAGATCCTCGCCAAGCCGGCGCGAGATAGGCCAAGCCCGGACACCACCCAGCAAAAAGGGGCGCGCCGGCCGGCCCGCCCCTCTTGCTTCTGGCTCGGCAAGCGGCCTCAGGCGGCCTGCTTGACCTCCGCGACGATCTTGCGTGCGGCATCGCCCAGATCGTTGGCCGGAACGATCGCAAGGCCCGAATTGGCGAGGATGGCCTTGCCTTCCTCGACATTGGTGCCTTCGAGGCGGACGACGAGCGGAACCGAGAGGTTCACTTCCCTGGCCGCGGCGACGATGCCCTCGGCGATGATGTCGCACTTCATGATCCCGCCGAAGATGTTGACGAGGATGCCCTTCACCGCGGGGTCGGCGAGGATGATCTTGAACGCCGCGGTGACCTTCTCCTTCGAGGCGCCGCCGCCGACGTCGAGGAAGTTTGCCGGGAACATGCCGTTGAGCTTGATGATGTCCATCGTCGCCATGGCGAGCCCGGCACCATTGACCATGCAGCCGATGTCGCCGTCGAGCTTGATATAGGCGAGGTCGTACTTCGACGCCTCGAGCTCCATCGGATCCTCTTCGGTGGTGTCACGCAGTTCCATCAGGTCCTTGTGGCGGAACATGGCGTTGCCGTCGAAGCCGACCTTGGCGTCGAGAACGAGGAGGTTGCCCTGCTCGGTCAGCGCGAGCGGATTGACCTCGATCTGCTCGGCATCGGTGGCGAGGAAGGCCGCGTAAAGCGAGGAGGCGACCTTGGCCGCCTGCTTGGCGAGATCGCCGGTCAGGCCCAGCGCGGCAGCGACGGCGCGGCCGTGATGCGGCATGAAGCCGGTGGCGGGATCGACCGCGAAGCTGTGGATTTTCTCGGGCGTCGAATGCGCGACTTCCTCGATATCCATGCCGCCTTCGGTCGAGACGACGAAGGCGATGCGGCTGGTCGTGCGATCGACGAGGAGCGCGAGGTAGAATTCCTTGGCGATGTCGGCGCCGTCGGTGACGTAGAGGCGGTTGACCTGCTTGCCGGCCTCACCCGTCTGGATCGTCACCAGCGTGTTGCCGAGCATGTCGGTGGCGTGCGCGCGGACCTCGTCAAGCGAGAAGGCGAGGCGAACACCGCCCTTCGCATCAGGGCCGAGTTCCTTGAACTTGCCCTTGCCGCGGCCGCCGGCATGGATCTGCGACTTCACGACGAACAGCGGCCCGGGCAGCTTCTTCGCGGCTTCGACCGCCTCTTCGACGGTGAAGGCGGCGTGGCCGGCGGCGATCGGCGCGCCGAACTTCGCCAGCAGTTCCTTGGCCTGATATTCGTGGATGTTCATGGGGCAGATCCCTTGCGTTGCAGCAAAATCCGCCCGCCTTAAGCACAGCGGCCTGCGGGAATCAAATACGCATTGTATGATATTGCGACGTAATTGCAATAAAAAGCCGGACGACCCGATGTTGCTGCCAAAAGCCTTGTATTTCGTAGCCTGTTAGCCTCGTCCGTATCCCGTGGCGCAAAGCGCCGCAGAGCTGGTCGCTACCGCAACGATCTCCGGGTCGCCAAGCGAGCGGATACGATGCAGGAACCGATCCACCGACTCGGCCTCGCGCGCCTTGGGCAGATCGGCGATGCGCATCAGCTGTGTCAGCGAGAGCCGATCGACCATCCGCTCGGCCATGCACGCCGAAAGCGGGCGCGACAGGCCGGCATTGACCAGGCCCGTGCGCAGCCGCGCCTCCGGCACCGCGCAGCCGGAAAGGGACAAGACGATCAGGAGAAGAGGTGCGCTTCGCATGGCGCAGCGCTATATCGCCCACCATGAGTCCCGCAATCGGCATCCTGCTGTTTCTCGGCACCATCGCGCTGATGGAGGGCGTCGCCTATGCCGCCCACCGTTGGGTGATGCACGGGCCGGGCTGGTTCCTGCACAAAAGCCATCACGAACCCAGTACCGGCATGTTCGAACTCAACGATCTCTATGCCGTGATCTTCGCCATCCCCTCGATCGGCCTGCTCTATGCCGGGGTACAGCTCAACTGGTGGCCTGGCCTTACCTGGATCGGTGGCGGGATCGCCGCCTATGGCGCAATCTATCTCGGCTTCCATGACGTCATCGTTCATCGCCGAATCGACCACCGCTATGTGCCGCGCTCGCGCTATATGAAGCGTATCGTTCAGGCCCACCGGCTGCACCACGCGGTCGAGAGCAAGGACGGCACGGTCAGCTTCGGCTTCCTCTGGGCGCCCGCGCCGGAGAAGCTCAAGGCCGAGCTGAACGCGCGCGGCAATGCCGGGGTGCGCGTGCCGGCCGCACGCTCCTGATCGCCGACCCGCTCTTCTACGCGCTGGCGATTCCCGCCGTCGCGCTGCTCGGCCTTTCCAAGGGTGGGTTCGCCGGCGCGGGCGCGCTGTCGCTGCCGATGATCGCCTTTGCCACCGATCCGGTTCAGGCCGCCGCGATCCTGCTTCCATTGCTGATCGCGCAGGACGTGGTGGGCGTCTGGGCGTTCCGGCGGCACATCGACGGGTTCGTGCTGGGGTGGACACTGGCGGGCGCGGTGGTCGGGATCGCGTTGGGCTATTGGTACGCCGCCAGCGTTTCGGCAGACGCCGTGCTGGCGATGGTCGGCGGCATCTCGATGCTGTTCGGCGCGTATCGCCTGTGGCGCGACCGGCTCGGCGCCGCCGCAGCCTCGACCTCGCCCGGCTGGGTCGGGTCGCTGTTCGGAATCGCCTCGGGCTTCACCAGTCAGATCGCCCATGCAGGACAACCGCCCTGGCAGCTCTGGGTGCTGCCGCGCCGCCTGCCGCGCGACATGCTGGTGGGAACGACCGCGATCTATTTCGCGCTGGTCAACTGGATCAAGGTGCCCGCCTATCTCGCGCTCGGCCAGTTCACGCGGGAGAATCTGCTGACCTCCGTGACCCTGCTGCCGGTCGCAATCGCATCGACTTTCGCGGGCGTATGGCTGGTGCGGCGGGTTTCGCCCGACCGCTTCTACACCGCGATCTACTGGCTGATGATTGCGGTGGGCGCGGTGCTGGTGTGGAAGGCGCTGGGATGAAGGGAGCCGGCGCTCATCGCGCCTCTACCCTCACCCAGGACCGTTTCAGGCACTTCTCCCCAGCCAGCTGAGCGCGGGCGGCACGGTGGATGCTGAAACAAGTTCAGTACGACGGAGCGCTAGAAAGACCGCGTTCGGCTCAGTCGAACAGGCTGGAGACCGAGCTTTCGTCGGCAATGCGGCGGATCGCTTCGGCGATCAGCGGGGCGATGGTAAGGTGGCGGATGCGCTGCGCTTCGCCGACGATTGCATGGTTGCCGATCGAATCGGTGATCACGAGCTCGCTGAGCTCCGACCCATCGACGCGCGCGACCGCGCCACCCGAAAGCACGCCATGGGTGCAATAGGCGACCACGCCCTCGGCGCCGGCCGCCTTGAGTGCCGCGGCGGCATTGCACAGCGTACCCGCCGAATCGACGATATCGTCGATCAGGATGCAGAAGCGGCCTTCGACGTCGCCGATGATGTTCATCACCTCGGATTCGCCGGCCTTTTCGCGGCGCTTGTCGACGATCGCCAGCGGCGCGTTCTCCAGCCGTTTGGCGAGCGCACGCGCGCGCACCACGCCGCCGACGTCAGGCGAGACGACCATCAGATTCTTGTCCGAGAAGCGCGCCTTGATGTCCTCGCTCATCACCGGTGCGGCGAAGAGGTTGTCGGTCGGGATGTCGAAAAAGCCCTGGATCTGACCGGCGTGAAGGTCGACCGAGAGGACGCGGTTGGCGCCCGCGGTGGTGATGAGGTTGGCGACCAGCTTGGCCGAGATCGGCGTACGCGGGCCGGGCTTCCGGTCCTGACGGGCATAGCCGAAATAGGGGAGCACCGCGGTGATACGCTTGGCCGATGCGCGGCGCAGCGCATCGATCATGATCAACAGCTCCATGAGATTGTCGTTCGCAGGGTAAGCGGTCGACTGGAGCACGAACACGTCCTCGCCGCGGACGTTCTCGAGAATTTCGACGAAAATCTCCTCGTCGGCGAAGCGGCGGACATTCGCCTGCGTCAGCGGAATCTCGAGATAGGAGGCGATCGCCTGGGCGAGCGGCAGGTTCGAATTGCCGGCCATCAGTTTCATGTGTCTCGCTCCCCAGCGAAGTTTGTCCTCAAACCTCCCCATTAGGAGGGGATCGTCATCGGGGAAAGGGCCGATTCGCCTATCCGTTCACCGCAGAGTAGAATGAAATTCACGACAGTGTTGCTGTCCCATCTCGACTCGGGCAGTGAAAGAATATAACGAGGCCTTGAAATCATATTCCGCGCGCCGAACGGCGACCCGGAGGCCTTCTAACGCTGGAGAGAGCATGACCGTGGACGCCAAGCGCGCCAATCTGCCGCCGCTCAGCCTGCATGTGCCCGAGCCGAAATTCCGGCCGGGCGATGCGGTCGATTTCACCGAGGTCGCGGTGCCGCCCGCCGGCGCACAGTCCCGGCCCGACACTGCCGCCGACCCTTCCAGCTTCCATGAGCTCGCTTACACGCTGGTCCGCGTCCTCGACGACAACGGCCAGGCGGTCGGCCCGTGGAATCCCAAGCTCGACCCCGATACGCTGCGCAAAATGCTCCATGACATGGCGCTGGTGCGTGCGTTCGACGAACGCATGTTCCGGGCGCAGCGTCAGGGCAAGACCAGCTTCTACATGAAGTGCACCGGCGAGGAAGCGGTGGCGATCGCGGCAGCGCACGCGCTGGCCAGCGACGACATGTGCTTCCCGAGCTATCGCCAGCAGGGCCTGCTGATCGCGCGCGGCTACAGCCTCGTGCAGATGATGAACCAGATCTACTCCAACAAGGGCGACGATCTGGCGGGCAAGCAGCTGCCGATCATGTACTCGTCGAAGGAGAAGGGCTTCTTCTCGATCTCGGGCAACCTCACCACTCAATATCCGCAGGCGGTGGGCTGGGCGATGGCGAGCGCCGCCAAGGGCGACACGCGCATCGCCGCGACCTGGTGCGGCGAGGGTTCGACCGCGGAGGGCGACTTCCACTCGGCGCTGACCTTCGCCACCGTGTATAAGGCACCGGTCATCCTCAACGTCGTCAACAATCAATGGGCGATCTCGAGCTTCTCGGGCTTTGCCGGTGCGGAGGCGACGACGTTTGCCGCGCGCGCGTTGGGTTATGGCATCGCCGGGCTGCGGGTGGACGGCAACGACGCGCTCGCGGTCTATGCCGCGACCTTGTGGGCGGCCGAGCGCGCGCGGACCAACCAGGGCCCGACGCTGATCGAGCATTTCACCTATCGCACCGAAGGCCATTCGACCTCCGACGATCCCACCCAGTATCGCAGCGCGGGCGAGCCGACCGCCTGGCCGCTCGGCGATCCGATCGCACGCCTCAAGGCGCATCTGATCGCGATCGGTGAATGGGACGAGGAACGCCATGTCGAGATGGACCGGGAGCTCGCCGAGCAGGTGAAGGTGGCGCAGAAGGAAGCCGAGAAGAACGGCATCCTCGGCCATGGCCTGCACCAGCCGCTCGATTCGCTGTTCGACGGCGTGTTCGAGGAGATGCCCTGGCACCTGCGCGAGCAGCGCCAGATGATGCTCGATGAGGAAGAGGCTTCGGGCCGTCCCTGGGCGCGCAAGCAATGAGCGAGGCAATCGTGAGCGAAACCGCCACCGGCGAAGCGGGTGCCGGCACCCGCATGAACATGATCCAGGCGATCAATTCCGCACTCGACGTGATGATGGCGCGCGATCCCGACGTCATCGTGATGGGCGAGGATGTCGGCTATTTCGGCGGCGTGTTCCGCGCCACCGCGGGGCTGCAGGCGAAGCATGGCAAGACACGGGTGTTCGACACCCCGATCACCGAATGCGGCATTGTCGGCGTCGCCATCGGCATGGGTGCGTACGGCTTGCGCCCGGTGCCGGAGATCCAGTTCGCGGATTATATCTATCCCGCGCTCGACCAGCTCGTCTCCGAAGCGGCGCGGCTGCGCTACCGTTCCGGCGGACAGTTCACCGCGCCGCTGACGATCCGCTCGCCCTATGGCGGCGGCATCTTCGGCGGGCAGACGCACTCGCAGTCGCCCGAGGGGATCTTCACCCATGTCTCGGGCGTCAAGACGGTGATCCCGTCGACTCCGTACGACGCCAAGGGCCTGCTGATCGCGTCGATCGAGGACAATGACCCGGTCATCTTCTTCGAGCCCAAGCGCATCTACAACGGCCCGTTCAACGGCCATTGGGATCGCCCGGCCGAGAATTGGTCGAAGCATCCGGGCGGCGAGGTGCCCGAGGGCTATTACCGCGTCGAGCTGGGCAAGGCCGCGATCGTCCGTCCGGGTGAGGCGCTGACCGTGCTCGCCTACGGCACGATGGTGCATGTGGTGAAGGCGACGGTCGAGGAGATGGGCATCGACGCCGAGATCATCGACCTGCGCACGCTCGTCCCGCTCGACATCGAGACGATCGAGGAATCGGTGAGGAAAACCGGCCGCTGCATGGTCGTGCACGAAGCGACGCGCACCAGCGGCTTCGGCGCCGAGCTTGCGAGCCTGGTGCAGGAGCGTTGCTTCTATCACCTCGAAGCGCCGGTCGAACGCGTCACCGGCTTCGACACGCCCTATCCGCACAGCCTCGAATGGGCATATTTCCCCGGGCCGGTCCGTATCGGACAAGCGCTCAAGAAGATCCTGAAGGACTGACCCGCATGGCACGCTTCACGTTTCGTCTGCCGGATATCGGCGAAGGCATCGCCGAGGCCGAAATCGTCGCCTGGCACGTCAAGGTTGGCGATCGAGTCGAGGAGGACCAGCAGGTCGCCGACATGATGACCGACAAGGCGACGGTCGAAATGGAATCGCCCGTCTCCGGCATCGTGGTCGAGCTGGCCGGCGAAGTCGGCGACCAGGTCGCGATCGGCGCCGCGCTGATCGTGGTCGAGACCGACGGCGATGCCGCCGAATCCCCCGAGGCAGCCCCGGCTCTCGAAGCAGTCGAGGCGCCGCCCGCGCCACCCGCGGTCGAGCCGCCTGTGGCGCCCGAAGCGCCCGTCGCGCCTCCCGCGCCTCCCGCGCCTCCACCCGCTCCCGCGCCGGAGCCGGTGGCTGCAGCCCCCGCCGCACCGCACCGCGACATCCTCGCCTCGCCTGCGGTGCGCCAGCGCGCCAAGGATCTCGGCATCGACCTCAGCCAGGTGAAGGCGGCCGAGGGCGACCGCATCCGTCACGCCGATCTCGACGCATTCCTGCGCTATGGCTCGGCCCAGGGCTATCACGCCCCGCACGCCAGCCGTGCGCGGGAGGATGTGCCGGTCAAGGTCATCGGCATGCGCCGCAAGATCGCGGAGAACATGGCCGCGTCAAAGCGCGCCATCCCGCACTTCACCTATGTCGACGAGATCGACGTGACCGCGCTCGAAGAGATGCGCGCGGACCTCAACGCCAATCGCGGCGCGCGGCCCAAGCTCACCATGCTCCCGTTCGTGATCGCCGCGATCTGCCGCACCTTGCCCGACTTCCCGATGCTCAACGCGCGCTATGATGACGAGGCGGGCGTGGTGACGCGGCACGGCCGGGTGCACATGGGCATGGCAACACAGACCGATGCGGGCCTGATGGTCCCGGTGATCCGCGACGCACAGGACCTGAACGTCTGGCAGCTCGCGGCCGAGATCACCCGCCTCGCCGAAGCCGCGCGCACCGGCAAGGCGAAGGTCGAGGAGCTCAGCGGCTCGACCATCACCATCACCTCGCTCGGCCCGCTCGGCGGCATCGCGACCACCCCGGTGATCAACAAGCCGGAAGTCGCGATCATCGGTCCCAACAAGATCGTCGAACGCCCGGTCTTCGTCGGCGACGATATCGTCCGCGCCAAGCTGATGAACCTGTCGATCAGTTGCGACCATCGCGTCGTCGATGGCTGGGATGCTGCCAGCTATGTGCAGGCGCTGCGCAAGCTGCTCGAGACGCCGGTCCTGCTCTTCGCCGACTGACCCGAACGGATCAGCGCATCAGCACCTCGCGAACCTGTTCGCGGCCCTTGATGCGCTGATCCGCTGCGGCGCGCTGAAGCCGTTCGGCCTCGCCGGCGGCGGCCAGCAGCCGCTTGGTCGTCTCGCCGAATCGCGCGCGATCGCCGCCGTTCGCAAAGCCGAAATAGCCCGCCGCATTGTGCCAGCTGCGCCGTGCGAGCAGCTCGCACTGCGCGCGGCTGGCGCGGATGATCTCGATCCGGTTTGCCAGCATCGCCTCCTCGTCCCCCGCAGTGACGATGGCCCGCGCGCCGGGCTTGGCGTCGGCGGGCAGGCCTGAGCGGTCGACCGCCTCTGCGGCCCGCGACCGCCGGTCGCGCGCGCGCCGGCTCTGGTCCCGCGCCACCGTCTCGAGACCGGAGATCGACGCGCAATCCGCCAGGATCTGCGGCGATTGCTGGAGCAGATAGGGGCTGCTGAGCACGCCCAGGTTGAACTTGCCCATCGCGTCGGCATAGGCGCGCAGATCGGCCGCGTCCTCGCGGATTGCGGCGAGGTAGGCGGCCGACGCGCTTCCCCGATCAGCGGCGGCGCCGGGGACGCTCGGCTTGCCGTCGGCGGCGATATCGACCTCCGCGAAGGTCCGCGCATCGATCGACGCCCGCGCGACATGGATGCGGCCTGCGCCCAGCCCCGCCAGCGCCCCGGTGACGGGCAGTGCGATCAGCGCGCCCATCACGACCAGCCATTGCCGCGTCCGGCTTCCCGCCAGCAGGACAAGCAGCCACAGCGCCAGTCCGGCACCCGCACCGGCGAGCACCATGGTCCAGAAATCGAGGCGCGGCAGCAGCGTCGGGGCAAAGGCGGCGCCAAGGATCAGCGCGAGGCAACCCAGCAGCGCCAGCAGCAGCGGCCATCCGAACAGCGCGCTGCGACGCGCGCCCTCGTCCTCCAACTCCTCGCTCATCCTTCCCCCCTCAAAGCCCGTCAGAAAGGTAGCAGGCGACACATGGGCCGGCGAGACGCTATTCGGGGCGTGCGCGCGCCTGCGGATAGGTGCCCAGCACGCGCATGGACTTGGTGTGGAAGCGAAGCTCGTCGAGCGCGCGATCGACCGCCGGATCGCCCGGGCGGCCGACGATGTCGCAATAGAATTCGGTCGCCGCGAAGCTGCCGCCGCGCTGGTAGCTTTCCAGCTTGGTCATGTTGACCCCGTTGGTCGCAAACCCGCCCAGCGCTTTGTAGAGTGCGGCGGGCACGTTCTTCACTTCGAAGACGAAGGTCGTCATGAACATGCCATGATCGCGCAGCGGCGGCGCGGATCGTGCCAGCACGACGAAGCGGGTCATGTTGTGATCGGCGTCGGCGACATCGTTCTCGAAGATCGTAAGACCATAGAGCGGCGCAGCACCGGGTGGCGCCAGCGCGGCGACCGTTGGATCGTTCTCCTCGGCCACCACCGCCGCGGCGCCCGCGGTATCGGGATAGGACAGCGGCGCGATATCCTGCGCCTTGAGCCAGAGACGGCACTGGCCCAGCGCCTGGGGATGACTCATCGCCTGGCGAATCCCTGCACGCTCGCCGATGCCCATCAGGGCATATCGGATCGGCAGGAAATGCTCGCCGATGATGGTGAGGCCGGATTCGGGCAGCAGGAAATGGATGTCGGCAACGCGGCCGTGCAGCGAATTCTCGATCGGAATCATCGCGCAATCGGCTTTGCCGTCGCGCACCGCATCGATTGCATCCTCGAAGCTGAAGCAGGGGAGCGGCAATCCCGTGGGAAAGGCTTCAAGTACGGCCATATGCGAGTTGGCGCCTGGCGCACCCTGAAACGCGACCGCGCGCCTGGGCTCGGCAAGTGCGGCTTGCGTCATGCGTTCGACGATCGGGCGTGCGGGCGCAGCGAAATTTTCCATTGGCGGGCGCGATTAGCCGTCTGCGAAATGCGGAGCAAGCCCGGGTTGCGGTGCGTAGAACGTCACTCTAAAGGAACCGCCAAAGTTTCAACTTCGGGGCAAACGGGCGCGCAATGGACAATCGCATGAACACGATCGCAGGCTGGGTCCTGTTCGGCTGTGCCTCGGCGCTCGGCCTGTCGATCGCCAGCGGCATGATCTACCATAGCGGTGCACCCGAGAAGGAAGGCTATCCGGTCGAGAGCGCCGATGGCGCTGAGGGCAGCGGCGGCGCCGCGGCGGTCGAGCCGATCGCCAACCGCCTTGCCAAGGCCGATGTCGCCAAGGGCCAGGCCTCGTTCGCCAAGTGCGCGGCGTGCCACACGATCACCAGCGGCGGCGCCAACGGCGTCGGCCCGAACCTGTGGGCGTCGATGGGCAAGGCTCATGGCCATGTTGCCGGCTTCGCCTATTCCGAAGCGCTCAAGGCCGTTCCGGGCAACTGGACGTTCGAAGCGATGGATGAGTGGCTCGCCAGCCCGCGCAAATACGCTGCCGGCACCAAGATGACCTTTGCGGGCCTGTCGGACCCCCAGGAACGCGCCAACGTCATCGCCTATCTGAATGCGCAGGGCTCGAACCTGCCGCTCCCCGCGGCCGAAGCGGCACCCGCCGTGGCTGAGGGCGAAGGCAACGCCGCCGCACCCGCGGGCAACACTGCCGCCCCGGCAGAGCCGACGAACGCCACGGCTCCGGCGGCGGAAGCGCCGAAGGGCCACTGAGCCCTCATGCGGCGGGAACACCCCGCCGCACCAATGGGGCGTCAGCCCCCGTTCTTGTCCGCGTAGAATTTCTGGACGATCTCCCAGCCCTCTTCCGCGGTTTCGCAGAAGTGGAACAGGTTGAGGTCGCGCGGGGAAATCACCCCCTCTTCGCACAGCGCCTCGAAGTTGACGACGCGGTTCCAGAAGTCCTTGCCGTAGAACAGCACGGGGATCGGCGCGATCTTGCCGGTCTGGATCAGCGTCAGCAGCTCGAACGATTCGTCGAAGGTGCCGAACCCGCCCGGAAACACCGCCACCGCGCGCGCATGCAGCAGGAAGTGCATCTTGCGCAGCGCGAAATAGTGGAACTGGAACGACAGCGACGGCGTCACATACTCGTTCGGCGCCTGCTCGTGCGGCAGCACGATGTTGAGCCCGATCGATTCGCAACCCTTCTCGGTCGCGCCGCGATTCGCCGCTTCCATGATCGACGGACCGCCGCCCGAGCAGACCACGAAATGCCGCTCGCCATCGGTATCGAGCGGATAGCAGCTTGCCAGCCCGGCCAGTTCGCGCGCGACATCGTAATATTTGGACTTCTCGATCAGCCGTTCGGCGATGCGGCGCGACTGGTCGTCGGTGGCGAGGTCGAGCAGCGCCTGCGCCTTGGACGGCTCGGGGATTCGCGCCGAACCATAGATGACGAAGGTCGACGCGATCCGCGCCTCGTCGAGCAGCAGCTGGGGCTTGAGCAGCTCAAGCTGGAAGCGCACCGGGCGCAGGTCCTCGCGCAACAGGAAGTCCATGTCCTGAAAGGCGAGGCGATAGGCGGGATGCTCGGTCTGCGGGGTGGAGACGCCGGTCGCGGCGGTCTCGGCATCCTGGCGTGCGCGCGGAAAAACGCGCGAGGGAACTTTGGTGTCTGTCATCGGCGACGCTTAATCCAATTCCTCAACGGCAGAAAGGCCCCCGCCCCATGTCGAAATGGAGATGGTCGTGGTGCGCGGCGTTATAGTCGGGGCTCAGCACCGTCGCGAACCGCCGACAGGCCGACCGATGGATCGCCTGCAGGAATTCCCGCTCTTCCTCGGCACCGCGCCACCCCTGCTTGACCGTGATCCGCCGTCCGTCGCGCAGGACGAACGCCGAGACATCGACGGCATTGCCCAGGCCATGTTCGGAGACGCGTCCCGCCGCGGCCTGGCCGGCACCGATGATCCCGCGGCACGAGTAGCTGCCCATCGTCTCCACCCGCACCAGCTCGCCGTCCAGGATCTCGCGTGCTGCCGGCACCGCGGCGTTGCGGATCCAGGCGATGAAGTTGCGCGCCAGCGGGCAGCGCATGCCCTTGAGGTTGGTCACGGGAAGCCCGATGTCGATCAGCTCGACCGCACCCACCACCTGGCACCCGCCGCCATAGTCGCGGTCCGGCAGCGGACTGAACCGCACGTTCGCGCGCGAAAGATCCGCAAAGCATTGCTGCGTCTCGCGGCTGGTCGGCAGGTTCAGCGTCACCGGCCCGCGCGGATCGGGGCGCACCGCGGGCCGGCGCGGCGGCTCGTCACGGCCACCGCCGCCAAACATGCAGCCGGCGAGGAACAGCGGGAGCAGCAGGACGGGAAGGATACGCATCGCCGCAACTCTAGCCAGTGCATTGAACCGGCCACAACCGCATTCCGCCACGCGGAAGGGTACAAAAGATACCATTCCACTCCCCGCTCTTCGCTTGACTTCGCGTCCGCCGCCATTAGGGCCGCCGACGGGCCACGCGGTCCCAACGCCGCGCGTGCTCTCTGCAAGGAGAGACTGACATGACTGATCTACCCGCCGCCCCGGCAACCAAGCCGGCGCGTCCGTACTTTTCCTCCGGCCCGTGCGCCAAGCCGCCGGGCTGGTCCGCCGACAAGCTCCACACCGAAGTCCTTGGCCGCTCGCATCGCTCGAAGCTCGGCAAAACGCGTCTCCAGTACGCGATCGACCTGATGCGCGAGATGCTTAAGCTGCCCGACACGCACCGCATCGGCATCGTCCCCGGTTCCGACACCGGTGCGTTCGAAATGGCGATGTGGACGATGCTCGGCGCGCGCGGCGTGACCACGCTGGCCTGGGAGAGCTTCGGTGAGGGCTGGGTCACCGATGCCGTCAAGCAGCTCAAGCTCGATCCGACGGTGATCCGCGCCGATTACGGCCAGCTTCCGGACCTCAGCCAGGTCGATTTCGCCGACGACGTGCTGTTCACCTGGAACGGCACCACCAGCGGTGTGCGCGTCCCCAATGGCGACTGGATCCCTGACGACCGCGAGGGCCTGACCTTCGCCGATTCGACCAGCGCGGTGTTCGCCTACGACCTGCCGTGGGACAAGATCGACGTCGCCACCTTCTCGTGGCAGAAGGTGCTTGGCGGAGAGGGCGGCCATGGCGTGCTGATCCTCGGCCCGCGTGCCGTCGAGCGGCTGGAGCAGTATACGCCTGCCTGGCCGCTGCCCAAGGTGTTCCGCCTGATGGCAAAGGGCAAGCTTGCCGAGGGTGTGTTCAAGGGCGAGACGATCAACACGCCGTCGATGCTCGCGGTCGAAGACGCGATCTTCGCGCTCGAATGGGCCAAGGGTCTGGGCGGTCTCGACGGGCTGATCGCGCGCTCGGACGCCAATGCCGCCGCGCTCGACAAGATCGTCGCAGAGCGCGACTGGCTCGGCCATCTCGCCGCGGACGAAGCCACGCGCTCGAAGACCAGCGTGTGCCTGACCGTCGAAGGCGCCGATGAAGCGTTCATCAAGACCTTCGCGTCGCTGCTCGAAAAGGCCGATGCCGCCTACGACGTCGCCGGCTATCGCGATGCCCCGGCTGGCCTGCGTATCTGGTGCGGCGCCACCGTCGATACCGCCGATATCGAGGCGCTCGGCCCCTGGCTCGACTGGGCCTACGCCTCGGCCAAGGCTTCCAACTGACACCGTCGCCCCAGCGAAAGCTGGGGCCTCCCTCCGCATAGCGTGCGCTCGCCGCACGAGATCCCAGCTTTCCCTGGGATGACGATTGGAAAGGCAAATCCCATGCCCAAGGTACTCATCAGCGACAAAATGGACCCCAAGGCCGCGCAGATCTTCCGCGAGCGCGGCGTCGAGGTCGACGAGATCACCGGCAAGACGCCGGAGGAGCTCAAGGCGATCATCGGCCAGTATGACGGCCTCGCCATCCGCAGCGCGACCAAGGTTACCAAGGAAATCCTCGACGCCGCGACCAATTTGAAGGTCGTCGGCCGCGCCGGGATCGGCGTCGACAATGTCGATATCCCCAACGCCTCGGCCAAGGGCGTGGTGGTGATGAACACCCCGTTCGGCAACTCGATCACCACCGCAGAGCACGCCATCGCCCTCATGTTCGCGCTCGCGCGCCAGCTGCCCGAGGCGAACACCCAGACCCAGGCGGGCCTGTGGCCCAAGAACGGCTTCATGGGCGTCGAGGTTACCGGCAAGACGCTCGGCCTGATCGGCGCGGGCAATATCGGATCGATCGTCGCCGATCGCGCGCATGGCCTGCGCATGAAGGTCGTCGCCTATGATCCGTTCCTCAGCCCCGAACGCGCGGTCGAGATGGGCGTCGAGAAGGTCGAGCTGGAGCAGTTGCTCGCCCGCGCCGACTTCATCACGCTGCACACGCCGCTGACCGAGCAGACGCGCAACATCCTGTCGGCCGAGAATCTCGCCAAGACCAAGAAGGGCGTGCGTATCATCAACTGCGCGCGCGGCGGCCTGATCGACGAGGCGGCGCTCAAGGACCTGCTCGATTCGGGTCATGTCGCGGGCGCCGCGCTCGACGTGTTCGTGACCGAGCCGGCCAAGGAGCATGCGCTGTTCAACACGCCGAACTTCGTCGCCACGCCGCACCTCGGCGCGTCGACCAGCGAGGCGCAGGTCAATGTCGCGATCCAGGTCGCCGAGCAGATGGCCGACTATCTCGTCAATGGCGGCGTCACCAACGCGCTCAACATGCCGAGCCTGACCGCCGAGGAAGCGCCGCGCGTGAAGCCCTATATGGAGCTCGCCGAGAAGCTCGGCAGCCTCGTCGGCCAGCTCGCGCACGGCAATCTCGACCGCGTGTCGATCCATGCCGAAGGCGCCGCGGCGGAAGTGAACCAGAAGCCGATCGTCAGCGCGGTGCTGGCGGGTTTCCTGCGCGTCCATTCGGATACGGTGAACATGGTCAACGCCCCCTTCCTCGCCAAGGAGCGCGGGATCGAGGTGCGTGAGATCAAGACCGAGAAGGAAGGCGACTACCACACGTTGATCCGCGTCTCGGTCAAGACCGATGCCGGCGAACGCTCGGTCGCGGGCACGCTGTTCAGCAACCGCACCCCGCGCCTGGTCGAGCTGTTCGGCATCAAGGTCGAGGCCGATCTGGACGGTCACATGCTCTATGTCGTCAATGAGGACGCGCCAGGCTTCATCGGCCGGATCGGCACCACGCTGGGCGATGCCGGGGTCAATATCGGCACCTTCCACCTCGGCCGCCGCGAGGCGGGCGGCGAGGCGGTACTGCTGCTGTCGGTCGATGATGCCGTGACGCCCGAACTCATCGCCCAGGTCCGCGCGCTTCCGGGCGTCAAGACCGCGATGGCGTTGAAGTTTTAGGTTCAATCGTCAACCCGGACTTGTTCCGGGGTCCACAGTGCGGCAAGCGGCACGCTCGAGCCTCGAGCGCTGTCGCCTGCGGCCAACAGGACCCCGGCACGAGGCCGGGGTGACGGGATTGGACTATGAACGGACTTCTTCCCGAGGGCTTTCACGACCGCCTGCCCCCGCATGCCGACACGGCGGCGGCGATGGAACGGCGCGTACTCGATGTCGCCCGGCTCTATGGCTATGAGCGCGTCGACCCGCCGCTCGCGGAGTTCGAGGAATCGCTTGGCGCCCGCCTCAAGGCAGCGTCCGCCAAGGATGCGGTGCGCTTCACCGATCCCGCCTCGCGCCGCACCCTGGCGATCCGCCCCGACATCACCGCGCAGATCGGCCGCATCGCCGCGACGCGCATGGCGCATCACCCGCGCCCCGTCCGCCTCTCCTATGCCGGTACCGTGCTCAAGCTGCGCGCGAGCGAGCTGCGCCCCGAGCGTGCGATGCGTCAGATCGGCTTCGAGCTGATCGGGCGCGACAGCGTGGCGGCGGCGCGCGAGATCGTCACGGTGGCGGTCGAGGCGCTGGAACGCGCGGGCGTCAGCAAGCTCGCGCTCGATTTCACCCTGCCCGATCTGGTCGAGCAGCTTGCACCCGATATGGCACCCGACCGGCTGGCGGAGCTGCGCGACCGGCTCGACGCCAAGGACGCAGCCGGCGTGGCGGCGATCGATCCCGGCTTCCTCCCGCTGATCGAAGCCGCCGGGCCGTTCGACGCCGCGCTCGAACGGCTGCGTGCGCTCGACAAGGGAGGCGCGCTCACCTCGCGGCTCGACGGCCTTGCGGCGGTGGCCCAAGCGGTTGCAGGCCAGGTCGCCCTCACGCTCGACCCGACCGAGCGGCACGGCTTCGAGTATCAGAGCTGGATCGGCTTCTCGCTGTTCGCACACGGGGTGCGCGGCGAGATCGGGCGCGGCGGCAGCTATTCAGTGATCGGCGCAGATGCCGATGAGCCTGCGGTCGGCGTATCGCTGTTCGTCGATCCGATCCTCGACGCAGGGCTGACTAATGGCGAACGGCGGCGGCTGTTCGTCCCGGTCGGCACCGATGCGGCCCTGGCAGCGAAGCTGCGCGCCGAAGGCTGGGTCGCGGTGGCGGCGCTCGACGCCGACGACAGCGCCGCGGCGCAGCTCTGCACGCATGCCCTGGTCGACGGATCGCCCGTCGCGGTTTAGTCGAGCGGCTTGGCCAGCAGGTCCGCCCATTCGGGATGCTTGCGGATATAGGCCGCGACGAACGGGCATTGCGCGATCAGCGTCATACCTCGATCACGTACATCGGTGAGCGCGAACAGGATCAGCCGGCTGGCAATGCCGCGGCCTTCGAGCGCGGGCGGCACCACCGTGTGGGTGAAGGTGATGACGTCACCATCGATCTTGTAAGCGGCGAAGGCGGTGTGTCCATCGACTGCCAGTTCGTAACGGCTGCGATCGCGATTGTCGGTGACGGAATCGGAATCCACGGATGTCTCCTCGGGAAGGTGCACGCAGAAACCTACACGATGGCGCGCATTTCCGGAAAGCACCCGTTATACGCCCAGTGATGAATCCGCGCGACGTCCTCCGATCCACCTTCGGCTTCCCCGATTTCCGCGGCGTCCAGCACGACGTCGTCGATCGCGTGCTGGCCGGACAGCGCACGCTTGCGGTGATGCCGACCGGCGCGGGCAAGTCGCTGACCTATCAGCTGCCCGCGAAGATGCTCGACGGCACCTGCCTCGTCGTCTCGCCGCTGATCGCGCTGATGCACGATCAGCTTCGCGCAGCCGAAGCCGTCGGCATCCGCGCCGCGACGCTGACCAGCGCCGACGATAACCGCGACGAGACGATCGCGCGTTTCCGGGCGGGCGATCTCGACCTGCTCTACGTCGCGCCCGAACGCGCCTCGAACGAAGGCTTCCGCAACCTGCTGCGCAGCGCGAAGCTGTCGATGTTCGCGATCGACGAGGCGCATTGCGTCAGCGAGTGGGGCCATGACTTCAGGCCCGACTACCGCCTGCTCCGCCCGCTGCTCGATGCGTTTCCGGAGCTGCCCCGCCTAGCGCTGACCGCCACCGCCGACGCGCATACCCGCGCCGATATCCTCGAACAGCTGGGCATTCCTTCGGACGGGCTGATCATCGCCGGGTTCGACCGGCCCAATATCCGCTACGCGATCACCAGCACCGCCTCGAAGGGCTCGGCGATCGCCTCGCTGGTCAAGCGCACGCCGGGCGCGGGCATCGTCTATGCCACCTCACGCGACCGGACCGAGAAGCTGGCGGCGGCGCTCGCCAACACCGGCCGCCCGACGCGCTTCTACCACGCCGGCATGCCCCCCGATCAACGCCGCCGCGCGCAGGCCGAGTTCGTCCGCTCGGAGGATATGGTGATGGTCGCGACGATCGCCTTCGGCATGGGCATCGACAAGCCCGATGTCCGCTTCGTCGCACATGCCGGCCTGCCCAAGTCGATCGAGGGCTATTATCAGGAAAGCGGCCGCGCCGGCCGCGATGGCGATCCGGCGATCGCGCATCTGTTCTGGGCGCCGGGCGATTTCACCCGGGCGAGGGAATGGTTGACCGAGCTCCCTCAGAGCCGGCAAGCGGCAGAGCGCGCGCGGCTCGACGCGCTGGCCGGGCTGGTCGAGACCGCGGGATGCCGCCGCGCGATCCTGTTGCGCTATTTCGGCGAAACGCCCGAAGAGCGATGCGGCAATTGCGACAATTGCCTCAATGCGCCGGGCGTGCGTGACGCGACGGAAACCGCACGGAAACTGCTCTCGGCGGTCTATCGCACCGGCCAGCGCTTCGGCGTCGGCCATCTCGAGAAGGTGCTGAGCGGCACCAGCGACGAGCGGATCGAGAAATGGGGGCATGACCGGCTCACCGTGTTCGGCATCGGCGACGCGGAGGACATGGCGCTGGTCAAGCCCGTTGCCCGCGCGCTGCAGGCGCGCGGCGTGCTGGTCGCGAACGAGCATGGCGGGCTGGCGCTCGCTGGCGACGCACGCTCGATCCTGCGCGGCGAGACGAAGGTCGAGGTCGTGCTCGCCGCCGAGCCCGAACGCGGCCGCAAGCGTCGCAGCGACGCGGCCGCTGCCCTCGCACCCGAAGATGCGGGCCTGTTCGAGGCCCTGCGTGCCAAGCGCCGCGAACTCGCCGAAACCGCGAGCGTCCCACCTTACGTCATCTTCCACGATTCGGTGCTGCGCGAAATGGCCGCGCGCCGCCCGCAGGACCGCGCCACCCTCGCCACCTTCTCGGGCATCGGCGAGCGCAAACTGGATGCCTATGGCGACGCATTCCTCCAGGTGATACGCGAACAGGCTTGAGGAGACAGTTCATGGCCAGCATCCGCCGCATCAACGATCAGATCTCGGTCGCCCCGCAGCTCGACCCCGCCGACATCGTCGAGGCCGCGCGCGCCGGCTTCACTACCATCGTCAACAACCGCCCTGACGACGAGGAAGCCGGCCAACCCGAGGGCGCCGCAATCCGCGCGGTCGCGGAAACGCTGAACCTTGCCTATCACGCCATCCCGATCACCCATGCCGGCTTTTCCGGTCCGCAGGTCGATGCGATGCGCGCGGTGCTCGCCGCCGCCGAAGGCCCGGTCCTCGCCTATTGCCGTTCCGGCACCCGCTCGACCAACCTCTGGGCGCTGGCCGAAGCGAGCCGCGGCGAAGACCCCGCCGGACTGGTCGAAGCGGCAGCGGGCGCAGGCTATGATATCAATGGCATCCGCCCGATGCTTGACCAGCTTTCCGGCAAGGCATGAATTGGTGGCTCACCGCCGTCTCGCTGGCGGCGGTGCTGGCGCTTGCCGGAATTGCGTGGCTGCTCAAACTCGGCGGCACGCAGCGGCTTGAAACCGGGACGGATGCAATCCGGCTGGCCGAGGCGCTGAGCAACGGCTTCGAGGGCAAGGCTGGCATCGTATCCACCAGCGGAGAGCTTGCCGCGGCGGCAGGCGGGCCGGGCGATATGGTGCTGCTCCAGCCGCTTGGCGCGCGCCACCGGGCGGAGCGTTTCTCGAACGCCCGGGTTGCGATGCTGAACGACGATCCCGAAGGCACGGTGGTAACGCTTCAGCTCGCGCCGCAGCAGATGTTTCGCATCACCGTCGCCGACGCCGGCGCCGCACGGGCTTTCGCCCGGATCCTCGGAGACTGATCGCCCCATTGCGCTTCCTTGCGCAACACGCTTATTTACACGTGTGTAAGGAGAGTGATGCCCGACCTGCCCGATCCCGTCGATCTGGCCATTCCCGCCTTCGTCGCGCTTGTGCTGGCGGAGATGCTGGTCGCACGCGCCAAGGATCGCAGCCGCTATTGCCCGCGCGATACGCTGACATCGCTGATGCTCGGCTTCGGCAGCACCATCGCAAGCGTGCTGGCCGGAGGGATGGTGTTCGCGCTGGCCACCTGGGTGCACCAGTTCCGGCTCTTCGACATTTCCTACGCCTGGTACTGGTTCGTGCTCGCCTTCGTGCTCGACGATCTGGCCTATTACGTCTTTCACCGCTCGGCGCATCGCGTGCGGTGGTTCTGGGCGAGCCATGTCATCCACCATTCGAGCCAGCACTATAATCTCACGACCGCGCTGCGTCAGACCTGGACCGGCTTTTTCAGCCTCGGCTTCGTCTTCCGCCTGCCGCTGTTCCTGATCGGCTTTCCGCCCGCGATGGTCTTCTTCTGCGCGGGCCTCAACCTTGTCTATCAGTTCTGGATCCACACCGAGGTGATCGGCCGGACGCCGCGCTGGTTCGAAGCGGTGATGAACACGCCCTCGCACCATCGGGTCCACCACGCGACCAACGCGCGCTATCTCGACAAGAACTATGCCGGCGTCTTCATCGTCTGGGACAAGATGTTCGGAACGTTCGAACCCGAGCGCGACGATGATCGGCCGCGCTACGGCATCGTCCACAATTTGCCTGATTTCAGCATCCTGCGGGCTGCGTTCCACGAATGGTGGGGCATCGCAAAGGACGTGCGGACCGCGCCGGGGCTCAAGGCGCGCCTCGGCTATATGTTCGGCCCGCCGGGCTGGAGCCACGACGGCAGCCGCGATACGTCCGAAACCATCAAGGCACGCTGGCTGGCGCGCCAAAGCGCGTCCGCGAGCGCGGACGGCGACAACGAAGCAAGCGACCGGGGGGAGCCATGGAAGAAGCCGACATCGTCGTCATCGGGGCCGGATCCGGAGGCAGCGCCGCCGCGGGCCGCCTGAGCGAGGACGGCAAGTACAGCGTCGCGGTGCTGGAGGCGGGGGGTCGCAATACCGGGTTCCGCACATTGATGCCCGGCGCGATCGCGATGCAGACCCCGGCGACCAACTGGGCCTATGAAACCGTTCCCCAGCCCGGCCTCAACGGCCGTCGCGGCTATCAGCCGCGCGGCAAGGGCCTTGGCGGATCGAGCGCGATCAACGCGATGCTCTATATCCGCGGCAACCCGTGGGATTACGACAATTGGGAAGCGCTCGGCGCCAGCGGCTGGGGCTGGGCCGATGTCCTTCCGGTGTTCAAGCGGAGCGAGACCAACCAGCGCGGCGCGAGCCAGTGGCATGGCGGGGACGGGCCGCTGCAGGTGAGCGACCAGAGTTTCGTCCATCCGGGAAGTCAGGCCTTTGTCGATGCCGCGGCGTCGCTTCAGATTCCGCGCAACGACGATTTCAACGGCGTGCGTCAGGAAGGCGCCGGCATCTATCAGGTGACGCAGAAGGATGGCGAGCGCTGGACCGCGGCGCGCGGCTACCTGACCCCGCGCCCCAATCTCGAGATCCTGTGCGACACGGTCGTCGAGCGTGTGCTCTTCGAAGACGGTCGTGCCTGGGGGGTCGCCTATTCGCGCGGTGGCCAGTCGAAGATGATCCGCGCCCGCCGCGCGGTGGTGCTTGCGGGCGGGGTGTTCGGAACCGCGCAGCTGCTGATGCTGTCGGGCATCGGCCCGGGCGCGCATCTGCAGGAGCACGGCCTCACCGTTCGCATCGATCGCGGCGAAGTCGGCGGCAACCTCCAGGATCATCTCGACTATGTCGCGGCGTTCGAGACCAAGGGCACGCAGTTCCTCGGCCGGTCGCTGATCGGCTCGCTCAAGGGGCTCGGCGCGATGGCCCGCTGGTTCCGCACGCGCAGCGGGCCGATGACCTCACCCTTTGCCGAAGCCGGCGCGTTCCTGCGCACCCGTCCGGAGTTGCCAGCACCCGATATCCAGCTCCATTTCCTGGTCGCGATCGTCGAGGATCACGGCCGCGCCAAGATCAAGACGCATGGCTATAGCTGCCATGCCTGCGTGCTGCGGCCCGAAAGCCGCGGGACGGTGCGGCTCGCCTCGCCCGATCCGCGCGCGGCGCCGCTGATCGATCCCGGCTTCCTCACCGACCGGCGCGACGTCGATCTGCTGATCAAGGGCGTGCGGGCGATGTACCGCATCCTCGACGCGGAACCGCTCACGGCATTCGGCGGACGCGACCGCTACCCGCTCGACCGCAACGACGATGCCGCGCTCGAGCGGCTGATCCGCGCGCGCGCCGATACCATCTACCACCCCGTCGGCACTGCACGGATGGGGTCGGACGATCGCGCGGTGTGCGATCCGAAACTGCGCGTGCGCGGCGTCGATGGCCTGTATGTCGCAGACGCTTCCGTGATGCCGCGGCTGATCAGTGGCAACACCAATGCCCCCAGCATCATGATCGGCGAACGCTGCGCCGACTTCATCCGCGCGGACCTTAGCGAGTAGACGGCTCCGCCCCCCAACCCGGCCACCCACGCCAGTATATCTTGATGGGTGGCCGGGTGGGGGAGCGGGCCGGTGCCGCCACAAAAAAGGGCCGGTGGTCTTGCCACCGGCCCAGTCGTCCGCAGGAGGAACGAATTGGGGGGCCACGCCGCGGCGCAGCCCCGATCTCTTTCAGTAATTATAGGCGCGTTCGCCGTGTTCGTTGATGTCGAGACCCTCGGTTTCGACTTCCTTGCTCGGGCGAAGACCGATCGTGTGCTTGAGCGCGAGGAACAGCACGGTGCTGACGACGCCGGTCCACAGCACCGTGGTGCCGACGGCCCAGAGCTGGGTCATCACCTGCCCGGCCATGTCATAGGCACCGGCCTTGGCGACCGGCGCGGTATAGTCGATCCAGCCCTGACCGCCGATCGCAGGGTCCGCGACGATGCCCGTGCCGATCGCGCCGACGATGCCGCCAACGCAATGGATGCCGAACACGTCGAGCGTGTCGTCATACTTCAGCTTGTTCTTCACGGTGGTCACGAAGACGAAGCAGATCGCCGACGCGACGGCGCCCAGCAGGATCGCCGTGCCGGGATGGGCGAAGCCCGCCGCCGGAGTGATCGCGACCAGACCGGCGACGACGCCCGAGGCCGCGCCAAGCAGCGACGGCTTCTTGTGGATGATCTGCTCGATCACCGCCCAGGTAACACCCGCCGCCGCAGTGGCGGTGAAGGTGTTGATGAAGGCGAGCGCGCCGAACGCATTGGCCTCCAGCCCCGACCCGGCGTTGAAGCCGAACCAGCCGATCCACAGCAGCGAGGCGCCGATCATGGTCATGACCAGCGAATGGGGCGGCATCGGCTCGCTCTTGTAGCCGAGGCGCGGGCCGATCACGAGACAGCCGACCAGTCCGGCGATGCCCGCATTGATGTGGACCACGGTACCGCCTGCGAAGTCGAGCGCGCCCCAGCCCCACAACAGGCCGCTGTCGTCGGGCGCGGCATGCAGGAAGTCCGGTCCCGCCCAGTACCAGACCATATGCGCGATCGGGAAATAGGCGAGCGTCAGCCACGCGACCACGAAGATGACCAGGGGCGTGAACTTCACGCGCTCGGCGAATGCCCCGACGATCAGCGCCGGCGTGATGCACGCGAAGGTCATCTGGAAGATCACGAAGATATATTCGGGCAGATAGACCCCGTTGGAGAAGGTCGCCGCGAAAGTGGTCGGATCGACGCCCTTCAGGAAGACCTTGGAGAAGCCACCGACGACCTTGTTCCAGTCGCCGCCGCTGGTGAACGTCATCGAATAGCCCCAGGCGAACCAGACCAGCGCCGCGACGCAGACGATGGTCAGCACCTGCATCAGCACCGACAGCATGTTCTTGGTGCGGACCAGGCCGCCATAGAAGAGCGCAAGCGCCGGAACCGACATCATCAGCACGAAGGCTGACGCGACCAGCATCCAGGCAACGTCGCCCTTGTTGACCATCTCGGCCGTCGGCACGAACGCCGCAGCGGCAGCCGACGCCGTTTCCGTGACGGTTTCGGCGACGTTGCCCGCCGCATCCTGTGCCCAGGCGGGCAAGGCCGCAAGCAGCGTGGCACCCACGCCGGCGGCCAGTTTCAAGCCATTCTTCATCGATACCCCCTTCATCGGAGCTCCTGACATCACAGGGCAGTCTGGTCGGTCTCGCCGGTGCGGATGCGCACCGCCTGGCCGACATCGAGCACGAAGATCTTGCCGTCGCCGATCGCGCCGGTGTTGGCCGCGGCCTGGATCGCCTCGACCACCCGGCCGGCGAGATCGCTCGCGCAGACCACCTCGATCTTGATCTTGGGCACCATGTTGGTGCTGTATTCCGCGCCACGGTAGATTTCGGTCTGCCCCTTCTGGCGGCCGAACCCCTTCACCTCGGTCACGGTCATTCCCGCGACGCCCAGTTCCGTGAGCGCCTCGCGGACGTCATCCAGCTTGAACGGCTTGATGATGGCGATGACGAGTTTCATTCCGCCCCCTTTCGCTATTGACCGGACAGCCATCAGCAAGGGGTGTGCCAGAGTCGGAATCGTGAGGATTCCGGCGGGTCCGCGCCAGAACGGGGGTTACCCAAAGTTAAAAAATTGTGCAGGTGCGAACGAATGCCTAATTTTTAGGCTACACCGATCACTGCCCGAGCAATAGGCAAATCATCTTCATCGACCATCACCCGCACCGGAATCAGCGCGGCGATGCTGCCCTCGACGATGCTGGAGCCCGTATCGAACGCGATCGCGGGAATGCCCTCGGCCTCAAGCAGGCCGATGATGATATACGCTTCAGGAGGCGAAAACCGGCCGAGTTCTGCCAGCGCCATTCAGGCAGCCGCCGCGGAAAGCCGCGCCAGCAGCGCCGGCCGGTCCGGGATGCGGATACCGAACTCCCGCTCGACGATCGCTGCAACCTCATCGGGGTCGGTGATGCCCCGCCGTTCGCTCATACCGTTCAGCGGGTGGACGGCGAAGTCGGCACCACGCAGGCTGATGCGCCGCCCCGGCAAGGCTCGCGCCAGCGTCAGGCCGTGACGGAAGTGCGAGTCCGGATGGGTCGAGGTGTACCAGTTCGCCACCGTGTAATCGATGTTCTGCTGGGGCGTCAGGTCGAAGCGGTAGGTAGTTCGCCACTCCGCACCGATGCGAATCTGCGCACGCCATTCCTCACCGACGCGGACGAAGCGAAAGGGTTCGTGTGGAGTCGATTGCTCGACATCCGGGACCAGGTCGAGCACCCCGGTCGGCACCGCGCTGCCGAAGCCGCAATCGATCAGCACTGGCCCTTCGGCAAGATCGACACGGAGCACCATGTGCGTGCGCGCAGTGATGGTTTCGGGATCCATGTTCCAGACGACCCGGCCCGACAGCGGCGTCACCGCGAAACCCAGCGCCTCGAGCACCAGTCGCAACAGCCCGTTCTGCTCGAAGCAATAGCCTCCGCGACCGCCATGGACCAGCTTTGCAACCAGCATGTCGGGCGCAAGCTCGACCGGTCGATCGAGATAAGGGTCGAGATTCTCGAACGCGATCGCGGCGGGATGGTGCGCTGCGATCGCGTTCAGCGTCGGGCGATCCGCCGCCACGGGCCCGGCCCAGCCGATCCGCGCGAAATAGGCGTCGAGATCTGCCGCGCGTAACGTCACGCCGCGGTGCCGCCCACCGTCAGCCCCTCGACCAGCAGGGTCGGCTGGCCGACGCCCGCAGGCACGCTCTGCCCACCCTTGCCGCACATGCCGATCCCCTCGTCCAATGCGAAATCATTCCCGATTCCAACGACTTTGGTAAGGCAGGTGGGGCCGTCGCCGATCAGTGTCGCACCCTTGATCGGGGCGCCCAGCTTGCCGTCCTCGATCCGGTATGCCTCAGTGCACGAGAAGACGAACTTGCCCGAAACGATATCGACCTGCCCCCCACCGAACGACTTGGCGAAGATGCCCTTCTTCACCCGGCTGAGCAGCTCGGCGGGATCGTCCTTGCCGCCCTTCATGAAGGTGTTGGTCATTCGCGGCATCGGCGAATGCTGGAAGCTCTCGCGGCGGCCATTGCCGGTGGGCTCGACTCCCATCAGCCGGGCGTTCATGCGGTCCTGCATATAGCCTTTGAGGATTCCGTCCTCGATCAGCACCGTCTCGCGCGTCGGCGTGCCTTCGTCGTCGATCGAGAGCGATCCGCGACGGTCGTGGATCGATCCGTCATCGACAACGGTGACCCCCGGCGCCGCGACACGCTCGCCGATCCGGCCGGAGAAGGCCGATGTGCCCTTGCGGTTGAAGTCGCCTTCCAGCCCATGACCGACCGCCTCGTGCAGCAGCACGCCGGGCCAGCCGGGGCCGAGCAGCACGGTCATTTCGCCCGCCGGTGCATCGACCGCCTCCAGATTGACCAGTGCCTGCGCCAGCGCCTCATCGATCGCACGGTTCCACGTCGCGGGCTCGAACAGCCGGTCATAAAGCGCACGGCCGCCGGTACCGAAGCTGCCGGTTTCGCGCCGCCCGTTCGCCTCGACCACGATCGACACGTTGAGCCGCACCAGCGGGCGCACATCGGTGGCGATGAAGCCGTCCGGACGGACGATCTCGACCACACTCCACGAGCCAAGCAGACTCGCCGACACCTGCACCACGCGCGGATCGCGGGCGCGGGCGGCGGCATCGATCGTCTGACAGAGGTTCACCTTGTCGGCGAAGGGAACCAGGTCGAGCGGGTCGGCATCGGTATAGAGGTGGCGGTTGGTGCGCGCGGGCGCCGCAGCCTTCGGCCCGGTCGCCGGATCGATCAGCGCCATCGTCTCGCCCGCGCGGCGGATCGCGGCTTGGCTGATTTCGTTGGCGTGCGCGAAGGCAGTCGTCTCGCCGCTTACCGCACGCAGGCCGAAACCCGAATCGGTGTTGTACGACGCGGTCTTCAATCGCCCGTCGTCGAATCCGAACGCCTCGGACTTGCGGTACTGGAGGTAAAGCTCGCCATCCTCGGCGCGGCCGAGGATCAAGGCGGTCAGGCGCTGGGCGGCGTCGGCATCGAAGCCGTCGCGATAGAGGAAGCCACGGGGATCGCTGTACATGCGATCCGATATAGTGGCCTCAGACGCTCGCGCCAGCCGGGTGATCGGGCAATTCGCCCTGATCCGCGCCGTCGGCGGGGCCGCCGACCAGCACGAAGCGGCGGTCGCAATAGCCGCAATCGACATAGCCATGCTCGTCGATCTCGAGAAACACGCGCGGATGGCCGAGCGCGGCGGGGATGCCCGCATGCGCGCCGTCACAGGCGACGCGGCGATGGGTGACGCGGGTGACTTCGGGAGGCGCGATCATGAGGGTGCGGTTAGCAAAGACGCGCAGGTGCGGCAATCGTTTCACTTGCCAAGCCGTCGGCGCAGTTCCAGATCAGCGCGCATGAGCGACGCGGCGATCGAGATCGAAGGCCTTTCGAAGGTCTATCAGGGCGGCAAACAGGCGCTGGACGATGTCAGCTTCACGGTGCCGCGCGGACAGATCTTCGGGCTGCTGGGGCCGAACGGCGCGGGCAAGTCGACGCTGATCAACATCCTCGCCGGTCTGGTCAACAAGACCGCCGGACGTGCCTCGATCTGGGGCTTCGACATCGACCAGCACCCGCGCAACGCCAAGCGCGCGATCGGCATCGTCAATCAGGAAATCCTGTTCGACCCCTTCTTCACCCCCGTCGAGACGCTGGAGATCCAGGCCGGCCTCTACGGCGTGCCCAAGGCGCAGCGCCGGTCGATGGAGCTGCTGCGCGCGGTGCATCTGGAGGACAAGGCCCACGCGTATTCGCGCACCCTGTCCGGGGGCATGAAGCGGCGGCTGATGGTCGCCAAGGCGATGGTCCACTCCCCGCCCGTGCTGGTGCTCGACGAACCGACCGCTGGCGTCGATATCGAGCTTCGCCAGCAGCTCTGGGCCTATGTCCGCTCGCTCAACGAGCGTGGCGTGACGGTGGTGCTGACCACCCACTATCTGGAGGAAGCCGAGGAGCTGTGCGATCGCATCGCCATCATCAACCATGGCAAGCTGATCGCCAACGAACCGACGCGCGAGCTGGTCGGCAAGACCCAGGAAAAGGCGGTCGAGGTGACGGTGGACCGCGACATCGCGGCGGTGCCTGACAGCCGCTGCTTCCAGAAGATCGAGGTGAAGGGCGATCGTACCCTCGTCATCACCTATGCCAAGGATCAGGCCAATGCCGGCGAGGTGCTGGGCGCTGTGCAGGCCGCCGGGTTCGGCATCGTCGACGTCAGCACGCGCGAGGCGGACCTGGAGGACGTTTTCCTGAGCCTGACCCGCGCGGCAAACTGCTGAGGCGCCGCATGCAACCCCGACCCGTTCGTCCCGAGCGAGTGGTTCAGAACGAGCGCCGGTAGCGCGACAGGAACGCCCACATCGCTTCATTGTCGGCGGTCCACACATGGCCTGCACCCCGCTTGATATGACCCACCACCTCGGCGCGGTCGCCGCACGCGGTGTAGAGCTGCTCATACAGATCGATCGCCAGATCGCGGCGGAGGGGTCCCGCCCGGCAAGCGCCGAGCTCAGCCCAGCGGGCCAGCGCCGCATCCATCGTATATTGCCAATAGCCGGCGCCACCGCCCTGCACGGGATTGGTGCCGTCCTTGTCGCCGGCAAAGGCGATCACCGGCATCGGCTTTTGCGGGCGGCAGGTCGCCGGGTCGGGTCGCCGGGGATCGTCCCTGAGCGGGTTACCCGCGCGCAGACCCACGACAGGCGCGATCGCCGCAATCCTGTCGGACGCGACGCAGCCCAGCCATGACGTCATCCGCCCGCCGCCCGACAGCCCGGTCGAATAGACGCGGGCACGATCGGCGCAGCTCTGTGCCGCGAGCCAGTCGATCACTGTGCGGATAAAGGCGACATCGTCTGCGTCCTCCGGCCCCGGCACCTTGCCGGTAACGGTGGGCACACCGGGGATATTCCACACGAAACCGCGCTCCAGCGGGATACCGCCATCGGGTGCGACGAGCAGAAAGCCGTGGCGGTCGCTGGTCGCTTCCAGCCCCGACTGGCTGAGGATCGCCGCACCGTCGCCCCCGCTCCCATGGAGCACGAACAGCAGTGGCAGCGGCTTGCCCGGCCGGTACGCCGCGGGGAGATGGAGCAGCACTGATCGCCCGGTATCGCCGATCACGACACGTTGCGTGGTGCCGGGCTGCCCCGCCGTGCAGCGCTGCGTCGCGTTGGCAGCGGGACTCAGCGCGACAAGGGCGAGGACCAGAGCGGAAAGGATCGGGAAAATGCGCATGGCGCCGCTTCTAGCCAGCCAGCAAAAGCTTGGCGACCATGGCGTTTGATTTCGATGCGGTTTGGCGCATAGCGGGAGCCCCGTCCGGCAAGAGGAATGACGATTGGCTAGCGAGACCCGGCAATCCGACGTGCTGATCATCGGCTCGGGCGCGGCGGGGCTGACCGCCGCGATCAACCTTGCCGACCGATTCAGGGTGACGGTGCTGGCCAAGGGGGCGCTCGACGAGGGCTCGACCGCCTGGGCACAGGGCGGGATCGCCGCGGTGCTGGAGCCGGGCGACACGTTCGATGCGCATATCGCCGACACGATGATCGCGGGCGCCGGCCTCAACGATCGCGCGACCGTCGAGTTTGTGGTCGAGAACGCCCCCGCGGCGATCGAACGGCTGGCGAAGCTCGGCGTGCCGTTCAACGTCGATGGCGACGGCGATGGCTGGCATCTGACGCGCGAGGGCGGTCACAGCGCGCGCCGCATCGTCCATGTCGATGACGCGACCGGCTGGGCGGTGCAGGAAGCACTGATCCGCGCCGCCGCTGCGCATCCCAACATCACGCTGGTGCCCGACATGGTCGCGGTCGATCTTGCCACCAGCCGGCACGAGGAACGCTATTCGGGCGCCGGCAATGTCTGGGGCGTCTATGCCGTCAATCGCGCGACCGGCCATGTCGAGCTGTTCACCGCCAACGCGACCATCCTCGCGACGGGCGGAGCGGGACGCACCTATCTCTTCTCGACCGCGCCCAAGGGCGCGACCGGTGACGGCATCGCGATGGCGTGGCGCGCGGGGTGCCGCATCTCGAACATGGAGATGATGCAGTTCCACCCGACCTGCCTCTACAATCTGGAGGTCAAGAACTTCCTGATCACCGAAGCGGTGCGCGGCGAGGGCGGGCGGCTGATCAACCCGCAGACCGGCAAGCGCTTCATGACCTATTACGACGCCGAGCGCATGGAACTCGCCCCGCGCGACGTGGTGGCACGTGCGATCGATGCCGAGATCAAGCGCTACGGCCTCGACTATGTCCATCTCGACATCAGCCATATGCCGGCCGAGTTCGTGAAGGGGCATTTCCCCAACATCTATGAAAAGCTGATCGGCTTGGGCATCGACATGACGACGGGGCCGATCCCGGTGGTGCCCGCGCAGCATTACACCTGTGGCGGGATCGTCATCGATCTCGACGGCAAGACCGATCTGCCGGGCCTGTATGCCGCGGGCGAGTGCAGCGAGAGCGGCTTGCACGGCGCGAACCGCCTCGCCAGCAACTCGCTGCTCGAATGTTTCGTGTTTGGCGAGGCGGCGGCAAAACACATCGCGGCCAATTGGGACAAGCTGCCCCCGCCCCCGGCGATCCGGCCGTGGGACGAAAGCCGCGTTACCGATTCCGACGAGGAAGTGGTGATCAAGCAGAACTGGACCGAGATCCGCCGGTTCATGTGGAACTATGTCGGCATCGTCCGCACCACCAAGCGGCTCGAACGCGCCGCGCATCGCATCAAGATGCTCAACGACGAGGTCGCCGACTATTATGGCCACTTCCGCGTTACGCCGGACCTGATCGAGCTGCGCAACCTGCTGCAGGCGGCCGAGCTGATCGTGAGATCGGCGCTTCACCGGCACGAAAGCCGCGGCCTTCATTATACGCTCGATTACCCGGAAACCGCCGAAAAGGCGGTGGATACCGTGCTTGTTCCTTGATTCCGCGCCATTTTGCTCACGCTTTGCCGTCATATTCGCGGCGTTCGTCGCAGCTTCGCATCAAGACGCTTGAACCCGCCCGCCCCCGAGTGACATGATCACATTGGGCAAGGGGCGTTGGTAGCGTGTTGGCAATTCAGGATTTCACGATTCTTCAACGGGCGTTGACATTGGGCGGGCTTGGCCCCGCGCTGCTGATCGGCGCTGCGGTCCACTCCCAGGACGCGCCGGAGAACCTCGTACCCCCCAGCTATCGCATCACGATGGGCGTGCCGCCTGCGCCGCGGCCTTTCCCCGTATCGCCTGCGCCCGCGCCGCTTCAATCCAGCATCCATGCACTCGCCCGCAATTTCGGCGGCGTGGTCGGCGTGTCGGTGCGCAGCCTCGACGCAGGCTGGCAGATCGATGCCAATGGCACGCGCCGCATGCCGCAACAGAGCGTGAGCAAGCTTTGGGTCGCGATGACCGTACTCGACGCGCGCGATCGCGGACGGCTGACGCTCGACGATCCGGTCACGCTGACGCGCGAGAATCTCACCGTCTTCCATCAGCCGATCGCAGCGCTGGTGGTCAAGAACGGCGTTTATCGGACCACGGTGCGCGAACTGCTGTTGCGCGCGATGCAGCAGAGCGACAACACCGCGAACGACCGGCTGCTCAACCTGGTCGGCGGCCCGGAGGCGGTTCGCGCGATGATCCGCGACAAGGGGCTTGGCGACATCCGCTTCGGCCCTGGCGAACGGCTGTTGCAGGCGCGGACCGCGGGGCTGCCCTGGAAGCCCGAATATTCGATGGGCCGCTCCTTCCAGCAGGCGCGCGCCGCGCTGGCGCCGAATGTGCGCCGTGCCGCGTTCGACGCCTATGTCGCCGATCCGATCGACGGCGCGGCGCCCGCCGCGATCGCGCTGGCGCTGGCGCGGCTCAAGGCGGGAGAAATCCTGTCGCCGTCGTCGACCCGGTGGCTGATGACGGTCATGGAAGCCTCGCGCACCGGCAAGTACCGGCTGCGCGGCGCCGTACCGCCGGGCTGGAGTTTCGGTCACAAGACCGGCACCGGCCAGGATCTGGCGGGGCGCACCGCAGGCTATAACGATGTCGGCATCCTCACCGCACCGGACGGCAAGGCCTATTCGATCGCGGTGATGATCGGCGACACGCCGCGCCCGATCAAGGAACGGCAGGAACTGATGCAGGGCGTGGTCGCCGCAGTCGTCGCCCAACACCGCTGAGTTCGAGCGCAAGCGCCGGGAAGCCGCGTGGGCGACCGGAGGCTAGACGCCCCCGCATGACCTTTACCCCTGCACGCCACGACTGGCCCGCCATCGAAGCCGCGCTCGACCGCCAGGGCTGGGCCTTGCTCCCCGGATTGCTGGCGCCCGACGCCTGTGTCGGCCTTGCTGCCAGCTATGATCAGGCGCCCCTGTTCCGCAGCACGGTGACGATGGCGCGGCACGGCTTCGGGCGCGGCGAATATCGCTACTTCGCCTATCCGCTGCCACCGCTGGTGTCGGCGCTACGCACCGCGCTCTATCCGCACCTCGCGCCGATCGCCAATCGCTGGCATGCGCGGATGGGGCTCGATCGGCGTTTCCCGGAGTCGCATGGCGCGTTCCTGGCCGAATGCCATGCCGGCGGACAGACGCGGCCGACCCCGTTGCTGCTGCGCTACGGGCCGGGCGACTATAATTGCCTGCATCAGGACCTTTATGGCGAGCACGTCTTCCCGCTTCAGGCCGCGGTGCTGCTGTCCGCGCCCGGCACCGATTTCGAGGGCGGCGAGCTGGTGCTGACCGAGCAGCGTCCCCGGATGCAGTCGCGCGTTGCGGTGGTTCCGCTGACACAGGGCGACGCAGTCGTGTTCGCGGTCAACCAGCGACCGGTGCGCGGCAGCCGCGGCGACTATCGCGTGACGATGCGGCACGGCGTCAGTGCGATCCGCCACGGACAGCGGCACACGATGGGGATCATCTTCCACGATGCGCACTAGGTCGTGGACCCATAAACGGCCGCTTTCGGCACTAGGGCCGAATGTCCGAAAGGGAGTGGTTAGCTGCCATTCATTCCCGGCTGGCGAGCGTTCCTGTAGCGTCGTCGCGCCTGAACGAACGCCCACACGTCTTTCAGTCCATCATAAAGAAAGTAGCTGCCAAAAAGGGCTCCGAGCGCGATCTTGGTTCCATGTCCCACGACAGCGCCGAAATACACTCCGAAGAAAAAGAGCGGAGCAGCAACAAGACTTATCCAAGGACCTAATCCAAGCTTGGGAGCATCGTCAGCCATACATCATCGTGGCGGGATTGCTGCTTGTCCGCAATGGGGTCGTTTGTCGCCGGGCAGCTTTCGGCGCGGCGTCGTTACCATCGAACGGCTCGAAATGGGGTGGGAAGCTGTCACCAGTGGTCGGGCTTGGGCTGCACCCATATGCGCGGCACATTGTATTTCTCGGCCCAGCGGCGAGCGGCCTCAATCGCGCTGTCTAAACTGCAGTCATTCTCGGCAAGCGAGACATAAATCACGCTTTCGCCGGAACCCTTAATCGCAGCGCCCGTCCCGAAGAACCGGCCGTCATCGCTCGCCTCTACGATGAGCCACGGGTCGTCATCGCCCATTTCTGGCATCTGCTCGCCGGAAGCTAAATGTATAAGTTCAGTCACTGTGCCATTCTGGCGTTTTGGCGGATGACCGCAACGGGTCGCTTCCGGACAGGCCGCTTTTATGAGTCTACGGTCTAGATGATGAGCCGGTGACGCAACAGATTGAGCGGATCAAACGACAATCGAAAAGGTTTGAGACGCCCGCTGCTTGGGCTATCGCTCCCCCATGCCCCATCTCTATCTGGTCGACGGCTCCGGCTATATCTTCCGCGCCTATCACCGGCTGCCCCCGCTGACCAACAAGCATGGCGAGCCCGTGGGCGCCGTCTATGGCTACACCACCATGCTGTGGAAGCTCGCCGACGAGCTGCACAAGGCCGACGGCCCCACGCACATGGCGGTGATCCTCGACAAGAGCGAGCACACCTTCCGCAACGAGATGTACGATCAGTACAAGGCGCACCGTCCCCCGGCGCCCGAGGACCTCGTCCCCCAGTTCCCGATGATCCGCGACGCGACACGCGCCTTCAGCCTGCCGTGCATCGAGGAAGCCGGATGGGAAGCCGACGATCTGATCGCGTCCTACACCAAAGCCGCGCTGGCGCAGGGCTGGCAGGTCACCATCGTCAGCTCCGACAAGGATCTGATGCAGCTGATGACCGACCCGTCGGTCGATATGCTCGACACGATGAACAACCGCCGCCTGGGGCCGAAGGATACCGAAGAGAAATTCGGTGTCCTCCCCGAAAAGCTCGGTGAGGTTCTGGCGCTGATGGGCGACAGCGTCGACAACGTGCCCGGCGTCAAGGGCATCGGCCCCAAGACCGCTGCCAAGCTGATCCAGGAGTTCGGCACGGTCGATGCAGTGCTGGAGGCGGCACCATCGATGAAGCCGTCCAAGATGCGCGACAATCTGATCGAATATGCCGATATGGCGCGCCTCAGCCGCAAGCTGGTCGAGCTTGCCAGCGACGTGCCTCTCCCCGACCCGCTGGACGAGCTCGAGCTCAAGGGCATTCCCGACGCGCCGCTGCGCGCCTTTCTCGAGCATCATGGGTTCAAAACCTTGCTCTCGCGCCTAGGTGGCGGCGCAAGCGTTGCCGACGCGCCAGTCGCCAGTCCCGAGCCGGTGCCAATGCCCGACGACCCGCCCTGCGACCACGACGGATATGAGACGGTGGTGGACGAAGCGGCGCTCGAACGCTGGATTCTCGCCGCGAAGCATCAGGGCTGGGTTGCGATCGACACCGAGACAACCGGGGTCGATGCCACCCGCGCCGAGCTGGTCGGAGTCAGCATGGCGCTCGAACCCAACCGCGCCTGCTACATCCCGGTCGGCCATGGCGGCACAGATATGTTCGCCGAAAAGCCGGTTCAGCTCGACCGCAACCTGGTGATCGCCAAGCTGAAACCGCTGCTCGAGGACCCGTCGGTCCTCAAGATCGGTCACAACATCAAATACGATCTGATCGTGCTGTCGCGTGCCGGCATCGACGTTGCCCCTTATGACGACACGATCGTGATGAGTTTCGACCTCGATGCCGGACTCCACGGCCACGGGATGGATGAGCTGGCAGCGACGCACCTCTCCCACACCTGTATCGCCTACAAGGACGTGGTCGGGTCCGGAAAGAAGCAGCTCGGCTTCCAGGAAGTCGATCTCAAGGCCGCAACCCGTTACGCCGCCGAGGATGCTGACGTCACGCTGCGGCTGTGGCGGCGCCTCAAGCCACGCCTGCCGTTCGAGGGATCGACCCGGGTCTATGAGATGGTGGACCGCCCGCTCGCGCGCGTCATCGCCGACATGGAACTGGCCGGGGTCAAGGTCGATGCTGGGGTGCTGGCGAAGCTTTCCGACGACTTCTCCCGCCAGATTGCCGCACTGGAAGAAGAAATCCACGGCATCGCCGGGTTCAAATTCACCATCGGCAGCCCCAAGCAGCTCGGCGATGTCCTCTTCGACAAGATGGGGATCAAGGGCGGGCGCAAGGGTAAGTCGGGCGTCTATTCGACCGACGTCAACGAGCTGGAGCGGATCGCCGCGGACAAGGATTCGCCGGGGCGGGAGATGGTGCTGAAGGTGCTCGACTGGCGCCAGCTGACCAAGCTCAAATCGACCTATACCGATGCGCTGCAGGCGCAGATCAATCCGGCGACGGGCCGCGTCCATACCAGCTATTCGCTGACCGGGGCGCAGACCGGACGACTGTCATCGACCGATCCAAATCTCCAGAACATCCCGGTGCGGACCGAGGTCGGGCGCCAGATCCGCGACGCCTTCGTCGCCGAGCCGGGCAACGTCATCCTCAGCGCCGACTATTCGCAGATCGAGTTGCGGCTGGCGGCACACATCGCCGACGTGCCCCAGCTGCGCGAGGCGTTCGAACGCGGCGACGACATCCACAACATGACCGCGACCGAGCTGTTCGGCGAGGTCAACCGCGACACCCGCGGCCGCGCCAAGACGATCAACTTCGCGATCCTCTACGGCATCAGCCGCTGGGGTCTCGCCGGCCGGCTCGACGTCACCCCGGACGAGGCGCAGGCGATGATCGACCGCTATTTCGAGCGGTTCCCCGGCATCAGCCGCTACATCGCCGACACGCTGAACGATGCGAAGGCGCGCGGCTATACGCAGACGCTGTTCGGCCGGAAGACGCACTTCCCGCGCCTCAAATCGGCCACCCAGCACGAGCGTGCAGGCAGCGAACGCGCTGCGATCAACGCGCCGATCCAGGGCACCAGCGCGGACATCATCAAGCGCGCGATGGCGCGGATGGGCCCGGCGCTGCGGGACGCCGGACTGGAGAACGTCAGGATGCTGATGCAGGTCCATGACGAACTGGTCTTCGAGCTGCCCGCAGGCGATGTCGAAGCGGCAACACCGGTCATCCGCGGGGTGATGGAGAGCGCGGCGGAACCCGCCGTCACGCTCAGTGTGCCGCTGGGGGTCGAGATCGGCACAGGCCCAAGCTGGGGCGCGGCGCATTGACGATGGATATTTCGTTCGTTTCGGGGGAAACCGGTAACGGCATGGTGACAGGAGAGGCTTCGCGACACGGCGTTGCGCGCTCGAACGGAGTTCGCGCGTGACGTCCGACGCACGCCCCGCCCCCTCAAGCGCGCCTTCCGACGACATCGCGGCGCTCGCCAAGGGCGGGCGCACCAACATCTTCGGGTTCGTCCTGCGGCTCGCCGCGCGGCTGCCCTTCCTGTTCATCGCCGGGCGTCTGTACGGCCCCGAGATCGTCGGACGGTTTGCGCTCGCCGTCGTCGTGGTCGAGCTGGCGGCATTGCTCGCGACCCTGGGTCTCAAGCGCGGGCTGGCGCAGGCGCTCGCCTCGACCGAGCGGCCGCATGCCCATGTCGTGTGGGACGGTATGGTGGTCGCCTTCGTGGTCTCGATGATCGCAAGCGCGGTGCTCTTCACCTTCCCGCAGATCATGTACGCCAACAGCCAGGTGACGGGGCTTGAGGGGTTGCTGCCAGTTATCGTCTTCGCGATCGCCTGGTCCGACGTCAGCCTCGCCGCGCTCGCCTATCGCGGCAATGTGAAGGCCGCGGTGACCGCGCGGGCGATCGTAGAGCCTTGGACGATCAGCATCGCGGCCTGGGCGCTTTACTACGCCTCGCCGCGCGATGGTCTGATCATCGCCTATGTGCTGTCGATGGCCGCCGCCCTGATCGCCAGCCTGATCCCCTTCATCCGCAGCTATGGCCTGCCGCATGGCTGGTCGCCGCATGTGACCCCGCTGCTCCAGCTTGCCCGGCGCAACGTGCCGCTGGCGGGCGCGGACGCGATCGAATGGGGTACGCGCAACATCGATCGCTTCATCCTCGGCCTGCTGTTCCCCCCGGCGATCGTCGGCATCTATTACATGGCGCAGCAGGTCGCCTCGATCCCGCAAAAGCTCAAGACCAGCTTCGATCCGATCCTGGGACCGGTGATCGCGCGCAACCTCGCCGCCGGAAATCGCGTCGCGATCGCGCATCAGGTGAAGCAGGTCGCATTCTGGATCATCACCGCACAGGCGGCGTTGCTGCTGATGGGCGGCATTCCTGCCGAGGGCGTGATGGGCGTGGTCGGCCCGCAATTCGTCGCGGGCGCGGGCGCGCTGTGCTTCCTTCTCGCCGCCGAAATGTTCGCCTCGCCAGGGGCCGTCGCCGAAGCGGGCCTCGTCTATATGGCGCGGCACCGCAACCTGATGGTTTCGATGTTGCTGCTTGGCTTTCAGGCCGCGCTAAGCTTCGCGCTGGTCTTCATCATGCGCGACCTCGGCTGGGACGTGAACTATCAGGCGGCAGGCCCGGCGGTGGCGCTTGCGGTCACGCTGGCGGCCGGATCGACGATCAAGTGCTGGATGTTGTCGCGGCTGACCAAGGCGTCGGTGTTCAGCCTGCGCCCCGGCTTCGTCGCCGCGGTCGCAGTGGCGGGAGTGGTCGGCTGGGCCTTCACCCAACTCCCGCCCCGCCTCGAATGGGTCGAACTGTCGGTCGGCGTGCCGGCCATCTTCGCTGCCTATTTCGCCGTGATCGGCAAATGGGCGTTCGGCGAGGAAGATCGCAAGCTGTTCAAGAAGCTGCCGAAGGAGGGCAGCGGGGCCTAAGCGATTTGGATATGGCGAATGCGATGACGGCCGGCCCCCGGGATGGGAGCGGAGCGGGCCGCCATTTCGTCAGTAGAGCCAGAGCGGCATCAATGCCGGAAGTGGCGCATCCCGGTGAACACCATCGCGAGGTCCGCTTCGTCGGCCGCGGCGATGACTTCCTCGTCGCGGATCGATCCGCCCGGCTGAATCACCGCCGTTGCGCCCGCCTCGACCGCGGCGAGCAGGCCGTCAGCAAAGGGGAAGAACGCGTCCGAGGCGACCGCCGAACCGATCGTGCGCGGCGTCGCCCAGCCCGCCTTGTCGGCGGCGTCCTTCGCCTTCCACGCGGCGATGCGCGCGGATTCGAGGCGGTTCATCTGGCCCGCGCCGACACCGGCGGTGCTGCCGTCCTTGGCATAGACGATCGCATTCGACTTGACGTGCTTGGCGACGGTCCAGGCGAACAGACAGTCGGCAAGCTCCTGCGCCGTGGGTTCGCGCTTGGTCACGACCTTGAGATCGGCGCGCGTGATGATGCCATTGTCGCGCGACTGGACCAGCGCTCCGCCCGCGATCGTCTTGAGCATCAGGCCGGGACGCGCCGGATCCGGCAGCGCATCGCAGATCAGCAGGCGCAGATTCTTCTTTGCTGCGAAGATCGCCTTCGCCTCGTCGCTCGCGCCCGGCGCGACGACGACTTCGGTGAAGATTTCGGTGATCGCCTTCGCCGTTTCGGCATCTAGCGGGCGGTTCAAGGCGATGATCCCGCCGAACGCCGACACCGAATCGCAGGCGAGCGCCGCCTTGTAGGCATCGGCCAGCGTGTCGGCGGTGGCGACACCGCATGGGTTGGCGTGCTTGACGATCACCACTGTGGGCGGGCCGTCGCGAAACTCACTGACCAGTTCGAGCGCGGCATCCGCGTCATTGTAATTATTGTAGCTCAGCTCCTTGCCCTGAAGCTGCTGCGCTTGTGCAATCCCGGCGGCAGCGGGGCCGGCGGGCAGATAGAGCGCGGCCGACTGGTGCGGGTTCTCGCCATAACGCAGTTCCTCGCCGCGCTTGAACACCAGCGGGAGCGTCGCCGGGAAGCGTTCGCCCTGATCGGCAAAGGCGAACCAGCTCGCGATCGCCGCATCATATTGCGCGGTCAGCGCATAGGCCTTGGCGGCGAAGCGGCGGCGGTCTTCCAGCGTCGTCTCACCCTTGGCCACCACATCATAATCGGCGGGATCGGTAACGATCGCGACATAGGCGTGATTCTTCGCGGCCGACCGCACCATCGACGGGCCGCCAATGTCGATATTCTCGATGATCTCGTCGCGGTCGGCGCCCTTGGCCACGGTCTGGGCGAAGGGGTAAAGGTTCACCACCACCAGGTCGATCATGCCGATCGCATGATCGACCGCCGATGCCATGTGCCCGGCATCCTCGCGCACCGCGAGCAGTCCGCCATGAACCACCGGATGCAGCGTCTTGACGCGCCCGTCCATCATCTCGGGAAAACCGGTGAGGTCGGAGATGTCGCGCACCTCAAGCCCCGCATCGCGCAGCGCCTTGGCGGTGCCACCGGTCGAGACCAGCTCGACGCCCCTGGCGGCGAGCGACTGCCCGAGTTCGATGATCCCGGTCTTGTCGGAGACCGAGAGAAGGGCGCGCTTGATTGTGATGCTGCTCATGGGCGCGCCCTTTAGGGAAGCCACCGCGGGCTGCAAACCCCTAACGCGCGCGGTGAAAGAGCCAGGAGACGCTGGTGCCCCCTGCCGGCGACTCCCCGGTTAGCACAAGCTGCTGGGTTTCCCTCGGAATCCCGCGTCCGTCGATCCACACGCTTTCCTCGATACCGAGCGTGGCACCATTGGCCCGAAACTGCCACGCCGCCCCCGATGGCGTGCGAAGCAGCGCGCCGGCGCCGTCGGCGGTGGGCGAGACCTGCACTCCCGGATGCAAATGGAAGCGGACCGCAAAGGGAATCGCCGCTGCCTTCCTGCGCCGCCCTGCGGGGATCAGATTGTCTTCGCCTCGGACGTCGCGCCCATCGGCACCAAGCGCGATGCGGCGGCGATGGATGACGCCGTGGCGGCGGACATAGCCGTCGTGGCTCGCCTCGATCCGGCTCGCGGTATCGGTTTCCTGGCGGCTGAGCTCCATCTCGCCCACCCCGCGGCCGAGCGTTCCGTCGGGATGGATCGCGGTCGAGTTGCTGTTGTCCACCACCAAGGTCGAATGCGCCGCAGTGGTCCGCAGCCCTTCGGCAAGCGCCGGCGGCAGCCGCAGATCGGCACCGCGCGCGCCGCCGCAGCTCACCACGATGCGGTCCGGACCATCGGAGAATTCGAACGCGAGGGTCGAAGCGCAACCACCCTCCATCACCCGCGCGACCGGCGGCGGTGCCGCATCCACGATCAACACGGTGCGCTGCTGGGCCAGCCGCTGATAGCCCCAGTCGAGCGCCTGGCGCAGCGGGCGGACGCGTGCGCCGGTCGCGGCGACGATTTCCGCCAGCGTATCACCATCGACGGGTATGCCGCCCTGCCAGCTCGCGAGGCCGCGATCACCATGACACACGCCGAGCAGCGCCGACACCATCTGGGCAAGCGCGCGGCTCTGGGCCTCGGGCGGGTCGAGCCGGCGTGCGGCATAGGTCTCCCGCAGCAGCGTGAGCAGCATGATCGCGTCGAGCAGGGCGGCGGGCGATCGCCCGCTGATCCCCCCATCCTCGCCGACCGATCCTGCCAGCGCCCGTGCAAGCCCCGCCTCGCCAAAGGCACGGCGCGGATCGCCGCCCGGGATCATCAGCCCGGCAACGAGCACCCCGCACCAGGCGGCGATGCGCGGCGCGCCCGGCGGCACCCGATCCGCAGTGCGATCGAGGTGCCGCGCGCCGCGCGCGAGCGTGTGAAGCACCCGCGAGCGGTACACGAGATCGGTGCTCGACAGGATCAGCGGCGCATGCGCGGTCCAGAAGAGGATCCGCCGTCCCCAGAGATCGGCGCGCCATGCCGGGTCGGTGACCTTGTCGGCATGGGCCTCCAGCCATTTGCGCATGAGCGCTTCGGCGACAGGCGCGGCACCGGCGCGGGTCGTCACTGTCGAAAGATCGCGCAGCCAGGCAAAGCTGTGGAGATAGTCGCCAAACGGCTTCGACCAGTTGGGCTTGGCCAGGTCGAGCGCGTCGATGGCATGGTTCTCACCACGAAAGGAGAGCTTGCCATCGAGCAGCGCGTTGCCGCGCGCCGGATCGCCTAGAAAGGGGTCGTCGGCAACCGCAATCAGCTTGAGCGGGTAGCGGCCCTTGAGCCGCAAACCGTGAAGCGGCGTGCGCCAGGCAAGGCGGTGAAAACGCTCGGACAGCCGGTCGGCAAGCGAGAGGCCGCGATCACCGCCGATCCGGATCAGCCGTCGTCCCTGCTCGATCCCGTCGGCTTCAGGCCCATCGACGGCGCGGTCGTCCTGCTGCGCCTTCACCCCGCGCGCAACGCCCGGATATTGTCGGCATAGGCCGACGCGCCGCCCTTGAACGCCGCGGTGCCTGCGACCAGCGCATCGGCACCGGCGGCGATGACGCGCGCGGCATTGTTCTGATCGACCCCGCCATCCACCTCCAGATCGATCTGGCGGCCGCTGGTGTCGATCTTGGCGCGTAGCACCGCGATCTTGGCCAGCTGGCTCTCGATGAACTTCTGCCCGCCGAAACCGGGGTTGACGCTCATCACCAGGATCAGATCGACCAGATCCATGACGTGATCGACGACATCGACCGGAGTCGCGGGGTTCAGCACGACGCCGGCGCGCTTGCCCAGCGCCTTGATCGTCTGAAGCGTGCGGTGAAGATGCGGCCCGCTTTCCGGGTGGACCGACAGGCAGTCGGCACCCGCCTCGGCAAAGGCTTCGAGCATCGGATCGACGGGTTCGATCATCAGATGGACGTCGAACGGCTTGGCGCTGTGCGGCCGCAGCGCCTTGATCACGGCCGGGCCGATCGTGATGTTGGGCACGAAATGCCCGTCCATCACATCGATGTGGATCCAGTCGGCGCCCGCCACGTCGATCGCGCGCACTTCCTCCCCCAATTTGGCGAAGTCGGCGGAGAGGATCGATGGGGCGATACGGACGGCGGTCATGTCAGCCCTTTAACACCTCATGAGTCGCCCGCAACACGCATGAGGCGCACCATGAAAAAGCCGTCGAGCCCGCCTTGTTCCACGAGCATACCGGGAAGTGTGCGTAACCAGCCGCGTTCATGCGCGACCAGCCCCTCAGGAAGTTCGTCCGGCAGCACCGGATCGATCGCGAATTCCGGGTGCCCGGCCAGGAAGCGCTCAATCTGATGCTCCCCCTCCTCGGGCTCGAGTGAGCAGGTGGCATAGACCATCAGCCCGCCCGGCCGCACCCAGCGCGCCGCTCGGGGAAGAAGCTGCGCCTGAAGCTCAGCCATCTCCGAGATCACGCGCGGACGAACGCGGTGGAGCACGTCGGGATGGCGGCGGAAGATGCCGGTGGCGCTGCATGGTGCATCGAGCAGCACGGCGTCGGCTTCGAACCCGGGCTCCCAGTTCATGAGATCGGCAGTGACGACCTTCGCCGAAAGGCCAGTGCGATCGAGATTTTCCAGAAGTCGCGCCAGACGACTTTCGGAGATGTCGACCGCGGTCACGTCCCATCCGGAAGCCGCCAGCTGAAGTGTCTTGCCGCCCGGCGCAGCGCACAGATCGAGCGCGCGCCCCGTTCCGCCGCCGAGTAGGCGCGCCGGAAGCGATGCGGCAAGGTCCTGCACCCACCATGCGCCTTCGGCATAACCGGGCAGCTCGGGAACGGAGGTATCGCCCGTGATGCGCAGATGGTTGGAAACCAGGCTTTCGCCATGCAGCTCAGCGACCTCGGCGCGCAAGGTGAGATCGAGCGGTGGCGGTGCCGCGATCGCGGCGGCGGCGGCATCGGCAACACGCTCGCCCCAATTGCCGGCAATGCGGGCATGGACCGGACCGGGCAGCGAGGGATGATCGGGTAGCACCGCGCCCTTGCGGTCGAGCGTGCCGAACACGCCATGGACCAGCTTGCGCGGGCCACCATCGACCAGAGGCAGCACGGTCGAGATCGCGGCATGCGGCGGCGTACCGAGGCGCAGCGCCTGAGCGAGCGCAATCCGCAGGGCGAAACGCGCCTTGGCGTCATCGGGCAGGCGATTGCGGGTCGCGCTGTCGATCAGCGCGTCGAGGTCGGAGAGCCAGCGCAGCACCTCGGCGGCAATGGCGTGGGCAAGGCCCCGATCGGGCGGGGGCAGACCCTTGGTCGACGCTTCCAGCGCCTGTTCGATGGCAAGGCCGCGGCGGAGCACGGCATCGAGCAGGCGAAGCGCCGCTCGCCGTGCCGGAACGCCGGGGGGATCAGAAGGAAAGCGGTGGTTCGAAGGCCGTGACATCAATCGCCCCTACGCCGTTTCCGGCGTCGGGGACAGCCGTCGATCATCCACGGCGATTGGGGTCGAGCGCGCTGGAGCGGCGCGGCGCCGGCTTGATCCCCAGCGCCGAAGGCCGCGCGGTTGACGAAACTGACGGAATCCGCGGGTTTTCACCGAAACTGTCAAGCGGCGCGCTCCGCCCCATCTCCTGCGCGATCGCCTCGAGTGCGGCGATGCGGTTGCCGGTGTCGGGGTGGGTCGAGAACAGGCTGTCGCCGCCAAGGCCGGGGACGATGTAGAGCTGCGCCGCGGCAGGCACGCGCTCGGCGACCGGATTCGGCACGGCCGCCGCACCGCGGGCGAGCTTGGCCAGCGCCGAGGCAAGCGCGCGCGGGTTGCCCGAAATCTCCGCGCCGCCGCGGTCCGCGCCATATTCGCGCGTGCGGCTGATCGCCATCTGGACGATCATCGCGGCAAAGGGTGCGACGATCACCGCGAGGATCGTCGCCAACATCGCCCCGCGATTGTCGCCGCCGCCACGGAAAAACAGGCCGAAATTGGCGAGCATCGAGATGGCACCAGCGATCGTCGCGACCATCGTCATGATCAGCGTGTCGCGATTGCGCACATGCGCCAGCTCGTGCGCCATCACGCCCGCGATCTCGTCACGATCGAGCATGTTCAGCAGGCCGGTAGTCGCCGCGACCGCCGCGTTCTGTGGATTGCGTCCTGTGGCGAAGGCGTTTGGGTGAGGTGAGTCGATGATATAGACCTTGGGCATCGGCAGCGCGGCGCGCTGCGCCAGCCCCGCGACGAGCTGGTAGAATTCGGGCGCACTGCTCGCATCGACCTGCTTGGCGCCGTGCATCGACAGCACGATCTTGTCGGCGTTCCAGTAGGTGAAGAGGTTCATCCCCACCGCGACCAGCAATGCGATGACCATTCCGCCACGCCCGCCAATGGCGAATCCCAATGCCATGAACAGCGCCGTCAGCGCTGCCAACAGCATCGTCGTCTTGAAACCGTTCACTTGGATTCGATCCTTTCAGCGCCCAATGTGGGGGATCGACGCCACCGCTGCAATCAGGACCCCTATCATGGGCAAGCGCCCCGACCATGTGAAACCGCCTGCCTATCTCTCCAAGAGCCCGCCCGTGCCGAAGCCCAAGCCGGGGACGAAGGCCGACAGCGATCCGCTCGGCGAGGACCCCACCCGCTATGGCGATTGGGAACGCAAGGGCATCGCCGTCGACTTCTAGTGCGGCATTCGCATCATCCCGCGGCGGGATCCGCCCGGCTCGCTGCGAAGATATCGCGGTCGATGAGGTTCATCTCATCCTCCACATCCTGTTCGAAGATCGCTTCGAACCGCTGCTGGCCGAGCTGTCCGGCGACCTCGACCAGATGATTGCGAAGCCGTGCGTCGATTTCCTCGGCGGTGATATCCGCGCGCTCGCCCATCGCGTCGAGTTCCGCGTCGAAATCGCGCCGCCGCGCCAGCAGATCGCCGAGCAGGTCGTTTCGATCCGTCAGAACACGCTGCGCACGTAAGGTGAAATCGTCGCCATCGTCGAACATCGCATCTACGCCGCTGCCTTCCAGGCAGGCGTCGAGCTTAGAAGCCCAGGCCGAATTGCGCCGGCCATATTGCCGGTAGAAATAGACGCTCTTGTAATAGCCGCGCGATCCCCGGACGCTGACCGGCGGCGCGTTCGCCGTAGCGGTGGCGTGAAGGACCTGGTTTGCGACCTGATGGCAAACGCCATGGATGCCGTAGAGCGACACCGTGCCGCGCGCCGCCGGGACTTTGACCGAATCCGCATTGGCCTGGACGACACAGCCGGCCAGCGGGAGCCGCCCGTCCCCCGTGACGATCAGGCCGTCGGCATGTTCCGGCGCGCCGCCTCGCGGATGGAAAGCGCCCCAGCACATCCACAAATGCTCGCCCGCCGACGCAACCTCTTCCAGCGATCCAGGTTGAACCTGACGATTGTCATAGGTCGTAACCCAGGTGTGGTCGGCCCATCTTCCGATCAGATTCGCGGGTTTCGCCCATGCGTGCAGCGTTACCATCCCAGCCCCTCTCTTTCGCCAGCGCCATACGGCATCGGGCGCGACGGCGAGTCAACCGACCGCCGACGCAGAGCATCAGAGCGCGTCGCGGATCTTGAGAACGGTGTTCCAGTTGCGCGCGGTATTGACCGGGTCCAACTTCGCCTTGGTCATCGCCGGATGCAGGGTCGAACGGCCCTGACCGTCGGGGAAGTCGATATAGAGTTCGCGGCCGATGACGCGCATCCGCTCGGGCCCTTCATGGCTTTCCGCGAGCCGTGCCACCGCTGCCGCATCGACCGGCTTGCGGTGGAAGGTGACGACCACGAAGCTCGGGCGGTCGCTGGTGGCTTCGGGGAAGGGGTCGGCGGTGGCAACCGCGGCCATCTCTTCCGGCGAGCGCACGAAAATCTCCGACTTGAGGCCCGTCGCCGCAAACAGCGCACCGTGAAGTGTCGCTTCGAGCGCGGCCGCATCCGCCTCGTCCGCGGTGAAGACGACATTGCCCGAGGCGAGCAGGGTCTTGACGTCAGTATACCCCAACCCTTCGACCGCGGCCTTCAGTTCCGCCGATTTGAGCTGGCGCTTGCCGAGATTGATCCCGCGCAACATCGCCGCCCATCTCATACATGCTCCTCCCGCAGCGGGCGGCTGAGCAGCGCATCGACGACCTGACCAACCGGCGTACCTTCAAGCAATGCGCACACCGCCTGGGTTACCGGCATGTCGACTCCGGCAGCTCTGGCGGCCTCGCGCAAGACCGGCGCGGTTGCCGCGCCTTCAGCGACGGTGCGGCGGTCGGCGAGCAGTTCGGCGGCGCTCTTTCCTTGCCCCAGACCCACGCCAAGTGAGAAGTTACGGGAATTGATCGAAGAGCAGGTGAGGACGAGATCGCCTAGGCCGGACAACCCCGCCAGCGTCTCCGGCCGGCCGCCGCGTGCCACGCCGAAGCGCGTCATCTCGGCAAAGCCACGCGCGATCAGCGCGGCGCGGGCGTTGAGGCCAAGACCCGCGCCCTCGACCACGCCGCAAGCGATGGCGAGGACGTTCTTGACCGCACCGCCGATCTCGGCACCCGCCACGTCCGATGAGCCATAGGTGCGGAAGGCTGGGCCCGCGAGCCGCTCGGCGAGCCGCTCGCGCAAACTGTCGTCCTCGCAGGCGAGCGTGACGGCGGTGGGAAGCCCCTTGGCCACCTCATGCGCGAAGGTCGGACCAGACAGGACCGCAACCGGCGCGTCGGGGTGCAATTCGCGCGCGACTTCGGCGACGAGCTTCTGCGTGCCGGCCTCGATCCCCTTGGCACACAGCACCAGCGGGCGGCACTCGACGGGGACCTGGGTCAGGACCGAGCGAAGGAACTGTGCGGGCACGACAACCAGCAGCGCCTCAGCATCCGCGAGATCGGCAAGGTCTCCGGTGGCGCGGATCGAAGGAGAGAGAGGAACGCCCGGGAGGAACAGGCTGTTTTCGTGGCGAGCATTGACTGACGTCGTGACGTCATCCTCGCGCGCCCATAACGTGACCGGTTCACCGCCCCGCGCCGCGACCTGTGCGAGCGCTGTGCCCCACGCGCCACCGCCGATGACTGCGATCTTCATGCCTTCACCCCCGCTCCCCGTACCCTCTCCGCATCCGGATCGAGCGGCCAGCGCGGGCGCGCGGGCAGGTCGAGCGGATCGGTGAAGCCGAGCGAGAACCGCTCGACCCCGGCCCAGGCAATCATGGCCGCATTGTCGGTGCAGAGCCAGAGCGGCGGCGCGATGAAGGGCAGATCATGCTCCGTCGCCAGCATCGTGAGTGCCGAACGAACGGCGGTGTTGGCGGCAACCCCGCCCGCGACGACCAGAGCCGTCGCTTGCGGCGTCTTGTCCAGCGCGATGCGGGTACGATCGACCAGGCAATCGACCACCGCCTGCTGGAACGAGGCGGCGAGATCGGCGGGGGCGAACTTGCCGACTTTGCGCGCGACGTCGCTCTTGAGACCGGCGAAGGAGAAATGAGGCTCGCCCGATCCGACCAGCGGGCGGGGAAGGGGGACGGAACGGGGATCGCCCTCCAGTGCCGCGCGCTCGACCGCGGGACCGCCGGGGAAGCCGAGATTCAGCAGCTTGGCCGTCTTGTCGAATGCCTCGCCCGCAGCATCGTCGATCGTGGTGGCGAGGCGGCGATAGCGGCCGACGCCCTCGACCAGCAGCAGCTGGCAATGCCCGCCCGAGACGAGCAGCAGCAGATAGGGGAAGGCGAGGTCCGGTTCGGCCAGGCGCGGCGAGAGCGCATGCCCCTCGAGATGATTGACCGCGACCAGCGGCTTGTTCGCGGCATGCGCCAGCGCCTTGCCGGTGACGAGGCCCACCATGACGCCCCCGATCAGGCCCGGCCCGGCGGTGGCGGCGATCGCATCGACATCGGCGAGGGTGACCTTCGCCTCATCGAGCGCCGCCTCGATCAGCGGACCGAGCGCCTCGACATGCGCGCGCGCGGCGATTTCGGGCACCACGCCGCCGAACGGGCGATGCGCCTCGTCCTGCCGGGCGAGGCGGTGGGACAGGATCGTGCGGTCGCCACGCACCAGCGCGGCGGCAGTTTCGTCACAACTCGATTCGAGGCCGAGGATCAGCATCACGCCGATCTAGGGAGTCGCTGGCCGATTGTCGAAGGGGCCCCGTGTCGTCGATCACGGTATTGGATTGCGGCTCGGGCAGCGCGATCCGCGCACGAACCGCACCGCACAGGCATTTGCCTTCGAGCTTCGTCGCATCGGTCATCGCGACCCTCTGCGCTGTTCCGGCCGGCACAGCGCGCCGGGAACAGGACGGGAAGCTCAGCCGGCAGTGGCGATCGCCGCTGCGACCCGCGCCTCCGAATCGGCATGTTGCACCCAGAAATCGCGCACCGGATCGCCGCCCAGCAGCCCCACCAGCACTGCGAGGTGCGAATGCCAGCCGCCGCCGAAATCGGCCATCGGTGCCGGGCCGGTGATGCCGCTATGCGTCAGGGTGAGGCGCGTGCGGCCACCGCCGGCATCGGCCAGTTCGAAGCGCGCGACACCTTCCTTGCCCTCGTCCCAGCTGATCGCGAAAACGTGCGGCGGGTCGAACTCGATCACCTTCTCGCGCCCCACCGCGCCCTTCCATTTGGCGTATTCGGGCGGATAGGGGGCCTGGTCGGCCGACAGCTCGTCATGGTTGAACACCAGCTCGACCGTCTCGCCGAAGCCGATCGCGTCGGTTCCGCCCGAGAACCATTGGCGGCGCAGGTCCGCTTGCGTGAGATAGCGCCACACCGTTGCCGGATCGGCGTCGAGCACACGCACCATCCGGAAGGTATCCGGGGCGAGGATTTCCATGTCGGCGAGGGTAGCGGTCATCGGGGTCACTCCGTGATGCGGGCGAGGCTGGCGAGGATCATCGTCCAGCCGCCGCGCGTCTGATCTTCATAGGCGGCCCATTGCGGGTCCATTTCGTGGGTGAGGGTGAGGGTGCAGCCCGTCGCGGTCGGCACGATGGCAATGCTGACCCGAGTCCATTCGCCATCCTCCGCAGGATCGGCGGCGAACAGGAAGACGAGCCGGGCGGGGCGATCGATCACCTCGAACCGGAGGCGGTGGACGGCATCGCCCTGTGTGCGCCGCTCGACGATGTGCGCGGTGCCGCCGACGCGGGCATCGATCTCCACCGTCCGCATCTCGCCCTCCGGCGTCGCGAACAGGAAGCGTCGCGCCTGCGCCGGATCGAGCCAGGCGTCGAACACACGCTCGGGCGAGGCCGCGAAGTCGCGGCGGATCGTAAGAATGACGGGCCCGCTCATCGGTCGCTGCCCCGCTCGTCGACCACCGGCACGAAGCCACCATAGATCATGCGCCGCGAGTCGAAGATGTCCCTTTCTCCGGGCAAGGGCTCGAGACGCGGGTCGGCCGCAGCCGTTTCATTGCCCCGGTCGCGTGCCTCCTTCGACGGCCATTCGATGAAGGAGAAGACGATGGTTTCGTCCTCTCCGGCCTGTGCCGCGCGATAGAAATCGGTGATCTCGCCCCTGGCGACGTCGTCTCCCCAATTCTCGACCGCGCGCAGCGCGCCATGCTCGACGAAGATCTTGCCGACGCGCGAGGCCATCGCGCGGAACCGTTCGCGATTGGCTGTAGGCACGGCGAGTATGAAGCCGTCGATATAGGTCATCGGGAACCGCCCTTCGGTTCGGAGCGAAGCAAGGCTTCGAGATTGTCGAGGCGAGTGTTCCAGAAGCCGCTCCACTGCTCGAGCCATCGGTTTGCCTCGGCGAGCGGCTCCGGACGGAGCGCGCAGATCTGGGCACGCCCGGCCTTGCGGCGCGTGACGAGACCGGCGCGCTCAAGCACCTGAACATGCTTGGAGGCGCCCGCGAAGCTCATCGCATAGGGCTGGGCCAGTTCGCCGATGCTCTTTTCGCCGAGCGCGAGGCTCGCCAGCATTCCCCGGCGCGTCGGATCGGCGAGGGCATGGAACGTCATGTCGAGTCGTTCAACCATGTGGTTGAATTACGACTTGCTCCGACAATTGTCAACCGATCGGTTTAACTTCTTGCAAGCACCGCATCGGCGACGAAGGGGTTGGTGCGGCGTTCCTGGGCGAAATTGCTCGGCTGGCCATGGCCGGGGACGAAGACGGTGTCGCCGCCCAGCGGCCACAGCTTGCCGGTGATTGCGTCGAGCAGGTCCTGATGATTGCCCATCGGGAAATCGGTGCGGCCGATCGACCCCTGAAAGATCACGTCGCCGACGATGGCGAGCTTCGACGGCGCGTGGTGGAACACGACATGGCCCGGCGTGTGGCCGGGGCAGTGATAGACGTCGAGCGTCAAGTTGCCGACGGTGACGGTATCGCCATCGACCAGCCAGCGATCGGGTTCGAACGGCTTGCCGTCGATGCCGTACTTGCGGCCATCGTCGTCGAGGCGACTGATCCAGAAGCGATCGGCCTCGTGCGGGCCCTCGATCGGCACGCCCAGTTCCTTCGCCAGCATCCCCGCCTGGCCACAATGATCGATATGGCCGTGGGTGATCAGCAGCTTCTCGATCGTGACGCCATGCTGCTGCGCCGCCGCCTTGAGCCGGTCGAGGTCGCCACCGGGATCGGTGAAGGCACCGCGCATGGTTTCGGTACACCAGAGAAGGGTGCTGTTCTGCTGGAGCGGCGTGACCGGCACGATCGCGGCGCGAAGCGGAGGGGTGGAAGCCGTGTTCATCGCCCGTGGAGATAGGCGGAGCGGCGGAGGGCGGCAACAGAGGGTTGCGGCGCGGCGCGCGGGATTGCAATGCGGGCCGATGCTTGGACCGGCTCCTTTCGTGCTGCTCGACGATGCCCGGCCGGATGGCGCCGATGCGCGGCTGTATCGCGATCCGGTGCGGATCGTGACGGCGCAAACACCGCAAGAGGTGCAGCCCGCACTCGATGCACTGGATGCCGCATGTGCGGAGGGCCTGCATGCGGCAGGACATCTCGCCTATGAGGCAGGCCATGCGCTCGAGCCCAGGCTCCGCGCCCGCCATTCTTCGTCTCCGCTGCTCTGGTTCGGGCTGTTCGAGGGGTTCGAGACCATTGCGACTGATGACGTCATCGCGCTGTTGCCCGACCCGAGAGGGGCCTGGATCGGCCGGCCGCAGCCCGGGATCATGCGCGCCGCCTATGACGCCGCCTTCGCCCGCGTACACGACTGGATCGAGGCGGGGGATATCTATCAGGCCAATCTGAGCTTCCGGGCATCGGTACGCATGCTGGGCGATCCGCTGGCCGCCTATGCCGCGATCCGGGCGCGCGCGGCGGCGGGCTATGGCGGGATCGTCTGGACGGGCGACGACTGGCTGCTGTCCTTCTCGCCCGAGCTGTTCTTCGCGCTGCGCGATGGCGAGTTGATTGCGCGACCGATGAAGGGGACCACACCGCGCGGTGCCACCCCCGAGGAGGACGAGGCCGCCAGGGCAACGCTGGCAACCGACGCCAAGCAGCGCGCCGAGAATCTGATGATCGTCGATCTGATGCGCAACGACCTCACGCGCATCGCGGCGCCGGGAAGCGTCCGCGTGCCAGAGTTGTTCAAGGTCGAGACCTATCCGACCCTGCACACGATGGTCTCGACCGTTTCGGCCCGGCTCGCGGATGGAACCGGCATCGCCGACGTGCTGGCCGCGACCTTCCCCTGCGGTTCGATCACCGGCGCTCCCAAGATCCGCGCGATGGAGGTGATCGACGCGGTCGAACCGGATGCGCGAGGGCCTTACACCGGCTCGATCGGGCGCATCGATCCAAACGGAGATGCCGCCTTCAACGTCGCGATCCGCACGCTGCACTTGCCTCGCGTCAGCGAAACCGCGAGCATCGGCCTGGGATCGGGCGTGGTCGCGGATTCACGCGCGGGGGAAGAATGGGACGAGTGCCTGGCCAAGGGCGCGTTCCTGACACGGGGGCAGCGGCAGGTGGACCTCATTGAAACGATGGCGTTCGACCCCAGGGAAGGCATTCCGCTGCTCGAACGGCATCTGGCGCGGATGAAGGCGAGCGCGCAGGCGCTGGGCTTCGCCTTCGACCGGCACGCCGCGCGCAACGAGCTTCAGGCGGCAACCTTCCGCCTGCGCGCGCCTTCACGGGTGCGCCTGCTGCTCTCGCGCAACGGCAATGTCGCGATCGGCACAGCGCCGATGCCCGCCGCACCGGACGGGCCGGTCTCGGTCGCCATCCGCGCGCGCCAGGTTGCGCCGCGCGACTTTCGCCTCGCCCATAAGACCAGCGACCGCAGCGTCTATCCCCGCAGCGCAGGCGCGTTCGAGACGCTCTATGTCGATGCCGAAGGGTATCTGACCGAGGGCAGCTTCACCTCCATCTTCGTCGAGCGAAACGGCCGGTTGCTCACCCCGCCACTGGCCCGGGGCGCGCTTCCGGGGGTGCTGCGCGCCGAGTTGATCGACACCGGCCGCGCGGCCGAAGCGGAGCTCACGCCCGCAGACCTCGGCAACGGATTCTTCATCGGCAACGCGCTGCGCGGACTGGTTTCCGCGGTTACGGTTGCGGAGGAGGCACCGGCGGACCTATAGGGCGCGCGTTTCCCCTCCATACAGGCGACCGCCCATGCAGACTTCCGCCGCGCTCAACCGTATCCAGCCTTCCGCTACGCTCGCCATGACGAGCCGCGTATTCGAGCTGAAACGGCAGGGCATCGACGTGATTGGTCTGGGCGCGGGCGAGCCCGATTTCGACACGCCCGACTTCGTCAAGGAAGCTGCGATCGAGGCGATCCGCAAGGGCATCACCAAATACACCAATGTCGATGGCACGCCCGAGCTCAAGGCCGCGATCGTGGGCAAGTTCGCCCGCGACAACGGCCTCACCTATGCCGAGAACCAGATCAGCGTGAACTCGGGCGGCAAGCACACGCTGTTCAACGCCTTCTGCGCGACGATCGACGCGGGTGACGAGGTCGTCATTCCCGCACCCTATTGGGTAAGCTATCCCGATGTGGTCGAGTTCGCGGGCGGCAAGCCGGTGTTCATCGCCGCGGGCGCCGAGGCGAATTACAAGATCAAGCCCGAGCAGCTTGAGGCCGCGATCACCGCCAGGACCAAGTGGGTCGTGCTCAACTCGCCGTCCAATCCCACCGGCGCCGCGTACAGCGCCGCGGAACTGAAAGCGCTGGGCGAGGTGCTCGAGCGGCATCCGAATGTGCTGATCTATGCCGACGATATGTACGAGCATATCCTGTACGACGGCTTCGAATTCGCGACGATCGCGCAAGTCTGCCCGTCGCTCTACGAGCGCACGCTGACCGCCAACGGCGTGTCAAAGGCCTATGCGATGACCGGCTGGCGCATCGGCTATGCCGGCGGCCCGCAGTGGCTGATCAAGGCGATGGGCAAGCTCCAGTCGCAGTCGACCAGCAACCCGTGCAGCGTGTCGCAAGCCGCGTCGGTGGCGGCGCTCAACGGCGACCAGTCGTTCCTCAAGGATCGCGCTGCAGCCTTCCAGAAGCGCCGCGACCTCGTCGTGTCGATGCTCGGCCAGATCAACGGCATGAACTGCCCGCGGCCCGAGGGCGCCTTCTACGTCTATCCCGAATTCAGCCAGCTGATCGGCAAGACCACGCCCAAGGGTCTGGTGATCGACACCGACGAGACGATGGTCGGCTACCTGCTCGACGACGCCAAGGTCGCGGCGGTGCATGGCGGCGCGTTCGGTTTCTCACCCGCGCTGCGCATCAGCTACGCGACGAGCGAGGACGTGCTGGCCGAGGCATGCGGCCGTATCCAGGAAGCCTGTGCCGCACTGCGCTGAGTTTTTCCGGCAAGGCCTGAAACCTTTTCGGCTTCCTGAACGAATGGGTGAACAAGCCGGCCAGCGCATGTTCATCCCGGCCAAGTAGAACTTCTCTTGGATTCAAGGGCGGAGACCCCATCTCCGCTCCAACCCAAGACAAAGGGCAATGTGATGCTTACGGTTTTGAAGTCGCAGTTCCTGCGGCGTGTTCTGGCCGGGTTCTCGCTCGGTGCGATCGGTATGGTCGCGCTCAATATCGAGCGCGTGACGGCGACCCCGTTCTTCTGATGCGGGCGGCAGCCCTCGGCCTTGCCGGACTGGCGAGCCTGGGCTTCATGTCGGCTGCGGGACTCGTCCCGCCGATCCCATCCGCCAAAGCCGAGAAGGCGGTCGCGATTCCCCCCTCCACCATCGACGTCGCGCCCGCAGCGGGCGATCAGGTCGCGGTTCTTGCCGGGGGCTGTTTCTGGGGCGTCGAGGCTGTGTTCGAACAGGTGAAGGGCGTCCGCGCCGTCACCAGCGGCTATGCCGGCGGCACCAAGGCAACCGCGACCTACCAACAGGTTTCCACCGAACGCACCGGCCATGCCGAAGCGGTACGCATCGTCTATGATCCGCGTCGGGTAAGCTATGCCACGCTGCTCCGCATCTACTTCGCGGTCGCGCACGATCCTACCCAGCTCAACCGGCAGGGTCCCGATACAGGCCCGAGCTACCGTTCGGCGATCTTCCCGCAAAATCCGGGACAGGTACGCGTTGCCCGCGCCTATATCGACCAGCTCGGCAAGGCGGGGATCTACGGCAAGCCGATCGTGACGACCGTCGAACAGGGCCAGTTCTATCTCGCCGAGGCGCAGCACCAGGACTTTGCCCGCCGTAACCCCAACCACCCCTATATCGTCCGCTGGGACAAGCCGAAGGTCGCGGCGTTCCGCGCCGCCTTCCCTTCGCTCGCGCGCTAGACGATCCCGAGCTCCGCCAGCTTCCCCGCCAGTTCGGGCGGAAGTGACGCCATGTCGCCGGTGCCAAGATCGGGCGGCGCATCGCTGCCTTCGAGATAGCGCCAGCCCTGATGCGCGCGCTTGGGGCGCGGCTGGACCAGGATCAGTTCAGGCGCGAGATGGATCGCCACGCGCCCGCCTTCAGCCTCACCGAAGCGCAGGATGGGCGAGCGTCCGACCAGCTGATGCTTGATGATCCAGAACAACGAACCGCCCTCGGCTCCCTCGGAGGCGATTTCCTCATGCCGCTTGGGCAGATAGCGCGTCGTCAGGAACGCCGTCGGGCCATGCGCCGCACGCAGCGCCAGACGCTCGCGCAGATAGTCGATGCTGTCGCACCCATAGGCGACCTTGGTGAGATGAAGCGGCACGCTTCCCATCTGGGCGCAAGCCGCGTGCGGTTCAACCGGCCAATCAGCCGGTAAGACCGCTCGCGCTGGCCAGGCCGAGGAAGACGAGGAAGCCCATCGAATCGGTGGTCATCGTCACGAACACCGACGAGGCAACCGCCGGATCCGCACGGAACCGGGCGAGGGTGAGCGGCACCAGCACCCCTGCGCAGCCGGCGATGACGATGTTCGCAAGCATCGCGGTGGCGATCACCCCGCCGAGCAACGGATTCTGGAAGACGAGACCGACGCCGCTGCCCAGAACCGCGGCGATGGTGACTCCGTTGAGCAGGGCAACCTTAATCTCGCGCCGGATCGCACGCATGGTGTTGGACTGGGTGAGCTGGTTGGTGGCGAGTGCGCGCACTGTCACCGCCATCGTCTGCGTGCCGGCATTGCCGCCGACGCCGGCGACGATCGGCATCAGCGCGGCGAGCGTCACCATCTTGGCGATCGTACCTTCGAACATGCCGATGATCGTCGCGGCGACCATCGCCGTACCGAGATTGGCGATCAGCCAGCGCACGCGCACCTTGTACGAATCGACCACGGGTTCGTTGATGTCGCCCTCGCCCGCACCCGACAGCAACAGCGCGTCCTCGCCCGCTTCCTCGGAGATGATGTGGACGACGTCGTCCACCGTAATCATGCCGACCAGACGGCCGCTGTCATCGATCACCGCGGCGGAGATCAGCGCGTATTTCTGGAAGATCAGCGCGACTTCTTCCTGATCCATCCCAACCGGGATCAGTGTCTGCTCGCGTTTCATGACGTCACCCATCGCCACCGAGCGCGGGGTACGCAGGATCCACGACAAGGCACAGGTGCCGACCGGCTTGTGCCCGGGATCGACCACGAAGATTTCCCAGAAGTCGGTCGCCAGCTCCTCCTCGCCGCGGAGGTAATCGAGCACGTCGCCGACGGTCCAATGCTCAGGCACCGCGATCAGCTCGCGCTGCATCAGGCGACCGGCGGATTCCTCGGGATAGGAAAGCGCTTCCTCGATCGCCGCGCGATCGTCCGGGTCGAGGGCACGCAGCACCGCGCGCTGATCCTCTTCCTCCATGTCCTCGATGATCGCGACGGCGTCGTCGGTATCGAGTTCGGCGGCGATGTCCGCGACCTCGTGCGGATCGAGCGCTTCGATCAGCTCGTCGCGCACCCAGTCGTTCATCTCGGCGAGCACGTCGCCGTCGATGAGGCCCGCAATGGCCGCGGCGAGCGGCTGGCGCTGCTCGGCCGGGGTCAGTTCGACCAGATCGGCGATGTCTGCCGGGTGGAGCGGCTCGACCTTCTCGCGCACCGCCTCGACATCGCCGGCCTCGACCAGATCGAGCACGGTGCGCACGAAATCGCGGCTGAGATGCTCGTGCGAATCGCGGGCTACGGAATCCGGCGCGGTGGTCTCGGTCTCGTCGGTCATCGAGCCTTCCCCTGCTTCGCGCCTGCCCTCCCTCTAACGCGCTCGAATCCCGCTGCCAATCCGCAGCGGCGCCGGTTTGACGGAGAGAGACGGCGCGTGTCCGGCCGGGCATGCCCCCGGCATGATGCAGCAGCACAGGGCGCTGTTGCCGGATCCCGGACCGGCGCGATCCTGTCGAAACCCACGCCGGCGATTTGCAACGGCGCGTGGGAGTGCCTAGTTGACGCGCCCCCATTTTATTTTCGGAGTTGTGTTTCAAATGGCCGACCTTCCCAGCCGCCTCGTCATGACGCTCGACACCGGTGACGTGCACATCAAGCTGCGTCCCGATCTGGCGCCGCAACATGTCGAGCGGATCACCAAGCTGGCCGACAGCGGCTTCTATGACGGCGTCGTCTTCCACCGGGTGATCGACGGCTTCATGGCGCAGGGCGGCGATCCGACCGGCACCGGCATGAGCGGGTCGAAAGAGCCCAACCTCCCCGCCGAGTTCAGCCGCGCGCCGCACGTCCGCGGCGTCTGCTCGATGGCGCGCACCAACGATCCCAACAGCGCCAATTCGCAGTTCTTCATCTGCCTCGACGATGCGACCTTCCTCGACGGCCAGTACACCGTGTGGGGCGAAGTGACCGAGGGCATGGAGCATGTCGACGCGCTGCCCAAGGGCGAGCCGCCGCGCACCCCGGGCAAGATCGTCAAGGCGCGCAGCGAAGCCTGAAGCCTTTTTTCGCGGTGCCGGCCCGCTCCCCCGCCTGGCGACCCATGCTAGTGTATCTTGATGGGTGGTCGAGCGGGAGAGCGGCCGGCACCGTCCTATTCAGAACCCGTTCAACACGGAACCGGCAGGGGCGTGGATATGTTTGGCAAACCCATGACGATCCGGCCCCTGGCGGTTCTGGCCGCCGTAGCTCTTCCCCTTGCCCTGCCCGCCGCTGCTCAGCAGCAGGGCACGCTCGCTCAGGTGCAGCAGCATCTGCGTGGCGCGCAGACGATGACGGCATCGTTCGCGCAGACCGACCGCGCAGGCAAGACGCTCAACGGTACGCTCACGCTCAAGAAGCCGGGCAAGGTCCGTTTCCAGTATGAAAAGGGCGTGCCGCTGCTGATCGTCGGCGACGGCAGCTCGCTGTGGTTCATTGACTATTCGGTCAAGCAGGTATCGCGCTGGCCGGTCAAGAACTCGCCGCTGGGCGTGCTGCTGAACCCCGATCAGGACATTTCGCGCTTCGCCAAGGTGGTGCCGACCGGCAGTCCCGATGTGGTCAGCATCGAAGCTCATGACCCCAAGCGGCCCGAGTACGGGCGCCTGACGATGGTGTTCGCCCGCAATTCCGCAGCGCCCGGCGGCCTGATGCTCCAGGGCTGGGTGGCACTCGATTCGCAGAACAACCGCACCACCGTTCGCCTGACCAACCAGCGGTTCAACGCTCCGGTGAGCGACGGAACGTTCCGCTGGAACGACCCGCGGAATCGCGGCGGGCGCCGCTGATCCGCTTTGGGCGGTGCCATTCATGTTGGCGACAGCTTCCTACCGCTAACACACATAGTGCGGACGGGGCTTTCGGGATTTTTCCCCCTGTTGCCCGAAGCTACCTCGTCCCGCCTGCGTGACGAACGCCAGGTCGGCCCTCGCTCCATGCCCCCGGAGCGGGGGCCTTTGGCGCTTTAGGGTTGGCCGCTTCGCGGCGCGGCACCGGCCCGCTCCCCCGTCCAGCCACCTACTTCAAGGTATCTTCGATGGGGGCCGGGTGAGGAGCGGGCCGTGCCCCCTGCGCCGTCAGGCGCAGAACGACTCTCTGGCGCCGCACGGCTTCCCCGACTACATCCCCGGTCGCATGAAGATCGCATCCTGGAACATCAACTCCGTCCGCTTCCGCATGGAGATCGTCGAGCAATTCCTCCGCGAGGAGGCGCCCGATATCCTGTGCCTTCAGGAAACCAAGGTGATCGACGGGGATTTCCCCCACGCGCCGCTACGCGCGCTGGGCTATGATCACATCATCATCCACGGCCAGCGCATGCACCACGGCGTCGCGATCATCAGCCGCGTCCCCGTCACCGAGGACGACCGGCTCGACTGGCAGGCCAATGGCGAAGCGCGGCACGTCGGCGTGCGCCTTCCCAACGGCGTGCGGCTCGAGAATGTCTATGTCCCCGCCGGCGGCGACATTCCCGACCGCGAGGCGAACCCCAAATTCGGCCAGAAGCTCGATTTTGTCGAGCGGATGACCCGCTGGTCGGAGGGGCTGGGCGATCTGCCCGTGATCCTGACCGGCGACTTCAACATTGCCCCGCTCGAATCCGACGTGTGGAGCCACAAGCAGCTGCTCGGCGTCGTCAGCCATACGCCGATCGAGGTCGAGGCGCTGGCCCGGCTTCAGGCGGCGAACGAATGGGTCGATCTCGGCCGCCACTTCATCCCGGCGCCCGAGCGTTGCTTCACGTGGTGGAGCTATCGCGCCAAGGACTGGGCGGCGTCGGATCGCGGCCGCCGGCTCGATCATATGTGGGCGAGCAAGGACGTCGCGGCCAGGGCGACCGCGCACCGCGTGTGTGAGCCGTGCCGCGGCTGGCTCAAACCCTCGGACCATGTCCCGATCGTCACCGAGTTCGACTTTTGAGCGCCCCCCGCGCCGCTGCCCGCGCGATCGACGCCCTGCGCCGCGGCTGGCCGATCGCGATCCGCGGCGAATCGGGTACGCTCTCGCTGCTGGCGATCGAAACGGGCGACGCCGCGCGTCTGGCTGAGTTCGACCCCGAGTCCTCAGCGCCCGTCCTGATCTCCGCGGGCCGCGCGGCGACGCTCAAGCTCGCCAACCAGCGCGATGCCGCCGTCCCCGATGCACCTGTGCTGGTCCAGCGCGCACTCTGGCTCGACTTCGACGGTGCGGTGGCGCTGGCCGACCCGCAGCTAGACCTCGCCACCCCGCTCAAGGGACCGTTCCGCGCGATTCCCGTGCCCGTACCCGATGCCGCCGCGGCAGCGCTGCGGCTCGCGCGCATCGCTGGGCTGCTTCCGGCCTTCTTCATCCGTGAAGGCGAGGCCGAAGGCGCGATCACGTCTGCCGATATCGATGCGCATGAAGATCCGGCCCGCCTGCGGATCGTGACTCGAGCGCGCCTGCCCGTCGCAGGCGCCGAGAATGCCGAGATCGTCGCCTTCCGCACCCCCGAATCGCCGGACGAGCATGTCGCGCTGCTGATCGGCCAGCCCAACGGCACCGCGCCGCTGGTGCGGCTGCACAGCGAGTGTCTGACGGGCGATGTGCTCGGCAGCCTCAAATGCGATTGCGGACCGCAGCTTCGCGCCGCGATTCATGCGATCGCCGAGAATGGCTGGGGCGTGCTGCTTTATCTGCGCCAGGAAGGGCGCGGGATCGGCCTGATCAACAAGCTGCGCGCCTACGCCCTGCAGGATCAGGGCTTTGACACCGTCGATGCCAATACAAGGCTGGGATTCGCCGTGGATGCGCGCGATTTCGGCGTAGCCGGGCGGATGCTCAGGCTGCTGGGGCAGGATCGGGTACGCCTCCTCACCAACAACCCCGAAAAGGTCGTCGGCCTTGAGTCGACAGGAATTGCGGTTGCCGAACGCGTTCCGCACAGCCTGCCGCCCAACCCGCACAATGAACGCTATCTGGCGACCAAGCGCGACCGCACGGGGCACCAGCTCTAGTGCGCTACTATCTCGACGCCGAGTTCAATGGGTTCGGCGGACCGCTGATCGCATTGGCGCTCGCACCGGAGGATGGTGGCACGCCTTTCTACGCCGCGCTCGAATGCCCGGAGCCGACACCTTGGGTCGCCGCGCATGTGTTGCCGGTTCTCAACATCGCGTCGGTGGATCGCGAAACGCTGGGCCGAACGCTCGCTGCCTATCTGGAGAGCGATCCCGATCCGGTGGTGATTGCCGACTGGCCCGAGGATATCGCCCATGCCGCGATGACACTGATAGCGGGACCCGGTTATCGCCACCCGATCGCACGCATCACCTTCGAGCTGTGCGATGCCCCGGGCTTCGACACGGCCAAGGCTAGCGCGATACCGCACAACGCGCTTGAGGACGCGATCGCCTTGCGCGCATTCATGCTGAAGCATCGCGGCTGCTAGGCGAGCAGCCGGGCAACCTCGCCGAAGTCATGCGCGATATCGTTGACGCCGACGGCACGCAGCCGTTCGTCATGTCCGTCGCCGCAATGGCTGCCAGCGCACAGTCCGATGACGTGCGCGCCGGATGCGACTGCGCCGGTCGCCCCCACCGGCGAATCCTCGAGGATCGCGCAACGTGCGATATCGACGCCCAGCGCCTGCGCAGCGTGAAGATAGATGTCCGGCGCCGGCTTACCGCGCTTCACATGCTCGCGGCCGCTGAAGATCCTGTCCCCGAATGCATCGCGGATGCCGAGATGGTCGAGATGCCCGGCAATCCAGGGGGTCCGGCTCGACGACGCGATGGCGCGGGGAAGCGACTCCGGGAGTGAGCGGATGAAGGCGACGGCACCGACCACGGCCTCGATTCCCTCCTCGAGCGCCCGCTGGTCTTCGATCGCGCGCGCATCGTGGAAATCATCGGGCAACGGCCGGCCGATCCAGCGTTCGACGGCGTCCAGAAACTCGCGTCCCGAAAACCCCATGAAGTTCGCCATCGACTCTTCGGGGGTGGTCGGATGACCGATCCCGGTGAGATACTCGGCGACCTGCTTGTTGCCGGCATATTCGCTTTCGAGGAGCACGCCGTCGAAGTCGAAAATCAGGGCATCGAAGCGGATCGGCAGGCTCATTCACGTTCTCCGAACAGGGCAGTGCCGACGCGGACATGCGTGGCGCCAAGGGTGACGGCAGTCTCAAAATCGTCGGACATGCCGATGCTGAGGCCACTGACGTCATGGTCGCGCGCCAGCTTCGCCAGCAGGGCGAAATAGGGCGCCGCATCGACGCCAAGGGGCGGAACCGCCATCAACCCCGCAACCGGCAGCGCCGCACTGCGCGCTTCGGCCAGCAGCACCGGCAGGCCGGCGACCGCGCAGCCCCCCTTTTGCGGCTCGTCCCCGATATTGACCTGAACGAAGCAGGACGGGCGGCGGTCGGCCTTGTCCATCGCGTGCGCGAGCGCGGTGACGAGCGATGAGCGATCGACCGAATGGATAGCGTCGAACAACGCCACTGCTTCCTCCGCTTTGTTCGACTGAAGCTGGCCGACCAGATGGAGTTCGATGCCCCGCGCCTCCTCGCGCAGACCGGGCCATTTGGCCGCCGCTTCCTGCACGCGATTCTCGCCGAATATGCGCTGGCCTGCATCGATCAGCGGGCGGATTGCGTCCGCCCCATGCGTCTTTGAAATCGCGATGAGCGTGACGTCGGCCGGATCGCGGCGCGCGATGGTCGCTGCACGGGCGATTCGGTCGCGGATGGTGGAAAGGCGCGAGTCAGCGGTGTCGGATGCCATGGGCGCGGCTATAGAAGGGGCAATGCGCCGCCGCCACCCCTCCCTTGCCCAGGAATTGCCCCGGCGCTGGCTGATGACCGACGAGCGGCTGGGTGAAAGGCTCTGGGATGCGCTTGCCGCATTGCCAAAGGGATCGGGTGTGATCCTGCGGCATTACGGGCTGCCACCGGCCGAGCGTCGGGTCCTGTTCGCCAGGATCGCCCGAATCGCGCGGCGCCGGGGGTTGGTCCTGGTTGTCGCGGGCACGGAGCGGCTGGAACAGGCCCCGCGCCATGGCCGTCATCGCGGCGCCCTGACCGCACCGGTTCATTCCCGGCGAGAAGCGATCGCAGCGGTGCGCAACGGCGCGAAGCTGATCTTCGTTTCGCCGGTGCACGCGACTCGCTCCCACCCCGGCGCGCGAACGCTGGGAGCTGTCCGACTAGGGTTGCTGATTCGCGGATCGAACGTACCGGTCATCGCACTTGGCGGGATGAACGAGCGCCGCTGGCGCGCACTCAGGCCGCTAGGCGTATATGGCTGGGCCGGGATCGACGCGTGGAGCGGTTAGAAGCGGATCGCAGTGCCGACATAGACCGACTGGCTGTCACGCCGGTTGTCAGTCAGCTGCGGCAGCCGGTTCTCTTCCGACTTGTAGCGAACGCCCGCGGTCAGGTCGAAATTGCGGCTCAGCGAATAGGAGCCGCCGACATCGATCGAATAGCTGGGATCGGCGGCGATCAGGCGCGGCGCACCGTCGAGCGGGCGCTCGGCTCCGGCCTTGATCCGGCCCGATGCGCGCTTGCCGGTATAGCTGATGCCGACATCCACCGCCTCGCGGCTGCCCGGCTGGCCAGCCAGATCGAGCTTGGACAAATCCCCCGAAACGGCGAACCGCTTCCAACCCACCGACATGCCGAGATTATAGGCGATCGGCTGCAGCGTGACGGCGGCGGGCGCCGCAGCGCCGCGATCCGCGAGCGCCGCTGCCGGGCGCGCCGTCCGGGCGCGTACCGCTACGGTCACGCTGCGGCTGGTTGCACGGGCCGAATCGGCGGGTGTGAATCGGAAACCATTGCCGCCCAGACCAGTGCGCGCGAGAACCGCCGCAAGCTTGGGGTCCGCAGCCGCGGGGGTAAAGGTACCGATGCTGCCGATCGAAGCCGCACGCTTGGTGACGGCGAGTCGCTGCTGCTGCGGGGCAGTCTGGGCGAGAAGCGCGGGCGCGACGACAAGGCCGGCTGCGCCCAGCGCGCCGATCCCGATGCCAGTCATGAGTCGCCGAACGCTCATTTCGTCCCCTACCTTGGCTTTGGGCCTACCATGATTCGGCCGCAATGTTCCACAGGTGGAATCGCTTTTCCCCGCAAGTGTTGCACAAGACGCACATAGGGGCGCACCGGCAGGACAAAGCGGCTTGCGCTTGCGGCGGGCGCATGACGATCTATAGATGCTGGCCACCCATAGAGTTTCCCATAGGAAGATGCCGATGAACCGCCTGTTGCGCACCGCGATCCTGGGCAGCCTTGCCCTGAGCCTCACGGCTCCGCTTGCCGCGTGCGGCGGCGGCAAGGAACGCCCTCGCGCGGATCTCGCCGCGTCGAAGGTCACGACGATCGGCGTCAATGCCTATCTGTGGCGCGCTGCACTCGACACCGTTTCGTTCGCGCCCATCATGCAGACCGACTCGAACGGGGGCGTGATCGTCACCGACTGGTACGTGAATCCCAACCTCCAGACCGAGCGGACCAAGCTGACGGTCGCGATCCTAGACCAGGATCTGCGGGCCGATGCGCTTCGCGTGAGCGCGCAGCGCCAGGTCAACCGCAACGGCCAGTGGGTCGATTCGCCGGTCGAAGCATCCACGGTGCAGAAGATAGAGGACATCATCCTGACTCGCGCCCGCGACCTGCGCCGCGCGGCGATCGTCGAGAATTGAGAGCGGGCGGGATCGCCCGCCGCTCCGAAAAGAAGGAAGAAATGTGTCGCGGTTCAACGCGCTGAAGGCCGATTCTGCGTGGCAGAAGCTGTGGGAGGAACGCGGCACCTTCGCCGCCGACGACAGCTCGCCAAAGCCCAAATCCTATGTGCTCGAGATGTTCCCCTATCCGTCGGGGCGCATCCATATGGGCCATGTCCGCAACTACACGATGGGCGACGTGCTGACCCGCTATCGGCGGATGAAGGGCATGGAAGTGCTCCACCCGATGGGCTGGGACGCATTCGGCATGCCTGCCGAGAATGCGGCGATGGAAAAGAAGGTCCATCCGGGAAGCTGGACGCGCGACAACATCGCGACGATGCGCGCGCAGCTCAAGCGGCTGGGCCTCGCCATCGACTGGACGCGCGAACTCGCGACGTGCGAACCCGACTATTACGGGCATGAGCAGGCGCTGTTCCTGGACCTGTTCGCCAATGGACTCGTCTATCGCAAGGAATCGACGGTCAACTGGGATCCGGTCGACATGACCGTGCTCGCCAATGAGCAGGTGATCGACGGCCGCGGCTGGCGATCGGGCGCGCTGGTCGAGAAGAAGAAGCTCAACCAGTGGTTCCTCAAGATCACCGATTTCGCCGACGAGCTGCTCGACGGTCTCGGCACGCTCGACAAATGGCCCGACAAGGTCCGGCTGATGCAGGAAAACTGGATCGGCAAGTCCGAGGGGCTGCAGTTCCGGTTCAAGCTCTCCGATGGCGCTGACGTCGAGGTCTTCACGACGCGGCCCGACACGATCTTCGGATCGAGCTTCGTCGCGATCGCGGCGGACCATCCGATCGCACGCAAACTCGCGCAGACCAGCCCCGAAGCCGAAGCGTTCATCGCGCGGTGCAAGCTGGGCGGCACGACCGCGGCCGAGCTGGAAACGCAGGAGAAGCTGGGCTTCGACACCGGCATCCGTGCGACGCATCCCTTTGATCCCGCTTGGGAATTGCCGGTCTACATCGCCAATTTCGTGCTGATGGACTATGGCACGGGTGCCGTCTTTGGCGTGCCGGCGCACGACCAGCGCGATTTCGAGTTCGCGACCAAATACGGCCTGCCGATCCGCCGCGTGGTCTCCGACGGCGCCAGAACGGAACCCGAATTCACCGACGCGGAGGCCTATTCGGGGCCCGGCACGCTGGTGAACTCGCACTTCCTCGACGGGATGGACGTCCCCGATGCCAAGCGTGAGGTGATTACTCGCGCCGAGGCGGGCGGCTGGGGCAAGGGCACCACCGTGTGGCGCCTGCGCGACTGGGGCGTCAGCCGCCAGCGTTACTGGGGCACGCCGATCCCGATCGTCCATTGCGAAGTGTGCGGCGTCGTTCCGGTGCCCAAGAAACAGCTTCCCGTGGTGCTGCCCGAGGACGTCAGCTTCGACATTCCCGGCAACCCGCTCGATCGTCACCCGACGTGGAAGCATGTCGATTGCCCGCGCTGCGGCAATCCCGCGCGGCGCGAGACCGACACGCTCGACACGTTCGTCGATTCGAGCTGGTACTTCATCCGCTTCGCCAGCCAGCCCGGCGACATGCCGTTCGACCGCAAGATCGCCGAACAGTGGCTGCCGGTGAACCAGTATATCGGCGGGGTAGAGCATGCGATCCTGCACCTGCTCTATGCCCGCTTCTGGACGCGCGCGCTCAAGCGCATCGGCATGCTCGACATCGCCGAGCCGTTCGAGGGGCTGTTCACCCAGGGCATGGTGACGCACGAGACCTACAAGGCCGCCGATGGTCGCTGGCTCTCGCCGGGCGAGGTCGTGCGCAAGGGCGAGATCTGGATCGAGGAATCGAGCGGCAATCCCGCGACGGTCGGCCGCATCGAGAAGATGTCCAAGTCCAAGAAGAACACCGTCGATCCCGAACCGATCGTCGACCAATATGGTGCGGACGCGGTGCGCTGGTTCGTGCTTTCGGATTCGCCGCCCGAGCGCGACCTCGAGTGGACCGAGAACGGCATCGAGGGTGCGTGGCGCTTCGTTCAGCGGCTGTGGCGCCTGTTCGACGGGCTCGAGGCCTGGGAGGGTGAGGACAAGCCGCTCGATCGCATCCTGCACCAGACGATCGCCGGGGTGGCTTCCGACATCGAAGGGCTTCAGTTCAACAAGGCCGTCGCCAAGCTCTACGCACTGGTCAACGCGATCGAGAAAGCGCAGCCGAGTGCTTCGCGCGCCAGCGCGATCCGCACCGCGATCCGGATCGCCGCGCCGATGGTTCCGCACCTGGCCGAGGAAGCCTGGGCAGCGATGGGGAATGACGGGCTGATCGCCGACGCGGAATGGCCGCAGGTAGATCCGGCATTGCTGGTCGAGGACGAGGTGACGATCGCGATCCAGGTCAACGGCAAGCTGCGCGACACGGTGAAGGCCGCAAAGGGCGAAGCGAAGGACGCGCTCGAGGCGATGGCCTTGGCAAACCCGAATGTGCAGCGCATTCTGGAAGGCGCCACCCCCAGGAAGGTGATCGTCGTGCCCGACCGTCTGGTGAACATCGTCGCATGAGAATCGCGCCAGCCCTGCTCGCGCTCTCGGCGCTCGCGCTCAGCGGCTGTGGCGGGCTGCGGCCGCTTTATGGCGGGGGAGTCGGCGGTCCGGTGCAGACGATGCTCTCAGGTGTCGAGGTCGCGCCGATCGAGGGCGAGAGCGGCTGGCTGGTCGCCAACGCGGTCCGCGACCGGATCGAGGCGACACGCAGCGGCACCCCCGCCTATCGGCTCGACATCAAGCTCGACGACCAGATCCAGGGCCTGGGCGTACGCCGCGACGATGTGGTGACGCGCGAGCGTCGCACGTTGCGCGCACGCTATCAGCTCGTCGACCTCGCGACCGGGCAGGTTGTGCTCGATGCCACCGCTGGCTCGGACGCCGGCATTGACGTGGCTGGCTCGGAATATGCCACGATCGCGGCTGAGAAGAGCGCGCTCGAGCGGCTGTCGGGGATCGTCGCCGACCAGATCGTCGCACGCCTCGCCCGCTACGCGCGCGCCTCCGAAACCAAGTGAAGGCCAGCGAAGCGCAGATTAGGGCCCGGCTGGACAAGCCCGGGCCGGATATCCGCCTCTTCCTCCTCTACGGCCCCGACGAATCGGGTGCCAACGATCTCGCCGCGCGGCTCGGCCGGGCAATGGGGGCCGAGGCCGAGCGCATCGATATCGAAGGATCCTCGCTAAAGGGCGACCCGGGACGGCTCGCAGGCGAAGCCGCATCGCTCTCGCTGTTCGGCGGCGCGCGCTATGTCCGCATCGCCGGCATCGACGACGACGGTACCGAGGCGGTGCGGCTGCTGCTCGACGCGGAAGTGGCCGGGAACCCCGTGGTCGCGGTCGGTGGGGCTCTGAAGGGCACCGGAAGGCTGCTCAAACTCGTCCTCGCGGCACCCGGCGCGATGGCGCATGCCTGCTATATCCCCGACGCGCGCAACGCGGCCCAGCTCGCCGCCGGAATCGCACGCGAGAATGGCCTGAGGCTGATCAACGGCAGTGCCGAACGGCTCGCGGCGCTCTCTGGTGGCGATCGCGCTGTGCTGGCGCGGGAGATCGAGAAGCTTTCCATCTATCTCGATGCCGCACCCGATCGCCCGCGTGAGGCGGGAATGGAGGCGCTGGAGGCAATCGGCGCCGATCTCGGCGACGCAGAGATGCAGAGCGCGATCGAGGCGGTGGTCGAGGGCCGAGCGGCCGAGATCGGCATCGAGCTCGCCAGACTCGAACAGGCCGGCGTCTCTGCGATTCCGCTGCTTCGCCAGCTCGTCCGCCGACTGATGAGCCTCGCCGAGATGCGCGCCGATATCGACCGCGGCGCGTCACCCGATGAAGTCGTCAAGAAGCACCGCGTCTTCTTCAAGGAGGAGATGAGCACCAAGATCGCGCTGCGCCGCTGGACCAGCCCGATGCTGGCGCGCGCCGTAGAACGCGTGCGGGAGGCGGAACGCGGCATGACCCGTGCCGGCGGCAATGCGGGCCAGGTGATCGCTGACGAGGCGTTGGTGACGCTGTCGCGAGCCGCGGCGCGGGGGCGGTGAAGGGACAACAATCGATTGATAAGGTCAGACCTGTCAGTCGGGTTCCTTCTCGGTTGCGATCATACCGCAACGCCGCAACACTCTCCGTTTGCGCAACGGCGAGCTAGCTATCGTACCGATACCCGCTCTCGTGGCGATTCTACTCGATTGAGAGCGGAGAAAGGGTCTCCGCTAATCGAAGATGAGGTTTTAGCTGTCCGGGACGGGCCGGCCGTATGCATGACGGTGCCTCCTCCGGTAGCTGCGGAACTCGCGGCGAAGCGCCGTTATGGCGACAGCAACTCCGAGACTGTGTGAGAGGATTGGCAAGCAACCGTCCATTCTGGTCGTTTAAGTGTTCGGCTCATGGGCGAGGTACGGAGAAATCAGTTAAGCATCTGAAAATACTATATTTTCTCACCCGTCAGCCGCTGGCAGATCATGTCGAGCTGATCGAGCGTCGAATAGGCCAGGGTCATCGTCCCGCCTTTGTCGCCATAGCCGATCTTCACATTGAGGCCGAGCACATCGCCCAACTGCCGCTCTAGCGCAGCGATATCGGCATTGGCGCCAAGATCGGAAGACGGACCGTTCCCCTTCCCCGGCGCGCGTGGCTTAGCTTCGCGCGCCAGCTTCTCGGTCTCGCGCACCGACAGGTCGCGCTCGACGACAATCCGGGCGAGCTTCTCGGGGTCGGGCGCGCCGATAAGCGCGCGGGCATGACCCATGGTCAGCGTACCCTCGACCACGCGCTCGCGGACGCTCGGCGGCAGATCGAGAAGGCGTAGCAGGTTGGCGATATGGCTCCGCGACTTGTGGACGATCTTGGCCAACACTTCCTGCGTATGGCCGAACTGCCCGATCAGCTTGGCATAGGCCTCCGCTTCCTCGATCGCGTTCAGCTCCTCGCGCTGGATATTCTCGATGATCGCGATCTCGAGTGTCTCGGCCTCGTCGAGATCGCGGACGATCACCGGAACCTCGTGCAGCCGCACCCGCTGCGCCGCTCGCCAGCGGCGCTCACCTGCGACGATCTGATACTCCTTGCCATGCGGACGCACGACGATCGGCTGGATCAGCCCGCGCGCCGCGATCGACTTGGCCAGCTCCTCCAGCGCGTCCTCGTCGAAGTGACGCCGCGGCTGCTCCGGATGCGGCGCGAGCGAACTGACCGGCAACATCCGGACGCCCGGCGAATGCTCGGAACCGGGGCGGACCGGCTCCTCGCGCTCGGCATCGCCGAGCAGCGCGCTAAGCCCGCGACCGAGTCCGGGCCGCGGCTTGCGCAGCGGAGTGACGGAGGCGGATGGCGTGGTTTCGTCGGTCATGCGGCTTTCCTCAGCCTGGGCAGTCGATCAATTACCTCGCGAGCGAGCGCGATATACGCTTCCGAGCCAGCGCAGCGATAGTCGTAGATCAGCGCCGGCATGCCATGGCTCGGTGCTTCGGAGAGGCGAACATTGCGCGGAATCACCGTGTCGAACACGACGCCCCCCAGCACCGCGCGCACATCGTCCGCGACCTGATCGGTGAGGCGGTTGCGGCGATCGTACATCGTCAGCACGACGCCCAAGATCGACAAGCCGGGATTGAACCGGCTGCGAATCCGCTCGACCGTGCTCAGCAGCTGACTCAGTCCTTCCAGCGCAAAGAATTCGCATTGGAGCGGGACCAGCAGCGCATCCGACGCGACCATCGCATTGATCGTCAGCAGGCCTAGCGAGGGCGGGCAATCAATCAGGATCACGTCCCAGCGCTGTTCGCTGCGATCGATCGCATTGTCGAGACGATGGGTGCGCGCATCGAATTCGATCAGCTCGATCTCTGCGCCCGACAGGTCGACCGTGGCCGGAACGATGTCGAGCCCCGGAACCTTGGTCGCGACGGCGACCTCCTGCAGCGTGACATCGCCGACCAGCAGATCATAGGTTGAACGCTCGCGATCGGCCCGGCTGATACCGAGCCCTGTCGAGCAATTCCCCTGCGGGTCGAGGTCGAGGAGCAGCACGCGCTGCCCGGTCGCGGCAAGCGCAGTGCCGACATTGATCGCGCTCGTGGTCTTGCCAACCCCACCCTTCTGGTTCGCGATGGCGATGCAGATCATCTCGGGCGGACCCCCTTAGCGACGACGATGAGTGAATCGGGAGCCGTAATGCTCGGTTCCACGTGGAAGGAACCATGCCAGTTGCGGCGCGCCTCTTCCACCTCCGATTGCGCATTTCGGCCCTTTGGCAGCACCCAGACTGTGGAAGACGTGGATCGATGCCTGGCGATGCGGAACAGGTCGGCGAGCTGTGCGACGGCTCGGGCGGAGATGACGGCTGCCGGCCCTTGGGTCCGTTCGATCTTCGCGGTGTGGACGGAGACGTCGCTCAGATCCAGCTCCGCTGCTGCACGCGACAGAAAATCAGTGCGCAGCTTGCGCGGTTCGACAAGTTCGACCGGCGCGTCCCGAAGCAGCGCAACGACCAGCCCCGGTAGCCCCGCACCGCTACCGATATCCAGCCACATACCAGTGCCGGGCGCATGGGCCAGCAGCTGCGCCGAATCGACGATATGCCGCGCCCAGATCTGATCGAGCGTCGAGGGTGCGATCAGATTCTGCTTCTCCGCTTCCTTGCGGAGCAGCTCGACGAACAGTGCGAGCCTTGTTTCACGTGAAACACCGTAACGCTCACGGATCCAATCTCTGGCTTCATCCTCAGTCATGCGGCACGCCGAACATGAAGCATGATGGCGGTGAGCGCCGCCGGGGTGATCCCGCGCACGCGCGCGGCATCGCCAACCGTTGCCGGCCGTGCGAGCGACAAGCGCTCGACCATCTCGTTCGACAGGCCGGGGATCGCCGCATAGTCAAGCGATCCGGCGATCGGCGTCGCATCGGATCGTGCCATCGCCTCCTGCTCCGCTGCCTGCCGCTCCAGATAGGGCGCATAGCGCGCATCCTCGATCAACTCGGCGAGCAGGTCCGGATCGACATCCCCGGTATCCAGACCGAGATGAGCGATGCTAACCCCCGGAAAGCGCAACCACTCAAACGCGCTGCGACGCGCGCCATCCTGAGATACCGATGCCCCCGCCTGCCCCAGCTGGCGGGCTGTCAGCGGCGCGGTGAAGCGCGCATCGAGCGCCGCGCGGTCCTCGCGGCGGCGCCGCTGATGCGCTTGCCGGACCTCGCCGATGCAACCGGCCGTTTCTCCGATCGCACCCAGCCTGGTCTCGGCATTGTCGGCACGCAGGCGCAGGCGATACTCGGCGCGGGCCGTCAGCATGCGATAGGGCTCGGTCACGCCCTGAAGCGTGAGGTCGTCGATCATCACGCCGATATAGCTGAGCTCGCGCGGCAGGATCATCGGCGCCTGGCCGAGCGCCAGCGCCGCGGCGTTGACCCCGGCAACCAGCCCTTGCGCCGCCGCTTCCTCATAGCCCGTCGTGCCGTTGATCTGACCCGCGCAGAACAGTCCCGGCACATCTCGGCACTCAAGCGAAGCCTCCAGCGCGCGCGGATCGACATGGTCATACTCCACGGCATAGCCCGGCGTGACGATCGCCGCGCGTGCCAGCCCCGGGATCGACGCGATCATCGCTGCCTGCACATCGGTCGGCAGTGAGGTCGAAAGGCCATTGGGATAGACCAGATTGGTGTCCAGCCCCTCCGGCTCGAGGAAGATCTGATGCCCGTCGCGGTCGCCGAAGCGGAAGATCTTGTCCTCGATCGACGGGCAGTAGCGCGGACCGCCGGCCTCGATCGCGCCGCTGAACAGCGGCGAGCGGTCGAGACCACCCCGGATGATATCGTGCGTTTCGTGCGTCGTACGCGTGATAGCACAAGCGAGTTGGCGCAGGCGCGGCGTGCATGTCAGCGGGGACATTCGCCACGATTCCGTGTCGGAGGGCTGTTCTTCGAGCGCGCCCCAGTCGATCGTGCGGCCGTCCAGACGCGGCGGGGTGCCCGTCTTCAGGCGCGTGATCGGAAGCGCAAGTTCGCGTAACTGGATTCCTAACGCGGTAGCGGCACGCTCGCCGACGCGTCCGCCCGTCTCGCGCTCCTCGCCTCGGAAGATGCGCCCGCCCAGAAAGGTACCGCTGGCGATGACCGCCGCCGCGCAACGCAGCATCTCGCCATCACCCAACTGGACGCCGTTCACCCGTCCCTGCTCGATCAGCAAGCCCACTGCCTCACCTTCAACGATATCGAGCCCCGCCTGGGCAGCCAGCATCGTCTGGATCGCAGCGGCGTAGCGCCTGCGGTCCGCCTGAACCCGCGGACCCTGTACAGCCGGGCCCTTGGATCGATTGAGCAGGCGATAATGGATCGCCGCCTGGTCCGCGGCGCGTCCGATCAGGCCATCCAGCGCATCGACTTCGCGCACCAGATGACCTTTGCCGAGGCCCCCGATGGCGGGGTTGCATGACATCGCGCCAAGCATCGCCGGGTCGAAGGTGACAAGCGCGGCGCGCGCGCCACAGCGCGCAGCCGCCGCAGCCGCTTCGGTTCCGGCGTGTCCGCCGCCGATCACGATCACATCCCATGTCCGCATGGCGCCCGAAATAGCGCCGGCGGGGGCCCGGGTCAAAAGCGTTCCACGTGGAACATCTACTTACCGATGCAAAAGCGCCCGAACAGCGTGTCGAGCATCGCCTCGACATCGGCGGCGCCGGTGATCCGGTCGAAGGCGCGCAGCGCGCGCCGCAGCTCCTCCGCGATCAGCAGCAGGTCGCTTCCCTCGGCCACGCCACGTAGAGATGCCGCGGCCAATGCCGCGAGATCACGCTGGCGACGATTGAACGGGATGGCGTCCGGTGTCGGAAGCATGGCTCCAGCCAGCTCGGCGATCCGCTCCCACAACTGCGCCATCCCCTCCCCGGTCCGGGCGGACACACGCAACCGGCGGTCCACGACGGCCCCACGTCCGGGCTCGTCGGTTCGAGGATGGATCAGGATGTGTGGCGCGGTCAATGCGGGCGGCGGAACGTCGTCAAGCCACAGGATCAAGTCCGCCTGATCGAGCGCCTCCTTCGCCCGGACGATTCCGATCTCCTCGACCATGTCCGACGGTGCATCGTGCAATCCGGCGGTATCGGTGAGCAGATAGGCAACACCGTCCCGCATCACCGGAGCCTCGATCCGGTCCCGCGTCGTTCCCGCAAGCGGCGAAACGATCGCCGCCTCACGCCCGACCAACGCGTTGAGCAAGGTCGACTTGCCGGCATTGGGCGATCCGGCGAGCACGACGCGGATTCCATCGCGCAGCCGCTCTATCCCCGGCTCGGCCAGCAGCGCCTCGATCTCCGCCGCCAATGTCCGCGCATCCGCACGCACCTGATCGAGCAAGCCGGCTTCGGCAGCGATATCATCCTCATCGGCATGATCGAGCAGCGCCTCGATCGCCGCGGAGAATTGCAGTGTACGCGTTGCCCAGTTGCCGATCCGCTGACGCATGCCGCCCTCGGCAGCTCGCATTGCCGCACGACGCTGTGCCTCGGTCTCGGCCGCAAGCAAGTCCGCCAGACCTTCCGCCTCGGTCAGGTCGATCCGACCGTTGCCGAGCGCTCGCCGTGTAAACTCTCCCGCTTCGGCGCTACGCAGGCCCGGTACGGTGGAAAGCGCCGACTCGATCGCCCGCACGACTGCCCGGCCGCCGTGGACGTGAAGTTCCGCAAGATCCTCTCCAGTCGCCGTTTCAGGACCAGGGAAGATCAGCACGAGCGCCCGGTCGAGATGCGCGTCTTTTGTGCGTAACGTTCGCAACGATGCGCGGCGTGGCGGCGGCAAGCTACCCGCGAGCGCTTCTACCGCCACGAACGCTTTAGGTCCGGAAATACGGATCACGCCGATCGCCGCGGGTACCTGCCCGCTCGATAGCGCGAAGATCGTGTCGGTCACTCGCTACGCTTGCCCATGTCGAACATGCCGCGCCAGAAATTCATTCCGGCCTCGCCCATTGGCATCCAGCCTTTCATCATCGACTCGATCATATCGGGATTCACCATCCCCTTGTCCATCGAATCGAGCAGCATCTTGATATAATGGTCGTGAACCGGCGTGAAATCCGGCAACCCCATCGTGCGCCGGGCTTCCTCGGGCGTGCAATCGATCTCGACATTGATCTTCATAGGCTCTTCTCCGCTTGAGCGGGACGCTCGCCCTGCCCTACGCTAGTCCCATGTATGCGCGCGACCATGTCCTGATCGCAACGCCCATCGGCCCCGCCCCCATCGAAGGCGCTGGCGAAACGAAGATCCGTATCGATCTGGGCTCGGAAATTAGCGTGCGACAGGGTGAAACGGATATCGTTCGTGAAGCCGAGGAGCAGATACGCGCCTATTTATATTGGAATTTCAATAACTTCTACTTGAACGACCCGGCGACCTCGCAAAAGCTGCTCGATCACGAGCAGCGCCACCTCTGACAGGAGATACGAATGGCGACCACCACGATTCACAGCCTCGATGGCAGCGGCAGCTTTGTCGCCTATCGCGCAGATCCCGAAGAATCGCCGCGCGGCGCCATCATCGTCATCCAGGAGGTCTTCGGCGTGAATGAGGGAATCCGCCGCAAATGCGATCACTGGGCGTCCAAGGGCTATGTCGCCTTCGCGCCCGACCTGTTCTGGCGGCTCGATCCCGGCATCCAGCTCGACCCGGACGTCCCCGACCAGTTCCAGCGCGGGCTCGACCTGTTTGGCAAGTTCGATCAGGACAAGGGGATCGAGGACATCGAGGCGGCGATCCGCGCCGCGCGCGCCGCGACCGACGGCAAGGTGGGCGTCACCGGCTATTGCCTCGGCGGCCGCCTCGCCTACATGACCGCCGCACGCACCGACAGCGACGCCAGCGTCGGTTATTATGCGGTTGGCGTCGACGGGCTGCTGAACGAGAAGCATGCCATCGCCCGGCCGCTGCTACTCCACATCGCCGGCAATGACGGCTTCGTGCCGCCCGAGGTTCAGGCGAAGATGCATGAAGGGCTCGACGATCACCCGCGCGTCACGCTCTACGACTATCCCGGCGAGGACCATGGCTTCGCGACCGAGATGGGCAACCGCCGATCGGAGGCAGCGGCCCATCTCGCCGACAGCCGCACCGAAGCCTTCTTCGCCGAGCATATCGGCTGATACGAAAAGGGCGGCGCCCTGATGGACGCCGCCCGTTTTCGTTCTGGATCAGCAGCTTAGTGGAAGAGCTGCAGGATCCCGATATCCTTGTCGACGATTCCCGAATAGATCATCGACCCGGCGACGTAGAGGATAACCAACAGGCCGACCCAGGCAATCCAGCGATAGCGTTCGATATATTTGGCAATGATGTTCGCTGCGACGCCCATCAGCGCGACCGCGATGACCAGGCCGACCATCAGAATGCCCGGATGTGCGCGTGCCGCACCTGCGACCGCCAGGACGTTGTCGAGGCTCATCGAGACATCGGCTACCGCAACCGCCCAGGCAGCCCCGGCAAAGCTCTTGGCGGGCTTCAGGCCCGAATGCTCGTCGCCCTCGATCTCGGGCGATCCCGGGCTGTGGCTGCCGACGACGATCTCACGATACATCTTCCAGGCGACCCAGAGCAGCAGCACGCCGCCCGCGAAGACGAGGCCGATCACTGCCATCAGCTGGGTCACCACCAGCGCGAAACCGATGCGCAGCACCAGTGCGGCGATGATGCCGATCAGGATCACCTTCTTGCGCTGATCCGCAGGCAAGCCCGCTGCCAGCGCGCCAATGACGATCGCATTGTCGCCCGCCAGCACGATATCGATCAGGATCACCTGACCGAAGGCGAGCCATGCGCTGGCATCGCCCGCGAACAGCCCCGCGAAATCGTGGACGATATGCCCCCAGAGTTCCGACATGCCCTGTTAAACCCCCAAAGCCGCTTACTGGTTCATCGAGTCGAAGAAGTCCTCGTTGGTCTTCGAGTCCTTCATCTTGTCGAGCAGGAACTCCATCGCGTCGATGGTACCCATCTGCATGAGGATGCGGCGAAGGACCCACATCTTACTGAGCGTACCCTTCTCGACCAGCAGCTCTTCCTTGCGCGTGCCCGATTTGCCGACATCGAGCGCCGGGAAGATGCGCTTGTCCGCAACCTTGCGGTCGAGGACGATTTCGGAGTTACCGGTGCCCTTGAACTCTTCGAAGATCACCTCGTCCATGCGGCTGCCGGTATCGATCAGCGCGGTGGCGATAATCGAGAGCGAACCGCCTTCCTCGATGTTGCGCGCGGCGCCGAAGAAACGCTTCGGACGCTGGAGTGCATTGGCATCGACGCCGCCGGTCAGCACCTTGCCCGATGAGGGGACGACGGTGTTGTAGGCGCGGCCGAGACGCGTGATCGAGTCGAGCAGGATGACGACATCCTTCTTGTGCTCGACCAGGCGCTTGGCTTTCTCGATCACCATTTCGGCGACCTGGACGTGGCGGGTCGCCGGCTCGTCGAACGTCGAACTCACCACCTCACCCTTCACGCTGCGCTGCATGTCGGTGACTTCCTCAGGCCGCTCGTCGATGAGCAGGACCAGCAGGAACACTTCGGGATGGTTGTCGGTGATCGCCTTGGCGATGTTCTGGAGCATCACCGTCTTGCCGACGCGGGGCGGCGCGACGATCAGCGTGCGCTGGCCCTTGCCCTGGGGCGAGACGATGTCGATGACGCGTGCCGACTTGTCCTTCACGGTGGGATCGGCCGGATCCAGGGTCAGCTTCTGCTCGGGATAGAGCGGCGTCAGGTTATCGAAATTGACGCGATGGCGCACCGCATCGGGATCGTCGAAGTTGACGCTGACCAGCTTGGTCAGGGCGAAATAGCGCTCGCCGTCCTTGGGCGCGCGGATCTCGCCTTCGACCGTGTCGCCGGTGCGCAGGCCGAACTTACGCACCTGGTTGGGCGAGACATAGATGTCGTCGGGACCGGCGAGATAGTTTGCCTGCGGGCTGCGCAGGAAGCCGAAGCCGTCCTGGAGCACTTCGATCGTGCCCTCGCCCATGATCTGCTCGCCATTCTCGGCCTGGGCCTTGAGGATCGCGAACATCAGATCCTGCTTGCGGAGCGTCGAGGCGCTCTCGACGCCGAGCTCCTCGGCCATCGTCACCAGCTCGGCGGGGGGGGTCTTCTTGAGGTCTTTGAGATGCATTTGGGGGGAGTCCGTGTGGCGATCGCTGGGAAGGTTTCCGGGCGTTGAGACGCTGGCGATGGCTTGAGGAAAAAGGAAGGATGCCGCAGCCGCCGGAAGGGCGACACGACAGTTGCGCGATTAGGTTCCGGCCGGATTCAAGTCAAGCGGTCAGAACGGGCGTACCACGGCAAGAACAACGATCAGCGCGACGAAGATTGCGGGGATCTCGTTGATCATCCGCAACTGGCGGGAGGAGAGGCTGCCCTGTCCCGCCGCGAGCCGCTTAGAATATGCCACGGCCCAGCCATGATAGCCCGACAGCAGCAGGACAAGGAGCAGCTTGGCATGCAGCCAGCCCAGCCCCGCTCCGCCCTCGAAAAGGCCGAGGTTGATCGCCAACGCGATGCCGAGCACCCAGACCACGCCAATCGAAGGAGTTAGAATCATGCGGCGCAGCTTCACCTCGCGATCCGCCCAGGCCCTGGCCTGCGCCGGATCAGCCAGCGCTTCCTGATGGTGAACCAGATACCGGGGCAGAATGAACAGCCCCGCCATCCAGAAGATCACGAAGATGACGTGCGCTGCTTTGACCCAGAGATAGGCTGCGCCCAGAAATCCGGTCACTTGGCTGCCCCCCGAACGATGCCGATCAGCTGGTCGACATGGGCGATCGGCGTATCCTGCTGGATGCCGTGCCCTAGATTGAAGATATGGGGTCGGTCTGACAGCGCATCAAGCACCCGCCGGACCGCCGCCTCCAGCTCCGTTCCGCCGGCGATCAGCGCCAGCGGATCGAGATTGCCCTGAACGGGCAGCCCGGCTGGCAGTTCGCGATGCGCCCAGACGGGATCGACCGTCTCGTCCAGCCCGATCGCGTCCACCCCGGTTTCGCGGGCATAGGCGGCGAGCTTGCCGCCCGCACCCTTGGGAAAGCCGATGATCCTCACCTGCGGACATCGCGCACGCAGACCTGCGACGATGGCCGCATTGGGCGCAATCACCCAGCGTTCGAACTGTGCGGGTGACAAGGATCCGGCCCAGCTGTCGAACAGCTGCACCGCCTCGACGCCCGCTTCGACCTGCTTCGCCAGATAATCGATCGACATCGCGACGATCGCATCGATGATCGCTCCGAATGCGCCCGGATCGGCATAGGCCATTCGCCGCGTCTCGCTCTGGTCACGGCTGCCCTGTCCGGCCACCATATAGGTCGCGTTGGTCCAGGGGCTCCCTGCAAAGCCCAGGAAGGCGGTTTGAGCCGGAAGCGCGGCTGCAACCCGGCGGACCGTTCCGTACACCGGATTCAGCCGCTCAGGGGCCGCAGTGAGGCTTTCCAGCGCATGATCGACCAGCTTGGGGGCCAGCCGAGGTCCTTCGCCCGCCTCGAACCACAGATCCTGTCCCAGCGCATGGGGCACGACGAGGATGTCGGAAAAGAGGATCGCGCCGTCGAAGCCGAAACGCCGGATCGGCTGGAGGGTGACCTCGGCTGCCGCTTCGCTGTCGTTGACCAGCTCGAGGAACCCGCCCTTCTCCGCCCGCAATGCGCGATATTCGGGAAGATAGCGTCCGGCCTGGCGCATGAGCCACATCGGCGGCGCATCGACGCGCTTTCCGGAAAGCACATCGAGAAGGGGCTTTGAGGGCAGAAGGTTCGAATTCACAGGACCGCTCATTCCATCTTCTAAAAGAAGAAAAGATTCAAAGAAGGATGTTGTTGTTAGTTGGCGCGTGGATGCCGGGGCTTAGGCGTTCGTGCCCATTCTGCCAACAGATTGACGCCGGAATCGCCCGCGATTCGCCGCGGAGTCGCAGATGCCGTCCACATCATCCACAGGCTGTGCGTGCATCCGGACCCATGTGGAACGCGTTGTGGATGAGTTGCCCTGATCGTGGATCGATCGGGCCGCTTGGCGTGCCCCTGCCGTTGCGCTAGCGATTTTCCGCATGTTTTCCACAGATCTGTCCCGCTGATGCGGCTGCACCTCCATTTGCTCTCCGATTCTACCGGCGAGACGCTGGAGAATATCGCCAAGGCCGCGCTGGCGCAGTTCGACGATGTCGAGGTGCTGCGCCATTTCTGGCCGATGGTACGAAGCGAGACGCATCTCGAACGTATCCTGGGCGAGATCGCGCAGAATCCCGGGCTGGTGATCTTCACGCTGGTCAATCCCGAGATTCGCCGCACGCTGGAAACGCGCTGCCGTGCGATCGGCCTGCCGGCGGTGGCGCCGCTCGATCCGGTCAACCACGCGCTGTCGAGCATGCTGGGGCAGGAGATGAAGGCGCGGCCGGGCCGGCAGCATACGCTCGACGCCGCCTATTTCGCGCGTGTCGACGCGATCCAGTTCACCATCGCGCATGACGACGGGGTCAATTGGGAGAATTGGGAGGAGGCGGATATCCTCCTTGCCGGCGTGTCGCGCACCTCCAAGACGCCGACCTCGATCTATCTCGCCAATCGCGGGTTCAAGGTCGCAAACATCCCGATCGTCCCCGAATCCCCGCCGCCTTCCACCCTGTTCGCGCTCAAGCATCCGATGGTCGTGGGCCTCACCACCAGCCCCGAGCGGTTGATCCAGGTGCGCCGCAACCGCCTGCTCTCGCTCAACCAGCAGGACGAGACCTCCTATGTCGAGCATGAGGCGGTACAGCGCGAGGTCGCCTATGCCCGGCGCATGTTTGCCGACAATGGCTGGCCGGTGATCGACGTCACCCGCCGCTCGATCGAGGAAACCGCGGCAGCGATCATCACCTTGTGCAACGAGCGCGCGACGGGCTCGGGGACGCGTGCCGAATGATCGTGCTCGCGTCTACCAGCGCCTCGCGCCGCGCGATGCTGACTGCCGCCGGGGTGCCGCATGAGGCGCTGGCCGCACATGTCGACGAGGACGCCGCCAAGGCGGGACTTGCAGGAGTTGCGCCGCGCGACTTGGCCGACGCGCTTGCCGAGCTCAAGGCGCTCAAGGTGAGCCAGCGGGTCCCCGGCACCTTGGTGCTCGGCTGCGATTCGGTCGTGGCGATCGAGGACGGCATTCTGCTCGACAAGCCGGTCGATCGCGCCGATGCGCAGCGGCATCTCCGCCTGCTCTCGGGCAAGCGCCACGATCTCTACAGCGCCGCAGTGATTGCCGAGAACGGCCGCCCGGTCTGGCGCCATGTCGATCGTGCGCGCCTGACTGTACGGCCGCTCTCCGATGCGTTCATCGCCGACTATCTCGATGCCGAATGGCCGGCGATCGCGGGGTGTGTCGGCTGCTACCGGGTCGAGGGCCGCGGGGTGCAGCTCTTCTCCCGGATGGAGGGGAGCCAGTACACGATCCTCGGCATGCCCCTGCTGAACATCCTCGATTATCTGCGTACAAGGGGCGTGTTGACGTCATGACCAATGCCTATGCCGAAGTGATCGGTGACCCGATCGCCCAGTCCAAATCGCCGGTGATCCACGGGTTCTGGCTCGACAAGCTCGGCCTTTCCGCATCCTATCGGAAGACGCATGTCACCGCCGAGGGGCTGGCCGGCTTCTTCGCTTCGCGCCGCGACGATCCGAACTGGCGTGGCTGCAACATCACCGCGCCGCACAAGATCGCGTCGCTCGATCATGTCCCCGATCCCGGCGGCGTGCGCGACACGATCGGGGCGATCAACACGGTGTTCCGCAGCGCGGAGGGAACGCTGATCGGCACCAATACCGATGCGGCGGGATTCTATGCGCCGCTCGCCGAGTTCGACCTTGAGGGCGCGCCGGTCGCCATGGTCGGTGCGGGTGGTGCGGCGCGCGCGATCCTGTTCGCGCTGGCACGCGCCGGGGTCGGGCATGTGACGATCCTCAACCGCTCGCCCCTGAAGGCGATGGGGCTGCTCGCGACCTTCGGGTTGAAGGGCGATGTGGTCGCGCTGAATGCGCCGATCCCGCCGGTGGCGCTGCTGGTCAATGCCAGCTCGCTCGGGATGACCGGGCAGCCGCCGCTGGAGCTCGATCTCGGCAACCTGCCCGACGATGCCGTGGTCTATGACGCGGTCTATGCCCCGCTTGAGACAGGGTTGCTGGCTGCGGCGCGCGCGCGCGATCTGGATACGGTCGACGGGCTGGAGATGCTGATCGGCCAGGCAGCGCTCGCCTTCGAATTGTTCTTCGGCAACGCTCCGCCCCGCGAGCATGATGCCGAGTTGCGGGCGCTGCTCACCGCATGATCATGCGTCGATGATCATCTTGGGCCTCACTGGATCGATCGGCATGGGCAAGTCGACCGTCGCGGCGATGTTCGCTGACGATGGCGTGCCGGTGTTCGATGCCGATGCCGAGGTTCACAGGCTGCAGGGCCCGGGGGGACGGCTGGTGCGGCAGATCGAGTCGGCATTTCCCGGTACGACCGGCGAATCGGGCGTAGACCGGGCGCTTTTGGGCAAGGCCGTCTTCGGTAATCCGGATGCGCTCAAGCGATTGGAGGCGATCGTCCACCCCGCCGTCGCGGACGAACGCGCCGCGTTTCTCGAATCGAATCGCGCGCAGCCGCTGGTCGTGCTCGACATCCCGTTGCTGTTCGAGGCGGGGGGGTGGCAGCAAGTCGATAAGATCGCTGTCGTTTCCGCGCCTGCAGACATCCAGCGCGCACGTGTTCTCGCGCGGCCGGGAATGACCGGGGAACGGTTCGAGTCGATTCTTTCCAAGCAGATGCCCGACTCCGAAAAGCGCAAGCGTGCCGATTTCGTGATCCCCACCGGCGGTACGCTGGACGAAACGCGTTCGGCGGTTCGCGCGGTCATCGCTTGCCTAGCGGGCACGGAAGGCCGATAGTCAGCTCATGCGGGAAATCGTGTTCGATACCGAAACCACCGGCCTCAGCTTCAATGCAGGGCACCGGCTGGTGGAGATCGGCTGTGTCGAGCTGGTGAACCGCGTACCTACCGGTCGCAGCTTCCATCGCTACCTCAATCCCGATCGCGACATGCCGGTTGAGGCGTTCGCGGTGCACGGCCTTTCCGAAGCCTTTCTGGCCGACAAGCCGCGCTTTCCCGAGGTTTGCGACGAGCTGATCGAGTTTCTGGGTGATTGCCCGCTGATCGCGCACAATGCGATGTTCGATTTTGGCTTTATCAACGGCGAGCTGGGTGCTTGCGGGCGCCCGCTGCTCCAGGTGGAGCGCATCGTCGATACGCTGACCATGGCGCGCGCGAAGCATCCCGGCGCGAAGCACACGCTGGATGCGCTGTGCGTGCGTTACGGCATCGATCTTTCGGCGCGCGAGCTGCATGGCGCGCTGCTCGACGCGCAGCTGCTGGCGCAGGTGTTCATCGAGCTGACCGGCGGACGGCAGATCACGCTGGGCCTCGCGGTAGAGGCTGCAGCGGCGAGCGAGCGGGTGGAGGCCGCCGCGGTGAAGAGCAACGCGCGCCCGGCACGGGTTTTTGTGCCGAGCGATGAGGAACTGGCCCGCCATTCGGCGTTTATGGCCGGGTTCGAGGAGCCGCTTTGGGGCAATCCGGCAGCCGGTTGACGGCTGCCGCGTGCGTTCCTAGCTGCTGCTCATATTGACGGAGGAAGATATGGATATCCGGGTTTCGGGTCATCGGGTCGATACGGGCAACGCCATCCGGCAGCACGTGGAAGACCGGCTCCAGGGTATCGCCGACAAATATTTCTCCCGCGCAATTTCGGCTCAGGTGACCTTCGGCAAGGGGCCGCATGACTACGGCTTCACCTGCGACATCGTTGCGCATGTCATGCAGGGCCTGGTGCTCAAGGGCTCGCATGCCGCGCCCGAAGCGCATCTCGCCTTTGACGGCGCCGCCGACAAGATCGAGAAGCAGCTGCGCCGCTACACCCGCCGCCTCAAGGACCGCAACAACGGCCATGCCCAGGCGGCGTTCGATGGCGCCTATGACGCGGGCTACACCGTCTTCCAGCTCGACGAGGAAGAGGAAGACGTCGTCGATGCGCCCCCCGTGATCGCCGAGACGCGGGTTGACGTGCCCGACGCCAGCGTGTCCGACGCGGTGATGATGCTCGATCTGCGCAACACCAACGCGCTGCTGTTCAAGAACAGCGGCACCGGCAATTACAACATGGTCTATCGCCGCGCGGACGGAACGATCGGATGGGTCGAGCCCAACCGGGCCGCCTGACCACCGCACGATGAACGATCTGGGCGATCTGTTGAAACCCGAAGCCGTGGGCTCGGGAACCCCGGCGGGCAGCAAGAAGAAACTCTTCGCGCTGCTCGGCGAGGCCGCGGCCAAGGCCTATGGCCTCGATGCCGCCGAGGTGACCGAGCGGCTGGCCGCGCGCGAGAAGCTCGGCTCGACCGGTTTTGGCGGCGGGATCGCCATTCCCCATGGCAAGATCGCCGGGCTTGCGGGCGTGCGCGGGTTGTTCATCCGGCTCGACAAGCCGCTCGACTTCGCCTCGGTCGATGATCTGCCGGTCGATCTGGTCTTCGCCCTGCTTTCTCCCCCCGATGCGGGGGGCGAGCATCTGAAGGCACTGGCGCGGGTCTCGCGACGGCTGCGCGATCGCGTCTTCACCGCCAAGCTGCGCGGGGCCGGATCGGCAGACGCGCTCTACGCGCTGCTCGCGGGGACGGAGTCGCGTGACGCAGCCGCCTGAACCGGTCGGGGCCGAGGCGCATTACCGTGCGCTTGAATCGCTCTACGCGGCGGCGCCGATCAACCAGCTGTTCGATTCGCGCCTGGAGATTCCGTCCGCGGGGCAGGCGCGGATCTATTTCACCATCGATGAACGGCATTTCCATGCCGGCGGCGCAGCGCACGGCACCAGCTACTTCAAGATGCTGGACGACGCTGCCTTCTACGCCTGCAACAGCCTGGTCACCGACCGCTTCCTGCTCACCACCGCATTCAACCTGCTTTTCACCCGCCCGCTCGGGCCGGGGCCGGTGATCGCCGAGGGGCGCTGGGTCAGCGGACAGCGCCGTGTATTCGTGGCCGAAGCGCGGCTGATCGATGCCGATGGCGAGGAAGCGGCGCGCGGCACCGGCACCTTCATGAAATCGCGCATTCCGCTCGCCGGCCTTCCCGGCTACCGCCCCTGATGGCGCGGCTCGCCGCCGGCCTGCTCGTCAACGCGCTCGTCCGGCGGGTCAATGCGGCGGGCGGAAGCGCGATGGTGCTGGCCAAGGGGGATGCCGAAGCCGGGGCGATCCTGGTCCTGACGCTCGATCGCGGTGAGAATCCCGCCTTCCTCGAGCGCGGAATCGGCCCGGACGGCAAGCCTGCGCTCGTCCGCTCCGGCCCTGCCGAACTCACCGGAGAAGCTGCCATTTCCGACTATTGGCACCGCCGCCGGAGCCGCGATTCGGACCTGTGGGTGGTCGAACTGGATATCGCGGGGGCGGAACGGTTCGCCGCTGAAACGCTCACAACTGGTTGACACTCCGTAACCATTTGGCCAGAGGCTCGCGCACGTTTAAGTAGCGTTGTGCCGTCGGGGTGTGAAGCCGCCGGTTACGCAGTCGGGGGGAAAGCCCGACCGGTCCTTTGTTTATAGCAAGGAAACGGACCGGATCGCGCGCCAACCGCATAGTATCGAAGTTGAATGACCTTTTCCGCTCGCGCCGCGATTGTCGCGGCTGTGACACTTGCCTTTGCCGCAGGCATCGGCGCGACCGCTCCGGGTGTGGCCCGGCAAGCCGAAACCGCGCAGCCTGTCAGCAATAACACGCCGGAACCGCAACAGGTTCCGACCATGGCCGAAGCGCTTGCCGATCTTGAGATCGATGCGCCGGCTGCCCCTGCCAAAGCCGAGCTCCAGACGCTTGTCGATGATGGCGACGATGCCGATTACGCGTCGCTTGCCGCCGCGGTCGCTGCGCAGCCGCTCGCCATCGACGACGACGAGCTCAACTGCCTCGCCATCGGCATCTACTATGAATCGAAGGGTGAGCCGTTGGAAGGCCAGCTCGCCGTGGCCGAGGTGATCCTCAACCGTACCGAGTCGGGCCGTTTCCCGAGCAGTGTGTGCGGCGTGCTCAAGCAGCGCGGCCAGTTCTCGTTCGTCCGCGGCGGCCAGCTGCCGCAGCCGCCCGAGGGCGCCCGCGCATGGAAGACCGCGCTCGCCGTCGCTAAGGTTGCCCGCGGCGACATGTGGGACAGCAAGGTCTCGAGCGCGCTCTATTTCCATGCCCGCCATGTTTCGCCCGGCTGGCGCCGCGCACGCGTCGGCAGCGTCGGCAACCACATCTTCTACCGCTGATCGCAGTGAGCAGCCCCTCAAGGGTTTCGTTCGTTCGACAAATGTTCTAGGCAGCGGGGATGGCGTCCACCATCCCTGCTGCCGAATCGCTGCCCCATGCGGCTGTCCAGCTCACGGCTGAGGTAACGCGCGGCGCGTGCCGCATGCTGCTTCGTCATGATTGCGTGGCGATGGCCGAAGTGCCGCTGGGCGACGGCCGCCGCGCTGATCTGATGGCGCTCAATGCGCGTGGCGAGGTGGTGATCGTCGAGGTCAAGGTGTCGCGAACCGATCTGATGGGCGACGGCAAATGGACGGACTATCTCGCCCATTGCGACCGTTTCTTCTGGGCCGTTCCCGCCGGATTCGACCTCACGCCGCTCGAAACGCCGGGCTTCCTGCCCGAGCGTGCCGGGATCATCGTCGCCGATCGCTATGACGCGGCGATCCTGCGGGAAGCGAAGACGGTTCCGCTCGCCAGTGCGGCGCGACGCAAATGCACGCTCGCCTTCGCGCGCCGCGCCGCGCGCCGGGTGATTGCCCTGACCGATCCTGATGCCGAGAGTATCGGCTGAGCTGCGCCTAGAAGCTCGGTCCTGAAACCGCGCGCTTCTGAATAGCGGGCGCATCCTTGAGCAGCTGCGCGATCGTGGGTGAGCGCGTGTCCCGCGCCGCGTAATCGCGAGCGTTCATGCCGGCCAGCCGGTCTCGCTGGTCGGGATCGGCCTTGGCGTTGAGGAGTGTGCGGACCATGTCGACGTCGCGGCGCTGCACGGCACGCATCAGCGGAGTTTCGCCGCCATTGTTGGCGAGGTTGATATTGGCGCGTTTGGACAGCAGCAGCGTCACGCCCTCGGGCCAGTTCGCTTCGACGGCGAGCATCAGCGCGCTGTTCCCCGCCCCGTCCTGCAAATTGATATTCCCGCCGCGCGCGAGGATGAAATTCAGATAGGTATAGTCGCGACGCTTGGCGACGATATGGATCGCCGCTTCGCCCTTCTCGTCCCTGGCGTTGACGATCGTCTGACCGGGCTGATTGAGAAACTCGGTCACCTTGTTGCCGTCCTGATCGCGCACGGCCTTCAGGAAATTGTAGCTGTCGGAAAATTGCTGAGCGGCCACCGGAAGCGCCAGCGCGAGCAGCGCCGCGGCAAAAACGGGCCGGGACGGACGGAAAGACATGATCGGACGATGCCCCTGATGACTGGGAAACCTTGCAACCTGCCCCGTATCAGATCATTGCGGGCGGCGCCATGAACAGGTTGCTTATCCCCGCCCTTGCCCTTGCTTTCGCCCTCGTCAGTTGCGGTGGAGGCACGTCCGGCAGCAAGTCGCTTGCCGACGCACCCCTCGCCGGCGCTTCGATCGGTGGTCCGTTCACGCTGGTGAATGGCGACGGCAAGACGGTGAAGGACAGCGATTTCACCGGCAAGTACCGGATCATGTATTTCGGCTACACCTTCTGCCCCGATGTCTGCCCCGTGGACGTCCAGAATATCGGCGGCGCGATGAAGCTTCTCGACAAGAGCAATCCCAAGCTCTCGGAACAGATCGTGCCGATCTTTGTCACGATCGATCCCGCGCGCGATACGCCCAAGGTGGTCAAGGAATTCGCCGCCGCTTTCCATCCGCGCATGGTCGGCCTCACGGGCACCCCGGCGCAGGTCGATGCCGCGGCCAAGGTCTATCGCGTTCCCTATGCCAAGCGCGAGACGCCGAGCGGCTATCTGATGGACCATGGCCGCCAGGCCTATCTGATCGGCCCCAAGGGTGAGCCGATTGCGTTGCTGCCGCAGGATCAGAACCCGCAGGCGATCGTCGCGGAGATCGAGCGCTGGATCGGATAACGCCCTTCTGGGAGCAGCCGCTCTCGACGCTTGACCGCGCACAGTGGGAGGCATTGTGCGACGGCTGCGGCAAATGCTGCCTGCACAAGATCGAGGACGAGGACACGGGCGATGTCTATGCGACCAACGTCGCCTGCCGCCTGCTCGACCGCCAGACCGGCTTCTGCAGCGATTACAAACACCGCCGCGCTTATGTCGCCGAATGCGTCCGGCTCACCGCCAGCAATGTCGAGGACATCGCCTGGCTGCCGCGCACCTGTGCCTATCGCCTGCGTGCGAATGACGAGCCGCTGCCCCATTGGCACTATCTGGTGAGCGGGGATCGCGAGGCAGTGCACGCCGCCGGCGAATCGGTGCGCGGCTGGACGATTTCCGAGGACGTCGCGGGTGATCTCGAGCATCACATGGTCGACAGGCTGTTGTGAGCCATCCGATCGAGGTCGTCCGCCATCCGCGTGCGCGGCGGATGAAGCTCTCGGTCGATAATGCCACCGGCCAGGTTCGGCTTACCCTCCCGCCCCGCGCACCGATGGGGGAAGCGATGCGTTGGGCACAGCAGCAGCATGAATGGATCGCGCGCGCGCTGGAGCGCCGAGCCGTACCCGTGCCCTTCGCGCCGGGGGCGACGATCCTGTATCTGGGCGAGGAGATCGGGCTGGGCTGGGATAGCGGCTTTCCGCGCACGCCCGTGCTCGACGATGGGCAACTGATCGCTGGCGGCCCGCGTGAGGGTTATGAGCGCCGTATCGAGCGTTGGCTTCGCAAGACCGCGCTCGATACGCTCAGCACCGAGACTGCCGAATATGCAGCGCTCGCAGGCGTCACCGTCGCCCGCGTCGCGATCGGCGATCCTTCGGGACGCTGGGGCAGCTGCGCGTCATCGGGCGTCATCCGCTACAGCTGGCGGCTGATCCTCGCTCCCCCTGCCGTCCGCCGCGCCACCGTCGCGCACGAGGTCGCGCACCGCGTCCATATGAATCACAGTCCGGCCTTCCACGCGGTTGTCCGGCAGATCTACGGCAAGGATCCCGCCCGCGAGCGGGCCTGGCTACGCACCAACGCGATGCGGCTTCACTCGTTCGGCCGCGATTCCTGAAGCGGACGGGCACCGTCGCGTCCGGAGTCACGCGGCGGTGCGCGGTCGGCGGGCTCGCGGCGCGGCGGCGGCGCATCGCGCTGGCCCCGCCCGGTCATCCGGTCGAGCCAGTCCTGGTCGATCGTGCCATCGTCTTCGTGGGGCGGGTCCTGCGCCGCATCGGGATTGGCCTCTTCGCGCGGGATCGGATTGCCGTCCTCGTCGACGAAAATGGCGTTGTCGGGCGCGCCATAGGATTCGTCGTCGGGCTCGATCTGCCATTCGGGCAGCGTCACCTCGGTTTCGAATTCCTCGGCCGGGCGGTTGGCGACCGCAGGGCGCATGAACGCGGCAAAGGCGCGGGCAGGCGCGGCACCGCCCTGCAGCCCGCCGACGCGCTTAGCATCGTCGCGGCCCATCCACACGCCGGTGGTCAGGCCCGATGAGAAACCGAGAAACCAGCCATCCTTGTTCGAGGTGGTGGTGCCGGTCTTGCCCGCGACCGGACGGCCGATCTGCGCGGCCTTGCCGCTGCCGGTGGCGACCGCAGTCTGCATCAGATCGGTCATCTGCGCTGCGACATAGGGAGCGACCAGCACGCGCGAAGTGTCGACCTCATGCTGGTAGATCACCGCGCCGTTCGCGGTGACTCGGGTGATCGCATAGGGGGTGACGCCCACGCCCTTGTTCGCGACCGAGGCAAAGGCGCGGGTCATGTCGATCAGGCGCACATTGCTGGTGCCAAGCACCATCGCCGGCTGGGTGTTGACCGGGGTGGTGATGCCAAACCGGCGTGCCATGTCGGCAACGGTGCCGAAGCCCACTTCCTGGCCCAGCTTCGCGGCAACGGTGTTGATCGAATAGGCGAACGCCGATCGCAGCGACATCTCGCCCGAGAATCGGCCCGAATTGTTGCGCGGGCTCCAGCCGCCGATCGTCACCGGCTCATCGACCACCTGGTCGTCCGGCTTGTGCCCGGCCTCGAGCGCGGCGAGGTAGACGAACAGCTTGAACGCCGAGCCCGGCTGGCGCGTCGCCTGGGTCGCGCGGTTGTAGATCGACGACACGTAATCGCGTCCGCCGACCATCGCGCGAACTGCACCGTCACGGTCGAGGCTGACCAGCGCACCCTGTGCGCCAGCCGGAGTGTTGGCCTGGATCGCCTGGGTCGCCGCATTCTGCATGCGCAGGTCGATCGTCGTCCACACGTCGAGCGGCGCTTCGGTCTCGTCGATCAGCACCTCGAGCTGGGGCAGCGCCCAGTCGGTGAAATAGCGCACGCTGTTCTGCTTCGGCGCGGCGGCCAGCTTGACCTCGGCCGGGCGCGCGGCGTCGGCCTGAGCGCGGGTGAGCGCGCCGGTCTCGACCATCACGTCGAGCACCACGCTCGCGCGGCCGATCGCGGCCTCGGCGTCGGCGGTGGGCGAATAACGCGACGGTGCCTTGACCAGGCCTGCGATCACCGCGGATTCGGACAGGGTCAGATTGGTTGCGGGATGGCCGAAAAAGGTGCGCGAGGCGGCATCGATGCCATATGCGCCCCCGCCGAAATACACCTTGTTCAGATAGAGTTCGAGGATCTGGTCCTTGGTGAACTTGCGCTCCAGCGCCAGCGCCAGCACCATCTCGCGCAGCTTGCGGCCGACATCATATTTGTTCGACAGGAAGATGGTGCGCGCGACCTGCTGGGTGATCGTCGATGCGCCCTGCAGGCGGCGGTCGGTGCCGCGATGGTCGAATGCGAACTTGGTGATGCGCGCCAGCGCCACCGGATCGACGCCCCAGTGCGAGCGGAAGCGGCGGTCCTCGATCGAGACCATCGCGTCGCGCATCGGGGCGGGGATCTTCGAATAGTCGATCCACTCGCCATAGCTCGGTCCCAGCGATGCGATCACCGTGCCGTCGACGGCATGGACGCGGATCATCTGACCGTTGGGGGAGGATTTGAGTTCCTCGAAGCTCGGGAGCGAGGCGCGGGCGGTGTACACCGCGATGGTCAGCGCGATGAGGCCGGCGAGCGCGAGCGTCACGCCGCCGATCAGCACCCATTTCAGGATGCGGCGAAACTTGCCGGGGCGGGCGGGGGATTTCTTTGGCATCGGAAGTGGCGCGAACCTACCGGCGAACCGCGCGGCTCACAAGCGGGTCCATGGGCTGACCGGACGCATCGAACTCAGGCGTCGTCCCCCTCGCCGCGTGGACGAAACTCCAGCGCGACCGAGTTGATGCAGTAACGCAGCCCTGTCGGCGGCGGGCCGTCCGGGAAGACATGCCCCTGATGCCCGTCGCATCGTGCGCAGCGGACCTCGGTGCGCACCATGCCGTGGCTCTGGTCGCCATGTTCGCTGACATGATCGGGCGCGACCGGCCGCGTGAAGCTCGGCCAGCCCGATCCAGAATCATATTTGTCGTCACTGTCGAACAGCTCGAGCTGGCACCCGGCGCAGCGATAGATGCCATCGGCCTTGTTGTCGGTGAAATGGCCCGAAAAGGCGCGTTCGGTGCCCGCCTCGCGCAGCACATGATACTGCGCCGGGGTGAGCCGCTGGCGCCACTCCGATTCGGAAAGATTGAGCTGATCCATGTCCCCGATGTGATGCGCCGGGGGGCCGCCGTCAATCGGCGGCTTCGTCCTTCCAGGCCCACCAGAGCTGTGCGGGCGGCATGTTCCACCATTCCATGTCATGGTCGATGCGCTGGAAATGCGGGGTCAGGAAATTGCGGACGTTGGGATTGAACTGATAGACCAGAAACTGCCCGCCGGGGCGCAGCACCTTTTGGGTCGCCGCCGCGATCCGCTCGCCCACGCCCGCTGGCAGGGTCGAGAAGGGCAAGCCCGACAGCACGTAATCGGCATGGTCTTCACCGTGATCGGCGACGATCGCATTCACGTCCTCAGCCGAACCGTGAATCGCCGAGAAGCGCGGATCGACGATCGACTGGCGCAGATAGGCGACGAAATCAGGGTTGGTGTCGATCGCGATATATTTTGCATCCGGGCCAAGCCGGTCGAGCACGGCGCGGCAGAAGGTACCGACGCCCGGGCCATATTCCACGAACAGCTTGGTATTGTCCCAATCCACGCGCCCCAGCATCTTGCGGATCAGCTTGCGCGAGGAGGGGATGATCGATCCGACCATCACCGGATGCTTGAAGAAGCCCTGAAGAAAGAGCGCTTGCGGCGAGAGGGGACGCGAAGCTTTGCGTTTCGCGCGGGTAATCGTGGTCGAACCGTTCATCAACTTCCCTCTGTCGGTGTCACGTTCCTGTAGGACGTTTGCCACGCGTCTGTCATCAGATACGTGCGCTTCTTAACGCTCTTCTCGTCGCGGCGGTTGCGCACGCCGCCGAAACGTTTCATCCAGCAACCCATGGAGCACCCGCGCCAAGGTCAGGTCGCCGTGATCTTCGTCTCGCAGCGCACGGACGAGGATGCCGAAGGCTACGCGCAGGCTGCAGAGGCGATGGGCGCTCTCGCCGCGGCTCAGCCGGGCTATGCCGGGGTGGACAGCGTCCGCGATGCGGGCGGGCTCGGTATCACCGTCAGCTACTGGGCGGACGATGCGAGTGCCAGGGCGTGGCGCGACAATCCCGAACATGCGCGGATCCGCGATCAGGGCCGCGCGCGCTGGTACGACTGGTACGTGCTGGAAGTGACGCGCGTCGAGCGCGGCTATCGCTGGTCGCGGCAATGATGCGCGGCTGATTTTGGCCCGGGACCGCACCTTCGGCCTGTTGTTTCTGGTGATGTTCACCATCGCCGCCGGCAACACCGCGCTGCAATCGGTTCTGCCCGCGCTCGGCCGTTCGCTCGGCGTGCCCGACAGCGCGGTGGCGGCCGCCTTCTCGGTTTCGGCGATCCTGTGGACGCTGGTCGCGCCCTTCTGGGCGAACCGTTCGGACCGGCACGGGCGGCGCAACATGGTGCTGCTGGGACAGATCGGCCTCACCGCTTCGCTGTTTTTCTGCGGCCTGTTCCTCGCCGCCGGGATCAACGGCTGGATCGCGCCCACGACCGCCTTCATCTTCTTCGTCGGCGCGCGGATGCTCTATGGCGGGTTCGGTTCGGCGGCGCCGCCGGCGGTGCAGGCGATCGCCGCCGCACGCACCAGCCGGGACGACCGGACCAAGGCGCTCACCCTGCTCGGCTCCGCCTTCGGCCTCGGCACGATCCTCGGGCCGGCGATCGCGCCCTATCTGGTCGTGGGCGACCTGTGGCGCGGCGGCCCGACGATCGGGCTGGCGGGGCCGGCACTGATTTTCAGCGGCGTATCGCTTGCGATGGTCTTCACGGTCGCAAGATTCCTCCCGCGCGACGTGGACAGCTCGGTCAGCCACGGGGCGGTAACCAGCTATCCCTCGATCGGCGGGCAGGCGAGCGGGGCGAGCATCACCGCGGCCACAGCACCCAGGGTCGAGCCGATCGGCTATCTCGATCCGCGGGTGCGGGCCTGGATGATCTGCGGGCTGATCCTCGGCCATGCCCAGGCGATGGCCGGGCAGGTGATCGGCTTCCTCGTCATCGACCGGCTCGGCGTTCCCCCGATCGAGGCAATCCAGGCGACCGGTCTCGTGCTGATGATGGGGGCAGGTTCGGCGCTGCTCGCGCAATGGGGCATCATTCCCCTGCTCAACCTCAACCCGCGTCAGCTGATGCTGATCGGCCTGTCGCTCAGCGCCATCGGCTCGCTCGCCACCGGCAGCGCGACCACGCTTTACGGCATCGCGACGGGCTATGCGCTCGCGACACTCGGGTTCGGCTTCTCGCGGCCCGGGTTCACCGCCGGCTCCTCGCTCGCGGTGGGCCAGGCGGCGCAGGGATCGGTGGCGGGCAAGGTCACGTCGATCAACGGCGCCGCCTTCATCCTCGGTCCGTCGATCGGCGTCGCCCTTTATGGCGTCTGGCGGCCGCTCCCCTATCTGGTCGCGGCCGCCGCACTCGCGCTGCTGATCGTCTACGGCCTGTTCAGCCTGCGTCCTTCTTCCGGCTCTGAAGCATCCCCGGGGCGATGAACCCGATCGGGTTCAGCGCCACCGCATCCTGCTTCATCCTTGCCACGAGCTGAGCGTATTCCGCCTCCATTTCGGGTGTCACTGTGGCGCGCGAATCGGCCAGCGCCGCCTCGAAATGCGCCATGGTCACATGGGTGTTGGTGAGCGATTCGCGCAACGCCACCAGGCCCGCGCGGCGCACCACATCCTCCAGGTCGGCGCCGGTGAAGCGCTCGGTCCGCTCGGCGATCGATCCCAGATCGACATCGTCGGCAAGCGGCATCTTCGCGGTCTGGATCTTCAGGATACGCTCGCGTCCCGCGGCATCGGGCACGCCGACATAGATCAGCTCGTCCAGCCGGCCCGGGCGCATCAGCGCCGGGTCGATCAGGTTCGGCCGGTTGGTCGCACCGATCACGACGACCGACTGAAGCTCTTCCAGCCCGTCCATCTCGGCCAGGATGGTGTTGACCACGCGCTCGGTCACCTGCGGCTCGCCCATGCCTGACCCGCGCGCGGGCACCAGCGAATCGAGTTCGTCGATGAAGATCACGCACGGTGCCACCTGACGCGCGCGGGCGAACAGCCGGGCGATCTGCTGCTCGCTCTCGCCATACCATTTGGACAGGAGGTCGCTCGATTTGGTGGCGATGAAGTTCGCCTCCGCCTCGCGCGCCACCGCCTTGGCGAGCAGCGTCTTGCCGGTGCCGGGCGGGCCATAGAGCAGGAAACCCTTGGCCGGGCGGATGCCCAGCCGCCGGAACGCGTCGGGATCCTTCATCGGCAGCTCGACGCCCTCTTTCAGGCGCATCTGCGCGTCGTCGAGGCCCCCGACATCCTCCCAATGGACGTTGGGCTTCTGCACCATCACCTCGCGCATCGCGCTCGGCTGGACGCGTTTCAGCGCCTCGACGAAATCCTCGCGGGTGACGGCCAGCGTCTCCAGCACCTCGGGGGGGATCGTCTTCTCCTCGAGGTTGAGCTTGGGCATGATCCGCCGCACCGCCTCGATCGCCGCCTCACGCGTCAGCGCCGCGATGTCGGCGCCGACAAAGCCGAAGGTGGTGCGTGCCAGTTCGGTCAGGTCGACCTTGTCGCCCAGCGGCATGCCGCGGGTGTGGATGCCCAATATCTCGCGCCGCCCGCGCTCGTCGGGCACGCCGACCACGATCTCGCGGTCGAACCGGCCCGGCCGCCGCAGCGCTTCGTCGAGCGCCTCGGGCCGGTTGGTTGCGGCGATGATCACGACATTGGCGCGCGCCTCCAGCCCGTCCATCAGCGTCAGCAGCTGGGCGACCAGCCGCTTCTCGGCCTCGCCGGTCACCTGCCCGCGTTTGGGCGCGATCGAATCGACCTCGTCGATGAAGATGATCGCGGGCGAATTGGCGTTCGCCTCCTCGAACACCTCGCGCAGGCGCTTCTCCGATTCGCCATAGGCCGATCCCATGATCTCGGGCCCGTTGATCAGGAAGAAGCTGGCGTCGCTCTCGTTGGCGACGGCGCGCGCGAGGCGCGTCTTGCCGGTACCGGGCGGCCCATGCAGCAGCACGCCCTTGGGCGGGTCGACGCCCAGGCGCTGGAACAGCTCGGGGTAGCGCAGCGGCAGCTCGACCATCTCGCGCAGCTGGTCGATCGTCGCGGCCATCCCGCCGATATCGTCATAGGTGACGTCAGCGCGGCGGAATTCCTTGGCTTCCTCATAATCGGTGCGCAGCTCGATCTCGGTACTCTCGTCGATATGGACGATGCCGCGCGGCGCTGCCGACACCACGGTCAGGCGGATTTCCTGCAACGCATAGGCGGGCGCGCGCAGATGCTGGAGCACGTTGGGCGGCATGTCCGCGACGCGCTGCTGCCCGACGGTCGAGACCGTGTCGCCCTGCGCCAGGGGACGTCCGATGAAGGTGCGCTTGAGCGCGTTGGCCGATCCTTCGAGGCGCAGGTCCTTGCGTGCGGGTGCGAACACGACGCGCGTCGCAGGGCGCGATTCGCCGCGGCGGATCTCGACGAAATCGCCCGATCCGACCCCGGCATTGGCGCGCTGAAGGCCGTCGATGCGCAGCAGCTCCAGCCCTTCGTCCTCGGGATAGGGGAATACCGCGCGCGCCGGAGTGATGCGCTTGCCGACGATCTCGATCACGTCGCCCTGTTGAAGGCCGAGCTCGCCCATCAGGGTGCGCGGCAGATGGGCCAGGCCACGCCCGCTGTCTTCGGGGCGCGAATTGGCGACCTGGAGCTTGCGTGTCGGGGTGTCGGTCTCGGCCATTGGCTCTCCTTCCCTCTGGATCAGCGGTCCAAACGACCTTGGAGGGTGAGCGCGCCAAATAGGCATGCAGTTCCGGATCGCCTAGACAAGCTATCGTTTCACCCGCGATTCGGGCAAAAAAAAGGGCCGGCCCAAGGGGACCGACCCATGAAAGGTTTAGGAGAGGATGCCTGAAAGGCACGCCCTATGTGCAGTGCAGCGAATTATTGTGCAAGTGCGAAAAGGCTATATCGTGATTGCAGTTTCTGCAATCTGTAACAATCGCGGTTTAGTGCCAGTGTAACCGTTGTCAGGGTCGTAACCGCGATAACAAGTTGCAAACGGAAACGCTGCACCACACAAAAAACTATGCGAAGGCTCCCTCCCCTCACTGCCATCGAGGCATTCGTCCAGGTCGCGCGGCTTGGTTCGGTCAAAGCCGCCGCGGAGGAGCTTGCGCTCTCCTCGCCAGCGCTCAGCCGTCGGGTTCAGGCGCTCGAGCGTTTCATCGGCAAGCAGTTGTTCGAACGGCGCCACCAGGCGATGAAGCTCAACGCGGAGGGTGAGCGGCTGCTCGGCCTGATCGCGCCCGCGCTCGATTCGATGAGCGATGCGATCGAGGGGATGACCAGCGGCGTCGAATTGCTCCGTCTTCGCCTCGGCACGCCGGCGTTGTTTGCGACGCAACGACTGCTCCCGCATCTGGGTGCGTTGCGTGCGATGCATCCGCAGCTCCATCTCGACATCGATACCGGCGGGCATGGCATGTCGCGTCTCGGCGACGGGCTCGATGCCGCGATCGTCCTCGCGCGCGATATCGACACGCTGCTTTACGGCCGCCGCCTCGATCGCAACCGCATCCGTCTGGTCGCCGCGCGGCATCTGGTCGAAGGGCCGCAGGCGATCACGCGGCCCGAGCAGCTCGATGGCATGACGGTGATGGTCCACCGCGACATGGCCGACAGTTTCGAGATCTGGCGCGACGCGCTCGGCCTGCCCGCGATCGAGCCGGTCGCGGTCGATCTGTTCGATTCGGGCTCGCTGCTGCTCGAAGCGGCGGCGCAGGGCGTCGGCATCGCCTTCATGCTCGATTCGCACGTGGTGCCTGAGGACGATCCGCGCATCGCGACGCTGTTCGAGCCGGTGGTGAAGAGCCCCTATTCCTACTGGTTCGTCTGTCGCCCGCGCGCGCTCGAGCAGCGCCCGGTCAAGCTGTTCCACGACTGGATGATCGGCACGATCGAGCTGGAGAGCTGAGCGGCGCTCTCGAAAGGGAACGGGCCGGTGCCGGTCGGCGCAGCTGACCCAAACCTACAGCGGCCGCCCGTCCTGATCCATCAGCACCTCGCGCCGCCCGACATGGTCGGGGCGCGAGACGAGGCCGTCCTTCTCCATCCGCTCGATGAGGCGCGCGGCGCTGTTGTACCCGACGCGCAGCTGGCGCTGGAGCCACGACGTCGACGCTTTCTGACTCTCCGCGACCAGCTGCACCGCGCGACGATAGAGCTGCTCTTCGGGGCTGTCCTCGCCATCGGGCGCGCCATCCAGCGCGAACTCCTCGCCCTCGGGCTCCTCGGTGACGGCCTGAATGTAGTCGGGTGCGCCTTGCGCGCGCCAGTGATCGGCGACCCCCTGCACTTCCTCGTCGCTGACGAACGGGCCGTGGACGCGCGCGATCTGCTTGCCGCCAGGCATGTAGAGCATGTCGCCCTTGCCCAGCAGCTGCTCGGCGCCCTGCTCGCCCAGGATCGTGCGCGAATCGATCTTCGACGTGACGTGGAAGCTGATGCGCGTCGGCAGGTTCGCCTTGATCACGCCGGTGATGACATCGACCGATGGGCGCTGGGTCGCCATGATCAAATGGATGCCCGCCGCCCGCGCCTTCTGCGCGAGTCGCTGGATCAGGAACTCGACTTCCTTGCCTGCGGTCATCATCAGGTCGGCCAGCTCGTCGACGATGATCACGATCTGCGGCAGCGGATTGAGCTCGAGCGTCTCTTCCTCGTACATCGGCTGGCGCGTCTCGGGATCGTATCCGACCTGCACCTTGCGGCCGAGCTTCTGCCCCTTGGCCAGCGCCTGGCGCACCTTGTCGTTGAAGCTGCCAAGCGATCGAACGTTGACCGAAGCCATCATCCGGTAACGCTCCTCCATCTGCTCCACCGCCCATTTGAGCGCTCGCACCGCCTTGGGCGGGTCGGTGACCACGTCGGCGAGCAGGTGCGGGACGTCCTTGTACATGCTGAGTTCCAGCATCTTCGGATCGATCATGATCATCCGGCACTGGTCTGGGGTCAGCCGGTAGAGCAGCGACAGGATCATGCAGTTGAGGCCGACCGATTTGCCCGAACCGGTGGTGCCGGCGACAAGCAAGTGAGGCATCGGCGCCAGGTCCGCGATCACCGGATCGCCGGCGATGTTCTTGCCCAGCACGATCGGCAGCTGCGCGCCCATATCCTCGAAACTGTCGCTGCCGATCAGTTCGTGCAGGCTCACCATCTCGCGCTTGGCGTTGGGCAGCTCGATGCCGATCACGCTGCGGCCGGGGATCGTCGCGACGCGCGCCGATACCGCCGACATGTTGCGTGCGATATCGTCGGCCAGCTGGATCACGCGGCTCGCCTTGATCCCGCTCGCCGGTTCCAGTTCGTACATCGTCACGACCGGACCCGGCCGTACCTCGACGATCTGGCCCTTCACATGGAAATCGTCGAGCACGCTCTCCAGCAGCCGCGCGTTGCGCTCGAGCCCCGCTTTGTCGATCGCCGCGCTGCCGCTCTTGGGCGCGGGCTTGAGCAGGTCGAGCGGCGGAAGCTTGTAGCTGCCCTTGAAGTCGAGGCTGGTCTGAACCGGCTTGGCCTTGGGCGGGCTGGGCGGCGGTGCCGGATCGGCGATCACCGGGCCGGGCCGGTTGTCGGGCAGCGCCATCTTGCGCGGCTTGGGCGCCGCCGCGGGGGTGAAGAGGTCGGCGGTATCGTCGATGCCCTCGTCCGCTTCGCCCGCATCCGTGCCGCCCCGCTCGCGTCGCGGCAGACGCAGCTGCGACACCTCGATCTGCACGCTGCGCGCCCAGATGACGACGCCGGCGACCCCGGCGATCAGCCCGAACGCGCGCCCGCCCCACAGGGCCACCGCCGGCTCGCCGGCAAGATTCAGTCCCCAGCGAAGCAGATTCGCGACTGAAAGCCCGACAATTCCGCCCCAGCTGCCCGGAAGCTCCCAGTCGAGCACGGATCGGCTGGAGACGAAGGCGAACGCCGTGCCCATCAGCGCGACGCCCAGCGCGGCGCCGCCCAGCATCCGTCCCCAGGCACCGACCGGATTGCCCTTCCACAGCCGCGTCGCGACGATGAGGCCGACGGGCGCGAGCAGGACGACGGGCAAGCCGCCGATCGCGAGCAGCAGATCGGCGAGCCAGGCGCCCGGCGTTCCGAGCAGGTTCTTCACCGGCCCGCCCGCTGCGGTGTTCAGCGACGGATCGGTTCCCGTATAAGTGCCGATCGCGAGCACCGCGGCGAGGGTCAGCACGAACAGCGCGATCGCACCGATCAGCGCGCCGCTGCGTTTCGCCCCTGCCTTCATCGTGTCACGCCACAGCATCGGCTGCACCCGGCTCGCCATCATTGTTCCTGGAAATGTCTCGAAAGTCCCGCTTTGCCGGATTCATCCACCCTGCGGACTCTGGCGTCAAGGCAGCCGCTCGGCTACTCGCCGCATATGACCCAGGCAGACCTCCTCATCCTCGGCGGCGGACTGGTGGGGAGCGCGCTCGCCGTCGCGCTCGACCGCCATGGCATTTCCTGCATCGTGATCGATCCCGCGGACCCGGCGGTGATACTCGCCGCCGCGCATGACGGCCGCGCTTCGGCCATCGCCGCCGCCCCGATGCGGATGCTCGAAGCGATCGGCGTCGCTGATCGCCTGACCGGCAAGGGTTGCCCGATCCAGAGCATCCGGGTCAGCGACGGACTGGAGCCGGGCAAGCTCGACTTCGATCCGCTCGATGGCGAAGGCGCGCTCGGCACGATGTTCGAGAATCGCCATCTGCGCGCCGCGCTGATGGCGGCGGCCAGCGAAGCGCCGCGCGCCGATGTCCGCATGCAGACCCGCGCGCTTCACGTGGAACGTGGCGCGCACCGGGTGACCGCGACGCTCAGCACCGGCGAAACGGTCAGCGCGCAGCTGCTGATCGGCGCCGAGGGGCGCAACTCGCCCACCCGCGACGCCGCGCACCTCAACGTCGCCCGCTGGACCTATGATCATTCCGCCATCGTGACCTCGCTCCACCACGAGTACAGCCACGAGAATACGGCGTTCGAGATCTTCTATCCCCAGGGCCCGTTCGCGATCCTGCCCTTGGTCGATGACGAACAAGGGCATCGGTCGGCGATCGTATGGTCGGTGAAACGGCACGAGGAAGCGGGAATGATGAAGCTCTCCGAACGCGGTTTCCTCGCCGAGGCGGAAAAGAAAATGGGTGGATTCCTGGGCAAGCTAGGCCCGCTCGGCCCCCGCTTCAGCCACCCGCTCGGCTTTCACCATGCGGCAACGATCACCGCCGATCGCCTTGCTTTGGTCGGCGACGCCGCGCACGGCATCCACCCGATTGCGGGACAGGGCGTCAATGTCGGCTTCCGCGACGTCGCCGCCCTGGTCGAGGTGCTGGTCGAGGGTAAGCGGCTCGGCCTCGACATGGGCGATCCCCAGCTGCTCGCGCGCTACCAGCGCTGGCGCAGCCTCGACACCTTCATGGTCAGTGTCGCAACCGACGCGTTGACGCATCTGTTCGGCATTCCCGGAAAAACCGCCCATGCCGCGCGCCGCTTCGGCCTGTCGGCGGTGGATAAGGTCCCCGCGCTCAAGAACTGGTTCATGGCCGAAGCGCGTGGCGAATCGGGCGCGACGCCCCGGCTGCTGCACGGGGAAATGGCCTAACCTACTGCAACGTCCCCTCGTCGCTGTCGTGGCGGCCGAAGAACTGCATCAGCTGCACCGTCAGCTCGGCGCGATCGCTCAGGCTGCTCGCCTCCAGCAGCGCCTGTTTCGCCGCCGGGTCGAACGGCGCGATCTGGGCGATGCCGTTGACCAGCGCCTCGTCGTCGAGCCGCGACACCGCGCTCCAGTCGATCGCATAGCCCTGCCGCTCGGCGAAGCGGCGCGATTCGAGCTCGAGCGACGCGCGCTCGCCCATCCCCAGCACCTCGTCTTGCGGATCGGCGATCAGCTCCGCCTCGATCTGGCGGAACGGCGTCGTCACCTCCAGCTCGCGCACCAAGCGAAACCGCGACAATCCCTCCAGGACGATGTCGAACTTGCCGTCGTTCAGCGCCTCGACTTCGGCGATTCGGCCGACACAGCCGATCTCGAACAGCGGCACCGGCTCGCCTTTGGCCTCGCGAAAGCCCGGGCGCGGCTGGATCATCCCGATCCGCCGGTCGCGCGCCAGCGAATCGGTCACCATGGCGCGATAGCGCGGTTCGAAGATATGCAGCGGCAACTGCATCCGCGGGAACAGCAGCGCCCCCGCCAGCGGAAAGACGGACAGACGCGTCGTCGTCATCCGAACAGGATGGCGGAAAGCTTGCGGCGCTGGGCCGAAACCCACGGATCCTCCAGCCCCACCGCCTCGAACAGCTTGAGCAGGCGTGCGCGGGCGGCGCTCTCGTTCCACTCGCGGTCCTCGGCGATCATCGCCAGCAGCGTCTCGGCCGCGCCGTCGCGGTCGTTCGCCGCCATCTGCGCGCCGGCCAGCTCGTAGCGCGCGCCCATATCGGCCGGATTCTCTGCCGCCCGCGCGCGAATCGCGGCGAGTTCGTCGTCGGCAGGCGCTTCACGCGCCAGCATCAACGCTGCCTGTGCGCGTTCAACCTCGGCGGTCTTGGCGGCATCGTCGGGCAGCACGTCGAGCGCAGCCTGCGCTTCATCGAGCCGGCCGAGCGCGATCAGCGCCTGCGCGCGTCCCGCCGCAACCTGCGGATGCTCGGGTGCCATCTCGCCGATCTGGTCATAGACCACCAGTGCCCGTTCGTGCTCGCCATTGGCCAGTATCTCGGCGGCCATCGCCAGCAGCGGCTCGAGCTCCGCCTCTTGAGCGGCAAGATCGCTCTCGACGGGGATCTGACGAAGGATCTGGTCGAGATTGGCGCGCAGCTGAGTCTCGGTACGGGCGTTGGTGAGGTCCGCGACCAGCTGGCCCTGGAACATTGCATAGACGGTCGGGATCGACCGCACCTGGAACTGCGCGGCAATGAACTGGTTCGCATCGACGTCGATCTTGGCGAGGATCACGCCCTTGTCGGCATAGTCGGCGGCGACCTTTTCCAGCACCGGCGCCAGCGCCTTGCACGGCCCGCACCACTCCGCCCAGAAATCGAGGATGACCAGCTTTGTCATCGAAGGCTCGACAATGTCCTTGCGGAACGCCTCGACGGCATCCTTGTCGGCGGCGGAAAGTCCCAGCGTGGCCACGGCGAATCCCTTGTCTCGAAAACCGGCGCCCTATGTGGGCGCTGGCGGCGCGCTGGCCAACCCTTTTCGCCGAAACCATATGGAAGTTGGAAAAGGCGTGATTGGGGGCTTGCGGACCCCGAAACCCGCTGCTAGAGGCCGCCACCTTGCCCCGCCCCCTCGGTCTTTCGAGCGGGCACCAAGCGCCAGAGAGCGGGCGTAGCTCAGGGGTAGAGCACAACCTTGCCAAGGTTGGGGTCGAGGGTTCGAATCCCTTCGCCCGCTCCAGGACGACCCGCGATTGAGCGGTGGTCGATACGATCCTTCCAATATGCCTGCCGGCGTCGCCCGATGTGGCTTGTCTGCCTCAGTCGACTCTTGCCGCTGGTCGCAACGCCGATGACCGAGGGGCGCGGCAGTTGCTCAAAGAGGGTGACGGGTAACGCCGAACCTGCCTTATTTCTGAACCGAGCGTTTCAGAAATAGCCCCTTTCCCGCCCTTTTCCGGCCCGGCCCCCTGCCTATCTGACCCTCCAGACGAACGTCCCGTTCGGGATGGAGGTAAAGGAGGTTCATCCATGCAGAGCAAGGAACAGGTGCGGCGCACTTCGCGTCCGCTTCGCTGGATCGCCGCATTCGCCGGCACGATGATGATTGCGACGCCGCTCGCTGCGCAGGCTGGCGCCGGGAACGGCGGCGGCAGGGTGCCCGGGGCTGCGAGCGAATGGCGCAATCCCAAGGACAGCGTCCGCATCCGCTTCAGTCCCTGCGGGCAAGATCGCATGTGCGGCATCGTCACTTGGGCGAGCGACAAGGCGAAGGCAGATGCTCGCCGCGGCGGCACCGATCAGCTTGTCGGCACCAATTTGTTCCGCAACTTCAAGCGTGTCGCCCCCGGTGAATATAAGGGCCATGTCTTCGTGCCCGACATGAACCGCACCTTCTCCGGCCATATGGAGATCAAGGGCGATTCGATGATCGGCAAGGGCTGCGTTCTCGCCGGTCTTATCTGCAAGCAGCAGGTTTGGACGCGCATTTCGTGATGTGAGCGTGTCGCGGCCGCGCTAGTCTCGGCTTCATGACAAGCAATCAGAATCGGGCACCCATCCGAATCGGCATCGGCGGCTGGACCTTCGAACCCTGGCGCGGGACCTTTTATCCGGAAGGTCTCAGCCAGAAGAAAGAGCTGGAGTACGCCAGCCGCCAGCTGACCGCGATCGAGATCAACGGCACCTATTATTCGGGGTTCAAGCCCGCGACCTTTGCCGGCTGGGCCGCGACGGTGCCTGACGGCTTCGTCTTCGCGGTCAAGGCGTCGCGTTTCTGCACCAACAGGAAGGTGCTGGCGGAGGCGGGCGAATCGGTCGCCAAGTTCGTGGGACAGGGGATCGTCGAACTGGGCGACAAGCTCGGCCCGATCCTGTGGCAGTTCATGGCCACCAAGAAGTTCGACGCCGACGATTTTGGCGCCTTTCTGAAATTGCTCCCCCACAGCCATGACGGGGTGAAGCTGCGCCACGCGATCCAGGTGCGGCACGACAGCTTCCACGTGCCGGAGTTCGTGGCTATGTGCCGCGATGCTGGCGCCGCCATCGTCTTCGCCGATTCGCCAGACTATCCCGCGATCGCCGATATCACCGGCGACTTCGTCTACGCCCGGCTGGAGAAGGGCGAGGACGACAATCCTCTCTGCTATCCGGAGGGTGATATCGATCGCTGGGCGGATACGGCGAAGCTATGGGCGGCGGGCGGCACGCCTGAGGACCTGCCCTATGTCGAAGCCGGCGTTCCGCCTGCGCAGCCGCGCGAGACCTTCATCTTCTTCATCCACGGGGGCAAGGTCCGTGCACCAACCGCAGCAAAGGCGCTGATCGAACGCACTGCTTGAAATGTCGGATTCGGGCGGGCAGCTTGATTCCCGCTCTTTGAAACGGTTTCGCCAACCAGCTCGCGTACGCGTGACAGTTTGAACTTCGAGAACTTTGGCCCTCAGGCCCGCGCCGGGCTAGGCTGGCCCGAGACCATCCGTTCGCCGTCGATCACGATCGGGCTGGCGACACCAGGCAGTCCGCCCGCGGCGATCTGCATGCCGCGCGCCACCACCTGCGGGTCGGCGAACACCTCGCCGATATCGTTGATTGGCCCGGCAGGCACGCCCTGCGCCTCAAGTGCGTCGGACAGTGCCTGTTTGGTCCAGCCCGCCACCGCCGCCTGGATCGGCGCGATCAGCCGCGCCCGGTTGCGCACCCGTGCCGGATTGGTCGCGAAATCGGGATTGTTGTGCAGGTCGAGCCCAAGCACCGTACAAAGCTTGGCGAACTGGCCATCATTGCCCACCGCGATGATCAGGTCACCGTCGCTGGCGGTGAACGCCTGATAAGGGGCGAGGTTGGCGTGGCCGTTGCCCATTCGGTGCGGCACCTTGCCGGACGCCATCCAGTTCAGCGCCTGATTGGCCAGCACCGCGACCTGCGTGTCGAGCAGTGCCATGTCGATATGGGCGCCCTCTCCATTCTCGTCGCGTTGCCGCAACGCTGCCAGGATCGCCACCGCAGAATAGACCCCGGTGAAAATGTCGGCATAGGCAATCCCCGCCTTTTGCGGCGGGCCATCGGGCTCGCCGGTCAGCGACATGATTCCACCCATCCCCTGGATGATGAAATCATATCCGGCGCGATGGGCGTAGGGGCCGGTCTGCCCGAATCCGGTGATCGAACAGGTGATGAGGCGCGGATTGACCGCCAACAGGCTCTGGTGATCAAGGCCGTATTTCACCAGCCCGCCGACCTTGTAATTCTCGATCACCACATCGGCCCGCGCGACGAGCGCGCGCACTTCGGCCTGCCCCTCGGGGGTCGCGATATCGATGAAGCGCGCTGTCTTCCCACGATTGGCCGCGTGATAATAGGCGGCGTCTCGGTCGTTGCCCTCGGCGTCGTGCAGGAAGGGCGGACCCCAGTGCCGCGTGTCGTCGCCGGCGCCGGGCCGTTCGATCTTCACGACCTCGGCACCCAGATCGGCGAGCAACTGCCCGCACCACGGTCCGGCCAGAATCCGAGCCAGCTCGACGACCTTGATGCCCGCCAGCGGCTTCATCCGCGAAAGCCCCCGCGGTGAATGACATAATAGCAGTGCCCGGGCAGCATATGTCCATTGCCGCGCTCGACCCGGCCTTCCTGCAGCACCCCGCCGATCTTCTCCATTGCCCGGCGCGAGCGCATATTCTTCTCACCCACCACGAACACCGCTCCGTTCACATATTGATGGATATGATCGAGCATCATCCGCTTGATCTCACGGTTCCACGTCCCGCCCCAATAATTCCGGGCGATGAACGTCCAGCCGATTTCGACCTCGTCGCGCACCGCATCGGGAAAGGCGTAGCGGCTCGCCCCGATGATCTTACCGTTCGCCTTGTCGAGGATGGTCAGCCCGCCCCCGCTTGCCAGCGCATCCTCGAAATAGGCGCGGAAGACCGGTTCCTGCCAGCGGTTGTGGAAGGGGTGCTGTTCCCAGATCAGCGGATCCGACGCGACCGCGAACATGCCCGCCCAATCCTCCGGAACCGTGGGTCGGAGGATGGCAAGTTCGCCGGTCAGCGTCGGCTGGAAGTCCATCAGAACGCCGCGATGCCGGTGATCGCCCGGCCGAGGATCAGACCATGGACGTCGTGCGTGCCCTCATAGGTGTTGACCGTCTCCAGATTGATCGCATGGCGCATGACGTGGAACTCGGCGGAGATGCCGTTGCCACCATGCATGTCGCGGGCAACGCGGGCGATCTCCAGCGCCTTGCCGCAATTGTTGCGCTTGATGATGCTGATCGCCTCAGGCGCCAGTTCGCCCTGGTCGAACATCCGGCCCGCACGCAACGCGGCCTGCAGGCCGAGCGCGATCTCGGTCTCCATATTGGCGAGCTTGAGCTGCACCAGCTGGGTCGCGGCCAGCGGCCGGCCGAACTGCTGGCGGTCGAGCGTGTATTGACGTGCGGCGTGGAAGCATGCTTCGGCTGCGCCCATGCTGCCCCAGGCGATGCCATAGCGGGCGCGGTTGAGACAGCCGAACGGTCCCTTCAGCCCCTGAACCTCGGGGAGCAGCGCATCCTCGCTCACTTCGACGCCGTCCATGACGATCTCGCCGGTGATGCTCGCACGCAGGCTCAGCTTGCCCTCGATCTTGGGCGCCGACAGGCCCTTCATGCCCTTTTCGAGGACGAAGCCCTTGATCCCGCCGCCATGCGCATCGCTCTTCGCCCACACGACGAAGACGTCGGCGATCGGCGAATTGGTGATCCACATCTTGGAGCCGGTGATCCGGTACCCGCCGTCGATCTTCTCGGCGCGGGTACGCATCGAACCGGGGTCGCTGCCCGCATCGGGCTCGGTCAGGCCGAAACAGCCGACCCATTCGCCGCTCAACAGCTTGGGGAGATACTTCCGCTTCTGCTCCTCGGTGCCATAGGCGTTGATCGGGTGCATCACGAGCGAACTCTGCACGCTCATCGCCGAGCGATAGCCCGAATCGACCGCCTCGACCTCGCGCGCCACCAGGCCATAGGCGACATAGCCCAGGCCAGCGCCGCCATAGGTTTCGGGAATCGTCGGGCCCAGCAGACCGAGCTGGCCCATCTCCGACATGATTTCGCGGTCGAAATTCTCGTCGAGGAACGCGCGGGTCACGCGCGGCAACAGCCGCTCCTGCGCATAGGCGCGCGCGGCATCGCGCACCATCCGCTCCTCGTCGGTCAGCTGTGCGTCGAGCGCGAACGGATCGGCCCAGTCGAAACGGCCCATCGCGGCCATGACATCTCTCCTTGGATTGAACTTACTGAGCCGGCTCGGCCTTGGCGGGTACAGCCTCGGCCGGGACGGCGTTTGCGGCAGGTAGCTGCGCGCCTGCGGCAGGCCTAACCGGCCCCCGAATCGCTGCAGATTCCAGTGCATCGAGCGCGTTCCGCGTCTCGACATAGCGGCTGGCGGCAGCCATCCAGCTTTCGGCGCCCTGTGCGCCGGGAAGGCGGGAAACCTCGGCGAGCGCGGCTTCGACATGCCCCTGTCCCAGCAGGCGGCGCGCCCGCGCCAATCGCGCGCGCGGATGCGGGCTGGCCGCGTTCTCCTTGCGCACGATTATCAACGTTGCAGCCTCGCGGCGCAGTGCGTCCCACCAGCTTTCGCCTGGGACGCCGGTCGATAGCCTTGGTGCGATCTGGTCGAAGGCAAGGCGCAGATCCTCAAGCGTCACCGGCTCGTTCGCTCCGCGCACTACCGTTGCTACGGCGCGCGGATCGATCTCGCCGAAACGAGTCCGCAGCTCGCCGGCAATCGGATCGAGCGACTGGCCGCGCTCGATTGCGCGCCGGGCACCAAACACAAGCATCATCGCCTCGGCGCGTCCCGCATAGCTTGCCGCGGTGCGTGCATCGGCATCGCTTGCCTGAATCCGGCTGTCGATCGTGTCGAGACGAGCAGCAAGCGCCTGTTCGCGTGCCGCAAGCGTCGCGACATCGGTTGCGGGAGCTGCAGCGGGCTCGGCACTGAGCGCAGGCTGGACAGGACCGGCCGGCGGAACCGGCGCTGCATTCCACCAGCCGCCGAAGCGGAACACCGCCGCCATCACCGCGAGTCCCGCGAGGAAAGCGATCAGGCCAGCGACTAGCGCGACGGTCAACGTGTTGCCGCGTGCCGTGACCGGCGGCTCGATCGGCGTATCGGAAGTCATGGGTCGTTTATTCTCCCGAAGCGGTCAGGGGTCAATCGTGAGCGGGCGCGCGGCCGCGATCATCGCTTCGTCATTGGGTGCTGCGGCGATGGCGATCGCGCCCCAGCCCGGCCCAGCCGCCGCTGCCGCCTTGCCACTGATGGCCACGATCCGCACTGTCGCACGCGGAATGGCGTGTCGGCCCAGCTCGGCCGCCAGCTGCATTCCGGCGCGGGCCGAATGGATGAGCACGACAGTGTCGCGAATCAAGACGGGATCGGCGAGCGGGATCACGTCACTTGCATAGACCGCGATTGCCGCAGTGAGGGAGGGGTGCTCGATCGCCGTATGCTCGCGCCCCGTGAGCCACAGCAGCCGACTGAAATCCGGCGCGTCGTGCAGCAGCGCCGCGACATCGGTCGATCCGGTACGCGTCACGCCGAGTCCGGCCGCACGCGCGACATCCGCCGTCGCGCTGCCCACCGCTAGGACCGGCAGCCTGCTCATCTGATCCAGCCCCTTGCCCCCATGGCGCACCGCATTGGCGCTGGTGAGCAACAGCCCGTCAAATGCAGTCGTATCGGGTGGCGTCCAGTCGAGCGGGTGCACCTCGAACAGGGGCAGTGACAACGGCTCAAGTCCGGCGTCGCGCAACCGCGTGGCGGTGGCGGCATTGCCCGGTTCGGGCCGCAGAATCGCGACGGGGCGGCTCAATGTCCGAACAGGGCGCGCAGGCGCGGGCTGGCGGCGGCAAGCAGATCGTGGGCGATCGTCGCTGCCTCATGCGCCGTGCCTTCCAGCCCGGATCGGTCCAGGCGGACATGTTCGCTTCCGTCCTCGGTCAGGATTTCGGCACGCAGCCGCAAGGTGCCGTCCTCGATCGTGGCCAGCGCCGCAACAGGCGAATGACAATCGGCCGACAGCGCGGCGAGCATCGCACGTTCGGCGAGCACGCAGCGTTCCGTGACGGGATCGCCGATTGCGGAAACCAGCATCCGGGTTGTGACATCATCGGCTCGGACCTCGATTCCGACGGCGCCTTGTGACGGTGCAGGCAGGAGTTGGTGGAGCGGAATCGGCGCACCGACGTCGGGCCGCTCGAGCCGCTCGAGACCTGCGGCGGCAAGCAGTGTCGCGTCGGCGTGGCCATCGCGCACCTTGGCCAGCCGGGTATCGACATTGCCCCGCAGCGGAACGATCGCGAGGTCGGGGCGAACGCGGCGAATCTGCGCGGCGCGGCGCGGCGAGCTGGTGCCGATCCGCGCGCCATGAGGCAGCGCATCGATCGAGTCCGCGCCGATCAGCCGGTCGCGCACATCCTCGCGCACCAGCATCGCGGCGACGGCGATGCTCTCTGGACGGATCGTCTCGACGTCCTTCATCGAGTGGACGGCGAGGTCGATCTCGCCTTCCAGCAGCGCGCGGTCGAGTTCCTTGGTCCAAAGCGCCTTGCCGCCGATCTCGGCGAGCGGGCGGTCCTGCACCTTGTCGCCGGTGGTCCGGATCGGGACGATCTCGACCGCTTCCGGGCCCCAGCCATGCGCGGCGAGCAGCGCGTCGCGCACAAGATTGGCCTGGACGAGCGCAAGCGGTGATCCGCGGGTGCCGAGACGAAGCATGGCGGCCCTCTAGAAGCTTTTTCGGCAAAGCAGAAGCCGCACCGGCCCACCCCCATCCCGCACCCGGCGACGGCTTTGGCAAGTGGAGTGGCCGAGTGGGCTGGTGCCGTCCGCAAGAGACGCGTCAGGGAATCTCGAACAGTCCGGCCGCGCCCATGCCGCCCGCGGTACACATCGACACCACCACCCAGCGCACCCCACGCTTGCGCCCTTCGATCAGCGCATGGCCGATCAGTCTTGCGCCCGTCATGCCGAACGGGTGGCCGATCGCGATCGCGCCGCCATTGACGTTATACTTCTCCGGATCGATGCCCAGCGTGTCGCGGCAATAGAGGCACTGGCTGGCGAACGCCTCGTTGAGCTCCCAGAGGCCGATGTCTGCGACCTCGAGACCCGCGCGGCCGAGCAGTTTGGGGATCGCGAAGACCGGGCCGATACCCATCTCGTCGGGCGCGCAGCCTGCCGCCTGAAATCCGCGATAGATGCCCAGGATCTCCTTTCCCTCGGCTTCAGCGATTGCGCGATCCATCACGATCTGCGCTGCTGCGCCGTCGGACAACTGGCTGGCATTGCCCGCGGTGATGTGGCGGCCTTCCTTGACGACCTGCCCGTCCTTCCACACGGTTTTGAGGCCGGCGAGCGCCTCAGCCGTCGTACCCGCGCGAATGCCCTCGTCCTGAGTCACCGTCACGCGCTCGCTGCCGGTGCGATTGCCTTCCTTGTCGAAGATCGCCTTCTCGACGGTGATCGGCGCGATCTCCTCGGCAAAGGCACCGCTGGCGAGTCCCGCCTCGGCGCGTTGCTGGCTCATCGCACCATATTCGTCTTGACGCGCGCGGCTGATGCCATAGCGTTCGGCGACGATCTCGGCGGTTTCGATCATCGGCATATATGCGTGCGGCTCGTTCGCCAGCACCGACTGGTTGGCGTAACGCGGCGCGTCCTTGGTGACGGTCAGGCTGATCGATTCCATGCCTCCGGACAGCGCGATGTCGATGTCCCCGGCAATGATCGAGCGGGCCGCCAGCGCCAGCGCGGTCAGTCCCGACCCGCATTTCCGGTCGAGCGTGAAGGCGGGCACGCTTTGCGGCAGCCCGGCGGCGAACACGGCCATCCGTCCGGCGTTGCCGCCCTGTGTCCCCCACTGGTTGCCCACGCCCCAGAAGATGTCGTCGATCCGCGCGGGATCGACGCCCGCCCGCTCGACCGCTGCGTTCATCACATGCCCAGCCAGCACCGGCGCTTCGGTTGTATTGAATGCGCCACGATAGGCCTTGCCAATGCCCGTCCGGGCGGTGGAAACGATCGCGGCTTCGCGCATGACACCTCTCATTCGTATATTGGGTATGGTCTTCTTGTAACCTTCTATACCGGATATTGGAAGCTTCAGTCGGTGAAGTGCGGCGGGCGCTTCTGCATGTTCGCCATCACCGCCTCGATCTGATTGGGGGATCGCAGCAGCCGCGCCTGTTCCGAGCTTTCCGCGGCGAGGATCGCGGGCGCACCGGCTTCGGCGGCAAGGTTGGCGAGGCGCTTGGCGGCGCGGACCGCGTGGGGATTGCGCCCCGCGATTTCGCGCGCCAGCGTCATCGCCTCGCCATAGGCTCCTTCCCTCACGCGCGTCGCGAAGCCGAATGCCAGTGCCTCTTCCGCGGTGAATTCCCGTGCGGTGTAGGTGAGTTCGCGCAACACGTCGTCGCGTACCGTGGTTCGCCACAAGGCGAAGCCAGCCATGTCGGGGACGATCCCCCATTTCATCTCCATGATCGAACAGCGGGTTCCCGGCGCGAGGATGCGGATGTCGGCGCCGGAGAGAATCTGAAAGCCGCCGCCGAAAGCGATGCCGTGGGCCGCCGCGATCACCGGTACCGGCAAGGTACGCCAGCCCCAGGCGACCTGCTGGAACAGATTGGCTTCGCCATGGCTGCGCGTGCCGAGGTCGAGATCCGTACCGCCCCCCGCCATGCTCGCCATATCAAGCCCGGCGCAAAAGGCGCGCCCCTCTCCCGACAGCACGACCGCGCGCAGTCCGGCCATGCCGTTCAGCGTCTCGATCGCGTCCGCTATCCCGGCGAACATCGCCGGATCGAGCGCGTTCATCTTGTCGGGCCGGGTCAGCCGGACATCGGCAATGCCGTCGCTGAACTCGATTGAAACGCGTCGTTCGCTCATCGCTATCTCTCCTGGCCTTTGCACAAGGCTAGGCCGCATCGAGACGATATCCGAGTCCCTTGACGCCCCGGATCATCGGTGCTGCGAAGCCGCGATCGATCTTGGCGCGCAGCTTGGATATGTGGACGGCGACCACATTGGTGCCCGGATCGAAGCGCAGGCCCCAGACCTGTTCAAGCAGCTCGCGGCGCGACACGAACTCGCCATGCCGCTCGGCGAGGTAGAGCAGCAGCGCGAACTCGCGCGGAACCAGCGGGATGGGAATACCCGCGCGCGCGATTGTGCGGCGCACCCGATCGATGCGCAGATCACCGATCCGGGTGTCGCCCGGCATATGGCTGCGTACCCGCACATCGAGGCGCGCGGCCAGCTCATAGGGGTTGACGGGGTAGGAAACCGCGTCCGCCGCGCCTGCGTCGAGCGCCGCTGTGAGCCATGCCGCGCATCCGGCCACCGCGATCTCGGGCACATGGGTGCTGCGGATACGCATCCCCGGCCGCCACGCACGCAGGATTGCGGCGACGCCCCGATCCGGGGCAGCGCAAGGGCCGCCGAGAACAAGCGCATAACCCCGTTGGGCAACAGCCTGATCCAGCAACGGTATCTCGATTTCGGACAGAATCTTCTGCGCCACGCCCTGGAAATCTAAGCGCCGCGCATCACGAGTCTGCCGGAAACTGATCCATATCGGATAGAGCGCGCACGGAATGCAGCGCTGCTACTGCCGTCCGGCGCATCCGCGGATGGGGATGACGGCGAGCGATATGATCGATCAGGTCGAGCGCGTTGCCCCCGCCCAGATGCGCAGCAATCGTCACCAGACCCTCCGATGGTGCGGTGGTCAGCCCTTCCGCTATCCGGTTGCGTGCGATGTCGAAGCGGTACTGGTCGATCCAGGGATGGCTGGGGTGCTGGCCGAGAATGTTGAGCGAGACCGAGAAACTGTCGGGCGGAAGCTGGACATGCACATCGCGCTGCATGCGGTAGAGCATGAGTTTGCCGGGTTCGAGTCTGCTGCGCTCCACGAAGCGCAATCCCGCCATTTCGCTGGCTGAGCCTGTCACCGCCCGCCCGTCATACTCGTAATAGTCGCTCCAGTAGCCGGGGCCCAAATAGCCATAGGTCAGGAACGGGAAGTTGTGATCGTGCGCAAGCCCGTAGAAAAAGGGCGCGGTTCCGCTCGCCCGTACCACGGCATCGTCTGCCGCGGGCCAGAAATTGGCACGGATCACATAGCGCCCGTTGGGCGGGCGCAGCAGAAAGACCTGAGGGCCGTAGCCGTTGGCGGCGCTTTGCCGCGTGCAGCGCAGCTTGAGTTCCTCGATCGCCAGGTCGGCGAGGAAACTGCGATTGCGGCCCAGCTGTGCGAGCAGCGGACCGAGCGCGGCGAAGCTATCCTCGTCGTGCGGATCGAACGCGGTGGAATCGAGCGCGTCGGTCAGCGCGTCGAGCGTGATAGCGGCGCCATCGCCGGCGGCGATCAGGCGGGGCATGGTGGACTGAGGCGCCGTTCCAGCGCCGCGTATGTGGCAGCCGCCGCTGTCCGGACTTCGGCATTGGGATCGTCCGCGCGCATCGCGGCGAGCCGATCGCGCGCCGTTCCCGCATCGAACATCAGCCATTCGCGCATCGCCGCCCAACGCAGGTGGAAGGCGGGGTGGCGCGATGCCTGTTCGAACAGGTCCACCGCGTCCACGCGGCCGCTCACCCGCAAGAAGGTCAACAGCATTTCGATCCGCGACGCTGCGTCGTCGGCGCAGGCCGCGCGAACGAGCGCTCCGTCCGCGACGGCATATTCGCGTATTAATGGGTCGGCGCCTGGCTTGATCGTTGCGGTCAGTGCCACGATGTCGCAGACGGCGCCGGTCAGCAAATGCCCGCTGATGCGCCCATCCTGACGGATCAGGTCGCCATCGTGCACGGTGCGCGGCGCTATCTCGCGCGCAGCTGCCGCAGTGGCGGCACTGAACGCCGGCCCGGCGGGGTCTGCCCGCCAGCGCCGCATTCGCGCCCTGCCCCCGCGGCGGTAGAGGGTGAGGGTCACCCGCCCCGGCAATACCAGTGTGGCGGGGGGCGGCATGCGATTGAGTGCGTCGGCGTTGGTAACGGTCGCCGTCAGGGTCAGGGCGGGGCAATCGAGCAATACCGCACCGGTACGAAGCCGGTCGCGGCTCACCTTGAACGGCGGTTCGAACCAGGGATCGGCACGGAGCGCAACGATCAACGGCGCCAGCATTGTCTCGACACGGCGCGGATCGGCAAGGAACGCTGTGGCGTGGCGCTCGATCTCACTGGCCTCGGTGATGCCGGCAAATTCCGTTGCTACCGCCGCTGCCGGTCCTGCCATCCAGTCGGCATTGACGGCAGCCGATCGCGCGCGGGCGTCAGCAAGGCTGGGATGGCTCTTCGCATCAAACCGCCGGGTCACCGGATCGGGGCGGGATAGGTTTCGTACACCAGCACCGCGATCGCGATCAGCATCTCGAAAATATCGTCCCCGGCGATTTCGGCGGCACGGATCGCGCCATGCGTAGCGACCTGAGTACCGAGCGTGGCGATCTCTGCGATGGATAAGGTGATCATGTGCGCCTCCCTTTGGGTGCCTGAGCCTAGACGGGCCGAGCCGGGCGGCTGAGTTAATTCGAGTTTACGATGTGTGGCCGAACCTTGGCATTGCCGCGCTTTGGTGCAGCCGCTAGTTCGCCGTGCGATGGAGCCCGCGCCTTTTCCGTTCGATCCTGCCGCCTTCTTCTCGGCGCGCGGCGCTGGGCACGGGCATCGGCTGGGCATTCGCTATGATTCGCACGGCGCAGACTGGTGCCAGCTTGTCCTCCCTTGGCGCGAGGATCTGGTCGGCGATCCGGCGCGCGGCGTGATTGCGTCTGGGCCGATCGTCGCGCTGCTCGACATGGCGACCAGTATCGGCGTGTGGATGAAGCGTGGCGGTTTTCTGCCGCATGCAACGCTCGACTTGCGCGTCGACTATCTCCGGCCCGCGGCATCGGGCAATGCGGTGATCGGGCGTGGCGAATGCTATCGCGTGACGCGCTCCATCGCGTTCGTGCGCGGCATCGCGCATGATGGGGACGCCGACGATCCGGTCGCACATGTCGCTGGCACCTTCATGTTCACTGGGGTGTCGGCATGATCCTCCCGCCCTACGCCGGTCTGCTCGGGATCACGCTTGAGCTGGACGAAGGCGCGCCGGTGCTGGCGATGCCTTTCGGCGCCGATGTGATTGGCCGCCCCGGCTTCGTCCATGGCGGCGCGCTCGCCGGGTTGCTCGAAATGGCGGCGGTTGCCGCGCTCAAACATGCGCTGGCGGCCGAGGCGCGGACAGGAACGCGGATCAAGCCGGTCAACGTCACCGTCGACTTCATGCGGGGCGGCCGGGAAAAGATCACCCGCGCGCAGGGGCACGTGTCGCGGCTCGGCACCCGCATCGCCAATGTCGAGACGATCGCCTGGCAGGACGACCGGGACCGCCCGGTCGCCGCTGCGCGGCTGAACTTCCTGCTCGCGGCCGCGGACTAGCGCTTCGGCGTCAGTTTGAGCAGGCGACCTGCGATCCGTCGCGGCCGTCCTCGAGCAGCCAGATCGCACCGTCCGGGCCTTCTTCCACTTCGCGGATGCGCGCGCCCATCGGCCACTGGTCGCCCTTGGCGGCGCTGGTGCCGTTCACGTCCACCCGCACCAGTGCCTGGCTCGAAAGCCCGCCGATGAACAGGTCGCCTCTCCATTGCGGAAAGAGCTTGCCCGAATAGACGATCAGCCCGCCGGGCGAGATCGCCGGGTTCCACGAAACCTTGGGCGCTTCGAACTCGGGGCGGGTCTTGTGGTCGGGAATGTCGGCGCCGCCATAGTGATCGCCGTCCGACACGATCGGATAGCCGTAATTCTTGCCAGGCAGCACCAGATTGACCTCATCGCCGCCCTGCGGACCCATTTCCTGCTCCCACAGATTGCCCGCCTGGTCGAAGGCGATGCCGAGCAGGTTGCGATGACCATAGGACCAGATGGCGGGGTGGAAACCCTTGGCGGTCAGGCCGGGATCGCCCGCCGGCTTGCCGTCGAGCGTCAGGCGCAGCACCTTGCCCAAGGTCGATTTGGGGTCCTGAGCCGGATCGAACTTCTGGCGCTCGCCATTGGTGAAGAACACATGCTGGCCGTCGGGCGCAAAGACGATGCGGCCCGAATAATGGCCATTGCCGCTGACATAGGGCGTCGCTTGGAACAGCCGCTCGACCCTCGCCAGCACGGGCATGGCAGCGCGGTTGTCGGTCAATTGCCCACGCGCGAGCACGACGCCCTTGCCGCCCTCTCCTGCTTCGGAGAAGCTGAAATAGACCAGCCGGTTCTTCGCGAAATCGGGGTGGAGGACGACATCCTTGAGTGCGCCCTGTCCCGCGCTGTCGACTGGCGGGATGCCGCCTACCGGTCTCTTTGTCTTGCCGTCAGGGCTGACCAGCAGCAGCGTGCCTGTCTTCTCTGTGACGAGCATCCAGCCGTCGGGCAGGAACGTCATCGCCCAGGGCGAATCGAAATCGGCGACCGGAGTGACGGTGAAGGGAAGGCCGTCCGACGATGCGACAGCCTCCTGGCTATTTCCCGGCTTGGCGCCGGTGCAGGCGATCAGGGTGAGCGAGACGGCGGCGATCGGCAACAGGCGCATCGGGTTCTCCGGGGAAGCTGCAAGCCCCGGCAAGATCCCGGAGCAAAACGGATTTCGCACGGCATTTACGCTGTGGCAACGCGGGTTTGTTAGTCTGCCCGCGTCGGGGGGAATGTGATGCAATGGCTCCAGCGCGCGCCGGTTAAGGAAGCGCTGCTCATCCTCTATCTCGTGGCCGATGGCGGGAACCTCGCTGATCGGGTGGTGTCGCTCGGCCTGTCGCCCTGGCTTGGCATCTTCACCATTTTCTACGTCGCGTTCGTCGGTGCATTGTGGGTGGCATCGCGGCTGGCCTCAAACCTGCTGCGCTGGGCGATCGGCGTGCTGCTGTTCGCCGCGACCGCGTTCATCGGAGCGAGCGAGCGCATCCTCGGCGATCACCTGACCTATGACGGCTTCCTCAACTTGATCGGTTCGGCGGGGTTCGCGGGCGACGCGATGGCCGAGCACGGAGTGCGGATCGGTGCGGAGATCTTCATCGCGCTGCCGCTGTTGTTTGCGATCGGCTTTGCGCCGCGCCGCACCCGCCGGTTCGATGTGCGTTGGGCGGCGGTGCCGCTGGGTGCGCTTGCGCTGCTGACGGGGATGCTGTTCTTGCGCGGTGGCGAGGGTGCGCGGGGTCTGCCCGGGGCTTTCACCGCGCTCGCCTATCTCACGCTCGCGACCGGCGAGGAACTGGCGAGCGACGGCAAGCGGCGTCCGGTGACGCTGGTGCCGCGGGCAGTGGCGGGAATGGGAGACATCGTCCTGATCATCGATGAAAGCGTGTCCGCGCGCTATCTCGACCTGATCGATCCGGCGGGCGTGCGCACCGGGCTGCTGACTCCGCCGGGCGGGATCGCAGTGCACAGCTTCGGAGTCGCGGCAGCGATCACCAATTGCTCGCTCGGTACCAACCTGACGCTGCGCCACGGTGGCACGCGTGACCGCTACGGCGAGCTCAATGCGACCGGCCCGGCGATCTGGGACTATGCGCGCAAGGCGGGGTTCGCGCCGGTCTATATCGATGCGCAACGCACCGGCGGCGGGCTGCACAACGGCATGGATGCAGCCGAGCGCGCGCGGATCGATACCTTTGTCCAGCTCGATTCGGTGCCGGTCGGGGAACGCGATGCCGCGGCCGCCGACCGGATAGTGAGTCTCCTGGCCAATGGCCGACGCGAGTTCATCCTGGTCAACAAGGTGGGTGCACATTTCCCGGTGCACGACAAATATCCCGACAGCCACGCCGTCTATCGACCGGCTTTGCCGCGCGGGCGCTTCCTCGGCATTGCCGACACTGGCGATCGCGACGGTTTCGATGGCGACGCCGAGCAATGGCGGCGGTACCGCAACGCCTATCGCAACACCTTGCTGTGGAAGGTCGGCGGCTTCTTCGAACGGCTGCTCGCGCCGGGGACACTGAACGGCGCGACGGTGATCTACACTTCGGATCATGGCCAGGATCTGCGCGAGCGTGGCGGTACCGGCGTGCACACCCATTGCAGCGCGCATCCGGTACCGGAGGAAGGGGCGGTGCCGCTCGCGGTGCTCACCGACGCCGGCGCTGCGGATCGCTGGCCGGATGCGGCGCAGCGCAACCGCGACCGCTCAAGCCACTATCAGCTCTTTCCCACGATTCTCGAGATGATGGGGTATCCCGAATCCGCGGTTCGCGCCGAATATGGCATGTCGCTGCACGCCCCGCTCGCGGACGAGCTGCGCTTCAACACGCATTTCAACGCCCGGCTCGGACGCAAGCCGCAATGGCAGCGGATCGACGTTCCAGCGCTCGCCCGGCCGCCGCGCGGCGATGGCGGCCCGGCCGTGGCGGCGCGCTGACTCGACCATCTTGCCGTCGTCGCACCATGCGCCTATAGAGGCGCTGTTCTCGACATTGGAAACCTTGCCGAGGTCGGCCCTACGGGGTTCGGCGGCGATAAGGCGTATCCGGTGCCTATTGGAGTTTTTGCGTGGCGGATATCGCTGCACTCACCAGTCTGATCGAGCCCGAAGCGCGCGCTTTGGGCTTCGATCTGGTGCGCGTGAAGATGTTCGGCGGCGAGGGCGACCGCACGCTGCAGGTGATGGCGGAGCGCCCGGATACGCGCCAGCTGAACATCGACGATTGCGCCGACCTGTCGCGCCGCATCTCGGATCGGCTGGATGAGCTTGAGGCCGCCGGCCGCGACCCGATTCCCGAGGCCTATCGCCTCGAGGTCAGCTCGCCGGGGATCGACCGGCCGCTGACCCGGCTCAAGGATTTCGAGGACTGGAAGGGGCATGAGGCCCGGATCACGCTCGCCGAGAAGATCGACGGGCGCAAGCAGTTCAAGGGCGACCTTGCCGGGGTGGAGGGCGAGACGATCGCGATCACCGACGGACAGGGCGTGACTCACGCCGTCCCCTTCGCATCCATCGAGGACGCGAAGCTCGTCATCACTAACCGGCTCATCGCCGCAACCCGCCCTCTCTCCACCGAGGGTGCGGACGAATTCGAAGCAGAGGAACAGGACTGATGGCCACCGCCATTTCTGCCAACAAGGCCGAGCTGATCGCCATCGCCAATTCGGTGGCGAGCGAGAAGATGATCGACAAGTCCATCGTCATCGAGGCGATGGAAGAGGCGATCGAGCGCGCCGCCAAGAACCGCTACGGCGTCGAGAACGACATCCGCGCCAAGCTCGACCCGCAGACCGGCGACCTTCGCCTGTGGCGCGTGGTCGAGGTGGTCGAGGCGGTCGACGACTATTTCAAGCAGGTTGACCTCAAGGGCGCGCAGAAGCTGCAGAAGGACGCCAAGGTCGGTGACTTCATCGTCGATCCGCTGCCCCCGATCGAGTTCGGCCGCATCCAGGCGCAGGCAAGCAAGCAGATCATCTTCCAGAAGGTTCGCGACGCGGAGCGCGAGCGCCAGTTCGAAGAGTTCAAGGACCGTCAGGGCGAAATCATCACCGGCGTCGTCAAGCGCGTCGAGTTCGGCCATGTCGTCGTCGATCTGGGTCGCGCCGAGGGTGTGATCCGCCGCGACGCACAGATCCCGCGTGAAGTCGTCCGCGTCGGCGACCGCGTCCGCAGCCTGATCCTCAAGGTGGTGCGCGAGACCCGCGGTCCGCAGATCTTCCTCAGCCGCGCGCATCCCGACTTCATGAAGAAGCTATTCGCGCAGGAAGTGCCCGAAATCTATGACGGTATCATCGAGATCAAGGCTGCCGCCCGTGACCCGGGCTCGCGCGCCAAGATCGGCGTGATCAGCCATGACAGCTCGATCGATCCGGTCGGCGCCTGCGTCGGCATGAAGGGCTCGCGCGTCCAGGCGGTCGTGCAGGAGATGCAGGGCGAGAAGATCGATATCATCCCCTGGTCGCCGGACACCGCGACCTTCGTCGTCAACGCGCTGCAGCCGGCCAATGTCGCGCGCGTGGTGATCGACGAAGAGGATGACCGCATCGAAGTCGTCGTTCCCGACGATCAGCTTTCTCTCGCCATCGGTCGCCGCGGCCAGAATGTCCGCCTCGCCAGCCAGCTGACCGGCAAGGCGATCGACATCCTGACCGAGACCGATTCGAGCGAGAAGCGCCAGGCCGAGTTCGTCGCGAACAGCGAGATGTTCCAGAACGAGCTCGACGTCGACGAGACGCTGGCGCAGCTGCTGGTCGCTGAAGGCTTCAGCCAGCTTGAAGAAGTCGCCTATGTCGAGCTTGACGAGCTCGCCGGCATCGAGGGCTTCGACGAGGATCTCGCGCAGGAGCTGCAGAGCCGCGCCGCCGAGGCGCTTGAGCGCCGCGAGGAGGCCAATCGGACCGCCCGCCGCGAGCTGGGCGTCGAGGACGATCTCGCGACCATGCCGTACCTCACCGAAGCGATGCTGGTCACGCTCGGCAAGGCGGGCATCAAGACGCTCGACGATCTCGCCGATCTCGCCACCGACGAGCTGGTCGCCAAGAAGCGTCCCGAGCCGCGTCGTCGCGGCGATGGCCCGGCAGCCCCGGTCCGCGAGAGCGACAAGGGCGGCGTGCTCGGCGAGTACGGCCTGAGCGACGAGCAGGGCAACGAGATCATCATGGCTGCCCGCGCGCACTGGTTCGCGGACGAAGAAGAGTCGGCTCCGGCCGGTGGGGAGGACGCTGTTGCGGACTCCGAGCAATGAGACCCGGCCTGAACTGACGGGCGGCAAGCGTGCGGATGGGGATGCCATCCGCACCTGCATCCTCTCGCGCGCGGAATCCCCGCGCGACGGGCTGATCCGGCTCGCGCTTTCACCCGATGGCGAAGTGCTGCCCGATGTCCGCGCCAAGGCGCCGGGCCGCGGCGCGTGGATCGGCGTCGATCGCGCCGAGCTGAATGCCAGCGGCAAGAAGCTGCACGGGGCGTTGTGTCGCGCGTTCAAGACAAGCGCGTTGCGCATTCCAGACGATCTCGGCGACCGAATCGCGGCACAGCTTGAGCGCGCCCTGCTCGACCGCCTCGGCCTTGAGGCCAAGGCGGGGTATGTCGTGATCGGCGGCGAGCGGATCGAAAAGGCCGGGCGCAGCGGTAAGCTGCACCTGCTGCTCCACGCATCGGATGCTGGCTCCGACGGCTCGCGCAAGCTCGATCAGGCGCTGCGCGTCGGCACCGATCGTGAAGGCTCTGGCGACACGGGCTTCACATTACCGCTGCCGCGCACCATATTGTCCTTGGCCCTTGGCCGTGAAAATGTGGTACATGTCGGCCTGACAGACCCCAAGGCAGCCGCGCGGGTGAGCGAAGCGCTCTCCCGCTGGCTGCATTTTATCGGTCCCGATCCAGACCCCAAACCTTGCGAAATGGCTTCGCAAGGCGCATCGGGCGCTGGCGGTGACGTGACGAACGACGAACAGACGGGAATTTGAGTTGAGCGATACCGAAAACGACAAGCCGAAACTGGGCATGCGCCAGCCGCTGGGGCTGAAGCGCACGGTCGAGACCGGCAAGGTGAAGCAGAGCTTCAGCCACGGGCGCTCGAACACCGTCGTGGTCGAGGTCAAGCGCCGCCGCGTGTTGGGCCCCCAAGGCCAGCAGGACTCTGCACCTGAAACCGTAGTGGAGGCTGCGCCCCCGCCGCCCCCTCCGCCTCCGGCCCCCGCGCCACGTCCGTCCGCCCCCGCGGGCGAGACCGCCCAAGAGCGGCAGGCGCGTCTGCTACGCGAAGCCGAAGAGCAGCGGATGCAGGCGAACGAGGAAGCGCGCCGCCGCGAGGAGCGTGAGCGCGCCGAGGCCATCGAAGCCGAAGCGCGCCGCGCCGAGGAAAAGGCGCGTGCCGAAGCCGAGGCCGCCAAGGCGCCCAAGGAAGAGCCCAAGCCCGAACCGGCCCCCGCGCCGGTGATCGAGGCCGCTCCGCCGCCCGCGCCCGCTCCGGCTCCGGCTCCCGTACCGCCGAAGCCGATTGCGGTTCAGCTCGATCCGAGCCGCCCCGCGCCGCGCCAGTTCACCCCCGTGCAGCGCCCCGAGATTCCGCGTCCGGCGCCCGCAAAGGCCGAGCCGGCAGCAGCCGCTCCGGCCAGCACCGGCGGTGGCGCGGCGACTCCGCGCACGCCCAATCTTGGCCCTAACCGCGCTCCGGCGCGGGCGCCTGAGCCTCAGCGGCCGCAGCAGCGCGACCGCAAGGGCGATGAGCGCCGCGGCGGCAAGCTGACCGTCAATCGCGCGCTTGGCGGCGACGATGGTGCGCGTGCGCGCAGCCTCGCCGCGCTCAAGCGTGCGCGTGAGAAGGAGCACCGCCGTCATTCGGGTCCGCGCGAGCCGCAGGCCAAGCAGGTCCGCGACGTGCAGGTGCCCGACGCGATCACCGTGTCCGAGCTGGCGAACCGCATGGCCGAGAAGGGCGCCGACCTGGTCAAGGCGTTGTTTAAGATGGGCATGCCCGTCACGCTGACTCAGACGATCGATCAGGACACTGCCGAGCTGCTGGTGACCGAATTCGGCCACAACATCGTCCGCGTTTCGGATTCGGACATCGATCTGGCGACCGACACGATCGAGGATGCGGCCGAGACGCTGCAGCCGCGTCCGCCGGTGGTGACGATCATGGGCCATGTCGATCATGGCAAGACGTCGCTGCTCGACGCACTGCGCGGCACCGACGTGGTGCGCGGCGAAGCCGGCGGCATCACCCAGCATATCGGCGCCTATCAGGTGACGCTCAAGGACAAGTCGAAGATCACCTTCCTCGACACCCCGGGCCATGAGGCGTTCTCGGAGATGCGCGCGCGCGGCGCAAACGTCACCGACATCGTCGTGCTGGTGGTCGCCGCCGATGACGGCCTGATGCCGCAGACGATCGAGGCGATCAACCACACCAAGGCGGCTGGCGTCCCGATGATCGTCGCGATCAACAAGATCGACAAGCCCGAGGCCAACGCCCAGCGCGTGCGCGAGCGTCTGCTCGAGCATGACGTGCAGGTCGAGGAAATGGGCGGCGAGACCCAGGATGTCGAGGTGTCGGCGCTCAAGAAGACCGGCCTGGACCAACTGATCGAGAAGATCCAGCTTCAGGCCGAACTGATGGAGCTCAAGGCCAATCCCGATCGCGAAGCCGAAGGCAATGTGGTCGAGGCGAAGCTCGACAAGGGTCGCGGTCCGGTCGCCACCGTGCTGGTCACGCGCGGCACGCTCAAGGTCGGCGACGTGTTCGTCGTCGGCGCCGAGAGCGGAAAGGTCCGCGCGCTGGTCGACGACAAGGGCCGCCAGATCAAGGAAGCCGGTCCGTCGATGCCGGTCGAGGTGCTCGGCCTGTCGGGCGTGCCGATGGCCGGCGACCTGCTCCAGGTCGTTGAGAACGAGGCACGCGCCCGCGAGGTCGCGGCCTATCGCGCCAGCGTCATCCAGAACAAGCGCACCACCAACACCCCCGCCAGCCTCGAGAGCATGTTCAGCGCGCTCAAGGAAAAGCAGGCGATGGAATATCCGCTGGTCGTCAAGGCGGATACCCAGGGCACGGTCGAGGCGATCGTCGCGGCGATCAACAAGATCAGCACCGACGACATCAAGGCGCGCGTGCTGCACGCGGGCGTGGGCGGCATCACCGAAAGCGACGTGAACGCGGCCGCGGCCTCGGGCGCGCCGATCATCGGCTTCAACGTCCGTCCGAACGCCAAGGCACGCGAGATCGCCGATCGCCACAAGGTCGCGTTCAAATATTATGACGTGATCTACGAACTCACCGACGAGATCCGCGCCGGCATGGCCGGCCAGCTCGGTCCGGAAGCGTTCGAAACGGTGGTGGGCCGCGCCGAAATCCGCGAGGTCTTCTCGGCGGGCAAGCACGGCAAGGCGGCTGGTCTGCTGGTCACCGACGGCGCGATCCGCAAGGCGCTCAAGGCACGCATCACGCGTGACGACGTCATCATCTACCAGGGCGAGATCGCATCGCTGCGCCGCTTCAAGGACGATGTGGCGGAAGTCCGTGCGGGTCTCGAGTGCGGTGTGACGTTCAGCCAGAACTTCACCGACATCAAGCCAGGCGACTATCTCGAAACCTTCGAGGTCGAACTGCGCGAGCGGACGCTCTAAGGAGCGCCGCTCGCCATGCTCGGCGCCCCGACCCCGGTCCTTCGCAGCTTCGACGAGAAGCGGATGAAGGACTTCTACCTGGACTTCCTCGGCTTCGAGCTGGAGTTCGAGCATCGATTTGACGCCGGGGCGCCGCTCTACATGGGCGTGCGTCGCGGGGACTGCGCGCTGCATCTTTCGGAACATTATGGCGATGCGACGCCGGGCGGCGCGGTGCGGATTCCGGTCGACGACGTGTCGGCGTACATGGCAACGCTGCGCGCCAAGCAGCACGGCAATGCGCGTCCCGGCGAGCCGGAACGGATGCCATGGGGTTCGTACGAGATCACGATCCAGGATCCGTCGAGCAACCGGCTGACCTTCTACACGGAAGGGGCCGTCGATGGTGAAGGCTAGCAGCTCGACCGAGGAACGCTCGGTCCGCCTACTACGCGTGGGCGAGCAGGTGCGCCATATCCTGTCGGACATCCTCGCGCGCGGCGAAGTACATGACGACGTGCTCGCCAGCCATATGGTGAGCATCACTGAAGTGCGCATGTCGCCCGACCTGCGCCATGCTACCGTGTTCGTGAAGCCGCTCCTTGGCAAGGACGAGGAGGTGGTGATCAAGGCGCTGCGCACCAACACCGCCTATCTCCAGCGCGAGGTCGCCAGCCGCGTGAAGATGAAATATGCCGCGCGGCTCAAGTTCCTGGCGGACGAGAGCTTCGATGAAGGCAGCCATATCGACCAGCTCCTGCGCGACCCCAAGGTGGCGCGTGACCTGGAACAGTCGGAGGACTGATCAACAGGCTTTTCCACAGCCTTGTCCACGGCTTTGGAGCCGGGGCGGATGAAACATACCGGATCATCCGCCAAGGTCACCGCAAATGGCCAAGCTCTATTTCTATTATGCCTCGATGAATGCGGGCAAATCGACCAACCTGCTTCAGGCGGACTTCAACTATCGCGAGCGCGGCATGCGCACGATCCTGTTCACCGCGGCGGTGGATGACCGGGCAGGTGAGGGGCGGATCGCGTCGCGCATCGGCCTTGCTGCCGAAGCGATCAGCTTTGATCCCGACATGGACCTGCGATTGCGGCTCGAGCGTGAGGCAGATGCCGGGCCGGTGCATTGCGTGCTGGTGGACGAGGCGCAGTTCCTTACCGCTGCGCAGGTCGATCAGCTCGCCGCGGTCGCCGATGTGCTCGGCGTGCCGGTGCTCGCCTATGGCCTGCGCACCGACTTCACCGGTGCGCTGTTCGAGGGCTCGGCGCGGCTGCTCGCGCTTGCCGACGCGCTGATCGAGATCAAGTCCGTGTGCCGCTGCGGGCGCAAGGCGACGATGAACCTGCGGGTCGATGAGCAAGGCCGCGCGGTGGCGCAGGGCGCGCAGACCGAGATCGGCGGCAACGACCGCTATGTCGCGCTGTGCCGCCGCCATTTCACCGAGGCGATTGCAGTGGCGGGCTGAGACGCGGCTGGTGAATCGTGCCGCACAACCTTAGATCACGGCCATGAACCCCGATTCCATCGTCTATGGCGCGGCCATCTGGCTGATCCCCCTGGTCATCGCGATCGTCTTCCACGAGGTCGCGCACGGTCTGGCCGCGCGTGCGCTGGGTGATCCGACCGCGGCGGAGCGCAAGCGGCTGTCGCTCAATCCGATCCGTCACGTTGATCCGATCGGCACGGTGGTACTGCCGCTGATACTGGCGCTCACCAAGATGCCGGTGTTCGGCTGGGCGAAGCCAGTGCCGGTGAACTTCGCGCGTCTGCGCAATCCGCGGCGTGACATGATGCTGGTGGCGCTGGCGGGCCCCGGTATGAACTTCGTGCTGGCGCTGGTGGGAGCGGTGCTGTTGGGCCTGCTGCTTGCAAGCGCCGGGGAGGATCGGCTGGGGAGTGTCGGTGCTTTCGTTGCGCAGAATCTGTTCAACTTCGTCGGCGTGAATCTCTTCCTCGCGCTGTTCAACCTGATCCCGCTTCCGCCCTTCGATGGTGGCCATGTGGTGCAGGGACTGTTGCCACCCGCAGCAGCGGAGCGCTGGGCATCGTTCGGCCGGTTCGGCTTTCCGCTGTTGTTCATCCTGCTGCTCGTCATCCCGTCGATCTGGCCCAGCGCCAACATCGTCGCACAGCTGATCGTCCCGCCCTGGGAGGTCGTGACACGTTGGTATCTGTCGATCACCGAGGCGATCGCGGGCTGATGCATGGCTGGATCGTCATCGACAAACCGCTGGGGCTCGGTTCGACCCAGGGGGTGAGCGCGGTCAAGCGCGCGCTGCGTGACTGTGGCTACGGGCCGAAGCTGCGCGACCTGCCCAAGGTCGGGCATGGCGGGACGCTCGATCCGCTGGCAACCGGCGTGCTGCCGATCGCGGTAGGGGAGGCGACCAAGCTCGCCGGGCGGATGCTCGATAGCGACAAGGTTTACGACTTTACGATCCGCTTCGGCGAAGAGACGGATACGCTCGACCTCGAAGGGACGGTTATTGCCGTCTCAACCGTATACCCGTCACTCGCGCAGGTCGAGGCCGTGCTGCCGCGTTTCACCGGCCCGATCGAACAGCTACCGCCGAACTATTCCGCACTGAAGGTGGACGGCGAGCGGGCCTATGACCTTGCCCGCAAGGGCGAATCATTTGAACTCGCGCCCCGTGCCATTACCATCCACGCGCTGTCGGTTACGGGTTGGACTGATAGCGGCGCGGGCGACCTGATGGATGTCACCCTCACCGCGCATGTCTCCAAGGGCACCTATATCCGCAGCCTGGCGCGCGACATTGCCCTTGCGCTCGGCACCGTCGGCCATGTGACGATGCTTCGGCGGTTCAAGGCGGGGCCGTTCACCCTCGAATCCGCGATTTCGCTGGACAAACTGGCCGAAGCCGCTAAGGGCCGCACGCTTGAACATTGCCTCCTGCCGCTGAGGGCGGGGCTGGACGACATCCCGGCTCTAACTCTCGAACCCGGTCAGGCAGGGGCTCTCCGTCAGGGGAAAGTGCTGACCGGGATCGCCATGGAAGACGGCCAATACTTTGCGCTTGAGGGCGAAACGCCCGTCGCGCTGGTCGAGGTTTCGGACGGTACCGTCCGGGTCGTCCGCGGCTTCAACCTGTAGAATGATGTCGAAGGAAAACACATGACGATCACGACCGAGCGCAAGGCCGAGCTGGCCAAGGAACATGGCCGCAGCGAGGGCGACACCGGCAGCGCCGAAGTCCAGATCGCGATCCTGACCGAGCGCATCGTCAACCTGACCGCGCACTTCAAGGGTCACGCCAAGGACAATCATTCGCGCCGTGGCCTTCTCATGCTGGTCAACAAGCGCCGCAGCCTCCTCGACTACCTCCGCAAGACGGACGGGGATCGCTACACCGCACTCATCGCGAAGCTCGGCCTTCGCAAGTAACCGGAAAGGCGGCCTTCGGGTCGCCTTTTTGCAATACCGGGCAGCTAGTGCCTGGACCCTTGGGGCCGTGGCAATCCGGCCGAAGCCCTGAACAGGGGTGAAATCACCCCGCACCGCGCGAGCCGGACAGCTCGCACACAGGCCCCGGGTGCATTGGGCGTCCGGTCCAAAGGAAATCAGATGTTCGACAAGAAAACCGTATCGATCGAGTGGGGCGGACAAACCCTGACACTCGAAACGGGCAAGGTTGCCCGTCAGGCCGATGGCGCCATCATGGCGACGCTCGGCGAAACCGTGGTGCTGTGCGCCGTCACCGCCGCCAAGTCGGTGAAGGACGGGCAGGATTTCTTCCCGCTCACCGTCCACTATCAGGAAAAGTACAGCGCGGCCGGCCGTATCCCCGGCGGCTTCTTCAAGCGCGAGCGCGGTGCGACCGAGAAGGAGACGCTGGTCTCGCGTCTCATCGACCGCCCGATCCGCCCACTGTTCCCGGAAGGCTTCTACAACGAGATCAACGCCATCGCTCAGGTGCTGAGCTATGACGGCGAGAACGAGCCGGACATCCTCGCGATGGTCGCGGCGTCGGCCGCGCTCACCATCTCGGGCGTGCCCTTCATGGGCCCGATCGGCGCCGCGCGCGTCGGCTATGTCGATGGCGAGTACATCCTCAACCCGACCGACGAGCAGGTTGCCGAAGGCGACCTCGACCTGGTCGTCGCCGCGACGCACGACGCGGTGATGATGGTCGAATCCGAAGCGAACGAGCTCTCGGAAGAGGTCATGCTGGGCGCCGTCCTGTTCGCGCACGACGCGTGCAAGGAAGTCATCAAGGCGATCATCAAGCTCGCCGAGCAGGCCGCCAAGGAGCCGTGGGAAATCGCGTCGTCGGACGACAACGCCAAGCTCAAGGACAAGCTCAAGAAGCTGATCGGCAAGGATATTGCCGCCGCCTACAAGCTGACCGACAAGTCGGCCCGCTCGAACGCGCTCAATGAAGCGCGCGCGAAGGCGAAGGAATCGTTCGCTGCCGACGGCCTCAGCCCCCAGGAAGTCATGGCCGGCATCAAGCTGACCAAGAAGCTGGAAGCGGAGATCGTCCGCACCGCTATCCTCAAGGACGGCAAGCGCATCGATGGCCGCACCACCACGCAGATCCGCCCCATCGTGGCGGAAACGCACTTCCTTCCGCGTGCGCATGGCTCGGCGCTGTTCACCCGCGGCGAGACCCAGACGATCGCCACGGCGACGCTGGGCACCAAGGATGCGGAGCAGATGATCGACGGCCTCAATGGCCTGTCGTACCAGCACTTCATGCTGCACTATAACTTCCCGCCCTATTCGGTCGGTGAAGTGGGCCGCTTCGGCGCGCCGGGCCGTCGCGAAGTCGGTCATGGCAAGCTGGCATGGCGCGCGCTGCACCCGGTGCTGCCGACCAAGGACGAGTTCCCCTACACGATCCGCCTGACCAGCGACATCACCGAGTCGAACGGCTCGTCGTCGATGGCGTCGGTGTGCGGCGGGTCGCTCGCGATGATGGACGCCGGCGTGCCGATCAAGCGTCCGGTTTCGGGCATCGCCATGGGCCTGATCCTCGAGGGCAAGGATTATGCGATCCTCAGCGACATCCTTGGCGACGAGGATCACCTCGGCGACATGGACTTCAAGGTTGCGGGCACGTCCGAAGGCATCACCACGATGCAGATGGACATCAAGATCGCGGGCATCACGCGCGAGATCTTCGAGGCTGCGCTGAACCAGGCCAAGGAAGGCCGTGCGCATATCCTGGGCGAGATGAACAAGGCGCTGGGCGAGACCCGCTCGGAGTTGTCGGCGCATGCGCCGCGCATCGAGACGATGCAGATCGACAAGTCGAAGATCCGCGACGTCATCGGCACCGGCGGCAAGGTCATCCGTGAGATCGTCGCCACCACCGGCGCCAAGGTGGATATCGACGACGAGGGCGTGATCAAGATTTCGTCGTCCGACGTGTCGCAGATCGAAGCCGCGATGAACTGGATCAAGGGCATCGTCGAAGAGGCGGAAGTCGGCAAGATCTACAACGGCAAGGTCGTCAACCTCGTCGATTTCGGCGCGTTCGTGAATTTCATGGGCGGCAAGGACGGCCTGGTTCACGTCTCCGAGATCAAGAACGAGCGCGTCGAGAAGGTCAGCGATGTCCTGAGCGAAGGCCAGGAGGTCAAGGTCAAGGTTCTCGAGATCGACCAGCGCGGCAAGGTGCGCCTGTCGATGCGCGTCGTCGATCAGGAGACTGGCGCTGAGCTTGAGGATACGCGTCCGGCCCGCGAACCGCGCGAGGATCGCGGTCCCCGTGGCGACCGTGGTCCGCGCCGTGACGGTGGCGATCGCGGCCCGCGTCGCGATGGCGACCGTGGTCCGCGCCGCGATGGCGGCGACCGTGGCCCGCGGGGCGATCGCGGCGACCGCGGCCCGCGCCGCGAGCGTTCGGAGTCGAAGGACGAAGGCGGCGAGGACATCGGCCTCCCCGCATTCCTGACTGGCGGTAGCGACGACTAAGGTCGCGCAGCCTCAGGCTGAAACGAAGAGGGCCCCGGGAAACCGGGGCCCTTTTTGGTTTGGGGCATTGGCTCGGCCCGGCGTCAATCGAGCCCGGTCTTGCCGGGAGCCCAATAGGCCTTGGTCAGGATATGCGTGGCGGGAACGCCACAGAGCTTGAGGCGTCGCCGCTTCCATCGATTCGAGATGCGCGTCGCCGTCCTGCTTCGCGAACAAGGTTGCGTCCCCGATGCAGAGCTGCACCAGCACCTGCCTGACGCTCTCGGTATCCCAGATTTCGAAAAGGCAGGTCACGGCGCGCGCCGGATCCGCATGGGTCAGCGCGTAGGCGAGGCCGATTGATGTCTCGTCGCCCATCACCACGGCGAATTGGGGAATCCGGCGCAGGTCCAGCGATCCGCGCGGGCCGAACAGGTCGCATCGATCACCGGCTTCGACATTGCGCACCCAGGCGCTGCCCGGGCCATCGCCCGGTGCGAAGCCGAGGATGCAGCCCCGGCCGGCATCGGCATTCCATTCGAGCGGTGTGTAGGTCCGCGCGGTGAAGGCGGATCCCATTGCAATCTGGATCTTCTGCCCCGGTATCCACGCGATCCCGACAAGCGCCGATCCTTCGAGCAGGATCAACTTGAAGCGCCCGGCCAGCCATTCGGTCGCAACGATCCGCGCCTGCCGCATCAGCAGGCGCAGCAACGCCTGGCTGAACCGGCCGGCCGGTTGGACTGTGGGGCGTTCGGGTGATCCCGCCGCGAGCATCATGCCGCCCCCGGGTCGCAGCTGCGCGTCGTGCGGGCCACACGCACCGGTGCAAGGTTGCGCGCTGTCGATCGGCCCAAGGCCGGGCTGCTGGTCGCCGAGATCAAGAGATGTCCTTTCGTCCGGGTCGGGACCGGATTGCCCTCGACCGATACCGAGTTGAAATGATAATGGATCGCAATACTGGCGTCATTCCGAAGTCAGCACAGATTATTATTCAATCTCGCCAGGTCGCGCCGGAGCATCGTCTATGCCGATCATGAACACATTCGCTGATCCTGCGGGGTGGATCGAACCCGATAATGTGCCGCGCCCGGTGGTGACCTTTGGCATCGTCACCACCGAATTTGAGGGGCTCGAGCTCGATTTCCATCGTCATGCCAAGGGGCAGATCATGTTCGTGCAGCGCGGTGCGCTGAGCTGCGAGGTCGAGGGCGGACTGTGGATCGTGCCGCCGCGCAGCGCGATCTGGATACCCGGTGGTGCGCTTCACGCGATCAAGGCCACGGGCGCGTTCGAGGGCTACAGCGCCTTCGCCGCTGCCGAAGTCAGCCGCGGACTGCCCTCTACCTGCTGCGCCGTTTCGGTATCGCCCTTGCTGCGCGAGTTGCTCGTTCGGACGGCGAGCCTCCCGGCACTCTATGAGGAGAATGACATCAATGCGCGCCTCACCGGCGTGCTGCTCGACGAACTGGCTGCCGCGCAGGTGGAGGATCTGCATCTGCCGATGCCGGCCGATCCCCGCTTGCGCCGAATCGCCGGCGAGATGCTCGAGGCTCCGGCCAGCCGGGGCACGCTGCAGAGCTGGGCGGAACGTGCGGGGATGAGCGTACGCACGCTCGAGCGGCTGATCGGCCGGGAAACGGGGATGAGCTTCGGGCGCTGGCGCCAGCAGCTCGGTGTCGTGCTCGCCGTCAAATGGCTGGCCGGGGGGGCTTCGATCCAGGCTGTCGCGGCCGATCTCGGTTATGAGAGCGTGCCCAGCTTCGTGACGATGTTCCGCAAGGCGCTCGGCACTTCCCCGGGCCGCTATATGGCGGAGCGGCATTCGAGCAGTATGTGATACGAGGAAAGGCGCGCGCAACCGTCCGGCTGCGCGCGCCCCTGCCCCTTACGCCTCCTCGAGCTTGGGCGCGTCGTCGACGATATTGCCCGACTGGCGGTCGAACAGCCGGCGATACTGGCCGCCGGCATTGACCAGCAGCGTATCATGGTCGCCGTCCTCGATGATCCGGCCCTTGTCGAAGACCAGGATGCGGTCGAGCGTGCGCACTGTCGACAGCCGGTGCGCGATGACGATTGCGGTACGGCCCTTCATCAGCCGGTCCATCGCTTGCTGGATCAGCGCCTCGCTCTCCGAATCGAGGCTTGAGGTCGCCTCGTCCAGAATCAGGATCGGCGCATCGGCCAGGAACGCCCGGGCGAGTGCCACGCGCTGGCGTTCGCCGCCCGACAGCTTGACCCCGCGTTCGCCGACCAGGGTCGCATAGCCGCGCGGCAGTCGGACGATGAAGTCATGCGCATTGGCCAGCCGCGCCGCCGCCTCGACTTCGGCCTGGCTCGCCCCGGGGCGGGCATAGGCGATGTTGTCGGCGAGGCTGCGGTGGAACAGGATCGGCTCCTGCTGGACGATCGCGATCTGCGCGCGCAGCGACTGCTGGGTCGCGTGCGACACGTCCTGCCCGTCGATCGTCACCCGGCCTTCGTTGACGTCGTAGAGGCGCTGGATCAGCTTGACGAAGGTCGTCTTGCCCGACCCCGAATGGCCGACCAGTCCGACGCGTTCGCCCCCGCGGATGGTAAGGGTGAGATGCTCGTAGAGCGGTGTCTCGTGCCCGCCATAGCGGAAGGTAACGTCATCAAAGTGTACCTCGCCCGCGCCGATATGGATCGGCTGAGCGTCCGTGCGGTCGTCGATGCCGAGCGGCTGATCGTGCAGGTCGACCAGCTCCTCCATCTCGTTCACCGCGCGCTGCATGTGATGGATGTGGAAGCCGACATCGACCAGATAGCCATGGACGACGAAGTAGCTTGCCAGCACGAAGGTGACGTCGCCCGGCGTCGCTGCGCCCGTCCACCACAGCCAAAGGGCGGTGCCGGTGATCGCGCTGCGGATCGCCCACAGCACCGCGATCTGCGCGCTGCCCGACCAGGTGTAGCGCATCCAGGTCCGCCGGGTACGCTTCGCCCATTTGGCGAGCAGCCCGCCGATCCGCTGCTCCTCGCGTTCCTCGGCGCCGAACGCCTTGACCACGGCGTTCGAGCCGATCGCATCGGAGAGCATTCCGCCGAGCTTCGTATCCCAGGCGTTGGAGAGCGTCGCGGCCGGCGAGGCCCAGCGTGTCGCCAGCACCACCGTCATCGCGACATAGGCGACAGCGCCGATTGCCATGACCACGCCCAGCACCGGCCAGTGCCAGCCGAGCAGCAGCATCGTGCCGCCCAGCACCGCGATCGACGGCAACAGCTGGAGCAGCAGCACGTCGTTCAGCGTGTCGAACGCCCACATGCCGCGGGTGATCTTGCGCACGGTCGAGCCGGCGAAGCTGTTGGCGTGCCAGTCCGTCGAAAAGCGCTGGACACGGTGGAAGCCGTCCTGCGTCACGTCACGCATCATGCGCAGCGTAAAGGGGACCACCCCTGCCCAGGCAAAGTGGCGTAGCACCACCATGGCGAGGCCGAGGGAGGCCATTGCCGCGAACAGCGCGAGCGCCTCGCTGCGCAGATTGCCGGCGAGCGCGTCGATCAGCCGTCCCGCGAACAGCGGGACGAAGATCTCGGTCACCGTCGCGGCGGTGATGAAGAAGGCGATATAGGCTGCGCGTCCGGGTTGCCGCACCCAGTGGCGGAAGGCGAAGCCCAGAACGCGACGGATCGAATCCGTACGGTCAGTGTCTTGAGTCATGTCGTGAACCGGCGCGTAGGCGCCGTCTCCAATGCAATGTCAGATTTTGGTGATGCGGGCGGAAACCCGGATCAGGGCGGCTTCAGGACCTAGTGGCGGAAGCGCTCGGTGGTTGGAAACCTGCCGGAAGGGCGTGCGATGGTATCTGACATGTACGCCCTCCTTTCATTCGCATTGGAACGGAGGCCGATGTAACAACGTCCCACCGGTCTGGCAACCCGTTGCGTCCGGAGCGTGCTCAATCTTCCCGGTACCGCAGCCCTTCGACCAGCGCCGTGAAAGCGGCGGTAGGCTGGCGACGGCTGGAATAGTAGAGATGATAGCCGGGAAATTCGGGCGACCATTCCTCCAGCACCGTCTCAAGCGCGCCGCTGTCGAGATGCTGCTGCGTCAGTGCCGTCGGCAGATAGGAGATGCCGAACCCGTCGAGCGTGGCCTCGAGCACGGGCAGGATCGAGGTGAAGGTGAGCTGGCCATCGACCCGCACCCGCAGGTCGCGTCCCTTGGTCTGAAACTCCCAAGCATAGAGCCCGCCATAGGTGGGCAGCCGCAAGTTGATGCAGCGATGCCGGGCGAGGTCCGCAGGAGTGCGTGGTCGGCCATATGCCGCGAAATAGCGCGCCGAGGCGACGGCGAGCATTCGCGCGGGCGGGCCGATCGGCACTGCGATCATATCGCGATCGATCGTTTCGCCGAACCGCACGCCCGCATCGAACCGGTCGGCGACGATGTCGGTCAGGCGGTAGTCGGTGACGATTTCGACGTGGATGTCGCGGTAGAGGGGGAGGATCTCGCGCAGCTTGGGCCACAGCACCGTGGTCATCGACAGCTCGTCGGCGGTGATCCGGACATTGCCCGCGGGCTTGTCGCGCAGCGTGCCGAGCGCGGCGACCTCGGCCTCGACCTCGTCGAGCAGCGGACCCAAGGTGCGCAACAGCCGCTCGCCCGCCTCGGTCGGCGTGACGCTGCGCGTCGTGCGGTTGAGCAGCCTGAGCCCGAGCCGCTCTTCCAGCGTGCGCATCGAATGGCTGAGCGCGGAAGGGGTGACCCCCAGTTGCGCTGCCCCGCGGGTAAAGCTGCGTTCGCGCGCCACCACGAGGAAGGCGGCGAGTTCGCCCAGATGCTGGCGGTTCATTGTTGAATACAGCTCATAGCTATTTTCAGATCATAGCGTCTAATCGGGGTAATGTACCACGCCTATCTCTTGGACGCAGGCACGCGTACCCCGGTGCTCGCCCCCCCTCGATCCAGGAGCTTTCCATGCCCAGCCCAGCCAAGGCCTATGCCGCGCAATCGGCGACCACCCCGCTCGCGCCCTTCAGCTTCGAGCGCCGCGACGTGCAGCCCGACGACGTCGCGATCGACATCCTGTTCTGCGGCGTCTGCCATTCCGACCTGCATCAGGCGCGCAGCGAGTGGGAAGGGACGCTGTTCCCCTGCGTTCCCGGTCACGAGATCGTCGGCCGGGTGACCGCGATCGGCAGCGACGTGACGACGTTCGCGGTCGGCGATCTGGTCGGGGTCGGCTGCATGGTCGACAGTTGCGGCACCTGCCCCTCATGCCATGAGGGCGAGGAGCAATATTGCGAAGGGACCGGCTTCGTCGGCACCTATAACGGCCCCGACGCGCACCTCGGCGGCCACACCTTTGGCGGCTATTCGGACACGATCGTCGTCAAGCAAGGCTTCGTCCTGCGCATCGGCCATGACGAGCAGGATCTTGCCGCCGTCGCGCCGCTGCTCTGCGCGGGTATCACCACCTACTCGCCGCTCAAGCACTGGGGCGCAGGACCGGGCAAGAAGGTCGGCGTGGTCGGCATCGGCGGGCTCGGCCATATGGGGGTCAAGATCGCCGCGGCGATGGGCGCGCACGTCGTTGCCTTTACCACCTCCGAAGGCAAGCGCGCCGACGCTCTCGCGCTGGGCGCGCACGAGGTGGTCGTCTCGCGCAATGCGGACGAGATGGCGGCGCACGCGGGCAGCTTCGACTTCATCCTCAACACCGTGGCCGCGAGCCACGATCTCGACGCCTTCACCAATTTGCTCAAGCGCGACGGGACGATGACGCTGGTCGGCGTGCCCGAACATGCCCATCCCTCGCCCTCGGTGCTCAACCTCGTCTTCCGACGCCGGTCGATCGCCGGATCGCTGATCGGCGGGATCGCGGAGACGCAGGAGATGCTCGATTTCTGCCGCGACCACGGCATCACCGCGGATATCGAGACGATCGCGATCCAGGATATCGACGCCTCGTTCGACCGGATGGTCAAGGGCGACGTCAAATACCGCTTCGTGATCGACATGGCGTCGCTCGCCGCCGTCGCCTGATTGCATTCCGGCGCGGCGCGGGCATGATCGGGCCATGCGCCTGATCCTGCTGCTCGCCGCGCCATTCATCGCCCCGCTTGTTGCCGGCACCGCCTTCGCCCAGCCGGCCGAGGTGCGCGTGGCGTTCGACGCCTCCCGGATCACGGCGTCGCGCGCCGCGGGCCTCGCCGACCGCGCGAGCGGACGCCCGGCGACCGCCGACGATCCGGTGCGGATCGCGAGCATCTCCAAGCTGGTGGTCGCGCTCGGCGTGATGCGGATGGTCGAGGCGGGGCAGCTCGATCTCGACCGCGATGTCAGCGAGGTGCTGGGCTGGCCAGTGCGCAACCCGGCATTTCCCAAGGCGCCGGTGACGCTGCGCCAGCTGCTGTCGCACACCTCCGGGCTGATCGATCCCGAGGAGTATCGCGTGCCGCTGGGCGAGCGGCTGGCAGACCGGATCGCGCAGCCCGGGCTGTGGGATGCCAGGCAACGGCCGGGCGAATCCTTCCGCTACGCCAATATCGGCTTTCCGGTGATCGCGAGCGTGATGGAGAAGGCGTCGGGCGAGCGGTTCGATCGCCTGATGCACCGGCTGGTGCTGGCGCCGCTCAAGCTCGATGCCTGTTTCAACTGGTCGACCTGCGCGGACGCGAGGATCGCGCGCGCGGTGGTGCTCTATCGCGCGGACGGATCGGTGGCGCTCGACGATCTGGGTGGCAAGCGGCCCGATTGTCCTGTGATTGCCAAGGCAGGATGCGATCTGGCGGGATACCGGCCGGGGGAGAATGGCGCGCTGTTCTCGCCCCAAGGGGGCCTGCGCGCGTCGATGCGCGACCTTGCGGTGATCGGCCAGATGCTGCTGAAGAATGACGGCAGCTTCCTCAAGCGCGAATCGATTGCGCAGATCGAGCGGGTCGCGTGGCGCTATGACGGGTCCAATGGCGACACATCGAACGGCTTCTACTGCCAGTACGGCCTCGGCATGACGATGCTGCCGACCGCGCACGATATCTGCGCCGACGATCTGTTCGGCGACGGGCGGACGCGCATCGGCCATGCCGGTGACGCCTATGGCTTGCGTTCGGGGCTGTGGATCGATCGCGTCAAGGGCACGGGCGTCGCCTTCTTCGCCACGGCGACCCCGCCGGATAGCAAGGGCTTCACCGCGTTCACGGTGGAAGAGGAACGGCTTGCGCGCGAAAAGGACTGAAGTGGGGAGCTTCTGTTGCCCGGTGCTCCCCGTACCGCTGGATTCCGCTTCTGTTGCCCGGTGCGGTCCAACCGCGCATTTTAGAGTAATCTTAGACCGTTAGGTCTTGGGATTACGCCGCAATAGCGAGTGCTTCGTTATCGTTGGCACTTGTGTGTATGGGCCGTCGCGGTGGTCCCATTCCGAACGAAAACAGCGCTTTTCAACACACGTCGATCCTGGTTCGGCCCCGTCAGAACCGGTGTCCAGAACGCCCTTGAGGATTCTGGCACCCATTATGGTGGAGCCGCCGGGTACTGCCCCCGGGTCCGCTGCGTCTATTGCACGCCACAATTTATCGTCATAGCCGGGCGAGCCCGGCACGTTCCAATATAGGGAACGGAATCCGAATGAAAAGAGCAGGTTTTGGCCTTCACAAGGCCGCAATGCGGGTGCAAGGGACAATGTCATGCTGACTCAGCGTTCCCGTTATGCCCTGCGCGCCATGCTCTTCCTGGCGAAGCAGCCGCGGGAAGGCGCGCCCACGCCGATGACCCGTATTGCCGCCGAGGCGAATGTGCCGCGCAAGTTCCTCGAGCTGATCCTTGCCGATCTGCGCGAGGCGGGGTTCCTCGATTCCACGCGCGGCAAGATGGGCGGCTATCGCCTGGCGCGGCCCAATCACCTGATTTCGCTGGGCGAGATCATCCGGGTGATCGAAGGGCCGCTGGCACTGGTGCCGTGCGTCAGCCGCACCGCCTATCGCCCCTGCCTCGACTGCAAGGACGAGGCGGCATGCGCGATCCGCCACGCCATGGCGCGGGTGCGCGACGAGACCGCGCGAATTCTTGACGGCACGAGCCTGGCGGACGCCACGGCGGAGAATCTGGCAGCGGCCTAGGTTCGACTGGCGCCTGACGGCGCGCGGTACCGCTCCGCTCCCGCACCCGGCCACCCAACGCACCTGTATTCTACGGGTGGCCGGGTCGGGGAGCGGGCCGGCACCGGCCCATCAAAGGCTATCCGTTGCGCTTCTTCAGCTCGTCGCGGATCTCGCGGAGCAGCACGACATCGGCGGCTTCCTCTGCCGCGGCTTCCGGCGCCTTGGGAACCACGCGATTCACCGCGCGCACCAGCAGGAAGATGATGAAGGCGATGATCAGGAAGTTGACCGCCTGGGTGACGAACTCGCCATAGCCCAGCAGCGGCACGCCCGCTTTCTTGAGCGCGGCATAGTCGGTCGACCCCTGCAGGTTGGCCGGCACTTCGCCCAGCACCAGGAAGTAGCTCGAGAAATCGAGCCCGCCGAAGATCTTGCCGATTACCGGCATGATGATGTCTTCGGTCAGCGAGGTGACGATCTTGCCGAACGCCGCACCGATGATGACCGCGACGGCAAGGTCGAGCACGTTGCCGCGCGCGATGAAGGCCTTGAATTCACTGAGCATGGACGCACCCCTGAACTGTCTCTGCGCCGCTCAGGGTAACGGCGGGATTGGGTGCCCGCAATCCGTACCCGGTCCGGTTATCATTGCGTGCGGACCAACGGTCTCCTATTTTCGCGGTGTCGTATCGATGCGACACACTTGGAGGGATAGTTCGACATGAAGCTTCGTCTCGTTGCCGCGATGGCTGCGGCGGCCATGCTTTCGGCCTGTGGGCTCAACAGCGTTCCGACCGCCGAGGAAGCGGCCAAGGCGAAATGGGCCGAGGTGCAGAACCAGTATCAGCGCCGCGCCGACCTGATCCCCAACCTCGTCTCGACGGTTCGCGCCGCGGGCGCGCAGGAGAAGTCGATCCTGGTCGAGGTGACCCAGGCCCGCGCCGCGGCGACCCAGGTGCGCGTCAGCGACGCCGACCTGACCGATCCGGCCAAGGTGCAGGCGTTCGACCGCGCGCAGAACGCCGTGACGATGACGCTGCAGCGGCTGCAGGAGGCCTATCCCGAGCTCAAGAGCCAGGGCAATTATGCGACGCTGATGACCCAGCTGGAGGGTACGGAGAACCGGATCGGCATCGCGCGCCGCGACTATAACGAGGCGGTGCGGAGCTATAACACCACCATCCGCACCTTCCCCGACGCGATCGGCGCCAAGATCTTCTACGGCGCCAAGCCGATGACCCCGTTCCAGGCGACCACGCCGGGCGCGGAGACCGCGCCGACGGTGAATTTCGGCAACGGCAACTGATCGCCGTCTGAACGGGTAGCGGCATGATCCGCCTCCTCCTTGCGCTTGCGCTCGCGGTGCTTTCCGGCACCGCGGTGCAGGCGCAGACCTTTCCGAAGTTCACCGGTCTGGTGGTGGACGACGCCAACGTCTTGCCGCCTGATGTCGAGGCGTCGCTGACGCAGAAGCTCGAGGCGCTGCAACGCGATACCAAGCGTCAGCTCGTCGTCGTCACGATCGGGGATGCGCAGGGCTATCCCTTGTCCGACTATGGCTATCAGCTCGGCCGTGCCTGGGGCGTCGGGCTGAAGGACGCCGACAATGGCGTGATCCTGATGATCGCGCCCAACAACCCCAAGGGCCAGCGCGGGCCGAGGATCGAGGTCGGGCGCGGGCTCGAGCCGATCGTCACCGACGCGCTCGCCGGGACGATCGTTCGCGGCCAGATGATGCCGCTGTTGAACGAAGGCAATGTTCCGCAGGCGATGGTAGCCGGCGCCGATGCGCTGATCGCGCAGCTGCGCGCGTCGCCCGAGGAAGCGCAGGCCAAGGTCGATGCGGCGGTGCAGGAGTTCAACCGGACGCACCAGCGCAAGGCCGGCGGCGGCGGGATCGGCATCGGCGGGATCCTATTCTGGCTGTTCGTCTTCTTCATCGTGATCATCCCGTTGATCCGGCGCGTGCGCGGGCGGCGCTATCGCGGCGACGACAGCGACCTGCCGATCGTGCTGTGGACCATCGGGAGCGAGATCGCGCGCCATAGCGGCGGCTGGTCGTCCGGCGGAGGGGGCTGGTCGTCGGGCGATGGCGGCGGTGGCGGCGGCTGGGGCGATGGCGGCTTTACCGGCGGCGGCGGCGGCGATTTCGGCGGCGGCGGCGCCTCGGGGGACTGGTGATGGGCATGCGATTGAGCGAAGCGGATCATCGCCGCGTCACGGCCGCGGTCACCGCGGCGGAGACCGGGACCGATGGCGAGATCGTGACGATCGTCGCGCGCCGATCGGACGAGTATCACGACATCGCCTTGCTGTGGGCGATGCTTGCGGCGCTGCTGGTGCTGGCGCTGCTCGCGGCCTTTCCGCAGGCGATCGATCATGTCCATGGCTGGTTCGGCGATCCCTGGGGAGAGGCGGCACCGGCCGGTCATGTCCTGCTGATCGCGATGGCGGCGATGGTCGCCAGTTTCCTGGCGGCGCGCCTGGCGCTGGCCTGGCTGCCGCTGCGCTTCGCGCTGACCCCGCGCTCGGCCAAGGCGCGGCGCGTGCGGCGCAAGGCGCTGGCGCTGTTCCGGGCCGGGGCCGAAGCGCGCACCATCGCGTCGACCGGGGTGCTGCTCTACCTCAGCATCGACGAGCATCGCGCCGAGATCATCGCCGATTCGGCGATCCATTCGCGGGTCGATCAGGCGGTATGGGGGGAAGCGATGGCGGCGCTGATCGCGGCGGTGCGCGACGGCCGCCCGGCCGATGGCATGGCCGATGCCGTCACCCGGATCGGCGTGGTGCTGGCCGAGCATTTCCCGCGCAGCGCAGGCGACACCAACGAGCTTCCCGACCGGCTGATCGAGCTGTGACGACACCGGATGCGGACGCGCCGGTCGAGACCGTCTGGCAGGGCAGGTTCCTCACCGCCAAGAAGCAGGGGCGCTGGGAATATGTCGCCCGCGCCCGCGGCATCCGGGCGGCGGTGATCGTTGCGATCGATGAAGACGGACAGCTGATCCTGGTCGAACAGTATCGCGTGCCGCTGGGCCGCGCGTGCCTGGAGCTGCCCGCGGGCCTGGTCGGTGACGAGAATGAGAGCGAGGCGGTGGAGATCGCCGCGGCGCGCGAGCTGGAGGAGGAGACCGGCTACCGGCCCGGCCGGATCGAATCGCTTGGCGAGTATTTCTCCTCGCCCGGCATGGTCAGCGAGAGCTTCACGCTCGTTCGCGCGCGCGATCTGGTCCGGGTCGGCGAAGGCGGCGGGGTCGAGGGCGAGGGCATCACCGTCCATCGGGTGAAGCTCGACGATGTGCCGGCGTTCGTCGAGACCTGCCGGGCACGCGGCATGGCGATCGACGTCAAGCTGCTGCTGGTGCTGGGTCAGACCTTTCTCGGGGCCTGACCGCGCTTACCGGAAATTGTCGGCGTAGGCCTGGAGCTTGAGCTTGCGTTGCGGCGCGGGGACGACGTGGAAGGCAATGCCCTCGCGCGCGGCATAATCCCGTGCGGCCTCGAGCGTCGGGAAGTTGAGGCGCAGCTGGTTGCGCGTGTCGCCCGAGCCGGCCCAGCCGGTGAGCGGATCGGCCTTCTGCTGCTCGCCGGGCTCATATTCGAGCACCCAGCGATCGGTGCGGAAACGGCCCGACTGCATGGCGTTCTTCGGGCGCTGATAGATGCGTGCGGTGGACATGGTTCCGCCCTTTATCGCGAACCGCTGCGCCGTGCATCCGCATTTTTCGTCCGCAGCGTCGGGTTCGCGGCGGCGGGGTCGTCGGGCCAGGGATGGCGGGGGTAGCGGCCGCGCATTTCCTTGGCGACATCGGCCCAGCTGCCCTTCCAGAAGCCGGGCAGGTCGCGCGTCGTCTGGATCGGGCGGCCGGCAGGCGAGGTGAGCGACAGGACCAAAGGCGTGCCGTCGCCGAGCATTGGGTGAGTGGCGAGGCCGAACAACGCCTGCACCCGGACCTCCACCATCGGCCCGCCCTCTGCCGCATAGTCGATCTCGTGGCTCGACCCCGCGGGGGTTTCGAGCCGGGCAGGCGCGAGCCGGTCGAGCTGCTTCTGCGCATCCCAGCCGAGCCGGTTCTGCAGTGCCTGCGTCAGTGCCTCCGGCGCAATCGCGTCGAGGCGGCGCTTGCCCGCGAGCGCAGGCGCCAGCCAGTCATCGAGATCGGCGCGCAGGGCATCGTCCGACAGGCTTTCGAGCCCTGCATAGGCCGCGCGGATCCTGAGGGCCCGGGCGTTGGTGGACCAGGGCAACAGGTCGAGGCCGTGCTGACGGACGCCCTCGAGCAAGGCTGCGGCGATCTCGTCCGGATCAGCGGCGGTGTCGGGGCCGTTCGACAGGCGAATCGCGCCGAGGCGGCGTTCGCGCGTGGCTTCGACGCGGCCGCTCGCGGGAACGAAGCGGACGTGACGACGGGTTTCGATCCGGTGGCCGAACAGCGTTTCGACACCGGCAGCATCGATCGGCGTGGCGGAGAGGATGCGTGCGCCTGCGGCCATCCCCTGCGTTTCGGCGACCGCCAGCCATTCGTGGCGCGCGAGCGAGGACGCCGGGTCGAGCCGGAATCCGCGTCCACCCGCCGATGCCCAGGTCTCACCCGACGCGTCGCGGCGTTTTGCGATCCGGTCGGGAAAGGCGAGCGCGACACAGGCCGCAACCGCTTCGGGCGAACCGGGCTCGATGGCCGCTGCCCGGGTGCCGGGCACGAGCCTGGTCCAGCGTTCGGCGAGGCGCCGTGCGTTCTCGGCGCGCTGGCCGCGTTCGGTCTTCCAGCGGCGCAGCCGATGTTCGAGATCGGCATCCGGACCGCCCAGGCCGCGCTCGCCAAGCAGGACCGCGATCTGCGCAGCGGTCTGCGCCAGCCCGAGTTCGCCCGCCCGCACCAGCATATGGCCGAGGCGCGGCGGAAGCGGCAGTTGTGCGATCGCCTTGCCATGCGCGGTCGGGCGCCCATCGGCGTCGAGCGCCTCCAGTGCGCCGAGACGCGCGCGCGCTTCCTGCACCGCGGCTTCGGGCGGCGGGTCGAGCCAGTTGAGCGCGCGCGGATCGGCGACGCCCCAGAGCGCGCAATCGAGCGTGAGCGCCGACAGATCGGCTTCGAGGATCTCGGGCGGATCGAAGCGGGGGAGGCCGGCGGTGGCGGCCGCTTCCCAGAGCCGGTAGGCGAAACCCGGCCCCTGCCGCGCCGCGCGTCCGGCGCGCTGCGTCACCGCGGCCTGGCTCGCGCGCTCGGTGACGACGCGGGTCATCCCCGCGGCGCGATCGTAGCGCGGGCGGCGGGCAAGGCCGGAGTCGACGACGACGCGGATGCCATCGAGCGTCAGGGACGTCTCGGCGATCGAGGTCGCCAGCACGATCTTGCGCCGTCCTTCGCGGTCGGGCGCGATCGCGGCGCGTTGCGCGGCGGGGTCGAGGCTGCCGTGCAGCTTGTGCAGCGCGATCCCCGGCACGTCGCCGATCCGTTCGGCGGTGCGTTCGATCTCGGCGACGCCGGGGAGGAAGGCGAGGATGCCGCCGTCGGTCTCGCGCAGCGCCTGGCGGATCGCGCCGGCGACCGACTCCTCGATCCGCGCCTCCGCGGCGCGACCGAGATGGCGCAGTTCGAGCGGATGGCTGCGGCCCTCGCTCTCGATGACCGGCGACTCGCCCATCAGCGCTGAGAAGCGCGCGCCGTCGAGCGTGGCCGACATCGCGACCAGCCGCAGATCGGGCCGCAGTGCCGCCTGCGCGTCGAGCGCCAGCGCCAGACCGAAATCGCTGTCGAGGCTGCGCTCATGAACCTCGTCGAACAGCACCGCCGAGACGCCCGCCAGTTCGGGATCAGCCTGGATGCGATTGACGAAGATGCCTTCGGTGACGACGGTCACCCGCGTCTGTGCCGAGCGTCTGCTGTCCATGCGTGTCGCATAGCCAAAGGTCTTGCCGACCGGCTCGCCGGCGAGTGCCGCCATCCGCTCCGCTGCGGCGCGCGCGGCGAGGCGGCGGGGGGAAAGAAGCAGGATTTCTCCGGCGCACCAGCTTTCGATCAGGAGCGCCGGCGCGACCGCGGTGGTCTTGCCCGCACCGGGCGGCGCGACCAGTACCGCGTTGCTCGCGCTGCGCAGCGCGGCGAGCAGATCGGGCAGGACGGCGTGGATCGGCAGGTCGGTCACGGCCCGGCTCTACGCAATTCGCCGCATTGCTTGAAGCACCATGGCACCCATTTGCGTGACGCGCGTTGCGCGCAGGGAAGGAGACGGGTCATGGCACGCACGCTTTCGAGCTTCAGCATCGCCGCCGACGGCAGCGGCGACTATCTGCTCAGCATCGAGGATGACGACGGCGAGACCATCGAGCTGACCGCGACCTATGAGCAGCTCGACATATTGGGCGAGGCGATCGAGGATGCACTCGAGGAGGAGGATGACGACCCGCTCGGCGCCGACGAGGATGAGGACGAAGCGGCGGAGGAATAGGGCGGCCCCGGTGCGACGTCAGGCAGCCCCAGACGACATTCAATAGGCTCGGGCGACCGCGAACTCGACGGCTTCGATCATCGCGTCCTTGGCGGCGCTTGCGGGGAAGATGCCGAGCGCGTCGATCGCGCGCTGGCCATAGTGCCGGGCGCGCGCGAGCGTGTCGTCGACCGCGCGGCTCGACCGGACGAGGCCCTGGGCATGGGTGAAGTCGTCGTCGCCGTTGCGGCGGCCGAGCACGGCTTCCTTCCAGAAGGCGCGATCGTCATCGCTGCCTCGGGCATAGGCGAGGATGACGGGGAGCGTCATCTTGCCCTCGCGGAAATCGTCGCCCGCGTCCTTGCCCATCGTCCCGGCGTCCGAGACATAGTCGATCGCATCATCGACCAGCTGGAAGGCGATGCCGAGGTTGCGACCATAGGCGTCGAGCGCGGCCTCCTCGGCCTCGGGGCGTTCGGCGACGACCGCGGCGATGCGGCAGGCCGCGGCGAACAGCGCGGCGGTCTTCGCACCGATGATGTCGAGATAGCGTTCCTCGGCAAGATCGATGCGGCGCGCGGCGGTGAGCTGGTTGACCTCACCCTCGGCGATCACCGCCGAAGCGTTGGACAGGATCTTGAGCACCTTGACGCTGCCGTCCTCGACCATCAGTTCGAAGCTGCGGCTGAACAGGAAGTCGCCGACCAGCACGCTTGCCGGGTTGCCCCAGATGAGATTGGCGGTGCGCTTGCCGCGGCGCATGTCGGATCCATCGACGACATCGTCATGGAGCAAGGTCGCGGTGTGGATGAACTCGACCGATGCGGCGAGCTTGTGATGGCGCGCGCCCGAATAGTCGAGCAGCCGCGCGCTGGCCAGCGTCAGCATCGGCCGCATCCGCTTGCCGCCGCCCGCGATGAGGTGGCCGGCAAGCTCCGGGATCAGCGGGATCTGCGACTGCATCCGGTCGAGGATCACGGCGTTGACGAGGTTCATGTCCGCCGCGACCAGCGCGATCATGGGCTCGAGCGAGGGCTCCGCCCCGCGGCCGATACGGTGAATGGTCGCGCTCATGCTGGGCGCGATGTGGCGGGAACATGCCAGAAAGGCAAGTGCGTGGGGGTTGCGTACGCGTAAAAGCGGCGCAACAAGCGCGCTGAGCCTGGTGAGGCGGCACCGGCCCGCTCCCCCGCCCGGCCACCCATAGGATACTGAAGTTGGGTGGCCGGGCGGGGGAGCGGGCCGGTGCCGCGTTGTCAGCGCAGCTGACACAATCAAGGATATTTCATGAGCGACGAGACGCTGCAGCGCTATCGGCAGAGCATCGACCGGATCGACGCCGCGCTCGTCTTTCTGCTCGCCGAGCGGTTCCAGATCACCCAGGCGGTGGGACGGCACAAGGCCGAGACCGGGCTTCCTCCCGCCGATCCGGGGCGCGAGGATCGCCAGATCGCGCGGCTGCGCGAGCTGGCCGCACAGGCCGATCTCGACCCCGAATTCTCCGAAAAGTTCCTGCGCTTCATCATCGATGAAGTGATCCGCCACCATGCGCAGATGCAGGAACAGAGCGACGCGGGCTGAGCATCCGCCGTTCATCTTTGCCCGGGCATAGTTCTGCGACAAATCGTCCCTAAGGGGCGCTGATCGGCTGTGTGCCGGGTGTTTGCGGGAGTGAAGAATGCGGCGTGTTGGGTGGTTGGTGGCGGGCTGGATGGTGACCGCGGCGCCGGTGGCGATGGCTGCGCAGGCCGCTGCGCCGCAGACGCCGGGTCAGGTCCCCGGAACACCCCAGACCGCTAGCCAGGACGCTGGCCAGGACAATGGCGGCGATGCTCCTGCCGACGGCATGGAGGAGGCCGAGGAAGTGGTCGTCACCGGCCAGCTGCGCGGCGCCGTGCAGGGCGACGTCAAGCCGGAACTGGTACTGAACCCCGCCGATATCCGCGCCTATGGCGCCGCCTCGCTCGCGGAGCTGCTGACCGAGCTCGAGCCGCAGACGCGCAGCGGGCGCGGGCGCGGCGGCGGTGGCCCGGTGCTGCTGCTCAGCGGCCGCCGCATCTCGAGCTTTGCGGAGATCCGCGACATCCCGCCCGAGGCGATCGAGCGGATGGATATCCTGCCCGAGGAAGCCGCGCTCAAGCTCGGCTATCGCGCCGACCAGCGCGTTGTGAACATCGTGCTGCGCCGCCGTTTCCGGTCGATCACCGGGGAGCTCGACGCGACGGTCGCGACGGCAGGCGGGCGCGGGGGGCAGGATGCGGAACTGAGCATGCTGCGCATCAACCGTGACGGCCGCCTCAACCTCGATATCGAATATGAGCGCGATACGGCATTGCTGGAGAGCGAGCGCGAGGTCGCGCGCGATCCCAACGTTCCAACCGCCGATCCGAACTATCGCACGTTGCTCCCGAAGACCGAGAATGTCGCGCTCAACGGCGTGTTCAGCCGCAATATCGGCAAGGTCGCCGCGACTGCCAATCTGCGGCTCGAGCAGAATGCGAGCGAGTCGCTGCTCGGGCTGCCGGTCGGCGGCGCGACCACGCCGCTGCAACGCGCCAGCGATACCGGCACGCTGCACGGCGGTTTCTCGCTCAACGGCGATCTCTCGCCCAAATGGCGCTGGTCGGTGACGGGCAACTGGGACCGGGTCGAAAGCCGGACGGTCACCGACACCGATAGCGGACGGAGCGATCGCGCGCGTTCGGTATCGAACGTCGGATCGATCGACGCGCTGGTGAACGGCGCGCTGCTGCCGCTGCCTGCCGGAGATATCTCGGCCAGCATCCGAGCCTCGGGCCGCACCAGCGACCTGCAGAGCGATTCGCTGCGCGGCGGGCTTTTCTCGGCGTCCGATATCGGCCGCGACACGGGAAGCGTTCAGGCCAATATCGACCTGCCGATCGCCAGCCGCAGCCGCGCGGTGCTGAAGGGGCTCGGCAACCTCTCGCTCAACGGCAATGTCGAGGTCGAGGAGCTGTCGGACTTCGGTACGCTTCTCACCTATGGCTATGGGGTCAACTGGTCGCCGATCGAGCAGGTCCGCTTGATCGCCTCGTTCACCGAGGAGGAGGGTGCACCCTCGGCGCAGCAGCTCGGCAATCCGCTGCTGACCACGCCCAATGTGCGGGTGTTCGATTTCGTGCGGGGCGAGACGGTGGACATCACCCGCATCGACGGCGGCAATCCCAATCTGATCGCCGACAATCGCAGCGTGATGAAGCTCGGCCTCAACCTGCGGCCGCTCAAGGACACCGACCTCAGCTTCAATGTCGACTACAACAAGAGCACGATCCGCAATCCGATCGCGTCCTTTCCGACCGCGACGGCCGAGATCGAGGCCGCGTTCCCGGATCGCTTCGTGCGCGACGGCAGCGGCACGCTGATCCGGATCGACAACCGGCCGGTCAATTTCCTGCGCAGCGAGCGCGAGCAGATCCGCTGGGGCATCAACTTCTCCAAGGCGATCAGCTCGCCGCTGGCGCGCAAGGCGGCCGAGGCGTTCCAGGCGCAGCGCGCGGCGCGGCAGGCGGCCCGCGAGGCGGCGATCGCGCGCGGCGAGACCCTGCCCCCGGGCGCACGCGGCCCCGGCGGGCGCGGACCGGGCGGCGACGGACCGCGCCGGTTCGGCGAGGGCGGGCGGCCTGGCGGTGGCGGCGGCGGTTTCCGCGGCGGTGGCGGGGGTGGCCCGGGCGGCGGCGGGCGGTTCCAGTTCGGGATCTTCCACACCGTCGCGCTCGCCGACAAGATCACGATCCGCGACGGCCTGCCCGAGCTGGATTTGCTCAATGGTTCGGCGACGGGCAGCCGCGGCGGATCGCCGCGCCATCAGATCGAGCTGCGCACGGGCGTGGTGCGCGACGGCATCGGCATCCGCCTCAACGCCGACTGGCAAAGCGCGACCCGGGTGCGCGGGGGCGCGACGAGTGCCGATGAGCTGCGCTTCGACGATTTCGCGACGGTCAATCTGCGGCTGTTCGCGACGCTGGGGCCGCAGTTCAAGTTCGTGCGCGACAATCGCTGGCTCGCGGGCACGCGGGTGACGCTGTCGGTCGACAACCTCTTCGACAGCCGCCTCAAGGTGACCAATGCGGCCGGCACGACGCCGCTGAGCTATCAGCCCGCGCTGCTCGATCCGCTCGGGCGCACCGTGAAGATCAGCGTACGGAAGCTGTTTTTCTGAGGGTTGCTGCTCCGCTTGCGCGGATGCGGCACCGGCCCGCTCCCCCACCCGGCCACCCACGCCAGTGTATCCTGATGGGTGGCCGGGTGGGGGAGCGGGCCGGCGCCGCAAACCATAAGACTCAGCGTTCGAGCTTGCTCTTGCGATAGAGCAGGGTGATCGCGACGCGGCGGTTGCGCGGATCGGCGGGATTGGCCTTGATCAGCGGCTCGCGGTCGGCGACGCCCTCGATCCGCTCGAAGCGGGGTTCGGGAACGCCGGCGGCGACGAGGCGGCGGCGCGTTTCCTCCGACCGGGCGCTGGAGAGCATCCAATTGTTCATGTTGCGCGGATCGCCATAGCCGAGGCTGTCGGTGTGCCCGCGGATCATCAGCGGGTTCTGCGAATCGGCAATCGACCGGGCGACCAGTTCGACCAGCTTGGCCGCTTCGGGGACGAAGTTGGTCGTGCCGAGCGCGAACATCGAGTAGTCGGCATCGTCCATCAGGTCGATCCGCATCCCCTCGCGCGTCGGGACGAAGCGGACCTGCTTGCCGAGCTTGGTGAGGCCGGGGGTCGACTTGATCTTGCGTTCGATCTCCGCCTTCATCTTGGCGAAGCCCTGCCGGTCCTGCGCGTCCATCGCCTCCTTGTTCTTGAGGCTGCCCTGCTCGCCGGTGCCGACAAAGTCGCCGCCCTGGGCGCCGGCCGGGATCGTCATCGATCGCGTGCCGGTCTGCTTGGCCATGGTCGGGTAATTGTCCTTGCCCTGCATCGCGTCGCCGCCGAGCAGGCCGTTGGAGCCGGCGCTGTTCTGCTTGAACTCGATCAGCGTGGGCGCGAAGTAATCGGCCAGCGCCTTGCGCTGCTTCTCGTTGGTCGCGCCGAGCAGCCACATCAGCAGGAAGAACGCCATCATCGCGGTCACGAAGTCCGCGTATGCGACCTTCCACGCGCCGCCGTGATGGCCCCCGCCACCCTCGACGAAGATCTTCTTGACGATGATCTTGGGCGGCAGCTTCGCCGCATGTGGCGCCCTGGCCGTCATGCTTATCTACCGCGGAGGCCGTCGAACACTTCGGCGAAGCCGGGCTGGTTGTGGTGGGCGATACCGCTGCGCGCCGCCTCGATCACCAGCGGCTGCGGGTGGCCGTGGAGCGAGGCGATGATGATCTGCTTGACCGTGTGGTAGATCGCGGCGTCGGCATCGATGATCTGCTTCAGGCGGCCCGCAAGGGGACCGACCAGGCCATAGGCGAGCAACACGCCGAGGAAGGTGCCGACGAGTGCCGAGCCGATCATCGCGCCGAGGATCGCGGGCGGCTTGTCGATCGAACCCATCGTCTTCACGACGCCGAGCACGGCCGCGACGATGCCCAGCGCGGGAAGCGCGTCGGCGAGCCCCTGCAGCGCATGCTGCGGCTCCTCGACATGGTGGTGGTGGGTCTTGATCGCATTGTCCATCACGTCCTCGACCGCATGCACGTCGAGCGTGCCCGACGAGACGACGACCAGGCGCAGCGTATCGGAGATCAGGTCCACGAGCGTGTGATCGGCGAGGAGGCGCGGATATTCGGCGAAGATGGCGGAGGATTTGGGATCCTCGACATGCGGCTCGAGCGCGATCGGGCCGTCGACGCGCAGCATCTTCATCAGCTTGCTGACGAGGAAGATGACGTCGAGATAATCCTGCTTCTTGTACTTGGGACCCTTGAGCACCTTCATGAAGCCGCCGCCGAGCGCCTTCAGTTCGCGGCCCGAATTGCCGATGATCAGTGCGCCCAGCGCGGCGCCGCCGATGATGAGCATCTCGTGCGGCAGCGCGTGCAGCACAGGCTCGAGCGCGCCGCCGGTGATGGCGAATCCGCCGAACACCATGGCGATGAGGACGACGAAACCGATTGCTGGAAACATGACTTCGCGTTGCCCCCCGGCGCTGGCTTGGTTACCGATACAAACGACCGCGCGACCCGGAACTTGAGCGAAAAAGCGCTAGAATATGGTTAGGTCGTGAACCCATAAACGGCCGCTCACATGATGAGGGATCAGGTCAAGGGCGATTAGGGAGGCATCTTCGTTCTCCATTTTGTCGGATCCAGGTGGGCCCGTTTTGTTGACGCGGATCGAGGGCTCGATTCGTATCCAGCTCACATACGGTTGCCGCCAGGCGGCAAGACCATCATCCCGCGTACGGCGGGTCGGGCGCAGGATAGCGAGACCAGTCTTTCAGGCGGCGTTTAAGCCAACAGCCGTTTCGGTTCGCATCCTGGATCCGCGGAGCTGTCAGGCTCCGGGGAAGGTTTAGCGGGCGATCAGGCGGTCTTGATGATCGCTCCTTCGATGACCACGCCGGCGGTGGCATATCTCCACAACGCCACGAGCAACTTTCTTGCTAAGGCAACGATCATGGGCTTCTTGAGCCGGCCGCCGTTGCGCTCCACTCGTTCATGGAACCAGCGCGAGAGCCCGGTGTCCGGCTGGTAGCGTAGCCACAGCCACGACAGTTCTACCATCGCGGTTCGCAGCCTCGCATTGCCCGCTTTGGAGACTCCTTGTTCGTGGCGGATAGATCCGCTCTGCCACGGGGTCGGCGCCAAGCCGGCATAGGCGGCGAGCTGGCGTCGGTTGTCGAAGTGTCGGAACAACCCTTCCGAGGTAAGGATCGCGGCTGATTCTGCGCCGATGCCCTTGAGATTAGTAAGCATCGCCATCGGCCGCTCCCGCGTTTCGGACGCGAGAACGGCGTCGCGCTCTGCCTCAAGCTCTTTGACCTGCGCGATGACCAGCTCGAGCCGGTCCAACTCGCGCAGGATCTGAGCGCGCATGTGCGGCGCAAGCGCATGACCGTCACCCGTTCTAAGCTCGTCGAGCCGCTCCGCCGATCCCGGCGCATTGGTTCATAAGTTGTGATACCCTGCGAGAAGAGCAGGCCTTTGATCCGGTTGATGTGCCGGGTGCGCTCGCCCATCAACACGCTGCGCTCGCGGTTCACGCGTCGCTGATCCTCCTCGGCGACACTCGGCGCGCGAACCATCGCGCAGACACGCGGCTCGTCTCGCTTGTAGGCAAGCAACGCCCGCACCAGCGCTTCGCCGTCGATCTTGTCGGTCTTGGCACGACGCCGGCGACGTGACGTCGCGATCGATGCGGGGTCGACGACATGGCTCTCGATCCCTTCTTCCTGCAGCACACGATGGATCCAGAACCCGTCGAGACCTGCCTCCTGGATAACGATGACAGCGAAGTCTTGTCCGGCTCGCTTCTTCGCCTTCGCCCTCAGCTGGGCAAAACGCTCAAAGAGCCCAGCGACGTCGCCGGCACGGATCGTGTGCCTCGACATCCGCTCGCCCGCACCAGGCGATAGCGACGTCACCAGCCAAGTCGATTTACTCAGTTCCATCGAAACGAAGATCGCGCCAAGATCAGTCCGGCTAGCGACGGGCGCGAGGGGTCGATCTGCTACAAGCATGGTTGCCTCCACAGAGTTAGGGTCAGCAACCGCACTCTGACAGAGCGTCAGCCGCTATCCACCCTCGCCATGGGATCTTTCGGCACGAGAGCCGAATGTCCGCTATGGGGTGGGAAGCCGACATTGCCTGAACGATGCTGATCAGCCATCCTGCTGCAATGAAGGTCAGCCGTGCTCGCTACGCCCCGATGATTGGCACCGCGATCCTCTTCGCCGGCCCTATCTTGCTATCCTATCCCTTCCTCGCCGCATGGAACGGCGCAGCAAGCTATCCAAATCCGCTCAGCCCTTGGCTTTATCCGGTTTTACTGCTGTCTCTCGTCGCCGGTTGCACGGGTTTCCTCCTGCTGAGGCAAAGGACATCCACCAAGCTGCTTATGCTGCTTTTTTACGTTCCAGCGGCGGTCTTTGCGCTTTTCGTTTGGTCGTATTCGTGGTGCCGTCTCTGCGATTGGTGAACCGAAGCTTTGTCCGCAATGGGGTCGCTTCCGGACAGGCCGCTTTTATGAGTCTACGGCTTAGGTCGGAGATCCCTCGCCGACCTAGTTTTCGTCCCATGGTTGCAATCTTGACCCCAATCCACCACCAGACACGCCCGCTTCTCCGGTAGATTGCCTCGACGATCGGCTGCCTCAGTGCGGTTAGATATAGCGTGCGCAATGCCGCTTCAGCGATTTCGCCCAGTGGCCCCTCTCCTCACTCACCCAATCTCGAAATGCCGACCGGAACCCATGAACAGTGTAAGGCTGCTTCATTCCTTGAGCAGCTTTGTAAGGGTCATGTCCGAAAGTGACTGAGAGCCTCGCAGCCCTGGGAACACAAGCGGACAGTCGCGAACTCCGAGTTCCTGGCACCGTTCAATGACCTGCATCGCAGACTTAGCCAATGGTACAACCTGCTCGCGATGCGTCTTCATCCGATCTTTCGGAATCGTCCAAAGGCGCGCCCCAGCATTGATATCATGCCACGTCGCGCCATGCACCTCGCCCGAACGAGCGGCGGTCAGAATCGCGAACCCCCGCGCCAAGCGACTGAAAGACTCTCGCTCGCGCAACTTGGCAACGAAAGCCGTAACCTGCGCGTACGGCATGGCCGCGAAGTGACCGTCCTTCTTGGGCTGCCGCGGCAGCCCCTTGGTGATCGCGCGCATTGGCGCCTCGGTGTCTCGGTCGCATACGCCCAATCGAGCACCGTCTCTATACGCTGCCGCACCCTTCGCGCCGTCTCCGGCTTCGAAAGCCAGATTCCGCAAGCCGATTGCACTGGGCCGTTTTTTGACGGCCAATCGGCCGTTCGCGCATGCTGACTTAATCCATGCCTCAGGGTGCGGTCAAAAATGTCTGGCAGACGCTCCGGATCACCGCGCGATCACCCGAAAGCAACGTATCGCCGATCACATAGCTGTAGATCATGAACGCGCGAGCCGGCACCTGCTCCTTTGGCACCCCATTTGCCGTGAGCAGCGATTCAAAATAGGCCAAGCGGTGCCGGTCAATCTCTTCGAGCGCACGCTTGGCGCGCTTGTCTGTAAGGGCCCAGCTACGCATCGCGACCTCCACCCAGGCGCCCGTTTGGGTGCGATCCAGGCGCGAGATTGCGAAAAGCCGCGCGAGCCGGTCTTCGGGGCCCGAGTCCATTGCGCTCAATTCCGCAATAAGGCCTGTGGTTGTGCGTTGGCGCCAATAATCGACCATGGCGTCCAGAAAGACCTCGCGCGTGTCGAAGCGTGCATAGAACATGCCCTTTGTGACGCCGAGCTGCTCCGCGAGCACTTCAATGCGGACCGCGTCGATGCCGCCGAGCGCGAGCTGCTCGAGCGCAGCGATGAACCAGCGTTCGGCTGTAACTTTGGGTTTGGGACCGCGCTTGACGGGGGCGCTGGCCGCACCCGGAAGTACCGGTTGGGGTGGAAGAGGCGATAATGACATTGATCGAGGCTAGGGCGCGCCATCCTCAGGGTCAACGTCCAGCCGAATTTTGATCCGATATAGAATTAGATTTCATAGCCATCGAGATGGACATTGACTGAAGAGAAACAGTGCAATTATCAATATCTCATACCGAATCGTATCAAATGATTCGGATGGGAGGGATGATCTGATGACCGAATGCCATCGGGTGCTGAAATGCATGCTGTTTGCCGGGGCGGCGCTGGGCGCGATGGAGATCGGGACCGCCGCCGCGCAGGAGACTGGCCCCGAAGGCGCCAGCAATGCCCAGGTCGATGAGATCGTCGTGACCGCGCGGCGGCGTGAGGAGAGTCTGCAGGACGTTCCGATCTCGGTCACCGCCTTCACCGCCGATGCACTCGATCAGAAGGGGGCGGCCGACATCACGGCGCTCCAGCGATCGACGCCCAACCTGACGCTTCAGGTTTCGCGCGGCACCAACTCGACGCTTACCGCCTTTATTCGCGGCATCGGTCAGCAGGATCCGCTGTGGGGCTTCGAACCCGGCGTCGGCCTCTATGTCGACGATATCTACATCGCGCGGCCGCAAGGGGCAGTTCTCGACATCTTCGATATCGAGCGGATCGAAGTGCTGCGCGGGCCACAGGGCACGCTTTACGGCCGCAACACGATCGGCGGCGCAGTCAAGTATGTGACCAAGCGGCTCGGTCATGATTTCAGCGGCAAGGTGCGGGGCGAATATGGCAGCTACAACGAATATAATCTGACCGGATCGATCGCGGTGCCGGTTTCCGATGCAATCTCGATCGGTGCGGCCTTTGCCTGGTACAATCGCGACGGTTACGGCAAGAATCATTTCACCGGCGCCGATACCAACAACAAGGATGTGATCGCCGCGCGCGTATCAGTCGAGATCGCGCCCTCCGAGGATGTCTTCATCCGGCTTGCGGCGGACCGCACCGAAGATCGTTCCAACGCCAACCATGGCCATCGCGAACTGCGCGAACCCAACAGCAACATTGCGGTCCTTCCGGGCAGATATGACACGCTCGCTGGGGTCGGCGACAGCAACAAGGTCGTGACGCAAGGTATGTCGCTGACGGGCGAATGGGCCGTATCCGACGCGGTCACGCTCAAGTCGATCACCGCCTATCGCGACGGCTATTCGAGCGGCCCGGGGATCGATTTCGACGGAACCCCTCAGGCTTTCCTCGACATCGCGGCCAAGGGAAAGGTCTATAAGGATCGCCAGTTCAGTCAGGAGTTTCAGGCGCAGATCGAGACCGACGCTCTGCAGGGTGTGGTCGGCGTCTATTATCTCGATGCCATGGCATCGGGCGCGTTCGACACGATCCTCGGCCGCGGCCTCGTTCCCGAGACGCTACTCGTGCCGCGGCCGAGTGCCGGGACCGCACTGACCCAACTCACCAGCGGGTCGGTCGATACCCAGAGCTTCGCGATCTTCGGCGACCTGAACTACAATCTGACCGAACGGCTGAAGCTTTCGGTGGGCGCGCGCTGGACGCGCGACAAGAAGGTCGGAACGGTCTTCAAGGCCAATTATTTCGGGACGATCGGCAGCCCGTTGCTGAAACCCTATGTCCCGATCCTGCCGCCGCCCTTCAACGCGCCGCAAATCCTGACCGACTATACCAACAGCCGCACGTTCGAGGAATTCACGCCGCGGGTCAGCCTGACCTATGCCGCCAGCGACGACGTGAATATCTATGCCGCTTATGGTCGGGGCTTCAAATCGGGCGGCTTCGACATGCGCGGCGACGCCACCGCGACCCCGGCGACGAAGAACGGTTATGACGCCGAGATCGTCGACTCCTACGAACTCGGCATCAAGGGCGATTTCCTCGACGGCCAGTTCCGGATGAATGCTGCGGTCTTCTACACCGACTATGCCGGGCAGCAGGTAACGACGCAGGTGCCCAAAGTCACACCGCCACCGGGCGTCGTCAGCTTCGTGGACAATGTCGGCAGCTCACGCATCTGGGGCGCGGAGATCGAGGCGCAGGCAGTGCTCAGCCGCAATTTCAGCGCCAGCTTCAGCTTTGGGTACATCAATGCGAAGTTCAATGAGTTCATCGTTTTCGACCTCGCTACGGGCCAGAATGTCGACGTCGCCGATCTCCGGCGTTTCCAGAATACGCCGAAGTTCACGGGCAGCGCCTCGCTCAACTGGCAGGCCGATTTCATGGGCGGGCGGATGGCGATATTGCCTTCGATATCGTTCCGCAGCGACACGCACCTCTTCGAGATACCGATCCCGTCGATCGACCAGGACGGCTATTCGCTCGTCGACCTCAGCGTCACATGGACGTCGCCCGACGAGCGCTGGCGGCTTGGCGTGCACGGACGCAACCTGTTCGACGTGCGCTATCGGACCGGCGGTTATAACTTCCCGTCCAACCAGTTCGCGCAGTCGGTGATCGGATTTTACGGGCCGCCGCGCACTGCACGCTTCTCGGCCGAATACCGGTTCTGACGATGGCGGAGTTCGGCGAGTTGCGCTGGCCGGCGCCCGATGGCGTATCGCTCTTCGCGCGCGATTACCCGGCCGCCGGCGGCGCGGCGCGGCTTCCGGTGATCTGTATCCACGGGCTCACCCGCAATTCGCGCGATTTCGAGGAACTCGCCCCGTTGCTTGCCGCGTCGGGGCGGCGCGTGCTCGCTGTCGATGTGCGCGGACGAGGGCGCTCGGGCCGGAGTTCCGACCCGATGCGCTACCAGCTGCCCGTCTATGCGCGCGACATGCTGGCGTTGCTCGATGCACTTGGCATCGCCCGCGCGCATTTCATCGGCACCTCGATGGGCGGGCTCATTACGATGATGATGGCGGCGCGGCGGGGACGTGCGGTTGCCGGCGCGATCCTCAACGACGTCGGGCCGGAGATCGACCCCGCCGGGATCGCGCGTATCGCAGGCTATGCCGGACAGCAGGTTACGCTCGATACATGGGCCGATACGGTTGCCTATTTGAAGCGCACCAGTGCGGTCGCCTTTCCAAATCTCACCGAAGACGGCTGGCTAATGCTTGCCGAGCGCGGTTGCGTCACGGACCGGCAGGGGCGTCCGGTATTCGATTATGATCCATCGATCGCGGTTCCGCTCAGGGCAAAGCCGCTGCCCAGCCGGTCCTGGCTCGCCTGGATCCTGTTCCTGAAGCTCGCGCGGACACGACCTACGCTGCTGATCCGCGGCGCGCTTTCGGATCTGCTTTCGCAGCCGATTGCCGAAAGGATGCGCCGCGCGGCACCGGGCATGGCCTATGCCGAGGTTCAAGGGGTAGGACACGCACCGCTGCTATCGGAACACGAAGCGAAGCAAGCGATTCTGGAGTTTCTCGATAGACTGCCCTGATTTTTTACAAGGTGGCAATTTGGTGCATCAGCCTCCTCCGGCATTTCCCGCTCTGAAGGCGCGAAGCTGTCCCGCGAAGCGCCGCCGACCGTTCTGAAACATTCACGAGCATTCAGCTCTGCGAACGCTGGACGCGTTCGTTGAACTCTGCCTGCGACCGCTTGATCGCGCCCCGCAGCCACGCGGCGAACTGCCGCTCTGTGGCACCGGGACCGCTGCGACGCATCGGGCGAAACAGCGAATAGCCTTCGCCCAGTTGACGCGCCGCGCGCATCGCGGGCACCAGCCTGCCGGAGGCCAGATAGCTGTCGGCGATCACGGGCATCGCCAGCACCATCCGCCGCCGGCGCAGGCCGCCTCGTACATGAGCTGGAGCGTTGGAAACACACGTTGCCTTAGCTGGCTCTGCCCCGCCTCGCCTTCGCCCGCGAACCAGCGCTCCCACAGACGCGAGGGTGATTGCACAGTAAGAAGCGGTTGGCTCGCAAGCTCCGCGGTCGACCAAAGCCTGCCTTCGACGCGCCGTGAGCAGGCCGCCGGGATCGCCACGGCATCGAACAGGCGCTCCGCCGTCAGGCCGGGCTGCGCCGCCATGCCGCCCCAGATCGCGAGTTGCGCCTCGCCCGAGCGCAACACATCGGGGTCACGTGACGGCAGGATTTCGACCTCGATCCCGAGCAGATCCTGCACTTCGGGCAGCCGCGGCGCGAGCCACGCTGCGGCTAGGCTATGCGATGTTGCGATGGTGAGGCGGCCCACTGCATCCGCGCTGACCTGCCCCGTCGCGCGCCGGATCGCATCGAGCGCAGGCTCGACCGCGGTCAGATAGCGCACGCCTGCCGCACTCAACCGCTGCGACTGACCGTTCCGGTCGAACAGACGCGTGCCGAGAAACGCCTCGAGCGCGGCGATGCGTCTGCTGACCGCTGACGGACTGAGTGCAAGCTCGCGCGCCACCGACCGGAAGCTTGCGCCGCCGGCCGCCGCGACGAAAATCTCGATCGCTTCGAGCGGAGGCGCCTGCCGCAACATGCGCGCACGGCTAGCGCCCCTGTGTCACGAGATTGTGACAACAGCTCCGGGACGTCCGGATTCGACGGCATAACGCGTCAGCGAGCGGCATTCGCTGTCCGGATCGACGAGGCTGTTCACCGCGCGCATGTCGATCATGAGGCGCGCGGGCGTGACGTCCAGCAAGGCGTAGCCGGCATGGGCGTTATCGAGAAACCGCACATGGGGATTGAGCGACCGCGCTCGTCCGAACAGCGCCTCCGGCCCATTGCGCGACGCGAGGCAACTGGTGACGATCTCGGTGGCGACCGTGGCCGACTCAGGCCGCGCGAAATCGCGTTTCACGTCGTTGATCCAGAAGGAATGGACGTCCCCGCCGAGCAGCACGGGGTTCCGCACTGCCGGCTGCGCAAGCGCGGCCAGCGCGCGTTCGCGGGCCGCGGCATAGCCGTCCCAGATATCCGAATAGGCCGCGTCCCGGCCCTGCGGAAGATAGAGGCGGGAGAACAGGGTCTGCTGGGCAACCAGCGTCCAGGCCGTGGATTCCCGGCGTAGCCCGCGCTGTAACCACGCCTCCTGCGCCGCGCCGAGCATCGAGGCACCCGGCATAGCGGCCTCCGCGCAGTTGCGGATAATCTGCCCCCCGCGCTGCCCCGCCGCGCAGGGTTGTGGCGTACGGTATTGACGGGTGTCGAGCATATGAACGCTCGCCAGCCGCCCCCATGCGAAGCGGCGATAGAGCCGCGCCTCCCCGCCCGGCAACAGGCGCGCGGGATCAAGCGGCATGTGCTCGAAATAGGCCTGGTAGGCAGCGGCGCGGCGTCGAGCAAAGGCGACAGGATCGATCGTAGCCACGCCTTCGCCCGCGACATAATCATTCTCCACCTCGTGATCGTCCCATGAGACGATGAAGGGCAGCCCGGCATGGGCGTCGGCCAGATCGCGGTCGCTGCGGTAGAGCGCATGGCGCGCGCGATACGCTTCCAGCGTGCGCGGCTCGGGCGCGTCGAATGCGCGCACGTCCGGTCCCGCGCCGAAAGACTTCTCATAGACATAGTCGCCGACCTGAAGCACCGCGTCGGGCCGCTGCGCAATCATGTCGCGATAGGCGGAAAACCACCCCTGCTCCCAATGCTGACACGAGGTGAGCGCAAGCCGCAACACGCGGGGATCCTGAGGAATCGTGGCGGTGCATCCGACCCGGCTGACCGCGTCGCCGAGATGGAAGCGATAGAAATAACGCCGCCCGGGGAGTAACCCCTGCAATCGCACGTGCACCGCGCCGGCACGCCCTTTCGCCCCGAGCGCGCGGCCCGTGCGCACGATCCGCCTGAACCCCTCGTCCTCCGCGACTTCCCAGGCGACCGCGACATCCTCCGCCACGCCGAGAATACGTGTCCAAAGCACGAAGCCGTCCGGTGCCGGATCCCCCGAAGCGACGCCGAGCGCGAACGGGTCGCGGGTTTGTCGTGGTCGGGCGTCACGAACTCGTGCGGTCGCCCCGGCATAGCTGAAACGCGCGGCGGCCGCCGCGATCGCCGCCATTGCAAGCAACCTCCGCCGATCGAGCATCAGAAGCGCACCGACAGGCGCGCGTAGTAGCTGCGGCCGTTGAGTCCCAGCGGCGTCTCCTCGCCGGTGGGAAAGCTGCCCCCGGTCGCGGCGATCGCGGTCGCCTGGTCGATAATCGTGTCCGGCCGCGCGTCGAACAGATTCTGGACACCGAGCTGAAAACGCAGCCCATCGGCAAAGGCGTAGCCGCCGGAGAGATCGGCCGATTCCTTTCCGCCGAACGTCTGCGCCCTGACCAGCGGCGCCGAGGTGTAGGTGCCGAACGCGGTGATGCCGGCGGTGATCTCGAACCGGAGATGCGTCAGGTTCGCCTGGACCGTGCCCTTGGCGCGCGGCTGCGCTTGGGTCAGGAACAGGATCGACTTGGTCGCGAGCAGCGGCAGCGCAGGCAGCACCGGGTTGGGACGCAGGGTGTCGAGGCGGTTGTCGAGCCAGCTATAGCCCGCTGCGACCGACAGCCGCGTCTGGGGACTCAGTGCACCCTGCCATCGCGCGGTCACCTCGACACCCTTGGTCGTGGTGTCGACTGCGTTGGTGAAGAACCGTACCTGGCTGAAGCCGGTGATGCCCGCATCCCGCAAGATCGCATTGACCGCGCCGCCGCCGAGTTGCTCGCTGAGCGCAATACGGTCACGGATGCGGATGTGGAAATAGTCGGCGGTGAAAGTGAACCCCTCGAACGGCCCGAACACCACACCGGCGGTCAAGTTGCGCGAGCGCTCCGGCTTGAGCGGTGCCGCACCGAGCGCGCGGGCGACCGGGTCGGACACCGGCAGCGTGGCGACATTGACCAGCACGCCGGCGCTCAGCGCACCCTGCACCGCGCTGTAGAACTGCTGCTGGAGCGACGGCGCCTTGAAGCCGGTCCCGAAGGTAGCACGTACTGCGACGCCGGGCGCGGCATCGAGCCTGCCGGTCGCGCGCCAGGTCATCTGCCCCCCGAAATCGTCATAACGATCGTAACGCAGCGCCCCCCCGATCAGCAGCGGCTGGACGGGACGCAGCTCGATGTCGAGGAAGCCAGCATAGGCGTCACGACCGGCATCGGTGGGGTTGCGCGGGTTGAAACCTGCAAAGCCGTCCGCGCCCGTCCCGGCATAGGCGAGCGGCTCGCCGTTCCGGATCGCATAGCTTTCATGCCGGTACTGCGCGCCTGCAGCGATATTGCCACCCGCCATTACCCCGTCGAGCGACAATGCCAGCACGAAGTCGGTCACATGCTGCTGATAGGTAACGCCCCCCGAATCGAAGCGCGACGGGCTGGCGAGCCCGAGCGACGCGTTGGCGGTATCGAACACCCGGAAATCCGCCTTGTTGTGACCGTAGGATTGGCTGAGATCGGCTTTGAGAGGGCCGAAACGCCCCCGGACGCCGATCGTGCCGCCCACATCCCAGATCGTCGGCTCGATGATCGGCAGGAAGCCGTTCGGATAAAGCGGCGAAAAGCCGGGAACGCGGAAGCCGGCGGCGTTGTTCGACACTTTGCGGGTGACGGTGCCGAACCCGTACAGCTTAAAATCGCCGACCGGCACGCCCGCATCGAGCGTTAGGCTCGCTATTGTGGCAAGTGGATCGCCGATGCGATAGGTGACGCGGCCGAACCGCTGGTCGGTAAATGCGCGGTTGGTTGGCTCCTGGTGACGGGCGAGCGCGGTCACGGTTAGATGGCCGCCTTTACCCAATCCGAAGCCGGCGCTGGCGGTCGCCATGCCGTTCAGCCCGTCGCCCTCTGCGGTAACGCCGCCGAGCACGCTGCCCGAGCCGCCGCGGGCATTGGACTTGAGAATGATGTTGACCACGCCTGCGATCGCATCCGATCCATATTGAGCGGCGGCGCCGTCACGCAGGATCTCGATCCTCTCGATCGCGCTTTCGGGGATGGTATCGAAGTCGACACCGGCTGCACCACGACCGATGCTGTTGTTGACGTTGAGTACCGCATTGGCGTGCCGGCGCTTGCCGTTGACCAGCACCAGGGTCTGATCGGGGGAAAGACCGCGCAGCGTGATCGGCCGGGTGTTGGCCGCACTCGCCGTGGTCGCTGCGCGAGCGAAATTAACCGAGGGCTGGAGGAAGTTGAGCGCGCGGCTGAGGTCGGGATAGCCGGTGCCCTCGATCGCCGAGTTGGTGACCACGTCCACCGGCGCGGACGATTCGATCGCCGCGCGACCCGCCGAGCGCGTGCCGGTGACGATGATTTCCTGGCCGGCCGCGGTATCGTTCGGCGCCTGCTGCGCCGTGGCCGACCCAGCCCACAATGTCGTTGTTACGAGGAAGATGGTCCGGATCACGCGCGCCCCCTGAATGTTGCGATCGCGCGGTCCCTACGGTGCTGAAGCATCGCCCGTTATCGCGAAAAGCGACGCAGCTGTTGCCCTACGCGCAACACCGCGACAGGTCATTCGACATAGAGGTGGGACGGAGAGGAACCGCCACTCACGGTAGGCAATGGTGCAGCCCCGAGGTGCGGAAGATAGTTCAAGCGGTGCTGACAAGAGGAGCGGCCCGAGTTTCGGTCTCGTCAGAATGTCGGCGATCGAATGAAATCACATAGAGTTGGTTGAACTAAGGTCAGGACGCATGGTCATAGCCAGAAGATGACGGTGGCAGCGAGCACGATGGCGGAGAAGAAGGCGGTTGGGCATCGATCGTAGCGGGGCGCAACCCGGCGCCAGTCCTTCATACGGCCGAACATGATCTCGATGCAGCACTGCTGGGAGGCCCATTTGATCTCAAAGTGATCCTGCGCGGTGGGATAAGAGGACGCGACCGAATTGCTCGGCATCTCTGGCGCATGTGCCTAGCGCTCATGATGACTGCGGCGGCGTTCTTCATGGTCAGGTCGAAGTATTCCCCGTCTGGGTCCGGCAGAGCGGTGCGCAATTCACATCCGTAATCATACTAGCCCTGTGCCCCTTATATTGGCTTGCCCGATTGCGCTTCGGAAAGTGGAACCCGGATCCGCAGACACCATGAACGATGGCGCTTCAATCATAAGCCAAGTCTGCGATATGCGATGACGTTTTCCCGGAGAAGGCCAGGCACGTCAGCAGTCGCCAACAGTCCCACCGATGTCCAGGGGATCAATCATGCAGCGTTCGCACAAAAAGATCTTTGTGGCCTCCGGCCTTCGCACCCCGTTCGGGCGCGGCGGCGGGGCGCTTGCCGATCATGACGCGATCAGCCTGTCGGTGCCGCTAGTGCAGGCCATGGCGGCAAAGACGCGTCCCGACCTGTTCGTCTGGGGCACGGTAATCCCGAGCCTCGGCTGGAGCAATATCGGGCGCGAGGTCTGGCTCGATGCGAAGCTCGACCCGACCGTTCCCACCTTCTCGGCGGTGCTCGCCCGTTCGACCAGCATGATCGCGGCGTTCGCCGCCGCCGGCATGCTCGGCGGCTCGGTCGATCTCGCGCTGGTCGGCGGCGCCCAGGTGATGAGCAATCCGCCGATCGGCCTGAAGCTCGACGCATCCAAGCGGATCGTGAAGCTGTTTCGTACCGACCCGCCCGCCGCCGCCGCTCTTCAGGCGCTGACCGCCGACGACCTGACCCTGCCGGTCAAGGGCTGGGCTAACCGCATTACAGGTCGCACGATGGGCGATCATATGGAAGAGACCTCGCAGCAATGGGGTATCACGCGCGAGGCGCAAAACGATTGGGCTTTGAAGAGCCATCAGCGCGCGGTTGCGGGCTGGGAGCGGGGCTTCTTCGACGATCTTGTCATTCCGCTTTCCGAGCTCGCGCGCGACGCCAATCCGCGTGCCGATAACTCGGCCGAGAAGCTTGCCGCCCTCCCGCCCGCCTTCGACAAGTCGGGCAAGGGGTCGCTGACCGCGGGCAACAGCTCGCCGATCACCGACGGCGCCGCAGCCTGCTGGGTCGCGACCGAGCAGGGGCTGGCCCGGCTTCCCGAGGGCACGCGCCATGCAGAGCTGGTCGATCACGAGATCGTAGCGGTCGACCACGGTGTCGATGGTCTGCTGATGGCGCCGAGCTTCGCGATCCCGCGGCTGCTCGCCCGGCACGGGCTGCGCTACGAGGATATCGCGCTGTGAGAGATCCACGAAGCGTTCGCCGCGCAGGTGCCGGCGAATGTCGCTGCGCTCCAAAATCCCGGCTGGACCCGCGAGCGCGCCGCCGTGGATTTCGAGTGCGGCCCCTTCCCCTGGGACCGGGTCAATCCGAATGGCGGATCGGTCGCGATCGGCGATACCTTCGCGGCAACCGGCGCCCGCGACCTCAGCCAGGCCGTCAAGGAATTGTGGGACATGCCCTCGGGATCACTGGCGATCGTCAGCGTATGCGCCGATGGATGCCATGGCACGGTGACGTTGCTGCGGCGGCCGTGATCCTGAAGCCATAGCTGGCAGGACGGCTCCTGCGCACGCAGCAGTCGGTCGGGGGAACTGCCCCGTCCATCTTCGATGCGCTGGAGCCGAATCCCGAGGGATTCAAAGGCTCGGGCAGCTGGATTCGAAGCGGCGCGTGGCGGCGCCAAACACCTGATGCCCGTCATCCCACCCCAACTACAAGACTCAGAATTCAGCTACTCCCGGCGAGGCGATAGACCAGACGCTCGATCGTCAGCAGGGTCAGTTTTTCGCGGTTCTGGATCTGCGAATAGAGCGCAAGCGATACAACGATCTCGCCACCATTGCGGCTCGGGGCCTGAGCGTCGATCCAGCCGTCGACAGCCGTCTGGATCGTGGCCCCGGTCGTGGCGCCAAGCTGTTGATCGGGGTAGAGCGCGATCGGCAGATAGGTCACCAGCGGCGCTTCACCCGTATCGGCCAGCAACTCATATCCGTAGCTTAGCGCCAGCGTCACCGGCTGCCCCACATAGCCCGTGGTACCGAACAGGGCCTGGAACGCCGCGGTCAATGCCGAGCCGAGGTCCGAACCGAGCGCGGTAATGTCGAACCGCATGTCCTCGCTGTTGATCGGCGTCACCGTGGAGGCGGCGCTGACCTGGTCTGTCGAAAGGACGAAATCGGGATTGGTCGTGAAGTCGGCCGACAGATTCTGGTTGCGCGTGACCATCAGCGATGCGGTGGCGTTCTGATAGGCCGCCATCGCGATATCGTGCCAGAGCAACGTCACATCGGCGTAGCTTCCCGCCGGCACCTGCCGCTCGAGCGTGTAGCGGCTCTCGGTCGACGAGATCGCGCTCCGGCTAGTATTGACGGGCACGCCGTCGACCGTGCGGAAGACGAGCTCGGGCCACTCGCCGGACGGTCCCGGACCGGCACTGCCGCACGTCACACGGACATCGCTCACCGCCACCGGACCGCCGATCTCCTGCACATAGTCGAGCTCGATTCCGAAGTCATAGACAGCCGGCAACAGGCCCGGCGGCACATCTTCCGCAGCGGAAGCCGCCATCAGCCGCAGCTGTTCGAGATCGGGCCAATGCGCCTGCCAGGCCGTAGCGATCGTGGCGGCCAGACTCGCGAAGCTCGCCGCGGCGTTCGCCGCGGTCTGCGCATCGCCCTTGGTGGGATCGGCATAGAAGCTGAGCATGTCCCACAGCCCCGTCCCCACGGCGCTGTACGAGATCAGGGCGGTCGCCAGCGCGTCGCTCGCTTCGGCCAGCTTGGCCGCCCCCCCCGGCGGCTGGTTGAAGCGCACCTCGAGATGCACGTCGTCCTGGCTCGCATGTTCGTGCGAATAGCGCAGCCCATAGGTCCACAGCGCCGCCTCGGCGAGCGTGGTCACCGGGTCCTTACCCACCATCTGTCCCCGCAATGTCGGCAATTGCGGGAAGGCGCGAAGGGGGATCGGCACCTGGACACTGCCCAGGCTGGTCGTGGTGCCCTGCGGCATCGTCGCAGGCGTCAGCACCGGTGTGAAGGCAAGCCAGTCCGACGCGTCGTAGGTGGTCGCCACATCGACGGTGATCGGATCGATGTCGAACTCCAGATTGCTGAAGGCATAGTCGAGATCGAGCGCGATCTCCTGCGCATGCGCCGGATCGTTCAGAGTGAGCAGGAAGCTGACATAGTCGCTCGCCGCATCGAGCCGGGTCTTGGCCGCGGTGATCGCATAATGCATTCCGGCCGAACTCTCGTCGTCCTGCCGCCCGACGGCATTGCCGAGCAGGCGCGCCGGAGACGGCGGGCTTTCGCCGGTCCAGGCCGAGCTGCAGGTCGAGACATATTGCAGGATTGTCGAGACCGAATAGCCCTGAGCAAGGCTGACCGACAACGCCTGGCGAAGCTGGGCCGCGGCGGCGCGGATGGCGGAACTCAGGCCGGGATCGGTCTGCTCGAAGACCGGCGCGATGCCATTGGCGACAGCGGAGGCCAGTACGCGCTTGCTCGCGATCACCGAAAGCAGCGACGCCCGCACCGCGGCATCGGCATAGAGCGGACCGGCATATTGCGCCGAAAGGTACTGATCGACGTCCTGGAGGATACGCTGGGCGATCGGCTCGACATCGATGCCAATGAGATCGGAACGCGGCGTATCGTGCTCGAGCGTGCCGTCGGGATTGAGGGACGGCAGCTGGATCCCCTGCAGTGACACCAGTCGCCCGTAGAGCGGCCGCAAGGCGAAATAGCGGGGCCATTTGCCACCCTGCCCCCCCGGCGGATCGAACACACCTTCCACGTCGAGCGTCGAGATTCCCGAAGCATCGAAGGGCAGGAACCACAATTCGTCGGTCGCGCCGGCCACTCGGCCGGTCACCAGGCGCAGGGTCGGGAACAGCTGCGCGAGCAGCGTCCCGAAACTGTCCTGATCCATACCCTTGCCGCCACCTGCCCCCGACGAGGAGACGGGCGCACCGATACGGCTGGTGAAGGTCTCGACATCGCTCCCCGCTGCAAAGGCCGGGTCGATCCGCGAAGGCGGACGCGCAAGGGTGAGTGCGACCTGCAGCGGCACGACCGGATCGGCGAACGGCCCGGCCGCGGCGGGGACCGACACGGCCATCGTCAATGGCACCGGCGGCAGAAGCGCGAGCGCGCCGGCGGCGAGGAACGCAAGGTCGCCATTGATCTGGGCGAGCTGCGCCACATCGATCTGTGCGCCCGCCGCCGCCATCCGCGCGAGCAGCGCTGTGATGCTGTCCTGCGGCGCCGTATCGACCGTCACCGGGTTCGGCCCGGGGCCGCTCACCGTCACGCCGGACTTGAGCAACCCTTTGAGCCCGGCATTGGCGGCGAGAAAGGCAGCGTCGTCGATGCCGAACGCCGCTGCTGCCTGGACGGGCGAAAGCGCGGTGCCTGCCGCTCCGGGCATTACCGCGGGCGGGCAGGACAGCAATGCCCCCTGGGCAAGCAACCCTGTCTGTGGCCCGATCGAGGTCATGAGGATGGCGAGGGTGACATCGCTCGACTTCGCCTGAAGGCGCGCGAGCACCGAGCCGATCGAGTCGCCCGCCTGAGTGGTCGTATCGTAGCTGTTGCCGCCCGCGCTGACCGTCACCGTCTGACCCGGCACGAACAGGCCCGGCATATATTCGTTGTCGAGTCCCAGCTGGTCGAGCCCGTTGCTGGGATAGGCGAAGCGGCCAGCGATCCCGGTCAGCGTATCGGAGGCCTGTACCGGGCACGGAATGCGCAGCGAGGCCGCGTCTTGAGGCAGTGCGAGCATGCCCGGGATGGTCAGCGCCTCTCCCTCGGGCAAGGTCGGCTGTGGCGTCTGCTGCGCGAGCGCATCGAACAGAAGTGCCGGCGTCGTCCCGTACTGATTGCAGAATTCGGCCAGTGTCGTGGTGCTCGATTCCTGCGCCGCAGGGCTGCCCGGGAAGTCGCCGAGATAGACCAGCGCACCGGTGTCGAAGATGTTGACGGTGGCGGCGTTGAGCGAAGCCAAATCCGCGACCGCGGCGCCGCTGCCGTTGCTCGCCAATGTCTCATAGGGTTCGCCGATTGTCGGGAGCGGCACCAGATAGCGCTTGGCGACCATCGTGCTGCCCGCCACCAGCGTGCCGGTCTGGTCGGCGAGTTGCGCGCCGACGTCGCCGACGAACACGATCACCCCCTGCCCCGCAAAGGCCGCGACGATGTCGTCGAAGCTGCGCACGCCGGCGGTGCCCGGCGCCGCGGTGGTGACGGTCAGTCCATCGAAGATGAGAGTGACCCCGCCCGCCAGGATGTCGGTGGCGGCGTGGTTGTCCTCGGCCAGCAGCGGCGCGGTGCTGCCCGCCTGCCCGGCGATCGTTCCGAGTGACGGCACCGGATCGGACGGCGGCACGGGAACCGACCGGTCGCGGATCGCAAGCAAACTGCCGGGGCGCAGCGGCAGGTGATCGGCATTTTGCGGCAGCGCGAGCAGCCCCGAACCGGATGCGGGCTGGGGCCAGCCCGGCCGGACGACAGCCTGGATCGCGTTGGCGGTCTGGTTCTCGGCGAAGGGCACTTGCGCGGGGATCGTCAGCACCTGGCCGCCGAGAATGTCATAGGCACGTGCGTTGACCTGCGCCGCCGCCAGCACGTCGCTGCCGATCCCATAGGTCTGGGTCAACGCGCCGATCGTCTGCGCGCCGGCCGCCAGCGGACGCTCCGGCTGAAGCCCGGCCACCGCGCGCGCATAAAGCAGACTCGCTGCGGCAAACCGCCAGAGCGCGGGCAATTGCGTAGACAGATCGACCGGCTGGGGTCGTCCAGCGTTCGTGCCGCTCGCCTGGGTGTAGAGGGTCGATGCGAACGCCAGCGTGAGCGATGGCTGCGAGAGCTGATAATAGACCGTCTCATAGGTCGCGGCCTGATTCTCCGCCGCCGCCACCGCGCTTTCAGCCGGGCCGCTCAAGGCGGGCATGAGCACCCCGGCCTGGCTTGCGAAAGTGACCCCAATGGCGACGGTCCCGGTGACGGAACCCGTTGCCAGCCCAAAGCCGGTCGCCAGCGCGGGCCATGTCTCAAAGGGCACGAGCACGTCGGTATAGCCGATCGGGAGGTCGATCGACTTGGCCTGATCCTGCGCTGTCGCGTTCCCGAAGATATCGAGAAAACCGACCTTGAGCGTTGCTTCGGCAAGCGTGCTTCCGGCGTTGATCCCGCGATAGGGGTCCGCGGCCGGGAGCGGCAGCCCCGACACGGCGGGCGCGCTCGAAACCGGCCCCATCTGCGCGACGGGGAATGCCTGGCTGTAGCTCCAGCGCGTCGGCTCCGGATCCTCATAGAGCGCGCCGCGCGCCCGCGCCCGGCGGGCGAGCCGCTGGCGCGCCGCCGCAGTCAATTCCGGATCGTCCTTCGCTTCGGGGGTGACCGGCATACCGGGCCGGTCCGCGTAGAAGGTCGCACCGGGCTGGCCGACGCCGAAACTTGCCATCGAGAAGAGCTGCAGCGTCCGATCGGCAGCCGTAGCCGGATCGGTCGGCGCCATCGGGATCACCATGCTCATGCCCGCATTGCCCGGCGGCACTGTGGCGATGCGCGTCATGTCGCTGCCGTCGGCGGCTTCGAGATAGACGGTCGAGGCCGAGGCATCGAGGCCGGGGCCGATCAGCGCGCAGGTGTTGAATGGGAGAAGCGACCGCCCCGCCGGCGCCGATCCCTGTTGCGCGCCGGCGATGACGAGGAAGTAGATCAGCGCCTCGCCATTGCCGGTGAAGATCGTCGCCGGAAGCCCGCCGCCGCTGGCGTCCTGCAGCGTCAGATAATAGCCGGCTCCGCCCACCGAGACGCCTTCCCAGAGCAGCTTGAGGAACCCCGGTATGTCGTCGAGCGCGGCTGCATAGACCGGCTGGGCGTCACGCGGCGCAGTTGCCTGGGCGCGGAGCTGCGGATGCACGTCCGCCAGTCCCGGCACCGTCTGGGTGGAAAGGTTGGTCTTCACGATCGCCGACACCGGATCGTCGAGCGCGACCTGGGCGAGGCCCTGGATATTGGCGGCCGCGGGATCGGGCGAGACGAACAGCGAAAGCGTTGGCGCAGGGCTGTCATTCTCCGCGAGATATTGCCACAGGTGCAGCAGCGTCTGACGCTGGACATCGTCGGTGCCGAGCAGCTGGTAGAGCGTCCGCGAGCCCGGCAGGGTCTTGACCTTGGCCGAGAACAACGTGCCGTAGCTCGACGAGAGCAGCGTCTCGGGCTCGCTGCCCGCCACCCCTTCCGGCGCCGACTTGACGAGCTCATAGGGCGTCGATGCGCCGGCAAGCGCAAGTGCCTGCACGGTCGCCGAGAAGGGCCAGAGGCTGGGGTTGCCGGTCTTGGGGGCGGTGCCCGTGGCAGGAATGGCGAGCGGTGAGGTCACCTGCAGCTCGATCCGGTTCGAAAGGCCGTGGGTCACCGGCACCTCGGCCGTAAGCGGCAGCGCAGCCGGGCCGGCGAACGGTGCAATGGTCATCGCCGCCGCAGGATACTGGTTGCCCAGTTCGGTCTGCGTGTAGGTGAAATCGAGCTGCGAAACGCTGTCGAGCTGAAGGATCGCACCCGCCTTCGGCGCTGCTGCGGCGTTGCGCGTCAGGCGGCGATTGCTCGACAGCGCGGCGGACGCCCGGGCGGCGAGCGCGTCGCGGCTCTCGCCCGTATCGGCGGAGGTGCTGTCGACGAGCCCGATCCAGCCATAGCCCGTGTCGAGCGTTGCGGCGATCGTGATCGCCGGGGTGGTGCCGGTACCCGGTGGCGGCCCGGTGAACTGCTGGCCCGCAAGCGCAGCCATCGCCGTCATCGGGCCAGTCGCACGCGGCGGATCGCCATTTTTTTCCGCAACCGGTGCAGGCAGACGCAGCCCGGCCATGAGCTGGCGGCTGCTCTGCGCGCTGATGTCGGTGAAGCTCTTGCCGGCGAGGATCAGCGGAACAAGGACGTCGACTTCGACGACCGGCACGTCGGTAACCACCCAGGCGGGCTCGTCGTCGGCAAGTACCGGCACCAGATCGTCCGTGGCCAGTTGTCCGGCAAGTTCGGCGATGTCCAGCGCGAGCGCCTGCGACACCGAATTGAAGCTGGGATAGACATTGGTGTCGAGCGTGAACCCGTCGATACCCAGCGCTGCGTGGACCGCGAGCAGATCGGGTGCGGTGGCAATCCAGCCGATCAGTCCGGCGACGTCGGGCGTCCCCTGCCCGCCGAAAATGTAGCTGCGGCGGGCAAGATGATCGAGGCTTTCGCCCGGCAGAATCGTCACGACGGTGGGAACCAGCGCGGGCGCCGCGGCGCCGCCCGATCCTGCAGTGAAGGCGGCGACCATCGCATCGCGATAGGTGGCCCAGCCCGGCACCGTCGCGGCCGTCCCGGACGCGTAGTTCTGCGCGAGATCGGCCATGGCGGCGATGGCGTTGACGCTGTCGCCGACCTGGCTGGTATAATTGGCCTGGGCCGGTTCGGTGAGATCGCCGAGCGCGACCGGCAGCTTCAGCCCTATCCCCGGCGCGATCGGATCGCCGGGCTGCTGATCGCTCAGGGCCTGCGCATTCCAGTGCAGGATCAGATCGACATACCATTGCCGGTCGGGCAGCGTGCGCGTCTCCTGGAAGCGCGCGAAGAAGAAGGAGGCGGACTGGAGCGCGCTGAACCCGGCGGGCGCGGTATAGTGCGTCGCCGGCGCAGTGAAGACCGCATCGGTACGCAGCAAGGCCGGATTGACGGCAAGCGTCGGGTCGGACAGCAGGCTGGTCGGACCGGCCAGGCCGAAGCTGGTCGCGATCCCCGACAGCGTATCCCCGGCGCGGACCTGATAGGCGATGTGATCGACGGTGTATCGACCGGGCACCAGCGTGCGATCGGCATTGTCGAGCGCGATCGCTTCAGGCGCCACGCCCAGAACGATGTCGATTTCCGTTCCAGCCGCAGTCGTGCTCAAAAGCGTGGCCAGACCGTCGTTGAGATAGAGCAGATCCTCCGTGGTCACGCCGAGCGCCAGCGCCACCGAATCCAAGGTATCGCCGTCGCGCACGGCATAGGGGACATCGGTGCTCGTAAAGGTGCCGGCGATCGCATCGAGGCTGGTCACCGCCGCGGGGCGCACGTCCCAGCGTGCAAGCTGCTTCTGCGCCTCATCCACGGCCGAGCGCGTCAGCATCAGGCACCAGTCCGAGAACATGTGGCTGGCGAAGGATACCGTGGCTGCCGCCTCGTTCGGCCCGGCGCTGGATTGCGCCGCGGTCGGGGTGAAGCGCTGCTGATAGGCGGCGACGTCGGCGATATAGTCCGGGCCGATCATGTTGAAGGTGGCGAGATCGACCGAACCCGACACGTCGCCGCTCCACGCAAAGCCGAACACCGGCGGCACGGCCACCGGCATCGCGCTCAGATCGGAGGACTGTCGGTCCGGCTGGCCGCCAACCGTCAGGCGGACATTCGTTTCGAGGAAGCTGTCGAGCGTGGAGAAGGTGAAGGCCGTGCGCGTCGCGGGGTCGCCCGCCGCCATCTCATCCGCGAGATAGGAAAGCTGCCCGGCGGTCACGTCGGCTTCCGCGGTGCCGCCCTTGGGATTGGTTACCGCATAGATTGCCCAGCGCAGGAACGTCTCGATCAGCTCGGCCGCGGGCATCTCGTCCACACTCTCGGCATGCGCGCTGGTGTCGGTGTGGCGCCGATAGCTGTCCGCGATGCTTTCCGGATCGGTGACGGTCCCGGTCTCGGCCCAGAGTTGCATGACGATCTTGTAGGACGGGGTCGTCGCTGCAGGTGCCGACGACCAGCCGAGCGCGACATCGTCGCAGCTGAAGGCCGGGAGCAGGATCAGCGGGATCTGGCGCGGAGAATCCTCGCCGAAGACCTTGAAATCGGGATCCCAGTTGAGCGTCTCGCCAACGCCCTGCACGGCTGCCATCCGCGTGCCGGTCCTGCCGCGCCGGTCCCTGGCCCTGTCCATCATCAGGCTGCGCGGTGTCGCCGGCGCGGGGATCAGGCCCGCCTCATGCAGTTTGCGCAGATGCGCGCTGCGCAGCACCGCCCTGCGCACATCGCGGCGGGCGCGGTTCAAGCGATAGAGGCTGGCGGACGAGCCCGGCGACGCGACGGTCCCGCGCGGCGCGGTCAGACTCTGCCCCTGGTTGCCTGCGCTGTTCGCCGGCGCCAGGATCCACGGCGTGGTCGACTTGCTGCCGATGGTGAAGTCGAACGACACCGTCACGTGGAAGCTGAAATGGATCCTGATGAAGAGGATCTTCACTGTCGCGCGCGCAGTGACGTCGACCTCCATCTCGACCAGGGTCGGCTGGTGCGATTCGAGCGTGAGCGTCACCGTCGCCGACGCCTCCAGCGTCACGTTCACCTTGATGACGACGAAATCGACCTGGCCGTAGATCTTGCCGTGAAGCCCGGCGATGCCGCGCACCCAATAATAGAGTGCCGTGTCCGCGCCGGCGTTGCTCGGCAGGAAGCGCGCGAAAACACCCTCGAAGATGACCTGCAGTTCGATGAACGCGCCTGCGCTCAGTACGCCGACGCTGAAATCCTTGCCCACACCGACGGCGAGACCGATGCCGAGTTCGATAACCGGCGCAAAGAAGCCGTTGGTAATCGCCGGCACCCGGCTGGAGCTGTTACCGTCGAGAAGCCCGAAATAGATGCCGCCGCGGCCGATGAAGGGGAACACCTCGACACTGAACGATCGGGTGAAATCGCGATTATAGGGAAAGCCCAGATCGACCTTGAAATTGCCGTTGGTGTAAACTTCGACCACCACGACGCCGAGGGTGATCGACACCTCGCCGAATTCGAGATGGCGGAACGCTTCGGGCAGTTGCAGTTCGACGCGGAACATGCCGAGCGAGTCGGTGATCTTCTTGTAGAGAATCTCGAAGTAGAGGCCGGCAAGCGAGCCAGCATCCGGCCCGCCGAGCGAGATCGACAGGCCGTACAACCGCGGATCGTTGAAGATCAGCCCCAGGTCGATCACCCCGGCGATACCGATATCGAGCCCGATCAACCATTGGCTGTCGGCGTCGAAGGATACGCCGTTCGCGCCCGGCTGCCCGATCGGCGACTGATCGGGCGATACCGGCTTCATCGCATGCTCCATCTGCAGGAGCACGGCGCGGACAGTATCCAGACCCTCGATATTGTTGACCTTCACATGCTGGCCGAACGCCAGGTAGCGCAGGTCGATCACGGCAGTGTTGGCCGGCACCAGATCGGGCGGACTGTCGTTGATCACGTCCCAGTCGAGCGCATCGTCACCGGTATAGTCCTGGCCCAGCGCGGCGCCCTCCAGGATCAGGTTGACGCTGCCTTCGCCCTGCTTGCGACTGTATTTCACGCCGATCTTGTCGACACGGAAGATCGTCAGATCGACGTTCACGTCATAAGTCAGCGCGATCGTCTGCTCCGTAGGGTCGAGCGTGAGCGCGAAACGCGACAGATCGACCTGATTGAGCAGATCCCAGGGCGGGGGCAAATGATAGCCGAGCGTCGGAGCGGCAAGGTTGACGAGATATTCGAGAATCTCTCCGAGCGTGATCGAGCTCAGCTGGAGCGTGATGATCTGATGGCGCCCCTCACCTTCGCCGATCCAGGCGGTCTGGGCCTGCAGGTAATTGTCACCGAACAGGACGCGGAAGGTATAGGTCGGGAACTCGACGCCGATATCGCGCGAGGCGTAGAGACCGAACCGGTTGATATCGAAGCTGCCCGCCAGATAGCCGGTCGGGCTCGTGTTGCTGTCCGGACGCGAGATCGCGGCAGAAGCCCGCGCCGAAACCGTCAGCGGCGTGCCGAATGGCGCGAACTGCCAACGTGCCAGGATCGATCCCTCGACACTGTAGGACTTGCTCGTCGACCCGAACGAGATCGCCATCGTCTCGACGTTCAGCGTCGGGAGATTGTCCGGCGGGTTATCGGTCAGCAGATTCGCGACCAGCGTCACCAGCTCGAGCGGCGCGTTCTGGTTCAACACCCCCCGGAAGGTCCATTCACTACCGCGGCCCGAAGGCGGGTAGCTGGCGCTGACGGTGAATTGCGGCTGCGCTACGCCGCTGCCCCCGCCTGTCAGCTGCAGCGTGCCCGCAATCGACCCGCCCACCGCGGCCTGCCGCACATCGATGTTGAAGCGCAGTCCGATCAGGTCGAGGCTCACCGAGTTGGTGAACGGGATCGACCAGTTCATCGCAACGACGGCTTCGGCCTGGAAGGTCAGGCGAAGCGGATCGGCCAGGAATGAAAACGCGGTGATCCGCATATCGTCCGGCGTCGGCGGACCGGGGTTGCCGAAGAACTGGTTGAAGGCATAGCCGATCGGGATCTGGTCATTGGTGCGCAGCCGCCCTTCCAGCATGAAGGAAGGGATGTAGCCCGCCAGGTCCACGGTGAAGCTGTCCACCTCGTTCGGCCCGTCGACCGGGTCCTCGTCCGCCGCGAGCACCGTCACCGCACGCGCATCGCCCATCGCCGGATTCGGCCCCGACAGCAGGGGCAGGTTCCGACCCGAGGGCCGCACCGCAGCCTCCCCGTCCGGAACGCCGACATTGAGCCCGCCAAACACGGTTCCGAAGGTGAACATCTCGGGCTTGTTGTCCGCGCCGATCATCCAGCCGATATCCCAGCGCATGCCCGTGTCGATCACGCGCACAAAGGGAATGGGCGGGTTCCAGACCCGATCGGACTTGAGCGTCACGCCGATATGCGAGACGTCGAAGGCGAGCGCACCGAGTCCGTCCAGAAGGCTGCCCTGATAGGCCGGCAGCCAGATTTCGATGGACGAGAGGTAGAAGGCGTTGAAGGTATCGAGCGTGTCGGGGGAGATGAGCTGCTCGACTGTCAGCCCGAGCAGCGCCGCGACATTCTCGATCTGGTCGCCGATGCGGATCGTATCCGGATCGGCTTCGACCAGCAGCCGCCAGGTCGACTGCACCGTCATGATCGCAACGATCAGGCGCAGCCGGTGATCTGCATCGAACTGCACCACGCCGGCCAGGCTGAGGATCGAGACGGCGGTATAGCCGTAATTGTCGGCATCGAACCCGGTCTGGATCTCGATCTCGAAGCCCAGGTCGAACAGGGTCGTGTCGCCGAACGGCAGCGTGCTGCCGCCGACGGTCGCCAGCATCTCCAGATCGGGGGGCAGGTCGTAGCTGGCGGGCAAGGTCAGCGTGCCGCTCGCCGCCAGCGGCCAGCGGCCCGGGAACAAACCGGCATAGGCGGGCAAGGCAAAGACCCCCGACTGGGGCAGGCTGCCGGAAAGCGTGGCGCTGGCGCCGGCAACCGAGGTGGCGGTGAGCGCCGCGTCGAGCAGCGGCAGACCGATCAGAAAGGACGGTGCCAGCTCGACCGTCTGCCCGTCCTGTGCGATCTGCTGGCAGTCGGGCAGGTTGGCGAAGGTATCGGAAAAATGCCAGTTCTGCGGCGGTGGCAGCAAGCTCAGCGTGAACACCGCATTGCCGCTCTGGTCGAGCGTCACGGTGAGCGTCACGCCCACATCGACCATATGGCTGCCCGCCGCCTCCGCGCCCGGCAAACCGTATCGGGCGGTGCCGCGTAGCAGCACCTGATTGACCGGCTGGGTCAGGACCGCATTGGCCACGACGAAATGCGTCTTGAGCTGCAGCAGGTCGAGCGCCGCAGTCATCGAAGCAAGCGTTCCGGTGGCGGCAGTCACCAGATCGATCGAGTCATCGACGATGTCGCCGCGCAGTGCCTGAAAGATCTGGTCGAGCGTCATGGCGCGCCCCCTCGCGATCGAAGCCCGCGCTCAGACATCGATCTGCCTCAGCCGGCGCAGCGGCCGGACATGCAGGGAGTGCTCGCCGCCCGCATGCAGCTCGGCAATGCGGGCAGGCGGGCGTAATGCCATCGTCCGGCTGGGTGTGGTGTCGAGCGCCGCGGGGGCATCGGCAACGGGTCGCGCTTTCCCTGCCGCGCCCCGATCCTTCGTCATTCTCATGACCGGAACCGCGACGAAATCGTCGCCGTCCTTGCGGTTCACGAGCCGTTCGAGGTCGGTGTTCCCGGTCGAGGCGACGCTCGTATAGCGCCAGGCAACGGCGAAAGGCGGGCTGGTGGTGGCACCCGATTTCGGGATGCTCGTTACCTTGCCCGGATCGGGCGGAAACGTCGCCGTCTCGTTCTTTGCAGGATCATAGGCCTGGGGACGGACATAATAGCGATTGGTGAAAATGGCGTGTTGGGTTGCAAAGGTCCACCAGTCGTCAAAGGGAGGCAGATTCTCGGTCCGCTTCTTTTTCTTCTTCGATTTGGGGTCGATCTCCTCAAGGACGATATTGAAATCGTCCTCTTCCATGAAATAGGCATTGTAGAGATGCTGGTTCCCGGTCAGCACCGGGTCGTCATACCATGACGTCGTGTCCACATAGTCCCAGAAATAGCTCATCACGAACGCCGAGGGATGGCGGAAGCTGCCGACATCCTCCGCGCTGGCGTGGATCGTCCGCGGCGCGACGCTGGCGGCGAACGCGTCGATGACCTTCTTGGCGGCATCGGGAACGCGCTCCTTCTCCCTCTGGCGCTTGGTGCGGCTCGCGGTGAGGCCGAAGGTCGTGGGCTCACTGGAATGGTGCGGCATCGTCATCGCCGCGACATTGGCAAACTTAACCGATTGATTCTTTATGATATAGTTGGCTTGAGCAATCGTTGCGCCGGTCGCGTCGCCAGTTATCACATACTCCCAGTCATCGAACGCGACGACAAAGATGAGGGAATAGGTGTTCAGCGAGTAGCTATCCGTTCGCCACTGCTTGTCGCCGATCTTCTTTCTTACCGTACGCGGCTCGCTCGAAACATGATTTCCGACAAGAAGGCGTATTTCAACCTCGTCCTTCGCGAACATCGGCGCCGTTCCATAGAAGGACGAGTTGTTCGACGGCAGCGGCTGGGGCTTGGTCGTCCCCTTGGGCTGATAGGCTTCGATCGAGGTGAGGACGTTGGTGCCGCTGTGCTTGGCGTAGAGGACGCGCGGGCCGCCATAGATGACGCTGCCGATCTCCAGGATCGGCTTCTTGGGCTTCTTGGTACCGGGCGGATCGAAGAAGGCGAGAAGATCCTGCACCAGATTGATGTGATCGCTGTCGCTGTGGGACAGCGAGAAGAAGTCGATCCGCGGTTTGGTCATCGACGTGAGCTGCTTTACGAGATAGTCGACCGACGGGCCGCCGGCCTCGTCCTTGGCACGTTCCGAACCGAGATCGAGAAGCGCGGTCGCGGTGATCTTGGTGCCCGTATAGATCTCGACAAAGGTACCCGAGCCCTGACCCACGTCGAGCATGGTCACTGCGATCTTGCTGGCCTTGGTCATTGTGGTCCCCCCCGGGAGCGCCGTCCCGACCGCGCGTTGCGGAGTTGGCGGAGCTTCTCATGCCGGCGCAGCGGCGGCGGGGCCGGTTCCACCTCGCCACCCGCGGGCGCCGCCAGCCGAACCCGGCCCGGTCTTGCCTGCGCCTTCTCTTCCTCCTTCGTGTCCTTGGCATAGGCGGCATACCAGCCCAGCTTGCTGCTGCCGCTCTGGTCGGGATTGCCGAACAGGACGATGTCGTTGTTGCCGGGCGGGAAATTGAGCAACCCGAGGACCGAAAGCGTGAACTGGTGCAGGCGCAGCAGATAGACCAGGGCGTCGTTCTCATCGATATAGGTGAGAAACTGGAAGTTGCGGAAGCCGAGACTCAGAACGCCCTGCAACGGCCATTGCACGCCCTCGGCCGGGCCGGTGTCGATCTTGAGGCCGAGATATTGCGGCGGCGTCGACTTCGGCTCCGCTCCCGGCTGCCAGGCAGCAAGTACTTCCACGCCGATACCGACACTGCCAAGCAGCGCCCCCAACGTACCGAGATCGAGCGTGAAGCGCAGCCCGTACCAGGGCGCGGCAAGCGGCGTCTGCTCAAGTGGCGCGGAGACCGAGGTGAAGCCGACGTCCTCCGGACTGGTGCCCGTTGCCGTGTCCGACTGGCGTTCCTGGTCCTCCGTCGGCAGCACAGCCACGAGCCCGTTCAGCGCCAGCGGGAAATGGCCGACGAGCGACTGTGCCCGCACGCTGCTGTTCGCCAGGTCGAAGGACAGATTGCCTTCGTCCACGCGGAACTGCTTGCTCGCCGCATCGCCACCCAGCGCGAACTGCATCGAGACGACGAGTCCGCTATAGCGCAGGCCCACGGTGGAATCGGTCGGCACACCCTCGGCGACGCGCTCGGGACCGAAGGAATAAAGGTCGAATGCCTGCGGCGCGCCGAACTGCAGCGTGCCCGAAAGCGTGAAATCGGTGACGAGCTGGCCGGCGGTGCTACCGGCACTGCGGGTCTGCAGCGCTACGGTGGAGACGTCGATCGTCGACAGTACCGACGCGCGGGTGCCATAGCTGTTCAGGCCCTCGAGCACGAAGCTGTAGACCGCAACCGTTCCCACGCGTTGATAGCCACCGTCGAGCACCAGGTTGTTGCCGTGCTCGGTCTGCGCTTTGGTCAGGAAATCCGAGAAGAGCCGGTTCGCCAGCAGCTCGGCCTTCGCGGAGAAATCCGTCAACGCCGAATTGGCGAAGCTGGCGCGCAGCTGCAGCGTCTTGAAGTCGAACGCAACGGTCTCCTCGCTGTAGAGGTCGACCGGGTCGTTATAGTCGATAAGGCCGAAGGCGGCTGTATTCTGAAGCGTCGGCTGAGTGCCGGCGACCACGAACGGCGTCTGGGACAGGCCGAGATGGTGCGCATAGAAGCGATCGGTATCGATGCCTGCGGTCAGGAACAGCAGGTCGGCGGGCATCTCGGCGATGTCGACCGGTGCGTTCAGGAACAGGAAGCCGTTCCAGGCCGAATTGTCGACAACATCGTCGAAAAAGCGCCGATAGGGTGAGCCGGCCTCGGCCGTCGCCGCACTGGCGAAGATGTCGAGGATCAGCCGCTGCGTCTGGCCGATCGTCCCGCCGGCGATCGGCGGCACCGCGACCTCGGGCCACAGCCAGCTGCTGCTGTCGGCAACGAGGTCCGACAGCGACCGGTTGCAGAATTTGGCGAGCATCATGGTAGGGCTGTTCACCGTCGCCTCGAGCTCGCCGTTCGGGCCACCCTCGTCGAGCCCGAGCCGCCAGGGTCGCCAGGCGCGCGGCGAAACCTGGAAGGTCCAGCCGTCCATCTGCGCCTGCAACAGCCCGGCCATGGCGAGATAGACCGGCAGATAGGTTGGCGTGGCCGCCACGCCGATACAGGCGACGAAATCGGCTTCGGTGTCGAAGGGCTGGGTCTTGCCGTTCAACGCCGCATAGACGGCGGTGACGATGGATTGCGGCACGCCCTTTGCCAGCAGCAAAGCCGTGTTCAGCGCGGTTTCCAGCAATTCGTAGCGGACCGAGGTCGCCTGCATCAGCACATCGGGGTTCGCCGCGACGAAGAACAGCTGGTTGCTCTGAAGCGCCGACTTGAAATTGCCGGTGACCACCGTGAAGTCGAGGCGCGGATAATCGGTGTTCGGCATATTGGCGATGTAGACGCCGTCATAGTCCTGATAGTCCGGGGTCAACTCGACGACCAGGCCCTGGGGGGTCACCCCCAGCGGATCGGCTTCGTCCCGGACCCGCCGGAGCGGGCCGAACGAAGGCGGTTCCTTCCCCGCCGCAAGTGCGTGACGTGCCTTGGCGCGCTCGCCATAATGGGTATCGATCTGGAAATGGCGGTAGGGCGCGATGCTCGCATTCTCCAGTTCCTCGGCAAGGGCGATGCTGCCGCTGCTCAGCCCCGCATAGGCCCCGAACGGAAATACCGGCGGCGTCCCCGACGCGGTCAGCGTCGCCGCCGGCATCGGGTTGAAATCGAGGAAGTTCGCGGCGATCTGGCTCTTGCCCGAGAAGATCGGCGCCTGGCGTGGCTGCGCGAAATAGACGGCGTCGCTCGCGCTCCCCACCGGCAGGATGGCAGCGTGCGAGGTGGTGGCGGTATCGTTCAGCGCATCTGCGACCGTCGGTGCGTCGGGCGCCCCGTCCCCGGCGGGAATGGCGAAGGCCGGGTTATCGCCCGCAAATACGATCTGGTGGCTATTGGCAGAGATCTCGACATATTCGAGCCCCGAAAGGCCGGTGAGCAGCTGATAGGGGGCGGCGGCCCCACCCTCGGGCGGAACCACGCCGATCTGGAACGCGCCATCGGGACTGAGATGATAAAGGATACCGTCGTCGCGGCTGCTTCCTTGAACCGGCGCGGCGCCGAAGACGAATCGTGCATCGGGCGCGCCCCCGGCGGCGGCGAGCGGAGTCAGCGTGACCGGATAACCCAGCGTCGTGCGAAGAAAAGAGGCGAGCGCGGGCGCCTCATCCCCGATCTCGGGCGCCAGCGAAACATGGGTACGCGCACCGGCCAGCGGGTTGAGCGGGTCAAAGGCGAGCGCAGCGGAAATCGCCGTCGGCTGGCCGTCGAACACGCTCTGGAACAGCAGCCGCGTCGCATTCTGCACTGCGATCTGTTGCGGCGTCACCTCGCTGTCGAGCGCGAGCGGCGGAGCGGCGTAGCAAAGGCCGATCCCGAACTGGTTCCAGATCGATTCCGCATTCTGGCCGGCCGGTGCCGCCGGGACCGTGAACTGGCCGGTCAGGCTGGCAACGGCCGCGCCATCGAACGGCATCGCGAGCGTATCCGCCGTGAACGCAGCATCGCCGTCAGGCCCGAGGAATGCGCCCCCGCCTGCAAAGGCGATACCGCCCCCGGCGTTGTCCGCAATCTGGGTCAGCGCACCGAGGCCGGCGATCTCCAGCCCGTAATAGCCGAGCCGAAAGCCGGTCGCCCTGATCGTGCGCCACGTGATGGTGGCACCCGAGCCCTGGGCCTGAGCCTGAAGCACAGTAAGGCGCCATTGGATCATCGGCGCATCGGGATTCTCGATCCAGAGCAGCCGCAATTGTTCGGGCGGCGCGAGATTGGGGCGCAGTGCATCGAACCCGCTGAGGAACACCGCCCAGTCCGCGGGCGTCGTACCCAGCACCAGATAGGTACCGCCCTTGTCTTGCCAGATCTGCGTCGTCGAGAGCGTGCCCGACAGGGACGAGCCGGGCGCCGCGCAATAGCCGGCCCAAAAGCCGGGCGCGCCGGCCTGTGCGCTGGTGGACAGCGCGAAGATCCGGCTGCCTGCCTGCTGCTCGAAGACCGGAACCGAGGGCAAGGGATCAGAACCCAGCGGTCAGGATCTGGTCGCCCGCGAGCAATGGCAGCGAGTAACCGTCCAGCCCGCTGCCCGCTGTGTAGACCACCCCACCCTGCCAATCGAGCATCACCTCCAGCTGCGCCGCGAGGCTGCCCGCCGCAGACGTGGCGGTCTGGCCTGGGCCACTCGCGCGCAGCAGACGCAGACCGCCGCTCCGGCCTGCCGCGTTCGGCCTTCGCTGGAGTTGCTCGAGCAGATTACCGAGACTCGTTCCGACTGGAACCAGCCGCTCGCCGCCGTCGACACGCACCCGGATCATCGCTTCCAATGTGCTTCGTCCCCGGAAATAGGCGGTGGCATATTGCTGTGGATTGGGGGTCGCGCCGTTGATCGCGGTAAAGCTCGCCGCCGCGACGATGGCGAAGTTGAGGTTGGTCTGGTTGGCGTTGGTCGTGCTGCTTGGCGAGAGCAAGGTGGCCGGCACGAACGCGCGGAAATAGGGCTGCTGGAACTGCGGATAGTAAAGGTCTGCTGCCGCCGCCACGCCCGACTGGCCCATGCCCGTTGTGCTCTTGAACGGTGCCGGGACCTGCAGCGCGTTGTGCGAGGCCAGCTGGTTCAGGAACCCGTCGAAACCGACACGCCAGGCACCATTTGTGTGATAGCTGCCAACCTCGAAGTCGAACACCGTGGCGCCGGCATAGCCGTTGAGCCATGTCGGCAGCGACTGCTCGTTGATGCTGACATAGTCGCTGAGCACGACGCGCAGCACCATTCCCGGACGCAGGTCGACATAAGCGCTGCCCGCGCTGGTCGAGAGCGACAGCCCGTAATTATAGTAGAGCTGCTCGTCGAAGGTCTGGGGCATCATCCGCCCGATCGCATTCTGCACCAGGTAGATGCCGTAAGGACTGGCCCCCGCCAGCCCCGTCCCCGGCGCTTCCAGGCTGGTGAGCAGCTGGACATAGTCCGTCTGCAGCGCCGGACGGACCGAGGTGGTGTCGAAGCTCCATACCGCCGTGTCGGCTGCGATGGTCAGCTTGTACGGCAGATCGGCGTCGCCCGATGCCGCGACCGTGAACGGCCCGCTGACGATCGGATTCGGGCCGAGCGCGTCCGTCGTCAGGCCGAGTTGCGGAAGATAGAGGGTGATCGCCTCCGCAGGCGGGTTGGCCGCATCGCTGCCCAGATTGGCTTGCGCCGTCGCCGGATAGGCATAGGGCGTCGCGCTCGCCGCCGGCTGCTGGCTCAGGAAAAAGGCCGGGGCGAACAACGGTATCGCATTGGCCGAAAGACCGACCCCCTCGGCGGTGACCGGCTGGACATAGACCGAATAGGCCTTGGCCGGATCCGCCGCGAAAGCGAGCGAGCCCGCCGTCCCGTTGACGGTCACGCTGGCAGCGGCGGTCGCAGTGGCGGCGTTGTCGTAGATCGACAGAATATGCGCGTCCGCGCTGCCATGCGCCTCCCAGCTGGCGGTTACCGCGATCCCGTCATAGCGTGCAGCCGCCAGCGTATCCGCCGCGGTCGGGACTGCGACCGCGGCGCTGTACGGACCGGTCACGATCACGCCGTTGGCGGTCTGCGTCGAGGCGACCTGATAGCGCAGCCCGGCATCGACCCCGGCCGCGCTGGTCAGCGTGTAGCTTGTCGTGCTGCTCGACTGGCTCGTGCCGTCGGAGAATTGCAGCACGTAGCTGATGCCAGTGCCGGCATCCGCCCAGTTCAACGTGGCCAGTCCGGTCGCGGGGTTGGTCGTCGCCGCCGCGATGCGCGGCGCGGCGAGGATCGCGGTCGCCTGCTGGCCGGCCGCCATCGACCGGTCGGCAATGACACGCACCGGCCCCAAGAGCAGATCGACCATGGCAACCGCGCTGCCGCCAGCCGGCACCGAAAGGCCCGCCAGCGGTACGGCTGCGGCGGTGCCGCCGGTCGGCGCGCCAACGAGCAGCGTCTGGTTCGCGCCTGCACCAGCGCCGTTAATGACCCTGATTGCATAGGCCGCATCCGGCCCGGCGGGAAGCCCTGTGGGCGCCGTCCATGCCACCGCGAGCTGATCGGCACTGGCGGTGACCGTTGCCAGCGTCGGTGTGACGAAGGCGAGCGGCTGGGCCGCGGCAGGCGACGTACCGCCGCTGACGCCGGTTGCCAGCAGCGAGAGCGTCTGGGTCGCACCCGCGGTGATCGCCGTCTTGGCGAAGCTGAGCACCGCCGCCACCCCGCTGGTCGTCGCAGTCGCCAGCGGCGTGGCGCTGCCGCTTTGCATGACGCTGACCGTATAGCTGGCCACGCTCGACGGGCTGTCCGGCAGCGGCGCCCAATGGCAGGCGACCTGCCAGTTGGCGCTGTTCGACGGATCGGTCTGGATCGTGACGGCAACGGGCGCGGGCGCTGTCGCAAGCAAAGTCGCCGGCGCGCTGCGCGGACCGGTGGTCTTGCCGTCGCTCGACTTGCCGCGCGCGACCACGGTCAGGCCGACAGCGCCACTCGCGGCATAGGTGAAGGTCAGCTTGCCGCTGGCCGCCGCCACCGGCCCGGCAACGACATCGTCGCCACGCAGCAGCCAACCCTCGCTCGCCGCTGCGCTGGTGGTGACGCTGGCCTCGACCGCGGCGCCGTTGATCGCGACGTTGCTGACCGTCGGTGCCGCCGTGATCAGCGGGATACTGAGCGGCGCCGCACCGATAGCGAGCGCCTGGGTCTGGACGACTGCGGTGACACCGGACGCAGCGTCCGTCGCCACCCCGAAGCCCGCCGAGGTCGGACCGCCGTCAAAGCCGGCAATCTCGGCGCCACTGACCTGCACCGCCACCCGGCTGCCTTGCGGGATCGGCGCGCCCTGCACCCCGTCGAGCCCCCAGACGAGCGAGACAGCCGCCCCGTCATAGTCCGCCTGGATCAGCGAAGATGCGGCCTGCGGGACGGTCTGCGGCGGGCTGAACGGCCCCTGGCTGAACGGCGCGGCAAAGCTGCCGGCGCCGCCGGGGTTCACCGCCGGGATCAGTGCGGTCGCATAGATGCGATAGGGCGCCGGATAGCCGGACACCCCGACCGTTGCGGTACTGCCCTCGACATTCGCGCTGCCCGCGAACGCCCAGACGCCGCCCGAATAGCCATAGACCAGCAGCTGTGCCCCGATCTGGAAGCTGCTCTGGCCATAATCGAGCAACGCGGTGACGTTCTGCCCGTCGAAGCTGGCGCTCGTCACGGTGACCAGGGCGGCCGTGACCGGCGCGGTGGCAACCGCCTCGCTCCAGTCGATGCCGTCGGGCGACGTACCCTGCGGCACCCAGATGAGATCCACGAGGTAGCTGGTGGTCGCGGAAAGCGGAAAGGAGGGCTGGTAGAGCGCGTAGATCGGCGAGGTGCCTGCGCCCGACGTAGCCGACACGCCGATCACCATCGGATCGTTCGCCAGCCGCAACCGAATCACCAGCACAAGATTGGGTGGTGTCGTGGGCACGCTCGACTGCTTGACGTTGACCGTCAGGCCGGCGGTCCCGCGCCCTGGCGGCAGGGTCGCATAGGGGCTGACATAGTAGATGCTGGAGATGATGTCGGCCGGGCTGGTCATCCCGATTCTCCCCTCGATGAACAGGCCTGAATGGCGGGCCGGAACTCAGGGCCTGGATGCTTGGCCGGCCGCCATGGGGACGCGTGTGCGGCCCATGGCGGCTCGGGTCAGCGGTGGATCAGAAGCGGCGATGCGCGAAGGCGGACCTGCAATCCGTATGCAGGTGTTCGGGCGCGCGCGCGAGAATGGCGTCAAGGTCGTTGCGCCGCTTCAGCGTGTGCGACCGCATCGCCAGGTGATCGCCACTGCCGATCCCGCCGGTAAAATAGACGGCGGCATCGGTCGGATAATCGCTGCCGGTCACCTCATCGACGCTGCCGATCGCGAGCGAGTAACAGAAGCCGTCATACGGGATGACGTTGTTGCCGGTGACGCTCGCCGCCCCGTCGATCGTCAGAACCTCGTCACCCTCTGCGAGGTCGCAGATCTGGGCGAACGAGCCGTCGGCCATCGCGATGAGATGGGCGCCGCTGGCGCTGAGCGACAGCCCGTTGTCGGTCTCCAGCGTGTAGACCGCCGCGGTGCCGCTGGCATCGCCGCCCGACTGATGCGCACCGTGCCGCGTCGCACGCACCTGCCAGGCGCGACCATCGGCACTCCTCACACGGTGGCCGTTGTTGATCTCCTCGATCGGCAGCGTCTCGCCGCTCTCAAGCGTCACTTGCGTCCCCTGGACGGCGCAGTGCCACCAGAACATCAGGTTATCGATCGTGGTGCAGTTTACCGAATGCGCTTCCGGCGAGTTCTTCGAACAGACGTAGAAGGTCTGGTTGGGCTGCCCGTTCTGCATCGGGATGTCGAACATGAAGTAGAAATAGCTGACGATTTCGGACTGCAGGTTCGACACTTGATACACCAGCGACGCGGTGTTGGCGTAATAGGTGTTCGGTCCGTCATAGGGATAGGACCAGGTCACGACATTGGGCGGACTGCCCTGATGAACGCCGGCCACCAGCGCCGTATCGGTAGTGTATTGCGAGTCCCGCGGGATCGTCCATGAACCGCCGCTGCCATCGTCGACGACGATGTTGGTCAGCAGGTTGCTGACGGTCAGCGCTGAAAGGTTGGGCGTCCCCGACAGCGCTGCACTGCCGACGAACGGGCAGATTAGATTGGGCTGGGTGATGTTTCCGACGCTGCTCGGATTGAGGTAGATATAGTCGCAGTCGTTGTTCTGGTAGCCGTTCATCCGGCCGACGCAGATTTCGACCACGGTATGGCCGGACTTGGAGATCACCGGCTGGGTGACGGTCGCCTGGATGCCCTGGCCGGTGTCGGCCTCGGTCGCCATGGCGAAGAAGCGGCTGTTCCCGGCCGGATCGGTGGCGTGGCTCAGCTGCAGGAGCTTCATGCCGTCGCTCGGGGCTGCGGCGGCTAGCGCGCCGCGGGTGGGACAGCTCAGGAAGCCGCTGGACAGCGCGCTGTTCTCGCCACAGGCCACCAATGCGCCCGTTTCACGATCGAACGCGAAGAGCACGCCGCCGAGCATCAGCACATCGCCGCCGGCAGAGGTCCAGACTGTCGCCGTCGCCTTGCCATCCGCAGTAGGACCGGCATCGACCAGCATAAGCGCATCCGCGGGCGGATCGCTGGGAGGCGCGGTGTCGAGCGCCGCGAACAAGGCCGGATATTTCTCCGCAGTGAAACCGCCGGCTTCCAGGCTGATCCGAATGGCCTGATTCTGCTGTGAATCACGCGGATCCAGCGCCTTGGTCTGTCCGGGCGGGAGGCCCTGCCACAGGTCGTGCAACGTATCGAGATCGGTCGTCGACAGCTCCGGTAACGCTTCCATGTCCTTCTCCCCAAAGGAAACCAACGCAGAGGCCCAAATGCGCGCCATGTTCATGGGGTGGATCGACTCAACCCCTAAAATACTTTCACGCGTCCAGCTGCTTATGACGAATACTACCCGTTGCCAACATTACAATTTAATTATGTTCCAAATAGTCCATTTCGGACAAGGAACATAACATTATAGGATGTAATATATTCACGGAAACGACACTGAATCCATCACGAAAAATCGCAAACATATTATATAATACATAACTGCAATACTATTTGGTGAACCTGATTTTAGTATATCGATATAGATTTTCATGAATTTGTAGAAACTACGCGAGGGCAATTTCCTACTGATTGCGGGACGCAAACGCGCCGGGCATGTCGATGGTGCACGGGACATGCTGGACGTCACAACTCGCCCGACATCCGGCCGGAAACGCACAACTCAATGGAAGCTGATGGGGTGGCGCCGAAGAGCGTGGTGCGATGGTCTTCAGCCGCTAGCTGGCGAGAGCCAAGCTGCTCGACTTCTTCGCGACACAACCGGCTTGCGTAGTCGCGCTCGAGGCATGTGACGGTGCGCATCATCGGTCCCATCGCCGCCACTGTGATCATCGCGCTGGCTCCGCCCGTCGAGACGTTCGCCAAAAGCCGCGACTTCGCCGCCTGGCTCGGCCTCGCGCCTCGCCAACACTCAACCGGCGCAAGCAGCGGCTTGGCAGCATATCGAAGATGGGCGAGCGCACGATCAGCCGGTTGCTGATCATCGGCGGCAGCTATGGGCCGCACAAGACGCTCTACAATCGCTGGAAGCGGTGGGGCGAGATGGGCGTCTTCGCCCGGATAATGGAAGGGCTGTCGACCGCGGGGGCTGAGCGCAAGACGGGGATGATCGACGCGACCTATTTGAAGGCGTACCGCACCGCTTCGAGTCTGGCGGTAAAAAGGGGATCTCGGAGGGCTGGTCGGTCGCACCAAAGGCGGCATGAACACCAAGCTTCATGCCGTCACCGATGCCAACGGCCGTCCGCTAAGCTTCTTCATGACCGCCGGTCAGATCAGCGATTACATCGGCGCAGCGGCACTGCTCGATGAATTGCCCAAAGCGCAATGGCTGCTCGCCGACCGGGGCTATGATGCCGACTGGTTCAGGGACGCCCTGAGGAAAGGGGATCAGGCCCTTGCATCCCAGGCCGGAAATCCCGCAATGAGCCGATCAAATACGACAAACGCCGTTACAGGCGTCGAAGCCGCATCGAGATCATGTTCGGCCGTCTGAAGGACTGGCGCCGGATCGCCACCCGCTACCCCCTTATCGAGTTATGAGTTCGCGACCTAATAAACCGGGTCTTTTGGTGCTCGGCAATGCTGAGTACGTCCCGCACCAGCCTGCACCGGGTGCCGAGACGTTCGAGCGTCAGCGGATATAGTCGAACAGCGACAGGCTGGTGAGCTTGCTGAAGCTCGCCTGCGTCGCCTGGAGGATCGTCAGTGTCTTCTGCAGCTCGGCGATCGCCGTGGCCGGGTTGACGTCCTCGATCCCCGAACGGGTCGTTTCGCGTGCCGCATCGGCATCGGTCAGGCGATCGGCTTCCAGATCCATGCGGAAAGCGCGCGCGCCGACCGAGGCGCGCGTGGTGCCGACCTGGTCGAGCGCAGCGTCGAGATCCTTCATCGCGGTTTCGATCCCGCCCGTTTCGCCGCCGGGTTCGAGCGCGGCGGCGAAGGCGCTGAGGATGGCGAACATGTCGGTCGTGCCATTGGCTCCGGCGATGCCGCCAAAGGCGCGCGCGCCGGTTTCGGTCGCGGCGATATCGACACCCTCGCCGACCGGGATCGTCGCGGCCTCGCCCTGACCGACATAGGCGATCGAGCCATCGGGCTGGCGCGCATAGGCTGAATCGCCGGCTGCGCCGCCGAACAGGGGCTGTCCGCGGCTGTCCTTGGTGTTCGCGACCCCGAGCAGATCGGCGATGATCGCCTGGACGTCCTTGAGGATCGCCGCGCGCCCCTCCGGCGTCACGGTGTCGCTATTGGCCTGTACCGCGAGCGTCTTGGCGCGCTGGAGCTGGGTCTCGACCGTTTCGAGCGCGCCGTCGGTCGCGGCGAGCAGCGACTGCGCCATCTTGACGTTGGACGTGTAGGCGCCGTCGTCGGCGGTCGCGCGCTTGAGGCCCGACAGCTGCTGCCAGCCCGACGCACTGTCCGACGGCGCGAGGATCTTCTTTCCGGTCGCGACCTGGGTCTGCAACCGGTCGGCCTGGCTGTTCAGGCTGGCCATCAGCAGCGACGGTCGGTCAAAGCTCTGGGCGGTCGTCACACGCATTGCGGTCACCGGATATCAAAGAGGGTCTGGAGCGTTTCGCGCGCCACCTGGATGACGCGGCTCGACGCCTGATAGGCTTGCTGGAAACGGATCAGATCTACCGCTTCCTCGTCGACATTGACGCCCGCGATCGAATCGCGTGCGGCCGCGGCGTTCGAGCGGATCGTCGATTGCACCTCGGCGATCGAACGGCGCGCTGCGAGCGCGCTCGCATTGTCGGTGGTGAGCGTGGTCAGGCTGCCTTCGAACTTGCCCTCCTTGCGGAGCGTGGCGAGCGCAGCGAGGTTGCCGTTGTTCCGTTCGCCGCCGCCCGGCGCCGCCGCGGCAATCCTGCGCGGATCGTCGAGGACGAGCTTGAAATCCGACGCGCCGGTGGCGCTGAACATCGCCGTACCGGCATCGCCGTCGAGATCCTCGCCGCCTGCCTGGACGGCATTGACGCCGTTGGCGAGATCGACGGCGATCCGGTCGAGCGCGTCGCGGGCATCGGCGATGCGTGCAGCGCCCTCGGCCACGCCCGCCAGCGCACCGCCGCCGGGCGCAAGCGCATGGCTGCCGTCGATGCCGTACACGGCGAACGAGGTCGCGCCGTCGGGTCCCCGCGCATAAGTCGCGACCGCGGCCTGCTCGCCCTGGACGAGCAGCGGCCCGCCTGCGCCAGCCTTGACGGTGGCGCGGCCGGCCGTGTCCAAGCTGACGCTGACATCGGTGAGCGCGCTCATCGATTCGAGCAGCCGGTCGCGCTCGTCGAGCAGGGCTGCCTGCGAACTGGTGCCCTGCGACGCGCGGCCGAGCGCCGAATTGACCTTGGCGAGGCTGGCCGAGAGGCTGTTGAGCTGACCGGCCATCGCGCCGGCGCTGGCGTCGAGATCGGCGAGCGCGCCGTCGAGCGCGGCGCCAGTCGCCGAGAAGGCGGTGGCGAGGCTGGCGGCAGCCTGAAGCATCGTCGCGCGCGGGGCGCTGGCCGAAGGATCGGCAGCGAGCGCCGTCGCGGCATTGAAGAAGGCGGTCAGGCGCTCGTCCAGCTTGTTGCCGGTCAGTGCGCCTTCGATCCGGCCGAGCCACACTGCCCCCGCCTCGCTCCGCGCGAGATCGGACCCGGCGGCGCGGACTTCGGCGTTGCGCAGGTCGCTGCCCGAGCGCGTGATGCCGGAGACGGTGACGCCGAGGCCGTTGAGCACGCGGTTCGAGCCGTCGCTGGGCGCGGCGATCTCGCGCGTGCCGGTGACGCGGCGCGAATAGCCCGCGGTGCCTGCATTGGCGATATTCTCCGACGTCGTGGTCAGCGCGGTCTGGTACGCGCGAACGCCGCTGGCGCCGATCGAGAGCATGTCGGTCATTCGGGCTTACCTTCCGCCGGCGGTGCGGCTTCCGTGACGCTTCCCGCCTTGGCGAGGAATGCGGTCATCGCCTTGCCGATCCCTATCGGCGTATGCGCGGCCATGTTCTCGGCCAACTTCTGATCCTGCATATCGCGGAACTGGTCGAGCGCCTGGCTTTCGAAGAGGCTGTCGGCGAGCTTCGCCTTGCGCATCGACGCGAGCATCATCTTGGTGAAGATCGCCTCGAACTGCTCGCCCGCCTTGTCGAGATTGTCGCGCGTGCCGAGGCGAGAGGTGTCGGTGGAAACCGTACCAGCCAGCTTGAGCGTTGCAGGAGAAGGCGCGCGAAACTCGGTCACAGGACGATCAGCTCCGCCTTGAGCGCGCCGGCCTGCTTCAGGGCCTCGAGGATCGCGACGAGATCGGCCGGGGACGCGCCGATCGCGTTCACCGCCTTGACCACATCGGCAAGCTTCGGACCCGGGTCCAGCAGGAACATCGGACGCCTCTCCTCCTCGACGCCGACCGTGCTGCGCTGTTCGAGGGCGGTTTCCCCCTGGCTGAACGGTGCGGGCTGGCTGACGCGCTGCGCTTCATCAATACGAACAGTCAGTTTACCATGTGTTACCGCGGCGGGACTGACCCGGACGGCCGAGTTGATCACCACCGTTCCGGTGCGCGCGTTGACGATGACCTTGGCCGGCGCTTCGGCGGCATCGACGGCGAGATTCTCGATCTCGCTCATCATCTGCGCGCGCACGTCCGCGCCGGGCTTGGCCATCACCGCGACCGACACGCCGTCGATCGCACGGGCGGTACCGAAACCGAAACGACCGTTGATCGCATCCGCGACGCGCTGCGCCGTGGTGAAGTCCGACCGGGCGAGATTGTAGGTGAGCATCGGCGTGTCGGCGAAGCCGGTCTCGACCGCGCGCTCGACCGTCGCTCCCTCGGGGATGCGGCCCGAGGAGGGCGTGTTGACGACGATCTTCGACCCGTCGGCGCCTTCCGCGCCAAGGCCGCCAACGGCGAGGTTGCCCTGTGCCATCGCATAGATCTGGCCATCGGCACCGATCAGCGGGGTCAGCACCAGCGTGCCGCCGCGCAGCGACTTGGCCTTGCCCATCGACGAGACGGTGATGTCGAGTTTCTGCCCCGGCTTGGCGAAGGGCGGCAGCTCGGCGGTAATCATCACCACCGCGGCGTTCTTGAGCGCCGGGTTGACTCCAGGCGGCAGCGCCAAGCCGAAGCGGGCGGTGACGCCCTTCATCGACTGGACGGTATATTCGAGATTGTCGTCGCCCGTGCCGGGCAGGCCGACGACGATGCCATAGCCGGTCAGCTGGTTCGAACGGATGCCCTGGAACGCGCCCAGATCCTTGATCCGCTCGGCCGCGACGGGCTGGGCGAAGAGGAAAGCGGTGAGCAGGGCGATGAGGAATCGAGTCATGTGCGGTTTCCTCAGAACGGGCTGATGACCGAGAAGAAGCGGCTGAGCCACCCCTGACGGCTGGCGCGGGCGACATCGCCCTTGCCGGTGTAAGCGATGCGGGCATCGGCGACGCGGGTGGAGGCGATGCGGTTGTTCGCATCGATATCGGTCGCGCGGACCACGCCCTTGATCTGGACGAACTCGTCGCCGCGGTTGAGCGTCACGCGCTTCTGCCCCTGAACCAGCATGGTGCCGTTGGGATAGACTGCCGCGACAGTGACGGTGATCTCACCCGACAGCGCGTTCGACTGGTCGGCGCTGCCCGCGCCCTTGAAGTTGCGCTTGCCGCTGAGGCTGGCGTCGCTTTCCTTGAACAGCGACAGCGCGCCGGTGCTGGGCGGGGTAAGTCCGAAGCCGCCGCCGCTGTCGAGCTGCGAGCCTGCGGACTTGGATGCGCTGGTGCGCTCGACCAGCACGATCGTCAGCGGATCGCCGACGCGGCGCGCGCGCGTGCCCTCGTGCAGTGCGGCATAGCCTTCGCTCGCCTGGAAGATCGACCCATTGGCCGGCGCGGCGGCGGCGGGCGCGACCGGAAGCGAGGCGCTGAAGTCCTCCCTCGGCCCCTTCTTGCCGAACAGCTGTGCCTTGGCGGGCTGGGCGATGGCGATCGCCGCGACGATCGCGGCGCCGGTGAGCAGGCCTGCTGCGAACTTCATGACATTCCCCCTGGAAGCTCTGGCCTCAGATGTTCTGATTGACATATTTGAGCATCTCGTCGGACGCCGAGATCATCTTCGAGTTCACCTCATAGGCGCGCTGGGTCTCGATCATGTCGACCAGCTCCTCGACGACATTGACGTTCGAACCCTCGAGCATGCCCTGGCGGATCTTGCCGCGGCCGTCCTGCCCGGCGATGCCGAGATTGACCGCGCCGCTGGCCGAGGTCTCGACCAGGAAATTGTCGCCGATCGCCTGCAGCCCCGCCGAGTTCGGGAAGGCCGCGATCTGGATCTGGCCGATCTGGCTCGATTCGGTCTGGCCGGGCACGGTCGCGGAAACGGTGCCGTCGGTGCCGACGGTGATCGCGGTCGCGCCCTCCGGGATCGTGATGCCGGGCATCACCTGATAGCCCTCGGCCGTTACCAGCAGCCCTTCGGGGCTACGGGTGAAATTTCCTGCACGGGTATAGCCGAGCTGGCCGCCGGGCATCTGCACCTGGAAGAAGCCGTTGCCGTCGAGCGCCATGTCGAGCGCGCCGCCCGTCGTCTGGAACGAACCCTGGGTGTCGATCCGCGCGGTGCCCTGGACGCGGACGCCGGTGCCGAGGTTGAGGCCGGTGGCGTATTGCGTCTCCGACGTGCTTGCCGAACCGGGCGCAGTGACGACCTGATAGGCGAGCGCTTCGAACGAGGCGCGGTCACGCTTGAAGCCCGTGGTGTTCACGTTGGCGAGGTTGTTCGAGATCACCCGCATGCGCATGTCCTGGGCATCAAGCCCGGTGCGCGCGATGTGCATTGCTGCAGAACCCATAGCCTATTCCTTCCTCAAATCTCTCAGCTCACGCGCATCACGCGTGCTGATGTTTCAGCTGACGCGCATCAGGCTCGCGGAGCTCTCGTCCATGTTCTTCGCTTCGCGGAGCAGGTTGGCCTGCACCTCGTAGCTGCGCTGGTTCTCGATCATGTCGACCAGCGCCTGTGTGAGGTTGACGTTCGACTGTTCGAGCGAACCGGTCTGGACGCGCGCGTCGAGATCGGCGGGCAGAACGCCGCCACCGCGGACGTGGAGCAGATTGTCGAGCCCCTTGACGGTGCGGCTGCCCTGATCGCTGACGAGTTTCAGCTGATCGATCACCTGTGGCGGGGCGGCGGGATCCGCGCCCGGCGCCACGATCGAAATCGTGCCGTCCTCGGCGATCATGATCTTGTCGTGTGGCGGCACGGTGATGGGGCCCCCCGACCCCATCACCGGGAAACCGTCGCCGGTTTCCAAGACGCCACTCGGCGCGATTCGGAGATCGCCGCGCCGTGTGTAAGCTTCGCTGCCGTCGGCAGCCTGCACGCCAAGCCAGTTGTCGCCCGTGATGGCGACATCGAGCCCGCGGCCGGTCTGGACGACCGTGCCGGCGCGCCGGTCCATATCGACCACGGTCTCGGCGCTGGGCTGGCGGCTGTCGTGGCCTTCGCCCTTCACCATCATCCGTTCGAAATTGACCCGGTCGGCGCGGAAGCCGATCGTGGAGGCGTTCGCGATGTTGTTCGCGATCGTCGCCTGCGCGTCCATCTGGCCCTTGAGCCCAGACAGCGCGGTATAGACGAGCCTGTCCATCGATTGTGCCTCCTAACCGGGTGAAATCAGCTGCGGATGTTGAAAATGGTCTGCGAGATCTGGCTTGCGGTATCGAGCGCCTTGGCGTTCGCCTGGAAGTTGCGCTGCGCCGCGATCAGCCCGACCAGTTCCTCGGTAATGTCGACGTTCGACCGTTCGATCGCGCCCGACATGAGGCCGCCAAAGCCGTTGGTGCCCGGCTCGCCGAGCCGCGGCTCGCCCGAGAGACCAGTCGAGGCCCAGGTCGAATTGCCGAGCTGACGCAGGCCCGACGGGTTGGAGAAGTTCGCGAGCGCGACCTTGCCCAGCGCCTGGCTGTCGCCGTTCGAGAAGCTGGCACGGACGGTGCCGTCCTCGCCCACGGTCACACCGTCGAGCTGGCCCACGGCCTTGCCGTCCTGCGAGCGATTGTTGACGCTGAACGGCGCGCCGAGCTGCGTCGTGGCGCTGCCGAAATCGAGCGCGATGGTCTGTTCCGTGGTGCTGGTGCCGACGGTGAACGGCGCAAACTGGGTCGGCGCGGTCGGCGCGGTCAGCGCACCGCTCGAATCGAAGGTCAGCGTGATCGGGGCCGGGTTGGCCGGATCGGTGCCGAGCTGCTTGTCGCCGACAAAGGTGTAGACCGACCAGCTGCTCGGCGACGCCGAGGTTTCGCGCACGAAATAGCTGGTCATGGTCAGCGGGTTACCGCTGGCGTCATAGATCGTGGTCTGGGTCGAGTTGTTGTAGGTGCCCGGATCGAAACGGTCGAACGCATAGGGCGTGTCGGGCGTGAAGCGCGACGCTTCCTTGGGCACCGACGAATAGGCCGAGAGATTGAGCGAGAGATTCACATTCTCGGTCGCCTCGGGCACGCCGCTGGTCTGCGGCAGACGCAGGTTGACCGTCGAACCCAGGCCGGTCGCGATGACCGCGCCCGAGCCGTCGACCGGATAGACCTGAAGATACGAACCCTGCGAATCCGTGACGTAGCGCTCGCTGTCGACCAGGAAGCTGCCGTTGCGGGTGAAGTTGACGCCGGCGGCGTCGAGGCTGGGCTTCACCGCGAAGAAGCCGTCGCCCGAGATTGCGATGTCGAGCGAGGACGAGGACTGCTGGGTGCCGCCCTGGCCGAACTGCTGGCGGATCGCCTTCACCGTGGTGCCCGAACCGATCATCTGGTTCGGGTTGAGCGACACGCTCGACGCGATGACGTCGGCGAACTCGGTCCGGCTCTTCTTGAAGCCGTTGGTCGAGACGTTCGACAGATTGTGGCTGATGGTCGACATATCGGTCTGCGCCGCCTGAAGACCCGAGAGCGAGGTGTAGAAGGACATTGCTTATGCTCCTTGAAAAGGCTCAGCCGATCTTGCGGACGGCGGTGGTGGAAACCTGACCGATGCCGGGCAGGGTGAGGACGGGGTTGCCGTCGCTGCCCATCGCCACCGCGGTGACGGGGGCCCAGACAAGCGGCTTGGCCGAGACCGCGCCGCCATCGGCATTCTGCGCGGCGACGCGGATCTTGAACGGGCCGTCGCCGGCCTTCTCGCCGGTATCGGTCTTGCCGTCCCATTCGAACTCGAGCTGCCCCTTACCGGCCTTGCCGAGCGCGACATTCCTGAGGATTTCGCCGTTCGGCCCCTCGATCACGACGTTGACCTCGTTGGCGTCGGCGCCGAGCTCGATCACGCCGCCAAGCGTGCCGTCGGTGCGCGGATAGGCCGTGTTGCCCTCGGTCAGCACGGTACGGCCGACCCATGAGACGAGGTCCGTGGTCGAGGTCGCGCCGAGCTTGGTGGCGATCGCCTGGAGCGTGGTATTCATCTCGCTGATGCCGGCGAGCGACGAGAATTGCGCCATCTGGGCGACCATCTGCGTGTTGTCGACCGGATCGAACGGATCCTGATTCTTCATCTGCGCGGTCATCAGCGTCAGAAAGTCCGACTGGCCCAGGGTCGATTTGCCGCCCTTGGCCACGGCATTCTTGTCGGTGGCGCCGGTTCGGCCGATGCCGAGCTTGGTCATCACATCATCAAAGCCGGCCATCAGCTGCGTCCCAAATTGAGCGTCTGGGTGATCAGCGTCTTTGCCGTCTGCATCACCTCGACATTGTTCTGATAGGTGCGGGCGGTCTCCATCATGTCGACCAGCTCGCGGGTCTCGTCGACCGCGCTTTCCCAGATGTTGCCGTCCTTGTCGGCCATCGGGTTGCCGGGGTCGTAGCGCTTGGTCGGCGCCTCGCCGGCGGTAACGACGCTTTCGACATCGACGGTGGCGAGGTTGTTCGCGGCGTCGAAGGCGGTGCGGAACACCGGCTTCTGCGTGCGATAGGCCTCGGCCGCAGTCGATGCGACCTGGCCGACATTGGCGAGGTTCGACGCGGTGGTGTTCATCCGCACGAGCTGCGCCGACATGGCGCGGCCCGCGACCTGGAAGATGCTGAGCGGCTGATCGGCCATGGTTACTCTCCCTTCAGCGCGCGGGTGATGGTGGAGATGCGCCCGTTGAGGAACGCGAGCGTCGTCTGATAGGCGACGGCGTTCTCGGCGAAGGCGGTCTGCTCGGTCGCGAGCTCGACGGTGTTGCCGTCGAGGCTGGGCTGGAGCGGGATGCGGAACTTGGTCGCACCCCCGATCGGATCGACGCCTTCCATTCCCGGCGTCTCGATCGCGTTCAGCGCTTCCTTGAAGTCGATGTCCTTGGCCTTGTAGCCGGGCGTCGAGGCGTTCGCGATGTTCGACGCGAGCACGCCCATGCGCTGCGAGCGCACCGCGAGCGCCGCACCGTGCACCCCGAAAAGACTGTTCTGACCCATGCTATGCGTCCTCCGCACATTTGTTCGCGACCTTCCTAGCAATGGGCGTGCCAGTTTCCGGGTTCGGGGCTGAAATCGTCCGGATTGCCGGGAAATGCGAAGAGGGCGGCAAGATGTTGCCGGGGGCGGCAATGGTTTTTGCCGGTTTTGCCGGTCGCTGCTGCCCAGCCGTGCGCACGGCCCTTGCACGCAGGCAGGAAGGGCAATTGGCCCGGGGCTTGCAAAGAATCGCGCATGAACATGGCCGCGATCTCCCAACCCGCCACCACAGCCGCGACGGCGCTCGTCCCCGGCACCTTTCTCGATCCGGTGGCGATCGGGATCGTGCTGGGTGGCACCGCGCTCGCCATGGTGCTGCGCAATCGGCTTGCCGATGTCGGACGGGCGTTGGCGGCATTGACGGTGCTGTGGCGGCGGCCGTTCAGCGCCGATGTGCTGCTCGGCCAGATCGCGGCGCAGGAGCGGATCGCGCATCGCCATGGCCTGTTCTCGCTCGACCGCGCGGTGATCGCGGATCCCGACATGGCGGCGGCGATCGAGGCCGCAGTCGACGGTGCGTCGCCCGAGCAGGTCGAGCGGCTGGTCTGCGATCGCGTAACCGCGCGTGCCGAGCGCCATCGCGCCGCGATCGAGGTGTGGACCGGTGCGGCCGAGGCGGCGCCGGCGATGGGGCTGATCGGCACGATCCTGGGCCTCGTCCAGATGTTTGCATCGATGCAGGATCCCGTGACGATCGGCGCGGCGATGGCTGTCGCGCTGCTCGCAACGCTCTATGGCGCGCTGGTCGCCAACCTGATCGCGATGCCGGTTGCGTCCCGGCTCAAGCGGCTCGCGCGTGCCGAGGCGACCGAGCGGCTGCGGCTCGCCGCGCCGCTCGCGCATCTCGCGACGCTCGAGCGCGCGCGCAAGCGGGAGATTGCGGCATGAGCGCCCGCCTTTCCGCCGACATGTGGGACGAGATCGCGCCCGCACGATCGGTGTGGCTGATCACGCTTGCCGACCTCGCGCTGCTGCTGGTCGGCTTCTTCGTGCTGCTCCAGGCCAATCGCGAGCTGGATCGCGAGACGCTGCTCGCCGGGCTGCGCGCAGGCTTCGGGATCGAGGATAGCGCGCCCGCGCCGATGGCTGTCGCGATGGCGCGGGTCGAGGGATTTGCCGAGGGGGTGGCCGTTGCCGATCCGCGCGGCGCGATCCTGTGGGCCCGCGATGCCGCGCGCGATTCGCGGACGCGCATCACCATCACCGGATCGACCGATGGCGCGCGCGACGTGGATGCCGCGACCGGCAGCGCCGCGATCCTCGCCGCCGATCGCGCGCGCGCCGTTGCCGCAGCGCTGGTGCGCAGCGGCGCGGCGTCGCCCGATCGCATCGTCATTCTGACCGACCCCGGCAAGCGCCGGGCGGTCACTCTTTCCGTCGGCTTTGCCGGCGCCAGCAATTGAACCGGAGGCAAAGATGATCGTCATTCTCCTGTCCGCATTGGCGGCAAGCACAGGCCCGGCCGCATTCCAGTCCACCGACACGCTCGACCGGCTGGTCGAGCAATTCGCTGGGGCGCCGATCGGCATGGAAGGCGGCGCACGTGCGCCGGTGGACAAGCGCCTGAGGCTCGCCGCGTGCGACGCTCCCCAGCTGAGCTGGCGCTCGGCCGCGGAGGATGCGGTGGTGATCCGCTGTCAGGGACCGCAGCAATGGCGGGTGTTCGTGCCGGTCAACGCGCTGCCCAGGCCCGCCGCTCCGGTCGTGGCGGCGATGCCTGCGCCTGCAGTGGTCAAGCCGGCGACGGTGATCAAACGCGGCGATCCGGTACTGATCGAGGCGGGCGCCGCCGGCTTCTCGATCAGCCGCGAGGGGCTGGCGATGGCCGATGCGGCCGCGGGCGCGCGGGTCCTGGTGAAGGTCGACGACAAGCGGCCGCCGGTCGCCGCGATCGCGCTGGAACCGGGGCGTGCGCGGCTGCCCGGATTCGGCGAATGATTTTTTGCTAAAGCTTCCGCGCGTGCTGCCGTTCTTGCGTATGTCCGCAGAATAAAGGGTTGCAGACATGGTTGATCCAGTCGGCTTCAAGCCTGCATCAATTGCCGACCGGCGCCTGACGCCGGTAGCCCCGGCCGCGCCTGTGAAGGCGGCGGAAGGTGTGACGCAGGCTGCCCAGACCAGCACCGCCGCCTCGATCACCCAGGCTGCCGCTGCAAGCGTGCCGGTGGATGCCGAGCGCGTCGCGCGGATCAAGAAGGCGATCGCCGAGGGCAAGTTCCCGCTGGTTCCTTCGACCGTCGCGGACCGGCTGCTCGCGCTCAAGCTTCAGTGGAACCCGCATGACAAGGCGTGACGCCCTGGTTCGTGTGATCGATGCGCTGCACGCCGAAATCGACGCATTGAAGGCGAATGACGTCGCCGCGCTCGAACGCGCGACGCGCGAGAAGCTGATCGGCATCGACGCGGTGGGGGCCGCGAACGACGATGATCCTGCGCTCTCGCCCGAGCTCAAGGCGCTGGCCGAGGAGGCGCACCGCCTCAACGAGACCTGCCGCATCTACGTCAACCTGATGGCTGCCAATGTGCGGCGGCGGCTGCAGACGCTGACCGGCAACAATTTGCCGTCCTACCGGCCCGGAATTGCCGGAAGCTTTGCCTGATTGGCGCCGCTGACGCGACGCGTGCCGCTCCAGCCCGCTCCCCCACCCGGCGACCCATAGGGTAGCTTCGCTGGGTGGCCGGGTGGGGGAGCGCGCTGGAGCGGCCCTCCCAGAAAAAATGGCACGCCTCTTGCTGATCTTCCTGCACTCAGGGGAAGAAGAGCAAGAGCCGATGAGCATTCCTTCGATCGGAGCCAAGGCGAACGTCACCACGGCGATCGCAACGGCCAGCCAGAAGACCGGTATCGACTTCAACTATCTGCTCGGCCAGGCGCAGGTCGAAAGCGGGATGCGCAGCAATGCGCGCGCACGCACCTCGAGCGCCACCGGCCTCTACCAGTTCATCGAGCAAAGCTGGCTCGGCGTGGTCAAGGAACATGGCGACAAGCACGGCATGGGCTGGGCGTCGGACAGCATCCGCCGCACCGCCAGCGGCCGCTTCGTCGTCGGCGACCCCGCCATGCGCCAGGCGATCCTGTCGATGCGCAACGATCCGCAGGCGGCGTCGCTGATGGCCGCCGAACATGCCAGCGACAACAAGGACAGCCTCGAGAGCTCGCTCGGCCGCGAGGCGACCGGGACCGATCTCTATATGGCGCATTTCCTCGGCATCGGCGGCGCGCGGAAATTCCTGCGCGCGATGGACGCCAACCCCGGCCAGCCGGGGGCGAACCTGTTCCCGGCCGCGGCGCGCGCCAACCGCAGCGTGTTCTACGCGTCGAACGGCGCACCGCGCTCGCTCGGCCAGATCTATGAGCGCTTCGCAGGCAAGCTCGACAAGGGTGCCGCCTCGGCGGGCGCGACCGGACTTCCTTCCGGCCAGCTCGATGCGAAGTTCCAGCAGCTCGTCCAGTCGCTGGGCCCCGATGCCGAAGTTGTGCTGGGCAACGACGCTATCGGCCAGGACCGCAATTGGCTGGCCACGCTCGACCGGCTGCAGGCCGCCGGACGCGGGACCGAGACGCGCGGGGTGAACCCCCTGCGGCCGACGCCTGAGACCGCCAAGCTTGCCTATATGATGCTCGCGAGACTGGGAGCGTAATCCGCGTGAACGCACTTGCACTCAAGGGGGGCATCGGCCCCGCGCTGAAGAGCTTCGCCCTGCCCGTCGCCATCCTCGTGCTCGTCGCGATGATGGTCGTGCCGGTGCCGACCTTCCTGCTCGACGCCTTCTTCATCATGAACATCGTCATCAGCCTTGCTGTGCTGATGGTCGCGCTCAACGCGCAGAAGCCGCTCGACTTCTCCGCCTTCCCGACCGTGCTGCTGTTCGCGACCCTGTTCCGGCTGGGCCTCAACGTCGCATCGACGCGCGTGGTGCTGGGTCACGGGCATGAGGGCGAGGCCGCCGCCGGCCATGTGATCGAGGCGTTCGGCACCTTCATGATCGGCGGCGACTATGTCGTCGGCCTGTTCGTGTTCGCGATCCTGATCATCATCAACATGATCGTGGTGACCAAGGGCGCGGGCCGCGTGTCCGAAGTGTCGGCACGCTTCACCCTCGATGCCTTGCCCGGCAAGCAGATGGCGATCGACGCCGACCTGAACGCCGGCCTGATCACCCCGGACGAGGCCAAGGCGCGCCGCGTCGAGGTGGCGACGGAGGCCGACTTCTACGGCGCGATGGACGGTTCGTCCAAGTTCGTGAAGGGCGACGCGATCGCCGGCCTGCTGATCCTGTTCATCAACATCATCGGCGGCCTGATCCTCGGCCCGGTCAGCCATGGTCTGACGATCGGCGAGGCGGCGCAGACCTATGTGCTGCTGGCGATCGGCGATGCGCTGGTCGCGCAGCTGCCCGCGCTGCTGCTGTCGATCGCTGCCGCCGCAATCGTCACCCGCGTCAGCGCGAACAAGGAACAGGGCCTGACCGATCAGATCGGCAGCCAGTTCGGCAGCCACAAGACCTGGACCCCGGTCGCGGTCATCGTCGGCCTGCTCGGCCTGTTGCCCGGCATGCCCGCCTTCATCATCCTGCCCGCTGCGGCCGGCTCCGGCTTCATGGCCTGGAAGATGTACCAGGCGAGCAAGCGCCCGCCTGCGCCGGTTGAAACGATCGATGCCGAACCTGCCGACCCGTCGAAGATCGGCTGGGACGAGGTGACCGACAACATGCAGGTGATGATCGACATCGGCTATGGCCTGGTGCCGCTGATCGACGAGCGCCGCGGCGGATCGCTGATGGGGCGGATCACCGGGGTGCGCCGCCAGCTTTCGAAGGAGCTTGGCTTCGTGGTGCCGCAGGTGCGCGTGCGCGACGACATCAACATGGGGCCGTTCACCTATCGCATCGTCGTCGGCGGCGTGGTGATCGGCGAGGACAGCGTCTCGCCCGACGAGGTGCTGGCGCTCGACACGGGGCAAGCGGTCGGCACTCTCAACGGCAAGCCGGTCAAGGACCCGACCTTCGGACTCGATGCGATGTGGATCTCGTCCGCCGATGCCGATGCGGCGACCGGCCAGGGCTGGCTGGTGGTCGATCCGGGCACCGTGATGGCGACGCACCTCAACCAGGCGCTGATCACCAACGCCGCCGACCTGCTCGGCCCGGACGAGGTGCAGGCGCTGCTCGACGGCCTGCGCGAGCGCGCGGCGCAGCTGGTTTCCTCGCTCTCGCCCAACCCGCTGCCGATCACGACGCTGACTCAGGTGCTGCGCGGGTTGCTCGCCGAGAATATCCCGCTCAAGGAATTCCGCCGCATCGCCGCGGCAATCGCCATGGCGGCGCAGAAGACGCTCGACGCCGACGAGATCATCGAGACGATCCGCCCGGAGCTCGGCCCGCTGATCATCCAGCGGCTGTGCGGTGTGCGCGAGCCGCTGCGCGTGATGACGCTGGAAGGCCAGCTCGAGGCGCTGCTGGGTCAGGCGATCCGTTCCGACCCCGCCAAGCGCCACACCATCGAACCCGATCTCGGCCGCCGCATCGTCGACGCGCTCCAGCGCGCCGCCCAGCCGCTGGTCGCCGAAGCCAAGCCCTTCGCCCTGGTCGTCCAGCCCTCGATCCGCATCGCGATCCGCAAGCTGGTCAGAACCTGTCTCCCGGATACCCCCGTGATGAGCTTCTTCGAAGTGCCTGAGGACAAGTCGGTCGAAGTCGTCGCCGTCATCGGTGCGCCGGAGGCGCTGCCCGCATGAGCTTCCAGCCCTCTCCCAACGAATTCGCGCTGACCTATGGCCGCACCGGCGAAACGAAGCGCGACATGGACGGCCTCGTGCGCAAGCATATGCCACTGGTCCGCCGGCTCGCCTGGCACGTCCATGGATCGATGAGCAGCCTGATCGACGTCGAGGATCTGGTGCAGATCGGCCTTGTCGCACTGGTCGAGGCAGCGGCGAGCTTCGAGGATCGCGGTCTCGTCAGCTTCGACCAGTATCTGCAGACGCGGGTCCGCGGCGCGATGATCGACGAGCTGCGGCGCCAGGCGACGATCACGCGCGGCGCGATGAAGCGGCGGCGCGTCTACAATGACGCGATCGCGGCGCTGACCGACGAGCATGGCAAGCGGCCCGACGAGGCCGCGGTCGCGTCACGCCTTGGCGTCACGATCGAGAAGCTGCGCAGCGACTATGCCAGCGCGGAGGCGGTGCGCTTCGATTCGATCGACGAAGTCTATTCGGACGAAGGCCCCTGGTTCATGTCCGACGAACCCTCGGCATTCGACCAACTCGCCGACGCCGATCAACGCGAGGCGCTGATCGCAACAATTTCCGAGCTGCCCGAGAAGGAACAGCTGGTGATCCAGCTATACTATGTCGAGGAGCTTAACCTCGAGGAGATCGGACAGGTGCTCGGCGTGGGTGCCGCGCGCGTCTGTCAGATCAAGAAGAGCGCGCATGACCGGCTCAAGAAAGGGCTGATGCGGCGTCTGGGATGACGGATGCGGTGCCGGGGGGCCCGTATCCGCATAGGGGGCAGGGGCGGGAGCGTGCCGGGGGGCCGCTTCCGCCCCTTCTTTCTGGGACCCGTCGAAAGCGCGATCTTCTGCGCTTCGATGCTCGACGATCACCCTTCTCGCCTCGACCTGAACTGAATTTCGACCGATCCTATTCGGCGTGTACGGCGCGGCTGTCGGGTGGGGCTTCGGCGCGATCGTTCAGGCCATAGTCGCGCATCACGGTGGCGATGCGGACGCGATAGTCGCTGAACACGCCGTCGCGTCCGGCGGTTTGGGCGCCGCGGTGCTTCGGGCGGTTGCGCCACTCGGCAATTGCGGCCTCGTCGCGGAAGAAGGAGAGCGAGAGCAGCTTGCCGGGGGTGGTCAGGCTCTCGTAGCGCTCGACCGAGATGAAACCGTCGATCGCCTCCAGATCGGCACGCAGCGACGCGGCGATATCGAGATAGCTTGTCTCCTGCCCTGAAGCGGGCATCGATTCGAAGATGACTGCAATCATGACGTCACCTTGCGCAGGAAGATGCGGTCCTCGCGCCGGATGAACCCTTCGTCGCGTGCGAAGGCGAAATTGTCGCGCGCCCCGGGGTCGTCGCGCAATCGCGCGCGATACGCTTCGTAGGCCGCGAGATCCGCGATGTCGTAGATGCCGTATGCGGTCGTTGCCGATCCTTCGTGTGGGGCATAATAGCCGGTGAGCCGAGCGCCGCAGCGCGGGATCGCATCGTTCCAGCCCCGCGCATATTGTTCGAACGCATCGGTGCGGAACGGGTCGATCTGGTAGCGGATGAAGCAGGTGATCATGCGGGTCCTCCTTGCGCTGCCGGATAGCCGATTGTTCGCCGCCAATGCTTCGGCTATGGCCGAACTATGCAGGACGGCCCCTCCATATCGCGCGTCGCGGCGCTGATCGGCGATCCGGCGCGCGCGAACATGCTGGTCGCGCTGATGGATGGGCGAGCGCTGACGGTGAGCGAGCTTGCGCAATGCGCCGGCGTCGCGCTGCCGACGGCTTCGGGGCATCTGGCACGGCTGAGCGACGCCGGGCTGGTCGTCCCGGCGCGGCAGGGACGCCACCGCTACTTCCGGCTCGACGACGGGGATGTCGCCGCGGCGATCGAGCTGCTGATGGGGATCGCCGAACGGACCGGCGCCAAGCCCGTGCGCCCGGGCCCGCGCGATGCGGCGATGCGCGAGGCACGGGTCTGCTACGATCATCTCGCCGGCGACCGTGCGGTCCGGCTGGCGGAGCGCTTCGTGGCCGACGGCTTGGTGACGGCAGGCGACATGCCGCAGATCACCGCGTCCGGCCGTCTCCGGCTCGACACGCTCGGGGTGGCGCTGACGGCGCACGGGCGGCGGCCCGAGTGCCGGACCTGTCTCGACTGGAGCGAGCGGCGCAACCATCTCGCCGGTATGCTCGGCGCAGCGATCCTTCAGCATGTGCTGGCCCAGGGCTGGGCGAGGCGGGGGCCGGGGCGGGTGATCGCGTTCGATGCCGCCGGCGCCGCCGCGTTCGACCGGGCGTTCGGCCTCTAGGTGCGGCGGCACCTCTACCTCGCTGCGGGCTTTGTCAGCCTTGGCCTTGCGGTGATCGGTGCGATCCTGCCGGTGATGCCGACCACGGTGTTCGTGATCCTGGCCGCCTGGTGTTTCGCGCGCAGCTCGCCCCGGCTCGAGCGCAAGCTCCTCGACCATCCGAAGTTCGGTCCGCATATCGTGCGCTGGCGGGAAAAGGGGGCGATCAGCCGCGGGGGGAAGAAGGCTGCGACGGTGGCGTTCGCGGCGAGTATCGCGCTGACGATGATCTTCTCGCCCATGCCCTGGCCGCTGGTGACGATCGCCGCGGCCGTCACGGTCGGCGGGTGGATCTGGACACGACCTGAAACTTAGGAAGCGGGAATGGTGCGCCCACGCAACATCAAGACGATTGCATTGGCTGGGGTCTGCATCGCGATCGGAATTGCGATAGGCCTTTGGTTGCCGCGCGGCACGGATACCCCGCCCTTGAGACCGAATGCGGTGCCCGGTTCCGGAAAATCGAGGGCCGGACTCAATGGTCGAGGCATGTTCTCGCCGGACATCAGCAATGATCCCTTTGTCCGACAGGAACAGCTCAAGGTGGTGGAGATGCTCGAGCAACAGTGCCGCTCCAGCGGCAAGGACTGCGCGCTCGCGAAGGCGGCGCGCGAAGCACTCGACAGAAACTGACCATCCCGCCGAAGGCGCGGCCGTGCCTTGCTTGCCGAAAAGGAAAAACCCCGGCGGAAGCCTCCATTTCTGGGGCGACCACCGGGGCTTCCTCGCATGCCCTCCCGCGAAGAGAGGGTGACCGGCCGTGGTGCCTGTCAGGGGGGTGACACCCCGACCGGCACACGCTTAGCGAAGCAGCGAGAGAACGTTCTGCTGCGACTGGTTGGCCTGGGCCAGCATCGCGGTGGAGGCCTGGCTCAGGATCTGTGCCTTGGCGAGCGCGGTCGTTTCGGCCGAGAAATCGGCGTCCTCGATGCGGCTGCGCGCTTCGGACAGGTTGCTCGTCGTGGTCGTCAGGTTGGCGACGGTCGATTCGAGGCGGTTCTGCACCGCACCGAGATCGCCACGGCCGGCCGAGATCTCGGTCAGCGCGTCGTCGATCACCTTCATCGCCGCCGAGGCATCGTCCTGGGTCGCGATCGACAGATCGCTGCCCTTGGCCGAGGTCGCGGTCAGGCCGATCGAGGCCATCGCCGCGGTCTCGCCGCCGACGATGATCGTCTCGCCCGCAGCCGCGGTCAGCACGACCTGGTTGAGCGCGACCGTGGCGTCCGTGTCGTCCGTCATCGCCAGATCGGCGGACGCACCCTCGGCGCGGACCTTGAACTTCGCGAGGTCGGCGGTGTCGGCCTTGAACACCACATCTGCGGCGCTGGTCAGTTCGATCGCGGTGCCGGCCTCGTTGAGCGCGGCGGTGACGCCGACACCGCTGGTGCCGTTGATCGCGGTGACGAGCAGTTCGAGGTCGTAGTAGCCGGGAACCGCAGGCGGGCCGGTGACGTCGGCGACTGCGCCATCGGAAAGATCGATCGCCTTGCCGTTGATGTTGAGCGTGCCGGTGGTGTTCTTGTCGGCGCCGACCATCGTCAGCGTCGCCTTGGTCTGTGCAGCGGCCGTCACCCCGGTCTCGCTGGTCTTGGCGTTGATCGCGGTCACCTTGTCGGCGATCGCGCTGCTGGCGTCACCATTGGTGTCGACGCTGGCGCCGATCCAGGTGCCGTTGATCTGCAGCTCGTTCTTCTTGATGCCGGTGTTGGCCACCGTGCCCGTCACCGGGCCTTCGACGCCGACCTTGAGGCCGAGCTTCTCGGACGAGGTGTTGAGCATCGACATCGAGATCGTCTCGCCGGCGTTGATGCCGGTCTGCAGCGTCACGTCGCCGGTCTTGCCGTCGAGCAGGCTGACGCCGTTGAAGTTCGCGGTCTTCGAGATGTTGCCGACTTCAGCGATCAGCTGGGTCATTTCGGCCTGCAGGGTCGAGCGGTCGCTGGGGCTCAGCGTGCCGTTCGAAGCCTGGGTCGCCAGTTCCTTCATGCGCTGAAGCATGTTGGTGACTTCGCCCAGCGCGCCTTCGGCAGTCTGAGCGAGCGAGATGCCGTCATTCGCGTTGCGGATGGCGACGTTCATGCTCTTGACCTGCGCGGTCATGCGGCTCGCGATGGCGAGGCCCGCGGCATCGTCCTTGGCGCTGTTGATGCGCTTGCCGGTCGACAGACGCTCCATGGCGGTCTGCAGCGACGACGAAGCCATCTTGGACGCATTCGCGGCGCGGAGGCTCGCAATGTTCGTTCCGATAACAGTCATGTCTTGTCTCCGTTCAGTCCGGCGTCCCCGCTTACCCCCCTGAATGCGAAGGAGCTCGAGCCGCCACTGGGGTCAAACGGCAGGCTGAGGCGGGGATTAAGCACTTTTCTGAACCACGGCCCGAACGGCCTACGCGCACACGCGTAGAGGCGCGCGCGGCAATCTGGAGCCGTTTCGGCTGATTTTTGCCGCATGGTTTACGACTCGTTTACCATCAATCCTGCATCACCCTCCCAACAGGGGGTTTGAATGCAGACGATCTTTCCGTCAGCTGCGGTGCTTCGGCAGCATTATGCGCTGGTCTCCTCGCTGCGTGCGCAGGGCTTCACCATCGGCGCCGCCGACAAGGTCAAGCCCATGCCGGGCGATCTGTTCATGATCGTAGAGGGCGAGGCGCCCCCGGTTTCGGCGAGGACGCTGGTGCTGGCCGAGGGGCCGGTCGCTGCGGTGCCGTTCCATGACGGCAACCCCGCGCGGCTGAGCTTCGGTCCCGAAGACGCCGCGATCGCCGGCGGCTTTGCCAGCGCGATGCTCCGCGGCGCTCATGCCCCGGTCGCGGCCGATCCCGAGAGCCTTGCGCTCTACGCGCTGGCCGAGCGGGTCGCGGCCGCCGACATCACCGTATTGATCAACGGCCCGACCGGCACCGGCAAGGAAGTGCTGGCTAAGGCGATCCATATGGGCAGCACCCGCCGCGACGGCCCGTTCATCGCGGTCAACTGTGCGGCGTTGCCCGAGACGATGCTCGAGGCGCTGCTGTTCGGCCATCAGAAGGGCTCGTTCACTGGCGCCAATGCGGCAGGCGAGGGGTTCTTCCGCGCCGCGAACGGCGGCACGCTGCTGCTCGACGAAGTCGCGGAGATGCCGCTGGCGCTCCAGGCCAAGCTGCTGCGCGCGCTGCAGGAGCGTGAGGTGGTGCCGATCGGTGCGACCAGCCCCGAGAAGATCGACGTCCGCGTCATCGCCTGCGCCAACCGCGACCTTCAGGCCGAAGTGGCCGAAGGCCGGTTCCGCGCCGACCTTTACTACCGCCTCTCGGTGTTTCCGCTCACCACCCGCCAGCTCGCCGAGCGGCCGGGCGACGTCGCCGCGCTCGCTTCGGCGATGGTGCTGCGTCACGCCGGCAATCGCGCCCGCCTGCCCTGGGTGACGCAGGACGCGCTGGCGGTGCTCCAGTCGCACGACTGGCCGGGCAATGTCCGCGAGCTGGAGAATGTGATCCAGCGCGCGCTGCTGCTCTGCCCGGGAGATGCGATCACCGCCGATCACCTGATCTTCGACCGTGCGCCCGCCGCTGCCCCGGCGCAGGCGGAAGGCACGCTCAGCAACATCGTCCAGCTCAGCGAATTCGCGGCGATCCGCGAAACGCTGGCGGCGTGCGGCGGCAGCCGCACCGAGACCGCCAAGCGCCTCGGTATCTCGGAGCGCACGCTGCGCTACCGCCTCGCCAAGGCGCGCGAGCAGGGTGAGGACATCACGCGGAGGGCCACGGCATGAGCGGCATTGGCGGCGTCGGCGCAGCGGGCGGTATCGACCGCGTCATGCAGCTCCGCGCCCAGATCCTCGAACGCAACGAAGCGCTCCAGCGCGCGACCAGCGGCGCGGCTGCTCCGGCGACGGCGCCGGTCGGCCAGCCCGCGGGTCCGGCGAGCTTCACCGAGACGTTCGAGACCGCATTCCAGCAGGTCAACGGTGCGCAGCACCGCGCCAGCGAACTCTCCGCCGCCTACGAGCGCGGCGAGACGGTCGACATCGCCAGGGTGATGCTCGCCCGTCAGGAGGCGTCGGTCGGCTTCGAAGCGACGCTTCAGGTCAGGAACAAGCTCCTGACCGCCTATCGTGACATCATGAGCATGCCGGTCTGATCGCTATGAGCAACGCAGTCTCCGTCGCCGAAACCGCCGCTCTCCCCGCCACCACGGGGCCGGGCGGTTTCGCCAATCCGCTGAGCCAGATACGCTCGATCCTCTCGCAACCCGCGGTCAAGCGCAGCCTGCCGCTGATCTTCATGGTCGGGCTGATCGGCGCTGCCGCGCTCGCCTGGATGGCGCTGGCGACCCCGCCGCAGCGCGTGCTGTTCGCCAGCCTGCCCGAGAGCGATAAGGCCGCCGTGGCCGAGGCCTTGAGCGCCGCGAGCATTCCGAACGCGATCGACGGCGCGGGTTCGCTGACCGTTGGCGAGGACGATTATCACAAGGCGCGGATGCTGCTCGCCGGACAGGGGCTGCCCAAGGCGGCGCCGGGCGGCTATGCGCTGCTCGACCAGCTTCCGATGGGCGTCAGCCGTGCCGTCGAGGGCGAACGCCTGAGGCAGGCGCGCGAGACCGAACTCGCCCGTTCGATCAGCGAGATCGATACCGTCGCCGAGGCGCGCGTCCATCTCGCGACCCCGGAAGCCACCGTGTTCGTGCGCGACAAGGCCGAACCTTCGGCCTCGGTGATCGTCAAGCTCCAGCCGGGCCGCACGCTGTCCGACGCGCAGGTCCGCTCGATCGTCAACCTCGTCGCATCGTCGGTGCCGGGGATGAAGGCCGAGGCGGTGACCATCGTCGATCAGGCGGGCGCCTTGCTCAGCAAATCGGGCCAGGAAGGCAGCGCCGGCGACGCACGCATCGATTTCCAGCGCCGCATCGAGGACAAGTATCGCCAGCAGCTGGTGCAGCTGCTGACTCCCCTGCTGGGTGCCGGAAACTTCACCGCCGAGGTGCAGGCCGATGTCGATCTCGACGAGAGCCAGGCGACGCGCGAGACGTTCGACAAGGCGGGCGCCGTGGTGCGCGCCGAACAGGGCAACTGGACCGGCGCGCCGCGCGACGGCGCCAATGCGCCTGGCGGTATTCCTGGCGCGCTCTCCAACGTCGCGCCTGCGCCGAGCGTCGTGGCCACGCCGACGCCCGAAGGCGTCACCGCCGGTGCCAATCAGCCTGCCACGCCGGCCGCCGCGCCGGGCATGAAGCAGAGCGACAGTTTCGCGCGCAGCTACGACAACGCCAAGGAAATCTCGGTCACCCGCGCCGCGCCGGGCAACATCAAGCGGCTGTCGGTCGCGGTGCTGCTCAAGGAGGAGCCGGGCAAACCGCGGGGCCAGGTCGAGATCAAGCAGATCGACGATCTGGTGAAGGCCGCGGTCGGCTTCAACGCAGCACGCCAGGATCAGGTAACCGTGGTCAGCCGCAAGTTCAGCACGACTGCGGACGCGGCGAGCGAGGGCCCCGCCTTCTACGAAAGCGGCTGGTTCGCGATGGTTGCGCGCAATGTGACAGCAGTGGTGATCGCGCTGCTGGTGCTGCTGCTCGGCGTGCGTCCGCTCGCCAAGGCATTGCTCAAGAAGCGCGACGACACCAATCGCGGCGGGGCGCTGCCGATGGGCGGAGCCGACGGCGTCGCGATGCCGGCGCCGGTGAGTGCCGAGATGCTCGGTGCGGGCGGCGTGCCGCTCGGGGAACGAGTCGGGCTGGTGCGCGATTTTACCCGTGACAATCCGGCGCGCGCTGCACTCGCCGTGCGCGACATGATCAAGGCGGAGGGCAATCGATGAACGCGCCGCGCAATTTCTCCGGTGTCGAACGCGCCGCGGTGCTGATGATGGTCGTCGGCGACGAAGAGGCCGCCGCGATCCTCCAGAAGCTCGACCCCGAGGAAGTCCGCCAGCTCGGCACCGCGATGATGAGCGTCGCCGATGTCAGCGAATGGGAGATGGCGCAGGTTCTGGACGATTTCACCGGCCGCGCGCAGGAGCGCAGCGCGATCCAGTTCGATCCGCGCCCCAAGCTCGAATCGGTGGTCACCAAGGCGCTGGGACCGGAACGCGCGAGCACGATCCTGTCGCGCATCCTGCCGCCCGAGCCCAACGAATCGATCTCGGCGCTGCAATGGATGGATGCGACCGAGATCGCGGCGATGCTGGAGGAGGAGCATCCCCAGATCGCTGCGGTGCTGCTCGCGCATCTCGAGCCTGCGACCGCGGGGCAGGTGCTGGAGATGCTGCCCGAGGCGATTCAGCCGCAGGTGCTGCGCCGCGTTGCGCGGCTGGGGCCGGTGACCGCAGAGGCGCTGGCGACGCTGACCGCGCTGCTCGAACGCCATTCGAGCCAGCCGCGCCGCGTCGCGGGCGTCCAGATGGGCGGCACCCGCGAGGCGGCGAAGATCATGTCGAGCGTGCGCAAGGTGACCGAGCAGAAGGTGATGCCCAAGCTCGCCAAGCTGGATCGCGACGTAGCGAGGGCGATCGAGGAGGCGATGTTCGTCTTCGACAATCTGCTCGATCTCGACGACAAGAATATGGGCACCCTGCTGCGCAACATCGAAAGCGACGTGCTGGTCCGCAGCCTCAAGGGCGCGGACGAGGCGGCGCGAACGCGCTTCCTGTCGTGCATGTCGAGCCGTGCGGCCGACACGATCCGCGACGAGATGGAAGCGCGCGGCCCGATGAAGCTCGCCGAGGTGCTGGAGGCGCAGAAGGTGATGATCGCCATCGCCCGCCAGCTGGTCAAGGACGGCACGATCACGATGCCGGGCAGCGGCGGAGACGACGACTATGTCTGATCCGGCCGGTTTCGTTCCGGGTCTCGCCGCACGCAGCGCGGGGATCGCCGAGGCGCTTCAGCGTGCCTTCGCCCCGCCCGAGGAATTCGCCCCGCGGGCGGTGCGCCCGCGCGACGCGGCGTCGGCTGAGCCGCGGCATTTCAGCCCGGCCGAGCCGGGCCACAATCCCACCGAAGGCTGGGATCCGTTCGATCCCGAGCCCGCGCCCGAGCCCAAGGACTTCGTCGATCCGATCGCGGCGGCACGCGCCGCCGGCTATGCGGAAGGGCTGGCAGCGGGGCGCGCCGAGGCCGACGCAGTGGCCGCGCAGCAGGCTGCCTTGCTGCAGCAGGTCAGCAACGCATTGGCGCAGGGCGCGCATTTCGACCGCGAACGCCTGGCCGGGCATCTGCGCCAGACGGTGTTGCATCTCGTCGCGAAGATGATCGGCGAATCGGGCATCGCCCCCGATGTGCTCGCAGGCCGGATCGAGGCGGCGACCGACATGCTCGCCGACAGCGCCGAATCGGCGATCCTGCGGCTGCATCCCGACGACATCGCGCTGGTGCAGGATCATCTGCCCAAGACGGTGTTCCCCGTCGGCGATCCTAATGTGACCCGCGGCGGATTCGTCATCGAAAGCGCATCGACCATCGTCGAGGACGGCCCTGACATGTGGCTCGAGCAGCTCGCTCAGGCGATCGACCGCGTTCCGATTCCTCCGGCTGTCTGAGGGCGCCGCATGTATAACCGCTTCACCGCCGACTATCTCGACGGCCTCGCCTGCCGCGATTTCCGCCCGCAGCCCAAGGTTTCGGGGCGCCTGTCTTCCTATGACGGGCTGCTGATGGAAGCGGTCGGTCTGTCGCTCCCGGTCGGCACGGTCTGCGCGATCGGCACCGGCGCCAGCCGCGTCGAAGCCGAGGTGATCGGGTTTCGCGGCGGCAAGACCTTGATGATGAACCTGGGCGGCCCGGCCGCCCTGCTTCCCAACGCGCCGGTCCGTCCCGTCGGTCCTCCTGGCGAAGCGGAGGTGGGCGCGGCGATGCTCGGTCGCGTAGTCGATGGCGCGGGCAAGCCGATCGACGGGCTCGGCCCGATCCGCGGCGCCGGCAAATGGCCGCTTGCGGGGAAGATTCAGTCACCGCTCGACCGCGGCCGCGTACTCCAGCCGCTCGATGTCGGCGTCCGTGCGATCAACGGGCTGCTGACGATCGGCCAGGGGCAGCGGGTCGGCATCATGGCCGGATCGGGCGTCGGCAAATCGGTGCTGCTCGGCATGATGGTGCGCGCGGCCAAGGCCGACGTCATCGTGATCGGGCTGATCGGCGAGCGTTCCCGCGAAGTTTCCGACTTTCTCGAGACCAAGGTCGCAGGCGAAGCGCGCGCGCGCTCGGTTGTGGTCGCAGTCCCGGCCAACCACTCTCCGGTGCTGCGCATCCGCGGCGCACTGCGCGCTACCGCCATCGCCGAAGCCTTTCGCAACGAGGGCAAGAAGGTGCTGCTCATCATGGATTCGCTGACCCGCGTCGCGCATGCGGGCCGCGAGATCGGGCTGGCACTCGGCGAACCGGCATCAGCACGCGGCTATCCGCCGAGCGCGATCGCGATGCTGCCGAGCCTGATCGAGCGCGCCGGGACCGACGTCCACACCGGCGGATCGATCACCGCAATCTATACCGTTCTGGCCGATGGCGACGACGGCAACGACCCCGTGGTCGATTCGGCACGATCGATCCTGGACGGGCATATCGTGCTCAGCCGGGCATTGGCGGAGCGCGGCGTCTATCCTGCGATCGATCTGGGCCCCTCGGTCAGCCGCGTGATGACCGACATCGCCGACAAGGAGCATGTCGCCGCCGCGCGCGTGCTGCGCCGCCACCTCGCCACCTATGAGGAGAATCGCGATCTGGTGCTGATGGGCGCCTATCGCGCGGGCGCCGATCCGGCGATCGACGCGGCGATTGCCTGCCACGATTCGGTGCTTGACTATATCCGTCAGGCTTATGACCAGACCGTCAGCCTCGAAGAGGCGGTGACGGAGCTGGTCGGCGTGTTCGGGGATGCCTGATCTGAACGCAGCGCATGGCTGACAAGCACCAGAAGAAGCTCGGTCGCCTGCTGCGCGTCCGTACGCTCCAGCTCGACATGGTGCGGGTGAGCGAAGTCGCGGCCCAAGCGAAGGTGACCAATGAGGAAGCACTTCGCGCGCGCATCGCCCAGCTGGCGCAGGGCGTCGCGCCGGCGCCCAAGCCGGGAAGCGCCACCAGCCTGATTGCCGAAGCCTATTATCGCGATCGCCTCCACCAGTCCGCCTTTGCCGCCGACCGCCGCATCGCCGAGGCGCAGCGCGGGCTCGACACGGCGCGTGCTGCGACCCGCGAAGCCAAGCGCGACCAGACCGCGATCGAAAAGCTGATCGAGCGCGCCGAGGCGAATGCGGCTCGCCGCGCGATGCGGGCGCTTGAGGATATGCCGGCCATTCCGAAAAAACGGCACGATCCTTGCTGATCAGCGGGCGAAGGAGTTTTCGCCCGCAATGCCAGACTTGCTCGCCTCCACGTCGCTGCTCCCGCTCACGCCTCCGCTCGCCCCGCGCGCGCCCGTAGCTGCGCCGGCCACGGCCGATTTCATGGCGGTTCTGGGCGAGCTGGTGCTTCCGCCCGGAGCGAAGCTGTCGGGCGGCAAGGGGCAGGCGATTGCCGGAGACGGCAAGAACTTGCCGCTCGAGGGCGAGGCTGATGCCGACGCGGAGGAGGCGAAGGACCCGGTCGTCGCATGGCTTCCCGCGGGTCTCGCGCCTGTTCCGGCCGACCTGGCTCCGTTGCCCGATCCTGCGCTCCTACCGCCACAGTCTGGAACCGGTATCGACGCTGCGGCCGCGGCAGCGCTTCCCGCGCAGGCGGCCGGAAAGACGGCGGGCGAGTTGATGGCCGGAGCCGCCAGCCTCGTTCCTGCACCCGTCGAGGTTTCGGCGGCCAAGGCAGCAGAGGCGCCGGTTGTTCAGACGCTCACTGTCGAAAGCGAGGCTCCGTTGCCGGAAGCGCCCGAAGCGGTTCCGGAGATCGACAGGCGCGACAAGGGCGGTGCGCCCGAGCGCGAGTGCGTGTTCCGCCCCTCGCCGGCGTCCCTCATCATCCCGCAGCCGGTCGTGTCCGGTGCGCCCGCCGCTCAGACCGCTGCACAGGTCTTTGCCGCTGCGATCTCGGCCTCGTTCGACGCGCCCGCCGCGCCGCGCGCCGCCGATCCGGTCGCGATGCAGGCGCAGACCGCCGCTACCGAGCAGCTGCGCACGACGGTGCAGGCGATGTCGGGCGCGGATCAGGCTCCGCTCGATCTCAGCCGCGACGACTGGGCGGGCAGGATGGTCGATCGGATCGCCGCGCTGCGCGATGCCGCCGAGGCGACCGACACGCGCATCCGCCTCGCGCCCGAGAATCTCGGCAATGTCGATGTCTCGATCCGGCGCGACGGTGACCGGCTGCACGTCCACTTCACCGCCGAGAATCCCGCGGCGCGCCAGCTGATCGCCGAAGCGGCGCCGCGACTTTCGGAACTGGCCGAGGCGCGCGGCATGAAGCTCGGCCAGACCAGCGTCGACGCCGGTACCGGCGGCCAGTCTCAGGGCCAGCCGGGTCAGCCGCAATCCCATCGACCCGCGCGCCCGGCCTCCGCCGCGGCGCACACCACGCAATCGAGCCGCGACGATCGCGTCGCCTGAACCATCTCCAGGGGGAACTGAGTCATGAGTGACGAGAAAGAGGCTGCACCGGTCAAGAAGAAGGGCGGAGCCAAGAAGTGGATCCTGATCGGCACCGGCCTGATCGTGCTGGTCGGCGGCGGGGTCGGCGGCGGGCTCTATGCATCCAATGCCGGCCTGTTCGGCGGCGCCAAGGCCGAAGGCGAGGCCGAGAGCGGCAAGCCCCGCCTCGTCCCCAAGGACGAGGAAGTCCGCGCCAAGGCCGAAGGCAAGGAAGGCGAGGGCGGCGAAAGCAAGGGGATGAAGCCCTCGGCGGGTGAGGGCGGGGACAAATATGCCTCGACCTATTACCAGCTCGAGAAGGAGTTCACCTCCAACCTGCGGGAAAGCGTCCACTTCGTTCAGGTCGGGATCGCGATCTCGACCCCCTATGACAACACCGTCATCGAAGGCCTGAAGACGCACGAGATGGCAGTGCGTTCGGCGATCCTTCTCGCACTGGGCGAGACCAGCGAGGAGGAGGTGTTCACCGCCGAGGGGAAGAAGAAGCTCCAGAAGCGCCTGGCCGACGCGATCAACGCTGTCCTCAAGGAAAAAGAGGGCTTTGGGGGTGTTGGTAACGTCTACTTTACCAATTTCATTGTTCAGTGAACGGGCATGGTTAACAGCCCTTCAGACATGTCCGCGCCCGAGCGGCGCGAGCGTCCCAGGACCGGAGCGGAACACGCCCCGGCGCTGGGGACGGCGAGCCTCAACCCGTTCGGGGACCTGCATTCGGTGCAGCATCTCTCGGCGCGGTTGGCCAAGTCATTGAAGGGCAGTTTCGAGCCGCTGGTCGGCGAAGGCGCGCGCTGCTGGGCCGAGCCGCTCAGCGTGCAGCGCTTCGGCGACTATCGCGCCGAACGCCCGCAGACGCTGACCGCATGGCTGCCGGTCGCGATGACGCCGGGCCGCGGCCGCGCGCTGATCGTGATCGACGGCAAGTTCGGCTTCGAAATGCTCGACCGCTTCTTCGGTGGCGAGGGCGAGGCGCCGCAGCCGATGCCCGCCGAGTTCACCGGTTCGGCCGAGACATTGCTGGCACGGCTGTCCGATACGCTGGCTCAGCAGCTGGCGCCCGCCTGGGAGTTGCTTGCGAAGATCGACTTCGCGCCGGCGCAGACCTTTGCGCCGCTCTCGGTGGTGCCGGAGATCGATGCGGGCGAGGCGATGGTCGTCACCCGCCTCGGCATCGCCACCGGCGAGGCCAAGCCGCAATGGATCGACATTCTCTATCCGGTCGCGGCGCTGAAACCCTACACGCCGTCGCTTACCGCCAAGGTGATCGGCGGGGAGCCCGAGCCCGAGCCCGAATGGCGCAATGGGCTGACGCGCGCGGCGATGGCGCTGCGCCTGCCGGTGCGATCGGTCCTTGCCGAGCCGCTGGTGCCGCTGTCGAAGCTGATGGCGCTCAAGCCCGGCGACGTGATCCCGATCAGCTTCGGTCCCGACGTGCCGGTGATGGTCAATCGCCAGCAGATCGGTGCCGGCACGGTCGGCACCGCCAATGGTCAGGCCGCAATCCGCCTGACCCGCTTCGAATCCTTCAGCCTTGAGGACGCACGATGAACGACATGACCGGGGGCATCGCCACCGACTCCGCCGCGGCGGCCAACTTCCACCTGTTGCAGGACGTGGACGTCAAGCTGACCGTGGAAATCGGATCGACCACGCTGACCCTGCGCGAGTTGCTCGCGCTCGGCGAATCGAGCGTGATCGAGCTCGACCGTCAGGCCGACGAGCTGCTCGACGTGTTCGTCAACGGCACGCTGATCGGCCGCGGCGAGGTCGTCACCGTCGGCGACAAGTTCGGCATCCGCATGACCGAGCTGGTCGCCCCCGAGAAGCGGGGCTGAACCCAGCCATGATGTGGTCCTACATCCTCAAGCTGGTCGTGCTGCTGCCGCTCGTCTGCGGGCTGCTGATCGGCTGCCTCTATCTCTGGCGCAAGCTCGAGGCGCGGCTGCCCGGCAATCAGGGCGACCGCATGCTCAAGGTCAGGGAGACGATGATGGTCTCGACCGGGACGCGGATCGCGGTGCTTGAGGTCGAGGGCAAGCGCATCCTCGTCTCGGTGAGCCGCAACGGCGTTTCGCTGATCGACCGGATCGACCCGTGATCGCCGCCTTTCGCCATCTCGCGCTCGTGCTGGCCGCGGTTGCGCTCGCGTTGTTCCTGGTCGCGCCGGCATTCGCGCAAGGCGCGCCAGCGCCGGCTCCGGTCGCTGCGCCCGCTGCCGCGCCGGCTCCGGGTGTAGGCGATGCGGTCGACCGGGCGTTGGGCGATCTCGGCGGCGGCGACGCGCCGCTCAGCCTGTCGCTCCAGGTCCTCATCATCATGGGGCTGCTCACGGTTCTGCCGGGCATCCTGCTGATGATGACCAGCTTCACGCGGATCATCATTGTGCTGGCGATCCTGCGGCAGGCGTTGGGACTCCAGCAAACTCCACCGAATCAAGTGTTGGTCGGGCTGTCGCTGTTCCTGTCGTTCTTCGTGATGGCACCGACGATTTCGCAGATGAACACCGCGGCGATCCAGCCCTATGCGCAGGGCCGCATCGGCGCGACCGAGATGATCGAGAAGGCGGGCGAGCCGCTCCACGCCTTCATGCTCAAGCAGACGCGGGTCAAGGACATCACCATGTTCGCGCAGATGGCCAAGGTCGGCCCGATCGCAAACCCCAAGGATACGCCCTTCTCGATCCTGCTTCCGGCGTTCGTGACGAGCGAGCTCAAGACCGCATTCCAGATCGGCTTCCTGATCTTCCTGCCGTTCATCGTCATCGACCTGATCGTCGCCACCGTGCTGATGAGCCTCGGCATGATGATGATGTCGCCGACGATCATCTCGATGCCCTTCAAGCTGCTGCTGTTCGTGCTGGTCGACGGCTGGGCGCTGACGATGGGCAGCCTCGCCTCAAGCTTCGTGACCTAGGAATTTCCGATGGACGCAGAATATTTCCTGACGGTCGCGCGCGAGGCGATGTGGGTGCTTGCGCTCGCATCGGCCCCGATCCTGATCCCGGCGCTGCTGTCGGGCCTGATCCTCGGCATGGTGCAGGCCGCGACCTCGATCCAGGAGCAGACGCTCACCTTCGTGCCCAAGCTCGCGATCGTGGGGGTCTCCCTCGTGATCTTCGGCGGCATGATCATGACCCTGCTCGGCGATTTCACCACCGGCATCTTCGAACGCATCCCGGAACTGGTGCGCTGATGCGTGATTCAGCTTCGCTGAATGGCGGTACCGGCCCGCTCCCCCGCCCGGCCACCCATCGAGAGTACCGTGTGGGTGGCCGGGCGGGGGAGCGGGCCGGTACCGCTTCCGCGCGAACGGACGGCAGATAATGCTCGGCTTCGGCCTCTCGATCGAGCCTCAGCTCTGGGCGCTGCTGTTCACGATGGTGCGCGTCGGCGCGGCGTTCGTCGCGGCGCCGGTGTTCGGCGCGGTGTCGGTGCCGATGAACGTCCGCATCCTGCTCACCGCAGCGGTCGGTATCCTGTCGATGAACGCGGTGCCGATCGATGCGCCGGGCGAGGTGTTCGCGCTCGCGACCTTCCTCGCCGTCGCTGCCGAAGTGCTGGTCGGCTTGGCGCTCGGCTTCATCCTCCAGATCGCCTTTGCCGCGCCCTTGGTGGCGAGCGAGGTAATCGGCGTGTCGATGGGTCTTTCCTTCGCCACCGCGGTCAACCCGCAGACCGGCCAATCGACTCCGGCACTGGGCCAGTTCCTGACGATCCTACTGACCTTGCTGTTCCTCGCTGTCGATGGCCACCTCGTGCTCGTCGAGCTGGTGGTGCGCTCCTATGAGCTGCTCCCGCCCGGCCAGGCCTGGCTGACGCCGGGCAAGCTGCAGAACATCGCGCTGTTCGGCGGCTATGCCTTCCTTGCCGGACTGCTGCTCGCGCTGCCGGTCGGCTTCCTGCTGCTCTGTCTCAACATCGTGGTCGGCATGCTCTCGCGATCGGCGCCCGCGCTCAACCTGTTCGCCATCGGCATTCCCGCCAGCCTCGCGATGGGCGTGCTGGCGCTGCTCGTCGGCATGCCCGCGATGGGCGACTATATGCTCGTGATCGTGCGCGAGGCGCTCGACGCGGCCCAGACGCTGGTGCTTGGCTGATGTCGGAGAGCGCAGGCGAAAAGACACAAGCACCAACACCCAAGCGCAAGGAGAAGGCGCTTGAGCAAGGCGACCTGCTCAAGTCGCGTGATTTCGGCGCGGCGCTGATCATCCTGCTCGGCTGCGGATGGATAGTGCTGATGGGGCCGCAACTGCTCGGCGCGATCAAGGAGGTGATGGGCGCGAGCTTCACCTTCGGCCGCGCCGATATCGAGAGCTTCCAGCCGTGGAAACCGCTCGCCACCGCGGGGTGGAAGCTGGCGCCGTCGCTCGGCGCCTTGCTGGCGATCACACTGGTGGGCGCGATTGCGAGCCAGGCGGCGCTTGGCGCGCTCCACTGGAACGGCAAGCTGCTCGCGCCCAAGGGCAACCGCATCAATCCCGGCTCTGGCCTCAAGCGCATCTTCGGCCCGACCGGCTGGATCGAGCTGTTCAAGTCGCTGCTCAAGGTGCTGCTGCTCGGCGGGATCGGCGCGTGGATGCTGTGGGGATCGGCCGGGCCGACCATGGGGCTGGTCTCGTCGGACCTCGGCACCGCGGTGAAATCGCTCGGCGATACCTTTGCGACCCTGGTCTTCGTGATGGCCGGCGGGCTGCTGCTGATCGCGGGCATCGACCTGCCGATCCAGATCTTCCGCCACATGCAGCGCCTCAAGATGAGCCTTCAGGAAGTGAAGGACGAGCACAAGGAAAGCGAAGGCTCGCCCGAAGCCAAGGCCGCACAGCGCCAGCGCCAGCGCGAAATGGCCAAGGGCGGGCTTCGCTCCAAGCTGCAGGAGGCGCATGTCGTCCTGACCAACCCGACCCATTTCTCGGTCGCGCTGCGTTATTCGAGCGGCAAGGATCAGGTGCCGGTGGTGGTGGCCAAGGGTCGCGGCGAGATCGCGCTGGCGATCCGCGAGCTGGCCGACGAATTCGCGGTGCCACGGATCGAGCTGCCGCCGCTGGCGCGCGCCATCTACTTCACCAGCCGCGAGAATCAGGAGATCCGCGACGATCTGTACATGGCGGTCGCGACCGTGCTCGCCTTCGTCTTTGGCCTCAACCGGCAGGCGGGCGGCCGCATGCCCGCAATCACCGTGCCCGATACCGCGCTGTTCGACGAAAACGGCGTGCAGAACGGCCTAAAGGCCGCGCGATGACAGCCGTTAACCAGCATAGAGGGGGGCGTTCACGTGGCGGTTGAATCGACGACATCGGCGAGCTCGATCGCCTCGAAGATCGGCACCGGATCGGGCATCGATACGGCGGCGCTCGTCAAGGAGCTGGTCGAGAAGCAGTTCGCATATCGCACTGCCAAGCTCACGCAGCGCGAGGAGCTGGTGACTGCGCAGATCAGCGCGGCAACCACGCACAAGAGCAACATCACCAGCTTTGCGACCGCGCTCTCGACGCTGTCGCGCGGCGGCAGCCTTGCGACGCAGCCGACCAGCTCGAACACCGGAATCCTCAACGTTTCGCGATTGGCGGGAGCCGATCTCAGCAATCTGAGCGCGCAGATCGAGGTACGCCAGCTCGCTTCCGCCCAGGCCGTGTCGGCAGCGCCGGTCGCGGACAAGACTGCGGCGATTGGCCGGGGCACGCTGACGCTGACCTTCGGCACCGCCACAGTCGCCAACGGCGCGATGACCGGCTTTGCGGCCGGTGGCGGCACGCCGGTGACGATCACGATCGGCGAGAACAACTCCAGCCTTGAGGGAATCGCCGCGGCGATCAACGCCGCCAATGCCGGCGTCAGCGCCTCGATCCTCACCGACGCGGCCGGATCGCGGCTGGTGGTGAAGGGCGGCACGGGCGAAGCGCGCGCCTTCACGCTGACCGCATCCGAGACGGCGGGGCATGAAGGGCTCGCCGCGCTCAACATCGGGATCGGCGCGAGCGGCACGACCATCGGCAGCGCCGCCGCCGATGCGATCGTGGCGATCGATGGCGTGGCGCTGAAGCGCGAATCCAATACCATCTCGGATCTCATTCCTGGCGTGAAGCTCGACCTTGCCTCGGCGCAGCCCGGAACGATGGTGAACATCGGCAAGACGCTGCCGACCAATGCCCTGATGCAGGCGGTTCAGGATTTCGTCGAAACCTATAACGAGCTCTACAAGGCGCTGCAGAAGGACCTCAATCCGGTCGATGGCGCGTTGCGGCAGGATCTTGCGGCGAAGACTCTCAAGCGCCAGCTCCAGCAGCTGACGCTCAGCCCGATCGCGAGCGGCGCGGCCGACATACCCACCACGCTCGCGCAGATCGGGGTCAAGACCAACCGCGACGGCACGCTGAGCCTCGACACGCCGGTGTTGACCAAGGCGCTGGTCAACCATCCCGGGCAGGTTGAGAAGATGTTCGCGCAGCCCGCCGGCAGCGCGACCACGAAGAACGGCCTGTCGGTGGTGCTCGATGCGATCTCGAGCGCGGCTGCCAGCACCCTACGCGGTCTGGGCGCGAGCGAGATCAACTATACCAAGGCCAAGATCGACGTGGTCGACGACAAGACCGAAGCGGTGCGCGACGCCGAAGCGGTGCGCACGCGCATGACGCGCCAGTTCGCGACGATGGATGCCCGGGTTGCGGCGTACAAATCGACCCTGACCTTCCTCCAGAACCAGGTCGATGCGTGGAACAAGCAGGGCTGATGCGATGAAGGCCCCGATGCGCCTCAGCGCAAACGCCGCGCAGACCTATCGCTCGATCGACGCGGTCGGCCGGACCGCGGCCGCCGATCCGCACGCGCTGGTCGAGATCATGTACAAGGAATGCATCGCCGCGCTCCGTGCCGCGGCCTTCGCGCTCGAAAAGGGGCAGCTGCCGGTCAAGAGCGAGCGGATCGCGCGCGCCACTGCGATCCTGTTCGCGCTCGAATCAGGTCTCGATTTCGAGCGCGGCGGCGAGGTCTCGCAGACGCTCGCGACGCTCTATCACGGGCTGCGCGCGCAGATCCTGAACGCCAGCATCGGCGGCGATCCGACGCCCTTCCGTGCGGTTGCCGACGATCTGGAGGACATTGCGAGCGCCTGGAGCCAGGCGCGCGCCGCCTAGCGCGACCAGCGCGCCAGCACCTCATCGACCGATACCGGACGCGCGGGCGGTGCCACCCCGGCGCGCGGCGCGAACTGCGGCGCGGTCGCTGCGCCCTCCGGCCCGGCCGCGACGGGGCGGCGCGCCAGCGCATGCGGGTGCCGCGCGGCTTCGGCCAGCGACAGCACCGGCGTGACGCAGGCCTCCCCCTGCGCGAAGGTCCGCACCCATTCGTCGCGCGTCCGCGCCGCGAAGCGCTCGGCAAAACGTGCTGCCATGGCCGGCCAGCCGGTGCGGTCGAGCTGCGCGAAGCTGCCTGCCGGGAAACCGAGGCCGGTGCACAGGGAGTCGAACTGCACCGGTTCGATCGCGCCGACCGCGACATGCTGGCCGTCGGCGCAGGCATAGCTGCGGTAGAAGGGGGCGCCGCCATCGATCAGATTGGCTTCGCGCCGGTCGATCCAGCGGCCGCTGGCGAACAGGCTCTGGGTCAGTGCCATCAGCGTCGCGACCCCGTCGATCGCCGCGGCATCGACCACGCGTCCTTCGCCATCGATGTGTGCGCCAAGCATGGCCGAGACCATGCCCAGCGCAAGGAACAGCCCGCAGCCGGCATGGTCGCCGAGCAGGTTGAGAGGCACCGCGGGCGCATCCGGCGCACCGATCGCATGGAGCGCGCCCGTGAGTGCGAGCACGTTGATGTCGGCACCGGGGCGTCCCGCGAGCGGCCCGGTCTGTCCCCAGACGCTCGCCCGGCCATAGACGAGCCGCGGATTGCGTGCCCGGCACCGGTCGGGCCCCAGCCCCAGCGCCTCCATCGATCCCGGTGGCATCCCCTCGACCAGGGCATCGGCGTGCCCGGCCAGCGCGAGCACCTCGGCGATCGCGGCGGGTTCGCGAAAGTCGAGCGTCACGTCCTGCCGTCCGCGATACATGGCGGGGACGATCGCGCTGGTGCCGCTGCCCGGCTGGGCGACGCGCACGACTTCGCACCCCAGATCGGCGAGCAGCATCGACGCGAACGGCACCGCGCCGATCGCATCGATCTCGATCACCCGCATCCCCGCCAATGGTGCCTGCATATTTTCTCTGTTCCCGCGTTCGTTTCAGTGGGTGGCCCGGGGCATCTGTTTCGGCTAGCGCGGGCGCATGAGCAAGCCGCACATCGTCGCCCTCGGCGGCACCTCGCGTCCCGAATCGGCGACCGGCCGCGCGCTCGCGCATTGCCTGACACTGGCCGAGGCAAGGGGCGCGCGCGTTACGCTGCTGACCGGCGAGGCGATCAACTTCCCGCATTACGAGCTCGGCTGCACCACCGACGATCCGCGAATCGTGCACTTCGTCTCGGTGCTGCGCGAGGCGGACGGGCTGATCGTCGGTTCGCCGGGCTATCACGGCTCGCTCTCGGGCATGGTCAAGAATGCGCTCGATTATGCCGAGCTGCTGCGCGGCGACGAACGCGCCTATTTCGACGGCATGCCGGTCGGGCTGGTCGCGACCGCGGGCGGATGGCAGGCGGCGGTCTCGACGCTCGCCGCGTTGCGCACCGTCATCCATGCATTGCGCGGCTGGCCGACCCCGCTCGGCGTCGCGATCAATACCGGCCCGGGCGCAGGCGGCGCGGACGCCGTGGGGGATGCTTCGCCCCAGCTCGGTACGATGGTCGATCAGGTCCTGGGCTTCCTGCGCCGCTGAGCGTCCGTCCGTCAGGTGGTTGCCGGAGCATTAACGGGATCGTGACGCTTTCGACTCTACGCTCGCGCGCATGAGCCAGAGCCTCCTTTCGAACGAAACGCGCCGGGCTGCTGCCACGGTGCTGATCGTCGACGACAGCCGGACCAACCTCAATGTGATGGGCGCGCGGCTGGGACAGGCGGGCTATCTGGTGGTGCTCAGCGACAATGGGCGCGAGGCGCTCGACCTGATCGCCGGGCGCGGTTTCGACCTTGTCCTGCTCGACATGATGATGCCCGGCATGTCGGGGATCGAGGTGCTGGCCGATCTGCGCGCCACCCCACGTACCGCCGACCTTCCCGTCATCATGATCACCGCGCGCAGCGATAGCGGCGCTGCGGTCGAGGCGCTTGCCGCGGGCGCCGACGACTATGTTCCCAAGCCGTTCGATTTCGATGTCCTGCTTGCGCGGATCGACCGTACGCTCGGGCGGGCAAGTCGCATCGCCGAGCTCAAGCGTGCGGTCGCTTCGCTCGATGCGCGAATTGCCGCGCGGGCGATCGAACTGGGCGAGGCCCGGACCGAACTGGCCATCACCCGCGCCGATCGGGCGCGGCTGGTCAGCTCGATCAGTTCGCTCAATGCGGAGGTCGAGCGGCTGTCGGGGACGATCCCTAACGGAACCAGTGCCGCCTGACGAAGTAGAAGGTCACCGCTGCCGCAACCGCCACGCTGAAGGCGGTGATCACCCAGAACGACCCGGGATGGTCGTCATAGGGAATGCCCTGCACGTTCATCCCGAACAGGCCGGTGATGAAGGTGAGCGGCAGGAACACCATCGCCGCGACCGCGATCACCAGCGATCGCTGGTCGATGACTTCGGCGCGAAGATCCGTCAGCGTCTCATGGATCAGCGCCGCGCGTTCGCGAATACTTTCCAGTTCCTCCGCCATGCGTGCGGCGCGATCAGCGGCGCCGCCGATATGCAATCGATCGTCGTCGCTCAGCCAGCGGACGGGCAGCGCCGAAAGCTTCTCCAGCGCCACACGCTGGGGATAGAGGAAGCGTCGATAGCCGATCGCCTGACGACGGACGATATTGACGTTGCGCCTGAGTTCGAACGCCTGACGAGCATCGAGCTGCTCCTCGCAGCTGTCGAGCGAGTCGCCGAGATCGGCGACCTGCGGATCGAGCTGTTCGGTGATCGCTTCGGCCAGCGTCGCGATCAGGTCGCCCGCGTCGCGCACGTCGCCCGCCTCGGATGCCGCGCGCGCGACATCGACGGCATCGAGCGGCAGGCGGGTGACCGAGATGACGCGATCCCCCTCGGCATAGAGGCGGATCGAGGCGAGCGGGTCGGAGCTGCGCATTGCCGCATGTGTCAGTCCGCGCAGGTTGAGTACCGCCCCGCCATTGATCTGATCGCAGCGCGGCCGGGTCTCGAGCGCGGTCAGGGCCTCCACGGTGAATCGGTCGAGCTTGGCCACGTCGCGCAGCCATGCCTGCACCTCTTCGTCGCGCGAGGTGAGGTGGATCCACACGAAACCGCGCCGCAACCCGATCGCGTCATGGGCGTCGAGCGCGCGCACGCCGCTACGGGTGACGACATAGGCAAAGCCGCTCAAATGGCCATCTCCAGATCCACGGTCAGGCCGGGCAAATTAGCGGGCGGGGCTTCGCACACAATGCGCTCGGCATCGGCGCGCGCACGGATGAGGATGGTGCCAGGCACATTAGGGCGATGCGTCACCCGGTCAGCCTGGGCGAGCAGCCGCGCTTCACGCAGGCTGAGGTCGTCGGGGTCGGTAGAGCGCAACGTGATGCGGACGGTCTCGGCATGCTGCGCACCGGGCATCGCGAGCCAGCGCTCGACTGCGCCCGCATCCTGATCGGCGAGCGGATCGAGCGTTCCGGCCAGCGCGGCGCCGATCGCCCGGCGGCGTTCGCTCGCATCGGGCCAGTGCGCGCGGATCGCGTCACGGCTGCCCTTGAGCGCATCCGCGAGCCCGCCAAGCGATGTGGGTAGCATCGTCTCGAACCGCTGCCGCAGCGCCGCGGCGAGCCCGGCCGATGCGCCGCCGGTGCCGATCGCGATCGTCACCGGATCGCGATCGACGATCGCGGGCAGGGTGAAGTCGCACAGGTCCGGCCGGTCGGCGACATTGACAAGGATGCCGCGCGCCTTGAGCCGGGCCGCAGCCGGTTCGGGATCGTCGCCGGCGATGATGGCGAGGCGGGCGTCGCTCTCCTCGCCGACGATCATGGCACCGGCACGTTCGAGCAGGCGGCGCTTGGCCTCCGCTGTCGCGCCACTACCGATCAGGATCACGGGCCGCCCGTCCAGCTGGACGAAGACGGGCAGCCCCGATCGTTTCACCGGACCCACTCGGGCACGCGTTCGGCGCCCATGATGGTTTCGGGCTGGATGCGGTCGGCGACCACCGCGAACCTGTCGCCCGACACCAGCACCTCGGGCACCAGCGCGCGGCTGTTATAGGTGGAGGCCATGGTCGCGCCATAGGCGCCGGCGGTGCGGAACACGGCGAGATCGCCGGACTTCACCACATCGATCTCGCGCCCCATTGCGAAGGTGTCGCCGGTCTCGCACACCGGTCCGGCGATATTGGCGACGAACTTCTCGCCGGTCGGCTCGACCGCCTCGAATTCGTGATAGGCATCGTACAGCGCCGGGCGGGCAAGGTCGTTCATCGCGGCATCGACGATGACATAGGGATTGCCCGCGGCCGGCTTGACCCAGATGACCTCGGTCACCAGCACGCCGGCATTGCCGCAGATGAAGCGGCCCGGCTCGAACATCAGCGTGACGTTCCAGCCCTGGGTCACGCGCGCCACCATCGCGCCGAATTCCTCGGCGGTCGAGACGGTCTGGCCGGCATGATAGGGCACGCCGAGCCCGCCGCCCAGATCGACATGGGTGATGGTGTGGCCGGCTGCGCGCAGCTGAGCGACCAGTTCCCCGACGCGCTTGTACGCGGCTTCGAGTGGCGCAAGCTCGGTGAGCTGGCTGCCGATATGGATGGCGACACCGCGCAGGTTCAGGCCGGGGCGCTTGGCGAGCCGGTCGAAGATCTCGAGCGCGCGGTCGATCGCCACGCCGAACTTGTTCTCGGCCTTGCCGGTCGAGATCTTGGCGTGGGTACCCGCATCGACATCGGGGTTCACGCGCAGCACCGCGGGCGCGGTCTTGCCCTGCGCATGGGCGAGATCGGCAAGGACTTCGCCTTCCTCTTCCAGCTCGAGGTTGAACTGGCCGATGCCCTCATCGAGGCCGAGCTGAAGCTCGGCACGGGTCTTGCCGACGCCCGAGAAAACGACGTCCTCTGCGGGCATCCCGGCCGCCAGCGCGCGCTTGAGCTCACCGCCCGAGACGACGTCGGCGCCATAGCCCTGACGCGCCAGCACGCCGAGCACGGCAAGGTTGGGGTTCGCCTTGATCGCAAAGGCGAGGTGGACGCTGGGCAGGCCGGCGAGCGCGTTCTTGAGCGCGGAGGCGTGGCGTTCCAGGGTGGCGGTCGAATAGACATAGACCGGCGTGCCGACTTCGGCCGCGATCGCGGGGATGGAGACGTTCTCGGCGTGAAGGACGCCGTTCTTGCGGTTGAAATGATCCATGGGTGTCGGGTCTTCTCGATTACTGCGGCGGCAGTTCGAATTCGTCGCCGCGGCGTTCCTCGGAACTGCGCAGCACTTCGTCGCTGCGCGTCGGTCGGGTCTGGGGCGGCGCCTTCACCAAATCAGCCGGTGTCGGTGTGGCCACCGCCCCATAAGGTTTGGTCGGCAGCGATCCCCCGGCGGCCGGTTTCAGGTCGCCCTTGTTGCCGCAAGCAGCCAACAGAAGCGCCGTGAAGACCACCAGGGTTCGCATGTCCTATACTCCTCTTGCGGCGCGTGCCGCCGCAATTGCTTCCCGTACCCGCACGGGTGCGGTCCCGCCGAAGCTGATCCGGCTCGCGACCGAAGCATCGACGGTCAGCACGCCGAACACGCGCTCGTCGATACGCTGGTCGATCGCCTGCAGATCCGCAAGCTCCAGCTGGTCGAGCCGCACATTCTTCGCTTCGGCCGCGGCGACCGCGCGGCCGGTGATGTGGTGCGCCTCGCGGAACGGGATACCGCCCTCGCGCACCAGCCAGTCGGCAAGGTCGGTGGCGGTCGCAAAGCCGCTTTCGGCGAGGCCGCGCATCCGGTCGGTGCGGAACTGCGCGCTTTCCACCATCCCGGTCATCGCCGCGATCGACAGCGCGAGCAGGTCGTGCGCCTCGAACACCGGCGGCTTGTCGTCCTGCATGTCCTTCGAATAGGCGAGCGGCAGCCCCTTCATCGTGATCATCAGCGACGTCAGGCAGCCGACGATGCGACCCGAATGGCCGCGCACCAGCTCGGCCGCATCGGGGTTGCGCTTCTGCGGCATGATCGAGCTGCCGGTCGACCACTGGTCGGAGAGCTTGACGAAACCGAAGGGCTGGCTGGCCCAGATCACGAATTCCTCGGCCAGACGGCTGAGGTGCAACGCGCATTGCGCCGCCGCCATCAGGTAATCGAGCGCGAAGTCGCGATCGCTCACCGCATCGAGCGAATTGCGCGTCGGCCCGTCAAAGCCGAGCGCCGCGGCGGTCGCGTCGCGGTCGAGCGGAAAGCCGGTGCCGGCCAAGGCCGCCGAGCCGAGCGGGCAGCGATTGCCGCGCGCTCGCGCGTCGGCAAAGCGTGAGACGTCGCGCGCGATCATCTCGAAATAGGCCATCAGGTGATGGCCGAGCGTCACCGGCTGCGCGCTCTGGAGATGGGTGAAGCCGGGCATCACGCTGCCGGCATGTTCATCGGCGCGGGCGAGCAGCGCGTCCTGAAGCGCGGCGAGCGCGGCGAGCACCTGATCGGTCGCGTCGCGCACCCACAGGCGGAAATCGGTCGCAACCTGATCGTTGCGGCTGCGCGCGGTGTGCAGGCGCCCGGCGACCGGCCCGATCTTCTCGGCCAGCCGCGCCTCGGTCAGCATATGGATGTCTTCGAGCGCCAGATCCTCGGGCACTCCGTCGCGCTCGTAATCGGCCGCGACCGCATCGAGCCCGGCCGAGATCGTCGCCGCATCGGCCGCATCGACGATGCCCTGTTCGCCGAGCATGGCCACGTGCGCTTTCGATCCGGCGATGTCCTGACGCCACATGCGCTTGTCGAACGGGATGGATGCGTTAATCTCACGCATCACCGATGACGGGCCTTCGGCAAAGCGCCCGCCCCACATGCTATTGGAGTCTGTCTTGCGCTCGACGATCGCGCTTCTCCCTGTCCTTGCCACGCTGGCGCTTGGAATCGCCGGCTGCGATACGGCCAAGCAGCCGGGCGAGCAAGCAAACGCCGCTGTTGACGGCGAAAGCCCCACTGCACCCGCGAACGGTACCGATGACGCCGAGCGGATCGGCACGATCGACCGCAGCCACAAGGGCGAGGCGGCGCCGGCGATCGCCTTCACCGCGCCCGACGGCAAGAAGACGAATCTCGCCGCGTTCAAGGGCAAGCCGGTGCTGCTCAACCTGTGGGCGACCTGGTGCGCGCCGTGCGTGCGCGAAATGCCCGCGCTCGACCGCCTTGCCCAGCGTGAGGGGGTGAAGCTGCAAGTTCTGACGGTGAGCCAGGATCTGGAGGGCGCGGCCAAGGTCACACCTTACTTCGCGAAGGCCGGGTTCAAGGCGCTAAAGCCCTGGCTCGATCCGGATGTCGGGCTGTCCACGCATTATGGCGTCAACCTGCCGACTACGGTGCTCTACGATGCGCAGGGCCGCGAAGTGTGGCGCGTTGCGGGCGACATGGACTGGGATGGCGAGACCGCGAAGGAATGGCTGGCCGAGGCGGGGTGAAGTTGACGAAGTTACGCGGAACGCGATTCATTCTGTCAACTTTGTCGGCTTTGTCGGGGCGGCGTTTGTAGCGGGTGCCGATCGACGCGATCAAAGAGCGGCCGCCATGCGGCTGGTCGATGCAAGCAGAGCAATTCCAACATTGCAAGCGGTGGCTATGGGGTGGGAAGCGCGTTGGCAGCGGCCAAATATGCTATGGTCGGGCGAAGATGATGAGCGAGCGCGCCATGCCAATAAAGGATCTCACCGGACCGCCTCTTCCCACCGCAGAGGAAAAGGCGCTGCTGGCCAAGACACTTAGGCAGTTGGGACTGCCGTTACCGAAGCGACCGGGATTTCGGGATGATGGGGGGCTTGAGCCCGCGCCACATCCTTCGGGGCCGAAGCCCACTCCTCTGGCAGGTGGAGCAGAAGCGGTTCTGGACTGACTGTTTTCGGGCGCTCGCCTATCCCTGTGGCGGCGGCATAGAGGCTCCTGCTTCCTGTTCGCCTCCCGGTGGATCCCGGCACAAGGCCGGGATGACGGTTGGGGTGGGTGAAGGCTGATACGGGCTACCTCAGCCCTTCGGCCCCAGCCCCCGCGCCAGCATCTCCGCCACCGTATCCGCCACCTCGTCTGCCTCGCGGTCATCGCCCCACACGCCGTAGCGCAGGCCCAGGAACACGTTCATCCCCATGATCGCCCAGGCGTGGACGTCGGACACGTCGGCACGCACCTCGCCACGCTCGGCGGCGGCGCGCAGGCGTTTTTCGATGCGGTCGGCGGTGGTCGCATAGTGGAGGCGGAAGCTTTCGGGGTCGACGAACTCGGCCTCGTCGATGATCCGGTAGATCTCCTTGTGCCGCCGCACGAAGCCGATGAACGTCTCCAGGCCCGCCCGCTCGGCCGCGATCTGTTCGGGTGCGGCGCGGATCGCGGGGGCGACATGCTCGCGCACCCGCTCGCTCATGTCGCGCACCAGCGCGCGGAACACCGCGTCCTTCGAATCGAAATAGGTGTAGAAACTGCCCAGCGCGACGCCCGCGCGGCGGGTGATCCCGCTGATCGAGCCCTCGTGGAACCCTTTTTCGCCGAACTCGGCCGCAGCGGCATCCAGGATCGTGCGCAGCGTGCGGCGCCCGCGCGCGGTGCGCGGCTCCTTGCCCTCGCTCGCCACGCGCTCGTTTCGCGCGAGGCCCCCGGCAACTGTGGCATCCGAGCCACGATCCTGCGTCATTCGCCCCTCTCCGCATCCGGAAGTTGAAACCCGGTTCAGGTTTCACTATAGCCTCCCTCAACGTCTTACAAGCCGCGGGATTCACGCGGCTGTCATCTGGGGAGGAAGCTTCGATGCTACGCCTGATTCCGTCTGTTCGCACGATTCTCAACGCCGGCGCCGCATTCGGGGCGCTCGCCGCCATGCCCGCCCTCGCGCAGGAGGCGCCCGCAGCCTCAGCCGAGGAAGCCGCACCCGTTGCCGAGGGCGAGATCGTCGTCACCGCGCGCCGCCGCGAGGAAAGCCTGATCGACGTGCCGATCTCGATGTCGGTGGTCTCGGGCGATTCGCTGGTGAAGAGCGGTGCGGCGGACATCACCGCGCTGCAGGACAAGACACCCAACCTGACACTCCAGATCGCGCGCGGCTCCAACTCGACGCTGATCGCGTTCAGCCGCGGCGTCGGGCAGCAGGATCCGCTCTGGGGCTTCGAGCCGGGCGTCGCGCTCTATATCGACGACGTCTATGTCGCCCGTCCCCAGGGCGCCGTCCTCGACATCTTCGACGTCGAGCGGGTCGAGGTGCTGCGCGGGCCGCAGGGCACGCTCTATGGCCGCAACACGATCGGCGGCGCGGTGAAGTACGTCACCCGTCGCCTGGGCCATGATTACAAGGCGTCGGCGCGCGTCTCCTATGGCTCGTACAACCAGGTCGACCTGGTGGGGCAGGTAGTGGTGCCGGTGGGCGACACGCTGTCGCTCGGCGCCGCGGTCGCGCAATATTGGCGCGACGGGTTCGGGACCAACCTGACCACGGGTGCGGAACATTATAACAAGGACGTGTTCGCCGCACGGCTTTCGGCCGAGTTCACCCCGTCGGACACCATCTTCATCCGCGTTGCGGGCGATCGCGTGCTCGACCGCTCGAACCCGCGTCATGGCACGCGCCTGCTGCCCAACGGCACCGACCCGATCTACGCGCCGACCGGAGACGTCTATGACACCCGCGCCGGGATCGGCGATCGCAACCGCGTCGAGACGCGCGGCCTCTCGGTGACCGGCGAGGTCAACCTGTCCGACGCGCTGACCTTCAAGACGATCACCTCGTGGCGCGACGGCAGTACCGATACGGTGATCGATTTCGACAACACCATCCTGCCCACGCTCGACGTTCCCGCGGAATATTCGGACCGCCAGTTCACCCAGGAGCTCCAGCTCCTGTATGAAGGCGACCGGATCCAGGGCGTGTTCGGGGTCTATTACCTCAACGGCCGCGCCAGCGGCGCGTTCGACACGGTGCTGGGTGCGCTCAACACCACCACGCTCACTGCGGGCGAGGTGTTCACCAAGAGCTATGCCGCATTCGGCGACTTCAGCTTCGACGTGACCGATCAGTTCAAGATCTCGGCGGGCCTGCGCTACACCCGCGACGAGAAGACCGGCACCGTCTTCCGCCGCAACTATACCGGCATTCGCAGCCCGCGCTTCGGCAACGCCGCGGCGGTGCCCGGCCTGATCCGTTCGGACTATACCAACAGCCGGGACTTCGAAAAGCTGACCCCCCGCGTCAGCCTGAGCTACGAACCGCGCCAGGACCTCAATTTCTACGCCAGCTACGGCAAGGGGTTCAAATCGGGCGGCTTCGACATGCGCGGCGACGCCATCCTGACGCCGACCACGGTCAACGGCTACAAGCCCGAGACGATCGACAGCTATGAGCTGGGCATGAAGGGCGCGTTCCTCGACCGCACGCTGTTCGTGAACATCGCCGGCTTCTATTCGAACTACAAGGATCAGCAGGTCACGATCCAGGTGCCGGCGCTGCCCAGCGGTATCGCCAGCTTCGTCGACAATGCCGGCAAGGGCGAGATCTACGGTTTCGAATTCGAGGCGCGCGTCGTGCCCTCGCGCAATCTCTCGGCCAGCCTCGTGCTTGGCTATACCCATGCCGACTACAAGGAGTTCTTCACCTTCATCGGCGGCGGCACCACCCCGGTCGACGTGTCGGACCAGCGCGCCTTCCAGAACACGCCCGAATGGACCGCCAATGCGTCGGTCACCTGGTCGGAGGATCTGGCCGGCGGCACGATCGCCTTCACCCCTTCGGTCTCGCTGCGCAGCGACACGCAGATGTTCGAGCTGGCGACCCCGGCGCTCGACCAGGACGGTTATGCGCTGGTCGACGCCTCGCTCAACTGGACCTCGGCGGGCGGGCGCTACCGGATCGGGGTCGCGGCGCGCAACCTCACCGACGCGCGCTACCGCGTCGGCGGCTACAACTTCCCGGGCGCGCTCTTCGGCAATTCGATCATCGGCTATTACGGCCCGCCGCGCACCTTCACCGGCACGTTCGAGGTGAAGTTCTGATCGCCTTGCCGTCTTGAGTTTGGCACACTGATCCGGCCGGGCGTCTCGCAGGGGGCGTCCGGCCAATCTGTTTTCGAAGGGGAGGGATGCGATGAATGCCAGCGAAGGAGCGCCTGCGCGCCAATCGACACCAGGATATCGCGGTGTCGTGCTCGCGATGCTGTTGCTGGTCTACACCTTCAACTTCCTCGACCGGCAGATCCTCGGCATCCTCGCCGTGCCGATCAAGGCGGACCTCGGCCTCACCGACGCCGAGTTCGGCGCGATCGGCGGCCTCGCCTTCGCGCTGCTCTATTCGATCCTTGGCGTCCCCCTCGCCTATCTCGCCGACCGCACCAGCCGCAGCGCGGTGATCGCGGGCAGCCTTGCCGTGTGGAGCGCATTCACCGCGCTGTGCGGCACGGCGACCGGCTATTGGCATCTGTTCCTCTACCGGCTCGGCGTCGGCGTCGGCGAGGCGGGCGGGGTCGCGCCGTCCTATGCGCTGATCGCCGACTATTTCCCGCCGGAAAAGCGTGCACGGGCGCTCGCCATCTACTCGCTCGGCATCCCTGTCGGCCTTGCCGGGGGGACGTTGCTCGGCGCCTATATCGCCGCGCTGGTCGATTGGCGCACGGCGTTCATTGTCATGGGCGTCGCCGGGATCGTGCTGGCACCGATCTTCAAATATATGGTGCGCGACCTGCCCCGCCCGGCCGCCGCGGCCAAGGCGACGCCGGTGTCGGGCGTGTTCCCGATCCTCGCGAAAAAGCCGGCCTTCTGGCTGATGGCGTTCGCTGCGTCGTTCAGCTCGCTGTGCGGCTATGGCCTTGCGCTGTGGACGCCGTCGATCCTGATGCGCAGTTTCGGCTTCGATCTCATCACCACCGGCCAGTTCATGGGATCGATCCTGCTGGTCGGCGGGGTCGCGGGCGTGTTCGCGGGCGGCTGGTTCGCCGATCGGCTGGGGACCAAGGATCGCGGCTGGTACGTCAAGCTGCCTGCGATTGCCTGGGCGATCACCATGCCGACCTTTGCCTTCGGCTTGCTCAGCCCGTCCTCGACACTGGCCTGGGTGCTGCTGCTGATTCCCAACGCGCTGAACATCCTGTGGCTCGGCCCGGTCACCACCGCGATCCAGCACCTTGTCCCGCGCGAGATGCGCGCGACCGCCTCGGCCAGCTTTCTGCTGATCAACAATCTGGTCGGCCTCGGTGCGGGTCCGCTGCTGATGGGCGCGCTGTCCGACGCACTCAAGTCGAGCTACGGGATCGAATCGCTGCGTTACGCAGCAGTCGGATGCCTCATCTTCTACGGCATTGCAGCGGCGCTGATGCTGCTTGCGGTCAAGCCGTTGCGCCGAGGTTGGGTCGACGACGTTACCGGTTGATTTCGGTTCGGCAGAGCCGAGACCGGCGCCTAGCGCTCGCGCGTGGCCATGAACTTCACGCGCGAGTAGCGGTCGGCGACATAGCCGACTTCCCAGGCCGATTTGGCTAGGAACACCGGGTTGCCGTCGCGGTCCTTGGCCATCGCGCCGCGGTTCAGGTCCATGAACTCCTTCACGTCCGCCGCCTCGCCGCCGATCCAGCGCGCGGTGTCGAACGGCGCGGGCTCGAGATTGGCGCCGACCTTGTACTCGGCATCGAGGCGCGACAGCAGCACGTCGAGCTGGAGCTGGCCGACCACGCCGATGATCCAGTTCGACCCGATCTCAGGGTAGAAGACCTGGATCACGCCTTCTTCGGACAGGTCGTCGAGCGCCTTGCGCAGCTGCTTGGTCTTGGTCGGATCCTTGAGCACGACGCGGCGCAGGATCTCGGGCGCGAAGTTGGGAAGCCCAGTGAAGCGCACCGCCGCCTTCTCCGACAGCGTGTCGCCGACGCGCAGCGTGCCGTGATTGGGGATGCCGATGATGTCGCCGGGGAGCGCCTCGTCCGCCAGTTCGCGCTGCTGGGCGAAGAACATGATCGGCGAATGGATCGCGATCGGCTTGCCGTGCCCGGTCGGGGTCAGCTTCATGCCGCGCTTGAAGGTGCCCGACACCAGCCGCATGAACGCGATGCGGTCGCGATGATTGGGGTCCATGTTCGCCTGCACCTTGAACACGAAGCCGGTGACTTCATTGTTGTCGGGCGAGACCGGCGCCGGCTCGGCGGGCAGCGCGTGCGGGGGCGGCGCATGGCGCGCGATCGCATCGATCAGCGAATCGACGCCGAATTCCTTGAGCGCCGATCCGAAATAGACCGGGGTCAGGTCGCCATTGCGATACGCCTCGCCGTCGAAGCTCGCATAGCCCGCCATCGCCAGCTCGGCATCCTCGCGCAGCTTGGCGAGATTCTGGGGCGAGACGATCGCGTCGAGCTGGGGATCGTCGAGGCCGGTGGTCTGGATGACCTTGCCCTGGAACTCGCGGCTGTCACCCTCGGGCAGCAGCAGGCGGTTGGAGACGAGGTCGTACACCCCCTCGAACGTGCCGCCCATGCCGACCGGCCAGGTCATCGGCGCGACGTCGAGCGCGAGCAGGTCGGCGATCTCGTCCAGCGTCTCGAACACCTCGCGGCCTTCGCGATCGACCTTGTTGACGAAGGTGATGATCGGCACGTTGCGCAGGCGGCACACCTCGAACAGCTTGCGCGTCTGGCTCTCGATGCCCTTGGCGACGTCGATCACCATCACCGCGGAATCGACCGCGGTAAGCGTGCGATAGGTGTCTTCCGAGAAATCCTCGTGGCCCGGCGTGTCCAGCAGGTTGAAGGTCACCCCGTCGCGCTCGAAGGTCATCACCGAGCTGGTGACCGAGATGCCGCGCTGCTGCTCGATCTTCATCCAGTCCGACCGCGCGCGCCGCGCCTGGCCGCGCGCCTTCACCTCGCCCGCGAGATGGATCGCGCCGCCGAACAGCAGCAGCTTTTCGGTCAGCGTGGTCTTGCCGGCGTCAGGGTGGGAGATGATCGCGAAGGTGCGGCGACCGGGAATCGGGTTGTCGGGCATCGCGGCCCTCTAGCGGGAAGTGGCGCGCGAATCGAGAGTTTCGCCAATGGAAACGATCGCTTTCGAACGTTGCACTTTCTCGACTCATCTGCCGGTGTCATCTTCTGCGCACGCCACGCTTGCCGCGCGGCGATCCACATCAGGGATGCCAGCCGATGAGCACGATCACCACCAGCGACGGTACCGAGATCTTCTACAAGGACTGGGGTCCGCGGGAAGCCACCCCGATCGTCTTTCATCACGGCTGGCCGTTGAGCGCGGACGATTGGGACAACCAGATGCTGTTCTTCCTCCACAAGGGCTATCGCGTGATCGCGCACGACCGGCGCGGGCATGGCCGCTCTTCCCAGACCTGGGAGGGGAACGAGATGGACACCTATGCCGCCGATGTCGCGGCGCTGGTCCAGGCGCTCGATCTCAAGGGGGCGATTCATGTCGGTCATTCGACCGGGGGCGGCGAGGTGGCGCATTACGCCGCGCGTGCCGAGCCGGGGCGGATCGCCAAGGCGGTGCTGATCGGCGCGGTGCCGCCGGTGATGGTCCGGAAGGAAAGCAATCCCGAAGGGTTGCCGATCGAGGTGTTCGACGGTTTCCGCGAGGCACTGGTCGCCAATCGCGCGCAATTCTACATCGACGTGCCTGCCGGACCCTTTTACGGCTTCAACCGCGATGGCGCGACGGTCAGCCAAGGGCTGATCGACAATTGGTGGCGCCAGGGGATGATGGGCGGCGCCAAGGCGCATTACGACTGCATCAAGGCGTTCAGCGAGACCGACTTCACCGAGGATCTCAAGGCGCTCGATATCCCGGTGCTGGTGATGCACGGCACCGACGACCAGATCGTGCCGATCCACGACAGCGCGCTGAAGGCAATCAAGCTGCTGAAGAACGGCACGCTCAAGACCTATGAGGGCCTCCCGCATGGTCTGTGCGCGACTCATCCCGAGGTGGTGAACCCCGACCTGCTTGCCTTTATCGAAGGCTGAGCGGGATCAGGCGAGCGTCACGGCCATCGCAAAGGCGCGGCGCTCGCCCGGTTCCAGCCGCAACATCCCCGGCTTGTCCCAGATCTCGCCCGCGAACCCGGTGGGATCGGCATGGCCCTGCCACGGCTCGATGCAGATGAAGCGCGCGCCGGGCTTGGTCCACACCGCCAGCGTCGGCATGTCGGGGAAGCCGATCTCAAGCTGCGGGCCCTCCGGCGCGCCATAGCGCAGCGACCGGCTCTCCGGCGCGGTCCAGACCAGCGCGTCCTGCTCGAACAGATCGTCGCGCAGCCACAGCGTATCGCCCTCGACCGGGGTCTCGCGGTCGACCGGTCCGATCAGCTTGCCCTCCAGCCGGGCAATCGGCTGCGGTTCCTCATGCTCGAAGACGATGCGGTGATCCTTCCGCGCGCCGCCATAGGGCAAGGGCCAGGCGAAAGCGGGGTGGAAGCCGAAGCTTGCCGGCATCGCGCGGTCGCCGCGATTGACCAGCGTGACCGTCATGGTGAGCGTTGCGTCGGCGATAACGAACTCGGCGTCGAGCGCGAAGGCGAAGGGGTAGGCTTCGCGTGTCGCGTCATCGTCGCTCAGCCGGAACCAGGCGCGGTCCGCGGCCCGATCGACCAGCGTGAATTCGCGCCGTCGCGCGAAGCCATGCGGGGGCAGCGGATAGTCGTGGCCGTCGAGCCGATAACTGTCGCCATTGAGCGCGCCGACCACCGGGAAGAGCAGGGGCGCGCGACCGGCCCAGAAGGCGGGATCGCCGTCGCTCATCAACTCGTTGCCCTGCGCGTCGCGCAGTCGGGTGAGCTCGGCACCCAGCGGATTGATCGTTGCGCTGAGCGCAGCGGAACCGATCTCGATCATCCCGCGCGATGCACCGCGAAGCCGGCGAAGCTCTGGTTCACCGGCATCATCTCCATCGTGTTGATGTTGAGATGCGGGGGGAGCTGGGCGACCCACAGGATCGTGCCGGCGATATCCTCCGCGGTCATCGGATCGGCGCCGCCATAGAGCGTGTCCGATGCTTCCTGGCTGCCGGTGCGGACCAGGGTGAACTCGGTCTCCGCCATGCCCGGTTCGATCGAGGTGACGCGGACGCCGGTACCCGCGAGGTCGCTGCGCAGCGACAGGCTGAACTGGTGCACGAAGGCCTTGGTGCCGCCATACACATTGGCGCCGAGATAGGGGTAGGTCGCCGCGACCGAGGAGAGGTTGATGATCGCGCCCTTGCGCTCGATGAGCAACGGGAGGAGCTTGTGCGTAATCGAGACCAAAGCCGTGACGTTGGTGTCGATCATCACCCGCCATTTGTCGAGCGAGGCGTCCTGGGCCTTCTCGGTGCCAAGCGCGAGGCCGGCATTGTTGACCAGCAGGTCGATGCCGCGAAAAGCTTCGGGCAGGCTGTCCAGTGCCGCATCGCGCGCTGCCTCGTCGCGGATGTCGAACACGGACGGGTGGAACTTGTCGTCGCCCAGCTCGGCCTTGAGCGCATCGAGCCGCTCGGCGCGCCGCCCGGTGCCGATCACCCGCCAGCCCGCGGCCACGAACGCGCGGGATGCGGCGGCACCGAAGCCGGAGGTGGCGCCGGTGATGAGGGCGGTGCGCATTCCATCTACTCCTTCGTCATCCCGGCCCCGTGCCGGGATCCACCGCGCGTCAGGCGGTGCGCATGAGGTTCCAGTCCACCGTTGCCGCCCCGTGGACCCCGGCACAAGACCGGGGTGACGGGTTGGGTTAGCGGGACGGTCAGCCCCGCAGCGTCGCGCCCAGCTTGGCCGCGGCGGCGACGACCTTGTCGGCCACCGCCTTGATCTCGGCGTCGGTGAAGCTTTTCTCACCCGGTTGCAGCGTCACTTCGATGGCGAGGCTCTTCTTCCCCTCCTCGACGCCCGCGCCGGTGAACAGGTCGAACAGCCGGGCTTCGGTGATCACCGCCTTGTCCGCACCCCTGACCGCGCGGACGAGGTCGCCCGCCGCCAGCTCGGCGGGAACGATGAAGGCGAAGTCGCGGGTCACCGCCTGCAGCGCGGGCGGCGTATAGGCCGGCCGCATGAAGCCTGTGGAGCGCTTGGCCGGAATCGCGTCGAGGAAGATCTCGACCGCCGCGACGGGACCGTCGAGGTCGAACTGCTTGAGCAGTGCCGGATGCAACATGCCGAACGCCGCCAGCACCGTCTTCGGCCCGAGCCGCAGCGTCGCCGACTGGCCGGGATGCCAGGCGTCACCCGCGTCGCCCATCACCTGAAGGTTGCCGACCGGCGCCCCCGCGGCTTCGAGCAGCGCCAACGCCTCGGCCTTGGCGTCATAGGCGGTGAAGGGCTGTGCCTTGCCGTTCGCCCAGCCGCGGGGCGTCTTGTCGCCCGCGAGCAGGGCGGTGAGCGTCGGCTTCTCGGCATCGGCGAGGTAACGGCGACCGATCTCGAACAGGCGAACGCTGGTGGCGCCGCGTTTCGTGTTGCGGCCGGCGGCCATCAGCAGGCCGGGCAGCAGCGAGGGGCGCATGACCTTCAAATCCTCGCTGATCGGGTTGGCCAGCGTCCAGGCGCCGCCGCCGACGGCCGCGGCTTCCTTTTCGGCGATGAAGCTCCACGTCACCGCCTCGTTGAGGCCGCGCGACGCGGCGGTGCGGCGCATGCGACGTTCGAGCTTCTGTTCGGGCGTCGCGGTCGGCGTGGCGACGCCGGGCGCGCGCGGTAGCGGCGTCGAGGGGACGTTGTCGATCCCCTCGATCCGGATCACTTCCTCGACCAGGTCGGCCGGGCCGTCGATGTCGCGGCGCCAGCTCGGCGCGGTGACGCGGAAAGCGTCGAAGCCCGCGTCGATGCCGACCGGATCGCCGTTTGCGTCGAGCGGTTCGACCGTGAAGCCAAGCGATTCGAGGATCGCCTTCTGGCGCCCGGCAGGAATGACGAGGCCGCCCAGGGTTTCGGCAAGCACCGGATCATAGCCGGTGGTGATGCCGACGCGCGGCAAGGTGCCGACGCGGGTGACTTCGCTCGCGCCGCCGCCGCAGATCTGGGTGACGAGCCGCGTGGCGATGGCGATGCCGTCCTCGAGGAAGGCGGGATCGACGCCACGCTCGAAGCGGGTGCGCGCGTCGCTGGTGAGCAGCAGTTTCTGGCCGGCGCGTGCGATATGCTCGGGATCGAAATAGGCGCATTCGATCACGACATCGGTGGTCGTTTCCGACACGCCGGTATCCTCGCCGCCCATGATGCCGCCGATGTCGTGGACGCCATTGTCGTCGGCGATCACGGTGATGCTCTCGTCGAGCGTGTAGGTTTTCTCGTTGAGCGCCAGCACCTGCTCGCCGGCCTTGGCCTTGCGCACGACGAGCGCGCCCGACAGCTTGGCCTTGTCATAGACGTGGAGCGGGCGGCCAAGGTCGATCATCACATAGTTGGTGATGTCGACCAAAGCCGAGATCGGGCGCTGGCCCACGGCCTTCAATCGCGCCTGCATCCAGTCGGGCGAAGCGCCGTTGGTCACCCCGCGCACGGTCTGGCCGTAATAAGCGGGGCAGCCCTCGGGCGCGTCGATCCGCACCTCCGGCCCGGCGCCTTCGCCCTTCACCGGGGTGGCGTCGAGCGGCTTGAGCGTACCGAGGCCCGCGGCGGCGAGATCGCGGGCGATGCCGCGCACGCCCATGCAATCCTGACGGTTCGGCGTGATCGACACGTCGAACACCGGATCGTTGAGGCCGGCATAATCGGGGAAGCTGGTGCCGATCGGCGCGTCTTCGGGCAGCTCGATGATGCCGTCATGATCCTCGCCGAGTTCCAACTCACGCGTCGAGCACATCATGCCGTTGGATTCGACACCGCGTACAGCCGCGACCTTGAGCACCATGCCGTTGGCCGGGACGACCGCGCCGGGAAGCCCGAGCACGCCGACCAGGCCTGCGCGCGCATTGGGGGCGCCGCACACGACCTGGAGCGGCACGCCGTCGCCCGCGTCCACGGTCAGCACCTGAAGCTTGTCCGCCTGCGGGTGGCGTTCGGCGGTGAGCACCTTCGCGACGCGGAACGGCGCGAGCTTCTCGCCCGGATTTTCGATGCCCTCGACCTCGAGCCCGACACGGGTCAGCGCTTCGTCGATCTGATCGAGCGTCGCGTCGGTGTCGAGGTGCTCCTTGAGCCAGCTCAGGGTGAACTTCATGCGCCCACTCCCCCGCTCAGCGTGGGCACGTCGAGCGCCGAGAAGCCATAATGTTTGAGCCAGCGCAGATCGCCGTCGAAGAAGGCGCGCAAATCATCCATCCCATATTTGAGCATCGCGAGGCGATCGATCCCGCAACCGAAGGCGAAGCCCTGCCATTCGTCGGGATCATAGCCGCCGGCCGCGATCACCTTGCGGTGGACCATGCCGCTGCCGAGCACCTCCATCCAGCCGCCATCGCCCTTTGACGGGTCACCGCCGATGACGCGCTTGCCGTTGATGAGCGTGTAGCCGACATCGACCTCCGCCGACGGCTCGGTGAAGGGGAAGTAGCTCGGGCGCAGGCGCAGGACGATGTCGTCGCGCTCGAAGAACGCCTTGAGGAAGGTCTCCAGCGTCCATTTGAGGTGGCCAAGGGTAATGCCCTTGTCGATCACCAGCCCCTCGACCTGATGGAACATCGGGGTGTGGGTGGCGTCGCTGTCGCTGCGATAGGTGCGGCCCGGCGCGATGATCCGCACCGGCTTGTGCCCGCCCGCCGCCTTCATCGCGCGGATCTGGACCGGCGAGGTGTGGGTGCGCAGCACCATCGGCGAGGCATGATCGCCCGCGAGGTAGAAGGTGTCGTGCATTGCGCGCGCGGGATGCGTCTCGGGAATGTTGAGCGCGGTGAAATTGTGCCAGTCGTCCTCGATCTCCGGCCCGGTGGCGACCGCGAAGCCCAGGTCGGCGAAGATCTCCGCCAGCTCGTCCATGACCTGCGAAACCGGGTGCACGCTGCCCGCAGGCACGCTGTCCGCCGGCAGGGTCATGTCGAGCGTCTCGGCGGCGAGTTTCGCCTCCAGCGCCGCGCCCTCCAGCGCCGCCTTGCGCGCGGCGATCGCGTCGGTCACCGCCTCGCGCAGCGCATGGATGCGCGGGCCGGTTTCCTGCCGCTCCTCCGGCGACATGCCGCCGAGGGTCTTGAGCAGGCCGGTGACGGCACCCTGCTTGCCGAGCGCATGGACGCGTACCGCGTCGAGCGCGTCGACGCCGGACGAGGCATCGATCGAAGCGAGGAGTTCGGCCCTGAGTTGGTCGAGATCGGTGGTCATCGAAATTCCGTTCGTTGGTCGATGTGGCCCGAACCGCAGTCGGGCGCGAAGGTCAAGGCCCCGGGGTAAACTAGACGCGGTGTCCGAACAGCGCGGCGCCGAACGCGACGAAGATTCCACCGGTGATGCGGTTGAACAGGCGCTGGCGGTTGGCCGGGGCGAGCCAGGCGGCGAGCGAGCGGCCGCCCAGGGCGTAGACACTGTACCAGAAGGTCTCGATCACGATGAAGCTCGCCACCAGGATCGCGAGCTGCGGTGCGAAGGGTTTGCCCGTATCGATGAACTGCGGGAACAGCGCCGCTGCGAAGACGATCAGCTTCGGGTTGGCGAAGCCGGTGCCGAGCCCGGTCGCGTAGAGTGCGCGGAGCGAGGGCGGGGCCGGCTTCTCGGCATCGGGATCACTGTCGGCGACCGGCGCGCGCCATGCCTTGATCCCGAGCCAGACGAGATAGGCGACACCGGCATAGCGCAGCACGTCGAACAGCATCGGCGATGCCTTGAGCAGCGCGCCAAGGCCGGCGGCGGAGGCGAACAGGCAGGTGAGAACCGCGGTCATCAGCCCCGCCATCGACGCGATCGAGCGGCGCGTCCCGTGGTGGATGCTCTGGGCCATGACGTGCAGCATGTTCGGCCCCGGCGTCGCGGCGATCAGGAACACGGCGGTGACATAGAGCCACCAGGTGTGGAGCGTCATGGTCTCATTCCTCCCATCGTCACCCCGGCCTTGTGCCGGGGTCCACCGTGCCGCGCGCGACACGCTGGAGCCCTCGTGTCCATGACCTGCCTCCCGGCGGGCCCCGGCACAAGGCCGGGGTGACGGAGAGGGAGGCCAAACCAAAAAGGGCGCCGGTGTCTCCACCGGCGCCCCATTTGTTCGGTCGCTACAGGTCGCCTCAGGCGGCCTGGGGCAGAGCCGCCTTCGCCTGCGCGATGATGGCGGTAAACGCCTCGCCCTCGTGCATGGCGATGTCGGCCAGGACCTTCCGGTCCAGCTCGATCCCCGCCAGCTTCAGGCCATGCATGAACTGCGAATAGGTCAGGCCTTCCGCGCGGACGCCGGCGTTGATGCGCTGGATCCACAGCGCGCGGAAGCTGCGCTTCTTAACCTTGCGGTCGCGATAGGCGTACTGGCCGGCCTTTTCGACGGCCTGGCGCGCGATGCGGATGGTGTTCTTGCGACGGCCATAATAGCCCTTCGCCTGATCCAGAATCCGCTTATGCTTCGCCTTGGTGGTCGTACCACGCTTAACACGTGCCATGTCTCAGGTGCTCCTTACTTCAGGCCGTACGGCGCCCAGAGGCGCACGTGGCCGGCATCAGCTTCGGAAAGGACCGACGTGCCGCGGTTGGTGCGAATATACTTCGCGTTGTGGCTGCTCAGGCGGTGACGCTTGCCGGCGACGCCGTGCTTCACCTTGCCCGTCGCGGTGAATTTGAAGCGCTTCTTCACACCGCTCTTGGTCTTCATCTTGGGCATTTTCGTCTCCTTTTACGCGCGACGATTACAAGACAGCCACGGCAGCCCTAGTTAGCCGGACGGTCCACCTGAATCGCGGAAAGGCGGCGCATTAGTTTGTTTGAGGTGGTTTTGCAACCGCCTGCGGTACCGGCCCGCTCCCCCTCCCCGCCACCCATCGAAGATACCTTGAAGTGGGTGGCGGGGAGGGGGAGCGGGCCGGTACCGCTTCGCGCGTCAGCGCGACAAACCTAATGCCCCTGGCAGGCGAGCGCTTCGACGAGTTCCTCGATTCGCGCCGGGTCGCCCGCGGCGATGACTTCGCCATTGCTGCCGGCGTGGAGCGGGTCGCCCTGCCAGTCGCACATGCGCCCGCCCGCGCCCTCGACCACCGGCACCAGTGCGGCGAAGTCGTGGAGCTTGAGTCCCGCCTCGATGACGATGTCGAGATGGCCCGAGGCGACCAGGCCGTAATTATAGCAGTCGCCGCCCAGCACCGTGCTCATCACCGCGGCGTCGACATGCTCGAACGCGTGGAGCTGGCCGTCGGTGAACAAAGCGGGCGAGGTGGTGGCGAGCAGCGCCTTTGAGAGTTCGCGGCAGGTACGCGCGCGGGCGGGCTTGCCGTTGAACAGCGTCTCGCGGCCGGTGACGCCGAGCCAGCGTTCCTTGATGATCGGCTGGTCGATGATGCCGAGTACGGGCCAGCCATCTTCGAGCAAGGCGATCAGCGTGCCGAAGATCGGGCGCCCCACGATGAAGCTGCGCGTGCCGTCGATCGGGTCGAGCACCCAAATTCGGCCGCTGGTGCCCGGGCGGTCGTCCTCTTCCTCGCCGATGATCGCGTCCATCGGCCGTTCGGCGATGATCAGGCGCCGCATCGCTGCCTCGGCAGCCTTGTCGGCGAGCGTCACCGGTGAGGAATCGTCCTTGGACTCGAGGCCGTGCTCGGCGCGGAAATAGGGGCGGATCGCCGCGCCCGCCGCATCGGCGAGGCGTCCGGCAAGGTCGATATCGGCTTGGCTGACTGGCATGGCGCGGCCCTAGCGGGGCGGCGAGGCGCGCGCCAGTCCCGCTGTTCTACCGCCGGAGCGCGTCTTGCGCGCTCCCGAATCAAGCGCTCAGAAGGGGAACCAGCGGCTCTTCTCGCTGAATTTCATGTATCCGACATTGGCGCCGAGCCGCCAGCCGACGCCGAGCCGCACCGGAATCAGCACCACGTCGCCGCGGCGCAGATAGGTGGCAGAGAAGCCGCCGACGAAATAGACGCGGCCCTCGCCCGCCGGGAAGCGCTTGTAGAGCTCCTGGCTATCGTAGAGATTGTAGACCAGCACGAACACCTTGGTCGCGTCGCCGCCGATGTCGAAGCCCACCGAGGGGCCGGTCCAGAAGACCTTGCGCTCACCCTCGACCGCATGAACCATCTTGCCCGAGCCGTAGCGCAGCCCGACGACGATCGCGCCCGAACCTTCGCTGCCGGCGATATAGGCATTGGGTTCGCCCTGATCCTTGAGGATGTCCTCGATCAGCGCGGCGAGGCCGCTGGCGCCCTTGCCGAACACGCCCTCGGCCGCGGCGACCACGCGCACCCGGTCGAAGGTCGTCGGGGCTTCGGGCTTGACGAGTTGGGTGCCGGGGGGCGCGGGTGCCGCGGTCGTGACGGGCTGCTGCGCGGACGTCCCATCGGCGGGCGGCGGGCCGTAATCAGTGCCGGGATCGACCGGCTCGTCCACCGGCTGACTTGCCGGCGGCGGTGTCTGGCTCTGTGCGGGCCGAGGCTGGTTGAGGTCGGCGTCGATTGCGCTGTCCGGATCGACCGAACGGATCTGCGCCGCCGCGGGCGCCGCCGCGAGCGAGGGCACCGCCAGTGCCAGTGTGAGCCAGATCAACGCGCGTCGCATGGTAAGTCCTCCCGCCATGATGCCATTTGAATCCGCAGGTGATGTCCCGGCAATGAACGGGCGATGACCCGAGTCGATTTCGCGTTCACCTGAGTCCAACCGGAGGCGAACCGTGCGAAAAAGGGCCGTTGATCGCCCGCACATCGCTCGCTATAGCCCCCGCTTCGCCGCTGGGCACCGGAGACGTGGGTGAGTGGCTGAAACCAACGCTTTGCTAAAGCGTCGTACGGGGAACCGTACCGAGGGTTCGAATCCCTCCGTCTCCGCCACCTGATCAATCGAACCAGTCCCAGCGCCCGGGAATCCCGGCGCCGATTGGCCGCGCCCCACATTTTTGCGGCGCAGCAATCCGCTCAGGATGCTGGTTTCATTATGAAATTCGGAGGGCAGGCCGTTTCCTGTCGCTCCGGCAACAAGCGGGACAGGCCTAATTCAGGGGAAGGTGCCCAGATGCGCCCTTCAGTTGAAACAGGAGCCAAGAATGAACTTCCCCCGCCATGCCGGCGCCGTCTCGATCGCCATGGCAGCGATGCTTGCAGCCAATGGAGCCCAGGCGGCGCCTTCCTCGACGAAGGGCGCGCCCGCGCTTGCGGCGCAGCATTGGGACCTGGTCGAGTGGAGCGGCCGCACCCTGCCCGAAGGCAAGTCCCTGCGCCTCGATTTCGACGCCAGGACCGGCCGCTTCTCGAGCAGCACCGGCTGCAACCGCACCGGCGGCGCGTTCAAGGTCAAGGGCAGCACGATCCGCTTCGGCGGCAAGAAGGGCGGTTTCGCGAGCACGCTGATGGCCTGCCCCGAGCCTGCGATGGCGACCGAGCGCGCCTATGTCGATCGGCTGGGCGCCGTCACCCGCTACACGATCAAGGGCGACCAGCTCGTCCTTCGCACCGCCAGGGGCGAAACGCTGACCTATCAGGCCGCGCACAAGCCCGCCGCCGACGCGCCGCGCAAGTTCATCTATGTTTCGGCCGAGACGAAGCCGTGCACGGGTGTCGCGCCGATGACCTGCCTGCAGGTGCGCGAGAAGGAAAGCGACCCCTGGCAGCTCCACTATTTCGGGATCACCGGCTTCGAGCCGCAGCCGGGCATCGAATACCGCCTGCGCATCATCGAGGAGAAGGTGAAGAACCCGCCCATGGACGCCTCGTCGATCCGCTGGACGCTTGACCAGGTGATCGAGCAGCGTGTGGTCAAGCCCTGAACTCCATCAAGGGCCCGTGCGCCGGCGCCGGCCCTTGATACTTGCGCATTGCGCCGCGCCTTTAGCCGCCTAGAGGCTGGCGGCCACGCCGGGCCGCTCATGATCCCAGATCATGTCGATACCCTTCCAGCCGTCCGCGTCCATTCAGCGCCCTCCCGCAAGTGTGACCGGCCGATCCCAGGCCTCGTCCGGGCGGTAGCCGATAGGCGATCCGCAGCAATCGACTCGCAATCGTCATCGCTTGCTGGCATCCGGAGCGCCGATGCGCTCGCTGCTTCTCGTTCCGCTCGCCTTGACCGCCGCGCCCGCGCTGGCGCAGGTCCGTGCCGTGCCCACCCAGCCCGCGACCGAGCGGGAGGCGCTGCGCGGGGTCGAGGTGATCCTGCTCAACGAAGGCGCGGCGCCCGTGCCCGCCGAAGGCCCGCGCCAGATCGAGGTGACCGCGGCCGACGGCACGCGGATGACGCTCGAGCGGCTACCCGCGCCCGCGGCGACGATTGCGCCCGGCGGCTTCGCCAAGGCGCGCTACGTCCCCGTCGCCTATGCCGCCCGCCCGGCGCCGTCCACTGCAGGCGAGCTTCCGCCCGGTGTCGGCAGCGCCTATCCCGCCGATGCGCGTGCTGCGGCCTCTGCCGCCGCGGCCAATGCCGATGGCGAGACCGAGGTGCGGGGCTCTGCGGGAACCGCGTCGGGCTTCCTCGCTCGCTTTGCGCCGCACGAGCCGATTTATGGCGCATTCGGCGCGGGCGATTCGGGGACGAAGCTGCAGTTCAGCTTCGCCTTCCAGCCGTTCAGCAACGAGAGTGCGCTGAGCGGGTTCAAATTCGCCTATACCCAGACGATGTTCTGGCGGCTCGACCTGCCCTCCGGCCCGTTCGAGCATACGACCTATTCGCCCGAAATCTTCTACGAGAAGGCGGTCGACGAGACCGCGACCTTCGGGATCGGCTGGCGGCACGATTCGAACGGCGAGGGGCCGGCGACCTCGATCGATTCGAACCGGATCTTCGCGCGTTTCACCAAGGCATTCGATCTGGGCGGCAACTGGCGCGCGGAAGTGACTCCACAGGCCTGGATCTATGTCGGCAAACAGGGCGTCGCGCCGGACCTCAACCGATATTGGGGCAATGCCTCGCTCGGCCTGACCGTGGTCAAGCCCGACAGCCTCAAGCTCAGCCTGAACGTGCGTGGCGATTTCGAGACCGGGCGCGGCGCGGCCGAGTTGTTCGCTTCCTATCCGCTCGCGGATCTCGGCGGCGGGTTCGGCCTCTATCTGTTCGGACAGGGGTTCACCGGGCATGGCGAGGCACTCGACGATTTCCGCAGGCGCGATACGCACGGCCGGATCGGGATTTCGCTTACGCGCTAAGAGTTTGGACCGCATGCTTGGCGCGGGTGGAGGAGAGGCGCATAAGCGCTGCAAAGAGGAGTGATATGATGCGCACGACGATCCTTGCCGCACTTGCCGTGACGGCCTCGCTGCCTGCCGCCGCCCAGATCGCGCCCGGCGCAGTCGCGCCCGATTTCACCACGCAGGGCGCGCTTGCCGGCAAGGAATTCACGCTCAACCTCAAGAAGCAGCTCAAGAAGGGGCCGGTCGTCCTCTATTTCTACCCGATGTCGTTCACTCCGGGGTGCAGCGCCGAGGCGCAGGCCTTTGCCGCCGCGACGCCTGAGTTCAAGGCGGCGGGCGCGACGGTGATCGGCATGGCCGCCGACCCGATCGAAAAGCTCAAGGACTTCTCGACCAAGGATTGCGCGAGCAAGTTCGCGGTGGCGCAGGCGACCCCGGCGATCATCGATGGCTATGACGTCGCGCTGAAGCGCAACGGCACCAAGACCGCAATGACCAGTCGCACCAGCTTCGTCATCACCCCCGATGGCAAGGTGATCTATGCCCATAGCGAGATGAGCCCCGCGCCGCACATCCGCAACACGCTCGCGGCGGTCAAGGAATGGCGGGCCAAGCGTCCCAAATAATATGCTTATTACAGGCGTAACGATTTCACCGGATCTTAGCAGTTAGGACCTAGGTCAAGGTCATCAGAGTGCGTTTGCGGGCGCGGGTGAAGGGCGCCCCGATGAGCGTGGGGATAGGATTTATGACGGTGGCGAGGGCCGCTCGAACCGCTGCGGCCGCTGATCCGGCCTGGCAGCTTTTCGAGCGCATCGGCACATTTCTGGCCGATCAGCGGCTGGAGCCCGATCCGGCGAATTTCGCATTCGCCTGGCATCTGCTCCACGATTCGGACGGCCCGCTCGCGCGGGCGGTCGCGGCGCTGACCGATGGCGGAGTGCGGCTGACCAAGCGGGATATCGAGTCGCTGGGCGTTGATTCGCCCGCGAGCGCGCGAAGCGTTCGCGACAAGGCAGACGGGCTGGTCGCGCAGACCCAGATGCAGGTCGAAGGCTTTCAGGACATGGTGCAGGCGATGCGCCACGAGACCGCGGGGTTCGGCCGCGATCTTGCCGCCAGCGCGAATGCGATCCGCCGCTATGGCAGCGGGACCGAAGGCGCGCTGTTCGACGAGCTGTCGCGCGTCACCGCGACGATGCTCGAGCGCGTGCACAATGCCGAATCCCGGCTCGAGAACGCGACGCGCGAGGCGACCGAGCTGCGCGACAAGCTGGAAGAGGCGCGCGACAATGCGCGCCGCGATCCACTGACCGAACTGCCCAACCGCCGCGCCTTCGAGGAAGCCTATGCCGAACTGGCGGCCGCGGGCGCGGGCATGTGCGTGGCCCTGTGCGACGTCGATCATTTCAAGGGGGTCAACGACCGGTTCGGCCATGCCGTGGGCGATCGCGTGCTCAAGACGATCGCCGAGACGCTGAAAGCCTGCTGCGGTGGGCACCTGGTCGCGCGCTATGGCGGCGAGGAATTCGCGATCCTGTTCGCGGCCACCGGGCTCGAGAGTGCGCGCGTGACGCTGGACAATGCCCGTGCCACCGTCGCTGCCAAGCGCTATCGTCTGCGGGAGACCGATGCGCCGCTCGGCGAGATCACCTTCTCGGCGGGCCTGACCCTTGTCGCCGATGGCGAGTCGCTCGGCACCAGCGTCGGCCGCGCCGACCGGTTGCTCTACGCCGCCAAGAAGGACGGCCGGAACTGCGTCCACGCCAGCTGACGCATCGGCTTCGGTTTTCTGCCGCAAATTGTTGGTGAAATTCGCCAAATATATTGGCGTAGAATACCAACAATCTCGGCAACAAAATTTCTACTTCATATAATTCAATCACTTATATGAGTTGGCACGGACCCTGCAAATCTCTGTGCATCCCGCCGGACGGTCTGGCGGAACACAACAGGGAACAAGATCATGGCACTCCGTTTCGACTCGCTCAGCCGCTACGCCTTCTCGCTGGTCGGCGCTGCCGCCTTCACCGCGTTCCTGATCGCCAACACCCTCAGCATGGGTCCGGTCGCCTGACCGGACCAGCCAGCAGGAGCAAGATCATGGCACGCAGCATCCTCATCACCCTCGTTTCCTTCGGTCTCACGACCGTGACCATCCTCACCACCACCGCCGTGCCGGGCTCGGGCATCATCGCCTGAGCCTCGCCGGCCCGGCCCCTTCTCCGGAAATGGGCGGGCCGGGATGACCGGGCGGGAGATTGCCGCCTCCCCGCACAGGCCGGAACCGATCCTCCCTCAAGGTCGAGGATCGCCAGACGGCAAGATCCAGCGAAACAGTACCGCTCAGCGCCGGGACGCGTGATTCATCCCGCGCGGCAGGCGTCCGATTGACGGCGCGAATCGCAGGGCGCATGGGGCCGCCATGCGCTTCTTCTCCGACAACGCCGCCCCCGCCTGTCCCGAGGTGCTCGCGGCACTGACGGCCGCGAATGTGCAGGACACCGCCTATGATGGCGACGCGCTCAGCCAATCGCTCGATGCGCGCTTTTCCGAACTCTTCGAAACCGATGCCGCGGTGCTGTGGCTGCCCACCGGCACCGCCGCCAACTGCCTGGCGCTCGCCTCGCTGTGCCCGCCCTATGGCGGCGTGGTCTGCCATCGCGAGGCGCATATCCAGGCCGACGAGGCCGGCGCGCCCGAATTCTTCACCCATGGCGCCAAGCTGCTGCTCGCCGAAGGGGCGGGCGCGAAGCTGACCCCGGACGCGATCCGCGCGGTGATCGACCGGATCAAACCGGGCGTCCACTGGACCCAGCCGCACGCGATCTCGATCACCAACGCCACCGAATATGGGCTTGCCTATACGCCGCAAGAGACCGCCGCGATCGGGGCGCTGGCGAAGGAGCGCGGCCTTGGCTTCCATGTCGACGGCGCGCGCTTCGCCAATGCGCTGGTGCATCTCGGCTGCACGCCGGCCGACCTCAGCTGGCGCGCCGGGGTCGACGCGCTGAGCTTCGGCTTCATCAAGAATGGCGGGATGGGCGCGGAGGCGCTGGTGTTCTTCCGTCCCGATCTTGCCCAGGCCGCGCGCGTGCGCCGCAAGCGTGCGGGGCACCTTCAATCCAAGGGCCGGTTCCTCGCCGCGCAGCTGCACGCGATGCTCGACGGCGAGCTGTGGCTGCGCAATGCGCGTGCCGCCAATGCCGGCGCCGCGCTGCTCGCGCAGGCCGCGGGTCCGCGCCTGCTGCATCCGGTCCAGTCGAATGCCCTGTTTCTCAAGGCGACTGCGGAAGAAGCCGCTTCGCTTCGCGCGCAGGGCTTCGGCTTCTACGACTGGGCGCCGGGCGAAATCCGGGTCGTCGTCTCCTGGGATCAGGATGCGGCGGCGGTCCGCCCGCTGGCCGACGCGATCGCGCGTCTGTGAGCACCGCGCCCGCGCCCAATTCCACACGGCTTTCCGTCCTGCTGCCGTTCGCGGCGGTGACGCTGATCTGGGGGTCGACCTGGATCGTCATCACCGGCCAGCTCGGCGTGGTGCCGCCGACCTGGTCGGTCACCTACCGTTTCCTGATCGCGGGCGTGATCATGCTCGGCTGGGCGGCGTTCACGCGACAGCCGCTCCGGCTCGATGCGCGGGGCCTGCTGTTCGCGGCGCTGATGGGCGCCTTCCAGTTCGCGCTCAATTTCAACTTCGTCTATCGCGCGGAGGGGCATGTCACCTCGGGCCTGGTCGCGGTGGTTTTCGCGCTGCTGCTGGTCCCCAACGCGATCTTCGCGCGCGTCTTTCTCGGCCAGCAGATGGGGCGGCAGCTGATCATCGGATCGCTGATCGCGATGGCGGGCGTCGGGCTGCTGTTCCTGCACGAGCTGCGCCGCGACCCGATGGGAAGCGGCGAGATCTGGCTGGGGATCGGTCTCACCTGTCTGGGCGTGCTCTCCGCCTCCACCGCCAACATCATGCAGGCGACCGAGACCGCGAAACGCTATCCGATGGCGACGATGCTGGGCTGGTCGATGCTGCTCGGCGCGTCGATGGACGCGGCCTTCGCCTGGATCACCACAGGCCCGCCGGTGTTCGACACCCGGTTCACCTATGTCGCAGGGGTGCTCTATCTCGGGATCCTCGGCTCGGCAGTGTCGTTCCCGCTCTATTTCAGCGTGCTGCGCAAGATCGGGCCGGCCAAGGCCGCCTATTCGAGCGTGATCATCCCGGTGCTGGCGATGCTGCTCTCGACCCTGTTCGAGGGCTATCGTTGGTCGTGGCTTGCGGCGGCGGGCGCCTTGCTCGCGGGCGCTGGGCTGGTGCTTGCGCTGAGGGCGCGCAGGCCCAACCGGTAATCACGGTGGCGCGGCTGCCAGCCGAGCACGCGCTTCGCCTTGCCGTTCGCGACGCGGCGATTCTCCGAATAGAAGGCGCGTGCGGCGGGCGAGAGGTTCGCTTCCTCCAGCGGCACCAGCGGCGGCACCGGCAACCCCAGCAGCCGGCAGCCGAACGCGATGACGTCGCTCTGCGGCGCGGGTTCGTCGTCGGCGAGATTGTAAGCGCCCGGCGGCGCATCGAAGCCGGCGATCACTCCGCCGGCGATGTCGTCGACATGGACGCGGCTGAACACCTGCCCCGGTACGTCGATCCGCCGCGCCTCGCCGTTGCGGATGCGATCGAGCGGCGAGCGGCCGGGGCCGTAGATGCCCGGCAGTCGGAAGACGCGTGCGCCCAGTGCGAGCCAGGCGGTGTCCGCGGTCGCGCGCGCGCTGCGCCGTCCGGTGCCGGTCGGCGCGCTCTCGTCGACCCACGCCCCGGCGGTGTCGCCATAGACTCCCGTCGAGGAGAGGTAGCCGAGCCACGCGCTAGTTGCGGCAAGCGCATCGCCATAGCCGGCGAGCACCGGATCATCCTCGCCGGGCGGCACCGAGGAGAGGATGTGCGTCGCCTGCGCGACCTCGAACCGCACGCGATCCGCATCGTCGAAGGCGAGGTTGCCGGCGCTTCCGGTTGCAGCCACCCGAGCACCCGGCAACCGCGCGGCGATTGCCGACGCGGTATAGCCAAGGCCGAAGACGAGCAGGCGCATCTAGCTTCTGCCCCGCCGGGGGAAGCTCACCTCACTTCGCGCCATATCCATTGTACAGCACGCCGAAGAAATCGCCCTTGTTCCACGCCGGGCGCGCATCGGCATCGGCGATCTCGCGCGCGATGGCGTAGTTCGCCTCGATGAAGCGCACGCCCTGATCCCATTTGATCTCGGGGTTGGTGATCTCGTCCGACGGGCGGTGATAGCGGGTGGCGAGGAAACGGTTGAACGCCTCGCCGCCCACGCCAGCCATGCCCGGCCACAGGAAGACCGAGGGGATGCCCTGCTGGACGAAGCGGTAATGGTCCGAACGGACGAAGAAGCCCTGTTCGGGCATCGGGTCCTTGCCGACGCCCACGCCCACCGCTGCGGTCGCGCGCGCGACGATCGGGCCGAGCGTCGAGCGCGCCGCGCCGAACGCGATCATGTCCTCGAACTTGTAGGTGATCACCGGCATGTCGAGATTGACGTTGGCGACGAGATTGGCCTTGGGCACGGTGGGGTTGTGCGCGAAATAGTCCGCGCCGATCAGCCCCTTCTCTTCGGCGGTGACGGCGAGGAACATGATCGAGCGGCGCGGCGGCTTGCCCGATGCCTGGAAGCGCTTCGCCTCCTCGATCAGCGAGGCGATGCCCATGGCATTGTCCATCGCGCCGTTGTGGATCGTGTCGCCCTTCGCGTCGGCCTTGCCCACGCCGACATGGTCGAGATGCGCGGAGAGGACGACGACCTCGTCCTTGAGCTTGGGGTCGCTGCCCGGGATGATGCCCGCCACGTTGCTGCTGGTCACCGTCTTGCGCTCGGTCTTGAGCGCGGCGGCGAGCGTCGCGCTGCTCGCGAAGGGTGCGATCGTCGGTTTGCCCGCTTCGGCGGCCTTCACCGCCGCGGCCCAGCCCTTGTCCTTGCCGAACAGCTTGCCAGCGCCCTTGAGGCTGACCGACGCGATGGTCGGCGTGCCCTTGGCCGGCAGATGGCCATTGCCCTGCGCATCGGCCCAGGTCATCCGCCACTCGTCCCATACTTCGGTCATGCGCGAGAAGGGGCGGACCTTGGCCGAACTCGGGCTTTCGAGCACGATCACAGCGGCCGCGCCCTTGCTCGCGGCGATCGCCGCCTTGTTGGCGTTGCTGCCGAAATGCGCGCGCTCTTCGCCGTCGAAGCCGCCCGGCGCGCCCGAGAAGATCGCGACGACCTTCCCCTTCACGTCCACGCCCTTATAGTCGTCGCGCTTGTACTGCGGCGCGACAATGCCATAGCCCGCGAACACCACGCCCGCGTCGATCAGCGTGCTTTCCCGCTCCGGATTGCCGCCCGGGATATAGTCCTCGCCAAAGACGAGGCTGACCGGTGCCGCACCGCTGCGGGTGACGGTCAGCGTGCCCTTGTCGGCTGCGCGGAAGCTGAGCAGCGGCACCGGCTGGAGATAGGAGCCATCCACGCCTGCGGGCTTGAGGCCGGCGGCATAGAATTGCGCGGCGACGTACTGCGCGGCGATCTCATACTCGTTGGTGCCCGACTCGCGGCCCTTCATTGCGTCGGACGCGAGGAACATGACATGCGCCTTCATCGCCGCCTGATCGGCCGGAAGCGCGGCGTTGACGAAGGCGTTGGTCTCCGCCGCGGTCGGTGTCCTGGCCGCCTCGGGCGCGGCCTGAGGTGCAGCCTCCTGCGCGGCGAGCGGGAGAGCAAGGCTGACGAGAGCAAGCGTAAGCGTCGGACGCAGCATCAATGAGGTCTTCCGATTGAACAAAGGATGGGCTGAGGCGTAGCACTACAGCTATACACCGCAACGAAATTTCGTGGTGCCGCCCGGGCGGCTCCGCTTATAGGCTTGTCCCATGATCGATGCTCTCGCCGCCACGCCCCATGTCACACGCCGCGAGGACTATCGCGCGCCCGACTGGCTGGTGCCGGAAATCGCGCTCGACTTGGATCTCGATCCGGCGGCGACGCGGGTGACCGCCGTGCTGACGGTCGAGCGCAATGGCGCGCATGATCGCGTGCTTCGCCTCGACGGCGACGGGCTGACACCGCTTTCGGTGAAGGTCGACGGCGCGGAGGCGGCCTATGAGATGGACGGCCCCGCGCTGGTGATCGCGCTGCCCGGCGACGTGCATGTCGTCGAGACTCAGGTTGAGATCGCGCCCGAGCGAAATACCCAGCTGATGGGCCTCTATGCTTCGGGCGGGAACCTGTGCACCCAGTGCGAGGCCGAGGGTTTCCGCCGCATCACCTTCTTCCCCGACCGGCCCGACGTGCTGAGCAAATACCGGGTGAAGATGACCGCGGACAGGACGCGCTTTCCGGTGCTGCTCGCCAACGGCGATCCGGTGGCTTCGGGTGAGGCGCCCGACGGCAAGCACTGGGCCGAATGGCACGACCCCTTCCCCAAGCCCTGCTACCTCTTCGCGATGGTCGCGGGCGACCTTGCCGCCAATCGCGGGACCTTCACCACCCTGTCGGGGCGCGAGGTGCAGCTCGGCATCTGGGTGCGCGAGAAGGATCTGCCCAAGACCGATCATGCGCTCCACGCGCTCAAGCTCAGCATGGCCTGGGACGAGAAGGTCTATGGGCGCGAATATGATCTCGACGTGTTCAACATCGTCGCGGTGGACGATTTCAACTTCGGCGCGATGGAGAATAAGGGGCTGAACATCTTCAACAGCCGCTACATTCTCGCTGATCCCGATACCGCCACCGATTACGACTATGACGCGGTCGCCGCGGTGGTCGCGCACGAATATTTCCATAACTGGTCGGGCAACCGCGTCACCTGCCGTGACTGGTTCCAGCTCTCGCTCAAGGAAGGCTTCACCGTCTTCCGCGACCAGAGCTTCTCCGCCGATCAGGGTTCGGCGGCGGTCAAGCGGATCGAGGATGTCCGCGGCCTGCGCGCGGCGCAGTTTCCCGAGGATGCCGGGCCGCTCGCGCACCCGGTACGCCCCGACGAGTATCTCGAGATCAGCAATTTCTACACCGCGACCATCTACAACAAGGGCGCCGAGGTCATCCGCATGATGGCCACGATCCTGGGCCCGCAGAAGTTCCGCGCGGCGACCGACCTCTACTTCCAGCGTTTCGACGGCACCGCCGCGACGTGCGAGGACTTCGTCGCATGCATGGAGGAAGCGAGCGGGATCGACCTCGCTCAGTTCCGGCTCTGGTATTCGCAGGCCGGGACGCCGCGGGTCACGGCGACGCTGGAGCATGAGGACGGCCGCGCGCGCGTGACGATCCGCCAGACCGTTCCGCCGACGCCCGGCCAGCCCGGCAAGGCGCCGATGGTGCTTCCGCTCAAGCTGCGGCTGTTCGGCGGCGAGAGCGCGAAACCGGTGGCGCCCGAGCAGCTTGTCCTGCTGTCGGATGCCGAGGCGGAGATCGCGTTCGACGGCGTGACCGAGCGTCCGGTGCTGTCGATCAACCGCGGTTTCTCGGCGCCGGTGATCGTCGATACCAACCGCAGCGCGGCCGATCTCGCCTTCCTCTCGGCGCATGACGACGATCCCTTCGCGCGGTACGAGGCGATGCAGCAGCTGATGCTCGACACGCTCGTCGCCGCGGTGACGCAGGGCCGCGCCGATCATGCCCCGGTGATCGAGGCGGTGGCCAACACGCTCGGCGATCCGGCGCTCGACCGGGCGTTCGTCGCCGAAGCGGTGCTGCTCCCTTCGGACAGCTTCATCGGCGACCAGCTGGCCGTGGTCGATCCGGAGCTGATCTTCCAGAAGCGTGAGGCGCTGCGCCGCGATCTCGGCAAGGCGCTCGAGCAGCAATGGCGCGACGCGCACGACGCGGTGAAGGCCAACCGCTTCGAATACAGCCCGGCGGGCAAGGGCGCGCGGCGGCTGCGCACCGTATCGCTCGGCTATATCAACGCCAGCGGCGCGGCCGACGGCCCCGATCTCGCCTTCAGCCAGTTCGAGGGCGCTGACAACATGACCGACCGGCAGGGGGCGCTGATGACGTTGGTCAACGGGCTTTCCGACAAGCGCGAAGCGGCGCTCGACATTTTCTACCACCGCTATTCGGACAATGCGCTGGTGCTGGACAAATGGTTCCAGACCCAGGCGCTGGCGACGCGCGCCGACACGGCCGAAGCGGTCGAGGAACTGGCGAAGCATCGCGATTTCACGCTGGCCAACCCCAATCGCGCCCGCGCGCTGGTCGGGGCCTTTGCGATCAACCAGCGCGCCTTCCATTCGGGCGAGGGGCGCGGCTACCGCTTCGTCGCCGATCAACTGATCGCGCTCGACAAGTTGAACCCGCAGACCGCGGCGAAGCTGGTCCCTCCGCTCGGCCGGTGGAAGCGCTTCGACGAGGCGCGTGCGGCGCGGATGCGCGCGGAGCTCGAACGCATCCTCGCCGTGCCCGGTCTGTCGAAGGACATGACCGAGCAGGTGAGCAAGAGCCTGGAGGGCTAGGCCATCACATTGCGGCCGCGGCGCACCGTCGCGCTGTGGCCGATGCTCGCCGCGGGCGTGCGCTGGCGGATCGTGTCGGCGAACAGCCAGTCGTTGCGCACCTGATCGGGCGTCAGCGTCAGCGCCATATAGCCGCGGCGCGAGGTGTCGCACCATTTGAGCTCGGCATTGGTCTCGACCAGCGCGCGGGCGATCGCCTTGGGGTCCGCCGCGGTGGAGCTTTCATAGCCGGGCGAGGTCACCGCATGGCCGGCGAACTCGACCCCCGCGGGCCTGCCATCCTGCGCCAGGTCATAGGCCCAGGCGTTGTGGCTGTCGCCGGAGAGCACGACGAGGTTGGCGTTGGCTGCCTGCGCGGACTTGAGGAAGCGTGCGCGGGCGGCGGGATAGCCGCCCCAATTGTCGAGGTTGGTCGGCAGGCCGAGCGCAGCGAGGGTGACGCCCGCCTTCACATAGCGTTTGGCGATTTCGGGCGCGTCGGGCTTGAGCCAGTCCATCGCCTGCTTCGGCGCGACCTGCCGGCCCATGATCGTGCCGAACCCGGCCACCTGCCAGCGCGTGCCGGCGCGGACCGATCGCTTGAGCTCGGCGGCGATCCACGCCTCCTGCTCCCAGCCCATCATCGTCATCGCCGGGTCCTGCCACGCGCCGTCGCGGAACGCCTTCAGCGCCGCGAGCGGATCGTCCGCCATCAGGAAGGGCGCGGCGCTATAGGGTCTGGTCCGCCCGAGCAGCCGGGTCTCGGTCCGGAACAGCGTGGCGAGGGTACCGATCTCATAGGCCTTCCACGGCTCGTCGGAGACCGGCATCCATTCGCGCCATGCCTGCATCGCGGCGGCGCGGCGCGCGTTCCAGTCGCCTTCCTTGTCGGAATTGTGATTCTGCGCGCCGCCTTCCCAGCTGTCGTTCGCCGACTCATGGTCGTCCCACTGGATCAGCATCGGCTTGGCCGCGTGCAGCGCCTGCAGATCGGGATCGGCGCGGTAGCTGGCGTAGCGCAGGCGATAGTCGGCGAGGTGGACGATTTCGGTCGCCGGCAGCGGAAGGCGGCTCGTCACGGCCTGGTCCGCCGACGGGTAATAGCCGTGCGGATACTCGTAGATATAGTCGCCGAGGTGCACGGCCAGGTCGATGTCGTCGCGCGCCGCGGCATGGGCATAGGCGTTGAAATAGCCGAAGCCGATGTTCGAGCAGGAGAAGATGGCTATACCGAAGCGCGCCGCATTGCCCTCGGGCAGCGTCCGCGTCCGCCCGAGCGGGGAGGCGCTGCCGTCGGGTGCGACGAAGCGATAATGGTAGCGGGTTGCGGGCTTGAGGCCGGTCACGACGATCTTGACCGTCCAGTCGCGCCACGGCCCGGTGATCGCCTCGCCGCCCGCCACCACCTTGGCGAAGTCAGCGCTCTCGGAGACCTCGACCCTGAGCTTCGCCGAATCGCCCCTGCCGGCATAGCGGGTCCAGAGCAGCATCGAGGTCGCGCCGGGCTCGCCGCTCGCGACATTGTGCGTGAAGCCGTCCGCGGCCGCCGTTTGCGCGAAGCCCGGGATGGCATAGGCGCCAAGGCCCAACGTGCCGGTGAGGATCAGTGAACGGCGATCGATACGGATGGTCATGTCGGGTCTCCCTTCCGCGTCCCTGGCCCGTGCATATGGCGGGTTCGTGACAGCCGATCCTGACAGGTCTAGAGCGGGCCGCAACCGACAGGTTTCCGGAGTTACCGATGCGCAAGACCGCCCTCGCCGCGCTGCTTCTCGCCACTGCCGCCTGCAATCAGACGCCGTCCGCTGGGAATGACGCCAGCGCCGCTGCCGAAAGCTACGACCTCGCCGCGCAGAAGGCGAAGCTCGCGGTGATCGAGATGAAGCCGGACACCAGCTTCCTCACCGATGAGGAGCGGCAGGTGGTCAATCTGCTGATCCAGGCGTCGGATATCATGTCGACCATCTATCGTGCTCAGCGCGACGCGAACTGGCAGGCGACGCGTGCGGGGATCGAGAAGCAGGGCGATGCGCTCAAGCTGGAGATGTACGACCGCAATTTCGGCCCGTGGGACGAGGTGGCGGACCTTCACCCCTTCGGCGGCGGCGCCAGGATGCCGGAGGGCGCGGGCTTCTATCCCGCCGATCTGACGCGTGAGGAATTCGACGCCTATCTCGCCAAGAATCCGGGCGAGAAGACCGCGCTGACCAGCCCCTATACCGTCGTCGTCCGCGACGGCGTGAAGCTCAAGGCGATCCCCTATTCGGTCGCGTACAAGACCGAGCTGACCCAGGCGGCGAAGCTGCTCGATCAGGCCGCGGCGATCACCACCAACGCCAGCCTCAAGAAGTTTCTGACGCTGCGCGCCAGGGCGTTCCTGACCGACGACTATTTCCAGTCCGAACTGGCGTGGATGGACCTTGAGGGCACCCCGATCGAGGTCGCGATCGGCCCATATGAGGTCTATACCGACCGGCTCCACGGCCAGAAGACCGCGTTCGAGAGCTTCGTTACGCTCAAGGACCCGGCCGAGTCGGCGGCGCTCGCCAAGTACAAGCGCTATCTGCGCGACATGGAAGGGAACCTCCCGGTCCCGGCCAAGTACAAGAATTTCCAGCGCGGCTTCGAGAGCCCGATCGCGGTGGCCGAGCAGATCCGCGGCGGCGGCGACAATGTCCCGGGCGTCCAGACCATCGCCTTCAACCTGCCCAATGACGAGCGCGTGCGCGAGGCCAAGGGCGCGAAGAAGGTGATCCTCTCCAACGTGCTCGGCGCCAAGTACGAGCGGATCCTGAGCCCGATGGCGCCGCTGGTGCTGGTGCCCGATCAGGCGAGCCTGGTCGCCAAGAAGTACATGCAGCTCGAAACGCTGTTCCACGAACTGTCGCACAGCCTCGGGCCGGGGACGATCGTCGTGGACGGCAAGCGCACCACGGTGAGCGAGGCGCTCAAGGACCAGGCGTCGGGGCTGGAGGAAGCCAAGGCCGACGTGATGGGCGCGTGGAACATCCTGTTCATGATGCAGAAGGGCGAGCTGCCCGCGTCGGAGAAGTCGCAGCTGTTCGCCACCTATCTTGCCGGCACCTTCCGCGCCATGCGCTTCGGGATCGAGGAAGCGCATGGCAAGGGTGCCGCGATGCAGTACGGGTATTTGAAGGCCAAGGGCGCGTTCGTCTGGGACGCCAAGGCCGGCCGCTACCGGATCGACGATGCCCGGTTCGAGCTGGGGCTGCGCGATCTGCTGCGCGACATGATCGTGCTCCAGGGCAATGGCGACTATGACGGGGTCAAGGCGTTCATGGCGAAATGGGCGGTGCTCGACGACAATGCCCGCGCCGTGATCGCGTCGATGAAGGCGATCCCGGTCGATATCGTACCCGTCTACCCGAACCGGGTATAGGCGGCGCGCGCCGGGAAGTGACAAGCTTTCGAGCGCCTTCTAAGGGGCCGCAATGATCACATCGGCTAACACGCGCCGCCTGGCGCTGATCGTGCTGGTTGCCGTTGCGGCGCGTGCGCTCGCGCTCGGCAATCCGATCGTCCAGGTTGACGAGCAATTCTATTTCTCGGTCGCGCACGCGATGTGGTCCGGCGCGGTACCCTTTGTGGATCTTTGGGACCGCAAGCCGGTCGGGCTGTTCCTGCTGTTCATGCCGGCGGCCCTTCTGCCGGGCATGGCCGGGGTCTGGGCGTATCAGCTGATGGCGCTGGCCGCGGCGGTTGCGACCGCATGGATCGTGGCCCGCTTCGCCGATCTGGCGCAATGGCAGAAGGGCGCGATCTGGGCCGCGATCGCCTATATCCTGTGGCTCAACCTGCTGGGTGGCGTGGGCGGGCAATCGCCCGTCTTCTACAACCTGCTGATGGCCTGCGCCGCGCTGCTCGCCAGCCGCCCGCGCGCCGACGGGCATGCCTGGCGGCGCGGCATGTGGGCGATGCTGCTGATCGGGCTGGCGCTTCAGGTCAAATATTCGGTGGTGTTCGAGGGGATCTTCATCGGCCTCTGGCTGATGTTCGTCGAGTGGAAGGCGACGCGCAGTCTCCGCTCGGTGCTGGTCTATGGCTGCGTGCTGGTCGCTATCGCGCTCGTGCCCACCGCGCTGGTGATGGCGTGGTACGCCTGGATCGGCGCCTTCGACGCATTCTTCTTCGCCAACTTCATGGCGATCTTCGCGCGCAAGCCCAACCCGATCGGCGAGGCGCTGGAGAATCTGGGCGTGCTCGTCGGCGTGCTGGCGCCGCTCGTCGCGCTCGGCCTGATGAGCTGGCGCAAGCGGCGCGAGGCCGAGCCGGACCTGCGCACCTTCCTGCTGCTGTGGCTGCTGGCATCGGCGTTCGGCGTGCTCGTCTTCGGCACCTGGTACGAGCATTACGGGCTACCGGTCGTGGTGCCGGCGGCGGCATGCGCGGCCGGGTTCATGGCGGTTCACCGCAAGTGGACGGTCGTGATCCTGCTTGCCGCCGCGATTGGCGGCCAAGTCAAGGTCGGGCTGGAGCGGATCAATCGCGGGACACCGGCCGAGTTTGCGCGCCTGATCGAAGCAGTCGGCAGCGGGCCGGGTTGCCTCTACGTCTATTCGGGGCACACGATGCTCTACACGCTGACGGAGCGCTGCCGGCTCACCGCCTATATCTTCCCGTCCTTCCTGATCCGCCCGCGCGAGAATGGCGCGATGGGCGTCGACCAATGGACCGAGGTCAAGCGCATCATCGCGCAGCGTCCCGAGGTGATCGTGATCAGTCCGCCCTATCGCGTCGAAACGCTCGATATCCGAGCTTATGTCGAGGAGATCGTCCGCCGCGACTATGACGCACCGGAGGTCGTCAAGCTCGGCAATGGCGAGGTGAAGGTCTACCGCCTGCGCCGGTAGCGGGCGCTACACCCTCTGGCGGCGCGCAACCCCGCCGGCACGCTCGGCGATCAGCTCGGAATAGAGATCCACCAGCGCGATCGCATGGTCGCGGTCGGACAGGACCTGTCCCGCCGCGTGCCGCGCTGCGGCGCGCAAGATGGCAGGCTCGCGCGCGAACAGCCGCCGGATCGCTGCCGCTGCCGATTTCGAATCGCCGCCCTGATAGGTTTCGGCGAACAGCGGATCGGCGACCTCGGCGCAGCCGCCGTCATTGGGGACGATCAGCGGCAGGCCCGAGGCGAGCGCTTCGGACGCGACCAGCCCGAACGGTTCCTGATCCGATCCGTGGATCAGCGCATCGGCGCTGGCCAGGATGCGGCTGAACCGCTCGCGGTCATAGACCGGACGGAACAGCCGGATATGGGTGTTGCCGGCGATCTGGCGTTCGAGTGCGGAGCGTTGCGGGCCGTCGCCGAGCAGCATGAGGCCGACCGGCATCTGCGCGCCTGCGCGCTCGACCGCGTCGATCACCACCGGCCAGCGTTTCTCCTTGTGGTGGCGTCCGAGCCCGATGAGCAAATGCCCCTCTGGCGGCAGATCGAGCTGTGCGAGCATCGATGCACGCAGCTCCTCGTCGCGCAGCCCGGGCGAGAAATGGTTGCGATCGATGCCGAGCGGCATCGCCGCATCAACATGGATGCCGCGGCGGCGATAGCGTTTCGCGAGCGCCGGACCGTTGGTCACGAAGGCGTCATAGCCCTCGAGAAACTTGTTCATGTAGCGCGTGTACCAACCGAACATCTGCTCGATCCGGTCGGGGCTGGCAAAGGGCGCCAGCCAGCGCTGCGGATAGGCGCCGATATTGTCGTTGTGCGCGAAAAAGACCTTGAGCGCGTCGCCCTGCCAGTTGCCGACGCCCCAGGCCGGGCGCCAGGGCGAGCTGTTCTCGACGACGTCGGGTTTCAGCTGATCGAGCAGCTGGATGACCGGTGCCATGTCCTTGAACAGCCAGTAGTTGCGGTCGACGATCAGCGGCGGTGCCTTGACCCAGTAGATGCGCCCGCCATCCGGGCGATCCTCGATCCGGTCCTCTTCGAACGGGGCGATGACGATCAGCTCATGGCCGAGCTCGGCCAGGATGCGCATCTTGCGGTCGAGATAGGTCCGCACGCCGCCGCCGGTGGGCGAATAATATTCGTTGACGTCGATGATCCGCATCGCGCGCTTCAATCGTTCGGATCATAGGGCGCGAAGCCCGAAAGGCCGCGCAGATACTGGGCGTGGATCGCGATCGTCGTCACGCCGGCCCCCACATTGATGACCGCTTCCTTGAGCTGCGGACGGCTGCGGCCGAGCTTGCGGTTGCTGGCGAAGCCGGCGCCGTCCTTCCAGAAATTGAACTTGTTCTTGCCGTCGCGGTCGTGGGTGAACAGCAGCGCGTAGCGGCCCGGGCGCGGCGCGCGGATGCACAGCGAGACCGCCCCTGCCTGCGGCGTCTGTGTCCACAGCCGGGCGAAGAACTTGCCTTCGTTCTTCAGCTTGGTGTCGTCCTTCAGGAAATCGTCCTCGGTCGCCGGATAGAGTTCGAGCTTGAGCCGTCCGCTGCGATCCTTGAGGCCGGTGATGTTCACGCGCACCGACGGGCTCGATCCGTTGCACATGGCCGCAGAGCCCTCCAGCAACTGCGCGGCGGCGGGAGAGATCGGCATTGCAACGGCGGCGAGAAGCGGGGCGGCGAAACGAATGGTCATATATCCTTCCTGATCAGTCCCAGCAGCCCGAAGCCGGCGAAGAGCACGACATGGACCAGCAGGGTGAGCGCCGCCGTGAAGGCGAGCAGCTCCGACAGGGCCTGACCCTGCCCGATCAGTATGATCGCGAAGTTGGCGAAAAGAAGATCCTTGTTGGGCACGAAGGGCAGGCGCGACACCAGCATGCGGGCCGCGGCCAGGATCAGCCACATGCCGATCGACACATCGGGCATCGCGAAATGCCAGGCCAGGGCGATCAGGATCGAGCCCACCACCAGACGCAGCGAATGGATGCCGAAGATCCACCAGAGCGTATTCTTCCGCAGCGAGAAGACGCGCTTCGAGAAGATCAGGAAGGGGACCGACATGCCGATCATGATCGCGATCGAGGCGAGCGCGGTGTTGAACTGCGCCGGGGTCAGCAATTCGGTGGCGAGCGGCAGCGCGAGCGCGAGCATCGCCAGCGTGATGGCGTTGCCGGCGATCGCCGAGAGAATCGACACGTCCTTCACCGCGCCGAACGGGGCTGCCACCATCTGGGTGCGCTGACGCGCCCAGGCGTAGAAATAGGCCTCGCCCGAATAGCCGAGCACAACCTCGTTCGCGATGCGCTTGCGGTGCAGAGCGACCATGCCCGAGGCGGGGATCTTCCACAGCTTGCGGAAGATCACATAATCGAAGGTCGGCGGGCCGAGATAGAAGAGCGCGAAGAACAGGTAGAAGACCCAGCTGCTCGGCGCCATTTGCGACAGGCCGGTCAGGCCCTTGTCGAACAGTTCGTTCGCAAGCCCGGCGATCATCAGCAGCGACAGCACCGCGCCCAGCAATGCGGGCCAGCGGCGCTTGATCTTCTGGATGGGCTCCAGTCCCGCGAGATCGGGCGCCGCGAGAGGCGCCGCAGCGATCGGGGCGGGATTTACGACAGACGTGCTCATTGAAGCTTCCGCTCCCGGTGGTTCAACATAGGCCAAACTGGTGCCCTTCTCCGGAAACGCAACGTTCTTGGCGCGCCTTTAGCTGAATCCGGGCTGAACCCCCAGAGTACAACATTTCCCCGTCAGGGGCCGCGCGCAGCCTGCCCCTGCCAGCAAAATACGGTTTCTTCCGGGAGTGATTTGGGCTTTAGCTGGGCAGCCTTCAACCCCACCCCGGATCGCCGTGCCCGATCAGCCCCCCGCCGCAGCGCATATTCTGAGCTTCGCCCAGACGCTCAAGGGCGGCGGCGTCGAGCGCGCGTTGCTGCGCATGGCCGATGGCTGGGCGCGCGCCGGGCGGCGGGTGACGCTGGTGATCGGCGATACCGGCGGTGCGCTGGCGCACGAGATTCCGCCGGGTGTCGAGGTGCGCGAGCTGGGCAGTACCGCATATCGCGCGCTGTTCGGGCTCCACGCCATCGTCCGTGAACTCAGGCCCGACATCGTCTTCTGCCCCGGCAATCATTACACCGGCGCCGCCTTCTGGCTGCATGCGCGGCTGGGCAAGGCCTGCCCGCCGATCGCGGGCAAGGTCTCCAACGCATTGGTGCGCCCCGATCTGCCGCGCGGTGCGGGGGCGGGCTATCGTAGCTGGTTGCGCATGCATCCGCGCTTCCTCGATGCCGTGGTGGCGATGACGCCGGCGATGGCAGGGGAGGCGGTCGGCGCGATGGGACTGCCTTCTTCGCATGTCCATGTCATCCCCAACCCACCGGCCCGGCCCATCCCGGGCGCGCCGCCGCCGGTGCTGCCCGAGGGGCGCTTCCTGCTTGGCGTCGGCCGGCTCGCGCCGCAGAAGCGCTGGGAGCGGCTGATCGCCGCGATCCCGCGTCTCCACGACCCCGACGTCAAGCTGGTGATCCTGGGCGAAGGCGAGGAACGCGCTACGCTCGAGCGGCTGGTCGAACGGTCCGGGCTGGAAGGCCGGGTGCTGATGCCGGGTCACGCGCCCGATCCGCTGCCCGCGATCGAGCGCGCGGCGGCGGTGGTGCTGACCAGCGAGTTCGAAGGCGTGCCCGGCGTCATCCGTGAGGCGATCGCCGCGGGGACCCCGGCCGTCGCCACCGATTCGAGCGTCGCGATCCACGAACTGATCGATTCGCCCGCGCGCGGCACGATCGTCCCGCCCGGCGACCGCGCCCGGCTGGTCGGCGCGCTCAACTACTGGCTGATGCCCGGCCGTGAGCGCCCGGAGCCCCGGCCCGAGAGCGGCCCGGATCCGGTGCAAGCCTATCTCGACCTGTTCGATGATCTCGCCGCTCACCGCCCCCGGTAGCTGAACCCGATCCACAGCGTGCGCGGTGTCGCGCGTTCGATGATGCCGCCGCCGGTGATGGCAGTTTCCACCCGGGCATCGGCGAGATTCTCGCCGCGTGCCTCGATCGCGAGACCTGCAGTCAGGGGCACGGCGATCCGCGCGTCGATCGTGAAGGCGTCGGCCAGCTCGCGCGCATTCTGGTCGTCCTCGAACTGCCTGTCCGCATAGCGGCCCGTGACCGAGACCAATGCGCCCTTTCGCGTCCAGCCGAGAGTCGCCGATCCCTGATGGCGCGCAACCTGGGCGGGCCGCATCCCGTCCAATGCCGCTGCGGGGCCCGATGCCTCGACGCGGGCATCGGTGAACGCCCAGGATGCGCCTGCGCGCCAGGGCCCGGACCGCCAGCGCAGATCGATCTCCGCGCCCTTGGCGGTGATCGCATCGAGATTGAACCGCTGGCGATTTGCCCCGCCGCCCGGAGCGGTGCTCAGCGTCACATTGCCGATCGCCCCGCGGATACGGTTCCAATAGCCGGTGGCGGCGAGCGTCAGCGTCGAGGCGAGGTCGAGGTCGATACCGGCTTCGGCGCCGGTCAGCCGCTCGGGATCGAGCAGCGGGTTCGCGGCGGTGGCGTCGGTGCCGGCGCGGAACGGGCGGTAGAGTTCGTTGAGCGTCGGCAGCCGCCAGCCGGTATAGGCAGCGCTGCGGATGGAGACCGCGGGTGCAAGCTTGACGGCAACCCCCGCCCGGCCGCTCGCTTCCCAGCCGCTGCGATCGGCGAAGCGCGTGTCGGTCAGAGCCGCGCCGCCCGCCAGCGGCGCTTCGAACAGCGAACCGTTCGAGATCGTCCAGCGATCGACACGCCCGCCCGCACTCAGCGTCAACGGCCCGCGCTCGACGCTCAGATCCGCGAACACGCCCCCGGTCAGGGTCTCGCCGCCTGCGGTGCGCCGTCGCGTCGGCCTGCCAGCGGAATAGAGATAGAGTTCCTGCGTCCGCCCCGATGTGTGGCGCAGATCGCCGCCCAGCCGCAGCGTCGCCCCGTTACCGACCGGCGGCTCGATCTCCACCCGCGCGCCCGCGCCGCTGGCGGGAACATGCTGATCGAGTGTAGGGGAAGCGCTTGCGCGCCCGGCGGCGATGCTGGCGAAGCCGCTCGAGAAATCGCGGTGTTGGAGATAGGCGAGCGCCGACCAGCGCCACGCGCCGCGCCCGACCAGCCGCACGCTGGCGTCGGCACCCTGGCTGGCGATCGGGGTGAAATCGGTGCCGCGGTCGCGTTCGTCGCTGAAGCCCGACAGGTTCGCTTGCAGTTCGATCGTGCCGCTCAGCGGAAACACCGATCGCAGCGCGAGGCTGGCCTGGCGATAGGGAGCGGCGCGATCGGCCGCGCCGCGATCCTCTGCGACGATAGGAACGAAGCCGTCGCCGCGCGCAAACTGCCCCGCCACTGTAAGCGATCCCGCGCCGAGCCTGGCGCCGCCCGTCGCCGTCAGGTCGATCGAGTCGCGGCTGCCGTAGAAACCGGTCAGCGCGAACGGCCCGAGCGTCGCCGCGTCCGCGCTGGTCAGCTCGACCGTTCCGGCAAGCGCACCCGCGCCGTGATAGCCGCTGCCGCCGCCGCGGGTGACGCGCACCGATGCCAGCCGCTCGGGCAGATAGGCGGGGAAGGGGACCCAGCCGCCGAACGGATCCGCCTGCGGCACCCCGTCGAGCAGTAGCAGCGCGCGGCTCGATGCGTTGCCGCCAAGGCCGCGCAGGGTGATGCCCTGCGCCGTCGGATGCGCCGATCGCGAATCCGCGCGGCGGAACTGCGCGGCGCCCGCGACGTCGCGCAGCACGTCCTCGAACCGCCCGCTCGCGCTCTCGGTCAGCCGGTCGCGGTCGATCTCGGCCACGGCATAGGCCGCCTCGCCCGGCGGCGCGTCGAGCCCGCGCCCTGTTACCACGATTTCCTGGGCAATGGCGGGAACAGGAAGGATCAGCAGGGCCCAGACGGCCCTCATTCGGGTTTGGCCCGGTCCGGATGCGCCGCGGCGAAAGGCGCGAGCGCGGATGCGGCGGCGTCGGCCGCGACCAGCCTGGGATAGGGATCGAGCGGCAGTTCGAACCGGCGCGCATTGTACATTTGCGGTACCAGCAGCACGTCGCTCACATCCGGCGCGCCGCCGCCAAGGAACGGGCCGCTCCCCGCCATCGCCTCCAGCGCCGCGAAGCCCTCGGCGATCCAGTGGCGGTACCATTCGCCCTTGGCCGCCTCGTCCGCGCCGAACTGGGTCTCGAGCCGCTTGAGGATGCGCAGATTGTTCACCGGGTGGGTGTCCGCGGCGATCGTCAACGCGCGCGCCATCGCATCGGCGCGGGCGAGCGGGTCGGCCGGGATCAGCCGCGGTTCGGGATAGACCGAATCGAGCCATTCGATGATTGCGAGGCTCTGGGTCAGGATATGCCCGTTGCCGATATCCAGCGCCGGGACGAAACCCTGCGGGTTGCGCGCGACATGCTCGGGCGAGCGCTGCTCGCCCTTGACCAGATGCACCTCGCGGCGCTCGGCCTCGACACCCTTGAGGTTGAGGGCGATCCGCACGCGATAGGCGGCGGACGAACGGAAATAATCGTACAGGATCATGCGGACTTCCGGGGAACGGCACGGCGCGCGCGCGGCCTTGACGGTGGCGGGACGGGGTCGGGTTCGGGATCGGCGCCGATCCCGGCGGCGACCGCCTGCTCGGACTTGCGCTCGAGCGCGACCTTGATCATCGCCACGATCGGGTCGGCGAGCGCAAGGCCGAGGAAGCCGAACAGCGTGCTGGCCAGAATCTGCGACGAGACGGTGAGCGCCGGCGGCATGTCCACCGTATGCTTGGCGACCAGCGGCAGCAGCACATAGCCGTCGAACGTCTGCACGCCGAAGTAGATCGCGATCGCCCACAGGCCCTGTTCGGGCCCGGCGCTGAAGCCGACCGCGACCATCAGCACGCCCGAGATGAACGCGCCGATATTGGGGATGAAGGCGAGGATGCCGGTGAGGATGCCCAGCAGCAATGCCATCGGCACGCCTGCGAGCGACAGGAGTATCCAGGTCAGCGCGCCTTCGAAGATCATGCCGAGGATACGCCCGGCGAGCAGAACGCGCATCGTCCGCGCCATGCGTGCCAGCGTGATCGCGAACTGGTCGCGAGACGCCATCGGAACCATCCATTGCAGCCCGCGCTCGTAGATGCGCGGCTCCATCGCGACGAACAGACCGATGACGAGCACGAGGAAGAAGCTGCCGATCGCGCCGATCGCGCCGCCGATGAACGAGGTCACCCGGCCGACCGAGCCGAGCGCCTGTTGGGCAAGGCCGGTCAGGTCCGATGCCGCCGGCATGATGCCGAGCTCGCTCAGCCATGCGCTGACCCGGTTCGCCTGCGCTTCCAGCGTCTGGCGCAGCTGTTCGGCCTGCGCGGCGATCTCGACCCCGGTGAGGTAGATGACACCGCCGACGAAAGCGATCACCAGCAGCACGGCGATCGCCAGTGCGAAGCCGCGCGGGATCGGCAGGATCTTGCGGATCAGACGCGTACCGCCGTCGAGCATCGACGCGACGACAAGGCCCGCGAAGATCAGCAGCAGCGGCTGGATCAGCAGCACCACCAGCGCGGTCGCGATGGCGAGCCCGAACCACACCGATGCCCGCCGCAACTCGGCGCGCATCACCGGATCGCGCATCTCGTTGGGGCCGGGTTCGCGGATGATCGAGACGTTGTCCTTGCTCATGGCCGGTTACTCCGCGGGGCGTTCGGGGTGGAGTGAGCTGCCCGCGCGGCCCGAGCGGAACGAGCCCGCCCAGCTCAGCGGATTCCAGCTCGCGCTGCCATCGAGGCTGAAGGTGATGAACTCGGCGCGTCCGCCGATATTCTCGATCGGCACTGCGCCGCCAAGGCCGTTCTGGGCGAGGGTCATGCGGCTGTCGGCGCTGTTGTCGCGGTTGTCGCCCATCAGGAAGACGTGGCCGGCGGGAATCCGGATCGGTCCGAAATTGTCGCTGCCGGTCATCGCAAGATCGATCGTGTCGTAGCTTGCGCCTTCGGGCAAGGTCTCGCGCAGGATCGGCACCTTGCAGAACTGCTTGCCCGACGCGTCGGTCACCACGCGGCCCTCATAGAGGTTGCGTTCGTCGGGTTGCGTATCGAGGCCGCAGCGGGTGTTGGCGTCGATGGGGATCAGCCGGTCGCCTTGCCGCGTGCGCGTCACCTGGCGCCCGTTGATATAGAGGATGCCGCCATGCATCTCGATCAGGTCGCCGGGCAGACCGATCACGCGCTTGATATAGTCGGTGCGCGCGTGGGTCGGCGTGACGATCACGATGTCGCCGCGCCTGGGCAGGCTCCCGAACAGCCGCCCCTTGATGAAGGGCAGGACGTGGAAGGTGGGGGTGACGTAGGAATAGCCATAGGGATATTTGGTCACCACCAGCCGGTCGCCGATCAGCAGCGACGGCATCATCGATTCGGAGGGGATGTAGAAGGGCTTGGCGACCAGGCTGTGAAAGCCGAGCACCGCCAGGATCAGCCAGAGGATGCCCTTGATCTCGCCCCACCAGTCGGTGCCAGCCTTGTCCGTCTTCAGGTCCGTCTTCGCACTCAACGCCAACTCCTCGGCCATTCGCTACGCCTCCGGCAGCGCTTCGATCACCACCAGTGCCTGCGCCCAGGGGTGATCGTCGGTCAGCGTCAGATGCACCTTCGCGACGTGACCGGCGGGCGTCATGGCGTCAAGCCGCGCCTTCGCGCCGCCGGTCAGCGCCAGCGTCGGCGCACCGGACGGGGCGTTGACCACGCCGATGTCGCGCATGAACACCCCGGCCTTGAATCCGGTGCCGACCGCCTTGGAAAAGGCCTCTTTCGCGGCGAAGCGCTTGGCCAGCGTGGCGGCATAGTTGAGCGGGCGCTTCGCCGCTTTGCGCAGCTCGACATCGGTGAAGACGCGCTGCTCGAAGCGCATCCCGAACCGGTCGAGCGTCGCCTGGATCCGCTCGATGTTGCAGAGGTCGGAGCCGATGCCGATGATCACGCTTGCTTGTCCGCTATCGCGGAGCCGCGCGCTTCAGCGCACATCACCGCGCCGCATCCATCAGCGCGCGCATCCTTTGCACCACCGGGGCGAGTCCGTCGAAGATCGCCTCGCCGATCAGGAAATGGCCGATGTTTAGTTCGGCAAGCTGCGGGATCGCGGCGACCGGCACGACATTGTCGAAGGTCAGGCCATGTCCGGCATGAACCTCGATCCCGTTCTTTGCGGCCAGCGCGGCGGCGTCGGCGATGCGGCGCAGCTCGGCGGTCTGGGCCTCGCCCTCCAGCTCGCAATAGCGGCCGGTATGCAGCTCGACCACCGGCGCGCCGAGCCGCACCGCCGCCTCGATCTGCGCGGGGTCGGGCTCGATGAACAGCGAGACGCGGATATTGGCGTTGCGCAGCTGGGTCACCATCGGCGCGAGCAGATTATGCTGCCCGCGCGCGTCCAGCCCGCCCTCGGTCGTGCGCTCCTCGCGCTTCTCCGGCACGATGCAGGCCGCGTGCGGCTTGTGGCGCAGCGCGATGCCCAGCATCTCCTCGGTCGCCGCCATCTCGAGGTTGAGCGGCACCGGCAACTCGGCCGAGAGGCGCGCGATGTCGTCGTCGGTGATATGCCGCCGGTCCTCGCGCAGATGCGCGGTGATCCCGTCCGCCCCGGCCTGCGCCGCGAGCAGCGCCGCGCGCACCGGATCGGGATAGCCGCTGCCGCGCGCGTTCCGCACGGTGGCGACATGATCGATGTTCACGCCGAGGCGCAGGTGCGGCGCGGTCATGCTCCCACGCGGCTCCCCGGCTTGATCGCCGGAATCGCCGCCAGTTCGGGCGGGAGCGAATCGGCTTCGTAGCTCGGCACGTCGAGTCGGATCAGCGGGAAGAAGGGAACGCCGAGATCGGCGGTGCCGTTGGACCTGTCGACCAGGCTCGCCGCGACGATCACCTCACCGCCAGCGTCCTCGATCGCCTTGATCGCCTCGCGCGACGACAGCCCGGTGGTGACGACGTCCTCCATCATCAGCACCTTCTGGCCCGGCGACAGGCGGAAGCCGCGACGCAGTTCGAAGGTGCCGGTGGGGCGCTCGACGAACATCGCATCGACGTCGAGGGCGCGCGCCACTTCCTGTCCGGCGATGACGCCGCCCATCGCCGGAGCGACGACCGCGCTGATCTGGGCCCGGAGCTCTGCGGGAATCTTCGCCGCGACGGCTTCCGCCAGCCGGCCGGCGCGCGAAGGGTTCATCAGCACGCGCGCACATTGCAGGTAGCGCGGGCTGCGCAAGCCCGACGACAGGATGAAATGACCTTCCAGCAGCGCTTCCGCGGCGCGAAACTCGTCCAGAACCTCTTCGTCAGTCATCCGTCATCCCACCTTTTTGCCCGGCTTCTTCGCGCTGTCCGCATCTAGGCGCGGCCTGCCTGCGCCGCAACCACGGCTTCTTCCGGCGGGGAGCGGGCTGGTACCGCGAGCTAAAAAGAGGCGCGACTAGCTTGAGACACGCGATCTTGCTGCTATAGGCCTGCGCCAACGGGCGAGTTGCGTCCGCACGACCGGAGACCCGGCGTGCCCTCGAAAGGGGGGTGAAGGAAACATGGGGTACAACGACAAGATGCGCATGCATGGATTGAAGGCGATCGTCCTGGCCGCTGGCCTCGCGCTCGCCGGCGGCATGGCCCAGGCCCAGACCGCCCCCGCGGCGGCTCCGAGCGTGCCGGCCGCCGAAGCGCCCAAGGCGCCCGCGCCGGTCGCGGTCGAATCGCCGGCTGCTGCTGCGGCGCCGGCTGCCGCCACCACCGAGGCTGCTGCGCCCGCCGCTGCGACTCCCGCGGACCCGACGCTCAATCCGGACGGCACGCACAAGAACGGCCCGACTCCGGGCATCGGCCAGCCGGTCGACAAGCATATCGGCATCCAGCCGCAGGTGACCAAGCTCGGCGAGAGCGCGGCGCATTTCCACAACTGGATCCTGCTGCCGATCATCACGATCATTTCGGTCTTCGTGCTGATCCTGCTCGGCTGGACGATCCTGCGCTATCGCCGCAAGGCGAACCCCAATCCTTCCAAGACCAGCCACAACACGCTGATCGAGATCATCTGGACCGTGGTTCCGGTGCTGATCCTCGCGGTCATCGCCTGGCCGTCGATCTCGCTGCTCGCCAAGCAGTTCAAGCCGGCGCCCGACAATGCGGTGACGATCAAGGCGATCGGCAACCAGTGGTACTGGAGCTACGAATATCCCGACCATGGCGCGATCTCGATCACCGCGAACATGCTCAAGGAAAAGGGCGATCCGACGCTGGCCAAGGGCGCGCGCTACCGTACCGACGTCGATGGCCCGCGCCTGCTCGCGGCCGACAACCGCATCGTCGTTCCGGTCGGCACCCCGATCCGCCTGATCGCCACCGCCAACGACGTGATCCACAGCTGGGCGATCCCGGCCTTCTGGATCAAGATCGACGCGGTCCCCGGCCGCCTCAACGAGACCAGCTTCATCGTCGACAAGCCCGGCGTCTATTTCGGCCAGTGCTCCGAACTCTGCGGTGCGCGCCATGCCTATATGCCGATCGTGGTCGAAGCGGTCGAGCCTGCGGTGTTCGCGCAGTGGGTCGCGGCCAAGGGCGGCAAGATGCCCGAAGCGGCCAAGCCCGCTGCTGCCGCGGCTCCGGCGGCCGCGCCTGCCGGCAACACGGCTGAAACGCCTGCCGACAACGCGGCCGAAGCGGCCGCCACCACCAATCAAGCGGACCAGTAAGCCATGACCGACGCAGCCCGCGACGCCCACGCCTTCACGGCGCATGACGACCACCACCATGACGCGGATCACAAGCCCGGCTTCTTCGCGCGCTGGTTCCTGTCGACCAACCACAAGGATATCGGCACCCTCTACCTGATCTTCGCGATCATCGCGGGGATCATCGGTGGCGCGATCTCGGGCGTGATGCGCCTCGAGCTCGCCGAGCCCGGCATCCAGCATCTCGGCTATATCGCCGAATGGGTGCATGGCGGTCCGCAGACCTTCGACGAAGCCCAGCATTTCTGGAACGTGCTGATCACCGCGCACGGCCTGATCATGGTGTTCTTCATGGTCATGCCCGCGATGATCGGCGGCTTCGGCAACTGGTTCGTTCCGATCATGATCGGCGCGCCGGACATGGCGTTCCCGCGCATGAACAACCTGTCCTTCTGGCTGCTCATCCCGGCCTTCGTGCTGCTGCTCGCTTCGCCCTTTATCGGCGGCGGCGCAGGCACCGGCTGGACCGTCTATGCGCCGCTCTCCACCTATGGCGAGCCGGGGCCGTCGGTCGATATGGCGATCCTGTCGCTCCACCTCGCGGGCGCCAGCTCGATCCTGGGCGCGATCAACTTCATCACCACCATCTTCAACATGCGCGCGCCGGGCATGACCCTGCACAAGATGCCGTTGTTCGTGTGGTCGGTGCTGATCACCGCCTTCCTGCTGCTGCTCGCGCTGCCGGTTCTGGCCGCGGCGATCACCATGCTGCTGACCGACCGTAACTTCGGCACCACCTTCTACGATCCCGCCGGCGGCGGCGATCCGGTGCTCTACCAGCACCTGTTCTGGTTCTTCGGTCACCCCGAAGTGTACATCATGATCCTGCCGGGCTTCGGCATCATCAGCCAGATCGTCGCGACCTTCAGCCGCAAGCCGGTGTTCGGCTATCTCGGCATGGCCTATGCCATGGTCGCGATCGGCGTGGTCGGGTTCGTCGTGTGGGCGCACCACATGTTCACGACCGGCATGAGCGTGAACGTGAAGATGTACTTCACCGCCGCGACGATGATCATCGCGGTGCCGACCGGCGTGAAGATCTTCTCGTGGATCGCCACCATGTGGGGCGGCTCGATGAGCTTCAAGACCCCGATGGTCTGGGCGATCGGCTTCATCTTCATGTTCACCGTGGGCGGCGTTACCGGCGTGGTGCTCGCGAACGGCGGCGTCGACGACTATATGCACGATACCTACTATGTCGTCGCGCACTTCCACTATGTGCTCTCGCTGGGCGCGGTGTTCGGCCTGTTCGCCGGCTTCTACTACTGGTTCCCGAAGATGTTCGGGAAGATGTACAGCGAGTTCCTCGGCCAGCTGCACTTCTGGGTGTTCTTCGTCGGCGTGAACGTGCTGTTCTTCCCGATGCATTTCCTGGGCCTGCAGGGTATGCCGCGCCGCTATCCCGACTATCCGGATGCCTATGCATATTGGAACGAGATCGCGAGCTGGGGCTATGTGCTGATGCTGATCGGCGTGGTGATCTTCTTCATCAACGTGATCTGGTCGCTGATCGCGGGCAAGAAGGCGCCGGCGAACCCGTGGGGCGAGGGCGCGACGACGCTCGAATGGACGCTGTCCAGCCCACCGCCGTTCCACCAGTTCGAAACGCTGCCTGTCATCGACGACGACAAGCACCACTGAGTTTTCAGCGACGGCTGAAACGGAGCGCCCCGGAGGAAACTCCGGGGCGTTTTCGTTAAGTCAGGCCGACGCAGCCATCCGCGCCTCGTGCGCCTTGCCCCAGTCCGACATGGTGCCGACCGCCGCGTTGAGCGACAGCCCGGTCGAAGCGCTGCCCGGTGCGATCTCGATGTCGATGGGTTGTCTGATCGAACGCGATTCTCCTCCGCCGGTAGCGATCCACAATCTGCACCGCGCCCCGCAATGGCTCGCGCTTGAGGCCTTCACCGGGCGGAGTGAGCAACAGGCTCCCGTCTGCTGGGTAGCTTGCTCGCGCACATGCCCTCCGCCAGCTATAGGGAACGCATGACCAGCCTCGATCGCCGCCGCCAGTGTGTTGCCATCGCCCTCTCCTTCCTGGCGGGCTATGTCGATGCGATCGCGTTCATCGCGTCGGGCGGCTATTTCGTGTCGTTCATGAGCGGCAACTCGACCCGCCTCGGTGTCGCCGTTGCGGGCGGGGAAATCGTCGGAGTTGTCTTGATGCTGATCGCGGCGTTCGTGAGTGGCGTCGTCGCGGCCACGCTGGTGGCAGGGCGGCGTCCCGGACGCAGGCGGCGGGTGATGCTGCTGGTCTTCGGCCTGCTCGTCTGTGCCGCGGCCAGCATCGGGCTGGTCCCGGTCCCGGTTACGCTCGCCTTTGCCGCCGCCGCGATGGGGGCGGAGAATGGCGTGTTCGCCGACGGCGGCGATGCGATCGGCCTCACCTACATGACCGGCGCGCTGGTCAAGATCGGCCAGCGGATCGCGCAGGCGATGACGGGAGGTCCACGGTTCGGGTGGCTGCCCTACGCGCTGCTATGGACCGGGCTGATCATGGGCGGAGTCGCCGGCGGACTCGCCTATGCCGCGGCGGGACTCCAGGCCCTCTGGGCGGCGGCTGGCTGCGCCTTGCTGCTTGTCCGTTTTGTCGGCGAAAGCGGGGCCATGTGCGTCCCGCATGGGATCGAGGTCCAGCACCCTTCCCCCGAACGTCAACCCGGCCTATAGGCCCGGGCAAATGTCCGTCGCCAACCACGCCCTGATCCTGCCCGCCGACTGGCGCGACTTCCTCGCGCTCACCAAGCCGCGGGTGATGACCCTGGTCGTGTTCACCGGGCTTTGCGGCATGCTTGCTGCGCCGGTTTCGATCAATCCCGTGCTCGGCTTCACCGCGATACTCTGCATCGCATTGGGTGCCGGCGCGGCAGGCGCGCTCAACCAATGGTATGAGGCGGATCTCGATTCGAAGATGAAGCGGACCCAGGGCCGCCCGCTTCCTGCCGGCCGCATGGACCGCCAGTCGGCGCTGCATTTCGGCGTCGGGGTGGCGGCGCTCTCGGTCATCCTGATGGGGCTTGCGGTCAACTATGTCGCCGCGGGCATTCTGTTGCTGTCGATCCTGTTCTACGTCCTCGTCTACACCGTCTGGCTCAAGCGCCGCACGCCGCAGAACATCGTCATCGGCGGCGCGGCGGGCGCCTTCCCGCCGCTGATCGGCTGGGCTGCGGCGACCGGCGACGTCGCGCTCCTCCCGGTGCTGCTGTTCGGTCTCGTCTTCCTGTGGACCCCGCCGCATTTCTGGGCGCTCGCGCTGTTCGTGAAGACCGACTACGCCAATGCCGGCGTGCCGATGCTTCCGGTGGTCGCCGGCGAGAAGGCGACGCGCGTCCAGATCGGGCTCTACACCATCCCGATGGCGGTCGCCGCGATCGCGCCCTGGCCGCTCGGCCTCACCGGCGCGCTCTACGGCATCACCGCAGTGGCGACGACCGCATTGTTCGCGCTCTTTGCGCTTCAGGTCGCGATGCGCATGGCCGGTGAGGGCGATACCATGAAGCCCGAAAAGCGCCTGTTCGCTTACTCGATCTCCTATCTGTTCATCCTGTTCGCGGCAGTCGCGGCAGACCGGTGGCTGGCATGACTCCCGAAGAAGAAGAAATCGTCCGCGCGCGGCAGAAGTCGCGTGCCCGTGTGATGGCGCTGTTGCTGCTCGCCTTCGTCGTGCTGGTGTTCGCGATCAGCATCGTGAAGATCAGCCAGGGCATCCCGTTGAGGGCGACATGAGGATCGACCGCAAGCTGCGTACCGCGCTGCTCGCGGTGCTGGGCGTCTGCACCATGACCGGCGTCGCCTTTGCCAGCGTGCCGCTCTATCGCCTCTTCTGCCAGGTGACGGGCTTCGGCGGCACCACCATGCGGGCCGAGGCTGCGCCGGGCGCGGTCGATGCCAAGATCACCGTGGCGTTCGACAGCAATGTCAGCCCCGCGCTGACCTGGAAGTTCAAGCCCGAAATGGCGTCGGACCAGATCGCGATCGGCGCGCGCGACATGGCCTTCTACACCGCGACCAACACCGGCACCGTGCCGGTCACCGGCACTGCGACGTACAATGTGACGCCCGAGGCGGCCGGAAAATATTTCAGCAAGATCCAGTGCTTCTGCTTCACCGAGCAGACGCTGAAGCCCGGTGAGACGGTGCGCATGCCGGTGATCTACTTCGTCGATCCCAAGATCCTGACCGATCCGGACACCAGGGATATCGAGAAGATCACCCTCTCCTACACCTTCTATCTGGCCGACAAGTCCCGACCGAAGGGCTGAGGGCGCTCAACCACCATTGCACCCGCCAAGCTCACCCCTTAGGGGAGGCTGGAAACACGCCATTAGAACAGGGACGGAAAATGGCCGGCGCCAAGAACCACGATTACCATATTCTCCCGCCCAGCCCGTGGCCGATGCTCAGCTCGCTCGCCGCTTTGTGGCTGGCGACCGGCGGCTTGATGTGGATGAAGGAGCATCCGCACGGCATGTGGGTGTTCCTGACGGGCCTTGCCGCCACCCTGTTCTGCATGGCGTCCTGGTGGGTCGATGTGATCAAGGAAGCCAATGCCGGCGATCACACCCCGGTCGTCCAGCTTCACCTGCGCTACGGCATGATCCTGTTCATCGCCTCGGAAGTGATGTTCTTCGTCGGCTGGTTCTGGGCGTGGTTCGATTTCGCGCTCTTCCCTGCGGCGATCGCGGTCAGCGGCGAGCATGCCAGCGTCGTCGAGATCCTCGAGGGCGCGGTCGCGACCTTCCCGCCCAAGGGCATGGAAGTGATGAACGCCTTCCATCTCCCGCTGCTCAACACCTTCATCCTGCTGCTGTCGGGCACCACCATCACCTGGGCGCATCACGGCCTGATCCACAATCAGCGCGGCGGCGAGATGAAGGGCCTGTGGGGCTTCATCGGCGTCGGCGAGAACGATGTGGTGAAGAAGGGTCTGTGGCTCACCATCATCCTGGGTCTGATCTTCTCGGCCATCCAGGCCTATGAATATGCCCATGCGCCGTTCGTGTTCGGCAAGTCGAACTATTCGTCGGCCTTCTACATGGCGACCGGCTTCCACGGCTTCCACGTCATCGTCGGCACGCTGTTCCTGATGGTCTGCCTGCTGCGCGCCTATCAGGGCGACTTCACCCCGCGCCAGCATTTCGGCTTCGAAGCCGCTGCCTGGTACTGGCACTTCGTCGACGTTGTCTGGCTGTTCCTGTTCGTCGTCGTCTATGTCTGGGGCAGCGCAGGCGCGCCGGTCCACGGCTGACGCGGACGATGAGCGAGAGCGAACGGTGAACGAGGCTGGGCCTCCGGTCATCGCAAGCGCATACAAAGGGGCGTGTCCGCGTTGCGGCGCGCCCTCTTTGTTTGCGGGCTGGGTGAAGTTTGCCCCGCGCTGCCCGGGCTGCGGGCTCGATTTTGCCGCGTTCAATGTCGGGGATGGCCCCGCCGCCTTCCTCACCCTGATCGTCGGCACGATCATCGTCGTTCTCTCGATCTGGCTTGAGCTCGCCGCCGGGCCGCCGGTCTGGGTCCATCTGCTGCTGTGGATTCCGCTGACGACCCTGCTCGTCATCGTTTCGCTGCGCTGGGCCAAGGGTGCGCTGCTGGCGCTCGAATATCGCAATTCCGCGCGTGAGGGCCGCATCAAGGAGCCGCACCCATGAAGCTCCCTGTCATCCCCACCGTCATCGTCGCACTCGCCATCGCCGCGATGATCGGCCTCGGCATCTGGCAGCTCGACCGGCGCGGGCAGAAGGAAGCGATGATCGCACGCTATGCCGGCAACAGCGCGCTGCCCGTCATGGCCTTTCCACGCCCGCCGGTCGGCGACGAGCATCTCTTCCGCCGCGCCAGCGCGATGTGCCTTGAGGTCACCGGATGGAGCGAACAGGCCGGCCGCGCCGAGAATGGCGCCAAGGGCTGGCGCCATATCGCCGAGTGCCGCACCGGCGTGGAGGCGCTCACCACCAAATTCGACATGGGCGTCAGCACGGCCCCGGGCGTCGTCCCGGTGTGGAAGGGCGGCGAGGTGACCGGCAGCATCACCCAGGCCCCCGATTCGACCCCGCAGATCGCCGCGTTGTTCGGCAAGCCTGGCCCGCGCACGCTGATGCTGGTCTCTGAGACCCCGGCTCCCGGTCTCGCCGAAAGCGCGCGGCCCGATCCGTCGAGCGTCCCCAACAACCACCTCGCTTATGCCGTCCAATGGTTCCTCTTCGCGCTCGCGGCGGCGGTGATCTATGTCCTCGCGCTGCGCTGGCGCGGTCGCAAGGCAGCGCACCCATCTGGCCCGCCGCAAAGCTAGACTTTCTTGCCGCCCGGCGCCCGCGCGGCTAACCGGCTCAGCCATGCGCTACCAGAGCACGCGCGGCACCGCGCCCGAACTCGATTTCCGCGACGTCACCCTTGCCGGGCTGGCCAAGGATGGCGGCCTCTACGTACCCGTGGAATGGCCGCGCTTCACGCCGGAGCAGATCGCGGACCTTGCGGGCCTGTCGTACGTCGAGACCGCCGTCCGCGTGATGGCGCCCTTCACCGCGGGCAGCCTCAGCGAAGCCGAGCTGCGCGAATTGTGCACCGCCGCCTATGGCCGGTTCAGCCACGATGCGGTCACCCCGCTCGTCCAGCTCGACCACCGCCATTTCCTGCTCGAGCTGTTCCACGGCCCGACGCTCGCCTTCAAGGACGTCGCGCTCCAGCTGCTTGGGCTGTTCTTCGAGCGGTTCCTCAAGGGCACCGACCAGCACCTCACCATCGTCGGCGCGACCAGCGGCGACACCGGCTCGGCCGCGATCGATGCGGTGGCGGGGCGTGAGGGGATCGACATCTTCATGCTCCACCCGAACAAGCGGGTGAGCGACGTCCAGCGCCGCCAGATGACCACGGTGCTGTCACCCAACGTCCACAACATCGCCATCGAAGGCAGCTTCGACGACGCCCAGGCGATGGTGAAGGCGATGTTCAACGACGCCGGTTTCGCCGGGCGGTTCCAGGTGACCGCGGTCAATTCGATCAACTGGGCGCGGCTGATGGCGCAGGTGGTCTATTATTTCTACGCTGCGGTCCGCCTCGGCGCCCCGAACCGCGCGGTCGCCTTTTCGGTGCCGACCGGTAATTTCGGCGACGTGTTCGCAGGCTATGTCGCGGCGCGGATGGGGCTGCCCGTCGCGAAGCTGATCGTCGCCACCAACGTCAACGACATCCTTCACCGCGCGCTGTCGGCGGGCGACTATTCGACCGGCACCGTTACCCCGACCGCGGCGCCGAGCATGGACATTCAGGTCAGCTCGAACTTCGAGCGGCTGTTGTTCGACCTTGCCGGCCGCGACGGTGCCGCGCTCGCCGATCAGATGCGCGGGTTCGAGGCGAGCAAGGCGATGCGCCTCACCAACGCGCAGCAGGAAGGCGCCGCCAAGCTGTTCGCGAGCGACCGGATCGATGCGGCGGAGATGGCGCAGGCGATGGCTTGGGCACATGCCCGCGCCGACGAGATCCTCGATCCGCACACCGCGATCGGCCTTGCCGCCGCGCGCCGCGCGGACATCGCCACGGATGTGCCGATCGTCACCCTTGCCACCGCGCACCCGGCCAAGTTCGGCGACGCGGTCGAGCGCGCCACCGGCATCCGCCCGACGCTCCCCGCCCGCATCGGCGATCTGTTCGACCGCGAGGAGCGCTACGACGTCCTCCCCGCAACCTTCGATGCGGTTACGGGCTATATCGCCGAGCGCGCCAAGCCGCGTTCCTGAGTCAGGCGGCACCGGCCCGCTCCCCCACCCGGCCACCCAGCGGTAGCATGATATGGGTGGCCGGGTGGGGGAGCGGGCCGGTGCGGCTTCCGCCGGAGGCGGAACCAAACTAAACGGGCGCCATGAACCTCGTCACCCTCACCGGCGAACCCTGGGCCGATTACGGCCTTGTCGACTCGGGCCACGGCCGCAAGCTCGAGCGCTATGGCGACTATCGCTTCATCCGCCCGGAACCCCAGGCGATGTGGGCGCCCGCGTCCGAGGGCTGGGACGCGCACGGCGAGTTCACTCCCGCGCCCGATGACGAGGGGGGCGGCCGCTGGGTCTTCACCAAGCCGGTCCCGCGCGAAGGTTGGCCGCTCGGCTGGGACCAGGTGCGCTTCACCGCGCAGACCACGCCGTTCCGCCATCTCGGCTTCTTCCCCGACATGGCGCCGGTGTGGAGCTGGATGCGCCAGCAGACCGCCGGAGTCGAAGCGCCCACCGTCATGAACCTGTTCGGCTATACCGGCGTCGGCACGCTGGCGATGGCGGCAAGCGGCGCGCAAATGGTGCATGTCGACGCCTCCAAGAAATCGGTCGAGGCCGCCAAGGGCAACGCCGCGCTCTCGAATATGAGCGACAAGCCGATCCGCTGGATCATCGACGACGCCGGCAAGTTCGTCGCGCGCGAGGTGCGTCGGGGCCGCCGCTATGACGGCATATTGCTCGACCCGCCCAAATATGGCCGCGGCCCGACCGGGGAAGTATGGCAGCTCGAGCAGGATCTGCCCAGCCTGATCGCCAATTGCCGCCAGCTCTTGGACGCCGATTCGCGCTTCCTGTTCCTCACCGTCTACGCGATCCGAATGTCCGCGCTGGCGATCGGCGAGCTGCTCAACCAGCATTTCGCAGATCTCGGCGGCAAGATCGAATGCGGCGAACTCGCCGTGCGCGAAGAGGCGAGGGGGCTGTTGCTGCCGACCGCGATCTTCGCGCGATGGAGTCGTTAGCGCGGCTACTCTAGCTCTTTCAGATGCGCGTTTGAGTAATAGCCAACCTTGTCGCTGGTCCGCTCTTTGGTCATCCTTTCGGCTAGAGCAACACCCTGCCGATCTAGCATCGACACGACTTCCGCGTCGTCGAAGCCAGCGTAGTGTGCGTCCTCATATCGCGAGAGCCATATCCGCAAATCATCGACTAGCGGAGACGAAAGGCCGAGTGCTTCGGGATCGATGTAGCCACCGTTGATGCGATCTCGAATCCCGGTTCCAGACATCATCCCGTCGATCAGTAATTGCATAGCCTCTAACCCCGCCCCATCCGCATCGCCGCGCCCGCGACGAACGGGCACCCCGCGACCAGCAACAAACTCACCGCGCCGAGCAGCTTGATCGCGCCCGGATCATTCCCCATCGCGCCTGCGCCGAAGATCAGCAGCGGTACCGCGAAGGGCAGCATCACCAGCCCCGCCACCGCGCCCGCACCGCGCAGCCCCGCCGTCAGCGCCGCGGTCGCCACGCCCAAAGCCGCCAGCCCCGGCGTGCCGATCAACAGCGCAACCAGCGCCGCGCGCGTCTGGTCGAGCGAGAGGTTGAGCAGCGCCGCCGCGATCACCGTCGCCACCAGCAAGGTCGGCGCGAAGCCCAGCCAATGCCCCAATGTCTTCGCCGCCGCCACGCTCGCATCGGTCCAGCCGCGCACCGCGAGCTGGTCGAGCACGCCGTTCTCGATATCAGGGTTCACCAGCCGCTCGACCGGCAGCAGCGCTGCGAGCAAAGCCGCCGCCCAGATCACCCCGCCGCCGATCCGCGCGAGCAGCTTGCCCTCCGGCCCGATCGCGAAGGGGAACAGGATCGCCACCAGCAGGAAGAAGGCGACCGGCAGCGTCAGGCCCCCGGCGGCCCAGGCCCGCCGCAGCTCGCGCCACACCAGCGAAGCCAAGCCGCTCATGCCGCGTCCCCGATCACCACGCCATGCGCGCCGGGGATGTGGATCGGCAGATGTGTTGCGACCACCACGATCCCGCCATTGAGGCGATGTTCGGAAATCAAATGACCCAACATGGCCACCGCCGCCTGATCCAGTCCATTGGCGGGTTCGTCGAGCAGCCAGATGGGCGCCCCGCTCGCCACCACGCGCGCGATCCCGACGCGCCGCCGCTGCCCGGTCGAGAGCAGCCGCACCGGCACCGGTGCGAGATGCGCCAGCCCGACCGCATTCAGCGCTGCCTCGGCGGCATCGCGCCGACCGTCAAGGCCCGCCCAGAAGCCCAACGCCTTGCCCACCGGCAATTCCGGATCGAGCGCTGCCGCCTCGGTCAGCAGCGCGCGTTCGCCCTCAACGGCCACGACACCCGCCGCCGGTTTGAGCAACCCTGCCGCGACCCGGATCAGGCTCGACTTGCCCGCGCCGTTGGGTCCGGTCACCAGCGCCGCGCCCCCTTCGTCGAGCGCGAAGCTCAGCCCCTCGAACAGCAGCCGCCCGCCGCGCAGGCACGCCACGTCCTCAAAGGCGAGCCGGGGAGGGGTCACCCGACGCTGTCCTCCAGCGCGTGCATGTCGTCGTCCGACAGGCCGAAATGATGCCCCACCTCATGCACCACGACATGGGTGACCAGCGCTTCCAGGCTCACGCCGGTCTCGACCCATTCGTCGAGCAGCGGACGGCGATAGAGGTGGATCGTGTCGGGCTGGGGCAGCTCGCCCAGGAACCCGTCCTTCTCGCCCACCGGCCGTCCCGAATAGAGGCCGGTCAGCTCGAACGGATCCTCCATCCTCATGTCGCGCAGCGTCTGCTCGTCGGCGAAGTCCTCGATCATCAGCACGACGTCCGCCAGATAGGCCGCGAACGGCTCGGGGATTCGTGCCAGCGCGGCGCGGGCGAGCGCTTCCATATCGGCAGCGCTGGGCGCGAAAGTCTCGGTTTTGTCAGCCATCGCCCTGCGCTATGCCCCACCCAACGAAGGAGTGGAAGAATGGTCGAGCAACTGAGCCAGGCGGAACGCGAAGAAGCGCTGGAGGGGCTGCCCGAATGGGATCATCAGGCGGAGCGCGACGCGATCACGCGCAGCTTCACCTTCGACGATTTCAGCCAGGCCTTCGCCTTCATGACCCAGGTCGCGCTGCTCGCTGAGAAGTCCGATCACCATCCCGAATGGTCGAATGTGTGGAACCGGGTCGATATCCTGCTCACCACGCACGACGCCGGCGGTCTGTCGGGCCGCGATATCGACATGGCGCAGGCGATCGACGCGCTGGTGGAGTAACGTCCGCTTGCAAAAGCGGGTTAGCTCTGCTCCCCTGTACCTGAAGCCGGTTTCGATGGATCGGTACGGCGAGTCTTAGGGGAGGGGTCATGCAGTCGATCTTCATCACCGGCGGTGGATCGGGCATCGGGCGGGCGGTTGCGGTCCTGTTCGCCTCGCGCGGCTGGCGTGTCGGCCTTGCCGATATCAACGACGCCGGCATGGCGGAAACGGCTCGGCTGCTCGGCGGCGCGCCGGTCACGGTCCACAAGCTCGACGTACGCGACCGTGCGGCCTGGGATGGGGCGCTCGCCGATTTCGTGGGCGAGAGCGGTGGCAGGCTCGACGTGCTGTTCAACAATGCCGGGGTCGGGGTCGGCGGCAATTTCGCCCAGACCACGGTCGAAGAGCTCGACCGCTGCGTCGACATCAATTTGATGGGTGTCGTCTATGGCGCGCATGCCGGCTATCGCTATTTGAAGGCCTCGGGCGGCTGCCTGCTCAACACCGCGTCGGCCGCCGGCATCTACGGCACGATGGGCGTCGCGATCTATTCGGCGACCAAGTTCGCGGTGCGCGGCTTCACCGAGGCGCTCGACGCCGAATGGCATGGCGAGGGCATCCGTGTCCGCGCGCTGCTGCCGAGCTTCATCGATACCGCGATCCTCGACGGCACGCCGGTAGGCAGCAACGAAACGATGCGCGATCGCGTGCGCGCGGCGCAGCTCGAATTCACCCCCGTCGAACAGGCGGCGCAGGCGGCGTGGGATGCCGTGCATGGCGACACGCTCCACACGCTGGTGGGCAAGACCGCGCGCCGCATGTGGTTCGCCGCGCGCTTCCTGCGCGGATCGATGCGCAAGCAGGCGCGCCGCGCGTCGAAGTGAGGAATGGGATGAAGGCTTTGCTCGCCCTTGCCGCGCTTGCGGCGCTGCCCGGCTTCGCGCCCAGGCCCGCGGCACCCGCCGACGCTTTCATGGCCCGGCTCGCGCCGCTGTGCGGCAAGGCATTCGCGGGGCGGGTCGTCACCAACGATCCCGCCGACGCCGCCTTCGCGAACAAGACGCTGGTGATGCACGTCGCTTCGTGTGAGCCGGGGCGGGTGCGCATCCCCTTTCATGTCGGCGAGGATCGCTCGCGCACCTGGGTCGTCAGCCGTACCGCCACCGGCGTCCGTCTCAAGCACGATCACCGCCATGAGGACGGCACTTCGGACAAGCTCACCCTGTACGGCGGTGACACGGCGGCGCCCGGCACCGCGGCTCGGCAGGAGTTCCCGGTCGACGCCGAATCGATCGCGCTGTTCCGGTCGCTGAATGCCGAGCGTTCGGTGACCAATGTCTGGGCGATGGAAGTCGATGGCACGCGTTTCGCTTATGAGCTGCGCCGCCCGGGCCGCCATTTCCGCGTCGAGTTCGACCTCGCAAAGCCCGTCGCGCCGCCCCCATTGCCCTGGGGCTGGCAGGGCTAGCCGCGCCGCAGGCTCCCGCTCCACGCATAGCCGCGCAGCAACGGCTCGAAGCCAAGCTCCAATCCGTTTGCCATCGCGGTGTGCCTGAGCGCGACCGGCAGCTCGCGCCGCGGGGTGACGTGGAAGCGTTCGAGCCAGGCGAACAGCGCCTGCCGCCACCATCCCGGCAGCTTCTCCTGCTGCCCGAAATCGACGACGCGCAGCGCCCCGCCGGCCGCCACCGCCTTGGCCGCCTGCTCGATCGCCGCGGTCCAGTCGGGGATCATCGACAGGGTGTAGCTCAGGAACACCCGGTCGAACCCGTCCAGGCCGAACAACGCCTTGGTATCGAACTTCGCCGCGTCGCCCTGCACCAGCATGATCCGGTCGGACAGTCCCGCGCTTGCCACCTTGGCCCGTGCGGTCGTCAGCATCGCCTCGGAAATGTCGAGGCCGTAGAAGCGGGCCTGCGGCCAGCGCCGCGCCGCCGCGATCAGGTTGCGCGCGGTGCCGCAGCCGACCTCCAGCACCGTGCCCCCGGGTGGCGGTGCCAGCTCGGCGATCAGCCGGTCGCGCCCGAGAAGGTAGTATTTGCGCGTCAGGTCGTAGATGTGCCGCTGCGCCGCATAGACGCCGTCCATCCGCGCAGCATGGCTCCCGCTCACGGCTTCAGGCGATAGAGGTGCACGCCGCCATAGATGGCCGAGCGGTCGCGCGCGGTGAAATCCAGCGACTCCGCCTCGGCATAGTCCCAGCGGTCCAGGATCGCGTCGGCGACGCGGCCGGGCAGCAGCGTCGGCGCCGCGGCGGTGCGGAACAGCACGCGCGCCTCGGGCTTGGCCGTCCGCGTGATCTCACCCCATAGCCGGTTGAGCTGTGCGTCGGTCATCCAGTCCTGCGCGTCGAGCAGGATATAGCGGTCGAGCGAACCCTCGGGCATCGATTCCAGATATTCGACGAAGTTCTGGTGCCGCACCTCGACGCGGTTTGCGCGCTCGCGGACGACCTCGTGATTCGCAGCGCGCAGATAGGGCGGCAGCGGCGCGTCGGCGCCTTCGCCATAGCCGCGCCCGAACGCCTGCCAGGCGAAGTAGTTGTCCGAAAGGTCGAAGTCGCAGGCGAGCTTCTCCAGCCGCCGCAACAGCACCGCCTTGATCCCGCGCGGATCGTCGGCGGCTAGCGCCTCGTACTGCGCGGGCGGGATGCCCAGGCCGAACAGCGAAGCGGGCTGCTCGATCAGCCAGCGCACGAACTTCTTGTCGAACACCGGCGCCAGCCGCCGTTCGAAGATTTCGCGCTGCTCCTCGGGGGTCTTCGCAGCGAGCAGCTCGCGCGGATCGATCCGATAGAGCTTGGCGAGCAGGTGCGCCGCGCCGATGAACCCGCCGAGCAGCCCGCGCTTGTAGAAGCCGCCGGCAAAGCCCTTGATCCGGCGGCGTCCGGCGAGGTCGCGGCCTTCCCAGTAACGCCGCGTGGTCTCGTCGAGATGCGGGGCGAGCGTCTCGCGATAGGCCGCGATATTCTCCGCCCGGTTGGCCTGGCCGAAGAAGCGGTGGAACGCGGCATGATCGGGCAGATGCTGCGCCGCCGCGACCTTGAGCTTGTTGAGCGCGATATGCGCGGTGTTGAGATCGACCGCGGTGATCTTCGCCGGATCGGCGGTCAGGTAGGACAGGACGTTGCACCCGCCGCTGGCGATTGTGACGAGATGGCAGTCGGGCGTGATCGCCAGCGCCTCCATATCGACTTCGGGGTCCTCCCAGATCTGGGCATAGACCAGGCCGCGAAACGCGAAGGTGAAGGCGCGTTCGAGCAACCCTTCCTTGCTCAGATGCTCGTGGCGGTGAACGGCGGTGCGCACCGCGCGGTTGCGCGGCTGGCTGGCAATCGAACCCATGGTCGTGGCTCCCGGGAATTTCCCGGCTCCTAGGTCGCCCGCATTTCAGTCGCGTGACGGCCGGCGTCACGTAACCGTCATGCTTCGCTGGGTTCGGCACCGGCCCGCTCCCCCACCCCGCCACCCATAGGATACTGGTGCTGGGGAGCGGGGGTGGGGGAGCGGGCCGGTGCCGCCTTTCATGCAATCAGTCCCGGCAGTATCCCTCGCCGACACCGACGGTCAGACAGTCCTTCTTGCCGTCGAGATACTTCAGGCCGGTCGCCGCGCCATCGGTCGCGCGGAGCACCTTGGCGCCGTCCGGCCGGGTGAAGGCGATACCCTCGTTGGTCGCGACCCCGGCAAAGGTCCCGGTCGCGCCCTCGTCGAGGCTGTAGGTGTTGATCAGGCGATAGCGGCCCGGCCCCGACGGATCCTTCTCGATCGTCAGCACCAGTCCCTCGACGCCCACCCATTTCCCCAGCCACGCGTCGCGGCTGGGCGCTTCCGCCGCCTTCTCCGCCTTTTCTGCTTCGGCCGTAACGTTCTCGGCGATCGCCTGCGCATTGGCGACGGCGTTCTCGACCAAGGCCGCCTGCGTCTCGTTGCTCATCTCGCCGCATGCCGAAAGCGCCGCCGCGCCCGCCAGCATCGTTCCAACCGCCCAAAGCCGCATCATGGCCTCCCCCAGGATAAGTTTCGCGCTTCTGGTGTAGCCTTTGCCGCGCCAAGCGCCTAGAGAGCCGGGCATCCGCTCATCTCAAGGAATGAACCGCTCTTCCAATGCGAATCGCCATCGCTTCGGATCACGCCGCCTGGGAACTCAAGTCCGCGCTCGCCGAATGGCTGCGCGGCGAAGGACACGAGGTGCTCGATCTGGGCACCGATGGCCCGGCGAGCGTCGATTACCCCGACTTCGGCCTTGCCCTGGGCAAGGCGATTGCGGAAAACCAGGCCGAGCGCGGCGTCGCGCTGTGCGGCAGCGGCATCGGCATCTCGATCGCGGTCAACCGCGTGCCGCAGGCGCGTTGCGCGCTGGTTTCGGAACCGCTCTCCGCCCGTCTCGCGCGCGAGCATAATGATGCGAACGTCATCGCCATGGGCGCCCGGCTGATCGGCCCCGAAATGGCCAAGGCCTGCATCACCGAATTCCTCGCCACCGGTTTCGGCGGCGATCGTCATCAGCGCCGGGTGGACAAGCTGACCAACCCGGCCCTCTGAAGGACCAGAGACCATGAGCACCAATCCGATTTCCGCCGTCCAGCCCGACGGGTTCTTCACCAATGATCTCGCCACCGCCGACCCCGCCGTATTCGCGGGCGTCCGTCACGAACTGGAGCGCGAGCGCTATCAGATCGAGCTGATCGCATCGGAGAACATCGTCTCCAAGGCCGTGCTCGAAGCGCAGGGCAGCGTCTTCACCAACAAATATGCCGAAGGCTATCCGGGCAAGCGCTATTATCAGGGCTGCCACCCGTCCGATGAAGTCGAGCAGCTGGCGATCGACCGGTCGCGCGAACTGTTCGGTTGCGACTTCGCCAACGTCCAGCCGCATTCGGGCGCGCAGGCCAATGGCGCGGTGATGCTCGCGCTCGCCAAGCCCGGCGATACGATCCTCGGCCTCAGCCTCGATTCGGGCGGCCACCTGACGCACGGCGCCAAGGCGGCGATGTCGGGCAAGTGGTTCAACGCGGTCCAGTATGGCGTGAAGCCCGACACCCATCTGATCGATTACGATCAGGTTGCGGAGCTCGCCCGCGCGAACAGCCCCCGCATCATCATCGCCGGCGGATCGGCCTATCCGCGCCACATCGATTTCGCGAAGTTCCGCGCGATCGCCGATGAAGTGGGCGCGATCTTCATGGTCGACATGGCGCATTTCGCGGGCCTCGTCGCCGGTGGCGTGCACCCGACCCCGTTCGGCCACGCACATGTCGTCACCACCACCACGCACAAGACGCTGCGCGGTCCGCGCGGCGGCGCGGTGTTCACCAATGACGAGGCGATCGCCAAGAAGATCAACTCGGCGGTGTTCCCCGGTCTTCAGGGTGGTCCGCTGATGCACGTCATCGCGGCCAAGGCGGTCGCGTTCGGCGAGGCGCTGCGTCCCGACTTCAAGAGCTATGCCGCTGCGATCGTCGAGAATGCCAAGGTGCTGGCCGCGACGCTTTCGGAGCGCGGCGCGGCCGTGGTCTCGGGCGGCACCGACACCCACCTCGCGCTGATCGACCTCACCCCGCTCGGCGTCACCGGCAAGGACGCCGACGAAGCGCTCGAGCGTGCGGCGATCACCTGCAACAAGAACGGCATCCCCAACGATCCGCTGCCCCCGGTCAAGACCAGCGGCATCCGCGTCGGTTCGCCCGCCGGCACCACCCGCGGCTTCGGCCCGGCCGAGTTCCGCGAGATCGGCAACATGGTCGCCGACGTGCTCGACGGGCTGCGCAAGAATGGCGAGGCTGGCGACGCGCAGGTCGAGGCGAACGTCCGCGAGCGCGTCCGTGCGCTGTGCGAACGCTTCCCGATCTACCCGGAGGCGTAAGCCTGATTTGATGCGCTGATGCGCATGCGGTGCCGGCCCACTCCCCCGCCCGGCCACCCAACGACATTATGATATGGGTGGCCGGGCGGGGGAGTGGGCCGGCACCGCCAAGGAACAAAGAATGCGCTGCCCGTTCTGCGGACATGAAGCCAGTCAGGTAAAGGACAGCCGCCCCACCGAGGATGGGGCGGCGATCCGCCGCCGGCGGCAGTGCGAGGCGTGCGCGGCGCGCTTCACCACCTTCGAGCGGATCCAGCTGCGCGAGCTGACCGTGCTCAAGTCGGAAGGGACCGGCGAGTCCCGGCGCGAGCCGTTCGAGCGCGACAAGCTGATCCGTTCGGTCTCGCTCGCTTGCCGCAAGCGGCCGATCGAAGCGGGGCAGATCGAAAAGCTCGTCTCGGGCATCCAGCGCCAGCTCGAAACGCTCGGCGATACCGACATCCCGTCCCAGCGCATCGGCGAGATGGTGATGGAAGGGCTGAAGGGTCTCGATTCGGTCGCCTATATCCGCTTCGCCAGCGTCTATCGCGATTTCCGCGAGGCGAAGGATTTCGAGGCGTTCGCAAGCAGCGTGACCGAGGTGGGCCACGAAAAGGCAAAGGGCGGATGAGCGGCTCCGCCCCCAACCCGGTCATCGTCCTCGTCCGCCCGCAACTTGGCGAGAATATCGGCAAGGCCGCACGCGCGATGCTCAATTTCGGGCTGACCGAGATGCGCCTCGTCACCCCGCGTGACGGCTGGCCCAACCCGTCGGCCGGTCCCGCGGCGAGCGGCGCGGACGTGGTGCTCGAACAGGCGCGCGTGTTCGGCAGCGTTGCCGACGCGGTCGCCGATTGCGAACATGTCTATGCCACCACGGTGCGCAAGCGCGGCGTGACCAAGCCGGTCGTGACCCCGGTCCAGGCCGCGGGCGAAATCCACGCTGCGCCGGGCCGCAGCGCGATCCTGTTCGGCCCGGAGCGTTCGGGGCTGGAGACCGAGGATGTCGCGCTCGCCCGTGCGATCCTGACCGTTCCGATCAACCCCGAGTTCGGCTCGCTCAATCTGGCGCAGGCGGTGATCCTCGTCGCCTACGAATGGTCGAAGGGGCGCGAGCTCGCCCAGCCGCCGCGCGTCGATCTCGATCCGCCCGCGCTGCAGGCAGAGCTGGAGGGGCTGATCGGTCATCTCGAGATGCTGCTCGAGGACAGCGGCTATTTCTATCCGCCCGATCGCGTGCCGACGACCAAGCTGACCTTGCGCAACCTGCTGACCAAGCCGGGCTGGACCGAACAGGAATTGCGCACCCTGCGCGGCGTGCTCTCGGCGCTGGAGGGCAAGAAGCGTGCACGGGCCGGCCAAACTTGACTCCGTGATCGGGTGCGGCTAGGCGCGCGCCTTCGCAATCGGCCCCGCACTCCGGTGAAGCGGCGGCCCTGCGTCTTGTACGCAGGCGATACCGGAATCGCGATCAGGCAGGAAACTGCCGGGTCAACGTCGTAGCAATTGTAAGGAAGTTCACATGTCGAAGCGCTCCAGCGCCAAGTACAAGCTCGATCGCCGGATGGGCGAGAACATCTGGGGTCGTCCCAAGTCGCCCGTCAACAAGCGCGAGTACGGCCCCGGCCAGCACGGTCAGCGCCGCAAGGGCAAGATGTCGGACTTCGGCATCCAGCTGCGCGCCAAGCAGAAGCTCAAGGGCTATTACGGCGACATCACCGAGAAGCAGTTCAAGCGCTCGTACGAAGACGCGTCGAAGATGAAGGGCGACACCGGCCAGAACCTGATCGGCCTGCTCGAAATGCGCCTCGACATGATCGTCTATCGCGCCAAGTTCGCGCCGACGATCTTCGCCGCGCGCCAGCTGGTCAACCACGGCCACGTCAAGGTCAATGGCGAGAAGTGCAACATCGGTTCGCGCCGCATCAAGCCGGGCGACACCGTCGAGCTGGGTGCCAAGGCGCAGGAAATGGCGCTGGTGATGGAGGCGCAGAGCCTCGCCGAGCGCGACATCCCCGATTACGTCGCTCCGGACGGCGCGTCGAAGGTCACCTTCACCCGCGTGCCGACCCTCGACGAGGTGCCGTATCCGGTGAAGATGGAACCGAACCTCGTCGTCGAATTCTATTCGCGCTAAGCTCCGGCTTCAGCCGAAACAGCAAAGGGCGGTCCCTCCGGGCCGCCCTTTTCGTTTGCGTCCCGCTTGCCCCGGCTGCCGCCCGCTGCCACAAGTCGCGCAATCATATTACCCGGAGACGGTGCCCATGCGTTTCGCCCTTCTTGCCCTGCTGGGCCTTGCCGCGTGCAGCGGCGGCCAGTCCGCTGCACCCGAGCCTGCGCTGCCCGCGATGCCGATGGAGACGATGAAGGAGGCGACCCGCGTCCTGTCTTCCGACGAATTCGAGGGCCGCGCGCCGGGCACCGCGGGCGAGAAGAAGACGCTCGACTACCTCGTCCAGCAATTCCAGAAGGCGGGACTCCAGCCCGGGAACAACGGCAGCTGGTTCCAGGACGTGCCGCTGGTCGCGATCACGGCGAAGAACGTCTCGCCGCTCAGCTTCACTGGCGGCGCCCAGCCGCTCAGTCTGAAATATGGCCCCGAATTCGTCGCAGGCACCTATCGCGTGACGCCCAAGGTCGCGGTCAAGGACAGCCCGGTCGTGTTCGTCGGCTACGGCATCAACGCGCCCGAAAAGGGCTGGAACGACTATGCCGGCATGGACGTGAAGGGGAAGACCGTCGTCATCCTCGTCAACGATCCCGATTGGCAGACGGCGGAGGCCAAGGGCGAGTTCAACGGCCGCGCGATGACCTATTACGGCCGCTGGACCTACAAGTTCGAGGAGGCCGCGCGTCAGGGCGCCGCCGCCGCGATCATCGTCCACCAGACCGAGCCGGCCGCCTATGGCTGGAACGTCGTCCAGTCGAGCTGGACGGGCGAGCAGCAGGTGGCCGACGCCGCCAACGGCCATGCCGATCAGTCGGCCGCGGTCGGCTGGATGCAGCTCGACAAGGCGAAGGCGCTGTTCGCATCGGGCGGACAGGATTTCGACACGCTCGCCGCGGCGGCGAAGGTCAAGGGCTTCAAGCCGGTCGCACTTGGCGACGTGAAGGCGTCGGTCAGCTTCGACAACGACCTCCGCAAGCACGCCTCGAAGAACGTCATCGGCATCCTCCCCGGCAAGACGCGCCCGCAGGAATATGTCCTCTACACCGCGCATTGGGACCATCTCGGCCGGTGCGAGGCGGCGCCGGACGGCGACGACATCTGCAACGGCGCGATCGACAATGCCACCGGCACTGCGGCGCTGGTCGCGCTCGCCGAGGCCAATGTGAAGGCCGGCGCGCCCGACCGCAGCCTCGTCTTCCTCGCCGTCACCGCCGAGGAATCGGGCCTGCTCGGCTCCAAATATTATGGCGACAACCCGGTCTTCCCGCTCGCGAAGACCGTGGGCGGCGTCAACATGGACGCGCTCAACCTGACTCCGCCGGCCAGGAACGTCGTCGTCGTCGGGAAGGGCAAGTCGCAGCTCGACGCCTATCTCGATCGCGCGCTGGCGACGCAGGGGCGCACCGCCAGCAACGAGCCGACGCCGGAGAAGGGCTTCTACTACCGCTCCGACCACTTCATGCTCGCCAAGCACGGCGTGCCGATGCTCTATTTCGATGCGGGCGACGATCTGGTCGAGGGCGGCACGGCGGCGGGCAAGGCCGCGGCGCAGGACTATGAGAAGAACCGCTACCACGGCCCCAAGGACGAGTTCGATCCGAACTGGAACTGGGCGGGTGTCGAGAAGGATCTCCAGCTTTATTACGCCGTCGGCCGCGCGCTCGCCTCGACCACCGACTGGCCCAACTGGAACGAGGGCGACGAATTCCGCGCCGCCCGCGACAAGTCACGCCAGGGAGCGAAGTAAGCGTATATGAAGGCGACGCCGCCGCCCGAATGGGCCAAGCACAAGGCCGTATGGATCGGTTTCCCCAGCCATCCCGAGCTGTGGGAATCGCTGAACGCCGCCCGGGCCGAGGTCGCCGCCTTTGCCCGCGCGGTCCATGCCGACGGTGCCGGCGAGCAGGTGCTGCTCGTCGCCGCGGACGAGGAAGCGGCGACGGCCGCGCGCCTGCTCGCGGGCGATGCAGCCAAGGTGGTCGTCGCGCCCTTCGGCGACATCTGGCTGCGCGACACTGGCGTGATCGTCGATAATCGGGGCGTCGGCCATGATTTCGAGTTCAACGGGTGGGGCGGCAAATATCATTACGAGGGCGATGTCGAGGTCGGCGCGCTGCTCGCCGACAAGCGCCGCATGGAGGTGCAGCCGCACGACTGGGTGCTCGAAGGCGGTTCGATCGACTGGGACGGCACCGGCCTCGTCGTCACCACCGAACAATGCCTGCTCAACCGCAACCGCAACCCCACCCTCTCGCAGCGCGAGGCGGAGGAGCGGCTGTACACCGATCTCGGCTTCGATCGGGTGCTGTGGCTCGGCAACGGCCTGGCGATGGATCACACCGACGGCCATGTCGACAACCTCGCCCGCTTCGTCGGCGAGAACCGGCTGGCGATCCCCGTGCCGGAAGAGAACGACCCCAACTGGCTGGTCTATGCCGACGCCAGGCGCCGTGCCGAGGCGTTCGGGGTCGAGGTCGTCCCGATCCCCTCACCCGGCCGCGTCATCCATGGCGATGAGGTGGTGCCGGCGAGTTACATGAACTTCTACATCGGCAACGCCGCGGTGGTGATCCCGGTCTATGGCCAGCCCAATGACCGCAAGGCGGTGGAAACGATCGGCGCGCTATTCCCCGGCCGCGAGGCAGTGGGCCTGCGCGCGGACCATATCCTGACGGGTGGCGGGAGCTTCCACTGCATCAGTCAGCAGATTCCGAAGTAACCCGCGCGCCTCCCACTTAAGCCCCTCCCGCTTGCGGGAGGGCTGGGAAGGGTCTTCTTCTTCATTCGCCACGTCAGCCCGGCCTTGAGCCGGGCCAAGGCTTCTTCTTCTTCGCGCTACGGGAGAGAAGAACAGCCCCGTCTCGGGTCGAGTTCGTAAGTCCGCTAGCTTCCACTTATTCGAAACCAATTCTCGATAGTCGGCGGAACCGGTCAGGGAGCGGCTAGACCGAGATGGTGAAGGCAAAAAAACAGTTTCGACTCTACGGGCTATCGATGGTGGGCATCGCATCGCTTGTAGCGGCATGCGATGAGAGCAGTAACGGCGCACGTCGATCAGGAAGCGCTCCTTCCGCACAAATCACCGGCTGTCCTGCCGCGGATCGAGCAGCAGTTAAGCAGGTCCAAGACCGCGCGGTCCGAATTCTCGACTTCGATGGCACAAAGATGTTCGTTCCGGCCCACTGGCTAAGGGGCTATGTCGACGACGGACGAAGCGAGTCAGACGGCGTTTTTCGAGCGATCGTTTCGGATGCCATCGACCCTCCCATCAACAGCAATGACTGTCCGGGGGTAGTTCATCGGTTCAAAGTTGGTGAGCGCGCATCCCGCTTTGGCGCAGTGGCATTCTCGATCAGTGGACCCTTGCCCCTTTCGCGAGCCGACAAGAAAGCGCATGACGGCAACGTCATCCAGATATTCGTGCGCGCGCGCACACGAGAGGCGACCGCACCACTTTGGCCGGACGAGGATGTAAGCATTGGGCCAGAAGGCTCTTGGGTAAAGTTTCGCCGGTATCAAATCTACAAGTATAACGGGGCGGCGGCAAAGCCGACCGGCGCGTGTACGGCGCAGTTCGACAATGTGGATAATGTTTGGCTGATATTCCGCTGGATAAAGCCCACGATCGGGATCGGCTTCGTTGTCCAAAGTGGCGCGAAAGAGCCTTTGTCCGATTGGCGCGAACTCTGCGGCATGGCGGATCGGTTCTACGAATGGGTCACGTTCGATCCAAAGCACCGGCAAGCTTCCTTCACGTTCGATTTCTGACTTCGCAATTTCGGCATGGTTTGTTGCCACCCCTCAAACCCCGTGCACTCCCGCCCGACTCCCCCTAAATACCCCACATGACCCAGATCACCGTCGCCGCGCTCCAGCTCGCCTTCTCAAACGACGTCGAGCAAAACATCGCCAACGTCACCGACCTCGTCCGCGAGGCGGCGAGCAAGGGCGCGCAGGTCGTCCTGCCCCCCGAACTCTTCGAAGGCGAATATTTCTGCCGGGTCGAGGATGAGGCGCTGTTCGCGACCGCCAGACCGCTCGCCAGCCACCCCGCGGTCACCGCGATGCAGGCGCTCGCGGCCGAGCTGCAAATCCACATCCCGACCAGCTTCTTCGAGGCGGACGGGCCGCATTTCTACAACAGCCTCGCGATGATCGGCCCCGACGGCAAGGTCGCGGGCGTCTATCGCAAGAGCCACATTCCCGATGGCCCCGGCTATGAAGAGAAATATTATTTCCGCCCCGGCAATACCGGGTTCAAGGTGTGGGACGGCCCCGCCGACGACGCGGCGCTCGGTGTCGGCATCTGCTGGGACCAATGGTATCCCGAAACCGCGCGCACGATGATGCTGATGGGCGCGCAATTGCTGTTCTACCCCACCGCGATCGGGTCGGAACCCTATGACGCCGATCTCGACACCAGCCGCATGTGGCGCCGCGCGATGATCGGCCATGCCGTGTCCAATGTCGTCCCCGTCATCGCGTCGAACCGCATCGGCACCGAGGGCGACCAGCGCTTCTACGGCCACAGCTTCATCTGCGACGAATGGGGCGACATCCTCGCAGAATTCGGCGCGGAGGAAACCGGCGTCCTCACCGCGACGCTCGACCTCGACCGCGCCCGCAAGCACCGCGCCGGCATGGGCTTCTTCCGCGACCGCAGGCCGGAGCTGTACCGGCGCATGGTCGAGGATATCTGACCTGCATTCCCTCTCGGCCGTACCGGCCATTGCAAAGTTGGAAGCGATTTGCTCCATCCTGATGGATGGAACGGACTTGTCTCTCAGCGGCGCGTGGCTCCAGGTGGCGTGGCCGTCGCGTCCGCGTCGCTCGGGTGTCGCGCAGCGGTAGCGTCAACGCACAGAACCGTCGCTTCGGTGTCTTGTGGATGGCGCGTCGGTGTCGCGATGCCGTCGCGCCGATGTCGTCCAGCTGTCGCGTCGGTGTCGCGTCGCAGTCGTGTCGCGGGCGCTTCCCGGTCGCGCTCGCTGAAAAAGCCTTCCGTTTCGTGAGCTTTGGTAACCGGCGCTGCGTTTCAGGCGGCTGCCCGCAGCGCCAGCGCCCTCGCGAACACCGCCTCGAACATCTCCGCCGTCAGCCGCCCGGTATTCTGGTTGTAGCGCGAGCAGTGATAGCTATCGATCAGCACGCGCCCGTCGGGCATTCGATGCTCGGCCAGATGCGCGAAGCGGCATTTGGGCAGTTTTCCGCCCAGGATCTTGACCGCGCTCTGGTGCGCGATCTGGCCGAGCGCGATGAAGATGCGTGCGGGGATCGCATTGGCCTGAGCGTCGGCAAAGGGGCGGCAGGTGCGCGCCTCCTCGGGCGTCGGTTTGTTCTCGGGCGGCAGGCATTTGACCGAGTTGATGATGATCGCGCCCTTGAGCTGAAGCCCGTCATCGGACCGCGAGTCATATTTCCCCTCGGTGAAGCCGAATTTGGCCAGTGTCGCGAACATCATGTCGCCCGCGAAATCGCCGGTGAACGGCCGGCCGGTGCGGTTGGCGCCCTGTTTGCCCGGCGCCAGGCCAATGATGCCAAGCCATGCCTGGGGATCGCCGAATGCGGGCACCGGCGCATTCCACCAGTCGGGATGCTCGGCCCGCAGGTCGTCGCGCAGCGCCACCAGCCGGGGACAGCGCGGGCAATCGCGCGGCGGCTCGGTTTCGGGAAGCGGGCTTGGCGGAACCATCTGCCAGCGATAGGCCGTGCGGCGTGACCAGCTCAACCCCTGCGCATCTCTATGTCATCGCCCTCGGCTCCAACCGCCGCGGCCGTCATGGCGCGCCCGAGGCGGAGCTGCGCGCGGCGCTCGCCGTGATCGGCGGGGTCGTTCGAGCGTCCCCGATCATCGCCACCGCTCCGCTCGGTCCGTCGCGACGCCGTTTCGCCAATGCCGCGGCGCTGATCGAGAGCGACGAGATGCCGCCCGAATTGCTGGTTCGCCTCAAGGCGATCGAGCGCGTCTTCGGCCGCAGGCGCGGGCGCCGATGGGACAGCCGAGTGATCGATCTCGACATCATCCTCTGGTCGGGCGGCGCCTGGGCCAGTCCCGGCTTGACTGTCCCGCACCCGCAGTTCCGCCGCCGGGATTTCGTGCTGCGGCCGCTCAACGCGATCGTTCCTGGCTGGCGCGACCCCGTTACGGGCCGTACGATCCGTCAACTCGCGGCGCAGACATAGGGAGCGCGCGATGCCGGCGGATTCCTGACCGGCATGAAGGCGGCAAGCGGGTCCGCGAGCCGCGCTTCTGCGAAATCAAGGGGACCATCGACAAGGGTGAGGAGCATGTCGCACGACGCTGTGCCGGTTGACCGAAGCGGATCGCGCCCTTAGGTGCACCCCACCCTCAAGTGCGGGCTCGTAGCTCAGTTGGTAGAGCAACGGACTTTTAATCTGTAGGTCTCGGGTTCGAGCCCCGACGAGCCCACCACTTGAGGCGTTCCCAATCCCGTCAGCTCAGGCCGGCACCAGCCCGGCGCGCGCCGCGGCGCCGAAATAGCCGCGCATCGCCGCTGCGGCGCGATCGGTCAGCGTGATATGCGCGCGGCGCTTGTCGGTGGGGTCGGCCTCGCGACCGAACAGATCGGCATCGTGCATCGTCCCGATCCAGCGCAGCGCCGTAGTCGGCGGCACCGCTGCGGCGATGCACAGGCTGGAGACCGATACGCGCCGCCCTTCCAGCCGCGCCGCATAGAGATCGAGCAGCATGTCCCAGGCGGGATCGGCAAACAGCTCCGACGCGAAATGCTGGTCGCGCAGGCGGCGTGCCCGAATCGCGGCACGCACGCTGCGCGGATCGGGATCGGGTTCCGTCACCGGCTCGGCACGATAGCCGGGGGTGCGATCCCGGACCCCGCCGGATGGTTCGGCGGTGAGCTGGCTCAGCACCTCCGCCAGCCGGGCGACCTCCTCGTTGAGCAGGCGCAGCCGCTCGGCCTCGCGCTCCCGAGTCGCGTCGTGGAGCCGCGTCGAACCGCCCGGCAGCGCGCCGGCCAGCGCCGAAACCACCTCGGCCGGGCTCGCGTCGCAGAGCAGGATCGCATCCGCCGCGAGCATCGGTCCGGCGACCACGTCGATCGATGCCGTGTCGAACAGCGCGACCGTCCGGCAGTCGCGCTGCATCATCATCCCGGCGATCCCGGCTGCGCTGTCCGCCGCGTCCTCGATCGAAAGCCCGCCTGCATCGAACATCAGCAGGTCGAGGTTGACCTGGTCTGCGAGCCGCGCCGCCGCCTGGCCGGGCGCCACCGTGCCGAGCAGGCGTATGCCGGCCGCTTCGACCAGCTGCTGCAGCGCTGCCACCCGCTCGGGCAGGGCGACGATCAGCGCGCCGCCGCCCAGTGCGGGCGAATAAAGGACAGGGGCGACCGTCTCGCGCATCAAAACCTCCGCTTTGCATTGCATTGCGGATGTTTCACCGGTTCGTGCCGCAGAGGTAAGCATAAATGCCTCCGTTCCCAATCCGTTTCGGATGAACTATCTCCGGAACGGATCAAGAACGCAAGCGGTAAGTCAGCCGAACACCTCTTCGGCATCGTTGAACTCGTCGGCGACCAGTAATCGGGCAGCGGTCGCTGCGCTGCCGCCGCTCAGCGCGATCCAGATTGCCGCCACCGCGCTGCCGCCGATCGACTGGAGAATCATCATCATGTTGAAGCTGCCGAGAGTCGCTGCGCGCTGCTCAAGGATGCGGACTCTGGTCCCGTCATCGGACGGGTCGCTCACCGCGGCGAGCACCTCGGCAAAATGGCTACCCGCCGAGATCATGTTGATCGCGATCGATGCCACGAAACCGATCACGGCCACTACGAGCGCAGCAGCGAACAGCTTCCAGAAATGTCCGCGGCTCAAACGCCACGCCTCCCCGATCGCGAACGCGCCGCGATGGAGGGTGAGGGGGAAGGCAAGCGAGAAGCGCACGACGAAGAATAGGACGATGACGAACACGGCGAGGACGACGAGGACCGACATGATTCCGGTGAACATCGCCGATTCGATGCTCGCGGCGATGCCACCGATGAACAGCGCCATCACCGTACTCGCGAGACCGAACAGCACGCTGCCGCCGATGATGAACAGCATGAGCAGGCCCAGCATGCGCAGTTCGTCCAGGCCCAGGCGAAGAAAGGCGATGCCGCCGGCGTCCGGCCGCAGCACCGATCGCATCGACGCGGTGTAGAGTACGACACCGACGATCCCCATCAGGAAGCCCAGCAGCCACACCGGCCCCATGGCCGACATCATCTGCGCCGGATCGGCCTGGGCGCCGGGGGCGAGCGCGCCTTGCATTATCGGCTGCATCACCAGCAGCAGGGCAAGGTTGCCGGCGAGGTAGATCCCGCCCCAGATCGTGACAGCGGTGAAATGCTCGCGGAAGACGCCGAACGCGCCCTCCAATATTCGTCCTACACTGATCATCGCCCCGGCCCCCCAAATGGCTGGCCGGGGCGCACGATCAGTCGAGAGACTTCACGATCTCTTCGACCATCTTCTTGGCGTCGGCCAGCAACATCATCGTGTTGTCCTGATAGAAGACGTCGTTGTCCACCCCGGCGTAGCCGACGCCGCCCATGCTGCGCTTGATGAACAGCACGGTCTTGGCCTTGTTCACGTCGAACACGGGCATGCCGTAGATCGGCGAGGACTTGTCGGTCTTGGCCGCGGGGTTCACCACGTCGTTGGCGCCGATGATGAAGGCGACGTCGGTCTGGCTGAACTCGGAGTTGATGTCCTCCAGCTCGAACACCTCGTCATAGGGGACGTTGGCCTCGGCCAGCAGAACGTTCATATGCCCGGGCATGCGCCCCGCGACCGGGTGGATCGCGTATTTCACGCGGACGCCATGTTCCTTGAGCTTGTCGGCCATCTCGCGCAGCACGTGCTGTGCCTGCGCCACCGCCATGCCGTAGCCGGGAACGATGATGACCTGTTCGGCCTGGCTCATCAGGAACGCCGCGTCTTCGGCGCTGCCGCGCTTCCACGGCCGGTCGGTCGCCGCCGCGGCCGCGCCGCCGCCGCTGTCGCCGCCAAAGCCGCCCGCAATCACGCTGATGAAGCTGCGGTTCATCGCGCGGCACATGATGTAGGACAGGATCGCGCCCGAGCTGCCGACCAGCGCGCCGGTGATGATCATCGCGGTGTTGCCGAGCGTGAAGCCCATCGCCGCCGCCGCCCAGCCCGAATAGCTGTTCAGCATCGACACCACGACCGGCATGTCCGCGCCACCGATCGGGATGATCAGCAGGAAGCCGATGACGAAGGACAGGACCAGCACGGTCCAGAACACCCAGTCGGGCGCGCGCAGCTCGACCGTCAGGAACGCAATCAGGCCGAGGATCGCGGCCAGCGTGCCAAGGTTGATGACGTGCCGTCCCGGCAACATGATCGGCGCGCCGCCCATGTTTCCGTTGAGCTTGAGGAAGGCGATGACCGATCCGGAAAAAGTGATCGCACCGATCGCGACGCCAAGGCCCAGCTCGATCCGGCTGACCGGCAGGATCAGCCCGGCGTCGGGCGACCCAGCGGGGAAGACGATGCCGAATGCTTCCGGGTTGAGATAGGCGGCGACGCCGACGAGCACCGCGGCAAGGCCGACGAGCGAGTGGAAGCCCGCCACCAGCTGCGGCATGTCGGTCATCTTGATCTTGCGCGCCATCACGATGCCAACGACGGCACCTACGGCGATTGCGATCAGAATCTCGCCAGCCGATGCGAAATCAGTCGCAAAAATTTCCGTGCAGAACGTATCCATGCCAGCCTGCGGCTGGATGTTGTCGCAGCTGCCGGTCGATTTGAGCGGCAGGTGCGTGACAAGCGTCGTCACCACTGCGATCAGCATCCCCGCCATGCCGAAACGGTTGCCGCGACGGCTGGTCGCGGGCGACGACAGGCCGCGCAATGCGACGATGAAACAGACGCCTGCGACCAGATAGGCGAGCGCGACCCAGGGGTTGAGCGGAACGGCCTCATGCATCGGCTCAGCCCTTCTTCTTGTACATGGCGAGCATCCGCTCGGTCACGGCGAACCCGCCGAAGATGTTCACGCTGGCCAGCGCGACGGCGATCAGACCCAGCCATTTCGCGGTCGGGCTGCCTGCCGCAGCGGACGCGATCAGCGCGCCGACGATGATGACCGAGGAGATCGCGTTGGTGACCGCCATCAGCGGTGTGTGCAGCGCCGGGGTCACCGACCACACGACATAATAGCCGACGAAACACGCCAGCACGAAGATCGACAGGATCGAGATGAAGTCCATGTCAGCGCCCCCTTGCGCAAATAATCAGGCGAGCAGACGCTCGTTCACTACCTTACCGTCCTTGGTCAGCCGGATCGCATCGCCGATCTCTTCGTCGAGCACCGGTTTGCCCGCTTCCTTGTCCCAGAAGGCGGAGAGGAAATTGTAGAGGTTGCGCGCGAACAGCGCCGAGGCGTCCGAGGCGAGGCGCGAGGGCACGTTCCTGTGCCCGACGATCTTCACGCCGTGCTTCTCGACCACCTCGCCAGCGACCGCGCCCTCGACATTGCCGCCGCTCTCGACCGCGAGGTCGACGATGACCGAACCCGGCCGCATCGATGCGATCTGCGCGTCGCTGATCAGGCGCGGGGCCGGGCGCCCCGGGATCAGCGCGGTGGTGATGACGATGTCCTGCTTGGCGATGTGCGAGGAGACGAGCTCGGCCTGCGCCGCCTTGTACTCGTCGCTCATCTCGGTGGCGTAGCCGCCCGAGCCTTCGCCCTCGATCCCGGCGACGCTCTCGACGAAGATCGGCTTGGCGCCGAGCGAGAGGATCTGCTCCTTGGTCGCCGAGCGCACGTCGGTTGCCGAGACTTGCGCGCCCAGGCGCCGCGCGGTGGCGATTGCCTGGAGGCCGGCGACGCCGACGCCCATCACGAACACCTTTGCGGCCGAAACCGTGCCCGCCGCGGTCATCATCATCGGGAAGGCGCGGCCATATTCGGCGGCAGCGTCGAGCACAGCCTTGTAGCCCGACAGGTTCGACTGCGAGGACAGGATGTCCATCGACTGCGCACGCGTGATGCGCGGCATGAACTCCATTGCCAGCGCCTCGATGCCCAGCGCGGCATAGGCGTCGACTCGAGCGCGCTCGCCGAACGGGTTGAGTCCCGCTGCCAACCAGGCGCCGGGCTTGATGCCGGCGAGGCTCGCCGGGTCTGGTCCCTGCACGCCGAGCACAATGTCGGCATCCGCGAGCACATCGGCGCGCGACCCGAGTTTGGCGCCGACGGCGGCAAAGGCGTTGTCATCAAGGAAAGCGGTGTCACCCGCCCCGCGTTCGACGACTACTTCAGCGCCGAGCGAGACGAACTTCTTGACCGTTTCCGGCGTCGCGGAGACGCGCCGCTCACCGGCGGCGGTCTCCTTGAGGACGGCGATCTTCACTTCAGGAAGCGATCAGCCAGACGACGAATGCGGCGATGATCACGGTGACGATGGTGCCGATCTTCATCATCCGCATGAACCCACCATAGGTGTTTTCATGTGCCTTCATGTCGGCGCTGTGTGCCATGCGTAGCTTCCCCTCTGACGCGTTGTTGGCAGCTTCATTAGACGGCGTATCCCCGCCCCTCAAGTCCCGCGCGCTTGGGCAGCCTTAAGCCGGTCTTTACCCAACCCGATTATCCCGAGTGACCGATTTAGGGACAACAGGGACAGAAGATGACGCGCAACAGCCAGCGCCTCCTGATGCTGATCGACGACGAACCGGCCCAGCGGCGGCTGGTGACGGCGATCGCCGCGCGCCGCGGCTGGCGTACCGTGTGCGCGAGCGACGGCGAGACTGCGCTCGCGACGCTGGGTACGCCCGACGGCATGGCATTGGATGCGATCGTGCTCGATCACTGGGCGCCCGATTTCGACGCGGCGGGGCTGATCGCCGAATTGCGCGCCAACCGGCCGATGCTTCCGATCCTGCTGCTCACCGCCAATGGCTCGGTCGCAGCTGCAGTCAGTGCGATGCGTGCGGGCGCGACCGATTTCCTGGTCAAGCCGCTCGCGCCCGAACGGCTGCTCGCCGCGCTCGACACCGCGGTCGGCGCCAAGGTTTCGGGGGAGCTGCGCCCGCTGACCGAGAAGATGGGCGTGAACCTCGCGTTCGACGAGATCGTCGGCTCGGCGCCGCAATTCCGTGCGGCCCTCGCCATCGCGGCCAAGGCGGCGCGCGCGCGGGTGCCGGTGCTGATCGAGGGCGAGAGCGGCGTCGGCAAGGAAGTGGTGGCCGAGGCGATTCACGCCGCCTCTCCGCGCCATGCCAAGCCGGTGGTGCGCGTGAATTGCGGTGCGATCCCGGCGAATCTTGTCGAATCCGAACTGTTCGGCCACGAAAAGGGCGCGTTCACGGGCGCCTTCGAACGCAAAATCGGCCGCTTCCAGGAAGCCGATGGCGGCACCATCCTGCTCGACGAGATCGGCGAGATGCCGCTGGAGGCGCAGGTCAAGTTGCTGCGCGTGCTGCAATCCGGCGAAGTGCACCCGATCGGCGCGCGGCACGTCAGCGAGGTGGATGTCCGGGTGATCGCGGCGACCAACAAGACGCTGCTGACCGAGGTCGAGGAAGGCCGCTTCCGCGAGGATCTCTACTATCGCCTCAACGTGGTGCAGGTGACGATCCCGCCGCTGCGCGAGCGGGCAGGCGACATCGCGCCGCTCGCCCGCCATCTGCTCGCGCGGATCGCCGAACAGCCGGGTCTGCGCCCGCTCGGCATCACCGACGACGCGATCTCGCTGCTCGCCGGCTATGACTGGCCTGGCAATGTCCGCCAACTTCAGAACGCGCTGTTCCGCGCCGCGGTGCTGTGCGACGGCGACGCGCTGACCCGAGCCGATTTTCCGCAGATCGCCCAGCTTTCGGAAGGCCGGCCGGCGGCGGGCGGGATGGCGCATGGCGGCGCGGCATCGGGAGCCGGGATCACATTGTTCCGGGCCGACGGCAATCTGCGCGCGCTCGACGAGATCGAGGCGGATGTGATCCGGCTCGCCATCGGCCATTATCGTGGGCGGATGACCGAGGTGGCGCGCCGCCTCGGCATCGGCCGCTCGACGCTCTATCGCAAGCTCGGTGAACTCGGGATCGACCAGAACGCGGCCTGACTCGCGCGATACGAACGGCTAAGGTCAGGCATGGCTTCGTTCAAGGGAAAGACCGCGCTGATCACCGGTGCGGCATCGGGCATTGGCCGCGCGACTGCCGAACATCTGGCGTCGCAGGGCGCGAAACGCCTGATCCTGGTCGATCGGGATGGCGACTCGCTGGAGCGGCTGGTGCTTCCCCCGTGCGAGACCAGTCTATGTTTCGGTGATGTGCGCGACGAGGCGCTATGGGATGCGGTCGAAGCCGAGCTGGGACAACTCGACCATGCCGTGATCAATGCCGGCGTCGCCGGTGCCTCGGCCATCGCCGATCACGATTTCGATCAGTGGCGCTATATCCTTTCGGTCAATCTCGACGGCGCGTTCCTGACACTGCGGGCAGCGATGCGAGCAATGAAGGGACGCGGCGGGAGTATCGTCCTGACGGCGTCAGCGGCCGGCGTGAAGGCCGAACCCGGCGTTGCCGCCTATGGCTGCGCAAAGGCGGCGCTGATTCATCTTGCCAAGGTCGCGGCCAAGGAGGGCGCGGCGGATGGGATCCGGGTCAACGCAATCGCGCCCGCCGGCGTCGAGACCCCGGTCTGGGACGCGGTGCCGATGTTCGCGCAGCGCGCGGCGGAGATCGGCCACGATGCCGCCTTCGCCGAGATGGCGCGGATCGCCACCCCGCTCGGCCGATATGCCAAGGCCGACGAGGTTGCCGCGCAAATCGCCTTCCTGCTCGGCGAGCACAGCGCGCTGACCACGGGTACGGTCTTGCTCAGCGATGGCGGCTATACGCTGTAGCCGCCGCACGCTCAGATCTCGTCGTCCATATGGCTTTGCCGCAGGCTCGGAAGCATGCGGTGGAACACCACATCCTCGTCGAAGAACTGGTGCTTCAGCGCGCCGCAGACGTGGATGAAGATCAGCAGCACGAGGACGTAGACGGCCATCTCGTGGATCGCTGCCAGATTCGCGCGCAGTTCGGGCGATTTGGCGACCGGAAGATCGAACCACTGGATGCCGCCGAACACCTCGCCCGTGCCGCCGCCCGCCGACATCGTCGCCCAGCCGAGCAGGGGCACGGCCAGCATCATCAGATAGAAGGCGAGATACACACCGCGCGCCAAGGCGCGTTCCCAGCCCGGTACGCTATCGGGAAAGCGCGGCCACGGATGGACGAGACGCCAGCCGATCCACACGATGGTGAGCAACAGCACGGCGATGTTGATCGACTTGTACCATGAGAACAGGTCACGATCGTTGGGCATCGTGATGGCGATCACGAGGTTGACGACCACGAGTGCGGCCACAGTCCAGTGGATCAGGATCGATACGTTCGAATAACGGTCATAGGCTTCGCGCATGGCTCCTCTCCTGACGACCTGTCGTCGTCAATCGCACGAAACGATGGATTGTTCCGGCGGCGGCACGCCATATCTGGCGAAACCCCGGCGGCTTCCCATATAGTGCCGACGATGCTTCGATTCCTGCTCGTGGTCGCCGCACTGGCGGCATTGGCCTTCATCGCCGTCACGCTGTTCGCGGTTGGCGCGGCAGGGCTTGCCCTGTTCTTCGGCGCGCGCAAGCTGCACCAGCGTCTGGCCGGCGCCAAGCTCAAGCGGATGAAGCAGGTGCGGCCCGCCGATCCGCTCGAAGCGGCATGGGCCGCGGCTGCCGGCGAGGCGGACTGGGCGGTTAGCCGGATCGCCGCGGCACGCACCAGCTGTGCGCGGCTGATTGCGATCGCCGACGCCGAGCCGCTCGCTGCCGATGCCGTGGACTGGGCCAATGTCGTGCGCCGCCGCGTGCCTGATCTGGTCGCGGCCTGCCTCAACGAAAGCCGCGATGCGACCGGCACCGAGCGCCGCCGCAACCTCGAGGATCTGGTCGAGAGTCTGGAGAAGATCGGCGCCGAGGCGGATCGCCGCCGTGACCGGTTCCGCGAGGCGCGCGTCAGCCCGTTCGCGGTGCAGCGCACCTATGTCGAGCAGCGTACCCGGCCCGACCCGCTGGGCTGATTTTTCAGCTTCCTGAAGCGGCGCCGCCGACCGGGTATCTAACGCCCTACCAGCGCTGCGTCGCGCATCCCGCGCCACACGCGCAATGCCTGAACCGTTTCCGGCACGTCATGGACGCGCAGCAGCTGTACGCCAAGCTCGGCGCCTTTGAGCGCCAGCGCCAGCGAGCCGCCGAGCCGCTGGTCGGCGGGCGCTTCGTTGGAGAGGGCGCCGATGATCCGCTTGCGGCTGGCACCCAGCAACAACGGCACGCCGAGCCCGTGGAACAGCGCGAGGCCGTTGAGCAGCGCAAGATTGTGCGACAGCGTCTTGCCGAAGCCGATGCCCGGATCGGCGATGATCCGCGCCCGATCGACGCCCGCCGCGACCACCGCGTCGATCCGCCTTTCCAGCCAGTCATAGACCTCGATCAGCGGGTCGCCATAGCCGTGCCCACCGTCCGCCCCCTGCTTCGGGTCGCCGGCATGCATCAGCACAACCGGGCATTGCGCGCGCACGACGATATCGAGCGCGCGGTCGTCCCACAGCAACGCCGACACATCGTTGACGATATGCGCGCCGGCGGCGAGCGCGGCTTCCATCACCCCGGCCTTGCGCGTGTCCGCCGAGACCAGCGTGCCGCTGCGTGCGAGCCGTTCGATCACCGGGACGACGCGCTTGATCTCGTCGCCCTCCCACACCTCCTTCGCGCCCGGCCGGGTGGATTCGCCGCCGACGTCGATCAGCGTCGCGCCCTCGGCGGCCATACCCACGCCGGCGGCCGCGGCGGCTTCGGGATCGTCGCTGTGCTTGCCGCCGTCCGAGAAGCTGTCAGGGGTCAGATTGAGGATGCCCATGACCTGGGGCTGGTCGAAACGCAGCACGCGCTCGCCGAGCGTGAGCGGCACGCGCGGCGCGGTGATGCGCGCGGCGAGCGCGTGGAGTCCTTCGTCATCGGGCAGGTCGGCGATCGGGATCGTGCGCTGGAGGATGCGCCGTCCGTTCTCGACCGCGATCAGCTCCCAGGCCGAGAACCAGACGAGCCCGCCTGCGAGCCGCGCGACCTCGCCATCGCGCTCGATCGGCGAATCGGCGAACTGGACGGGCCGGAGATAGAGGCGGGCGTTGCGAGGGAGGTCGAGGGTCACGGTTTCTCCGTCACCCCGGCCTCCGTGCCGGGGTCCACGGTGCGGCAAGAACCGCACGGACATGGTTCTGTGGCACCGTGGCTCCCGGAACAAGCCCGGGGTGACGGCTGAGGATCAGGGCTGGGTTGCGAGCAGATAGGTCTGGCGCAGCGCGTCGATCGGCTTGAGGCCGTTCTCCGCTTCATAGTGCCAGAAGGTCCAGCCGTTGCAGGAGGGCGCGCCCTGAAGCGTCGCGCCGACCTTGTGGATCGATCCCGCGGTGCCGCAATCGGTGAGCAGCGAGCCATCCGCCTTCACCACCGCGCGCCAGCGGCGCTTGGTGTCGCTCAGCACGGTGCCCGGCTTCAGATAGCCGGTCTCGATCAGCGTGCCGAAGGCGACGCGCGGCGCCTGGCGCGGGGCCATCATCGTGGTGACCGCGCTCTCGTCGAGCGGCAGCGCTGCGTCGATCCGCTCCTGCGCCGCTTCGATATAGGTGCCCTCGCGATCGATGCCGATCCAGTGACGGCGCAGACGCTTGGCCACCGCGCCGGTCGTGCCGGTGCCGAAAAAGGGATCGAGGATGACATCGCCCGGCTTGGTGCAGGCGAGCATCACGCGATAGAGCAAAGCCTCGGGCTTCTGTGTCGGGTGGACCTTGACGCCGTTCTTCTTCAGGCGCTCCTGCCCGCCGCAGATCGGGAATTCCCAGTCGCTGCGCATCTGAAGCTCGTCGTTGAGCGTCTTCATGCTGCGATAGTTGAAGGTGTATTTCGCCTTCTCGCCCATCGACGCCCAGATCAGCGTCTCATGCGCGTTGGTAAAGCGCGTGCCCTTGAAATTGGGCATCGGGTTGGCCTTGCGCCAGATGATGTCGTTGAGAATCCAGAAGCCGAGATCCTGGATCGCCGAGCCGACCTTGAAGATATTGTGGTAGCTGCCGATCACCCAGATCGTGCCGTTGGGCTTGAGGATGCGGCGCGCCTCCGCCAGCCAGGCGCGGGTGAACGCATCATAGGCATTGAGCGAATCGAACTTGTCCCATTCGTCGGTGACTGCATCGACGAAGCTGCCGTCGGGGCGATTGAGATCGCCGCCGAGCTGGAGATTGTATGGCGGATCAGCGAAGATCATGTCGATCGACGCGGCGGGCATCGCGCGCATCGCCTCGATACAGTCCTGCTGGATGATCGTGTCGAGCGGCAGGACGTCGACCCAGCTACGGGTGCGGACCTCTGCCCGTTCGCGCTGGCGCGCTGGCGCGACCTTCTCGATGACCCCCATTAACTACTCCATACCCCTGTTGAGGGGGCGAAACGCCATGAAAGCACGGACTCCGTCAAGCGAACATTAGTTAACGGAATTTCTTGGGATTCCGTTAACTTGGTGGAACATTTCGAGACTGGCCCAGATGTTGAGTCTGAAACTTATCCACAGGCCCTAGGGGTGGGGTGTGGCGCACAGGACTCAATTTGCGTCGAACTGAGTGGCGCTTTTTGTCATGAATTTACAAAGCTACATCACTTTGGTGATATCAGGCGACCCCTTCACCTCGTGATGTCACGGTTTTTCAGGCATCTCATGTGTAAAGATGAATAGACGCACCTCAAATCGAACGAGGTGTCCAATGACCTATCAAGACGAAATCGCCCGGGCCAACGCGCCCATCGCCGCCGAGAATGGCCGCTGGAACGGCATCGATGCTGAATCGGTCGCGCGGATGCGGTTGCAGAACCGGTTCAAGACCGGCCTCGACATCGCCAAATACACCGCGGGCATCATGCGCCGCGACATGGCGGCCTATGATGCCGATCCGTCCGCCTACACCCAGTCGCTCGGCTGCTGGCACGGCTTCATCGCGCAGCAGAAGCTGATCTCGATCAAGAAGCATTTCGGCACCACCAAGGGGCGGTATCTCTATCTGTCGGGTTGGATGGTCGCGGCGCTGCGCAGCGATTTCGGGCCGCTGCCCGACCAGTCGATGCACGAGAAGACCAGCGTCCCGGCGCTGATCGAGGAGCTCTACACCTTCTTGAAGCAGGCCGATGCGCGCGAGCTGGGCGGGCTGTTCCGCGACCTCGACAAGGCGCGCGAGGGCGGCAACGAGGTCGAGGCGGCGCGCATCCAGAATGCGATCGACAATTTCGAGACGCATGTCGTGCCGATCATCGCCGACATCGATGCGGGCTTCGGCAATGCCGAGGCCACCTATCTGCTCGCCAAGAAGATGATCGAGGCCGGCGCCTGCGCGCTGCAGATCGAGAACCAGGTCAGCGACGAGAAGCAGTGCGGGCACCAGGACGGCAAGGTCACCGTGCCGCACGAGGACTTCCTCGCCAAGGTCCGCGCCTGCCGCTACGCGTTCCTCGAGCTGGGCGTCGATGACGGGATCATCGTCACGCGCACCGATTCGCTGGGCGCGGGGCTGACCAAGCAGATCGCGTACTCGAAGGAGAAGGGCGATCTGGGCGACCAGTACAACGCCTTCCTCGATTGCGAGGAGGTGACCGATCCCGCGACGCTGCGTGGCGACGTCGTGATCGAACGCGACGGCAAGCTGATGCGGCCCAAGCGGCTGCCCAGCAACCTGTTCCAGTTCCGCGAGGGGACCGGGGCCGACCGCTGCGTGCTCGACTGCATCACCAGCCTGCAGCATGGCGCCGACCTGTTGTGGATCGAGACCGAGAAGCCGCATATCGAGCAGATCGCGTCGATGGTCGATCGCATCCGCGAGGTGATCCCGAACGCCAAGCTGGTCTATAACAACTCGCCGAGCTTCAACTGGACGCTCAACTTCCGTCAGCAGGTGTTCGATGCGTGGGAAGCGGCGGGCAAGGACGTGTCGGCGTACGACCGGGCGAAGCTGATGAGCGTCGATTATGACGGCACCGATCTGGCGGTGGAAGCGGACGAGAAGATCCGCACCTTCCAGAAGGACGCCGCGGCGCGCGCCGGCATCTTCCATCACCTGATCACGCTGCCGACCTATCACACCGCGGCGCTGAGCACCGACAACCTCGCCAAGGCCTATTTCGGCGACGAGGCGATGCTCGGCTACGTCAAGGGCGTGCAGCGCGAGGAGATCCGCCAGGGCATCGCGTGCGTGAAGCACCAGAATATGAGCGGGTCCGACATCGGCGACGACCACAAGGAGTATTTCGCGGGCGAGGCCGCGCTGAAGGCGGGCGGCGTCCACAACACGATGAACCAGTTCGCGGCGTAGGTTGCTGGATCCGGCTATCGCCGGATCGCGGCACCAGCCCGCTCCCCACCCGGCCACCCATATCATGCTACCGCTGGGTGGCCGGGTGGGGGAGCGGGCCGGTGCCGCAGTGCGCCGCAAGGCGCACGCAAGCGAACGAACAAGTTTCCTGGGGAGGAAAGGAGGCCCGTCGTCATGCCCTTGCATGGCGGCGGGCCTTTTCCGTCATGTCAAAGAGCGCGCACTGCCGGGCCGAAATCGAGTTCCGCCTGTGCGACCGGGGCGAAGCTGCGGCGGTGATGCGGGGTCGGGCCGAGGGTGCGCAACGCCTGCTGATGGACTTTCGCGGCGTAGCCCTTGTTGCTGGCCCAGCCATAGCCGGGGTGCATCGCGTCGAGCTCGATCATCAGCGCGTCGCGATGCTGCTTGGCGACGATCGAGGCGGCGGCGATCGACAGGCAGAGGGCATCGCCGCCGACCACCGCTTCGGATCGATGGTCCCAGTCGGGGCAGCGATTGCCGTCGACCAGCACGAAGCCCGGCGCGACGTCGAGCGCGGCGACCGCGCGGGTCATCGCCAGCATCGTCGCCCAGAAGATGTTGAGCCGGTCGATCTCCTCGACGGTGCAGATGCCCAGCCCCACGCGCGCGCAGCCGAGGATCGCGTCGTGCAGCGCGGCGCGCTTCGCCGCGGTGAGCGCCTTCGAATCGTCGATGCCCGGCGGCACGCAGGCGGGATCGAGGATCACCGCGGCGGCGACCACCGGGCCGGCGAGCGGGCCGCGCCCGGCCTCATCCACCCCGGCGACGGGGCCATGGATGCCGTGGCGGGTTTCGTAGAGGAGGTCAGGCATCGGGGTCGAGCCGGTCGAACGGGACGCTGCCGAGCGCATGGCCGATCGGGCCGTGGCCGGCACCGAGGCCGGGGGCGTGGCGGATCGCGGCGCGGACATAGCGGACGGCGCGGGTGAAGGCCTGGGCGACGGGCAGTCCGGCGCCAAGCCCGGTGGCGAGCGCACTGGCGAAGCTGCAACCGGTGCCGTGGGTGTGGAGGGTGTCGAAGCGCGGCTCGACCGTCTCGGCCACCCGCGCGCCGCCAGGGGCGAAGAGCTGGTCGTGGACGCACTCGCCCTCGGCATGGCCGCCCTTCTCGGCGAGGTGACAGCCATGGCCGAGTACGGCATCGCGGCCGCCCAGCGCTTCGAGCTCGGGCAGATTGGGCGTGACGACCGCCGCGAGCCGCATCAGCCGCTCGAACGCGGCGATCGTATCGGCATCGGCGAGGATCGAGCCGCTGGTCGCGATCATCACCGGATCGAACACGACCGGGACGCCGGGCAAGGCTTCGAGCCGGTGGGCGACCGCGTTGGCGATGTCGGCCGAGCCGATCATGCCGATCTTCACCGCGTCGACGCCGATGTCGCTGACCACCGCATCGATCTGGGCGAGGACCATGTCGACCGGGACCGGGTGGACGGCGGTGACGCCCAGCGTGTTCTGCGCGGTGATCGCGGCGATCGCGGTCATCGCGTGCCCGCCGAGCATGGTCACGGTCTTGATGTCCGCCTGAATGCCCGCGCCGCCGCCCGAGTCCGAACCGGCGATGATGAGGATGCGGGGAATCATCGTGCACCGCCATGGGTGGCAAAGTTCATGGATATGCGTGGTTCTCCGGCCGAAGCGACCGCGACGCGACGGGTTCGCGACCGTGACGCGACACCTACGCGACACCTGCGCGACCCGGGCGCGACAGTGACGCGACCGCGACGCGACGACGGCACGACATCCGCGCGACAGGCAAGCGACGGGTTCGCGACCGGTGCGCGACACGAAGACGACGAGGTGGCCGGAGAAAGGGTGGACATGTGCATCCACCGGCCATGGCACAGGCGGCGGGCGGTAGGAAAGTTCCACATGTGCAGGCGGCGTGGCGAGCCTGCTACTGGCGTGCCATCGCCGCGGCCATCGCCGAGCCGGGGTCGAGATCGCGCAACCCGGCGATGACGCCGTCGCGGTTGGCGGCGGGCTGGTTCTGGCTGGTCTTCCACTTCCCCTCGATCCGCTCGACCGCGATCTCGACGCCGGCGATGCCCCTGAGCTGCGCGGCGACATAGTCGTCGGGAGCGTCGGCGACGGCCCAGGGATCGTCGCGGCCGGCCTCCTGAAGCGTGGTCAGCGCGTCGATCTGGGCGCGGAGCCAGTCCGAATCGTCGGTCACCCGCGGCCGGCCATGCGCCTGGACGAGGATGTAGTTCCAGGTCGGCACGACCTTTCCATGTTCCTGTTTCGACGGATACCAGGACGGCGAGACATAGGCCTGCGGGCCCTGGAAGATCACCAGCGCCTCTCCGCCGGCGCGCAGGTCGGCAAGCTGCGGGTTCGCCTTGGCGAGATGGGCGCGGAGCAGGTCCGGGCCGTCCTCGCCGGGCACGAGCGTGAACGGCACGAGGTTGGCGGCGAGCCCGGACGGTCCGTGGGTGACCAGCGTCGCCAGCGGGTGCGCGCGGATCGCGGCGTGGAGAAGCTCGGGACGATCCTCGCGAAAGGCGGGGGGACGGTACATGGCTGGTCCTCTCTGGGCGGTTCCGCGCAGGATAGGACTGCGCTGCTACACCCGATCGGCGTGCGGTGCCATCATAGCGGCGCGGGTTCCTGCACCGCCGGCGTCTTGCTGCCGAGCGCCGCCCCGACCGAGGCGAAGACGACCAGCAGGATCGCGAACCACTGGAGCGGCGAGAGATGCTCGCCGAGCAGCAGGACGCCGACCATCGCGCCGATCGCGGGCTCGGCGCTGATCATCGTGCTGAAGGTGTTCGAGGGGAGGCGGCGGAGCGCGACCATCTCGAGCGCGAAGGGGATCGCGCTCGACGCGATGCCGACCGCGACGCCGAGCATCAGGATCTCCGGCCGGAGCAGCGCGGTACCGGCATGGGCGATGCCGACGGGGGCGGCGACGAATGCGGCGACGATCATGCCGCCGGCCACGGCGCCCGCGCCATGCTCCTCGCCCGCGCGCTTGCCGAGCAGGATATAGCCCGCCCAGCAGGCGCCGGCGATCAGCGCGAGGGCGATGCCGCGCCAGTCGAGCTGAGCCGTGCCGCCCCAGAGCGGGAGCAGGAGGAGCAGGCCCGCCACGGCGAAGCCGATCCAGACGAGGTCGGACTTGCGCCGCGAGGTCAGCACCGCGACGGACAGCGGCCCGATGAATTCGATCGCGATGGCGATGCCGAGCGGGATGAAGGTGAGCGACTTGTAGAAGGTCAGGTTCATCAGCCCGAGGACGAGGCCGTATCCGGCGAGCGAGCGCCAGCCGCCGCGCCAGTCGAGCCGCCAGGGGCGGAAGATCGCCGAGAGGATGAGCGCGCCGATGATGAGACGCAGCGTCGTCGCCCCCTCCGGCCCGACCGAGGGGAACAAGGTCTTGGCGAAGGACGCGCCTGCCGCGACCGAGACCATCGCGGCGAGCAGCGTCAGCAGGGCGAGGACATCGACGCGCGCGGGCGCCGGCCGGGAAGCAAGAACGGTCATGGGAGGTACTCGGTAAGCGTTGTCACCGCCTTCTATCCGGGGGTCTTTGACAAAGGCGCTCGATTTTGACGTTATGTCGATAATTTTTATCGATGAACTGGACGTTGGCGATGCGAAATGACGCGCTGGACGCATTCGACCTCAAGCTGCTCGAGCTGATGCAGCAGGACACGCAGCGGCCGATGGCGGCGGTGGCCGAGGCGGTCGGGCTGTCGGTGCCGGCCTGCTATCGCCGGATGCGGCGGCTGCGTGCGAGCGGGGCGATCGCGCGCGAGGTCGCGATCGTGCGGCCGAGGACATTGGGCTGGCCGCTGTCGATGCTGGTGATGGTGACGCTCGAGCGCGAGGACGCGCGGACGACACAGGAGATGATGGCGATCCTGCGCACCGAGCCCGAGGTGATCGAGGCGTGGAACGTCACCGGCGATTTCGACATCGCGGTGCGGATGATCGCGCGCGACATGGAAAGCTATGACGATACGGTGGTCCGGCTGTTCTCCGCCAACCCGCGAGTGCGCGCGTTCCAAACCCTTGTGGTGATCCGCGAGCTCAAGGAGCTGAGCCCGATTCCGGTGGCCGGGTGAGCCGCGTTCAGCGGCGCGCGCGCAGCAGCAGGGCGATCGCCGGCGGGAAGAGCAGCCAGGCGCCGGTGGCGGGCATCACCGCCACCATGACGATCAGCGTGAGCAGCAGCAGGAATGCGGCGCTGCGCGGAACGGGCAGATGACGAGCCTCCATCGCATCGATCAGCAATCCCATGACGGCGAGCGCCGGGGCGAAGGCGAGGAACCAATAGGCGACGGCCCGAGTGGAATAATCGTCGGCGGTCGCGATCAGGCCGGCGGCGGCCATCTCCCGTAGCGGTGCCCCGTAGAGGAAAAAGGCGGCGATGCCGTGAAGCAGCGCGACGGCGACGAACCAGCGGCGGGGATTGCCGGCTTCCACCCGTCTAGCCCTTGAACATCCGCTTGGTGCTTGCCGGATTGCGCTTGAGCGCGTCGCCGATGCGGGCGGGGCGGTCGAGCAGCTCGCCGCCGCAATTGGGGCAGACCTCGTCGAGTCCGTCGGCGCAATCGGCGCAGAAGGTGCACTCGAACGAGCAGATGAACGCGCCGCCCTGATCGGCGGGCAGATCGGTGCCGCAGCGTTCGCAATCGGGGCGCATCTCAAGCATCAGTCTAATCCCACCAGAAGAACCACCAATCGCTGGCCATCAGCGAGGCGGCCAGGGCGGACCGGCTGCCCACGCCCTGATCGATAATGTCGGGGCAGTAACGATACTGTTCATCGGCCAGAGCCAGCGCTTCCTCGCGGGATGCGGGCCGTCGCTTTACCCTGACATTCATCGTGTCGGCATCGATGCCGATCAACTCTGCCCCGAAGCGCTCATGCCAGCGTTTCAGGGCGGCGACATGATATTCGGCGGGAGGGCAGGCGTTCCAGTTGCCCCAGCGCAGATAGGCGGGAGCTTCCCAGGACGCGCGGGCGGGAAGCATCAGCAGATAGACTTCGGATAGCGGCTTACCCGTTGCCAGGTCAGTGGCGACCGTCAGGCCGGGACGATCCGCCTTGGGTATGGCGTCAGGCCGTTCTCCGAGCGCCGCCATGAGATCCGCATCGGTATAGGCACCCGGCCATTTCCCAAGGTCGCGCGGAAATTTCAGCTTCGATGCCGCGGCAAGGATGTCCGACACGGAAGGAGGGCGACGATTTCCGGAACCGTAGATGGTTTCATCGTCGATCGAGAACTGATCGGCGAGGCGTTCCAGCTGTTCCGCGTCTCCGATCACCACCGGAATCTTGCCGGGCAGGGCGGAACGCTGTTCCCATTCGGCAAGGGCACCGGACCCGGCTACGCGCACCTGTTCATAGGGGAATGCTGCCATCATCCGAGCGTGGCTCGCCTTGAACTGTTCGCGTTGTTCGGGCGTCAGTGCCGAGAGGTCCGAGGATGCCTGACCTGCTCTCAAGGAATGCGGCGCGATCAGCGATACCGCCGCCGCAACCCCGAACTCCCGTCGGGAGAGTATCACGCCGCCGCCGCGCGCACGGCGTCGCAGATGCGGTCGACCACCGCCTCGACCTGCTTGAGATCCTCGCCCTCGGCCATCACGCGGATCACCGGTTCGGTGCCCGAGGCGCGGATGAGCACGCGGCCGGTGCCGTCGAGCTCGGTTTCGGCAGCGGCGATCACTGACTTCACCGTCTCGTTCTCGAGCGGTTTGCCGCCCGAGAAGCGGACATTCTTGAGCAATTGCGGGAGCGGGTCGAACCGGTGCAGCACCTCGCTGGCGGGGGCGCCGGCTCGGACCAGCTCGGCGAGCACCTGAAGCGCGGCGACGAGGCCGTCGCCGGTGGTGGCATAGTCCGACAGGATGATGTGGCCCGATTGCTCGCCGCCAACATTATAGCCCGAGGCGCGCATCTTCTCGAGCACATAGCGGTCGCCGACTTTGGTGCGGACAAGGCCCAGGCCCTGCGCGGCGAGGTGGCGTTCGAGCCCGAGATTGGACATGACGGTGGCAACGAGGCCGCCGCCGCTGAGCCGGCCCTGGCGCGCCCAGCCCGAGGCGATCGTCGCCATCAGCTGGTCGCCATCGACCACCTCGCCCTGCTCGTCGACCACGATCAGCCGGTCGGCGTCCCCGTCGAGCGCGATGCCGATATGCGCGCCCGAGGCGACCACGGTCTCGCACAAGGTCAGCGGTGCGGTCGAGCCGACCTGATCGTTGATGTTCTTGCCATCGGGCGTGACGCCGATCGCGACGACTTCGGCGCCCAGCTCCCACAGCGCGGAGGGGGCGACCTGATAGGCCGCGCCGTTGGCGCAATCGACCACCACCTTCAATCCGTCGAGGCGAAGATCCTCGGGGAAGGTCGATTTGGCGAAGTGGATATAGCGGCCCTTCGCATCCTCGATCCGCTTGGCGCGGCCGATATCGGCCGCGGGAGCCAGCGGGATCTCGCCGTCGATCAGCGCCTCGATCGCCAGCTCGTCGGCGTCGGACAGCTTGTAGCCGTCGGGACCGAACAGCTTGATGCCGTTATCGGCATAGGGATTGTGGCTGGCCGAGATCATCACGCCCATATCGGCGCGCATCGAATGGGTGAGCATCGCGACCGCAGGGGTCGGCATCGGGCCGACCAGCACCACGTCCATGCCCACGCTGGTGAAGCCCGCGACCAGCGCGTTCTCGATCATATAGCCCGAGAGGCGCGTATCCTTGCCGATCACCACGCGATGCTTGTGATCGCCGCGGCGGAAATGCGCGCCGGCGGCCATGCCGACCTGCATCGCCATCGCCGCAGTCATGGGCGTGACATTGGTCTTGCCGCGAATCCCGTCGGTGCCGAAATATTTCCTTGCCATATCCGCCTGCTTTGCGACGTTGCCGCCTTTCTGGCAGGCGGTCATAGCGCCGCTTTTTCTCAAGGGCGAGTATGTCGCTGATCTTCCGAACTCTCGCCGCACTGGTCGGCATCGTGCTGGGGCCGTCGAACCGCGCGCAACCCGTCCGCATCCTGATCGCGCTGGTCGCCGCGCTGGTGATCGGGGTCGGTGCCGCGGCGACTGCGCCCCAAGGCGCGCTGGTCGCCGCCGACTGGATTGCGCCGGTGGGGACGATCTGGCTGCACGCGTTGCAGATGACGATCATCCCGCTGGTGGTGTCGCTGCTGATCACCGGCATTTCCGCCACGGCGGAGAAGGCGCGCGCGGGCCGGCTGGCGGGGCGTGCGTTCATCACCTTCATCGTGCTGCTGTGGTTCTCCTCGGCGATCGGCGGGGCGTTGACGGTCTTCTATCTCGACCTGTTCCCGCTGGCGTCGAGCTCGGCGCAGGCATTGCAGGGCGCGCTGGCCGAGAAGACGCCCGAGATCGGCACGGTGCCGCCGTTCGTCGACTTCATCGTCGCGATGGTGCCGTCCAACCCGGTGACGTCGGCGGCCAATGACGCGTTCCTGCCGCTGATCCTGTTCACCACCGTCTTCGCCTTTGCGCTGACGCGGCTGCCCAGAGAGCAGCGCGAGACGCTGACCCGCTTCTTCGAGGCGCTGGGCAACACCATGCTGGTCGTGATCAACTGGGTGCTGTGGCTGGGGCCGATCGGCGTCGCCGCGCTTGCCTATATGGTCGGGGCGCGGGCCGGGACGGCGGCGTTCGGTGCGCTGCTCCACTATGTCGCGATCCTGTGCGGCGTCGGGCTGGTCATGTGGCTGCTCGCCGCGCCGTTCGGGATCATCGCGGGGCGCGTCTCGCCGATGCGCTACATCCGCGCGGTGGCGCCGTCGCAGGCGGTGGCGTTCTCGACCCAGTCTTCGCTCGCCAGCCTGCCCGCGATGCTCAAGGCGACCGAGACCCTGGGCGTGCCCGCGGCGCATTCGGGCGTGGCGCTGCCGATCGCGGTCGCGATCTTCCGCTGGACCGGCCCGGCGATGAACTTCGCGGTGGCGATCTATGTCGCACACCTGCTCGGCATCGAGCTCGGGCCAAGCCAGCTCGCCGCGGGCTGGGTGGTCGCGGCGATCACGACGATGGGCGCGGTGGGCCTGCCCGGCACGATCAGCTTCGTCAGCTCGATCGCGCCGATCGCGACGGCGATGGGCGTGCCGCTGCCGATGCTGGGGCTGCTGGTCGCGGTCGAGACCATCCCCGACCTGTTCCGGACTTTGGGCAACGTCGCGATGGACGTGAGCGCGACCCGCGTGGTGAGTCTGCGCACCGGCGGCGAGGGTGAGCTGGAAGACGAGACCGACCGGCTGCTGCGGGAGTAGGCGCTAGGCGGGCGCCTCGACGCGTATTGTCGCGGCGTCGCGATGCTCGAAGGTCAGGTTGACGCTGCGTTCGCCGGCCGGGGCAGTGCGATGTGCGACGCCCCTGGGCACGGTATAGAGCTGGCCCGGATCGAGTTCGACCGCGTGATCGGCGAACTCGATCCGCAACCTGCCCTCCAGCACCAGGAAGCTCTCGTCCGAATCCGGATGGAGGTGCCAGTAGAAGGGCTCGGTCATCGTGCTGATGCGCACGACATGGTCGTTGACCGCCGCGACGGGGTGATTGTCGTACGCGCCGCCGCTCGCCTCCGCGCGCAGGTCGATGGGTTGGGCATGCGGCATCGAACGGCTCCCTATTTCATCAGCACCAGCTCTTCGGCCATCGACGGGTGGAGTGCGACGGTCTGGTCGAAGTCCGCCTTGGTCAGCCCGGCCTTCACGGCGATGGCGGCGGCCTGGAGGATTTCCGGCGCATCGGGGCCGATCATGTGGAGGCCGAGCACTTTCCCCGAATCCGCCTCGCATACCATCTTGTACAGCGCGCGCTCGTTGCGGTTGGCGAGCACATTCTTCATCGCGCGGAAATCCGAGGTGTAGACGCGGACCGAGCCGTATTTCTGCTTGGCCTGCCCCTCGGTCAGCCCGACGCCGGCGATCGGCGGGTGGCTGAACACGGCGGCGGGGATGCAGCTGTAATCGACAATGGTCGGCTTGTTGCCGAACACGGTGTCGGCGAACGCCTGTCCCTCGCGGATCGCCACGGGCGTGAGCTGGACGCGGTTGGTGACGTCGCCCACCGCATAGATCGAATCGACCGACGACCGGTTGTCCGCGCCGACGACGATCGCGCCCTTGGCATCGAGCTCGACCCCGGCCTCGGCCAGCCCCAGCCCCTCGGTATTGGGGACGCGACCGGTGGCGAAGAGGACGAGATCGACCTCGAGCGGCTCGTGATTGGTCATGCTGACCTTGAGGCTGCCATCGGCCTGCTTCTCGATCCCGCGGAATTCGGCGTGGAAGCGGAAGTCGATGCCCTTGGTCATGCTGATCTGGAGCAGGCGGTCGCGGATCTGCTCGTCATAGCCGCGCAGGATCACGTCGGAGCGGTTGATCAGCGTGACCTTGGAACCGAACTCGTTGAAGATGCCGGCGAATTCGTTGGCGATATAGCCGGCGCCGGCGATCAGCACGCGCTTGGGCAGCGCGTCGAGGTGGAACACCTCGTTCGAGGTGATGCCATGCTCGCTGCCCGGGCAGTTGGGAACGGCGGGACGCGCGCCGACCGCGATCAGGATCTTGCCCGCGGTGATCGTCTTGCCGCTGGCGAGGGTTACCTCATGCGGGCCGGAGACGGTGGCGCGCTCATGGACGATCTCGACCCCGTGATTGTCGAGCGTGTGGGTGTAGGCGCCGTTCAACCGGTCGACCTCGGCGAGGACATTGTCGCGCAGCACCGCCCAGTCGAAATCGCAATCGGGCACGTTCCAGCCGAAGCGGCGCGCGTCCTTCAGATCCTCGGCGAAATGCGCGCCATAGACGAGCAGCTTCTTGGGCACGCAGCCGCGGATGACGCAGGTGCCGCCGACGCGATATTCCTCGGCGATCGCGACCTTCGCGCCGTGCGCAGCGGCGACGCGGCTGGCGCGCACGCCGCCCGAGCCCGCACCGATGACGAAGAGGTCGTAGTCGTAATCGGCCATGGGGTGCTCCTGTTGGGTCGTCGGAGCGGGAGATAGGGGGCTGGGGTGGGATTGCCAACGGAGGGGGTGGGTTCCCGCAGTTCGGCTACCTTCGCGCAGTTGCTTGTGGAGATGATGGAAGGCTGTCAGTCACTGTCGGTCTGAGCGTCTCGCGTGGAGCAGTTTGAAGTGAAGGCACAAGCAATCCTTCTCGGCACCGCCTTCCTCTCCATCGTCTCAACCAATTCATATGCCCAAACGAAGGAGCAATTGCAGGCGGAGGGCGAGTTCGTTCGGACGTTGATCAGGGCGCGCGACGCCAAGGATTGCAGACTTCAACTTCGCTTGATCGACGAGCGGCAGACCGAATTGCGGTCGCAAGTGAAAAGTCTGAGGCATAGCAAACAGGCGGGTGTCCCGATCACATCAGGCGGAGGGACGAGGTACCTGCTGACCCAAATCGAAGGCCTGACCAACCGGCGCGCCATTGTCGCCCGCGAATGCAAATAGCACCGCGCGCTCGCAATATTCTCGTCACCCCGGACTTGTTCCGGGGTCCACTGTGCCGCGCTTCCGGCGCTTGAGCCTATTGCTTCGCGCCTCGCCTCGCGGTGGACCCCGGCACAAGGCCGGGGTGACGATGGGGGTGGGGTTAGCGTTTGCGGACGAATTCGGCGCGGAGAACGAGGCCCTTGATGCCGTCGAACTTGCAGTCGATCTCTTGGGCATCGCCGGTGAGGCGGATCGACTTGATCAGGGTGCCGCGCTTGAGCGTCTGGCCGGCGCCCTTCACCGTCAAATCCTTGATCAGCGTCACCTGATCGCCGTCGGCGAGCAGGTTGCCGACTGAATCGCGGACTTCGACCACATCGTCGGACGGTGCAGCGGCGAGCTGCGAGGCGGGCACCCATTCCCCGCTCGCCTCGTCATAGACGTATTCGTCGTCGCTCATCCGAACGCGCGCCGGATCAGGTCGTCGGTGGAGGGGTCGAAATCCTGGCCGCCTGCTTCCGCCGCCTTGGCCATTTCCTTGCCCAGCTCGACCCCGAACTGGTCGAACGGGTTGATGCCGAGCAGCGCGGCGCTGACGAAGGTGCGCTGTTCGTAGAAGGCGATCAGCGCGCCCAGCGTGCGCGGGTCGAGCTCGTCGAGCAGGATGGTGGTTGAGGGGCGGTCGCCGGGATAGGCGCGCGCGGGATCGGCGTTGGCGCGCCCGGCCATCAGCGCCGCGCCCTGAGCGAAGGCGTTGATCAGCAGCTGGCGGTGGTGATCCTCGGCGAGGTCGTCGCCCGGCTCGATCACCGCGACGAATTCGAGCGGGACGAGGTGGGTGCCCTGATGGAGCAGCTGGAACACCGCATGCTGCGCGTCGGTACCGACGCCGCCCCAGGTGATCGGCGCGGTCGGGCGGCCGACCGGCTGGCCGTCGGCGGTGACGCCCTTGCCGTTCGATTCCATCTCGAGCTGCTGGAGATAGGGCGGGAGCAGGCGCAGCCGCTCGTCATAGGCGAACACGCCGCGCGTCTCGCAATGGCGGTTCTGGGTGTAATAGAGGTCGGCGAAGGCGGCGAGGACCGGGGCGTTGCTCTTGAGATCGGTCAGGCGGAAATGGCGGTCCATCTCGGCCGCGCCCTCGAGCAGCGCCTCGAACGCGTCCCAGCCGAGCGCGAGCGCGGCGGGGAAGCCGATCGACGACCAGAGCGAGTAACGGCCGCCGACCGATTCGGCGAAGGGCAGGACGCGGGTCTCGTCGACGCCCCATTCGATCGCCTTGTCGGGCGCGGCGGTGAGCGCGATGACATGGCCATAGGGGTCCTCGACGCCATGTTCGCGCATCCAGTCGAGCGCGCTTTCGGCGTTGAGCAGGGTTTCGGTGGTGGTGAAGGTCTTGGACGCGACCGCGATCAGCGTGGCGTGCGGATCGAAATCGGCGATCGCCTCCTCGAGCGCGCAGCCGTCGACGTTGGAGACGATGGCGACGTCGTAGCGCCCGCCTTCACGGCCGAGCGCGTCGATCAGCAGCTCGGGCCCCAGCGCCGATCCGCCGATGCCGATGTGCAGGATGTGGCGGATCGGGCCGAGCGCCTCGGCCTCGATCGCGTCGATCAGGCCGCGCATGCGGGCGTGATAGGCGGCGGCGCGCGCGACGCTGTCGTCGGAGCCCTCGCCGCGCTCGGCGGTGTGTTCGGCCGCGCGACCCTCGGTGACGTTGACCTGCTCACCGGCGAACAGCGCCTCGCGCTTGCCAGCCAGGTCGGACGCCTTGGCGAGCGCGATGAAGGCGTCAAGCGCGGCGGCGTCGAGATGGGTCTTGGAGAAATCGAAATGGATGCCTGCGACATCGGTGGTAAGCAGCGCCAGACGGCTCGCATCGTCGGCGAAGAGCTGCTTGAGCGGAATGCGGGGAAGCGCCTCGATTGCCGTCCAGTCCGCTGTCGCCATCACCTGTCTCCCGTTGAATCGCGGCGCATGTAGCGTGCCATTCCGGGCACCACCAGATGCGACGACGCGTTCCACCGCCTTGACGCTGCCACATGGCCCGCGCAGAGCAGCGAATATGGACGATATCGCGCCCGCCGATTCCGGCACCAAGCCTGCCCACACCCCCAAGCCGCGCTCCGAATGGCGCGACACGCTGAGCTTCCTCGTCAAGCTCGCGATCCTGGTGTTCGTGGTGCGCAGCTTCATCTTCGCGCCGTTCAGCATCCCGTCGGGATCGATGCTGCCGCGGCTGCTGGTGGGCGACTATCTGTTCATCACCAAATGGAATTACGGCTATTCCAAACATTCGCTGCCGTGGAGCCTTCCGCTGATCCCGGGCCGCATCTTCGCCGAGGATCCGGCGCGCGGCGACGTGGTGGTGTTCAAGGCACCGCCGAGCAACGATACCGACTGGATCAAGCGCGTGATCGGCCTGCCCGGCGACACGGTGCAGATGCGCAACGGCCAGCTGATCCTGAACGGACAGGCGATTCCCAAGCAGCGGATCGGCGATTTCGTGATCCCGATCACCCCCAATTTCCCGGTCGAGGGGCCGGGCACGGGCGGCGGCTGCAACCCGATGTTCGTCGAGCCGGGACCGAACGGCACGCAGGTTTGCCGCATCCCGCGCTTCCGCGAGACGCTCCCCGGCGGCAAGAATTACGAGGTGCTCGACGAAGGCTATCGCCCCGACGCCGACGATACCGAGCTGTTCACCGTGCCTGCCGGCCACGTCTTCCTGATGGGCGACAATCGCGACGATTCGGCCGACAGCCGCTTCCCGCAGCCGCCCGAGGGCCAGGGCATCCGCTTCGTCCCGATGGAGAATCTGCAGGGCAAGGCGGTGGTGAGCTTCTGGTCCACCGATGGCGGTGCGCAGTGGCTGCTGCCCTGGACGTGGTTCAGCGCGGCGCGGTTCGACCGCATCGGGGAAGGCTTTTGAGCGAGACGCTGGCCGACTGGCTGGCGCGGGTGCTGGGCAACCCTGCTGACCATCTGGCGGGATATGAGCGCGCGCTGACCCATGGCAGCCAGGGCGCGGCCAATTACGAGCGGCTGGAGTTCCTGGGCGACCGGGTGCTGGGGCTGACGATCGCCGAATGGCTGTACGAGCGCTTCCCCGACGAGCCCGAGGGCAAATTGTCGCGGCGCTTCAACTCGCTGGTGACCGGGCAGGTCTGCGCCGAGGTGGCGCGCGAGATCGGCGTGCCCGCGCATCTGCGCCTCGGCAAGCAGGCGCGTGACGACGGCGCGGCGTCGAGCGACAATGTGCTGGGCGATGTGATGGAGGCGCTGATCGGCGCGCATTTCCGCGCGCACGGGTTCGAGCCGGCCAGGGCGCTGGTGCGACGGCTGTGGGACAGCCGGATCGACGCACAGGCCTCCGCGCCCAAGCATCCCAAATCGGCGCTGCAGGAATGGGCGGCGGCGAACAACCGCCGTCCGCCCGAATATGCGCTGGTCGAGCGATCGGGGCCGGGTCATGCGCCGCGCTTCAAGGTGCTGGCAAAGATCGGCAAGCTCGCCGAGGCCGAGGGCGAGGGCAGCTCGAAACAGGAAGCCGAGACCGCCGCTGCGGCGGCGTTGCTGGCGGCGGTGAGCTAGGCCACCAGCTTCCGTCCGGGTTCGTCGCCGAACATCTGCGCCCAGCCGCTTCGCGTATCCATATATTCGCGGACCTGCGCAATGCGGCCGTCCGCCACCACGAAGACGAAGCAGTAGGCGAGGTCGTAGCTTCGTCCGTTGACCAGGGTGGCGCGCATCCGCTCCTCGACCAGGACCAGATCGCCCGCCGCGGCCATGGTGCGGAAGTCGATCGCGACATCGGCGACGAACAGCTGGCTGAACTCATGGGCGATGAAGTGGGCGATCCGATCCGCGCCGCGCAGATGGTGTGGCCCGTCGAGTGCGATCGCCGTGGCGTTGCCCGGTGGGGCGATCCATTCGGCATCGGGCGCGAAACAGGCGGCGATGCGCGCCGCGTCGCGCGATCCGAAGGCGTCCCATGCCGCCTTGACGATGCTGGTGTTGTCCATGCCTCTCCCTTTCGCGATCGGGTGGTAGCGGCAGGCGTGGCGGCTGGCGTTCCGGAAGTTGCGGCCAAGGTTGCGCGCCGGTAGAGGCTGGCGATGAACATCGAACAACAACGTTGCGGCCTGATCGCCGTGGTCGGCGCGCCCAATGCCGGCAAGTCGACGCTGGTGAACGCGCTGGTCGGGCAGAAGGTGGCGATCGTCAGCCCCAAGGCGCAGACGACGCGCACGCGGCTGATGGGCATCGCGATCGAGGGCGACGCGCAGCTGCTGCTGGTCGACACGCCGGGCATCTTCGATCCGGCACGGCGGCTCGACCGCGCGATGGTTTCGGCGGCGTGGGAAGGCGCGAAGGATGCCGACCTGATCGCGCTGGTGGTCGACGGCAAGGGCGGGGTCGGGCCGAAGGTGCGCGGGCTGGCCGAGAGTCTCAAGGACCGGCGCGAACGCAAGCTGCTGATCCTCAACAAGGTCGATATCGCCGACAAGCCGCGCCTGCTCGGCCATGCCGCGACGCTCAATGACCTCGGCGCGTTTGACGACACCTATTTCGTGTCGGCGGCGACCGGCGACGGCATTCCGGAACTCAAGGCCGCGCTCGCCGCGAAACTGCCCGAGGGCCCGTGGCACTTCCCCGAGGACCAGGTGTCCGACGCGACCGACCGCATGCTCGCGGCCGAGATCACGCGCGAGCAGCTCTATCTCCAGCTCCATGCCGAGCTGCCCTATGCCAGCGCGGTCGAGACCGAACAGTATAAGGAGCGCGAGGACGGGTCGGTCGAGATCCACCAGCAGATCCTGGTCGCGCGCGAGACGCAGCGCGCGATCGTGCTGGGCAAGGGCGGTGCCCGCATCAAGGAGATCGGCGCCCGGGCCCGGGCCGAGCTGGCCAAGCTGATGGGGGTGAAGGTCCACCTGTACCTGCACGTCAAGGTGCGGCCGGGCTGGGAGGACGACCGCACTCTGTATCGCGATATCGGGCTGGACTGGGTCGATTAGGGCAGTTCGAGTTTCGGGTTTCGCCGGGCCTGATCGTCAACCGTCACCCCGGCCTTGTGCCGGGGTCCACCGGGAGGCGAGGGGTGCGAAGGCGGCTCCAGTTCAGTCCCGGAGGCTGAGTGGGCCCCGGCACAAGGCCGGGGTGACGAACCCGATCAAGATACCGCGCCGCTCTGACCGAGCAGCGAATCCACCCATTCGGGGACGAGCGTACCGGCGGGGCCGAGGCGGCTCTCGCCGAACCACGCACTTCCTTCGGAGCGGTCGAGGTTGAGCTCGAGCGTGTCGGCGCCGTGGTAGCGCGCGGTGCGGACGAAACCGGCGGCGGGATAGACCGCGCCCGAAGTGCCGATCGACACGAACAGGTCGGCGCGGGCAATGGCGGCGTCGATCGCGTCCATGTGATAGGGCATCTCGCCGAAGAAGACGATGTCGGGGCGCAGCGACGGTGCGCCGCACGTCGCGCATCGCGTGCGGGGCGGAAGCGTGTCGGTCCATGGCTTGCGCGCATCGCACTCGGCGCAGAGCGCGGCGTTGAGCTCGCCATGCATATGGATCAGCCGCTTGGAACCCGCCCGTTCGTGCAGATCGTCGACATTCTGGGTGACGAGCAGCAATTCGCCCGGCCATTGCGCATCGAGCCGGGCAAGTGCGTGGTGCGCGGCATTGGGCGCGACGGTGGCGAGCTTGGCGCGGCGTTCGTCGTAGAAGCGGTGGACCAGCACCGGATCGTGCGCGAGCGCCTGCGGCGTGCAGACATCCTCGACGCGGTGCCCTTCCCAAAGCCCGCCGGGACCGCGAAAAGTGGCGACGCCGCTCTCGGCCGAGACGCCCGCGCCGGTGAGGATGACGATGTTGCGGATGTCAGGCACTGGCGCTCCTCGGGCCGAACAGGATGATCGCGGTGCCGGCGAGCGCGACTGCGCCGCCGATCACGTCCCAGCGGTCGGGGCGGGCGCCCTCGACCGCCCAGAGCCAGAGAATCGCGGCGGTGATGTAGATCCCGCCATAGGCGGCATAGGCGCGGCCGGCATGGCTGGTCTCGATCCAGGTCAGCGCCCAGGCGAAGACGATCAGCGCGGCGATGCCGGGGACCAGCCACCAAGGCGACTTGCCGAGCCGCAGCCATGCCCAGAAGGCGAAGCAGCCGGCAATCTCGGCCAGCGCGGCGAGGACATAGGCGAAGAGGGTCATTGCCGGGGGGGCTTAGCGCAATCGGTAGCGAGCGCGTAGGGGGGATGGCTATATGGCAAGCGCATGAGCGACCTTCCCCCCGTCCTTGAGCACTGGTTCGCGTCGCGCGGCTGGACGCCGCGGCGGCACCAGCTCGACATGCTCGCCGCCGGGCGGGCGGGACGCCACGCGCTGCTGGTCGCGGCGACCGGGGCGGGCAAGACGCTGGCCGGGTTCCTGCCGACGCTGACCGAGCTGATCGAGCAACCGGGCGAGGGGCTGCACACGCTCTATATCTCGCCGCTCAAGGCGCTGGCGGTGGACGTGCAGCGCAATTTGCTGACCCCGATCGAGGAGATGGGCCTCGACATCCGGGTCGAGACGCGCACCGGCGACACGTCGCACGAGAAGAAGGTCCGCCAGCGCGCGCGGCCCCCGCAGATCCTGCTGACCACCCCGGAGTCGCTCAGCCTGCTCTTGTCCTATGAGGACAGCTTCCTGATGTTCGCGGGCCTCAGGACGGTGGTGGTGGACGAGGTCCATGCCTTTGCCACCGGCAAGCGCGGCGACCTGCTGGCGCTCGCATTGGCGCGGCTGCAGACGCTGGCGCCGGGGATGCGGCGCGTCGCGCTGTCGGCGACGGTGGCCGATCCCGACGGCTACCGCGCCTGGCTGGCCCCGCATGGCGAGATCGACGCGGTCGAGCTGGTGACGGGGGAGAGCGGCGCCGAGCCCGACATCGCGATTCTGCTGCCCGAAGGGCGGGTGCCCTGGTCGGGTCATTCGGGCCTCTATGCGATCCCGCAGGTGATGGCGGAGATCGAAACGCACAAGACGACGATCGTCTTCTGCAACACCCGCAGCCTGGCCGAGCTGGTGTTCCAGAATCTGTGGAAGGTAAACGAGCTCAAGCTGCCGATCGGCGTGCATCACGGAAGCCTGAGCCTGGAGGCGCGGCAGCGCGCCGAGCAGGCGATGGCCGAGGGCCGGCTGCGCGCGCTGGTCGCGACTGCGAGCCTCGACCTCGGCGTCGACTGGGGCGATGTCGATTGCGTGATCCAGATGGGAGCGCCCAAGGGCAGCTCGCGCCTGTTGCAGCGGATCGGGCGCGCCAACCACCGGCTGGACGAGCCGAGCGAGGCCGTGCTCGTACCCGGCAACCGCTTCGAGTATCTGGAGGCGCGCGCGGCGCTGGACGCGGTGGAGGCGGGTGAGCTGGACCCCGACATCTTCCGGCCCGGCGCGCTCGACGTGCTGGCGCAGCATGTGATGGGGCTGGCCTGCGCGGCGCCGTTCGATGCTGCGGAGTTGCTGCGCGAAATACAGGGTGCCTTGCCCTATTCGGCGCTGAGCGAGGATGTGTTCGAAGCGGTGCTGAACTTCATCGCCGATGGTGGGTATGCGCTGCGCGCCTATGACCGGTTCAAGCGGCTGACGCGGGACAAGGACGGGCTGTGGCGGGTGACCAAACCCGCCTTTGTTGCGCAGCATCGGCTGAACGCGGGGATCATCGTCGAGGCGCCGATGCTGGAGGTGCGCTTCAGGAACGGGCGGCGGCTGGGCCGGGTGGAGGAGGCGTTCGGCGCATCGCTCTCGCCGGGCGACCGTTTCTTCTTTGCGGGACTCGCGCTGGAGGTCGAGCGGGTCGAGGTGACCGACATCATCGTGCGCGCGACCACGAAGACTGCGCGGTTCGTGTCCTATATGGGCGCGCGCCTCGCGATCACCTCGACGCTCGCGGCACGGGTTCGGCGCTTCTTCGCCGAGCCGGAGACCTGGTCACGCTTTCCGGCGGATGTCCGCGAATGGCTGGAGGTGCAGGCTCATCGCTCGCGGCTGCCCGCGCCCGGCAAGCTGCTGGTCGAGACCTTTCCGCACGACGGGCGGCACCATATGGTCGCCTATTGCTTCGAGGGATGGAACGCGCACCAGTCGCTCGGCATGCTGGTGACGCGGCGGATGGAGGCGCTGGGCCTGAAGCCGGTCGGGTTCGTCGCCAACGATTATGCGCTGGCGGTCTATGGGCTGGAGAAGATCGAGGATCCCGCGCCGCTCTTCTCGCCGGACATCCTCGAGCATGAGTTCGTCGAATGGGTGCAGGGCTCAGCGCTGCTCAAGCGCGCCTTCCGCGAGGTGGCGATCATCGGCGGGCTGGTCGAACGCCAGCAGCCGGGGAAGAAGAAGACCGGCCGCCAGGTCACCTTCTCCACCGACCTGATCTACGACGTGCTGCGCAAGTACGAGCCGGATCATCTGTTGCTGCGTGCGGCCTGGGCCGATGCGCGCGCGCGGATGACCGATATCGGGCGGCTGGCGCGCCTGCTCGACACCGCGGTGGATCGGATCGAGCATGTCGATCTCGATCGCGTCAGCCCGATGGCGGTGCCGGTACTCATCATGATCGGACGCGAGACCGTAGCACAGGGTGCTGCAGAGGATGCGATGCTGATCGAAGCCGAAGCACTGGCGGCAGAGGCGATGCGGATCGACTAGCGGCTGCCGAAGCGCTGCGATCTTTCGACCAACGGCATTTGCTGCGCAGCATGAAGAGGCGTATCGTGCGCAGGTTATGCAGCTCCGCCTGTTGACGCCCTTGCTGATCGCATTCGCTGCGGCCCCTGCGGCGACACAGGAGACGCCTGTGCCCGCCGTTCCGGCCGCGGACGATGCGAGCGGCACGCTGGCGCTGGGCGCGATCGCCAATCGCATGACCGTGCCGGTGTCGATCAACGGCAGCAAGCCGCAACCCTTCATCATCGATACCGGAGCCGAGCGCTCGGTTATCTCGCGCCAATATGCAGGCGCCCTGAAGCTTGCGGCCGGGCCGCAGGTCACGCTGACGACGATGACGGGGAGCGCCAAAGTGCCGACGGTGGTCGTGCCCTCGCTCACCATGGGCCCGGTGCGCGACACGCAGGCCTTCAACGCGCCGGCGCTCGAGGCGGTGCATATGGGCGCTCACGGCCTGCTCGGGATCCAGCAGCTGCGAACGCACATGGTGTCGATCGATTTCGACAAGGAATTGATGACGGTGCGCCCGTCGCGCCGTGCAGGCGGAAAGTTCACTCCGCGCCCGGCCTTCAGCGACGAGATCGTCATCACCGCCAAGAGCCGGATGGGGCAGCTCATCGTCACCGAAGCGTGGTTCGAGGGGACCAAGGTAACGGTCGTGCTGGATACCGGATCGCAGATCAGCATGGGCAATCTGGCGTTGCAGCGGAAGCTGCGCCGCATCCGGATGAAGGGGCCGATCACGATGACGAGCGTCACCGGGGAGACGCTGACCGCCAACTATCATATCGCGCATCGCGTCGAGCTGGGCGGCATCGTCCTGAGCGAGCTGCCGGTGGCGTTCGCCGATGTTCCGCCGTTCGCGCGGTTCGACCTTGCGGATCGGCCGGCGATGATGCTGGGCATGGATGCGCTGCGCGGATTCCGCCGGGTCGAGATCGATTTCCCCGACCGCAAGGTCCGGTTCCTGCTGCCGCGCGCTGGCAGAACGGGAACGCGGCTCGATTGACCTGGCCGCGCGGTGCGGCGATAGCAGGGTCATGGTTCCCTTTTCGTTCGCCGATCATGCCTTGTGTGCGCTCCCCGAGGGCGCGATCTACTGGCCTGCGCGGCAGGCGTTGATCGTCGCCGATCTGCATTTCGAGAAAGCGAGCTGGTTTGCCGCGGGCGGACAGATGCTGCCGCCCTATGACTCGCTGGCCACGCTGACGGCGCTGACGGCGCTGGCCGAGCGGACGCAGCCGCGGGAGCTGTGGTGTCTGGGCGACAGCTTCCACGATGCGGACGGGTGCGACCGGCTGCCCGATGGCGCGCGCGCTGCGCTGGCGGCCCTGACGGCGGCGTTGCGCTGGGTGTGGATCACCGGCAATCACGATGCGGCGCTTTCCGGCGATATCGGTGGCGAGATCGTCGAGGAGGCAGAGGTCGACGGGCTGCTGCTGCGGCATGAGGCCGAGCCGGGCGAGACGCGGCCCGAACTGTCGGGGCATTTCCATCCCAAGCTGCGCGTGCGGCTGCGCGGCCGGCATGTCGCCCGGCGCTGCTTCGTCGCGACCCCGGCCAAGCTGATCCTGCCCGCATTCGGCGCGCTCACCGGCGGGCTCGACGCGCAGCATCCCGAAATCATCCGTGCCGTGGGGCGCGGCGCGGAGGCGCTGGTTCCGCTCGACGACCGGCTGCTGCGCTTCCCCCTGGCGGCCTAGGGTCTAGCGCCCCTCGGTCTTGCCCGCGCAGCTTGCCGGTCCCGGGCCGGCGATGCGGCACGCGGCATTGCCTTCGACCCGCGTCGATCCGGTGCCAAGCGCCGATATGACGGCGGTGAACCGTGCGGTGAAACGGCTGTCGCCCGCGCTTTGTGCATGTACGGTCAGATCGTTGACGGTAAGGGCGGAAGCCTCGATCGATCCCGCGCCATAGGAGGTGAATCGCGCGTTGCGGGCGGTTCCGCCGTTCAGGCGGACGATCCCGGTGCCGGTCAATGTCGTGACGAGCTGATCGGCGGCGAGGCGGGCTATGGTCAGCGATCCGGCGCCGTTGACGCCGAGATCGACCCGCTGGCCGGTGATGTCCGCAATCTCCAGCCTGCCGCCGCCATTGACGTTCGCGGCACGCAGCCTGGGCACGGTGACGCTGACCCGGGCCTGCCCTTCCTTGTCGCGCCAGCCGTCCCGCGTCGCGATGCTGGCGCTGATCACCAGGACGCCGCCTTCGCTGCGGACATTGACCCGTTCGATCGCCCGGCGATCGCCGGTCACGGTCGCGGCGGGCGATCCCGCAGCCACGCGCACCTCGAACGGTCCGTCGATGCGGATCCGGTCGAAGCCGGTGAGCATGACACGGCGCTCTTCAGCGGCCGGCGCGAACCCCGCGGCAAGAAGGGCGAACGGGATCAGCAAGGCGATGCGCATCGCCGGTGGATCGCATCAATCCACCGCGATGCGCAAGCGGCGCGGTTTGACGAGAAGAGGGTAACGCCCTCTGCAGCCTTTCCAACGATGCTGCGCATCCCCGGAGCCTTGGGCTGCTCCGCGAGCCGGCACCGCCTCGGCTACCCCCGTTCAGCTGCAGCGCGCTTCGCCCGAGCCCATTTTGCTGATCGAGCATTTGGCGCCGCCGGTCAGCTCGACATCGCCCGATCCGACGATCGAGATGTCCGCTTCGCCGGTCACCTGAGCGCGAAGGTTGCCCGACCCCGCGATCGAGATATCGCCGCGCGCCGCCTTGAGACCGGCTGCATCGATATCGCCCGAACCGGCGATCGAGGCGTCGATCTCGCTTGCCTGGCCGGCGGCGATCCGCAGGTCGCCCGATCCTGCGATCGACAGATCGGCCTTGCCGCCCGCGAACTGCGCGATGCTGAGATTGCCCGATCCGGCGATCGAGGCATCGAAATTGCCCTCGGCGCGATCGACGGTCATGTCGCCCGATCCGGCGACGCTGGCGCTGAGCAATTTGGGAAGCGTCACGACGATCTTCGCGCCCTGGCCGCCACCCCATTTCCAATCGCCGTCCTTGCGGCCGATGCGCAGCGTGTCGCCGTCCTTGCGGATTTCGAGCTGGTCGAGCAGCGCGCTGTCGCCCTCCGCCGTCACCTTGAAGGCGGGGCCGTTCCTGACCTCGACATTGTCGGCGCCGCGCAGGGACACTTCGGTGAATCCGGAAACGTCGAAGCTGCGGGTGGTGCCCGACCCGCTCGGCTTGACGACGTCTCCGCTCATCCCGTTGGCGAAGTTGCAGGCGGCCAGCGGGAGGGCGGCGGCAGTAATGGCAAGGGCGAGCTTCATCGCGACTCTCCTGTGTGTGTTGTCATGATAATACACTCGCCGGATCGGCGGCGCAAACGAAAAGGGCGGCCGTTGCCGGCCGCCCTTCCCGGTTCGACTCAGCAAGCCTTATGCAGGCGCCTTGTCCTTGTTGTAGATCGCTGCGGCGGCGCGCAGGATGTCGAGCAGCTTCTCGAGCGCGGCCTTCTCGTCGATCTGTTCCATCGCGGCGAGCTCGCGGGCGAGGCGCGACGCGGCGGCTTCGAAGATCTGGCGCTCCGAATAGCTCTGCTCGGGCTGGTCGTCGGCGCGGAACAGGTCGCGGACCACTTCGGCGATCGACACGAGGTCGCCCGAGTTGATCTTCGCTTCATATTCCTGCGCGCGGCGCGACCACATGGTGCGCTTGACCTTGGGCTTGCCCTTGAGCGTGTCGAGCGCTTCCTTGAGCGTCTTGTCGCTCGACAGCTTGCGCATGCCGACGCTCTCGGCCTTGTTGGTCGGAACGCGAAGCGTCATCTTTTCTTTTTCGAAGCGGAGCACGTACAGCTCGAGCTGCATCCCCGCGATTTCCGATTTCTGGAGTTCGATCACACGGCCAACACCGTGCTTGGGGTAAACGACATAATCGCCGACATCGAAGGACAGCGCCTTGGCAGCCATGTGTGGGAAGCCTTTCTAATCAACGTGGCCCCTTTGGGATTGCGCGCATCGCCCGGTGCGGTTACCGGGGTGAAGGCGGCAGTCGGGGCAAATCAACAACGGTCTCCAGTACCGAAACGCGATTCCTCGCGTCCGGCGCGCTGTTTAACACAGATGAAATAAAATTACCACCCCGGAATCCGCGGATTTCGGGATGCTGCGGCGCGGCAATGGGTGGGGGAGCGGGCCGGTGCCGCAGCCGGTCGTCAGGCCGGCTCAAACGGCGAGACCTCAGTCGCCGGCGCCGGGCTCCGGCGAGAAATAGGCGTCGTACTTGCCCTCTTTGCCCTTGAACTCGTCCGCATCGGCCGGGGTCTGGCCGGCGTTGCGCGTGACGTTGGGCCATTGCGCGGAGAAGGTGTTGTTGAGCTCGAGCCACTGTTCGAGGCCGCTCTCGGTATCGGGCAGGATCGCTTCGGCCGGGCATTCGGGCTCGCACACGCCGCAGTCGATGCATTCGTTGGGGTTGATGACGAGCATGTTCTCGCCCTCGTAGAAACAGTCGACCGGACACACCTCGACGCAGTCCATATACTTGCAGCGGATGCAGGCATCGGTGACGACATAGGTCATGGCGGTCTCAGGCCCCTAGAGCGCCCTGGCGGGCGGTGAACCTGTTCCTGCTATGCCCGCGTTCGGGGCGCGTCAATCAAGAGACGCTTTCTGCGATACATTCTCAATTTTCAGGCTTTTCCGCGGGTGCAGCCGGTCCCGGAAGCAATTCCTGATAGAGTGCGGCGGCTTCGGGCGCCGGACCCCGGCGACGCGGCAGCGCTTCGACGCGCAGTACCCGCACCCGGCCGCGCAGCGGAAAGGCGATGATCGAGCCGATACGGACCTGCGCCGACGATCGTTCGATCCGCCGCCCGTCCAGCCGCAGCGTTCCGGTTTCGGCCATGTCCTGCGCGGCATTGCGTGTCTTCACCAGCCGCGCGAACCACAGGAAGCGGTCGAGCCGCATCGTGCCGTCACTCATCGACCAGCTCCGCGAGCGCGGCGAAGGCCCGGCCCATCGACGTGTCGCGCGGCGGCGCTTTTGGCTTTGCGAGCGGGGTCAGCCCCTTCCACACCCAGCGCTGCGGTTCGCCCCTGGGCGTGCGCACGCTCTGGAACCCGATCTGCGCCATCAGCCGGGCGAGCGTGTCGGGCCCAAGGCCGATCGAAGTCGCGAGCGCCGGATCAGGCGTGAAGGGCGCGCGGCCCTTTCGCGCCTCGTGCGCGGCGTGCGCGATCCGTTCGGCGAGGTCGATCCGCACCGCCTGGGCGCCGAAGGGCCGGAAGCCGAACTCAAGCGCGGCCCCCGGGGTGGCGCGGGGGAGGACCGTGGCGCCCTCCGGCGGTGCGTCGCTGAGGCCGAGCAGGGCGCGCCGTGCTGCGGCGGCGCGAGGCTTGAGCAATGCGGGCACGAAGATGTCGAGCGTGCCGATCGTGACCCCGGCCTTGCGCAATCGCTTGCGGTCCTGCGGGTCGAGCGCCTCGACCTGCGCACCGGCGGCGCGCCGGGGGAGCAGTCCGCCCGCTTCGACGAGCAGGCCGGCGAGCGCGCGCGTGCGGCTGCCGGCCGCTTCGTCGCGGCTCAGCGCGTCGATCCTGGCGAGATCGGGGAGGTCGGCGGCGATGCGATCGGCGAACCAGCGTTCGATCCGGTCCTGCGCGGCGCCGCGGACCCGCGCATCGAGGACATCGAGCGCACGGTCGAGCCGGATTCGCGGGCGGATCGGATTGCCGGTCGCCTCGATCGTGGCGACGGGGACGCCGCGCCATGCGATCGCAGCGGCATCGAGTGCAAGTTCGTCGTCGGGCGCCGCGACCAGCGAATCCCCGCGCCGGCGCAATTCCGCGGCCAGGCCCCGTTCGGCGGCGGCGAGCAGCATGCGCTTGTCGGCTGCGCGTGCATCGGGATCGACCACGAAACGGAAGCCGTGGAGATGGCCGAGAACATGGTCCTCGACGCTGACCTCGCCCTCCGGTCCGACTTCGACCGGGAGGTGCGATGCGCCGGCACCGATCTGGCGCAGCAATACGGTCGTGCGCTTGTCGACGAAGCGCTGGGTCAGGCTGGCGTGGAGCGCGTCGGAGAGCTTCTCCTCCAGCGCCCGGGTCCGTTCGGCCCAGTGAAGCGGCTCGGCGAGCCAGTCTGATCGTTGGGCGATATAGGCCCAGCTGCGCGCCGCGGCGATGCGGCCTGCGAGCGTTTCGACATCGCCGTCCATCCGGTCGAGCCGGGCGATCTCGTCGGCGAACCATTGGTGCGGGATATGGCCGCTGCCTTCGCTGAGATGCTTGAAGACGCGCGCGATGAAGCGGGCGTGCGGGTCGGCGCCGAGCTTGCGGAAATCGGGGAGGCCGCATGCCGCCCAGAGCCGCGCGACCGCACGGTGCGAGCGGACGCGTGCGCGGACCCAATCCTCGCCCGCCAGCCGCTTGAGCACGCTCAGGTCCACCGCTTCGGGCGCGGCGCGCAGCACCGGCGAGTCGGGCTTGCGTTCCAGGCTGGCGATCAGCGCATCGATGCTGGCGAGATCGGGTTCGCCCTCGCGCCAGTACAGGTGATCGAGCGCGGGGACATGGTGATCCTCGATCGCGCGGATTTCCTCAGGGGTGAAGGCGCCCGGCCCTTCCTCGACCAGCGATCCGAAGGTGCCGTCGCGCTGATGCCGTCCGGCGCGGCCCGCGATCTGCGACATTTCGGCGATGGTCAGGCGGCGCTGGCGGTGTCCATCGAACTTTGAGAGCGAGGCGAAGGCGACATGGCCGACATCAAGGTTGAGGCCCATGCCGATCGCGTCGGTGGCGACGAGATAATCGACCTCGCCCGACTGGAACATCGCGACCTGTGCATTGCGAGTGCGCGGAGACAGCGCCCCCATCACCACCGCGGCGCCGCCGCGAAGCCGGCGCAGCGCCTCGGCCACGGCATAGACCTCTTCGGCCGAGAAGGCGACGATGGCGGAGCGCTTGGGCAGGCGGGAGAGCTTCTTCGCACCGGCATAGCTCAGGGTCGAAAAGCGCGGACGGGCGACGATCTCGGCCTCGGGCACCAGCTTCTTCAGCACCGGGCGCAGCGAATCCGAGCCGAGGATCATCGTCTCGTCGCGGCCGCGCGCATTGAGGATCCGGTCGGTGAAGACATGGCCGCGCTCGGGATCGGCGCCGAGCTGTCCTTCGTCGATCGCGACGAATCCCACCTCTCTGTCGGTCGGCATGGACTCGGCGGTGCACAGGAACCAGCGCGCGCCGGGCGGGACGATCCGCTCCTCACCCGTCACCAGCGCCACCTCCTTCGGCCCCTTGATCGCGACGACGCGATCATAGACCTCGCGTGCGAGCAGCCGCAGCGGAAAGCCGATCATCCCGCTCGAATGGCCCGTGAGCCGCTCGATCGCGAGATGGGTCTTGCCGGTGTTGGTGGGACCGAGCACCGCAGTGACCGGGCTGTTCGAAAAGCGGCTCATTACCGGCTCAAGATCGGGCGATGATGCGGGCCGCGCAAGGCCTGTTTGCCCGTTCCCGACAAGTGGCACGCCCTGCCCCCCTCTGCGCACGCCCTGTCGCAACTACCCATATTGAGAAGCCTGCTTAATTTGACTTTAGGGAGTTGGTTGCACAACGATTCGATCCGCTGCCGGGGGTCGGCAGCATCTAGGTTTCGGGGGGCAGCGCACCTTGTTCCTGCGCGGCGATCATGGGTTCGAACAGGCGGGCGGCACCAATGCCCGTTCGTTCGGCCGCGCGCTCGTGGTTCGCAAGGCCACGCTGGGCGACCGGTTGCGCGAGCGTTTTCCCGATTTCGACCCTGTTCCCGATCTTGGCTCGCGCATCGGCAGCGGCGAATGGTTCCGCGGTGTCGCGACCTGCGCGGCTCTGTGCGGGGCGGTGGTGCTGCTCTCGCCCGGCTTCGAACGGCCGATCTATGCCAGCGTCCCGGCGGCGCTGACCGGTACCGATGCCGATATCGCGCGCGCGCAGGCGATCGCGCCGATGGCGGCAGGATCGGCGACCGGCACGAAGCTGGCGGCCACCAGCCTCGTCGCCAACCTCACCGACACGCCGGAGCGCCCGATCCTGCAAAGCACGGTGACGCTGGGCAGCGGCGGTGCGCTGCAGGCGGCACTGACGCGTTCGGGCGTCGGCAAGGCCGATGCGGCACGCGCCGCCGATCTGGTTGCCGGCGCGGTGGCGCTGGGCGACCTCAAATCGGGCACGCAGCTCGACCTTACCCTCGGCCGCCGGGTCGACAAGGCGCAGCCCCGTCCGCTCGAGAAGCTGGCGTTTCGCGCGCGCTTCGACCTCAGTCTCGAACTGGTGCGCAGCGGCGGCGGGCTGGCGCTCAACGAAATCCCGATCGCGATCGACCATACCCCGCTGCGCATCCGCGGCCGGGTGGGCGAGAGCCTCTATCGCTCGGCGCGTGCCGCCGGAGCGCCCGCCAAGGCGGTCGAGGCCTATATCCGCTCGATCGCGACGCGCGTGCCGATCGGCCGCGTTGGTGCCGACAGCGAATTCGACATCATCGTCGAACAGGCACGCGCTGCGACCGGCGAGGTCCAGATGGGCAACCTCCTCTATGCGGGCCTCAATGGCGGCGCGGGCAAGCTCCAGCTGGTCCGCTGGGAAGAGGATGGCCGGACCACCTGGTATGACGGGCGCGGGACCGGCGAGCGCAAGGGGCAGATGGCGATGCCCGCGGCGGGCCGGATCAGCTCGGGCTTCGGGCTGCGGCGCCACCCGGTGCTCGGCTTCTCGCGCATGCACAAGGGGCTGGACATCGCCGCAGGCTATGGGTCGCCGATCCGTGCGGCCAATGACGGCACGGTCGCCTTTGCCGGGCGCAATGGCGGCTATGGCAATTTCGTGCGGCTCAACCACAGCGGCGGCATGGGCAGCGGCTATGGCCATATGAGCCGGATCGCGGTGCGCAGCGGCCAGCGTGTCGCGCGCGGACAGGTGATCGGCTATGTCGGATCGACCGGCATCTCGACCGGTCCGCATCTGCATTACGAGCTCTATCGCAACGGTGTCGCGATCAATCCGCGTTCGGTGTCTTTCTCGGTCGTTCAGGCGCTGAGCGGCGGCGATCTGCGCGAGTTCAAGGCAAAGCTCGCCCGGCTGCTGGCGGTGCCGGTGGGAGGGACGCGCGGCAACAAGCCCGGGACCGACAACGCCGGTGCGCGCTGACCGCCGGATAATACTGGTCGGCGGCGGCGCACTGCTGGCGGGCCTTTCACCCGCTGTGGCGAAGAAGCGCGATACCGAACTCTGGACCTTCGATTCGCTGAGGCGGATCGGTGGACTCAAGCCACGGATCGAGGGCGAGCCGAAGCTGATCGATAGCCCCTGGGGCAAGGCGGTGGCGTTCGACGGCACGAACGACGTGATCTTCCTCGACCGGCATCCGCTGGCCGGCGCGGCGCGCTTCACCTTCGAAGCGCTGTTCCGTCCCGATGGCGGGGCGTTCGAACAGCGCTGGTTCCACCTCGAGAGCGGCGCGGACACCGATCCGACCGCGAAGACCGGCACGCGGATGTTGTTCGAGATCCGGGTCGAGGGGAGCGAATGGTATCTCGACACCTTCATCCTCGGGCCCGGCTATCGCCAGCCGCTGATCGTGCCCGAGAAGCGCTTTCCCGTCGGCCGCTGGCACCATGTCGCGCAAAGCTATGACGGGACGACCTATCGTGCCTTCGTGAACGGCATGCTGCAGGCCGAAGCCGCGCTGGCCTTCACCCCGCAGGGGCCGGGCCGTGCTTCGGTCGGCATGCGGATGAACAAGGTCAGTCCGTTTCGCGGTGCCGTGCGCCAGGCGGCGTTCACGCGTGGCGAGGCGCTGGCGCCGGACCGGTTCGCGCTCGCTGTTCCGAAGAGGTGATCAGCGGCCCTGGGCGCGCCAGCGCTTGATCGTCCGCTCCAGGCTCGCTTCCTCGCCGCCGGAATGACGCCACAGCTCGGAGAAGAGCGGATCGTTGGAGGCGGGGCGCTTGGCTTCGTCGAGCGCATCGAACGCGACACGCACCGGGGTCGCGACGCCTTCGCCGACCATGATCGCTTCGCGGTTGCGCAGCGCCGGGATCGAATCGAGGAAGCCGCGCGCGCCTTCGGGCATCGCCGCGCGGACGAAGGCCTGATCGCGATCGTTGTTGAGGCGCATCGCGATGATCGTGCCGCACTGCGACAGCACGCCTTCGGCGAGGTCCGACGGGCGCTGGGTGATCAGCCCCAGCGACACGCCATATTTGCGGCCCTCCTTGGCGATGCGGCTGAGGATCCGGCCGACCGATGACCCGTCGGCGTTGCGCTCGTTCGGCACGTAGCGATGCGCTTCCTCGCAGACGAGCAGGATCGGGCGCTGCGCTTCGCCGCGCGACCAGATCGCATAGTCGAACACCATCCGGCTGAGCACGGCGACGACCACGGACGTGATCTCGCTCGGCACGCCCGACACGTCGATGATCGAGATCGGCTTGCCGTCGCCGGGCAGGCGGAAGATGCGGCTGATGAAGCTCGCCATCGTGTCGGCGACCAGCATGCCCGAGAACATGAAGGCGTAGCGCGGATCGGCCTTGATCTCGTCGATCTTGCCCTTGAGGCGCAGATAGGGAGCGGTATCGGTCGCCTTGTCCATCTTGCCCATCTCGTTCTGGATAATCTGGGTCAGGTCGGACAGGAGATAGGGGATCGGCGCATCGACGGTGAGCTTGCCGAACTCGGCGGCGAGCCGGTTCTTCTGCTTGGCCATCAGGATGCATTTGGCGAGGATGTCGCCATCGACCTGACGGTCCGATCCCGCGGTGGTCAGGAAGACCTCGCAATGCTCCTCGAAGTTCATCAGCCAATAGGGCATGGCCAGATTGCTGACGTCGAACAGCGCGCCATTGGTCTTGAACGCGGCGGAATATTCGCCGTGCGGATCGATCATCACGATATGGCCCTGCGGTGCGAGCTCGCAGATGCGATGAAGGATCAGGGCCGTGCTGGTCGACTTGCCGGTGCCGGTCGATCCGAGCAGCGCGAAATGCTTGCCCAGCATCGCATCGATATAAAGCGCGGCGCGGATGTCCCGGGTCGGATAGACATTGCCGACTTCAATGTGCGGGCGATCGTCGGCGGCGTAGATCTGGCGCAAGTCCGCGGTCGATACGGGAAAGACCCCGGTGCCGGGTGGGGGGTAGCGGGTGACGCCACGGCGGAAGCCATAGAGCTTGCCGGTCAGCTTCTCCTCGACGCCCTCGCCGAGAAAGTCGACCTGGGCGACGATCCGGCCGCTGGCATCGTCGAAGCGAAGTGCGCGGACATTGGCCACGAGCCAGCTCGGGCCTGAGCGCATCTTCACCTGGCTGCCGACGGTGCCGGCATTGGCGATCGCCGGATCGGCGCTGCCCGAAAGCGAGTCGAGCGCCGCGGGATCGAATACGATTTCGCTCGATGCGCCACCGATCGCGAACACCGCGCCGATGCCGGTAAGCGGCACGCCGGCAGGCTCCGCGATATCGGATGCCGGACGGATGGTCTCGAAACGCTGTCCGCCCAGATCTTCGGTCGTCAAGGCAAGCTCCCCCGGTTCAACCGAACCAGTATGGCGCATTCAAAGTAAAGAATCGGTTCGCAGTGCCTAGAAACGGCGCCAGATCGCACCTGCCGCCCAGCCGAAAAACACCGAGAGCAGCACCGCGGCGATCCCGTAGAGGACCGAGGAGCGCTCCGCGGCATCGGCGATCCAGCGCTCGAACCCCGACTTGCGGATGTCGATGTCGCGTACCGCAGCGGCGAGCACGCGGCCGTCGCGGATCAGGAAGGTTTCTGCGGTGAACCGCCCGACGGGGACGCGCGCGGGGATGTTGATGCGGCCGCGATAGAGGACTCCGTCCGAAATCTCGACCGAGCCCGGCGCCTCGTAATAGAGGCCGGTACGCTTCTTGAGATCGACCAGCCCGGCGTCGAACCGTGCCTGCACCGCCGGTACCGCGCCGGAGGCCGGCGAGAGCTGAAGGCTGTCCAGCCCGAGCTCGTAGATGGCGCGAGTCCGGGCATCGACGATGTCGCGGATGGGGCGTGAGGAGGCGACCGCATAGAAGGACGGGGCCGAGCGGTAGCGAGTGCGGTCGGCATTGACCCAGATGCCCGCGATCTTCTGCTTTTCGCGCACCAGCACCGACTCGGTCGGCCCCTTCACCACCACGACGATGTCGGCGGGCGGTTCGCCTGGCTGGGCGGCGCTGCCTCCGGCATGGATGATCGCGCCGAACAGCAGCAGGTCGGCGCCGGTGAAGGAATAGGCGATCTCGATCTCGCGCTGGGAGACGTCGGGAACGAGGACGGGCTTGGCCTGACCCATCAGCAGCGGCGCGGCGAGAGCCAGAAGGAGGGAGGTTTTGTGTGAAGGGCGTTTCAGCGAAGCTGAAACCAATGCGAACAGCTTCCTCATCCCGGCGTCACCGTGAAGATCTCGTCGGGACGCCAGGCGAGGCCAAGCACCATGCGCAGCGCGACCAGCAGCACCATCACGGCGAGGACGAGGCGGAGATATTCGGGCCTGGCCCTGGCGGCGAAGCGGGCGCCGAGCTGTGCGCCGACCACCGAGCCGAGCAGCAGCAGCACGGCGAGGACAATGTCCACCGCCTTGGTCGTCACCGAATGGACCATCGTCGCGGCGGCGCTGACGAAGAGGATCTGGAACAGCGAGGTGCCGACCACGACCTGTGCCGGCATGCCGAGCAGATAGAGCATCGCCGGAATCAGGATGAACCCGCCGCCGACACCGAGCAGCATCGTCAGGATGCCGGTCGCGAAGCCGAGCAGCAGCGGGGCGAGCGGCGAGATGTAGAGGCCCGAGCGGTAGAAGCGCCAGCGCAGCGGCAGCGCCGCGACCATCGGATGATGCCGCCGCCGCTTGGCCTTGGGCGCCACCCCGGTGCGCCGGGCGCTGATCGCGCCGAGCGACTCCGACAGCATCAGCCAGCCGATCGAACCGAGCATCAGGACGTAGAGGATCGCGATGACGGTATCGATCTGCCCGCTCGCCTGAAGCAGGCGGAAGAGCAGCGCCCCCGCGCCCGAACCCAGCACGCCGCCGGCGATCAGCACCGCGCCCATATGGAGGTCCACCCCCTGACGGCGCAGATGGGCGAACACGCCCGAAACGCTCGCGCCCGTCACCTGACTGGCCGAAGAGGCGGCGGCGACGGTAGGGGGGATGCCGTAGACGATCAGCAACGGCGTGGTGAGAAACCCCCCGCCCACGCCGAACATCCCCGACAGCAGCCCGACGCCCAGCCCCAGCATCACGATCACGACCGCGTTGACCGAAAGATTGGCGATGGGGAGGTAGAGGTCCATGGGCAGGCCATGCCTAACCCCTGAACGCGGCATGCGGAAGGCGTGAGCGGCCTGAATCGCCTAGAAATCGGCGCCGAGGCTGAGCGCGGGGCCGGAGCCGGGGCGCGCATCCCCGGCAACCCGCTCGCGCCAGTCGATCGCGACGCGCACCGCGCTCTCCCCGACCGGCAGGCTGGCGACCGCGGTCGGGCCGATATCGAGCCGCGTCGCGCCGCGTTGCGCCGCTCCCCAGGCCCCCGCGCCGACATCAAGCCGGGCTCGGCCGGCGGCGGCGATCTGGCGCGTGACGCGCAGCGCGCCGTCGGCAAAGGGATCGACGCGGTTGCGCACCACGGCACCCGCCTGGCCATAGGCTTCGAGGCTGAAGTCGAGCGGCAGCGGGACGGCGTAGACCCCTGCGACGACGCCCAGCGCCGGCCCGCCCGGCGCGCCGTCCAGGCCCGCGCGATACTCGGCAATCACGCGGACCGGTGCGGCGGTGGGCTGCCATTCGATTCCGGCCGTGGCTTCGCTGCCCCGGCCAGCGAGCGGTGCGGTCACCCGCGCAAACAGCGCGATCCTGCCGCTGCCGGGATGATAGGCAACACGCAGCCCCGCCTGGTCCCCGCCCAGCAGCGGCCCGTCCGCCGCGGCGCCGCGGCGGGTGACGAGCCATGCGCTTGCCGACCATCGCGAAGGCTGGGCGGCTTGGGGGAGTGCGGCCGCCGGCGCGCGCGGCGGCAAGACGCCGGGGGGGACCCCCAGCACTTCCTCACGCCCGAAGGCGACGAGGCCGAGCATGGCCAGGTTCACGCGCGCCGGGTCGCCGCGTTCGGCCATCGGGCCGGGCAGCAGGGGTGGAATGGCGGTCAATGGCGAGGTCGTTCGCCTGGCCGGGGCGGGGGATGCCGCGGCGCCCGTCCGCAGCACGGGTTGGGTGGCGGCCTGCGCCGGGCGGAGCGGGAATGCCGCTTCGATCGCTTGCGGGAGCGTCGCGCCTTCGGGCCAGAGCATGATCGTGCGCGCGCTCGCCCAGCCAAAGGCGACCAGCGCGACGAAGCGCAGCGGCCGCCCCCGTCCGGTCACGCGACACCGCTTTCGCCGGGGAAATGATGGGGGGTCTTGTCCCATACCGCGGGCTTGCCGCGCAGCGTAGGCAGATAGATCGCCATGGCCCGGCGCGCCGCCAGCAGCGCGACGAGGTTCGCGACGAACAGCCGCGGGATCGATAGCAGCGCTTCGACCGGCCCGAAGGCGCGTGCAGTGAAGAGCATTCGCATCGCAATACGCCAGCCGAGCAACGCGAAATTCGCGGCAAGCAGGGGCCGCAATGCGCCTTCGGGCGCTGGCGGCACGGTGCCGGCGGCAAGGTAGATGCCGAGCGAGATCCCCCAGGCGACGAGTGCGAGATAGGCGATGGCGAGAATCGGGATCGCGAGCGTCGCGCGGCGATCGCGCATCCGCATCCAGTGTTCGCCGATCGAGCCGCCCGCCGCCCAGCCGGTCCGGTCCCATCCGGCAAGCGCGATCCCGGTCATCCACCGCGCCTTCTGGCGCACCGCGGCGCCGAGCGAGGCGGGGAAATAGGCGCGCACCGCGACCAGCGCGCCGCGGGAATCGCGGGTGCGCACGAGCTTGGTCCGCCCGCCCATCGCCGCGACGGTGAGGCCCAGCTCATAGTCCTCGGTCAGGCTCGATTCGTCGAAGGGCACGCCGCCGCGCGTCGCAGCGATCTGCCCCAGCAGGACGCGATCGATCGCACAGCCGACTCCGGCGAAGGGCAAGGCCGCGCCCAGCGCCTCGCGTACCGGAAGCACCTTGCCATGCGCTTCGGCGAACTCGTCGAGATAATGGCCTGCGATCAGCGGCGAGCGTCGATCGGGGAGCGGCAGCACCGGAATCTGAACCGCCTGATGGTCGCTCAGCCAGGCGGCCATCAGCCCGAGTTCATCGGGATGAACTACGTCTTCGGCATCGTGGAGGACGATCGCGCGAGCGGCCCCTTCCACGGCTTCGTCGCGCAGCAGCGCGCGCCACAGGGCGTTGAGGCAATCGGCCTTGGTCGTCCCGCCCGGCCGGGGATTGACCACCATGCGAATGCGATCGTCCGTGACGGCGACTGCGCCGACGGCAGCGATGGTCGCGGGATCGTTGGGATAGACGCCGACATAGATGCGATAGTCGGCATAGTCGTACCGGCCGAGCGCGGTCCGCAGCATCGCGCCGATCACCGCAGCTTCGTCCCAGGCCGGAACGAACACTGCCATGCGGCCGCCGTCGCGCAGCGGTGCGCGCTGCGGATCGGGCCGCCGCCAGGCACGCAGGCGCGTGCTGAAATAGACCCAGTCGACCGCAAGATCGTCGATCCCGCCGATCAGGAATCCGATCGCGGCGAACAGCACAGCCTCGTGCGCGACGGCGCCGATCGCCGGAATGATCGCATCGATTGCCGGCAACGGCTTCCCCCCGAGTCGGATGGTTCATTGTCCGATTCGGAGCGGAAAGGATCAAGTGGTTGCTACGACCTCGGAAAATACGAAAAACGCCGGCATCCCCGAGGGATACCGGCGTCTGAATTCGCGAGATTGATCCGAAGCGGATCAGCCGTCGTAGTCGGCACCCAGGTTCTGGTTGCGCGGCGGCGCGGCGGCGGTGAGGCGCAGCGCCTCAGCCGAAGCCGCGAGCGAGCCGACCTCATCGGGTGCTTCCTCGTCGTCGATCTGCACGCGCTGCAGGCTGCCGACCAGCGACTCTTCGAGATTATCGGGACGGACGGTCTCTTCGGCGATCTCGCGCAGCGCGACGACCGGGTTCTTGTCGCGATCGCGCTCGAGCGTCAGTTCGGCGCCGCCCGAGATCTGACGCGCACGCTGTGCGGCAAGCAACACCAGATCGAACCGGTTCGAGACCTTGTCGACGCAATCCTCGACTGTGACGCGCGCCATGAAACGCTTCCTTCGGGCAGAGATACAGGAAAGGGGGCCAATTAGGGATACGCCCCGCCAGAGTCAAGAAAATCGGGAGCGCGGGGCTGGCGATGCCGGCGCGCTTGGTGCAATGCCTGGCGCGATGGAGCAGGCCGAACCGATCCAACCCGCAATTTCTGCCGGTCTGCCTGCCGAACCGCCGCCACAGCCGGTCTTCGCGATCGACGGCAACCGGCTGACCCTGCTCGACACCGGCCCGCGCCGGCTCGACACGCTGCTCGGCCTGATCGAGGGTGCGCGCAAGTCGCTGCGGCTGCTCTACTATATCTACACCGACGACGCCGTGGGCGAGCGCGTCCGCGATGCGCTGGTCGCCGCAGTGGCGCGCGGGGTCGAGGTGAAGCTGATCGTCGACGGTCTCGGCAGCGATCCCGCCTATGACAACGACTTCTTCGCGCCGTTGCGCGCGGCGGGCGGCAATGTCTGCTTCTTCGTGCCGCGCCTCGGGCGCCGCTATCTGCTGCGCAATCACCAGAAGGTCGCGCTGGCCGACGCCGAGACGGCGGACGCGCGCATCGTGATCGGCGGGTTCAACATCCAGGACGATTATTTCGAGGGACCGGGCAGCGACGGCTGGCGCGACCTGGGGCTGCTGGTCGAGGGGCCGGCGGCGGCGCGACTGTCGGGCTATTTCGACGCGCTGTGGCGCTGGGCAAGGCGGCCGCGTGCGCCGCTGCGCGTGCTGCGCCGGGCGCTTGCGGAATGGAGCGAGCCGGAGGGCAGATTGCGCTGGCTGCTCGGCGGGCCGACGCGCAGGCTTTCACCCTGGGCGCGCGCGGTGCGCCGCGATCTCAAGCATGCGCGGCGGATCGACATCCTTGCCGCCTATTTCTTCCCGAGCCCGGCGATGCTGCTGCGCCTGGGCCGCGCGGCGCGGCGCGGCGGGCAGGTGCGGGTGATCGTGCCGTCGATCACAGACAATTATCTGACGCTCTACGCGGCGCGCTTCACCTATCGCGGGCTGCTGCGGCGCGGCGTGCGGGTGTTCGAATATCTGCCGGCCAAGCTGCACACAAAATTGTTCGTGATCGACGAGGCGGTGCAGATCGGATCGGCCAATTTCGACATGCGCAGCCTGTTCCTGAATCTGGAGGTGATGCTGCGGATCGAGGACCGCGCCTTTGCCGCGCATGTCCGCTCCTATGTCGACGCCGAAGTGGCGCGCTCGCTGGAGATCACGCCCGCGCTGCATCGCGCCCGCACGGGCCTGTGGACGCGGATCAAGCAGGCGGCGGTGTATCTGGTCGTCGGCGTGCTCGACTATCGCGTCACGCGCTTCCTCAATTCCGGGCCGCGCGATTAGCCCGGGCGCGGTACGCCCGGGCAATCTGGCTTACTTGATCGCGGCGAGGTTCTTCTCGGTCTTGGCGAGTATTTCGGGCGTCAGCTTGTCCGCTGCGTAGCTCGAGAGCTGCTTGAGGCTCATGCCCTTGAACATCTCGTAGGATTCATGCGTGGACAGGCCGGGGAGATCGGCGTCGAGCACCGCCTTTGCCTTGGGGTCGGCGACCAGATCCTGGACCGGGGTGTCGAGGTTGAACTTGGCAGCGGCTGCGGCGGTGGCAGGCGCCGCGGCGGCCGGTGCCGGCGCGGTCTGAGCGAGCGCGGCAGGCGCGAGCGATACGGCCGCAAGCGCGGCGAACAGGGCAGTCTTCATGCGGAAAATCCCTCCCAACGGCGCGCGCGAATCGCGGCCGGCCCATGGGGCGGTGCAGAGCCTAGCGCGGCGATGCGACGCGCGCGAGAGGGCCGAGCGTGACCATCCAGAAATCGGGCGGCGCGCCGAAGCGGAAGGGCAGCACGCTGGTGCCGAGGCCCGCCGACACGATGGTGGTGCGGCCGGGCTCGCGGACCAATCCGCAGGCATAGCGTTCGCCATAGCGCGAGGCGGTGGCGAGGTAGCCGATCAGTGGCAGCACGATCTGGCCGCAATGGGTGTGTCCGGCCAGGACGAGGCCGAAGCGCTGGGGCAGGAGCGGGGCGATGTCGGGGCTGTGGCTCAGCACGACGGTGGGGCCGGGCAAGGCGGCTGCCGATCGCATCAGGGCTTCGACATCGGCGTTACGGGTGTGAATGTCATCGATGCCGGCAAGGGTGACCGGACCGGCACGCACCGCCTGATTGACCAGGACCGGGATTCCGGCGGCGGCGACCGCGTGTCTCATCGCGGGTCCATCGCGCCAGTGATCGTGGTTGCCGAGAACGGCATAGACGCCGAGCGGGGCCTTGAAGCCTTTGAGCGCGGCGGCGATCTCGGCCTCCGAATAGAGGCGGGTGCGCAGCGTCCGATCGCCGCTGAGATCGCCCGCGATCAGGATGAGGTCGGGCTTTTGCGCGTTCACCTGTTCGGCGATACGTGCCATCCGCTCGGGCCCGAGGTCCGGGCCCTGGATATGCAGGTCGGCGAGCAGCGCGACGCGGACCGGCGGCGTATCCGCGGGCCAGCTCCGGAAGGCGACATTGGCGTGGCGCACCACCGGATCGGCGGTGGCGTTGACATAGCCGAGCACCGGCACCGCCAGTGCGAGCAGCAGCAGGACGGCGAGGACGCGCTTCACTTGGGGACGTTGGCGTCCAGCTCGTCGAGCCAGGGCTTGGCGCTGCCGTCCGACGGCGCCCTCCAGTCGCCGCGCGGGCTGAGCGCGCCCCCCGGCGAGACCTTGGGGCCGTTGGGGATCGCGCTGCGCTTGAACTGGCTGGTCACGAAGAATCGGAACAGGAACTTCTCGAGCCAGCTCCGGATCGTCGCGAGATCATAGGCCGCGCGCGCGGCCGCGGGGATGCCGGCGGGCCATTCGCCCGCCGCGGCATCCTTCCAGGCGTGCCAGGCGAGGAACGCGATCTTTGACGGCGGCGCGCCCTGACGGATGGCGTAGTGGAGGAAGAAGTCGTTGAGCGCGTATGGCCCGATCTTCTCCTCGGTGCTCTGCAGCGCGCCGTCGGCGCCGGCGGGGACGAGTTCGGGCGAGATTTCCTGCGCGAGGATCGCTTCGAGCACCTTGTCGGTAGCCGGATCGAACTGATCGGTCGCGACGCACCAGCGGATCAGGAACTGGATCAGCGTCTTGGGCACGCCGGCATTGACCGCATAATGCGACATGTGATCGCCGACGCCATAGGTGCACCAGCCCAGCGCCAGTTCGGAAAGGTCGCCGGTGCCGACGACGAATGCGCCGCGCTGGTTGGCGAGGCGGAAGAGATAATCGGTGCGCAGCCCCGCCTGCACATTCTCGAAGGTGATGTCGTAGACCGGCTCCCCGTCCGCATAGGGGTGGCCCATGTCGGTGAGCAGCTGGTTCGCGGCGGGGCGGATGTCGATCTCTTCCCCAGTGACGCCGAGCGCCTTCATCAGCGCCCAGGCGTTGGCCTTGGTCCCGTCTCCGGTCGCGAAGCCGGGCATGGTGAAGCCGAGGATGTTGGCACGGGGCAGCCCGATCCGGTCCATCGCCTTGGCCGCTACGATCAGCGCGTGCGTAGAATCGAGGCCGCCGGAGATGCCGATGACGAGGCGCTGCGACCCGGTCGACTCGATGCGCTTGCGCAGCCCCTCGACCTGGATGTTGAAGGCCTCGTAGCAATCCTCGTCGAGCTTCTCGGGCGTGTTGGGGACGAAGGGGTAGCGGCGCAGCTTCCGGTGAAGCCCGATATCGTCGAGGCCGCCCTTGTGCGCGAAGCCGACGCGACGGAACTCGCTCTCGGGATGCCCGGTCGCGGCGGCGCTGTCGTTGAAGGTGCCGAACCGCATCCGCTCCTGCCGGATCCGGGCGACGTCGATATCGGCGAGGATCATCTCCTCCTCGACATCGAAGCGGCCCGATGCGGCGAGGAGCTCGCCCAGCTCATGGATCAGGCTTTGCCCGTCCCAGGCGAGGTCGGTCGTGCTTTCCCCCGGCCCCGAGGCGGAGAAGACATAGGCAGCGATCGCGCGTTCGGACTGCGCCGCGCACAGCATCGCGCGCTGGCGCGCCTTGCCGATCGTGACGTTGGATGCGGAGAGGTTGCAGAGGATCGCTGCCCCGGCGAGCGCGCCATAGGTGGACGGCGGGATCGGTGCCCAGAAATCCTCGCAGATCTCGGCATGGAAGACGAAATCGGGCAGATCGTCGGCAGCGAAGATCAGGTCGGGGCCGAACGGCACGGTCTGGCCGGCCAGCTCGATCTCGCCCGACAGGCCTAGGCCCGAAGCGAACCAGCGCTTCTCATAATATTCGCGATAGTTGGGCAGGAAGGTCTTGGGCACCACCCCCAGCACGCGCCCGCGCGCGATGACGACAGCGCAATTGTAGAGGCGGCCGTTGCGTTCGAGCGCAGCGCCCACGACCAGCACGGGCTTGAGCTTGGCGCTTGCGGCGATCAGCTTGGTCAGCCCAGCGCGGGTCGCGCGCAGCACCGCGTCCTGCAGATGCAGATCGTCGAGCGCATAGCCGGTGATGCCCAGTTCGGTGAAGACGAGCAGGTCGGCGCCCGCCTCATCGCCCTGCTTCGCCAGCGCGATGTGCGATTCGGTGTTGGCGGCGATGTCGCCGACCGTCGCGCGCGGGGTGCAGGCGCCGACGCGCACCAGACCATGGGAGTGGATCGAGTAGAAACGGTGCCTCGTCATCAGTTCCCCTTCACCGCTTCTGCGATCATCTCCAACGCCACCCGCATGCATTCGATCCGAACGGGTCCGCGGCCGATGTCGCCGAAATGCGCTTCGCGATGCGCGGTGTCACGCCCTTTCCGTGCGCAGGCGAAATGAACCAGCCCGGGCTCGTCGCCTGGTCCGGCGGGACCGGCGAAGCCGGTGATCGCCAGCGCGATGTCGGCGCGGGACGCGGCGAGCGCGCCGATGGCCATCGCCACCGCCACCTCGCGACTGACGGCCCCGCAACGCTCGACGAAATCATGGGCGATGCCAAGCAGCTCGCACTTGGCATCGACCGAATAGGTGACGAAGCCGCGCTCGAAGGTGGCGCTGACGCCCTCTACATCGGTGAGCAGCGAGGCCAGCATGCCGCCGGTGCAGCTTTCGGCGGTGGCTAGGCTGAGCTTTCGGGCGCACGCGGTTTCGAGCACGGCACGCGCGGCGCGATCGACTTCGTCGGGAAGGACCGGGGACAGGGTTTCCGTCATCGCTCGGTCTTAGCCGCGCCAGGCCGGGCGCGCCAATAACCCGGGTCAGGCGGTCTTTTCGGCGTAGATCATCCGGCCTTCGCCAAGCAGGGTGAAGACCTTGTCGAGCTCGTTCTGGCCGACCGCGAAACAGCCCTGGCTGCGGCCGAGCTTGCCGTGCCGAGCGATCATGTCGGCGTTCGAATACCAGGCGGCGTGGATCACGATCGCGCGATCGAGTGCGTTGTTGTTGGTCGAATCGAGGCCGATCAGCCGCTGCGAGAGCTGGTGCTTGCCGACATAATAGTTTGAGGCGAGGAACGCGCCCTCGCAGGTCGCTTCCGAATTCACCTCGTTCGAAAAGCGCTGGAGCATCCCGGTATGCTCGGGATCCGAACCAATGCCGTGCGAGACCAGCATCGAGCGCACCGCGCCATTGTGAAGATCGACGAAATGGAAGCGCAGCCGCGAGGAGGGCAGCGAGAAATCGGCGATGGCGATGCGATCCTGCTGGCGGATGCGGCTGCCGTGGCGCTGGAGCGCAGCCATGGCGCGCTCGAACAGTTCGGGGCGGATGCCGCGCGGGGCGGTGGAGAGCTGGGCCGGCTGAGCGATGGCCGTGGCGACCGGCGGGGGAACCGGGATGGGCGCAGCGGGGGCGGGGACCGCGGCCGTGGTGACGGTACGTGCGGCGCACCCTGCCAGTAGTCCTGTACCCGCGACCGCAGCCGCGGACTTGAGAAAAGCACGGCGCGAAGCCACCGCGTCGATCAGTTCATTCATGCGCTGCCTGCGCCCCGACTAAAACTCGCTCTGCGGCAGAATATAGCAAATGAATCTTCCGATTCGCCTGAACAACTCCCCGCAAAGCCACCGGTTCACCCCATCTGTGGCTCGGTTTGTCGTTGGGCAACGGCCGTAGCGGGATCGCGACGCCGATGGATTCAGCTTTTAAACCGGCGGTTTGCATGGCACCCGTTTGGGCAAGGCGTCGTTAACCATCGGCGAGTCGAGGCGGAGAATGGTCAGCGTGCGGGCAGGGTTGCGGGGGATTCTGGGGGGCGGAATGGGCATCGCGCTTGCTCTTGCGATCCCAGCCGCCGCCCAACAGATCCACGCTTCGGGCGATGAGGAACTGCTGCTGCGCAACGGCCAATGGGCCTGGCTTGAAGACGCGGTCTTGCAGAAAGCAAGCGGCCCGGCCGCGGTCTCGATCCTGATCAGCCTGCCTGGCCAGATCGCCTATGTCTATCGCGACGGGGTGCTGATCGCAGCCTCTACGGTCTCGACCGGCAAGCGCGGCAAATCGACCCCGGCGGGCGAGTTCACGATCCTGCAGAAGCGCGAATTCCACCGCTCCAACCTGTACAGCAACGCGCCGATGCCGTTCATGCAGCGGCTGACCTGGACCGGGATCGCACTGCACGCCGGGGTGCTGCCGGGTTATCCCGCCTCGCACGGCTGCATCCGCTTCCCGCGCGAATTCGCGCGGCGGCTGTTTGAGATCACCGAGCTCGGCGGTCAGGTTTCGGTCGTGAACTACGAGATCGAGGATCCGCGGGTGCGCCGTGGCGTGCCGCGACTGGTGGTGGCCGAACAGGTCGTGAAGCCGCCCGATCCGCCGCCTTTCCTGCGCACCGATCCGGCGATCTTCCAGGCCGGCGCGTTCGATCAGGTCACGGCCAGCAATGACGTCATCATCCCGGTGGTCGAGACGCGCGATGTGGTGAGCGAGGGCGGTGTCGCTTTCGCACCGCTGGAACCCGTGGTGCAACCGCTTCCCGGGAAACGCGCTGAAACCGACAATTAGTCGCTCGGCGGCGTGTAGTTCACCGGCCCTACCGGCCAGGCAAAGGGGCGCAGCGGCCCGCCGAGCGCGGCGACCAGCGCCTCCTCGATCCGGCGACGGCTTTCGGCGGCGATCGCCTTGCGGCCCGGAAAGTCACGCGGATCGAACGGCTCGAGGAAGTGGATGCGCAGCGGAAAGCTGTGCCGGCGGGCGAGCACGCGCCGGGCATTGTTGATCCCGCCTTCCTCGCCGACCCAGCCGATCTCTTCACCGACCGCGCCATAGTCGAGCAGCACCGGCTGGACCATCACGCCGGGCGGGGGCGGCTCGAGCACGCGCAGCATCGGCGTCTTGAACGGGAGCAGCGAGCGGCCGTCGGTGGTGGTGCCTTCGGGAAAGACGGCGATCGCCCAATTGTCGGTCAGCGCGTCGCGCAGCTGATTGATCTGCTCCGCGACACCCATCCGGTTCTCGCGCTTCACATAGACGGTACGATTGAGGCTCGCGAGCCAGCCGACGACCGGCGTCTCCCCGATTTCCGCCTTGGCGACGAAGGCGGTACCGCTGGCCCCGCCGAGCGCCAGGATGTCGATCCAAGACAGGTGGTTGGAGATGTAGAAGACGTCGCGGCGCAGCGGGATGCCGATCACTTGGACCCGCGCGCCCGCGATCCTCCCGACGCGGCGCAGGAACCAGCGCGGCCAGGGCGAGGGCAGGTGCAGCAGCCGCCACAGATAATGCATCGGCACATGGCTGAGCAGCGTAAGCAGCAGCAGCCCGATTCGCCGCCAGAAGCGGAAGGTTTCGGACGGGGTGAGTTGCGTCCGCTCGCCGCGCGCGGCGGCGATGCGGCGTTGCGTCAAGCTCTCCCCCCGGCCGGGCAGGTCAGCGGTGCCCGTCGAGGCTTCGGCCAACAGGCCTACGCTTTCCGGTCGAGGGCAACGCCGTAGAGTTCCATGCGGTGATCGACCAGCCGGAAGCCGAGGCGTTCGGCGATCTGCTTCTGGAGCAACTCGAGCTCGGGATCGACGAATTCGATCACCTTGCCGGTTTCAACATCGATCAGGTGATCGTGATGCGCTTCGGGCGCGGGTTCGTAGCGCGCGCGGCCGTCGCCGAAATCGTGGCGATCGAGGATTCCCGCCTCCTCGAACAGCCGGACGGTACGATAGACCGTCGCGATCGAGATGCCGGGATCGATTGCCGACGCGCGGGCATAGACTTTCTCGACATCGGGATGGTCCTCCGCTTCGGAGAGGACACGGGCGATCACCTTGCGCTGCTCGGTGATGCGGAGACCCTTTTCGTGACAAAGGGCTTCGAGATCGATCTTGCGGGCCATGGCGGTGATGTAGCGACAATCGGCCCGAGAAAAAAGGGACCAAGAACGAACAACGCCGGCCCGGGCCATGGCCCAGACCGGCGTTTCCGTTTGAGCGGCACCACCGCCCTATCAAGAAAACTCAGCGCTTGCGGCGCTTGGTGCCGAGGCCGATCTTCTTGGCGAGGCTGCGGCGCTGCTCGGCATAATTGGGTGCGACCATCGGATAGTCGGCGGGGAGGTTCCACTTGGCGCGATACTGTTCGGGCGTCATCTGATAGTGGGTCATCAGGTGGCGCTTGAGCATCTTGAGCTTCTTACCGTCCTCAAGGCAGACGATATAGTCGGGCTTGATCGAAGAACGGATCGAAACCGCCGGCTCCTGCTTCTTTGCTTCAGGTTCGGGCGCCTTGGTGCCAAGACCGGCAAGCGCGCCATGAACATTCGCGATCAGCAGCGGAAGATCCGAGACTGCGACACTGTTGTTGCTGACATGCGCAGCGACGATATCCGCGGTCAGCGTGACCAGCGTTTCCTGCATGTCGTTCTGAGCGTCCATGGTGATCCTTTCGTACTGATGCGACGGCCGCAAGGTTACACGCCGTGCTGCGCGCTATTGATCGGGAAACGATCGATTGCAAGTGCAGTTGCAGTGCTGTTCGTCGATTTCAGCGGATGTGTTTTGAAAACGTGTGTGCGTCGAACAGTTTACCGTCGTTTCCACGATAGTAATCGTGGCGCTCGCCGATCTTTTCGAAGCCTTCGTTTCGGTAAAGCCTGATCGCTTCATTGTTGGCGCGCACTTCCAGGTGCAGCATCTCTGCGCCGCGTTCGTGCGCGTCGGCGACGATCGAGCGGAGCAATGCCGTGCCGATGCCGCTGCGGCGGAATGCGGGCCGGATGGCGAGCAGCAGCAGTTCCGCTTCGTCCGCCACGGCGCGGGCCAGCGCGAAGCCGGCGGGCCGGTTGCCGCTCCAGGCGATGCTGAACCAGACGCCGGGCAGTGCGATCATCCCCAGACACTGGCTGGGGGTCCATGCCTCGCCGAAGCGAGGGTCGAACGCATCGGCCATGATGGCGTTGAGCATCGCGATATCGGCGGGTGTGCCGTGAACGATCTCGACGATCTGCGGCGCCGTGCTCATCTTGCCGGCGGGATGGCGGGCAGGGGTTTGGCGTCCGGCGCCCGGCCATAGATGGGACGGGCGGCCAGAGCTGTGAAGCCGGGGTCGATCAGCGCCACCCCGGCCGCGCGGGGCAGCGCCTCGCGCAGATCGAGCGAGGGGTCCAGCGCAGCGAGGTGGCGGATGCCGTTGCCCGCTGCGACGGCGCCGCCCAGCGCAGCGAGCGCCGCTTCGGGCTTGAGCGAAGCGAACGGACCCGTTTCGGTCAGCGGGCGGGTGAAGCGCTGCATGAAGACTTCACCATGTCCTCCTTCGAGGACGGCGGCAAGCGTGGACAATTCGGGGTCGGCGGCGAATGCGGCAGCGGCGACCAGCGGAAGCGACGAGAAGCCGGCGATGCTCGCGCCCCAGCCAAGCGCCAGGCCGCGCGCCGCGGCGATCCCGACGCGGATGCCGGTGAAGCTGCCGGGGCCGCAATCCACGAGGATATGGTCCGCGCGGCCGCCATCGGGCAGCTCGGCGATCATTGGGATCAACCGCTCGGCATGGCCGCGGCCGACCTCCTCATGCCGTTCGGCCACGACCGCGCCGCCGCGGATCAGAGCGACGGAGCAGGCGGCGGTGGCGGTTTCGATGACGAGGGTGAGCGGCGCGTCAGGCAATCTGGTTGAACTGCCCGAATTCAGGCCGCGGGCTGCGGCCGAAGATGCTCGCCGGATCGCCCTTGCCGAAGGTCGCGATGAAATTGGCGTGGACCGAGGGCTGGTCGGCGAAGAAGGCGGCGTCGACCTTCGCAGCGTCGAAGCCCGACATCGGCCCGGTATCCCAGCCCAGCGCGCGTGCGGCGATCAGGAAATAGGCGCCCTGCAGCGAGGAATTGCGCAGCGCGCCCTCGACCCTGTTCGCCTGCGGTCCCTCGAACCAGCTCTTCGCGTCGGTGTGCGGAAACAGCCAGGGCAGCTGCTCATGGAAATCATAGTCCATGCCGATCACCACCGCTGCGGGCGCGGCGCTGATCTTGGGCGCGTTCTTCTCGCTCGCGCAGGCGGCGAGCTTGTCCTTCGCCTCCTGGCTGAGGCACCAGACGAAACGTGCCGGCTGCATGTTGGCCGAGGTGGGCCCCATCTTGAGCAGGTCGTAGATGGCGCCGATGTCCGCTTCGGTCACTTCGCCCGGAAGATAGCCGTTATAGGTGCGCGCGGTACGGAAGATCGTGTCGAGGCCGGCCTCGTTCAGCGGCGTTCCCATCAGACGGCACGCACTTCGGTGACTTCGGGCACATAATATTTGAGCAATTGTTCGATCCCGTTCTTGAGCGTCGCGGTCGAGGAGGGGCAACCCGAACAGGCGCCCTGCATCTGCAGATAGACCTTCCCCTTGTCGAAGCCTCGATAGACGATATCGCCGCCGTCATTGGCGACCGCGGGGCGGACGCGCGTCTCGATCAGGTCCTTGATCTGGGCGACGATGTCTGCGTCCTCGGGATCGTCGGTAAAGCTTTCCTCGGCCGGAACCGAGAAGCCAGCCGCGCTTCCCTGCCGGAACAACGGCATGTTCGCGCTGAAATGGTCGAGCAGGATGCCGAGCACGTCGGGCTTGAGGCCCGTCCAGTCGACGCCGGGCGCCGCGGTCACCGAGATGAAATCGCGGCCGAAGAACACGCCGGTGACGTCGCCGAGGTTGAACAGCGCTTCGGCCAGCGGCGAGGCTTCGGCCTCCTCGGGAGTCGCGAAATCGCGGGTGCCGGCATCCATCACGGTACGGCCGGGCAGGAACTTCAGGGTTGCCGGGTTGGGCGTGGCTTCGGTCTCGATCAGCATGGCCCCCATGTGGCCCCGAATGCGCGTCGCATCAAGCGAACAGCGGGAAAGTCATTGTTGCCGTAACGCGACGCAAACTGTGCCGCTTTCCTTTTGCGTCAAGGAAGAGTAAGGCACCGCGTCTTTTTTCCGCTCCATCGCTAGAGGTTTGTTTGGCCAAGGAAGAACTGCTTGAAATGCGCGGCCGGGTTGTGGAGCTTCTCCCCAACGCCATGTTCCGCGTCCGGCTCGAGAATGATCACGAGATTCTGGGCCACACCGCCGGCAAGATGCGCAAGAACCGCATCCGCGTTCTGGTGGGCGACGAAGTGCTCGTCGAATTGACGCCCTATGACCTGACCAAGGGCCGCATCACCTATCGCTTCAAGTGATCGGCTGCGCGTCAGCCGATCATCCCCGCTCAGGCGGGGATCCATTCTAGAGAATCCCATGCGGCTCGTGCTCGCTTCCACATCGCCGCGCCGCCGTGACTTGCTCGTGCGCATCGGCGTCGCGCCCGATTCCATCGCCGCCCCGGACATCGACGAAGCACCGCTGAAGGGCGAGCTGCCGCGCGCCTATGTGCAGCGTATCGCGCTCGGCAAGGCGCAGGCGGTCGCGCGTGCGGACGACGAGATCGTGCTGGCGGGCGATACTACCATTGCCGTCGGCCGCCGCATCCTCGGCAAGCCGGAGGACGAGGCCGATCTGCGCCGCATGCTGGGGCTGTTGTCGGGGCGGCGGCACCATTGCCTGTCGGCCGTGTGCCTGATCGATGCGACCGGCAAGGCACGCATGCGGCTGTCCGATACCATCGTCGCGTTCAAGCGGCTGACCGATGCCGAGATCGACGCTTATGTCGCGAGCGGCGAGGGGATGGGCAAGGCAGGCGGCTATGCCATCCAGGGTCGCGCCGAGGCGTTTGTGCGTTTCCTGTCGGGAAGCCATTCGGGCGTCGTCGGTCTCCCGGTGTTCGAGACCCGCGCACTGCTGGAGAGTGCGGGCTACCCCCTTGGCTGAGTGGCTGTACGAGGCGGGGATCGGTGAGAACCGCGCGGCGCTGGTCGCGCGCGGGGTGATCTGGAAAGCGGCGATCGAACTGCCCGGCCTGCGCACCGGCACCGTCGCGCGTGCGCGCCTGATCGACCGGGTCACCGGCAAGATCCAGCTCGACAGCGGCGAGGAGGCGCTCTGCGACCCGCTTCCCCCCGGCATCACGCAAGGCGGGAGCTTCACTGCACGCATCGTGCGCGAGGCGATCGCCGAGATCGGGCGGGCCAAGCTTCCCAAGGCGGTTCCCGCCGATGCGCCGCCAATGCCCGGCCCCGATCTGCTCACCCGGATCAAGGCGACCGATCTGCCAGTGCGGCAGCTGCGCGCCCACGAACCCGATCTGCTCGAGGATGCGGGCTGGTCCGAGCTGCTCGAGGAAGCGGCGAGCGGCGAGATCGCCTTTGCCGGCGGCGCGCTGCGCATGGTGGTGACGCCCGCGATGACGTTGTTCGATGTCGATGGCGCCGCTCCGCTTGGCGTGCTCTCGATCAGCGCAGCGCATGCGATCGCGCAGGCGATGGAGCGGATGGAGATCACCGGATCGGTCGGGATCGACTTTCCGACGCTGGCCAACAAGAATGAACGCAATGCAGTGGCGGAGGCGATCGACGCCGCGCTGCCGCAGCCGTTCGAGCGGACGGCGATGAACGGCTTCGGCTTCCTCCAGATCGTGCGGCGGCGCCAGCGCATGTCGCTGCCCGAACAGCTGGCCGCCGATCCGGCGGGTGCCGCGCTGCGTGCCGAGCTGCGTCGGCTGGAGCGCCTTCCCCCGCCGGCACCCGATACCCATATCCTGCATCCGGCGCTGTTGCGCCGGTTGGAGCGCGAGCCCGAATGGGTCGCGGAGCTGCACCGCCGCACCGGCGGACGCACGAAGTTTGTGGAGCAAAAGTGAAACGCGACGATTGCCCGATCTGCGGCAAGCCGGGCGATCCGGCGTTCAAGCCCTTCTGCAGCCGCGGCTGCAAGGACCGCGACCTGCTGCAATGGCTGGGCGAGGGATATCGCCTGCCGGGTGCGGCGATCGACCCCGAAGATGCGGAAGGTGCGCAAAGCAGGCTGGACAGCGGCGAATCCCGCGACTAAGAGCGCGCCTTCCGGTTCAACCCGGAAGCATATACGTCCCCGGCTTCGCCGGTTGGGCCCGGGTAGCTCAGTTGGTAGAGCATGCGACTGAAAATCGCAGTGTCGGCGGTTCGACTCCGTCCCCGGGCACCACTTTCCCCAGGATTCGGCTGATCAATCGCCGAGCTGGCGCGTGCGCAGCGCGGGCAGCTCGACCAGACTGTCTTCGGGCACGTCGTCGCGCAGCCAGACATTGCCGCCGATCCGGCTGCGTGCACCGACATCGATCGGGCCGAGCAGCACCGCGCCTGGAAAGATCACGACATCGTCCCCGATCCGCGGATGCCGACGCGTCCGGGTGTCGCCGCGATGCGCAGCTCCCGCCGGGATCGGCTCGCCGCCCAGCGTCACGCCCTGATAGATGCGCACCCGGTCGCCGATCACCGCTGTCTCGCCGATGACGATGCCGGTGCCGTGATCGATGAAGAAGCTGCGCCCGATGCGCGCAGCGGGGTGGATGTCGATCCCGGTTTCGCCATGCGCCACCTCGGCGATCACCCGTGCCACCAGCGGCGCGCCGAGCGCGTGGAGGCGGTGCGCGAGCCGGTGGTGGATGATCGCGGCGATCGATGGGTAGGACAGCAGTACCTCGTCGACGCTGCGCGCGGCGGGATCGTTGGCATAGCCGGCCGCGACATCCTCATCGAGCAGGCGGCGGATGCCGGGCAGGCTCTCGGCGAAGTCGGTCAGGATATGCTCGACCGCATAGCCTTCCTCGATTCGCGAGATGCCGGGGCGGGCGATGCGCAACTCCAGCTCGATCTGCGCGCCGAGCTGGGAGAGAGTGGATTCGAGCGTCGCTTCGACCCAGGCGTTCTCGTTGCTCGCGGTCAATTCGGGCGGGCCGAGACGGAGCGGGAAGAGTGCGGTGCCCAGCTCGCGCAGCAGCCGCGCGAGCACCCGGCGTGACGGGAATTCGATGCCCTGCTCGGCATGGCGGTCGTGGCCCTGCCGCCATTCGCAGCGCGCGTCGCGCAGGCCGGCGACTAACCGCTCAAGATTGCGCGGATAGATTTCCACCATCGCCTGCTGCCTGCCCATGATCGATCTCCGTCTAAACTCCTATCTAATAGATAGGATATGATGCGGGCCGAAAGATAGTTCTGGTTCAGCGGCGCAAAGCCGGAGTCAGATTGGAACGAAGCTGTTGCGGCTGCGGTCCTTGCGCACGCTGCCCGCGGCGAAGACGGTGCCGTTCATCGCGATCCAAACGCCCGGTTCGGCCGCGACCTGCACCGTGGCGAAGGCCATGCCCAGGTTGAACGCGGCGTCGCTCTCGGCGAAGCGCGCGGGGGCGAGTGCGCCGAGCAGCGCGACGCGTTTGCCCGGAATGTCCTTCAGCGCGGCGGCGGTGTCGGTCATCGTATCGGTGCCGTGGGTGATGACGATGCGATCCTCGGGCGCATCGCGCACTGCCTGTGCGATCGACGCGCGATCCTCGTCGGTCAGCTCGAGGCTGTCCTTGCGCATCAGCTCGACCACGCGGACCTCAAGCGCCGAGCGGGCGACCGCGAGCAGTCTCGCCACGACGCTGTCGCCGATCTGATATTCGCTCAGCGCATCGAAATAGAGTTTGTCGATGGTGCCGCCGGTGGTGAGGATCAGGATGTCTGCCATGCGCGCGCCTATAGCGGGGCGAGGCGCTGCGGCAAAGCCGGACCGGCGCCCGGCGAGGCGAGCAATGACGGTAATATACCAATTCTGATAAGTGGTATAATCATCACTTGAACAGTTTATGCCACTTGGTTAGTCCAGTGTGCAGAACAGATCGAAAGGAGCGGACGGCATGCGGGCAATGGGGGCGCTGGTCACATGCGTGCTGCTGGCGCCGCTTCCTGCGCTGGCCGCCGATCATCTGGTGCGCGATCAGGCTGCCTATGCCGCCGCGGTCAAAAGGGCAGCACCGGGCGATCGTATCCTGCTTGCCGACGGCGAATGGCGCGATTTCCAGATCGTCTTTTCGGGCGAGGGGACCGCGGACAAGCCGATCACGCTCGCCGCGCAGACACCGGGCAAGGTCATAATTTCCGGCCAGTCGAACCTGCGCATCGGCGGCGCGCATCTGGTGGTGTCGGGTCTGATTTTCCGCAACGGCTTCTCGCCGACCAAGGAGCTGATCGCCTTCCGCCGCGACTCCAAGACGGTCGCGCGCAATGTGCGGCTGACGCAGATCGTCGTCGACCATTTCACCAACCCCGACCGGCGGGCCGAGGATATCTGGGTCGCGATCTACGGCACCGACAACCGGGTCGATCACAGCTGGTTCGCGGGCAAGGGGAATGCCGGGGTGACGCTGGCGGTGATCAGGCCCAAGGGGCAGCCGCAGAAGAATCGCGCGCGGATCGACCATAATTATTTCGGCCCGCGCCCGCCGCTCGGCTCCAATGGCGGCGAGACCATCCGTATCGGCACCAGCGACGAATCGCTGAGCGATTCGAACAGCGTGGTCGAGCGCAACTGGTTCGAGCATTGCGACGGCGAGGTCGAGATCGTTTCGATCAAGTCGGGCGCGAACATCATTCGCAGCAACATGTTCGTGGAGTCGCAGGGCGCGGTCGTCCTGCGCCATGGCAACGGCAATCTGGTCGAGCGCAATGTATTCATGGGGCGCGGCAAGCCCAGCACGGGCGGCATCCGGGTCATCAATCGCGACCAGATCGTCCGCGACAATTACCTCGAGGGCATCACCGGCACTTCGTTTCTGAGCGCGATCGCGGTGATGAACGGCGTGCCCAACTCGGCGATCAACCGCTATCATCAGGTCGCCAATGCCCGGATCGAGCGCAACTCGATCATCGAGGCGGCGCGCGTGACCTTTGGCGCGGGCGCCGACGCCGAACGCAGCGCCCCGCCGATCGACAGCTGGTTCGAGCGCAACCTGATCGCCAATGCCGACGGCAAGGATATCGTGCGCTTCGAGGGCGCCGTGACGGGCATGGCGTTGGCTGGAAACGTGAAGCAGGCAGTCAAGCTCGAGCGCGCCGCCAACGGCCTGCTCTATCCGGCCGAGCCGTCGGTGACCGCAGGCGCTCCGCGCGACCTCGTCGTGTTGAAGCGCGGCGAGGTGGGGCCCGCCTGGTACCCGAAGGATGCACCTGCGAGTGTGGCGGGACGCGAGATCGCGGCACCCGCCAGCGACGGCATGCTGGCCAAGGCGGTGGCGGGCTCCTCCGCCGGCGACACCGTCCGCGTCGCCGCCGGCATCCATCGCGTCACCGCACCGATCGTAATCGCGCACCCGCTGACGATCACCGGCCCGCGCGAGGCGGTGATCGAGAGCGCGTCCCCGACCCTGTTCCAGCTGCTTCCCGGCGGCAGCATCGTCCTTCGTGGCGCGACCTTCTCCGGCGCCGCCTCACCGGCTGCGGCGGGCAACGCACTGGTTCGCGCGCCGCAGTCGGTGAGCACTTCGAATTATCGCGTAACGCTGGAGGGTGTCGCGGTGCGCGACCTCAACGCGCCGGGCTTCGACGTATTCGCGGCGACCCCGGCGACGTTCGCCGACAAGGTCGAAGTACGCGGGTCGAGCTTTGCGAGGGTCAGCGGCGCGATCGTCGCCGCGGCGGCCGAGATCGGCGCCAAGGGGCTTTACAGCGCCGAGGCGATCGAGATTGTCGACAACCAGTTCGCCGATGTCGCGACCGTGGCGAACGTCACGCGGCTGGGCACGGACGAGAGCACGTTCGGCCCGCATTTCACGATGACCGGCAACGACGTGGCGCGCGGCGGCGCGGTACGGCTGTCAGGCGTCCAGCGGGTCGAGATCGCGCGCAACCGCTTCGCCGATGCCGCGGGGATCGAGGTGGCGAACAGTGTCGGCGCGCCGGTCGTGCGGATCGCCGACAACCAGTTTGCCGCGACGCCGGAGCCGCGCGTCACCAACCTCTACGAACAGGGCAGGCCAGATGTGACGCTGGCCGGCAACAGCGTGGAGGGCCGCCCGTGATCCGCGCCGGGATCATCGCCGTCTTGCTCGCCAGCACCGCGCCGGCATTGGCGCAGGATGCGGCGCCCGTGCTCGCGAGCACGGAGGCGTATCGCGCCATGGCGGCGGACGGCGCTCGCGCCCCGTTGTTCGCGCGCGAGCTGGCCTCGGCGAAGAAGGCGGTCGAGGCCGGCATCCGCGCGGGCATCGATGTGCCGGTGCCTAGGGATCGCGGCGGCGGGCCGACGCATGAGCGGCACAAGGCCAATTACAAGCTCATCCAGATGGCGGGAACGCTCTACCGGGTGACCGGCGACAAGCGCTATGCGGACTATGTCCGCGACATGCTGCTGGCCTATGCCAAGCTCTACCCCGGCCTCGGCAAGCATCCCGCCGCCGCCAATCAGGTGCCCGGACGGCTGTTCTGGCAGAGCCTCAACGACAGCGTGTGGCTGGTCCATGCGATCCAGGGCTATGACGCGGTGCGCGGCGACCTCACGCCCGCCGATCGCAGGACGATCGACGATAATGTGTTCCGCCGCATGGCCGCCTTCCTGACCGGCGAACCGGCGACGTTCGACCGCATCCACAACCACTCGACCTGGGCCAATGCCGGGGTCGGCATGACCGGCTATGTGCTGCGCGACAAGCTGCTGGTGGAACAGGCACTCAAGGGCAGCGACCGCAGCGGCAAGGTCGGCTTCCTGCGCCAGCTCGACCTGCTCTTCTCGCCCGACGGCTATTATGCCGAAGGGCCATACTATCAGCGCTACGCGCTTCAGCCCTTCGTCGTGTTCGCGCAGGCGATTCAGGACAATGAGCCCGAGCGGAAGATCTTCGACTATCGCGACGGCATCGTGCTCAAGGCGATCCGTACAGCGGTACAGACGACGTATGCGGGCTATTTCTTCCCGATCAACGATGCGATGCCCGACAAGAGCCTCAGGACCGAGGAACTCTATCAGGGCGTGGCAATCGGCTATGCCGCGAGCGGCGACGCCGGGCTGCTCGGCATCGCGGAGTGGCAGAACAAGGTCGCGCTGTCGCCGCAGGGCTTCGCGGTCGCGCGCGATCTCGCTGCGGGCAAGGCCAAGCCGTTCGCCTTCGCCTCGGCGCTGCTGCGCGACGGACCGGAGGGGAAGGACGGCGCGCTCGCCATCCTGCGCTCGGGCGCAGAGGACAAGGCACAGGTCGTCGTCGCCAAGAACACCGCCCAGGGCATGGGGCACGGCCATTTCGACAAGCTGAACTGGCTGCTCTACGACGATGGCAACGCCATCGTGACCGACTACGGCGCGGTGCGATTCCTGAATATCGAGGCCAAGGACGGCGGGCGCTATCTGCCCGAGAATGACAGCTGGGCGCAGCAGACCATCGCCCACAACACGCTGGCGGTGAACGAGACCAGCCATTTCAATGCGAAGCTCAAGCCCGCCGAAGCGGTGTCGCCGGTGCAGCTTGGCTTCAAGGGCGAGGGGCCGACCCGCTGGTCGATCGGCGAGATGGCGGGGGCCTATCCCGGCGTCACCTTCCGCCGCGCGCTGGTCCAGCTCGATATGGGCAAGAACCCGCCGCTGGTGCTCGACCTGCTGACCGTGAAGAATGCGGGGACGGCGACCTATGATCTGCCGCTGCACTTCGCCGGGCACATCATCGACACCGATCTCAAGCTCGCGTCGAACGTGACCACGCGGCCGGTGCTGGGCAAGGCGAACGGCTATCAGCACCTCTGGGTCGATGCGACAGCGCGGCTGGCCAACGGGCAGGGCCGGGTGACCTGGATCACCGGCGGCCGCTTCTACACCTATCGCATGGCCACCGCCGGTGCGCAGGTGATCTTGGCCGAAAGCGGCGCCAACGATCCGCGCTTCAACCTGCGGCGCGAGCCCGTGGTGATCCAGCGGATCGCGGGTGCGGGCGACGCCGCGTTCGTGAGCCTGGTCGAACCGCACGGCCGCTACGATGCATCGAGCGAGACCACGACCGGCAGCCGCAGCGCGGTGACCGGCCTGTCGATGAGCGAGGCGGGCGGCGCGCGCATCGCGACGATTTCGATGGCCGGCGGGCGGCAGATCCTCGTCGCCATCGCGGCGGATACGACAGCGGACAAGGCGCACAGCGTCACCGTGAACGGGCGCAGGCTCGAATGGCGCGGACCGGTCGGCCGGTTCGACGGAGAGGCAGGCAAATGAAATCGGGTTTCCGCTGGTGGATCATCAGCCTGATCGCGGTCGCGACCGTGATCAACTACATCGACCGCAACGCGCTCGCCGTGATGTGGCCCGCGGTCGCCAAGGACATTGGCGCCGGCAAGGAAGATTATGCGCTGCTGGTGACCATCTTCATGGTCTTCTACGCGCTCGGCCAGTCGCTGTTCGGCAAGATCTTCGACGTGGTCGGCACGCGAATGGGCTTTGCGATCTCGATCATCGTCTGGTCGCTGTCCATCGCAGCGCATTCGATGGTCCGGTCGATGGCGATGCTGGGCGTGCTCCGCGGCACGCTCGGCATCAGCGAGGCGGGCAACTGGCCCGGCGCGGCCAAGGCCAACGCCACCTGGTTCCCCCGCTCCGAGCGCGCCTTCGCTCAGGGTATCTTCAACGCGGGCGCCTCGCTGGGCGCGATCGTCTCGGCGCCGCTGGTGGCGATCCTGTTCGGCCTGGTCGGCTGGCGCACCGCCTTCCTGATCGTCGGCGTACTGGGCTTCCTTTGGCTGCTGCCCTGGATCTGGGTCTACAAGTCGGATCCCGACGCGCATCCCTGGCTGAGCAAGGCCGAGCGTGACCATATCCTGGGCGCGAACGAGCGTGTCGACGGTGATGCCAGGCCCGCCGGCTACGCCCCGTCGATGGGCCAGCTGCTGCGCCACAAACAGGCCTGGGCGGTAATGGCAGGGCGCTTCTTCCTCGACCCGATCTGGTGGCTGTTCGTCTCGTGGCTGCCGATCTACCTCAACGAAAGCTTTGGCTTCGACGTCAAGCAGATCGGCATGTTCGCCTGGGTGCCGTTCGTCGGCGCGATGCTCGGCTCGCTCTCGGGCGGCTGGCTGTCGGGCAAGCTGATCCAGCGCGGCTGGAGCGCGGACAAGGCACGCAAGCTCGCCATCACCTTGGGCTGCGTCATCATGCTGCCCGCGCTGCTGCTTACGGCAACCGCGTCCACGCCACTCTATGCGGTGCTGCTGATCGCGGCGATCCTGTTCGGTTTTCAGGTCGCGATCAACAACATCCAGACCCTGCCGAGCGACTGGTTCGGCGGCGGCGCGGTCGGCTCGCTCGCCGGGATCAGCGGCACCGCCGCGGTCGCGGGCACGCTGGTCACCACCTGGCTCGTGCCGGTGATGACCAAGACGAGCTTCGCGCCGATCTTCATCCTCGGCGCGGCGCTCGTGCCGCTCTCCCTCCTCTGCATCTGGCTCGGCGGCCGGATCGAACCCGTTCAACCCAAAACCGAAAACTAAGGGGCTTACATGCGTTTCAAGGACAAGGTCGCGATCGTCACCGGCGGTGGACGCGACATCGGCAAGTCGATCTCGCTGCGGCTCGCCGCCGAGGGCGCCAAGGTAGTCATCAACTATCGCAGCGACGAGGCGGCGGCCAAGGCGACGCTCGACGCGATCGAGGCAGCGGGCGGCACTGCGCTACTCGCGCGCGCCGACGTGACCAAGGCCGACGAGGTCGTCGCGCTGGTCAAGGCCGCGACCGACGCGTTCGGCGGCAAGGTCGATATCCTCGTCAATTGCGCGGGCGGCATGGTCGCCCGGAAAACGCTCGCCGAGATGGACGAAGCCTTCTTCGACACGGTGATGGACCTCAACCTCAAATCGGCCTTCCTCGTCACCAAGGCGGTGCTCCCGCACCTCGAAAGCGGCGCGGCGATCGTCAACATCGCCTCGCAGGCCGGGCGTGACGGCGGCGGGCCGGGCGCGAGCATCTATGCCGCGTCCAAGGGCGCGCTGATGACGCTGACGCGCAGCTGGGCGAAGGAGCTTGGGCCGCAGGGCATCCGCGTCAACGCGCTCAACCCGGGCCTGATCGGCACCAGCTTCCACGACATCTTCTCCAAGCCGGAAGGCCGCGCCGCGGTCGCCGGCAATACCCCGCTGCGCCGCGAGGGGCATCCGGACGAGGTCGCGGCCGCGGTCGCCTTCCTCGCCTCGGGCGACGCCTCGTTCCTCACCGGCACCAATGTCGACATCAATGGCGGGCTGTTCTTCTCGTAACGGCGGCACCGCGAACTGGGAGAGAGAGATGAAGAAACTCGCCATGGCGCTTGCCGTGCTGGCGCTGCCCGCTGCGGCGCAGGCACAGTCGGAGGCCCAGCCCGCGCTGGACAAGCGCGAAAAGCGCACCGATGCGGCACCGATCGATGCGTTCAAGGTCATCCTGGTCGGCGATTCGACCATGGCGCCGGGCAGCGGCTGGGCGTCGATGTTCTGCGCGATGCACGTGAAGTCGAGCATCGCCTGCCTCAACCTCGGCCGCGGCGGGCGCTCGACGCGCAGCTACCGCGCCGAGGGGTCGTGGACCATCGCGCTCAACGAGGCCAGGGTCGCAGGCTACAAGAAGACCTGGGTGCTGATCCAGTTCGGGCATAACGACCAATCGACCCGCGCCGAGCGCTGGACCGACCTCAACGGCGAGTTCGGCGCCAACCTGCGCCAGATGGTGGCCGATGTGCGCGCGGCGGGCGCGCACCCGGTGCTGGTGACCCCGTTGACGCGGCGCGAGTTCCGCGATGGCAAGCTCAACAACACGCTTGCCGCATGGGGGGATGAGGCGCGCAAGGTCGGCGCGGCGCTGCAGGTGCCGGTGATCGACCTCAATGCGCGCAGCGCCGCCGCGGTGCAGAAGCTGGGCGCAGCGGATTCGACGGCGCTCGCTCAGGTTCCGCCTTTGCCCGAAGAACTGGAGGCAGCGCGCAAGGGCACGACGCTCAAGCCCCGTCCCGCCGAGGAAGCGCGCGCACCCGCGGTCGAGCTGCCCAAGACCGGTCCGCGCGGCCAGCTGCGTCCCAAGTTCGACTATACCCATGTCGGCGAGGCCGGCGCGCGCGTGTTCGCCAAGATGGTAGCGCACGACCTGGCCACTGCCGCACCCGAGTTGCGCAGCCACCTGATGCCTTGATCAGGTGGCGAAAGGCGCGGGAGGGGCGTTCCTTGCCGGACCGGCCCTCCCGCTTCGCCGGTTTGTGGATATGCATACCAATTGGCAGGCCAATTGGATTGACAAATAGGCCGATCCACTTCTAGAGATTGGTCTATATAAAAGAATGGGGAGGATTTCCGTGATGGTTGCTGTCACTCGCTCGGGCCGGTTGCGCCATGCGTTGCTCGTCGGCGGATCGCTGCCGGTGCTGCTTCTGGCCGCTCCGGCAATGGCGCAGGACACGGCGCCCGCCGATGATGCGAGCGCGGCCGAGGACATCATCGTCACGGGGATCCGCGAGACGATCCAGACCTCGATCCAGGCTAAGCGCGATTCGGATACGATCGTGGATACGGTCTCGTCCAAGGAGATCGGCGAGCTTCCCGGCCAGTCGGTGGGTGAGGTGATCGCGACGATCACCGGCGCGACGATCGACCGCGCCAATTACGGTCCGACGGAAGTCTCGATCCGCGGGCTCGGTTCGGGCCTGAGCATGACGACGTTCAACGGGCGCGAGGCGACCAACGGGTCGGGCGATCGTGCGGTCAATTTCGGCCAGTTCCCGTCCGAGCTGTTCAACGCGATCAAGATCTACAAGACGCAGCAGGCGGACCTGATCGAGGGTGGCGTCGCCGGCCTGATCGAGATGGAAACGCGCAAGCCGCTCGATTACGGCCGCCGCAGCATCCAGGTCGAGGCCAAGGCCAATTTCAACCCCTATCAGGACAAGATCACCGGTGAGGGCGCGTGGGGATGGCGCGGCACTGCCAGCTATATCGACCAGTTCGAACTTGGGGGGCTGGGTGACGTCGGCATCTCGATCGGCGTTCAGCGCAACGACGTGAACGATCCGGTCGAGCGCTTCTACACCAGCACGACCTGGTACACCTGCAACGCGGCGGTCGTTTCGAGTTCCAACTGCACCGAAGTCACGCGCCAGCAGGGCAATGCCGGCACGCCCTTCTTCCATGCGTCCAATTCTTACCTCAATCGTCAGATGACGACGTCGGATCGTCGCGATGCGATCTTCGGTGCACTCCAGTGGCAGCCCAGCCCGACGATCGACATCAATCTCGACGCCCAATATTCGCGCCGCGACTATAGCGAGCGTCGCAACGATTTCGGCACGGCGGAGGGGCGTTACAATCTGCGCAACGTCGTGATCGGCGACAATAACCAGCTGTTGTCGGCCACTGGCTCGGCGACGATGCAGACCATTTCGGGCCTGTTCATGCGCGACGAGCGCTATCTGGGTCTGGGCGGCAATATCGAATGGAGCCCGTCGGATCGCCTGACGGTCAGCATCGACGGCGGCTATTCGCGGACGAAGCGCCTCGACATCACGCGGCAGGTGCGGCTGCGCACCGACCCGTTCAACATCTATGGCGTGCGTACCGCGATCAACAATCAGCGCATCCCCTATTCGGTCGACATGACCCAGGGCTATCTGCCGGTCTTTACCTATGACGCCCGGTTCAATCCGCGCGACCATGACGTGTTCAGCGACGATGCGCGCCTTACCCGGTCTCAGGACGGGCGCACCGACGAAATCTGGTCGCTGCGCGCCGACGCCAGCTACAAGCTCGACGGCTTCATCGAGCGGATTGCTGTTGGCGGGCGCTGGGCTAGCCGCAAATTCTTCGGCTACAGCAACGACGTCAATATCGACCAGACCGACCTGGCGGTCGACCGTCGCGTCAATCTCGCCTGCCGCACGCCCTTCCCGCAGACCGGCTTCCTCGCGGACGCCTCGTCGCCGTCGATCGGCAGCTACGCGACCTTCGACGTGCTGTGCCAGTTCCGCGAATATCTCGGCACCGAAGATCCGGGCAACAGCGGCAACCTGGACTCGGTCGACAATGCGCAGGTCACCGAGAAGACATGGGCCGGCTATATCATGGCGACCTATTCGGGCGAGCTGGGCAATATCCCGGTTCGCGGCAATTTCGGTGTGCGCGGCGTGCGCACCGAAGTGACCGCCGATGGCTTCCGGGCGGATCTCGACGTGATTACCCGCGCCGACGGAACGATCCAGCTGGTGGCGACCAACGACCTCACGCCGGTTCAGATCAAGTCGAGCTCGACGCGCTGGCTGCCCAGCTTCAACGCCATCTTCGACCTCAGCAACAAGATGCGCGTGCGCACCGGCGTCTATCGTGCGATGTCGCGCCCTGCCCCCAGCGCGCTCGGCGCTGGGCGTCGTATCGCGCTTGAGGCCGATCCCGGCACCGGCTTCACCTCGGTTACTGACGCGATCGACAACATCGCCGCGACGGGCAGCCCGCGGCTCAAGCCGACCATGTCGTGGAACGCCGATCTCGCGCTCGAATATTATGCGAACAAGGAAACGCTGCTCGCCGCGACGCTCTACTACAAGCGTTTCACCGGCGGTCTGATGCCGTTCATCACCGATGAGGAATTCAACATCGGCGGCACCAGCTACATGGTGCCAGTCACCCAGACGACCAACAGCGACGAGCAGAGCGACCTGTACGGGATCGAGGTGACCGCGACCAACCGCTTCACCTGGCTACCTGGCCCGCTCAAGGGGCTGGGCGCAAAGCTCAGCTACAATTACGCCTGGTCGGACTTCAAGACGCAGGACATCCGCTACGGCGATGTGATCGAATCCAACGGGACGGTGACCCCGGGCCTGATCCCTCCGGCCGGGCTCAGCGGCTATTCGAAGCATACGCTGTCGCTGCAGGGCTTTTATGAGGTCGGTCCTTTCTCGCTGCAGGGCATCTACCGCTATCGCTCGCGCTATTATCAGGCGTTCACCTCGAACAACACGCAGCTGCGCTATGTCGAGGGCACCGACACCTTCGACATGACCGCTTCGTTCCGGGTCAATCGCCAGGTCGATTTCCGGCTTCAGGCGCTCAACCTCTTCAACGAACCGCGGATCGAGTACATGCCGGTCGTCGGCAGCACGCGGAACGTCGAATTCTACGGACCGCAGTATTTCATGAGTGTCCGCGTCCGCCTGCGGTAAGCTGCGCCGTCCGGCCTTGCGGACCAATTGCCTATTCCAAATGGAAGGCGGCTAGGGCATTCGGAGGGCCGGACCGGATCGAACCGAGGAATTGCATGGCCGAACGCCGCCTGTTTCAGGAAGTCGCCGAGCGTATTGCCGCGATGATCGCGGGGGGCGCTTATCCCCCCGGATCGCGGCTGCCCGGCGAGCGCGAGATCGCCGAGCAGCTCGGCGTCAGCCGGGTCACGGTACGTGAGGCGGAAATCGCGTTGCAGGCGCGCGGACTGGTGACCATCAAGACCGGGTCGGGCGTCTACGTCACCGATGGCAAGACTGCGCGCGGCGACGAGCCGCCTGCGGTCAGCGCGTTCGAACTGACCGAGGCGCGATCGCTGTTCGAATCGGAAGCCGCGGCACTGGCGGCCTCGACGATCACGCCCGAAACGCTCGACCGGCTCGACGAACTGCTCGAGATCATGGGCCATGACGATGGCGACGATGCAAGATCGACCGAGGCGGATCAGGAGTTCCACCTGCTGATCGCGTCGGCATCGGGCAATCAGGCGATCATCCATGTCATCAAGTCGCTGTGGCGGATGCGCACCGACGTGCCGGAAGTGCGCACCACCTATGCCAGCGTCTGCCAGCATGACGGCCGCACCCGTCAGCAGGAGCATGCCGCGATCGTCGATGCACTGCGGGCCGGCGATCCGGGCGCGGCGCGGATCGCGATGCGTGCGCATTTCAACCGGCTGCTCGAAGCGATGCTCGACGCGACCGAGGAGCGCGAAATCTCCGAACTGCGGCGCAAGGCGGCAGAGAGTCGTGAGCGCTTCCTGATGAGCGCACGGCTGCGCTGACATCGCGAACATTGCCCGCGCGAACGCCGCGCGAATTGACCCTGTGCATTGGTAGCGCTACCAATCACATCCGTCCGGGTTGAAAATTCGTATGATGTTTGTAGATGGACGGGACTGCCGCATCGCGTCGCGGCCGCCGATCTACGGAGACGAGCATGGAACTGACGGGCGGACTCTTCATCGGCGGCGAACGCCGTCAATCTGATGCGCGCTTTCACGCCTATGATCCCGCCGCCGGCGCGGACATCGCCGATGCCGGCTTTGCCAGCGCCAGCGAGCAGGACGTCGCCGACGCCTGCGCGGCCGCCGAAGCCGCCTTCCTGCCCTATTCGACCAAGCCGCTCGAAGCGCGTGCGCGTTTCCTCGAAACGATCGCCGACGAGATCGAGGCACTGGGGGATGTGCTGATCGAGCGCGCCTGCCGTGAATCGGGCCTGCCCGCCGCGCGCATCACCGGCGAGCGCGGCCGTACGGTGGGCCAGCTGCGTCTGTTCGCAAAGGAAGTGCGCGATGGCGCCTGGCAGAAATTGCGCATCGACCATGCCGATCGGGAGCGTACGCCGCCCAGGCCCGACCTGCGCCTGCGCATGGTTCCGCTCGGCCCGGTCGCGGTGTTCGGCGCCTCCAACTTCCCGCTCGCCTTCTCGACCGCAGGCGGCGACACCGCCTCGGCATTCGCCGCGGGCTGCCCGGTGGTGGTCAAGGGCCATCGCGCGCACCCCGGCACCGCCGAGCTGATCGCGACGGCGATCATCCGCGCGGTCGAGACGTGCGGCATGCCGGCCGGCACGTTCGGTATGGTCAACGGCACGTCGCGCAAGGTGGGCGAGACGCTGGTCGCCGATCCGCGCATCCAGGCGGTGGGCTTCACCGGATCGCGCGGCGGCGGCGAAGCGCTGATGCGCATCGCCGCGGCGCGTCCGCGCCCGATTCCCGTCTATGCCGAGATGGCGGCGATCAACCCCGTCATCCTGATGCCCCAGGCATTGAAGGCACGCGGCCCGGCGCTGGCCGAGGCGTTCGTCGCCAGCCTGGCGATGGGCGCGGGCCAGTTCTGCACCAACCCCGGCCTCGTCATGGGTATCGATGGCCCCGAACTGGACGCGTTCGTCGCACGTGCCGGCGAGGTGCTGTCGGGACAGGCGGCGCAGGTGATGCTGACCGACGGCATCTGGGAAGCGTTCGAGAGCGGCAAGGCCAAGCTCGCGGGCAGTGCGTTCGTCACCAAGGTTGCCGAAGGTGTCGAGGCCGATGGCCCGAACCGCGGCCGGGCGGCGCTGTTCAGTGTCGCTGGCAAGGACTTCCTAGCCGATCCGGTACATCTGCACGAAGTGTTTGGCGTCTCCTCGGTCGTGGTGCGTTGCGCGAGCCTGGAAGAACTCAAGGCGGTTCTGGGCGAACTGGAAGGCCAGCTGACTGCGACGCTTCAGGTCGATGAAGGCGATTATCCAGAGGCGCAGGCTCTGCTGCCGGTGCTTGAGCGCACCGTCGGCCGCGTCATCGCCAATGGCTGGCCGACAGGCGTCGAGGTGACCCATGCGATGGTGCATGGCGGCCCCTATCCCTCGACCTCGGATCCGCGCAGCACCTCGGTCGGCACGCTGGCGATCGACCGCTTCCTGCGCCCGGTAAGCTATCAGGATTTGCCGGAGGCGTTGCTGCCTGCAGCGCTGCGCGAGAACGCGCAGGCCGGTACCGTCGCGCGGATCGACGGCAGCTGGACGATCTGAAGCTGCGCCCCTTGTGAGCGTGCAAGAGTGATGATAGCGCTATCATCACCCGTTTCCAAACGGGCGAAGGAGAGAGTTGTGCCTGAAGCTTTTGACGTGTCGGCGCTTCCCGAAGATGCCGGGCAGGCGACGCTTGCCGGCCGGGTGATGCTGGCCGAAGGGCCAGTTCCCGTGATCGTGCGCGAAGGCCGCGTCCATGACGTGTCGACGGTGGCCGCGACGACGGCGGATCTGTTCGACCTGCCCGATCCCGCGAGTGCGGCGGGCAAGTATCTCTGCGATGTGACGGACCTGACCATCGGCGGTGGCGCCTATGCGCTGCTGGCGCCGATCGATCTCCAATGCGTCAAGGCGTGCGGCGTGACCTTTGCGGTATCGGCGCTAGAGCGTGTGATCGAAGAACGGGCGCGGGGCGACGCGGGCCAGGCCGCGGCGATCCGAGCCGAACTGGAAGAGAAGATCGGCGGCGGCATCCGATCGGTGGTCCCGGGCAGCGCGGACGCCGCGAAGCTCAAGGCCGTGTTGATCGATGCGGGCATGTGGTCGCAATATCTGGAAGTCGCGATCGGCCCGGATGCCGAGGTCTTCACCAAGGCGCCGGTGCTGTCCTCGGTCGGCTGGGGCGCGGAGATCGGCATCCGTTCGGATTCGAGCTGGAACAACCCCGAGCCGGAAGTGGTGGTGATTGCCAATGCCGCGGGCAAGGTGATCGGTGCGACCCTTGGCAACGACGTCAACCTGCGCGACTTCGAGGGGCGCAGCGCGTTGCTGCTCGGCAAGGCCAAGGACAATAATGCAGCGTGCGCGATCGGGCCGTTCGTGCGGCTGTTCGACGCGCAGTTCGGCATCGACGACGTGCGCAATGCCGAGCTCGACCTGCTGATCGAGGGGCCGGAGGGCTATCGCCTCGAAGGGCATAGCTCGATGAACCAGATCAGCCGCGATCCGCTGGAACTGGTCCGCCAGACGCTGTCCGAGCATCAATATCCGGACGGGTTCGCACTGTTCCTGGGCACGCTGTTCGCACCCGTGCAGGATCGCGACGATCCCGGCCGCGGTTTCACGCACAAGATCGGCGACACGGTGCGCATCCGTTCGCGGAAGCTCGGCACGTTGACCAACCGCGTCACCACCTCGAAGGACGCGGCGCCCTGGACCTTCGGCATCCGAGAACTCTATCGCAGCATCGCAGCGCGGACGGCCGCCTGAACATGACCCAGCCGGCAGCAGCATCCGCCGCGGCGGTCTATCCGAGCCTCAAGGGCAAGCGGGTGCTTGTCACCGGCGGCGGTTCGGGGATCGGCGCGGGCATTGTCGAGGGGTTTGCTCGGCAGGGCGCGGACGTGACCTTCTTCGACATTGCCGGGGCGGAGTCGCAGCTGCTGGTCGAGCGGTTGAGCGCCGATGGGCACAAGGCGTGTTTCGAGCGCGTGGACCTGACCGATGTCGCGTCGCTCCAGGCGGTGATCGCTCGGCTGATCAAGGGGGCGGGCGGGTTCGATATCCTCGTCAACAACGCCGCCAATGACGATCGCCACGCGATCGACGAGATCACCGAAGCCTATTGGGACGAGCGGCTGAGCGTGAACCTCAAGCACATCTTCTTCTGTGCGCAGGCGGTGGTGCCGGCGATGCGCGCGAGGGGCGGCGGGGCGATCGTCAATCTCGGTTCGATCTCCTGGCATCTCGGGCTCAGCGACCTGGTTCTCTACCAGACGTGCAAGGCGGCGATCGAAGGACTGACCCGCAGCCTTGCCCGCGATCTGGGCCGCGACGGCATCCGCGCGACCTGCGTCATCCCGGGCAATGTCCGCACCCCCCGCCAGCTGAAATGGTATTCGCCCGAGGGCGAGGCGGAGATCGTTGCGGCGCAATGCCTTGACGGACGCCTCGCGCCCGAAGACGTTGCGGCGATGGTGCTGTTCCTCGCCTCAGACGATGCGCGTCTGGTGACCGGGCACAGCTATTTCGTGGACGCGGGCTGGCGCTGATGGGCGTCGTGCTGACCGCGCCGGAGCCGGTCTGGGCGCTCGGAGCGCCGTTGCTCGAGGGCCCGGTCTGGGTGCAGCGCGACGCGGCCTTGTGGTTCGTCGACATCAAGTCGCACAGGATCCACCGGTTCGATCCGGCGAGCGGAGAGAGGCGCAGCTGGGACGCGCCGGCGCAGGTCGGTTTCTGCCTGCCGGCTGCGAACGGCAAATTCGTCGCGGGGCTCCAGACCGGGCTTGCGATCTTCGATCCCGCCGATCGCAGTTTCACACCGCTGACGGACCCCGAGCCTGCCTTGCCTGGCAACCGGCTCAACGACGGCACCGTCGATCCGGCGGGGCGGCTGTGGTTCGGCACGATGGACGATGGCGAGAGTGAAGCGACCGGGCGCATCTATCGCCTTGGCGGCGATGGCCGTTGCGTCGCGGAGACGGCGGCGGTGAGCATCTCGAACGGCCCGGCGGTGAGCCCGGACGGGCGCACGCTCTATCATGTCGATACGCTGGGCGGCGTGATCCACTCGGCGGCGATCGGGGATGACGGGATTCTGGGGGACTCGCGCGTGTTCGCGACGATCCCGAACAGCGAAGGCTTTCCCGACGGCCCGGCGGTGGATGCCGAGGGCTGTGTGTGGATCGGTCTCTATAATGGCGCGGCGGTGCGGCGCTATTCGCCCGCGGGTGAGTTGCTGGACGTGGTCGCATTCCCGGTCGGCGCGATCACCAAGGTCGCGTTCGGCGGGCCTGACCTGCGTACCGTCTATGCCACCACCGCCAGCAAACATCTCGACGCGGATGGTCGCGCCGAGGAGCCGCATGCGGGTGACCTGTTCGCATTTCGGGTGTCCGTTCCCGGCATGCCGGGGACCGAGGTCTCGGTCGGGCTGTGAAGCTTGGCGGCCATGGCTGGGAACTGGCATTGTTGCCGGAGACCGGCGGTGCGATCGCGGCGTTGCAGCACGATGGGCGTGACGTGCTGCGCCGTGCGCCCGAGGGGACCGCGGACGTGCTCGCCGCCGCCTGTTTTCCGCTGGTGCCTTACGCCAACCGGATCGCGAACGGGCAGTTCGCAGCCGGCGGGGAAACCTATCAACTCCCGCTCAATTTCGGCGATCATCCGCATAGCCTGCACGGGTTTGGCTGGCAGTCCGGCTGGGCGGTCGAAGACGCGGGCGCGGATCACGCAGTGCTGGTTGATGCGCATGACGGAAGTGCCGGCTGGCCCTGGGCCTACCGGGCGGAGCAACGCTTCGCGCTGGCCCCGGGCGCGGCCCGGATCGAGCTTTCGCTGACCAATTTGGCGGACACGCCGATGCCTGTCGGGCTTGGCCTGCATCCCTATTTTCCCTGCGATGCAGACACGCGATTGCGCTTCGAGGCCGAGACCCTGTGGCTGGCGGACGCCACGATGCTGCCGGCTGAAACGGCCCCAGCGGCGTATTTCGGGGACTGGGCCGGGGGCGCGGCGGTCCGGGGCGATGCCCTGATCGACAATAGCTATGAAGGCTGGGACGGCCTGGCGCAGATCGAGCAGCGCTGGGGGCGTATCGCGATCCAGGGTGAGGGCGCTGGCGTGCTGCATCTCTTCCGCCCGCCCGGCGCGGACTTCTTCTGCGCCGAGCCGGTGAGCCATCTGCCCGATGCGATCAATCGCGGCGGGATGGATGCGCTCGCGCGGGGCGAGACGAGCAGGCTGGCGATGACACTCAGCGTCAGGTGATGGTGCCGCGGCGCGGCGAACCCTTCGCGCGAGCGGAAGGCGCGCGCCGGGGCCGTCATCCCTGCATGTCCTCGAGTTCTACCCCCTTGGTCTCATGGATGAACTTGCTGACCAGGAAGAAGCTGATCACCGCGCACACTGCATAAAAACTGTAGCTGACGGCGAGGCCGAGGCCCGCGGCCATGATCGGGAAGCTTTGCGCGATCAGATAGTTGGAGAACCATTGCGCAAAGCCGCACACGGCGAGCGCCGATCCGCGGATCTGGTTGGGGAACATCTCGCCCAGCATCACCCACATCACCGGACCCCAGCTGACATTGAAGAAGACGACGTAGAGATTGGCGGCGATCACCGCGATGATGCCGAGCTGCTGCGAGAGGACGAGCTTGCCCTGCGCGTCGAGCGATCCCCGGCTGAACGCGAAGACCATCGCGAACAGGGCGACCGCCATGCCTGCCGATCCGATGAGCAGCAGCGGCTTGCGCCCGATGCGGTCGACCAGCGCGACGGTGACGAAGCAGGCGGCGATCGAGACGAAGCCCGAGACGATGTTGATGAGCAGCGCATCATTCTCGGTGAAGCCGGCGAGCTGCCACAGCGTCGCGCCATAATAGAAGATGACGTTGATGCCGACGAGCTGCTGGAACACCGCGAGCAGCAATCCCGCCCAGACGATCGGGCGTACCCCGCCCTTCACCGGATCGAGGATGTCGCGCAGTGTGGGGCGGTGGTCGGAAAAGCTCGCCTGGATCTCGGTGAGCTTGTTTGTCGCGGTCCCGGCGCCGAACAGGCTGGTGAGTACGCGCGTCGCTTCCGCGTTGCGGCCCTTGGAGACGAGATAGCGCGGGCTTTCGGGTATGAAGAACAAGGCGATCAGGAACACGGTCGCCGGGATCGCCTGCATCCAGTACATCCAGCGCCACGCCTCGTACCCGCCCCAGAAGAGGTTGGTCGAGGCGCCGGCGGTCTTCGCCAGCCAGTAGTTCACCACGAACGCGGCGGTGAGGCCGGAGATGATCATGATCTGCTGGATGGTGGTCATCCGCCCGCGGATATTGGCTGGCGCCACCTCGGAGATATAGGCGGGGGAGAGCACGCTCGCCGCGCCCACCGCCATGCCGCCGGCAATGCGCGCGGCGACGAAGATCCATTGTTCGTGGCTGAATCCCTGGATCAGCGCGCCGATCAGGAACAGCACGGCCGTCAGGATCATCACGTTGCGGCGGCCGATCAGGTCGGCGAGGCGGCCGGCGAGAAAGGCACCGATGAAACAGCCGATCAGCAGCGATCCGACGGTGAAGCCGAGGCCGCCCTCGCTCAGGGCAAAGGCCGATTTGAGCCCGTCCTGGGTGCCGTTCACGGCGCCGCTGTCATAGCCGAACAACAGGCCGCCGATCGTCGCGACTGCGACGATTGCCATGATCAGCCCCATATTGGCGCGGCTTTCCCCGTTCATCCATCTCTCCCGACAGCGTCTCGATATGCGCTGTTAGCGGTAACTAATGCCGCCGCGGCTGCGCACCGGCAAGCGTAAACTAGCGGGTTCGCGGTCCGGCGGATTCGCGCAGCACGAGTTCGTAGGGCAGCACCTCTTCCTCGGTCGCTTCGGCCTCGCCGGGGCGTTCGCGCAGGCGGCGCAGCAACATGGTGATCGCGGCCTCGGCCATTGCGGAGATCGGCTGGCGGATGGTGGTGAGCGCTGGCCAGATGCTGGTCGCGATGGCGGTATCGTCGAAGCCGACGATGCTGAGGTCGCCGGGCACGTGCAGTCCGTGTCGATGCGCGACCCCGACCGCCGCGGCGGCCATGTCATCGTTCGACGCGAAGATCGCGGTCGGTGCGCCGGACGCGGCGAGGATGCGCTCGGCGGCGTCGATGCCCGAGCGATAGGTGAACAGCCCTTGCTCGATCCGTGCGGATGCGGGGTCGATCCCTGCTTCCTCCAGCGCCGCGACGAAGCCGCGGTGCCGTTCGGCGCTCGCGACCTGATTGGGATGACCCCTGATGAAACCGATCTCGCGATGGCCGAGCTCGATCAGATGGCGGGTGATTGCGCGTGCGGCCTCGAAATCGTCGATCCGGACGTTGAGCGTCCCCGCTTCCTGCGATCCCATCGCGATCGCCGCCCAGGGAATCCCGGCCTGGGCGAGCGCGGTGCGTACGACCGCGGATTCGGAGAGCGGCGGCGGAAGCACCACGCCGCGCACCCGGGCATCGATCAGCTGGCGCACCGCCTCCGCCTCTGCCTGGGGGCTATCGTCCTCGCAGGCTTCGAGCACGAGGTGGCTGCCCGCGCGGCGCGCCGTCTCCAGCGCGCCGATCAGGAACTGGCTGAGATAGCCTGCCGACGGATTGGCGTAGAGCAGGCCGATCTGGGCGATGCCGCCCGCCGCGAGCGAGCGCGCGGCGGCATTCGGGCGGTAATCGAGCTGATCGACCGCGGCGAGGACCGCCTTGCGCGTGTCGGCGCGCACATTGGTGCCGCCATTCATCACGCGTGACACGGTCATCGCGGAAACGCCTGCGGCGCGCGCCACATCCTGTACGGTAACGCCGCCCATGGTCTTGCGTGTCGAACGGCTCATCCAAATCTCCCGCGCACGGGATATGGGTGCGATGCGGACATTGCAATCGGGCGGCCCGGAATGGAACCTGGGGCGATGTGGCGGCTTGAGGTGAGACGTGCAGCAAAGGAGCCGCCCATGCCGGATACCGTCGCATGACCCGCTTCGCGATCGACCGGCTGGTCTTCGGCCCGGCGGACGTGGATCTGGCGCATTCGCCGCTCGCCGGGCAGCTCGATGCCGAAACCTATGTGCTTGGTGCGTTCAACCCGGGGCTGATGCGGCTCCCCAACGGCAATCTGCTGATGATGGTGCGTGTCGCCGAGGCGCTGCGCGAGCCGGTTCGCGATGGGCACGCTCATGCGATCCGCTGGCAGGATGGCCGCTACGTCCTCGACGCCTGGCCGCTCGACCTCGTCGATACCGCCGATCCGCGCAAGTTCATGCTGCATGGCGGGGGCTGGAAGGTCATGGCGCTGACCTCGCTGTCGTGGCTGTTGCCGGTGGAGTTGTCGGTGGACGGGCTGGAGGTGGTTGCGGTTCATTATGACCGGGCGATCGCGCCGCAGAACGATGTGCAATGCTACGGCATCGAGGATGCGCGAATCAGCCGGGTCGGCGATGAGTGGCTGATGACGACCTGCTCGGTCAGCCCGGAGCGGCATTCGACCACGCTCTACGCTTCGGACGACGGTTTCGACTGGCGGTTCGAGGGCGTGGTGCTCGATCACCAGAACAAGGACATGCTGATCTTCGAAGGCAAGCCGGGCGAGCGGTATTGGGCGCAAACCCGGCCGCTGGGCGACCTGTACTTCGCCTATCCGCCTGGCAGCGCGTGGCGAGCGGGGCCGTCGATCAACCTCGCCACCTCGCCCGACGGACGGCACTGGAAGCCGTATCTGGCGCCCGGCATCCGTCCGCGTGCGGGAAGCGTGGCGACCGCTCGGATCGGCGGGGGCGCGCCGCCGATCCTGACGCCGCGCGGCTGGCTGACCTTGTGGCACGGGGTCGAGCCCAAGGAGGTGGTCGGCATCTACCGCACCTATTGGTCGCTGCTCCACCGCGACGACCCTTCGATCACCCTGCAGACCAGTGCAGCGCCTCTGCTCGAGGCCAGCCCCGACCTCACCGCACCGCTCGCCGATCGCATGTACATCCATGACGTGGTGTTCACGACCGGCATCGCTGATGCGGGCGACCACTATGTCGTGGCATCGGGCGAGGCGGACCTCGCGTGCCGGATCACGCATATTCCCAAGTCCATGTTCGCCTGACCCCTCCCGCCGCGCGCGACGATTGGCTATGAAGCCGCATATGACGACCGATCCCTTTGCCCTGTTCGATCAATGGTATGCCGAGGCCCGGGCGACCGAGCCGAACGATTCGAACGCCATGGCGCTGGCGACGGTGGACGCCGCAGGGCAGCCTTCGGTACGCATGGTGCTGCTCAAGGGCCATGGCCCGGACGGCTTCGTCTTCTACACCAACCGCGAGGGCCGCAAGGCGGGCGAACTGGCGGCGGTGCCCAAGGCCGCGTTGCTGTTCCACTGGAAATCCCTGCGCCGGCAGATCCGGATCGAGGGGGCGGTGAGCCTTGCAAGCGACGCCGAATCCGACGCTTATTTCGCCAGCCGCAGCCGGGATTCGCAGCTGGGCGCCTGGGCGAGCGACCAGTCGCGCCCGCTGGCCGATCGTGCGACTTTCGAGGCGCGGTACGAAGCGATGCGCGCGCGGTTCGACGGGCAGGATGTGCCGCGCCCGCCGCATTGGGGCGGCTATCGCGTGACGCCGCAGCGCATCGAATTCTGGCAGGATCGCGAGCACCGGCTTCACGAGCGCCGCGTCTTCACTCGCATCGCCGACGGCTGGAGCGAAGGGCTGCTTTACCCGTGAGCAATCTTGCCCGCCGGGCCGCGATTGCCAGCGTCTGTGCGGCGGTGCTGCTCGGTGCGCTCAAGGCCTGGGCGGCGTGGCGCACGGGATCGGTGGCGATGCTCGCCAGCCTTGCCGACAGCCTGCTCGATCTGGTCGCCTCGCTGGTGACACTGGCCGGGGTGCATATCGCCGCGCAGCCCGCCGATGCCGAACATCGCTTCGGTCATGGCAAGGCGGAGGCGCTGGCGGCACTGTTCCAGGTTGTGCTGATCTCGGTCTCCGCTTGCCTGATCGCGGTGCGTGCGGTGCAGCGGCTGAGTTCGGGCGATGTCGCGGCGGATGCCGAATCGGGGATCGCGGTATCGATCGCGGCGATCGTCGTAACGCTGTTGCTCACCGCCTATCAGCGCCGCGCGATCGCAGCGACCGGATCGGTGGCGATCAAGACCGACCGGCTGCACTATCAGTCGGACCTGCTGCTCAATGCCGCAGTGATCGCGGCGCTGGTGTCGGACCAGTATCTCGCCCTCACTGGTGCCGATCCGCTGTTCGGCATCGCCATCGCCGCGTGGCTGCTATGGGGTGCGTGGCGCGGAGCGAGCGAGGCGATCGCGCAGTTGATGGACCGCGAATGGCCCGATGAGAAGCGTCGTGCCTTTGTCGAGGTCGCTGCGCGCGAGCCGGGCCTCGAAAGCCTTCACGATCTGCGTACCCGCACCAGCGGATCGCAGGATTTTGCGCAGTTCCACATCGCCCTGCCAGGCACGACATCGGTCAGCGACGCGCATGCGCTGGTGGAAAATCTCGAAGCCCGGCTTGAAGCGGCATTCCCCGGCACCGAAATCCTGATCCATGTCGATCCGGCGGGGCATGTCGATCATCCCGGGAACGCCCTGCGCGAGACCGACGAGATCGAACAGTTGAAAGCGTGACGATGCAGCTTCCCTTTGCCCAGATCGATGCCTTTGCCGACCGCCCCTTCACCGGCAATCAGGCGGGGGTGATGCCGCTCGACACCTGGCTGGACGACGATGTGCTGCAGGCGATCGCCGAAGAGAACAACCTCGCCGAAACCGCCTTCATCGTGCGCGATGCGAGCGGCGAGGCCGATTGGGAACTGCGCTGGTTCACGCCGACGGTCGAGATCGCGCTGTGCGGTCATGCGACGCTGGCGAGCGGCCATTATCTGCTGACGCGCGATCCCGCGCTGGAGCAGGTGCGCTTCCGAACCCGCAAGGCGGGTATCCTGACGGTGACGCGCGAAGGGGAGGGCTATGCGCTGGCGCTGCCCGCCTATCCGGCCGGGCCCGCCGATATCCCCGGTCTGCTCGAAGCGCTGGGCGTATCGCACGGCACGGTGCTGCATCATCCCAAGGGTTATGACCTGACCGTGCTGGAGAGCGCCGAGACGGTGCGTGCGCTTGCGCCCGACTTCCGCGCGCTTGCGGCGCTGGGTGACACGCTCAACATCGTGACCGCGCCGGGCGACGGGACGGACATCATCAGCCGCGTCTTCGCGCCCGCTGCGGGGATCGACGAGGACCCTGTCACCGGCTCGGCGCACAGCGTCCTGATCCCCTATTGGGCCGAACGGCTGGGGCGCAACCGCTTCACCGCATTCCAGGCGAGCAAGCGCGGCGGCTATCTCGATTGCGAGGCGGCGGGCGACGATGCGATCCTGCGCGGCACATGCGTCACGGTGATCGAAGGGGTGTTCACGCTGTGAGCCACCCGCTCGATCGTCCTGTCTGGACGGCGCTGAGCGGGCGGCAGGCACGGTTCGCCGCTGGCGGCCCATTGGCGCTGCGCTATCGTCCGGAAATCAACCTTCTTGCAGCTGCGGCCGATGACACGCCCGAGGCACTGGCCGCGCTTGCCGCGCTGGTCCCGCCGGGCGGCAAGATCGCGACGGTCGAGGGCGCGGAGACTCCGGTTCCGCCGGGTCTGACGGTGTTGAAGCGGGCGATGCTGGCGCAGATGGTGCTTGAGCGTCCGGCGACTGCCGAGCCGGTCGACTATCTCGACCTTGGCGATGCCGACGCGCCCGAGATGCTCGCGCTTGCCACACTGACCGAACCGGGGCCGTTCGTGGAAGCGACGCACCGGCTTGGCGCGTTCATCGGCGTGCGCATCGACGGCCAGCTTGTCGCCATGTCGGGCGAGCGGATGCGCGCGCCGGGCCTGACCGAAGTCAGCGCGGTGTGCACCCACCCCGACTGGCGCGGCCGCGGGCTGGCAGGCAAGCTGATGCGCGTCGTGATGGACCGCATCGTCGCGCGCGGCGAGACGCCGTTCCTGCACAGCTATGCCAGTAATTTGGGCGTGATCGCGCTGTACGAGAAACTGGGGTTTCGCGTGCGGCGTGAGGTGATCGCGACGTTTCTGGAGCGGCAGAAGTGAATCGGTCGTCTCCGGCGGGCAGCAAGCTGCCGCGAAGTTGACGAAGTTGACGAAGTTGCGGGAAACCCGATTTATTCTGTCAACTTTGTTGCCTTTGTCCGCGGCGGTCAGGGGATCTCATTGAACCCGGGGAATCAACGCAATCAAAGAGCGGCCGCCATATGGCGGGTCGATGCAAGCAAACCAATTCCAACATTGCAAGCCGGGCAGCCAAAGTGGAGGTGGAGGAATGTCCACTATGGGGTCGATGGCGGTCATCCGGCTTCTCCGTCATCCCCGCCCGGTGCCGGGATGACGATCTGCTCGTGAAGCGCCGCTCTTCTCAGACCGCTACCAGCTCCGCCCGCTCGGTTTCTCTGATCCAGCCGCCGCCCAGCACCCGCTCGCCGGCATAGAGCACCGCGGCCTGACCGGGGGCGACGCCATATTCGGGCGTGTCGAACACCACGCGGCCGCCTTCCATCCGCGCCGGGGCGGGCCTGGCCATCGAGCGGACCTTGGCGGTCATCGGCCCGTCATAGCTTCCGCCGAGCCAGTTGATCCCCTCGATCCGCGCGGCGCGGACGGCGAGCGCGGCCTTGGGCCCCACCACGACCTCGCGGCGCTCGGGGTCGAGGCGGATGACGTAGAGCGGCTCGGGGCTGCCGCCGATCTCGAGCCCGCGGCGCTGGCCGACGGTAAAATGGATCAGGCCGCGATGCTCGCCCAGCACGTTGCCAGCCTCATCGACGATCTTGCCCGCCGTATCGGCCTCGGGCCGCAGCTTCTTCACCAGCCGCGCATAGTCGCGGTCGGGGACGAAGCAGATGTCCTGGCTGTCGGGCTTGGCTGCGACACCCAGTCCGATCTCGGCCGCGATCTCGCGTACGCGTGCCTTGGGCATCGCGCCCAGCGGGAAGCGCAGGAAATCGAGCTGGTCGCGCGTAGTGGCGAACAGGAAATAGCTCTGGTCGCGCGCGGGATCGGCGCCCTTGTGCAGCTCCGGACCCTCCGGCCCGACCACGCGCTGCACATAATGGCCGGTGGCGAGGCAATCGGCGCCCAGATCGCGGGCGAGCGCGAACAGATCGGTGAACTTGGGCCCCATGTTGCACTTGACGCACGGGATCGGGGTGCGCCCGGCGAGATACTCGTCGGCGAAATCGTCGATCACCTGCTCGCGGAAGCTGCTTTCATGGTCGAATACATAATGCGCGATGCCGAGCCGGTCGCACACGGCGCGGGCGTCGCGGATGTCGCGGCCGGCACAGCAGCTTCCGGAGCGGCCGGTCGCTTCGCCATGGTCGTAGAGCTGGAGGGTGACGCCGATCGTCTCCGCGCCGGTGCGCGCGGCGAGCGCGGCCACCACCGAGGAATCGACGCCGCCCGACATGGCGACGACGATCCGCCGCTTCTCAAGCGGTCCGCTCAACTGAAAATCGGGTCCGGTCATCGCGCCGCCACATAGGGATTTGCAGGCCCGGATGCAAAAAAGCGCCGGCGTTTACTCCCCCTTCAACCTTCGGCCTTATCCAAAATGGGTGGATTCGACCTCAAGGTGAGTGGCGTACGTGGACCTGAGCTTCCGATTCGACCGGGACGTCGCGGTGATGACCGCCATCCCCACCGAACTCGCGGTGCTGATGGTTGGCATCGTCGCGCGTCAGGCGGCGAGTCCGACCGCACAGCTTCAGGCGGCGCTCGACCGGCCCTTGCCGGCCGGTGCGCTGCTGACTCCGGTGCACGGTGCGTTCAACCGCGCCGTGGAAGTCGTGCTGACTGCTTCGGCAAACACCGCGCTAACCGGCTGGAAAGAGCAATGAAGGCGGCGTTTACCGTGCCGCTTAGCCGATGCTCAAGCCGGGACGACTATGGTCGTTACAGAACAAAGACGGGGACCCCCCGCCCTGATCGAGGTAGGTAATGATTGAAAACCAGAAGATCCGCCCGGCAAAGGTGATCGGACCGCTCGGAGAGCCGTTGACGCTCGACACACTGCCGCCGCCCGAAACGACCCGTTGGGTGGTTCGCCGCAAGGCCGAGGTGGTCGCGGCCGTCAATGGCGGACTGCTCACCGTTGACGAAGTGTGCGACCGCTATGGTCTCACTGTCGAGGAATTTGCCGGCTGGCAGCGCGCGATCGACCGGTCGGGCATGCCAGGGCTGCGCGTCACGCGCATCCAGCATTATCGTTCACTGTACGAGCGGCAGCAGAAATACTGACCGCATAACCGCCATTCGAGTTCTCCCATCCGCCCGCGCCTCGAAACGCGGGCGGAACCATTTTAGGCTCTGGCGAGTCTTCCCTTCGCAGGCCCCGCAGCGAGGCGGGTGCAAAAGATGGAGGAAAATCATGGACCTCGTCGGAATCATCGTGTGGCTGGTGGTTGGCGGTGTCGTAGGCTGGCTTGCCAGCCTGGTGATGCGGACCGATGCGCAGCAGGGCATCCTGCTCAACATCGTTGTGGGTATCGTCGGCGCGTTTATCGGCGGGCTGATCTTCAGCGGCGGATCGATCAACAGCGGGGTGACGGTGTACAGCTTCATCGTGTCGCTGGTCGGCGCGATCATCCTGCTGGCGATCGTGAACCTGGTCCGCCGGGGATCGGTACGCTGATGTATCGAGTGCGGTAGCGGGCAGATACCGCCTGCGGTTCATCCGCGCTGAACCGCATGAGAGAGCAAAGGGCCGCCCGGCGACCGGGCGGCCCTTTCTGTTCTACTTGAGCAGGAAGCGCACGCGGACGGTGACGCCGACGCGCTGCTCGCCCGGAATCAACTGGGTCGAATCCTTGGCTTCGGCGCGGGCCATCATCACCGGCATCGGGCCGGGCATGCCGCCGTCATTGCCTTCGCTCAGCGACACCAGCCGCTCGACCCGCATCCCGAGCGCACGGGCATAGAGGTCGGCGCGGGCGCGGGCGCGCTTGACCGCATCGGTCCGCGCCTCGTCCTGCGCAGCTTCGATCTGATCGATCGAGAGATTGGGTCCGTCGATCTGGTTCGCGCCCTGCTTGACCAGCGCGTCGAGGATATTGCCGCTCTTCGCGATGTCGCGGAACTTGACCGAGACGGTGTTCGACGCCTGGTAGCCGGTGATCACCGGCGGCTGGTTGTCCGCATAGCGATATTGCGGGTTGAGCGAGATGTTCGCCGTCTGCACGTCGCGGTCGGCGACGCCCGCGGCGTTGAGCGCGGCGATCACACTCTTCATCTGTGTCGCGTTGGCTGCGAGCGCGGCGGCCGCGGTCGGCGCCTGCGTCACCACGCCGGCACGGATCGTGGCAATGTCGGGAACGCGAGTCGCCTCGCCCTCGGCGACGACATCAAGCAGGGTGCCGTCAGACATGGACGCACCCGGCGCTGCCACCTGCGCGGCTGCGGTCAGGGGAAGCGCGGCGGCAACGGCCGCGAGAGTCAGCATTCGAACCATTCAATGGGGCCTTTCCAGCTTGTTGTTCCGCCGCGCTAACGGTCGGCGGAACAACGAAAGCTGAACGGACCCAAAAAGGTGAACCCGTAATCAGGCTGCCCGGCGGGCGATGACGACCCGATACAGTGCCAGCAGCACGACCGCACCGATCGTGGCGGCGATATAGCTGGCGAACTTGCCGGTCAGGCTGATGCCGATGGCCGGCGCGATGAAAGCGGCGAGCAATGCGCCCGCGATACCGATCAGGATGGTAACGATGATGCCGCCCGGATCCTTGCCGGGCATGATCAGCTTGCCAAGAGCGCCTGCAACCAGGCCAATGAGGATCCAACCGATAATACCGTCGGGCATGCTTTCCTCCTGTTTTGCGGCTTCCGCCGGGGAAGCCGCGCGGGAACTTGCCTGAGGATGCGGGCGCTGCAAACCCCGATTCGACCGTGCGCCGCAGCATGGGTTCACGGCCTGTCCCCTTGCGGAACAAGACGAAAACGGGCAGTGAGTCCGGCACTGATCCGGGTGGGGTGACGACGGCTCTTGAGGCCGGTGATTTATTCAGATAATACAGCGCGACGGAAATGGCCCGCGCAGGCCGTCTAGGCCGGGGAAGGGGTCGCGCATGAACTATGAGGCACGGATGTTTGGCAGGGACGAGCAGCTGGCGATTGCCGGTGAAGGGGAAGTGCGGTCGCGTCGGCGCTGGTGGATTATCGGTGGGCTGATCGCGCTCGCCGTGCTCGCTGGCGCCTGGTTTGCGTTCGCCTCCGGCAAGGCGGATGGCGAGAAGTCCGCCGCGGCTGCCAAGGGCGCCGGGGGTGAAGGCGGTGGTCGCCAGCTTCCGGTGGTGAGTGTCGCCGTCCCCGGTCGTCAGGAAGTCGATCGCGTGATCAGCGGCACCGGCTCGCTCGCGGCGCGCCGCGAAATGCCGGTCGGCGTTGCGGGCGAAGGGGGCGAGGTAACGCGCGTGCTGGTCGAGCCGGGCGACTGGGTCGCCGCCGGACAGGTGCTCGCGACCGTCGATCGTTCGGTCCAGTCGCAGACTGCGCAGTCGCAGGCTGCCAACATCCGCGTCGCGCAGGCCGATCTCGGCATCGCGCAGGCTGAGCTCGACCGCGCCAAGCAGCTCGTCGCGCGCGGCTTCGTCTCCAAGGCCGATATCGATCGCAAGACCGCAACCCGCGATGCCGCGGCGGCGCGCGTCCGTGTCGCCCAGGCGCAGCATTCGGAAACCGCCGCGCGCAACCGCCGGCTCGATATCCGTTCGCCTGCGGCCGGACTGGTCCTGACGCGCACGGTCGAGCCGGGGCAGATCGTCAGCGCGGGTTCGGGCACGCTGTTCCGGGTCGCGCAGGGCGGACAGTTCGAGATGCGCGTGCAGCTGAGCGAAGCCGATCTGCAGCGCGTTCCGGTTGGTGCGCGCGTCGATGTGACGCCGGTCGGCACTGCCGAGAAGTTCGCTGGCCAGGTGTGGCAGGTGTCGCCGGTGATCGATCCGCAGACGCGCCAGGGCATCGCGCGCGTCGCGTTGCCCTACAACAAGGCGCTGCGCCCCGGCGGATTCGCCAGCGCGAGCATTCATTCGGGCGGCGAGGTTGCACCGATGCTGCCGCAATCGGCGATCCAGAGCGATTCCAAGGGCAATTTCGTCTATGTCCTCAATGCCAAGGACGAGGCCGAGCGCCGTGCAATCACCACCGGCGACGTTTCCGACGCCGGCGTGGCGATTACCAGCGGCCTGCAGGGCACCGAGCGTGTCGTGCTGACCGCGGGCGCCTTCCTCAATCCGGGGCAGAAGGTGAAGCCGAACCTGACGAAGCTGCAGCGGTGACGCGGACTTAAGGACTAGATCATGGGCTTTCGCAACATCTCGGCCTGGTCGATCCGGAACCCGGTTCCGCCGATCGTGCTGTTCATCGCGTTGACGATCGCGGGTTTCGTCAGCTTCTTCCGGATGGATGTGAACAACGATCCGGATATCGATTTCCCGATCGCGATCGTCACGATCAGCCAGCCGGGCGCGGCGCCGACCGAGCTCGAGACGCAGATCACCCAGCGCGTCGAGTCTGCGGTGCGTGCATTGCAGGGCATCGACCAGATCGAATCGAACGTGACCGAGGGCAACTCGACCACGGTCATCCAGCTCGACATCGGCACGCCGATCGACCGTGCGGTCAACGATGTGCGCGAAGCGATCAACCAGATTCGCGGCGACCTGCCCGACGGCATTCTCGAGCCGCAGGTGTTCCGCGCCAACACCACCGACAACGACATCGCCAGCTTCACCGCCATCGCCACCGACATGACGATGGAGGAGCTCTCCTGGTATGTCGACAATACGGTGGCGAAGGAGCTGCTGTCGGTTTCCGGCCTGACCGCGGTCGATCGCGTCGGTGGCGTCAGCCGCGAGATCCGCGTGATCCTCGATCCCGCCAAGGTCCAGTCCTATGGGCTCACCGCGAGTCAGGTGAACCAGCAGCTGCGCCAGGTGAACCTCAACGCCGCGGGCGGACGCGCGGAGATTTCGGGTACCGAACAGTCGGTCCGCGTGCTCGGCAACGCTGCCAATGCGCACGCGCTCGGCCAGACCCAGATCGCGATCGGCGGCGGCCGCACCGTGCGCCTGTCCGACATCGCGCAGGTCAAGGACCTCTATGCCGAGCTGCGCAGCTCGGCCGAATGGAACGGGCAGCAAGTGCTTGCCTTCGACATCAAGCGCGGCAAGGGCGCGTCGGATGTCGCGGTCTTCCACGAGGCGGAAAAGAAGCTCAAGCAACTTCAGGAGCGCAATCCCAAGGTGCGTTTCGAAGTGTTGTTCAACAACACCGAATATGCCGAATCCCAGTATGAATCCGCGCTGTGGGCGCTGATCGAGGGGTCGGTCCTCGCGCTGATCGTGGTGTTCCTGTTCCTGCGCGACTGGCGCGCGACGCTGATCTCCGGCCTCGCAATCCCGCTCTCGGCGATCCCGACCTTCTTCTTCATGGAGCTGCTCGGCTTCAACCTAAACCAGATGACGCTGCTCGCGCTCAGCCTGGTGGCGGGTGTGCTGGTCGATGACGCGATCGTCGAGATCGAGAACATCGTCCGCCACATGCGCATGGGCAAGACCGCCTATCAGGCATCGATCGACGCGGCCGACGAGATCGGCGTCGCGGTGGTCGCGACCACCATGTCGATTGTCGCGGTGTTCCTGCCCGTCGGCATGATGCCGGGCATTTCGGGCCAGTTCTTCAAGAATTTCGGCCTCACCGTCGTCGCGGCGGTGCTGATGAGCCTTGCCGTCGCGCGCCTTATCTCGCCGATGATCGCTGCCTATTTCCTCAAGGCGAAGGGTCACGCCACCCATGGGGAAGGGTGGATGATGGACCAGTATATGAAGATTTTGCACTGGACGTTGCGTCACCGGTGGTCGGCGATCGTGGGAGGCATTGTCAGCCTCGCGCTGACGGTGATGTTCTTCGCCATCCTGCCCAAGACCTTCCAGCCCAATCTGGACCAGGATGCGGTGACCGCGACGATCGAGATGGTGCCCGGCACCACGCTCGAGCAAAGCAAGGCGGTGGTCGATCGCGTCCGCGATCTGCTCGCCGCGCAGGAGGGCGTCGAGAACACCTATTCGCGTGCATTCGTCGGCAACGGCCGCGTCACCGCGATGCTGGCCGACGAGCGCGACTTCAAGAGCGACGAGTTCGAGCGCCGCATGACGCCCGCGCTCGCCGCCATCCCCGACGCCCGCGTGTCGTTCCGCAACCAGCAGGGCTGGGGCGGATCGGGCCGCGCGCTCACGATCACGCTGGGCGGCGAGGATCCGGCGCTGCTGACCCGCACCGCGCAGAAGATCGTCGAGGAGATGGAAGGCCTCAAGATCATCGTTGCGCCGCGCGTGTCGGGCGATCTTCAGCGGCCGGAGATCGTGATCCGTCCGCGGATGGATCTCGCCGCCAATCTCGGCGTCACCACCGCCGCGCTCTCGAGCGCGATCCGCATCGCGACGCTGGGCGATATCGACCAGAACAGCGCGCGCTTCTCGCTTTCAGACCGTCAGATCCCGATCCGCGTCGCGCTGGAAGAGGATGCGCGCGCCAAGCTGTCGACGATCCAGAATCTGCCCGTGCAGACCCAGTCGGGCGGATCGGTGCCGCTCAGCCTCGTCGCCGATATCGGCTTCGGGGCGGGTCCGACCCGCATCGACCGGATCAACAAGCAGCGCCGCATCATGATCGGTGCCGACCTTGCCCCCGGCGTGGTCAGCGGCGATGCGATGAAGCAGATCGACGCCCTGCCCACGATGAAGAACCTGCCGCTCGGCGTCGGCAAGCTCGAGGTCGGCGCCGCCAAATGGCAGGCCGAGATGATCCAGAACTTCATCATCGCGGTGGTGGCGGGTATCTTCCTCGTCTTCGCGGTGCTGGTGCTGCTCTATCGCCGCTTCGTCTCGCCGCTGGTGAACATGGGATCGCTGCTGCTCGCCCCCTTGGGCGGGCTGCTGGCGCTGTGGATCGCGGGTCAGCCGATCTCGATGCCGGTCTATATCGGCATCCTGATGCTGCTCGGCATCGTCGCCAAGAACTCGATCCTGCTGATCGACTTCGCGATCGAGGAGATGGAGAAGGGCGTCGACAAGATGACGGCGATCGCCGACGCCGGGCATAAGCGCGCCCAGCCCATCGTGATGACCACGGTGGCGATGGTGGCCGGCATGGTGCCGACGGCGATCGCGCTGTCGGGCGATGCTGCCTGGCGTGCGCCGATGGGCGTCACCGTGATCGGCGGCCTGATCCTGTCGACCATCCTGACGCTGCTGATCGTTCCGGCAAGCTTCAGCCTGGCGATCGGGGTCGAGAAGTGGATGGGGCCGCGCCTGCGCCGCCGTCTGCTCACCTACACCCCCGGCGACGAGCATGGCCCGCAGGGCGGCGCCGCGATCGAGCAGCAGGGCCGTCTTGGCCATCAGGGCGGGGAGGGTACCCAGCCTGCCGAGTGAACCAATTGCGCGCGGGGGGATTGTTGCGGGCATGAACCCGTCTCCCCGCGCGTTTTCGGGCCGCGCGCGCGCCGCCCCCCTGCTCAATGGCCGCTTGCGCCGCGAGCCCGCTCCGCCGGGTTTGCGGCGCATGCGTTTCATCGCGACCGGCCTGCTGGTGGCGATGGCCGCGGTCTATCTCGCGGCGCGGCAGTACGAGCCGATCCATCCGGCCGCGGGGTTCGTCCGGGCCTTTGCCGAGGCGGCGATGGTCGGCGGCCTTGCCGACTGGTTCGCGGTCACTGCCCTGTTCCGTCATCCGCTCGGCCTGCCCATCCCGCACACCGCCATCATCCCGCGCAACAAGGAACGGATCGCCACCGCGCTCGCCAATTTCCTGCGCGACAATTTCCTGGTGCCGCGCGTGGTCGCGCGGCGGATGAGCGGGGTCGATGTCGCAGGCGCGGCGGGCAAATGGCTGGCGCAGCCCCCCGAAAGCTCGGGCCGCCTGCGCCGCGGCGCATCGCGCATGGCGGCGAGCCTGCTCGAATCGCTCGATCAGGAACAGCTTGGCGGCATGATCAAGAGCGCCGTCGCAACCCGCCTGCGCCAGACCGACATCGCCCCGCTGATGGGGCAGGCGCTGGGCGCGGCTATCGCCGAGGGCCGCCATACCCCGCTGATGGACGGCACGTTGCGCTGGCTCGCCAAGGTGGTGGACCAGAACGAAGCGCTGATCCGCAAGATGGTGCACGAGCGCGCCGGCACGATCATGCGCTGGACCGGGCTAGACGAGACTTTGGCCAACGCGATCATCGACGGCCTCTACAAGCTCGTCGCCGACGTCGCCGAAGACCCCGGCCATCCGCTGCGCGCCAAGGTCGAGGAGGGGCTGGAGAAGCTTGCCTTCGACCTCCAGTTCGACATTCCGACGCGGATGAAGGTCGAGGAATTCAAGGCCGACCTGCTCGACAATCCCGCACTCGCCCGCTGGATCGAGGGGATGTGGGAACAGGGCCGCGCGGCGTTGCTGCGGGTGGCGCGCGATCCCGACGCGGCGCTGGCCGGTAAGCTTGGCGACGCGTTGCGCCAGCTGGGAACGACGTTGCAGAGCGACCCGCGGCTTGCGCACATGATCAACCGCTTCGTCCGCCGTGCCGCGGTAGGCACCGCCGCCGATTACGGCGACGGCATCGTGCGGCTGGTGTCCGACACGGTGCGCGGCTGGGATGCGCGCACGATCACCGGGCGGCTGGAGAATGCGGTCGGGCAGGACCTGCAATATATCCGCATCAACGGTACGCTGGTCGGGGGACTGGTCGGCCTCATCATCCACACGCTGCACACGGTGCTGTAGGGGCAGGCTCAGGCCAGCAGCACGACCTCGAATCGTTCGCACGCGATCAGCAGATCGTCGTCGACGGTGTAGCCGCTGCCCGCCAGCACGCGCTCATAATAGGCCCGGTGGGCGGCGCGCCACCATTCAAGCGTCAGGTCGCCCTCGCCTTCGGTGCGCGCAAAGTCCGCATCGACGTCGGCGAACCTGCGGATGTCGACCGATGTGGTCCGGATCACCGCGCGCGCTTCACCGTTCCAGCCGGTGATGATCGAATAGTCCCCGGTCTTCGGCAGCGGGAGCCCGGCGCTGTCGAGTTCCGCCAGCGAGGACGCGGTCGCGCGCTTGCGTCCCGCGGCGACGAGGTCGGCGCAGATATCGGCGTCCTCCTGATTGTCGCAGAAATGGAAGACGGCGGATGCTTCCGCCGGAGCGGCCGGATCGATTTCGCGGTAGCGCCGCCAAAGCGCGGATGGGGAAGCAAGCATGTACATCCGCTAACAGTATGAAGAGCGCTGCTCAATGGCGCGCCTGAACCCGTATGGAGGGGAAGCGATGTCGTCGGGTCGAGAGCGCCGCGCGATCCATACGCTGTCGTGATGCAGGATAGCAGCGCCGTGGCATCCTGCATCACGGATCAAGGCGTGGTTCTACCCCATATACTCGCAGGTGACGTTTCCATCGCCTACTTCTCGGCAAATCCAGAAGCCGATGCCGCCCCCGCCGCTCGTTTCAGGGGGGCAGAATTGAATCTGATCGTTCGTGCAGGCCACGAGACTGGGATAGCCTTGCTGCGCCCAGCCTGCCTTGCACCTTGCGATCGTATGAGCCACGCATCTGTTCGGCAGTTGGGCGACTGCCTGCGTGCTTACAATGGTCGCGGCAAGCAATGATCCCGCCGCCATAAGCGTCTTCAGATAGCCCCTTTTCGGTTCAACCATGTTCGCTTCTCCCTTTGCAGGAGCAATGAGTGTTTCAAAGCTTCTCGGCACGGTCAATCGGGCGCGGATCGCTTCGACCCCGGACGCCATCGCAGGGCCGGGCGAGCCGGCGGCCCATCGACGGAGCCGATCGAACCGCTAGACTGACAGATCATGCTGGACATCTATTTCGCACCGCCGTCGATGACCTCCGTACCCGTGGACCCTGATCATCTGGAGTTCGCAGGGTCCATCGACCTCGATGCGCATCGTTCGCTTGCGATCCTGTTCGAAAGGGGCCGGCAGGCCGGCGCTGACCTTCCATACTTCCGGGATTCGATCCTGACGCCGGCGCAGACGAGACTCCTGCTGGAAACCTTCCTGGCAAAGGGTTCGGACCCATATGGAAGTCAGCGGGGGTGCGCTGCTTTCGATGACATGCGGCAGCTTCTCGAGAAAGCAGCGGGCAGAGGTATGGGGGGCGTGGCGTTCAGCGATTGAATGCCGCCGGAGCCCCCGCCCCGTCCTATCCCTCCCAGTCCAGCACCGTCCAACCCTTCGCCGCCGCCAGCTTGCGCAGCGGCCCGTGTGCGTTGACCGCGAACGGCTCGTCGGCCCATTCGAGCACCGGGGCGTCGGAGACATGATCGCTGTAGAAGCGGATGCGGAGATCGCTCCGGGTGAGCCCTTCGCGCGCCATCCATGCCTCGATCAGCCGGAGCTTGGCCGGGCCGTAGCAATTCTCGCCCTCGATCCCGGCGAGGACGTTGCCGTCCGCGTCGCGCCGCGCCTCGGTCGCGATCACCTGGGCGATGCCGAGCCGCGCGGCGATCGCACGGGCGTAATAGCCATGGCTCGCGGTCGCGAGCACGGGCTCCCAGCCCGCTGCGCGATCGGCTTCGACTCGCTTGCGTGCGTCGGCGAACATGTTGGACGCAGCGACGCTGTCCGCGAAGGCCTGTGCCACCGCTTCCAGATCGGCGGGCGGGATGGTGCGGCCGAGCATCAACCGGTGGGTGACTTCCTTGAGCCAGGCGCGGTCGATCGCCCTGGCGAGGTACAGGAGCGATGCGATTCCGGCCGCGGGCAGCAGCGCCAGCCGCCAGGGCGCACGCGCCATCGCGGCATGGATCAGGAAGGGCGTCCAGGTCGCCTTTCGCGTGATCGTCTTGTCCATGTCATAAATTGCAACACTTCGCATCGGAACCTTCAGCGCGCTTCCGGGATTGGGTCGAGGACGAAACATCTGTAAAGGCAAGCGCTTGCCGTACCAGCCCGAATAAACCATGGATGAGCGGATGAGCGCGCCAGCCGACTTCCAGCACGATGCGGCCGATGGGGGCACGCTCCGCTTCAGCGGCAATCTGTCGCTGCGTTCGATCGGCGACCTGCCCGAGCGGCTTGCCGCAGTGAACGGGCCCGTCGCGCGGCTCGATATGAGCGGGATCGACCGGATCGACACGGTCGGCGCCTGGCTGATCCATCGCTTCGCGCGCGATCACGACGCGGCGGTCTCGGGGCTGGGCACGGATTCGCAGCATCTGTTCGATCAGGTCGCGGGCGCCGACCGGCCGGTCGAGATGCGCCCGGGCCAGCTCGGCACCTTCAAGCGCCTGCTCGCCGAGATCGGCGAGGCGGTGATTCAGGCGTTCCGGACGCTGTACGGCCTGCTCGGCTTCATGGGCGCGACCGCGATGGCGTTCGGCCGCGTGCTGCTCAACCCGCGCAGCTTCCGCTTCCACGCCACCGTCCACCGGTTCGAGGTGGTGGGCGTGACCGCGCTCGGCATCATCGGCCTGATGAGCTTCCTGATCGGCATCGTCATCGCACAACAGGGGGCGGTGCAGCTGCGCCAGTTCGGTGCCGAGGTGTACACGATCAACCTGCTCGGGCGGCTGACGCTGCGCGAGCTCGGCATCCTGATGACCGCGATCATGGTCGCGGGACGATCGGGATCGGCCTTTGCGGCGCAGCTCGGCACGATGAAGCTGACCGAGGAAATCGACGCGATGCGCACCATCGGCGTCAATCCGATGGAGGCTCTGGTGCTGCCGCGCGTGATCGCGGCGGTGGTCATGCTGCCGCTGCTCGGCTTCTACTCATCGGTCATCGCGATGATCGGCGGCGGGCTGCTCTGCTGGATCTCGCTCGATATTCCGCCAATCACTTTCGTCCAGCGGCTGCGTGAGGTGGTTCCGATCACCGATCTCTATGTCGGGCTGGTCAAGGCGCCGGTGTTCGCCGCGATCATCGCCATCGCCGGCTGCTATCAGGGAATGCAGGTGGAGAGCGACGCCGAACAGGTCGGCACGCGCACCACCACCGCGGTGGTGCAGGCGATCTTCCTGGTGATCGTGCTCGACGCATTCTTCGCCGTGTTCTTCACCGAAGTGGGGTGGAACTGATGAACCCCGGTTCCACTGGGCCGATCTTCGATGGCGAGGCGGTCATCCGCGTGCGCGGCCTGCGCAACAGCTTTGGCGAGCAGGTGGTGCACGAGGGACTCGACCTCGACGTGCGGCAGGGCGAAATCCTGGGCGTGGTCGGCGGATCGGGCACCGGCAAGTCGGTGCTGATGCGCTCGATCATCGGCCTGCAGGAGCCCGATGCCGGATCGATCGAAGTGTTCGGCGAGGATGTGCAGCATCTCAATACCGAGGAGGCAATCGAGCTGCGCAAGCGCTGGGGCGTGCTGTTCCAGGGCGGCGCGCTGTTCTCGACCCTGACCGTGGCCGAGAATGTGCAGGTTCCGCTCAAGGAATTCTACCCGGCGTTCGACCAGGCGCTGCTCGACGAGATCGCGGCGTACAAGGTGGTGATGACCGGGCTGCCGTCGGATGCCGGGCCGAAATACCCGGCCGAGCTTTCGGGGGGCATGAAGAAGCGCGCGGGCCTTGCCCGCAGCCTGGCGCTCGACCCCGAACTGCTGTTCCTCGACGAGCCGACGGCGGGGCTCGACCCGATCGGTGCGGCGGCGTTCGACGAGCTGACCCTGGCATTGCAGCGCACCCTTGGGCTGACGGTGTTCCTGATCACCCACGATCTCGACACGCTCTATGCGATCTGCGACCGGGTGGCGGTGCTGGCGGACAAGCACGTGATCGCGGTCGGCACCATCGACGAACTGCTCGCGCTGGATCATCCCTGGATCCAGGAATATTTCAACGGCCCGCGCGGCCGCGCCGCAGTCAGCAGCGTGGAACGCGCGGAGGCCAGGGCGACATGAGGCACTAGATGGAAACCCGGTCAAATCATGTGCTGGTCGGTGCGGTGGTACTGATCCTGCTCGCCGTGCTGGCGCTGTTCACCGTGTGGCTCGCGCGGCTCAACACCGCCGCGGAGAAGGAGTATGACATCTTCTTCAAGCAGGCGGTCGATGGCATCGCCAAGGGATCGTCGGTCGCCTTTTCGGGCGTGCCGGCGGGGCAGGTCAAGGAGATCGCGCTGTTCCCGCCCGACCCCAGCCTGGTGCGCGTGCGGATCGCGGTGAACCGCGAAGTGCCGATCCTTCAGGGTACTACCGCGACCATCCAGGGCGTGGGCTTCACCGGGGTCAGCCAGATCCAGCTCGACGGCGCGGTCAAGGGCGCGCCGGCGATCGAGTGCCCCGAGGTCAATCCGCGCAGCGTCTGCCCGCTCGGCGTGCCGGTGATCCCGACCAAGCAGGGCGGGCTCGGCGCGCTGCTCAACACTGCGCCGCGGCTGCTCGAGCGGCTGTCGACGCTGACCGAGCGGCTGACCGAGTTGCTGTCGGACCGCAATCAGGCGTCGATCGCGGGCATCCTCGAGAATACCGACAAGATGACCGCTGAGCTCGCGAAGGGTGCGCCCGACCTGCGCGCCGCGATCGGCGAGCTGCGCAACACGGTGAAGCAGGCCGGCTTCGCGGCCGAACAGATCGGAAAGCTGTCGGGCACGACCGATCAGGTGCTGGCGAACGAGGTCGGCCCGGCGATGAAGGATCTGCGCAAGGCGATCGCCTCGGCCGACGGCAGCATGAAGGCGCTGGAGCGCACGCTGGGCAAGGCCGATGCGGGGCTCGACCAGGTTTCGACGCAGACCATCCCCGAGGTGAACCAGCTGATCCAGGACCTGCGCCAGATGGCGATCGCGCTGCAGTCGGTGGCCGAGAAGGTTGATCGCGGCGGCGCCGGATCGCTGATCGGCGGACCCAAGCTGCCCGACTATGAACCCAGAAAGAAGTGAGCATGACGATGAAAAAGCTCGCCCCTCTCGCGCTTGTGCTGGCCTTGGGCGGTTGCATCCGCTTCGGCGCCGAGGCGCCCCCGTCGCTGCTCACCCTCACCCCCGACGCGTCGATCGCGGTGGGCGAAACGGTGAGCTCGGCGACTGCCAGGTCGATCAGCATCGCCGCGCTCAACGTGCCGCAGGAGCTGGCGGTGGCGCGGGTGCCGGTGCAGTCGAACGCGACCAACATTGCCTATCTCAAGGACGCGCACTGGGTCGAGCCGCCCAGCCGCCTGTTCGCGCGGCTCCTGTCGGATACGGTTTCGGCGCGGACCGGACGGGTCGTGCTCAGCCTGCGCCAATCCTTCTCCGATCCGGGCGCTCGGCTGGGCGGCGAGTTGCGCACCTTCGGGATCGACGCCACGACCAATGAGGCTGTCGTGACGTTCGACGCGACGCTGGCGCGCGATCGCCCGGCGGACGCCAATGGCGCTCGCGCACCGCAGGCTTTCGAGCGCCGCCGCTTCGAGGCGCGCGTGCCCGTCGCCGCGATCGATGCGGCATCCGCCGGCACCGCGCTCAACCGCGCGGCCAATCAGGTTGCGGGGCAGGTTGCCGACTGGGTCGGGCGCTAAGGCGTCCGGCGCACCGGCGGCATCGCATTGCAGATATCGGCGCCGCCTGAAGGCAGGTTGAAGAAGGGCGGTTCGCGATTCTCGCGCGCCTTCACCCATGCCGCGAAGCGCGCATTGTCCGCGGCGCGATACTGGAAATGCGGGCGTTCCGCGGCGGGCAGGTCGCTGGCGAGGCGGACGCTGACGATCGGCACGTGCTGGCGCTTGTCCTTGTAGAGGCCAAGCCCGCCTTCGGTGCCGCGCGGGAGCGACGAGAGATGCTCGATCCCCTCGAGCACGCGGCCGACGATCGCGATGTTGCGGTCGAGATGGCGCGGGCCATGGCCGATTACCACATAGAGATCGCCGCCGCTCCCGGTACTGGGCGCCAGATCGCGCGCCACGCCGACCATGGCGTAGCAATGCGGAAGCCAGGCGACCTTGCCGTCGGTGGCGAGCGGCCAGCCATCGGCGCTGTGGCCCGTGGCGGTCGAATAGGGGTCGCTGCGGGTAAGCTTCGTCACCGCATCATAGACCGGCCAGTCATATTCGGCGGGCGGCTGCGCGATCACGCCCGCGGGCAGCGGCTTCTTCTCGGTCGGATCCCCCCATTGCACGACATAATTGTCGTGGACCCGATAGACGCTCTCGCCATCCCACCAGCGCGCCGCGGCGAGCTTGCGGATGTTGGCGGCGTGCACCGGCGTGTAGCGCGGCGCAAGGCGGATATAGACGCGCCGGTCGCCCGCAAGCGTCATCACCAGCAGCTCGTCGTCGGGCACCGGCTTCCAGTCCGCGGGCAGCGGATCGGACGGCTTGGGTGCCGCGGCAGGAGTGGCCTGAAGGGCGAGCGCGAGAGCGAGCGTCAGCATGGCGCGCAGGCTGGCACGACGGCCGGTTGCGCGCAACGCTTGCGATGATCGCCGCAAGCCACTAGGGCAGCGCGTTCCTGGCATGCGGAGCGGTGGCCGAGTGGTCGAAGGCGCTCGCCTGGAAAGTGAGTATACGTCAAAAGCGTATCGAGGGTTCGAATCCCTCCCGCTCCGCCACCGGCGCCCTTTGAAGGGGTCGCCAAACTCCCTAGAATCTGCTAGAAAGCCGCAGAAATCGGCGGTTTTCTCGTCCCGCTGCGTTTCACTCAATCCGACACGATCTCACACAAAGTGTGGGGAGGAATGAGGCGGGATGCCATGGGAAAGCTCACTGCGGCCAAAATCCGGTCTCTGACCGAACCCGGCCGATACTCCGACGGCGACGGACTATTCCTCGAGATCAATGGCAAAGGAGCCGCCAGCTGGATTCTCCGCATCCAGAATAATGGAAAACGACAGGATATCGGGCTGGGCTCGACAAAGTCGGTTTCTCTGAAGGATGCACGCGATGCGGCCTTCGCCACGCGGCAGAGAATCGCGCAAGGAATCGATCCGGTCGCAGAACGCAAGCAGGAGCGCCAGGCTATCCCGACGTTCCGCGAAGCGGCCAAATTGGTTCATGAAGAGCATGAAAAGGCGTGGAAGAACGGCAAGCATCAGAACCAGTGGATTGCGATCCTAACGATCTACGCCTTTCCCAAGATTGGCGACCTGACCGTCGATAAGATCGAGGGGCCAGCGATTCGAGAGGTGCTGATCCCGATCTGGCTGTCCAAGCCAGAGACTGCGAGGCGAGTACGGCAACGTATTGGCACGGTTCTCGATTGGGCTTGCGCCAAAGGGTTTCGGGCCACCGAAGCGCCGATGCGGTCGCTTTCCAAAGGATTGCCTCGCCAGCCCAAGAAGGACGGCCATTTTGCCGCTATGCCCTATGCCGACGTTCCGGCTTTCGTCGAAAAGCTTGGAGAACGTGAATCCGTCGGGCGGCTTGCGTTGGAAGCGCTCATTTTGACCGCCACCCGATCGGGAGAGATCCGCGGCGCGACCTGGGCGGAGCTTGATCTGAAAGCCGCCCTAGGGACCATCCCAGCTGCACGCATGAAAATGGGTAGGGTCCATATCGTGCCGCTGTCGCCGCAGGCCGTCGCCGTATTCGAACGCGCCCAGACGTATAAAGCCGGGATCAGCGACCTCGTGTTTGCTGGCCAAGTTCGAACCACTGGCGGCATGAATCTGGCTGGCCAAAGTCCGCAATCGCTGGCCCGGCTCCGGAGGGGCCATCGCTATTACAACCGCGGATCGACCGGCTCGCTCTCCATCGCCAGCACGCCGAACACGCATTGATGCACCCGCGTCAGGGGTGCGTGCTCCACGAAGCGATGCAGCGCTTCCAGCCCCAGCGCGAATTCGCGAAGCGCCATGGAGCGCTTGTGCCCCACGCCGCGCTTCTTCAGCCGTTCGAGGTTCTCCGGGCGATCATAGTGGGGGCCGTAGATGATCTGCAGATACTCCCGGCCGCGGCATTTGATGGCGGGCTGGAGTAGTCCCTTCTGCCCACGCGCCACAAAGTCCAACGGCTTGACCACCATGCCTTCGCCGCCGCCGGCGGTCATCGCCTCCCACCATGCGATCGCGTCAGCCACCTGTGCCGGCTCGTCGAGATCGATCCGGCGATATTGCGTCGCCAGCAGCAATGCGGGATCGGCCGCGGCCAGACGGTGCGCGGCCGCCATGTGCCAGAGATGATCCTTGCTGTCGTGTACCGCGGCTTCGCTCGCGAGCAGGTGGAACGGGGCGATCCGTAGATCCTCGATCCCGGCGAAGGGCGCGACATAGCGGTTATAAGCCGCGCGATAGCGTGTCGCGTCGTCGAGGCGCGCCGCGGTTGCGGTCGCGAGCTCGTCTATCGGCACACCACGCGCCCGAGTTGCCGCGAGCGCCGTGTCGAGCGCGCTCAACCCGGCGATCGCCGCCGATCCCACCGCGGCATATTGTCCACGCACCAGCGACCCTGCCTTCATGCTCCACGGCAGGATCTCGGCGTCCCAAAGCACCCAGTCGCTATCGAGCTCTGACCAGAGCCCCGATGTTTCCATTGCCAGGTCGAGGCGATGCAGGGCCGCCGCTTCCAGCTCGGCGTCGTTGAAGAAGCGCCGTCCGGTGCGCGTGACGATCACGCCGCGCGCGCCGTCATGCACGCCGAACCGCTTCGCAGCCGCCTCCTGCGTCCGCGACAACACGATCAGCCCGCGGGACCCCATGTGCTTTTCTTCAGCCACCAGCGTCCGCACGCCTTTGCTGCCGTAATAGGCAAAGGCTTCCTCGGGGCGCTCCAGCCAACCATCCTGTGCGCTGGTCTCCGCCGGCGACATGGTCGGCGGCAGGTGAATCAGCCAGCGCGGATCGACCGCATAGCGACTCATCACCTCAAGCGCGGCCGCGGCGTTCTCCTCGCGCACCGTGACATGATGATAGTGTCGCGTCTCGATGACCTGCTTGCCGAGCACGTCGGAGAGGTTGAGCTGGTTCGGCGCCATGCCGGTATCCGCCGCCGGCGATGCCAACGGCCGGATCGGCTCGTAATAGGTGCGCTGCGCGGGCACCTCGACCAGGTCGAGCTCGGGATAGCGCAACGCAGTCAGCTTTCCGCCGAACACGCAACCGGTGTCGATGCAGATCGTGCCGTTGACCCAGTTCGCCTCGAGCACGGGTGTATGTCCGTAAACGACCTTCGCCTTGCCCTTGTAGTCCGCGGCCCAGTCCCAACGCACCGGCAGGCCGAACTCGTCGATCTCGCCGGTGGTCTCGCCATACATGCAGAAGCTGCGCACCGCGCCAGAAGCGCGGCCTTGCATCTCCTCCTTGAGCCCCGCGTGGGCGACGACCAGCTTGCCGCCGTCGAGCACATAGTGGCTGATCAGGCTGTCGAGCCATTTGCGCATCTCGGCCGCGAACTCGGGCGGCTCCTGGGCAAGCTGCTCGATCGTCTCGGCGAGCCCATGGCTGACCTTGACGTTGCGACCATCGAGATGACGCTTGAGCTTGTCGTCATGGTTGCCGACGACGACCATGCCGGTGCCGGCGTCGACCATGTGCTTCGCGATGCGCAGCACGTCGGGTGAACGCGGGCCACGGTCAACGAGGTCGCCTACAAAGACCACGCGACGGCCTTCGGGCGGCGTGACCGTCACCTCCTTGCCGTTCCAGGTCACGGCATAGCCGAGCTCGCCGAGCAGCGTCTCGAGCTCATCGGCGCAGCCGTGCACGTCACCGATGATATCGAACGGGCCGGTCTCTTCGCGGCGATCGGTCCACAGCCGCGTGCGCACGACCCATGCAGACCAGTTGTGGGCGGCCGGAGCCTCCGCTGGCATCACCTTTCAACGTGGCCTCGATATCAACAACAAGCTCAGGACGGCCTTGTTGCCAGCCTCAACTATCTTTACCTTGCGATGGTGTCCGGCAAGGGTCCCGATATAGATCGGTTCGAGGGCAGCCTCGCCTATCGCTGGTGGAGCGACGATGTCGGATTCGACATTGGCCTGACCTATGTCGATGGCATCGAACGCAAGTCGCTGGCTGATGAACATCGTTTCGGGATCACGATCGGAGTGATCTACTAGCCACGATTAAATTGCAGGCGGCCTCGCCATGGATACGCTCAATTGCCAGCGCCTCGGCCCAGCGTTCTTCGTTCGGGGTCATAGTTTCTGTGCAGCTCTGATTTATCGCTTTCCTACATCGCTGGTTTGAACTCAAACAGGCTATGGGTGATCGCCCGGACTGGCGCCCCAAGATAGTGGGCCTGCCTCGATCCCGACACGCCGGTAGTCCACACCCGATGACACGAGCAACGCCACAATGTCATCTGGCTCGGAGGCAACCTTCCGTTCCAGCGTCACCTCGCCGGCGCCATCGACGACGCACACCGCCGTCTCCTTCACCGAAACATCCAGACCTACGAAATGCGCCATCGCAATTGCTCCTTCTCTCGATGCCCGAGGTCAGGCTCGACCCCGATCCAGGCATGCTATGTGAAGGGCTGCAACCCCACCTACCGCTGGAGCGTAGCCGCCGCGATACACCATCTTTTGGGACTACCAGGGGAACCGCTGAATGGCGGCTATGAGGGCGCTTAGCCGCCGAGTGTGTCGGCTTCCCGGGGTGAGGCCGCGGGTTTAAACCGTCTGAGCAAGCCTTTGCGCAAAAAAGAACTGACTATGGCCCACGACCTCGCGCTACTCGTAACACCGGCGCAACCAGTGGCAAGGTGAGGCAGGACCAGTGCGCCAGTGGGCATTCTGTCAGGAGCACAAGTGCAGGGGTTTCTGGATTGCCGCTCCCCGACAATCCGGATTAGACATCGCTTCGCCGTTAGGTGCGAAGCACTTGCGGAATAGGGGCTGCAAGGGGGTTGCACAATATGAAAGCGATGTTCGCCCGCGCCGGGCTTACTGCGCTTGCGCTCGGAATCGCCGTGCCCGCATATGCGGGCGTATCGGAGGATTTCTCCGAATGCGACGGGCTTAAGAAACCCAAGGGCAGCGATGACGGAATGCGGGGCGAGGCGACTTTCCCTTCTTACAGCTTCGGCGGTCGCGACGCACCCAGCCTGACTCTGGCCGCGTGCAACCGCGCACTACAAAGCGGGAAACTGCTGCCCCAACAGACACTGCGCCGCGCCCACATGATGCGCGCCCGCGCTGCGGCTAAGCTGCAGCTCGGGGATGCCGTCGGCGCGCTCGCCGATCTCGACGCCGCCCAAGAGGCAGCTAAGGCTTACGCCGGCGATTTCTTCTACAGTCGCAGCATGGGCGTCTCGCTCGATCTGCTGCGCGCCCTTGCGTTGAACGAAACGGGCGACCGTAAGGCAGCGCTGGCGTTGGCTGAAACGGCTGCGGCCAAGCGCACCTATGCGCTCGAGGTCCAGCGGGTCGCAGGCATGCTCCGCGCCGCCAATGGTGACAAGCCGGCCGATCCGGCGATCTGGCAGGGCCTTGCCCGCATCGATCCAGCTACTCGGGGCATGTTCTCGCAGCTCGCGTCCAAGCCCGGCGACCTCGCCAAACTGGCGGCCTCGGCTGGAACTCCCTCGGTGGTCATGCCCGAAGCACCTTCGCTCAACGCGATTATGACCAATGGCGGGAATATCGCACCGCTGTTGTCCGAGTGGTCGGCCCCCGTCAGCGGGGCAATGACCAAGGCCTATGCGCTTGCCGCCCATGGCAAGCCCGCAGCCGCCCGTGCCTGGGTCGAGGCGACCCGCGCCGCGCTCGACGCCGCCGGCCCGGCTGGGAATTCACAGGGCAAGGACGGCAAGCCGGCTCCTAAGGATATCGTCACCTTGTTGGTCGAAATGGTGCGCGCCGAACATTTCGAACCCTTGGCCGGTCTGGTCGATGCCCGCGTTGCCATCGCCGAGGGCCGGCTCGCCGATGCAGCCGCCGCGCTTCAGGGCAAGCAATTGCGCGCGACCCCGGTGACGGAAGAATTCCACGCCGCTTATGCCGCCGCACGTGCTGCGGGCGCCGTGGGCTCACCTGATCTGCCTGCACTGGGGCCTGCTGCCAAACGCGGTCCGGCGCACCTTTCCCGAATGGCGAGCAGTCTGCTGATCCGTCCCGAGTCGCAGCGCAAGTTGATCGACTACGAGAAATCGCGCCCGAATATCCTCGGCGCGCTAGTCGGCGCGGCGGTTTCGATGGGCACGAGCTTGCTCGGCGGGGTTGACCGCACGGCGGGCTTCCGCTCGACCCTGAACGAGGACGGTTCGGTCAAGGTAGAATATACCGGTAACACCACCTCCGGCGCGGTGGTTCAGGAAATGACCCTGCTTCGGGCTGCCGAACTCGCGCGGGAGGCGGGCAAGGCGCATTTCCATGTCATCGCGCGGAACGATTACCAGCGTTATCTAACGCAGACGAGAAACGGCGTGCCGATGAACCAGACGCTGACCGGCTATAAGACCGAACTGACCATCCGTCTGCTGGGCGATGGCGAGGGTCAAGTCGACGCGCTCAATGCCGTCTCTGTAATCGACGCGTTGGGGCCGGTCTATTACGAGAGCTGAGCGTCAGATGATGGAGCTAAGCTCGTCGAGCCGCTCCGCCGATCCCGGCGCATTGGTTCATAAGTTGTGATACCCTGCGAGAAGAGCAGGCCTTTGATCCGGTTGATGTGCCGGGTGCGCTCGCCCATCAACACGCTGCGCTCGCGGTTCACGCGTCGCTGATCCTCCTCGGCGACACTCGGCGCGCGAACCATCGCGCAGACACGCGGCTCGTCTCGCTTGTAGGCAAGCAACGCCCGCACCAGCGCTTCGCCGTCGATCTTGTCGGTCTTGGCACGACGCCGGCGACGTGACGTCGCGATCGATGCGGGGTCGACGACATGGCTCTCGATCCCTTCTTCCTGCAGCACACGATGGATCCAGAACCCGTCGAGACCTGCCTCGTGGATAACGATGACAGCGAAGTCTTGTCCGGCTCGCTTCTTCGCCTTCGCCCTCAGCTGGGCAAAACGCTCAAAGAGCTCAGCGACGTCGCCGGCACGGATCGTGTGCCTCGACATCCGCTCGCCCGCACCAGGCGATAGCGACGTCACCAGCCAAGTCGATTTACTCAGTTCCATCGAAACGAAGATCGCGCCAAGATCAGTCCGGATAGCGACGGGCGCGAGGGGTCGATCTGCTACAAGCATGGTTGCCTCCACAGAGTTAGGGTCAGCAACCGCACTCTGACAGAGCGTCAGCCGCTATCCACCCTCGCCATGGGATCTTTCAGGACGCACCGCGGGCAGGGCGAACGGCTGGAATTGGGGCGCAAAGCGGACGCGAGTCGTGTCGCCCTGCGACGTGAAATCTCGCGCTAAAGTGTGGAGAGAAATGTGAGGGAGATGAGAATGCAAGAAATTATTCGTATGAAAAACCAATGCGTTACTAAAGAAGTGGAGATTTCTCCCGCTCCGCCACCTACGCCCTCCGCGGGCTTCATCGAATCCGGACCCGCCGGCGCAGTCAGGCGCGGAAAATGCGCTTCGAGGTGCGGCTGTCCTCGACCCGGTCCCAGTCGATGTCGCTCCCTAAGCCCAAGTCTTCGAGAACATGGATATTGCCGTCGACGTCCATCATGTCGCGCAGGCTCTGCTTCATCGGCAACTAGAAGGTGTCGTCGGGCAAGAACAGCTTGAAATACTCCAAGTTCCGCACCGCACAGGCGACATGGATGCTGGCGACGTCCATCGGCCCCATCGTGGTGATGTGCAGCTCGCAGTTCATGCCGTGCGCCTCGGCAATATGGCAGGCCTTGAGCGTGCCGGTGATCCCGCCCTTCGGACAGCGCCGGTCAGGTTCGCGTGCGAAGCGGCGGCGCCAACATCAAGCTCGCGCTCAAGAAGGGCGAGCGAGTGCGGATCGTCCCCGATTCCGGTGGACTGCGCGCGATGCGCCTTGCTCGATAGCTTGCGGCTGACAAGCCGGGTTTGAGTGGGGCCGACGAAAGCCTTTTGCCAACCACATGCTTGGTCCTCCGGGGCGCATCGGTTTTTCGTCCCTTCGTCACAAGTTTCGTCCCGCCGCACCAGCGCGATTGCTGGCTGACGCGCGCTGAGCAAGCGCTGCCCCGGACCCCTATTCAAGAGGATGTTCCGGCCATGTCGATTTCTGCCCAGACCCGCTTCTGCGGGATCGCCGCCCTGCTGCTCGCAACCCCAGCCGCCGCTCAGGACGGCGAAAGCGGCGCGCAGGATAGTGCCGCGACCGCCGCCGAGGACGCGTTCGGTGCCAGCGTCGGGATCAATCAGGTCGGGCTCTACAGCCCCTATCAGACGCGCGGGTTCGATCTGATCTCGACCGGCGGGTCGTTCCGGATCGACGGCTTCTATTTCCACCCGGCGGCGTTGCCGTCGGAGTCGCTCGTGTCCGGTTCGTCGATCAATGTCGGTATCGCGGCAACCGCGCTCGACCTGCCCATCCCGACTGGCGTGGTCGGTTACCGGCTCCGCGAGCCGGGCGAGCAAAGCGCGCTGTCGATCACGGCGGGGAGCCGCGGGTTCGGCTCGCCGAGTGTCGAGGCGCTGGGAAGCCTGGTGAGTGGCAATGGCGAATGGGGGCTGGTTGCGCACAGCTTTGTCAGCCCGGACGAGAAATGGTCGGCCGGGCAGGAGGGCGCGCGATACGATGCGGGTGCGGTGCTGCGCTGGTCGCCCGCGCCTGCAACGCGCCTGCGCATCTTCGGCGGGATCAGCCGCCAGTCGCATGACGGGGATCTTGCGGTGCTTGCTGATGGGAGCGGGATGCCGCCGCCGCTGCGCGACCGGCACAATTACAGCCCGGACTGGGCCCGCGCGCGTGTCCTGAGCCGCAACTTCGGTGCGCTGATCGAGCACCGGACGGGCGGGTGGACGCTGGGTGTATCGGCAGTGCGGTCGATGCGCGATTCCGGGCGTAGCGACACCACGGTGCTGGCGATCGATCGTGCCGGCAACATCACCAGCACCCTGTACCATACGCCCGCCGCCGATGCGCGTTCGGACTCGGTCGAGGTAAAGGCGTTCCGCACCTTTGCCTTTGGCGGGGCTACGCACCGTGCCGGGGTGGCGTTGCGGCACCGCAATTCGGTGAGCCATCGCGCCGATGCTATCGCCGTTCCCGCAGGGCGCTTCACGGCCGCGGACGGACCCGTCGCCGTTGCGCGGCCGATGCTGCCGGTGGACGTGCCGCTGAGCCGCGATCAGGTGGACCAGACCATTCTAAGCGCGACCTATGAACTAGCGGCGGGCGATGCCTTCGAGCTCCGTCTGGGCGCCCATCGTAACCGCTATGCGAAAAGCTTACGCGATACGCGTGGGGGCCGGTCGGCGCAGACCGACGAAAGCTGGCTCTACAGCGCGTCGGCGCTGTGGCGCCCGGCGGCGAGATGGCGGGTCTTCGCCAGCTACGTCTCGGGGCTGGAGGAGTCGGGGATCGCCCCCGATGCGGCGGCCAATCGCGGCGCGGTGCTTCCTCCGGTTGAGGCGCGCCAGTACGAGATCGGCGCGCGGTTCGACATCACGCCGGGTCTCGGCTTCATCCTCGCCGGGTTCGACATCCGCAAGCCGATCTACGGCCTCCGCCCGGATTCGGTCTACGCGCCGGTCGGCACCGTCCGTCATCGCGGCGTGGAGGCTTCGCTTACCGGACAGCTGACGCGCGCGACCACCGTGGTGCTGGGCGCCAACCTCCTTCAGGCCCGGGTTTCCGGCGCATTGGTCGATGCCGGGGCGGTGAATCCGATGGCACCCGGCGTGTCGCGTTTCAACGCGACCGTCGCGTTCGAACACCGATTGACCGACCGCTGGAGCCTCGACGCCTATCTGCTCTACGAGGGGCGCCGCCGCCGCGACAATGTGAGCACGACTGAGGCGGCGGGCGTGCCGTTCGGCTATCTCGGCGCACGCTACGACTGGACCGGTACCGGTCTCTCGCTGCGGGCGCAGCTCGTCAACATGTTCGACCGCAAGGGCTATTATGCCACGCCTTATGGTCCGCTGGTGCCGGTCACCGGCCAGCATTGGCGTATTTTGGTCACCAAGCGGTTCTGAAATGGTAATGCCGGGCGATGATCCGTCATGGGAAGGGATGCGGGAACGATGACAGACGGCATTGTGCGCTTCGCAGAGGTTCCGGGCCGCGCCGGGGCTGCGCCCGGGCTGCTCAGGCAGCTTGCGCCGCTGGCGCTGTTCCCCGCGGGAATGGCTTATTGCCTGCTCTACGAACTCGCTTTCACGGAAGAGCGCTCGGGGCTGGCCGGGAGCCTGTTCTGGGCGCTGGCGACGCTGAGCCCCTGGGTCGCGGGGGCGATGTTGTTCGAACGCGGCGCGCGAACGGTTCGCGGACGCTCGCGGTTGCTTGTCCTCGGTCTTGGATTGGGCTGCATCGCCTATGCTGCCAGCGCTGCCGCTGCGCTGAGGCTCGGGTCCGATCTGGAAGGGGCCTTTTTCAGCCGGTTGCCGTTGCTCGGAGCGGCGCTGCTGGGGGCGCTGCTCTACCCGCTCGCCATACCCGCGCAGGCGGCGCGCGACCTGACCCCGGCGGGGGACGATCCGCCGGTCGCGCCCGCCGAGATCCTGTTCGCAAGCGCAGCCGGAAATTATGTCGAGCTCTACACCGAACAGCGGACGGTGGTGTGGCGGCAGACCATGGCCAATGCCGAGCGCGTGTTGCGCAAGGCAGGGTTCGTGCGGGTCCATCGCTCCTATCTGGTGCCCTGGCGCAATATCGACCTGCTGGTGCGCGACCGTAAGGGCGTGGTCGAGGTCGCGCTGCTCAACGGCCGCAGGCTTCCGGTCTCCAGCCGCTACGCCAACAATCTCGCGAGCCGCACGCTGCAATGAGCTAGATTTCGGCCAGTGCCCGTTCGATCCGGATCACTTCGGATCGGAAGCCGGCGAGACAGGAAAGCTCGCGCGCGCGGACGAGCAGCGTACGCGCGGAGATTTTCGACGTCTCGATCTCTTCCGCCTCGACGATATCGGCGGTGCCGACGAGCGCTGCCAGCTCGATCACGCGGAGGCGCCACGGCCGGTGCGCCGCCGTGGCCGGCAAAGTTGGCGTTGAACGGCGGACATCTTTTCTAGGCTTCAAATCATATCCTCGAAGTATGATTTGAATGCCCTCATTGAAAGGGGTTCCCATGCGTAGACTCAAGTTCCAGCTCGCCGCCACCGCTGCTGTGGTGGCGTGGACGCCCGCCTATGCCGCTGCGCAGGAAGCGGAGAGCAATGCCGCGGCCGGCCAGGCCGGTTCGGGTGAAGAGATCGTCGTGACCGGCACGCGCGCCGCCGGCCGTTCGCGGCTCGACACCGCTTCGCCGGTCGATGTGCTCTCGGTCAACGGCCTGCGCCAGCAGGGCACCACCGAACTCGCTCAGGCGTTGTCCAACCTCGCGCCCTCGGTCAGCTTCGCCCGTCCGGCGGCGACCGATGCCACCGATGCGATCCGCCCCGCGACGCTGCGCGGCCTGTCGCCCGATCAGACGCTGGTCCTGATCAACGGCGTTCGCACCAATGCGTCGGCCTCGCTCAACGTCAACGGCACCGTCGGGCGCGGCGCGGCGGCAGTTGATCTCAACACCGTGCCGACCGCAGCGCTCGACCGGGTTGAGGTGCTGCGTGACGGCGCGTCGGCGCAGTACGGATCCGACGCGATCGCCGGCGTCATCAACCTCCGGCTGCGCGAAGCGCGCTCGGGCGGCGGGGCGACCGTCACCTATGGTTTCTATAACACCGATGTCGAAACGGCCCGGGCGAACCGGAGTGTCAGCGGCGAATCCGCCGTCACCGTTGCCGGCTGGCAGGGGATCGCGCTCGGCGCCGAGGGCTTCCTGACGCTGTCGGGCGAATATGTGCATCGCAACCCGACCAACCGTTCCGACGCGCCCGCGCCCAACGCCCCCACCGGTGCCAACGGCATTGCGCCGCAGGGCCGCTTCGGCGATCCCAAGGTCGATCAGTACACGCTGTTCGCCAATGCCGGCGCGCCATTGGGCGACGAATGGGAAGTCTATGGCTGGGCGGGCTATCAGCAGCGCGACACGTCGAGTGCGGCCTTCCCGCGCCCGAACAATGCCGCCGCCGTGCAGTATCTCGCCGCGGTCGGCTATCCCAACGGGTTCTTGCCGCTGATCGAGACGCGTTCGGAGAACCTCACTTCCGCGCTCGGCATCAAGGGCGAGGTCGCTGGCTGGTCGGTCGATCTGACCGCGGGCTATGGCCGCAACAAGGTCGGCTTCCGCACCGAAAACTCGGCGAATTTCTCCTGGGGCGCTGCCTCGCCGCACAGCTTCTACGATGGCGCGGTGATCTACGACCAATGGACCGCCGGCCTCGACGTGGCGCGCCGGTTCGACGTACTGGGATCGCTTAACGTCGCCTGGGGTCTCGAAGGGCGGCGCGAGGGCTACAAGATCACGCCGGGCGAGCCGGCTTCCTATTCGGCGCCTGCGACTGGAGCGGTCCCTGGCGCGCCGACGATCGCGCAAGGCTTCGCCGGCTTCTCGCCGCTCAACGCGATCGAGCGCAGCCGCCGTTCGGGCAGCATCTATCTCGATCTTGAGGCCCAGCTCACCGACAGCTTCCTGATCGGACTGGCGGGCCGTGCCGAAACCTATTCGGATTTCGGCGAGATCGCGACCGGCAAGGTCTCGGCACGCTACGACATCACCCCGGCCATCGCGCTGCGCGGGACCGTGTCGACCGGCTTCCGCGCACCGTCGCTGCAGCAGCAATATTTCACGTCGATCTCGTCGGTCATCTCCGGCGGCAATGTGATCGAGACCGGCACCTTCCCGTCGAACGATCCGCGCGTCGCCTCGCTCGGCGCACGCGCGCTGAAGCCCGAGCGTTCGACCAATTTCTCGGCGGGCACCGTGCTGCGCTTCGGCGGGTTCGACCTGACCGTGGACGGCTATCTGATCAAGCTGCGCGATCAGATCGCGCTGTCGGAGAACATCCCGGTCACCACGATGCCCAACATCAGCGCCGCGCGCTTCTTCATCAACGGCCTGCGCTCGACGACCAAGGGTATCGACGTCGTCGCGCGCTACAAGCTGCCGACTGCGGCCGCCGGGACCTTCGACTTCACGCTCGCCGGCAATTTCAACGATGTCGAACTGACCCGCCGGCCGAGTACCGCTCTGTTCGGCCGCAATCGCGTGCTGACGCTTGAGGAAGGCACGCCGCGGGAGAAGGTTTCGGGTGCGATCGACTGGGCCAACGGCCCGCTCGGGGCGACGGTGCGGGCGACCTACTACGGCGACGTGACCCAGCCTGGAACCACCCCTGCGGGCGACATCCACACGGGCAAGCATACGATCACCGATCTCGAACTCCGCTATCGTGCGCAAAAGGGTCCTGAGATCGCGCTCGGCGTGAACAATCTGTTCGACGTCTATCCCGACCGGGTGTCGGCCGCCCTGAATGCGCCCAGCGGCGTGCTCGGTTTCCCCTATTACTCGCCCTTCGGGTTCAACGGCCGCTACCTCTACGCACGCCTGGGCCTGAGCTGGTGAGCGACGCGACGGCAGCCGGTGCGCGGCGGCGGCTGCCGTCGTTCGGGGTCCAGGTGCTCGCGGGCATGGCGCTCGGGCTGCTGCTCGGGCTTGTCGCGCGGACGCTCGGCCCCGATCAGGTTGCGGGCGCGGCATTGGGGGAGGGGCTGCGCACGATCGGGCAGATCTTCGTCCAGCTGCTGAAGGCGCTGGTGCCGCCCCTGGTGTTCACCGCGATCGTCGCTTCTATCGCGGCGCTGCGCGATCTCGACAATGCCGCGCGGCTGGCGTGGCGGACCTTGTTCTGGTTCGCGGCAACTGCGCTGATCGCCGTCACGATCGGGATCGTGCTCGGTCTGGTCATGCAGCCCGGGCTGCATGCCGGGATCGATCCGTCTGCGGCCAGGGCACCTGCGGCGAGCGGATCGTGGCTCGATTTCCTCAAGGGGCTGGTGCCCGCCAACTTCCTGGGCATCACTGCCTCGACCACGCTGACCGACGGCGGGGCGACCACCACGCTGTCGTTCAACATCCTGCAGATCATTGTCGCAGCGGTCGCGGTCGGCGCAGCGGCAGTGCGGATCGGCGAGAAAGGGGAGCCTTTCCTTGCCTTCAACGCCTCGGCGCTCGCGCTCTTCCGCCGGCTGCTGTTGTGGGTGATCGCGCTGACCCCGATCGGCAGCGCGGCGCTGATCGGCGATGCGGTCGCGCGTTACGGCTGGGACGCGCTGTCGGCGCTCGGTGCGTTCGCGGGGGCGGTCTATCTCGGCCTGCTGCTGGTGATCGCTCTGGTCTATCCTGCACTGCTCGCCGCCAATGGACTGAGTCCGCTGCGCTTCTTCGCTGGCGCATGGCCGGCGATCCAGCTCGGTTTCGTCTCGCGCTCCTCGCTCGGCACGCTGCCGGTGACCGAGGCGGCCGCCGAGCGGCTCGGCGTGCCGCGGGCCTATGCCGCCTTCGCGGTTCCGCTCGGTGCGACGACCAAGATGGACGGCTGCGCGGCGATCTACCCCGCCATCGCCGCGATATTCGTCGCGCAGTTCTACGGGATCGCACTGACCCCTGCGAGCTATGCTCTGATCGCCTTCGTATCGGTGATCGGATCGGCGGCGACCGCAGGACTGACCGGTGCGACGGTGATGCTGACTCTGACCCTATCGACCCTTGGCCTTCCACTTGAAGGCGTCGGTCTGCTGCTCGCGATCGACCCGATCCTCGATATGGGTCGGACCGCGGTGAACGTCGCGGGGCAGATTCTGGTGCCGGCCATCGTGGCGAGGCGGGAGGGGGTGCTGGACGAAGCGCGCTTCGATGGCGTCGGGCCGCTGCCTCAACCCGTCTGACCGCTATCTGGCGCAGCTTCCGCAGTGCGCGGCTTTCAGTGTGTGAAGTCAAGCAATTGGCAGGGGCTGTTACGGTCCTCGACCGGAGTTGTATTATGGGCTCCATTGAATTATATACCGCCCGATATGGAAAGCGTTGCTACTCTCCCCGCCAAAGGTCGTCCGCGGGAATTCTGCGTCGATGCCGCACTCGCTGCGGCGCTCCGCGTATTCTGGAGCAAGGGCTATGAAGGCGCCTCGCTCAACGATCTGACCGAGGCGATGGGGATCACCCGTCCCAGCCTCTATGCCGCGTTCGGCAACAAGGAAGCCCTGTTCCGCAAGACGCTCGACCTCTACGAGCAGGAGAAGCTCTGCTATATCGGCGCGTCGCTCGAACAGCCGACCGCGCGTGAAGTCGCGCGGCACCTGCTCAACGGCAGCATGAGGAACCAGACGAGCAAGAGCGAGCCGCATGGCTGTCTCGGTGTGATCAGTTCGGTTGCGTGCGGCGAGGAGGCGGAGTGCATTCGTCAGGAAGTCCTCGAGCGGGGCAAGGTCGCGCGCCGTGCGCTGGTCGAGCGGCTCGAACGCGCCAAGGCGGAGGGCGATCTGCCCGCCAGCGCCGATGTCGAGGGGCTGACCAGCTTCCTCTACGCGATCATGCAGGGGATGGCGGTTCAGGCAGGGGCCGGCGCGACGCGTTCGGACCTTGAGCGGCTGATCGACACCAGCATGGCGATGTGGCCGTCCAAATAAGGGCTTTCAGCCGCTATCGATAAAAATATATCGAGCGGTACGAAAAGCCATTGACGCAACGCAGCACGATTTCTATACCGGGTGGTATAGAAGATGGGTGAACCTTCCGGGGGCGCCCCAGGGCATCGAAAGGGAAACGATGCGGCGATGTACGATTTCCTGAAGGCTGACATCGGGCGCTGACGCCCGGTCCATCCGACATCCACTTCCGGCCGCAACCCGGTGAGCATGTGCTTCGCCGTGTGAGGGTTTGCGTCCGCCGGAAAGCAAAACCGAAAACACCGCGTGCCGGTGAGCGATGGCGCTCGCCCGGTGCGCAGAGAGGAGACACGACCATGGCCTATCTCGCTTTTGCCCAAGCCGGCGCGGACCTTCCGGCCGCTGTCCCGCCCGCGGCACCGTCCCCCAAGACCGCCAACCTCGCTGCACGCGCGCAGTTCACTGCGCTCGAATGGTCGGTGGTCGCCCTTGCCGAGCGCGATCCGCTCTCCACCTTGCGGAACCCCAGCCGCATGGCGGTCGCGCTCGGCAACCTTTTCGGGGACGCCCGAAATCCCAAGCTCGCCGACCCGAAGCTGGAGGCGCTGCGCCGCCTCGCGGTGCTGACCTGGCACCATGGCTATCGCGTTGCCGAATCCGCCGTGCGTGCGTTCGTCGCCGCCGGCTTCACCCTTCAACAGTACGAGCTGCTTGCGGGCAGCATCGTCAGCGCGCGCGTCAAGCGCCGGAGCAATTCGCGATGAACATGATCACCCGTATCGAACCCATCGAAGATCTTCCCAAGCGCCGTTTCCGTGACCTGCCTTTGTGGCAGCGCGCGTCGGCGGTCGTGCTGCCGCTCGTCGCCATCGGCGTCGGCGTCGGCGTCTTCAACCGCGAGAGCCCGGCGATTGCCGCGCCGCCCCCGCCCACCGTCACCGTCGCGACGCCGCTGGCACGCGACCTCACCCAGTGGGACGACCATGTCGGCCGCTTCGAAGCGTCGAAGAGCGTCGAGGTCCGTCCACGCGTTTCCGGGGCGGTGACCGCGGTGCACTTCACCGACGGCGCGATCGTGCAGAAGGGCCAGCTGCTCTTCACCATCGACCCGCGTCCGTTCACCGCCTCGCTCAATGAAGCGCGGGCTGGCGTGGCACAGGCGCAGAGCGATCTCGCGCTGGCCGATGCCGATCTCGCGCGTGCCAGCCGCTTGCTGACCGAGGATGCGGTGTCGAAGAGCGATTACGATCGTCTCGCCGCCCGCGTCCGCGCGGCGCGCGCTTCGCTCGCGGCAGCGCAGGCCCGCGTCGGCGGCCGTGCGCTCGACGTGCAGTTCACCCAGGTCCGCGCGCCGATCACCGGACGCATCTCCGATCGTCGCGTCGATGCCGGCAACCTCGTCTCCACTGCGGATGCCGGCGGCGGCACGCTGCTGACCACGATCAATGCGCTCGACCCGATCTACTTCACCTTCGACAGCTCCGAAGCGCTCTATTTGAAGGCGCAGCGCGAGCGATCGAAGTCCGGGGCCGCGCCGCAGCAGGTCGAGATCCGGCTACAGGACGAGAGCGGCTATAACTGGAAGGGCCGGGTCGACTTCACCGATAACGGGATCAGCGCCCAGTCGGGCACGATCCGCGCGCGTGCGGTGATCGACAACCCCGATTACTTCCTGGCCCCCGGCATGTTCGGCAACATGCGCTTGACCGGCGGATCGCCCGAACGCGCGCTGCTGGTTCCTGATGCCGCCGTCCGCACCGATCAGGCGCGCAAGGTCGTCTTCGTCGTCGGCAAGGACGGCACTGTAACCGCAAGGCAGGTGACGCCGGGTCCGCGCATCGGCAATCTCCGCACCATCCGCGCCGGCCTCGCGCCGACCGACAAGGTGGTGATCCAGGGGCTGCAGATGGTCGCGCCGGGCGCCAAGGTGACCGAGCGCATGGGCAGGATCGAGCTGCCGCGCGCTCCGGCCGCCCAGCCGCCCTCAGTGATCAACGAACCCGCGGCCTCGCAGGCGACCATCGCCGCGCGCTGACGCCGCCGCACATTGACGACGAAAACCACCCCGCCCGCGTGATCGCGGGCGGGGCCAGCCAAGGCTTTGCCCGATGCGCTTCAGTCATTTCTTCATCCGCCGCCCGATCTTTGCGGGCGTGATCGCGATCCTCATCACGATCATCGGCGCCTTTGCCTATTTCGGGCTGCCGGTGTCGCAATTCCCCGCCGTCGTGCCCCCGACGGTCACGGTCAGCGCCAATTATCCCGGCGCCTCGGCCGAGACCGTGGCGGACACCGTGGCCGCGCCGATCGAGCAGCAGATCAACGGCGTCGACAACATGCTCTACCAGTCGTCGCAGTCGACCGGTGACGGGCGGGTCACGATCACCGTCACGTTCAAGCTCGGCACCGATCTCGATACCGCTCAGGTGCTGGTCCAGAACCGCGTCGCGCTCGCCGAGCCCAGCCTGCCGGAGGAAGTCCGGCGGCAGGGCGTGGTGGTGCGCAAGACCTCGCCGTCCTGGCTGATGGCGGTCAACGTGCTGTCGCCCGACAACTCGCTCGATCGCGGCTACGTTTCCAACTATGCGCTCACCCAGATCAAGGACCGGCTGACCCGTATCGACGGGATCGGCGACGTCCAGGTGTTCGGCGCGCGCGACTATGCGATGCGTGTGTGGATCGATCCGGGCCGTACCTCGGCGCTCGGCCTCACTGCAGGTGAAGTCGTCGCGGCACTGCGGGCGCAGAATATCCAGGTCGCGGCCGGCACCGTCGGCCAGCCCCCGTTCGATACCGGCGCCGCGCAGCAGCTCAGCGTCGAGACGCAGGGCCGCTTCAAGACTCCGCAAGAGTTCGCCGACATCATCGTCCGCACCGATCCGTCGGGCGCGATCACGCGCGTCCGCGACGTGGCGCGCGTCGAGCTCGGCGCCGAGGATTATGGCGTCAACGCCTATCTCTCGGGCCAGGATTCGATCATCATGGGCATCACCCAGCGGCCGGGCACCAACGCGCTCGCCGCGGCTGAGGGCGTCAAGGCCGAGCTGGCGGCAGCGTCGCAGAGCTTCCCCAAGGGGCTCGAATACCGGATCATCTGGAACCCGACCGAGTTCATCAGCGAATCGATGGACGCGGTGGTGAAGACGCTGTTCGAGGCGGTGCTGCTCGTCGTCCTCGTCATCCTCGTCTTCCTGCAGAGCTGGCGTGCCGCGGTCATCCCGATCGTCGCGATTCCCGTCTCGCTGATCGGTACCTTCGCGGTGCTGGCGGGGCTGGGATACTCGCTCAACACGCTGTCGATGTTCGGTCTTGTCCTCGCCATCGGTATCGTCGTCGACGACGCGATCGTCGTGGTCGAGAATGTCGAGCGCAACCTCGAACACGGTCTCTCTCCGCGCGAGGCATCGCACAAGTCGATGGACGAAGTGTCGGCGGCGCTGGTCGCGATCGTGCTGGTGCTGTGCGCCGTGTTCGTGCCCACCACCTTCCTCACCGGCATCACCGGCGAGTTCTATCGCCAGTTCGCGGTGACGATCTCCGCCGCGACGATCATCTCGCTGATCCTGTCGCTCACGCTGTCGCCCGCGCTTGCCGCGCTGCTGCTCCGCCCCAAGGCGGAAGAGGCGCCGGCAAGTGGCTGGCGGCGTGTGGTGTGGCGGGCCGGCAACTGGTTCAACCGCAACTTCGACCGGCTGGGTGACTGGTATGCCGGCATCACCCGGCGCTTCGCTTCCGCCCCCAAGCGGATGTTCGCCACCTATGCCGGCCTCGTCGTCGCAACCGGCCTGATCTTCACCGCGACCCCCGCCGGGTTCATTCCCGCGCAGGACCAGGGCTATGCGCTCGCCGCGATCCAGCTGCCCGCGGGCAGCTCGATCGAGGAGACCGACCGCGTGCTCAAGAAGGCGGTGAAGAAGCTGCTCGAGGTGCCCGGCACCGAGGCGGCGGTGATGTTCTCCGGCTTCGACGGTGCGTCGGGCACTCAGGCATCCAACGCCGGTGCTGCCTATGTCACTTTCAAGCCCTTCGCCGAGCGTGCCGGCACCGACCGCACCGAACTCAACATCGAGAACGACATGCGTGCGGCCCTCGCCGACATGAACGAGGCGTTCGTCTTCGTCATTCCGCCGCCCGTCATCCAGGGCGTCGGCAATGGTGGCGGCTATCGCATGATGGTGCAGGACCGCAGCGATGCCGGCTATCAGGCGCTCGAAGCGGCCGCAGGCGGCGTGATCGGGGAGGCGCACAAGAGCAAGGAACTCGCCAACGTCTTCACGCTCTACAACACCGCCACACCGCGCATCTATGCGAACATCGACCGCGCCAAGTCCGACATGCTCGGGGTGCCCGCGAGCCGCGTGTTCGAGGCGATGCAGGTCTATCTCGGCTCGTCCTATGTCAACGACTTCAACCTGCTCGGCCGCACCTTCCGCGTGACCGCACAGGCGGATGCGCAGTTCCGCGACGATCCGGCGGACATCGCCCAGCTCAAGACGCGCTCCAACGCAGGCGGGATGGTGCCGATCGGTGCGGTCGCGACCTTTGAGGACCGGACGGGGCCGTACCGCGTCACGCGCTTCAACCTCTTCCCCGCGGTCGAGGTCGATGGCGACACCGCGCCGGGCTACTCGACCGGCCAGGCGCTGGCGAAGATGGAGGTGATCGCCAAGAATCTGCCGCAGGGTTTCTCGGCTGAGTGGACCGATCTCGCCTTCCAGCAGAAGGCAGCGGGCAATATCGCGGTGCTGATCTTCGCGCTGTCGGTGGTGTTCGTCTTCCTGGTGCTGGCGGCGCAGTTCGAAAGCCTGATGCTGCCGATCTCGATCATCCTGATCGTGCCGATGACGCTGCTCGCCGCGATGCTGGGCGTCAACTTCCGGGGACTGGACAACAACATCCTCACCCAGATCGGCCTGATCGTGCTGATCGGCCTTGCCGCGAAGAACGCGATCCTGATCGTGGAGTTCGCCAAGCAGGCCGAGGAACGCGGTGCCACCGCGCTGCAGGCGGCGGTCGAGGCGGCACGGGTCCGGCTGCGGCCGATCCTGATGACCAGCTTCGCCTTCATCCTGGGCGTGCTGCCGCTGGTGACGGCATCGGGTCCCGGCTGGGAGCTGCGTCAGGCGCTGGGCACCGCGGTGTTCTACGGCATGATCGGCGTCACCGCTTTCGGCCTGATCTTCACCCCGACCTTCTACGTCGCGTGCCGCGCGCTCGCCGACCGGATCAAGCGCCGCCCGCGCGGCGGTACCCCGGTGGCCGAAGTGCAGCCCGCCGAGTGAACCGAGAAAGGAAGGAGCAAATCATGCTTCGCAATCTGATGACTGCCGTCTCGGCGCTGACGCTTGCCGCCTGCGCCACCGGCCCCGACTATGCCGCCCCCCAGACACCGTCCGCGGCAGCGGGCAAGTTCGTCGCCGCTACCGGCCCCGCGGTCGATCCGCTCGCCCCGGTGCAGGGCGAGTGGTGGAAGCTGTACGACGATCCCGTGCTCGACCAGTTGATCGCCGACGCGCAGGCGGCCAACACCGACATCCGCGTCGCGGTCGCCCGGCTTGATCGGGCGCGCGCGGCGCTGCGGGCGGTCAAAACTGACCGGCTGCCCGACGCGGGCGTCAGCGCCGGCGCCAACTATGGTCGCTCGCCTGCGGGGCAGCGGGCGCCGGGCGCGCCGCGGGAGGACTGGTCGATCGATGCTGGCCTCGAGGTCTCCTATGAAGTCGACCTGTTCGGCCGCGTGTCGCGCGGCGTCGAGGCGGCACGCGGCGATCTCGGCGCAGCGGAAGCCGATGTCGAAGCGGTGCGCGTCGCGATCACTGCGGAGACTGCGCGGGCCTATGCCGATGCGGCTGCGACCGCTGAGCGGATCGCGGTCGCCGAACGCATCGTCGCGCTGCTCGACCGGTCGCTGGCGCTCACCGAGCGGCGCCATCAGGTCGGGCTGACGACCAGCCTCGACACCGCGCGGATCGCGACGCTGCGCAACCAGCGCCGGGCCGACATTCCCGCGCTCGCCGCCGAGCGCGATGCCGCGCTGTTCCGCCTCGCCACGCTCACCGGCCGCGTGCCGGCCGATCTGCCGCAGATCGCGGCGCAGCGCGTCGCGACGCTGCGGCTCGATCAGCCGATCCCGGTGGGCGACGGTGCACAATTGCTCGCACGTCGTCCCGACGTTCGTGCTGCCGAGCGCCGTTTGGCTGCTTCGACCGCACGGATCGGGGTGGCGACCGCCGACCTTTATCCGCGTGTCACGCTCGGTGGCTCGATCGGATCGACCGGACCGGATATCGGCGACGTGTTCGGCGGCGGGCCGCTGCGCTGGCTGCTCGGTTCGCTGATCAACTGGTCGTTCACCGGCCATGAGCGTGCCCGCGCTCAGGTTGCCGGAGCGGAAGCCGACAGCCGCGCGGCGCTCGCCGAGTTCGACGGCACCGTGCTGCGCGCGCTGCAGGAGACCGAGACGGCGCTGTCGGCCTATGCCCGCACGCTCGACCGGCGCATCGCGCTCCAGGCCGCGCGGGATGCCGCGGAGAAGGCGGCACGCATCGTCCGCGCGCAGCAACGTGAAGGGCAGGTCGATGGCCTCGTCCTGCTTGACGCAGAGCGCAGCTTCGCGGAGGCCGAGGCCGAGCTGGCCGCGATCGATGCCGGGATCGCGACCACGCAGATCAATCTGTTCAAGGCGTTGGCAGGCGGCTGGGGAGCGCGCGCGGTCAGCTGATCGTACCTGCTCTCGTCAGGCCTGTCCCGGCCGGCTCTGCACCGCTTCGGCGGCTGCGGGGCCGGCCGGTCGCGATTCATGCGGCGCCGATCGCTCAGCTGCGCCCGAAGGCGAAATCATTCCGATGCGTCGGGAAAATGGTGCTGCCGGTGAGGATTGAACTCACGACCTCAGCCTTACCAAGGATGCGCTCTACCACTGAGCTACGGCAGCACTCGGCGGGCAGGGCCCGCGCGGGAGCGGCCCTTTTGCGCAGGGCCAGCCGCTTGTCAACCCGGTTGTCAGGGCGCGTGCCCCGGGTCTATCGCATCGCGCCATGAATGATGCCGAGAAGAAGGCCCGCCTTGCCGCCGCGCTCCGCGAGAATCTGCGCAAGCGCAAGGCGCAGGCGCGGGCGGTTGATACGCAGGACCGCGAAGCATCCAAGCGGGACGAGGACTGAGTCCCCTGCGTCACCCCCGGTCTTGGGCTGGGAGCCGGCACAAGACCGGGGTGACGGGTTGCTAGCGCGCGGTAATCGGCCGGCACTTGGCCTCGAGCCACACGCGCTCATCGGGTGAGAGCTGCGGCCCGAGGACCTCAAGAACCTTGGCATGATAGGCGTCCAGCCAACGGCGCTCGTCCTCGGTGAGCAGCGCCGGCTCGATCAGGTCGCGCTCGATCGGGGCGAAGGTCAGCGTTTCGAAGCCGAGCATCGGCGATTCGGCGCCGGGGATGTCCTTCTCGATCACTAGCACCAGATTCTCGATGCGGATGCCGAACTCGCCCGCCTTGTAATAGCCGGGCTCGTTCGAGAGGAACATGCCCGCACGCAGGGGTTCGGCGGGGCCGCCGCCCGGATAGTTGGGCGCGGCGATGCGCTGCGGCCCTTCATGCACCGACAGATAGGCGCCGACGCCATGGCCGGTGCCATGGCCATAGTCGCAGCCGACTTCCCAAAGCGGGCGACGGGCAAAGCTGTCGATCTGCCCGCCGGTCGTGCCCGCCGGGAACACTGCGGTGGCGATCGCGATATGGCCCTTGAGCACGCGGGTGAACCGGTCGCGCATTTCCTGCGTCGGCTCGCCGACCGGGATCACGCGCGTCACATCGGTGGTGCCGTCCTCATACTGGCCGCCCGAATCGACCAGATAGAGCTGGCCGTTCTCGACCGGCAGGCTCGACTCTTCAGTCACCTTGTAATGGGGGATTGCGCCATTGGGGCCGGTGGCCGAGATGGTGTCGAACGACAGGTCCTTGAGCAGACCGGTTTCCTCGCGGAATGCCTGCAGGCGGTTGGCCGCCGAGATCTCGGTCACGCCGCCCTTGGGCATTTCCGCCTCGGCCCATTTGAGGAACCGCGCGAGCGCCGCGCCGTCGCGCGCCTGCGCTGCCCGGTGGCCCGAGATCTCGGCCTCGTTCTTGATCGCCTTGGCGAGCACCACCGGATCGCGCACCGCCAGGATCTTCGCGCCGCCCGCATCGAGCGCGTCGAAGATCGCTGCCACCGACCCGGCCGGATCGGCCGCGACGCGCTTGCCAGCGAACTGCTGGAGCGCCGGGGCAAAGGCACTGCGGTCGTGGACGCGCACCGCATTGCCCAGATGCTTGGCGACGTCCTCACCCACCTTGTCCTTCGCCACGAACAGATCGGCGGTGCCGTCCGAATTGACGATCGCATAGGCGAGCGCGACCGGGGTGTGGCTGACGTCGGTGCCGCGCACGTTGAACGCCCAGGCGATCGAATCGAGCGCGGAGAGCACCACCGCGTCGGCCTTGCGCTCGGCCAGCCAATCGGCGATCCCGGCGCGCTTGGCGGCGCTGGTCTGCCCGGCGGCATCGTCGCTCTGAACGCTCAGCTTCGCGTCGGAGGGCAGGGGCCGGTCGTCCCACACCGCGTCGATCGGGTTGCGCTCCACCGCGACCAGCTCGGCGCCCTTCTCGGCCAGCGCCTTGCGCGCTTCCTCGACCCAGCCGCGCGTGTGCAGCCAGGGGTCATAGCCGATCCGCCCGCCCTGCGGCGCATGCTCGCCCAGCCAGCTGGCGATGCTTACCTGCGGGACCGGGACATATTCCCAGTGATTGCCGTCGACCTGCTGGCGCACCTGCAGTGTATAGCGGCCATCGGTGAAGATCGCCGCCGCTTCGGGCAGCACCACTGCGCTGCCAGCGCTGCCCTGGAATCCGGTCAGCCAGCCCAGCCGCTGCGCATAGCCACCGACATATTCGCTCATATGCTCGTCGGTCAGCGGCACGACGAACCCGTCGAGCTGCTCACGCTTCAGCTGCGCACGCAGTGCGTTCAGGCGATCGGCATAGGTGGACATTCTCGTGATCCTCAAAAGCGCGTGGTCCGGCGGCTCCATCCCTTATCTGGGTGCGGCGGTGCCGCCTGTGAAGCCGTCCGGGCAATGGCGAATGGCTAGGCCGATCGCGTGCCATTGGGAAGGGGGCGAAGGGCCCGGTTAACGGCTCCTCGGCCTGTGCCAGCATGGAACGCCGGGAAATCGGGGGTGGCCCCCGCCGCCCGAATCGCGGATCATGGCGGGACGTTTTGCAGGAGTCGGCGCGTGCGTTGGAGTGGTTGGGCGATCAGGACCGGGCTTCTCGTCGGCGGTGTGGCCGCCGCGATGGGTGCCGCCGCACTCGTTCCCGGCAGTTCGCCTGCGCCCGCCAGGCCTGTCGCCGCCGCACCGCAGCCCAGGCCCGTTGCCAAGCCGCCCGCCCCCAAACCTGCGGAGCCGGCGGCCGAGCCTCAGCTTGTTGTCAAGCGCATCCTCGACATCCCCGGTCCGATCCGCTTCGGCGAGTATTTCTGGAACACCGACGATGTTCCGGCCGACGGCCCGCTGACGATCACCATCGATCTGGAGGCCGAGACGATGTCGGTGTTCCGCGACGGGTACGAGATCGGCGCCACTGCGATCCTCTACGGCGCGGACGAAAAGCCGACGCCGCTCGGCGTGCACAAGATCACGCAGAAGAAGGTGCACCATATCTCCAACCTCTACGGCGCGCCGATGCCGTATATGATGCGCCTCACCAATGACGGCGTCGCGATCCACGCGTCGGAGGTCGAGATGGGCGCGGCGACGCATGGCTGCATCGGGGTTCCTCTGCCCTTCGCCAAGCTGATCTTCGCGCAGGCGAAGCTCGGCGATCGCGTGATCATCACCCGCGGCAAGCGCCTCGGCATGGGCGGCGTGATCGGCAACTGATCGGTTTGCCCGCAACCTGCGGGAAGCAACTCATTTGCAAGACGCCTAACTTGCGGAGCATATCCGCAGGAGATTTCTCATGACCCTCGCCCACAAGGACATCGCCTCGCCCGTCGGCACGCTTCGCCTGGTCGCCAGCGACACGGGCCTCGTCGCCATCCTCTGGCCCAATGAGCGCCCCGGCCGCGTGCCGCTCGGCCCCACGGTCGAGGACGCCGGTCACCCGATCCTTGCCCGCGCCGCTATGCAGGTCGACGGCTATTTCGCCGGCACGCTGCGCGCCTTCGACGTGCCGCTCGATTTTCGCGGCACCGACTTCCAGCGCAGCGTGTGGCAGGCGCTGCTCACCATCCCGTTCGGCGAAACGCGCAGCTATGCGCAGATCGCCGACCAGATCGGCCGCCCCACCGCCAGCCGCGCGGTCGGCGCCGCCAATGGCCGCAACCCGGTCTCGATCATCGCGCCATGCCATCGTGTGATCGGCGCCAACGGCGCGCTCACCGGCTTTGCCGGGGGGCTCGAGGCCAAGCGCCTGCTGCTCGACCTCGAAGCCGCCTGACGCCGCCTACTCGCTAATCGTCACCGCTTCCCCGACCTTCGCCGCTTCGATCTGCGCCGGGGTGAAGGGGAAGCGGACCCACGCCTTCCTGGCATAGAGATGCGTCTGGTCGGCATACCAGGGCGATGCCGGGTTCGGGGACTGCGAGTAGCTGAGCACCGTATCCGCCACCGGCCCCTCGGCGTCGAAGCCGACCACCTGCACATAGCTCGATCCGTGCCGGGGCGAGACGCCGCCGGGTGCCGGATCGGATATCTGCACGTTGAGCACGCCCAACTGCCCGTCGCCGCCATGGACTGGGATCCGGTCGGTTCCGCGCGGGGCATATTGGACCTCGCCCCAGCGCGCATCGAGCGCCACGCCCGCCTTGGTCACTTCCTCGGCCGCCGCCTTGAGGGTCGCGATCAGCTTCGTTGCCGTGTCACCCGTGGTCACCAGGTCGCGCGGCGTATGCAGCGGGTCCTTGACGTCGAACGGCACAGACCAGATGCCGGCGATGTTCCGCGCCTTCATCCAGAAGCGGTCGAACAGCCACGCGCCGCGGCTGTCATTCTCGAAGCGCCCGTCCCATTTGGCCAGCGCCGTGCACGCCTCGGCCACGTCGGCCTTGCCGGCGCACAGCGTCAGCAGCGGTTTGAGCGCGAGATCGGCGGCCAGGCTCTTGTTGGCGAAGGCCATGTCCTGTGCGCGCTTGTGGTCGACCTTGCCCCCCGCGATCAGCGCGTCGGTCTCGATGAAGCCCGATCGCGTGCGCAGGCTCACCTGCTGCTCCGCCGCGCCGAGGATCGGCGACAGCGGTGGGTGCGGGACGCGCGGATTGCTCAGCCAATAGCTGTCGTTCATGTTCGCGACGTAATCGCGCCGCTGGTAGATCGCCTGGTCGCGCGCCGGCATCAGCCCCGCCACCGATGCCCCTGCTGCCTCATCCCAGGCACAGGCGGATTTGGACCCGTCGAGCAGCACCGCCGCTCGCGCCACGGCGGGTGAGAGCGGGGTCGCGCACGCCTTGATCTTCGCGGCCGGGACATTGGGCACCGCGGTCACATCGGCGTGCAGCGCGTCGCCATGCCGGTCGGCGGCGATGGTATTGACCCATGGGATCGCCAGGCTCTGCGTCACCGCGTCGCGGATCTCGCCCACATTGCGGGCGCGGGCGATCTTCAGCCAGGTGCCGACCGCGCGCTGGTTGCCGCGATTGGCGTCGCGCACCGCGAAGGCGATTCTGTCGGTCCAGTTCACCATCGCCTGCGGCATCGTCACCACCGGCCCGAAGCGTGTCGAATAGAGCGTCCGCTCGACCGATTTGCCGTCGGGCAACGGCACGCGGATCGTCCGGGCAGTCATCTTCTCCGGCTTGCCGTCGACCAGATAGGATGTCGGATCGGCGGGGTCGAGCGCGACCTGATAGAGGGTGAAGTGCCGCGCCGCGGTCACCGTATGCGTCCAGGCGATGTCGCGGTTGAAGCCGAGGGTGGGGAAGGGCGTTCCCGCGATCCCCGCACCTGCCGCATCGATCTTGCCGGGGATGGTGACGTGCATCTCCCAGAAGCGGCTCGGGCCGTGCCAGGGGAAATGCGGGTTGCCGACCAGCAGCCCCTGGCCGTCGGCGGTGACGTCGCCGCCGAACGCCCAGCCGTTGCTCGCGATTTCGAGCTTGTTGAAATCGGGCAGCACCGCACGGCTCAGCGCCGCTAGCTTGGCCGTTCCCGGCGGCACCGCATTGGCGATGCCAGGGGCCAGCGCCAGCGAACTCGCCAGAAGCATCTGCTTCTCGTTGAGCCGCAGGGTATCGTCAGCGGTGATCGGCCGCACCCACGTCTTGCCCCTGCATTCGGCGGGCACGCCCTGCGGCCCGATGTCGCGGAGGTAGCGGTTGTAGCCCGCGATATAGCCCTGGACGATCGCCATCGCCTCGGCGCCCTGCGCCCGTACGCCCTTGCGCAGCGCGGGCAGGTCGATCGCGCTGCGGAAGAAGAGGTCGGAGCTCAGGTTGTCGACTTTCTGGAAGCCCAGCGTCGCGCTCTCCTTCGGCCCGAAATGCAGCGATCGCTCGCCCGCCACGGTCGCGAATTCCTCGGCGATCATGCACAGGTTGTCCTGCGCATAGGCATAGCCGATGCCGTAGCCCGCGCCGCGCCAGTCCTTGGCGGTGATGTGCGGGATGCCATGCTGGGTGCGGACGATCCTCGCCTCGTAGCGTTGCGCCTGCGCCGTCCCCGCCAGCGCCACCAATGCTGCGCCCGCCATCATCGCCCGCTTCATACGCCTGCTCCTGTTCGTTTCGGTCATGATGCGCGGGGCTTACGTTCGCGGCAAGAGCACGGTGAGCAATGCCGCCTCGACTTGGACGAAGGCGAGCGGCTAGAGCCATGCCATGACCGATCTTCCCAAGCCGCCTGTCGCCGCCACCCGTCCCTACAGCTTCGAACGTCATGGCGTGACGATCGACGATCCGTGGAACTGGCTGCGCGATCCGGGCTATCCCAATGTCACCAGCGAAGAGGTTCTCACCTATCTCAAGGAAGAGAATGCCTATTACGAAGCGGTGATGAAGCCGCTGAAGCCGCTCGCCGACACGCTGTTCGCGGAGATGCGCGGCCGCATCAAGGAAGACGATGCCACCGTCCCCCAGAAGGACGGCGACTGGCTCTACTGGACCGATTTCGAGCAGGGCGGCGAATATCGCCGCTGGTGGCGCAAGCCGGTTGCCGGGGGCGAAGACGCCCTGATCCTCGACGAACCGGCGCTGGCCAAGGGCAAGGAATATTTCCGTCTCGGCGGCTTCTCGGTCTCCAACAACGGCCGCTGGCTCGCTTATGCCTATGACGACAACGGTTCGGAGCGCTTCCTCGTTCGGGTCAAGGACCTCGAGACGGGCGAGCATCTGCCCGACGAGATTCCCGGCATGCTTTCCGACATCGTCTGGACCGCCGACGATGCCGGCTTTCTCTACGGCCTCGCCAATGACCAGTGGCGCACCGACAATGCCCGCTACCATCGTCTCGGCAGCGATCCCGCGGAGGACGTCGAGCTCTATCACGAGGAGGATGAGGGCTATCGCGTCGGCGTCGGCGAGACCCAGTCGCGCAAGTGGATCGTCATCTCGACCGGCGATCACGTGACCAGCGAGGTGCGCCTGCTCCCCGCCAACGATCCCTTCGCCAGGCCGATCCTCGTCGCTCCGCGCCAGGAAGGGCGCGAATATGATGTCGAGGAGCATGACGGCACCCTCTTCATCCACACCAACGACACGCACACCAATTTCCGGCTGTGCACCGCCAGCATCGACGCGCCCGGCGAGTGGGTCGAGCGGATCGCGCCCTCGCCGCATTTCTACATGACCGGCGTCACCACCTTCGCCGATTTCTTCGTCGTCGAGGGGCGCGAGGACGGCCTCGATCAGATCGAGCTGCATCAATATTCAGGCGGTGAAGGCAAGCGCATCGCCTTCCCCGAGGCGAGCTATGTCGCCTCGCTCGGCGACAATCCCGAATATGCGATGGACGTGCTGCGCATCGGCTATGAATCGATGGTCACGCCCGGCACCGTCTATGACTATCACGTCGCGACCGGCGAACTCGAAGTGCGCAAGGTCCAGATCATTCCATCGGGCTATGACGCGAGCAAGTACGCGACCGAGCGCCTCAAGATCACCGCCCGCGATGGTACCGAGGTTCCCTGCTCGATCGTCTACCCCAGGGACTTCCCGCGCGACGGCACGGGCAAGGTCTATCTCTACGCCTATGGCGCGTACGGCATCGCGATCCCGCCGGGCTTCTCGACCTCGCGCATGTCGTTCCTCGATCGCGGCGTCGCCTTTGCCATCGCGCATATCCGCGGCGGCGACGATCTCGGCCAGCAATGGTATCTCGACGGCAAGCTCAAGAAGCGGACCAACACCTTCAACGACTTCGTCGACGTCGCAAAGGGGCTGATCGACCGCGGCTTCACGCACAAGGGCGGCCTCGCGATCGCGGGCGGATCGGCGGGCGGCGAGCTGATGGGCGCGGTGATCAATTCCGATCCCGACCTGTGGGGAGCGGTGGTCGCCGACGTGCCGTTCGTCGACGTGCTCAACACGATGCTCGACGATACGCTGCCGCTCACCCCGGGCGAATGGCCCGAATGGGGCAACCCGATCACCGATGCCGAGGCGTTCGAGCTGATCCGCGGCTATTCGCCGTACGACAATGTGAGGCCCCAGGCCTATCCGCCGATCTTCATCTCGGGCGGTCTCAACGATCCGCGCGTCACCTATTGGGAGCCGGCCAAATGGGCGGCGAAGCTGCGCGCGACCAAGACCGACGACAATGTCCTGCTGCTCAAGACCAATATGGGCGCTGGGCATGGCGGCAAGTCGGGCCGCTGGGAAAGCCTGCACGAGGCGGCGGAAGAGAATGCCTTCGTCCTGTGGCAGCTTGGTTTGAGTGAAGTGGAGTAACGATGCAGATCGCCGTCCTCACCCTCGAAGGCTATAACGAACTCGATTCGTTCATCGCCGCCGCGATCCTCAACCGGATGCGGGCGAAGGGCTGGGCGGCGTACATCACCTCGCCGGCCGAGGAAGTGACGTCGATGAACGGCGTCACCGTCCGCGCCCAGCGTGGTCTCGACTTTCTGGAAGAGGCCGATGCCGTCCTGATCGGCAGCGGCATCCGCACCCGCGATCACGCCACCGATGCCGCGTTGCTGTCGGCGATCCGCCTCGATCCCGCGCGCCAGCTGATCGGCGCGCAATGTTCGGGCACCTTGCTCCTCGCCAAGCTCGGCCTGGTCGGCGACCTGCCCGCCTGCACCGATCTCACCACCAAGCCGTGGGTGATCGAGGCAGGGGTCGATGTCATCGACGCACCCTTCATCGCGCATGGCAATGTCGCGACCGCCGGAGGCTGCCTCGCCTCGCAATATCTCGCGACATGGATGATCGCGCGGCTGGGCTCGCTACAGGATGCCGAGGAAGCCATCCACTATGTCGCGCCGGTCGGTGAAAAGGCGGAGTATGTGGACCGCGCGCTTGGCGTGGTCAGTCCCTTCGTTGCGCAGGTCCCTGCACAGGCGGCTTGAACATCAGGCGGTTCCCGTTGACCTGGCCCTTCCGGTGGGTCAGTCTCGGGCGATGCAGAAAATCCTGATCCGGCTTGTCGAGATGGGACTCTTCGCCGCATTATTCGTGGCGGCGAAGCCCTTACTGGATTTCCTCATCCTGCCGCCACCCGAACAGGCGCGACAGTGGATGATTACGGTCATTGCGCTCGGCGCTGCCGGTGGACTCTATGTCGCGCGTCGCAACCTTGGCGCCGATCAGCAACAGCCCTGAAGCTTCCACGGCCTCCCATTACGAAAAAGTACCACCCTGGCAGTGGGCCAGGGTGGCGTAGGAGAGGTTTCGACAGGCCCTAACAGATGTCCGCGACGAGCGTCTGTGCTCGCTCAAGGGTTTGCGAATCCGTCGCCTGGATATGGAACGTGTCGCCCTGAATCGGCTCGTTGATATGAGGCTCGAAAACGATGCGGCCATCGACGCGCACCGCCAAAGCCTTCCCCACAGCGCGCCCGGTCAGATCGAAAAGCGCGCTTCGGCTGCTCGCCGTCAGCGTGATCCGCAAGGCGGGTTCGCCGTTCCACTCGGCCGTGACGATCTCTGCCCGCGACACCGTATCCCGGCACAGCCGGAACGCGCCGGCCCAGGCCCGCGCGTTGATACACAGCGGCCAGCGAGAGGCTCTGCTCAATCTCGCCAAGCTTGGCGGTGGCATTGTCGAGCGCGGTCTGGACCTGCGCTTTGCGGCACCGGCGACGCTTCTCGGGAAAGAAGGCCTCGGTAAAGAAATGTTCGGAGATTGCGGCATCACCCTCTGCCGATCCCCAAATTCTGATGACTTCGCGACGTGTGGCCCAGTACCGACGATCAAGCTGTGCAAAACGCGGATCGGTTTGGTTGCCGTCCCCCTGATCGAGGCAGTTGCCAAGGAACTCAACGTCGATCGCAATCGACGTGAAGGTGTCGGTCAGCCGATCCGGGGCACGCAGATGCGGATCCGGGGGTGAACCCTGCAGGATGGCGCCGATCGCGACCGACAATGCCGCACCCCCCATCCTACTCCCCCTCCACCTTGCGCTGCTCCAGCTGCGTCCGCCGGTGGCAGCGATGGCAAAAGGCATAGTCGAACATCTCGGCCAGCACCCAGGCCTGCGTGTCGACATCCCAGGCCGCCCATGCCTCGCGCGTCACGCCCGGCGTGCCGCAGCCCTCGCATACAAAGATGATCCGCTCGCTCACCCGCACGGCATTAGCGGCTGGTCGCACCGATTTGGGGATAGTCCGCTCCGTTATGGATGCATCCTCGGTTGCTCCGAAATGGCGGCAAGCCGCTCCGCATCCGCGCTGTCCCGAAGGGATTTGACGAGGATTCGCAGCTAGATAGCGGCGATGAATTTCGACAATCGCTGGCACCGGGATCGGGCTCGCCGGGCCTGGCATGCCCCTCGTTTAGAGCGCCGTCCGCGCGCGCGCCGCTTGACTCGCGCCGCGCTGATCCTGACCGCGCTGGCCGGTATTGCCGGGGGGCTGGGCTGGGCGGCGTATCCGCTCGTGCCGGGCGAGGCGCGCGCGGTGGCGGACAGGTCGGCCGGGTTGTCCGGCCGCCCGGTACCGATCGCGCGCTTCACCCTCTGCCATAGCGGCGGGGGCAGCAACTGCGTCGTCGATGGCGACACCTTCCGGATGAACGGCGCGAAGATCCGGATTGCCGATATCGACACGCCCGAAACCCATCCCGCTCGCTGTGCCCGCGAAGCGGAACTGGGCGCGGCCGCGACGCGGCGGCTTCATGCGCTGCTCAATTCGGGAACGGTTTCGCTCGAGACTGTGGGGCGCGATGCCGACCGCTACGGCCGAAAGCTGCGGCTGGTATCGGTCGACGACCGCGGCGTCGGCGAGACGCTGGTGGCCGAGGGCCTCGCCCGCCCCTATTCCGGAGGCTATCGCGCGGGATGGTGCGACTAAGGGCGGAAGCCGCGTCCGCGAAATGCTGTCCGCGCGGAGGCTGCTCCCGCCCTCCCGAACCGTGCGGGCCCGGGCCATGTAGCTTGCTAGATCGACGCCACATCAACGCGGCGTGTACATCGACACCTCGGTCTCCACGCTCACCCGCCCGGCTGGGATGCGGATGCCGCGTTCGGCCATCTCCTTGCGGAAATCCTTCTCCGCATCGGCCAGCTCGGCCTCATATTCGGCATAGGCGTCGACGCGGTCGGCTTCGTCATCGGCGTCGGCCAGATCCTTGCGCAGCTCGCGCTTCGCCTCGCTGATCGACGTCTTGTAATCCAGATAATGGCTGTTGCTGTCGTCGAAGACCGGCTTCACGCGGTCGCGCGCCATTGCCGGGACGGCCAGCACCGCAAGCGCGGCGGCGGTCAGCGTCAGGGTTCGCATCGTTCGTCTCCTCATGTTGCCATGAACCGGGAAAGGAACGGCTGCCCGCACCGCCCGGTTGCCGCTCGAAACCAACGCTGCCGCGGGTTTCTATGAGCGGGCCGGGATGAGCCGTGGCGGGGAAGGGGCGGGCCGAACGTCACGAAAAATGGCGGCGGACGACCCCTTTCACCTGGGGTTCAGCCCGCCGCCACAATGCCGCCCGAATTGGCGCAGGCTCAACCGCGCGTCAGGACCAGATGCAGCGCTTGCTCGCCTGGTACGCGCTCGGTGACGCTATAGCCCAGCGCGGGAAGGTCGATCCCCGCGAACAGCGCCTCGCCCTTGCCCAGCAGCGACGGCGCGATCGCAATATGCGCTTCATCGATCGCGCCCGCTTTCAGATAGTGGCGCACCGTTGCGATGCCGCCGCCGATGCGAATGTCCCGGTCGCCCGCCGCCGCGCGCGCCAGTTCCAGCGCCTTGTCCGGCCCTTCGGTGACGAAGTGGAACACGGTACCGCCATCCATCTCCAGCGGCGCGCGGGCATGGTGAGTCAGCACGTAAACCGGGCAGTGATAGGGCGGGTTGTCGCCCCACCAGCCCTTCCATTCGCCGTCGGGCCACGGCCCGCGCACCGGGCCGAACATGTTGCGTCCCATCACCCATGCGCCGAGCCCGGCCATCGATCGCTCGGCGAAGGCGTTGTCGATGCCTTCCGCACCGCCGTCCTGACCGATCATCGTCTTGAAGTAGCGGCTGCTGACCAGCCAGTCGTGGAAGTTGGCGCCCCTGCCCAGCGGGTTCTCCAGGCTCTGCCCGGGTCCCGCGCCAAAGCCGTCGGCCGAGATGCTGAACCCGTTTACGCGCACTTTGCTCATCGCCAGTCTCCCATCGTCCGCTGCCGCGCGCGTCCCAACGCGCGGGGCGCCATGCCGGATCAGGCCGTCGCGGCGACCTGATAGAGGAAGTCGACGAAGCCGAACGTGGCCGCGTCCATCCCCATCACCTTGGGGTTGCTGCTCTCGATCACGAAATACTCGTTCGGGGCGTGCGCGCCGCTGCCATGGCCGAAGCCGAACTGGCCGGCGGGCAGATTCAATGGCGGGCCGGTGAAGATCACCCCCGGCCAGCTTCCCGCAAGGCGCGGGTGCAGCGTCGCCGGCACGCCCAGCCGCGCACACGTCGCCAGCTCGGCGCGGATCAGCGCGCTGTTCTCATCGGTCTGGGTCGGGCCGTATCCGCCCGTCACGTTGATCTCGACATCGGTGAAACCGCGCTTGTCGAGATGCGCGCGCAGCTTGGCGAGCGTGTCGTCCTTGGTCATGTCGGGCACCAGCCGCATCTCGATCTTGGCAGTCGCCTTGCCCGGCAGCACGGTCTTGCCGCCCGGGCCCATATAGCCCGAGACCAGCCCCTGGATGTTGACCGTCGGCACTTGCGCCAGCCGCACCATCGACTCTTCCCAGCCCATGTCGTCGATCCAGCGCGACACGCCCAGCTGCTTCTTGGCGTCCTCCTCGCGCGTGTTGGCGGCAGTCTGGGCGATCAGCTGTCTTTGGCGCGCGGTCAGCGGCTGGACCTTCTCCTGGATGCCGTCGATGACGACGGTGTTGCCGTCCTTTGAGACGAGGGTGGAGAGTGCCGCGACCAGCCGCCAGGGCGGGCTGTCGACGCGCGCCTTCTCGCTCGAATGGATGTCGCCCTTGGGGCCGCGGCCCCATTTCTCGCCCGACACCGTCAGCTCGAACTCGACCGCGCCCTTGGCGCCCAGCGCCAGCGTCACCCCGCCCGTCGTCGGGCTCTGCCAGCCGGTCGGGATGATCACGCCGACGGTCTTCCTGAGCGCGGCTGCGACCTGCGGTGCGGTCACGATCTCGTGGAAATTGGGGGAAGCGATCTCCTCCTCGCCCTCGGCGATCAGCACCAGATTGACCGGCAGCGTGCGCCCCGCCGCCTTCATCGCGTGCAGCGCCGCCAGGAAGGTCGCCTGCGGCCCCTTCTGGTTCACCGCGCCGCGGCCCATCACCACCTTGCCGAAACCGGGCTTGTCGACCAGCCGCGCCTCCAGCGGCGGGTTCTCCCACTCCGCCGGGTCGAACTGCTTGACGTCGTACATGAAATAGATGCCGAGCGTCTTCCTGGCGCCCGCGTCGAGCGTCGCGAACACGCCGGGCTTGCCCTTGGACGGCACGATTTCGGCATGCTGGAAGCCGGCGTCGAGCGCCAGTTGCTTCATATAGTCCGGGCCTTCGGGATAGCCGCGGTCCTCGGCGGCGATCGAGGGCAGACGGATCCAGTCCTGCAGGCGCTTCACCGCCGCATCGTGGTTGGCGGCGATCGCCTTCTTCACGTCCGCCATTGTGTCGGCGGCGGCAAGTGCCGCGCCCGGTGCCGTGAGCGCTGCGCCTGCTGCCGCGGCCTTGAGCATCGCACGCCGTCCGATCGTGCCGTTGGTCTCGTGCATCCTGTCATCCCCTCTTGGCCAGTTTCGCGGCCAGCCTAGCGGGGCGGGGGTGGACTGCAATCGCTAGCGTTTGCCGCTTCGCTTCGCGCCCGTGACGCTACGCAATGCCGCCACCCGCGATTCGAGCTCGGCGCGCTCGGATTCGGAAAGCCCGCCGCGCGCATATCGTTCCTCCAGCACGGCGATCTGACGGCTCTCGCGGCGCAATTGCCGCGCTTCCCGCCTGGAAAGCTGGCCGCTCTCGCGTCCCTCGCGGATGTTGCGGTCGGCCTGGCCCAGCTCGCGTGCCACGCCGGGCAGCGCCGGGCGCGGCGCGGGCCAGCGCACGCCGCCCGACGGGTCGCGGATTTGCGCTGTAGCGGGCGCGCTCAGCGCGGCGATGGCGGCAAGCAATGCGATTCGCATGGATTCGGCCCTCCGGCCCGGATCGGGCCCTGAATCCGGATCATTCACCGCGCATGCTTTCGCGAAGCTGACCGGCCAGCCTCAACATCTTGTGCCAGATTCCTGTGGATGAATCGGTGCATGAAAAATTTGTGAGTTCCGCCTTCGTTCTCTTGTCTTTTGAAAAGGTGAGGAAGGTCCGCGCGTCGCGTACGATAAACCGTGGCCGAGCGCCGGTGAACCGACTCAAATCAGCGACGAAACGAGTCTTCAAACTTTCATTTACGGTCTTGCCTCCGACGCCGATCTGCCACAATCTCTAGTGGTCACACAGGGGGACAAGCCCAAGCACTGGTGGAACGCCGCCCGCGAACCTATATTCGCGGCAAGGCTTCCTACGTGCCTGGCAGGGCGGATGGACATCTTTTGTTCTCACGCCCGCGCGCGTGCGGTGGTACCATCGCCGGATGCCCCCGAGTCGTGATCTGGACGGTTTAGGGGCGAGCGACGATGGACTTCAGGGAACAGCAGGAAGCAAGCGTGAGTGAGACCGTGACCGATACCGCAGAAGCGATTTCCGACGCCAAGGCCCAGCCCGAGAAGGATTCCGAAAAGGCTGCGCCCAAGGCCAAGAAGAAGCTCGATACCAAATCGGTCGCCCCGCGCATCTTCCCGGTCGAGGTCGATCATTCGCGTGACGCGCTGCTCACCGAATTCGGCAAGGAAACGCTCAAGGACCGCTATCTGCTGCCGGGCGAGAATTTCCAGGACCTGTTCGTCCGCGTCGCCTCGGCCTATGCCGACGATGCCGCGCACGCCCAGCGCATCTACGACTATATCTCGCGTCTGTGGTTCATGCCCGCCACCCCCGTTCTGTCGAACGGCGGCACTGGCCGCGGTCTGCCGATCTCATGCTTCCTCAATTCGGTGCCCGACAGCTTGAACGGCATCGTCGACACCTGGAACGAGAATGTCTGGCTCGCCTCGCGCGGCGGCGGCATCGGCACCTATTGGGGCAATGTCCGCGGCATCGGCGAGCCGGTCGGCCTCAACGGCAAGACCAGCGGCATCATCCCCTTCGTCCGCGTGATGGACTCGCTGACCCTCGCGATCTCGCAGGGCTCGCTCCGCCGCGGCTCGGCCGCCTGCTATCTCGACATCTCGCACCCTGAGATCGAGGAGTTCCTCGAGATCCGCAAACCCTCGGGCGACTTCAACCGCAAGGCGCTGAACCTGCACCACGGCGTGCTGATCCCCGACGCCTTCATGGAAGCCGTGCGCAACGGTGAGGACTGGACGCTGCGCTCGCCCAAGGACGGGTCGGAGCGCGGCACGGTCAACGCCCGCGCGCTGTTCCAGAAGCTGGTCGAGACCCGCCTCGCGACCGGTGAGCCGTACATCGTGTTCGCCGATCACGTGAACAACAACATGCCCAAGCATCACCGCGATCTGGGCCTCAAGGTCTCGACCTCGAACCTCTGTTCCGAGATCACGCTGCCGACCGGCAAGGACCATCTCGGCAACGAGCGCACCGCGGTCTGCTGCCTCAGCTCGCTCAACCTCGAGACGTGGGACGAGTGGAAGGACGAGAAGGGGTTCATCGAGGACGTGATGCGCTTCCTCGACAACGTCCTGCAGGACTATATCGACCGCGCCGAGCCCGGCATGGAGAAGGCAGCCTATTCGGCGGCGCGCGAGCGTTCGGTCGGCCTCGGCGTGATGGGCTTCCACTCCTTCCTCCAGGCGCGCGGCCTGCCGTTCGAAGGCGCGATGGCCAAGACGCATAACCTGCGCATCTTCAAGCACATCAAGGCGCAGGTCGACGAAGCCTCGATGCAGCTCGCGGTCGAGCGCGGGCCGTGCCCCGACGCCGCCGACATGGGCGTGATGGAGCGTTTCTCGTGCAAGATGGCGATCGCGCCGACCGCGTCGATCAGCATCATCTGCGGCGGCACCTCTGCCTGCATCGAGCCGATCCCGGCCAATATCTACACGCACAAGACGCTGTCGGGCAGCTTCTCGGTCAAGAACCCCTATCTCGAGAAGATCTTCATCGAGAAGTCGAAGAACTCGGACAATGTCTGGAACTCGATCCTCGAGCGCGGCGGCTCGGTCCAGCATCTCGACTTCCTGACCCAGGAAGAGAAGGACTGTTACAAGACCAGCTTCGAGATCGACCAGCGCTGGCTGCTCGAGCTCGCCGGCGACCGCGCGCCGTACATCGACCAGGCGCAGTCGCTCAACCTGTTCATCCCCGCGGACGTGGAGAAGTGGGACCTCCTGATGCTCCACTTCCGCGCGTGGGAGCTCGGCATCAAGTCGCTCTACTATCTCCGCTCGAAATCGGTGCAGCGCGCCGGCTTTGCGGGCGGCGTGGAAGCCGACAACACGATCGACGCGCCGCAGTTCAACCTCGGCGAGAGCACCGATTATGACGAGTGCCTGGCTTGCCAATAAGCGCCCGCACGCGCTGAGCGCCTTCTTCCCGGCGGGGAGAAGGCAGATGGAGACTGTCCCATGACCCGATCCCTCCGCCTCCTCCCGCTGCTGGCCCTCACCCTGCTCGCCGCCTGCGCGCAGCAGGCCGCGACCGCGGTCGAGCCCGGCGCGCCCGGCTTCCTGCTCGGCCTGTGGCACGGCTTCATCTTCCCGGTCGCCTGGGTGCTGTCGCTCTTCATGCCCGACGTCGCGGTCTATGCGGTGCCCAACAATGGCGGCTGGTATGATTTCGGCTTCTTCCTCGGCATCGTCGTGTTCGGCGTCGGGTCGTGGCGCGGCAAGAAGGTCGTGGTGCGCGAGAAGGTGGTGAAGGTCCGCGACCCTTCATGACCCGTGCGCTCGCCCTTCAGGCCGGGATCGGCATCGTCAGCGGCGTCGCCGGCCTCGCTTTGCTGCGCCGCCGCGCCGCCACGCCCGAGGGCGTCTACGCCACGCGCATCGCCGGCATGATGCTGGTCGCGCTCTGCCTCTTCCTCACCGGCTTCGCGCTGGTGTTCGCCTATTCCAACTGATCTACGCCCAAGGACTGAACCCATGCCCCTTCTCGAAGCCCGCAAGACCTACAAACCCTTCGAATATCCCTGGGCATTCGAATTCTGGAAGCGTCAGCAGCAGATCCACTGGCTGCCCGAAGAGGTGCCGCTGGGCGAGGATTGCCGCGACTGGGCGCAGAAGCTGACCGATCACGAGCGCAACCTGCTGACGCAAATCTTCCGCTTCTTCACCCAGGCGGACGTCGAGGTGCAGGATTGCTACCACGAGAAATACGGCCGCGTGTTCAAGCCGACCGAGATCAAGATGATGCTCGCCTCCTTCTCCAACATGGAGACGGTGCACATCGCCGCCTACAGCCACCTGCTCGACACGATCGGCATGCCCGAGAGCGAGTACGGCATGTTCCTCGAATATTCGGAGATGAAGGACAAGCACGACTATCTCCAGAAGTTCGGCGTCGACAATGACGAGGATATCGCCAAGACGCTGGCCATGTTCGGCGGCTTTACCGAGGGGCTTCAGCTCTTCGCGTCGTTCGCGATGCTGATGAACTTCCCGCGCTTCAACAAGATGAAGGGGATGGGGCAGATCGTCAGCTGGTCGGTCCGCGACGAGAGCCTGCACTGCGAGGGCATCACCCGCCTGTTCCACGCCTTCGTCAAGGAGCGCGACTGCCTGACCAAGGCGGTGAAGGACGACATCATGGACGTCTGCCAGACGACCGTGCGGCTCGAGGACGCGTTCATCGACCTGGCGTTCGAGCAGGGCCCGGTCCCCGGCATGACGCCCAAGGAGATCAAGAAGTATATCCGCTTCATCGCCGACTGGCGCCTCAACCAGCTCGGCCTCAAGCCGATCTACATGATCGACGAACACCCGCTCCCCTGGCTCACCCCGCTGCTCAACGGCGTCGAGCACGCCAACTTCTTCGAGACCCGCGCGACCGAGTACTCGAAGGGCGCGACCAAGGGGAACTGGAACGAGGTCTGGGATTCGTTCGACAAGCGGCAGAAGGCGAAGGCCGGGCCGGCGGCGAACGAGGATGGCGCCGGCGAGGGCGGGCTGTTCGATGGGACCGTGGCGGCGGAGTGAGCTAAATGGAGGTCATAGAAATATCCCCGAGCGAGGCAAATGACGTCATATCGCGCAGCGAGGGGCATTTTGTCGATTTCAAGTCCAAGCGAATTGCTCCCGCAAAGCTATCTCGGACCGTGGCAGCTCTTGCAAATGCCGAGGGTGGAGAGGTCTATATCGGCATAGAGGATGCCGACACTGCTGGTGATCGATGGGACGGATTCTCGGTAGAGGAAGATGCGAACAGCACCCTTGCGGTTCTGCACGACCTCTTCCCGCAAGGTGAAAGCTTTTCATACCGATTCTTGCGCTCTTCTGGTCGCAAGGGACTGATACTAGCGTGCGAGATATTCAAGAATCAGTACGTTTGGAAGGATTCTCAGGGCGATATTTATCTGAGAAAGGGCGCTCAGAGTCTTAGGCAGGATACATTTGAGAAGCAGGAGCGCCTTCGGTTAAACAAAGGGATATCTTCTTTTGAAGATTCTAAAGTTGACATTGACGAGGGCGAGCTATCTGAATCGAATACTTTCGCACTCTTTAGTTCTACTATTGTTCCACAGGCTGAGCCCGTGTCATGGCTACGAAAACAAAAGATCGTACGTGATGGGAAGGCTACGGTAGCCGGGATAGTGCTTTTTGATGATGAGCCGCAAGCGGTGCTTCCGAAGGCTGCGATCAAGGTTTCTAGATATCGCACATCTGATGAACCTACGCGCGCGACTTTAGAAGGGCTCCCGGCTACTATTGAAGGCCCAGTGGTCACCTTGATTAAAAGCGCTGTCGATAAGATCGTTGAAATCGTAGAAAAGATTCCGGTTATGAAGGATTCTGGTCTAAAGGCTGTTCAGTATCCTAGGGATGCGATACATGAAATAATAACTAATGCGGTTATCCATAGGGATTACAGTATCAATGACGATGTTCATGTGAGAATTTTTGACAATAGGATAGAGATATATAGTCCGGGCCCGCTTCCTGCTCATGTAACTGTCAGCAACATTCTTGACGAGAGATTTGCTAGGAATCAAAAGATCGTCCGCCTTGCCAATAAATTTCCTGATGCTCCGAACAAGGACGTGGGGGAAGGGCTTAATACGGCATTTGAGGCTATGAGAGAGCTTCAGCTAAAAGATCCGATTGTCAGTCAGACGGGGGCTGGGGTTTTAGTCACACTTCGACACGAAAAATTAGCTGAACCAGAGCAGGCAATCATAAATTTTCTTAAGAATAATGATGAGATAAATAATTCTGGCGCTCGCGCCATTACTTACATCGGGTCTGAGAATAAAGTTAAGAACATATTTCGGAAAATGATGGACGCGCAGATTATCGAGCGTATACCTGGGAGATCCCAAGCTAAAACCGGGTATCGTAAGGGAAGCAAATTCCCCTTGGATTGAGATAATTGTGGCATGCTGAGCAGTTGGCGTGCTGCATTGCGATGTTGCGCCGGTAGCGCTTGACCTGCTTCTCCCGCGCGATCGCGGCCTCCATGCTCTCGCCGACCTCGAACCACACCAGCCGGTACACGCCATAGCGCCGCGTGAAGCCGTCGAACGTTCCCTCGCGATGCTGGATCACCCGGCCGATCAGGTTGGAGGTCACGCCGACATAGAGCGTGCCGTTAACCCCGCTGGCGAGGATGTAGACGCAGGGGAGGCGCTCTCTCATCGGCGATACGGCGTGCCGCCCGGTGGACCCCGGCACAAGGCCGGGGTGACGGGTTGAGTTCAAAGTGGCGGTTTCTCCCCTTGGCCACGCCCCTCACCATTCTTCGTCATCCGGTCTTGTGTCTGGATCACTGCGCATATCATCGTGGACCTGCAGGCAATTGCGCGGACTGTCCGGCTTGTCACAGCCACAGCCCGACCGTCACCGTCTCCCCCTCGCTGATCCCGGCGGCCTTGCGCACCGCGGCCTTGACCGGGATCAGATATCCGCCGCTGGTCTTGTGGGGAAAGGCGGAGGTCTCGAACTCCGCCCCGTCGACGCTCGCGCGCACCCGCACCGATCCGAACCCGCGCGTTCCGCCCAGCGCGCGCCGCTCATACCCCAATGCGCGGATCGCGTCGGCCGCTTCGCCGGTGATCGTCACGAAATACCAGCTCGCCTTGGCCGGCGGCTCGGGCGTCCAGCGCCACAGCTCGGCCTCGATCTCGAACACAGGGTCGCCGTCATGCGTCATGCCACCGGGTCTAGCCCGATCGCCGCCTCCCCGAAAGCCGCGCGATGCCCCGGCGCGGCGGCTCAGTGCCACCGCGTCGGGGTCGCCGCGTCGGGCTTGGCGACGATCTGCCAGTCGTCGCGGTACAGGATCGTGCCCGGCCGGTGCGTCACGTGACGCGTCACCGGCACGCCCAGCTCGTGCAGCAATGCCGCCAGCACATGGGCGTGCGCGATCATCGCGCGCGCGTCGTCGCGGAACCAGCAGATGCCGTGCGCCCGCCAGCGCCGCTTCGATCGTACCCAGAAGGCGCCACGCCGCGGCACCGGCAGCTCGTCCTCGAACCAGTGGATCTCGTGCCACAGGGCACGCGCGATGCCCTCGGGCGTCTCCGCGTCGCGGGCGTGATGATAGGCCGGGCCGAACAGGCCACGGTCCACGCCGCGGCGGACCTCCCACCCCGGCGCGATGAAGCGCAGATACATGACGATGCTCCCCCGCGCGCTGCGCGGGATGGTCGATTGTCGGGAAAACGGGGCCGGCCGCTCGGGGCCGGCGGGCTACACAGCCGTAGCTGGTCGCCGCGTTTCAGCGAGCGCGGAAACGAGTTTAAACATGTCCGCCCTCCTCAATCGAGTCCGGCCAATCCGGACGAGCGCGCCGCCGTTAGCAGCATCGGAGGTGGAAATAAAGTCGCGGGCGAAACGATCAGCGCCGCAGCCAGCGCCCGATCAGGCTCCGGTCGCGCAGGATTTCCTTCGCCGCATTGTGCCCCGGCGCGCCGGTCACGCCGCCGCCCGGATGCGTGCCCGCGCCGCACATATAGAGGCCCGCGATCGGCCCGCGATAATCGCCATGCCCCAGCACCGGCCGCGCCGCCCACAGCTGGTCCAGCGACATGCGCCCGTGGAAGATGTCGCCGTCGACCAGCCCGAACTTGCGCTCAAGGTCGGTGGGCGAATGGATCTGCCGGGCGATGATCGAGTCGCGGAAATTGGGGGCATGTTCGGTGATCGTGTCGATGATGTCGTCGGCCGCCGCCTCGCGCTCGTCGTCCCAGCTGCGGCCATTGGGCAGCACCGGCGCGAAATGCTGGCAGAACAGGCTGGCGACATGCGCGCCCGGCGGGGCCAGGCTGTCGTCGACGGTCGAGGGGATGGTCATCTCGACGACCGGCGCGTTCGACCAGCCATAGGTCACCGCGTCGGCATGTGCGCGGTCCATATAGTCCATGGTCGGCGCGATGATGATCCCGCTGCGATGGTGCTCCCCGTCCTTGCCCGGCAGCACGGTGAAGTCGGGCAGTTCGGATAGCGCGACGTTCATCCGGAAGCTGCCCGATCCGGTCTTGAACCCCGCGATCCTTCGCCGGAAATCCTCGTCCAGGTCGCTCGGGTCGATCATCTGCCGGTACAGCAGCGCCGGCCCGACATTGGCCACGACCAGCTTCGCCGCGATCTCCTCGCCGCTCGCCAGCCGCACGCCGGCGACCTTGCCGCCGTCGACGAGCACCCGCTCGACCGGCGCCTCCAGGCTGATCTCGACCCCGGCCTCGCGTGCCGCATCGGCCATGAACCCGGTGATCGCGCCCATCCCGCCGATCGGGTGGCCCCAGGCGCCCTTCTTGCCGTTCACCTCGCCGAATACGTGGTGCAGCAGCACATAGGCCGATCCCGGCGCGCTCGGCCCGGCGAAATTTCCGACCACCGCGTCGAACGCGAACGCGGCCTTGATGTGCTCGTTCTCGAACCACTGGTCGAGAAACTCGCGCGCCGACTGGACGAACAGCGCCAGCGCGTCGCGCTGCCCGGCGATCGGCATCTTCGCCAGCTCGCGGCCCTGCGCCGCCGCGGCGAGCAGCGCGGCAACCCCGCCGCCGGCATTGGGCGGGGTCTTGAGCGCCATGCTCCGCAGCATCTCCGCGACCCGCTCCAGCGCGTCCGAATATCCGGGCAGTGCCGCGGCGTCCTTCATGGAGAAGCGCGCGAACTCGCCTTGCGTGCGCGCCGCCCCGCCGCCCAGGGTCAGATGCCCGTCCTCGAGCGGGAAGAAGTTGCTGACCGGCCGCTCGATCACGCGATACCCGCGCTCGGCGAGCTTCATGTCGGCGATGACTTTCGGCTGGAGGAGGCTGACCGTGTAGCTCGCCGCCGAATTGCGGAATCCCGGGTGGAATTCCTCGGTCACCGCCGCGCCGCCCACCACGTCGCGTCGCTCCAGCACCCGCACCTTCAACCCCGCCCGGGCGAGGTAGAAGGCGCAGGTGAGGCCGTTATGGCCCCCGCCGATGATCAGCGCGTCATAGCGGACGGTCACCTCAGCGGGTCACTTGGACAGCTCGGCCACCACCCGCCGGAAATAGGTGACCGCCGGCGCCAGCTCGCTCAGCGGCGTGCGTTCGTTCAGGCCATGGGCGAACTGGTCGGACTGTTTCATGAAGATCGGCGCGATGCCGTAGCTCGGCACCCCGCGCCCGCGGAAATGCATCGAATCGGTCGCCCCGGCGGACATGCTCGGGATGACCTTCACCGTCGGGAAGCGCGCATGGATGCCATCGGTCACGGCCTTCATCACATCGGGCCGCAGCGGCGATGCCGGGCCGGGCTTGCCGCCGCTGTCGTCCTTGACGATGGTCAGGCCCGGCTCGGCGGCGACGTCCTTGAGCCTGGCCTGGATGCTCTCGATCGAATTGCCGGGGAAGATGCGGCAGTTGATGTTGGCGGTGGCGCGCTGGGGCAGGGCGTTCTGGGCGTGGCCGGCATTGACCATCGTCGGCACGCAGGTCGTGCCGATCTGCCCGACCAGCCCGTAATTGGCGCGCAGCACCTTGAGCGCGCCGTCGTCCTGCGGGTTGGCCAGAAAGGCACGGATCGCCGCCGCATCCTCGGGCTTGGCGGTCTCCGCCGCGACGGCGAGCGAGGCCTTGGTGATCTCGTTCACCTCGGGCGCGAACTTGTAATTGCCGATCCGCTCCACCGCCCGGGCCAGCGTGACGATCGCGTTCACCGGCCGCGGCGCGCTCGAATGCCCGCCGGGATCGGTGACGGTCAGGATGAAGTCGGCATAGGTCTTCTCCGCCGCCTGCAGCCCGTAATATTCGGCCTTGCCCTCGGGCGAGTAGCGGCCGCCGCCGGCATCGATGTTGAGCAGCAGTTCGAGCCCGGTATATTTCTCCGCCAGCGCGGCGGTGGTCTTCATCTCGGTTTCCTCGTCGCCCGATCCCATGAAGATGATGTCGCGCCTGGGCTTGAACCCGTCCTTCTTGAGCTGGATCAGCGCCGCGACCATCGCCGACACGCTGAACTTGTTGTCGGTCGATCCGCGGCCGAAGATATAGCCATTCTCGATCACCGGGGTGAACGGATCGCGCTCCCAGTCCTTGGGGTCGGCGGCGACCACGTCCATATGGCCGATGATGCCGATCGGCTTGGCGGTGCCGGGCTTCGCGGTTCCGCGATAGCGGGCGACGAGCATCGCGGTGTCGCCCAGCCGCTCGACCGTCACGTCCTCCGCCGCGAACCCGCCCGCGATCAGCGCGTCGCGCAGATAATTGGCATAGTCGGGCGTCTGGTTGCCGGGGCCTTCGACGGTGCGGAACGCGATCGCCCGCTTGAGCAGCTCCAGCGCCTGTGCATCGGCTTCGGGCGCAGCCTTCTGCGCATGTGCGACACCTGCCGCCGCCACCGTCATCGCCAACGCCGCAATCATCGAACGCATACACTTTCCCCTCGCTATTCTGCGGGCAGGCTAGAGGCGCGAACGCGGATCAGCAATGCGGGTCGGGCATCATTTCAGTCGGGCGGCGTGCCAGGCGACATGCTCGGGCAGGAAGGTCGAGATGAAATAATAGCTGTGGTCGTATCCCGGCTGCATGCGCAGGGTCAGGTCGATCCCCGCATCCTGGCATGCCTGGGCCAGCAATTCGGGCTTGAGCTGCTCGCTCAGAAACGCGTCCGCATCGCCCTGATCCACCAGCAGCTCGGCAATCCTCAACCCGTCCGCGATCATCGCGCAGGCATCATAGGCACGCCAATCCTCGCGGTCGCCGCCGAGATAGCCGGTCAGCGCCTTCTCGCCCCAGGGGCATTGGCTCGGCGCGCAGATCGGGGCGAACGCGCTCACCGAGCGGAACCGGTCGGGGTTGCGCAGCCCGATCGTCAGCGCGCCATGCCCGCCCATCGAATGACCGGTGATCCCCTGCCGCGACAGATCGGCCTGCGGAAACTCGCGCAGGATCAGCGCGGGCAGCTCGTCCTCGACATAGGACCGCATCCGGAAGTTCGCCGCCCAGGGTTCTTCGGTCGCATCGACGTAGAAGCCCGCGCCCTTGCCGAAGTCGTACGCCTCATCGTCCGGCACCGCGTCGCCGCGCGGGCTGGTGTCCGGCGCGATGAAGATCACGCCATGCTCGGCACAGGCCGCGCGATACTCGCCCTTTTCGGTGACGTTGGCATGGGTGCAGGTGAGGCCGGAGAGGTACCACAGCACCGGCAGCTTCGCGCCCTCGGCGTGGTCGGGGACGAAGACCGAGAAGGTCATCGGCGTGCCCGTGGCCGTGCTCGCGTGGCGATACACGCCCTGCGTGCCGTCATGGGCCTTGTTGGTCGAAAGCGTTTCGAGGGTCATCTGAACACCAATGTCCGGTTGCCGTTGAGGAACAGGCGCCGCTCGCCCAGCGCATCGACGGCACGGGCCAGCACCTGCGCCTCGATGTCGCGGCCGATGCGGATCAGGTCGTCGACGCTGTCGCGGTGATCGACCCGCTCCACCGCCTGCTCGATGATCGGCCCCTCGTCGAGGTCGCTGGTGACGAAATGCGCGGTGGCCCCGATCAGTTTCACGCCGCGCTCATGCGCGCGATGATAGGGGCGGGCGCCCTTGAAGCCGGGCAGGAAGCTGTGATGGATGTTGACGCAGCGCCCCGCCAGCCGGTCGGCGAACGCCGGGGTCAGCACCTGCATATAGCGCGCGAGGATCAGGTAAGGCGCGGCGGCCTCCTCCATCACCGCCTCGATCGCGCGCTCCTGTTCGGCATTGCCGCCCTCACCGACGGGCAGGTGGTGATAGGGCACGCCGTGCCATTCGGTCAGGCTGCGCAGTCTGTCATGGTTGGAAACCACCGCGACGATCTGCGCCGACAGCGTTCCCGATTGCTGGCGATGGAGCAGGTCGTTCAGGCAGTGCGACCCCTTCGACACCGCGACCACCAGGCGCGGCTTCTCGTCCGACGCGGACAGTCCCCAGTCCAGCTCGAACTCGGCCGCTACGGGCAGGAACGCCGAGACCAGCGCGTCCCGCCCCTCGGGAAAGCCCGGCCCGCCCGCTGTGAAGACGACACGCATGAAAAAGCGCCCCGTCTCCAGATCGGCATATTGCTGGCTGTCCAGGATGAAGCCGTCGTTCCGCGCCAGGAACCCGGTCACGCCCGCGACGATCCCCACCCGGTCGACGCAGGTGAGGGTGAGGATCCAGCTCGCTTGGTTCACGCAGGCATCCGGTACATGGCGCACACCTTGTTCCCGGCCGGATCGCGGAGATACGCCAGGTACAGCTTGCCGAACGCGCCCTCGCGAATACCCGGCGGATCCTCGATCGCGGTGCCGCCATGGGCCAGCCCCGCGGCGTGCCACGCATCGACGGCCTCTGGCCCGTTCGCGGCAAAGCCGACGGTGCCGCCATTGGCGTGGCATGCGGGCTGGCCGTCGATCGGGTTGCTCAGCATGAAGACGCCGCCATTATGCATGTAGAAGGCGCGCCCCTTGGGATCGGTGCGACCCGGCTGGGCACCCAGCGCGCCGAGCGTGGCGTCGTAAAATGCCTTGGATTCCTCGACGTTGTTGGCGCCGAGCATGACGTGACTGAACATGGCTCCCCTCCTTCTTGGTCAGTAGACGACGACGCTGCGGATCGACTCACCCGCATGCATCAGGTCGAACCCCTTGTTGATCTCCTCGAGGCTCAACACATGCGTGATCATCGGGTCGATCGCGATCTTCCCGTTCATATACCAGTCGACGATCTTGGGCACGTCGGTCCGTCCCTTGGCGCCGCCGAATGCCGTGCCCTTCCATACCCGGCCGGTGACGAGCTGGAAGGGGCGGGTGGCGATCTCCTTGCCCGCCTCGGCCACGCCGATGATGATGCTCTCGCCCCAGCCGCGATGGCAGCATTCCAGCGCGGTGCGCATCACCTCGGTATTGCCGGTCGCGTCGAAGCTGTAGTCGGCGCCGCCATCGGTCAGCGCCAGCACTTCGGCGATCACGTCCTCGCGGCTCTTGCCCTTGCCGTTGATGAAGTGGGTCATGCCGAACTTGCGGCCCCATTCCTCACGATCGGGATTGATGTCGACGCCGACGATCACGTCCGCACCGACCATCTTCGCGCCCTGGATGACGTTGAGGCCGATCCCGCCAAGACCGAACACCACGACCGTCTCGCCGACCTGGACCTTTGCGGTGTTGACCACCGCGCCGACCCCGGTGGTGACGCCGCAGCCAATATAGCAGCTGGTCTGGAACGGCGCGTCCTCGCGGATCTTCGCCAGTGCGATCTCGGGCAGCACGGTAGAGTTCGAGAAGGTCGAGCAGCCCATATAATGGAAGATCGGCTGCCCCTTGTAGCTGAAGCGCGTGGTGCCGTCGGGCATCAGCCCCTTGCCCTGCGTCGCGCGGATCGCGGTGCACAGGTTGGTCTTGCCGGACAGACACGATTTACACTGGCGGCATTCGGGCGTGTAGAGCGGGATGACATGGTCGCCCGGCTTCAGGCTGGTGACGCCCGCGCCGACTTCGCGCACCACGCCCGCGCCCTCATGCCCCAGTACCGAGGGGAAGATCCCCTCGCTGTCGAACCCGTCGAGCGTATAGGCGTCGGTATGGCAGATGCCCGTCGCCATGATCTCGACCAGCACCTCGCCGGGCTTGGGGCCTTCCAGATCGAGCTCGACGATCTCGAGCGGCTTCTTCGCCTCGAAGGCGACGGCGGCGCGGGTCTTCATGGGGTCAGGCCTCCTTGCTGTCCCGCGCTCTTTGGCAAGGGACGGGCAGGGGCGCCAGCCCTAGATGTGCTAGATGACGTCCATGTCGGCCTTGTAGTGATGCCAGGCCAGGATCGCCGCGGCGCCGCGATGCGGGCGCCAGGGTTCGGCGATCTCGCGGGTCAGCTTCTCCGAAGGCCGCTCGGCATGGCCCATGATCCGTCCGACCTCGATCTGCACGGCAAGGTCGCCGGCGGGCCAGATGTCGGGCCGTCCCTCGGCGAAGAGCAGATAGATTTCCGCCGACCAGCGGCCGATGCCCTTGATCCGGGTCAGCTGAACGATGGCTTCCTCGTCGTCGGCGGGCAGGTTGCCAAGGTCGAGCCGTCCGCTCGTCACCTCCTCGGCGAGGCTGCGGGCATAGCTTGCCTTTTGCCGCGAGAGGCCGGCGGCGCGCAGCGCGTCGTCGGACGCGGCGGCGACGATCTCGGGGCTGGTCAGGTCGCCCAGCGCGGCGCCTAGCTTGGTCCAGATCGATGCTGCCGCCGCGACGCTCACCTGCTGGCCGACGATGGTGCGCAGCAGCGTCTCATAGCCGCGGTCGCGGATGCGCGGTTCGGGATAGCCCACCCGGGTGACCGCTGCCGCGATGAGGGGTTCGGACACGCCCAGCGTATCCAGCGAAGTGCGAAGCTGTTCGGCGCTAAGGCCCATCAGGCGAAACCTTTGAAGCGTGAAACTTGAAAGCCGGGACGTTCCCCGGCATTGGCGCGACATAGACAGGAGAATCCGATGCCCAAGCTTATCGTCGTCACGCGTGAAGGAGAAGAACGCGAAGTCGAGGGCGAGGTGGGCCTTAGCGTCATGGAAGTGATCCGGGACAATGGGTTCGACGAACTGCTCGCCTTGTGCGGCGGCTGCTGCTCGTGCGCGACCTGCCACGTCCATGTCGATCCGGAATTTGCGGACAAACTGACGCCGATGAGCGAGGACGAGAACGACCTGCTCGACAGCTCGTCGGACCGCGACGACCGCTCGCGCCTGTCCTGCCAGATCCAGTTCACCAGCGCGCTCGACGGCCTCAAGGTGACGATCGCCGCCGAGGATTGACCGCGGGCGGGGCCGTCAGGGGGCGCGAAGGCCCTGGCGGATCGCGATCATCGCAAACCATCCGTCATCCCGGCCTTGAGCCGGGATCCGCGGCGCCTCGTGCGATGCAATGGAAGACGGAGCGAGGGAACGACCGCTAAGGACCGCCATTGCCGACCTAGATGGATGGATTAAGCTCGCCGGCGCTCATGGGGAGCCAGGAATGTCCAAGGCTGCGTCTATCGCACGCATTACCGCCGCCACGGTCTCGGCGTTCTATATGCTAGTTCTGCTCCCGCATTTTGGAGCCATAGAAGCAGCGCATTTTAAGTCCGGATGGTTCCTTAGCGCGCTAGCCGTTTCGCTCGTTTGGATTCCGCTTCTGCTATTCCGCCGTTATCTCGCCATAGGAGGCATGCGTCGAATGACGTTCTCGGTCGCTCCGTTGGTCTTGATGGTCGCTTATTTCGGTGCTCTCCTTAGCCTTGCGGGCTAAGGTCCGCTTCCCACCCCATAACCGCCGCTTGCAATGTTGGATTTCATTTGCTTGCGTCGTTCTGCCGCTCGCGGCCGCTCTTTGATCGCGTCGATCCGCCTGGCCTGACACCCGCCGGACAAAGGCGACGAAATTGACAGAATGAATCGCGTTTCCCGTACCTTCGTGAACTTCGCCTTCAGGGCAGCGGCGCGACCTTGACCACCGCCATCGGCGCATCCTTGCTCAGCGGGGTCGCCTTCCAGACCACGGTCTTGCGGCCGTTCGCGCTGGTCGCGCCATCCTCGTTGTTCTGGCTCACCAACTCGCCGTCGGTGACGAGGGTGAAGGTGCCGTCGAGCTTGGCCTTGCTGTCGTCGCCCTTGCCCTTGGCGGGCGAATCATCGTCGCCGAACGCGGGTGCCTTGACCCGTATTTGGTCCTTGCCCCGCATCTCGACCACCACGAAGGGGAAGATCACCTCGGCGTCGATATTGTACGGCCACAGGAAATTGTGGGTGAGCTTGCCGCTGATCTGATAGTCGATCAGGAACACGCCCTTGCCCTTGTAGGTGACCGATCGGTAGCCGGCTTCCTTGGTCAGCGCCTCGCCGATCGCCTTGAACTTGGCTTCCTTCTTGGCCTCGTCCTCGACGGAATCGTCCTCGCCGCCCGGCTTGGCTTCGTTCGCGGCATCCTTGTCCTGCCAGGTCGCCGCGCGCAGCATCGCGGTCGTGCTGGTGCCTTCCTTCTTCTGCTCGTCGTCGTCCTTGAACGCGTCGCCCATGCCCTTGGCCATCTCGCTGGCGAAGTCGACGGCGATCACCTCGCCCTGATAGCTGAAGGTGAAGCTGCGGTCGGCAAGCAGGGTGAGCGAGGAGGTGAACTTGCCCGGGCTGAACGCGCACCCCACCAGCACCAGCGGGGCGACCAGCACCAGCGCGATGCCCTTGATTCGTTCGAACATCGCTTTCCCCTCTCAGCGCGAGACCGCGGCGTACAGCGCGATCGCGGCGGCGTTGGATACATTCAGGCTCTCGACCCTAGGCGAGATCGGCAGCCGCGCAAGCTCGTCGCAATGCTGCGCGGTGTTGTGGCGCATGCCTTCCCCCTCGGCGCCGAGCACGAGCGCCGGCCGGGTATCGCCCATCACTTCGGCGAGCGTGCCCTTCGCCTCGCCCGCCAGACCGATGCGCCAGAAACCGGCTTCGCCGATCTCGTCGAGCGCGCGGGCAAGGTTCACCACGCGTACCCAGGGCACCAGCTCGAGCGCGCCCGATGCGGAGCGGGCCAGCGATCCCGATTCGGGCGGCGCGTGCCGGTCCTGCGTCACGATCCCCAGCGCGTCGAACGCCGCGGCCGAGCGCAGGATCGCGCCGACATTGTGCGGATCGGTGACGTGATCGAGCACCAGCAGCGGCCGCCGGTCGTCGGCGCCCGATTCGAGCAGGTCGCCCAGCCAGATTTCCTCGAGCGGGTCGACCTCGATCACGAGGCCCTGATGCGGCGCGTCGCTGGGTACCATCCGGGCGAGGTCGGCGACATCGGCATAGGTGATCGGCAGCACCGGCGGCAGGTCGAGCGCCGCCAGCGCCTCGCGCGTGCCCCACACCTTGCGCACCGTCCGCTCCGGATTGGCCAGCGCCGCGGTCACGGCGTGGCGGCCCCAGAAACGGGGGCGGTTGCTGCTGCCCGAATTGCCCGATGGGCGATGCCCGCGACGTGGTCCCTTGCTCATCGCGAGACGCTAGGCGGCACAAATCTCCCGCGCAAGGCGTTGACAGGGGCGGCGCGCTTCGGCAATGGGCCGCACTCGCTTCGGCGTGCCGCATGGAAGGGTGGCCGAGTGGTTAAAGGCAGCAGACTGTAAATCTGCCCGCGTGAGCGTACACTGGTTCGAATCCAGTCCCTTCCACCATCTCCCCTCGCGGGATATGCTGCGCTCCATGGGCGGGTATAGCACAATGGTAGTGCAGCAGCCTTCCAAGCTGAATACGCGGGTTCGATTCCCGCTACCCGCTCCAGCCCTTCCTCCGGAAAATTCCAGAGCTTAACGGTTCGCGCCCGGCTTCCACAGCACGTCGCCGCCACGGTTGAGGTTCGCCGCCCGCGCCAGCACGAACAACAGGTCCGACAGCCGGTTGAGATAGGCCAGCGCCTGCGGGTTCAGCGAAACCTCGCGCGATGCCGCGACGGCGGTGCGCTCGGCCCGGCGTGTGACCGCGCGGGCAAGGTGGATCGCCGCCGCGCGCTCCGATCCGCCGGGCAGGATGAAGCTGCGCAGCGGTTCGAGCCCGGCATTGGCCTCGTCGATCGCAGCCTCGATCCGCGTCACCTGCGCGGGAACGATGCGCAGCGTCATTTCGTCCGGGGCGAAATCCTCGCCTGGCGTCGCCAGGTCGGCGCCCAGGTCGAACAGGTCGTTTTGCACGGTTTCGAGCAGATCGGCGGGATAGCCGCCGCCGATCGCCGCGATCGCGACTCCGATCGCGCTGTTCGCCTCGTCGACATCGCCGATCGCCGCCATGCGCGGATCGTGCTTGGCGACGCGCGATCCATCGACAAGGCCGGTGGTGCCGTCGTCGCCGGTGCGGGTGTAGATCTTGTTGAGCTTGACCATTTGCTGGGTTCCGCACCGGCCCGCTCCCCCACCCGGTCACCCAGCGCCATTATCCTGTGGGCGGCCGGGCGGGGGAGCGGGCCGGTGCCGCTTTGAATGAAGGCTCTAGCCGCTGCTCGCCATCAACAGCAGGACCGCGACGATCGCGATCGCGATACCCTGGAACAGGATGCGCTGCTGCATCATCTTGTTCGACTTGAGCGCCGATGCGCTCGGGCCGTTGCCGCCCTTCAGATCCGCCTCGGTGACGCGGAGGAAGGTGATGATGCCGCGGACCAGCGCGACCACGGTCGCGATCATCGCCGCGATCAGGAGCAGGATGAGGAACAGTTTCATGAATGTGACTCTAGGCCTTTGCCGCGGCGAATCCAATCGGGAGTTCGCCCCGGCGCAGCGTCTCCGCCAACGCCCGCCCGTCCTCGCCCGCTTCGCGCAGTGCCGCAAGGGTAGGGGCGCCGTGCCGCTTGGCCAGCCGTTCGCCGTCCGCGCCGGTGAGCAAGGCATGGTGGTGGTAACGCGGCACGGGCAGGCCGAGCAGCGCCTGCAGCAGTCGGTGGACATGGGTCGCCGCGATCAGGTCCTCGCCGCGGACGATATCGGTGACCTGCTGCGCCGCATCGTCGATCGTGACGGCAAGATGATAGGAAGCCGGCGCGTCCTTCCGCGCGAGCACCACATCGCCGTGCGACAGCGGATCGGCCTCGACCCGGCCCCGCCCGCCCTCCTCGAACGTCAGCGGCGTGGAAACCGTCGCGAGCGCCTTTGCCATATCGATCCGCCAGCAGTGCGGCCGCGACAGGTCTGGCGACACCAGCGCCCGGCAGGTCCCGGGATAGACCGGCCCCTCCGGCCCGTGCGGGGCGCTCACGCTCGCCGCGATATCGGCACGGGTGCAGAAACAGGGATAGAGCAGCCCCGCGGCCCTCAACCGGTCCAGCGCCGCTTCGTAGCGCGCCAGCCGCTGCGACTGGAACACGACCTCGCCGTCCCAGCCCAGCCCCAGCCATTCGAGATCGCGCAGGATCGTCTCGACATGCTCGGGGCGGCTGCGTGTGCCGTCGATATCCTCGATCCGGACCAGGAAGCGGCCATTGCGCTCGCGCGCGAAGTCATGCGCGCGGATCGCCGAGAAAGCGTGGCCCAAATGCAACCGTCCGGTGGGACTTGGCGCGAAACGCGTGACAATCATGAACGCGGCCCTTGACCGCGAGTCGCGGCATATGTTGTCATGACGGCGTAACGCTTCGTGGCGAGAGGCGGATAGGCGTAACGGGCACGAGGGGGACCATGTACCATCCCGATCTGATCCGCCATCCCGACGGGTGTCCTGCCCTTGTGCTGAATGCCGATTATACCCCGCTCTCCTATTATCCGCTGAGCGTGTGGCCCTGGCAGACGGCGATCAAGGCGGTGTTCCTCGATCGCGTCGATATCGTCAGCCATTACGAGCGGGAGGTGCGCAGCCCGACCGCGGCGATCAAGCTGCCGTCGGTGATCGCGCTCAAGCAATATGTGAAGCCGTCGCAATTTCCGGCCTTCACCCGCTTCAACCTGTTCCTGCGCGACAAGTTCGAATGCCAATATTGCGGTAGCCCGCGCGACCTGACTTTCGATCACGTCATCCCGCGCGCGCAGGGCGGGCGGACGACGTGGGAGAATGTCGCGACCGCCTGCGCGCCCTGCAACCTGCGCAAGGGCGGGCGCACGCCGCGGCAGGCGGCGATGCCGCTGCACGTCGCGCCGATCCGGCCGACCAGTTGGCAGCTGCAGGAACATGGCCGGCGATTCCCGCCCAACCATCTGCACGAGACCTGGCACGACTGGCTCTATTGGGACGTCGAACTCGAGGCATAGGCTTTTGATCCCTCCCGGGCTTGTTCCCGGGTTCGGCTGGCGGCAAGGTCATCTCCAGAGGCGCCATGGACTCCGGCAGATGGCCGGAGCGACGGATCTGGAGGGGTTTCAATGAGTGGTTTGACGATTGACCGGCGCAGTGCGCTGGTGCTGGGCTGGGCGGTGTTGCCGGGCTGGCACTGCCCGCCTGGGCGCAGGTGCCGGCCGGGCTGGACACTGCGGTCGACGCGATCGTCGGCAATTTCATGAAGGCGTTCGAGACGCCCGGCATTGCCGTCGCGATCGTCCGCAAGGGCCAGGCGCCCTGGCTCAAGGGCTATGGCGTGCGGACGATGGGCAAGACCGATCCGGTCGACGCCCATACGCGCTTCGGCATTGCGTCCAACTCGAAGGCGTTCACCGGCGCCGCGCTGGCGATGCTGGTGGAGGAGAAGAAGATCGGCTGGGACGAGCCGCTGGTCAAATATCTGCCCGAGTTCAGGATGGCCGATCCGGCGGTGACCGGCATGTTCACCGTGCGCGATCTGCTGGTCCACCGCTCCGGGCTGCCGCTCGGTGCCGGCGATCTCATGTATTTTCCGCAATCGACCGCCGACGCGGCGCAGGTGATGCGGGCGCTCCGGTTCCTCCGCCCGGCCCGCGGTTTCCGCGCGGGCTATGATTATGACAACATCCTCTACATCGTCGCAGGCATCCTGATCGAGAAGATGTCGGGCCTGTCGTGGCGCGATTTCATTGCGACGCGCATCCTCCAGCCGCTCGGGATGGCCGATGCGGTGCCGTCCCGCGACATGCTGCGGACGCCCAATGTGGCCGGCCGTCACGCGCGGCTCGGGCCGCCGGCGCGCGGGATCGGCCCGATGAAGGTGATTCAGCCCGACGAAGGGCCGCTGATCGACGCGGCTGGCGGGATCAATGCCAGTGTCGCGGATGTCGCCAAATGGCTTGAGGTGCAGCTGGCGCTGGGCACGTTGCCGGACGGCAAGCGGCTCTGGACCGCGGAGTCGGCGGTGGAGATGTGGAAGCCGCAGGTGATCGTCTCGTCGAGCGATGGCGGGACCGACGTCAATCCGGCACGTCCCGTGATGTCGGGCTATGCGCTCGGCTGGTTCGTCCAGGATTTCCGTGGCCGCCGCCTCATCAGCCACTCGGGCGGCCTGTCGGGACAGGTGACGCAGACCGCGATGATCCCGTCTGCCGGGATCGGCGTCGTCGTGCTCAGCAATACCGAAGACAGCGTGTCGGGCGGGATCCGCAACGCGATCCTCGATCATCTGCTGGGCGCCCCGGCCTATGACTGGGTGGGAAGCTATGTCGCGCGCACCAAGCAGGCGCAGGACAGTGCGATTGCGGGTCTGGCCGCAGGCGAGGCCAGGCCGCCCGAAGGCAAGCCGAGCCTGCCATTGTCGGCCTATGCGGGGCGCTACCGCGATGCCTGGTATGGCGACATCGTCGTCACCGCCAAGGGCCGGGGGCAAGCGGCCCGCCTGCACATCGATTTCGTGCCGACGCCCGTGTTCAAGAGTGCGCTCGAACCCTGGGGCACCGACACGTTCCGCACGCGCTTCCCTGCCGGGGCGGGCGAAGATGCGGTGGTCAGCTTTGTGGTGGCCGACGGCAAGGTCGCCGGCGTCAAGATGAAGGCGCTCTCTCCCCTCGCCGACTTCAGCTACGATTTCCACCATCTCGACTTCGTGCCGGTGCGATAGGCGTGTTATTGCATTAACACACTGACGGGTTTAGGCTCGCCGGGTCAACGGAGGGATCAATCGATGAAACGCCTTGCCATTGCGTTGTTGTCCGGGGCCGTACTGCTGAGTGCGGGCGCCGCCGTCGCTACGCCGCCGCAGGGGGGTGCGGACACGCTCATCCCCCGTGCGAAGATCTTCGGCAATCCCAGCCGTGCCGGCGGGCAGATCAGCCCGGACGGCAGGCATGTCAGCTGGCTGGCGCCGGTGGGCGGCGTGATGAACGTGTGGGTGGCGCCGATCGGCAATCTCGGCGCAGCCAAGGCGGTGACCAGGGAGAGCAAACGCGGGTTGCAGAGCTATTTCTGGGCACCCGACGGCGCGCATATCATCTATCTTCAGGACAGCGGCGGGAACGAGAATTTCCGCGTCCACTCGGTCGAGATCGCAACGCTCAAGGACGTCGCGCTGACCAAGGCGGGGGACAAGGTCCGCGCGCAGATCCAGGGGGTGAGCAAGGAACGGCCTGATGTCGTGCTGATCGGCCTCAACGACCGCAATCCGCAATTCTTCGATCTCTACGAGGTCGATTACAAGACCGGTGCGAGCAAGCTGGTGATGGAAAATCCCGGCTATGGCGGGTTCGTCACCGACAATCAGCTGAAGCCGCGCTTCGCCTTCCAGCAGGTGCCCGGCGGCGGCAGCAAATACTTCCGGCTCGGTGCGGACGGCAAATGGGCGGAGGCGTTCGCGATCGCCAACGAGGATTTCTTCACCACCAATCCGGTCGGCTTCAACAAGGATGGCAGCGTCCTCTACTGGGCGGACAGCCGCGGGCGCGACAAGGCGGCGCTGGTGAAGATGGATGTGGCGACCCTCAAGACCGAGGTGATCGCGGCGAGCGACAAGGCCGATATCGCCGGGCTGCTCACGGATCCGGATACCTATGAGCCGATCGCCTATTCGGTGAACTACCTCAAGAACGAGTGGACCCCGCTCAACGCCGCGGCGAAGGCGGATCTCGAGTTCCTGAGGTCGAAGCTGCCGGGCGAGGTCGCGATCACCTCGGCCACCGATGACGGGTCGAAGCTGATCGTCGCGGCGAGCGCGGCGGAAAGGCCGGCGACCGCCTATATCTACGACCGCAAGGCGAAGACGCTGACCAAGCTCTACGAGACGCGGCCGGACCTTGCGGCCTACAAGCTGCGGCCGCTGTGGCCGGTCGAGATTCCGTCCGGCGACGGCAAGACGCTGGTCAGCTATCTGACGCTCCCCGCCGGGGCGGACGCCGACAACGATGGCAAGCCCGACAAGCCGGTGCCGCTGGTGCTCGCCGTCCATGGCGGCCCCTGGGCGCGCGACAGCTACGGCTATATCAGCACCCACCAATGGCTCGCCAACCGCGGCTATGCGGTGCTGTCGGTCAATTATCGCGGTTCGACCGGCTTTGGCAAGGGGTTCATCAACGCCGCGATCGGCGAATGGTCGGGCAAGATGCATCAGGATCTGCTCGACGCGGTCGACTGGGCGGTGAAGGGCGGCATCACGACAAAGGACAAGGTCGCGATCTTCGGCGGCTCCTATGGCGGCTATGCAACGCTGGTCGGCCTAACCTTCACCCCCGACAGCTTCGCCTGCGGCGTCGATATCGTCGGCCCGTCGAACCTCAGGACGCTGATGGAGAGCTTCCCGGCCTATTGGCGTCCGATCCTTGAAGGCACGTTCTACAAGCATATCGGTGATCCGGGTAAGCCCGAGGATCTGAAGCGGATGATGGCGCAGTCGCCGATCAGCCGCGTCGATGCCATCCGGAAACCGTTGCTGATCGGGCAGGGTGGCAACGACCCGCGCGTCGTGAAGGCCGAAAGCGACCAGATCGTCGCCGCGATGAAGGCCAAGAACCTGCCCGTCACCTACATCAACTATCCCGACGAAGGGCATGGCTTCGTACGGCCCGAGAACCGGTTGAGCTTCTTCGGCATCACCGAGGGCTTCCTCGCCAAGTGCCTGGGAGGCAAGTCGCAGCCGATCGGCGGCGACTTCGCCGGATCGAGCCTGCAGGTGCTCGAAGGCGCAAGCTATGTGCCGGGCCTCGCCGAGGCGGCGCCCAAGGTCGCGGCTCCGGCGGCCAAATGACGACCGCGCCCGCCGCCTTGCCCGATGCGGGGCGGCGGGTGCTTGTACGCGCTGTCGTGGCGAGGTAAAACAGTGGCCGGTTCCATGCGCTACGACACACTCTATCCCGAGGTCGCGGATCCGCGCGCGCCCGCGGTCCCGCCCCTTGATCCCTTTGACGGCCTGGGTGGTGGCGGCGACGTGCCGCCGGCCGGCCCGCGGCTTCCGCTGCGTCGGCGTCCCTGGTGGCGCTGGACGATGCGCGGGATTGCCGCCTTCATCGTGCTGTTCGTCGTCACGATCGGCTGGCTGGTCTTCACCGCGCCGCTGTCGAAATCGCTCGAGCCGCCAGTCCCGCCCTCGATCACCCTGCTCTCGGCCGAAGGCACGCCGATCGCGAGGACCGGCGCGGAGGTCGGCAAGCCGGTGGATGCCACCAAGCTTCCCGCGCATGTCGTCGATGCCTTCATAGCCGTCGAGGACCGGCGGTTCCGCAGCCATTGGGGCATCGATCCGCGCGGCATCACCCGGGCCTTCGTCAACAATGTCTTCACGAGCAAGAGCTCGCAGGGCGGCAGCACCATCACCCAGCAGCTTGCCAAGAACGCGTTCCTCAGCTCCAAGCGCACCTTCGGTCGCAAGTTCCAGGAAGTGCTGATCGCCTTCTGGCTCGAAGCCTGGCTGACCAAGGACGAGATTCTCTCGCGCTATCTCTCCAACGTCTATTTCGGCGACAACCAGTACGGCCTCGACGCTGCGGCACGCCATTATTTCAGCCGCCCCGCGACTGAACTTACCACCGGACAGGCCGCGATGCTCGCGGGCCTGGTCAAGGCGCCGTCCCGGCTTGCGCCTTCGGGCAACCTCAAAGGTGCGCAGGAGCGGCAGGCAGTAGTGGTCGGCACGATGGTCGATGCCGGGCTGCTGACCGAAGCCGAAGCCAGGGCGATCGGTCCGGCCCGTCTGCGGCTGGCGCGGAGCAAGGCGCTCCCCAGCGGAACCTATTTCACCGATTGGGTGCTGCCCGAGGCACGCGATCAGGCGGGCGAGTTGGGTGCAGTGCGCGAGGTGACGACGACGCTCGAAACGCGGATGCAGCGCGCCGCCGAGCGTGCGGTGCGCAATGCCGGTCTGCGTCAGTCGCAGATCGCGATCGTCTCGATGCGTCCCGACGGCCGCGTGATCGCGATGGTCGGCGGCAAGAATTACGGCGAATCCCCCTTCAACCGCGCGACCCAGGCACGGCGCCAGCCGGGTTCGACCTTCAAGCTGTTCGTCTATCTCGCCGCGCTGCGCAGCGGGATGACGCCGGACTCGACCGTGCTCGACGAGCCGGTGACGATCGGCGAGTGGAAGCCGAAGAACAGCGACGGCCGCTACCGGGGTGAGATCACGCTGCGGCAGGCCTTTGCAAGGTCGAGCAATGTCGCGGCGGCGCGTCTTACCAAGGATGTTGGCCCGGCCGCCGTGATCCGCGCGGCCCGCGATCTCGGCATCTCGACCCCGATTGCGGAAGAAGCCTCGATCGCGCTCGGTACATCGACCGTGTCGCTGCTCGAACTCACCGCTGCCTATGCCGCGATCGCGAATGGTGAGGCGCCGGTACGCCCGCGCGGACTGTCCGAAACCGACGAGCCGGGCTGGTTGGACCGCTTCACCGGATCGCAGCGCCCGATCGGAAACCGCGAACTGGCGGGGATGCGCGAGCTTCTCAACGCGTCGGTGCACGAGGGTACCGGCCGCGGCGCGGCCCTGTCGGTCGAGACCTTCGGCAAGACCGGGACGACGCAGGACAATCGCGACGCGCTGTTCGTAGGCTATGCCGATGGCATCGTCACCGCGGTTTGGATGGGCAATGACGACAACACCCCGAACCCGGGCCTCGCCGGCGGAGGCGCGCCGGCGCGCGTGTGGCGTGACTTCATGGCGCGGGCGCTGGGCGTTGCGGTGCAGGCCAGGCCCGAGCCCGTGGTCGAGAATCTCTCGGAAGTGATCGACGACGTTGGCGCGAATGTGATCGACGAGCCGATAGAGATAGAAGGCAGTTTCGGTGGCCAGGCGGTCGGAGTGCGCGTCAACCGCGACGGCAGTCTCGAAATGACCCGGCCGGGACGCGATCCGGTGGAGGGGGAGCCGCAGCAGCTGGATCCGCCGCCGCCGCCCGAACGTGACCGGCGCCGGCGCGAGCCCGTCCCGGGCGAAGGCTTCTAGAGCCGCTTCTCGAAGAAGAGCTCAGCATAGGGATTGTCGTTGTAGCGTTCGATCTCGGTCCAGCCGGCGGTGCGGTAGAAGCGCTCGGCTTCAGGCAGCGCACGGTTAGTATCGAGCCGCAAGGTATCGATGTCGAGCGCGCGTGCCGTATCTTCGGCTGCGGCCATCAACTGCTGGGCAAGGCCCAGGCCGCGTGCGCCGCGATCGACCCAGAGCCGTTTGATCTCGGCACGGGATTCTCCTTCCCCTTTCAACGCTACGCAGCCCACCGGCAAGCCGTCCGATATGGCCACGAAGAACGCGCCGCGCGGGCGGATCATGGCCTTCGCATCTGGATCGCGCGATCGCGACACCTCGAATCCGGCGGGAAAACGGGCGTCCAGTTCGGCATAGTAGCGCGTCAGACAATGGCGTGCGGCTTCGCTCACCGGGTCAACTTCTTCGATCGCGATCAGCTCGCGCCCGAAGGCTGCCGCAATCAGGTCCATCGCATCGAGCAGTGCGTCGCGGTTCGATGCGCCGTCGAGGAACGACGCTGCTCGCATATCCGACAATGCCTCATAGGCGCGAAACTCCTCGATCCCGTCCGCGGTCAGCACCGCGACCCGCCGCCGGGCATCGTCCGGATGCGGGGTGGTCCGGATCAGGCCCTCGTCCTCCAGCCCGCGGAGCAGGCGGCTCATCAGCCCGGAATCGAGATCGAGATAGGCGCGCAGATCGGCGACGTCGCTGCGACCCGATCCGATCGCGTTGATGACGCGTGCAGAGCCCAATGGCCGGCCGCGCCCAAGGAACGACGTGTCGAGCGCACCCACCTCGCGGGTCACCGCTCGGGCAAATCGGCGAAAGCGGCGGATCGGATCTGTGATCATTTCTCTGACTTAAGTCAGATAATCAGCTCGGGTCAACCAGGCCGATACTGGGTGGCGGCATCGGCAACGTTATGCGAAGGAACGCGTGCCAGAGCGGGAGTAGCGTAGATGACAGGCTTCACGATGATCGCGTCGATGCTTCTGGCTGTCGCGCCGCAACCTGCGGGGCAGGACGAAGCAGCGGAAGCGCTCCGCCCTGGGACGGTAGCGATCGAGCCCGTCGCGGATGAAGCCGTTCCTGCCCCCGCCAGGCAGCTATTCGCCGATGCGGTCGAGCGGGCGCTCGCCGATATGCGTTTCACCGCGCTGCCCGCGACCAGCCGCAGCCGTTACATCGCGCGGGTCAAGGTGACCCGTGCGGCGCGTGGCGCGGTGACGTCCAAGGCGAAGTCGCCGGGGCCTGCCGCAGCGGTCGGCAATTGGGGTGCGGCGATCGGCGTCAGCATGCCCTCGAACAAGCAGACACTGCGCGGCCTGATCGTCACCGAACTTGAAGTCGAGCTCGTGTTGCGCGACGGGATGAAGCCGGTGTGGCGTGGCCGCGCATTGACAGCACAGGCCGAAGGGACGCGGGCTGACGCGCCTGAGACGCTTGCGCCGAAGCTCGCCAGTGCAGCGGTTCGCAGCTTTCCGGCCGAGCAGCCTGAGGCGATCTCGATCCCCTAGAACCGGATCAGCGGGCTGGTGCGGCCGCGTCTCAGCTCAGCCAGAACGGACTCTAAAGATCCAGCTTTTCATATTCGGGCGGCGGGTTGATCCCCTCCATCCGTTCGGCGAGCAGTGGGCGGAAGCTGGGGCGGCTTTTCATTCCGACATACCAGCGCTTGGCCTGCTCGTGGCTCTTCCAATCGATCCCGCCCAGATAGTCGGCGACGCTGATCTGCGCTGCGGCGGCGAGGTCGGCGAGGCTCATCGTCGCACCGCCCAGCCAGGTGCGGTGATCGAGCAGAAAGTCGATATAGTCGAGATGCGCCACCGCTGCCTTCATCGCTTCGCGCAGCGCGGTCGAATCCGGGGTTGCGCGTTGAACGATCCGCTTGAGCATCCGCTCGTGCAGCAGCGGTCCGGTGATGTCGCGGAAGAACTGGACGTCGAACCAGGCGACCAGGCGGCGAATCTCGGCGCGGTCCGCCGCGGTTCCGTTGAGCAGTGCGGCCTTGCTGACCGTTTCCTCGAAGAACTCGCAGATCGCGACCGAATCGATCAGCACGACGCCGCGATCGTCGGCCATCACGGGGGTCTGCCCCGCGGGGTTCATGTCGAGAAACTCGTCGCGCCGCGCCCAGGGGGATTCGCGTACCGGCTCATAGCCGACTCCCTTCTCACCAAGGACGAGCCTGACCTTGCGCGAGAAGGGGCAAAGCGGAAATTGATAGAGCTGCCACATGGCCCAAGGCTTTAGGCGGCGGAGACGGGCGGCGGCAAGCGCGGGTTTTGCGGATCAGGCGGCGATGCGTAGCCACAATGCGGTGGCATCGTCGCTTCGTTTGAAACGCGGATAGCGTGCCCGATCCGCATCCTCGGCCTCGATCGCGCGCAGCCGGGTGGCGAGCGCGGCCAGTCCGTCCGCGCGCAATGTCGCGAGGAATGCATCCGGCTGCATGCCGTAGTCGTCGATCAGTGCCGCCATCCCGTCGGTCATCAACAGGATCTCGTCGCCCGGTTCCACCCGGACACGCAGCGATTCGACAAAGGCGCGATGGGCGGGGTCGACGCCCAGGATATAACGCCCTGGCCGCATCCGCTTCGTGCGCAGCATCGCCAGCGGCCGTTCTTCGCCCGTCGCGTACACCCGCGCTTCCTCGGTCTCATCGGTGCTCGGCTGAGAGCCAAGGCGGGTGACGGTATCCCCACGCAGCACCAGACATACGCAATCGGCCAGCCAGCCGAGGTCGAGCGCGTCGCCGGCCAATGCCATCGCCAGAAAGGCGGCACTCGGCAGTTCCCAGTCGTCGACGGGGGGGCGGGTTCGCTCGGTCGCATAGGCGGCGGCGGTCCGGGTGAAGACATGGTCGAGAATGTCCGGAAGCGTCTCTGCCGCGGCGCCTGCGAACGCGCGCGAAGCGGTCGCGGCGAGCCATGCCGCGCCTGGCTGGCTGCCCATCAGGCCGGGTGGGCCCAGATCGGTCGCACCGTCGATTATCCAGGCAAGGCGCGCTGTGGCGCCGCAGCGATCGTCATTGGGCGTCGTGGCGGAGCCGGCAAGGCTGATGCTCTGGATCAGATCGAAATGCATGGCACCCGCTATCGCGCACTTGTGACGCGTCCGCTACGGTGCCCGCACCTGTTCCGCAAAAATGAAACGAGGCCCGGCTACGCCGTCGCCAAGCGACAGGCGCAGCCGGAGGCTCATTCCGCAGCCGCCAGCACCTGCGTGTCATCCAGTGGATGCGGCAACCGTTCGAGCATTTCCTTCGGCACCACCTGCCAGAAATGGCCGCTGATGCGGTCCCAATCCTCGAGTAGGCCGCCCGACCAGCTGCTGTCGGTCGCGGCATGATGCTCGGTGACCAACGTCTTGAGCACGCCCTCCCAATGCGCTGCGGACAGGCGCTGCCACATGATGCTGTCGGGGTTGGCATTGGCTTCGAAAACGCCGTCCTCGTCATAGACGAATGCCATACCGCCGGTCATGCCGGCGCCGAAATTAGTTCCGGTCTTGCCGAGCACCACCGCGACGCCTCCGGTCATATATTCACAGCCATTGGCGCCGCAGCCCTCGACCACGACCTGCGCGCCCGAGTTGCGGACCGCGAAGCGCTCGCCCGCCTGACCCGCGGCGAACAGCTTGCCGCTGGTCGCGCCGTAGAGGACGGTGTTGCCGATGATCGTGTTATCCTGGCTGGCCAACGGCGAGCTGACCAGCGGACGCACCACGATGGTGCCGCCGGACAGGCCCTTGCCGACATAGTCGTTGGCGTCGCCGAACACCTCCAGCGTCACCCCCTTGCACAGGAACGCACCGAGCGACTGTCCTGCCGACCCGCGCAGCCGGACCTGGACGTGGCCGTCGTTGAGCTTCGACATGCCGAAGATCCGCGTGATCTCGCTAGACAAGCGCGTGCCCACCGCACGGTGCGTGTTGCGGACATTGTAGGCGAGTTGCATCTTCTCGCCCCGCTCGAACACCGCCTTCGCATCGGCGATGATCTGCGCGTCGAGGCTGTCGGGCACCGCGTTGCGCCAGGTGTCGAGGCTGAAGCGGCGCTCGGTTTCGTCCGCATCGACCTTGGCGAGGATCGGGTTGAGGTCGAGATCATCGAGATGCTCGGCGCCGCGGCTGACCTGGCGAAGCAGCTCGGTGCGGCCGATCACTTCGTCGAGGCTCTTGACCCCGAGCCGGGCCAGGATCTCGCGGACCTCCTCAGCGATGAAGGTCATCAGGTTGATGACCTTTTCCGGCGATCCGGTGAACTTCTGGCGCAGGCGCTCGTCCTGCGTGCACACGCCGACGGGGCAGGTGTTGCTGTGGCACTGGCGCACCATGATGCAGCCCATCGCGACGAGCGAAAGCGTGCCGATGCCGAATTCCTCGGCGCCCAGGATCGCGGCGATGACGATGTCACGCCCGGTCTTGAGCCCGCCATCGGTGCGCAGCTTCACGCGGCCGCGCAGGCCGTTGAGGGTCAGCGTCTGGTTGACTTCCGAAAGCCCCATTTCCCAGGGGGTGCCGGCATATTTGACCGACGTCTGCGGCGAGGCACCGGTGCCGCCGACATGGCCGGCGACCAGGATGACGTCGGCATGCGCCTTGGCGACGCCCGCCGCGACCGTGCCGATGCCGGCCGAGCTGACCAGCTTTACGCAGACCCGCGCGCGCGGGTTGATCTGCTTGAGGTCATAGATGAGCTGCGCCAGGTCCTCGATCGAGTAGATGTCGTGGTGCGGCGGCGGGCTGATCAGCGTCACCCCCGGCGTCGCATGACGCAGCTTCGCGATGAACTCGGTGACCTTGAACCCGGGCAGTTGGCCGCCCTCACCGGGCTTGGCCCCCTGCGCGACCTTGATCTCGACCTCGTCGCAGGCGCCCAGATATTCGGCGGTGACGCCGAAACGGCCCGATGCGATCTGCTTGATCGTCGAATTGGCGTTGTCGCCATTCTCGTAGGGCTTGTAGCGGATCGAATCCTCGCCGCCTTCGCCCGACACCGCCTTGGCGCCGATGCGGTTCATCGCGATCGCCAGCGTCTCGTGCGCCTCGGGGCTGAGCGCGCCCAGCGACATGCCCGGGGTCACGAAGCGCTTGCGGATCTCGGTGATCGCCTCGACCTGATCGATCCCGACGCCTTCAGCCGGGAAATTGAACTCGAGCAGATCGCGCAGGTAAACCGGCGGCAGATCGCGTACCCCGCGCGAGAATTGCAGATAGGTCGAATAGCTGTCGGTCGCGACCGCAGTCTGCAGCGTATGCATCAGCTGCGCCGAATAGGCGTGCGTCTCGCCGCCATGGCGCTGGCGATAGAAGCCGCCGATCGGCAGCGTCGCGACGCCCGTGTCGAACGCGGCGTCATGGCGCAGCTTGGCGTTGAGGTGCAGCGAAGCATAGCCCTCGCCCGAGATCTTCGCGGGCATGCCCGGGAAGAAGTCGTTGACCAGCGCGCGGGAGAGCCCGACCGCCTCGAAATTGTAGCCGCCGCGATAGCTGGAGATCACCGCGATCCCCATCTTCGACATGATCTTGAGCAGACCCTCGTCGATCGCCTTGCGATGGTTCTTGAGGCACTGGTCGAAGCTCATGTCGCCGAACAGGCCGCGCGCATGGCGGTCGGCGATCGACGCTTCGGCGAGATAGGCGTTCACCGTGGTCGCGCCGACGCCGATCAGCACCGCATAATAATGGGTGTCGAGGCACTCGGCCGAGCGGATGTTGACGCTGGCATAGCTGCGCAGCCCCTTGCGGACGAGATGCGTGTGCACCGCCGCGGCGGCAAGCACACCCGCGATCGCGATCCGGTCCGGCCCGACATGCTCGTCGGTCAGGAACAACTCGGTCGCGCCCGCGCGCACTGCCTGTTCCGCCTGGAAGCGGATGTCGGTGATCGCCGCGCGCAGCGTCTCGGGCCCGCCGCCGGCGGGGAAGGTGCAGTCGATCTCTGCGGCCAGATCGCCGAAATGGCCCTTGAGGCGTGCCCAGTCATTGTTGGTCAGCACCGGGCTTTCGAGCACCAGCACCTTGTTCGCCGTCTCCCCGGTGTCGAGGATGTTGGCAAGGTTGCCGAAGCGCGTCTTGAGCGACATCACGTGCCGCTCGCGCAGCGAATCGATCGGTGGGTTGGTGACCTGGCTGAAATTCTGGCGGAAGAACTGGCTGATCAGGCGCGGCTTGTCGCTGATCACGGCGAGCGGCGTGTCGTCGCCCATCGAACCGACGGCTTCCTTGGCGTCGGTCACCATCGGCGAGAGGATCAGCTCCATGTCCTCGAGCGTCTGGCCCGCCGCGACCTGGCGGCGTGTCAGCTCGGCGCGGTCGAACGCTGGCCCTGCTTCATCGACGGCAGGCAGTCCCTCGATGTCGACGAACTCGCCGATCATCGAGGCATAGTCATATTCCCCGGCGATACGGTCCTTGACCGCGCCGTCCTCATAGAAAACACCCTCTTCCAGATCGACCGCGATCATCTGGCCCGGCCCCAGTCGGCCTTTGGCAACAACGGTGGATTCGGGAATCTGGACCATGCCGGTCTCCGATCCGACGACAAGCAGCCCGTCGGCGGTGCGTGTGTAGCGCAACGGGCGCAGTGCGTTGCGATCGACGCCCGCGACCGCCCAGCGGCCGTCGGTCATCGCCAGCGCGGCGGGGCCGTCCCACGGCTCCATCACCGAGGCGAGATACTTGTACATATCGAGATGCTTCTGCGGCATCGCGTCGACCAGCTGCCAGGCCTCGGGCACCAGCATCAGCTTCGCGGTCGGCGCGTCGCGGCCGGAGCGGCAGATCGCCTCGAACACGGCATCGAGCGCGGCGGTGTCGCTCGCGCCCGCCGGAATCACCGGCTTGATGTCCTCCGAATCCCCGCCGAACGCCAGGCTCGCCATCTTGATCTCGTGGCTGAGCATCCAGTTCTTGTTGCCGCGGATCGTGTTGATCTCGCCATTATGCGCAAGGCAGCGGAACGGCTGTGCCAGCCACCATTGCGGGAAGGTGTTGGTCGAATAGCGCTGGTGGAAGATCGCGACGCGGCTGACGAAGCGCTCGTCCTTGAGATCGGGGTAGAACTCGCTGAGGCTCTCCGCGAGGAACAGCCCCTTGTAGATCACCGAACGGCAGCTGAGCGAACAGATGTAGAAGCCGCTGATCTGCGCCGCGATGATCCGCTTCTCGATCCGGCGGCGGACGAGGTAGAGGTTCTTCTCGAACTCGTCCTGCGACACCTCGTCGGGCATCGGCCCGGCGATCATGATCTGCTCGATCTCGGGCCGGGTCGCCTGCGCCTTCTGGCCGATCACCGAGACGTCGACCGGCACCTGGCGCCAGCCATAGATGGTGTAGCCCGCCTCGATGATCACGCTCTCGACGATCGTGCGGCACGCTTCCTGCGCGCCGAGATCGACGCGCGGCATGAAGATCATGCCGACCGCGAGGCGGTTGGGCAGCACGCGATGGCCCGACGCCAGCACCGCATCGTCGAAGAAGCGCAGCGGCAGATCGACATGGATGCCCGCGCCGTCGCCGGTCTTGCCATCGGCATCCACGGCGCCGCGGTGCCACACAGCCTTCAGCGCGTCGATCGCGCTCTGAACGACACGGCGCGATGGCTGGCCGTCGATCGCCGCAACCATGCCGACGCCACAGGCATCGCCCTCGAATTCGGGGCGGTACATGCCGTGTTCGGCAAGGCGAAGGCGTTCCTGCTCAAGAGTTGGACGGCTGGGCATCGTGCTTTTCCATAAGGGGGGTCAGTTCATCTATCAGGCGGCGCAGCTCGGCTTCTTCGCGCGCCTGGGCTTTCGCGAACAGCTTGCGCTGCCATTCGGCGACGGCGGGATCGTTGAGGATTTGCGTGCCGGCCTGAAAGAAGCGCGCACCGGTCGGAGTCGCCACAAAGGCCTCGACTTCGGTCAGCTCGGCCAGCGAGAAGCGTTTCGCATAAGCGCTGGCCATCGCCTCGACCATCTCCGGACCGGTTTCGGTAAGGTCCTCCAGCGCCAGCTTCTTCTGCCGTTCAACGAAGCTGGCGAGCAGCTTGGCGGCCTCGGTGTTCGTCTTGAGCGACTTGGCGAGCTGTGGATCGCCCTGCATCATGCCCCCGATCATGTTCGACATCATCGCGTCGAGCATCTGGTGGAACATCTTGTCGCGCTGCTCGATGGGCATCGAAGTCTCGACGATGATCCGCGCCTTAGCGAGACGTGTGTCCAAGTCGGCGGCGGTCTGCGCGGCGGGCGCCGGCACTGGCGCAGTCTGGGGGGTGGCGAGCAGCAGGAACAGCGCAGCGATCATTGCGCGCCCTTCGGCTCGGGCGGCGCCGGCAGATGGGCGGTGGCCTTCTCCACCTTCGCCATTATCGCCGGCATCGCCTTCATCATCTCGGGCATCGCCGCCATCATCTCCTGCATGACCTCGGGGTCCATGAAGGTCGTGAGGTACTCGTTGGCAAACGCCTTGCCCGCCGGGGTGGCGAAGAACGCGTTCTGTGCATCGAGCTGTTCGATTGTGAACTTGCGGGCGAAGGCGCGCGACAAGCCGGTCCGGACGCGCGGTTCGATTTTCTCGAACACCGTGCCCATCTCCTCGCCCATCACGCGCGTCATGATCCGCATGCGCTCCTCGAAGTGCGGATCGGCTTTCGCAGCGGTCTCGCGCATCGGCTTGTCGCCATCGGCGCCGGCCTCGGGCATGCCCATCTCGTTCGGGGTCTGGCCCATCATCTGGGCCATCATCGCGTCCATCATGCGCGGGAACTGGTTGCGCATCATCTTCATATAGATGCCTTCGGGCACCAGCGATGCGACAGCCTTCTCCGCAGCGGCAAGCCGCGCAGGATCGGCAGCAGCGGCAGTGGCAGGCGCGGTCTGGGCGATCGCGGGCGCAGCAAACGCAAGCGCGGCAGCGGTAAGCGCAGTACGCATCATGCCGCCTCGCGCGCCTTGCGGACCGGTGCGGTCGCTTGTGCCTTGAGCCAGTTGTGCATCCTCTCGCTGACATCGCGACCGTCGCGGATCGCCTGAACGACCAGGCTCGCGCCCTTGACGATGTCGCCTGCGGCGAACACGCCGTCGAGGTTGGACATCATCGTGCGCGCGTCGGTGCGGATCGTGCCCCAACGGGTGACGCCCAGCTCGCTCGCGCCGAACAGCGTAGGCAGGTCTTCGGCATCATAGCCCAGCGCCTTGATCACCAGATCGGCGGGGACGTCGAACGCCGAGCCGGGATCGGGTTCCGGTGCGCGGCGGCCGCTGGCGTCGGGCGCACCGAGGCGCATGCCGACCGCCTTGACCGCGGTCACCGCGCCATTCGTTTCCGGGCCAGCCGCAAACGCCTCGGGTGCGGAGAGCCAGACGAACTCGACGCCCTCTTCCTCAGCATTGGCGGTCTCGCGCTGGCTGCCCGGCATGTTGGCGCGGTCGCGGCGATACAGGCACTTCACCGATGCAGCGCCCTGGCGCACTGCGGTGCGGACACAGTCCATCGCCGTGTCGCCACCGCCGATCACGACGACATTCTTGCCCTGTGCATTCAGGCTGCCGTCGTCGAACGCCGGGACCGTGTCGCCGAAGCTCTTGCGGTTCGACGCGATCAGATAGTCGAGCGCCTCGACCACACCGTCCGCGCCGACGCCCGGCGCCTTGATCGCGCGCGCCTTGTACACGCCGGTCGCGATCAGCACCGCGTCGTGCCTGGCGCGCAGCTGCTCGAGCGTCGCGTCGCGGCCGACCTCGAAACTCTGGTGGAAGACGATGCCGCCCTCGGCCAGCCGGTCGGTGCGGCGCATCACCACGGGTTTCTCCAGCTTGAAGCCGGGAATGCCGTAGGTCAGCAGCCCGCCCGGCCGGTCGTGCCGGTCATAGACATGCACTTCATAGCCGAGCTTGCGGAGATACTCGGCGGCGGTCAGGCCTGCGGGGCCAGCGCCGATCACGCCGACCGACTGGCCGCGCGCGGGGCCGGGGACGAGCGGCTCGACCCAGCCCTCTTCCCAGGCGGTGTCGGTGATGAACTTCTCAACCGAACCGATCGTGACCGATCCGTGTTGCGAAAATTCGATGACGCAATTGCCCTCGCACAGTCGGTCCTGCGGACAGATGCGGCCGCAAATCTCGGGCATGGTCGATGTGCTGTTGGACAGCTCATAGGCTTCGCGCAGCCGCCCTTCCGCAGTCAGGCGCAGCCAGTCCGGGATATGGTTGTGCAGCGGGCAATGCACCGAGCAATAGGGAACGCCGCATTGCGAGCAGCGCCCGGCCTGTTCCTCCGCGGACGGGGGCGCATAGCGTTCCGCGATCTCGCGGAAATCCTGCGCGCGCAACTGAGCCTCGCGCTTGGGCGGAAACGCCTGCGCACGGTCGACGAATTTGAGCATGACCTCGTTTGCCATGCCCGCGCAACTGACATGTTGCGGAGGGGGAGTCACGTGAAAACCGGCGATTAGGTCAGCTATACTGACTTATTTAGCAATAATCGATCAGGATTTAACCCGTAGTTGCGAGCGGTTCGCGATAATAATGGCCGATACGGCCTTATCTGGCGAGGAGCCAGATCAGGGCGGCGCTTCCGACAATGATTCGATACCAAGCGAAAGGGGCGAATCCGTAGCGGCCGACCACCTTCACGAATGCCCGCACCACCAGCAGCGCAACCACGAATGCCGCGCCGAATCCGATTCCGATCGCGCTCAGATCGTCGAAGCTCAGCAGATCGCGGTCCTTCCACAGGGAGTAGGTCGTCGCCGCCAGCATGGTCGGCACAGCGAGGAAGAAGCTGAACTCGGCGGCGGTCTTGCGCTCGACGCCCATCAGCAGCGATCCCATGATCGTTGCGCCCGACCGGCTGACGCCGGGCAGCATCGCCAGGCATTGAACCACACCGATCGACACGGCGGTGCCGGTCGGGATCGCCTCGACGCGCTGGTAGCGCACGGTCTTCACCATCCGCTCGATCAGCAGAATCATGACACCGCCGACGATCAAAGCGACGGCGACGATCACCGGAGTCTGCATCGCCGCGCGAATGGCGTCATAGGCGACGACGCCTATCGCGAGCGCCGGGGCAAAGCCGATCAGGATGTTGCGCACGAACGCCAGCGATTGCGGTTCTCCGCGCAATAGGCCGGTGCCACGATCCCAGAAGGTGCGCCAATAGGCAACCAGCACCGCCAGGATCGCGCCGAACTGAATGGCGATCTTGAAGGTGATCGAGCTGCTGTCGTTGAACCCGAACAGCTCGCCCGCCAGGATCAGGTGCCCGGTCGAGGAGACGGGCAGGAACTCGGTCAGCCCCTCGATGATGCCGAGGAGGATATAGGTAAGCGTGTCACTCATGCCGGATGGTTCCCCTGCCGGGGGTCACCCGGTCTTGAATGTGCCGGAAGCTCTGGATTCAGGCGGCTTGATGCGCGCCAGCGAAGCGCCCGTGGCGACGATACTGGACCAGCCAGCCGGGGGCGACCGCATCGAGCAGCGTCGGTTCGATGCCGAGTTGTGCCAGCCCGTCTTCAGCTGCGACATTGTCGGTCTGCAGCATCAACCACTGATCCCAAGTGATTGGCATCCCTGGCAGGAAGCCAAGGGTCGCGATCCCCGCACCCGCGAAATCGGGCAGGTCGACCAGCAGTGGATGGCGGCCGATACCGTCGGACAGGCGCTGGTGGAACTGAGCAAAGGTGATCACCTCGGGTCCGCCCAATTCGAGCGTCTTGCCGCCGAACGCTTCCGGGTCGGCAACCGCCTTGACTATGGCTGCCGCGACATCGGCGACATAGACCGGCTGCATCCGCATCGCGCCGCGCAGCACGGGCACGACCGGCGCGCGTGCGATCAGGCCGGCAAAGCGGTTCACGAACTTGTCTTCCCGACCAAAGATGAAGGAAGGGCGCAGGATCGTCGCTGTGGGGAAGGCGGCGCGGACCAGCACTTCGCCCTCCCCCTTGGAGCGGCCATAGTCCGATTGGGCTTCGATGTCGGCGCCGATCGCGGAAACCTGCACGAATGCGGCCGCGCCGGCGGCTGCTGCGGCTTTGGCCGCGTTCTCCGCACCGATAGCGTTGATCGCTTCTGCATCGCGTCCGAATGCGCCGGCGAGGTTCACTACCGCGTCCGAACCCGCAAGCGCGCGCGCGAGCGAAGCAGGCCTGCGGATATCGCCAGCGACGAACTGGGTCTGGCCCAAGCCGCCCAGCGGCTTCAGGAACCAGGCCGAGCGGGGGTCGCGCTGGACGATGCGGACGCGCGCTCCCGTCTTGAGCAGCGCCTGTGCGACATAGCGTCCGACGAACCCGCCGCCGCCGATCAACGTCACCAGCCTGTCCTTCATCACGCCCTCGAAAGTCTTTCTCACTACATCCCCCATGCCGCGCGCCGCAGCAAAGGGCAACCTTGTGAAAATCAGTTGCGAGAAGCGGTTGACAGGCCCCCCGACCCTCCCCTAGAGGCGCCGGCCTACCCCGTGCCCAGATGGCGGAATTGGTAGACGCACCAGCTTCAGGTGCTGGCGGTCGCAAGGCCGTGGAGGTTCGAGTCCTCTTCTGGGCACCATTCCCGGTCAAAACTGGGCACTGACGTGAGCGAGCCGGTCTCGCCCTTATGGGCACCGGCTTCGAGCGCCGCCCTGGACCCCGCGACAAGTATTTCGTTGTCGTTGACGACGACCCCCGACACGAAGATCCGCAGATAGGCGCGCCGCAATTCGGTGTTGGCGCCAGTGATCTCGGCGCGGAGACGCTCACCGAACCGCTTGACCGCGGCGTCGTCGATCCGCCCCGCCTTGCGGCCAATCTGCTTTGCGAGGCTGCGCTCGGTTTCGGAAAGCGCCGCAATCGATGCACGCGCCTCAGCCAGCTTGGCGGCGAATACCGGTTCGCGCGGACTCATGATTTCCTCAGCGACGAGATCAAGCAAACGGCTAAGCCGCCCTTCGGCAGCGATGCGCTCGCGCCGCACACGATCGTGATCCTTGCGGCGACGTTCTTCAGCCTCGTCGGACCGGTCGAGCACATCGGCAAGTAGAATGCGAAGCCGCGCCGGGGCCAGTACACGCTTCAACAGCCCGTCGAGAACAATCTGATCTAGCGCCTCCTCACGGATCGGTTTGCTTTTGCAACGTTCGGCACCTGCAGTCGCCTTGGCATTGCAGGTGTAATAGCGATAGGCACCGGCTTTTCCGGAGCGGATCACAAGACCGGCTCCGCACCCGGGATGACCGCACGTGGCAACCCCGCCGAGCAATACTGGCGAGTTGGTTATGCGTGGGGCCCGGACACGCGGCGCGGACTTCGCACGGGTGGCAGCAACCTGCGCCATCAGGTCCGGCTCGATGATCTGCGGGCACGATACGATTACCGGGTCGCCGCCGCCGGCGGGCAAGGCCTGAGCGTTGGTCGGGCGATGCAGGTATGCGCCAGCATAATGCTGGCGTCTCAGAATGCCATCGACATTGCTGTTGTGAAACCGTCGACCCCGCAGACTGTAGCCGTTGTCATTGAGATAGGCAGCAATCGCACGGGTGCCCATCGGCCGGCCGTGCAGACCTTGCAGAGCAAGGTCGAAGATCAGCCGGACAATGCGAGCTTCGTCCTCGCGGATGAAGAGCTTCTTACGCTCTTTGCGGTCAAAAACACTAACGACGCGCGATTCATAACCGAGCGGGATCGGGCCGCCGTTCCAGTGGCCGCTGATGGCATTGCCTCGCCGATCGCGGGTCGTAAACACCGAGGCGTCGTGAACGTATTTCTCGTTCATGACCGCGACCATGGCCCGCCCCATTTTGCCATTTGAGTCGTTACCGAAGTTTTCGGTTAAACTGAGCAGACTCACACCGGCTTCGGCCAGCCTGTGCTCTGACACGACCTGAGTCAGCAATCGCCTGGCGAAGCGACTGAGTGCATATACGATGATCATATGGACTGGGCGATCCGGCGCCGTAGCCTGGGTCATCATCCTGTCGAATTGCTTGCGCTGGAGCTTGCGACCAGAAACGTTCAGTTCCTCGAATATCGTGACAAGCTCGATACCCTCGCGTTCGGCGTGGGCGCGGATCGCGGCGCCTTGAGCGGAAATGCTGGCATTCTGGCCGCCCTCTTCATCGACGCTGACGCGGACATAGCCATAAGCGCGGAGAGCGGGTTTCATCTGATTTTTTCCTTTCTGCAGGGCCGACGATCGTCGATCGCCGCCCATCTGGCCAGCGGCTAATGATCCTCGTCCAGGATCGCGGCGAGATCTGCGCCGAGGTGAAGCACGATCAACGCGACCTCATCAGTCAGGACGGGCAGCACATCAGGTGCGTCGGTGAGCGCGACCAGCAGGGAAGCCTCGTCACGCGGTTGCGGTCCTTGTTCTGTTGATTTGTCTTCGGTTGCCATGTCGCGGTCATGGCGGAGCGAAAACAGGCGATTGGAGGAGAGGAAGCTACAGTCTCAGCCGAAACCACAGGCGGCCCTGCGCTTCGATAAGAATTCGCCGGTGCAGCCGATCTGTTGGATCGGACGACGCCCTTGCGATCAGCGCATTACCTTCCTTCGACGCCTCAACGAGGAACCGCGAGCCATGATTCTTGCCTTCGAGCGCGAGTCCCTCGACGACCTTTTCAAAGGTGTAGGGTTCCTGCCAACAAGCATCGGTGTTGCCTGTTGCCCGTTCCCTCGCTGCGGCATCGGAAAACTTCTTCGGGATAGCATCTTCGTCCTGCACGACGTCGATCCGCAACCTGTGGCATAAGAGGCGTGGCAATTCCGCTGGAAGCGTAAAATCTTTCGGCATCAAATCTCTTGGCGGATTGCCCTGAGCGGTGTCGCGAACGATCTGCTCTGCCCAGCTAATCTCATTGCCGGAGCGGAAACGCTTGGCTTCATCTGGGATTCCTACACCAACATCCACACGGCTAACAGCGGAATGAACCTGTGCCGCGCGCAGCACGCTATTCCACAACAAAGGAATAGCCGGCGTTTGCAACCAGCGATGCACTTCCTGAAGGCTCCACTGCTTGGTGCGGCGGCCATCCAGCGATTGAACGAGGTGGTCCGTCCCCGCCTGCCCCTCCTTAAGCAAGACGGCCAGCAGGCCAATCAGCTCGGGGTCGCTCGGAGCCATGCCGTGTCGCTGCGCGACAGCACGATCGTTCAGCCCTAATGCGCCGACCCATTCTGAGTCCTCCTGAGACGCGATGGGTCCGGAATTCCGGAAGATCGTGTGAACTTCGCTTGCACGTGTCCAGGCTTCCCGCAGACTGTGTGCTAGTGCCCCGTTCCGTGGAACCTTGTTCGTGGCGAGCGCATGAATATAGAGTTGGAGCGGATCGCGTAGCCGGAGTTGGGCGTCTCGAGCGGCACGATAGGCGCTATCGAGCGCGTGGAACGCGACAATGTTTGTTAGGTCGAACACAGCTTTCGGATCGGTGGCCATCACCATTTGAATGCCGGTTCCCAGCTTACCCTGCATCATCAGGCCCGCCGCCTCGGGATAATCCTTGCGCACGATCAGCCAAGAACCTGTCATTTCATCGGGTTCTGGTCCGTGCGCCACACTATGATCTAAGCCGCTGACCGGTATCGCGACGTCGGCGCAGAGACGTGAAAGACAGCCGATCGACCAATCCACCGAGCTGACGTCGCGCAGGATTCCCGCACGCTCCATCTTCTCGTCAGCGATCAAATAATGTTCAGTTTCGAATGTAGGTGCCACTGATGCCAGCCACGACCAGATCTGATTGACGCTGCAGTGGTCATCGATGGCCGCTTGAACATTCGCAGTGAACGACTCGAGTGGCTTGATCTGTCCATTGGCTGGAGCTAGCACTGAGTTCGTCAGCCCTGCGCGCTTGTTCTTCATCTGCAATAATCCTCATCTTCATGCGGCGGGGGGATTGCGGAAAGATCATCGATCACGTCGTGGATCGCTATGAAAACCTCGACAAGACGCTCGTCAGCATCGACGATCGCAGCGGCGAGTTTTCTGAGATCGCTTGGCGATCGAACCGATCGATCGCGCTTCAACGCATCAAACTCGCGAACGAGCGCATCGCGCTTCTGAATGGCTGCCTCAGCTCGGTCGGTCATAGCTGAAAGTGCCGTAAATGCTTCAAGCCAGCGCGGATCGATTTCTGCCGTCATGGAAGCGCTGGTGCTGGTGGCAACGACCAGAAGCGCGGATTGCCGCCATGCTCATTGATCCAGTCGAACGCATCTCCACGGTTCGCTAGCATCGGCGGCTCCATGCCGATCGCACGTGCCATCTCACTGGCCAAGAAGGACTGACGGCGTGTCGGTGGCCTACAACGCCATGCAGCTTTCGGGTCGCTTCCTGCATTGGTTCTAAGGAACTGTTCTGTTTCCTCCGCGTGAAGCGCGGAAAGCCAGTGCAAGCGCGACCAACGGCCCCACTCTGCGATAAGCCTGCCATGGTCGGACGCAAATAATGTCGCGATCAATTGGCTGAGCGAGAGGTCGGGGTGCTCTGCGGCGGTCTCGGCAACCAGCAGCACGCCACTAGCACCCAGCGCGTCGAGGCCGCTCAGTTGGATATCGTCAAGAAAGTGCCCGCCATATGGCTCCAGCGCCGCCCCGGTCCGGTATAGTGCTTTGTCACGCGCATTCCACGCCGCCCGACGATGAAGCCAGGTTTCGGCGTCACGGACTAGGTCGTCCAACAGCGCTCGACGTGCCTCGAATCTAGATGTGGAGGCAGACAAGTGGGTCCGCAGTTTGGCAGCAGCTGCCGCTAGTCTCGATGATACAGGGTCCTCAGGTGTACGCTCAGCCATACTCCGCATATGCGCTGCACTCAGATCGCCATTGGAGCACAGTAAACCGCTACGGCGGCAATTGGGTCGCGGCACGAACCCGCTGCGCGGGAGTGGTGCTGGTGGTGAGGTAACGGCAACGACGCGGGCGCTCGGCGTGGATTGAGCGGCGCCTGCCATGGGCAGACCCTTTCGGCTCCTTCAACCTGAGGAGTCGAACGATGAACGAGCTTGTTCTTGCTGGCGCGGTCAGTCCGCTGCGTCAGCGGCTGGTCGATGATATGACCATGCGCCGGTTCAGTCCTGAGACGCAGCGCAACTATCTGCGCGATGTCGGGCGGTTCGCGACGTGGCTGGGTCGCTCGCCCCACACCGCGAGCGCCGAGGATGTCCGCCAGTTCCAGATCGAGCAGCAGGAGGCTGGTGTCCCGGCACCGACCATGAACAGCATCGTCGCGGCGTTGCGGTTCTTCTTCAACCACACGCTCGACCGACCCGACCTGGCCCGCAAGCTCGTCCGCACGGCTCATGCCCGCAAGATCCCGGTGGTCCTGACGTTGGGCGAGGTGAAGCGGCTGCTCGACGCCACGACCTGCCTCAAGCATCAGGCGGCGCTGTCGGTCGCCTATGGCGCGGGGCTGCGCGTCGCCGAGGTGTCGGCGCTCAAGGTGAGCGATGTCGACAGCAAGCGGATGGTGCTGCGGATCGAGCGTGGCAAGGGCGGAAGGTATCGCAACGCCATGCTGCCGGAGGGCCTGCTCCTGCTGTTGCGGGACTGGTGGCGCGCGGCACGGCAACAGGGCATCATGCTTCCCGACGGCTGGCTCTTCCCCGGCCAGAACGCGACCGTGCCGATCAGTACCCGCCAGCTCTATCGCGTCGTAGTTCAAGCAGCAGAGGCAGCGGATATCGCCAAGCGGGTCGGACCACACACCCTGCGACACAGCTTTGCGACGCATCTGCTCGAGGACGGCGTCGATATCCGCGTCATCCAGGCGCTGCTCGGCCATGCCAAGCTCAACACAACGGCCTTCTACACCCAGGTCGCGACCAGGACGATGCGCGCGGTCGTCAGTCCACTCGACCGGTTGGCGCTGGCCTCACCCGACAAAGGCGCATCCGACGGCTGAGGCGGGATGCGCGCCTCCATCGAGGTCGCCGACATCTTCCGCGCTGCTGGACCTGTTTACCGCTCGGCGCATGCCGGGCATCTGAGCCTGCACCAGCTCAAGATCATGTCGGCGATCGAGCAATGTCGCACCGCGGCGATGGGCGGGCATGTCGAGGCCTGTACCGACTGCGGCCATTGGCGCATCGCCTATAACAGCTGTCGCAACCGGCACTGCCCCAAGTGCCAGGGCGTCGCCGCACGTACCTGGCTCGCCGAGCGCGAGGCCGACCTGCTGCCGGTCGGCTACTTCCATGTCGTGTTCACGCTTCCCGCTGAGATCGGCGTCATCGCGTTCCAGAACAAGGCGCTGGTCTACGATCTGCTGTTCCGCACGGCGGCGGAGACGATGCAGATCATCGCCGCCGACCCCAGGCATCTGGGCGCGCGCATCGGCATTACCGCCGTACTCCACACCTGGGGTTCGGCGCTCACTCATCACCCGCACATCCACATGATCGTCCCGGGCGGCGGCATCTCGCTCGACGGGGCAAGCTGGATCTCCGCGCGACCGGCGTTCCTCTTGCCCGTGCGCGTACTCGGCGCGCTGTTCCGCCGCCTGTTCCTGACCCGCCTGCTCGCGCTTCATGATGCTCGTCAGCTCGGCTTCTTCGGCAACCTGGCGCATCTTGCCGACCGACGGGCGTTCCTGAGGCACCTGTCACCAGTCCGCAAGAAGCGCTGGGTCGTGTATGCCAAGCCGCCGTTCGCGGACCCGCAGGCGGTGCTTGCCTATCTGTCGCGCTACACGCACCGGGTCGCCATCTCGAACAGCCGTCTGCTCCGGTTCGACGAGGACGGCGTCACGTTCCGCTACAAGGATTATCGCCGCGACAGTGCTGACCGTCAGCAAGTCATGACGCTGGCTACCGACGAGTTCATCCGCCGCTTTCTGCTGCATGCCCTGCCGCGCGGGTTCCATCGCATCCGCCACTATGGCCTGCTCGCCAGCGGCACCCGACGGACCAGCCTCGAACGCGCTCGCCAACTTCTTGCGGTCGCGCCACCTGCCGTCGAAGACATGCCTGAGGAACAGCCGAACGTCAGGCCGCCATGCCCATGCTGCGGCGGGCGCATGGTCATCATCGAGCTCTTCGAACGCCGATATCAGCCTCGCGCACCGCCATCCTTGGCCGTCGTATCCGGGAGCCCGCCGTCGTGACCCGGCACGGCCGATCGCCGGTTACCCCCGCGGCATGCCTGTCGCGGAGAATGACGGGTGTTGCCTCGAGCCCGCGCAAAAGCGGACGCATCGCTGCAAAAGTCGGACGGTCCGCTTCCAAGCGCCCGCCTCATCGCCCGAAAAGCAGCCGGTCCGCTCTCCGATCCGTCCGCCTGCCGGCAACACCCGCCGCCGCCCAGAGCAGGCCAAAACCCAAAACCACATAGACCAACGCCAGAGGCCCGCGGGTTCGGGCACCGCCGACTTTCCGACGCCTCACGGCGTCCGAAACTCTAAACGCGAGCAGCCTGTCGGCTTTCGGGTGCGAAAGCGGCTTAGCGGTCGTTCTAAGGTAGTCGCGCGACTTGGTGCTCGCTTCTGGAGCGGGGCGAGCACCAAGCCGGCGATCTCAGACAGTGCTGATTGTCCCGCCGTCGATGACGAACTCGGCGCCATGTATTGCAGCAGCACGGTCCGAAGCAAGATAGGCGATGAGGTCGGCCACCTCATGGGGTTCGGCTCCACGCCCGATCGAGATACCGCCGAGAGCGTCGAGCACAGACTGACGCGCCTCCTCGATCGTGCCGCCATTGGCCGCCTGGAGCATTTCGAGAAAGTCTCCGGTCGCTTCGGTCATGATCCAGCCGGGCGAGACGGCGTTGACCCGCACGCCCTTGGGACCAAGCTCCTTCGAGATCGATTTGCTGTAGGTCCTGAGCGCCGCCTTGGCAGCGGCATAGCCGGTTGTGGATTCTGGCAGCGGCAGCACGGACTGGATCGAGGTGACATGCACCACGGTGCCTTTGCCACGCGCGAGCATCTGCGGGATCAGCAGGCGATCAAGCCGGACCGTCGCAAGCAGGTTGAGGTTCAGTTCGGCAAGCCAGTGCTCGTCCGTCAGCGCGACGAAGCCACCTACCGGCGAAGCCGAACCACCGACGACATGGGCGAGAATGTCGATGCCGCCCAGTCGCTCGATCGCCGCCTTGGCCAGCGTTTCACCGCCCTCGGCTGTGGTCAAGTCCGCCTCAACATAGTCCACGCCCTCGATGGTGTCCTTGATCGTCCGGGCGGCGGTGATGACACGCGCGCCGCCGGCCAGGAAGCGCTCGACCGTGGCACGGCCAAGACCCTTGGTGCCGCCACTGACAAGCACGCGCTTGCCAGCAAACTCTGTGGGATCTGCCTGAATGCTCATACCGTGACCTCCAGCGTCTTGATGGCACCGGCTGCCAGCGTGAAGCGGTAGGTGAAGCGAAGCGGGCTACCCGGAAAGTCGCCATGAGCAGGGCCTTCGACCACGACGGCGCCACCCTCGTCCCGAACCGCATCGGGAATGAAGATGGCTTTCACCGGGATGACTTCTTCCTCCAGAAGCTGACGGATTGCCGTCTCGCCTTCGAACCGCTTGCCGTTATCGATGAAGACGGCGTCGCGTTGGAAAGGCTTCAACATGCCGTTGATGTCGAGACGCGCGTTTGCCTCGACATAGTCGGCAATCGGCTTTGGTAGTGTCATTGACATGGTCATCTCCTCGATGGTGACGAGGCTCATCTAGCGGTGGACTTTCTGCCTGATAATCGAGACAAATCGGCATGGAGTATTGCGGAGAACGGGATAATGGCTCGCCATTCCTTGATCGAGCTTGAGGCGGTGCTTGCCATTGTTCGGTGCGGGTCGTTCCGAGCGGCGGCGCTCGACCTTGGCATGTCGACCACGGCCATCAGCAACGCAGTGGGCAAGCTTGAGCGGGAGCTTGCCGTGCGGCTGTTCAATCGCACTACGCGAAGTGTCTCGCTCACCCATGCCGGGCGCATCTTCGTTGCACAGATTAACCTCTCCTATTCACGAGGCCGGGATTTTGGGCTGTTCTGATTGTGTTCAGCCGATAGCGGTTTGACCTGGGCGAGCGCCATCGGCGGTGTTTTTCACCGTGTCAGGAGCGATGGGCTTTTCAGGGTTGAAGGACGAGGGCTCGGGGTCTGGGCGGCGCTGCCGCGCTGGCTATGTAGGAGTTGGCCGGAAGCTGGTGGCGATGTCTTTGAACACGCTGGCATCCGGGCAGGCTGAAGCGAAGGCAATGCGGATACGCGAGGCGCTTTCGATGACGCGGGCAGCGACCTTGAGCAGCCGCAGGCGCAGGGTCGCGAACTCGGCAGCGGCCAGCGCGGTGGCCTTGGGAATGGCCTGCTGGATGCGCCACATCAGCCAGTAGGCGGCGGTGTGCAGAATGAGGCGCATCTGGTTGGCATTGGCTGAGCGGCACGAAGTGCGATCGCTGGCGAGCTGCGACTTGTGGCGCTTGATCAGGTTCTCGGCCTGGCCGCGCGCGCAGTAGAGCGTGTCGTAGATATGCTCGGCCGATCCGTCCTGAAGCGAGGTAACGACATAGCGGATGTCCATACCCAGCGTGCTGGCCTCGATCCGGGCGACGACGCGGCGCCGACACTTCCAGCTTTTGGCGCCGTAGCGGGTCTCGGCATAGTTGCGCAGGACGGGGTATTGGCGCTGAGCGCGCTTGACCGCGCAGGCATCGGCGGCCGCGACGATGACCGGATCGGCACGCAGCGCGGCGTTGGTTGGCAAGCCGAACACGTAATCGACGCGGTGCGCCTCGCAGAACGCCATGACCTCGGGCCGCCCATAGTGCCCGTCACCACGGATGGTGATGTGGGTATCGGGCCAGTGCCGGCGGATATGGCGCACCAGGCGCCGGATGTGGCCGGCAGCTTCGGCGCCCGACGGCGTCTTGCCGGTCCGCAGCAGCATCGCCACCGGGCGGCCGGTCGCAGTGTCGTAGACGTGGATCGGCAGGAAGCAGCGCTCACCGTGATGACCATTCCAGAACGACAACTGCTGGTAGCCGTGGACGACATCGCAGGTATCATCGATGTCCAGCGTCACCGCCGCCGGCGGGGCGGGATAGCTGGCGCAGTAGATGTCGATCATCGCACCCATCATCCTGGCCAACTCACGCGTGGTCGGTGCATTCTCCCACCTGCTCATCGTCGGTTGGCTCGCAAGCCCGGCACCTGATCCCGGCAACTTGCCCAGCGCCAGGCGGAAGCCTGGATCGTCGCGCAGGGCATCGAGATCATCGGCATCCTCATAGCCGCAGGCGATCGCGAACGTGCGGGCACGCAGGATGTCATCGAGGCGATGGATCACCCGCGCAGGATCGCGCGGGTCGGCAATGCAAGCCGCAAGCCGACGGCAGATCCCCATCGCGCGCTCGGCCTGCGCCAGCAGCAGCACACCGCCATCCGAGGTCAGCCGGCCACCGTCGAACGCGGCTGTGAGCTTTTTGCCGCCAATGGCTGGAAACGAAAATCCAAGCGCGTTATCCTCGCTCTCGGCGGGTGTGGCCTGTGGCATTTTTTGCCTCGCTGCAGGACTGGTCTAGACACCCATTTTCCTACTGCAAAGCAAACGCTTACGCCACTCCCGCCAACCCTTCACCCCCACCGCGGTGAATAATTCAGGTTAAGCCTGCGCTCGAAGACATCCAGAAGGCAATGAACACGGCGCGTTCCGAGCAGGAGACGCCGTCCGGCACCTTGCGCATCAATGCGTTCGCGACCGCGGCACGCGAGATCATGGCGCCGCTCGTGCTGACCTATCTGCAACGCTATCCGCAGGTTCATATCGACCTTGTCACCGAGGGACGGCTTGTCGACGTCGTGGCGGCAGGCTTCGATCTGGGCGTGCGCAGTGCGGATCTTGTGCCCAGCGACGCGATCGCCATCCCCCTGGGCCAAGTGCGGCGTATGGCGGTGGCAGCATCCCCGGCCTTCCTGGCAGGCAAGGTCATCCCTCAGGTGCCGCAGGATCTCCTGAACTATCCTTGCCTTCGCATCCGTCTCCCTAACGGGGCGTTATTCCGATGGCGATTCGAGAAGGACGGCGAAGAACTGCAGCTCGAAGTGGAAGGCCCGATCACGCTCGACGAAGCGTCGCTCTCTCGCATCGCAGCAACGAACGGCGTTGGGATCGGCTATTTCATGGAGGCGGATGTGCGCGACGACATCGCAACGGGTCGGCTCGTGCGCATTCTCGAAGACTGGACGCCGCAGCTCGCACCACTGTGCCTCTATTACTCTAATCGACGCAATCCTTCCGCGGCCTTCCAAGCCTTCATTGCGCTCGCCCGCGACATCGCGGCGGGGCGGCTCGCACAGACTTGAGCATCACTGCTGCCCGTCACCGCAATGGCCCGAGTTTTATAAGAAGATGATGCCCAAACGGTACTTGATCAGCGGCAGCTTTGAGGCTTTCCATAGATCCGCGCGAACGACCGGGTTTGGGGCGCTAGGTCGTGAACCCATAAAGCTGACGGGGCAGGCGATGTAGGCGGGCTGCGGGTCAGCCGTATTTTGCCCAGAGGATTGCGGCGGCTACCAGCACGCAGAAGATGGCGAAGAGCGCCATGAACACGCGGAATGGGAGAAGCAGGAGCAGATCGGACCAATCGAACATCGCCTGATGCTGCCGCAAACGTCCGAGACGTGCAATCGAGCGCCTTTCGACGGGCTTCCGCGTCGGGCCAGATTGTGATTCAGCATCGGCATGAGCCGCTATGACCTGACCGAATTCGAATGGCGCGTGATCGAGCCGCTGCTGCCCAACAAGCCGCGAGGCGTGCCGCGCGTCGATGATCGCCGCGTGCTGAACGGCATCTTCTGGGTGCTGCGGTCGGGCGCGCCATGGCGCGACCTGCCGGAGCGCTATGGACCGTGCACCACCTGCTACAACCGCTTCAACCGATGGCGCCAGGCAGATGTGTGGGACCGGCTGATGGACGCCATCAGCGCAGCGCACGACGGGGAAATCCAGATGATCGACAGCACTTCCATCCGGGCGCACCAGCAGGCTGCGACGGCAAAAAAGGGGGTCCAGATCATTGTCTCGGTCGCTCCCGAGGCGGGCTCACGACCAAGATCCACGTCGTTGTCGACGCCCAAGGCCTCCCGATCCGGCTTGGCCTGACCGCCGGGCAGACCCACGACGGGCAGATCGCCGATAAGCTGCTCGACCACCTTGGTCCGTGCACCATCGTGCTGGCCGACAAGGCCTACGACGCCGACCGAATCCGCGAAATGATCCAGGATCAGGGCGCCACGCCGAATATCCCGCCGAAGAGCAACCGCAAATGGAAGCCGTGCTTCAGCAAGCGGCTTTACCGTGAGCGCAACCTGATCGAGCGGTTCTTCTCCAAGCTGAAGCACTTCCGCCGGGTCGCCACTCGATATGACAAGCTCGCCGCCAACTTCCTCGCCATGGTCCAGCTCGCCTCAATGCGGCTGTGGCTGCGCGCTTATGAGTCTACGGCCTAAGCCGCCGGATCCGCGCCGGGATATCAAACGACCATTCACGACGCCGCACTAGGCGTCCGAGCAGCCATTACCCTCACTCGGGACGGATCGTCCGCTAAGCATCGTCCGCCATCACTTGGCTACCTGCGTATAGGCTCAAGATGGTAACACGTCGGTCTTCCGAAGCGACATGCACGATCAAGGTGTCCGCGAGATCAATGTCAGGGTGGTGTGCGGCATTTCCGGCAAACCAGAGTGCTTCTTTAAATCACTCCTCTCTCTACCGCTTGCCCCTAGTCAACGACGGGCGGCTATCTCGTCGATCTTCCGCAGCAGATCGGCGGTGTCGTCATACACGCGGATCGCGCCAGACTGGCGCAGTTCGTCGGCGCCATAGCCACCGCTCAGCAGGCCTACGCCCAGCGACCGACAGCGGGCCGCTGCCAGCATGTCCCAGATGCTGTCGCCCACCACCAGCGCGGTCTCGATCGGCACGCTCAGGCGCTCGGCCGCGGCCAGGAACAGATCCGGGTCCGGCTTGGCATATTTTACCTGATCGCGCGTCACCACCGGAACCCGGGCCGGATCGACGCCAAGGATCTCGAGATTGAGCGCTGCCGTCTCCATCCGCCCGCTCGTTGCGATCGCCCAGGGTATCCGGGCGTCGGTCAGATAGGCGAGAAGCTCGCGGGCGCCGGGGAGCGCCCGTAGGCTGCCGGCGAGCCTTTTGTAAGCCGCTGCATGATTTTGTCGTAGCCGGTTGACGATCGGCTCGCTGATCTCGATTCCAGTCTCGCGGAGGAGCTGGTTGGTGAACAGCCCACCGCTCATCCCGATGTTGCGATGAATGCGCCAGACCGCAAGCTCGATCCCCTCCTCGTCGAGCGCTTCCTTCCAGGCCAGAACGTGCTGGTAGACGCTGTCGATGAGCGTTCCGTCGAGATCGAACAGAAAGGCGGATTCGATACGCATATACTTCCTTCCAGCATAATTCGACGGCGCCGGGACGGCACTGTCACCTCGTGCGCACTTCGCCGTCGAGCGCTACGAAGCCTTTATCCGAGTAGAATGCGGGCACCGCGCCGCTCAGGCCATAGTAGCGGAAGCTCAGCGCGCGAAAGCGATTGATGTAGAGCACGCCGAACCCCTGCCGCGGATCGAGCAGCAGATCGAGGCGATAGCGACCGTCCGTGCTGGCTGGGAACGCGATCCGCGGCGCGTCGGCGGTACGGTTACCGACCACGAACCGCGCTTGCTGAGCGGCCAGGTCGATTTCCGCGAGGGCGGTGATGGTGCCGCTTTTGGTGAAGCGGATGCCGAACTTGTCGCCCGGCCGCACGGACAGATCGGCGGTGATCCGGGTACCCTTGCCAATCGGACCGGCAGCCGGAACCGAAGGCGACAGCCGGCTCGCGAGAACCATGAATTGCTGCGCGATCGCACCGGCGATATCGACCGCGAGCGCGCCTTCATCCGTGCGGTGGATCGCATGGACTACCAGGTCGCCGCCCCATTCGAGTTCCGCGTCGTCGCGCCTGCCGCGGCGATGCGCGACCCAGCCGAAGAGCAGCCGGTTCGCGCCCGCCCCCGCCGTCTTGCCCGCGTAGAAGCCGCGCCCGTCCAGCGCGTCGAATGCGCCATAGGCATAGGGACCGGTGGAGGTGGCGGCCTTAAGATAGCGCGTCTGGCGCGAGGTATCGCGCTGGTCCGAATAGAGCAGGAACCAGTCCGACCCCTCGCGAAACAGGTCAGGCACCTCGAGGTTGAGCGGCGAAGCCTCGGCATAGAGCGGCGGGGCGGCGGTCCAGCGGTCGAGATCGGGCGACGTGTAGAGGCCGATCACGGCTTGCCCGCTCTGGCGCGTGGTCAACAGCATCCACCAGGCCCGGGCCTCGTCATTCCAGAAGACGAACGGGTCGCGGAAATCCCAGCGATCATAATCGGGTACGCCCGAAAAGCGCGGTGTCGCAAGCTTGGTCCATGGCCCCGTCAAGCTGTCCGCCCGCGAGGTCATGACGATTTCCTTCGGATTCCCGTCAGGCAGATGCCCGGTGTAGAAGATGCGGTAGCCGCCGGCCGGATCGGCGACCACGCTGCCGCTACCGGTCCAGTAATCGGGGGCGCCCGCTGGCCCCACTGGTACCGCCTCGACCGGCGCTGACCATGCGGAGAGATCCGCAGATGAGGAAACCCGCCAGGGATGGCGGCCTTCGTTCTGCAGGTAAAACACGTGGTAGCGCCCGTCGTGATAAAATGGGTTCGGGTCGCCGATCCCCTGTGCCTCGAGCCCAAAGAATATCGGCGCGGCGGTGACGCCCGGATCGGGGGATGGCGAAGGTGACGGCGTCGGGGTTGGTGTCGGCGTGGGCGCCGTGACCACTGGCCCGGTGTCGACCTCGGGAAGCGATTGCCCACAGGCCGTGACAAATGAAGTGCCGAGGACGAAGACGGGCGCCAGGGCCAGCGCATGAAGGCTGCGCATCGAAAGTCTCCTGAACAGAAAGCGGCAGATCGCTGTCCCGCCGGCGATCACGCCGACGGGACTTGGAGCATCACATCTTGAAGCGCAGGCCGAGGCTGAAATAGCGCCCCTCCACGCGCAGATCGCGAGGGAAGTACTGCGTTTCGTTATAGTAGCGGTAGTTGTTGAACGGTTCGCCCAGGATATTGCTGACGTTACCGACCAGCGTGAAGCCCGGCGTCAGGTCATAGGATACCGAAAAATCGAGCCGCGAGATCGGCCGCGTGATCTCGCCGGCATATTGCACTTCATTGGCGGTACGATTGTAGCTGGTCACGAATTCAGAGCGGCGGTTGTACGAAAGCCGGGCCGATATGCCGTTCTTCTCGTAGAAACCCGTCAGGTTGTACGCCCAGGTCGAAAGGCCGGTGAGCTTCACCTGCCGCGCCCCCTCTCCCAATGCGACCGGGAGCGCATTGGTGCCATCGAGATAGGTGACGTTGGCCTGTGCTCCGAAGCCCGAGAGCCAGCCCGGCAGGAAGTCGAAGAAGGTCTGGACCGACGCCTCGACGCCTTTGATGCGGCCTTTGCCAGCGTTTTCCGGCCGGTTGATCTGGATCAGGCCGTAGACCGGATCGACGACGTCGCGGGTATAGTTGCTGATGAAGCCGTCGAGATCGCGATAGAAGGCAGCGATCGACGCCGATCCGTTCTTCGAGAAATAATATTCGAGCGTCGCGTCGTAGTTCTTCGAGGTCAGCGGCTGGAGGTCCGGGTTCCCCCCGCTGCCGAACGCCGCATAGCGCGGCGGCGAGCCGTCTGGCCCGGGATTGTTGCGGGTGATGTTGAGCGAGGGATTGAGCTGCCCGAATCCAGGCCGGGTCCGCGTCTCGGTAAAGGCGAGTCGCATCTGCCATTGCGATCCGAAGCGGAAGCGCGACAGGAACGAAGGCAGGATATCGACATAGTTCTGCCGCGCGTCGCGCTTCACCGGCTGACCGTCGACCCGCGAATAGCCCGAATAGACGCCATCGGTGTTGACGACCCGGACGCCGAGCGTGCCGTCGACCTGAACCCCGCCCAGATCGAACGCATATTTGCCCTGCAAGTAGGCGGCGTAGCTCGATTCCTTCGCACTGAACCCGTTGAACGGGTCGAACGGAATCTCCTCGGTCGCGAATTTGCCCAGCGCCTCGCGAATGCCGCCGTCATTGGGGAACAGCACCACTAGCTGCTGGAGCGAGGCGTAGGAGAGCTGGCGCAGCGCCTCGGCGTTGTCGCGGATCGACTGGCGCGGGGCGGCGAGCCAGTTCTGGAAGCGCTGCGGATCGCCGCGATAACCGTCGGTGATCATCTCGAGCGCGCCGGTCGGCAGGCTGTCGAGGCGAAGACCAAGGCCCGCGGTATAGGCATAGCGGTTGTTGTTCTGCGCCATCGACGTGCGGTCGGTCGCGCGCAGACCGAACTGGATGCGCGGCAGCCATCCAATATCGGTTTCGAGGTCGAGATCGAGACGGCCCTGATAGCCGTCGCCCTTGGTGATGAAATCGCGCTGATAATAGCCGCGCCACAGCGTGTTCGCGGGATTGGCGATGTCGTAGCCGCCGAGATCGAAGATCGCCGAGCCGCGCACGTCCCAGTCGACGTTGATCGTCGGCGCGGTGGCGAGCTGAGCGTCGACGCTGTCCTCGCGCGCCTGATACTTGCTGTGGGTATAGGCGAAGTCGCCCGATAGCGTGGCGCGCCCGGTTTTCCACTTGAAGCCGATGGCGCCCTGATAGGTGTCGGTGCTGTCGTCCTGGGTCGAGCGGAAGAATTCTGGCACGTAGCCGCCGGTCTTGGTGAAGCTCTGCGCCTTCAATGGCTCGCCCGGTACCAGCACGACGTTCGAGATGGTGGGGAGCACCCCGCTGGCGCTGCGCCGCTCGAAATTGACGTTGAACGCGTCGCGCATCACGTCACCGCGATAGGCCTGCCACAGACCCTCGGCATAAAGCTCAAGATCGGGCGTGGGTCGCCACTGGATCGTGCCGTTGATCGCGGGGCGATGCCGGATACCCTTTTCGTAAAAATTGCCGGCATTGGCGGGAAACCGGAAATTGCCGACGCCGGGCGTGGTGACGGGAATGTCGTCGCCCGGGTCCCCGGTGTTGAACCCCTGAGGGCTGATCACCGCGGAGTCCGCATAACGATCGGCGTTGCGATAGGTGGTGCGGACATAGCTGAAGTTGATCAGCGCGCCGACCTCGCCGATGGGCGTGTCCCACCGCTTGGTGAGCAAGAGGTTGCCCGAAGGGTCGAAGGCCTGCGACTGATCGTTGTACGACGCGCGGATCTCGCCGGCGATCTCGGTATCCCTGACCTCGAACGGACGGCGCGAGCGAAGGTTGACCAAACCGGCAAGCCCCGGCTCGATGAGGTCGGCGGTGCCGGACTTATAGACCTCGATTCCTGCGGCGACGCCGGCGGGGAAATCCTGCAAGTGCAGCTTGCGGTCGTCAGCGGTGAAGAATTCACGGCTGTTGAAGGTGGTCGCGACATCGGGGAGGCCACGCACCAGGATATCGCCGGCCTCGTCATTGTAGCGAAGCACGGTCACGCCCGTCACGCGCGCGATCGATTCAGCGGCGTTGTTGTCGGGCAGCTTGCCGATATCCTCCGACACGATCGCATCGACGATCGAGTCCGAGTTGCGCTTGATCGCCGCCGCCGAGCCGAGTGCAGCGCGATAGCCGGTCACGACGATCTCGTTCGCCGCAGGCTCCTCCGCCTCGGGCGTCGCCGCCGGCGCTTCCTGCGCTGCGGCCGGGGCGGCGATCACCAGCGCCGCGAGCGACGCGGTGGCCAGAAATCCGATCCTCTTTCCAGTCATCCAAATTCTCCCTGTTCGTTTCTTGTCTTCCGTGCAATTCGCCCGGCGCCGGCACGCGCTTCCCCCGCGCCGCGGCGCGATGCCCGCAGCGTGCCGATGCATTCGGGATGTTCAGTGCCGCGCGCGCGGCGTCAGTTCAGCGTGTCCGCAATCGCTTCATTTACGGCTCTCCATGCTGCGCATCGGCCAGGCGGTGAGATTCATCGTCGCTTTCCCTCCGCGTGCCGTCGCGCTCCACGTCAGCGCCCCGCCGCCGCGATAGAAACGGTCGGTGATCGTCTGCCTGCCATCGTTGACGAATACCTCGACGATCGATTCATCGGCGAGCACGCGCAGCTTCACCTTGCGGCTCTTGAGGTCGACCGGTGCGACATGACGGTTGGCAAACCCGTCATGGAAATGCGGGCCCGACCGGGTGCGGTCGACGAACACCTCGTTCACCGTCGGGTTGACCCCGATCCGCGTCTGCCACCCCTGCCCATCGGTCAGCGCAATCGACACTTGATCGGCGGTGCCGGTGTCCAGTTCCAGCTCGATATCGGCCTTGCCGCCCTCGATCGGCAGCGGAACCGGCGTTTCCGACAGAGCCAGCGCAGGCGCGCGCTGCGGCGTACCGCGAAGCGTGGCCAGTTCGCGCACGGGAGCCTGGAGGAGGTGATAGCCCTCCGCCGTCTTGCGCAGCGCCACGGTGCGCGCCACCGTCATGATCCCGCGTGCGGGCCAGGTCGGGATCGCCTCGGCATAGCGCCAGTCATTCGCCCAGCCCATCCACACGCGGCGCGGATCGCCCTTGGGCATGTCGTTCCACGAGATGGTGGCGTAGAAATCCGCACCATAGTCCATCCATTGCGGTGCAGCGGGCCAGCCTGGAACGAGGGTGAACTTCTCGCCGTCGAAATCGCCGACGAAATACTGCCCGCCCGATCCACCGCCGATGGCGTTGTCACCCAGGTTGATGCTGAGCACCCAGCGCGTCTCGCCCGGCGCACCGCCCTCGACCGGCAGCTCGAACAGGTCTGGGCACTCCCAGAACTTTCCTCGCCCGCCGGCGGGGCCAAAGCTGCTGCGGTGCGTCCAGTCCTTGAGGTTGGGCGAGGTGTAGATCTCGGCAGTATTCGCCGCAGCCTTGAGCACCACCATCACCCAACGCCTCGTCGGCGCATGCCAGAAGACCTTGGGATCGCGGAAGTGCTTTTCGTTGCCGGCATTCAGCACCTCGCCATGGATGGTGAAGGTGCGCCCGCGGTCGTTGCTGTAGGCAAGATATTGGGACTGCCGCTCCGTCTTGGGGTCGTGCCCTGTATAGATGGCGATCATCGGCGGCTTGCCGTTCTTGCCGAAGCCGGTGGTGTTGTTCCAATCGATGACCGCTGTGCCGGAGAACGCCATCACGTCGGTCTCGGGGATCGCGACGGGGAGTTCTTCCCAGTTCACCAGGTCGCGGCTGACCGCATGGCCCCAGTTCATGTGTCCCCAGCGGTCGCCGTGGGGATTGTACTGGTAGAACAGGTGATACTCGCCGTCATAATAGACGAGGCCATTGGGGTCGTTCATCCAGTTCCGGGCGGGGCCGTAGTGATAGCCTGGCCGCACATCGGCCTGCTGCGCCGAAGCCGCGGAAGCGAGCACCGCCGCGGCGGTGAGAAGGATGGCCAGTTTCTTCATGCGCGCGCGCTCCCCAGGTTCATGTCCTCCAATGCGATGCCGTTGGTCTCCGGCATGAACTTCCAGGTCCACAGAAGCTGGAGCAGCATCATCGCACCGAAGAAGGCGAACACCCATCCGCCGACGCTGGCGGCGAACACCGGGAAGGCCCAGGTGATCGCGGCCGCCATCACCCAATGGGTGGTGCTGCCCAGCGCCTGTCCCTTGCCGCGCACGGCGCTCGGGAAGACTTCGGAGATGAACACCCAGATCACGGCGCCCTGCGACATGGCGAAGGCCGCGATGAAGCCGAGCAGGCCGAACAGGATCAGCGTGCCGTCGGGCTTGGCGCTTTCGAGCTGCCAGCCGACCAGGAGCAAGGTCGCGGCGCAAATCACCGAGCCGACGAAGAGCAGCGGCCTGCGCCCGAAGCGGTCGATCAGGAACAATGCGGCGACGGTGAAGACGAGGTTGGTGCCGCCCACCGCGATCGACTGAAGCAGCGCGCTGTCGGCGCCGGCCCCGGCCAGCTCGAAGATGCGCGGGGCATAATAGAGCAACGCGTTGATGCCCGAGAGCTGGTTGAACATCGCGATCGCGATCGCGCACGCGACCGGCGTGAAATGCGAGCGCTGGAACAGGCGCGGCTTGCCTGCGGCTTCCTCGCGCGCTTCGGCCAGCTCGATGCGGGCGAGCTCGGCGCGGGGATCGGCAAAGCCGAGCCGCTGCATCACATCCCTTGCGCGATCGGCCTGCCCGTGGATCGCCAGCCAGCGCGGGCTTTCGGGCAGCAGCAACGTAACCAGAAGGAAGATCGTCGAAGGCACCGCGACGATGCCGAACATCCAGCGCCAGGCGACATCGTACTGGACCAGCCCGGCGATGATATAGTTGGAAAGAAAGGCAATCAGGATGCCGAGCACGATGTTGAGCTGGTTCATCGCGACGAGCCGGCCACGGAACCGCGCGGGCGAGACCTCGGCGATGTAGATCGGCGTCACTACCGACGCCGCACCGATCGCCAGCCCGCCCATGAAGCGAAAGACAAGGAAGGCGTTGAGGTCGGGTGCGAGACCGGTACCCAGCGACGACACGACATAGGCGATCGCCACTGTCAGCATCACCCCCTTGCGTCCGAACCGATCCGCCGGCGCGCCCGCGATCAGCGAGCCCAGCACGGTACCGATGAGCGCCGAGGCGACGGTGAAGCCGAGCATCGCATCGGTCAGACCGAACTGCAGCTGCAACGCCTGGGTCGCTCCGGAGATGACCGCCGTGTCGAAGCCGAACAGCAAGCCGCCGAGTGCGGCACCTGCGGCGCTGAGGATGATCGCGACGGTAGCGCGCGCTTCCTCATCGGGCGCTCCGGCGAAGGAAGCGGACACGCTATGCATTTGCGAACTCCGTGATCGAAGGGGCGATGAGCGAGCCCGTGGCTGCCCAGTGCATCGGCCACTGGCGGGTGACGATGCGGTATGCGAGGGCGAAGGCGCCGGTGAGGCCCGCCGAGGGTCCGGCCGTTGGCGGAACGACATATTCGTCCATGTCGAGGCTGCGCATGCTGGCGTCGTAGCCGGCGAGCTTGGCCACCAGCGTGCGGCGCACGCGAGCATGCATGAGATGCGATTCCATGACTCCCCCGCCCAAGATGATGCGGTCGGGCCGGACGATATAGGTGAGCGTCGCGCAGAGTCCGGCGAGATAGTCGGCCTCGATGTCCCAGGCCGGATGATCACCGGGCAGCGTCTCGGCGGCGGCGCCCCAGCGCGCCTTCATCGCCGGGCCGCAAGCAAGTCCTTCCAGGCAGTCGCCGTGAAACGGGCAGATACCCGCAAAGTCATGATCGCCCGGCGCGCGCGGCAAGCGAATATGCCCGGCCTCCGGGTGATTGGCGCCGCCGTGCGGCGCGCCGCCGACCAGCAGGCCTACGCCGATGCCCGTGCCGACGGTGACGTAGCAGAAGGTGTCGAGCCCGCGTCCGCTGCCGAACAGCCGCTCGCCCACCGCTGCGCAGTTGACGTCGGTGTCGAGCGCCATCGGAGCATCGATCATCTGGCGGAAATAGCCGAGCAGGTCGACGTCCTGCCAGCCGGGTTTAGGTGTCGAAGTGATAGAGCCATAGTCGGGCGCGATCGGATCGAGCGAGAGCGGCCCGAAGCTGCCGACCGAGAAGGCCGAGAGCGGCCCGTGACGCGCGACATGTTCGGCGAAGAAGGCCGTCGCGGCATCCAATGTTTCCGCGGGCGTGGTGGTCGGGATGCGGGTCTGCGCCAACACACTGCCGGTGCGATCGGCGATACCGCAGAGGAACTTGGTGCCGCCGGCCTCGACCGCACCAAGCAGGAGAGGTTCGTCACCCATCAGGCCCGCCTGCCCGAAGGAATCCAGCGGCATTGCTCCGCGGGACGCGCAAACAGCTCGATGACGGAATACCCGGCCATACCTCTCCCCATATTCGGGCGTGCGTTCACGCTCCGTCAGACCAATCCATCAGCGATTTAGCATTGCCCGCCGTATCCTGGGTGGCCTGGCAGCCTAAATCTATCGATGTGATTTGCTAAATCTACAGAAGTGATTTAGCCTGTCAAGCAAGCGCTAGCTGCCCGATAAACCGGCGGTTTTGAGAGCGGAAAACCGTTCAAAATCAGCGAAGTGGCTGTAGATGCGCTGCAGGTTGATCTAGAGGATGCGAAAGGCGAGCATGCAGCGGGGGAGCAATTCGATCGGCGTCAGGCGCTACAATGAGCGTCTTGTGCTCTCGACGATTCGGCGGCTCGACGGTGCCTCCAAAGCAGATATCTCGAAGTTGACCGGCCTCTCTCCCCAGGCCGCCGTACGGATTGTCGACGATCTCGAGAACTCAGGCCGACTGGTCCGCGCAGGGCGCCGTACCGGCGGAATGGGCCAGCCCTCGATCATCTACAAGATCAACGGCGGCAGCGGCTGCACGGTCGGGGCGGAGATCGGCCGCGACCGGCTGACCTGCGTGCTGCTGGACTTCGACGGCGCGATTCTCGTCCGTTCCTCGCAGCCACATGATTTTCCTGTTCTCAAGGACGTGATCCGCGACATTGATGCGTTCATGACGACGGAACTGGGGCGCCTCCCGGACACCCAGCGCGACGGCTTTCTCGGCGTCGGCATCGCCATGCCCTGGTTCCTAGGCGAATGGCGCGATGAGCTGGGAATTACGGGCGCGCAGGCGCACGAATGGAACGGAAGCGCCGTGGAGGATCGCTTCCGCTCGGCGTTCGATGTTCCTCTCTTTTTCGAGAACGACGGCAATGCCGGCGCGCTCTCCGAGCTGCTGTCCGGCGCAGGGCTAGGATTTCGGGATTTTCTCTACATCCACCTCGGCAAGTTCGTGGGCGGCGGACTGGTGCTTGGTGGGCAGGTGCACGAAGGGCGTAATGGCAATGCCGGCGCGCTGGCCTCTATGCCGGTGCCGGGCGGCCGCAGCGGCACCGACGTGCTGCTCCACCGTGCTTCTCTCTACAGTGCAGATGTCGACCTGGCGGAGAGAGCCACCGATGACATGTGCAATGCCTGGTTGGATGATTGCGCGGACGCGCTGAGTTTCGCGATCATCGGCGCCAATAGCCTACTGGACCTCGAAGCAGTGATCCTGGGCAGCCCGCTCCCGCAGGAGCGCGTCGACGCGTTGATTGCACGAATGGAAGCTCGGATCGCAGCCGATGCGCCGCGCGACTTCTTTCAACCGCCTCTGCTCCGCGGCTGCAACGGTGAGATCGCGCCAGCCCTCGGCGCCGGCCTCCTGCCGCTTTTCGCTTCCTACTCGCCAAATCTCGGATCACTGATGAAGAGCCCCAACACGGATACGATATCGGAGACGATCTCGGCGTGAGGCTCGTCGAACGTCATCTGTTTTGCACTTTCGCCAGCTCAGCTGCGGCAATTCAACCGACGTATCGTGGAGATGTGCTTCAGCCGAGAATGGCAATTCGATTTCCACCAGCCGCTGCTGCCAGGTCATCCCTGAACGACGGCGGTTTTTGGGATCGTCAGCGGACGATCTGAACGGCCGGAGTTGGGGCGCTTTGCTGCCGGTCGATCGGCCCCGGTGCTCAGATAGTCCTTTATGGGCTCGCAGAAACTCGCGCTTTTCTGCGAGATCCGGAGAATGGCGCCCCATCAAGGACAAAGATGAACACGCCTGGCGATAGTGGATCGTGCCCGTGCGTTCAGCCTCGTCAAAGCCGACCGGCGACCATGTCCCGTGCAAAGTAGGAAACTCAATTTAAAGCAATCTACCTGCACGTGGATGTGGGGGAGCTACGAATGATTTTTTACCACTACACCACACGCAGCGCCATAAGATCGATCCTCGAGCAAGGTCTGACGCAAGGCGAGGCGCCGCTTAGTCACACGCGCGTTGCACGCGCAATCAACCTGACGACAGACCCTGACCCTTCCGGTCACGGACTCGACATGGGAGGACGCATAGTTACTGCGGAAGAATCTGCCTTGTTGGCGTCGAAGGGCTTCATTGTCCCGCCCGGAACAGTTTATGCGAACAAGCGCGAGGCACGGATCAGGATAAAAATCCCATCATCAGATCCAAAACTTAAGCATTGGCGCTCATGGTCACGCAAGCACTGCGAGCCGGGGTATCCAGATATCCTAGAGCAATCTGCAGGCGCGACTCCTCGCAAGGCTAGAACGTGGTGGCTCTATTTCGGCGTTGTTCCGCCAACATGCTTCGAAGGCATTGAGATACTCGTGCCTGAAGCATCTAGTTCAAGCGAGGGAACCGAGCGCAAAACTGCCGGCATAGCTTTTCAATCTGGTCCCCGATAACTTGGCTATCGCTATTGCCCGAAGCTGAGGTGGTGGGTCAGCTTTGGCAGTGCGCGCTATCTCAAGCTGTCCGACTGCATCCCGCCCAGTTCCTGAAGTTGTGGGTCTCTCACCTGCCGCGCCGAATCCCGCCGGTCCGCTTCCGCGGATTGCGCCTACAGCGGCCGTGCCGGTTCAGCAGATGTCTTCCTCTTGAACCAAGCTCGCTGGCCCGAGCCGGTCGGACTAAGTCGCGCCAGCTTGCCGCTCGGCAGTATTCGCTTCGAAGTGTCAACGCTTTCGGAAATTGTCTCTAAAATTTTTGGATCTGCTAAGCTGAGCGTGCTTCAGGCGTTCTTGCTCAGTCTTCCTAAGGCTATCAATCCGGTTATCAACAGGCGTTATTATCTCTGGGAATAAATTCCTCTTCGTCATATCAGTCTCCTGGTATCAATTGCTCTGCTCCAATTACCGTTCGCGTGCTTGCAACAATGGCTAACCCACGAGGAGGAAGCCATGACGCAACAAAAGCACGATGAAGATCAAGCGGTGGAAGCCATCCGCGATCTCGGCGATGGATTGCCTCGGCACGCCAAGAATTCTGAGCGGCGCCTAGCCGAGGAAAAGCTGCTTCGCCGCTTTTCGAAGAAGAGAAATTAAGCTTCCAGGCAAACGCCGGCACGACGCTGGCGCTTGCTATGCTCCAATCGGCTCGGCTGTGCTGCCTAGTGGAGCGGTCCTCAACACGGAGGACCAACATGACCTACCATGATCTGACCCGCTTCAAAGAAGCGAAAGTCATTCAGATCGACCCCGCGCATTGCACACCGCACCCTGCCAATCGCCGCGATCTTGCGCACGCTGCGGAACACATTGAAGGCCTCAAGGCATCGATTTTGGCATCGGGCCAGTTGGTGCCTGCGATCCTGCTCGCGGTCCCTGAACCCGATAAGCTGTACACCATCTTCGGCGCGTGCCGTGCCGCAGCCATTCATCAGCTGCGTCTTGAGGGCCACGACGTGCACCTTTCTGCGATTCTGATGGAAGGCGAGCTCGTGCTCGGCGATCTGATGATCGCAGCCGAACAGACCCGTACGCGGGATTGGTCGCAGTGGGAACGCGCCGAGCTGTTCGACCGGCTCGCGGCCGACATGTCGAACAGTGAAATCGCGCGCCAGCTGGAACTCAACAAAAGCACGGTTGGCCGAACGCGGAACGTCACCGCGCTTCCGAGACCATTCTTGGAACTCGTCGCCGATCGGCACGCGATCGAAGCGGAGCCCGCTCGCCTGTTCAACAAGGCATGGGCGTCGCCGCAGCGCATGATCCTCGCGAGGCACCTCGCCGAGTTGCTGGTCCGGGGCGAGAAGATCGCAGCAGCGGCCTTGTTTGAAAGCTGCATCGAGGCTCTTGCTCTGTCGGGCGAGGAGGTCGCGGCTGAACCCGGCGTGGTTGCCGACGGCACCGCCGATGCAGTGGGTGCCGCGCTCGCCGCCCTGCAGACGGTCGTCCGCGAACAGCTGGGCGACGAAGACGACGACAACGATGATATCGATCGGCATGACGGTAACGTTGATGCCGATGTGCGCCGTGCGTCGCGCGTCGAGCGCAAGCTCGAAGCCGGTCCGCGCATCGTCGATATCGTGCTCGAAGATGAGGAAGGCGAGATCATCGGCGAAGCCAAACGCACGACTACCGGTGCGCTGATCATCACGGTCGAGGCGGTGGACCAGTTTCCGGTCGATGCCGTTGGCGCCGCCATCACTGCGGCGCTGGTACGCCTGTTCGTCAACTGATCGGCGGGGGTTGCGGGCGCAACCCCATTTTCGTGTCCGATTGGCACGAAACCCCTTCAACACCAGAGATTAGAGCGAGAGGTAGAGGGTTAAGTGTGGGCCGCGCGATAACGTATTTGTGATCTGGCGATTGCCGATCTCAAATGCTTCGGGCCCACACTTCTCTTGCTTCGCGCGGGACAGGATGCAGCATGGGAAAGCCTCGATGGTATTCAAAAGGCCGCGAGGTATCGTCGGCCGACATCGCATTCGCGCTCGCTGAAAAACGGGCGGAGAAGAAAAAGCGCGCCAGGGTGTTGCGCGAGCAGATGCAGGCGCGCTTCAAGGCCGAGGCGGATCACCGCAAGGTCGGCGCCGCCATCCGTCGCGCAGTGCGCGAACAGGAGCGGCAGTTTCGAAAGACCATCCGTGCGGCTGTCCAGCCGTTGCCCGGTCGCGACTCGAAGAGCCGCGACCGGCAGTTCGAGGCGTTGCTGGGGCTGACCTTTACGCGTGCTTCGGTGAAGCGCGGCGACGGGCTGAGCAGCTTCCACTTCAAGGTCCGTTCGCGCGGATTCGGCGAGCGTCGCCAGAACCGCGCCCATATCTTCCGTGCTGGCGAAACCGTGAAATGCTTGCGCTACATTGTCCGCGCGGCCGCGCGCGAAATCCCGGAAGGCGGCCTCGTCAGCAATATTAGCGACGACCCGGAGTTGCTCGCCGGATTCTTCCAAGCGATCGAGGATTTCGAACGCAACGACCGCTCGAACGCGATGGTCTATATGTCGGCCGTCATCAGCCTGCCTCACGAACTTACCTCGTCCGAGCGCGAACAGGTGCTGCGCGACATTTGCGCCATCCTTGCCCGTCACGATCTCGGTCACGTCGGCGTGCTGCATGCACCGGACGCCGAGGGCGACCAGCGTAACTTCCATGCACATCTGCTCTTCTCGATGCGTCCGATCGAGGTGCGTGGTATGGGTGCCTTCGCCTTCTCGGCCGAAAAACATAGTGATCTCAACGATGCCAGCTTCATCGGCCAGATGCGCGAGGAGATCGCGGCGATCCTCAATCGCTCGATGGCCAGTGCGGGTCATTCACGGCGTTTCACGCACCTGAGCAAAGCCGCGCGTGGCCTGCCGGCAATGACGAAAGCGGAAGGTAAATCGGGTCCGGGCAAGAAGGCATTCGAACGCAAGAAACGCGATCTCGCGCTCATGCGCGCCGAGCGCGATTACATGGCCAGCCTGCGATCCGAATTCGCGCGGTTGCTTGCCCTGACCGGACGCATCGCATCGTGGCCTGTGCGAGACTTCGTGCAGGAGGCCAACCATCTCGCGCGCAAGGAACGAGTTCGGATTGATCGACAGGTCCCGAGCCGCTCGGTAGCCAGCATCGCAAAGGGACCTCGCGCCCCGTCGGATGGGTTGCCAACCTACCCGTACGTGATGCCTGATCATCGCCAAGATCCCGCCCGCATGCAGACGATCTCCGATCTTGTGGCTCGCTTGGGTGCTGAGCGCCATCTGCCACTCATCCAAGGCGACCCAAGTGTAGATGGGGGCGCCCCCCGTTACAGGTTGGAACCACTGGATCGGTTCGATCGCCGAAGCGACCTGTTCAACGCGGTCGCACCTTTTGAGGATGACGACCAAATTCAGACCGCATTTGCCGCCGCCCGGCGCCAGTCGATCGATACCGCCGAGACGATGATCACCCTGGGTTGCAATACGCCGCTCGCGCCGGATCAAGATCTGTTCATGAAGGACTTTGGGGCGCGAGACGAGTATTTGCAACGCGCGATTGCTTTGATGCTTCAAGATGCCGACTTCGTTGCGATGATCGAGCGTGTGCGGCTGTTCTGGGCAGACTGGTGGGTACGCGAGCGTCGCCATAAGGCCGAGCTGGCGTCACTGCCGGTGAGCAGCATCATGGAACCGCCAACCGAAGCCATGGAATGCCAGGTGTTGCGCCCGCAACACCCTGAATATCCGACCAAACGTCCGGACGGCGCCGAACGTTAGGGCCGTGCCGGCGCGCTACGGCGCCACGATCATGGATCGAAGGGAATTGGGAATTGCCTGCGGCTGTGCCGAAAGGTGAAATTTTTCCTGCCCTCCTCCTCGTCTGCAGTCGACGGCGAAAGGGCCAAATGAGAACCACATGAATCAGAATTATGCCCAACGGCTGTCCGAAGCCGAAGTGATCGGAGCGAGCCTTGCTCTCGTGAAGCACGCGGGATGGACCATCCAGAAGAACGCGCAGGTATCGTTAGCCCCCAGCTTCTGGAATTACCTTTACCTTCCCGAACCCGAGCTGCTGCTGGTGCCCAGCATCAATGCGAGCGTCGGCGCACGATTCCCCGTTACGCGAGCCGTGCAGGAGGCCCGCAGTGACGCGATGGTGATCACCATCCGCAAGAGCCGTGATGGCGAGCGACAGGCTTCCGCTGACCTTGCAATCTGGTCGTCGCGCCAGGTGCTTTGGTTTGGGCCGTTCCTTCCGTGGCTTGGCGAAGGAGATGACCTGTGGCTCATTCCCGATGTTGCATCGCTCCTCGCGCCTTCGTTTCGGCTGGGAGGCGGTCGGCTCAACGCGGTCCCGCGGCCCTATCATGATGAGGGCGACCGTCGGCGCGGGCTAGCCGAAGCGCGTCTGCTCATCGACACTGCGGTGGAGGGCTGACGATGGCCAAGTGGATCAGCCCCAGCGCAGCGATGAACATGGTTTTCGATGATCCGGCACGCGTGGGTTCCGACAGCGACTTCGGCTTTGCGATCCTGTGGGCGAGCGATGGGAAGGGGCGCGATCACAGTGTCGCTGACCTTGCCCGCGCCAAACTTCAACCATGCAAACCTGGTACGAACGCTCTGGCCTCGCAGACTGCGGGGTGGCCAACCACCGCATGCGACTATCGCCTTGTACTTGCGAGGGGGGTGCCGGACATAAGCGCGCGAGAACTGACCGAGGCTTACGATCGCGCGGAGGGAGGTCAAAACCTGCTCGCGATCGTTCAGACCTTGCGCTTCGACGCCGACCTCCCGCGCCACGCCATGATGCATGCGGCATATATGTATGCCGCCATGTCCCTGCAGCCCAAGCGGCTCAGCAGCATCATAGTGCAGCATATGCCGAGTGATGCTCGATCCGTCCGTGCCCCGCACGTTCATGTACTGACGCTCGCCCGAACGCATCGTCTGTCGGGCTTTGGCGAAGTGCACTCAATATTCGATGACTCACCAGCGCAAATGCACCGAGCGTTCGAGACCGATTGGCGCAAGGTTCGGGACGCCCTCGTCAGTATCGGAGCCTGACGGGGCGGGCTGGCTGCCGCGCAGCCAGCCCGGAAATTCATGAGGACGGAAGGGGCTGTGTCCCTGGGACTGGAGAGAAAACCAGGGGCGCGTGGACCAACTCAATCAAGGATATTGTTACATGACCATCTTAGTTAACGAGACGCTCGAAACCGTCAGCGCCATGGTTCCCTGCGTGATGCCGGCCGCATGCGCGCAGCGCGCCTCGATCGTCGCGGCTGGAGAGCGAGGGGAGCAATTCGACCTCACGACAATTTACGTCCCGCACGGCGAAACATATTTCAGCGCTGTCACCGATCTTTCGCTCGTCGACGCGGCCGAAATCCAAAAATATTTGGGATGCTCGCCGGCCACCGGCTGCGTCATCGCGGTCGCCACGGCAGATGAAGGCCGACCAGTGCCGTTCGGCATCGCGATCCGACGCCGGAAGCGCTTCAAGCTCGAGTACGGCTATTTTCTTGTCACGCCCCGCGGTCGGGATGGCGTGTTCATGTCGAATGACGCCCGACTCCCGTGCTACCGCTTGCGCGGCGGAAAACTTACGGTAGTACCGCGCCCCATCCGCGCCGACTTCGACTGAAGGCCTGGAGGCGCATGCAAAGAGACCATCTGCGGTAACCTCATCCTAACAAGCGGCTGCCAGAATAAATTCCGACATCGGCGTCGGAATTTTCTTCGGCAGCCGCTTTATGGATTGGAAGCTGCGTGCTCGAAGGACCGATCGCCGAAACGGCTGAAACCGTTCCGCTGACCTCGGACGAAGTAGCCAGTGTCATTGCCCGATTTGAAGCGTCGGAATGGGCGCGATTGAAGGTTGCGGCGCGTCGTCTGGGTCACAGATCCGGCATGGATCCCGAGGATCTGCTTCAGGAAGCTTGCTTGCGCGCGCTGCGTGGAACGCGCAAGATCGACCGCGGCCCCAATGCTGTCTGGACAATGATTGGTTCGATGAAGAGCATCGCATCCAATGAAATGGAGAGACGCGAAGGGGTGTTGCGACCACTCGTCGTCCCGCCTGAGTTTCTGGCGCTATTCGCCAGTGAAGATCTGGGGCCGGAGTCCTTCACCATATCAAGCGTTGATAATGGCCGATTGCTTGCCGATGTGCGCAACGCGCTTGCGGGCGATCAGACTCTGCTGCGTTTGGTGGACGCGCTCTGCGACGGACTATTCGGTCAACGCCTCGAGAAACATCTCGATCTGGACCAGCGTGGCTTGGCGGCCCTACGAACTCGGCTGAAGCGCACACTTCGTCAATTACAGCTCGACTTCAAACGCCGACAAACTGGCTAATACTGGCGCGGTCTCATTCACCTAGCTATTGCGAGATCGTCGCGCGCCAGCCAAAATCCGGGCACCAGACCAGCATAGCGCTGCTTCTGGCGGGGGGTCGCGCCAAGTGTCACCAACATCAACGAGAATGGCGTGTGCTGCGCTTTTCCGCTGACATCCAGAAATTTCACTCGCCCTTGGAGCAGGTAAATATCGGCGTCTGCACTGAGGGTATCATGAAACCAACGTGAATCAGTCCGCACCGGCACGAGACAGACGACCGTTTTGACATTGCCTGCTCGCCACTGATCGTGCGCGCGACGCAGCCACTTGAGCAGCTCGGAAAATGGCGGATTGACGAAGGCAAGTTCGCCAGACCAGTCATCGACTAGACCATCACCGCCCTCGTCAAGCAATATCCTGCGTCGGGCAATAACTGGGCTCGCGGCGTTTGCGCATGGATCGATGGCGATATCGCCAAACGCCTCGTAGATGTTGGCCATGAAGTCGCCTGGGGTAAAGCGACTATCGCGATCATCCTTCTGATCCTGCCCCCAATACGCCCGTTCTGGCGCGCGCCGACGAACGCGAGGCGCAAGCACCGCCAGCAGTCGAAGGAGGCTCGCAACCGATCCGTCGCCGCGCTCGAGACTCGCGATGGTCGTTTTGGAAAGGCCCGTCCTCGCAGCTAGCTCTGCCAGCGAAATCGATCGCCGCTGACGTGTGGCGCGCAACTGCTGGTGCAATGTTTTGCCCGCCCCCAGTCCGGTCAGGCGAAAGTCCAGCGCGGTCATCGCCATTACCAGCGTGCGGACAGAGCCCACCCCTTTCTCCAGCCGCTTTATTGACTGCGAATCGACGCCGAGCCGTTTGGCAAGTGTCTGCTGGGACCATCCTGCCGCGCGCCGCGCCTCACGCAACTCTTCGATCAAAATGTGACCCCGTTCTGGTTCATATTCTGATCGGGAATTAAGATCGCTTTGTTCGGAAACAATAGGTCGCTCGGGATTGGTTTGCGGGGGAGGCCCGGTCGGCCGGCGGCGAGAACCGGGCACGCTTACGACGAGCCTTTTTCAGCTGCGCCATTTAGGCTTGTCTCGCGGCTCGGTCCAGCGCGGTCCGCTCTTCGAACCGGTCAGGCTGCCAAGTGCTCCAGGTCGTAGCGTCTCAGCCATGGAAGCAGCGATTCGACGGAGCTTGAAGGATACAATGAGTTGCGCGCGAAGTCGGCGACGCGCGCGAGTTCGTTTCGGAGGAAGTCACCGGCCTTGTCCTCGCCGGCGGTGTGGCCATCCGGCATGACGACGACGAAGTCGAAGATCGTGGCGTGGTCCTTTCCGGGTGACCGGCGCAGGATGCGCCCGCGCCGCTGGATGAACTGCCTGGGGTTGCGCGAGCTCGCGATGAGGTAGGCCGTCCTGCAGGCCGGCACGTCGATGCCCTCGTCGAGGCAGCGGATCGCGACCATCGCCTCGGTCTCGCCATCCTTGAACCGCCGCAGGATCTCGCGTCGCTGCCAGCGGTTCTCGTCGGACGTGAACGGCGACACGCTGACACCGCGGCGGAGCAGCATCTGCGCCACCGCGTGACGCTGCTTCATCTCGGCCTGACCGCCGTCTGCGTCACCATCGCCTTCGTCGTCGTCGTCCACGAGGGTCCGGCCGTCGCTGCAGTAGAAGAGCGAGTGCTTAGCAACCTTGCGCCCTTCAAGGAGCCGATCGAGCTCGACCATCTTGTTCTCGGCGGCGCCGACGAGCCTCGCCCGCCGCATGAGCAGGGCCTTCAAGCGTTCCCCGCTCGGCGAGGCCATGTCGCTCTTCGCGGCCATGAAGGCGCGCGCGATCTGGTCCGACAGGTCGAGGTAGTCCTGCGCCTCGCGTTCGGTAAGCTCCACCGGCACCGGGAAGTATTCGTAGGGCGTGAGCACCTTGTCCTGAACGGCGTCGGCGAGGCCGTATTCGAACACCGGCTTGTCGTAGACCGCCTTCAGCCGCTTGTTCGCGTCGTCGTCCATGTAGTGGAACGGCGTGGCCGAGAGCCCCAGCCGGAACCTGGCGCCGGGTAGCAGCTTGCCCACGAAGCCGACACCGCCGTGATGGTGGCATTCGTCACCGATGAAGAACAGCCGGTCCTGGTCCAGCTGCCCGGCGAACGCCTGGAAGTGATCGGTCTTCAGCGTGCGGTTGACCACGACGATGGCGAGGAACTCGCGCTGTTCGCCTCTGTTGCGGCGCAGGTATGCCTGGACGGTCGCCTCCCACTCCGACCGCGAGCCGTAGCAGCGGATCGCATGGATGTTGAACATCGCGAGCTCGGAGACCCATTGATCGGCGAGATCCTGGTAGGGGACCGCCACGATCAGGGCGATGCCCTCGTTCGCCTCCGCGATGCGGGTCGCGGCGTAGATCGCCGTGATGGTCTTTCCGGCACCGGTCGCCAGTTCGAGGATGCCGTTGTGTCCGTTCGCGGCCCATGCCCGGAGGGCGTCCAGCTGATGCTCGCGCATGGCGAAGGGCGAGCCGTGGATCGTGGCCGGAACCTTCGGCTGCGAGGTCGTCGTCCCCGTGCGGCGTTCGACGAACGCGCGTATCCGCTCCTGCTCCTGATCGCTGGTGGGGCGGTCCGGGAAGCGCTCCATCACGAAGTTCAGTCCCTCCTCGACCGCCTCGGGAATGCCGCAGACGATCGTCGAGCTGCCCGTTTCTCCCGACCATAGCCGCGAGAAGTTGGCGGCGTGGTTCTCGACGTAGCCCTTCTGCCCCTCGGTCCAAGACCGGAAGACGGTGATCTCCTCCGAGTTGAAGCGCGGGTCGAGCGCGTGCATCGTCTCGTTCATCGATCCGCTGAAGGACACGACGTCGCCGAGCTTGTCCTCGAGCAGGCCGATCTTCTGATGGAACATCCCTCTCGGGCGCACCGCCACCTTCATCTCCAGCCGGCCCGACCTGAAGAGCCAGGCGAGCAGCCGGATCCGGTATTCGAGCAGGCTGCCGGGGTGCTCGCCGATCAGCTGCTCGAAGCTGGGCAGTTCGGTCTCGTCCCACGGCAGGCGCTCGCCCTCCGTAATCGCGTCGAAGTCCTCCGGCGCGACGAGCTTGCCGAAGATCAGCTGGATGCGGCCCCCGCTCGCGACGAGCGTCGACATCGCCGCTGGCGCGTTCAGCAGTACGCCCAGCGAGAAGAAGCCCACGGCGCGGCGGTAGCTCGTGGCCGCGCTGAGCGTGGGCAGGAAGAAGTCGTTGTAGAGGTCGTCGGCCTCAGACGTGTAGTTCGTCCGCAGCCCCAGCGAGCGGAACATCAGAAGGAGGGCGCGACCACTTCGGCCGTCGGCTTCGCCGCGGCCGGCGGTCGGACCCCGATCGAGTTCAGCCCTCGCCAGACTGCGTCCTCGACGTCGAGATCGGCGAAGCGGTCGATCCACGACTGGATCAGCTCAAGGCCGCCGTTGGCGTATTCCTCGTAGATCTGGACGCACTCCTTCTCGCGCTCGGGCCGGAGGATGTCGGAGGTCTTCGCGTCGGCGAGCGCGAGCGCGAAGATCGCGTCGACGGCCTCGTTAAGCTGATACTGCGCGCCGGCGATGTCCTCAGTGCCCGCGTTCGGATCGAGCGGCAGCTTGCGCCGCTCCTTGTAGCCGAGCACCGCGCAGAAGGTGAGCGCCTCGCGCAGTGTCGGGAACATGGCGGATTCCTTACCGCCGAGCTTCTGGAGAGTGCTTTCGTGCAGCTTGCTGCGCTTCACGGGCGAGTGGATCAGGCGCATGGCTACGCGACCTCCGTGATGCGGGTGCCGTCGATCTCGCTGCCGTAGGCTGTGAGGTCGTAGGTCGAGCCGCGAATCTCGATCGTCTCGGGCTGCTTGCCAGCGCCGTCGCTGCGATTGTGGCGGGTCAGCACGTACTCCTGACCGACCTTGTCCGAGAGCGTCGTCATGACCGCTTCGGACGCCTGTGAAGTCGACACCAGCAGTATCACCTGCGACGCGAGGTTCGGCAGGAATTCGGCGACGCCGCGGCGGTAAAGCGGATCGAGGTGTCCAAACGGCGAGTCGACCACGAGCGGCGCGACGGTTCCTGGCAACAGGATGTCGTCCAGGTCCTGCTCGCGCTCCTTCGCATACTTGGCGATCGCGCCGGTGAAGGCCAGACCGAGCAGCTGATTCTCGCCGGTGCTCTTAGCGATTTCGACGCCGCGCTCGTCGAAGAGGCGCAGCTGATAGTCGCGGTCCAGCCTCACCGTCGCGGGCTTGCGCATAAAGCGCTTCACGATCGAGTCGATCTCGGCCTCAATTGCGGCCCTCGCGGCCTCCTCCTCGCCCTTCAACCGGTTCTCAAGCCGGGCGGTGAGTGCCGCCGCGAGCTGCGCGCGCTTAACGAAGCGGCGTGCCGCGTCCGACTTCCTAACGAGCTCGTCGCGCTTCGCCTCGGCCTCCGCCTTCTGCCGAGCGAAGCCGTTGATCGAGGTCTGCACGTCGACCTTCCTGCTCATCGCTTGGTTTCGCTGCGTCTGCGCGCGCGACCGGGCCGCCTCCTTCTCCGCGATGTCTGTTATCGGGTTGGCGGCTAGCTCCTTCGAGATCTCGACGAGGTCTGCGTCGAGCCGTTGGATCTCGGATTCAACCTTGCGAAGATCCTCGTTGTTGCGTTCGTAGTCGCTCCAGGCGGTCTTGGCCTTCTGCTCAAGGCGGCCGAGCGCGGTGCTCGTCGTCATCACGCGCGACATGACCGCTTGGTCCCCTGCGTTCTCGAGCAGCGACTTGATCTTCTCGTATTCGGTGCTGCCCTTCTCGATCGTCGTTCCGCAGATGCAGACGCCGTCCTCAAGGATCTCGCCGACGAACTTTTGGTCGTAAGGCGCGGGCAGCTTCCCGCGCGTATCCTCGGCCTTGATCACGACCGAGGCCTCGGAGACGAGTTCCTCGGCCAGCACCGACGTGGCGAAGTTTTGCATCCAGCCCTGTGAGCGTTGCAGCGCCTTGACCTTCTCGCTCTCTCGCGTCTGCAGTTGCGCCTCAATCTTCGCGCGCCGGGCCTGCGCCCCTTTGGCCGGTTTTGCTCCGGCGAGCTCTTGGTTGAGCCGGTCGATGCGCGCGTTGGCAGACTCGATCTCCGCGTCGAGCTTGTGGAGCTCCTCCTGGGATCGCGCGATGCGGCCGGCGGCCTCCTCAATGTCGCGCTCGGCGTCCCGGGCCTCGGAACCAGTGTTGTCGGACGCCTGGCGATTATACTCCTGCCAGACCTTGCGCAGATCCTCTAGCGCCATGCGGGCGACCGTCGAGCCGAGGATGCCCTTCACCGCCTCGCCGAACTTACGCGCGCCCGTGGCGCCAGTGTAGCGGCTGGTCGCCTCGCCGTAGAAGAAGAAGTGCGGCGCCATTTCGCGCGGCACAACCGAGTTGATGAAGCGGTCCGGCCGGTGGCTTGATGAGGGCACCTCGCCCCCGTCGATCAGCTCGGTGAGGCGGAGGCCGTGTGTGGTCTCGGTCTTCTGCTCATACATGCGGCAGGCACGGTAGGTCTTGCCCTCGTGGCGGAAGTCAATCGAGACCTTTGCCCTGAGAGCGCCATCGTTCTCCATCGCGAACTCGTTGACCAGCTTGGAGGGATTCTCGAACTCGCTGTCTGCCGGGAGGATGCCGAAGAAGCACCAGTTGATGGCGGCAAGCAGGCTGGTCTTGCCGACGCCGTTTTCGGCGCGGATCAGCGTCACATTCTTCTCGGCATCGGTGGAGACGAAGAAGTCGTTCAGGCCATGGAAGCTGCGCCAGTTCTCGATTCGGATGAATTCAATCAGCATAATTCAGACCCGGTCGATGCTGGATTCGATAATGCGCTTGACCTCGCCCGGCATGCCTCGGCCGGTCTCTCCATTGAGGAAGTAGGAGCCGCGAACTTTGTCGACGATCTGCCGAATGATCTTGTCCATCTCGCGCTCATCAAAGGCTTCCGTGCTTATCGAGCTACCGGCCTCCATAACCCACCCCTCTTATTCGATGAGCGCGTAAACGCCCTTTTCGCGAGGCTAGCCTTTCGCGACACGAAGTTACAAGAGGTTCCGTGTAGCTGTGGGCGTCGCCGGGATCGTCACCATGGCGGCAACGACTGTCGACGCGGCATTCGCTCATCTACCTGCTCGCCATGACGGGCCACAAGTGCTTGAGCCAGCGGACAGCTGGACATGTTCAGCTACGACGCCGGCGTCGTCTACACGGCGGGCGCGGCCGCGATGGTGCTGATCATCTGGCTTGGCGGCTGGACGAGCGACACGCAGGCGCAGCGGCTCGAGATCCTCGGCTGGGCGCTGCTCGGCATGTTGGCCGGCGTTCCGGCGGTGATCATTTCGTTCGCGATCGGCGGCTTGGTCGGCCGGCTGAAGGGCGGCATCGGGCGGCGAGTTTCGAGGCAAGCTCGGCGAGCGGCGAGCCGGCTGCGCAGGTGACGACGACCACCACAGTTGCGCAACCAGCACTTTCAGGCAGCGAGGTCCGCTAGGCGGCGCGGCTAGCCCGGATAATCCAGGTGACGGCTGCCAGATAGATCACGACCCAGCCGATCATCAGGGGCGGGCTACCGCCAGTGAGGAATAGACCGCCACCGAGGAACAGCAGGAAGAAGAACGGCTTTGGCCAGGCGATCGCGATGCGCAGGACAATAAACGCGCCGATCGCCCACGCCGCTAAGATCAGAGTCGCCTTGATGAGGTAACAGATGACACCGAGCGCTAGCATGCCGAGCAGAATCTGCGAGCCGAGCGATGGACGATCGACGACATAGACGGGAATCGGTCGCGGCATGGTTGTTCCTCCGTCCTCGTCGATGCGCTAGGCTGGCGTTCGATGCAACGGCGCTTACGCGATCTAGAACTTCGACGCTTCCTCCGGCGGCATCACGCCCTTTTGGCAGGTGCCTTCGAAAAGGGTCATCTGTGGCAGGTTCGGGCCGCTATACACCTCAACTCGCATCGTCCCGGTCCTGCGGTTGATCTCCGTCGTCTTCTGGGTGGAGACCGCACCGTTGTTCATTAACTGACCTACCTCGCTGATGAGGTCAGCGCCGACATTCAAGGTGCACTCGAAACCCTTGTCTTGGCACGGAGAGACGAACCGCTTCTCCTGATCGCTATAGAAGTGCAGCGAAGTCTGGAACTGGTTGCCTGGATGGATCTTGAGCAGGTAGGAGACTGGCTCCTTCTTGTCGCCGACTGTGCTCTGCCCATCGCACTCCAGCACAATCGCGTTGTCGGCGGTTTCTGTCGCGCTGTTCTCACTCTCGCTCGAACACGCCGCCGTCATCAGCGCAACGATGCACCCCACCGCGATCCGCGCTTCCCCCATCTTCAACACCTGGCCCCCAATATCTGATCGACGTTGGCTAACCGTCTGGAAGCGTAGGCGGCAAGCGCTTTCGATCAGCACCAGGTCCCGTTATCTAGGTCGGATACGCGCGAGCACATCTATTTGTGGCAGGAGAGACAGACCTTGGCCTGCCCGTAGAGTTCGTCGATATCCAGGCCCTCCGATTCCGGCCGAAGTGGATTCACCCGGCGCTTGGCCGCCGCGCGCTCGACGCGCTTCCGGTGGTCCTCTTTGATCTGCGCAACGCGCTCCGGCCGGGCGAGGTCGTCGAGGCTCTCGCCCGCGCTCCACGTGAACGGCGACCCGTGCTCGAGCGCGTTCTTCTCGTAGGAGCGGGCCTCGGCGAAGCTGTCCGGGTGACGCTCCATCAACCGCACCCACTCGATCTTCTGCTGGAAGAAGCAGAACGTGCAGCCCGAGCGAGACCGCCATTCGTAGTAACTCGGCAGACCGAGGCCGCTGGCTTCCAGCATGTCGATCACGCCCGCCTTGTCGATGCCGGCCTCGCGAAAGGGCAGCGATACCGATAGGTTCGGATGGGTTGACGCGTATCCCTCGCGGTAGTTTTCGTCCGAGCGGATGGCCACGTAGCTCACGATTCGGTCGCCTTTGTCGAGGGCGGGCCAGAGCCACTGCTCGAAGGGCCGGATCTTTAGCTGGCGGGTGCACCAGCGCGTGCGCGGGCTTGGCAAGAAGCTCTTGTATTGCCGCAGCCAGAAGTCGAAGTCCCGATCGGGGTTGAGGCGCTCGATCGGACGTCCGAGAAATCCTTCGAGGCGTCCGAGATATTCGTAGACCTCCGGAAGCTCCTTGCCCGTATCGGTAAAGAAGTACTCCATGTCCAGGTCGGGTCGGGTTTGCGCCATATGGACGGCGAGTGCTGCGCTGTCGCGGCCGCCCGACAGCCCGAGGACGTGACGATCCCTCATCGTGCGGCTCCCGCCGCGCGGGTGGGCCCAGTCTCGTCCGCCCCCTCTGCGAGCGCGGCCGCGAGCTCGACCGCCGCGGCGATCGCGACCTCGCGCGAGACCTTGTCCTTCCCGATCACGTGGCGCAGCCGCGTCGCAAGCGCGCGGGCTTCCTGCAGCTCGTCGGCGTCAATGCTGACCTCGGGGGTCGTCACCCCGCCATGTTCGGGGTCGGACATGTAGAGCGCAAACGAGAAGCTGCCGTCGCGTCTCCCCTGCACGTGGGCAAGACCTTCGGCTCGCAGAAACTCGCGCGCGAGCGACGCCAGCTCGATCCGCGCGGCGTCGACGTCACGGTCGACCCAATCGCGCGGTGGTCGGTTGGCCGCCAGGCTTGCGATGCCCTCGATCGCCTCCCTGCTGCCGTCGAACGTGGACAGGCGGGCGGCGAACGCGTCGAGCCGGTAGTTGCCCGTGATCCCCATGATGGCCTGTGCGCGACTCTGCAGCGCCGCAGCTCCGGCGCCGCGGACGCGGAGCTCGGCGATCAGCATGTCCGCGAGCGAGGCGAGCATCGCGTCGTAGGCGCCGGCGAGGTCGGAGAGACCGGTCCGCATTTCGGCGACGATGTCGCCAACACTGGCATCGCCCCCCACAATCCGCGGCAGGTCGTCGAGCAGTAGCTTATTGGGATCGTGCGCAGCGATGGCCAGGTTGCGGACGCGCAGGGCGGACGGTGAGAGTCGGCCGGTGCGCCGAACCCAGGCAGGCGCGTTCATCACCAGGGCGACCAATTGGCGGCCGACCGACAGCGGGTCGGCGCTCGCGCCATCGACATCGCCCGAGAGCTCCGCGACGAGGTCGGCGATCCCTCGCAGGATCTGACCGTCGCGCTCGCTAATGTCGCTGACGCGAAGCCGCACCGAAGCCGGATCCTGCAGAAGCCGGTCGATCAGGAGGTCGGTCACGCTGGAGCAGAACACTCCGTCCAGGTAGATCGAGGTCCTGTGCCGCTGTGCGAGCAGGAAAGCGAGACCGAGTACGGGCAGCAGTCCATCTTTCACACCGTAGGGCCGATCGCGCCACAGCGCGAACAAGTCGGAGAGCCCGAGGCCTTCCGCTCCCCGCCTTTCGAGCAGGCGCACCCCGTCCTGCCAGAGCGTTGACAGCCGGTGATTCCCGTCCTCGGCCGGTGCACCAAAGGCGAAGTCACCCGTCGTCATCTCGCGATGCAGCCCTGTGCGTTCAAGAACCGAGGCGTAAAGCCCTCCCTCTGCGGGAAAGTCCTTGATCCCGAGCCGTGGCTCGTCGGCGTGTCCCGCCATTGCGACCATGAGCGCGCGCATCGCGGCCATGGCGTTCGACGACGGCTTCGACCGGTTCAGCAGCTCATTCCGAATGCGTGGCGCCTTCGGGTAGAGTTCCGCCGCCATCCGCGACGCGATCGACGAAAGGCCGGCGGCGCCCGTTCCTGTGAGTTCCTCGTCACTGATCGCCGGGACCTGCCAGCCCGTCGTGGCCAGGCCGCAACGAAGGCGCTCCTCCAGTTCACCTGCCACGCGCGCGAGCCGGCTGGCCACCTCGCGACGGGCGACGGCGTCGCCCTTCAGCTCAGGCCTGGTCGTCTGCACGCGTTCGAGCGCTACCAGCTCGTGGCTCAGGTCCCGGAGCATGTAGCTGTCCGTCGATATGCCGAACGCGATCGAAGCGTTGCCGATCAGCTCTATGAGTCGGCTGCGCACCTTGCGTACGCGCGCGGCACCGTCCCCCGCCTCGTTCACTAGCAGGAGGAACAGACCCGCAGCGCCGTTGCCTGGCTTCCAGGCGGCGACCCGCTCTTCGGCTTGCTCCAGCGTGGCAACATCGACCTCGAACCAGCGCATCGCGCCGGTGTCGTGATATTCACGCTTCGCGAGGATGGGCGTCAGCACGCCGGTGGCCCGTAGCCGCGAGTAGTCGCACGCGACCATCTCGGCCTTGGCCTCGTCAATTGCCGCCTCGATGTCGAAGTCCGAACCCGCGTAGATCGCGTACGCCCCAATGTGCCGCCGGAAGACTATGGCCGACCGGCGAACTAGCGATGCTAGCGCGTCCTGCACCACCCCGCTGTCAAGGCTGAGCGCGGCGGCGACTAGCTCCGCGGTTGCGGACAGTCCCGACCGCTCGCGAAAGAGGTCGAGCAGCGCAACCGTCCGCAGCACAGATAGCTCGACACCCTCGCCGCCACGTTCCTCGACGCGCTCGATCGCGTCGACAGCGATGGACCACCGGTGTCCATCCGGCGAGGCGAGAATCGAGGGTTCGAGGTTGGCGCGCAGGTACCTCCAGAGCCAGTCAGTGTCGTAGAGGTTGTCGCTGTCGATGGTCGTCGTGGCGATGAAGTCCTGGAAGCCGTTTGGCTCGGCGGACCCGAGGAAGCCGAACACACTCCGCTGGTTCTGACCGAACCGACGGCGCGAGAGAGGTCCAAGGAGACACGCGACGACCGGGTTGAGCGGCCAGCACCGGCCGAGGCGGGCCGCCACACCGCCAACCTCACGGCCGCGGGCGAGCGTCTCGGCAACGATGGCGATCGCCGGCGGATCGTCCGAACGCGGACCCGACTGGATCGCCCGCGATAGGAGTTCGACCTGCTCCTCGGCCGTCGGAGAAAGCGCGATGTCAACGAAGCGACCTTGCACCTTCAGCCAGTCGTCGCGGGTCTCGCGTGCGAGACGGTAGGCGTAGTCGTCGAACGCCTGGTGCAGAACGCCGATGACGATAAGCCTTCCGTCAGAGCGCGAGGCGGCCTCGGCGAGCTCCTGGAACAGGAACGTGTCGCCACCGTCGGTCGCGGCGTGCTCGAGCAGCTTCCCCATCTCGTCGATAATCACCAGCACGCCGCACGCCTCGTTGCGCGCGAGTTCGGCCAGCGTGCGGACCACGTCGGCCGGGCGTGCCTCGGGGATGGCTTCCGCCATGACGCTCGCCGCGTCCGCCCGGCGTCCGTTCACAGGCACGACGCGCCAGCCCCTGCCCGACCAGCGCATGTCGCGCCCCAACCGCTTCCGCAGATCCGTTGGCAGCGTATCAAGCGCGCGGTCCCGGACATCGCCCGGTTGCCCCAGGGCCGCGGCCAGCACCACGGCGAGCGTCGACTTCCCGCAGCCGTAAGGGCCCGTCCATGTGAAGGCGCCGTGACCGTGCCCGACGACATGGTCGATAGTTGTCGCAATCGCCTGCGCGGCGGTCGCGGTGCAGACGAAGCCCTCGATGTCGGCGACGCCTGCATCCGCGCCGACGCGGACCGAGCGCCGGAAGCGCCGGCGCACCGACACCAGATCAGCGAGCATCATGGTCATGCTGCCTCCGAGTAGTGTGCGTAGAGCGGTTGAATTAGGCGGAGCGGCGAGACCGAGGTCACGTCGGTGCGCGCGGAGACCTGACGCAGGCCCGCACCCTCGTCCCATGCGAGCGCGCCGGCGGTCGCGTCGGCGATCCTCTCTAGCCGCTCGACCAGCGATTCCTCGTCCATCACGAAGACGCGTCCCGGCGAGCCCGGCTCGTGCGCGATCGTCTCAATGGAGAGCGTTCCTCGCGTCGGGAACAGCTGCTGCCAGAACTCGACGAGCGCAAATGCGAACACCTCGTCGGGAAGCGAGGGCTTGGGCCCGCGCCTGAACTGCAGCGCGCCACCGGCGATCGGCGTCATCAGGCCAAGCTCCGCGAACGGACTTTCTAGCCCGTCCTCGGTTAGGCCCTTGCGCGAGGCCCGGCTCACGTAGGTGCGGACGAAGCACTCGGCGTCGCGGTCCACCGTAGCGCGCGCGATGCGGGACCCGCTTAACCTGCCGATCTCGCGTAACTCGTCGACGCGGACCATGATGCGCGCGGCCAGCGTCTCGCGATTGAAGATGGCGTCGTTGAACTCGTTGAACGCGAAATACCAGGCCGTTGCGCGTCCCGGCAGCGCTGCGAGGCGCCAGTGGAGCAGCCACAGCGACGCGGGCTGCTCGAGAAAAGGGTCTCCTCCAGCGAAGATCAGTTTACCGAGTTTGGAAGTCGTGAGCGTCTCCGTTCGGCCTCCCTTGACGGTTGCATTGAGGACGCCGCAGGCGATTGCCCAATGCCGCATGGAAGAGACCATGTTCTTGCCGACTCCGAAATCGGCTATGGCGTGGTTTGGATTAAAGACGGCGAGTGCCTCATCAACACCGCGCCCTTCCAATTCTTGTAGACCGTCGAAGCTTTTCTTCAGCCAGCCATACCGGCACGGGAAGGTTTCGTGACCGGAAAACTGAACTATGGCTTCCGGCCGATCGAGCAGACTTCGCATTGGCATCCCTGACCGCTGGACAATTTCTCCAGTTTGGCTAGCAATGGGTCCGGCTGGTGACAACCGCCAGCACGTAATTTTTCAACGGTATGAGGGTATTCGGCTGATTTATCTCGACCATCAGGCGTCCACTACCATGCATCCGGCGGCCATCGCCGCGACGGCAGACGCGATGGCGTGTCACGTCGCCAACCCGCATTCATCGGAGCATGCCGCTGGTTGGGGTGCCGCCGACGCCGTGGATGCTGCGAGAGGTGAGGTCGCCAAGGCTCTGTGCGTGGACGGCGATGAGATCGTGTTCGTGTCGGGCGCAACGGAGGCCGACAATCTTGCGCTTCTAGGTTGCGGCATCGCGCCGGCGCCTGGAGGCCAACGAGTGATTGTAAGCGCCCTCGAGCACAAGGCCGTGCTCGGGCCGTCCCGCGAGCTACAGCGCCGTGGCTTCGAAGTTGTGGTCGCGCCCGTCACGACCGCGGGCGTCGTCGACTTAGACGCGCTGTCGACGCTCATCGATAGCCGCACGTTGCTAGTCTCGATCATGCTTGTAAACAACGAGATCGGCACGGTGCAGCCGGTAGGGGAGGTGGCGAGGCTGTGCTCGGCGACTGGCGCCCTGCTTCACGTCGACGCGGCGCAGGCGCTCGGATGGATGCCGATCGACGCTCACGAATTGGGGGCGGACATGATGAGCGTATCCGGCCACAAGATGGGCGGTCCGAAGGGTGTTGGCGCACTTTTCGTGCGGCGGGAGATTCGACAGCGCCTTGCGCCTTTGATGTTCGGCGGCGAGCAGGAGGATGGCCTTCGGCCGGGTACGCTGCCGGTCCCGCTCTGCGTTGGACTGGGCGCCGCGTGTGGCGAGTTGCCGGATGCGGAGGAGGTCGGGCATTGGCGGGCGCGGACCGCTCGTCTCGAGGCGGCGCTTCTCGATAAGCACTCCGGAGCCTGGATCAACGGATCGGGAGCGGAACGCCATCCGGGCTGCATCAGCATCACTCTTCCCGGGCTCGATGCCGAGCGGCTTGTGGCGCGGCTGCAGCCGGGACTCGCCGTCTCGCGAGGCTCTGCCTGCGCTTCGGGCATACCTGAGCCGAGCCATGTGCTCCGGGCCATCGGTCTCTCCGCGGCGGATTGCGATGCGACCGTGCGAATCAGCACAGGCCGGTTCACGACCGACTTTGAGATCGATGAAGCGATGGCGGCGTTGGGTGAGGCCATCGAGGCGATCCGGACGGACAAGCATGTCTGAGGCGCTGCGCGACAATCTGCATCGGCTTGCGCGCAACGTTCTTCATTGGCGGCATCGATGTCGAACGACCTAACCGCGCGGTATCCGTCGCTGCTCGATCGGCTCGCATCGGAGTTGTTCGCGCCGATCAACGGCTCGTACATCCTGTCCGCGGCGCGACGGCTGGCAGCCGGATACTCGCTTCCGCGCAACGGTCCATCGACCGAATATGACGTCCTGTTCAACGACCTCCGACTAGCTCCGACGGCGGCCTTCGGCGTGGCCCCCAGCGAGGCGCTCGGTTTCCCGGTTCAGCCGGAACACTTCCGAGGTGGCGAGAGGCCACCTGCTTCCGTGTGCTTCGTGGTGGTGGATAAGTAATCGCGGCCAAGGGCGCGGTCGTATCACACGTTCAGGCATACGCGAGCTTCGAGGACCGCAGCTGCGGCGAGGGGCGACCGCGATTGGCGTTGCAATTGCGATGCGAGCGCGGGGCCGATCTCGCAGCTGCCAAGCGGGCGGGATCCGCGCGGAGTACGGGCGGCTCTTCTGCGAACGGCACGGGTTGGACCCGGTGTCGCGATTCGGCTCCGACGTAGGCGAGGCTTGCATCGAGGTGCATCACGAGGCGACGGCGACGCTGCTCGCTGAGATGGCCTCCGACCATCGCAGATGGTTGGAGGAGCTACGCTGCCTCTGCGCCAACTGTCACCGGGAGACGCACCGGGAACTTCGAGCGATTGACGCCGCAAATTGATGGCGATGTGCTATGCGGCAGGAGCGGCATCCTGCGCACCGGCCGCAGCGCCTCCCCCGGCGCCCGCGCCGGTGTCGGCTGGCTTGGCGCCTAGCCAGCCGGCCATCCGGTCCCACGCCAATTCGGCAAGCCGCTGCGACCGCAGCGAGATGAAGGCGGCATCCCAAGCCCCCGCATAGCCGGCGGCGCTGCGGCAGAGCGGAAGGACGTGATTCTCAAGCGCGATCGCCTCCGCCTTCTTGCCGAGCGTGATGCCCTTCTTCTGCGCCGCCGTCAGCCGCTCCTGCGCCTGTGCCTTCCCCTCCGCGGCGAAGATCCCGAGCAGCATGCGCTTTCGCTCCCAAGAATGATTGGCGCCCTCGTTGTTCTCCAGCCGCGGCAACAGCAGCAGGTTGCCGATCTGGTGCACGACGCGGCTGTCGTCGTAGATCGTTGCTGGCCAGTCCGACTTGCCCTTCGACTGGGGCGCCACGTGCTCGATGGACTCGGTGGTCCGGGAATACCACTCGGCGGGCGTCAGCAGATCGAGATTCCCCCGCCCATCGCCAGTGATCAGCCCAGTGTCGCCATCAGGGACAGAGTTGTGCATCGCGACGAGGAGCAGGAATCGTGCCGCGAGCGCATTCTCGCTGTAGATCGCCCGCTGAGCGGCGGCGGCGACCCAGGCCTCCCTCGTATCAAGCTTGGCTCGCTTTAGCATCGCCATCAGGGAGGACTGCAGCTCCGCAAGCGTCGGCATGCGCGTTGGCCTGCCGTCCGCCTGACGGCGCACGAGCGGGTGAGGCGCGTCAGTGCCGCCGGACACGAGCGTACGATAGCGGTTGTCGATGCTCGCGGTGCCACCCTTCGCGGCGCGCCACATCATCGAGAATGCGGTCATCGCCTTGATCGCACCCTCGTATGCGAGCGTCGCCGGCGTGCCGGGCTGACCGTCGGCTTCGGCGTAGAACCTAACCATCGGCGCAACAGTGATGTCGTGCTTAAGCGAGCGCATGGCCTCGAAGCAGAAGCCTGCCTCCGGGTCGTTCAGCGGCTTGCCGCCGGGCGATGGATTGGCGACCTCGCCAGCCGGTGCCTGCCAGCCATTCTTCAGGAACGTCGAGGTGGTCGCCAGCGACTTCGTGAACGACCGCTTCGCGGCAAGGTCGGGGAGCCTCTCGTAGGTCGTGCGGAGATACGCGCGCTGTGCGGCGAGGCGCGCCTCCAGACGGCCGCCGTTGTCTAGGAGCGCGAAGGGGATGAGGATCGAGCTCGTCGCCTTCTGCCGGTCGTCGGCCTTGTCGAATCGGTCCAGGAAGGCCTCGATGGTGGCGAGGTGCCTTGCCGAGGCGGTGTAGTGGAACTGCGCGATGCCTTCCGTCTCGATCACCTTGGGGCGAAAGGTCTCGAAGGCGGTCAGTGGCTGACCGGTCGTGTTCAGCGCCTCGAAGATGTCGAAGGCGTAGTCCTCCTGCGAGGTAGTAACCACGGTGATAGCCATGCGCGTGTTCAGGTAGCGGCCGAACGCCATCAGCCGCAGCAGGGTTGCCGTGCGCTCGCCGATCTCGGCGCGTAGTCGTGCGACGACGGCGCTAGGGAACTTGGCCAGCCAGAACTCGGCCTGCTGCACCTGATCGGTGACGAGCGATGCGGCTCGATTATGGAACGATCAGCAAAGCTGCCGCTTGCGACGTGGCCGAGGGCCGTCCGCACATGGTCCACGACGCTCACGAGCGCCGCGTGACCGAGCGCCTCTCCATCGTCGTCCGGAACGGCGTAGACGAACGGGGCGATCGGCGAGCGCGGCGCGGTGTGCTCAATGTATGCCCAGATGAGTCTTGCGATCGGCGACTCGTATCGGGCGTTGTCTTGATGGCGGGCCCACTGATCGACCCTCGCGCGGATGATCCGGGGATAGTTCTGGTGGATCGTATCCGAGGGGCGGCCGACGAACTGGAACGTTTTTACGAGGTCGTAGAGATAGTCGGTCACGACCTGCTCGAACCCGTCTCCGAGCTCCTCGGCCGTGAGCTGGCCGCGCAGCTGACGGATCGCGTCGTGCAGCAGGATGTTGACGATGACGAGCGTCGACAGGCGCTGCTGCCCGTCGATGAGCGTCATAACCGTCTCGGGGAGCTGCTGGTCCATCGGCTCCGCGACACCGAGCAGCGACTTGTCGGTGACGGTGATGATGGTGCCTAGGAAGCGCAGCGAGGCGGGAGCGTCCGGTAGGCGGTTCAGACCGGTGATCGTGTCCTCGAACAGACGATCGACCTCGGCGTCGTGCCAGTTGTAGGCCCGCTGGTATGACGGAATGAAGCAGCCCTGGTCATTGCTGCCGAGGAACTCGGCGAGGCTCTTCGGCTCGGCGTCGAAGATGTTGTTGATGTCGGTGATCGCCATCTCTCGAGGTCCATCCAGATAGATGTGATGGCGAAGGTCTCGCCTATCGTGCCAGCGTGGCATGCCACTGCGTCGATGGCTAGGTCCGAAGAAACCGGAATGGTCGAGCGTCCGCGCTGACGACAGCATCATGCGCTTGCGGCGCTACCACGGCCAGCCAAATGAAACGTCGCCCTAGACACAGCGCTCGTGCGTGCTGAACCTCCCCGCCTGTAAAAATTCTGGAACCACCATCGACACTCCGGTCAGCTTGTCGTCCGTCTGGCACCGAAAGGGCGTCAAGCTCTCGACGTCGGCTGCGGTGACGACTGGCTCGCGGGCAGGCTGGTCATCGACTAGCGCCCCTCCTCGGGATCGACAAAGACCCCGCGATCGTCGCGATTGCGCAGCGTTCACCGACAGCCTTTTCGAACAGCGAGTTCGAGGTCGCCGACCGCCGCCAGGCGCGCCACGGCGTCTTGGATGTCGTCGCCTCGGTGGCGACGCTGCACCATATTGGCTCCGCGGACGGACTGCGCGCACTACGGTCATTTGTGGTGCCCGACGGCACGCTGCGGATCGTCGGCCTTCATCGTCCGGCGTCAGCTGCAGACCGGGGATGGATGCTCGCCGGGCGCCTTGCTGACGCCGTCCCGCGCTTCGGCTGTCGCGTGGCATACGGAGCCGCCATCCAGGTGCCGCCTGCCGCAACGTTTGCGGAGGTGCGTAGCAACGTGGAGCGGCTGTTGCTCGGTGCAGCGATTCGGCGACTGCTGCTCTTTCGCTATCTAGTCATGTGGCGCGCGTAAGATCTACGACGCCCCCAGCCTGGCCTGCTTATCATGAACGACCTGCGCGATTGCGCCGATTAAATCGTCGAAGTGGTCGAACAGCCCGTTGGCGGGTGCTGTCAGAGCAAATGCATCGGCTGGAAAGCGAACCTGTGTAGGGCAGTCGGATGCCTCGTCCGCGCAAGCCAGCTGGCCCGCTTCGCTACTTCAACTCGTCGCCCCAGGTGATCCGGCCCTTGGTAATGATGTACGTCTGGTTCCCGCTGTCGCAACGCAACGTCGAGGACCTGCTCTTCGAGCGCGCGGGATCGACATCTGTCACGAGACAGTGCGGATGTAGTGGAACAGGTTTCTGCCGGCGAGGAAGGGCAGCGACGCCTCTGAGCGCCTTTCTTCGCGGCGCTTCATAATCCCGCGTTCCGACGATCCTGGTTCGGCCCGTTACTTCTGGTCTAGGCAGCGACGTGTATTGGCCAACTCTTCACGCCGCACCAAAAGCTCCATTTAGATTTTCGATAGGGGCCGCTTCGCCGTTTCGCATTTTCAAGTGGACAGTCGTTTACCGGCACAGATCCAGCCGCCCTGTCGTACGTGAATGAGCGTCCGATTTTGGGGAATCCGATTCCTGGCTCGAAAGGCCGGAACTCGGTCTTAGCGGGCTGACCGGCCAAAGACGCCAATGTCCGCATCGCGAGATCCGGCATCCGGAAGCTGCCAGTCCGCAACCGTTTAGAGTTTCGGACGCCGTGAGGCGTCGGAAAGTCGGCGGTGCCCGAACCCGCGGGCCTCTGGCGTTGGTCTATGTGGTTTTGGGTTTTGGCCTGCTCTGGGCGGCGGCGGGTGTTGCCGGCAGGCGGACGGATCGGAGAGCGGACCGGCTGCTTTTCGGGCGATGAGGCGGGCGCTTGGAAGCGGACCGTCCGACTTTTGCAGCGATGCGTCCGCTTTTGCGCGGGCTCGAGGCAACACCCGTCATTCTCCGCGACAGGCATGCCGCGGGGGTAACCGGCGATCGGCCGTGCCGGGTCACGACGGCGGGCTCCCGGATACGACGGCCAAGGATGGCGGTGCGCGAGGCTGATATCGGCGTTCGAAGAGCTCGATGATGACCATGCGCCCGCCGCAGCATGGGCATGGCGGCCTGACGTTCGGCTGTTCCTCAGGCATGTCTTCGACGGCAGGTGGCGCGACCGCAAGAAGTTGGCGAGCGCGTTCGAGGCTGGTCCGTCGGGTGCCGCTGGCGAGCAGGCCATAGTGGCGGATGCGATGGAACCCGCGCGGCAGGGCATGCAGCAGAAAGCGGCGGATGAACTCGTCGGTAGCCAGCGTCATGACTTGCTGACGGTCAGCACTGTCGCGGCGATAATCCTTGTAGCGGAACGTGACGCCGTCCTCGTCGAACCGGAGCAGACGGCTGTTCGAGATGGCGACCCGGTGCGTGTAGCGCGACAGATAGGCAAGCACCGCCTGCGGGTCCGCGAACGGCGGCTTGGCATACACGACCCAGCGCTTCTTGCGGACTGGTGACAGGTGCCTCAGGAACGCCCGTCGGTCGGCAAGATGCGCCAGGTTGCCGAAGAAGCCGAGCTGACGAGCATCATGAAGCGCGAGCAGGCGGGTCAGGAACAGGCGGCGGAACAGCGCGCCGAGTACGCGCACGGGCAAGAGGAACGCCGGTCGCGCGGAGATCCAGCTTGCCCCGTCGAGCGAGATGCCGCCGCCCGGGACGATCATGTGGATGTGCGGGTGATGAGTGAGCGCCGAACCCCAGGTGTGGAGTACGGCGGTAATGCCGATGCGCGCGCCCAGATGCCTGGGGTCGGCGGCGATGATCTGCATCGTCTCCGCCGCCGTGCGGAACAGCAGATCGTAGACCAGCGCCTTGTTCTGGAACGCGATGACGCCGATCTCAGCGGGAAGCGTGAACACGACATGGAAGTAGCCGACCGGCAGCAGGTCGGCCTCGCGCTCGGCGAGCCAGGTACGTGCGGCGACGCCCTGGCACTTGGGGCAGTGCCGGTTGCGACAGCTGTTATAGGCGATGCGCCAATGGCCGCAGTCGGTACAGGCCTCGACATGCCCGCCCATCGCCGCGGTGCGACATTGCTCGATCGCCGACATGATCTTGAGCTGGTGCAGGCTCAGATGCCCGGCATGCGCCGAGCGGTAAACAGGTCCAGCAGCGCGGAAGATGTCGGCGACCTCGATGGAGGCGCGCATCCCGCCTCAGCCGTCGGATGCGCCTTTGTCGGGTGAGGCCAGCGCCAACCGGTCGAGTGGACTGACGACCGCGCGCATCGTCCTGGTCGCGACCTGGGTGTAGAAGGCCGTTGTGTTGAGCTTGGCATGGCCGAGCAGCGCCTGGATGACGCGGATATCGACGCCGTCCTCGAGCAGATGCGTCGCAAAGCTGTGTCGCAGGGTGTGTGGTCCGACCCGCTTGGCGATATCCGCTGCCTCTGCTGCTTGAACTACGACGCGATAGAGCTGGCGGGTACTGATCGGCACGGTCGCGTTCTGGCCGGGGAAGAGCCAGCCGTCGGGAAGCATGATGCCCTGTTGCCGTGCCGCGCGCCACCAGTCCCGCAACAGCAGGAGCAGGCCCTCCGGCAGCATGGCGTTGCGATACCTTCCGCCCTTGCCACGCTCGATCCGCAGCACCATCCGCTTGCTGTCGACATCGCTCACCTTGAGCGCCGACACCTCGGCGACGCGCAGCCCCGCGCCATAGGCGACCGACAGCGCCGCCTGATGCTTGAGGCAGGTCGTGGCGTCGAGCAGCCGCTTCACCTCGCCCAACGTCAGGACCACCGGGATCTTGCGGGCATGAGCCGTGCGGACGAGCTTGCGGGCCAGGTCGGGTCGGTCGAGCGTGTGGTTGAAGAAGAACCGCAACGCCGCGACGATGCTGTTCATGGTCGGTGCCGGGACACCAGCCTCCTGCTGCTCGATCTGGAACTGGCGGACATCCTCGGCGCTCGCGGTGTGGGGCGAGCGACCCAGCCACGTCGCGAACCGCCCGACATCGCGCAGATAGTTGCGCTGCGTCTCAGGACTGAACCGGCGCATGGTCATATCATCGACCAGCCGCTGACGCAGCGGACTGACCGCGCCAGCAAGAACAAGCTCGTTCATCGTTCGACTCCTCAGGTTGAAGGAGCCGAAAGGGTCTGCCCATGGCAGGCGCCGCTCAATCCACGCCGAGCGCCCGCGTCGTTGCCGTTACCTCACCACCAGCACCACTCCCGCGCAGCGGGTTCGTGCTCCGGCCCATAATCAGCCGCGCGCGATGAAAATTTCCCAATGATCTGAGTGCCCATCTTTGTCCTCCGTGGGGCACCATTTCCCTGTCTCAGGGCATCCTAGCACATCGACAAAAACGGCAGAAATCTGCCACTTTTGCTCGGTTCTGTGCGAAAATGTCCGAGCAGGTTTCAGTCGATCCCAGGGCCATATGGGCCACGGTTGGGGCATAAAATGGCCCCGGAAAAATGATGGCCCGGTGGGCCATATCGACCGGAAAAGTTGGCGCCATCCGAACAGAACCGATCAAATCGGGAGTTTGGGTTATGGCTTTGAAAGATCTAGAAATTCGCGCCCTTCAGCCAAGGGATCGTATCTACAAGAAGTCTGACGAGCGCGGCCTCTATATCGAGGTGCATCCGAGCGGCTCCAAGCTTTGGCGCTTCAAGTACGGCTATCACGGCAAGGAGAAGCGCGTAGCGTTTGGCCGCTACCCCGAGGTCACCTTGGCCGAGGCGCGACAGAAGCGCGACGAGGCCCGACAGAAGTTGCGCGATGGAGTCGATCCGCTCGCCGAACGGAAGCGCGCGAAGCTTCTGGCCCACTATAAAGCGGCGAATACCTTCGGCGACGTGGCCCGGGAGTATATCGGCAAGATGATTGCCGAAGGGCGCGCCGATACGACGACGACAAAGGCTGGTTGGTTGCTGGAGCAGTTGCGCCCCTTATGCGGACAGCCCCTGACGGACCTAAAGCCAATCGACGTGCTCGCGGCGCTGAAACGGCTTGAGGCGAAGGGTAAGCTTGAAACTGCCCGGCGCTGCAGATCGTTTGCCGGTCGCGTATTTCGATATGGCGTGGCGACCGGCCGAGCTGAAAGCGATCCGACCTCGCTGCTGCGTGGCGCGTTGATCACGCCCAAGACCACGCACCATGCGGCAATCCTCGAGCCCGCAGCATTCGGGGAGCTGTTGCGCGCGATCGAAGCCTATCCAGGCCATCGCATCACGCGCCTTGCCTGCCAGATATCACCGCACGTGATGGCCCGGCCGGGCGAGATCCGCCAGGCACTATGGCCCGAAATTGATTTCGAGCATTCCGTGTGGCGAATTCCCGCGACCAGAATGAAAATGCGGCGACCGCATTCCATTCCACTTTCGCGGCAGATGAAAGCATATCTGGCGGAGCTGCACGAATTGACGGGCCCCGATGGCTTTATCCTTCCGGCGTTTCACACGTCGCGAAGACCGCTGAGCGAGAATACCGTCAATCAGGCCTTCCGTCGCATGGGTTACGCGGCCGGAGAGGTGACGGCACATGGGCTCCGGACCACCGCCTCCACATTGCTGAACGAGAGCGGCAAGTGGAGCCCCGACGCGATTGAGCGGTCGCTGGCGCACGCGGACAAGGATGCGGTGCGCGGCACCTACAATCGCGGCGCGTATTGGGATGAGCGGGTGGCAATGCACCAGTGGTGGAGCGATTATCTCGACTTGCTGCGCGACGGACCTGACGGAAAGGATCCCGCGTGGACGCCAGCGCCGTGCAGGGATCGACAGAGGCGATAAGGATTCGGCTCGAACCGTGCGCCGCGCAGGAAATTTCGCTCGTCTGATCTCACAACCTAGGGGAAGCGAGAACTGAGAGCGTCATGGCCTGAGCTAACCTTTAAAGCTCAGGAGTCCATTTTGCCTAAAGTATCCCCGCGCGCGCACACCGTTTCGACGGCTGCTGTCCCCCACGATTTTAGCAGCCTGTCGAAACGGCGGGGTCCGAAGCCGCGCGAGATAGTCGAGTTTCCAGAGCCGCTGACAGCGGATTGGATCGACCCACCATCCTTTCCCGAAGCGTTCGCACTTCAGCTTCGGCGGCATGGGGACAACTACGCGCACCTCCAGCGCGCGCTGTTGAAACCGGGAGAGACATTCGACCGCACGACGTTCCGCCAGTGGGCGATCGGCGCAAAGCAGCCGAGCACGGTTCGATCATTTGATATGCTGGCGCGGGCAGAACACCGTTACCGCCTGCCCAGCGGCTATTTTCGCGCCAAGCTCGATTCCTCCGGCCGCGCCACATCAGGCCACGAGCGGCTCGCGGCTTCGCCGTCCGAGCGGCGCCGGCTGGCCTGGCACCTGCCGGAAGATTTCGACCGGCGTTCAGCTCGCGAGCGAGCTGAAATCCTCCGTTGGATACGCACCGTCATCATCACGGGCTCGACCGACTACCGGCGGTATCAGGCTGAAGCGACAAAAGTGCGCTATGGACTTCGCTTTCCGACCCTCAAAGCATTCGGCACCCGCGCACTGCCGCAATCGGATGATGACGCGGATGAGCTCGAGGCGGTACTTCGCGCACCGCCGGGCCTGGTTCGCGAGATCGGCGAGCTCATCGCCTTCAAGACCGCCACGCTCACCCGCATCGGCGTGAAGCGAACTGGCGTGTGGAATGAGGAGACCGTAGCTCAGAAGATCGAGCATCTGGCGCTGATGTTCGGTGCGCTGTCAGCGGAGCCTGGACCGCCTGTCTGCGGATTAGGCGTGCCGCGCGATCGTCTGTGCATGGCGCTGCTGGCGTTCCCGGCCGTGTGGGACTGGTACCTGCAATGGCGCGAGGCGCGCCGCGGCTTCTACACCGTGTGGGAAGTGAGCATGCTGGAGCTCGCCGGCGCGATGACACGGCGCGAGACCGGCTGGATGCGCCAGCACCCGGACTTGGCGCTACGCCTGCAGCCGATCGCCGGCCTCATCGACGCGGCCGACGTTGAGCGCGCGCATTCGGACTGGGATGGCGTATGCGACGCCGGCTACGCGCATGTGCGAGCGCGCTCCAAGGAGATCGTCCGCGTCGCGCGGGTCCATCGCGACCCGTTTGAACCGATTCTGCCGGTCCTCGAAGACGAGAGCCCAGTCGGCGCCTATCGCAAGATTACCGCGGAGATTATCCGGCAGATGCCGGACATGTGCCGTTATCCCCGCGCAGCGGCTGAGGCGGTGCGCGGCTTCCTGATGCTGCGCCTCGGTCTCCACCTGGGCGTGCGCCAGAAGAATTTGCGGCAGCTGCTGATCTGTCCGCGCGGCGTGGCCCATCGCACGGAGCGCCAGCTTGAAAGCCTACGCCGGGGCGAGCTGCACTGGAGCGCGCGCGAACAGGCTTGGGAGGTGTTAATCCCATCGGTCGCGTTCAAGAACGCCAACTCCTCCTTCTTCGGGAAGCGTCCGTTCCGCCTGCTATTGCCTGACTTCGACGGGCTCTACGGGCATCTCGAAACTTATATCACCCGGCACCGGCGGTTGCTGCTTGGCGACGCAGCCGATCCCGGCACCTTCTTCATCAAGACGGTCAAACGGAGCAGCTCAGATGCTGCCTATGATCAGGCGACCTTCTATGAGGCGTGGCGGCTGCTGATCCAGCGCTATGGGATCTACAATCCCTATACGGGGCGCGGCGTCATCAAGGGCTTGCTACCCCACGGACCGCACAATGTCCGCGATGTGCTGGCGACCCACATCCTCAAGCAGACGGGCTCGTACGAGCAGGCGAGCTACGCCATCCAGGACACGCCGGACATGGTCGCCAAGCACTACGGCCGCTTTCTCCCGCAGGACAAAGCGGCGCTGGCGGCTCGGATCCTCAATCAGGTGTGGGAGACGGATTGAGGGGCATTGGGGCGCTCAGGCGCCCTCCTGTTCGTCCGCCTCGTAAAAGATCGGATTGCGCATCCATGCGTTGACCGCTGACTCGCGCCAGCCGGCGCAGCGGGTGCTGATCTGCACATTTCGAGGAAAGGTGCCGTTCTGCATCTTTCGATACATCGTCGATCGGCTCAGACCCGTTCGCTCGAGCACGGTCTTGATCCGGAGTATGCGGTCGGGGGCTTCGGTCGTCATGGCATGGTCCTGCATGTTCTGCGTGCTTTTGCGCCCCTTCCGCGAGAGCTGATGGACTTGGCGCTGTGGAACAAGCGGGGCGGGAGCGAGATTCGCTAAGGCGCTTCGAGACGCCTCAAAAAGGTGTCTGGAACTTGGCGTCCCCCGCCTTGCGAGGCCGCGCTCTACTCCGCTGGCGCGCCGCCGAGTCGTCTGTGCGTCTCGGCCCATTCGGGTCACGATCGCTGACGTGAGGGCGGCCAAGGGCCGCTAAGCGGAACGCGGAATCGACTGAGCGTACACCGGCGGACTGCTGCGCAGCCGCTAGGGGCCGCAGCGCCTTTGTTTTCCGCGTGGCACACTCGATCCAACCGGAGGGCGCGGCGGCGGCTGGCGCACAGCTGCGCGCGCACGCCGCCGCGACGGCCGCCCGGCTTCGAGGGTGCTGCTTTGTGGGGCTCCTGGCGGAGCCGGCGCACTGATGCGCAGTGGCTGCGGTCGCCGCGCCAGGCGCGGCGGCGTTGGCCTCCGGCTTCATGTCTGGCGGGGTGGGCGTCGCTGCCCTCTAGTCCAGCCGCGGCGTGCTGCAAGCTGCGCTACGCGCAGCTCCTTCTCTTCGTTGCGGCCCTGCGGGTGCTGCCCGCCTTAGCCGGCGGGACTTCCCGGTTCGCTCCTGCCGCCCACCCCGCCATTCCGGCGCCGGTTGCAGTGGTTTTGAGGAGTAAGGAAAATGGAACTCAAGCACATCGATACCGCCAAGCTGTTCGTCTCGGCTGCCAACATGCGGGCCAAGGGTAAGGCGGACCTGTCGCATATCCTTCCGACCATTCGAGCGCGGGGCGTGATCGTACCGCTGATCGTGCGGCCAGCAGTCGATGAGGACCGGTTCGAGATCGTGGCGGGCAAGCGGCGCTATTATGCGGCGCTGGAGGTCGCAGCTGAGAGCGGCGAGAACGAACCGCTGCCGTGCGCGATTATGGCGGCGGGGGACGACGCGGCGGCACTCGAAGCATCGCTGATCGAGAATGTCGCGCGGCTGGACCCAGACGAGGTGACCTTGTGGGAGGGCTTCACGAGGCTGGTGCGCGAAGGGCGTAGCCCCGAGGACATCGCGCTCACCTTTGGCCTTACCGAGCTGCAGGTGAAGCGCACGCTGGCGCTCGGTAACCTGCTGCCTAGCATCCGGACCCTCTACCGCAAGGGCGAGATCGAGGCGGCGACCGTGCGGCATCTGACCCTCGCGTCCAAGGCGCGGCAGCGCGAGTGGCTGGCATTGCGCGACGATCCGGACGCTTATTGCCCGACCGGCTACAGCCTCAAGGCGTGGCTGTTCGGCGGGTCGTCGATCCCGGTCAGCGCGGCACTGTTCGAGGTCGCGGACTATCAAGGCGAGATCGTCTCCGACCTGTTCGGTGACGAGCGCTACTTTGCGGACAGCGCGACGTTCTGGACCGCGCAGACCGCAGCCGTGGAAGCCAAGGCCGAGAGCTATCGCGAAGCCGGATGGGAAGTCATCGTCCTGCCGACCGGCGAGGCGTTCCAGTGCTGGCAGCATGAGCGCTGTGCCAAACGCAAGGGCGGCAAGGTGTTCATCGCCGTGGGTTCGCGCGGCGATGTCGCGATCCACGAAGGCTATGTCTCTTGCCGGGAAGCGCGCAAGCGGGAGAAGGGCGAGGCGGTGGAGAAACCGATCCGGCCCGAGATCAGCGCACTACTCCAAAACTACATCGACCTGCACAGGCACGCGGCAGTTCGCGCCGACTTGGCAAGCCAGCCCTCGCTGGCGCTGCGCTTGATGGTGGCGCACGCAATTGCCGGTTCCCCGCTATGGAATGTCCGGATTGACGCACGGCGTGCGCAAAATGACGCAATTTCTGAGAGCGTCGAAGCTTGCGCATCCGAGGCCGCGTTCGACGAGAAGCGACGCGCAGTGCTGGCATTGCTCGGGTTCGATCCGGAGACACCGACCGTGACGGGCGGGTACGAGGGCGAGCATGGGGTTGCCGGGCTGTTCGCGCGGCTGATCGAGCTTCCCGACCCGGCTGTGCTCGACGTGCTGGCGATCGTCATGGGCGAGACGCTGGAGGCAGGCAGCGCGTTGATCGAGCTGCTCGGGCCGATGTTCGGCACCGACATGGCGAAGGTCTGGACCGCCGACGATGTGCTGCTCGACCTGATCCGCGACCGCGAGGTGATGCAGCATGTGCTGACCGATGTCGCGGGCGAGCGCGTCGCGAGCGAAAACGACAGCGCCACCGGTAAGGTCAAGCGCGGCATCGTGCGCGACTGCCTCAGCGGTGAGAATGGCCGCGCCAAGGTTGAGGGCTGGGTGCCGGGCTGGATGGCGTTCCCGCCTAGCAGCTACACCGAGCGGGGCGGGGTCGGGACCGTCAGCCGGGCGGCAGCGATTGGCGATCTGGCAGCGTCGCAAAGTCAGCCCGAGCCATTGCGCCGTGCGGCTTGAAGCTTACCCGGCGGCGCGCGAGCGCCGCCGGGTCTCTTGCGCCAAGTCTGTCGCCGGTTAGGAGTATTCCCGATGCGCACTGATCTGGATCATCTGCCCCACGCCAAGCAGCGCGAGTTGCGTGAGGTCGTGCGCATCCTGTTCGAGGAATTCGCGCAGATCACCGCGCGGACGACCGATCCCAAGCGCAAGGCCGCGCGCATCCTCAAGCTCGTGTTGTTCAGCTCCTACGCGCGCGGTGACTGGGTCGATGACCCGGTCGGCGGCTATCATTCCGACTATGACATCCTCGTCGTCGTCAACGACGAGCGGCTGACCGATGTCGTCGAATATTGGGCAGCGGCCGACGACCGGTTGATGCGCGAGGTCACCATCGCCAAATCCCTGAGCGCGCCAGTCAACTTCATCGTTCACACGCTGGCCGACGTGAACAAGCAGCTCGAGCGCGGGCGGCCATTCTTCGTCGATATTCTGCGGCAGGGGATCGCGCTTTACGACGCCGAGGGGTTCCCGTTCGTCGCGCCGCAGAATTTGCCCGAGGATGACGCGCGGGCTGAGGCGCAGGAGAACTACGACTATTGGTTCTCCCAAGCTGAGAGCGCTGCCATGGGCGCTCAGTTCTACATCGAACAAGGGAAAGAGCGTGACGCCGCGTTCCTGCTGCATCAGGCAGCTGAACGGCTCTACCACTGCACGCTACTGGTGCTGTCGCTCTACAGCCCGAAGTCGCACAAGCTGAACTTCCTGCGCTCGCGCGCCGAGGATGTCGCGCCCACGCTGATCGAGGCTTGGCCGCGCGACGACAAGACCACGCGGCGGCGGTTCGAGCTGCTGCGCCAAGCCTATGTGAATGCGCGCTACTCGCCGCACTACAAGATCACCGCCGAGGAGCTAGGCTGGCTCGCTGAGCGCATCACCGTGCTGCGCGATCTTGTGCAGGCTGTTTGTGAGGAACGGCTCGCGCCGCGCGACTGACGCGCGGCGCTCGCACCTAATTCTAAGCCGCCTTGTGCGGCTGCGCTTCCTCGATCGCGCTGGCAATCATCGCCGCCAGCGCTTCCTCGGCTCGCTCGCGCACTAGCGCTTCCTTGGACAGGAGATCCTGCCGGATCCATTGCGGTGCTTTGGCAACGACCGCATGAACAATATCGAGAAGCTCGGTACTCATGCTCGAAGCCTATGCGCCGCCTGGATCAGCGCGGCAATATCACGCCTTCTTGGCGCGCCCGCGCGACGCAGGGGCGTCTGCCGTCGCGGCCTTCGGCTGGCCACCGCGGCCCTTGCTGCCAAGGCCGATCTTCTTCGCCATCTCGCGGCGCTGCGCCGAATAATTCTCGGCGACCATCGGATAATCGGGCTTCAGATTATAACGCGCGCGATACTCTTCGGGTGTCAAGCCGTGTTGCGAAAGATGGCGGCGCAGCATCCGGTACGGCTTGCCGTCGATCAGCGAGATGATGTGATCCTTCGAGCCGAGCGACTTGCGTACCGATACGGCGGGAATGAATTCGCTCGACCGCGCTTCTTCAGCGACTGCTTCGCTCGACGTGCCGCCCGAAAGTTCAGTCAGCGTCGCGTGCATCGTGCGCAGGAACGCCGGGACTTCTTCCGCCGTCACACGATTGTTCTGATTGCCGAGCCAGGCAATCGTCAGTTCAGTGGCAAGCTCCACCGGGTTGAGCGCATTTTCTTCGGACAATGAAGTTCTCCAGCAGCGGGAAGATGGGGAGGGTAGCGGCAAACATCCTTGCCGATCCTTTACATCCATAGTGGATCAATTGTTGCTGTCGACCCGCATCCCTTTGCTCAATTGCTCGCCGCCTCTTCGAACACGAGCTTGCCGCGGCGGCGCCAAGGGATAAGCACCTCCTCGCGCTGTTCGCTGCGCAGCGTCGCAGCGCCCGGGACGAGCAACCCGAAGATCACCGCGCGTCATCGGTAAACTCGACTAGGCCAGCTTTGACCCAGGCGCGCGTGTCATGCCACCGACGTGAGTCAGGCTCACTAGTTTCGCAGGAGCGGCAAGCCAGTCGACTTTGATTGCTGTCTCGTCGCCATCCGGCGCAGCCGATCAGCCTCGGCGGCGAGAGCCTGGGCCTCCGACAAGCTCTCGGCGCTCGCCGCCTGTTCCTCCAGCGCTTCTGGCGTTGTAATCGTCCTGTCCATATCCTCTCTAACTTCGCGGTTCGGACTTGGTTCAATCTACCGCGCGCCGTCGCGAGGACTAGCTCGTGATTACACGCATGCCTTTGTGCCGTTCAGAGCTAAGCGCTCGCTCATATTGCTTAGCGAACTGACGATGAATGTTGGCGACGGCAGGATCCTTTGCAGACTCCGCCTGCGCCAGGCATTCGCGCCGCCGACGTTGAAGATATTCGCGATCATGATCTGACATGGTGAGCCTCCGTCCGTAGCGGCAGCTCTTCAGTTGCTGTCGGTTGACGCCGAGCTAAGTCCCCCGACTTGCGTCAATGCGGGGATGATAGGCTCAAATTCGAACCACGTCACCAATGCACATTAAGAACCGAAGGCGCGCTTGCCGCGTCGGCGCCACAGCGTGAGTGCCTGATCGCGCCGCTCGCTGCGCAATGTCGATGCAGCTGCGACAAGCAACCCGAAGATCACCGCGCGGTCGTCATCAGTCAGCGCGATCAGATCGGCCTTGGCGACGAGCCCTCCAAGTTCGATCAGCTGGCGCGTGCGCGCGCGGCGCTTCACCGCCCAGGCGCGCATGTCATGCCGCGCCCGCGTCAGCTGCATCCGGTTGCGCTCCACCTGCCCGCGTCGCAGCGCCGCGCGCGTTGCCGCGATTGCCGCCACCATCCCCGCGCGTTCCCTGAAAGAACGCGGCGCCGCGCGTGCGCCATGCCTTCTTGGTCGCTGCGTCGCTGGTGCCGGCGGCAGCAAGCAGCGCGCCGGCAAGCTGATCGAGCGGAAGCGTATCGGCGCCACTCGCGATCACCAGTTCGCCGAGCTGCTGAACCTTGCGCGCCTTTAGCTGCTTGGCCTTGGCGTCGAGCGCCTCCAACTCGGCATCATAGTCGCGTGGTTTGCGCATGAACTTGTCCTCCGTTGCGTGATGGGACGGACCAGTTATCGGCACGATCGATCAGCGTAAATCCCTTGAAACGCAGTGGGATTCGTCAGTCCAGAGAAAGATGAATTCTTTCGAGGGCGCGCTTATACGTCGTGCCGACGTGCTGCTTGAAGTGTAGATGGTGTGATCGCGATGGCGATCTACCACTTCTCAGCCAAGATCATCTCCCGCGCCAACGGATCGTCGGCGCTCGCCTCCGCCGCGTATCGTTCGGGGTCGCGGCTCTATGACGAGCGGCTCGATCGCCACCACGACTTCTCGAACAAGGCCGGCGTCGTCCACTCCGAGGTGATGCTGCCGGATAGCACGCCTGAGCACTTCGCCGATCGGGAGAAACTCTGGAACGCCGTCGAGGCGGCCGAGAAACGGATCGACTCGCAGCTGGCACGAGAAGTCGAGTTCGCGATTCCGCGCGAGCTATCCCCAGAAATGGGGATTGACCTCGCGCGCGAGTTTGTTCGGCGCGAGTTCGTCGATCGCGGGATGATCGCCGACCTCAACGTGCATTGGGATATCGGCGCGGATGGGCTGGCGAAGCCGCACGCGCATGTGATGCTGACGCTCCGGGAAGTCGGTGAGGACGGATTCGGCAAGAAGAACCGCGACTGGAATCGTGCCGATCTGTTGGAGAAGTGGCGCGAGCGCTGGGCCGAGCACGTCAACCAGCGGCTCGCCGAACTCGATATCGATGCACGCATCGATCACCGCTCGCTCGAGGCACAGGGGATCGACCTCGAACCGCAGCACAAGATTGGCCCGGCTGCGTCGCGCATGGCGGCGCAGGGGCTCGCATCGGAGCGGCTCGAAGAGCACCACGCCATCGCCCGTGCCAATGGCGAAAAGCTGCTGGCGAACCCGGCGCTAGCGATCGACGCGATCACCCACAATCAGGCGACCTTCACTACTCGCGACCTGGCGATGTTCGTGCACCGCCACAGTGAAGGTAAGGAGCAGTTTGATCGCGTTATGGCGGCGGTCAAAGCCGCGCCCGAGCTGGTTGCGCTTGGCAAGGACAGATGCGGTGAGCAGCGCTTCACCAGCCGTGCAATGATCGAGACCGAGCAGCGGCTCGAGCGCGCGGCGAGCGTAATGGCGAACCGTCATCATCACGCCGTGGCGGATCATCATCGTGACGCCGCGCTGGCGCGCGCCGCGGCGCGGGGGATGATCCTATCATCTGAGCAGCGCTCGGCACTCGAGCATGTCACCGAGACGAAGGGTCTCGGCATCGTCATCGGCTACGCCGGCACCGGCAAGTCGGCGATGCTCGGGGTTGCGCGCGATGCCTGGGAGAGCGCCGGCTACTCGGTTCGGGGCGCCGCGCTGTCCGGCATCGCAGCGGAAAACTTGGAGAGCGGATCCGGCATCGCGTCGCGCACGATCGCGAGCATGGAACATCAATGGGCGCAGGGCCGCGAGCTGCTGACCGATCGGGATGTGCTCGTGATCGATGAGGCTGGCATGATTGGCACGCGCCAGATGGAGCGCGTGATTAGCGGAGCACAGAGGCGCGGCGCCAAGGTCGTGCTGGTTGGCGATCCCGAGCAGCTTCAGGCGATCGAAGCTGGCGCGGCATTCCGTGCCACGGCCGAGCGTCACGGCGGCGTCGAGATCACCCAGATCCGCCGCCAGCGCGAGGACTGGCAGCGCGACGCGACCCGCCAGCTCGCGACCGGTAGAACAGCGGAAGCGATCGCGGCATACGAGGATCGCGGGCGCATTCACGCAGCCGACACGCGCGATCAGGCGAGAGGCGAGCTGATCGAGCGTTGGGATCGAGATCGTCGCGCCTCGCCGGGCTCCACCCGGATCATCCTGACGCATACCAATGACGAGGTCCGTGCGCTCAATATCGCGGCACGCGAGCGGCTGCGTTCAGGCGGTGAACTAGGCGAGGATGTCACGGTTCGCGCCGAGCGCGGTGAGCGGGCGTTCGCGGCCGGTGATCGTGTGATGTTCCTCCGGAACGAGCGCAGCCTTGGCGTGAAGAACGGCACGCTCGGCAAGGTGGAGTCGGTCACCCCGGCGCGAATGGCGGTGACGCTCGACGATGGCCGCGCGGTCGGGTTCGATGTGAAGGACTATGCCAGTATCGATCATGGCTACGCCGCGACGGTGCATAAGGCGCAGGGTGTGACCGTCGACCACGTCCATGTGCTCGCGACGCCCGGGATTGATCGCCATGCCGCCTATGTCGCGCTGTCGCGGCATCGCGACGCGGTTGATGCCTACTATGGACGGGACGATTTCGCCGACCCGGGCAAGCTGGTGCGCGCGCTGTCCCGCGAGCGCGGCAAGGACATGGCCTCGGACTACCAGCGGGTGCCGGAACCGGCGCATGAGCCATCGCCGCCACGCAATCCGTTCGCTGGCTTGAAGCTTGGAGGTGCACCTGCAGCCGAGCCACAGGCGACATCGCTCGACAAGGCCGTCGAACGCTATGCCCGCGCTGCCGCGTACATCCTGCGCATGCGCAACCGCGGCGTGGAAGAGCTTCCGCACCACCGAACCGCCTTTGCCCGGGCAAGCAGGGAGCTCGACGCGATCCGGCCGGATGCGGCGCGCGATCTGCGCAACGCATTCAACGCGGATCACGGGCTCATCGACCAGGCGGCGAACGGCAGAACCGCGGCGGCGATCCGCGCGATGGCGCTGGAAGCGGAGCTGCGGATCGACGGTGCTCGGCGTGCCGACCAGTTCGTCGCCGCCTGGCAGCAGAATGTACGCCGGCTTCATGCTCATGAGCGCAGCGGAGATTATGATGCCGGCGACCGGATCAGGAGCAATCTCGCCGACATGGCCAAGAGCCTGCACCGCGATCCGCAGCTCGAGTCGCTGTTGCGGAATCGGGTGAAAGACCTCGGAATCGGCAAGGTCAGCGGGTCATCGATTTCCCATGAGCTCCTGAATAGTCCCGGCCTCTCGCGCGGGCGCGGATTGAGCCGTTAGGGTCACCCCATGACCGAAGAACCTGCCCAAACCGCCCCCGCAGACGATCCCGCCGTTGCGTTCGAGGAACTGCGCAGAGCCGTTAGCCTCACGCGCGCTGCGATTGAGGGTCTGACCGCCGCGCGCGAGCGCATTCCCGATTATAGCGACACGCTCGGCGAGATGCTCGCAGTGCAAAAGGATGCCGACGACCGATTGAGCCGGATCGAGCGCAGCCCTGCCATCAACCTGTCACCAGCCGCGATGGCCGCCGAGATCGTCAAAGCCAGCGAGGCTGCGCGTGCGGCGGATCGCACGCAGCTGCACGAAGTCCGTGACGAGATGCTCCGGGCCATTGGTCGGATCGACACGATTGTGCAGGGCGGTGACAAACCAGGCCACTGGAGCGCCGGTGATTTGCTGAGCGCGGCGGTGTAAAAGCCGGCCATTGGATAAGGTTGCTCCTTTTGGAGCGGCCAGGGATGTTTGCCGTGGAGGTCTACGCAGCGGTTCGTCGTTTTGTGTTCGTGGAAGGGAACAGCCAACGGGAAGCGGCGAAAGTGTTCGGCCTGAGCCGTGAAACGATTTCGAAGATGTGCCGGTTTTCGCTGCCGCCGGGCTACACGCGCACGAAGCCCGTGGCGAAGCCGAAGCTGGGATCGTTGTTGCCGGTGATCGACCGGATCCTGGCGGAAGACCGGACGGCGCCGATGAAGCAGCGGCACACGGCCAAGCGGATTTTCGAGCGCCTGCGCGACGAGCATGGCTACGGTGGCGGCTACACGGTGGTGAAGGATTATGTCCGGCAATGCCGGGCGCGCGGCCGCGAGACGTTCGTACCGCTGGCGCATCCACCGGGCCACGCGCAGGTGGATTTTGGCGAGGCGGTGGGCGTGATCGGCGGCGTCCGGCAGAAGGTGCATTTCTTCTGCATGGACCTGCCACAATCGGACGCCTGCTTCGTGAAGGCCTATCCGGCGGAGACGACCGAGGCGTTTCTCGACGGGCACGTGTCGGCGTTCGCTTTCTTCGGCGCTGTGCCGCGCTCGATCCTGTACGATAATACCACGATCGCGGTCGCGAAGATTTGCGGCGACGGTAAGCGCGAGCGCACCCGTGCGTTTACCGGTCTGGTCAGCCATTACCTGTTCACGGATCGCTTCGGTCGCCCCGGCAAGGGCAACGACAAGGGGAAAGTCGAAGGGCTGGTGAAGCACGCCCGAACGCACTTCATGGTGCCGATCCCGCACGCGGCGAGCTACGATGCCTTCAATGCCGAACTGGAACGCCGCTGCCGCGCCCGGCAGGAAGAGCGGGCTGGGCGGCACAGCCAGACGATCGGCGAACGGCTCGTGGCCGATCTCGCGGCAATGTGTCCTGTGCCGGTCGGGACGTTCGAGCCGTGTGAAACCAGGGCTGCGCGCGTCTCCTCGACCGCGCTGGTGCGCTACCGGACCAACGACTACTCGGTTCCGACCCGCTACGGCTTCCAGGACGTGGTGGTGAAGGGCTTCGTCGATCAGGTCGTCATCTTGTGCGGCGGCGAGGAGATCGCCCGCCATCCGCGCTGCTATGGCGAAGCCATGTTCGTGGCGAACCCACTGCATTACCTGGCGCTGATCGAGAGCAAGCCTGGAGCCCTTGACCAGGCCGCCGCACTTCAGGGCTGGGATCTGCCCGAGGTGTTCCAGCATCTGCGCCATCTTCTGGAGGCGCGGATGGGCAACAAGGGCAAGCGCGAGTTCATCCAGGTGCTGCGCCTTCTGGAAGCGCTCCCGATGGAGGTGGTCACCTTCGCGGTGAACGAGGCGATCCATATCGGTGCGATCGGCTTCGATGCGATCAAGCAGATCGCGCTTGCGCGCATCGAGCGTCGGCCTGCCCGGCTCGATCTAACCGCCTATCCGCACCTGCCCAGGATGGAGGTGAAGACGACGCGCGCCGCCGACTACGCCGCTCTCCTGCCGGAGCTGGCGGCATGAGCCGGGCGGCGGACGACAAGATGCCGCCCGGTACGACGGCGGGCACGCCGCAGGTTCTGCTGGCGCATCACCTCAAGCAGCTCAAGCTGCCCACGGTCCTGCGCGAGTATGAGAAGCTGGCCCGGGAATGTGCGCGCGATGGCGTTGATCACACCCGCTACCTGCTGCGTCTCATCGAACTGGAGCTGATCGACCGGGAGCGCCGCACGGTCGAGCGCCGGATCCGTGCTGCCCGGTTCCCGGCGGTGAAGAGCCTCGATACCTTCGACTTCACGGCCATCCCCAGCCTCAACAAGATGCTCGTGCTGGAACTGGCACGCTGCGAGTACATCTTGCGCCGGGAAAACATCATCGCGCTTGGCAACAGTGGCACGGGCAAAACGCACGCCGCGCTCGCCCTGGGACTGGCCGCCTGCCAGAAGGGCTTCACGGTCGCGTTCACCACCGCCGCAGCGCTGGTGAACCAGTTGCTGGAAGCCCGCGACGAAAAGCGGCTGCTCAAGATGCAACGCGAGCTTGCCGCCGTGAAGCTGCTGATCGTCGATGAACTGGGCTACGTTCCGCTCTCCCCCACGGGCGCGGAACTGTTGTTCGAGACCTTCTCACAGCGTTACGAGCGCGGATCGACCATCGTCACCTCCAACCTGCCGTTCGAGGACTGGACGCAGGTCCTCGGGTCCGAGCGGCTCACCGGAGCGCTGCTCGACAGGCTCACTCACCACGTCAGCATCCTGACCATGAACGGCGACAGCTACCGCCTGAAGCAATCCGCCCACCGTCGCCGCGCTGCCAGGGCGGAGCAAAACCAGGCCACCCCCGCCGACTGACCCGCCGCAAAACGGCAAATATGCAAAGGGCCCCGATCGGGGCCCTTTGCATATAGTCCGCGTTCATCCTCAATGGCCTGCTTTTACTCCGCCATGCTGGCCTGAAATCCGACCGCCGTTGACAGTTCGTGCCTATACCCCGGGGGTCTTTGCCGCGTTGCCGCGCATCGTCGAGCGTTGCGGCGCGCGCGCCGGCGGCGGGTCGATTACCGCGATCATGACCGTGCTCAGCGAGACCGATGATGTCGATGACCCGATCGTAGAGACGATGAAGTCGCTGCTCGACGGGCATATCGTCCTGTCACGAACGCTGGCGGAGCGCGGCCAGTTTCCAGCCATCGATATCACCCGTAGCATCAGCCGGCTGGCGGACCGGTTCATGACTGTAGAGCATCGCGCCGCTGCCCGTCGTGCGATCACAGCGCTCGGAACCTATGACGAAGCGCGGATTCTGATCGAGAGCGGCATGTACAAGAGTGGCGCAAGCCGCGAGATCGACCAGGCGATCGCGGCGCGCGATCATCTGAGCGCCTATCTTCGGCAAGGGCGTGACGAGCATGTCGGGCTTGAAGAGACGATCGCTGGCCTGCGAGCGGCGATGGGCAGGGTCTAGCATGACAAAGCGGAGCGATCTTGCCGATCTCAAGCGGCTTGCCGCACTTTGCGAAGCACGGGAGCGGCTTGCCTGGCAGGAAGAGGCGGCGGCGCATCGAGCGGCAGAAGCGGCGACGCACCGGCGTGTTCAGGACGAGGAAGCGGTCGATGAAGCGCAGCAACGCTGGCAGCGGAATATCGAATCCACCGACTTTGGGCCTGAGCTTGCCGGCGCCCTGGGAGAAAGGCTGATCGAGCGCGTTGCGGCGCTTGAGATATCCATCCATGGGGAGGCGGAAGGGCAACGTATGCTTGCCGCATGTGAAGCTACGAGGCGCGATGCTGGCGCGCGTTTGCGGCAGGTCCGCGAGGTAGCTTCGGCATGTCGCCACAAGCTGTACCGCCAGCGCGATGGGCGGGAGCTCGCAACGGTCGAGGACCGGCTGGCCAATCGATGGACGCAGGCATGATCGATCCGCCTTCAACCACCGCAAACGTCCCCGGAGCCCGGCCTTCGCGTAGCGAACAGCAGCGCGAGCCTGATGTGGTCGCGTTCGAACAGTGGCTCGCACCGAGCGCAGGTTCGCCACAGCTCCCGGCCGTGCCCGACGGATCGCCGCTACCCGAAAATGCCTATGCGATTCCCGGGGATGCGAAGGTCTTCAACGAAGATGGTTTCTTCGGCGCGGTGCAAACGGCGTACGATCGCGAGCCCGAGATCGGCGGCCCGGTGCCGACGGCCGTTGCGCAAGGGGGCGGCCTTGACGATCCTGCAGCGCGCTTCTCAGTATTTGAATCCGACGGGTCGGTGCGGCGGGGGGGCGGGATCTTGCCGGTGGATGCCAGCGCGCCCGTTACGCGGAAAGCGGCGCCTGCCGCGCCGGCTGGGCCGCGCATCAGGAACGCCGGGGAACCTGAGCAAGCGATCGCGTCTTCGGTTGAGCCTCAGGTCGAGCCGCCGGAAATCGCGGAAGCTGAAATTGCCCCGCCGGAACAGCCCTATGGAGCGCCTGTCCGCGTTGCGCGCGCGCTCTCGGCCTTGCACGTCGCAATCCGCGATGTCGAGCGCGGGCTGCAGGTCATCGTTGCGGTGGACGCGATGAGCCGCGAGGACCGGGAAAGGCTGGCCGACCAGATCTCGGCACTCCTCTCCCGCCACGGGCTGACGCCGCGCGACGTGCAGATCGCCGGGACGGTAAGCTTCCGAAGCGCAGGAAAGAAGTAAGATGCAAGTTGGTGCCATCGACCCTCAGACGCAGCAGCCGAGCGCCAACGCGAACCAGGCTGCTACAAATGCGTTCGGCCTCAGCTTTGATGCGCTGCTCAAGATTATCCTGACCCAGCTGACCTATCAGGATCCGCTGAAGCCGATGGACAATTTCGAGTTCGTCTCGCAGCTCGCCCAGTTCTCGCAAATCCAGCAAGCGCAGACGATGAATGATCGTCTCGAGGCCCTGGTTTCTGCCCAGGCGACGAACCAGGCGACCGGGTTGCTCGGCCGCGAAGTCGATGTGCCGGCAGGGAATGCCACGCTTTCCGGCAAGGTTACCGCCGTGTCCTTCCAGAACGGAGCCCCGACCGTGACGATCCAGACCAGCGATGGACGGACGCTCAGCGGGCTCGCCATTGGCAGCATCACCCAGGTGAGGGAGAAGAAGTAGATGTTCGGCGCAATCTATGTGGGGTTGAGCGGGCTCAACGCCTATTCGAACGGGCTCAAGCAGGTCAGCAACAACGTCACCAACCTCAACACCTCCGGGTTCAAGGGGCAGACGGTTACGTTTGAGAACTATGCTGGCCGCGGCGACCAGGGCGGACTTTCCTTCTCGCTCGAGGGGCAGGGAAGCGGCGGCGGCGTCGGCAACGGCAGGACGCAGATCGACCTGCGCCAGGGGGAACTGCGCCAGACCGATCGCGATCTCGACCTGACCGTTGATGGAAGCGGTTTCCTCGTGCTCTTCGACGGCAGCGAGATGCTCTATACGACCACCGGCAGCTTCAGCGTCGACAAGGAGGGTTTCATCGTCCTGTCCGGCACCAATTATCGCCTGGCGACGCTCGATGCTGCCAATCAGCCGGTCGCACTCTCGATCGACGTGTCGCGCACCAACCCGCCAAAGATAACGACCACCGTCAAGTTTGCGAACAACCTCTCCGCCGACGCAAGCCTGGACCTGCCGTACGCTGTCAGTAACATCAAGGTGCATGACGCGACCGGAAAGACGCATGTCTGGAAGGCGCAGTTCCAGCGGCAAAGCGCCGGGACATGGTCGGTGACGGTCACCAACGGCACGGCCACGGTCGCCACGACGACGCTCAAGTTCATCAACGGCGCCATCGATCCGGCCACGGCGCGGCTCGATATCGTTGATGCGACGTCCGGTCTTACGGTTGCGTTCGATTTCTCGATCGGCGTGAGCTCATTTGCGGGCGGCAATGTCTCCACGCTGAGCGCGGCTTCGGTGGATGGCTATCCCGCCGGCGCGTTGACGTCTGTCGGCGTCAACGTCCAAGGGCAGATCGAACTTGGCTACTCGAATGAGCAGAAGGTGCAGCTTGGCGCGGTCGCGATCGCTGACTTTCGCGATCCGCAGATCCTGGAGCAGCGCGGTGCGGGTCTCTTTGGCAAGACCGGCAGCGGAGCGGTCGAGTTCATGGCGAGCGCCGACCCGCGTGTCGGTCAGGTCATCGGACGTCGGCTTGAGGCATCGAACGTCGATCTGTCGCGGCAGTTCGGCGATCTCATCCTGATCCAGCGCGGTTTCCAGGCGTCGTCGCAGATCGTGAGCGTTTCCAATGACATGATCCAGCAGCTCTTCGGTATCCGCGGGCAGGGATGACGGACGCCACACTTTGGCTGCCGCCCGGCACAAGCTTTGGGCGGCTCGATCGGCGTATCGCGCAGGTCGTTCACGGATGGTCGCGCGTATGGTTTGGCGGCGACGCCGACATCGTGCCTGGCGGAACGCAGCGCGAGGCGGTCTGGAGCAAGGCAAGGCCGCAGCAATGCGGGCGAGGTGGCTGGCTGCTCGTACCCGATGAGGCGACGCGGACGCTGGGCAGGCTTGCCTTGCATCTTGAGCCCGGCGCTCAGGAGACCGAGGCAGACCGCGCCACGTTGGATAGCGTCGGCGCCGATTGCCTCAAGGCGCTCGGTGAGGCGCTCCTGGCGGATCTGGAAATTGAAAGCGTGAAGCCCGAGGAGGTGAACCTCGCTGCGCCTGTCGCCGGAGCAATCTGGAAGATCGAATATGCAAGATCGGCCCTGCGCCTGGGCTTTCTGCTGCAGGAGGCCGAACGCGCTGCGCTGCTGCTGCGGCTCATGCCGCCCGCCGAGCGCAGGCCGCCGGTCGTTGCGCCGGACGTCGCGCTCGCACCGCTTGAAGTCGCGCTGACGGCGAGCCTCGGGACCTGCGGAGTGACGCTGGCGGAGCTCAGGTCGCTTTCAACGGGCGATGTGCTCGTGCTCGATCGCGATCTGTCGGCGACCTCCCCGCTCGCCATCGATGGCAGCAGAGCGTCTTCGGGCAGCTGCGCAATTGCTCGGGAAGCCGACCGTCTTCTCCTCGAAATCGCCGAACCGATTATTGGAAGAAACTCGTGACAAAAACCGTATCGTCCAGCGTATCAAATGACCGTCCCACGCGGGTAAGCGCAAAGATCATCGAGAATGTCAGCGTCGAACTCGAGGCACTGCTCGGCACAGCGCGGCTTACTGTGGCCGACCTCTCGGCGCTGCAGCCAGGCGACGCGGTGCCGTTGACGACGGCACTCAACGAGGTGGTCGAGTTGCGTTTGGGAGGCGCGGTCGTCGCCAGGGGCGAACTGGTCGCAGTCGACGAGAAATTCGGTGTCCGGCTGACCGAGATCGGGCAATGGCCCGAATGAAGCCGCGCTATGGCGCCGCGGTGCTTGTGGCGTCGGCGCTCTGGTCCGGGCAGGCCCTTGCCGGCACCGCGCGACTTGGGGGCGGTGGCGGTCTTGATCTGTCGCTGACCCGTATCGTACTTTCACTGCTGTTGTGCCTGGGCATTGCGATATCGGTCATCGTGGTGATCAAGCGCAATGGCGGCCGGGTGAACTCGAGTGCATTGCGCGGCCTGCTGGCGAAGGGCCTCCCCGCCGATCAGCGCATCCGCGTGATCGAAGCCCGCAGGATCAGCGCGCATGCGGACCTTTGCCTCGTCCGATGCGACGATGTCGAATATGTCATCCTTTGCTCAGCGCAACAGCAACAGCTGCTGCGCGAGCAGCCCGCGGTTCGAAAGACCGACGCGTGAGGCGCTCCTTAGCAATGGCGTTCGCAGGCACGCTGCTGGTCGCCGTTCCCGCTGCGGCCGCCCCGCCGGGCGCCGGTATCGGGACCGATGCGGTGCGCACCATGCTGGTCCTCACCATGTTGGCGGTGCTCCCGGCGATCGTCGTCAGCATGACCAGCTTCATACGGATCGTCATCGTGCTCTCGATGGTTCGCCATGCGTTCGGCATGCCCGAGACCCCGCCCAACCCGGTGCTGGTCGCGCTGGCGTTGTTTCTGACAGCCTTCACCATGTCCCCGACGCTGGACGCGCTCAACAGCCGGGCGCTGCAGCCGCTGATGGCCGGCTCGATCACGGTCGAGCAGGCGATAGAGCGGGGCAGTGTGCCGCTTCGCGACTTCATGCTCGCTCAAACCCGTGATGAGGATATCGAGGCGATCTATACGATTGCCAAGGCGCCGCTCCCCGCGCGGCCCGAAGAGGTCGAGCTTCTCAAGCTTGCGCCGGCTTTCATTCTCAACGAATTGCGGGTTGCCTTCACGATCGGCTTCGTGATCCTCCTTCCGTTTCTTCTGATCGATCTTGTGGTAGCCAGCATTCTGCTCGCGCTTGGTATGATGATGGTGCCGCCGGCCACGATCGCGCTGCCGATCAAGATCCTGATGTTCGTGCTGATTGACGGTTGGGGCCTGATCCTTCGCGGGGTGCTCGGCAGTTTCCGATGAAGCGTCGACGTGCCACCGGCCTTGCACTTGTTGAGGTGCCGCCTCGGGTCGAGGCCTCGCTCTGGCGGCGGCTGCGCTTCGAAGCCGAACCTGGTTGCCGTGAGACGATCTTCATGCGCTATCGTGCGCTCGCCCGCTCGATTGCGCGGCAGAACCGCGGCCGGGCAGTCAACGGAGCGGATGCGGGTGACATCGAGCATTTCGCCTATGAAGGACTGCTACAGGCGATCGACCGCTACGATCCCCTGCGGGGCGTAGCGTTCGGTGCCTTTGCGAGGCGCAGGATCGCCGGAAGCATCGCTGATGGCACGGCCCGGCAAAGCGACGTTGCGGCACAATCGCGGCAGCACGGCCGGGCCCGGCGCGAACGGCTTCAGCTGCTCGGTAGCGAGGCCGCCGCCGAGTCGGACGCGCTGCGTGCCCTGTCTGCGCTCGTTTCGGGGCTTGCGATCGGGCTGATCCTTGAGGAGACGGGGCTGGTCGCCCCCGATGGCGGCGCGGATTTTCGCCCGAGCGCCTATGAATCGCTCGCGATGCGTGAGTTTCAGGCGGTACTTCGCGAGGCGATCGCCCGATTGCCGCATCGCGAGGCGATGATCATTCGCCTCCACTATGAGGACGGTGTTAGCTTCACGCATATTGCCGAGCTGCTTCACCTGTCCAAGGGCCGGGTTTCCCAGCTTCACGGGGCCGCATTGGCCAGGCTCAAGCAACGCATGAGGAATACGACATGACCGGAAATTGCTCCGATGCCGAAATGGAAACGCTGATGCTTGCTTTGGCAGAAGGGGCGGACGATGCGTTCGCTCAGCTCGAGGCGCTGGTGCTGCGCTATCCCGCCGATGCCCGGCTGCATTTTCTTCGGGGGTCGCTGCTGATCGGGGCCGGCCGTGCGATTGAGGCGCACGCGGCCCTGAGCGAGGCCGTGATTCTTGCGCCAGACTATGCGCTTGCACGCTTCCAGCTCGGTTTCTTCGAGCTGACCTCGGGGGAGCCGGCGCGTGCGCTGCGCACCTGGGAGCCGCTGGATGCACAGCTCCCGCCCGATCATTATCTCATCCTGTTCGCCGGTGGATTGCGAAATCTCATCGAAGACCGCTTCGAGGCAGCGATTGCGAACCTTGAAGCCGGTGTCGTTGCAAATGCGGAAAACCTCCCGCTAAACGGCGATATGCAGCTGATCATTGCCGAATGCCGCAAGCAGCTTGGTGCGGAGGAAACGACGGACGAAGCTTCGGCGACCTCCCTGCTGCTCGACCAGTTCGCCTCGCGCGGGACGATGCACTAGGAGCGAGCGGTGACCCGTATCGGTAATGTCGATCAGATTCTGCTTCTCCTGCGCGAGCAATTGCAGCGCGCCGGTGAGGCGCGCGTACGCGCCCGTCGCTCTCAGACGGAGGCAAATGGTGCTGAGTCGCGACCGCTTGACCGCGCGCGTACGCTCGCATCGCTGGACGCGATCGACCCCGAGGAGCGCCGTCGCTTGATCGTGCGAACACTCCTGCTGGAGGAGTTTGGCGAGAAGGCCGGGACTGACCCGGCTTTTGCTTCCCTGGTGGATCGCGTGCTGGCGACGGTGCGCGACATTCCCGAAGGGGGCGAACTGATCGATCGCGCGGTCCGGCAGTTGGGCGAAGGGGGCTAGCCCAGTCGCGCCCCGAGCCGGGCGAACGACTGGGCTAGGGTGCGGCCGCTTGCATCGAGCGGAGTTGCCAGCGCGGTTTCGAAGATATGCCGCGACCTTTCGGTATCGCCGGACCCTGCGGCCAGCAGCATCTCGGCAAGCGCTGCCGAAAAACTGGCGCGGTCGAGGCGCCTGGCGATTACGATGCGCCGGCGTGCGCCGTCGAGATCGCCTTCAAGCACGTCGAGCGCGGCGAGGGAGCCGTGCGATTCCGCAAAGCTGTCATCCAGGCCAAGCGCATGCTCGAACCGCGATCGGGCCATTGCGGTGTCGCCGGCGGTGAAATGCGCCCAGCCGGCTGCGATCCATGAGCCGAGATGCGTTCCGAACAGCGCGGCCCCCCGATCGAGTTCGGCGGCGGCGCCCCCATGATCGGCGTCGATCAGGCGCGAGAGGCCATGGCCGATCAGGGCGCGAGGCGATTGGGGGTCGCGTTCAAGCGCTTGCGCGAACAGCGCGCGCGCGGTGGCGCTGTCCTCGCTTTCCAATGCAAGGGTCCCGAGCGTGGTGAGCGCCTCCGGATGGTCCCCCGCCTTTGACGCGCAGCGCGCGGCGAGCGCGGTGTCCTCGACGTCGATCGCCAGCGTCGCCACTGCGGCATTGAGGCCGCGATGATCCGGATGAAGCGACAGCAGCGCATGTGCGCGCTCTTCGGCACGGTCGAACTCGCCGAGTTCATGCCGCAAGCGGATCTCCAGTTCGGCCGCCTGGGGCAGCGCCTGCGCGGTCGCTTCGTCGAGAACGGCCAGAGCCTGCTCGGCGTGCTTTTCCATGGCAAGAGACCAGGCAAGATTGAAGCGGATCGCCGGCGCCGTCTCGCCCGTATCGAACATGCCCTGATACAGCGCTGCGGCGCCGGCCCAGTCCTGCCGGCCCATCGCGACCAACCCATTGAGATAGGCGGCACGCGGCGCGTCGATCGGACCGTGCGCCAGCAGCGCCTGCGCTTCATCCAGCCTCTCTTCGGCGATGGCCGCCTCGACCGTATCGGCGGCGAGGTTCGCGTTCTGCGGATCCTGCTTGAGGAATGAGTTCAGTCGATCGAAGGGGCTCATTGAAAGTCCGTCGGTTGCTTGCATGGGTTATCCTTCCAGACGGACGACGTCGAATGACTTGAGGTTGATTCGCATCGGAATTTCGCTGACCGAGAGGATCGATAACTTGGGGATGCTGCGACGGGTCAGCGATCGCAAGTGGCGTCGCGATTCGCCGCCGCACAGCAGCACGGGCGTGCGGCCCTGACGGAACATCTCTTCCGAAAGCGGCGCGAGCTTGCGAATGATCTGCTCGGCAAGCTTGGGCTCGACCGCGATGCCGGCGCGGCCGCCATTTGCGTTGATGCTGGTCGCGATCTGGTTCTCGACGCGCGGATCGAGGCTCAGCACCGCAAGATCGTTGTGCCGCCCGCGCAGCTGGTTGCAGATCGCGTAGCTCATGCGCTGGCGGATCAGCTCGGTCAGCTCGGCCGGGTCCTTCTGCGTCCGCGCCAGGTCGACGAGATGCTCGACAATCAGGTCGATGTTCGCGATCGAAATGCCTTCGCCGACAAGGTTCTGAAGAACCCGCTGTACATCGGAAATGGTGAGCGTGTTGGGAAGCAGCTCCTCGACCATCCCCGGCTGGCGGGAACGGACGCCATCGAGCAGCGCGGCGACCGCGGGACGCGTCACCAGCGTGCTCGCCTCGGTCCGGACGATGTCGGTGAAATGCGTCATCAGCACGGTAACGGGATCGACGATCGTATGGCCGCCTGCGCGTGCTGCTTCCGCGTCAGCGGCCGTGATCCAGGTTGCCGGAAGTCCGAACGCGGGATCCTGTGCCTTGATGCCGTCAAGGCCGTCACGGCTTTCCTGGCTGATGATGGCGAGCACGCGATCGGGATGGATCTCGGCGGCACCATAGCGTGACCCGAACAGGCGCACCTCATACTCGTCGCTGCCCAGGCCATCGCCTTCGAGCAGCTGGACCGCCGGAAGCGGCATGCCGAACTCCTGCTCGTGGCCGCGCCGCACGCCGGCGATCCGTTCGAGGATCAGCGGCTCCTGCTCGCGCCACGCTTCGCGCAAGGCCGCGCCCAGCCGGATTTCAAGAGGAGCGATCACTGGCAAGCTCGCAGCATTGTCCGCCAGCGCTGTATCGTCAGCAGCCACACCTGCCCCCCGGCGCCGGCGTCCGCGCCACCAGACCCCGAACGCAACCAGCGCGATAAGCGCGATCGGCCATTTCGGCATGCCGGGCAGCAGCAGCAAAGCGAGCAGCACCGCTGCGACGATCAGCGGAATACGCGGCTCGGACGAGAGCTGGCGGAACACCTCGGTGCTGAGCTTGTTGTCGGCGGCCGAGCGGGTGACGATGATGCCGGTGGCAATCGAGATGATGAGCGCGGGGAGCTGCGTGGCGATGCCGTCGCCGATCGTCAGCAGGGTGAAGCGGTGCAGCGCCTCGCCCCATTCCATGCCCATCTGGGTAACGCCGACGATCCACCCGGCAATGATGTTGATCAGCAGAATGATGATGCCCGCGATCGCATCGCCCTTCACGAACTTGGACGCACCGTCCATCGCGCCATAGAAGCTCGCTTCCTTCTCCAGCTCTTCGCGACGGCGTATCGCTTCCTTCTGATCGATCAGGCCCATATTGAGGTCGGCGTCGATGCTCATCTGCTGACCCGGCATCGAATCGAGCGTGAAGCGCGCGGCGACCTCCGACACACGCTGCGCGCCGCTGGTCACCACAACATATTGCACCACGACCAGGATCGCGAAGACAACGAGCCCGATCACGAAATTGCCCTGTACGGCGAACTCGCCGATCGATCCGATCACCTCGCCCGCATCCGCTCCGGTCAGGATCAGGCGCGTCGCCGCGACATTGAGCGACAGGCGATAGAGCGTCGCTACCAGCAACAGCGACGGGAAGGTCGAGAAGTCGACCGGCTTCGCCACATAGAAGGTGAGCAGCATGATCGAGAGGCCGAGGCCGAAATTCAGGATGATCGCTAGATCGAGCAACGCGGGCGGGATCGGCGCGAACAGGATCACGAGGATCGCGATCGTGGCGCCGACCAGCACCAGATCCTTGTTGTTGTCGTAGAAGCGCTGGAACATCACTCGCCCGGGCTTTGAGGATGGGAAGCGGCCTCGCGCCGCAGCTGGATATAGAGTTCGGCGACCGCCTCATAGTTCTCGGGCGGGATTTCATGGCCTGAGGTTGCGTGACGGTAGAGCGCGCGCGCCAGCTCGGGGCGGCGTAGCACCGGAATACCGAGCCGTGCGGCTTCGGCCTTGAGCGCGAGGGCCAGGCGGTTGCGGCCCTTGGCCGAGACGGTCGGTGCCGTCATCACGTCGGCATCGTAGCGCAGCGCCACCGCGAAATGCTCTGGATTGACGATCAGCATGTCCGAGCCGGGGAGGTTGCCGGCACCCTGACTCTGGCTGGCATATTCCTTGTGGAGCTGCTTGCGCTTCTGGCGGATTCTCGGATCGCCCTCGCGCTCCTTGTGCTCGCGCGTTACCTCGCGATGGCTCATGCGCATCTGCTTGGTGAATTCGCCGCGCACCAGGATCTGGTCGAAGATCGCGAAGCCTATGGCAATTGCTATGAACACCAGTGCTAGCCGCATTCCTGCCGCTGCCAGAACCCCGGCCAGCCGTTCGGCCTCGCTCGAGGCGATTGCATAGCGCTCGATCGCCTCGGCGACGATCAGCCAGAGCGCGGCGCTATAGACCGCAGCCTTGAGCAGGGTCTTGAGCGTCTCCTTGAGCAGCCGCGTCGAGAAGAGGCGTTTCAGCCCCTGTGCGGGGTTGAGCCGGGTGAAATCGGGCTTGAGCGGATGCGTGCTGAAGATGAAGCCGCGCAACTGAATGAGCTCGAGCAGGAGCACCACCGCCATTACTGTGCCGCCGAGCAGCAGCAGCGGCTGAAGCATCGTCCAGTAGGTCATGCCGATCAGTTCGCGCGCCTGTTCGGGGTCCGCCGCGCGGTCGATCCCGGCGGCGAAGGTGAGCCGCATCATCTCCGCGATGCGCGCTGCGAAGCTGCCGCCGGCAACGGTGATGAAGGCTGCGAGCGCGATCAGGCTGCCGAGGAAGCCGAGCTCGACGCTGCGCGCCACCATGCCGCGTTCGCGGGCGCGGCGCAGCTTGTAGGGCGTGGGCGCTTCGCTGCGGTCCTGATCCTGCTGTTCGCCCGCCATCTAGAGCACCTGCGGCGTCGTTTCGAGCGCGAGGCGCAGCAGCCGAACGAACAAAGCGCCCGAAAGCGGCAGGGCGAGCGGGAGTACCGCCAGCGTCGCGATCGCCTTCACCTGGAAACCGAGCAGCAGCACGTTCATCTGTGGCATCGTCCGCGACAGGAAGGCGATCGCGAGATCGAGCAGGAACAGCACCAGCAGCACCAGTCCGGAAAGGCCGATCGCGAGCAGGAACACCGCCCCCATATAATCGATCAGCACACCCGGATCGGCCCCTGCGGTCGCCGCAGCGCCCAGCGGTACGCGATCGACCGACGCGGCCCAGATCGCCAGCAGATCGGCCGGTCCACCGATCGCGAAGAAGATTGCCGCACCGAGATAGGCGAAGACGGTGCCGACCAGCGGCATCGACGCCCGCGTGGTGGGGTCGACCAGCACGGCGAGCCCGAAGCCGGCCTGGATGTCGATCGTCCGGCCGGCCACGAGCAGCGCGGCGAAGGCGAGCTGAAGCGCCAGCGCCAGGGAGATGCCGAGCAGCAGCTCGTTCGCGACTACCACCGGCAGGCCTGCGTTCCAGAAGTCCGACTGCCAGGTCGCGGCGGGATTGCCGGCGACCAGCCATGCGGCGAGGCTGATCGAAAGCATCAGGCGGATGCTGGCCGGGACGCGCAGCAGGGTGAAGGGCTGGGCGAAGGCGAGGGTAGGGGCTATGCGCAGGCTGACGAGCAGCGTGGCGACGATCTGATCGGCGAAATCCCCCATGACGCCGGTTCAGACGGCGAGCGAGGGGATGGACAGGTAGAGCGCGCGGGCGAAGTCGGTGACGCGCGAGATCATCCACGGCCCGAGCAGGATCAGCAGCAGCGCGGCGGTGAGCAGCTTGGGCACATAGCTCAGCGTCACTTCCTGAAGCTGGGTCGCGACCTGGACCACGCTGACGGCTAGCCCGATCAGCAGGGTCGCGATCAGGATCGGCCCGCCGACGACCATACAGTTCCACAACATGTCGTTGAGCAGATTAAGCGCGCGGTCCGCTTCCACGCTTGTCCCCCGATGACGCAAGTCAACAAACGAATCCCCTGATTCGCCCCGGATCATCCTAAAATGGGACAGGGGCGGGGCAAGGGAAATCGGCGGCCGGAGCTCGGAAAGTCCCAAAAGTCATAATGCTATGCGTGCGCGGGGTGATCTGTCGCATAGTGCATTTACCGTCTGAGCGAAGCGGACGGTCCTAGCGACAGGCCCTATTTGATGTGAGAGGCGCGATTTGATTCAGGCTCTGTGAGGAGACTGGGGTGGAGTGACCTGTATTGGCTGACGGAGGAGCCGATGGCGCGGCTGGAGCCGTATTTTCCAAAGAGCCACGGCAAGCCGCGGGTTGACGATCGTCGGGTGCTGAGCGGGATCATCTTCGTCAATCGCAACGGGCTGCGCTGGCGGGATGCACCGAAGGACTATGGGCCGCACAAGACGCTCTACAATCGCTGGAAGCGGTGGGGCGAGATGGGCGTCTTCGCCCGGATAATGGAAGGGCTGTCGACCGCGGGGGCTGAGCGCAAGACGGGGATGATCGACGCGACCTATTTGAAGGCGTACCGCACCGCTTCGAGTCTGGCGGTAAAAAGGGGATCTCGGAGGGCTGGTCGGTCGCACCAAAGGCGGCATGAACACCAAGCTTCATGCCGTCACCGATGCCAACGGCCGTCCGCTAAGCTTCTTCATGACCGCCGGTCAGATCAGCGATTACATCGGCGCAGCGGCACTGCTCGATGAATTGCCCAAAGCGCAATGGCTGCTCGCCGACCGGGGCTATGATGCCGACTGGTTCAGGGACGCCCTGAGGAAAGGGGATCAGGCCCTTGCATCCCAGGCCGGAAATCCCGCAATGAGCCGATCAAATACGACAAACGCCGTTACAGGCGTCGAAGCCGCATCGAGATCATGTTCGGCCGTCTGAAGGACTGGCGCCGGATCGCCACCCGCTACGATCGATGCCAACCGCCTTCTTCTCCGCCATCCCGCTCGCCGCCACCGTCATCTTCTGGCTATGACCAATGCGTCCCGACCCTAGATCGCCGCCAAGGCGGACGTGATAGTCGATGCCGTCCTCGTTGTTCGTGCAGCGGTGTTGAGATTCGATGTAGCGGCCCCGATCTGGAAACCGTCGAACTCGGCCTCGCCATCCTGCGCGAGCGCGGGCGGGATGAAGGCTAAGGCTATTGCCGCGATGCTTGCCGTCAGAAATCTGCGCATGTGAAGAGGGTGTCCATCAGCCCGTTGGCGTTCACCGCGGCGACCAGCGTCGTGGGATCCTTGGCCGGGTAGGTCGCGGCGGCGCCGACCATCGGGTTCTTTTGCGCGGCGAGCGCGCCGGTGGCGACCAGCGCCATGCCGGCAAGGGTGAAGGCGATTTTGAATAGAGTGCGCGTCATTGATCTGCTCCTCTTGGGTGGCACCCCGGGAGGTGCTGGCCAAGCTACGGAGCGGATCGCGCCGCGGATACGGCGGCTATCAGATTCTCGAGATTCTTCCGGCGGCGACCGGGGCGCTGCTCGGCGCCGCGTGGGGCGCACCCTCGACGGGTTCCATCGTGACCGCGAGCGTCGCGCCGTCGACAATCAGCGCGCGCAGCTTTGCGGGGATCGCAACGCTGGTGGTTCCCTGCGGACTGACGAGGCCTAGCGAGCGCGGCACCCCGTCCGCGGGGATGACCCAGAGTTCGGGCGCGAGGTCGCTGGACGGCATCTCGAGCGCGCGGATGCGCAGCGTGCCCTGTCCTGGATCGTAATTGGCGGCTAGCGAGGCGCCCGCTTCCCCGCCCAGCTGCGCCACCGCCATCTGATCGGGCGCGCGAACCACCTCTTTCACCACCGTGATCGGTTCGGGCGCCGGTGCGAAGACGAGCAGCGCTGCAAGCGAGGCGGCAAGCGCGCTTGAACCGATCGCCCCCCAGCGCCAGAAGCGGAGCTGGCGGACGGCGCCGACGTCACGCGTTTCTAGCCGGGCTTCGATCGCGGGCCAGAGATCAGGCGGGGCCGCCTCGGCGAAATCGTCGCCCAATGGCTCGAGCCGAGCGCGCCATGCATCGACGGCGGCGGCGAAGGCGGGGTCGGCGAGTGTCAGTCGCAGCGCTTCGGCGCGCTCAGCGCCATTCAGCACGCCCAGCGCCAGCTCGGCCGCGAGCACGTCGTGGTCGGGGGAAAGCGGCTCAGTCATCGCCGAGACAATCGCGCAATTGGATTAGGCCACGGCGGACCCAGCTCTTCATCGTGCCGAGCGGCACCTTCATGCGATCGGCAAGCTGCGCATAGGTAAAGCCGTCGAAAAAGGCGGCACGGATCGCACTGCCCTGTCTGGCCTCCAGGGCATCGAGGCAATGGAAGATCCGGGCCCGATCCTGCGCCTCCCCGATCTGCTCGGCCGCGGTCGCGCGATCATCGGCGATATGGGCCGCGGCATCTTCGCGGAGCAGCGGCTCGGCACGATTTGCGCGGCGCCAATCGATGGCCGTGTTGCGCGCGATCGCGCAGAGCCAGGTGATCGGGCTCGCCCGCGCTGCGTCGAACCGCCCCGCCTTGTTCCACACCTTGAGATACACGTCCTGCAAGATATCCTCGGCAGCTTCTCTGTCGTGCGAGATACGGAGGCAAACGCCGAAAAGTTTCGAGGCGGTGGCCGCGTAGAGCTCGCGCAGCGCCTCCTGCTCGCCGCGCGCGACACGGGAGAGTGTGCCGACCAGCCTTTCTCGATCCTCCGCGCGTTTCCGGCCACTCTTCATGGCAGCAGAGTAGCCTCCGATGCAAAAGCCTCAACTACGCTATCGCTGCAAGGGTCGCAGCCCATGCCGACCGTATCCGACGACCAGCATGCTTCTACCCGACGGCCCAGCAATATGTTTCTCTTGGCCGGGGTTAAATATGAGCCACGGCGCACCTATATGTGGCTCATCGCTGGCAGACGGCTTCGTAGGCGCCAGTGGCTGAGAGACAACTGCGCTCCCGCTTACATCCGGCTGGAGCATGTCATGGATCTCAATTATCTTCTTGCACGTCATCAGATCTCGTTGATGCGGGCCGCGGAGGCACCCTCGTGTGAGGCGCGGCATGCACATCGCGGACTCGCGCGTGGCTATGCTGCCCGCATCAGGGAGCTCCAGGATCGGCTTGGGGGCGCTTTGCCGCCGCTCCAGGCCGGCTGAGGCTGACAGCTTGAGCAAGGAGGATCTGATCACTCTCGATGGACTGATCGAGGAAATCCTTCCGGATGGGCGCTTTCGCGTTCTGCTAGAGAACGAGCACCGGATCATCGTCTATACCGCAGGCAAGATGCGGAAGTTTCGCATCCGCACGCTGGTAGGGGATCGCGTGCAGGTGGAGATGTCGCCTTATGACATGGAAAAGGGTCGGCTCGTCTACCGCGAGCGGGTGGCACATTCGGGCACTCAGTTGCGCAAAGGAAATCGGCGTTGAGCGAGGCGAACGAAGACAATCCTCTGCGGGAAACGGCAGCACCTAAACGCAGAATGTTCGGGAACAGGACGAAGCACCTCGCCCCTGATGCAGTCGAGCGGCAGAGCCGCGTTACCTTGCTTGCCTGGAACCTTCTCGGTGCAGATGCCGCGATCGCGTTTCTCAACGCCTATCACGCCAGCCTCGATGGCCGCCCACTGGACCTCGCGGTCGCGAGTGCTGATGGGTGTGAAGCCGTCGAACTTGCCATCGCAGCGTACGCGAGTGGCTGACCCGTCGGACATCTACGCTCGGTAGATCCTTCGATCGACGCGCTGCACACCGGCCGGTGGATCAATGGTCTCGGAACATAGCAGCTAACCCGCCCAAGCTTCTCGAAGGACTGTATGACCCACGAGATCAATTGGACGCAGGACACCCTTCGTCGCGGCGCCGAAGTATTTGCGCAATGGCCTCACACACGCCGGAAACAGCCGCAGATAACGCATTCCCTCCAGTCGAAGGCGATCGCCAACGGTCTACGCGAACTCGACAGGTTCCTAAACTTGCTGGTCGACGCCGCGTTTCGGGAACGCGGCGAGTTCGACAACCCAAATCAATGGAACACTGCGAACAAGCTTCAACGGTTTCGGCGGGATGCCGTCGGTGCTGAGGACGATATTGGACGCCTTGTTGCGCTTGGAAGGTCGCGCAACTCGCTCTTCCATTGCGGCGGGGTTGCAAGGCACCAAGATCGGGATGATCCTCGACTGATGACCTTGGGATGGACAGCGGGCCCCGGTTCGCCACTGACCCGCATATCCCTAGGAGGGTTGATTGTGCTCGGCTCGAGTGATTTCGAATGCGTCGGTCAATTCTACCGCGGGCTTGCCGAATCGGTAGTATTGCAGATCTGAGCTTTGGCCGCCCTCGTTCGGTAAGCCTACTTCGCGTGATGCGACTTATTTGAAGGCGCACCGCACGGCTTCGAGTCTGGCGGTAAGAGGGGGAGCCCGTTCCCGGGCTCCCCAAGGCGGATCAATAGTCCATCGCCGGCATCGGCGCTGCCTTCTCTTCCTTCGGCAGCTCGGCGACGAGCGCTTCGGTGGTTATGAGGAGCGAGGCGACCGATGCCGCGTCTTGCAGCGCGGTTCGCACGACCTTGGCAGGATCGATCACCCCAGCCTTGACCAGATCTTGATATTCCCCGGTCGCGGCATTGAAGCCCCAATTATAGTCCTGGCTCTCAAGCAGCTTGCCGACGATCCAGGCGCCGTCCTCGCCGGCATTCTCGGCGATCTGCCGCGTCGGTGCACGAAGCGCCCGGCGCACGATATCGATGCCCGATTGCTGGTCGTCATTGGCGGCCTTGAGGCCGTCGAGCGCCGGAAGCGCACGCAGCAGGGCGATGCCACCACCGGGAAGGATACCTTCCTCGACCGCGGCTCGGGTCGCATGGAGGGCATCATCGACACGATCCTTCTTCTCCTTGACCTCGACCTCGGTCGCGCCGCCGACGCGGATCACCGCGACCCCGCCGGCGAGCTTGGCCAGCCGCTCCTGCAGCTTCTCGCGGTCATAGTCGCTGGTCGTGGTCTCGATCTGCTGGCGGATCTGCGCGACGCGGCCGTCGATGTCAGATTTGGCGCCGACGCCGTCGATGATCGTCGTGTTGTCCTTGTCGATCGTGACCTTCTTGGCGCGGCCGAGCATCGACACGGTGACGTTCTCGAGCTTGGTCCCGAGCTCTTCGCTCACCACATTGCCGCCGGTCAGGATCGCGATGTCCTCGAGCATCGCCTTGCGGCGGTCGCCGAAGCCCGGTGCCTTGACCGCGGCCACCTTTAGACCGCCGCGCAACTTGTTGACGACCAACGTTGCCAGCGCCTCGCCCTCCACATCCTCGGCAATGATGAGCAGCGGGCGGCCCGACTGCACCACCTTTTCGAGCAGAGGCACCAGCGCCTGCAGGTTCGACAGCTTCTTTTCGTGAATCAGGATGTAAGGGTCATCCAGCTCGACGCGAAGCTTCTCAGGATTGGTGATGAAATAGGGCGAGAGATAGCCGCGGTCGAACTGCATGCCATCGACCGTTTCGAGCTCGGTCTCGAGGCTCTTGGCTTCCTCGACGGTGATCACGCCTTCGTTGCCGACCTTGTCCATCGCCTCGGCAAGGATCCGGCCGACCTCGGCGTCGCCATTCGCGGAGATCGTGGCGACCTGAGCGATCTCGCTGTTGTCGCCGACCTTCTTTGCATGGCTCTCGAGATCCTTGACCACCGCGCTTACCGCGAGATCGATGCCGCGTTTGACGTCCATCGGGTTCATGCCTGCGGCGACCGCCTTCGAGCCTTCGCGGACGATCGCCTGAGCGAGAACGGTCGCGGTGGTGGTACCGTCGCCAGCCTTGTCATTCTGCTTGCTAGCAACCTCGCGCAGCATCTGCGCGCCCATATTCTCGAACTTGTCAGCGAGTTCGATCTCCTTGGCGACGGTGACGCCGTCCTTGGTGATGCGCGGGGCGCCGAAGCTCTTGTCGATCACGACATTGCGGCCCTTGGGGCCCAGCGTTACCTTCACTGCATTCGCAAGCGTATCCACGCCGCGCAGCATGCGGTCACGCGCGTCCGACGCAAATTTCACTTCCTTGGCAGCCATCTGGCCTAACTCCTTTCTGTTCCTTTCATTGATTGCGAGATGCGGCGCCTTAGGCAGCCCGCTTGAGCTCTGCGGCGGTCTCGATCACGCCGAGGATGTCGCTTTCCTTCATGATGAGCAGATCCTCGCTGTCGATCTTGACCTCGGTGCCGGACCATTTGCCGAACAGGACGCGGTCGCCGGCCTTGACCGAGAGTTCCACCAGCGTGCCCTTGTCGTCCCGGCTACCGGGACCGACGGCGACGACTTCGCCTTCCTGTGGCTTTTCCTTGGCGGTGTCCGGGATGATGATGCCGCCCGAGGTCTTCTCCTCGGCCTCGATGCGGCGGACGACCACACGGTCGTGCAAGGGGCGGAAATGCATGCATAACCTCCAGATGCAAAACAGAATGTGATAGCCCTCTCGTTCGTTCGAACTTGAGGCGGCGCAGAGCTAGGAAAGCCAATTTTTGCGTTCAAGAGGGTCGCGCGAAAAATTTGGCAACCTCGTCTCGACAGTGCCAATCTCGTTGTCGTCCAACCCCTTGACGAGGCCGGCTACCGCGACAAAATTCCCCATGCGGATCCGATCCGCGCGACGAGAAAGGAGCGACACGAAGGAAGGAGGCCGAGCTATGTCGCAGCCATTTTCGCGTTTCTTGCATCCCTTCGACGTTGCGCGCCATCCGAGCCTGGAGCCGGAAGTGAAGCGCGCGATCCTTGCATCCTGGGCATCCGATCGTTCGGCGGTCGAAGACCATCCGGCGCTACGCAAACCGCCCGGCGCGCAGCGCGCCGTCCCGGTCGACGAGGTCCTCGAGGCCATGCGCGCCCTTGATCAAGGCGCGAAACCGGGGTCGCAAGTGCAATGAGCGACCGCGCATTTCTCGCCCAACTCGACGGCTATAGCCTGACCATGGCGGAGATCTATTACTATCGGCCCGACGCGCCGTCGCTGCTCCAGCTGTTCGCCTGGCAGGACTATGATCTGGCGCCTGATTTCCCCGCGCTGTTCGCCTTTCTCGATCACTGGCAGCGGGAAATCGAGGCAGCGCTCCATTCCGTCCGGGTTGCCGGCAACCATCTGATCGGACCGGTGGAGTGGCGCGCAGTCGATGGCGTCATCTCGATCCCGTGAAGCGGTCGCTTGGTCAGCGATGGCGCGAGCGTGGCGGCAGAATGGTGCATATCGTGCTCCCATTCGACGACGTCATGGAGTTCGCGCTGGCCCTTCTTTCACTGACCCCAGTTGAGCTCGACGCGTTGGGCTGGACCTTCGCCGACCGCAAGCGTCTGCTCGATCATTTTCTCGCGTCGGGAAAAACCGTGCAGGGAAGAAGGGTTGAAGACATCACAAGGATGTCGGTCAGGCTCGCAGTGCCGCAGCGCGACGTGGACCGTTTGCAACAGTTCGCGCGTCGCGAGCTTCCCAAGGCGGTAAGCAACGCCGGCGTGATCGACCGTGTGCTGGATGCCCTCAGCCATGCCTCGCATCGCATGTTGCAGCCCATGTCGGGCTGAAGGGCCCGTTCGAACCGGCCGCCCGGGATGGCCCGGTTCGCCTCACGGTGAAGCCAAAGCAGCAGGTGGCAACGACCCCTTTGCGCTCGCGCTGCACGTACCGGAACAAGAAGACGATTCTTTGCCGGCGCCGGATCGAGTCCGTCCACTTTCGATTGACGTTCGGTTCAGCGGTTGCGGCCTTCACCGGATCGGACGAACGTCCCTCCAATCCGCGTCAATCCTGGCGATGTGGCGGTTGGCACATCCTTCACTCGCCGGCGGGCGCTCTTTCAGCGTCCTCGCCATGGAGGTTCATGAGCGAGCCCATGAGATCACTTTCCGCGCTGGAACATACGCCGAGCACGACCGCCTCGTCGCACCCTTCGCCCGTGATGTAGGCGTGGCCCATATTCGAATCGATGTAGATCGATTGCCCCTCTTCGAGAGCGACGGGGTCGTAGAATTCGGTATGCACAACGATCCGGCCTGACACGACGAAGACGAATTCCTCGCCGGGATGCCGAACGAGCTCGCCGAATTCCTCGGGGGTCTTGGCACGAATGCGCGTCATGATCGGAAGCATCCGCTTCCGCCGCAACTCCGTGCACAGATAGAAATAGTCGTAGTTGGGCGTCTTGACCCGAACGGCACGGCTGAGATCGCCGACGCTGCGCCGTGCGGTAACCTGCGTTTCGCTGCCGTCATTCTCGGCGAACAGTTCCGACATGCGAATATTCAGCCGCCGGCTGAGCTGCAGGAGCTTGTCGTAAGAGAGCGTGAGGCGGTCGTGCTCGATCTTGGAAAGCGTCGAGACGGGAATTCCCGTTTGCTCGCTCATTTCCTTTAGAGTCCAGCGATTACGATCGCGCAGGCCACGCAGCAACTTTCCGAGGGTAGGCTGGCCGTCCTTCATGCGACGCCGCGTTCTGGTGAATGTTGGTCAAGCTCGTTTCGGTGCAGGATCATCTTGTCGCAATCAAGAATAGAACTCGCCTGCAACTATAACGGTCCAAACGATGAGCGCAATGCAAGCGCCCCTTCGGTTCCGGCTGAGCGGGGCACGAGAGGCGGCGGCCGGCCGGCCCTCCTCCGGCGCAGATCGCAAGCGCCTAAATCGGCCATTGACAAAGCGGTGCTAGATGGAGTGTCTCAAAATGAAAAAAATTTCATTTGGGAAATCGTCGTGCTCTCTGCGTTGGGAGAGGCGGCATCGGAGAGCAAGATGCGGTTTGGCAGATCGATCAAGATGGCGGGCGCATTCGCCTTGGCGATGCTGGCAGGCGCTGCGGCGTCGAACCCGGCTCCCACCACTGCAACCGCTGAAGCTGTGGCTGCGAGCGTCCCGGCCCGGGAGATCACCAAGGCCGACGTCGATATCTGGCTGGACGGCTACATGCCCTATGCGCTCGAACGCGGAAATGCCGCGGGAGCGGTTGTCGTCGTGGTCAAGGACGGGGCGGTTCTCACCCAGAGAGGCTTCGGCTTTGCTGATGTCGCGAACCGGCGGTCGGTCGATCCCGAAACCACGCTGTTCAAGCAGGCGTCGGTGTCGAAGACGATCACCTGGACTGCCGTGATGCAGATGGTCGAGGCGGGTAAGATCGACCTCGACACGGACATCAACGCCTATCTCGATTTCAAGATTCCGCCCTATGCCGGCAAGCCCGTCACGATGCGCAATCTGATGACCCACACTGCGGGTTTCGATGAGGTGCAACGCGGCCTCAACAGCTACGACATCAAGGATATTCCGACCCTTGCCGTGGCGATGAAGCGCCAGGTTCCGGCGCGGATCTACGCGCCTGGCAGTACGCCCGCCTATTCGAACTATGGCACCGCGCTCGCCGGTTACATTGTCGAGCGGGTTTCGGGCATGCCTTTCGACAACTACGTCGAGCAGCGGATTTTCGCACCGGCCGGCATGACGCACTCGACCCTGCGCGCGAAGCTGCCTGCCCGGCTCGAACCACTGCTCGCAAAGGGCTATGCGCTTGGCTCGGGCAAGCCGGGGCGGCCGGAACTCAACAGCTTCGCCCCGGCCGGCGGCATGGCCGCGTCGGGCGCCGATCTCGGGCGCTTCATGATCGCGCATCTCGACAATGGCGGGCCGTTGCTCAAGCCCGAGACCGCGCGCCTCATGCACGACAGCATCACCCGGGCGATTCCGCCTCTCAACGGCATGGCGCTGGGCTTCTACGAGCAGAATATCAACGGCCGGAAGGTGATCTCGCACGGCGGCGATTCGATCGAGTTCCACAGTCAGCTATGGCTGTTCCCGGCCGAGAAGGTCGGCCTCTATATGTCGATGAACGCTGCGGGCTCGAACAAGGTGTCGGGCGCGATTCGCAGCCAGTTGTTCGAGGGCTTCGCCGATCGTTACTTCCCCGCTGCCCAGCGTGACGGCCGCGTCGATGCCGCGACGGCACGCGAGCATGCGCGGATGATGGTCGGAACCTACAACAAGACCCGCAGGCTGGAGACGAGCTTTCTGAAGGCGGCCGAAATTGCCGGGCAGTTCAAGGTGACGCTCGATGCCAACGGCGGCCTGGTCTTCGATGCGGCGCAGACTGTCGGGGGAGCGCCCCGAAAATGGGTCGAGATCGCTCCCTTCGTCTGGCGTGAGGTGGGTGGCAGGATGCGCCTGGCGGCGAAAGTGGAAAATGGCCGTGTCGTTCGCTTCGGGATCGATTCGTCGTCGCCCTTCATGCTGTTCGAACCCGTTCCGTGGTACAGCTCCAGCGCCTGGCTGGCTCCGGCGCTGTTGGCGAGCCTTGCCGCGCTCGCGCTGACCGCGCTGTTCTGGCCGATCACCGCGCTCGTCCGGCGATATTATGGTGCCCGTCCGGCGCGCAGCGTCGCGGAATGGCGGGCCTATCGCCTGACCTGCGCGCTTGCCGGACTTGCGGTGGCAGTGATGGTCGCCTGGCCGGTGTTCGCCTCGGCACTGTTGTCTGACTTCTCTTCGATGAATGGTGAACTCGACGGGATATTGATCGCGTTGCGGATCGCGACGCCGCTCGTCCTGATTGCGCTGCTTAGCGTTGCGGTCTGGAACCTGTGGCTAGTCTGGAAAGGTGTGCCGGGCAAGTTCCGCCGCATCTGGAGCGTGGTGCTGGTGATTGGCTCGGTCGTGCTGCTGTGGTTCGCCACCGTCTTCCATCTTATCGGCTGGGGCACCGCATTCTGAAGCACGACGAATTATGTTGTGTTTTCTAAATGGAGAATTATTGTCCAATCAGGATGTCGCAGGCGTGCGGAGTTCAATCGCCTCGAATGTCCGGCTTCTGACTTAGCAGGGTGAGTACGTGAACATCCAAACCTCTCTCGATGCGAGTACCGGGTCATTGATCCTGCCGCAGCCCTATCTGCTGTTCCTCGGCGATACGACCGAGCGCGGCTATGCCAAGACCGCGTTCGGGCTGCGCGACTGGGCGCCCGAGAAGTGCGTCGGCGAATATGCGTTGCCCGGGGCGACGGTCAGCGCGGGCCTGGAGCAGTTGACCCCGGCACAGGCCCATGCGCGGGGCGCGCAATCGCTGCTGATCGGGGTCGCCAACAGCGGCGGCGTCATCGCCGCGAGCTGGATCCCGGCGCTGGTCGAGGCACTCGACGCCGGGCTCGATATCGTCAGCGGTATGCATATGCGGCTCGCCGATATCCCTGGACTAGCCGAACGGGCACAGCGTCTTGGCCGGCAGCTGATCGACGTGCGCCACCCGCCCGCCGGTCTGCCGGTCGGGTCCGGCCGCAAGCGGACGGGCAAGCGCCTGCTCACCGTCGGAACCGACTGCGCGCTGGGAAAGAAATATACCGCGCTGGCGATCGCGCGGGCCTTTGCCGCCCGCGGGGTGGATGCCGATTTCCGCGCGACCGGACAGACCGGCATCATGATCGCCGGCGGCGGCATACCGATGGACGCCGTGGTCTCCGATTTCGAGGCGGGCGCTGCCGAGGCGGTGAGCCCCGATGCCGCCGCGGATCACTGGGACGTGATCGAAGGGCAGGGCTCGCTGTTCCACCCCGCCTATGCGGCGGTGTCGCTGGGTCTGCTCCATGGCAGCCAGCCCGACACGATCGTGGTCTGCCATGAGCCCGGTCGCACCGAGGTGATGGGGCTGCCCGGCTACGCATTGCCGAGCATCGAGGAGACCATCGACCTCAACCTGCGTCTGGGCGCGCGCACCAATCCCGCGATCCGCTGCGCGGGCGTGTCGTTCAACACCGCACATATGGATGCGCAGGCTGCGACCGATCTCATGAGAATGGAAAGCGCGCGGCTGGGCATGCCGGTCGCCGATCCCATTCGCGGGGGCGAAATGTTCGACCGTCTCGTGAACGCCTGCCTAGCATGAGCGCCGGCTCAGCCATCGAAAGGAACGTCTGATGTCCGACGCTGCGATCAAGAAGCCGGGCGGATGGAGGCGGGCCCTGCGATGGCTGAAGCGCATCCTGCTCGGCCTGCTGGCCCTCCTCATGATCATCGTGATCATCGGGACGATCTATGAGGCGCTGGGCCGCCGCAATGCGCAGGCGAACTATCCGCCGCCCGGCAAGCTGGTCGATGTCGGCGGGCGGAAAATGCATATCGATTGCCGTGGCACGGGCTCGCCGACGGTCATCCTCGAGTCCGGGCTGGGAACGGGCGGGACGACCGACTGGACGCTGGTGCATGACCAGATCGCGCGCTTCACGCGCACCTGCGCCTATGATCGAGCGGGCATCATGTGGAGCGCCCCCAAGGATGCCCCTCAGCGCGCCTCCGCCGTCGCCGACGATCTCCACACGCTGCTGAAGCGGGCGGGGGTCGATGACCCGCTGATGCTCGTCGGCCACTCGATCGGTGGCCCCTACACGCGGACCTATGTCGGCAAATATGGCGATCAAGTCGCGGGGTTGGTGATGGTCGATCCGTCGCACCCCGACCAGGTCGCGCGGCTCGGAAAGGTGTCGGGCATCAACGCTCACCCCAATCGCGCATCGACGATCATGCACGGCGCAAAGGCCCTCGCCTGGACCGGACTCGTGCGTTTTCTCATTACCCGAAGCGAAGGCCCGAAGCTTCGGACCGCAGCGGAAACCAAGAAGCTTGGCGACGGGCTCGCGAAGGCCGCCGCCTATGGCAGCACCTCGATCCGGGGGTCGGCGTCCGAACTCGACGGGTTCGACCAGACCATGGCCGATGCGCGCGCTGTCCATAGTTTCGGGAACCGGCCGCTGATCGTGCTGACAGCGATGGCGCCGATGAAGCCCGAACAGCTGGAAGGGCTGGGGTTGAAGGCGGAGCAAGGCGAACGCTTCAAGCAGGAGTGGAAGAATCTCCATACCGAACAGGCGGCCTTCTCGACCCGCGGACGCCAGCAGATCGTGCCCGACGCGACACACTATATCCAGGTCGATCGCCCCGAAGTCGTGATCGCTGCCGTGCGCGAAGTCGTCGATACGGTGCGCGCCGATGCGCAGCTCGCCGCCAGGAAATGACAACAGGAGTCGTCGGATTATCGGCCGGCGGCAGGGAGATGGAATGATGAAGCGTAAGATCCTGTTCGGCGCCCTGTCGTTGCTGCTGGTCGCGAACGCGCCCGCGCCCGAATATGACATCGTGATTCGGGGCGGCCGCGTGCTCGACGGCGCGGGCAGCCCCTGGGTCCGCGCCGATGTCGCGGTGAAGGACGGTCGCGTGGTCCGCATCGGTCAGGTTTCGGGCCGAGGCGCGAAGGAGATCAACGCGCGCGACCGCTATGTCTCGCCCGGCTTCATCGACATGATGGACCAGTCGGGCAGTGTCCTGCTCAAGAACGGCGCGGCCGAGAACAAGCTGCGCATGGGCGTGACCACGGTGATTGCGGGCGAGGGTGGCACCCCGGTGCCGGCCGCCGAGATTCCGGCCTACTTCGGCAAGCTCGAGCAGCAGGGCATCTCGATCAACTTCGGCACTTACTATTCGGCGACGCAGGCGCGGATAAAGGTGATGGGCGACGGCGCCGGATCGCCGACCGCCGCGCAGCTCGAGGAGATGGGGCGCGAGGTGAAACTCGCGATGCAGAATGGCGCGTTCGGCATCACCAGCGCGCTGATCTACCCGCCGAGCAGCTTCCAGACGACATCGGACCTCGTCACGCTGGCGAAGGTCGCGGCGCAATGCGACGGCTTCTACGCCACCCACATGCGCGACGAGAGCGAAGGGCTGGTCAAGGCGGTCGAGGAAGCGATCGAGATCGGCGAGAAGGGCGGGGTGAAGGTCGAAATCTTCCACCTTAAAGGCGCCTATGCGCCGGGCTGGGGCAAGCTGATGCCGCAGGCGCTGGCCGCGATCAACGCGGCACGGGCGCGCGGGGTGGATGTCGCGGCGGACCTCTATCCCTACACCGCCGGCGGGACTGGCCTTGAGATCATCGCGCCGAGCTGGGTTTGGGCCGACGGTGTGCAGAAGGGGATCGAACGGCTGCGCGACCCAAAATTGCGCGAGCGGATGAAGAAGGAGGTCGCCGCAGGATCGATGCCCGGCTGGTCGAACCTCGTCCATGCGTCGGGCGGGTTCCAGAATGTCCGTCTCGCCAACAGTTTCAGCGACAAATACCGACCGTACCACGGCAAGAGCCTGGCCGAGATCGGCGCCACGCTGAAACGCGATCCTGCCGACGTCGCATGGGACATCCTGCTTGAGGGCCTGCCCAACCGTTCGGTCGCGCTCTATTTCATGATGAACGAGCAGGATATCGAGGCCGCACTCAAACAGCCCTGGGTCAGCATCGGCAGCGATGCGGCGGCGTCGGAGAAGTTCGGCGAGATGGATGACCTCGGCCTGCCGCATCCGCGCGCCTATGGCACCTTCCCTCGTATCATAGCCGAATATGTGAAGCGTCGTCCGGTCCTGACGCTGGAGGATGCGGTGCGCAAGATGACCGGCTGGCCGGCGCAGCGCATGGGGCTGACCGATCGCGGGCTGATCCGCGACGGGATGCGCGCCGATATCGTCGTGTTCGATCTCGATACGCTCGACGACGTGGCGAACTGGGACAAGCCGACCGCCTCGCCGACAGGAATCGAGACGGTGATCGTCAACGGCGTCGTCACCTTCGCCGACGGCAAGCATAGCGGCGCCAAGGCCGGCAAGGTGCTTCGCCATGGCTGTGGGGTCTAAGGCCATGGCGCGGAATCTTTCCCGTCTCTGCCTTTGCGGACTTGCGCTTTCGCTCGCGACGCCAGCCCTCGCCGACGCGCCGGCGATTTCGACCCCCGAAAATCTCGGCATCGCCGTTTCGGCGCAGATCGCGTGCGCCGGCATCTTCGTCGCGGAACGCGCCGAGGCCGATGTGCTGAATCAGGATATCCACCCCTTCGCACCCTTCATGAAGGCGGTGACGCTCGCGGTCGACCGCAAGGCGCGGACGGTCACGGCGTCGGCGCCAGGCGCGGCGGCGCGGACCGCCCTCTATCGCCCGGTCGCGGGCTGCACCTTGCTGACCGGCGATGTTTCGACCGCCGCGCTCGACGCGCAGGCGGCGCGCCTCAAGCCGATACGCCGGAATGCCGCCAGGCCATGGCCGATCGGCGACACTCCTGTGACCCGGATTCAGGCGGCGGCCGAAGCGAAGCTGGATCGCCCCGCACTCGACAAGGCGGTGCGTGCCGCGTTCGATGAGCAGAACAAGGACGGCTATCCTGACACGCGCGCGATCGTCGTGGTGCAGGGCGGGGCGATCGTCGCGGAACGCTATGCACCGGGCTTCGACCGCAACACCGAGATGCTCGGCTGGTCCGCGAGCAAGAGCATCATGGGAACGCTGGTCGGCCTGCTCGTCGACGACGGCGTGCTGAAGCTGGACGAACCCGCGCCGGTTCCCGAATGGAAGGGCGAGGGCGATCCGCGCGGAAAGATCACGCTGCGCCAGTTGCTGACGATGTCGAGCGGGCTGGCCTTCAGCGAAAGCTATGTGCCCGGCAATGACTCGATCAAGATGTTGTTCGAGGCCGGCGACATGGGCGCGATGGCGGCGAGCAAGCCGCTGAAGGACGCGCCCGGCACCAGCTGGAGCTATTCGTCGGGGACGACCAACATCCTGTCGCGCATTGTGTTTAACGCGACCGGCGGGACGCTGGAAGGCATGACGCGCTTCGCGCAGAAGCGGTTGTTCGAGCCGACCGGCATGACCAGCGCGCTGATCGAACCCGACGAGGCCGGGGTGCAGATCGGCAGTTCCTATGCCTATGCCACCGCGCGCGACTGGGCACGCTATGGGTTGCTTCATCTCAACAAAGGCAAGGTCGGGGGCAGACAATTGCTGTCCCGCGAATGGATCGATTTCGCGGTGACGCCGACCAAGGCATCCCCACGGCCGGTCTATGGCGCGCAGCTCTGGCTGAACCATGCCGGAAGCGGCGGCGAGGGGCGGAAGCTCTACCCCGATCTGCCCGAAGATACCGTGATGGCGCGGGGCCACAGCTTTCAGATCGTCGCGGCGATTCCGTCGCAGGACGCGGTGATCGTCCGGCTCGGCTGGACCCCCGAGGGGCAGAGCTTCGACTGGAACAAATATCTGTCGCGGATCGCGGCGGCGCTGGCGCCCGCCAGGACGGCGCCTTGAACCGAATGAAGGACAAATTTCGATGACCAGCACCACCGGTCTTACGCTCGACGTGGCGATCGAATCGCTGCCGCTCGCCAAGCCGTTCCGCATCTCCGGCCATGTCTTCACCGAGGCACCGGTGGTGATCGTCACGGTTTCGGACGGCATCCATATCGGACGCGGCGAGGCAGCGGGCGTCTATTATCTGGGTGACGACGTGCCGGCGATGACCGCCGCGATCGAGGATGCGCGAGCGGCGGTCGAGGCGGGGATCACCCGCGACGGGTTGCAGAACCTGCTGCCCGCCGGCGGTGCGCGCAACGCGATCGACTGCGCGCTGTGGGAGCTGGGTGCGCGGCGTAGCGATACGCCGGTGCATGAGCTGGCGGACCTGCCCGCGCCGCGCCCGCTGCGCACCACCTTCACGCTTGGCGCCGACGATCCCGAGGTGATGGCGGCGGGCGCGCGCGATTTCGCGCAGGCGCGCGCGCTCAAGCTCAAGCTGACTGGCGACCTGGATCTCGACATCGCACGGGTCGATGCAGTGCGCGCGGCGCGGCCCGAATGCTGGATCGGGGTCGATGCCAATCAGGGGTTCGCGATCGGCGAGCTTGATCGGCTGATCGCGGCATTGGTCGCGGCGGACGTCAAGCTGCTCGAACAGCCACTCGCGCGGGGGCGCGAGGCCGATCTCGACGGCTACAGTAGCCCGATCCCGCTTGCGGCGGACGAGAGCGTGCTGACGCTCGCCGATATCGACGGGGTCGTCGGGCGGTTCGACGTCGTCAACATCAAGCTCGACAAGTGCGGCGGGCTGACCGAGGGCCTCGCCATGGCGCGCCGTGCGCGCGAGCTGGGGCTGGGCGTGATGGTCGGCAACATGGTCAGTTCGAGCCTGGCGATGGCGCCCGCCTTCATCGTCGGCCAGCTCTGCGACATCGTCGACCTCGACGGTCCGATCTTCCTTGCCGCCGACCGCACGCCTTCGATCGAGTATCGCGATGGCGATGCCTGGTGCAGCGAAGCCATCTGGGGACGCGGATGACCGCGCCGCAACGAACAGGAGAAGGAACAGGGGCATGAAGAAGGTCATTTTCGCGGCGCTGGCGGGCGCCGCTTTCATCCAGCCCGCCATCGCCCAGGACGCGCCCGCCCGGACCTATGTCCAGGCCGGCCGCCTGCTTGCCGACCCGGCGAGTGGACGGGTCGAGACTGAGAAGACGATCGTCGTCGAGCGTGGCAAGGTCGTCGAGATTCGCGACGGCTATGTCGGCGAGGGCAAGGTGGTCGATCTGCGCGACGCGTTCGTCATGCCGGGCTTCATCGACAGCCATGTCCATTTGACCTTCGAATCGAGCCCGACCAGCCGGCTCGACGCCGTGACCAAATCGACCACCGACCAGGCGTTCGACGGCGTCGTCTATGCCGGGCGGACGGTGCGCGCGGGCTTCACCACCGTCGTTGATCTCGGCGCGTCCCAAGAGGCGATCAACGCGCTGCGTGCCGCGACCGCCAGCGGCAAGATCGTCGGTCCGCGCATCATCGCCGCCGGCGGGGTCGCCGCGCATGGCGGGCATGGCGATGTCCACGGATATCGGCAGGAGATCATCGACCTGTTCCGCTCGCCTACGCTCTGCTCGGGCGCCGACGATTGCGCGCGTGCGGTTCGGCAGGCGATCCAGGGGGGCGCCGACATCATCAAGACCGCCTCGACCGGCGGGGTGATGTCGAACACCGCGGCAGGCCTTGGCCAGCAGATGAGCGATGCCGAGCTGGTCTCGATCGTCGAGACCGCGCACCGGCTCGGCCGCAAGGTCGCCGCGCACGCCCATGGCACTGATGGCGTCAACGCCGCATTGCGTGCAGGCGTGGACTCGGTCGAGCACGGCACGTTCATGGATCCGGAATCGATCCGGCTGTTCAAGGCGAAGGGAAGCTATCTCGTCCCGACCCTGCTTGCCGGGGACACGGTGACCCAGCAGGCCGCGACCGCCGACTGGATGCCCGAGCCGGTGCGCGTCAAGGCGCGCACGGTAGGCCCGCTGATGGTCGATGCGTTGCGGCGCGCGCATCAGGGCGGCGTCAAGATCGCCTTCGGCACCGACTCCGCGGTGTCGAAGCACGGCGACAATGCCCGCGAGTTCGCATTGATGGTGAAGGCGGGGATGACGCCGCTCGACACGATCCGCGCCGCGACGGTCTGGGGTGCGACGCATATCGGGCTGGAGAACGAGATCGGCTCGATCGCGGCAGGCAAGGCGGCGGACATCGTCGCGGTGCGCGGCGATCCGCTCAAGGACGTCCGGCAACTCGAGACGATGCACTTCGTGATGAAGGGCGGCGCCGTCGTCCGCCCGGCCGGGGAGTGATCCGGCCTCGTCGTTCCACACAAGAATGAGCGGCCTCGCACCGAGGCACGCCGGGAGAGTGAGAGATGCGATCGATCGTGCAAAAGGCCTTGCTGCCGTTCGCCCTGCTTCTGGGCGTCGGCGCATCGGGGCAGGCGCAAACGCCCGCCCCCGCCGCCCCGAAGCCGGCGCAGCTGGCTCCGGCCGCTGCCCCGGCAGCGGCCCCCCTGGCGCCGGGCGCCAGGCCGCTGACCAAGGAAGATGTCGACGGCTGGCTCGACGGCCTGATGCCCTACGCCCTTGCCCGCGGCGATCTGGCGGGCGCCGTCATCGTCGTGGTCAAGGACGGCCAGGTGCTGACCCAGCGCGGCTTCGGCTATGCCGATGTCGCGAAGCGTAGCCCGGTCGATCCGGACAGGACGCTGTTCCGCCCCGGATCGGTGTCGAAGCTGTTCACCTGGACCGCGGTGATGCAGGAGGTCGAGGCGGGCCGGATCGACCTCGACAAGGACGTCAACGCCTATCTCGATTTCAAGATTCCGGCTTATCTGGGCAAGCCGGTGACGATGCGCCAGCTGATGACGCACACCGCCGGGTTCGAGGAGCATGGCAAGCGCACCATCTTCGAGGACATTAAGTTCAACATCTCGCTCGGCGACTATGTGAAGGTGCAGCCCAAGCGCATCTATGCCGCGGGGACGACGCCCGCCTATTCCAACTACGGCACCGCGCTGGCGGGCTATATCGTCGAGCGCACATCGAAGATGTCGTTCGACGACTATGTCGAGCAGCGCATCTTCCGCCCGCTCGGCATGGCGCAGTCGACCTTCCGCCAGCCGCTGCCCAAGGGCTTCGAGGCCCACATGGCTGCGGGATACCGCAAGGGGTCGGACGCGGCGTCGAAGTTCGAGATCGTCGGCCCGGCACCCGCCGGATCGCTGTCCTCGACCGGTGCGGACATGGCCAAGTTCATGATCGCGCATCTCAATCAGGGGGCGGGGCTGATGAAGCCCGAAACCGCGAAGACGATGCACGACACGCCGCTGACGATGTTACCTCCGCTCAATCGGATGGAGCTCGGCTTCTTCGAAACCAACATCAACGGCCGCCAGGTGATCGCGCATCTGGGCGATACCCAGCTGTTCCACACAGCGCTCCATCTGTTCATGAACGAGAAGATCGGTCTCTACCTGTCGCTCAACGCGACCGGGGCGGAAGGGGCAGCCGGTCCCGTCCGCAAGGCATTGTTCGAAAAGTTCGCCGACCGCTATCTGCCTGGCAACGAGATGCCAGCGACGCGCGTCGATGCGAAGACGTCGGCCGAACATGCGCGGATGATGGCGGGGAACTGGCTCAACAGCCGCCGTGCGGAGTCGAACTTCTACGCGCTGGCCTCGCTTGTCGGTCAGTTCACGGTCAGCGTCGGCCCGAACGGCGAACTGGCGGTTCCGGCTCTGCGTGACATCAACAATGCGCCCACCAAATGGGTCGAGACCGCGCCCTTCGTCTGGCACAATGCCAACGGCCATGGGCGGCTCGCTGCGCAGGTGGTCGACGGCAAGGTCGTGCGCTGGAGCATGGACGGCCTTTCGCCCTTCATGGTGTTCGACCGCGCCCCCGTGTCCAAGTCGGCGGCGTGGATCAAGCCGGCTTTCTATGCCGGTTTCGCGGTATTGCTGCTGACCTTCCTGCAATGGCCGGTCTCGGCGCTGATCCGTCGCAGCTACAAGGCGCCGCTGACGCTCTCGCGCCGCTCGCTGCTGGCCTATCGTGGCGTCCGCGTCGCTTCGGGGCTGGTCATCGCGCTCACCACCGCCTGGCTGGTCAGCCTGACGACGCTCAAGGCAATCCCCTCCTTCGATCCGTGGCTGTGGTTCCTCCAGATAGCCGGACTGATCATCTTCGTCGGCGGCGTGCTGATCGCACTGTGGAACCTGCGCATCGTCCGTCAGGAAAAGCGCGGTTGGTTCCGCACGATCTGGGCCGTGCTGGTGCTGCTGGCGATGATGCTGGCGCTTCACATCGCCTGGACCTTTGGCCTGATCGCGATGACGGTGAACTACTGACCTTCACGACGGATTGAAGCCGCGGCTCGCCCCTGAGCCGCGGTTGCCACAGTGCCGCCGCGCCCGACGATGCTCCCTTCGTCAGGTGCGGCGAAGCTGTGTCTGGTGCATGAACTGGCCGACCCCGATCTGGCGATGGCGCAGCTGTGCGGATCGACCCGTCAAGCCAGATCGATCTTATCATACGGCCGATGCGATTGCTGAGCCGGTCGGAGGCGTATCATCTAGCCTGGTGCTGGGAGGACGGGAGGAATCCCTTTGCCTCTCCCCGAGCCTCAGCTGATCCCCTCGCCAAGTCTTGCCTCCCGGCTTGGCTGAAAGAAGCTGCAACGCAGCGGCGGAGGCCTCGTCCGACCAGGCTTTCAAGGTTGCGGCCTTTTCGTCCGTTGGGCCGCCACAAAAAGAGGCGGCCGGTTGCCCGGCCGCCTCCAGTGGCGTGCAGGTGAAGCTCGAGGGTCAGAAGTTGAGCTTCACTCCGCCCGATACGTAACGGCCGATCACGTCGTAATTGGGCGTGATGTACTGGGTGAGCGGCGGATCGCGGTCGAAGAGGTTGTTGACGTTGCCGAACAGCGTGAACGAACCGACCTTTGCCTGCAGCCCGATATCGACATAGGTGCGGCTGCCGAAGCGACCATCGACGATCTTCTGCGCGTTGTACGTGCCGCCGCCGACATAGCGGACGCGCAGGTTGGCGCCGAAATTCGCATTGTCGAACGCCACCGTCGTGCTCCCGCGCCATTTCGGCGTCGAGAAGGCGGTCTCGCCGCCGACGATGCCCGATACCTCGACGCCATCGACCTTCAGGTGGAAGACGTGGTTGGCCAGCGCGCGGACGGTCAACTGCCCGTTGCCTAGCGCCGTGCGGTACGACGCCTCGATATCGAGGCCCTGCGTGTTGTAGTTGGCGAGGTTGAGATAGGGGTTCGTCAGCGTGTCGATTTCACCGTTCGCCTTGCGAACGATGACTCCGCCGCAGGTCGGGTCGGACGGCGCCTTGGCAAAACACTGGGTGAGCAGTGTCTGCGTCGGGATCACAGTGATGACGTTGTCGATGTTGATGTCGTAATAGTCGACCGACAGGCGGAAGCCCGGGATGAAACTCGGCGAATACGACCCGCCGAGCGTCAGCGTGTGCGAGATCTCCGGCGTCAGATTCTTGTTGCCGCCACCATAGACGGTGACGTTGCTCTGCACCGCGCCACCCCGATAGGGGTCCTGGACAACGCCGATATTCACCGAGCGGCTCAGATAATATTCGGTGATGCTGGGCGAGCGGATGTCGCGCGAATAGACAGCGCGCAGCAGCAGATCGTTGACCAGGCGCAGCGTGCCCCCGGTCTTCCACGACCAGATGCCGCCGCTGGTGCTGTAGTCCGAGTAGCGGGCAGCGCCGTTGATCTCGAGCTTGGCCACGCCTTCGGCATCGAGCAGGGGAAGATTCGCTTCGACAAAGGCTTCCTTGACGTTGAAGCCGCCGTTTGTGGCCGACGAGTTGAGCACGCTGAGCGCGTTGGCCAGCGACAGTGGGTCGACATAGTTGGTGACCTGCTTTTCCCAGCGGACGTCGGTGCCGAGCGCGATGTCGACCGGCCCGGCCCAGGTCGAGAAGGGCTGGCCGGACAGGCTGGCGCCCGCCGCGTCAAGCTTGATCGTGGCGATGAGGTGCGAGCCGGCAAAGGCCCATTTCGCCGCCGCGTCGGAGATGTTGCCATTGCCGAGGATATTGATCGGCACGCAATTGGGATCGTCATTGGTGGTCGAGGCGTCAGCGTTGATCCGGCAGGTCGGCGTGTTGCCAACAAGTACCGAATCGACGCCGTTGGCGAAGCGGGCCTTGATCCGCTGGTTGTTGATCCCCTGATCCAGCCGGACTTCGCCGTGGTCGTAATAGGCGTTGTACTTCCAGCCATTGCCGAAGCTGCCTTCAAGGCCGATCGCGCCCTCGAGGTTGCGGCGGCTGTAGCGGAGCGTCAGCATTTCCCGCTTCGAGCCGATATCGTCGAGGAAGCGGCCGAGGAGGAACGGCCCGGTGACGCCCGCCGCGGCCAGACGGGTGCGGTTCGCAGCAGTCAGGAAGGCGTTGTCGGGCCGGATCAGCGTGCTCGCGTCCGCCGCGGTCTCGGGGAATAGGCCGTAATTGCCGGTCATCCGGTGGAAGCTGAACTGCGCCCAGACCTTCAGCGAATCGGTCACGTCGTAGCTGGCGCGCGCAAAGGCGTTGATGCGCTGATAGGGCGCGCTGATCGGAACATAGTCATAGGTGTTCTGACCGCCGCCGCCGACTGTCGTCGCGCCGCTGGTGACGCTGCCGAACGGGAAGGGATTGATGTTGCCGTCCGGGCCGAAGACCAGGCCATAGGGAGCGGCACTGGTGCTGAGGATCGAGCCGCCATTGTAAACTTGCGTCGAATTGGGGTCCCGGACGAACTTGAGGCCTTCGGTCGGATGCACGAACAGGCCGGCCTCGAGGTTGGGCCGCCCCTTGCGGGTGAGGATGCCGTCTTCCTTCATATAGTCGCCCGCGACCATGAAGTGGCCGCGTCCGCCCGCGAAGTCGGTGCCCCAGGCAATGTCGGCGCCGTAGCGCCCACCGTCGCCGCGCGACGACACGCCCGCCTGCGCGCCGAGTTTCCAGCCGGTGAAGTCGTCGTCGAGGATGATGTTGACCACGCCGGCGACCGCGCCCGAACCCCAGGCGGCGGAGGCGCCGCCGGTGACGACGTCGATGCGCTTGACCAGGCTTTGCGGGACGGTGTTGAGGTCGGCAGAACCCGAGAATCGATGGCCGTTGAGCAGGGTGAGCGTGCGCACGCCGCCAAGCCCGCGCATGTCCGCGGTCGAGACGCCGCTGTTGGTGTTGCCGCCGGTGGTCGTCGGCGTCGAGGTCGCGCGAAACTGTGGTACGTCGTTCAGGACCTGCGCGACGCTCGGGCGGTTGCCCAGCGCCAGTTCGGCTTCACCGATCACGGTGGTCGGAGTGGGCGCATCGAAGCCCGAGCGCTGAATGCGCGATCCCGTCACCACGACGTCGTCCTCCGCGGGAGTGTTCTCCGCGGCGGCATCCGGGGCCGTCTGCGCATGGGCCGGGCTCTGAACGGCGATGATGGTAAGTGCAGTGCTGGCGAGCCAGCCCAGATGAACAGTTTTCATAGAATTCCCCTTCTCCTCCTCGCGGCATGCCCAGGCCGTTTTCTTGCGATCGGTCCTGAATGAGATGGCGGCGTGCCGATTTCTATACCGTCAGACAAAATGGAGAATTTCAAGCGAAAAGAGAAAAATTTTCAAAATCAGAAAATTCCTGGGAAGGCGCTGGTGTGAGAGCCCATGCCCCAGAGCGGGCGAGAAGCAGGCTTCGATCGCCTTTCGCGCGCGCGTGGCGCGCGCAGGTGTTGTCTGCGCGCCGCGCGCGTGGACGCGGTTCGGCAATGTCCAGTCTCGCGAAGGAAGCATCAGCGTCCCGCTCAGCTTGATGCCGATGACGGGGCATGGGCCGGCGCGCAATGCGCGGCCGGGGCGCCTTGTCTCAGCCAGCCATTTCCTTGAGCGGGGTCGTGGAGTCGGCGAGCAGGCCAGGGTCGATCGCCAGCCGCTCGACCACCAGCTTGCGGCCCTGGACATAATCCTTGGTGGCATTGACGCAGTCGAGCGCGATGACGTGGCCGTCCTTGAGGTAGATCACCGAGAAGCTCCGGTTTGCCGGATCGCCGCGCAGGACTGCGGCATCATGTCCGGTCGAGAGGCCGACGGTCTGGAGCTTGAGGTCATACTGGTTCGACCAGAACCAAGGCACCGCATCGTAATATGCCTCGGCCCCGGCGATGGTCTTGGCTGCGACGGTGGCCTGATCGTTGGCGTTTTGAACTGACTCCAGCCGCACGGGCATGTCGTCGGCATAGTGATTGGCGTGGAGCGCGCAGTCGCCGATCGCGAACACATCGGGCAGCGAGGTGCGGCAATGTCCGTCGACCGCGACGCCGTTGCCGCCCTCGGCCCCTGCATCGAGCAGCGGCTGAACCGCCGGTACGATGCCGATGCCGACGATCACCATCTCGGCGGAAATCACTTCGCCGTCCTTGAGCCGTACGCCCGTGGCCTTGCCGTCGGCGGTCTCGATGCAATCGACCGCGACGCCCAGCCGGACATCGACGCCATGCGCGCGATGCTCCGCTTCGAAGAAGCGCGACAGCGGCTCGCCCGCGACGCGGGCCAGCACGCGATCGAGCGCTTCCAATAGCACCACCTGCTTGCCCGCCTTGGCGAGTACGGCTGCGGCCTCAAGCCCGATATAGCCGCCGCCGATCACCACCGCGCGGGTGACGCCGGGCAGCTCGGCCATCATCCGGTCGGCATCGGCGCGGGTGCGCACGGTGTGGACGCCTGCCGCATCATTGCCCGAGCATCCCAGCCGGCGTGGCGCGCCGCCGGTCGCCCAGATCAGATGGCCATAGTCGATCGCCTCGCCGCCCGAAGTGGTGACCTGATGCGCCGGCGCATCGACACTGACGACACGGCGGCCGAGCAGCATCTCGACCTTGCGCTCTTCCCAGAAGGCCGCAGGACGGATCATGATTCGCTCGAACGTCTTCTCGCCCGAGAAATACTCCTTGGACAGCGGCGGCCGTTCATAGGGCAGCTCGGGCTCGTCGCCGATGATCGCGATGCTGCCTTCGAACTTGGCCTGGCGCAGCGCGATCGCCGCCTGCGCGCCACCATGTCCCGCCCCCACGATCACCACGTCATAGCGCATGCGAATCTTCCTCCCGTCGCGGACTGATGCCGCTTAGTCTTCAGCCGCCAACTGCCTGAGCATCGTTTCGAGCGCCTGCGCCTGTTCGGCGCCGAGGCTCTTGCGCAGTGCGCGATCGAACGCAACGGCCTGTTCGGCAAGTCCGTCGAACAAGGCGTGGCCCGAGGCGGTCAGGCGCAGCAGCTCGGCGCGGCGGTCGTCGGCGGCGACGCGTTCGAGCCAGCCGCCCTCCTCGAGCGCCGCGACGGCGCGGCTGACCTTGGTCTTTTCGGTATTCGAGCGGCGCGAGACGGTCGCGGCGGTGAGTTCGCCATAACTGCCGAGATGCGCGAGGATACGCCATTGCGTGCGGCTGAAGCCATGGGTCTCGCGATAGGCCGGCTCGAACCTCTTGCCGGTCCGTTCCCCCGCCTGATTGAGCAGATAGGGAAGGAACCGGTCGAGATCGAAGGGCTTTCCGGAAGGCGATTTCGCGCTCATGGGCGCTTGCTTATCGTTGCATTCGCATCTATTGCAAGAACTAATTGTTGCATATGCAACTAATTATGGAGAGTGGCATGGCGTCGCACAACATGCAGGCGGTGGGCTATATGCCCGGCTTTGGCAACGACTTCGAAACCGAAGCCCTGCCCGGCGCGCTGCCCCAGGGGCAGAACTCGCCGCAGAAATGCCCCTATGGCCTCTATGCCGAACAGCTTTCGGGAACCGCCTTCACCGCGCCGCGCGGACAGAATGAGCGCAGCTGGTGCTATCGCATCCGCCCGAGCGTACGCCATGTCGGCCGCTTCGCCGCGATCGAGCTGCCGCACTGGAAATCCGCGCCGAACATCGTCCCGGGCGTCGCCAGCCTTGGCCAGTATCGCTGGAACCCGGTTCCGCACGGCGCGGGCGAGCTGACCTGGCTGACCGGCATGCGCACGGTCACCACCGCGGGCGACGTCAACACCCAGACCGGCATGGCGAGCCATGTCTATCTGGTCACCGCGTCGATGGTGGATTCCTATTTCTACTCGGCCGATGGCGAGCTGCTGGTGGTGCCGCAGGAAGGGCGGCTGCGCTTCTGCACCGAGCTGGGCGTGATCGAGATCGCGCCGGGCGAGATCGCGGTGCTGCCGCGTGGCCTCGTCTATCGCGTCGAGGTGATCGACGGGCCGTGCCGCGGCTTTGTCTGCGAGAATTACGGCCAGCCCTTCGCGCTGCCCGACCGCGGCCCGATCGGCGCCAACTGCATGGCCAACCCGCGCGATTTCAAGACGCCGGTGGCCGCGTTCGAGGACCGCGAGACACCCTCGACCCTGACGATCAAATGGTGCGGTCAGTTCCACCAGAGCGCGATCCCGCACAGCCCGCTCGACGTGGTGGCGTGGCACGGCAACTACGCGCCCTACAAATACGACCTGTCGACCTACAGCCCCGTCGGCGCGATCCTGTTCGACCATCCCGATCCGTCGATCTTCACCGTGCTGACCGCGCGGTCGGAGATCCCGGGAACGGCCAACATCGATTTCGTGCTGTTCCGCGAACGCTGGCTGGTCGCCGAGCACAGCTTCCGCCCGCCCTGGTATCACAAGAATGTGATGAGCGAGCTGATGGGCAATATCTATGGCGAGTATGACGCCAAGCCCGACGGCTTCGCGCCCGGCGGCATGAGCCTGCACAATTGCATGCTGCCGCATGGGCCCGACCGCAACGCGTTCGAAAAGGCGAGCAACGCCGCGCTCAAGCCCGAGAAGCTCGACAAGACGATGAGCTTCATGTTCGAGACCCGCTTCCCCCAGCATCTGACCGACTGGGCGGCGCGCGAGGCGCCGCTGCAGTCCGACTATGCCGATTGCTGGGACGGGCTCGACAAGAAGTTCGACGGGTCGATCGACCCGGCCTGAAGCCGATTCACTGACTGCCGGAGATACTATGAGCCCGCTGCGATCCTGGGTCGCGGCCGCCAACGCGGCCGACACCGATTTTCCGCTCAACAACCTGCCCTATGGCGTGTTCAGCGATGCGACGCGCGGCCCGCGCTGCGGCGTCGCGATCGGCGACCGGATCCTCGATATGGCCGCACTGGAGGCGGCGGGGTTGCTGCGGCTGGGTGACGTGCCGCTGTTCGCCGAGCCAGGCTGGAACACGCTGATGGCCCAAGGCCCGGCCGTATGGGGGGCGTTGCGCGCACAGTTGATCGCATTGCTCGCCGAGGGCGCTGCGGAGCGCGTGGCGGTCGAGCCGCATCTTGTGCCGATGGCCGGCGCGCAGCTGCATCTGCCGTTCCGGGTGGCCGGATACACCGATTTCTACGCGAGCCGGCAGCACGCCTTCAACGTAGGTACGATGTTCCGCGGGGCCGAGAATGCGTTGCCGCCCAACTGGCTGCATATCCCGATCGGTTACAACGGCCGTGCCTCGTCGGTCGTCGTCTCGGGCACCGATGTGCGGCGGCCCTGGGGCCAGGTGAAGGGGCCGGAAGACGCCGCACCGCGCTTCGCCCCGTCGGCACGGTTCGACATCGAGCTGGAGCTGGGGGCGATCGTCGGGACCGGATCGTCCGATCCGCTGACCGTGGCCGAGGCGGATGCGATGATCTTCGGCTATGTGCTGCTCAACGACTGGTCGGCGCGCGATATCCAGGCGTGGGAATATCAGCCGCTCGGCCCTTTCCAGGGCAAGGCGACCGCGACGACGATCAGCCCGTGGATCGTGACCGCGGCGGCGCTGGAGCCGTTCCGTGCCCATGGGCCGGCACGCGAGAAGCCATTGCTCCCCTATCTCGATGAGCCGGGTCCGATGCTCTACGACATCGACCTCGAGGTTGGCCTGACGCCGGAGGGCGGCGCGGAATCGGTGATCAGCCGGACCAGCTATCGCGAGATGTATTATTCCGCCGCGCAGCAGCTGGCGCATCACAGCACGGCCGGATGCCGGATGGAGGTCGGCGACCTGCTCGGTACCGGCACGATATCGGGACCGGACAAGGGCAGCTTCGGCAGCCTGCTCGAACTGAGCTGGGGTGGCAAGGAGCCGTTGACGCTTGCCGGTGGTGCGCAGCGCAGCTTTGTCGAGGATGGCGATACGCTGATTCTGCGCGGGCAGTGCCGGGGCGACGGCTATCGCATCGGTTTCGGCGACTGCAGCGGCACGGTTATTCCTGCTTTCGAGGACCCGTACCGCCGGAGCTGATTCCGGAAAAATCCTGAGATTGAACGTCTCTAAGCGTGGTTGTTCCGACCGCGCCGCATTCGTGCGCGTGTCACGGATGTTGTCACGTATTACGAAACAGTGTTTCACGTATTGACACGATTTCAGTTCGGGGTAAGTTTCCTCGGAACACGTTCACAACATAAAAGAGGGGAGGCCCAATGCGGTTCAACAACGGACAAGGAGCGGGAATCAGGCTGAAGCTGCGCGTTGCGCTGCTCGCGACGGCGATTTGCGCCGTGCCTGCAGTGGCACAGGCGCAGGACAGCGCGGCTGAGCCTGAAACGGCGCAGGAACAGCCTGGCGAGATCGTCGTCACCGGCAGCCGCATTTCGCGCCGCGACGTCGAGGCGCCGACCCCGACCAAGGTGCTGGGTGCCGAGATCCTCGAAGCGCGCGGATCGAGCAGCATCGGCGATTTCCTGGGCGAAGTCCCCTCGTTCCGCAACACGCAGGGCCCGCAGACCAACACTGCGGCGACGCTGGGTACCGGTCAGTTCTCGGCCGACCTGCGGGCGCTGGGCGTGATCCGCACACTGACGCTGGTCGATAGCCGCCGCTTCGTGCCCTCGGCCGCGACCGGGCAGGTCGATCTCAACCTGATCCCGCAGATCCTGGTCGATCGTATCGACGTGGTCACCGGCGGTGCATCGGCGGCCTATGGTTCGGACGCGGTGTCGGGCGTGGTCAACGTGCTGCTCAACAAGCGGCTCGAGGGGATCAAGGGCGAAGCCTCGATGGGCATCAGCGATCGCGGCGACGCACGCGAGACCCGCGCGGCGCTGGCGTTCGGCGCACCCTTCTCCGACGGACGCGGGCACATCGTGATCGGCGGCGAATATGTGAAGTCCAAGGGCGTCACCGACCCGTTCGGGCGCGAATCCTTTGCTGAGCAGCCGGGCCTGATCTCCTATGTCGGCCCGCGGCCGGCCGGCGTGCCCTCACGCGTCTATGAGCGCGGCGTCACCTTCATCAACATGGCCTATGGCGGCCTGATCACCGGTGCCAATGCCGGCGTCGGCGGCGCACTGCGCGGCATCCAGTTCGGCCCCGGTGGCACGCCGATCCCGTTCAACTACGGCAACTACGCCAATTATGGCGCGGGCAGCACGCTGGCGAGCAACTTCACGGGCGGTAACAAGGGCCTCTATCCGCAGGACGGGTGGACGCTGATCGTGCCGACCACCCGCCGCGTGGCCTTCGGCCATATCGACTATGAGGTGACCGACAAGCTCAACGTCTTCGTCGAGGCGAGCTATGGCCGCAGCGGCGGCTACGGCAACTCGCCGCCGGTGCGCGATCAGGGCGCGGCGGCGACGATCCTGCGCGACAACGCCTTCCTCCATTCGTCGATCCGCGACATCATGGTCACGAACAACATCGGCTCCTTCACGCTCGGCAGGCCGTATAACGATTTCGGTCCGATCAAGCGCGCCAACGAGAACACGACCGAGCGGTTCGTCGGCGGGTTCGACTATGATTTCGGCGGCGGCTGGAAGCTGGACGGCTACTATCAATATGGCCGCAACGTCCTCACCGCGAACGTCTCGGGCCTGCGCATCGAGAACAACTTCCGCTTCGCCGTGGATGCGGTGCGCGTCGGCAGCCAGGTGGTCTGTGCGGCGACTCAGGCGAACGGTACGGTCACCGCGACCGGCGAAGTGCTCAACCGCTTCAATTCCGCTGCGGCCGGCTGCGTGCCGATCAACCTGTTCGGCCAGGGCTCGCCCAGCGCCGCTGCGATCGATTACGTCACGGGCGACATCTTCAACCAGATCACGACCAAGCAGCAGGTCGCGGCGCTGACGGCGCAGGGCGAGCTGTTCAAGCTTCCCGGCGGTCCGCTGGCCATCGCGTTCGGCGGCGAATGGCGCAAGGAAGAGGCGACCGCCATTTCCGACGTGATCTCGCAGGCGAACGGCTTCAATTACAGCAACCCCAAGCCCTATTCGGGCGGCTATGACGTGAAGGAGGTGTTCGCCGAAGTCGTCGCGCCGCTGCTGCGCGACGTGTCCTTCGCGCATCATCTCGAGCTGAACGGCGCGATCCGCTACACCGACTATTCGACCTCGGGCGGCGTCACGACCTGGAAGCTGGGCGCGATCTATGCGCCGTTCCCGGACCTGCGTTTCCGGGCGACGCGGTCGCGCGACATCCGGGCGCCCAACAATTCGGATCTCTACGCGACGACCGCGAGCCTTGCGCAGCTGCGCAACCCGTGGAGCGGCGTGACGACGCAGATCTCGACGGTCAACCAGCCGAGCCCGACGCTGAAGCCCGAGGAAGCGGATACCTGGACCGTGGGGGCGGTGTTCACGCCGACCTTCATTCCCGGGCTGACGCTGTCGGCGGACTATTACGACATCGACATTGGTGGTGCGATCGCCAGCTACTCGGCGCAATCGATCCTCGACAATTGCTTCGCGGAAACGGGCACGCCCTTCTTCTGCAACTTCGTCAACCGCACGGGGACGGGCGGCGCGACGCAGGTGAATTCGGTATCGGTCCAGCTGCTCAACATCGCCGGCATCCGCACCCGCGGCCTCGATCTCGCCGCGACCTATCGGACGCGTATCGGCAGCGGCGAGCTGACGCTTCGCGGCATGGCATCCTACGTCAAGGACCTGATCTTCGACGACGGCACCGGCGCTGCGCCGCGCTTCAACTCGGCCGGGGTGATCCAGTCGCTGGGCGGCAGGATCGATCGCGCCGGATCGGTCGGCGGCACCGCCTTCACCGCGGGGCAGCAGCTCAGCGCGACCAACACGCCGAGCTGGACCGCCACCGGCTCGATCACCTGGGCCCAGGATCCGGTGACGATCAACCTGCAGGGCCGCTATATCGGCGGCGGCAAGTTCGACGCGACGCTGGTCGGGCCGGGTGACAAATACTATGATCCCGCCTCGCCCATCTCGATCGGCAACAACCGGGTCGACAGCCGCTTCTACCTCGACCTGTCGACCCAGTTCGACGTGATCAAGGACGGCAAGCGCAAGCTGCAATTCTACTTCAACGTCAACAACCTGCTGGACAAGGAGCCGCCCTTCCCGGTGATCGCCATCGCCGGCATGTATGACCGGATCGGCCGTTACTACCGTGCCGGCTTCCGCTTCTCCTACTGACCCGTGCCTGTCCGCGCTCAGCGAAACGCTGGGCGCGGACCTGTTTGTGCGGGACGAGGATGCGCGCGCGGCCTGTCTGCGCGACATGACGGGCAACTGGCCGAGCGGCGCGCAGGCGGTAGCCCGGCCGCGCTCGACCGCTGAGGTCGCGAGGCTGGTTCAGGCAGCCGCGGCGCAGGGCATCGCGATCGTTCCGCAGGGCGGCAATACCGGGCTGGTCGGCGGTTGTGCGGTTCCGGCGGAAACACCGGCGCTGCTGCTATCGACCCGCCGCCTGCGATCGATCCGCGCGATCGACCTTCACGCACCAGCGGTCATCGCCGAAGCCGGATGCATCCTGGCCGAGGTGCAGGAAGCGGTAGCGGCGCACGGTTTCACCATCCCGCTCGGGCTCGGTTCGGAAGGCAGCGCGACGATCGGCGGGCTCGTCTCGACCAATGCCGGCGGAATCCGCGCGCTGCGCCATGGCGTGATGCGCAACCAGGTGCTGGGGCTTGAGGTCGTCCTGCCCGACGGGCGGGTGTGGAACGGGCTGCGCACGCTCGCCAAGAACAATATGGGATACGATCTCAAGCAGCTGTTCATCGGCGGTGAGGGGACGCTGGGCGTCGTCACCGCCGCTGCATTGCGGCTCGTTCCCGCGTCGCGCCAGATCGAGACCTTATGGCTCGCGGTCGAGGATCCGGCTGCGGCGCTCGCGCTGCTTGGCGCCTTGCGCACGGCCCTGGGCGATCTCGTCACCAGCTTCGAGCTGATCCAGCGGCGCGGCGTCGAATGGGGCATGGCCGCGGTGCCGGGGCTGCGCGTGCCCGATTCCGGCGCGCATGGCTGGTTCGTGCTGGCCGAGGTCGCCACTGCCGCGACGGGGCTGCCGTTGCGTGCCGCAGTGGAGGCGGCGCTCGCGGATGTTTTCGAACAAGGTTTGGCGCTAGACGGCATGCTTGCCGAGAGCGAGGCGCAGCGGCGCGAGCTTTGGCGGATCCGCGAGGCGGTGGTGGTGGGCAAGGCTGCGGGCAAGCCCTCGATCAGTGTCGATGTCGCGGTGCCGCTGGGGCAGGTTCCGGCCTTTCTGGTCGAGACGGAAGCTGCGGCCGCAGGGCTGCTGCCCGGGTGCGAGACGCTGGGCTTCGGTCATCTCGGCGACGGCAATATCCATTTCTCCGTCCATCGCGGGGCGAATGATACGGAGCGTTTCGCCGGGACTGCGGAGGCGATCGCCGCCAAGGTTGAGGCGATCGCGCTGCGGCTGGGCGGAACGATCTGCGCCGAGCATGGCGTGGGCCGGCGGATGCGGGCAGCCGTCGCGGACGCGCTCGACGCGGCCGAACTCGACCTGATCCGTGCGGTCAAACGCGCACTCGATCCGCACAACCGGATGAATCCCGGCGCGGTGATCGAACTCTAGTCGCGGAGCACGAAGCGCGCGTTGATCTCGACCGGGACACCGAAGGGCAACGCGGTCACGCCGATCGAGGTGCGGCAATGCCGCCCGCGCTCGCCGAGCACCGCGACGATGAGCCGGCTGGCACCGCTGATGACCTGGCTCTGCTCGGTGAAGTCGGGCGTGCAGGCGACAAATCCGTTGAGCTCCAGGCAGCAATCAACGCGATCCGCGTCGTCGTCCGTCGCCTGCGCCAGCCATGCGAGGATGTTGAGCGCGCTCAGTTCCGCCGCCTTCGCGCCGTCGGCTGACATGAGCTCGGCGCCGAGCCGCCCGAGATAGGGCCGCTCCCCCTCGAACTGCGCGATCATCCCCGAGACTTGGAGGATGTTCCCGGTGCGGCGATGGAGCAGGAAGGGCGTGTCCTTCTGGATCACGCGGGGCAGCCGGAATCCGGCGTCGATGACGGCTTGCGAGATCGAAAGCGATGCGTCCACCATGCGTCCTACCGTGATTGACCTTGTCTCGGATTGCTATAGAGTGTCACGTAATTCGTGACAATAGATCGCATATCGAGACAAGTTGGCGTCATTGAGATCGCAGGGGAGAGGGAGGGTGGAGCAGAAACCGTTCACCATCGGCATGATCGCGTTCGAGCGGATGACGAACCTCGATTTCGTCGGGCCGTTCGACATCCTCTCCCGCGTGCGCGGCGCGCGGACGATCCTGCTGGCCAAAACGCTCGATCCCCTCACCACCGATTCGGGCTATCGCCTGTTGCCCGAGATGCGGCTGGCCGATGCGCCGGAGCTGGACATGATCTTCCTGCCCGGCGGCCCCGGCTCGACCGGGCTGATGGAAGACGCTGAACTGCTCGGCTTTCTGCGCGAGCGGGAACCGCGTGCGCAGTGGATCACGTCGGTCTGCACCGGTGCGCTGGTGCTTGGCGCGGCAGGGTTGCTCCGAGGCTATCGCGCAGCGACGCACTGGAGCGTGATGGACCTCCTCCCTGTGCTGGGCGCGATCCCGGTCAGCGAACGCGTGGTGATCGATCGCAACCGCGTGACGGGCGGCGGGGTGACCGCGGGCATCGACTTCGCGCTGACCTTGATCGCCCATATCTGGGGCGAGGATCAGGCGAAGCTGATCCAGCTCGGCAACGAATATGATCCGGCGCCGCCCTTCGATGCGGGACACCCGGATCGCGTGCCCGATGTGGCGGCGCATTATCGCGAGCTGACTGGCGAGATGACCGCGGCCCGGCGGGCGGCAGCGGAACGTGCCGCTGAGGCATTCTGACAGCATTGTACATCAGAAATTGACTTGTAGCGTATATCGCTACTGCGTATCGTATAGCGAAACAGATTGGAGATTATGATGTTCGCCGACCTTGCCGAGCCGCCGCTCGATCCGATCCTTGGCCTCGCGCAGCTGCTTGCCCAGGACAAGAGTCCGGACAAGGTCGATCTGGGCATCGGCATCTATCAGAACGAACATGGCGAGGCGCCGGTGCTCGATTGCGTCAAGACGGCCGAGCGCTGGCTGGCGGAGACTCAGCCCAGCAAGCGTTACCTCTCCTCCGCGGGCAATGCTGACTACAACACGCAGACGCGCGGGCTGCTGTTCGGCAAGGGCAGTGACGGCTTCGCGCGCAGCCGCACGATCCAGGCACCGGGTGGCACCGGCGCGCTTCGGCTGGCGTCCGATCTGCTGCGCAAGCTGCGGCCGGAGGGACGCGTGTTCATTCCCGGGCCGACCTGGCCCAACCATCCCGGCATCCTCAAGGCGAGCGGGCATGAGGTCGTCGTCTATCCCTATTACGACATGGCGGCGGGTGCGCTGCGCTTCGACGAGATGATGGCGGCGCTCGCCGATCTCGGCCCGCGCGACACGCTGCTGTTGCACGGCTGCTGCCACAACCCCACCGGCGCGGATCTGGACCGGGAGCAGTGGCGGGCGGTCGCCGGGCTGGTCGCGAAAAGCGGCGCGGCGGTGCTGGTGGATCTCGCCTATCTCGGCCTGGGCGATGGGCTGGCCGAGGATGCTGCCGGCATCCGGCTGCTGGCGGAACAGATTCCCGAGTTCATCGTCGCCAGCTCATACTCCAAGAATTTTGCACTGTACCGCGAGCGGGTGGGCGCGCTGACCGTGGTCGGCGGGAGCGAGAAGGATGCGGTGCTCGCGCATGCGCACGCGCTGCCGGTTGCGCGCACGCTCTGGTCGATGCCGCCCGATCACGGTGCGGCGGTTGTCGCAAAGGTGCTGGGCGACGCCGAGCTGCGCCGGGTCTGGGAAGGCGAGCTGACGCTGATGCGCGGGCGGATCAATGCGATGCGCGAACGGCTGGCGACACGGCTCGCGGCGCAGGGCACGCGCGACTACGGCTTCATCGCGAAGCAGCGCGGCATGTTCACGATGCTGGGCATCGCGCCGGATGCGGTCGAGACGCTGCGCCGCGATCATCATGTGCACCTGACCAGTTCGGGCCGGATCAACGTCGCCGGGCTCAACGCCAATAATGTCGACCGGGTCGCCGATGCGATCGCGGCGGCCAGCACGAACTGAGAGGAAGAGATACCATGGCCAAGCCGTTCGCATCGTCGACAGACCTTGCCGAGAAGACCGAGACGCTGGAGGTGCTGGGCGACGGCATCTACGCGCTGACCGCCGAGGGCGATCCCAATGTCGGCGCGTTCGAGGGTGAGGATTTCATCGTCGCGATCGAGGCGCGCGCGACCCCGGCTGCGGCGCGAGACTGGCTGACCAAGCTGCGCGAGCATACCGACAAGCCGGTCCGCTACCTGATCCTGACGCACTATCATGCCGTGCGCGTGCTGGGCGCGAGCGCGTTCGATGCGCAGGACATCATCATGAGCAACGCCACCGCGGCGCTGGTCGAGGAGCGCGGCGAACAGGATTGGGCGAGCGAGTTCGGGCGGATGCCGCGCCTGTTCAAGCAGCCCGACGAAATCCCGGGCCTGACCCGGCCGTCGATCACCTTCACCAACAGCTATTCGATCGACCTGGGCGGCGACCGCGGCAAGCTCGACCTGCAATTCTGCGGGCGCGGCCATACCGAGGGCGACATCGTGGTGTGGCACGAGAAGAGCGGCACGCTGTTCGCAGGCGACCTGGTCGAGGCGCAGGCGGCGCTCTACACCGGCGATGCGTTCCACTTCGACTGGGCGACCGGCACGCTCGACAAGGTCAAGGCCTATGGCGCGCAGCAGCTGATCGGCGGGCGCGGCGCGGTGGCGCGCGGCCGCGCCGAGGTCGACGCGGCGATCGAGCAGACCCGCGAGTTCCTCAACGGCATGATCGAGCATGTCGGCGCGGCGCACAGGAATGGCGGCACGCTCAAGGATGCATTCGAGGCGACGCACACCGCGCTTGGCCCCAAATTCGGGCATTGGCCGATCTTCGAGCATTGCCTGCCGTTCAACGTCCAGCGTCTGTGGGACGAGTTCGACGGGATCGAGCGGCCGCGCATCTGGACGATGGAGCGCGACCGCGAAGTCTGGGCGCAGCTTCAGGGCTGAGCGATGGCGAACGTGTCGAACATTCCGGTCTGGCGCGAGATCGGCGCCGCGCCGCCGCCCGCCGTGCAGAACGAGACCGCGCCGGTCGTGATCGTCGGGGCAGGGCCGGTGGGCCTTGCCATGGCGCTCGACCTTGGCCGGCGCGGGCACCGGGTGGTGGTGCTGTCGCAGCTCGATTTCGTCGCGGCAGGATCGAAGGCGATCTGCTTCGCCAAGCGCTCGCTCGATATCTTCGACCGGCTCGGCGTCGGCGACGCGATCGTCGACAAGGGCGTGATCTGGAATGTCGGCAAGGTGTTCTGGGGCGACCGCGAGGAACCGGTGTTCCAGTTCGACATGCTGCCGGTGAAGAACCAGAAGCGCCCGGGCTTCATCAACATCCAGCAATATCATGTCGAGGACCGGCTGATCGCGGCGCTGGAGACGCTGCCGAATGTCGAGCTGCGCTGGGGCCACCGCATGGCCGGCCTCGTGCCGCAGCCCGAGGGCGCGCGCATCGAGGTCGAGACGGCAGATGGGGGCTACACGATCGATGCCGATTGGGTGATCGCATGCGACGGCAGCCGATCGGCAGCGCGCGACGCGCTCGGCCTCGATTTCGAGGGGCGGGTGTTCGAGGACAATTTCCTGATCGCCGACGTCAAGATGACGGGCGAGCGGCCGTCGGAACGGTGGTTCTGGTTCGATCCGCCTTTCAATCCCGGCCAGTCGGCGCTGATGCACAAGCAGCCCGACAATGTCTGGCGGCTCGATTTCCAGCTCGGCTGGAACATCGACCGCGCCGCGGCGGTGAAGCCCGAGAATGTCGACCCGCTGGTGCGCGCGATGCTGGGCCAGGACGTTGCCTATGAGCAGGAATGGTACAGCGTCTACACCTTCCAGTGCCGCCGCATGGCGCGCTTCGTCCATGACCGGGTGATCTTCGCGGGCGACAGCGCGCACCTCGTCTCGCCGTTCGGCGCGCGCGGGTGCAATGGCGGGCTCGCCGATGTCGACAATCTCGGCTGGAAGCTCGACCTGATCCTCCATGGCGAGGCGGGGAGCGAGCTGCTGGAAAGCTATGACGCCGAGGCGATCGCAATCGCCGACGAGAATATCCTGAACTCGAGCCGTTCGACCGACTTCATGACGCCCAAATCGGCGGCGAGCCGCATCTATCGCGACGCCGTGCTCGAACTGGCGAGCGAGGTGCCGTTCGCGCGGCCGTTCGTCAATTCGGGGCGGCTGTCGACCGCGGTCGCGCTGCCGGAGAGTCCGCTGAATACCCCCGATGCCGACGACTGGGCGGGCGGCGGCGTGGCGCCGGGCTGGCCCGCGCTTGATGCGCCGCTCGGCGAGGGCTGGCTGCTCGAGCGGCTGGGGCGCGGCTTCGTGCTGCTTGCCGATCGCGATCCGGGCATTGCCGGGATCGAGACGATCGTTGCCGGCGAGGAGGATGAACTGCTGCGCGAACGCTATGCGCTGGCGCCGGGTGCGATCTATCTGATCCGGCCCGACAGCTATGTCTGCGCGCGCTGGCATGCGCCGGACGAGGCCGCGGTCCGCGCGGCGCTCCTGCGTGCAAAGGGGAATTGAGATGGCCCGGCTGATCACCGATCCCAATCTGGCTGCCGCCGACGATATCTATGAGAAGCTGATCGCGATGCACGGCGACCGACCGGTCGAAGAGAGCCTGAAGCTCGCCGCGCGGCTCAACCTGATCCTGCTCAACCATATCGGCGACCGCGCCGTGGCGGAGGAAGCGATTGCGCTGGCGGCTCAGTCGCGCGGATAGCTGTGGCGAGAGCCGAGCAGGCGCGAGCAGCGCTGCGCGCAGCCGAGCAGCAGTTCGACCAGATAAGGCGCGGGCGGCCCCGGCGCGGCGTCGGTCGCCAGCATCAGCGTGACCGCGGCGACGATCGTGTCGCCGTCGAACAACGGCGCGGCGAGCGCATTGTGCCCGATGCCGAACTTGTTGACGCCCCAGCTATAGTGGCGCGCCTGGACCATCGCGACCTCGCGCTCGAACGCCTCGCGATCGGCGATCCTGAAATTCTCGCCACGCGATTCCGCCTGATCGAGCAGTTCGCGCCGCCGCTCGCGCGGCTGGAAGGCGAAGCAGACGCGCGCGGTGGGTGACTCGGGCAGGTTGAGCATCAGCCCGGGCTGAACGTCGATCCGCATCGCAGCGCGCGCGGGCAGGCACTGGACGACCACCGCGTCGGCACCGGCCACCGCGCAGAGCAGCACGGTGCAGCCGCTTTCCTCGTTGAGCCGGTCGAGCGGGCCGCGCAGCAATTCGGGCATCTGCATCCGCCCCGCCGCGATCTGCCCCCAGCGGCCGATCCGCCAGCCGAGCTGGAACCCGCGCCGCCCGCCGCCGCGGCTGACCAACCCGAGCATCTCGAGATTGGCAAGATGCCGCGACGCGCGCGACTTGGTCATGCCCAGCGTCTGCGCCATTTCCTGCACGCCCACCGGCCGCTCGCTTTCGGCCAGCAGGTCGAGAATGCGAGTCGCCATCGCCACCGTGGCGATCGACGCAGGCGCATCCGGTGCGCGCCGTCTTAGGTCCCTGTCCATTACCCAAATCATAGCATTTGTTGCGATATGCGCAACTATTTGCCGATGTTGTTGCGCATAGCGTTCCAGCGTCGCAGTTTTGTCGCGAAGGTTAGACAGAGAGGCTGAAGTGGGCCCGGATCAGAATCGCCGTTTCACACAGGTTGGGCCAGGCACGCCGATGGGCGAGCTGCTGCGCCGTTACTGGCATCCGTTTGCTGCGGTCGCCGAGGTCGACGAGCTGGGGATCAAGCCGGTCCGGCTGCTCGGCGAGAACCTGGTCGCATTCAAATCGAAGAATGGCAGCTACGGTCTGATCGACCGGCAATGCCCGCATCGCCGCGCCGACATGCTCAACGGCATCATCGAGGATGACGGCCTGCGCTGCAGCTATCATGGCTGGTGCTTCGCGAGCTCGGGCCAGTGCCTCGAGCAGCCGTTCGAGGACATCGCCAACCCCAAGGCGCGCTTCAAGGACAAGATCCGCACCAAGGCCTATCCGGTCGAGGCGAAGGCCGGAATGCTCTGGGCCTATATGGGGCCGCAGCCGGCGCCCTTGGTACCCAATTGGGAGCCGTTCACCTGGACCAACGGGTTCCAGCAGATCGTCTTCGCCGACGTCCCCTGCAACTGGTTCCAGTGCCAGGAGAATAGCTGCGACCCGGTCCATTTCGAGTGGATGCACCGCAACTGGACCTCGGTGCTCAAGGGCGACGGCAGCTACGGCCCGACGCACCTCGAGCTGGCGTTCGAGGAGTTCGAGTTCGGCCATATCTACAAGCGCGTGCGCGAGGATACCGACAAGGACAATCCGCACTGGACGGTCGGTGCGACGGCCTTGTGGCCCAACGCCTTCTTCCTGGGCGACCATATCGAATGGCGCGTGCCGGTCGATGACGAGAACACGCTGTCGGTGACCTGGATGTTCCACCGCGTGCCCGCCGACCGCGAGCCGTTCGTGCAGGAGCGTATCCCGTACTGGACCGGCCCGGTGAAGGACGAGAAGGGCGAGTGGATCACCAGCCATGTGATGAACCAGGACATCGTCGCCTGGGTCGGGCAGGGCACGATCGCCGACCGCACGCAGGAGCATCTGGGCAAGAGCGACTGGGGCATCGTGATGATGCGCCGCAGCTTCGAGGCGAACATGAAGCTGGTCGAGGCGGGCGAGGGCGATCCCAAGGCCGTGATCCGCGATGCCGAGTTCAACAAGTGCGTCGAGCTGCCGATCAAGCACAAGGAGCTCTTCACCGCGTCGATGACGCTCGAGGAGAGCCGGCGGCTGGGCGACACGCTGCAATACCGGATCAACCGGCCCGACTATCAGCACCAGGTCGGCCAGCCCGAGGCGGTGAAGCGCGAATATCAGATCGCGATGGGGATGATCCCCGAGGACGCGACCGAAACCATCTGAACAATCGATAAGATCTAGGGAGTCGACGGCATGAAACTGGGTACGATCCGAATTGATGGCAAGCCGACGGTGATCGCCCGCGTTGCCGACGACAAGGCCGTGGCGCTGGACGCCTATCGCTGGATGGAAGACCTGATCGAGGCGGGCAATGCCGGTCTCGACACTGCCAACGAGGCGATCCAGGCCGCGCTTGCGGGCAAGCTGCCGGTGATCGACCTGTCGGCGAGCACCGACTGGATGGCGCCGAACCCGCGCCCTTCGAAGATCCTGGGCTGCGCGGTCAACAACAACAATTTGAACAGCAAGGCGATGAAGCCGATGACGGCGCCGATGTTCTTCATCAAGGGGCGCTCGGCACTCACCGGCCACAACAAGACGATCGACATCCTCAAGGACCATGGCCCGTCGATCCCCGAGCCCGAGCCCGTCGTGGTGTTCGGCAAGACCGCCAAGAACGTGCCGCCCGAAAAGGCGCTCGACTATGTCTTCGGCTACACGCTGACCAACGACGTGACCGCCAGCGGGGTCAAGTTCGGCGAGGATTCGATCGCGCTCAAGCAGACCGCCGATATCGTCAAGCCGCACCACACCGCCTGGCGCCCGAATTTCGAAGGCGACAACAACTGGCTGCTGTTCATCTACCACTCCAAGTCCAAGGCGGCGGACACGTTCGCGGCGATGGGCCCGTGGCTGACCACCAAGGACGAGGTGCCGGACCCCAACAAGCTGCTGGTGCGCGGCTATATCGACGGCGAATGCTTCACCGACGATTCGACCGCCAACTACTTCTTCCCGGTCGAGCAGGTGATCTCGACCGCGTCGAAATGGTTCACGATGGAGCCGGGCGACTGCATCCACACCGGCACCGCGTCGAAGGGCACCGAGAAGCATCCGCGCGGAAATATCGGCACCTATCTGTCGGGCTACGACGGCAAGCTGTGCGACGTCGAGATCGACGGGCTCGGCCGCCTTTCCAACCGCATCAACCTGGAGAAGTGAGCATGTCGTCGGTGCCGGTGATCGACGTCCACACGCACATGCTGAGCGAGGCATGGCTGAACGACATCCGCGCGCATGGCGCCCCCAAATACGGGGTGAAGCCGACCGCGGCGGGACAGGACAGCGTGTGGATGAGCGGCGCGCCGTTCGTCACGCTGTTCCCCGAGATGTTCGACTATGACCTGCGCGTCGCGAACATGGACAAGGCCGGCGTCGATATCGCCATCGTCTCGCTGACCTGCCCCAGCGCCTATTGGGGCGGGGAGGCGGTGAGCACCCGCGTGTCGCGCGAGATGAACGCGCACATGGCCTATCAGCAGGGGCGTTTCCCGGACCGCATCCGCTTCTTCGCGACCTTGCCCTGGCAGTATCCGGAGCGCGCGGTCGAGGTGCTTGCGGAGGCGGTCGTACAGGGTGCGGTCGGCGTGTTCGTCAGCGCCAATATCGACGGCAAGAGCCTGACGGCGCCGCAGTTCGCGCCGATCTGGCAGGCGATCGACGATCTCGCGCTGCCCGTGCTGGTCCATCCGACCGCGCCGCAGGGCTCGGCCGAGATGGAATTGCACGAATACGGCCTGGTGCCGCCGATCGGCTTCATGTTCGATACCACGCTGGCCGTGTCGCGGATGATCCTCGACGGGTTCATCGACCGCTACCCGAACCTCGCGATCATCGCCGGGCATGGCGGCGCGACGCTGCCCTATCTGGCCGGGCGGCTCGACCGCTGCCACGAGATGATCCCGGCCTGCTCGGAGAAGATCAAGGACAAGCCGTCGAGCTATCTTCGCCGCATCTATTATGACAGCGTGGTCTATGAGAAGAACGCGCTCGACCTGTGTATCGAGGTCGCGGGCGGACCGGAGCGAGTGATGTACGGATCGGACTATCCCCACAATATCGGGGACATGGCGGGGTGCCTCGCCCGCGTGAACGCGCTCGATCCCGCTGCCGCGAAGCTGGTCAAGAGCGGCACCGCGCAAAAGCTGTTCAAGCTGTGACCGGGGTCCGCCTGATCGTCGATGGGAAACCGCTGGCGATGGCGGAAACCTTCCCGGTGATCGATCCCGCCACGGGGCGTCCGTTCGCCGATGCGCCGCTGGCGAGCACGGCCGATCTCGACGCCGCCGTCGCCGCGGCGCGGCGCGCCTTTCCCGGCTGGGCGGCGACCCCGATCGAGGATCGCGCCGCCGCGATCCTCGCGATCGCCGATTCGATCGAGGCGGCCAAGGACGAGCTGGCACGGCTGCTTTCGGCCGAGCAGGGCAAGCCCGTCCCCAATGCGGTGGGCGAGATCATGGGCGCGCTCGCCTGGGCGCGCGCGACCGCGGGGCTGCGTCCCGCGGTCGACGTCCTCAAGGACGACGACAGCGTCCGGGTCGAGGTGCACCGCAAGCCGCTGGGCGTGGTCGCGTCGATCAGCCCGTGGAACTTCCCGGTGATGATCGCGATCTGGCACATCATCCCCGGCCTGGTCGCGGGCAATACGGTGGTGATGAAGCCGTCGTCCTTCACCCCGCTCGCGGCGCTGCGCATGGTCGAGATCGCCAATGCGCACCTTCCGCCAGGCGTGCTCAATTCGGTGACGGGCGAGGTCGAGATCGGCCGCGCGATCGCATCGCATCCGGGGATCGACAAGATCGTCTTCACCGGATCGACCCCCACCGGCCGGTCGATCATGGCGGACGGTGCCGCCAACCTCAAACGGCTGACGCTCGAACTTGGCGGCAACGACGCCGCGATCGTGCTGCCCGATGCCGATGTCGACAAGGTCGCGGCCAAGATCTTCGCCAAGGCCTTCGGCAACAGCGGCCAGATCTGTGCCGCGGTGAAGCGCGTCTATGTCCATGAGAGCATCCATGACGCGCTGGCGGAAAAGCTCGCCGAGATGGCCCGCACGGCCGTGGTCGGACCGGGCAGTGATGCGGCGAGCCAGTTCGGCCCGGTGCAGAATCGCAAGCAGTTCGATCTGGTGCGCGCGCTCGCCGACGATGCGCGCGCGCACGGCGGGCGCTTCCTTGCGGGGGGCGAGGCACGCGAAGGCGACGGCTATTTCTTCCCGCTCTCGGTCGTGGTCGATGTGACCGACGGGATGCGAATCGTCGACGAGGAGCAGTTCGGCCCGATCCTGCCGGTGATCCGCTACAGCGATCCCGAGGACGCGCTCGCGCGCGCCAACGCCAACGAGAACGGGCTGGGCGGGTCGGTATGGTCGGCAGATCCCGCCGCAGCGCTTGCCTTTGCCCAGCGGCTTGAGGCCGGAACGGTCTGGGTCAACGATCACGCCAGCATCTCGCCCGATGTGCCCTTCGGCGGCGCCAAGCAATCGGGTGTCGGCACCGAATTCGGCCTCTATGGGCTCGAAGAATATATGCAGCTTCAGACCGTCAGGGTGGCGAAGAACTGAGGCGCACAGGGAGAGTACCGGGATGTTCCAGTTCGACCAGGCATTCCGCGATGAGTTCAGCGCCAACTGGCGCGTGCTGGCGATCGCGATCACCGCATTGTTCTTCGGATTCTCGGCGCCGGCCTATGCCCTGCCGTTCATCTATCCCGAGGTGATCAAGGAATTCGGCTGGACCCGCGAGCAGGCGACGCTGCTGGCGACCGCCAAATATCTGACCGGCGTGATTTCGTGCCTGGTGTTCGGACGGTTTCTCGACATTGCCGGGGCGTGGCGTGCGCTGATGGTGTCGATCGTCTTCGGCGGCATCGCGCTGTTCGGCTTCGCCTTTGTCGGCGGACTCGCCAGCTATTATGCGGTCGGCGTGCTGCTCGGCATCGCCGGGCCGGGGGCGATGGTGTCGTGCTTCGTACTGGTCGGGCGCACCTTCCGCGCCTCGCAGGGGACGGCTACGGGCATGGTGCTGCTCGGCACGGCGATCGGCGGCGTGGTCATGCCGGTCGTCACCGTCGATCTCATTCAGGCATTCGGGTGGCGTACGGGCATGGCCGCGCTGTCCGCCGGCATCTGGCTCGTCGCGGTCCCGGCGCTGATCTATGGCATGCTGCGCGTGCCGATCACCGAGCAGGCCGCGAGCGCGAGCGACGCCAGCGAGAGCGTCGGCGTGCGCGAATATTTCGGCAAGATGATGCGCGGATCGAGCTTTTGGCTGATGTCGATCGCCTTCTTCCTGGTCACCATCGTCGATCAGGCGCTGACCCAGCATCAGGTGCTGATGCTGCTCGATGCCGGCCTCAGCAAGGACGATGGGGCGTGGGCGGTAAGCGCAATCGGCGTCGTCGCGATCTTTGGCCGCGTGCTCGCGGGCAATATCCTCGACCGCAGCTCCAACCGCGGGCTGGCGGGGCTCTACTTCCTGCTCACCACCTGCGCGATCCTGTCGTTCGCGCTGGGCAACCCGATCGTGCTGATCGCCTATATCGTGGTGCGCGCGATGGGCCATTCGAGCGTGATGGTCGACGGCCCGGTGATCTCGCGCCACACCTATGGCACCCAGCATCTCGGGCTGCTGACGGGGCTGCTCACGGCGATGGCCAATCTCGGCTCGGCGACCGGCCCCTGGGTGATGGGCCGGATGTACGATGCGGGACAATCCTATCAGTCGGCGCTGATCCTGTTCATGATCCTGCCGGCAGTGTCGGCCGCATGCATCTGGTTCGTGAACCCCCGCGCCTGGAAGGCGCAGCGCGCCGACGCGCAGCGGCGTCCGGACCAGCCGGTCGAAGGCAGCCCGGCGGTCGGCCTGGCACCATAACGAAACGGCGCCGTTCCTTTCTGACCGGCGGGCAGGGCGCCGGGCTCAGCTCCGCCGTTCACCGATGCGGTTGCGCAGCACGCCGATCCCCTCGACCTCGAGCTCGATGACGTCGCCGGGCTCGAGATAGCGGCCGGTCTCGAACCCGCAGCCATTGCCCGCAGTGCCCGATCCGAACACGTCGCCGGGGTAGAGCGTCTCGTCGCGCGAGACGAAGGCGATGCACTGGGCGAAGCTGAACTGCATGCCCGAAGAATTGCTGCGCCCCTGGACCTCGCCGTTGATCCGCGACGTCATCGCCAGGTTCGACACGTCGGGCAGTTCGTCGCGGGTGACGATCCACGGCCCCATCGCATTGCCGGTGTCGAAATCCTTGCCCTTGGACGGGCCCATGCGGAACTGCTGGTCGCGCACCTGTTCGTCGCGGGCGGAGAAGTCGTTGTAGATCATATAGCCGAAGATGTGGGCGTCTGCGTCCGCCTCGGCGATGTCTGCGCCGCGCGTGCCGATCACCGCAGCGAACTCCAGCTCATAGTCCATCGTGCCGGAGAAGCGCGGCCACTGGATCACCGAGTCATGGCCGGAGCAGGTCATGCGGTTGCCCTTGAAGTAATAGGGCCGCTGGTACCAGCTTGCGGGCAGGTCATAGGCGCCGCTTGCCTTGAACCCGGCATAGGCGGCCTCGGGATCGGGCTGGCTCGCCGCGCGCATCCGCATGCTCGCCTCGAGCGCCTGCAGACAGTGCAGTTCGAAATTGGCGAAGTCGCGGATCGAGTTGGGTACTGGCAGCGGCGGCAGGTAGCGGACATAGGCCGGGTCGTAGCCATGGTCGCCGCGGCTGCGCGCGACGATCTCCCGCGCCGCATCGAGCGCCGGCTCGCCGCCTTCGATCAGCGCCAGCATCGTCGAGAGCATGCCGCGCTCCGCCTCAGGCGCCGCGGCGGCGAGGTCGACGATCGAACCGTCGCCGATGATTGCTCCGGTGCGGGGCCCCTCTCCGGCGTCGAACGTGACCAGCTTCATCGCATCCCTCCACTTTTATATCGCATTACGCTACAAAGTAACGCATAGCGCAACAGAGTCCCGCGTCAATCGGTTGGAGGAAGCATGGCGAAGATCGTTCTGGGCATTGGCTGCGCGCATACGCCGCAACTCCACACGCTCGCGCACGATTGGGATATCCGCGCCGAGCGCGACCGGCAGGACGGCATCCCGCTCTGGTTCAAGGGACGCAAGCTGCGCTACGCGGAGCTGGAGGCGGAGCGTGCCGGCGAGAATATCGGCGCGCTGCTCGACCTGCCCACCCGGCAGGCGGCGCTCGACAAGAGCTTCGCGGCGATGGACCGGCTGCACGAAGCCTATGTCGCCGCGAACCCGGACGTGGTGGTGATCATCGGCAACGACCAGCACGAGATTTTTTCGGAGATCGTGCCGACCTTCGCCGTGATCGCGGCAGACGAGATCGCCAATGTCCCGCGCACCGAGGTGCAGAAGACGCGCCTGCCGGTCGGGATCGAGATTTCGGATCACGGGCATCTCCCCGATGCGCCGACCGTCTATCCGGGGGATCGCGCCTTTGGGACGCACCTCGCCCGTCATCTGGTTCGCGAGAGCAATTTCGACGTGACGCTGTGTCACGAGAAACCGACGGTCAGCAACGACAAGTCGCTGCTCTTCGGCATGCCCCATGCCTATGGGTTCCTCTACAAGAACATCATGCGCGATCATGTCCGCCCGCATGTGCCGGTGGACGTCAATTGCTGGTATTATGACAACAGCCCGAGTGCGGCGCGCTGCCATGACTTCGGCGCCGCGGTGACGCGCGCGATCGAGGCATGGGACAGCGATGCGCGGGTTGCGGTGCTGACCACCGGCGGGCTCACCCATTTCGTCGTCGATCCCGAATGGGACGCGCGCTTCATCGAGGCGATGCGCACGCGCGATCACGACTGGCTCCGCGCGATCCCGCAGAATGAACTGATGGCCGGCACGTCGGAGTGCAAGAGCTGGATTGCGACCTCCGCGGCGATGGACGCGGCGGGGCTGGCGATGGAGCTGATCGACTATCAGAAGCTCTACCGCACCGAAGGCGGAACGGGATCCTCGTGCGGTTTCACGCTATGGCGCTGATAACAAGGGCGTCTCGCCAACCGTGACGGCCGATGTTAGGGGATGCGAATGATCGATCAGAACGAAATCCCCGAGGACGACGCCGGCTCGGCCCGGGTGAAGAGCGTCGAAGTGACCGTCCAGATCCTGGAGGTGCTCACCGAGGCCTCCGATCCGGTCCGCGTCACCGACATGGCGCGGCAGCTCGACATGACCAAGGCACGCGTGTCGCGGCATCTGCAGACGCTGACCCGGCTCGGCCTGGTCGATCGCGCGCGCGAGGGCGAGGGCTATGTCTTCGGACGCAAGCTGCTCAAGTTCGGGCGTGCCGCGGTCTATCGCAGCAACCTCGTCCAGCTGGCGCGGCCCTTCCTGCAGGATCTGTTCAACGCCACCGGCCACACCGCGCTGCTCGCGACGCCGACGCGCGGCGGGGCGATGGTGGTGCATTCGGTGCAGAACCAGTTCGAACCCGGGATCATGATCCATCCGGGCACGCTGCTCACCCTGCCCAATTCGCCGGCAGCGCGACTGATCTATTATTTCGAGAACCAGAAGCCGACCCCGCCGCGCGTCATCGCCAATCTGCGCGACTATGGCGTCGATTTCGAAGCCAATCCGCGCGGCACCGGCCTGGGCGGCATCGCCGCGGCGATCTTCGAGCCTGACGGGCTGATCGCGGGTACGGTCGGCGTGATCCTCTCCTCCTCGCTGCTGATGCCCGAGCCGGACGCCGACCTGCTTGAGCAGGTCCGCTATACTGCCGCACGGCTGCAGAACGAATATGCCGAGGGCGCGGTGTCGCCGCTGATGCCGGAGCGCGGCGAGCCCGCCTAGGCGGGCTCGAACGGGGTCTGTGCAAGCCGGTCGAGGAAATCCTCGCACCGGGCGAGCTGATCGAGCGCCACGAACTCGTCGGGTTTGTGAGCCTGTTCGATCGAGCCGGGCCCGCACAGGATCGTCGGCACGCCCCGCGCCTGGAACAGCCCTGCTTCCGATCCGAACGCGACGAAGCCCGGTTCGGCGTTCGATCCCGCGAGCCGCTGGACATGGCGGGTGAGCGGCGCGTCGGCGTCGATCGCGAAGCCGGGAACCCGCCCGTTCATCGTGATCTCGATTCGTGCGCCGGCATGGACCGCCCGCATCTCGGGCAACAGCTCGTGGTCGATATAGGTTTGGAGCTCGGCGATGATCGCGTCCGGATCGGTCCAAGGCAGGGTGCGGATGTCGAAGCGGAAGCGGCACAAGGCCGGCACGATGTTGCTGGCCTGGCCGCCCTCGATCACGCCTGCGGAGAGCGTCGAAAAGGGGACCGAATAGCCGGGGTGGCGCCGTTCCTCGGCACGCAGGCGGGCGGCGATCGCCTCGATCCGCGCAATCAGCCGCGCGGCGTAGAAGATCGCGTTGACCCCGTAAGGGGCGAGCGAGCTGTGTGCTTCGAGCCCGTGCACCGCGCAGCCATAGGCGCTGCCGGTCTTGTGCCCGATTACCGGCTCCATCGAGGTCGGTTCGCCGACGACGCAGCCGCGCGGGCGCAGGCCGCGCGCGACCAGCTCCTCGATCATGTGGCCGGCGCCCTTGCAGCCGATCTCCTCGTCAAACGAGATGGCGAGGTGCACCGGTTCGTTGAGGTTCGCGGACGCGAGCATCGGCACCTTGGCGAGGCAGGCGGCGATGAAGCCCTTCATGTCGCAGGTGCCGCGGCCGAAAAGCAGCCCGTCGCGCTCCTCGAGCACGAACGGGTTGCTGTGCCAGTCCTGCCCGTCGACCGGGACGACGTCGCTATGCCCCGACAGGACGATCCCGCCCTCGCCCGATCCGATCGTGGCGAAGAGGTTGGCCTTGCCCGGATCCTTGCCGCTGGTGAGCACCGAGGCGACGCCATGGCTCGCCAGATAGTCGCGGACCCAATGGATCAGGTCGAGATTGGAATCCCGGCTGACCGTCGGGAAACCAACCAGCGTGCGCAGGATCTCGACCGTCGCCGCCGAGGGGCGACGATCAGCGGACCTTGCGGCCATGGACATGCTTCCAGGGCGACGGCGTCGCTTCGAGGTTCATCGGCACCTCGATCAGCACCGGCCCTTCCAGCCCGCGCGCAGTTTCCAGCGCGGTGGCGAGGCCTTCGGGACCCTCCGCCTTCAGACCCGCGACGCCGAAGCTGTGCGCGAGCGCGACGAAATCGGGATTGTGCAGGTTCGATGCGATCAGGCGGCCGCCATATTTGTTGGCCTGGATGCGGCGGACATTTCCGAAATTGCCGTCGTTGAACACGATCGCGATCAGCGGGATGCGATGCAGCACCGCGGTCGCCAGCTCGGGCATGGTGTACATGAAGCCGCCATCGCCGTTGACCGAGATCACGCGCCGCTTGCCCGCGCCGACCTGCGCGCCGAGCGCGGTGGCGAAGCCATAGCCCAGCGTGCCCTGATAGCTCGAATTGACATAGGTTCGCGGCGTGTAGACCGGCAGCGCGTAGCGCGAGGCATAGCCGACCTGGGTCATCTCATCGACGAAGACATCGTCCTCGGCCATCGCCGCGCGGATGACGTCGAGATAGCCGACCTGCGGCTGGATTTCGGTAGCGACCTCTTCGCGGAACGCCGCGCGGATCGCGGCGAATTCGGCAGTACGCGGTGCGGGCGAGAGGTTCTTTTCCGCGAGCGCGTCGACGAGCTTCGCGGTCGCTTCGGCCGCATCGGCGACGATGCCGACGGCGGGCGGGGCGATGCGGTTGATCTCCGATTGGTCGAGATCGATATGGACGACCTTGAGGCCGCCACCCATGCCCCATTCACGCAGCTGGGTCAGACGCGATCCGATGCCGATGACGACATCGACATCGGGCCAGTGCGGGAGTGCCGCGGCGGCGGGGAGCGCGTAGTCGTCGTCCGAACGCACCACGCCGCGGCCCATATGGCGGCTGACGATCGGCGCCTGGATAAGCTCGGCGAGCGCACGGACTTCACGGCCCGCTTCCTGCGCGCCGCTGCCGACGACGATCATCGGATTGCGGGCGCCGGCGATGAGCGTCGCGGCCTGTTCGATCGCCGCGGGATCGGCGAGCGGATTGGCGAGCGAGGGCAGGGCGTCGGGATAGGTGAAGAAGCCGGTCTGGGCGAGGATGTCGGGCGGAATCTCGAGCGCCACCGGGCGCGGACGCCCGGTCAGCAACTGGCGGAACGCCTCGTCGAGCAGGCCGGGAATCTCGCTCGCATGAGTCGCGCGCGCGCTCCACTTGGTCAGGCTGCGCAGCAGGCCGTCCTGATCGTTGATCTCGTGCAGCGCGCCATAGCGGCGGTCGATCAGCGCGCTGTTGACCGTGCTGGTGAGGCACAGGACGCGGGCGTTGCAGGCATAGGCGGTGGAGAGCGCCGCACCTGCATTGAGCAAGCCGGGGCCGGGGACAACGGCGCAGACGCCGGGCTTGCCGGTCACCATCGCATAGCCGAGCGCCATATAGGCTGCGCCCTGTTCGTGGCGGCTATGGACGACGCGGATATCGCCGCCGCCGCGCTGAAGCCCGTCGAACAGCTCGTCGAGCTGGACGCCGGGAACGCCGAAGAACGTGTCCACGCCCCAGCGATGCAGGCCAGCCACCAGCGCATCGCCACCGGTTCCGCGCGTCGCGCTCACATTTTCTGCCTTCGTCCGCTGGTCCAGACTCACCGTTCAAACCCCTGTTTGTTTCACAATACGAGACTATGTTGCGTATATCGTGATCAATTGCAATGGCGTTTCTCTCGTGAGGCGGCTATCCTGTCCCATGAAGCGTGACGCCCTGTCCATCGGTGATCGCGTCCATCTCAGGAGCCGCAATGCGCCCGATCCGCACGCTTGTCCTCGCCTTTGACGGGATCAACCTGCTGGACATCAGCGGCCCGCTGCAGGCGCTCGAGGCCAGCGAGCCGCATCGAGGCGCGCCCGAACGGTATGAGACGATCGTCGCATCGGCGAAGGGCGGCGAAATCCAGACCACGGCGCGGATGCCGATCGTCACCCGGGTGTTGGCAGACATCGATCCGTGCGGGATCGACACGGTGATCGTCGGCGGAGGCAGCGCCGGGGGCAGCCCGATCGTACCGGACGCGCTGGTCGAATGGATCGCTGCCCATGCCCCGGACCTGCGCCGCATCTGTTCGATCTGCGCCGGCGCATTCGTGCTCGCCGCAACCGGGCTGCTCGACGGGCGGCGCGCAACCACACATTGGCATTGGGCATCGCGGCTGGCGCACGATCATCCGCAGATCGCGGTCGAACCCGATTCGATCTTCGTCAACGACGGCAAGCTCTGGACCTCGGCCGGGGTCACGGCGGGGATCGACCTGACGCTGGCGCTGATCGAGCAGGACTATGGTCATCGCGCCGCGATCGAGGCGGCGCGGCGGCTGGTGGTGTTCATGAAGCGGCCGGGCGGGCAGGCGCAATTCTCCGTCCCCCTGCTGCTCCAGAGCGGTTCCGGCGACGGCTTTGCCGAACTCCATGGCTGGATGCGCGAGAATCTGGGAGGAGACCTGCGTGTCGAACGGCTGGCGGCGCGCGCCGGCATGGCCGAACGTTCGTTCGCGCGCGCCTATGCGGCAGCGACCGGCATGACCCCCGCGCGTGCGGTCGAGGCGATGCGGGTCGAGGCCGCGACCGGACTGCTCGAGGCGAGCGGACTGTCGCTCAAGCAGGTCGCAGCCGCGGCGGGCTTTGGCGACGAGCAGAATCTGCGTCGCGTCTTCCTGCGCCGGTTCGGGGTCAACCCGCTCGACTATCGTCAGCGCTTCGCGGCGCGCGCCACGGGAGCCGCTGGCAGGATTTGACGGCTGGTTGTCCTTTCGGCCGGATTGGGGCGGACCTATCCGGACCGACGAGCGCGAAGGGCGCGAACGGATCGGGAGACTTGCCGTGGAGATCGAGAATATCTGCCAGTCGAATGCGGACCGCCGCCGGTTCCTGCAGACGCTGGGCGCCGCAGGGCTGTCGGGCGCCGCGATGACGCTGGGCAGCAGCGCGGCGGTGGCGCAGTCGGGCGGGCATGCGCAGCCGTTGCACGGGATGCTGGGCGCCAAGGGCGCGGGGCCCGGCCGTCCGAAGATCGCGATGCTCGTCCACCCCAAGATGGTGCTTCAGGACCTGGTCGGGCCGCTGACCGTGTTCAATATCATGCACAGCGAAATCCACCTCGTCTGGAAGACGCTCGATCCGGTGATGAGCGAGGTTGGGATCGCGGTGACGCCGAGCACGACGTTGCGCGACTGTCCGGAGAAGCTGGATGTGCTGTTCGCGCCGGGCGGGCTCGGCGGGACGCTGGACATGATGGACGACCCCGAGGTCGTCGAATTCTTCGCGCATCATGGCAAGTCCGCGCGCTACGTCACCAGCGACTGCACCGGATCGCTGTTGCTGGGCGCTGCCGGCCTGCTGCGCGGCTATCGCGCGGCGAGCCACTGGACGGTGCGCGAGCTGGTGGCGCTGATGGGCGGGATTCCGTCGAGCGAGCGCGTTTGCATCGACCGTAATCGCATCACTGGCGGGGGGGTGACGGCGGGAATCGACTTCGCCTTGACCCTGGCTTCGTTGCTGCGCAGTCCGGAGGAGGCGCAGGCGTATCAGCTGACGATCGAATATGCGCCCGAGCCGCCGTTCAACGCCGGCAGGCCCGACACCGCGCCGGCGGCGATCACCGAGCGGATCACGGCCAGCCGTGCGGCCATCGTCGCCCGCGCCCGCGAGAAATCGCGGATCGCGGGCGAGAAACTGCGCGGCTAAATGCCCCGGATATCGCGCAGCATCGAGACCGCGGCGCGGGTCACGGCGTCCGAGATCGCCTGACCCTTGCCCGGCGATGCCTTGGACGGGCAGCCCGACACGCCGGTGCCGTTGCTCAACTGGTGCATGTTGCGGTGATGTGCCGCACGCCCCGCGTTGAGCAGGTCGGCCGCGGCCCAGTGGAAGTCGTGGACGGGCAGCTGATCGACCGCGACGTCGATCTCGACCAGCTCCGGTGCGATCATCTGGACCAGCGAGGTCTCGAACTCGCAGGCATGACCCACGCCGCCGAATTCGGTTTCCTGGATCTTCGCCAGTTCCTCGGCGGCGATCTTCCACCAGGTGAGCATGAACAGCTCGACCTCGGGGTGATCGTTGCCGAAGGATTCGAGCACGACCTGACCGATGGCGAGATTGCCGCCATGGCTGTTGAAGATCACGATGTTGCGGAAGCCGTGCGCTGCCACCGAGCCGAGCAGGTCGGTGATATAGGCGAGGAACGTCTCGTGCCGCACGGTCAGCGTGCCCGCAAACGCCATGTGGTGGCGCGAGCAGCACACCGGGAGTTGCGGCAGGATGAGCACCTGATCGCCGAGTTCTGCATCGATCCTGTCGGTGAAATGCCGGCCGATCAGCGCGTCGGTGTCGAGCGGAAGATGCGGGCCGTGCTGCTCGATCGCAGCGATGTTGAAGATCACCGGCGTGTTGCGGTCGACCGCGTCGAGCCGCGGGCTGCTGAGTTCCTGCCACTTCATGGAACCGCTGCCCACATCTCGATCTCGACCTGGAATGCGTCGAGCAGCGCGCAGCCGATCGCGGTCCGCGCCGGAAAGGGCTGGGGCATGATTTCGCGATACACCACGTTGAAGCGCGGCCAGTCGGCCAGGTCGGTCAGATAGACATTGACCTTGAACACGTTCGAGAAGTCAGCGCCCGCGGCGGCAAGCTGTTTGCGGCAATTCTCCAGCGTGACGCGCGCCTGTTCCTCGATCGTGTCGCCGATCACCTCGCCCGCGAGGTTCAGCGGCGCCTGGCCGGAGATCAGGACGAGATCGGCGTCGCGGCTGATCTTGAGCACGGGCGTATAGGGGCCGGCGGTGACATGTTGTTCCGACGGAACCGGGATGATGCTGCTCATGCGAAAACCTCGTGACGGACGCCGTAGCGTTCCAATGCTGCCGGATCGAGCGAGACGCCGAGGCCGGGGCCTTCGGGCACGAAGGCGTAAGGCGGCTCGAAGCGGAGGGGCGTTTCGAGCAGGTCATGCTCGCGGATCAACCGTCCGAAGATGTCGCTCGACCAGACGCAGCTCTTCGCGGCGATCGACTGGTGAAGGTACATCGCCTCGAGGATGCCGAGATCGACCTCCGATCCGTGGAAGCACCAGAGGTTGGCAGCTTCCGCGATGGCGTTGAGCTGCGCGAATTTGGCGAGGCCGGCGTTGAAGTTGAACCCGTCGGCTGCGCGCTGCTGGATCAGCGCGATGATGTCGTGAACGCGCTGGCCCTGATAGATATAGGGGAGGGCGATGTGCTGCGTGATCGGGATCGACGAGAAGCGGCACAGATCGGCATAGTCGGGGATCATCCATTTCGGGATCGGATCCTCGAGCAGCTGGACATTGCCGACCTGCTCCAGCCCGCGGATGCGCAGCTTGGCCGAAGCCATATTCTCCCAGCGCTGGTTGGGGTCGAACACCACCTTCATGCCGTGCGCATGCACCGCGATCTGCTCGCACAGGCCGACGACATCGTCTTCCAGATCAGCCTTGAGCTTGATGCTGTGATAGCCCTGATCCTGATAGGCGCGGACCCAGGGCCCGATCTCGTCGAGCGTGCGGTGGCTCGACCAGGCATGACACAGCACCTTCTCGCGTACCGGGCCGCCGAGCAGGCGGTGGAGGGGCAGGCCGAGGGTCTTGGCCCAGCCGTCCCAGATCGCCAGCTCGAACCCGTCGAACTCGCGCACCAGCGGCAGCGGCAGTTCCTGCAGGGTCAGGTCGGCGATGTTGACGCCGAGCAGGCCGTCGGCGATCGCCTCGATCCGCGACCATTCGTGGTCGCGATAGAATTCGCCGAGTGCGACGACGCCATTGGCCAGCGTCATGCGTACGACCAGCTTGGGCAGCGCGTCGAACTGGACGCTCCATGCTGCCTTGCCGCCCACGGGGAGCATATGCAGCGGCTTGGCCAGCGTTTCGGAACTGATCATCCCGGGCTTGGCGGGAACGACCACTTCGTTGAACTCGAACTTGACGATGACCGGATCGTCGCCGGTGCCTGCACGCATGCCTTCACATCTCCCGAATTGCCGCGTCCGCTGGCTGGCGCGGGGTCTTTGGTTACGCAAACAGCATAACCAATTTATACCAAACCGCTAGCAAAATGCGGATCGCCAGCTTAGAAAGCTGCGCAGAATGCCCGGTCGGCTACGCTTTCATGCTGCGCGCCTCGATGTGCACACATGAAAGGTATTAGATTGGATATGTAAAAGGGAGAGTGAGGCATGGCGGCACCGGTTGGCGCACGGAGTTTTCTTGCAGGGGCCGTCGCGGCCATTGCCCTGATCGCGCCGGCTCAGGCGCAGCATGCGTTGCCGCTGCTTCCCCAGCCGCTTGAGGCGTCGTCAGCAGGCAAAGGGTTCCGTCTTGCCGACGGGCTGGCGATCCAGACGCCTTCGGGCGATGCCGGGGCGGAGAAGGCGGCGGTGTGGTTGCGCAACGGGCTAGGGCTTCCGGCCAGGGCGAAGGCGGGCGCGCCGACAGTCTTGTTCGAGCGTGTCGCAGGACTGCCGAGCGAGGGCTATCGCCTGACCACTTCAGCGACTGGCGCGCTCATTCGCGCCAGCGATGATGCCGGTTTCTTCCACGGTGCCGTCACGCTGTGGCAGCTGGCGACAGCGCCCGGCGGTGAGGTGCCCGCGGTCACCGTCTCGGATGCGCCGCGTTTCAAGTGGCGCGGCTTCATGCTCGACAGCGCGCGGCACTTCCAGTCGCCCGAGTTCGTCAAGAAGCTGATCGACGCAATGGCTGCGCACAAGCTCAACACGCTGCACTGGCATCTGGTCGACGATCAGGGATGGCGGATCGAGATCGACAAATATCCCAAGCTGACCGAGATCGGCGCCTGGCGCATCCCCGCAACCGCACCCGGCGCGCCGCCGCTCCCGCGCACCGGCGGCTTCTATACCAAGGCGCAGATCCGCGAGATCGTCGCCTATGCCGCGGCGCGCAACATCACGGTAGTGCCCGAGATCGAGATGCCGGGCCATGTGCTGTCGGTGATCCGCGCCTATCCGGAGCTGGGCAATAGCGGGCCGGTGCCCGACGGCATCCATTCGGATTGGGGCGTCTACACCTGGCTGTTCAACATCGAGGAGCCGACTTTCACCTTCCTCGACGACATCTTCGCCGAGGTGACCGAGCTGTTCCCGTCCGCCTATATCCATGTCGGCGGGGACGAGGTGGTCGCGACCGAGTGGGAGCGGTCGCCCGCGGTTCAGAAGCGGATGCGCGAGCTGGGGCTGGCGGACGCGCATGCGGTGCAATCCTGGTTCATGAAGCGGGTCGAGAAGCTGCTCACCGCGCGCGGCCGCAAGCTGATCGGCTGGGACGAGATCATCGACGGCGGGCTTGCACCCAATGCGACGGTGATGTCGTGGCGCGGGATCAAGGGTGCCGTGCTTGCCGCGCAGGCCGGGCACGACACGGTCCTTGCGCCGTCGCCCGACCTCTATTTCGATCATGTCCAGGGCAGCACCGCAGCGGAAGGGCCGGGGCGCGGCAAGCCCAACACGCTGGAGGACATCTACAAGTTCGACCCGCTGCCCCCCTCGCTCACCGCCGAGCAGCAGCGGCACATCCTTGGCATCCAATCGACGATGTTCAGCGAGCATATCCGCGGCGACGATCGCGCGGCGTACATGATCTTCCCGCGGCTCTCGGCGCTCGCCGAGGTCGCCTGGCTGGGCAAGGGGCGCGATTTCGACGGCTTCGTCGATCGGCTGATCCCGCAGATCGATCGCGTGAAGGCGATGGGGCTGAAACCGGCCGAAAGCGCGTTCATTCCCTCTGCACGCGTTCGCGCGGTCGCCGCGAAGAGTGCGACGGTCGAACTGGCGACGCAGGTCAAGTCGGAGATCCGCTACACCACCGACGGCAGTGCGCCCGGCGCGACATCGCGCCTCTATGCCGGGCCGCTCGAAGTGGCGTTCCCCACCCGCTTGCGGGCGGTGGCGTTCCGCGGCGGCAAGCGGTTGCCCGGGGCGGTCGACAAACGCTACGACCGTGCCGCCGCGCTGCGCCGCGACGACCGCGAGCTTAGAGCATGCAGCGCCTCGCACTCGCTCGCGCTGATCGACGATGCGCCGGCGGAAGGGCCGCGCGCCGACTTCCTCGTCAATATCCTCGAACCGTGCTGGATCTATGAAGCAGCGCCGATGGATGCGGTTACCGCGGTCGAGGTCGAAGTCGGGCAGGTGCCGTACAATTTCCAGCTCAATAATGGCCGTCCCATCTCGCCGCGCGCCAAGCCGGCGACGCCCGCGGGCGAGCTCGAGGTCCGCGCGGGGTGCAAGGGCGAACGGATCGGCTGGGTCTCGCTCGCCCAGGCAACGAGCCCGGCGCTCACCCGCCTGACGGTGCCGGTGACACCGCAAACGGGCGCGCAGGACCTGTGCATGACCTTCACCGGCAACGGCAACAACCCGCTCTGGACGATCAAGTCGGTCCAGCTGCGTGAGAAGGCCGCACGATGAGCCGGGAGGTCTTCCTTGTCCTGCTCGGCCTCGCCTCGGTCGGCGGGCTGATCTTCCTGATCGCCCGGCTGAAGCTCAACCCGTTCATCGCGCTGCTCGTCACCTCGCTGGCGCTGGGCGCGTCGGCGGGGCTGCCGCTCGACAAGCTGCTGGTGATCTACGAAGCGGGCGTCGGCAACGCGCTCGGACATATCGCGCTGGTCGTTGGGCTCGGCACGATGATGGGCAAGCTGATGGCCGAATCGGGCGGGGCCGAGCGCATCGCCCAGACGATGATCGGTTGGTTCGGACCTGCCCGGGTGCACTGGGCGATGATGGCCGCGGCGTTCCTTGTCGGCCTGCCGGTGTTCTTCGAGGTCGGCTTCGTGCTGCTGATGCCGATCGTGTTCACGGTAGCGATGCGGACGGGGACGTCGATCCTGAAGGTCGGCCTGCCGATGGTCGCCGGGCTTTCGGTGGTCCACGGCCTGATCCCGCCGCACCCCGCGGCACTGCTCGCGGTGGGCGCGTACAAGGCGGATATCGGCCTCACCGTCCTGTATGCCCTGATCGTCGGCATCCCGACCGCGGCGCTTGCCGGACCGATCTTCGCCACGCTGATCGACCGCCATGTCACCGTCGACGGCGTCAACCCGATGGCCGAGGCGCTGACCGAGCGGAAGGTCGACAGCCGCGAACTGCCCGGGTTCGGGATCACCGTCGCGACGATCCTGCTGCCGGTGGCGCTGATGCTGATCGGCAGCTGGGCCGATCTGTTCGCAGCCAGGGGAAGCTTGGTGAACGATGCGATCCGCTTCTCCGGGCATCCGGTCACGGCACTGCTGGCGGGCCTGTTGCTGAGTTTCGTTACCTTCGGCAGCGCGCGGGGGTTCGATCGCGAATCGATCGGGCGGTTCCTCGAGGATTGTCTGGCGCCGACCGCGCTGATCACGCTGATCGTCGGTGCCGGCGCGGGCTTCGGCAAGATTCTGATGGAGGCGGGCATCTCCACATCGGTGGTCGGGATGGCGCAATCGGTGGAGGTGCCGCTGCTGGTCCTCGCCTGGCTGGTCGCGGCGATGATGCGGATCGCGACCGGTTCTGCGACGGTGGCGATGGCAACAGCAGCGGGGATCGTGGCGCCGGTCGCGGCCGGGAGCGGGGTCTCGCCCGAACTGCTCGTACTTGCGACAGGGGCGGGGTCGCTGATCCTGTCGCACGTCAACGACGGCGGCTTCTGGTTGGTGAAGACCTATTTCGGGCTCACCCTGTCGCAGACCTTCAAGACCTGGACGGTTTGCGAGACGCTGATCTCGATCGTCGCGCTCCTCCTCACGCTCGCACTGAGTGCGGTGCTGTGAAGCGCGCCGGTCTTGTGCTCGCGGGCGCGGCGCTGCTGGGCGGCTGCGCCGCGACGCAGCACGCCGGCGGGGGCGACTATATCGTTCGCGACCATGTCGGCGACGGCGTGTTCACTTCCGGCATCGAGGGCCCGGCGACCGGCCCCGACGGCGCGCTCTACGTCGTCAACTTTGCGCGCGAGGGAACGATCGGGCGTGTTACCGAGGCGGGTAAGGCCGAGCTGTTCGTGGCCTTGCCTGCAGGCAGCATCGGCAACGGCATCCGTTTCGCAGCCGACGGCCGGATGCTGATCGCGGATTACAAGGGGCACCGCATCCTTGCCGCGGATAGGATGGGCCGGCTCTCGACCTATGCCGAGCTGCCGGGCGCGCACCAGCCCAACGATATCGCCATCGCACCCGACGGCACGCTCTATGCGAGCGACCCCGACTGGAAGAACGGGAGCGGACGGATCTGGCGAATCGGCCGCGACGGTCAGGCGCAGATCCTGGAAGACGGGATGGGCACGACCAACGGGATCGAGGTGAGCCCGGACGGCCGGAGCCTCTATGTCGGCGAGAGCGTCCAGCGCCGCATCTGGGTCTATGATCTCGACGCGCAGGGCGGGATATCGGGCAAACGGATCTTCGCCACATTTGCGGATCACGGGCTCGATGGTATGCGCTGCGACCGCGACGGCAATCTCTATGTCACACGGCACGGCGGCGGGACGGTTGCCATCCTAGATCCCGACGGCACGGTCACGCGCGAGGTGCGCCTGAAAGGGCGGCTGCCGAGCAACATCGCGTTCGGCGGCCGGGACGGGCGGACCGCCTATGTGACGGTGCAGGACCGCGGCGCGATCGAGACCTTTCGCAGCGCCCGGCCGGGCCGCGAATATCGCGGAACGCTCCATCGTCGCACCGCGCGCTGAGGCGGCTAGGTAGCTGATTCGGTAGGATGTAATACCTCTACTGAACTGGTCTCATACATATTGACTATTGGTCTCATAAATGTATTGCATACTCGCCTGATCCCGTGGGAAGCAGCGGGGCAGGGGTGGCGGCGCTTGTCTGCCGGGACACAGGGAGAAGGATATGTCGATTCGGAAGGTTGATGCGCGGACGGTGTTGCTCGCGGCGGTGTCTGCCGCAGCGCTTAGCATCCCGGGCATCGCGCAGGCGCAGGACGCTGCCGCGGCTGCAGATGCCACGGTCGGTCAGGAGGACGAAATTCTCGTCACCGGCATCCGTGCGTCGCAGGCGCGTGCGATCGATGTGAAGCGGGAAGCGGACAGCGTCGTCGATGCGATCAGTGCGGAGGATATCGGCAAGCTGCCCGATCGCACTATCTCCGATTCGCTTCAGCGAATTCCCGGCATCCAGATTCGCCGCGACGCGGGCGAGGGCGGCCAGATCAACATCCGCGGCCTTCCGCAGGTCACCACCCTTCTCAACGGTGAAGAGTTTCTCGGAGCCAACTCTGTCACGACCGTCCAGCCGAACTTCACCGACATCCCTTCGCAGCTGTTCGCCGGCGCTACCGTCTTCAAATCGCCGACTGCCTCGCTGCAGCAGGGCGGCCTTTCCGGCACCGTCGATCTGCTCACGCGCCGTCCGTTCAGCCTGCCCAACGGCCTGACCGTCGCGGCTGCGGCCGAAGCGCAATATGGCGACAAGACCAAGAAATGGAATCCGTCGTTCAACGGTCTGGTCGCCTATAACTCCGGCCGCTTCGGCATCCTCGTCTCGGCCGCGTACAGCAAGGTCGATCTGTCCAACAGCTATAACGGCATCCAGAGCTACGGTGTCGGCCTCAGCGAAGAGGGCCTTGACCTGGAGCAGCAGGCACTGGGGTCGCAGGGTGACTTCGCGGTCGGCAACAATGGCGTGAGCCGGGGTACGCCGGTGCGCAATGCTGCGGGGACCATCACCGGCTTTGACATGAACGGTGATGGGGACGCCGATGACGCGTTCATCACGGCACAGTCGCACACAGTATGGAACCGCATCACCTCACGTGAGCGCTTCGGTGGCAACATCTCGCTGCAGTTCGAACTCAGTGATACGCTGAAGCTGACCGCGGACGCTTTCTACACCAAGCAGACGCAGTATGACCGGACCGCCGGTTTCCAGTTCCAGAATGTCGACTGGATGTCGTCGCCTTACCGCCCTACCAAATCCCGCAACACCGGCGCACTCAGCGCGCCGATTGGCAAGAAGGACTTTGGTCCGCGTCGGTACAATATTCACACGGTCCAGACCTATGAATATGACATGCCGAATTTCGACAGCTATTCGGAAACCTTCCGGATCAAGTCGGAGTCGCAGAACTACAATCTCCAGCTCGATTTCGACAATGGCGAAGGGCTGAAGGCATCGCTGCGCGGCATCTATGGCAAGGCCGAGCGTGAGCTCGACCAGAGCTATCTGCAGTTCAACCTGACCGACGGTGTCCAGTGGGCCTATTCGGGCGTCGGCAACTATCCGGCGAGCCTGGGTGGCGACCGCGCGTTCAACCCGGGCGGCTACCGCGTCTACAGCCAGAAGGCGACGCTCGACTATTCGAGCGGGGCGCTGGCCTTCACCTTCCCGACCAACTTCCTGAACCAGGCGAAGAATCTGAGCCACTATGCGCTCAAGACGATCTCGTCCGAGGGCAATGACAGCCGCAAGGGCGACATCTGGACGATCCGCGGCGACGTCGAGTGGAAGTCGGACAGCGGCATCGGCATCAGCGCCGGTGCGCGGTACAGCGAGCGGTCGGCCGAGCAGTTCGTGTTCGAGCGCGTGTCGCCCTATTATGTCGGCAACACCGATCATCCGGGCAATCCGGCGGCCGGCTGCTTCGTCAAGTGGAAGGCGTTCGACGTCAATCTGGGCAATTCGAGCTGCGCCGTCCGCGACGCGGCGGGCAATGCCTATACCGCCGGCTTCGTCCGTCCCGGCACGGATCCGATCTTCGGCGGCCTGGTGAAGCAGTATGCGATGCCGGCGGCTGGCGCGCCCAACATCTGGGTGCTCGATCCGCGCGCGATGGACGATGCCGAGGCTTTCCAGAACAAGTTCTATCCGGGCAACAAGAACAACGTGAACCCGGCGGACTCGTTCGACATGAACCTGCGCCAGATCGCCGGTTACGTGCAGGTGAATGGCGAGGGCGAAGTCTTCGGCCTGCCGTTCCGTGCCAATGGCGGCGTCCGCGTCGTCAACACCAAGTTCCGCGTGCGTCAGAACATCGTCGGCGTGCCGCAGGCCTATGGCGTGTCGGGCGTCGATGCCGGTGACCTCTATACCAACCGCGAGTTCACCGACTTCCTGCCGGCGTTCAACGCGTCGTTCGACCTGAGCGACAAGCTGAAGTTCCGCGTCTCCTATGCCAAGACGATGACGCTGCTCGACTTCCTCCAATGGGGTGGCGGCCTCAACGTCGGCTATGCGATCGATACCACGGTCAACCCGCCGATCTTCCGTGCCCAGTCGGCACAGCAGCGCGGCAACCCGAACCTGGATCCGTGGCGGTCGAGCAACGTCGAAGCGAGCCTCGAGCTCTATACCGGCCAGTCGAGCATGCTGGCGGCGGGCGCGTTCTACCTCAGCGTCGACAGCTTCATCGTCAACACGACCATCCTGCGTAACGACATCCCCGACAATGACGGCGTCGTGCGCAACACCGCGCTGCCGGTGAGCACGATCACCCAGGGTGCGGGCGGCACGCTGAAGGGCCTCGAATTCTCGGCACGCCAGGCGTTGACGGACTATGGGGTAGATGGCTTCTTCGGCGGCTTCGGTATCGATGCCAACTACACCTTGTCGCTCGGCGATGCGGGCGGTGTCGATCTGGCTGGCAACAAGCAGCCCTTCCAGGACAATTCTAAGCATCAGGTCAACGCCGCACTCTGGTACGAATCCGGGCCGTTCTCGGCGCGTATCGCCTACAACTACCGCTCGAAGCGTCTGCAGACCCAGAACTGGAGCGGTATCGCCGGCCTGTCGGTCTATCAGCGCCCGACCAACTATTTCGATGCGTCGATCTCGTTCGACGTGACGGATAACTTCACCATCTATGGCCAGGCCTCGAACCTGACCGGCGAGCATGAGCGCTACTACCTGACCTGGGAAGACCAGGTTGGCTGGGATCAGATCTACGAGCGGCGCTTCGTCGCGGGCGTCCGCGCCAAGTTCTGATCCTCTTGAAAGGACTCCTCACTGCCCGCCGGTCGCAATGCGCCGGCGGGCATTTTTTATTGGCACGATGGGCCGTTGCCGCGGATGAATGACGCTATGACAGAAGAACATGGAGAGGATGCGATCCGCACGATCGCGATCGTCGGCGGCGGAACCGCCGGATGGATGGCGGCGAGCTATCTGGCCCGCACCCTCGCGCATACGAACATCGCCATCACGCTGATCGACAGTTCGGAGATCGGGACGGTCGGTGTCGGCGAGGCGACGGTGCCCGCGATCCGCGACTTCCTTGCCGTGGTCGGGCTTGCCGATGCGGACGTGCTCGCGGCGACCGAAGGGACGATCAAATACGGCATCCATTTCGCCGACTGGGCCGAGCCGGGGCATCGCTTCTATCACCCCTTCGGCCTTTACGGCGTCTCTGCGCGCGGCGTGCCCTTCCACCAATATTGGCTGAAGCTGCGCGCTGCGGGACACGACCTGTCGCTGGAGGATTATTGCCTCTGTACCCAGCTGGCCGAACAGGGGCGGTTCCTGCCCCCGCCCGAGCAGCCGGGCAGCGAGCTTGGCGTGTTCGATTTCGCGCTGCATTTCGATGCGTCGATGTTCGCCACGCTGCTGCGCGATCTTTCACTGTCGCTGGGCGTCACGCACATCGATGCTCGGATCGACGGTGTCGAGCAGGCGCCGGAGGACGGGCAGGTGCGCGCGGTGCGGCTCGCAGACGGGCGCAGCGTGGCGGCGGATCTGTGGATCGATTGTTCGGGCTTTCGCGGTCTGCTGATCGGCGAGGCGATGGGGGTGCCGTTCGTCGACTGGCGGAACTGGTTGCCTTGCGATCGCGCGATCGCGCTCGGCTGCGAGCCGTCCGGAGCCTATCGCCCGGTGACCACATCGACCGCACGCGCTGCGGGCTGGCAATGGCATATCCCGCTGCGGCACCGGATCGGCAACGGCTATGTCTATTGTTCCGACTATATCAGCGACGATGAGGCCGAGGCGGTGCTGCGCGCCAATATCGAGGGCCCGGCGCTGGGCGAGGCGCGGCGTATCCGCTTCACCCCGGGACATCGCGCCAGCTTCTGGAAAGGCAATGTCGTCGCGATCGGGCTGGCGGGCGGATTCCTCGAACCGCTCGAATCGACCAGCATCACGCTGATCCAGTCGGGGCTCGAACGGCTGGTGCGGCTGTTCCCCGATCGCAGGTTCGACCCGGCGCTGGCAGCATTGTTCGACCGCCAGTCGCAGCTCGAGTTCGAGCGGATCCGCGATTTCCTGCTGGTCCACTATTGCCTCAATCGCCGCGAGGGGGAACCGCTGTGGGACCGGATGCGGACGATGGAACTGCCCGGGCATCTGCAGGGCAAGATCGATGCCTGGCGGGCGCAGGGCGAGCTGGTGCGTTACGAGTGGGAGACGTTCCAGGACCCGAGCTGGCTCAGCATGTATGCGGGGTTCGGGATCGAGCCGCGCCGCTACAATGTCCGTGCGGACCAGTTCGACGGCGCCGAACTGCTCGCGACCTTCGGGCGGATGCGCACGGCGATCGACGACACGGTGAAGCTCGGCGTCCCGGCGGCGCAGTTTGCGGCGGCGTTGCGGCGCTAGGGCCGAAGCGCCGACGCCCTAGTTGCCGGGCTTGCACGCCCCGCCGCCGGGCCAGCCGGTCCAGCCGGGGCCGCGGACGACCTGACCCGGCCGCGCCTTGGTCGCCTCGCCCCCGCGCAGTGCGGCGGTGCCGTTGACGAAGACGTCGCGCATCCCGGTGGCGAGCGCCCAGGGGTTCTCGACCGTCGCGCGATCGGCGATCGTCCTGGGATCGAACACGACCACATCAGCATAGTAGCCGGGCTTGAGCGAGCCGCGTTCGCGCAGCGCGAGGTTGGCGGCGGGCAGCGCGCTCATCCGGCGAACGGCCTCGGCCAGTGACAGCCGCTTCTCGTCGCGGCTGTACTTGCCGAGCACGCGGGCGAAGCTGCCATAGGCGCGCGGATGCGGCCGCGACTTGAGGAACGCACCCTCGGGTGCCTGCGCCCCGGCGTCCGACCCGAAGCTCATCCACGGCAGGGAGGTCGCACGCGCGACATTGTTCTCGTTCATCAAGCGATAGAGCGTGCCGACGCGGCTGCCGTCCTCGATCACCAGGTCGATGATCGTATCCTCAGGGCTGGTGCCGCGCATTGCCGCGATCTCGGCGATGGTCTTGCCTGAGAGCGGCTTCAGTTTCTCGTTCTTGAAGCCGACCGCGATCATCCCGCTGGCGCCGCCCGCGGCGCGGTACATATTCTCCCAGCCGACGCCCGGCGCCTTCATCTCGGCGATCACGCGCGCGCGGACCTCCGGCTTGCGCAGTTGTTCGATCCAGGCCTCCAACCCGCCCGACTGGACCCAGGTCGGCATCGCCGCATCCAGTCCCGTGCCGGCAATGTCATAGGGGTACATGTCGGCGGTTATCCTCAATCCCGCGCGCCGCGCCGCCTCGACCCGTGCGATTGCTGCATCGATCTTGTGCCAGTTGTCGCGGCCCGCCTGCTTGAAGTGATAGATTTCCGCGCGCGCGCCGGTCGCGCGGGCGATTCCGATCAGCTCGTCGATCGCCTCCAGCAGCCGGTCGCCCTCGGAGCGCATATGGCTGATATAGCCGCCGTCGCAGCGCGCGGCCTCGTCGACCAGCGCGATCAGCTCGGGCGTCTCGGCATAGCTCGCCGGGGCGTAGATCAGCGAGGAGCCGACGCCGAGCGCGCCTTGCCGCATCTCGGCCGCGACCAGCGCGCGCATGCGTGCAAGCTGCGTCGCATCGGGATCGACATCGCCCTCGCCGAGCACATGGATGCGCACCGTGGCGGCGCCCACATAGGAGGCGACGTTCTGCGACACGCCACGCTTCGCCAGCCAGTCGAGATACTCGCCAAGGCTGGTCCATTCGACATTGTAGCGCAGGTCGCTCTGGCGGCGGACCATGTCCGCCTTCATCGCCGGGTTGAGCGGACCCATGCTCTCGCCCTCGCCGAACACCTGAAGCGTCACGCCCTGCTTGAGTTCGCTGAGGCCGCGGCCGTCGGCGATCAGCGATTCGATGCCCCAGCTCAGCATGTTGATGAAGCCCGGCGCGACTGCCATGCCGGTGGCGTCGATCACCGTCTTCGCCTTGCCCGGTGCCCTGGGGCCGACATAGACGATCCGCTCGCCGCGGATCGCGACATCGCCCTTCACCCCCGGCTTGCCGCTGCCGTCATAGATGGTGCCGCCGCGCAGCACGATATCATAAGCCGGCGCCGACTGGCGGGGTGCATTTGCCGCCGGCGCCGGCACGGGAGTGGCGGTGACCGGAATGCCGGCCAGCACGGCCAGTGCGATACATGCCAGTCCGAACGCTTTCCGCATCACCATCACTCCCTGTTCCGTCAGTGTGTCCCGTCAGCGCAGGCATGCCTCCGCCAAAGTGTCGAATGCAGCCCCGCCCCGGATCGGATCGGCGGCGGGCAGGCCGTAGCGATCCGCCACGCGCGCAATCTCGTCGGCTGCTGCCCGATCGTCCAGCGCCGCCGTATTGAGGCTGATCCCGGCGCAGCGCACCGCCGGATTGGTCAGCCGCGCCGCGCCGAGATAGGCGTCGATCGCCACGTCGAGCGCGGGAAGCGGGTAGCCCGGCCGCCCCAGGATCGTCGTACGCCCCGGCATATGGCACAGCACGATCACATCGGGCTGGCTGCCGTGGATGAGGCCCAGCGTCACCGCGGCATAGCTGGGGTGGAAGAGCGAACCCTGACCCTCGATGACATCCCAGTGATCCGCCGAAGCCGCGGGGCTGAGCAGTTCGGCCGCGCCCGAGACGAAGTCGGAGACGACCGCGTCGATCGGGATGCCGCCGCCCGCGATCAGAATGCCGGTCTGGCCGGTTGCGCGGAAATCGCTCGGCACCCCGCGCGCGGCGAAGGCGCGGGCAAGGGCGAGGGCCGTGTACTTCTTGCCAAGCGCGCAATCGGTGCCGACCGTGAGCAGCCGCCTGCCGCTGCGCTTGTCGCCGGTGCCGACGGGAATCCCCGCGGGTGGCACGCGGACGTCATGCAGTTTCACGCCATGTTGCGCTGCCGCCGCCGCGATCGCGGGATGATCGGCGAGGCGGCCGTGCATGCCGCTCACCAGATCGAGTCCCGCGGCCATCGCCTCGACCAGCGGCGCGACCCAGCTGTCGGCGATCACACCGCCGGGATTGGCGACCCCGATCACCACTGATCGCGCGCCCGCGGCCACGGCCTCCGGCGCGCTCATCCGCGGCAGCCCGGTGGTCACGACGGTACCGGCGAAATCCAGCTCGCCGACGCAGCGGTCGCTTGCCCATTCGGCAAGGCCGAGCCCGGTCTTTGCGTAGCCCGGCTCGGCCAGGTCGCCGAGGAACAGCAGATAGGGGGCAGGCAGTTCAAGCGAAGGCAGCGGCATCAGTGCCTCCCCAGACGAGGGGTGAAATCTCGATACGGCCATCGCGATAGGTCGCGGCGACGTCGCGGTCGCGGCCGAGCAGCAGCGGGCCGTCAAGATCGACGACGTCGCAATGCTGGCCGACGACATAGGCCGGGGCCATCGACCAGGAGGTGCCGAGCATGTTGCCGACCATCACCTTTAGGCCGAGCACCGACGCCTGCCGGGCGATCTCCAGCGCCTCGGTCAGTCCGCCGCATTTGTCGAGCTTGATATTCACCACCTGATAGCGCCCGATCAGTGACGGCAGGTCGGCAAGGCTCTGCGCGCTTTCGTCCGCAGCGAGCGGGATGCGCGACTTGAGGCCGTCGAGCGAGGCGTCCTGCCCCGCCACCACTGGCTGTTCGAGCAAGGCCACGTTCGCCTCGAGCAGCACCGGCAGCAGCTTTTCGGTGGTCGCGCGGTTTAGCCCCTGATTGGCGTCCACGCCGATCCACGCCTTGGGGCAGGCCGCGCGCACGGCGCGCACCCGGTCGGCGTTGGACGGATCTTCGGTCAGCTTGAGCTTCAGCGCTGGCACCCCGCCATAGGCCAGCGCCTGTTGCGCCATTGCCTCGGGCGTGTCGGCACCGACGGTGCACACGGTCACCAGCGGGCGCGGATCGGCGATCCCCGCCAGCGCCATCACCGTCGTTTCCTTCTGCCGGGCCTCGAGCTCCCACAGGGCGCAATCGACCGCATTGCGTGCGCCGCCGGGCGGGAGCAACTGCTGGAGCTCGGCGCGGGTGATCCCAGCCTCGATCGCCTCGCGCACGGTCTCGACCGTGCGGATCATCTTCGCCGGGGTATCGTCGCGATAATAGACGCCGGCACCCTCACCGCGCCCGGTGTGCTCGCCGTCGGACACTTCGACGATCAGCAGTGGCACACTCGTCCACACCTTGCCGGTGATGCGGAACGGGCTGTGCGTCGGCCATTCTTCCAGCCTCGTCGTCAGTTTCAATCTGGTCACTTGAGTTGTGCTCCCGGCGCCGCGCAAGCGCCCTTCAGAACGGAACCCGGTCGGGCGCCGGTTACCTTGCCACCGGCCAGCACGAGCTGGCCGTTGACGATCACATCGTCGATCCCGACTGGCGAGACGGTGGGCTGGTTGAACGCCGCACGGTCATCCAGCTTGTCATAGTCGAAGATCGTCACGTCGGCCCGCAGCCCCTCGCGCAGCACGCCGCGATCGGTCAGGCCCATGCGATGCGCGGGCCATGACGTCATCTTGCGCACCGCATCCTCGAGCGTCAGCACCGGGCGGCGCTTGACATATTCGGCGATGGTGCGCGCGGCGTTGCCATAAGCGCGCGGATGGGGAAGGCCGAGCCCGTCGATCTGGCCGAACACCTCCGCCGCGCCGGCATCGCTGCCGATCGAGACCCAGGGCTGCTTGAGCGCGGTCTCGATGTCGCGTTCGTCCATCATGAAGTAGAGCGCGACCGCGCGCTTGGGGAGCGCGGCGAGCATGATGTCCCAGGCGATGTCGGCGGGGTCGGCTTTCTCGGCCCTGGCGATCGCGGCGAGCGACTGGAACCGGTATTTGTCCCAGCGCGGATTGTGCGCATTGCCGAGCACGATCTTGTCCCAGCCCCCGGCGGAGACGACCATGTTGGTCCAGCCCGGCTGCGGCCCTGCGGCGATGTCGCGCTTCATCTTCGCGCGCTGCGCCGGATCGTTGAGCAGCTTCACCGCCTCGGCAAAGCCCTTCTCGTACACCCAGTTGGGCGCGATGATCTCAAGCCCCGTGCCCGCAAACGGATAGAGATACATGTCCGCCGCAACATCGACGCCGCGGGCGCGCGCATCGGCGATCAGCTTCACCGCCTGCGGCATCAGCTGGCCGAATTTGGGCGCCCAGGCGGCCTTGAGGTGAAAGATCTCGACCTTTACCCCGGCGCGCTCGCCGATCGCGATCGCTTCCTTGACGCCGTCGAGCAGCCCTTCGCTCTCGTCGCGCATATGCGTCGCGTAGATCGCGTTGCACGGCGCCGCGGTCCTGACGATCTCGACCAGTTCGTCGGTGCTCTGGAAGCTGCCCGGGGGGTAGATGAGCGCGGTAGCGAGGCCGAGCGTGCCCGCATTCATCGCGGTGCGCACCCTGGCCTTGATCTGAAGCATCTGCTCGGGCGTTGGCGCGCCTGCAGCATCGCCCATCACCTCGCGCCGAGCCTGGGTCGGCGAATAATAGGTGCCGAAATTGACCGCGATCCCCTTGGTCTCAAGCTCCTTGAAATAGGCAGCGACCTGATCGGCGGGGACGGGGGTGCCGCCTTCGCCCGCTATCAGCGTAGTGACGCCGGTGCGCAGCTTGTTCTCGGCGATGCCGTTGGTGCGCAGGACGCGGCCCGACTGGTCCATCATGTCGATCCAGCCGGGCGAGACGTAGCGGCCGCGCGCGTCGACCTCCTGCCTGCCCTTGCCGGAGACCTTGCCGATCCTGGCGATGCGCCCGTCCTTGATCGCGACGTCAGCGGAGACCCAGGGATTGCCCGCGCCGTCGAGCACGCGGCCGCCGCGAATGACGATGTCGTATTCGGGGGCCGGTTCCTGCCCCTGTACCGGTGCAACCGCGATGGCGGCTGCGGCGGCTGCGGCGAAAATGTGCAGCTTCATGCGCCACTCCCCTGTTCACGATTCACACCACGGCGAATCGCTCCAGGAGAATTCCTAGCGGGTGATTTTCATTATGGAAAGTATTCTACTCTGCGAAAACTGCTCGGGCTATCCCGGCCGCGACCAGCGCGGTGCGCCGGTGTCCGCGCCATCCTCGCCCTGCCGCGCTTCGGCTTCGGCGATCAACTCGTCCTGCAGATGCTCGTCGCCCGATGCGCACACCACCAGCATTGCCGCTTCTTCGTATCCGGGCGCGACCAGATAGGCGTGGCCCATGGTGCTGTCGATATAGACGCCCTCGCCCTCGTGCAGCGTCACCGGCTCGTAAAACTCGGTATGGAGAATGGCTGCGCCCTCGGTCACATAAGCGAATTCCTCGCCGCTGTGCCGCACCAGCTCGCCGAACTCTTCCAGCGTCTTGGACGTTACACGCGCATGGATCGGGATCATCCGGCGGTTACGCAGCTCGCTGGAGAAATAGCTGTATTCGTAGTTGTTGGTGGTGATGTGGATCGCGCGGTCGAGCGTCGCGATGCTTCGCCGGCCGGTGACGACGGGCGCGCCTTTCTTGGGCGCCGGTTCGGCGAACAACGCGGTCAGCGGGATGTTGAGCGAGCGCGCGAACTGCTGGAGCTTGTCGTAGCTCAGCGTCAGCTTGTCGTTCTCGATCTTCGACAAGGTCGAGAGCGGAATGCCGACGGCGCGGCTCATATCCGACAATTTCCATCCGCGCTCTTGGCGCAGACGTTTCACGATTGTTCCAAGGCTCGGCGTCATTTGTCTGCCATCTAGCATAGATTTGCGGATTTGAAATCGGTTCTGGTGACCGGGGTGCATCGGGAACGGAAGTTTCGCGAGGCGGTCATCGGTATGTCATTTTCTGTCTTGACGACATTCTCCAATAAGAGAACAAATGCCGTCAGAGAAATTCGAGAGTCGCCGGGAAGAGCGGCTCCGTTGCCGCACAGGGGGCACGGTTTTCACGAATCGAAATAGGGGACACGCGATGGCCGTTTCGGAATTGATGGGCGTGCGGCGCAACTGGAAGCGCCGGATTCTGGCGGGTGCGGCCTTGGGGTTGCCGATGGTTCTGCCAAGCTTCGCCTGGGCGCAGGATGCCGCCGAAGAACCCGAAGAGGTCATCGTCACCGGATCGCAGATCGCGCGCAGCGGCTTCGACACGCCCACCCCGGTCACGGTCGTCGGCACCGAGGATTTCGAGCGCGTCGCCGCGCCCAACGTTGCCGACGCGCTCAACCAGTATCCCGCGCTGAAGCCCAGCGTCACGCCCGAGGCTTCGACCAACCTTTCCAAGCTGTCGTCGGGCAATTATCTCGACCTGCGCGGCCTGACCTATCTGCGAACGCTCACCCTGGTCGACGGCAAGCGGCCGACGCCGTCGTCGCCCGAGGGCGTAGTCAACGTCAACAACATCCCGCAGGCGGTGATTTCGGGCGCCGAAGTCGTCACCGGCGGCGCCTCAGCCGCTTATGGTTCGGACGCCGTCGCGGGCGTGGTCAATTTCAAGATCGACCACAAGCTCGAGGGCGTGCGCGGCAACGCGCAGTACGGCATCAGCAACTATGGTGACAACAAGAGCTACCTCGCCTCGGCAGCGGCTGGCACGAAGTTCGCTGGCGGGCGCGGCCACATCATCGTCGGCGCCGAAATGGCGCAGAGCAAGGGCATCCTCGATTATGGCGAGCGCGAATGGGGCGACTACGCCACCATCGCCAATCCCGCCAGCACGCCGACCAATACCGCACCGACCTTCATCCTGGTCAATCAGCCGCGCACGTCGAACGCCTCCTATGGCGGCCTGATCAACAGCGCGACCGGCGCCAACGGCACGACCTTGCTCCGTGGCATCCAGTTCCTCGGCAATGGCCAGACCGGTCCGTTCAACTACGGCACCAACCAGACCGCCAACGCGCATCAGGGCGGCGACGGCGTCTGCGGCATCTGCGACGCGGTGCTCAAACAGCCCTACAAGCGCTGGGCCGCCTATGGCGCGAGCGAGTTCGAATTCGATACCGCCGCGACCTTCTATGCGAGCTTCGGCTATGCGCGTTCGGACATCGAGAACGCGCCGTCGATCACCGCCAACGACCAGATCACGATCCAGCGCGACAACGTCTTCCTGCCCGCCTCGATCCGCACGATCCTGAATGCCAATCCGGACATCACCAGCTTCGTGATGGGTCGCGCGATCAACGATTATGCGCGCGGCTATATCAACAAGGTGACGTGGAACTGGCAGGCGGTTGCGGGGTTGCGCGGCAAGCTCGGCGGATCGTGGAGCTACGACGTCTCCTACACCTACGGGAAGGCGCGCGACTATACCAATTTCGCCGGGGCGCGGCACACCGCCAACTGGCGCAACGCGCTCGATGCGGTCGACAACCCCGCGACGCCGGGCGTGGTGGATCCGATCTGCCGCTCGACGATCACCAATCCCGGCAATGGCTGCGTGCCGCTCAACCTGTTCGGCGTGGTTGCGCCGGGAACGCAGCAGGCCGCGCTCGACTATATCACCGGGGATTCGATCCGCGACTGGCAGATGAAGCAGCAGGCCGCGGACCTCGTCGTGCGCGGCAGCCTGTTCTCGCTGCCCGCCGGCACGGTGAGCTTCGCGGGCGGCGTCCACTGGCGCAAGTTCGAGGTCGACGTCCTGTCCGATCCGATCTCGGCGAGCCGCCCGGGCGGGGCGACCGTCTATCGCGTCGGCAACACCTTGCCCTTCTCGGGGACCGAAGAGGTCAAGGAAGCGTTCGGCGAGCTGCTGATCCCGATCCTGGCCGACCAGGACTATGCCAAGAATCTCGACCTCAATGTCGCCGGGCGGATCACCGACTACAAGACGTCGGGCCAGGTGGAGACGTGGAAAATCGGCATCAACTATGCGATGACCGATTTCCTGCGCTTCCGCGGCACCCGTTCGCGCGACATCCGCGCGCCCAACATCCAGGAACTGTTCGCTGCGGGACAGACGCTGATCTTCAACATCAATGACAGCGCGCGCGCGAACGAGGTCTATTCGGTCTCGACCACCCAGGGCGGCAACCCGTTCCTGAAGCCCGAAAAGGCGGACACGCTGACGCTGGGCATGGTCGTGTCGCCGACGCGCGACCTTCGCTTCTCGCTCGACTATTACGACATCAAGATCGAAGGCGCGATCGCGGCGCTGACCGCCCAGCAGATCGTCAATCGCTGCAACAATGGCGACGCCGGATCGTGCGCGCTGGTCACCCGCGGCCCTGCGAGCGGCAGCACGCCGGGCCAGATCAGCGGCATCCTGCTCGCGCCGGCTAATTTCCAGTCGATCATGACCGCGGGCATCGATTTCGAGGCGTCGTATCGCACCGATTTCTGGAAGGGCAGCCTCGACCTGCGCGTGCTCGCCAACTACGTCAACAAGCTCGAGCTGGTCGGCGACGGTGGCGCGCGGACGATCCTCGCGGGCACGCTGTCTCAGACCTTCGTCGACGGCGTGAACGGGTCACCCAATCTGCGCGTGACCAGCTCGGCGAGCTACAGCACCGACGGCTGGCGTGCGAACCTGACCGGGCGCTGGATCGGCGGGGGGCTCATCACCCGCGACACGACGGTGACCAAGCCGTTCGGCACGCCGATCAGCGACAAGATGCACGGCAAGGGCCGCTTCTATCTCGACCTGTCGGGCGAGGTGACGCTGTTCCGTCCGACCGGCGGCAAGAGCAAGGTCGCGGCCTATGGCTCGATCCTCAACCTGCTCAACACCGATCCGCCGATTCTGGGCTATGACTGGGCGACAGCGCGTCATCTCTACGACGTGATCGGGCGGCAATTCACGGCGGGTATCCGGTTCAGCTTCTGATCCGGACATCAGCGAACAAGACCAAAGAACAACATCGAACGGGGAGACCGGGTGTGCGTATGAGTTTGCTGAGAGGCTGTTTCCTAATCCCCCTTTCGGCACTGTGCCTCGCCGCACCGCCTTTGATCCCCGCCGCCGGCGCCCAAGCCTCACCGGCGCCGGCGGCACCCGCGAAGCTCGAATCCGCCTTTGCCCTGCTCGCCAGACAGACCGACGGCACCGTCGGGGTGGCGGTACAGCGGATCGGCGGCGGACCGGTCTACACGCTCAACGCCGGCCAGACCTTCCCGATGGCCAGCACCTTCAAGATCGCGGTCGCGGGCGCCGTTCTCGCGCGGATCGACAAGGGAGATTTCAAGCTCGACACGATGGTCACCGTCGATCCGGCGGTGTGGGTCCAGTCGGCCGGGATCGCCGAGCAGATGAAGCATCCCGGCGTTGCGCTCTCGGTGCACAATCTGCTCGAGCTGATGCTGACGCGCAGCGACAATACCGCAACCGATGTGATGGTCACTCAGGCGGGCGGGCCGGCCGCGGTCACCGCCTGGCTGCGCAAGGTCGGCGTCACCAGCGGTCAGCGCATCGATGCCGATACCGCGCGGCTGATCTACCGCGCACTCGGCATCACCCCCGGGCCGGGGACGTTCCGCGAGAATATCGACCGCGCCTTCGCAGCCGATCCGTCGAAGCGCGACATGGATCAGAAGCGTCTTCCCAATATCCCCTTCAACAACGATCCGCGCGACGCCTCCACGCCCGAGGCGATGGTTCAGCTGCTCGCCGTCATCCAGTCGGGCAAGGCGCTGAGCGCGTCGAGCACCAAGGTGCTGATCGATATCATGGAACGCTGCATCACGGGCGAGAAGCGTTTGAAGGGCCTGCTGCCCCAAAATACGGTGGTCGCGCACAAGACCGGCACGCTGATGAGCATCGCCAACGATGTCGGCATCGTCACGATGCCCGACGGCAGCAAGTTCGCCATCGCAGTGTTCGTGAAGAGCGACACCAAAGGCGTGGATACGCAGGAGCGGGTGATCGCCGAAATCGCGCGAACCGCCTACGACCATTATCTGCTGGGCGGGCAATAATGCGCGCCTTGTTGGTTGCGGCGGTGGTTTGCGCCGCGCCCGCCGCCGCTCAGCCTGCCGAGCTGGCGGCGGTTACGCGTTCGGTCGAGGCGGCGGCACAGGCCGAGCTGGCGGACAAGGAAATCCCGTCGATCGCGGTCGCGCTGGTCGACCGCAGCGGTGTCGTCTGGTCGCGCGCCTGGGGCCATGCCGATGCCGATGGCAAGGTGCCCGCCACCCCTGCGACGCTCTACCGCGCCGGATCGGTCAGCAAGCTGTTCACCGACATTGCGGTGATGCGGCTGGTCGAGCAGGGCAAGCTCGATCTCGACGCGCCGGTGACACGCTACCTTCCCGACTTCCGTCCGCAAAACCCGTTCGGTGGCGCGATTACGCTACGCCAGCTGATGACGCACCGATCAGGACTGGTCCGCGAAGCGCCGCGCGGTCACTATTTCGATAGCGATGCCAAGGGGCAGGCCGACGCCGTCGCCAGCCTCAATGCGACCCGGCTGGTCGCCGCACCCGGCGCGATCACCAAATATTCCAACGCCGGCATCGCCGTGGTGGGCGAAGTCGTCGCCCGCGTCTCGGGCAAGCCCTATGCGCAAGCGGTGGCCGATCTGGTGCTGCGCCCGCTGGGCATGGGTGCGAGCGCGTTCGAGCGCGGTGCGCTCAAGGGACCGGTCGCATATTCCCAGATGAACAGCTTCGACGGTGGACGCTGGCCGGCGCCGCCGCTCGAACTCGGCACGCCCGCCGCGGGCAGCCTCTACACCGACACCGCCGATCTCGGCGCCTTCGCCCGTGCGATGCTCAATGGCGGTGGCGCGGTGCTCAAGCCCGCGACGCTCGCCGAGATGTGGCGCGAGCAGTACGGCAAGACCGGCACGCGCAGCTTCGGGCTCGGCTTTGGGCTGGGCACGCTCGATGGCCAGCGCACCGTCGGCCATGGCGGTGCGGTCTATGGCCATGTCGCCAGCCTGCAGTTGATGCCCGATGCGGGGATTGGCGTTGTCGTCTTCGCGACGGTCGATGCCGGCAATGCCGCGCAGCGGATCGGCGCGCACGCGCTGCGCAACTGGCTCGCCGCGCGCGAGGGCAGGGCGCTGCCCGGCTGGCAGCGCAGCAATGCGATCAGCGGGGATGAAGCGATCCGCCTCAGCGGCCGCTTCGAGAATGGCGGCGACAGCGTCAATCTGCGCGTGTTCGACGGGCGGCTGGTGCTCGATGCGCCCGAGCTGGCGGGCGAACTGCGCCGCATTGGCGACCGCTACGTGCTCGACGATGCGCAGCTGTGGCGCGACGGCGTCGCGGTCGCACCCGACGCGAGCTGGGTCGAGCTCGACGGGCGCCGCTTCACCCGCGCGCAGTGGCGCCGCCCGCCGCCGCCCAATGCCGAGCTTGCGGCGCTGATAGGCGAATATGGCTGGGACTATAACGTGCTGCGCATCTATGAGCGCGACGGCAAACCCTATGTCCGCGTCGAATGGGTCGACTGGCTCCCGCTCACGCGCATTGCCGCCGATCACTATGCCTTCCCCAAGGATCACGGTCTCTACCCGCTCGAGGCGCTGACCTTCGAGCGCGATGCCGCGGGCAAGGTCACCGCCGCCAAGCTCGGCGCGATCCGTTTTCCCCGCAGGGACTTCGGCGCGGAGGGTGAAGCGGCGATCCGCAAGGTCATGGCGACCGGAGGGATCGACACGGTGCGCGAGGGCGCGCGCCGCGCGACCCCGCCGGTCGAGGCCGAGCCGAAGGTGAAGTCCGATCTGGTCGCGGTGCAGTCGCTCGATCCGGCGATCCGGCTCGACATCCGTTATGCCGGGACCAACAACTTTCTCGGCCAGCAGATCTACGAGCGGCCGGGTGCGTTTCTTCAACGTCCGGCGGCGGAGGCGATGGCGCGGATCAACCGGAGCCTTGCGCCGCAGGGCTTCGGCCTGCTGGTCCATGACGCCTATCGCCCCTGGTACGTCACCAAGATGTTCTGGGACGCGACCCCGCCGGCCAGCCGCATCTTCGTCGCCGATCCCAGCAAGGGTTCGCGCCACAATCGCGGTGCGGCGGTCGACCTCACCATGGTCGACCTTGCGACGGGCAAGCCGATGATCACCACCGGCCGCTACGACGAAATGTCGAGCCGGTCCTATACCAACTATGTCGGCGGCAGCGACGAGCAGCGGTGGCTGCGGGAAGTGCTGCGCCGGGCGATGGAAGCCGACGGCTTCACCGTATACCCGCAGGAATGGTGGCATTTCGACCGGGACGGGTGGCAGCAATACCCGATCGGCAATCGCAGTTTCGAGGAGCTTGAGAAGTGAGTGCCGTATCGACGATCAACCGTTACCTGCTCCCCGGATTCGCGTTCAAGGCGGTCGTGATCGGGGGCGGTTACGCCACCGGGCGCGAGCTGGTCGAATTCTTCATGCCTACGGGTCCGGTCGGCGGGCTGTGGGGGATGCTGCTGGCGATGGTGATGTGGAGCGTGATCTGCGCGATCACCTTCCGCTTCGCCTATGCGGTCGGGGCGACGGACTATCAGAGCTTCTTCCGTCCCTTGCTCGGCCGTTTCGATATCGCGTTCGAGATCATCTATTTCGGCTTCCTGATCCTGGTCCTGTCGGTGTTCGGATCGGCGGCGGGGGCGATCGGCGCGGCGATGTTCGGATTGCCGCACATCGTCGGAACGCTTGCGCTGGTCGGTGCGGTGCTGGTGGTGTGCGCGGCGGGGCAGGGCGCGGCGGAGGCGGTGTTCAAATATGTCTCGATCCTGCTCTATGGCGTCTATGCGATCTTCCTGGTGATGGTGCTGTGGCAGTTCACGCCGCAGATCCGCGCGGGCTTTGCGATGCCGGTGCCGACGACGGGCTGGTTCATGGGCGGGGTCACCTATGCCTCGTACAACGTCATCGGCGCGGTGCTGATCCTGCCCGTGCTGCGGCATCTGCGCAGCGGGCGCGACGCGGTCGTCTCCGGCCTGCTCGCGGGGCCGCTGGCCATGGCCCCGGCGATCGCCTTCTTCGTCTGCCTTGTCGGCTTCTATCCGGGCATCGTGAACGAGGAGCTGCCGTCCAACTATGTTCTCGACGCGCTGGGCAGCCCGCTGTTCCACCTCGCCTTCCAGATCATGGTGTTCTTCGCGCTGCTCGAATGCAGCGTCGGCTTCGTCCAGGCATTCAATGCGCGGATCGATGCTGCCTATCAGCGTCGCGGCAAGGCGATGCCGCAATCAGTGCGCATCGCCGTTCCCGCGGCGGTGACGATCGGATCGGTGTTCATCGCGAGCGCCATCGGCCTCGTCGCGCTGATCGCCAACGGCTATCGCGCGATGGCGATCGCGACGCTGATCGTGTTCGTGCTCCCGCTGCTGACGATCGGCGTCGCGCGGCTGTTGCGGGGGCGGGGCGAGCCGGTCCCGGCCTGAGGTTTCGGCACCGCCGCCATCAGGCGGCGGTGCTCTCCACTTCGGCGTGCGGCTCGTTCCCGATCGCCCCCTCGGTCCGCGCGACGATCGTGCAGACGGTCAGGTTGGCGCAGGCGCTGGGGACGGTGCGGGTCATGTCGAGCAGCCGGTCGAACGGCAGGATGAAGCCGACCAGCAAGGCGGTCTGCTCGGGCGTCACGCCGACGGTGGGCAGCACCGCGGTCAGCATGAACAAGGATGCCGAGGGGATCGGCGCAGTACCGAACGCGGTGAGCGCGCCGACGAACAACAGGGTCAGGAACACCCCCGCGTCGATCTGCACGCCGAACGCCTGAAGCGCGAAGACGCTGAGCAGCCCGACATACATCGCCGTCCCGTCCTTGCCGATGCTCGCGCCGAGCGGCAGCGTGGTGGAGGCGATCGCGCGGTCGATCTTCAGCCGGTCGCAGGCGACGCGCAGCGCAACGGGCAGGGTTGCCGAGGAGGAGGCGGTCGAGAAGGCGACCGCAAGCGCGTCGGCAATGCTGCGGAAGAAACGCGGCACCGGCATGCCAGCGCCCCAGCGTATCAGCGGCGAATGGACGATCAGGATCTGGAGCAGCGAGGCGATCGCCACCGCTGCGGCGAGCAGCCCGATATGCGTGAACACCGTCAGGCCATTGGCCGCGACGGCGCCCGCGATCAGCGCGAACACGCCGAACGGGGTCACCTCCATCACGATGCGGATGACCTGGAACAGCACCGCCGACAGCGACTGGAGGAAGCCTGCGACCGGCCTGCCCGCATCGCCCGCGGCGATGACCCCGGCGCCCAGCAGGGTGGCGGCGAACAGGATCGCGAGCATGTCGCCCTCGACCATCGCCTGAAGGATGTTGAGCGGGATGATGCCGACCAGCTGCTCATAGACGGTCTTGGCCGCGCCGAGTTCGCGCGGGGCGCCGCCGCCGACATTGGCACCGACGCCCGGCTCGAGCAGCATGCCTACCGTCATGCCGATCGCGACCGCCGTCAGCGTCGTCAGCGCGAACAGCCCGACGGTGCGCAGCCCCACCGATCCCAGCTTTCTTGTATCGCCCAGCGCGGTGATGCCCGACGCGATGCTGATGAAGACGATCGGCACGACCAGCATCCGGATCAGCCGGACGAACAGCTCGCCAAGGATCGCGACCTTGGGCGCGGCGGCAGGCCAGACCAGCGCGAGCAGCAGGCCAAGGACCATACCGGCAACCACGCGCTTCCACAGCGCGGTCGCGAACCATGCGTTCACCAGCTTCATGCGCGGCACATCGCTTGGGTCGACTGAATCTTCATGCTGTGGGGCCCCTCTGTCTGGTTCGTCGTTGACGTTCGCTGGCGGGTGCCGCGTCCTCATGCGGCGCGACCGGAACGTTGCTTCAGTAGAACGAAGTGACCGGCACGAGGCAAGGGTCGCCCGTTGCGAAGCGTGCACATATTTGGCTGGCTGGCATAGCCCGGGGCTATGGCCCGGCCCGCTATTTTCTATTGGCGAAACCGGCGCTTTCCCGTTCAACCCGATCATCTTTCGGGGAATCCAATCACCTATGAGCAAGCCGCCCTATCTGCTGTACATCGCCCAGGCGACCGATCCGATTTCCGCCAAGACGGCGCGCGGTATCGCGGTGTGGCGGCCCGAATGGGCGGTCGGCCAGGTCCGTTCTCCCGGTTCGCCGATCGACCTTGGCGTGCCGGACATGGACTTTGCGCAAGCCGTCGCGGCGGGCGCGCGCACGATGGTGATCGGCGTCGCCAATGCAGGCGGCGTGATGGCGCCGGCGACCGTGGCGGACGTGATCGCTGCGATGGAGGCAGGACTCGATATCGCCAGCGGGTTGCACGAACGCCTGTCGGATCAGCCGCAGATCGCCGCGCGCGCCGCCGAACTCGGCCGGACGCTCTGGGACGTGCGCGAGCCGCCCAAGGAGCTGAAGGTCGGCAATGGCGCGCCCCGCGCGGGCAAGCGACTGCTCACCGTCGGCACCGATTGCTCGGTCGGCAAGATGTACACGACGCTGGCGCTGGAGCGCGAGATGCGCGCGCGCGGCATCGCGGCGGATTTCCGCGGCACCGGCCAGACCGGCATCCTGATCGCGGGATCGGGCATGCCCGTCGATGCCGTCGTCGCGGACTTCATCTCGGGATCGGTCGAGCAGCTTTCGCCCGCGCGCGAGGATGGTGGCTGGGATGTGATCGAGGGACAGGGGTCGCTGTTCCATCCTTCCTATGCGGGCGTGTCGCTCGGCCTGCTGCACGGCGCGCAAGCGGATGCGCTGGTGCTCTGCCATGAGGCCGGGCGCGAGATCATCCGCCATATGAAGACGCACCGCGTGCCCGATCTGCGCACCTGCCTCGACCGCAATCTTGAAGCGGCGCGGCTGACCAATCCCGATGTCATCGCAGTGGGCATCGCGCTCAACACGCAGGGGCTCGACGATGCGGAGGCGATCACCGCGTGCCGCGCGGCCGAGGATGCGCTGGGGCTGCCCTGCGCCGATCCCGTGCGGCACGGCGTCGGACGGATCATCGACCGGCTCGGCCAATGCTTCGAACTGTAACCGCGGGGATCGAGCAGCGCGCGCTGCACACGCCGTTCCGCATCTCGCGCGGGGCACGGACGGCCATCGACCTTGCGGTTGTGTCGATCGTGCAGGACGGGGTGACCGGACGCGGCGAGGGCTCCGTCACCGCGCGGTACGGCGAGAGCGTCGAGAGCGTGACCGAACAGCTGCGCGCGGCCGAGGCTGCGATTGCGGAGGGCGCCGGGCGTGAGGATCTGCGGTCGCTGATGGCGCCCGGATCGGCCCGCAATGCGGTCGACAGCGCGCTGTGGGATCTCGAGATGAAGCTGGGCAGTGTGCCGCCGCCGATCGCGGTCGTGCCGGTTCACACCGCGCTGACGCTGGGCATCGACACGCCCGAGGCGATGGCGGCGGCAGCGCGGAAGATCCGCGGCGCGGCGATCGTCAAGGTCAAGGTCGACGGCAACGAGCCCGAGGCGTGCCTGCGTGCGATCCGTCCCGAAGTGCCCGGGTCGCGGCTGGTGGTCGATGCCAACGAGGCATGGACGATGGCGCAGGTCGAAGCGCTTCAGCCGATGCTTGCCGAGCTGGAGGTGGAATTTCTCGAGCAGCCCTTACCCGCCGCAGAAGATGCCGCGCTTGAAGGGTTCCGCGGGCTGGTGCCGACCTGCGCCGACGAATCCTGCCATGTCACCGCCGATCTCGACCGGCTCGCGTCGCGCTACCAGATGGTCAACATCAAGCTCGACAAGACCGGCGGGCTGACCGAGGCGCTCGACCTTCTGGCCGGCGCGCGCGCGCGCGGGCTCGGCGTGATGGTCGGATGCATGATCTCGACGTCGCTCGCGATCGCCGCGGCGTTCCGCGTCGCAGTTCAGGCCGATTGCGCCGACCTCGACGGGCCGCTCTGGCTCGCAGAGGACCGGCCGGGCGGCATCCGGATGGGTGAGCAAGGGCTGATGTACCCGCCGGAAGCGGGGTTCTGGGGCCGGTAAGGCCACGCGATTGCTGGTCTTTTTGTTGCGCCGCGACACAGGTCGCGTGCGCCTGTCTGTGCTTGGGCGAAGCCCGATAACCCCGCAGAAATCCGCCATAACCTGGGGCTATAGCGGCGCGAAAGATTTGTTCTAGATTTGTGACACATATCACAGGGATGTTGCGTCGCGACATAATCGGGGGACAGAAGATGACGCTTGCCACGCACCATATCCGGAGGAGCGTCGCGCGGCGCGCACGCCTTCTGCTCCTTGCCAGCGTCTTCACGGCTGCCGCTTCGCCGGCCCTTGCGCAGGCCGATCCTGTCGAGCCGGCAGACGAGCCGCAGGACATCGTCATCACCGGTTCGCTGGTCGAGCGCAGCGGTTTCGACACGCCGACGCCCGTCACGGTGATCGGCATGGACGCGATCGAGCGCGTCGCGGCACCCAGCATTGCCGACGTCATCAACCAGATGCCGGCCGTCCGCCCCTCGCTCACCCCGACCAGCGCGGTCAACGCGGGCGGCAACACCCAGACCGGCGGCAACTTCCTGGACCTGCGCGGCCTTGGCTATGCCCGCACGATGGTGCTGCTCGACGGGCGCCGCTACGTGCCGACCAACCCGACCGGCGCGGTCAGCATCAACAACATCCCTCAGGCGCTGATCGACCGCGTCGATATCGTCACCGGCGGCGCATCGGCCGCCTATGGCGCGGACGCGGTGGCGGGTGTCGTCAACCTGCGCATCAATTCGAAGATGCAGGGCGTACGCGCGACGCTTCAGGGCGGCATGGCGGAGGAGGGTGATTATCGCCAGATCCTCGCCTCGGTCGCGGCCGGGACCAAGGTCACCGATCGGCTCCACCTCGTCGTCGGCGGCGAGTTCTCGGACAATAACGGCATCAACCGTCTGTTCGACCGCGACTGGAGCGCGTGCGGTCCGGGTCTGCTCACCAATCCGAATGCGGGCAATGGCGGTCTCGGTACGCCGGAGCAGCCGCGCTTCTTCGTCACCGAATGCGGCGTTCGCAGCAGCAACGTGACCTATGCCGGCGTGATCTCCGGCGCGACCTTCACGCCGGGCAATGGTGCGGCGATCACCAACATCGTCAACCTGCCGAGCTATCTGAAGGGCATCCAGTTCTCCAACAGCGGACAGGCGATCCCCTATAATTTCGGCACGCAGGTCAGCTCGGGATCGATGCTCGGCGGCGACGGCCTCAACGGTGTAGCCGAGCAGGTCGGTGCGACCCCGATCACCCGCTACAGCGGCTTCGGGCGGCTGACCTGGGAAGTGGGCAGCGGCTTCGAACTGTTTGCCGAGCTTTCCTATCACAAGTTCAATTCGGAGCAGGACAATATCCCGTCCAGCTTCCAGTACACGCTGCGTTCGGACAATGTGTTCCTGCCCGCCGCGCTGCGTCAGACGATGATCGACAACAGCGTCGCATCGATCGTGGTGGGGAAGAACAACCGCGATCATGGACGTGTCCGGACGCGGTTCGATACCGACACGCTTCAGACCGCCATCGGCCTCAGCGGCGAGTTCGCGCCGGGCTGGAAGGTCGATGCCTATTACGCCTATGGCCGCAACTACACCCAGAATGACGGTCGCAACGTCCGTGTCACGGGCAACTACACGCTCGCCCTCGACTCGATCGACGATCCGCGGACGCCGGGGATCGTCGATCCGATCTGTCGATCGACCATTGCCAATCCGAGCAATGGCTGCGTCCCGCTCAACATTCTTGGCATCGTCAATCCGAACGATCCCGCGCTGCTCTATGTGAACGGGTTCAGCAGGTTCATCAGCGACATTCGTCAGAACACGATCGCTGCGACCGTGCGCGGCAAGCCCTTCTCGACCTGGGCCGGGCCGGTGGCGTTCGCCATCGGCGCCGAGTATCGCGACCAGGATCTGGCGGTCGATTATGATGTCCGTTCGCAGGCCGGTGCATTCGGCGCGCCCAGCCTGCCCTATTCCGGGCAGGTGCATGTCAAGGAGTTGTTCGGCGAACTGATGGTCCCGCTGCTCAAGGATTCATCGCTCGGCAAGCGGCTGAGCCTCGATCTTGCGGGCCGTATCACCGACTACAGCACTTCTGGCACGGTCGAGACCTGGAAGGCCGGACTCGATTATTCGCTCAGCGATTCAATCCGCTTCCGCGCCACACGGTCGCGCGACATCCGCGCGCCCTCGCTCGCCGAACTGTTCCAGCGTAGCGGCAGCTCCAACCTCAACGTCACCGATTTCGATCCGCGTTTCCTGGGGCAGAGCTATCTCATCACCGCGCTGACGGCGGGCAATCCGAACCTGAAGCCCGAAATTGCCGATACCTTCACCGGCGGCATGGTGCTGACGCCAACGGCGATTCCCGGGCTGCGCCTGTCGGTCGATTACTATGACATCCAGATCAAGGACGCGATCATCCAGATCACGCCGGCGGCGACGGTGCAGCAGTGTTTCACGGTCAACCCTGCGGCCTGCGCGTTCATCACGCGCGGCAGTGACGGACGCATCGCAAGCGTGTTCAGCGGGCCCGTGAACCTCGCCAGCGCGATGACTCGCGGCGTGGACGTCGAGCTCCAATATTCGTTGCCCGTGGGCGCGGACCGCATCACCGTCCAGACCCTGGTCAACTATCTGATCAAGACCGAACTGGACGACGGCATCGCCAAGGTGCGGCTCGACAACAGCATGGCGCAATCGACCGTCGCGGCGCTGGGCGGCAACCCGCGCTGGAAGGCGAACTTCAACGCCAGCTACATTGCCGACGATTTCCGGTTCAGCGGCACCGCGCGCTATGTGGGGGGCGGCTATATCGACCGCACGCTGACTGCGAAGGATCTCGACAAGCTGACGGTGAAGGGCCGGGTCTATTTCGATATCTCGGGCGAGTTGACGCTGTTCAAGCCCAAGGGCGAGGGGAGCAAGGTGGCTCTGTTCGCGGCGGTGCAGAACCTGCTCGACACCGATCCGCCGATCACCGGCGCGGGCGGCTATGGCACCACGCGCGGCCTGTTCGACACGATCGGCCGCCAGTTCATCGGCGGCGTTCGGCTGAACTTCTGAGCGGCACGAAATTGGGGAGAGCGACAATGAAGTTCGGAGTGATGATGCTTCCTCTGGCGGCGATGGCGGCATGGCCGGCAAGCGCCGCCGACCCGGCTGCGCCCGCCCGCATCCGTGCTGCGCTTGGGGTGCCGGACGGGGCGCAGCCGGGGTGTGCGGTCGGCATCTTCCGCGCCGGCAAGCCCGCCGAACTGGTCAATGCCGGGCTCGCCGATGTCGCTACCGGTCGCGCGATCGGGAGCGACACGCAATTCTACGCGGCGTCGGTCTCGAAGCAGTTCACCGCCGTCGCGGTGCTCCAGCAGGTCGCGGCGGGCAAGGTGAAGCTCACCGACAGCGTCCGCAAATACATTCCCGAGCTTGCGCCCTATGCCGACAAGGTGACGGTGCAGATGCTGCTCAACATGACCGGCGGCGTGAGGGACTCGCTCTCGCTGCTCGCGCTTGAGGGCTATGACCGCATCTCCGCGCCGACACGCAAGCAGGCGCTGGAGGCGGTGTACCGGCAACAGGACGCCAAGTTCGAGCCCGGCACGCAGTATGACTATACCAATGGCGGCTATCTGCTGCTGTCGGAGATCGTCGAACGCGCCGCGGGTCAGCCCTTCGAGACCTATGTCAACGCGAAGGTGCTGAAGCCGCTCGGCATGACCCGCAGCTTCATGCTGCTGGGCAGCCGCGCCACCGACCCCGATGTCGCGAAGGGCTATGTCGCCAAGGACGGCAAGGTCACCGACGCCGACGAATATCCGCTGTTCGGCGGATCGGGCGGGCTGATCACCACGGTGAACGACCTCGCCAAATGGGATGCGGACATCGACAACGGGCACAAGGTGTGGACCGCGCAGATCAGCAAGTGGATGGCCGAGCCCGGCAAATTCCTGAACGGCGCGCCCGCGATGCGCACCGGGCGCGGCATCGCTTATGGCAACGCGCTGCTGATCGGCAATCGCTGGTTCCACCACACCGGCGGCGCAGTGGGCTTCAAGACGCTCTACGGCCATCTGCGCGAGAAGCGCATGGGCGTCGCCCTGCTCTGCAACAATGGCGCGGTCGATCCCGTGCCGCAGGCGGACAAGGTCGTCGCCGCGCTCAATGAAGGTCTGCCCGCGATCGGCGAGCCGAGCGCGGACGGCAGCGCGATCAACGGTTCCTATCGCAACGTCAATCTCGCCGGCACCTATTGGCTGGCGATGAAGGGCGACGCGCTCGAGGTCGTCGTTGCACAAGCCGACGGCAGCCGCGCGCCGGCGAAGCTGCTCAAGCGTGCGCCGGACGGCAGCTTCAAGAACGAGATGCTGAGCCTCACCCCCGATGACGATGCGCGCGGCTTCACCCTCGAAATCCCGCGCGTCACGCTTCACTTCAGCCGGACGACCTGATCATGCGCAAAGCCCTTCTCCTCTCCGCCATGGCCGTGCTTCCCGGTGCCATGGCGGCCCCCGCGCCCGTCCCTGAACCAACGGGACCCCAGGCCACCGTGATCGCCGGCGGCACTCTCTATGACGGCAGCTCCGCCAGGCCCGTCTTGGGGGACGTCGTCGTGATCGGCGATGCGATCGTCGCGGTGGGGCCGGGCGCGGGGAAGCGCTATCCCGGCGCGAAGGTGATCGATGCCAAGGGGATGGTGGTCGCGCCGGGCTTCATCGATCCGCATACCCATGCGGACGCGTTCATCTGGGGCAAGACGCCGCAGGAACGGCTGGTCGAGCCCTGGCTGATGCAGGGGGTGACGACGATCTTCTCGGGCGTCGATGGCTATGGCCAGGGCCCGGGGACGGCGAAGGCGCTGCTCGATCACGTCGATGGCAGCGGGGTCGGTCTCAACGTCGCGACATTCGTCGGTTTCGGCGCGGTGCGGGTGAAGGTGCTCAAGAACGACGATCGCGAGCCGACGGCTGCCGAACTCGACGAGATGAAGGCGTTGACCGCGCAGGGGATGTGCGAGGGCGCGTTCGGCCTTTCCTCGGGCCTGTTCTATGCGCCGCAGAGCTTCTCGAAGACGCCCGAGGTGATCGCACTGGCGCGTGAAGCGGCAACGCGCGGCGGTATCTACGACACCCACCAGCGCGACGAATCCTCCTATTCGATCGGGCTCATGAACTCGGTCGCCGAGGCGATCGAGATCGGCCGTGCGGCGGGCCTGCCGGTCCATTTCGCGCACATCAAGGCGCTGGGCGCTGACGTCCATGGCAAGGCGGGCGAGATCGTCGCGGCGGTCGAGGCGGCACGCGCGAAGGGTCAGAACGTCACCGCCGATCAATATCCCTACGAGGCGTCGGGCTCGAGCCTGGTCGCCTCGCTGGTTCCGCGCTGGGCGCAGGATGGTGGGGCGACGGCACTGGTCAGGCGATTGGAGACCCCCGCCGAGCGTGCGCGGATCGTTGCGGAGATGGCTCCCAACCTCGTTCGCCGTGGCGGGCCCAACGCCGTATTGCTGCGTGGTGAGGGCCAGCCCTGGGCCGGCAAGCGGCTCGATACCGTTGCGGCCGACTGGAAGGTCGATCCGATCGAGGCGGCGGTCCGCATCATCCTCGCCGATCAGGGCCGCGGATCGCCGATCGTGTCGTTCAACATGGTCGAGTCCGACATCAAGCTGCTGATGCAGCAGCCCTGGGTGATGACCGGATCGGACGGATCGTCCGGCCATCCGCGCATGTACGGTACTTTCCCGACGAAGTACGCCAAGTATGTGATCGCGGAGAAGACGATCGATCTGGCGACCTTCATCAATTCGAGCACCGGCCGCGCCGCGGACTTCTACAAGCTCGACCGGCGCGGGTATCTCAAGAAAGGCTATTTCGCCGATATCGTCGTGTTCGATCCGAAGACCTACCGCCCGCGCGCGACCTATCTCGAACCCGCGCTGACCGCCGAAGGCGTGCGCACGCTGATCGTCAACGGCACCGCGGTGGTGGAAGGCGGCAAGCTCACCGGCAAGGCCGGGGGCAAGGCGATCCGCCATCGCGCGATCCCCGGGACTTGCCCCCGCTGAGCCGCCTCAGTCGGTCGCCAGCGCCTCGCCGATCAGCTTCGCTGCCAGCCGGTGATCGGCGAGCGAGGGGTGCCACTGGCAGCCGGTGAGCTCGAATCCGGTGATGCGCAGGGTCCGCACGCGGGCGCGCAGGCCCGGGTCGAGCCGCGCGACGACCGCGGTGACCTCGGCATGGAACAGGTCCGACGTCAGCAGCAGGAAGCGAGCTTGCGGCTGGCGTGCCGCCAACTCGGTGACGAACGCCACATAGCGGTCGCGATAGGCGGTTCGCAGCGCATCTGCATCGCTCCACGGTTCGCCCGGTTTGACCGGCGTCGAGAAGTCATTGCCGCCCAGGCCGATGGCGATCACCCCCGGCTTCCACGCCGGGTCTGCTGCTGCGAGCGGCGTCGCATCGCCGGGAACGGCGCGAGGATAGAGCATGGGCAGGCTCTGGCCCTGCACATTGCCGTCGTAATTGCGGACCATGCCGTAGCCCGAGTAGGCGTGAATCCGGTAATCCGCGCCGACGGCCGATGCGACCAGCGGCCCGAATGCCTGGCTGGTATCGGTCAGCGCATGCACCTGTTGCGGGGTGCAGGTGGTGCCGGGAGAGGTGTTGCCGTAGCCGACGGTGAAGCTGTCGCCGATGAACTCGATCTGGCGCGCGCGCGGTTGCGGTGGAAGCGCGGTGCCGCCCGGTGCCTCGAATGCGATGAAGCGGCTCGATCCCGCCTGGCTTTCGGTGAGCTTGTCGAGGCGGACGACATGCTCGCCCGGTGCGAGGCCGTCGATCGTGACGTCGACGGCGCCCGGCGCGCGGAATATGCGATGCTCCTTGCCGTCGATTGACAGGCGCAGATGATCGGCGGGCGCGTCGAACCGGACGCGCACCGCGGTCCCGCGAAAGCGGGCCTCGAAATAGACGCCGGGCCAGCCGAAGCTGCGGCTCCCGTCCGGCGCGGTCGCGGTGCGGCCGCCGGTATGGACCGGAAGCGGCGTCGAGGGTTCGGTTGCGCCGATCAGCAGGCCGGCGGCGAGGATCGCGAGGATCTTAGTCATGCAGGATGTGGTAGACGCCCGGTTGCGGCGAAACCGCACCGTTCGCGGCGGCGAGGAGGCTGGCTTCGTCGGTGCGGGCAGCATCGACCACCTCGACGCGGAACCGGCCATGGAGCGCCTGCAGCGCGCGGATATTGGCCTCTCCACCCAGCGCCGCCAGGATCGCCGCCGGAAGCGTCACCGCCTCGTCCGCCAAGGCTTGCGCGGGGGCGGCGGAGACCGCCGCTGCACCACCACCGATCGCCCCGCGGATCTCTTCGGCGACGAGATCGGCGATCGGGCCGAGCACGACCTGGGTTGCATTGGCGGACGGGCGGATGATCCCGCGCGCGCCGAGCGCGTTGAGCGCCGCATCGTCGACTGCGCTCTGGTCTGCGACGATCAGCCGCAGCCGCGTGGTGCACGCATCGACGCTGGTGAGGTTCGCCGCGCCGCCCAGCGCCTTGACGAACGCCGCGCCGCGTTCGTTGCCGGCGGCCGTCTCGCCCGCCGCCGCGACCGCCTCACCCTTCTCGCGCCCGGGCGTCGCCAGGTCGAGCTTGCGGATGAAGAAGCGGAACAGCGTGTAGTAGATCACCGCATAGGCGGCGCCCACCGGCAGCAGCATCCAGGGGCGGGTCGAGAGCTTGAAGTTCAGCACATAGTCGAACAGTCCTGCCGAGAAGCCGAAGCCGAGCTTGATCCCCAGCATGTCCATCAGCGTCATCGCGACGCCGGTCAGCACCGCATGGATCGCGTAGAGCACGGGCGCGAGGAACATGAAGGTGAATTCGATCGGTTCGGTCACGCCGGTCAGGAAGCTGGTGAAGGCAAGGCTGAAGAGCATGCCGCCCACTGCCTTGCGGCGTTCCGGCCGCGCCTCGTGGTACATTGCGAGGCAGGCGGCGGGCAGGCCGAACATCATCACCGGGAAGAAACCCGACATGAACGCGCCCGCATTGGGATCGCCCGCGAAGAAACGGCCAAGGTCGCCGGTCGCTCCGCCGAAATCGCCGACCAGGAACCAGGCGACGTTGTTGAGCAGGTGGTGAAGCCCGGTGACGAGGAGCAGCCGGTTGAGCACGCCATAGACGAACATGCCCGCGCCGCCGGATTCGACCACCGCATGGCTCGCCGCGTCGAGCGCCGAGCTGATATGCGCATAGCCGTAGCCGAGGACGCCGGCGAGCAGCAGTCCGGCGATGCCGGCGGCGATGGGCACGAAGCGGCGGCCGCCGAAAAATGCGAGATACTCCGGGAGCGCGATGGTCGCGAACCGGTTGTAGAATTTGCCGCCGATCAGGCCCGAAATGATGCCGATCGGCACTTCGAGGCGGTCGATCTGCCCCGTCGCCCATGCCTGCGCTACAACCTTGGCAGCGGCGTCGGGCAGGCCGGCAACGACTTCCGGCGGGGCGATCAGGAACGTCTGCGCGCCGGTGGTCGAGACGAGATAGCAGGTAACACCCGCCAGTGCGGCGGCGCCGTTGCCGTCGCGCGCAAAGCCCACCGCCACGCCGATCGCGAACAGGATGCCCAGATTGCCGAAGATCGCCGTACCCGCGGCGGACACGAAGGCGATGTCGAGCAGGTCGGGCTGACCGATGCGCAGCAACAGGCCCGCGACGGGCAGCACCGCGATCGGCAGCATCAGCGCGCGGCCGAGCGGCTGGAGCGTTTCGAGGATCTTCCTCATGCGTTCTTCTCCTCGAACGCGCGGGCCAGCGCGCGGACTTCGGCGGCGGAGCTGCAGTGCAACGCGCGCTCGGCATGATCGCGGGCATCGGCCAGCGTCACGCTGCGCACGATTGCCTTGGCCTCGGGCACGAAGCCGGGAACGGTCGAGAGTTCGGTCGCGCCGAGGCCGATCAGGATCGGCACGGCGGCGGGATCGGAGGCGAGGCCGCCGCACACGCCGACCCAGCGGCCCTTGGCGGTAGCGCGGCGGCAGGTTTCGGCGATCATCCGCAGGACGGCCGGGTGCATCGCATCGACGCCTGAAGCGACCGCCGGATTGCCGCGGTCCATCGCCAGCACATATTGGGTAAGATCGTTGGTGCCGATCGACAGGAAGTCGGCCTCGGCGGCGAGCAGATCGGCGGTGATTGCGGCGGCCGGGGTCTCGACCATCACGCCCACTTCGATCGGCGTCTCGATACCCATCTCGCCGCGCAGTCGCTCGACCACCTCGCGCACCGCGCGGATCTCGCTCACGCTCGCCACCATCGGCAGCATGATGCGGCACTGGCCGACGGGCTGGACGCGCAGGATGGCGCGGATCTGCGTCTCGAGCAGGTCGCGATGCGCCAGCCCGACGCGGATACCGCGCAGGCCGAGCGCCGGGTTCTCCTCGGCGTCGAACGGGATGTACGCCGCGGGCTTGTCGCCGCCCACGTCGAGCAGGCGAACGATGACCGGTTTGCCCGGAAGGGCATCGGCGATGCCCTGATAGGCGGCGTGCTGCTCGTCTTCGGACGGCGCGTCCTCACGGTCCAGGAACAGGAATTCGCTGCGGACCAGCCCCGATCCTTCGGCGCCCTGCGCGGCCGCGGCCTTCGCGTCCTCGACGGTGCCGAGGTTGGCGAAGAGCTCGATCCGCACGCCGTCTGCGGTCTGGCAGGCGTTGCCCGCAGCGGCCCGCGCGGCATCGCGCCGCGCCTCGCGCTTGGCGAGGCGGGCCGCGAATGCATCGGCATCGGCCTGCGACGGATCGGGGGTGACATGGCCCGCTTCGGCATCGAGCAGCAGCGCGGTGCCGTCCTCGATCGCTTCGATCGCGTCGCCCATCGCCACCAGCGCGGGCAGTCCCATGCCGGCGCACAGGATCGCGACATGCGATGTCGGGCCGCCACGCACCAGGCAGATGCCCGCCGGCTTGCTCGCCGCAATGCTGACGAGTTGCGAGGGGAGAAGGTCGTCGGCGACGAGGATCGCGCCTGCCGCAATCGCATCGGCTTCGGCCGGAATGCCGGTCAGCACGCCGAGCACTTGCCGCTCGATATCGACGAGATCGTCGGTTCGCTCGATCAGATGGGCATTGCCGGTCGCCTTGAGCGCCGCGATCTGGTCGTGGACCGCGCCGCGCCAGGCATAGCCTGCGCTGTTGCCCGCGGCGATGCGCGTCTCGGCGCCTGCTGCCAGTTCGGGATCGTCAAGCAGCGCAAGATGTGCGCGCATCACCGCGGCGACACTGCCGCCCGCGGCATCGGCGCGTGCGCCGATCCGTACGCGAACCTCGGTCCGCGCCGCGTCGAGCGCGGTGCGCTCTGCATCGACGCCCTTGCCCTCCCGCTCGACCGCGATCGCGGTCTGGCGCAGTCGCGCTGCCGGCCCCATGGCGAGGCCGGGCGAGGCGATCACGCCGCCGATCTGACCGGGTTGCAATACGGGTGCTGCGGGAACGGCGATCGCCGGCGCATGCGCCGGCGCGCCTTCGCCCATGTCCGATCCCAGCAGGGCGACGATCGCGGCCAGCGCGGCTTCGGCGTCGCTGCCGCGTGCCTGCACCACCAGTTCGTCGCCCAGTCTCGTGCCGAGCGCGAGCAGCCCGACGGTGCTGCGCGCATCGCCGCGCTTGTCGCCGTGGAGCAGGTGGATTTCCGCCTCGAACTGGCGCGCGCATTCGCCCAGCCGCGCGGCGGGGCGGGCGTGGATGCCATGGGGCAGGATCAGCGTGACCCGCTCCTCGATCACCGTGCCGTCATCGGACCAGCGCCGCGGCTGTGTGCGTGCCGGCGCGAGCGCCATCAGTTCCTCATGCGCTCCGATCGCGCGGCCCATGGTGCGGCGGGTGATCGTGAAGGCTTCGGCGTTGGTGACGATCACCGGAGTGATCAGGCTGGTGGCGCCGAGCGCGACGGCGTCCATGTCGAACCGGATCAGCGGATCGCCGCGCGCGACCGTGGCACCGGGGGCGACCAGCGGCGTGAAGCCGCGGCCCTTCAACCCGACGGTGTCGAGGCCGATATGGATCAGCACCTCGGCGCCCTCGTCGCTGCGCAGCGAAACGGCATGCCCCGCTTCGTGCAGCGTCACCACCTCGCCGTCGAACGGCGCGCAGACCGTGTCGGCCAGCGGCTGAATCGCGACGCCGTCGCCCATCATCCGCTGCGCGAAGACCGGATCCGGAACGCTGTCGAGCGGCGCAGCCCAGCCTCGCAGCGGCGACGTGATAATCAATGCCATCCTATCCCCGGCTCTGTTCTATTGTTCTATTGCGCCGCGCGGGCGAATTCTTCTGCGTCAGCCACTGGTTCCCCGCCGATCCAGGTTCCGCGCGGCTGGAGATCCTTGTCCAGCCACACCCAGTCGGCGCGCTTGCCCGGCGCCAGCGCGCCATACCGGTCGAGCGACAGGAAATGCGCGGGCGTCGTACTCGCCATCACCGCCACGTCCGGCACGCTCAGCCCGGTCACCTCGACGGTGTTGCGCAGCGCGGAGGCCATGTCGAGATGCGTGCCGGCCAGCGTGCCGTCCTCGAACAGGCAGACGCCGTTGCGCACCATGATCCGCTTGCCCTGCAGCATGAACTCGGTGTCGCCGGTGCCGACGCTGGGCATCGCATCGGTGACGAGCATCAGCCGCTCGATCCCCTTGGCACGCACCGCCAGGCGAACCACCGCCGGATGCAGATGCGCGTCATCGACGATCATCCCGCACCAGCTCTCGGAATCGAACGCCGCGCCGACGGCGCCGGGGTTGCGATGGTGCAGCGGGGACATGGCGTTGAACAGGTGGGTGAAGCCGGTGAGCCCCGCGCCGATCGCCGCCATCATCTCGTCATAGGTCGCGTTGGTGTGGCCGGCGCTGACGATCACGCCATGCTTCACCAGGGTGCGGACATCGTCGGTGTCGCACAGTTCGGGCGCGAGCGTCAGCATCACCCGGCCGCGGCGCGGCGCGGTAAACAGCGCCAGCGTATCCGCATCGAGCCGGCGGATGCGCCGCGCCTCGTGAATGCCGCGCTTCACCTCGTTGATGAAGGGTCCTTCGACATGGATGCCAACCACGCCCGGAACGCCTTGTTCGATCGCTGCGTCGACCGCGTCGAGCGCCGCCGCGATCTGGTCGGGCGTGTCGCTGATCAGCGTCGGCAGGAAGGCGGTGGTGCCGAAGCGCGCATGCGCAGCGCCGATCGCCGCGATTGCATCGACATCGGCCTGGTCGTTGAACAGCACACCGCCGCCGCCATTCACCTGCGTATCGATGAAGCCGGGCAGCAGCCAGCCGCCGCCCAGATCGATCTTACGCTCGACGCCGCTGCCGCTCGCCGGCGTGAGCGCAATGATCGTCCCGTCGGCAACGGTCACGTCCGTACCGTCGAGCACCCCCTGCGGGGTGACGATCCGGCCGTTCTCCAGTCGAATCCTCATAGCGTTTCGGTGACCTTGTTGAGATGGGGCGGCGAATCGGGGTCGCAGCCGCGGGCCAGCGCCAGCGCATTGGCCATTTTGTAGAAGCTCTGGACGATCAGGATCGGCTCGATCGCCGGATGCGCCGCGATCGCCGGAAGGCCGGCCTGGCGTGCCGCGGGATCGGCAAGCAGCACCTCGGCGCCGCGGCTGCGGAATTCGGCGACGGTTTCGCGCACGCTCTCGCCCGCGCGGTCGCTGCTGGCGAAGGCTAGGACATGAAATGCTTCGCCGACGATCGCCATCGGCCCGTGACGCACTTCGGCGGCGCTGAAACTCTCGGCGTGGAGCGCGCAGGTCTCCTTGAACTTGAGCGCCGCTTCCTGCGCGATGCCATAGCCATAGCCGCGACCCAGCACGAACAGGCCCGACGCGCCGGTAAGCGCTGTCACCGCCGCGGACCAGTCGAGCGCGAATGCGCGCTCGAGCTGTGCAGGCAGATCGGCGACCGCCGTCTCAAGCGCTTCGTCCTGCGCCCATGCGGCGACAAGCGCGGCGATCGCCGCGAGCGAGCAGATATAGGATTTGGTCGCAGCGACCGACCGCTCGGGGCCGGCCTTGAGCGGGATGACGATGTCGGCGAGCGCGGCGAGCGGCGAATCCTCGGCGTTGACCATCGCCACGACGAAGGCGCCTGCCTTGCGTTGATGCTCCACCGTCGCGAGCAGGTCCGGACTCTTTCCCGACTGCGAGATGGCAAGACACAGTCCGTTCCCGGGCGCCACCGGCGCGTCGTAGAGCGACGCGACCGACAGCGCCGCCGACGCGGTCGGCACGCCGGTCAGCGTCTCGATGAGATATTTGGCATAGGTCGCCGCATGGTCAGAGGAACCGCGCGCACAGGTCACGACCACCGCCGGAGGCGACGCGCGCAGCCTTGCCGCAACCCGTTCTATGGCGTCGCGGTTCGCCGCCAGCATCCGCGAAACCGCGGCGCCGGCTTCGGCCGCCTCACGCTCCATCAGCGTTCCCAAACTCGCTCCGGCCGCGTTCGGCACCATTCCAGCATCTCTCCACAATTCCCCGGCCGGTCGGGCCGGTGTTCAAGTTGGTACTATATAGGTTATATTGGTCTCATCAAGATGTATGTTCGAGCCGATCAGATTTTGATGATCCAGCCCTTGCGCCGCAGCCACTCCATCGCGGCCCAGATCAGCACGATGTAGATCAGGACCGGGAATAGCGAGGCGATGGGGTCGCCGATCGCCGCGCGTGTGGCGTGGAAGGGGAGCAGAAGCAGGTCCCAGGTGACGACGCCCGAGGTGACCTGGTGCAGTGTGTAGGCGGCGATGGCATTGGCGCCGAAGGCCAGCATCGCGGTCGCGGCGATGCCGGGTGCGCGCCCTTCGCGGTCGAGGACGTGGTGCAGCACCGCGAGCGTGAGCACCGTGATGCCGGCCGTCACCAGCACGAAGGAGCTGGACCAGATGTCCTTGACGATCGGGAAGGCGAAGCTCCAGGCGATACCCGCCGCGAGCATGGCGGCGCCGGCCGCGAGGAGCAGGCGGGTACGCTGGCCCTCGCGCTTGAGCAGCAGCTCGCCGATCGCAATGCCGATCAGCCCCTGTGCGATTGCGGGCAGGGTGCCGAGAATGCCCTCGGGGTCATAGCCTTCGGGCCCCTTCACATAGAGGTGGTCGCCCAGCAGCACGCGATCGACCGATGCGACGAAGTTATGCCCGCGCTGCCAGATGTCGTTCGGCAGGCCGTCAAGGGCGGGAAGCAGGGCCAGCGGCCAGTATCCGATCAGCAGCACCGCGATCAGCGCCATGCGCACCCGCGGCCCGGCGAACAGGAAGAGCAGTGCGCACGCGCCATAGACCAGGCCGATTCGCTGGAGCACGCCGAACAGCCGCCAGTCGCGGTCGCCGAAATCGGCGAACCAGTAGAGGTTGGAGAGGATGAAGCCGAGCAGGATCAGCCGCCCGGTGCGGCTCAGGATCGGGCCGGTCGGCGCACCGGTTGCCGCGCGCTGCCGCAGCGAGAAGGGGATCGCGATACCGACCATCGTCAGGAACGCCGGGAACACCAGATCCGCCAGCGTCAGCCCCTCCCAGGATTTGTGCAGCAGGATCGGCGCGACATCCGCCTCGGCGCCATATTTCATCCCGGCCGCCGCGTTGACGAGGATCATCCCCGCCACGGTCAGGCCGCGCAATACATCGAGCGAAATCAGGCGCATCGCATCTCCCCCCTATTGTCTTCCAATGCCGCGGAGCAATTTCATTACGCTGCCATAAATTTGCAATGGACAGACCGCGTAATTTGTAGTCTATTGGTAATAGTCCAATTGCGCAATTGGTCTCATATAAAGGATCGATCGAACGATCCGGGGGTATTAGGGAAGGGAATCGGGGAATGATCGGATCGACGGTCAAGGCGATTGGGGCTCGCCGCCATAATCTGTTTCAGGGGATCTGCGTCACCGCGCTCGCCAGCGCGATCGCGATGCCCGCCTCGGCGCAGGACGCCGCCGTCCAGACCGCGGCGAGCGAAGAGGCCGCGGCCGAGGACGTGGTCATCACCGGCGCCCGCCGGAACCTTGAATCGGCGCAGAACCGCAAGCGTAACGCCGATACGGTGGTCGATTCGATCACGGCTGAGGATATCGGCTCGTTCCCGGACAAGTCGGTGGCCGAAGCGCTGCAGCGCGTGCCCGGCATCACCGTCAACCGCTTTTCCGGCACCGACGATACCTCGCACTTCTCCGCCGAGCCGTCGGGCGTCATCATCCGCGGCCTCAACCAGGTTCGTTCGGAATTCAATGGCCGCGACACGTTCAGCGCCAATTCCTCGCGCGGATTGAGCTGGCAGGACATCTCGCCCGAACTGCTCGGCGGCATCGATACCTACAAGAACCAGACCGCCGACCTGATCGAGGGCGGTATCGCCGGCACGGTCAATCTGCGCACGCGTCTGCCGTTCGACAGCAAGGGGCGGCTGATCTCACTCTCGATCAAGAACACTTATGGCGACATCGCCAAGAAATCGTCGCCGGAGGTTTCGGGCATCATCTCCGATCGCTGGGAAACCGGGATCGGTGAGATCGGTTTGATGGTGAACGGCGCTTATGCCCACGCGATTACCGCGAGTCAGGGCGTGCAGTTTGGCCGCATGGGCGTCTTCCGGAATGCGTTTGGCGAACTGAAGCCGACGGACCCGGCCGGCACGCAATATCTTAAATATATCCCGAGCGGCATCTATCTTCGCGAGAATGAGTATGACCGAAAGCGCTACGGCGTATCGGCTGCATTCCAGTGGAAGTCGAACGATGAGTCGATGCTGTTGACTGGCCAGTATAACAGGTCGCAGTATAACAATAGCTGGCGTGAATATTCGGTATTCTCCAACGTACTTGATCTTTTCGGTCGGCCGTCCGATTCTACGATTGGCCCGCCGCCCACCCCGGACGATCTTGCCGAGGTCTTTCCGCTCGATGGAACATCGTTCAAGTTCGATGACGATGGTGACTTCCTGAGCGGTTGGTGGTCTCCGCCACGCGCCTATTTGGGCGATCCAACTGCAACTATCCCAGACAACGCGTATCTTGGGCTTGGTTTGAACTCCGCTGGGCAGCCGTTCTACAACCGTTGCTATGGTTGGACCGGGTGTGCCGGCGCGACGTTGCGGCGTGCGCCGTCGGTCGATACGCAGTCCAACGCGCTGCGTAACAAGCAAGTTACTCAGGACTTCGGCCTGAATTTCCGTTGGGATGTCACGGATCGGCTGCGCGTGACGGTCGACGGCCAGTATGTCGATGCCAGTGTGGGCAACTACAATGCGTCGGTAACGACGCGAAGCTATGCCGACACGTTCGTAGATCTGACCGGAAAATATCCCCGGCTGGAGTTCAAGCCGACGGTTGCCACCAATATCAACCTGTCACCCGGCGGCCTCGTCAATCCGAACAACTATCATTACTACGCGATCACCGATCACACCGAAGACAGTGATGGCCAGGAATTCGCGTTCCGCATGGACGCGGAATATGATGTGGATTCGGGCTGGCTCGATGCGATCAAGGTCGGCGCGCGTTATGCGGATCGCGATCAGACCGTGCGCTGGGGCGCGTATAACTGGGCGAATATCTCGAACACCTGGACCAATACCCAGGCGTCCTATTTCAACCTGGACAAGCCGGTCTATCCGACGGGCAACTACGCAACCCACAGTTTCAGCAGCGATTTCTTTGCCGGCAATCAGCTGACTCACAACTCGTTCGTGTTCTTCAACATGGACAAGCTGGCGAATCGCGAGGATCTGGCCAAGGCGCTGGGTCGGCCTGCGATCGGTGTCGGTGACTATTTTCCGGTCTGTTCGAACGCCGGCTATCGCGCGGGCGAAACGGTCAAGGACAAGTTCGGCTGCTATCTGCCGAGCGAGATCCATAAGGTCAGCGAACGCACGGTCGCAGCTTATGCGATGGCCAAGTTCGGCGGCGACGGTCTGACGATTGGGGGTGTCCGGGTCTCGGGCAATGTCGGCGTTCGCCTGGTCTGGACCAATAACGCAACGCAGGGTGCAGCGACCTTCGCCAACCCATTCACTGCGGCTGACCGGATCTGTACCCCGGGAACCGACGGAGATACGGGGCGGCCCACGGCAACCGCCGGCTGCGTCATCGGAGCGTCCGAGATCGCGTTCAACAATGGTGCGACAGTGGCGGGCACGACCGATGTCAACCATTTCCACGCATTGCCGAGCTTCAACATTAAGTTCGATCTGACGGATAAGCTGGTCTCGCGCTTCGCCTATTCGCGGGCGATGTCACGACCCGATTTCGGCTTGCTCCGCAACTTCCTGACGGTCAGCCGGGTTTCGCCCAATGTCAACGATTTCAATAATACGAGGGTGACGCGCGACGCCGATGGAAGGCCCATTGCCTATGACTGGGATTATACCGGTCAGATGGGCAATCCGAGGTTGAAGCCGATCACGGCGGACCAGTTCGACCTGACGTTCGAATATTATATGTCGTCGGCCGGATCGCTGACGCTGACCGGCTTCTACAAGAAGTTTTACGATTATATTCAGCAGGGGTCGTTCGATCTTTCGGTGACCAACAATGGTGTCACCGAGCCGATCCGGGTTACCGGTCCGGTCAACGGAGAAGGCGCGGCCATCTATGGCGCTGAAGCAGCATTCCAGACCTTCTTCGATTTCCTGCCCGCGCCGTTCGACGGGCTCGGGGTGCAGGCCAACTACACCTATGTGAAGAATGACGGGATCGAGACCGTTGCGCTGACCAATGAGACCGCGGGCGGCATCGCGGGCGGCGGTCTCCAGTATAGCACTACGGCGGTGAAGGCGAAGGCGCTGGAGGGTGTCTCCGAACATGCCTTCAACATCGTCGGCATGTACGAGAAGGGCAAATTGTCGGCGCGTCTCGCGTACAACTGGCGCTCGAAGTTCCTGGTTACCGCGATCGACTGCTGCGTCGCCTTGCCGGTCTGGCAGGAGGCCGCCGGCTATATGGACGCGTCGATCCGCTTCCGGGCGACCAGCAATATCGAGTTCATCGTCGAGGGTACCAACCTGCTGGGGACCGACACCGTGCTCAAGCAGCAGGTGAACAACGACGGACTGCTCAAGGACAATGCCTGGTTCAAGAATGATCGCCGCTTCCAGATCGGTGCGCGGCTGACCTTCTGATCTAAGCGCCGGCGCCGGTTCGGGGGGACTGGCGCCGGCAACCTTGTGCGGTAAGGTTGATGACGATGGGGCGACCGTTCGAACTGGTGATTGTCGGCGGGGGGACCGCCGGCTGGATGTGCGCAGCGGCGTGCGCGGCGAAGCTGGTGCCGACGGGGGTGCGGGTGCGGCTGGTCGAATCCGAAGAGATCGGCACCGTCGGCGTCGGCGAGGCGACGCTGCCGCAGATGAAGGACTTCAACGACTTTCTCGGGCTCGACGAGGTCGAGTTCATGAAGGCGACCCAGGCGAGCTTCAAGCTCGGCATCGAGTTCGTGAACTGGGGGCATGAAGGGCATCGCTACATCCATCCGTTCGGCACCTATGGCCGGCCGGTGGGGGAGGCGGACTTCTTCAGCTACTGGATCCGCGCGCGGCGCTCAGGCATTGCGTCGCGGCTCGACGACTATTGCTTCCCGATCGTTGCCGCCTGGCAGAACCGCTTCATGCTGCCCAATGGCGATCCGAACGACGTTCGCAATGCCTTTGCCTATGCCTATCACCTCGATGCCTTTCTCTACGCCCGTTACCTGCGCGGCTGGGCTGAGGCGCGCGGGATCGAACGCGTCGAGGGGCGGATCGTCGATGTCGAGCGCGATGGCGGAAGCGGCGCGATCGCCGCCGTGACGCTCGCCTCGGGCGAACCCGTCGCGGGGGACTTCTTCATCGACTGCTCCGGCTTCCGTTCGCTGCTGCTCGGATCGATGCTGGGTGTCGAACTGGAAGACTGGTCGCACTGGCTGCCCTGCGACAGCGCGCAGGCGGTGCCGTGCGCGCGCTCGCAGGATTTCACCCCCTATACCCGCTCCACGCGGCGCAAGGCCGGCTGGCAGTGGCGCATCCCGCTGCAGCATCGCACCGGCAACGGCTATGTCTATTCGAGCGCGCATGTCTCGGACGACGAGGCCGCCGCGACCCTGCTCGCCAATCTCGACGGCGAGGCATTGGCCGAGCCGCGCGTGTTGCGCTTCAAGGCGGGCAAGCGCCGCCTCGCCTGGTCGCGCAATTGCATCGGTATGGGGTTGGCGGGCGGATTCCTCGAGCCGCTTGAGTCGACCAGCATCTACCTCGTCCAGATGGCGATCATGCACATGCTGACGCTGCTGCCGTCGACGGAGGGGATCGATCCGGCGCTGCCCGCCGAATTCAATCGCGTGATGGATGTCGAATATGACCGGATCCGCGACTTCCTGATCCTCCACTATATCGCGAACGAGGCCGATGCGCCGCTATGGGCGCATGTCACTGCGGTCGACTTGCCCGACACGCTTCAGGACAAGATCGATCGCTTCCGCCATCGCGGTCATGTCCAGGCCTATCGGGACGGGCTGTTCGGCCCGCCGAGCTGGCAGGCGGTATTCGTCGGGCAAGGGATCGAGCCGCTCGCGGCGGACCGGCTCGCCGATGTGCTGCCGGCCGAGGCTCTCGCACAACGTCTCGAAATGCTCGCATCGACGATCGCGCGCGGTGCCGGGTCGGCACCGTCGCATGCCGACTTCATCGCCCGCTACTGCCCGGCGCCTGCGCCGTGAGCGGTCCGGTCGAACGGGTAGCGGTCTATGGCGGGGGCGTCGCGGCACCGATGGCGGCGCTTGCGGTCGCCCGGGCCTATGGCCGGCTGGGCACGCAGGTGACCTGGGTCGATACCGGGGAAGCGCCGCCGCCGCATGCCGCACTGGTCGCCGTGCCCGACCTTGCGGCGTTCCATCGCCTGCTCGGGATCACCGACGCGGCGTTGATCGAAACGGCATCGGCGACGCTCAACATGGGCCAGCAATTCGCCGGCTGGTCGGGCGGAGACGATGCGTTTCTCCATGCTTATGGCGATGCGGGAACCCCTTTTGCGTCGTTGCCGCTGGTCCAGCACTGGACACGCGCGCGTCAGGCCGGGTTGCGCGTCGCGCTGGAGGACTTCTGCCTTGCCGCCGCCGCCGCGAAACAGGGACGGGCGGGCGAGGCGCGCGATCCGGCAACGCGGCAGGCGGTCAAGCATGGCTGGCATCTGGATGCCGCGGGCTATACCGAACTGCTGCGTGCGGCGTGCAAGGGCGCGGCTGTGACGATCGTGCAAGGCGGGGGCGCACAGCCGCACGCTGCGGATGGCAGAGTGGACCGGATCGTGCTCGCGGACGGCGCAGCGGTGACGGCGGACCTGTTCGTCGACGCTGATGGCGCGCTGACCCGGTCGCTCGATCCGCACGGTGCGGAGGAAGGAAATGGCCTTTGCGACCGGATTCTCTGCGGTAGCGCCGCGCGGCTCGATCCGCTGCCGCTTTACAGTCGTGTCGCCGCGCATGAAGCGGGGTGGGTGACGCTGATCCCGCTGAGCGACCGGCTGGCGGTCGAAATCGCATATGACAGCCGACAGATGCCTGACGACGCGGCGCGTATGGTCATGGAGCGGGCTGCGGGCCGTGCTGTCGAAACGGGCGGGTCGGAAGCGTTCTCCGCAACGCTACGGCCGCGCCCCTGGTTCGCGAATTGCGTCGCGATCGGGCGCGCGGCGAGCGATGCGCCGCGGCTCGACGGGGCGGAACTGCTGCTGCTCCAGCTCGCCGTTGCCCAACTCGTGCTGCTCTGGCCGATCGATCGCGATGCGATGCCTGAGGCGGACATCTACAATGAGGAGCTGACAGGCTCATATGCGCGCGTGCGTGACTTTGCTGCGCAGCATTTCCGTCTCAACCGACGCCATGGCGAGCCTTTCTGGGATGCCGCGCGCGCTGCTCCGGTCTCCGCCGAGCTGGCGGCCAAGATTGACCTGTTCGCCGCGCGCGGCATGTTCGCGCATTTCAACTACGAGGCGCATGTCGAGGATGGCTGGGCCTTGTGCATGACCGGCCATGGCGTGGTTCCGCACAGCTTCGATCCGCAGGCGCTGCTGGTCGAGGATCAGGCGCTGATGGCGGAATTTCAGCGCCAGCTGCGCGCGATCGCCGCCGAGGTTCGCAGCATGGAGACGCATGCGGAGGCGCTCGCGCGGATCCGGAGCGGCGGGCGTTGAGCGCGCGGCCGGTTCGCCGGATCGTCATCGTCGGCGGTGGCAGCGCAGGCTGGATGACGGCGGCTGCGCTCGGCCGTGCGCTGGCGGGGCAGAGCCACAGCATCACGCTGGTCGAATCCGAGGCGATCGGCACGGTGGGGGTGGGTGAGGCGACGGTGCCGCCGATCCTCGACTTCAATCGTTATCTGCGGATCGACCCGGACGAGTTCCTTCGCGAGACCAATGGCTCGATCAAGCTTGGCATCGAGTTCGAAGGTTGGGGCGGTGCCGGTCACCGCTATTTCCATCCCTTCGGCTTCTTCGGCGTCGAGATGTCGGGGATTCACTTCCATCATTTCTGGCTGCGCCATGTCGCGGAGGTGGGGCCTCGGGACCACAGCGAGTATCATCTCGAGGCGATGGCCTTACGCGAAGGCCGCTTCGCGCGGATGACCCGCACGGGGCCTGTCCATCATGCGGTGCATTTCGATGCCTCGCTCTACGCGCGTTTCCTGCGCGGCCGTGCCGAGGCGTCGGGCGTGGTTCGGGTCGAGGGCAAGGTCGTCCATGTCCGCCTCGATCCTGAAAACGGCTATATCGACGCGCTGGCGCTCGATGACGGCCGCAGCATCGAAGGCGACCTGTTTATCGATTGCTCGGGGTTCCGCGGCTTGCTGATCGAAGGCGCGCTGGAGACCGGCTATGAAAGCTGGAATCACTGGCTGCCCTGCGACAGTGCCGTGGCCGTGCCCGCGGCGAACGCCGGCGACCCGCTGCCCTTCACCCGCTCGACCGCGCGCGAGGCGGGCTGGCAGTGGCGCATTCCGCTCCAGCATCGTGACGGCAACGGCTATGTCTATTCGAGCGCGCATCTGCCGCATGCCGAAGCGGCACGGCTGCTGAGCGAACGCTTGCCCGGCCCGGCGCAGGCGGATCCCAATTTCCTCCGCTTCACCGCCGGGCATCGCCGGAAAATCTGGAACCGCAACTGCGTCGCCATCGGGCTGGCGGGCGGATTTCTCGAACCGCTCGAATCGACCTCGATTCATCTCATTCAGACGACGATCATCCGTCTGCTCGCGCTGCTGCCCCGCGACGGGATCGATCCCAATGTCGTTGCGCGCTTCAACCGCGAATCGCTGCATGAATACCGGACGATCCGGGATTTCGTGATCGCGCACTACGCATTGGCCGGGCGCGACGACACGCCTTTCTGGCGCGATGTCGCCGCCACCGGAGTGCCGGACACGCTCGCCGAGCGGATCGAGGCGTTCCGCGCCACCGGCAACATCCTGTTCGAGCCGGGCGACCTGTTCGGCCCGACGAACTGGTACTGGGTGATGACGGGGCAGGGCGTATGGCCGCGCAGCTGGCACCCGATCGCCGATGGCCTGTCTTCGGCCGAGCTCACTGCGCGGCTGGCGGTGCTCAGGGGGCGGGTCGCCGAGCAACTCGCGGAGCTGCCTCCCCACGTCGAATTCCTGCGGCGGCTGTCGGCCTAACCCCGTTCACCGGGGCGCGACCGGCCAGGGACGCGTCAGCCGTTCAGTTCGGCGACCACGTCATAGGCATCGCCGCGATAGTAGCTCTGGGTGAATTCGGCGGTGCGTCCGTCGGACAGGAAGCCGCGGCGCTCGATGAACAGCCCGGGCGCGCCGGGCTCGACGCCCAGAACCTCTGCCTGTTCCTCGGTAAAGGCCACGGCGCGCAGCCGCTGGAGTGCGCGCACGGGGAGGTGCCCCGCCGCCTCGAGCGCTTCGTAGAGCGACGCTCCGACCGTTTCGACCGAGGGGAGGCAATAGGCCGGGATCGTCGCATATTCGAGCGCCATCGACGTATCGTCGGCATAGCGGATGCGGTGGAAGCGATAGACCAGCGAGCCGGGCGAGAGCCCCAGCGACAGCGCCTCCTCAGGCGTCACCGCGCCTGCCGTCTTGCTCACCCATTTGCTGTGCGGCCGCCGTCCGCGCGAAACCATGTCCTCCGAGAAGGAGGTGAGCTTGGAGAAGCTCTTCTCGACGCGCGGCCGGGTGACGAAGGTGCCCGCGCCGCGCCGCCGCGCGACGATGCCGTCCGCGACCAGCCCGTCGATCGCCTTGCGCACGGTGATGCGCGAGACGTCGAACTCTTCGGCGAGGTCGCGTTCGGTCGGGATTGCCTCTTCGGCCTTGACCACCTGTCCCTCGATCGCGTCGCGCAGGATCTTCTGCAGCTGGAGGTAGAGTGGGGTCGGGTCTTCCTTCTGGAGGGGACCAACACGTTCGATCAGCGACAAGGCTTGATGCTCCACCTTCACGGCTGCGCCTGGCGATAGTACCAGTGCGATCCCACCATGTGTTGCATTGGTATCGCAGCGTCAATCGTTAGCGCGCACAATGGGCGCCGAAAGCCCGCGATGGATGGCGCGAGTCAGCGCATGGTCCGGCGAATCCTGTGAAACTTCCCAAACCATGACCCCACCGGCCCTGGCCCGGGCGAGTTTTGCCTTGGCCTCGATCGTCGCCGGGCCGTTGTGGGTGACATAACGGCAGCCCGCGCACGCCTTGCCGACGACATCGGCCTTAGCGGCATCGGGCTGGGCTGCGACGAGGTCACGATAGGACCAATTGGCCTTTTCCCCGCCAAAGCCATAGCCATAGAAAGGAACCCCCAGCACCAGCCGCTCCGGAGCGACGCCGCGGGCGAGCCAGAGGTCCAGGTCGCGCTCTGCCATCGCCAGCGGCGAATGCTCTGCGCCTGCCGGCCCCCAGAACGGCCCGATCGCGTCATAGGACATGACGTTGACCAGATCGAAATAGCGGATCGATCCGACCGGGATCATCCCGCCCTCATAGGATCCGGTGGCGCAGGTGAGCAGCTTGCCGCGCGCCTTGAGCGCCTTGGACAGCGTTTCGATGAAGGGGACGTAGTTGCCCGCGCGGTCGATGGCGGTGAGCAGTTCCCCTTCGAGATCGATATCGACCCCGTCCAGGCCGAGTTGGTCGGCCAGCGCGACCAATGCCGCCGCGGTCGCCTCGCGCCTGTCGGGGGCGAGCAGCGCCTTCCAGTCGCCCGAACAATCCGGGATGATGCCGCCGGCGACCGAGATCAGCACCTTCGCGCCGCTTGTCTTGAGCCGGGCCACGCCGGCTTTCAACGAATCGGCCGTCACACGCGATCCGAATGCGCCGATCATGCAGGTCATGGCGCCGTCGCGAACGAAGACGCCGTCCGCATCGGGATTGGCGAAAGACAGGTTGAAATGGGTGAAGCTCGGCAGGTGCGTCCGGTCGATCGAGAGGTCCAGCCCTTTGAAGATGGCCACGTAGCCGACCGTGACCGGCTTCGCCGATGCGGCGGCCGGGCGCGGCGATAGGACTAATATGAAACCAATTGCCAAGCCGCACAGCCATTGTGCCAGCGTGATATGTCTCATGCCCCTGACATCCCCCTTGAAATGCCGCTCTTCGAAAGAGCGTTGACCCTGCGTAATGAGCATGACAAATTGAATACAAATTGTCGAGCGGGAGAGAGTGATGCGTAAAGCGGGCTGGGCGTTGTTGTCGGCTATGATGATTGCGGCGCCTGCCGTGGCGCGCGTGGAGGCGCCGGCGCAGGCCGCGCTCGATACGCTTGCGGAGTCACTCGGCTACCGGTTCGAGGTGGTCGACAATCAGCCCACCTGCCCTGAGAAGTCGCCGGCCTGCTTCCTGTCGACCATCACGCTGACCGTCCCGCAGGCGCTGCCCGCCGGGGTGCCGGGGAAGGGCCTGTCGCTCTATTTCAGCTTCCCCACCCAGCTGCCGATGATCGAAAGCGACATCTTCGAGCTGGAGTTCATCAATGGCGACCTTCAGCGGCTGAAGCTCAAGCCAGGTGCGGTGCTTAAGCCCGGCTCGACGCATGTCGTGAAGCTCTGGGGCACGGGCAAGTTCTTCTCCAAGGCATTCCCGATGCCTAACGCCTATCTCACGGCAGACGGGCTCAAGGCGCGGACGATCGCGGCGTCGCGCGCCAAGATCGATCCCGAAACGGGGCTCGAAGTGCTGCCCTTCGTCGCGCCGATGACCAATGAAGCGAAGCTCGCCACCAAGGGCGGCGCTGACCGCACCCGCTGGCTCACCGCCGAGCGCGCCTTCGATCTTCAGGCCGGACGGACCGCCCCCGCGGCGACGGGCGTGGTGATGCTGCCCAAGCCGGTGCTGGCGGTTCAAGGGGCCGGCACCGTCGATCTGCGCGGGGGCGTCGCGGTGACGCTTGCGGGTCTCGGCCAGGACTCGGTGGCGCCGGCATTGGCGGCGCTCGCCCGGATCGGGGTGAAGGAGGGCGGCAAGCTGCCGCTGTCGGTCCGCGTCGATCCGTCGGCGAAGCTGGCTGCGGAGGGCTATGTGCTCGACGTCAAGCCGGCAGGCATCACCGTCACCGCCGCCGATGCGGTCGGCGCCAGCCATGCGCTGCGCTCGCTCGCGCAGCAGGCGGCGTTCGAGAAGGGCATGATGAAGCCGCTACGGGTCGAGGATGCGCCGCGCTACGGGTTCCGCGGACTGCATCTCGATGTCGGCCGCAACTTCCACGACCGCGCCGAGATCCTGAAGCTGGTCGATGCCATGGCGGCGTTCAAGCTCAACAAGCTGCACCTCCATCTCGCCGAGGACGAGGGCTGGCGCATCGAGATTCCGGCGCTGCCCGAACTGGCGCAGATCGGCGGCAAGCGCTGCCATGATCCCGAGGAGAATGTCTGCCTGCTGCCCCAGCTCGGCGCCGGGCCGGACGGGACCAGCGACGTCAACGGCTATCTGACCACCGCCGACTATGTGACGATCGTCAAGGAAGCGGCGGCGCGCGGGATCGAGGTGATTCCGTCGATCGACACGCCAGGCCACTCGCGCGCGGCGGTGACCGCGATGGAAGCACGCTATCGCCGTCTTGCCGCTGCGGGCAAGCAGGCCGAAGCTTCGGAATATCGCCTGATCGATCCGGCGGACACGACCAAGTACAGCAGCGTTCAGCACTATACCGACAACACGCTGAACGTCTGTCTGCCGTCCACCTATCGCTTCATGGACACGGTGGTGGATGCGCTGGCGGAGATGCACCGCCAGGCGGGCGCACCGCTCAAGACCTTCCATCTCGGCGCCGACGAGACCGCGGGCGCCTGGGTCAAGTCGCCTGCGTGCGCGACGATGATCGCGGAGAATGGCGGGGACGCGACCAAGCTCACCTCGCGCTTCATCGAGAAGGTGACCGCCAATGTCGCGGCCAAGGGTATCCGCACCGGCGGGTGGAGCGACGGCATGGGCCATACCGATCCGGCCCGGATGCCGAAGAACGTCCAGACCAACATCTGGGGCGTGCTGCACAGCGGCGCGATCCGCGAGGCGCACGACCAGCTCAACCGGGGCTGGAACGTGGTGCTGTCGATCCCCGATCTCGGCTATTTCGACATGCCCTATGCGCCGCATCCGGACGAGGGCGGCTATGACTGGGCGTCGCGCGGGGTCGATCCCTATCAGGTGTTCGGCTTCATGACCGACAACCTCCCCGCCAATGCGGCGCTGGTGCGCAACATCCAGGCGCAGGAGAAGTCGATCGAGGACAAGCCGGTGCGCGAGCCGGGCCGCGGTATCGTCGGCATCCAGGCGCAGCTGTGGAGCGAGACGATCCGCACCGACGCCAATGTCGAATACATGCTGTTCCCGCGCCTGCTCGCGCTGGCCGAGCGCGCCTGGACGCCGGCGACCTGGGCCCCGGCCTATCAGCCAGGGGTGAGCTATCAGTGGCAGGATCCGCGGGTCGATCAGGCGAAGCTTGGCGCCGAATGGCGGAACTTCGCCGGCCGCGTCGCGGCGCAGTTCCCGCTGCTCGAGCGCGCCGGCATCGCCTATCGCGTCTCGCCTCCGGGCGCACGGATCGTCGGAGGCAAGCTGGAGGCGAACAACGTCTTCCCGGGCACCGCGATCGAATATCGCGCGAACGGCGGCGGCTGGACGCGCTATAGCGGACCGGTGGCTGTAGCGGGCGCGGTCGAGGTGCGCAGCCGCTCTGCCGACGGGAAGCGCGCGAGCCGGACGGTGCGGGTCGAACCGGCGCGCTGAGGGCAGGCGCATGCAGGAACTGGATGGCGGCGATCGCGATGGCATCGCCGCCGCCATGGCCGCGGCAGAGCGGCCAGTGGCGATCCGCGGCCTTGCCTCAGCCTGGCCGGCGGTGGCTGCGGCATGGGAAGGCGATGAGGCGATCGCGTCCTACCTCTCGGCGCGCGACATCGGCCGTCCGCTGACGGTTCTGGTCGCTCCGCCGGAGGTCGGGGGCCGCTATTTCTACGACGACGCGATGCGCGGCTTCAATTTCGGGACCGCGAAGATGCCGATGCGGGAATTGCTTGCGCGGCTGCTGGCGGAGCGTGGCCAGGACGATGTGCAGGGATTGTACGCCGGGTCGAACCCGACGCTGGCGAGCGTGGGGACCTTTGCCGCAGAGAACCCGCTCGACATCGATACCCAGGGCGTCGATCCGCGCATCTGGGTCGGTAACGCCAGCCGGATTGCGCCGCATTACGACATGGCGGCGAACATCGCGGTCGTGGTCGCTGGCAAGCGCCGCTTCACCTTGTTCCCGCCCGAACAGCTCGCCAATCTCTATGTCGGTCCGGTCGAGCGGACCGTTGCCGGACAGCCGACCAGCATGGTCGATCCCGACAACCCCGATCTGGATCGCTTCCCGCGCTTCGCCGAGGCGCAGCGCCATGCGCAGGTCGCTGAGCTCGGTCTTGGCGACGCGATCTACATCCCGCCTCTATGGTGGCATCATGTGCGGGCCGAAGCTGCGCTCAACGTGCTTGTGAACTATTGGTTCGCTCAGCCTCAGGATCGCTTCCCCTTCGCCGCGCTGATGCTCGCGCTCCACTCGATCCGCGATCTGCCGGAGCCTGAGCGGCGGGCGTGGCGGGCGTGGTTCGATCATTATGTGTTCGGCGAAGATGCGTCCGATGCGGCGGCGCATCTGCCTGCGCATGCTCGCGGCGTGCTCGGCCCGCCATCCCCTGCGCGTGATGCGATGATGACCAGCTATGTCGCGGGGATGATCCGCGGCGGCGGGCGCTGACGCCACGGGGCACTAGCCCTTGAGCCGAACCCGCCGCATAACCGCCGCAACCGGCGGGGGATCTGAATGGCGATTGCACTGGATTATGCGAGTGAGCCGCAGCGGCGTCGTGGGGCGTGGTACGGGCAGCTGTACGTGCAGGTGCTGGTGGCGATCGCTGCGGGTGTGAGCGTGGGCTATTTCTGGCCGGATGCGGGTGCGTCGCTGAAGCCTTTGGGCGACGCGTTCATCAAGCTGGTGAAGATGATCATCGCGCCGGTGATCTTCCTGACGCTGGTGACCGGGATCGCGGGGATGACCGAGCTCAAGTCGGTGGGCCGGGTCGCGGGCAAGGCATTTGCATACTTCCTGTTCTTCTCGACGCTGGCGCTGGTGGTCGGTCTGATCGTCGCCAACACGGTTCAGCCGGGCGCTGGGATGAACGTCGATCCGGCCAGCCTCGATACCGGGGCGGTCAAGGATTATGTCGCCAAGGCGCATGACAGCTCGATCGTCGGCTTCCTGATGGCGATCATCCCGACGACGCTGGTGTCGGCGCTGACCGGGGAGTCGCTGCTCCAGGTGCTGCTGGTATCGATCCTGTTCGGGATCGCGCTGTCGATGGTGGGCGAGCCGGCGGCGCCGGTGCGCGACCTGCTCGAGAAGACGGGCCTTGTCGTGTTCAAGCTGGTCGGCATCCTGATGCGCGCGGCGCCGGTGGGCGCGTTCGGGGCGATGGCCTTCACCATCGGCAAGTACGGCATCGAATCGCTCGCCAACCTGGCGGGGCTGGTGGCGACCTTCTACCTCACCTCGGCGATCTTCGTGGTGGTGGTGCTGGGCGTGGTCGCAAAGCTCGCCGGTTTCTCGATCTTCAAGCTGATCCGCTATCTGCGTGCCGAGCTGCTGCTGGTGCTGGGCACCTCCTCGTCCGAAAGCGCGCTGCCGAGCCTGATGGACAAGATGGAGCGGGCGGGTTGCGCCAAGCCGGTGGTCGGCCTGGTCGTGCCGACGGGCTATTCGTTCAACCTCGACGGCACCAACATCTACATGACGCTGGCGGCGCTGTTCATCGCGCAGGCGTGCAATGTCGATCTGAGCCTGGGCGACCAGATCGCGCTGCTGGCGATCGCGATGATCTCGTCCAAGGGCGCGGCGGGGGTGACGGGGGCAGGGTTCATCACGCTGGCCGCGACGCTGTCGATCGTGCCCGACGTGCCGGTCGCGGGCATGGCGCTGATCCTGGGCATCGACCGGTTCATGTCCGAATGCCGCAGCCTCACCAACTTCATCGGCAACGCCGTCGCCACCATCGTCGTCGCCCGTTGGGACAACGCCCTCGACACCGCCGCACTCCACCACGCCCTCAATGCACCTACTGCCCCAGGCCCCGCACGACCGGCCACCGAAAGCGACATGGACTAGACCGCCTTACCGGCCGCCTTGAGTTTCTCGTAGCGCTTGACCGATTTCACCATGTGCTGCCGCGCGGCGCGGCGGGCGGCATTGGCATCGCCCGTCTCGATCGCGGCATAGATCGCCTCATGGTCGCGATTGATCGTTCGCGCATAGCGCTGGTGCTTCTTGGGATCGCTCCCCTGCAGGTAAAGTTTGCGCGAAGGCACCAGCCGCACGCCGAGAAACTGGGTGAAACGCAGGAAATAATCGTTGCCCGTCGCACGCGCGATCGCGGCGTGGAAGGCCGCGTCGGCGGCGACCGATCCATCGACATCGGTGCTCGAATCCATCGTCGCCAGCGCTTTGCGAATCTCGGCGAGGTCGGCATCGGTCCGCCGCTCGGCTGCGAGCGCTGCCATTTCCATCTCGAACCCCATGCGCATCTCGAGCAAGCGCAGCACGTCGTCGATCTCGCTGACCTCGTCGGGGGTCACCTGAAACGCGCGATACTGCGCGCCCTCCGCGACATAGGCGCCCGACCCGCGCCGCGAGATCAGCAGGCCGCGGGCGGCGAGCCGTGAATAGGCCTCGCGTACCACGGTGCGACTGACCCCGAAACTCTCGGTGATCGCCTTCTCGGTCGGAAAGCGCGAGCCGGGAGGCATGTCGCCCCGTTCGATCTGTTGTTCGAATCGCTGGACCAGATCGTCGGCCAGCGACGCTGCCTTGGTCGCCATGGGGCGAGCGTTACCATCGCCGGAGACGGGTTGGCTAGGGCCGGAAATCGGGTTGCTGGCCATCGACATAGGCTTGCCAGGCCTCGCGCGTCGCAAAATCGAGCCCGCGATCCCAGGTGGCGCCGGCATGGTAGACGAACGGCTTGCCCGGCGTGACGCGTACCAGGATCAGGTAGTTGTCGGCGTCCTCGGCAAAGCCGGCAAAAGCACGCGGGTCCACCATGATCGCCGCCGCCATCGTCCCCTTGACGGGATCGGTCGGCCCCCACCAGCTCATCCGGGCACGGGCTTGATCCTTCACGATCTTGCCGAGCGGCGCGCCTGCGATCGGACGTTTCGAAACGCCGATGCCCACGATCATCTCGCCCGGACGGTCGGATCGCAGCGTCGATGTCATGCGCGTGAAGTTCGTGCCCGCTGGCAGCGTAAAGCGCCGCGTCTCCCACACGCTGCGCGCGACATCGACCGGCCATGGTGCATAGTCCACGGCGAAGTCCGCTACCTTCGGCCCGGCGCTGGCGACGCGCGGCCGTACATAGTTGCGTGAGGTCCAAAGTTTGTTGTCGTGCCAGATGCCGAGACCGCCCACGCCGCGGCCTGTGCCGACATTGTAGAAGTCGAGACCCTCGCCATGGTCAGCATGCTGATCGCCGGTGCGCAGTTGCCGGTCCATATACGGCCAGCGCACGCGCTTGCCCCAGGCGTCGATGCCGGAAGAGGAGGGCGGCTCGGCCTTCTCCAGCGCGCGGCCGTAGATGCGGAAGGCGATCCGGTCATTCTCCCACAGCAGATCGTCATAGCGATAATCGGCGATCGCTACCGCTGCGCGCGCCTGTTGCTCGGCTTCGGTAGCGGGCCGTAGCGGCTTGTGTTGCTGCGCCAGCGCGCTGCCGGCGACGAGCGTGAGGAGAAAGGCCGCGCCGCGCATCACCAGCTCCACATGGTTCCGTCTTCGAGCCGGTTCACGGGGAGGTAGGCGCGATCGTAGGGGAAGGTCCCGGCCAGCGTCTCGTCGATCTCCACCCCCAGGCCCGGCACCTCGCCCGGGTGCAGCATGCCATCGGCAAAGCTGTAGGCATGCGGGAATACCGCGTCGGTCTCCGGCGTATGGCGCATATATTCCTGGATGCCGAAATTGGGGATGGCGAGGCCGAGATGCAGCGCCGCCGCCATCGTTACCGGCGACAGGTCGGTCGCACCATGACAGCCGGTGCGGATCTGGTGAAGGTCGGCCAGCGCGGCGATCTGGCGCATATGCGTGATCCCGCCCGCATGCAGCACGGTTGCGCGGATATAGTCGATCAGCCGGTTCTCGATCAGCGCCTTGCAATCCCAGATCGAGCTGAAAATCTCGCCCACGGCGATCGGCGTAGTCGTGTGCTGGCGGATCAGGCGGAACGATTCCTGATCCTCGGCCGGGGTCGCGTCTTCGATCCAGAAGGGGCGATAGCGCTCCAGATCCTTGCCCAGCCGAGCCGCCTCGATCGGGGTCAGCCGGTGATGCACGTCGTGGAGAAGATGGACATCCCAGCCCAGCGCCTCGCGCGCCGCCTCGAACAGTTCGGGCACGATGCGGAGATATTTCGACGTCGACCAGACATTCTCGCTGGGCAGCGCAGCGTCGGCGGGCTCGTAGAAATATTTGTCCTTCGACACGCCATAGGTTGATGCCATTCCCGGCACGCCGCATTGCAGGCGGATCGCCTTGTAGCCCTGCAGCTGATAGTCGAGCGCCGCCTTGATCGTCTCCTCGATCGAGGTGCCATTGGCATGGCCATATACCATGCAGCCTTCGCGCGAGGCGCCGCCGAGCAGCTGGTAGACCGGCATTCCGGCAAGCTTGCCCTTGATGTCCCACAGCGCCATGTCGACCGCGGCGATCGCGGTCATTGTCACCGGTCCGCGGCGCCAGTACGCACCCTTGTAGAGATATTGCCAGATATCCTCGATCCGGTGCGCGTCGCGGCCGATCAGGCAGGGGGCGACATGGTCGGAGAGGTAGGCCGCCACCGCAAGTTCGCGCCCGTTCAGCGTCGCGTCGCCGATGCCGGTCGTGCCGTCGTCGCACTCCACCTTCAACGTCACGAAATTGCGCCCCGGAGAGGTCACGATCACCCGGGCAGACACGATCTTCGGCATTCCATCCCCTTTTATCTCGACGGAGAGTTGTGTGACAACCTTATTGACAGATCGGTTCGAAAAGGAAAGAGATTGTTACCGGTGTCAAGAAAAATAGTACGACAAATTCAGCTGGAGGTGGATGTGGGTCGAGCCGAGTTCCGGATTTCGAATGGGGTCGCAGCAGCATGTCGCTGACCCTGTTGGCGCTTGCGGCCGCACCGGCGGCACAGGTCGCGGCGCAGCCGACGATGCCGGAGCCCGCCGCTATTCTTGCCGAAACGCGGCGCGTCGCCGACTGGCAACTCGCCAATCGCACCAACTGGGCGACGATGCCCGCGGCACGGCCCAGCGTGCGCAACCCGCGCGATTGGCAGCAGGCGGCGTTCTGGATCACGCTGACCGATCTCGCGCAGCGCGACCGTCGCTATGGGAAGCCGCTGCTCGATCTCGGCGGCGAGCTCGGCTGGAGGCTGGGCGACAAGCCGCTCCATGCCGATGACCAGCTCATCGCCCAGGCGTGGATCTGGGCGGCGCAAAACGGCGCTGGCAAGGCCGCGATCGCGCCGGCAATCGCCTATTTCGACAACGTCCTGGCCAATCGTCCGGCGGGAAGCCTCGAGTTCGTGCCCGTCGCACCGGGGCGCAACTCGTCCGACTGCACCGATCGCTGGTGCTGGTGCGATGCGCTGTTCATGGCCCCGCCGACCCTGCTTCAGCTTTCGAAGATCACCGGCGACAAACGCTACGCCGATTTCGCGCATGAGGAGTTCAGGGCGACCACCGACTATCTCTACGATGGCGGGGAGAAGCTCTATTTCCGCGACAGCCGCTTCTTCGACGTGCGCGACGCCAAGGGGCGCAAGCAGTTCTGGAGCCGCGGCAACGGTTGGGTGATGGGTGGCCTCGTCCGCATGCTCCAGGCCATGGATCGCAAGGATCCCGAGCGGTCCTATTATGAGAAGCTGTTCCGCGACATGTCGGCGCGGCTGCTGACGCTGCAAAAGGCCGACGGCTACTGGCCCGCTTCGCTGCTCGACGATGATCCCGGTACTCCGCCGGAGACGAGCGGCACCGCCTTCTTCACTTACGCCTTCGCCTGGGGTGTCGATGCGGGGCTGCTCGATCGCGGTGCCTATCAGCCAGCGGCGATCAAGGGCTGGAGCGCGATCACGCGTGCGGTGCAGCCCGACGGGATGCTCGGCTGGGTGCAGCAGGTTGGCGACCGGCCCGACAGCGTTTCGGCCAGGGAGACGCAATTCTACGGCTCGGGCGCCTTCATCCTCGCTGGAACCGCGATGTACGATCTTGCGCGCAAGGTGAAGCGCTGATGCGGGTTTACCTACCTGTGCTCGCCGCATTGCTCATCGCCAATGCGGCGCCTGCCGATGGCTGGGCCGGAAAGCCGCACGGCCCTGTCTACGCCGCCGATGTCGCGCCGATGGACCGCACGGTCCGCACGCGGCTGATGCCGCAGGTCGAGACGCTGCTCGAGCAGTTGCTGCGCGAGAAGCGCGGCATGAAGCTTGGCGGGGTCGCGGTGTTCGAGAGCGGGGACAAGTTCCTGCCCGGCAAGATCGCAGCGGCGATGGCGTATCGCATCACCGCGATGGAGAAGGGCGATCCCCGGCTCGACCAGCGGCTGCGCGACTTTGCCGATATCGCGGAGCTGACGCTCGACGATCCGAACGACAGCTGGGGCATCTATTACTACGTCTCGGCGCTGCACGACCTCAACCAACGCGGGCTGCTCGATCGCGCCGTGCGTCCGGCAACGCTGGCCAAGCTCAAACAGCAGCTCGACTGGCGCCGCTTCGTGCGGTCCGATCTCACGCTGATCGATCTGCCCAACAACTATTATGGCGTGGCCTTCTCGATCGCGCGGTTGCGGCACCTGATGGGCTGGGAGGATGCGTCCGGCGCGGACCAGCTGCTCGCGCGCACGCTCGATCACTATCGCAGATATTCGGGCGAGTTCGGCTTCGCCGACGAGACCGAGGGGAAGGGGCGGTTCGACCGCTATTCGGTGTTGCTGATCGGCGAGATCGCGCACCGGCTGATCGAAACCGGAATGACACCGAGTGCCGAGGTGAAAGGCTGGCTGCGCAAGTCGGTCGATCTGCTGCTCCCGCGCTTCAACCTGACCGGCGAAGGGTTCGAATATGGCCGCAGCATCGGTGCCTATGGCGAAACTGCCTTTGTCGAGGTGCTGACCGCCGCCGCGCTGCTCAAGGTGCTGACGCCGGAGGAGGAGCGCATGGCCTATGCCTTCTCCAGCCGGATCAGCGCGCGCTACATGGACTTCTGGGTCAATCCCGCGAGCGGATCGGTCGATCTGTGGGGACAGGGACGGCGCACCGACGCCTATCGCGGCATCCATCGCATCTTTGGCGAGAATCTGAGCCTCGCCCGACAGCATATCTACACCAATGCGATCTGGAACCGGCTTGGCTATGCCGGTCACGCGTCCGATCGCAGCTATGCGAAATGGCTGGAGACGCTGCCGCGCTCGACCGTCACCTGGTTCGCGCGCGGCGAGTATGACCGCGCGTTGGTGAGCGTGCGCGATCGCCAGAGGCTGATCGGGCTTCCGATCATCAACGGGGCGGAGGGGCAGCACATGCACAACCCCTATTTCCCCGTGCCTTACTCGCCCGGCATGCTCTCCGGTTCTGCCGACGCGGCCTATCCGCATCTCGTCCCGCGCATCACGCTGGCGGATGGCGCCGTGCTGATGCCGCTCGCCTTCTTCAAGGATGTGCGCGTCACGCGGCGCGGTGCAGTGACCGAGGTGCGCTGGCGGCAGGAGGCGCTCGACCGGATGGGCGGAAACGACGCCCGGCCCGACCGTCGCGCGAGCATCGAGACGCACTATATCCTCGCGCCCGGGCGCATTACCCGAAGCGACCGGCTGCGCCTTGCGCCCGGGGTGCGCGCCGCACGGATCGATCTCGAATTTGCGAGCTTCTCGGGCGCGCCGTCGATCCGGGCAGGACAGGTGACCTTCGGCAACGGCGAGGTGCGTGGATTTGCCGCGACGGGATATGATGGGTGTACGGCTGGAAAGGCTGATTCGCCTGAATATCGAGCGCCGGTGGGTGGCTTCGCGACCGTGGTGCGTTGTGCGAAAACCGCGCCATCCGGTCGCGCCGGCATCATAGCGCTAACATGGGAGTTGTCGTACAACAGGTGATCTGATCGGTTGACTCTCGCCGACAAAGTTGTAGGACACATACCTATGACACCGGTATCAAACCGGGAATCGGGGAGGATGGAATGAAGTCTGGATCGACGGTGAGACGTGGCACTCTGCTCGCTTCGGCGGCGCTTGTGGCAATGGCGCCTGCATCTGCGCAGGACGCGCCACCGTCCGCCCCGTCTGCCACCGATAGTGCTGCAGAAGAGGAAATTCTGGTCACCGGCGCGCGTGCGACGCAGCGCACCTCGATCGAGTTCAAGCGCAATGCCGATGTCGTTGTCGACGGTCTGGTCAGCGACGAGATCGGTGCGACCCCGGACAACAGCGTCGGCGACACGCTCGAGCGGATCGTCGGCGTCTCGGCCGATCGCTTCAAGGGCAATGCCAATGAACTGTCGGTGCGCGGCCTCGGTCCGACGCTCAGTTTCTCGACCTTCAACGGGCGCGAGGTCTCGACCGCCGGCCCGGACCGCTCGGTCGCCTTCCAGCAATTCCCGTCGGAATTGGTCAATGGCGTGCTGGTGTACAAGTCGCAGCGCGCCGACTTCCTCGAGGGCGGGGTCGGCGGCGTGATCGAGCTGCGGTCGATGAAGCCGCTAGACTATGGCAAGCGCCGCATTCAGTTCGAGGTTCGCGGCGACTTCCAGCCGAAGGACGACGACGTCTATCAGCATAGCGGCCTCGGCTACCGCGCCAACCTCTCCTACACCGACACGTTCCGGACCGGCATCGGCGATATCGGCATCTCGATCGGTTATCAGCGTCAGGACACGACGACGCCGGAGGATTACTACAACACCAATTCGACCTTCCAGGCATGCAACACGATCGCCAACAACCCCTCGCTGGTGACCGGTTCCGCCGCTGTGCTGGTCGCCTCCGGCGCGGGTGCCAATTGTACGGCCGCCAGCGGGCCGCGGTCGATCCCGCCCAGCACGGGCGCGACCCCGGTGCTCGTCGGTGAAACCCGTGGCGACGTCTATTTCGCCAACAGCTCGCGTAGCTTCCGTACCCAGAAGACCTCCGAAGTCCGCGACGGCATCATCGGCGCAATCCAGTGGCGGCCACATCCCGACTTCGAGATCGCGCTCGACGGCCAATATTCGAACCGCGCCAGCCTGGAGGACCGCAATGTCCTGCAGATCACCGAGGGACTTCGCGGTATCCAGCCGCTGGTCATCGGTACCGGCAGCAACGGCTATTCGCGCGGCGCACTGATGAGCTACCGCGGCAATTCGAACCTTGAGAACCAGCTCGAGAAGCGCCAGCGCAACGAGGAGTATCTGGGTGGCGGCATCAACCTGATCTGGTCGCCCGAACGCTGGAACATCGCGTTCGATGGTTCCTATTCGCGCAGCCATCGCACGGAGACGCAGAAGCAGACGCGCATGCGCTCGACCACGCGCGTGCCCTACACGCTGACCTATAATGGCGACGATGTCGTGCCGACGGTCGATTTCGGCAGCTTCGACATCACCAACCACGCCAACTTCCTCGCCGTCGGCAGCACCTCGGTCTATGCGCGCAACCGTTTCGTCACCGATCGCGAGGACGTGATCTGGGCCGGCAAGCTCGACGTCACCCGCGAGTTCGACGGGTTCGTCAACTCGGTGAAGTTCGGCGCCCGCTACTCGGATCATCACCGCACCAACGACAATGCGCGCAATGCCGATCTCAATACGATCCCGGGTAGCGCGGCGCAGGTCGCTGCGCTGATAACCCAGGCCAATCAGCAATGCCGCGTGCCGTTCACCACCAGCTCGTACATGCAGGGCATGGGGACCAACGTCACGCGCTGGGCGACCTTCGACAATGATTGTCTGTTCCGGACCTTCACCGGCAGCGACGAAGCGCTGCCCTATCCCAGCGACGGGCGCGACCCCAGTGACATCGATGTGCGCGAGAAGATCTGGGCGGCCTATGCGATGGCCAATTTCCGTGCGGATGAAGGCTCGGTGCCGTTCAGCGGCAATGTCGGCCTGCGCTGGGTCAAGACCGACATCACCTCGATCGGCTACCGTCAGGGGTATCGCCTGACGATCAACTCGGGCAACGACACTTACGACATCGCGGTCGACCCCGCCCAGCCGCTGTCGGTGAACACGGCCAAGGGCAGCTACAATTATCTCCTGCCCAGCGCGAACATCGCATTCGACCTGTCGCAGCAGCTGAAGCTGCGTCTCGCCGCCTATCGCGCCATCGCGCGTTCGGGCATCGAGAGCTTCGGTGCCGGTATCAGCCTCACGCCGACGACGTCGGCGAGCGGGATCGGCAACATCGTGTTCAATGCCACCACCGGGAACCCGGACCTCAAACCGTTGCGCTCATGGAACGCGGACGCCAGCATCGAGCTCTATGCCTCGAAGGACACGATGCTGTCGGTGGCGGGCTATTATAAATGGGTCACCGGCGCGGTGATCGGCCGTTCCGAGCCGCGGCCGACCGACATCACCGTCACCACGATCCGCGACGGCGGCACGCCGACGACACAGACCTTCACCATCAATCCGGTCGGCCCCGCCAACGACCAGGATACGCGCCATCTCTACGGTGTGGAGGCGACGCTCAGCCATGTGCTGACCTGGCTGCCCGATCCGCTCGACGGCTTCGGCTTTCAGGGCTCGGTCAACCGCGCCTTCGCCAATTTCGAGTTTCCCGACACCTCGCCGATCGCCGCGTATGTCAGCCCGGCGAACCTGATCGGCCTGTCGAAATGGACGGCGAGCGGATCGGTATGGTTCGAGAAATGGGGGCTCTCGCTTCGTGCGAACCTTCGCTACCGTTCCGACTATTACAAGCCGAACGGCGGCACCAACCGCGAAATCCGCGACGGCACCTATCTGAACCTCTCGGCGCAGTACGACATTTCGAAGCACGTCCAGTTGAAGCTGCAGGCGCTCAATGTCACCGGCACCCCCGACATCATGTACAAGGGTGGCTTCGACAGCATCGCCGAAGTCTCCAACAGCGGTACCCAGTATTTCTTCGGGTTCCGGGTGCGCCTGTGAACCGGGCTGACGCGATGAAACTAGGCCGGACCATCCCTCTCTCGGTCCTTGCCGTCACCGTCGCCGCGGGCGCCTTGCCCGCGGCGGCGGCTTTTTCGCCCGCCGGCCCGGCTGCGGTCTGCCGCGCGAGCGACGGATATGCCGCCGACTTCGGTGGGCGGCGTACCTTTACGTTGCGTCCGGTCGAGCTCGAGGCGATCAAGGCATCGCTGGCGAGCGATGCCGCCGTCGGCCAGGCCTATCGCGCACTCCGCGCCAGGGCCGATCAGGCCCTTGCCCGCAAGCCCGGCTCGGTACTCGACAAGCGCACGGTCCCGCTGTCGGGCGACCGCCGCGACTATGTGAGCCTCGCGCCCTATTGGTGGCCGGACCCCGCCAATCCCGGGGGGGCCTATGTGCGCCGCGACGGGCAGGTGAATCCGGAACGCGAGACCAACCGCTTCGATCGCAGCGCGCTCGGGCGGCTGGTGAGCGATACCGACGCGCTTGGCCTCGCTTATTACTATAGCGGTGAGCGCAAATATGCCGACAAGGCGGCAGCGCTGGTCCGTGCCTGGTTCCTCGATCCCGCGACGGGTATGAACCCCAACATGAACTATGCTCAGGCGGTGCCCGGGCGCGAGAATGGCCGGGCCGAAGGCGTGCTCGACACCAGCGGGTTCATCGCGGTGATCGACGCGGTGGGGCTGATCGGGCCATCCGGGGCGCTGTCGCCGGACGAGATCAAGGCGCTCGAAACCTGGTTCTCGCGCTATGTCGACTGGATGCGGAGCAGCCCCAACGGCAAGGCCGAGGCGGCGGCGCGCAACAATCACGGCATCTGGTACGACGCCCAGATCGCCCGCTTCGCGCTGTTTGCTCGCCGCGAGGATATCGCGCGGCGGACCGTGGGCGACTTTGCCAAGGCGCGGATCGCGAAGCAGATCGATCCTTCCGGCGCGCTGCCCCATGAACTGACGCGCACGCGCAGCTTCCACTATTCGATCTACACCCTCGACGCAGCCTATCATGTCGCCGACAGCGCGGTTTGCCTCGGTACCGATCTCTATGGTGCAGAGGTTGAGGGCCGCTCGCTGCGCAAGGCGACCGCCTATGTCGCGGCCTATCGCGGGCGGCAGGCGGACTGGCCCTACAAGGAGATGAAGTGGCCGGCGGAGGGATTGGAGTATCTGCTGACCCGCGCGGATGCGGCCTGGGGACCGGGCGCCTATCCGCGAATGGCGGGGGGCGACATGATATTGCGATACCGGATAGTCGCGCCTTGATCGCGCGCCGCACGCTGCTGGCGGCGGCACCGTTGCTTGCCTTTCCGGCAGGGGGGCGGGTATCCGGCTTCGATCTTCGCGCGGTCGAGCGGCCCCGCGTCATCCCGCGGGCGCGCGCGATGCTTGCAGAGCCGCCACGGACTATTGCCGCAATTCCGGCGCCGCGCAGCCCGGCCGGGCGGCAGGACTATTATTCCGAGGGCGATTACTGGTGGCCCGATCCGGCGAACCCCGGCGGGGCGTACATCCGCCGCGACGGCCGCTCCAACCCCGACAAGTTCGACGGGCATCGCGACGCGCTGATCCGGTTCGGCCGGATCGTCCCGATGCTTGCCGCGGCGTGGGAACTGACCGGCGAGCCCCGCTACGCCGCGGCGGCGATCCGGCATCTGCGCGCGTGGTTCGTCGATCCGGCGAGCGCGATGAACCCCAATCTCCAGCACGCGCAGGCGATCATCGGCGTCAATACCGGCCGCGCGATCGGGGTGATCGACACGCTCCAGATCGTCGAGGTCGCGCGCGCCGCCAGCCTGTTCGCCCGCCGCAACGCGCCGGGCTATGCCGCGATCCGTACGGAGGTGGAGCGCTGGTTCGCGCGCTATCTCGACTGGCTCACCACCTCGCCCTTCGGCACCGAAGAGCGCGACGAGAAGAACAATCACGGCACCTGCTGGCTGCTGCAGGCCGCGGCCTTCGCTGCGGTCGCAGAACGCAAGGACGTACTGGATTTCGCGCGCGATCGGCTGAAGACCGTGATCATCCCGGGCCAGGTCGCGCCGGACGGCCGCCAGCCGCTCGAACTGGCGCGCACCAAACCCTATGCCTATTGCCTGTTCAATCTCGACGTACTCGCGGCGTCGGCCTGGTTGTTGTCGAAGGCGGAAGGCGAACTGATCGGCTGGCGCACCGCCGACGGGCGTTCGATCGGACAGGCGATCGCCTTCATGACGCCCTACATCGCCGACAAGTCGAAATGGCCGTACGCGAAGGACGTCGAATATTTCGAGGGCTTTCCTGTGCGGCACCCGGCGTTGCTGTTCGGCGCGCGCGCGCTCGATCGCTCTGGCTGGCTTCGCGTCTGGACCGGCCTCAACCCCGATCCTGCGATCGGCGAGGTGATCCGCAACTTCCCGATTCGCCAGCCTCTGCTCTGGATGCGCTGAACTTCAGGCAAGCGCCCGGACGAATGCCGCAGCGCGCGCGCCGACCTCTGCGGCGCTGAAGCCTGGCCTGTAGAGCGCAGAGCCTAGACCGAATCCGGAGGCGCCCGCATCGCGCCAGGGCTGGATCGTGTCGGGGGTGATGCCGCCCACGGGCAGCACGCGGGTGGCTACCGGCAGCACCGCGCGCATCGCCTTGAGCGCCACGGGTGATGCGGCCTCGGCCGGAAACAGCTTGAGCGCGGTCGCGCCCGCGTCAAGCGCGGCGAAGGCCTCGGTCGGCGTGGCGATGCCGGGCAGCGAGATCAGACCGTGCGCCGCGGTGGCCGCGATCACGGCGGGGCTGGCGTTGGGCGAGACGATCAGCCGGCCGGCCGACTCTGCAACCGCGGTCACCTCCGCCTCGCGCAGTACCGTCCCGCCGCCGACCATCGCGCGATCGCCCAGCCGTCTTGCCAGCCGCGTGATGCTTTCGAACGGATCGGGCGAGTTTAGCGGCACTTCGATCAGCGTAAAACCGGCATCGGCAAGCGCGTCGCCGATCGCCTCGACTTCGCCCGGCTTCACGCCGCGCAGGATTGCGATCAGCGGGCATTGCGCGAAGGCGACGTCGAAGGCGGCGAGATGGTTCATTGGAAGACGTTTCCGATTGCTAGGATGCCGGCGACGAAGGCCGTTTGACTGTCTATCAGGCTGGCCGCGCGGTCATGCATCTCGATCGCGGCGATATAGAGATTGCCGAGCTCGGGGCCGGACAGGATGAACATTTCCGCATCCGGCGCCTGGTCGATCCGTGCGGCGACGTCGCTGCCGATCAGCAGGCCGCTGGCATAGGCCGCGGCATCGGCATCGTCGCGCGTCCCCAGAATCTTCGCCGCGCGGATGCCGAACAGCGATGCGGCAAGGTCACGGCGCTTGGCCTCCTCCACACCTTGGCGAAAAGCGGTGTTGGCGCTCACCTCGCCCGTAAGCTGCGCGGCGAGCAGGCCGTGGCTGCGTAGCAGCGCAAACAGCTCACCGGTCATCGCAGTGGTGAAGCCGGTAATGCGCCCGCCCCGCATCTGCGCCCATTTGCAGTGGGTGCCGGGCTGAACGAGCAGCGCGTCGCCCGGCGCCAGGCCGGCTGCCACCGCGCCGAGCAATTGCACTTCCTCGCCGCGCATCACGTCGGGCCGCTGATGGGCCAGCGTCGACACGCCGGGCACGATCGCGGTGCGCTCGTCGATCTTCAGCAGGTTCGCCGCGAGCTCGCCGACGCCTGCGGGGGCCGGCACATAGGGCGCCGTCCGCCAACCAATGTTCGATCCGACCATCCCGGCAATCAGCATCGGCAGATCGCCGAACCGCGCGCGAATGTCAGCCGCCTCGCTCGCAAAATCCCGTACCGCCGTCACCCCGCGATCGTCGCGTTCGGTGCGCGCGACCGCGCCGTCTTCCAGCAGGTAGACCCGGCGGTTGGTGGTTCCCCAGTCGACCGCGAGGAGCGGTTCCCGGGGCCTCACCACCATGTCGCGTACAGGGCGATCAGGATCATGATGATGATGACGCCCGCAACGTTGAAGCTGGTCGTCGTGCCGAACGAGACGCCCTGCATCGTGATGCGGTTGCTGTCGGCGGGGGCTGGGCGGACCAGCGAGACGACGACCGCGAGCGCCAGGCTGACGAAGAACACGATCATCATCCGGTTCATGAACGGGACCGCGTTGAGCGTGGCGATCCCGCCCCAGTCGGCCGGGAACCAGAACAGAAAGCTGAGCAGCACCGACGCCACCGCGCCGGTCAGCGCCCCCGCCTCGGTCGCGCGCGGCCAGAACAGGCCGAGCAGGAAGATGACGGTGATGCCCGGCGTCACGAAGCCGGAGAATTCCTGGATGTACTGGAACGCCTGGTCGAGGCTGCCGAGCAACGGCCGCGCGGTGAAGATGGCGAGCAGCGTCGCGACCACCGCGGTAGTGCGGCCGACCCGTACCAGCTGCTTCTCATGCGCGGCGGTCAGGCCGCTGTCGCCGCTCGCACTGGCTGTCGCGGCATCCTGCGCGCGGCTCTGCACGCCCTTTGCCTTGGCATAGAGGTCGAGCGTGAAGATGGTGGCGATCGAATTGATCTTGGAAGCGGTCGACGCGATGATCGCCGCCACGAGCGCCGCGAACACCAGGCCGAGCAGGCCCACCGGGAGCAACCTCATCATCGTCGGATAGGCCTGGTCGGGCTTGGCGAGATCGGGGGCCAGGATCACCGCGGCGATGCCCGGCAGCACGATGATCACCGGCATCAGCAGCTTGAGGAAGGCGGCGAACACCACGCCTTTCTGCGCTTCGGACAGGCTCTTCGCGGCAAGCGCGCGCTGGATGATATATTGGTTGAATCCCCAATAGCTGAGGTTGGCGATCCACATGCCGCCGATCAGCACGCTGAGGCCCGGCAGATCCTTGTAGAAGGGATTGTCGGGTGCGAGGATCATGTCGAACTTCCCGGGCAGTTCGGTGGTGAGGCGGGTGAAGCCGCCCATCACACCCGCATCGCCGCCGATCTTGCTAAGCGTGAGGTAGGAGATGACGAGGCCGCCGAGCACCAGCAGCGTGACCTGGACGATATCGGTCAGCGCAACCGCCTTGAGGCCGCCGCGCAGCTGATAGACCAGCGCGAAGGCGCCGAGGCCGAACAGCGCGATATCCTGATCGACCCCGGCGACCTGTGTCACGGCGATCGAGCCCAGCCACAGGATCGAAGTCAGGTTCACGAAGATGTAGAGCGCCAGCCAGAACACCGCCATCACGGTGCGGATCGTCGGCCCGAACCGCTGTTCCAGGAACTGCGGCATCGTGTAGATTTCGTTCTTGAGGAAGATCGGCAGGAACCATTTGCCGACGATCAGCAGGGTCAGCGCCGCCATCCATTCATAGGATGCTATGGCGAGACCGATCGCATAGCCCGATCCCGACATGCCGACGATCTGCTCGGCCGAGATGTTCGCCGCGATCAACGACGCGCCGATCGCCCACCAAGGCAGTGACTTGGAGGCGAGGAAATAGTCGGACGTGTCCTTGGCGTGTCCGGCCTTCTCGCGGCTCACCCATTGGGCCAGCGCAAAGATGCCGATCGCGTAGACGATGACGACGATCAGATCGATGTGCGACAGGCTTGTCACCGCGCTTCCTCTCCATGACGCGCGCACCGGTTCCTGCGCAAATACATATTATATGATAAATTGACCCTGTCCAGCGCACCCCCTAACGTGGCGCTGTTGGTTTTCGGATGGGGTGGTTTCATTGGCGTTCGAATTGTCAGTGCAGGCGCACGATGACCGGGGGCCCGAACTGGGCCGCAACCTGACCTATGGCCTGCTCGACACGCTGGGTCGCGCGATCGTGACCGGCAAGTACGAGCGCGACCCCTTTCCCACCGAGGCTGAGCTCGCCAGTCACCATGGCGTCAGCCGTTCGGTAACGCGCGAGGCAGTGAAGATGCTTGCCGCCAAGGGATTGCTCACTGCCCGGCCGCGCCAGGGCACGGCGGTGCGGCCGACCTCGACCTGGAACCTGTTCGACACCGATGTGCTGCGCTGGTTGCTCGAACGGCAATTCTCGGTCGCGCTGCTGAAGCAGTTCTACCAGCTGCGGTCCGCGACGCGATCCGCGCCCGCGATCCCGAAGCTGTGCGCGCAGCGATGCGCGCGCTGATCGGCGACGTGCTCGAACTGATCGACGAAGCGGAAACCGGCGAGAAACCGGAATAGCGGACAGAAGGAACGGGCGTGGACAGGATCAAGCTGGGGCTGGTCGGGATCGGCAAGATCGCGCGAGACCAGCATCTTCCCGCAATTGCTGCATCGGTCGATTTCGAGCTGGCGGCGACCGCCAGCCGGCACGGCCGTGTCGACGGCGTCGAAGGCCATGGCTCTATTGTCGAGCTGATCGCGGCGCGACCGGAGATCGATGCGCTCTCGCTCTGCACGCCGCCCGAGGGGCGGTTCGAGCAGGCGATGGCCGCAATCGCGGCGGGCAAGCACGTCATGCTCGAAAAGCCCCCGGCGGCCACCGTATCGGAGGCCAGGACGCTGGAACAGGCGGCATACGCAGCGGGCGTCTCGCTGTACGCGACCTGGCATTCGCGCGAGGCGGGTGAGGTCGATGCCGCACGCGACTGGCTCGCGGCGCGCCGGATCGATGCGGTGCGCATCCGCTGGATGGAGGACATCCGCCAATGGCATCCCGGCCAGGACTGGATCCTTGCTGCCGGCGGCTTCGGCGTGTTCGATCCGGGGATCAACGCGCTGTCGATCGCGACGCGGATCTTGCCCCAGCCGCTGACGGTGCTCGCCGCGACGATGGATATCCCCGCCAATCGTGCCTGCCCCATTGCCGCGTCGGTGCGCTTCCGCACTGGCAGCGCGGAGGTGGATGCGAAGTTCGACTTTCTCCAGACCGGCGAACAGACCTGGCAGATCGAGGTCGAAACCGATGCCGGTCTGCTACGCCTTACCGAGGGCGGAGGCAGGCTCGAGCGGCCCGGCCAGCCATCGCTGAGCGGACCGGACCGGGAATATCCTCGGCTCTATCGCGCGTTCGCGGAGTTGATCCGCAGCGGCCAATCGGATGTCGATCTCCAGCCGATCCAGCTCGTCGCCGATGCCTTTCTGGTTGCCGAGCGGCGGATCGTCGATCCCTTCCAGTTCTAGCGGCGGTACGGCGCGTTCAGACGCGCAGGTAACGAAAGTACCAGACCTCGTGCCCCTGCCGCCGCGCCTTGCGCTCGTAGCGGGTCTCGGGCCAGTCGGCCGGACGGGTGAGGAAGTCCTTGGCTTCCTTTGCCTGCCATTCGAAGTCGCGGCGCTGGTTCATCACCATCATCGCCCAGCGGCAATAGGTGGGATCGTCAGTGCCCAGCCGGAATTCGCAGCCGGGCTTGAGCTTGGCGGCGATCAGGTCGAGCGGGCCGTGATTGACCATCCGCCGCTTGGCGTGGCGGGCCTTTCGCCACGGATCGGGATGAAGCAGATAGACTCGATCCAGGCTGGCGTCGGGGAGCCGCTCGATCACTTCGAGCGCATCCCCCATATGCAACCGTACGTTCGCGAGATCGCCATCGCGGATATGCCCGAGCGCGCCGACCACCCCGTTGAGGAACGGTTCGCAGCCGATAAAGCCGTGATCGGGCCGCATCGAGGCCTGCCCGGCCAGATGCTCGCCCGCGCCGAACCCGATCTCCAGTTCCAGCGGGCGTGCGTCGCCGAACAACAGGGCCGAATCGAGCGAACCGGTTTCGGGTACCGCAACCTGCGGCAGCATCTCCTCGACCAGCGACGCCTGTCCGGCGCGCAGCTTGTGGCCCTTCGCCCGGCCATAGAGGCGGCGGATCTTCGCGGGATCGTTCATGGCGAGCGGCCCTAGCGTCGGGCGCGCGGAAAGGGAACTGCGGTTACTTGAACGTCGCCGAATCCAGCGTGAGCGTGCTCTTGCCCCAGGTCGAGACCCGCGAGGTGACTTGCCCGCCGATGATCTTGCCGATCTCCGCCGGTTCAGGCAGCCGGTCGCGGCCGAGATAGTTGATCGTCTCGCCCGGCAGCACGACGCTTACTGACCAGCTTTCCTTGCCATCCTTGCCATCCTTGCCGATGCCAAACAGGGTACTGGGGCTCGGCTGCGTCCACACCGCTTGTCCTGAATCGGTGAAGGCGAGCAGATAGCTGTTGTCGCTTTCCGCTGGGCGATAGACCGGTGCCGGTGCCTTGACCGCACGATCGCGGCACCAGGCGACCGGGGCTGCTTCCTTGGCCTCTTCCTTGCCCTTCTTGTCGCGCACGGCCGCGACCATCAATGCATCCATCAATGCGGATGCACCGTCGGGCTTGACCGGTTTCGAGGTGCCGTTGAGCTTGAGCGGGCTGGTGCAATCGGCGATCGCGGCGGCGGCGGGCGACGGCTTGATCTTGCCGGGCCAGCCGATTGCGGCGATCACGTCCTCGAGGCGGCGGGCCAGCGACGCCGTCTCCAGCGTCGTTGCGGAATAGCGGATCTTCACCAGCCATTCTCCCACCGGCACCATGGCGAGCGCTGTGCTGCGGTAGGGGGCGTCCGACAACGTCCAAGCAGCCTTCAAGCCTGAAGCCGTCGCTTGGCCGGGCGGGGTGAAGGTGAGCGGCATCTCGAATCGGGTCTTGCGTCCGAACGATGCGCGCTGCTCGACCGAACTGCTCGACACGTCGAACCACAGCGACGGCACGCCCGTGTTCACGCGGTAGATATAGACCGATACTTCTTCGCTGCTATCCGCCGGAAAATAGCGGAATGCGACGTCGAGCTGCGGCTTCACATATTCCTGGCCCTCTTTGCGCGGGAAACCCAGCAGGGTAACTGGCAGCGTGATCCCGCTATTCTCGTGTTTGAACGGCTTGTCCGCTTCGGTCGTGAGGGGGGCCGGTTTGGTCTGCGCGAAGGCGGGCGCGGCGCCCGCGATCAGGATTGCGGCGATCAGACGAACGGCCATTCCATCTCTCCCCCAAAGCGTCGATGCCGAGCGTGATCGCTGGCGCACAGATCCGCAAGCGGCTTTCGCGCCTCAGTTCAGCCGCTCGAAGGCGATGCGGCGTGCGCGCGGGTCGGCCTGGGTCAGCCGCACGTCGAGCGTGTCGCCGGGGGTCAGGCCCGACGCATCGACCCGTGCGGTCACCGGCAGGCTGCACAGCTGGATTGCGGCGCCCCGCTCGCCGATGTCGGTGACCACCGCGCCGAGCGTCGTGCCCTCATTGCCGGCGAGCATCACTGCCTCGGCCATGTCGATCACCGCCCGGTCGATCTGCCCGGCGCGGGCATCCGCGCGTGCCATCACCTTGGGCAGCTTCGCGAAGGCCTGTGTCACATGGTCGGGCACCGGCCGGCCGTTCGCCACCGCGAGGGTGGCCTGCACGACGTAGCGATCGGCCAGCCGCCGCAGCGGCGCGGTGGCATGGGCATAGGGTGCGGCGACGGCGGCATGCCAGGGCGTCTCGCCCGGACGGAACACCTGATAGCCCGCGCCATTGCCCGCGCGGCGGATCGCCAGCATCAGGGCGGCGGCACGCGGGTCGGCGGGGTCGAGCATACGTTCGAACTGAGTCAGCGTCGCATGGCTCGGCCATTCGATGCCAAAGGCGCGCGCTGTATGCCGCAGCCGCCGGACTGCATGGTCGCTGGGTTCCGCCATCACCCGGAACAGTCCGGTGCCATGTGCGATCAGCGCGTCCGCGACCGCCATGTTGCAGGCGAGCGAGAGCGCGGCGTTCTGGTCCTCCGAGGGATGGCGGTCGCGGAAGGAAAGTGTGAGCTTGCCGTCCGGCCCCGCGCTCACCTCCTGCTCGGGCGGATCGACGCGGGCCGCGCCGCGCTCGGCTTCGGCTGCGATGATCCGCGCCGACAGTTCGGTGAAGCCTGCGGGCAGGTCTTCCGGGCGAACGGTCGCATAGGCGAGCTTGGCATGGCTGCGGATCACGGCGCGCGTCGCCGCGTCGAGCTTCACAGCACCGTCGGGCGCGATACGGACGCTGAACACCACCGCGGGCCGCGGGCCATCGGGCAACAGGCTCGCCGCGCCTTCGGCCAGCACCGGCGGATAGAGGCCCGCCTTGCCGTCAGGCAGGTACAGCGTCTCGCCGCGCGTCCAGGCTTCGGCGTCGATCGGTCCGCGCTCATCGACGAACCATGCGAGGTCGGCGATGGCATAGTGGAGGATAAGGTCGCGTCCTGCAGTCTCGATCGCGAACGCCTGATCGAGATCGGTCGCGCTTGCGGGGTCGAGCGTCACGAAAGCGCGATCGGTCCAGTCCGCATGATCCGATGGCGTGCGTCCCGCCGCGGCATGGGCGGCCGCCAGCACCTCCGGCGGAAATGCCTGCGGCACCTGAAACTCGGCGCGGATCGCGGCAAGCTCGCGGGCAAGGGCGTGGGATGGATCGCGGATCGTCTTCATGACAGGAAGGCTAGCCGCGCGTTGCGCCGTTGCACAGCGCGAACGCGGCGATATCGTGCCGCCCGGACATCATGGGGGCAATGGATGCGGTACGGACTGGCAGCGATCGCAATGGCATTGGCGGCGCCAGCCGCGGCGGAAACACGCAACTTCTTCCTGACCGAGCTTTCGCCGCTTGCGATCGAGGTCAGCGAGAAGTCGATCGAGCAGCTTCAGGCGATGCTTGCGAGCGGCAGGATCACCAGCGCGCAGCTGACCCAGGCCTATCTCGACCGCATCCGCGTGCTCGATCGCGCCGGGCCAAAGCTGCGCAGCGTGATCGCGCTTAATCCGCAGGCGAAGGCGCAGGCGCGCAGGGCCGATCGCAACCGGCAGCTGGGAATTGCGGAAGGGCCGCTGTTCGGCATCCCGGTGCTGGTGAAGGACAATATCGACACCGCCGAGAATGCGACCACGGCGGGAAGCCTCGCACTCAAGGACAATTTCACCAAACGTGATGCGCCGCTCGTCGCCCGGCTGCGTGCCGCGGGGGCGATCATCCTCGGTAAGACCAATCTCTCCGAATGGGCCAATATTCGCGACAGCGATTCGATGAGCGGATGGAGCGCCGTCGGCGGACTCGTCCGCAATCCCTATGCGCTCGATCGCAGCGCCTGCGGCTCGTCGAGCGGCACCGGCGCGGCGATTGCCGCCAGCCTCGCGGCGGTGGGGGTGGGCACCGAAACCGACGGGTCGATCGTCTGCCCCTCGTCGATGACCGGGCTGGTCGGTCTCAAGCCCACGCTCGGCGCGGTCAGTCGCACCCACGTCGTGCCGATCAGCTCCAGCCAGGACACCGCCGGGCCGATGGCGCGCAGCGTCAAGGACGCGGCGGCGCTGTTTGCGGCGATGATCGGCAGCGACAGCGCCGACGCCGCGACGGTGGATGCGGATGCACGTCGCGCCGCGCTGACTCCGGATTGGCGCAGGGCGAGTCTCAAGGGGGTCCGGATCGGCGTGGTGCGGCCTGAGATGCGCGCCGGGCTGGCGGCGCTCTACGACGCGCAACTCGCGGTGCTGCGCAATGCGGGAGCTGAACTCGTCGAGGTCAAGCTGGCGCCGCCGCCGACGCTGCGCGGACTTGAATTCAAGTTGCTTCAGATGGAGCTGAAGAGCGACCTCGCCGCCTATCTCGCCACCACGCCATCGTCGGTGAAGGTGCGCACGCTCGCCGATGCCATCGCCTTCAACCGGGGATCGCCGGCGGAGCTTGCCTATTTTGGCCAGAGCATTTTCGAGATGGCGGAGAAGACCGGCGGTACCGCCGATCCCGCTTATGCCAAGACCCGCGACGACGCCCGCCGGCTCGCGGCCGGAACGCTCGACACGGTTCTGACGCGGAACCGGATCGCCGTGCTGGTCGCACCGACCACCGGCACCGCCTGGCTGTCCGATCCGGTGCATGGTGATCAGGGGAGCGGCCCGAGCGCCAGCCAGCTTCCGGCGGTGGCCGGCTACCCGCACCTGACCGTGCCGATGGGGCTGACAAGCGGCCTGCCCGCTGGCCTCTCCTTCATCGGCGCCAAATGGAGCGAAGGCCGTCTGCTCGAACTCGGCCATGCCTACGAACAGGCATCGCGTGCGCGGGTGGCGCCGCAGTACCGCCCGACGGTCGATGCGGGGCCGGGGGTTGAGGGCGCGCGCTGAACCCGGGACGTCAGTCGCGCTCGACCAGCCGCGCTGTCGGCCCGCTTGCGGCGGGCGTCACTGCCCAGACCTGCTTCCGGATCCCGACATAGATCGGCCTGCGCGCCGCCATGGCCGAGAAGAAATGGATTTCGGTCGGCACCGGATCGAGCAGGTGGGTGATGAACAGTGCTTCGAGCGACTTGCCGTCCGGCGATTCGGTGTCCGTCGGGAGCGCGATGCAGGTGTTGGTAAAGCGACGAATCGGTCCCGCCTTGCCCGCGACGTCGACCTCGAACAGATAGTGCGCGCCCAGGGGTATGACCTTCATTTCGGTCTGCGGCGTCAGGAAATAGACCGGGATGGGGCCGTCGGGCGTCGCGGGCGGCAGCGTCACGGTGTTGAATGGCTTGTCGACGCACATTTGCGCCTTCGCCTCGATCAGTGCGGCGCGGGCTGTCGTGACCGCGGCGATCATGCGGCGGCGCTGCGGGGTGAGCATCGCGGTGTCGGCCTCACCCAGCTTGCGGCTCTCGGCCAGCTTGCCGTTCTTGAACCGCGCCAGGTAGAGCGGCTTGGGATCGGCGCCGCGGGTGTAAAAGATCAGCTCGGCGGCATCGGCAGGGCCGTCGACGATCCAGCCGCCGATCTTTCCGGCTATGTCCCGAGCCTTTGCAAGCATGTCGTCGGTGCCGTGCCAGGCGGCCTGGTCGTACCAGTAGATCAGTTCGCCGCGCTCCCGGGCGCGGTCGAGTGCGGCCTGATCCGCCGGGCTGATTTGCGCCAGCGCGGGTGCGGCAGCGAACAGGGCGATCGTGGCGGTCAGGTATCTCGGCATGGCGTCCTCCCCTGCGCATCAGGCTAGTGCCGTGCGGGGCGGGCGCAATAGCCTTGAAATGTGGGATTTCGCCTGCTGCGCTCGGCACCGCCATGTCGCGATCCGCATCCGGACTCGCGCGCGTGATGCAATCTGACTTTTGGGACTTTCGGCTGCCCGGAAACGAAAAAGGCGGCGATCCCGGGGGACCGCCGCCTTCCTTGTCCGTTGCCGGAGGATCAGGCCAGCGCGGCCTTGAGATCCTCGACCAGGTCGGTCTTCTCCCAGGGGAAGAAGTCGCCTTCTGCCTTGCGCCCGAAATGGCCGTACGCCGCGGTCGGCGCGTAGATCGGCTTGTTGAGGCCGAGATGCGTACGGATGGCGCGGGGGGTCAGGCCGCCGAGCTTCTCGATGCCCTGGATCGCTTCCTCGATCTTGTCGTCGCCGACCGTGCCGGTGCCGTGCGTGTCGACATAGAGCGACAGCGGCTTCGACACGCCGATGGCGTAGGCGAGCTGGATCGTGCAGCGCTGGGCGAGGCCGGCCGCGACGATGTTCTTGGCGAGATAGCGGGTGATGTACGCCGCCGAACGATCGACCTTGGTCGGGTCCTTGCCGCTGAACGCGCCGCCGCCATGGGGCGAAGCGCCGCCATAGGTATCGACGATGATCTTGCGGCCGGTCAGGCCCGCGTCGCCGTCGGGACCGCCGATCTCGAAGCTGCCGGTCGGGTTGATGTGATATTCGGTCGCGTCGCTCAGCAGTTCGTTCGGGATCACGCTCGCGACCACCGACTTCACATAGGCGTGCAGCTCGGCTTCCTTCTCGCCCTGGTCATAGCCCGGGGCGTGCTGGGTCGAGACGACGATCGCGGTCGCGGCGACGGGCTTGCTGCCCTCATAGCGCAGCGTGACCTGGCTCTTGGCGTCCGGCTCAAGGAAGGGGGCGGCGCCCGAATGGCGGTCGGCGGCCATCTTCTCGAGGATCTTGTGGCTGTAGTCGAGCGTCGCCGGCATCAGGTCCGGGGTGTCGTTTGCGGCATAGCCGAACATGATGCCCTGGTCGCCCGCGCCCTCGTCCTTGTTGCCGCTGGCGTCCACGCCCTGCGCGATATGTGCCGACTGCGGGTGCAGATTGTTCTCGAAGCGCAGCGTCTCCCAGTGGAAGCCCGACTGTTCGTAGCCGATCTTCTTCACGGTCTCGCGGACGGTCTTTTCGACCTCTTCCGGCACGCCTGGTGCCCAGTTGCCGTCGGTGTCCATGATGCCCTTGCCGCGGATTTCACCGGCCAGCACGACGAGCTGGGTGGTGGTCATCGTCTCGCAGGCGATGCGCGCTTCGGGGTCCTTGGACAGGAACAGATCGACGATCGCATCGGAAATCTGGTCGGCGACCTTGTCGGGGTGGCCTTCGGAAACCGATTCGGACGTGAAGAGATAGCTGGAACGCATGATTTTCCTCGAGATGCTCAGGCCGTTGCCATGCCCGATTTGGAAAGCAGATGATATAAAGCTTTTGTTATATGCGGCCCACTAACGGGCGAAGCGCCGGATGGCAATCGCGCTGAGCAGGAGCAGTCCCGCGACGAGCCAGGCCGCCCAGTTGCCGAGCCGGGCGAACAAGGTGGGAGGGAGCGCCGCGGGCATCGGCGCCTCGATCGCCCGCGCCTCGTTCATTCCCGCGGCTGCGACGATGCCGCCGTGCGCGTCGATGATCGCTGAGATGCCGGTGGGGGTGGAACGCAGGATCGGCAGCCCTTCCTCGATCGCCCGCATCCGCGCCTGTGCCAGATGCTGAGGGGGCCCCCAGGCGCCGAACCAGGCGTCGTTGGAGGGGTTGAACAAGATTGTCGGGCGGTTGGCGGCATCGACCGTCTGGCCGGAAAAGATGATCTCGTAACAGATCTGCATGCCGACCTTGCCGAACCCGGGCACCTCCATCGTCGCCGGCCCGGGGCCTGGCGCATAATCGACATCCCCCATCACCAGCCGCGAGAGGCCAAGCGGCTGGAGGATCGTGCGCATCGGCAGATACTCGCCATAAGGCACCAGATGCGCCTTGTCGTAGCGGCCGTGGATCCGGGCTGCGGCATCGATGGAGAAGACCGAATTGGTCGCAGCGTCGAGCTGTTTGTCGCCGCCGAACAGCAGCCCCGTGCCGCCGACCAGTGCCACATCCTTCGGGCCCAGCGTCTGCGCGATCCGTTGCCGCACCACGAACGGATCGGCTCGGTTGTACCATTCGGGCGGATAGCCATCCTCGATCCAGTAATCGACCGCGCCTTCGGGCCAGACGATCAGCCGGGGAACGGCACCACCGGGAAGCATCGTCGCGCGATCGTTGGACAATGTGGTCAGCGCGAGCATCGAGCGTTCGGCCCGCGTGCCGTCGAGCGTGGTCTCCTGCCCGATATTGGGCTGGAGGACACGGACGAGTGGCGCTCCGGGGCGCGGCGGCGTGACGGCCGGGTTGAGCAGCAACGCGGCGGCGCCCGCTGCGATTGCCGCGCCGGCCAGCGGCCGATAGCTCCGCAACGTCGCAAGATAGAGCGTGCCCGCAACCACGACGGTAAGGCCCGACAGGGCGTAGGTGCCGGTCCAGCCGGCGAGCTGCGCCACCCCCGGAAGCGGCAGCCAGATCACGCCGAGCGGGTTCCACGGATAGCCGGTGAACATCACCCCGCGCAGATATTCGGTGACGATCCATGCCGCGCCCGCGATCAGCACGAAGGGCAGGCCCGGCCTGCGCAATGCACTGGCCCGGCCGAACCGCCAAGCCAGGCCCATCGCGATCGCCGGATAGACGGCGAGGTAGAGCGCGAGCAGCACGACCGCGAAATAGCCGAGCACCGGCGGCATCCGGTCCTGATAGGTGAAGGCGTGCTGGATCCAGTTGTTGCCCACGGTGAAATGGCCAAGGCCGAACATCCAGCCGCGCAGCAGCGCCTGCCGCAACGTCGGAGCCTCATGCGTCAGCCGCAGCAGGAGGGCGAAACAGATCAGGCCCGCGACCCACCAGTCGAGCGGAGCGAAAGCGGTAGCGGAGGCGGCACCGGCGGTGAGGGCGATCAGTCTGGGACGAGGCAGCATGGGGCGATGCTATCGGGCCAGACCGTGACAGATACAAGCATGCGGCGTATTAGTGTGCCATTACAGTTCAGGAGCGATCATGGCCGAGCCCGTCACCGTCGATATCCCGCACAAGCTGGGCCTGGAGGGCGCCCGCGCCCGGCTTGCAGGCGGGGTGGGCAAGATCGGGAGCATGTTTCCCGGCGGCGGCACGGTGCAGGAACGGTGGGAGGGCGACACGCTCCACTTCACCGTGAGTGCGATGGGGCAGACGGTGGCGAGCCGGCTCGACGTGTTCGAGGACCGCGTCCATGCCGAGGTCGATCTGCCGCCGATGCTGGCGTTGTTCGCCGGGAAGATCCGCGAGAAGCTGCAGAAGGAAGCGCCAAAGTTGCTCGAGTGAACGCGGCGAGGAGGCGTCCGATGATCCGATTGCTGACCGCATTGCCGCTTGTGCTCGTGGCGGCCTGTTCCGACGATCCGCCCAAGGCGCCGGCGGGAACCGAGGTGACCGCGAACGGCTCCATCGCTGCGCCTGCCCCGACGGTGACGGCGACGAACCTGCCCTCGGCCAGCGGGCCGGGCACCGCGTTCGGGCTGACGACGAAGCAGATCGAGGACGCCGATCTGGTCGATGCGGCGGGCAACGATCTGGGCGATATCCACCGCGTCGAGACCGATGCGTCGGGCAATATCGACGCGGTGATCGTCGAGATCGCCGACACCGATCCCGATCGTTTTGTCCGGCTGCCGCTCACCCGTCTAACCGCCATCGCCGATGGCGACGACTGGAACCTGCGCGCCGCGACCAGCCGCGCCGAGCTTATCGCGCTCCCGCAGGTCGAGCGCTAGGCGAGGGCGCGGGCTTTGGCGCCGCGCCCGGGGCGCTGACCCGCCAGATCACGTTGCCGACATCGTCCGCGACCAGCAGCGCGCCGGTTCTGTCCGCGGTCACGCCGACCGGGCGGCCCATCGCCTTGCCATCGGCATCGAGGAAGCCGGTGAGGATATCGACCGGCTTCGCCCCCGGTGCGGGCATGCCGCGTGCGCCGAAGGGCACGTAGACGACCTTGTAGCCGCTCGCGGGCACCCGGTTCCACGACCCGTGCAGGCCGATGAACGCGCCGCTCACATAGTTCGGACCGAGCTGCAGGTCCTGCGCGAAGGTCAAGCCCAGCGGCGCGGTATGCGCGCCGAGCGCGAAATCCGGTCGCGCGGTATATTCGCGCAGGTCAGGGCGACCGGGGCGGACGCGCTTGTCCTCATACCCGCCCCAGTAGTTCCAGGGCCAGCCATAGAAGCTGCCGAAATCGACCTGGGTCAGATAGTCCGGCGGCATGTCCGAGCCCATCATGTCGCGTTCGTTGACCACGGTCCAAAGCCGCTTGGTATCGGGGTTGAACGCCATGCCTACCGGATTGCGCAGACCCGAGGCGAAGACGGTCGCCCGCTTCGTCCGCGGATCCACCGCGAGGATCGCTGCGCGGTTCTTCTCGATCTCGATCCCCTCGTCGGCGATGTTGGTCTTCGATCCGACGCCGACATAGATGGTGCTGCCGTCTTCGCTGGCGACGACGCTGCGGGTCCAGTGGCCGCCGCCGGGCAGATCGACGACCTTCTCGCCCTTCGACGTGATCTTGGTCTCGCCCACCTTGAAGGGGAAGCGGATCAGCGCGTTGTGGTTGCCGACGTAGAGCGTCTCCCCAACCAGCGCCATGCCGAAGGGGGACTCGAGGCCGTTGCCCGCGCTGAGCAGGGTCGAGCGCACTTCGGCGACGCCGTCGCCATCCGCGTCGCGCAACAGCGTGATGCGGTTGGCCGAGGGCACGCCAGCACCCGCACGGCCCATCAGCCAGCGCATCACCTTGTTGGTGACGCCATTATTGGGCCGCGGCGGCGAATTGCTTTCGGCGACCAGCACGTCGCCATTGGGCAGTCGGTAGAGCCAGCGCGGATGATCGAGACCAGTAGCGAAGGCGTTGACGGAAAGACCGGCGGCTGCGCTGGGCTTGGCGCCTTGCGGCCAGCCGACCGCATCGGCGATCTTGACCGTGGGAATGGTCTGGTTGCGCGGGTCGCTCAGCTGCGGCCGTTGTCCGGTCACGGCATTGGCGTCGAACCGCGCCACGTCGGGACGGCTGAACCACCAGTAGAGGCCGCCGCAGCCGACGGCCACGATGCCGATGAACAGCAGGAATTTGCGCAGGCGGGTCATTCTTCGGATTCCTCGCGTTTCGCGGGCGGATGGAGACGGACGCGGCGGACGCGCGTCGCATCGGCCTCCAGCACTTCCAGCGTCCAGCCGCTGGGATGATTGAGGCACTCGCCGGCTTCGGGCACATGGCCCGCAAGGATGAAGGCGAGCCCGCCCAGCGTCTCGATATCTTCCTCGACTTCGCCCAGCCGCGGATCGATCGCCGCGGCGACATCCTCCAGCTCCGCGCGGGCGTCGGCATCCCAGCCGCCATCGTCGAGCGGGACGAACAGCGCCTCGGGTGCGTCGTCATGCTCGTCGTCGATCTCGCCGACGATTTCCTCGACCAGATCCTCGATCGTGATCAGGCCCTCGGTCCCCGAATATTCGTCGAGCACGATGGCAAGGTGGGTGCGGCTGGCCTGCATCTGGGCGAGCAGGTCGAGCGTGCCCATCGACTGCGGCACGTAGAGCGGCTGGCGCATCAGGCCGGTGATCTTGGCGGGCGGGCCGGCCCCGGCTGCGAGCGTCGAGAACACGTCCTTGATGTGGATCATCCCGATCACCCGGTCGAGCTTCTCGCGATAGACGGGCAGGCGGCTATGGCCCGCTTCGGCGAAAAGCTGGACCAGTTCGGCGAAGCTGGTCTTTTCCTCGACCGCGATGATGTCCGCGCGCGGCACGCCGACATCGCCCGCATCGCGCTCGCCGAAATGAAGGAGGTTGCGCAGCATCTTGCGCTCGAGCGGGGAGAGGTCGCCCTTCTTCGCGGGCTTGCCCTCGCCGTCTTCCTCGACCTCGTCGATCGCATCCTCGATGCGCTCGCGCAGCGTCTCGTTATTCTCTTCGCCGAACAGCAGGGTGCGCAGGCCGCGCCATATTCCGCCCTCGCTGCTACTTTCTCCGTTCCCGTTGCTACTGGAACCGTCCGCCATTTCCCGGGTCAATCCTCGCGTACCAGATAAGGGTCGGGGATCCCCAAAGTCTCGAGCGCGGCGCGCTCCATCGATTCCATCGCCTCGGCTTCGGAATCCCCCTGATGGTCATAGCCTAGCAAATGCAGCACCCCGTGGACAATCAGGTGCGTGGCATGCTGTTCGACGGTGAAGCCTTTTTCCTGGGCTTCCGCCGCGCAGACGCCATGGGCGAGGACGATGTCGCCCAGGATGACCTCGCCATCGTCGCTGTTCTGGGTGAGCACCGCGATCAGGTCCGGCTCGATCATCGGGAAGGAGAGGACGTTGGTCGGCTTGTCCTTCCCGCGATACTGGGCGTTGAGCTGATGCACCTCGGCATCGTCGGTCAGGCGCACCGCGATCTCGATCACGGCCTCCGCATCGGCGAGGCCGCCGAACGGCGTCTGCGCGACAGCGGCCGCGGCGGCCTGCGCGCCGATGGCATCCCAGTTGAGGTCAGGCCAGCCGTTCTCGCGCTGGACGGCTACGTCAAGCATCCGTGCGGCCTTCGCCCTCATAGGCGTCGACGATGCGGCCGACGATCGGGTGGCGCACCACGTCGCCGATGCCGAAGCGGATCATAGCCAGCCCCTCGATCCCCTCGAGCTTGTTGACCGCGTCGTTGAGGCCGCTGGCCGAGGGGCCGCCGGGCAGGTCGGTCTGCTTGGGATCGCCGCACACCACCATCCGGCTGTTCTGGCCGAAGCGGGTGAGGAACATCTTCATCTGCATCGGCGTGGTGTTCTGCGCCTCGTCGAGAATGACGAACGCATCGGCCAGCGTGCGGCCGCGCATGAAGGCGATCGGGGCGATCTCGATCTCGCCCGACGCGATGCGCCGTTCGACCTGTTCGGCCGGGAGGCAGTCGTAGAGCGCATCGTAGAGGGGGCGCAGATACGGATCGACCTTGTCCTTCATGTCGCCGGGCAGGAAGCCCAGCCGCTCGCCCGCCTCGACCGCCGGGCGCGACAGGATCAGGCGCTTGACCGATCCGGTGATGAGCTGCGCCACCGCCTGGGCGACCGCGAGGTAGGTCTTGCCGGTACCGGCCGGCCCGAGCGCGAAGATGATGTCATTCGAGACCAGCGCGCGCATGTATGCGGTCTGGGTCAGCGAGCGCGGGACGATCGTCTTGTTGCGCGTGCGGATCATGATCGGCGGCGCCGCGCCCTCGTCATTTTCGGCGCGGATGATGCCGGTGAAGGTCGGTTCGCTCGACATGGCGATCACCGCGTCGATCAGCCCGGTGTCGATGTCCTCGCCGCGGATCACCCGGCTGTGCAGCTCGGTCAGCACCTCGCGGGCATGCGCGACGGCTTCGGCGCTGCCCTCGATCACCACCCGCTGGCCGCGGGCATGGATATAGACGCCCAGCCGCTCCTCGAGCGCCAGGATATTGCTGTCATACTCCCCGAAGAGTTGCGGGAGCAGCTGCGGCCTGTCGAACGTCACCTCGACGCGCGAGCGCTCGCCATGCTGGGCGGGGACGGGTTTGCGGCTCATGCGGTCCTTTCGAGCATAGAAAAGTCACAAAGTTCATACTCCCATCGCGCGGGAGCATGACGGCCGGTTGACGAAGTTGACATATTCTTCGCGGGGTTCTCGCGCGAAGCTGACATGCGGCTATCGGGAGCCAAACCGGGATACAGCGCGGAGGTTCCGTTATACATGTCGTGTGCCGCAGGATGGCAGAGCGCGGCGCTGTAGGACAGGGCAAAATCACCCGCGGACGCTTTGGCCCGCGGGTGACGCATGGACGCAACAGTCGGCGGTCACGCCGGGACGAGGGCGCGGCCGGCTACTGCCTGCAGGAAGACCCCGATCGTCAGCGCGGCATAGATCGCGCTGCCGCCAAGTATCGCCGACCAGCGTAGCCTTGTGGGAAGGCCGGCTGCCGCCGCGCCGAGCAGCGGGATCGCCTGTTCGGCGTGAATGCCGAAGAAATGGGCGATGCGCAGGTCTCCCCCCAGCCGATTCCAGCCGAAGACGGGGACGCCGCCGCCGACCTGCCCGACTGCATGGCCCGGCTGCGAACTCATATAGCTGCCCATCCATCCGCCGAGGACGAAGGTGAGGACGAGCCCGATCGCGACCGCTGCGACGAAGCTGCGCTGAAGGCCGGGCGCAGGCCTGCGGACGATTTCCCACGCCAACGGTAGGGTCGTCGCGGTCAGGATCACCGCGCCGATGCCCATCAGCGCATACATGGCGATGTGGAAAGGCGTGCTGAGATTGAAGTGGGATTCCTGGCCCTGCGCGGCCTGGAAGCTGATGTAGAGCAGCTCGAAGCTGCCGCTGGCGATCAGCGTCCAGGCGGTGAAGCGCATCAGCCTGCCGCCGCGCCGCTCGGGCCGGACATAGCCCATGAACCAGGCCGTGGTGAGCGCGAACACGCCGACGGAGACGAGGAACTTGGCGGGCTTGACCCAGATATTCACCCCGCTCGCCAGCGTGCGCGGATCGAGGACCTGGAACGCCATTGCTATGGCGCCGAGCACGAGCAGGACGAGACCGTAACGGGTAAGTTGCGGGTGGCGGCGGTCGAACTCCGCGAACAGGGCGGCGGGGCCGGACGGGGAGAGCGTGATGACGGTCATTGCACGGTTTCCTTCGCTGGCAGCGCGGTGCGCGCGACGAGGTAGAGGAGCAGTCCGGCCGGGCCGAACAGGAAGGTGAGCGGCAGGCTGGGCAGGACGATCAGGGGCGAAATGCCGCGGCCCGCTGCATCGCGGGAGATCCAGGCGCCGACGAACAGGTCGAACGCCAGATAGTGCAGCCAGCCCGCAGTGAGCGCGGCATCGTTGGCGAACAGCGCGCGGACCGCCTCGATCGAGCCGAAGCCGCCGGTCTCGAACCCGGCGCGGCCCTGCCAGATCATCAGGATGTAGCCGACCGCGAGGATCGCGGGGATGACGAACTGTGCGCTGGCGAAGGCGTATCGGCGCGCCGGTTTGAAGAACAGGGCGACGAGGAGCGAGAGCCAGCCGAGCATCGCGAGCTTGCCGGCGAGGGAAAAGGTCAAGGACGGATCGAGCATGTTGCGACTCCAATCTGGACACCGTACAGATTGGATATGAAAGACGATTTAAACAGTGTCAAGATTGCCGGCGGAGAAGGCGCGCGCACCTATCACCACGGGGCATTGCGCGAAGCGCTGATCGATGCCGCCGAATCGATTCTGGAGGAGCGCGGGGTGGAAGGATTCTCGCTGCGCGAGGCGGCGCGGAGGGCTGGGGTTTCACCTGCGGCGCCAGGGCATCATTTCGGCGATGCGCGCGGATTGCTGACCGCGGTGGCGACGCGTGCGTTTCGCGATTTCGGCGATGCGCTGGAGGCGGGGGATGCGGGGACGACCCGGATGGAGCGGCTGCGCGGGCAGGGTCTGGCCTATGTCCGCTTCGCACTTGCCAATCGCGCGCGCTTCGAGCTGATGTGGCGCAAGGCGCTGCTCAATCGCGAAGACGCGGCGTACTGCGAAGCGGGCGATCGCGCCTTCGACATCCTGGATCGCGCGGCGCGTGGCAACGGCGCGGGCGAGGGGCCCGACCTGACGGTAATGGCGCCCTCGATCGCGGCCTGGTCGATCGTTCACGGCTTTGTCGAGCTTGCCCTGAGCGGCGCATTCGGAACCGGCCCGGAGGAACTGGAAGCGGCGACCGAGCGGCTGCTGCCGCGAGTGCTCGATCACCTGGTGATCGCAGGCTAGGCCGCTGCTTTCACCTTCGCGACGCCCGCAAGCGAGTTGGGGCCGGCCTGGACGATCTCGACCTCGACCAGATCGCCGATCTGCGCGTCGGTCATCAGATGGACCGATTGCAGCCACGGCGACTTGCCGAGCATCTGGCCGGGCAGCTTTCCCTTGCGCTCGATCAGCAGGGTGCAGCTTTTGCCGACGGTCGCTGCGTTGAACGCGGCCTGATCGCGGTTGAGCGCGGCCTGGAGGCGCTGGAGGCGGTCGTCCATCGCCTCGGGCGCAACCGCACCGTCCATCTCGGCGGCGGGGGTGCCGGGACGCGGCGAGTATTTGAAGCTGAAGCACTGGGCATAGCCGACCGCGTCGACCAGGCTGAGCGTGTCGGCGAACTCCGCTTCGGTCTCGCCGGGGAAGCCGACGATGAAGTCGCCCGAAAGCGCGATGTCGGGCCGCGCCTCGCGGACGCGGTCGAGAATGCGGAGGTACGAATCGCGGCTGTGCGAGCGGTTCATCGCCTTGAGGATACGGTCATTGCCTGCCTGCACCGGGAGGTGAAGGAAGGGCATCAGCTTCTCCACCTCGGCATGGGCGCGGATCAGGCCGTCCTTCATGTCGTTGGGGTGGCTGGTGGTGTAGCGGATGCGGGCAAGGCCATCGATCCGGTCGAGCGCGCGGATCAGGCCGTGCAGGCCGGTGCCTGCGTCATCGTCCCACGCATTGACGTTCTGGCCGAGCAGGGTGATCTCGCGCGCGCCGGCATCGACCAGCGACTTGGCTTCGTCGATGATCGCATCGAACGGCCGGCTGACCTCGGCGCCGCGGGTATAGGGGACGACGCAATAGGTGCAGAATTTGTCGCACCCCTCCTGCACCGTCAGGAAGGCCGAGGGCGGCACGCGGCGGCGGGCGGGGAGCGCGCCGAACTTGCTGGCGACCGGCATGTCGGTATCGACCGCGCTGGCGCCGGATGCGGCCTTCGCCACCAGGTCGGGCAGGTTGTGATAGGCTTGCGGGCCGACCACCACATCGACCTTGGCACGGCGCACGATCTCCTCCCCCTCGGCCTGGGCGACGCAGCCGGCGACGGCGATCATGGGGTTCTGCCCATGCTTGCGCAGCCGGCCGATGTCCGAGAACACCTTCTCGGTGGCTTTTTCGCGGATGTGGCAGGTGTTGAGCACGACGAGGTCGGCGGCATTGGCGTCGTCGGTCGCGACCATGCCCTGCGCCGCCATCAGCTCGGCCATGCGGTCGCCGTCATAGACGTTCATCTGGCAGCCGAACGACTTGACGTGAAAGGTCTTCGGTTGGGTTCTGGGGGTGGCACTCATCCCGGCGCGTATAAGCATTTGTCGCCTGCGGCGAAAGCGGCACCGGCCCGCTCCCCCGCCCGGCCACCCACAGCGTATTTCTGGATGGGTGGCCGGGCGGGGGAGCGGGCCGGTGCCGCCAAACAACAAAAGCACCTCTGGCGTTCCGCCCCCGCTGCCAATAGATAGCCGCCCCAAATGGCACGGATCGAGACCCCCAAGCGCGTGCGCGGCACGCAGGACATCTTCGGCGAGGAACAGCGCCGCTTCGCACGCGTGGTCGAGGCGTTCGAGCATGTGCGGCGGCTCTATTGCTTCCAGCAGGTTCAGGTGCCGGTATTCGAATCCACGGGCGTGTTCGCGCGGAGCATGGGCGAGACGTCGGATGTGGTGTCGAAGGAGATGTACACCTTTCCCGACCGCGGTGACGACCTGCTGACGCTGCGGCCCGAGTTCACCGCGGGGATTTGCCGCGCGTACATCACCGAGGGGTGGCAGCAGTTCGCGCCGCTCAAGCTGACCACGCATGGCCCGGTGTTCCGGTACGAGCGGCCGCAAAAGGGGCGGTATCGCCAGTTCCACCAGATCGACGCGGAGATCATCGGTGCGGCGGAACCGGCCGCCGATGTCGAGCTGCTGACATTTGCCGACCAGCTGCTGCGCGAGCTGGGGATCGGCGAGGGCGTCACGCTTCAGCTCAATACGCTGGGCGATGCGGAGACGCGCGACGCGTGGCGCGCGGCGCTGATCGAGCATTTCCAGAGCCATCGCGCTGACCTGTCCGAGGACAGCCTGACGCGGCTGGAGAAGAACCCGCTGCGCATTCTCGATTCCAAGGATCCGCGCGATCGCCCGGCGGCGGATTCGGCGCCGGACATCGACGCGTTCCTGACCGCCGAGGCGAAGGATTTCTTCGACGCGGTGACCGGCGGGCTGGACGCGGCGGGCGTGGCGTGGACGCGCAACGCGCGGCTGGTGCGCGGGCTCGATTACTATCGCCACACCGCGTTCGAATTCGTCACCGACCGGCTGGGCGCGCAGGGCACGGTGCTGGCCGGCGGGCGCTATGACGGGCTGATCGGCAATCTTGGCGGGCCGGAGACGCCCGGTGTGGGCTGGGCCGCGGGGATCGAGCGGCTGGGGATGTTGCTGGAGGCGCCGGCCGTCGAACAGGTGCAGGTCGCGGTGGTGGTCGAGCGCGCGGGTCTCGAGGCCAAGGGCATCGAGCTTGTCGCATCGCTTCGCCGTGCGGGCGTGGTGGCCGAGCTGTTCGCGACCGGAAGTCCCAAGAAACGCTATGACAAGGCGGTCAAGTCGAGCCCGGCCGAGATCGTCTCGATCGACGTGCGCGACGACGCCCCGGTGGTGAACCGCCGGACGCTCAAGAGCGAAGCGGTCGACGATGAGATGATGGCGACGCTGATCGCGGTGCTCGCGGCGGTATGACCCGAATCTCGCCCGACAAGATCGCCGCGATCGAGGCGCGGCGCGACGAGCTGCAGGCGATGATGGCGACGGGCGACCTGCCGTCGGACAAGTTCGTCGCGGTCTCCAAGGAATATGCCGAGCTCGAGCCGGTCGCGGCGGCGGCGGGGGCGGTGCGGCGGCTGCGCGAGGAGGCGGCGAGCCTCGCTGAGATGAGCCGCGACGGCGATCCCGAACTGCGCGCGATGGCAGCCGAGGAGCTGCACGAGAATGAGCAGGCGTTGGCCAAGGCCGAGCACGCGCTGGCGCTGGCGCTGCTGCCGCGCGACGTGGCGGACGAGCGTGCGGCGATGCTCGAGATCCGCGCCGGAACCGGCGGGGATGAGGCCGCGCTGTTCGCGGGCGACCTGCTGCGCATGTACACGCGCTATGCCGAGCGGCAGGGGTGGAAGGTCGAGATGATCTCCGCCAGCACGTCGGAAGCCGGGGGGTACAAGGAAGTCGTCGCCAGCGTGGCGGGCAAGGGCGTGTTCGCGAAATTGAAGTTCGAGAGCGGCGTCCACCGCGTCCAGCGTGTCCCGGTGACCGAGAGTGGCGGGCGTATTCACACGTCTGCGGCGACGGTGGCGGTGCTGCCCGAGGCGGAAGAGGTCGATATCGAGATCCGCAACGAGGATCTGCGCGTCGACATCTACCGTTCGTCGGGCGCGGGGGGGCAACATGTCAACACCACCGATTCGGCGATCCGGCTGACGCACTTGCCCACCGGGCTGGTCGTGATCCAGCAGGACCAGCGGTCGCAGCACAAGAATCGCGACAAGGCGATGCAGGTGCTGCGCACGCGCCTGTACGAGCTGGAGCGCGAGCGGCTGGCGAGCGAGCGTTCGGGCGCGCGCAAGTCGATGGTCGGATCGGGCGACCGGTCGGAGCGGATTCGGACGTACAATTTCCCGCAGGGGCGGGTGACCGACCACCGCATCAACCTGACGCTCCACCGCCTGCCCGAGATCCTCGAGGGCGAGATGGACGAGATGATCGGCGCGCTGGTCGCCGAGGACGAGGCCGAGCGGCTGGCGGCGCTGGAGTCGTGACCGTCCGCGCCGCGATCGCCGAGGCGGCTTCGCGGATCGCTTCGGAGACGCCCCGGCTCGACGCCGAGCTGCTGATGGCGCATGCGCTGGGCGTGTCGCGCCAGGCGATGCTGCTGTCGCGATTGGGCGATCCGGTCCCTGAGGGGTTCGCGGCGCTGGTCGAGCGGCGGCTCCGCCATGAGCCCGTGGCGTATATCACCGGCAGCCGCGGCTTCTGGACGATCGAACTTCAGGTCGGCCCCGGTGTGCTGGTACCGCGCGCGGACAGCGAGACGCTGATCGAGGCGGCGGTAGTGCATTTTGCCGGAACCGAGGGGCCGAAGCGGGTGCTCGACCTTGGTACCGGACCGGGCACGCTGCTGCTGGCCGCGCTGGCCGAGTGGCCACAGGCAAGAGGGCTGGGGGTCGACGCGTCCGAGACGGCGCTTGGCTATGCGCGGGAAAATGCGGAGCGGCTGGGCCTGTCTGAACGGGTTGAGTTGCATGCCGGGGATTGGGCCGCCGGCGTCTACGGCGCGTTCGACCTGATCCTGTGCAATCCGCCCTATATCGGCACCGGCGAGGATCTGGGGCCGGAAGTGCGCGACCATGAGCCGGCACGGGCGCTGTTCGCAGGCGCGGACGGCCTCGACGATTATCGCCGCATCGTGCCCGATCTGCCGCGGCTGATCGGGCCGGGCGGGATCGCGGTGCTGGAGATCGGCTGGACGCAGGGCGTTGCGGTATCGGCGCTGGTCGAGGCGGCGGGGCTGACCCCCGCCATCCGCAAGGACCTGGGCGGGCGCGATCGTGCGGTTACGGCAAGTTGAACTATCGGTGCGCGACACCAATATAGTGCTTGGAGATTGATGCCCCACCGGCTAAGGATGGCCGCGGGGATGGCACCTTCAACTTAAATCGTTGAAATGGAACGCCGACCCAATCCAAGGCATGTGCGCTGCTGAATGTCCGGCAGCCATGCGGGGCGCCGCTCCGGAGCGTTTCCGGCGCGACGTGCGGGGTAACACGCATCCGGGATCACTGATGATCGATGACGGATTGAGTTAAGGACAGGACACACAGACGTTGATGAACAATCGTCAGGCGAACAACGGCCGCCGTCGCGGCCGTGGTGGCCAGCGCCAGCAGGGTGGTGGCAACCCCAACCAGGGCAATGGCAACCGCATCGACAACCGTGCCCGGGGCAACGCCGCGCAGCTTCTTGAGAAATACAAGAATCTGGCGCGCGACGCCCAGATGGCCGGCGATCGGGTCAACACCGAATATTATCTGCAGTTCGCCGATCACTATTTCCGCGTCCTTGCAGAGAGCCGCTCGCGCTTCGAGGAGCAGGATCGCCAGCGCCGCAATCGCGACGATTTCGACGGCGACGACGAGGATTATGACGACGGCGCCGAGGGCACCCGTGCGAGCGAAGGCGAGCAGGGCGACGAGGGCGAAGAGCGTGGGAACCGCGAGCGCGGCGACCGCTTCGAACGCCGCGACCGCAACGAAGGGCGCCGGGACCGCAACGACCGGGACGGGCAGCGTGAAGGCCGCCGCGAGCGCGGCGACCGCGACCAGCGCCGAGAGCGGCAGCCCGAGAGCGAGGCCGGCGAAGCCGCTGCGCCTGTGGCTGCGAACGAGGATGACGAGGCACCGCGCGCCGAACCGCCGCGCCGCCGCGGGCGCCCCCGCCGCGAAGAGGTTGCCGATGCCGGCGATGCCGCCGATATCGCGGCGATCCTTCCTCCGGCGCTGGGCGTCGAGGGCGAGGTGGTGGCTGAGGCCAAGCCGCGCCGCCGTCGCGTGAAGAAGGACGAGGAGCCCGCCGCGGCGGAGTGACCGTCCCGATCCCGGGAAAGAAAAAGGGGCCGGTCCGCATCGTGCGGGCCGGCCTTTTTCGTTGCGGCGGCGCTTTGTCGATTGACTTGGCATGCCCCGTGACGATGGTGGCCCGCACATAGCGGAAGGAAGTGCGATGCGGCGTCTAACCTTGGCTCTTGCGGCGGCAGGCGCCGCGCTTCCAGGCATCGCGATGGCGCAGACCGCGCCCGCACCATCGGCGCAGGGCAACGTTTCGGTCACCATCTACAACAACAATCTCGCGCTGGTTCAGGACGCGCGAACGCTGAACGTTCCGCAAGGGCGCAGCCGTCAGGAATTCCCCGACGTTTCGGCGCAGATCAGGCCGGAAACGGTGACGCTGTCCGGTCCCGGCATCGCCATCGTCGAGCAGAATTTCGACTATGACCTGCTGAGCCCCGACAAGCTGATGGAAAAGGCCGTGGGACAGGTGATCACCATCGTCCGCACCAATCCCGCGACCGGCGCCGAAACGCGCGAGCAGGCCAAGGTGCTGGCGGCGAATGGCGGCATCGTCCTTCAGATCGGCAGCCGGATCGAGGTGCTGCGCGACGACGGGCTGCCGGTCCGCGTGGTGTTCGACAAGGTGCCTGAGAATCTGCGCGCGCGGCCGACCCTGTCGGTGACGGTCGAGGCGGACCGCAACGGCGCGGTGCCGACGCGCCTGTCCTATCTGACCCCCGGCCTTGGCTGGACCAGCGACTATGTCGCGCTGTTCGACGAGAAGGCGGGCACGATCGACGTGCAGGGCTGGGTCACGCTCAACAACAACACCGGCACGACCTTCACCAATGCCGACACGTTGCTGGTCGCGGGAAATGTCGGCGGTGGGCAGAACCGCTTCGCCCAGATGGCCTCGATGGGCGACGCCACGATCGAGCAGGCGGGGACCGAGAGCGGCACGCGCGAGCGGCTGGGCGACTATTATCTCTACCCGCTTGCCGAGCGCACGACGATCGCCAACGCACAGCAGAAGCAGGTGAGCTTCCTCGACGTGAAGGCGTCGCCTGCGCGCAAGGCCTATGAGTTCACCAATGGCTGGATGGGCGGCAACGATGTCCCGCGCAGCGCCGCGACCGCGATCAAATTCTCGACCTCGCGCAATGGCGGCCTGGGCGATCAGCTGCCGGCGGGCACGGTCCGAGTCTATATGCGCGACGCGCGCGGCGATCCCCAGTTCATCGGTGAGAACCGGATCGGCCACACGCCGATGGGATCGTCGATGTCGATCCGCACCGGCGAGGCGTTCGACGTCAAGGTCAAGGTGGTGGTGGAGGAGCGGACCAAGCTGTCCAATCGCCGCTGGCGTACGCGGATGCGCTATACCCTGAGCAACGCGCGCGACACGCCGGTCACCGTCGATCTGGCGCAGGACGGCCTGTGGGGCGATGTGAAGATCACGGATCAGAGCATCACCGGCGAACGCGTCTCGGCGGACCGCGTCGAATGGAAAGTGCCGGTCGCGGCCAACGCCAGCGCCGATCTCGTGGCGACCTTCGACACGCGGTACTGAGCGCCCGATGCGCTGGTTTCTGCTCCTGATGCTGTGCTTGCCGTCGCTGGCGCATGCGGGCGGGCAGACCGTGACGTCCGTCGATGTGTCGGACGTCGCGGTGACCATCTATCGCGACCCCTATCGCGATGCCGGTATGATGCGGGCGGGCTGGCCGGGCGGGTATGCGCTGATTACCGAAACGCGGACGATCACCCTGCCCAAGGGCGAAAGCCAGCTTCGGTTCGAGAATGTCGCCGAAGGGCTGCTCCCCGAAACCGCGATCATTACCGGCTTGCCCTCCGGCGTCCGCGAGAAGAATCGCGACGCCCGGCTGATCTCGCCCGCCGGGCTGGTCGATGCCTTCCTCAAGCGCCGCGTGCTCATTCGCCGGACCGATCCCGCGACGGGCCGGGTACGCGAGCAGAGCGCGATCATCCAGTCAGGCCCCGATGGCGGGGTGCTGATCCGGACCGATGAGGGGATCGAGGCGCTGCGCTGTTCGGGTCTGCCCGAACGGATGATCTATTCCGAGGTGCCCGACACGCTTTCCGCGCGGCCGACGCTCTCCATCCTGACGCGCAGCGACCGCGCCCTCACCGCGACGATCCAGCTGACCTATATGGCGCAGGGGTTCGATTGGTCGGCCAACTATGTCGGCAACATGGCGGCGGACGGGAAGAAGATGGGTCTCTTCGCCTGGCTGACCGTCGCGAATGGCGGGCAGCAGAGCTTCAGGGACGCACGGCTGCAGGTGATCGCGGGCAAGCCCAACAAGCGCCCGAACAATCCGCCGCCGCCGCCGCCCGCGTCCGCGCTCAACCTGCAATGCTGGCCGATCGATTCGACCAGCACGCATCCGCGGCGCGAATGGGAACGGTTGCCCATGCCGCGCGGCGCCGACCTGTCGCGGTTCGACGCGGTCGGGCGAAACGCGCCGGGCAGCTTCGAAACCGCCAAGCAGCGGCGCAAGCGCGAGCGCGAAGAGCGCGCCTTCGGGGGCGGAGGTGGAGGAAGCGAAGAAAGCATCGTGGTGACTGGATCGCGCATGCCGCGCTCGGCGCGCGCGCGGCTGCAGGCGCTCCCTTCGCCGGTTACGGTCGTATCGGCGGACTACCTCATGCCTGCCCCGCCTGCGCCGCCGCCGCCGCCCCCGCCGGGCGAATCTGTCGCCGTCGCCCAGGGCGCTCAGGCCCAGGCCGAGGCGCTGGGCGATCTCAAGCTCTACCGTGTTCCGATGCGGGTGACGGTCGCCGCCCAAAGCCAGAAACAGGTGGCGATGATCGTCCAGCCTGAGGCGCGGTTCGACCGCGTCTATCGCGCCAATGTGGTGGGCGGACGCCATACGCCGCAGCCGATGCGGTATCTGTTGCGCTCGATCAATAGCGGCGAAAAGGGCCTGGGCGTACCGCTGCCGGCCGGCGGGCTGTCGCTGTTCGAAACGGTTGCGGGCCGGCGCCTGCTCGCGGGCCGTGACGATGTCGCCGATCTGGCGGTCGGCGAAGCGGTCGAGCTGAAGCTCGGCCAGAGCCCCGACGTCCAATGGAAGCTGACTCGCGTCAAGGAAACGCAGGACCGGCAGGAGTGGCGCGTCGATATCACCAACGCGCGGAGCGTGCCGGTGACCGCCCAGATCGTCATTCCCCACGACCTCGCCGAGAAGCCGCCGGGGCTGGAGCGGGGACCGGAGGGCTGGATGCTGCCGGTCGAGGTGCCGGACAACGGCACGGCCAGCGTCAGCTACACGCTCAAGCGCTAGTCTCGCGGCCGCGTTGCAGCGTTGGCGCTAGCCGTGGCGATCCCGCTCGGTCGCGTCGCGCGAGCGCTCGTCATGGCCGGTGCCCGAGCTCAGGAAGATAAGGCCCATCAGCGCGCCGCCGAGCAGCACCGACAGGCCGATGCCGATCGCCATCGCGATCGAGGCATGGAGCTGGAACTCGCCGATCGCGATGTAGAGCGCGACGACCGCGACGATCGCGGACAGCAGGGCGACCGCTGCCACGATCCCGAAGATGCGGCGATAGCGTCTCCAGGCGAGCTTCGCATAGTCGGGATTGTCGAGATCGGGTTTCATCCCTTCCAATTGCGCCTGAAACATGGGATTCTCAACCGCCTCTGGAAGGAAAGGAGTCTGACGATGACGATCGCAGCAATCCTGAGCGGGAAGGGGCAGGATGTCATAACCGTGAGCGGCGGGGATACCGTGCGCGACGCGGTAGCGCTGCTCGCCGCAAGGCGGATCGGCGCGGTTCCGGTGATCGAGAATGGTGTGGTCGCGGGCATCTTTTCCGAACGCGACGTGATTCATTGCCTTCAGCACGAAGGCGCCGCGGCGCTGGACCGCGAGGTCCGCGGCGTGATGACGACGCCGGTGATCAGCGTGACGCGCGACGAGCCGGTGCTTGCCGCGCTGTCGCTGATGACTCAGCGGCGGATCCGGCATCTTCCGGTGGTGGAGGAGGGCGCGCTGCTCGGCTTTGTCTCGATCGGAGATCTGGTGAAGTACCGGATCGAGCGGATCGAGGCCGAGGCGGCGCAGATGCGCGCTTATATACAATCCGCCTGATCTGCCGCGAGCAACCTATCTCCGGATCATGCCGATCGCGTCCTCCACTGTCGCGCGCGCGAAGAGCCAGAGCCACGCACCATAGATTGCTGCCCCCGCTCCGCTGAGGATCAGCAGGTGGGGCAGCGGGCCTAGCGGTGGAAGCATCCGGTCGATCAGTACCACCGCCAGCGCCATCGCGCTCGCCGCGGTAATCGGCGGAAGCACCGCGGCGATCCAGTCGCGCCAGCTGAGCCCGATGACGGGCAGGCTGCGCGCCGCGGTGATGACGAGGAACACCGGCCAGATCGCGATCCAGGTGAGCGCGAGGCCTATGACTCCCCACTGCACCCCGATCAGGAAGGCGGCGGGAAGCAGGAATGCGCCGATCGCTGAAATCTGCGCGCCGATGCCCGGACGCCCGCGCGCGTCGGTCGCGGCGGCGAACAGGATCTGCAGCGTCATGAAGGGCATGGCGAGCGACAGGATCCGGACGATCGGTGCGGCCTCCATCCATTTCTCGCCCAGCGCGACATGCACCAGCGGCTCGGCCGTGGCGGCGAGCCCGAGATAGAAGGGCATCGCCGCGACCA